>NZ_NXGX01000001.1 GCF_002844275.1 Thalassospira lohafexi
CGACACCGTTGGCGGCGGTGCTGGTGATGACACAGTCGAAGGTGGTGGCGGCAACGACACCCTGAGCGGTGGCGACGGTACAGACACCCTGTCGGGTGGTGATGGCGACGATGTTCTTCAGTTCGAAGCAGATCGTACCGGTCAGTCGGGCGACAGCACCGATCACGCCGGTAGCCCGGGCGTTGATGGTACTGGCGATGTTGCCGACCTTGATGGTCTTGGCCTGAGTGACGATGAATTTGACGGCGGTGCCGGCATCGATACCCTTGTCGGGACGGCCGGCGGTGACGCGATCATCCTGGATGGCGATCATGAAAATGGTTCGGAAAATCCGACCATCCGTGATGTCGAAGTTATTGATACTGATGCGGGTGATGACCTTGTCGATCTGACCAGCCAGACCCATGAATATGGCGATGTGACGGTGAATGCCGGAACTGGCGATGACACGGTCTGGACCGGTGCAGGCGATGATGAAATCAACGCCGGTGATGGCAACGATGCGATCCATGACGGTGCGGGTGATGACGTTGTAAATGCCGGTGCAGGAGATGACGTGATCGAAGGCAGCCTTGGCAACGACACCCTTGATGGTGGCGATGGCACGGACCTTCTGGATCTGTCGGATGCCGATGGTGTGACGGTTGATCTTGATGCCGGTACCGCACAGTCAGATGCCTTTGGCTCCGATACGATCAGCAATATCGAAAACGTAACCGGTTCAGCAGGTGATGACACCATCACCGGTTCGGACGGTGTAAACGAAATTGATGGCGGTGCCGGAAACGACGTCCTTGATGGCGGTGCTGGCGACGATACAATCACTGCGGGTGATGGCGACGATACGGTTCTGGCCGGTGCGGGCGATGATACGCTGGCCGGTGGCGATGGGACTGATACCCTTGATATGGCGGGTGCGAATGGTGCCGATGTCGATCTGGCAGCGGGTACTGCAAGCAGCCTTGAAACCGGTGACGATGCGATTTCCGGATTTGAAAATGTCATTGGCTCGGATGGTGCTGATGTCATTACCGGTTCGGATGCGGCCAACGAAATTGCTGCGGGAACGGGCGACGATACGGTTGACGGTGGTGCTGGTGATGACGTCATCGACGGCGGTGCGGGCTCCGACATCCTGTTGGGTGGTGCCGGGAACGATCAGGTTGATGGCGGCGCTGGTGCCGATACACTCAATGCGGGCCTTGGCGATGATACCCTGACCGGTGGGACGGGCACAGACAGCTTTGTCTTTGACGATGGCGTTGATGACGATCTGGTCACGGACTTCACCATTGGCGAAGACAGCATTTCATTGCCAGACAGCGGTGTCACGACCTGGACCGACTTGCAGGCGATGTTGTCTGATGGCCCGGACGGCGCGGTGATTACTTTGCCGTCTGGTGGCACTGTGACACTTTCGGGCGTGTCGGTTGCTGACCTTGGCCCGGATGACTTCGAAGGTGTGGAGAATATCCCGACCGGCGGCAATGACAGCCTGCCGGGTGGTGATGGCGACGACACCATCGATGGCGGTGATGGCGACGATACCGTTACCGGTGGTGATGGTGGTGATACACTCGGCGGCGGTGAAGGTGATGACACGCTTGAAGGCGGCGACGGCGGCGATACGCTGAGCGGTGGTTTAGGCAGTGACACCCTTGACGGCGGTGCAGGTGACGATGTTCTGCAATTTGGTGCCGATAGCACCGGCCAGGCTGGTGACAGTACCGACCATGTTGGTAGCCCGGGCGTTGATGGCACCGGCGATGTTGCCGACCTTGAGGGACTTGGCCTCAGCGACGATGTTTATGATGGTGGTGCGGATACCGATACACTGGTTGGCACCAGCGGCGATGACGCCATCATTCTTGATCGTGATCATGAAAACGGCACAGCAGGCCCGTCGATCATTGATGTTGAAGTCATCAATGCGGGCGATGGCGATGACGTTGTCGATCTGACCAGCGAAAATCATTCCTATGGCGATGTGACGGTTGATGCCGGAACTGGCGATGACACGGTCTGGACCAATGCGGGCAATGACAGCATCGACGGCGGCGATGGCAATGATCACCTCAATGGTGGTGCCGGTGACGACGTTGTAAATGCCGGTGCAGGCAACGATACGGTTGTTGGCGATGCGGGTAATGACACCCTGTCGGGTGGCGATGGCACCGATACGCTTGATATGTCCGATGTCCAAAGTGACATTGCGATCAATCTTGCCGATGGTACGGCCAACAGCAGCGAAACCGGTTCGGACGTTATTTCCGGATTTGAAAATCTGGTAACCGGTTCGGGCGATGACACCATCACGGGCAGCAGTGCCGACGATACCATTTCGACCGGTGACGGTGCGGATACCATTGATGGTGGCGATGGCATCGATTTGATTGATGCTGGTGCAGGCAACGATGTGATTTCCGATGGCGCAGGCAGTGATTTGGTCAATGCCGGTGCGGGTGATGATACGGTCATCGCCGGTGCGGGAAATGACAGCCTTGATGGTGGGGACGGTTCCGACACCCTTGATATGTCCGGCGCGTCAAGCGATGCGCAAGTCGACCTTTCTGCCGGGACGGCACAGTCGTCTGAAACCGGCAGTGATCAGCTTTCCAGCATTGAAAATGTAACAACCGGTTCTGGTGATGACCAAATCACCGGGTCGAGTGCCAATAACAACATCGCGGCGGGTGCGGGCAATGACACCATTGATGGTGGTGCCGGTGATGATACCGTTGCCGGTGGTGAAGGTTCCGATACATTCATCTTTGGCGATGGCACGGATCACGACGTTGTCAGTGACTTCACACGTGGCGAAGACAAACTGTCGATTGATGACCTTGGCCTTGAAAGCTGGAGTGACGTGCTGCCGCTGCTCAGTGAAAATGGCAACGGCGATGCGGTTCTGAACTTGCCTGCGGGTGGCACGGTGACACTGGTTGGTGTCGGCCTTGGCGATCTGAGTGCTGATGATTTCAACAACATCACCGATGGCGCAACCCAGTTTGACGATTTCCTTGAGGGCACGGATGGTGATGACACCATTGATGCACTTGCAGGGGACGATATTGTCGACGGTGGTGCGGGTGACGACACCTTGCTGGGTAACAGCGGTGACGACACGATTTCCGGCGGTTCAGGCAATGACGACATTGATGGCGGTACGGGCAGTGACACCCTTTCAGGTGGTGATGGTGACGATCAGCTTAGTGGTGGCGACGATAACGATGTGCTGTCGGGCGGTGCGGGCGACGACACTCTTGATGGTGGCGACGGCAACGACGTTCTGAACTTCGAAGCTGACGATACCGCAGAATCCGGTGATACCACCGAACATACCGGTAGCCCGGATGTCGATGGCACCGGCGATGTTGCCGATATTGGCGGGAAAAATATTTCTGACGATACGTTCATCGGCGGTGAAGGCACCGATACCCTGAACATGTCCGATGGCAACGATGCGCTGATCCTTGACGGTTCGAAACTCGGCGACGGTGAAACCAGCACCAGCACCGTTGAAACCCGGACCCTTGGCCTGACAGATTCCGCAAGCAGTGCTGATGTACAGGCCGCATGGTCGGATGCAAACCTGTATGGCTTTGATTTTGGCACATCCTATGTCGGCGAAGACGGCAAGCTGAACCTTGCGGCGGCTGACGACACCGTGACCTTTGATGGTAACGGTATTGGCAATAACGGCGGTAGCCCGGCGGGCGGCCAGATCAACCATGATGGCAACAGCGGCGAAAGCGAAGCCGTCGTTGTCGATCTTGGCGCAAATGCCACAACGGCGACGGTTCAGGTTTCCAACCTGATGGCCAATGAAGGCGGCGGCGAAGTTGGTTCTTGGCAGGCCTTTGATGCGGACGGTAATCTTGTCGCATCGGGCGTGCTTGATGACAGCACGGTTGATTACAGCAACAACAGCGTTGGCACCGCCAACATCAGTGTGACCGATGATTTCGGTAACCCGGTTGAATTCCGCTATATCGCGTTTGAAAGCGAACCTTATGCCAATGGCACGTCCGGTTCCGACAGCAGCGATTATTTCGTCCGCTCAATCAGCTTTGACACCGTCGTTCAAGATACGACCACTGATGGTGCCCGACTTGACGGGGTTGAAGTCATCAATGCGGGTACGGGCGATGACGTTGTTGATCTGACCAGCGATACGATTGCCTATGGCGATGTCACCATTAATGGTGGTTCGGGGTCCGACACCCTTTGGGGCAATGCGGGCGATGACACGATCCGTGGTGAACTTGGCCATGACAATATTCACGGCGGTGCCGGTGATGATTATCTTGATGGCGGTTATGGCGATGACCTGATCGACGGCGGTGTTGGGAATGACACGCTGGTTGGTGGCACAGGTAACGATCAGCTGCGCGGTGGCGAAGGCGACGACATTCTGGTGGGTCAGGGCGATAACGATACCGCCCTTTATGACGACGCCACGTCGGGTGTGACTGTCGATCTTGCAAATTACACAGCCACCGGCGGTGCGGGCAATGACAGCCTGTACACCATTGAAAACGTCGTTGGGTCGGATCATGACGACACGATCAGCGGTGGGGCGGGCAATAACATCCTGACCGGTGGGGCGGGCGACGATACCCTTGCCGGTGGTGCGGGTAACGATACCCTTGCCGGTGGTGATGGCACGGATACAGCTGATTACAGCAATTCGAGTGCTGTGGTTGATGCCGATCTTTCGACCGGTATTGCCGAGCTTGCCAATGGTGACACCGACAAACTTTCAAGCATCGAAAACCTGATTGGTTCGGATGGCAACGATACCCTGACCGGGTCGGATGGTGATAACACCCTGACCGGTGGTGCAGGCAACGATACGCTGTCGGGCAATGCCGGGAACGACGTCCTTGACGGTGGTGACGGCAACGACACGCTTGATGGCGGCGAAGGTGCCGACATCGTTGATGGCGGTGCCGGGGACGATCATATTCTGGCCGGTGCAGGCGATGATACGCTGGCCGGTGGTGATGGTGCCGATACCATCAATGATGGTGCGGGCAATGACGTTGTTGATGCGGGCGCTGGCAATGACAGCCTGATTGCGGGGGCGGGTGACGATACGCTGGCCGGTGGCGATGGCGAAGATACTCTTGATATGACTGCCGCAGACGGCGCGACAGTTGATCTTGGTGCGGGTACGGCGACATCTGATGCGACCGGATCCGATACCATCAGCAGCATTGAAAACGTTATTGGTTCGGACGGGAATGATATCCTGACCGGGTCTGACGGTGCCAATACTCTTCTGGGTGGTGCGGGTGACGATACCATCGAAGGCGGTGCAGGCGGTGATTACCTTGATGGTGGTGATGGTCGTGACACCATCAGCTACGAAGGATCGGATGCCGGTGTCGAGGTTTACCTTGGCGAAACCGATGCCAATGCCCGTACGCCCGGTGAAGCGGGGCGTGCCTATGATGGCGACGCAGCGGGCGACATTCTGGCCAACTTTGAAAAAGTCATCGCCTCGGCCCATGACGATTACGTCTATGGCAACAGCCAGAACAATGAAGTCGATCTTGGCGATGGCAACGACACGTTTGACAACGTCGAAGCAGACGTCAGCACCGACACCGTCGATGGCGGCGAAGGCAATGACACGATCTGGACCGGTGACGGCGAAGATACGCTGCTCGGCGGTAACGGCGACGATTACCTGAATGGTGAAAAAGGCGACGACGTCCTTGACGGTGGTGCTGGTACCGACCGTCTGGTTGGCGGTGATGGCAATGATACGCTTGATGGTGGTTCGGGTGACGATACCCTGTCGGGTGGCTCAGGTGCCGACCTTATCCAAGTCAGCAGTCTGGATGGCGACAAGGTCGTTACCGACTTTAACACCAGCGTTGATCAGATTTCGCTCGATGCGCTTGATATCAGCACATGGTCCGATCTGGCGCCGCTTCTTTCGGAAGTGAATGGCAACACGGTCATTGATCTGGGTGAAAATGGCTCGGTCACGTTGCTGGGTGTGCGTCTGAACGATGTTTCTGCCGACATGTTTGTCGGGATTGAGAATGACGGTGGCGCAACACCGTTTGACGATATTCTGATCGGCACCAGCGAAGATGATTACATCGACGCGCTGGCCGGAAATGACGTGGTTGATGGCGGAGCGGGTGATGACACCATCAACGGCATGGAAGGCGATGACAACCTTTCAGGTGGCGATGGCGATGACACCATAACCGGCGGCAGCGGCAATGACGTTGTATCGGGCGGTGACGGCGACGATACCCTTGATGGTAACGAAGGCCATGACGTTATCGCGGGCGGCGCGGGCAATGACACCCTGATCGGCGGCAGCGGCAACGATGTCATGGATGGCGGCGGTGGCGATGACTACATCGACGGCATGGAAGGTGACGACACCATCACCGGTGGCGATGAAACCGACACGATTTATGGTTCGTCCGGCGAAGATAAGCTTGATGGCGAAGGTGGCGACGACGTCATTTATGGCGGCGACGACAATGACAGCATCGCAGGCGGTGTTGGTAACGATCTTCTGTCGGGCGATAACGGCAACGACACCCTTGATGGTGGTGCGGGCAACGATACGTTGCTTGGCGGGGATGGCAATGACACGCTGACCGGTGGTGACGGCAATGACGTCCTGTCGGGTGGTAATGGCAATGACCTTCTTGATGGTGGTGCAGGTAACGATACCCTGACCGGGACCGATGGTGCCGACACCCTGATTGGCGGAACCGGCAATGATACGCTTGATGGCGGTGCCGGGGATGACACCTATACCGGGGGTGCTGGTGAGGACCAGATTCTTGTATCGAACAATTCCGGCGATAAGGTTGTCACCGACTTTAACGTCAATGATGATCAGATCAATCTGGCGTCGCTTGATGTTGATGACTGGGCCGATCTTCAGGGCCTGATGAGCGAGGTCAATGGCAACACCGTCATTAACCTTAATGGTCAGGGTACCTTGACGTTGGTTGGTGTTTCGATGAGCCAGCTGAATTCCGACATGTTTGTCGGTGTGCAGCAGTCAACGGGCCCGACCCCGTATGACGATCTGCTTTATGGCACCAGCAACAATGACACGATTGCCGCCCTTGCCGGTGATGACACGGTTTATGGCCTGAATGGTCAGGACACGCTGTCGGGTATGGACGGGAATGACAGTCTGTATGGCGGTGATGGCGATGACACCCTGTCGGGTGATGGTGGCAATGACATTGTCGAAGGTGGCAGCGGTCAGGACAGCATCACCGGTGGTGACGGCGACGATACGCTGGACGGCGGGTCAGGTGATGACCGTGTCTGGGCCGGTAACGGCAATGACACCGTTCTGGGTGGTCAGGGCCAGGACAAGCTGTACGGCGAAGCTGGTAATGACACCATCGAAGGCGGCACAGGCGACGACACTCTTAAAGGTGGCGACGGCAACGATGTGCTTGATGGTGGCGAAAACAACGACAAGCTTTATGGCGGCGATGATGCCGATACGCTGCTTGGCGGCAATGGCGATGATAAGCTGTATGGAGACGCCGGTAATGACACCCTGATCGGGGGTCTTGGCCACGATACGCTCAGCGGTGGTGATGGCCGCGATACGGCAAGTTATGCCAATGCAACGTCATCGGTTGCAGCCAGCCTTGAAAGCGGCACCGCGACCGGCGGTGATGGCAGTGACAAGCTGTCTTCGATCGAAGATCTGATTGGCTCGAACTTCAACGATTACCTGTTTGGTGATGATGGATCGAACCTGCTGTCGGGTCTTGATGGCAATGACGTTCTGGGTGGTGACGGTGGTGATGACACCATCTGGGGTGGCCTTGGCGATGATACGATCAATGGCGGTTCGGGTTCGGACTTGATTGATGCCGGTGGCGGCGACGACACCATCGAATATCAGAAAGATGCGACATGGACCGGCAGCCACGCGGCCAAAAACGTTGGCGATCCGGGGATGGCCGGCACCAACGAACAGATCAATCTTTCGGGCTATAACCGTTCCGAAGACATCTTTGACGGTGGCGCCGGGACCGATACCCTGTCGATGACCAGTGGCAATGATGCCCTGTTCCTTGATGATGATCTTACCGATCCGGGGACCAGCCCGCGCATTTCCAACATCGAAGTGATCGATGCGGGCAATGGCGATGACATCATTGACCTGACCAGTGACGATCTGTCTTACGGTGATGTCACCATTCTGGGCGGCACGGGCGATGATATCGTCTGGAGCAATGCCGGGGATGATGTGCTTGATGGCGGCGAAGGTGACGATACCCTTTGGGGTGGTTCGGGTGCCGATACGTTGCTGGGTGGCAACGGTGAAGATGTGCTCAATGGTGGTGCCGGGGATGACGTCCTGCAATACAACGCAGACGACACCTGGGGGAACAGCTGGTACGCGCTTAATGACGGCTCGCCAAGCGAAGATGGCCATAATCACGATAATGGCTGGGGCCATGACAACCACAATGGCAACGGTTGGGGCCATGAGGATGGCGGCGATGACGGCACCGGTGAATACGTCAATCTAGGCGGGTACAACCAGTCCAACGACGTATTCGAAGGTGGTGCTGGAACCGATACCCTGCAGATGACCAGTGGCAACGATGCCCTGTTCCTGCATGATGATGTCAGCGACGGTGACAACGATGTTCGCATCAGCGGTGTCGAAGTGATCGAAGCCGGTGATGGCAATGACATCATTGATCTGACCAGCGATACCTATAGCTACGGCGATGTGACGCTCGATGGTGGCGATGGCAATGATACGCTTTGGAGCAATGCCGGTGATGACGTCCTGCTTGGTGGGGCGGGTAATGATCATCTTTATGGCAGTGCCGGGGATGACACGCTGACCGGTGGCACGGGCTGGGATGAATTCCAGATTGGCAAAGCGGATGGCCATGACATCGTGACGGACTTCACGCCGGGCGAAGACATCATTGATTTGTCGGAGTGGAACTATAACAACTTCAACCAGATCCAGAACGACATGCATCTTGATACCGATGGCAACGTCGTGATCGAACTTGGCAATGATGCATCGGTTACCCTGATGGGCGTTCATGATCCCGATGATCTTGATGCCGATGACTTTGGATTTGGGACCTAAGGCTTAAGGTCTTTGGTCCGGACACAACAAGAAAACGGGGTGGTTCAATGAACCACCCCGTTCGCATTTTGGCATTGGTGTCAGAAATCGTGACCGTCTCTTATTCGGCGGCAATCGCAACGTCTTGTTGCTGATGTTCCGGCAGGGTCATGTCGTGCTGCAATTTGGCACGTAATTCATCGATGGCGCGGATACGTTTGATTTCATCAAAACAGGCAGCACCCTGCGTGTGGCTTTTACGGATAAGGGCCATCCATTGTTTGATACGTCCTGCCTGATGGTTTTCAGTTGATCCGTCTTCATCCATCAGATCGCAATAAGACAGCAGCATCGCCAAAACATCGGCCCAGCATTCCTTGGGCCGTTGCGTGCCGTTTTCAAACGCCTTGATGCGGTTGGCAAGATCGGGCGCTGCAACGGCGCCTCGGCCAATCATGAAGCTGTCACAGCCCGATACATCCCGGCATTTTTCGTAATCTGCGACGTCCCAAATTTCACCATTGCCGGTCATGCCGATTGAAATGGCCTCGCGGATACGCGCCAGATATTCCCAATGGGCGGGCGGCTTATATCCTTCAAGCTTGGTGCGTGCATGGACTGTCAGGTGCTGCGCACCGGCGGCTTCAACCGCGCGCGCATTATCAAGAAACAGTTCCTTGTCCGCATAGCCAAGCCGGACTTTCGCACTGACTGGTATGTGATCAGGAACTGCACGGCGCACGGCTGACACGATCCGATACAGATTATCCGGGCATTTCAAAAGAGATGCGCCAGCTTCGTGCTTGTTGACGGTTTTGGATGGGCAGCCGAAATTGATATCAATGCCCGGCGCGCCAAGGGTTGTCGCAAAGGCCGCATTTTCACCCATCAATTCCGGGTCATGTCCCATCAGTTGGACCAGAACCGGCACGCCTGAAAGGGTTTTTCCGCCATTGAGCAGTTCCGGGCAATAGCGATGAAACACGTGTGCAGGAAACAGGTTTTGCGAAACCCGGATAAATTCGGTGACGCACAGGTCGAACCCGCCGGTCGCACTCAGCAATTGCCGAACGCGCCAGTCAACAAGTCCTTCCATTGGTGCAAGCACCAGCTGCGTCATTGTGATGTCATCCTGTTTCATAAAATCAGTTGGCGGCTTTTATCATAAACCATGGATTGATGCCGTTGAAAAATCACAGACCAGCATTGTCAGGGTTGGACGCATATTAGTGAATTAAGGCGGAAAAAGCGCATTGCTGACACCTTTCCAGCGAATTCGGGGGATACATTCACAGCATCAAAAACAACAATGAAACGCCCGATGGTTTGTATCGGGCAGGAGTAACAAAGCATGCTGTATATTTTTGAAAGCGCCTTTGATGAAGTTGAAGCTGTTTCGCGCGAAGCCCGCGAGAAACTGTCTGGCCTTGAAATCGTACTGAAATCAACTGCCGAGAGCCTTCAGGTTCTCAAAGATCGTCTCGAACAGACAGCTTCCTGACGAAATGCTTTGATACCGGTTTCGTGCCATGAGCGTGTGCCGGGGTGCCATATGACGTCTTTGTCCGAGCAATAAACGAAGTTTATATGGAACCCTCCATCCCGCGCCCGCGTTCATGGGATGAAACTTTTCACGTCACAGCAGGAGGTAGCCGAAATGCTGTATATTGTTGAAAAAGCCCTAAACGAGATCGAAGCTATGCCGCGTGACGAACGCGAAAGCTTTGCCCATCTTGATCATGAAATTGACGAGGCGGTCGAAAAACTTAAAGTTTTGAAAGAAAAGCTTAAGGTTGATGCGAAAAGCAAATAACTCCGCCACGAAAGACTTAAATACCAGGGCCGTGCAACATCGTGCGCGGCCTTTTGTTTTGACTTACTTCTCGGCTTTTTTGATCAGACCCAGCATTTCCTCGACTGCTGCGGTCGGGTTGGTGGTGCCCGAAAGCACGCCCGCCTCAAGCGTTTTAAGCCGGTCTGCGACGTCATCACGCTTGGTAAAGGTTTCTAGCAACCGATCGCGCAGCATGCTCCACATCCAGTCGCGTTGTTGACGGGCACGTTTGGCGGAAAATTCGCCTTCCTTGTCCATCACAACCCGATGCTGGTTGATCAAATCCCAGATGGTATCAAGCCCGTCATTGATCAGCGATGACACCATCACCGATTGCGGACGCCAATGCTTGCTGGTCGGTTGCAGAATGCGAAGGGCCGATGAATATTCACGTTTGGCCTCACGCGCCTTGGCGGGATCGGCGTCCGCCTTGTTGACCGCGATCAGATCGGCGATTTCAAGCACACCTTTTTTAATGCCCTGAAGCTCATCCCCCGCACCGGGCAACATCAGGACAAGGAAAAAGTCGGTCATTTGAGCGACCATGGTTTCGCTTTGTCCGGCCCCGACGGTTTCAACCAGCACCACGTCAAACCCGGCGGCCTCGCACAGCAAAATGGTTTCACGGGTCATGCGATTGACGCCGCCCAAATAGCCGCTGCTTGGTGATGGGCGGATATAGGCGTTTGGATCAATCGACAGTTCGTTCATCCGGGTCTTATCACCCAGAATGGACCCGCCGGTCCGCGCGCTGGTGGGGTCAACCGCAAGCACGGCAACTTTTTTGCCCGCCTTGGTCAGGTTTTTGCCAAAGGCCTCGATAAAGGTGGATTTGCCAACACCGGGAACGCCAGTAATGCCAATGCGCTGTGACCCGCCTGTGTGGGGCATCAGTTGGGCCAGAACGGCCTGTGCCTGATCAAAATGTTTGGCATTGCGGCTTTCGACCAGCGTGATCGCACGTGAAAGGATGGTACGATTACCGCCAAGCACACCTTCGACAATCTGGTCGGTCGTCAGGACACGTCGGCGCACAGCCTTGCGCGGGCTGACAGTGCCGCCCGAACCCGCCGGTATGGTGCGCAGAGTTTCTTTCACCGCCTGTCCTTGTAACTGTGCTGCTATGCCGCTTCGTCGCCAGCCTGATTTAACTTTTCTAGCAGGTCGGATGCCGCTTCGGCAATCACCGTTCCCGGTGGGAAGATCGCCTCGGCCCCGGCTTCGAACAGTTTGTCGAAATCCTGTGGCGGGATGACGCCCCCCGCAACAATCATGATGTCTTCGCGGCCAAGTTTATCAAGTTCGGCACGTAGTTGCGGCACCAATGTCAGGTGACCTGCGGCAAGGGAACTTGCACCGACAATATGAACATCGTTTTCGACAGCCTGTTTTGCCGCCTCTTCTGGCGTCTGGAACAGCGGGCCGATATCTACGTCAAAGCCAAGATCGGCAAAGGCAGTTGCAATGACTTTCTGACCCCGGTCATGCCCGTCCTGACCCATCTTGGCGATCAGGATACGCGGACGGCGACCTTCGTTTTCCTCGAACGTCTTGATCAGGCGATCCACCTTGGCAAGGGCCTCGTTATCCGCCCCGACTTCGGTTTTATAGACTCCCGCGATGGAACGAATAACCGCCTGATGACGGCCATAAACCTTTTCAAGCGCATCTGAAATCTCGCCGACCGTGCATTTGGCGCGTGCGGCCTGAACGGCAAGTTCAAGAAGGTTGCCTTCGCCACTGTCGGCGGCATTTGTCAGCGCCGTCAGCGCACTTTTTACCGCGCCATCGTCACGTTCTGCCCGCAGGCGTTCAAGCTTGGCGATTTGCTGACGGCGGACTTCGGCGTTATCGACCTGAAGCACATCGACCGGGCGGTCATCAGTAACGCGGTATTTATTAACCCCGACAAGGGTCTGACGACCACTATCGATGCGGGCCTGTGTGCGTGCGGCGGCTTCTTCGATACGCATTTTGGGAATACCGGCCTCAATCGCCTTGGCCATGCCGCCCTGTTCTTCGACCTCGGCAATATGGGCCCATGCCTTTTCCGCCAAATCGCGGGTCAGGCGTTCGACATAATACGACCCACCCCATGGATCGATGGCATTGGTCGTGCCACTTTCCTGTTGCAAAAACAGCTGGGTATTACGTGCAATCCGGGCCGAGAAATCGGTCGGCAAGGCCAATGCTTCGTCAAGGGCATTGGTGTGCAACGACTGGGTATGGCCCTGTGTCGATGCCATGGCCTCGACACAAGTGCGGATGACATTGTTAAACACATCTTGGGCGGTAAGCGACCAGCCTGATGTCTGACTATGGGTGCGTAGCGACAGTGACTTGGGGTTTTGCGGATCAAACTGTTTGATCATCTTGGCCCAGATCATGCGCGCAGCCCGCATCTTGGCAATTTCCATAAAGAAATTCATGCCCGTCGCCCAGAAGAACGACAAACGCGGCGCAAATTTATCAATCGGCAACCCAGCAGCCTGCCCAGCACGGGCATATTCAATACCATCGGCCAGCGTATAGGCCAGTTCAAGATCAGCCGTCGCCCCGGCTTCCTGCATGTGATAGCCGGAAATCGAGATCGAGTTGAATTTCGGCATGTTTTGCGACGTAAACGAAAAGATGTCCGAAATGATCCGCATCGAGGGTTTCGGCGGATAGATATAGGTGTTGCGCACCATGAATTCTTTGAGGATGTCGTTCTGAATGGTGCCCGAAAGCTTTTCGCTTGCAACGCCCTGTTCTTCGGCAGCCGCAATATAAAGCGCCATGATCGGCAAAACTGCACCGTTCATGGTCATCGATACCGACATCTCATCAAGCGGAATTCCATCAAAAAGGGTGCGCATGTCATAGATGCTGTCAATCGCCACACCGGCCATGCCGACATCACCGGCAACACGGGGATGGTCGCTGTCATAGCCGCGGTGGGTGGCAAGGTCGAAGGCAATCGACAGGCCCTTTTGCCCGGCGGCAAGGTTACGGCGATAAAACGCGTTGGATTCTTCGGCGGTCGAAAAACCGGCATATTGGCGAATGGTCCAGGGGCGCTGGACATACATGGTGGGGTAAGGGCCGCGCAAAAACGGCGGCATGCCCGGCATGGTATCAAGGTGATCAAGGCCATCCAGATCAGACGGGCCATAGGTCGGTTTGACGTCGATGCCTTCGGGCGTGGTCCATGGCGTTGCCTCAAACGGGTCTTTGGTCGCGGCCGTTGCGCCGTCAAATAGGGGAAGGTCGGAGAAATCAGGAATGCGGGTCATGATTATTTATCCCCCCGTGCGCCAGATAAATGATCCATTGCCGTTCGGCAGGTATCAGGAACGTCAGTGCCGACGTAAATAAAGTCATCAATGCCCGCGGCCTCATATTCGGCCCGCGCATCGCCCGGATGACCGGCAAGATAGACCAGTGATGCCCCAGCATTCTTAAGGGCACTGGCAACATCGGCAGCCATATCGCCATATTGCGGGTCAGACCCACAAATCACCGCGATTTTGGCACCCGACGCGGTGAAGGCCTTTGCAACTGATTTGGCATCGGCAAAACCGGTGTTGGTGATGGCTTCAATCCCGCCGGCTTCAAAGAAGTTCCGGGCAAACATTGCACGTGCAGTGTGCTGGGCAACCTTGCCCAGATTGGCCAGAAAGATTTGCGGGAAGGTGCCTGTTTTGGCCTTGTAGCCATCCGCACGTTTGCGCAATGTCTCATACGGTTCGGACAAACGATGCGGGGTCAGGGCCGGAACCGTCGTCGCGGCACTGGTGCCATAAAGATCGGTATACATATGACCGATGGTTGCCCCTTTGCGCGCAGCCTCCATCAAACTGGAAAGTGTCGCGCCAACCGTTTCGGTGTATTTGGTTTGGCGGGCCTTGCCATTGGCTTGAATGGTATCAAGGTCGGGCGCATCGCAGGTGACTTTGGCTTCGGCAATATTGGGGAATTCCGAAACACCGGTCAGCGGATCGCGCCGGTTTGCGACGCGTTCTTCACGCGTGTGCCAAACGGCTTCAATGTCTTTTTTCAAACCGCCGTTGGCAAGGGCGGCGACAATGCCACCGGATGCTTCAAGCGACTGGAACTTGGCCCATGCGGCCTTTGCAAGATCGCGGGTCATGTTTTCGATAAACCATGCGCCCCCCGCCGGATCAATCACCCGGTGAACGTTGCTTTCTTCTTGCAGGATCAATTGTGTGTTGCGCGCAATACGTCGGGTAAACCCATCGGGCAGGCCGATTAAATGGTCATAAGGCAGGCAGACAACACTATCAGCCCCGCCCAGACCCGCGGCAAAGCTTGTCACCGTCGTGCGCAGCATATTGACCCATGGATCAACCTTGCTCATCGCCATTTCAGCCGAGACGGCATTGATCGAAATTGAGGCGTCTTCGGCACCCGATGCGGCCAGAATGCGGGTCCACATCAGGCGCAAGGCGCGCAGTTTGGCGATCCCGGCAAAGAAATCCGTGCCAATGGCGACGTTAAACACCATCGCACCGGCGGCCTGATCAACCGCCATGCCGGTATCGGTCAGCGCGCGTAAATAGGCGACACCAGATGCCAGCAAACAGGCAAGCTCCTGCCCATCGGTGGCACCGGCATTGTAATAGGGCGCGCCATTGACCGAAATTGCCGTGCCCATCGGGAACAGGTCAATCAGTTCGGCAGTAATGTTTGCGGTTTGGCGTAATGCGTCGTCGGTGGAGCAGGGCAGGGTTCCGGTGCTGGCAAGCGTTCCGATGGGGTCAATGTTAAAGGCCGGGGCGGCTTCACTCGCACCATCTTCATCGGTCATGCGGGCGGCCAACATGGCGGCGGCTGGAATGGCGGCGGCCCCGCCATCAAGTGCGATGGTCGCAAGGTCGGTGTAAACGTCGCTTAACGTGCATTCAAGATCGGCCAGACAATGAATGGCAATGCCATCCACGCCAACCTCGCCCGAACTGATTTCGCGTCCCTTGCGTGCGGCCGCATCAAGCTTAAGCAAGATGGATGTCGCACCATTTTCAAGGTCGTCGAGGATCGCGGCATTTGTGACGATGGGGTCGGGATGCGTATGAAGTTGACGAATGTCCCAGCCAGTCACCGTTTCGCGTGGTTCAACCGACGCGCTGAGCACGTCGTGTATCAGACGGGTATCGGCATCCTGATCGCCCTTGGTATAAAGTGGCTGCAGGGCAAAGCCGTCGAGTGTTTTGGTGACGAGCTTTTTCTCAAACGACGCCCCTTTAAGGGCTTCCTCGGCGAGGGTGCGCCAAGCTGCATAATCAGCAGACGGAAATTCGGATGCCAGCTTAAGCGGGTCTGTCATGCTTTCTCCCGGTCGGAAAGTTTCCGAATTAATGATACTAGGGTCAAACCGCATTCACATAATCGTACCGGTTGCCCGGATTCCCGACCATATTGCCATATCGTCGTTGCGACATGGCGGTTTATAGCATCTGGCTTTAATTCCGTAAATAGGCATGGAAATACCTATTTAGAAGGAGGGTAAAGCCGAATGATCTTCTTTCCGTAGCGTCAAATGGCAGAATCCCGGTTGTTTTTTGTGCCAAAAGGTCAGCAGCAACCAGATCACGTGCCATCGGTCTGCATTATACTTTGGCCTGAACATGGAAAAGATAGGGCACGCAGGCGCAAATATTTGGGCTGTTTAACCAATTTGACATTTTCATCTGTCAATTTGTGCTTGTCCCAATTCTCGGAGTATCGCCATCCATGAACGCGCTCAGCGCCATGCCGTCGCAAGCCAGTCCTGACGGGCTTGTTGCCTTTGCCGACGACAGTCCCAGTGCCAAAGCAGCTCTTGAAACGGTGCTGCGCCGTGCCGGATATGACGTGGCAAGTTTTGACTGTGCCGATGATCTGATTGATCAGCTTGACGGGCTTTATCCGCGCGCCATCATTCTGGATATCGAGATGCCCGGCATGAGCGGATTTGAAGCTTTTTGTGAAATCCGCCGCCGGTATCCCAATGCGACCAATGTACCGGTATTCTTCTTTTCCGCGCATTATGATTCCGATACCCGCGCACAGGCAGATGCGCTGGGGGCGGCCGACTTCATCAGCAAGGATGCCAGCCCGACCGTGGTGCTTGAACAGCTTAACCGCGTGCTCGGCAAAGCCATCAGCACCTGTTAGCACCCTTGCCAATTCATATCTCATGACGCGAACGCGCCCTGCCTGTTACGCAGGGCGTTGTTGCATCTGGCGGGCTCTGCCAAGTTCGATGGTGCGATTTGAATCACCATGAACGTGATACAGCCGATCCGTTGATAAGGTGGTTTCTGGATTGATCGACGGTGTGCTGACCAATCGCTCATAGATCGGGGCGAGGGGCGTTTTCATCGCATCAAACAACTGATCATAACTGTCCAGAACGAAATAGGTTTTCTGGAAATCATCAATTGCGTAATCGGTCGCCATTACCCGTTCAAGATCAAAGCCCACGCGGTTTGGCGTCGGGTCTGTGACCGAGTAAATAGTTTCGGTTTGCGATGACAACATGCCTGCCCCATAGGCCCGCAAGCCATGATCGGTCATGATCAGGCCAAACTCGACCATGTACCAGTACATCCGCGCAAGGTTCTTAAGCCCGCCTGTGGCAATGGCTTCCGGCCCCTTGGCACCGTAAGCTGCAAGATAATCGGCAAAGACCGGGTCATAGAGCATTGGCACATGACCAAAGAAATCATGGAAAATGTCGGGTTCGACCAGATAATCCATTTCTTCTGGTGTGCGCAGCCAGACAGTCACCGGAAAGCGGCGATTGGCAAGGTGGTCGAAAAACACGTCATCCGGCACAAGCCCCGGAACCGCAACCAGTTGCCAGCCGGTTGCGGCAAAAAGCTGTTCACTGACCCGGCCAAAATGCGGGATGCCGTCGGCCGCATCCAGCTTTGACAAGTTGGTAATGTAATCATCGGCGGCATAGCCTGGCAGAATGGCCGATTGACGGGCATAAAGCTTACGCCACAGGTCATGTTCAGCCTCGTTATACGACTGCCAGTCTTGCGCAATGGTATAGTCATCTTCGATGTGGCTGTAATCGCCTCGCAGATCGTTTCCCTGAGTCATGGCTGGTCCTCTTTCGGGTTCTGATGCCAATTTACAGCGGATATTTTACATCAAATTCCATGTCATTTTCTGGCGAATAAAATACCATTTTGCGTTATGGTTGAATAAAAGTGACTTAAAATGGATAGTGTGGGGCGTATAATGACCGATCTGAGCTTAAGCGTGACCGATATCCGTATTTTGCAGATTCTGCAAAATGAGGCCGGGATCAGCAATGTCGCACTTGCCGAAAAGGTCGGCATGTCGCCATCCCCGTGTTTGCGACGGGTCAAACAGCTTGAAGCATCCGGGGTGATCCGCCGACAGGTGGCGTTGCTGGATCGCAAAAAGGTTGGGCTTGGCGTTCTGGCGACCATTCAGGTGCGCCTACAACGCCACACCGAAGCCGGTGCAGAGGATTTTGCCCATGCGATGAATGACCTTCCCGAAATCCTGTCATGCTGGGCAATGACCGGGCGGCAGGATTTCCTGCTGGTTGCGGTGGCCAGCAACATCGAAAGTTTTGGTGATTTTGTCACTCATCAGTTGCTTTCAATGCCCAATGTGCGCGATGTGCAATCCAGTTTGGTGCTCAAGGAATATAAGAATCACACGGCAATCCCCTTGCCAAAGGCCATTTGATCGCATTGGCCAAGTTTGGCGTGCATGACGTGCTGTGCTTGCTTTTGGGGGCGGGTTTGGGCATAGGAAGATGACGTTCTGATCCCGTCCCACCAATGCCGGAGCACAATGATGTCGCACGCAGCCAACCCGATCCTTGTCGAAGCCACCCGTGGATCGATGGTCGAAAGTTTCCATCGCGGGCGGTATGTCGTGATGAAGGCCGATGGCACGGTGGTGGCTGAGGGCGGCGATATTGATGCGTTGATGTATCCGCGCTCGGCAATCAAACCATTGCTGGCAATCCCCTTGGTCGAAAGCGGGGCGGCGGACGCCTTCAAGCTTGAGGACAAGCATATCGCGCTGGCCTGTTCATCGCATAATGGCGAGGAAGAACACGCCAATACGGTTAAGGCATGGCTTGAACATATCGGGTTGTCGGTCGAAATGCTTGAATGTGCGCCGCATTATTCTATCCATCCACCCGCCGGGATCAAACAGGCTGGTGATCAGATCACCTTGACCAAGGCGCATAACAACTGTTCGGGGAAACATTCCGGGTTTCTGACGACAGCGCAGCATCTGGGCGATACCCCGGCAGGTTATATCAACGAGTCTCATCCGGTTCAGCAACGCCTGATCAAGGTGCTTGAGGAGATGGGTGATTGTGATTTGTCATCGACCCCGCGCGGTATTGATGGCTGTGGCATTCCGGTGATTGGCATGCGGTTGCGCGATCTTGGGTTGGCCATGGCGCGTATGGCCGATCCATCCGGGTTGGACGCCAAACGCATCGAGGCGATCAAACGCATCCGTAAGGGCTGTGCCGCAGCACCGTTTATGGTGGCCGGGACCGGTCGTTTCTGTACCGGGATCATGGAAGAATGCGGTGAAGACGCACTGGTTAAGGTCGGAGCCGAGGGCGTTTATTGCGCCGCCTTCCCCAAGCAGGGACTTGGTGTGGCACTTAAAATCGACGATGGCACGCAACGCGGGGCCGAGGTCGCAATGGGCGCCATCTTGCGTCAGCATGGCGTGATTGATGATGCCAAGGCAGAAAAGCTTAAGAAATACCTGACACCGGTTCTGACCAACTGGGCCGGAAAATATGCCGGTGACATGCGTCCGGCATTTTAGGGCCAAAGACCTATTAGTTTGAGCCAAAGGGGACGTGATGCAGACCGTTGCGGCCTATATCGCAGCAGCACTTGCCGAAATTGCCGGATGCTTTGCCTTTTGGGCGTGGCTGAAATCGGGCAAGTCGGTTCTGTGGGTCATTCCGGGGATTGCGTCGCTGATTGTCTTTGCGTGGTTACTCACCCGTGTTGATGCGGCCTTTGCCGGGCGGGCTTATGCGGCTTATGGCGGGGTCTATATTGCCGCATCTGTTTTCTGGCTGTGGATTGTCGAGCGCGCTGTGCCTGATCGTTGGGATTTAAGCGGTATGGCGATTTGTCTTGTCGGGGCGGGCGTCATTTTGTTCGCGCCGCGTTAATGCAAACGGCTGCGTTGCAGGCTGGCCTTGGTTGACCACGGCTTAGTCGTTGGTCAGTTGCTTGTATTTTCCCGAGACGATCCGCGCAATGCTGGTCCATTCCTCGATACGTGACGCTTTTCCGATCTGTTCGAGATAGGCCAAATCAATGTCGCTTTCGACCGCACCCCCGGCATCAATAATGGCGATCTCGCGGGTCAAATGTTGCGCGACATAGATTGCGGTAACTGCATTCATTTCCTTATGAGGCAAGTCCATCGGGCGGTGGTGATAGGCAACTGCCTGAATAACCGGGGCAGGAAACCCCCATAACCCCAAAAGATAGGCCCCGATTTCAGGATGCCCTGCACCAAACTGTTCTTCTTCTGCCTTTTCAATCGGGATGTTTTCCTGTTCAACCCGGTCGGTCACCAGCTTCATTTCATCGGGGCGATTGGCATAGAGGATCAGGGTGCCGATATGGCTCAGCATGCCGATTGATGGGACGGCATGGCACACTTCGCGCGGCAGTTTTTCATATTCGGCAATCAATGCCGCTGTGACACCAATTTGCTGGCTTCGGTGACATAGGCGTTTCAGGTTCGCCGCCTGATTTCTGGGGCCGTCAAAGCCGCGGTAAACGCCAATAAACAGTGCAAGCGCCTTAAGCGTCTCCATGCCGAGCATCCGCACAGCATGGGAAACCGAGGAGACTTTTTGCGTAATGGCAAAATAGGATGAATTGGTAAGTTTCAGGACCTCGGTGGTCAGTGCAATGTCGGCTTCAACAATCTTGCACACGCTTTCAGGCGAATAGTGCGGGGTGTTGAACAATGATTGAAGCTGCAGATAGGTATCGGGTGGAGACGCCAGACTTTTGGCATTTGCCACCAATGTCCGCATCTCCGGGCTTTGCAGCCGCTGGCGCAGGCTAAGCGCATTTTCGATGCTATCAAGCAGGGTTTGATTGTCGCAGGGTTTGCTAAGGAACTGATGCGCGGGGCCGATGGTCCGCAGATAGGAATCGTTGCTGGCGTGCCCGGTTAAAATGATCCGAACCGCATCAGGCTGGATTTTCTGCATTTCTTCCAGCAGCGCCACCCCGTCCATTCCCGGCATTTGAATGTCGGTGACAATGACATCAAAGGATTGGTCTTTTGCCATGCCGAGGGCCGCAGAACCGCTATTGGCGAAATGAAGGTTCCAGTCTGGCCGTAAAGTTTTCAGGCGCCGTCGGAGCCCCTGCAAAACGTTGGCGTCGTCGTCGACAAACAGAATGTGATGCATTGACCCTGCGCAGCAATTTTGGAGAAAGCAATCTTTTGCAGATGGTCCTTGATCAGACGTATGACAAGGCGGCTTGGGGAACCCGCGACTTTGGGATTATTGCGAATCGCGCCAATACGGCCCACTTTAAAATTGGGAGGTGGCAACGATATCGTGTTTATGAGACTGCTGTGCCTATAGTCGCGCTGTCAAAGGTGCTGCCGCCCTGCGGGGTTGTATATGAGATAGCGTCTAAATATTTATAAACACGCGATATTTTTGGGAAATGTCAGATTTTGTAAGACTGTTGATGCGCGAGTAGGAGTAGACTTAAAGAATATTCTAATTAACGTAGAACAAGACTGTTAAATGACCGGGGATTCGGCCCAGTAAATGACATCACGCGCAGAATTAATTGATGGCATTAAGAAGCACCAACTCTATGTGACGAAGCAGCCCGGGGGCCGTCGCATGCAGTTGCGTAATGGCAATCTGTCACGCATCAAGATGAGCAAAATCAGCCTTGAAGATGCCGTTCTGCCAGGTGCGAATTTTATTCAGGCAACCATCCGCGACGTCTGTTTTGATTTTTGTGATTTGTTTGGCACCAACTTTGTCGAAGCCGACCTTGAAGGGTCAAGCTTTGTCCGGGCTGATTTGCGCGGTGCGAACATGGCGCGCGCCAAATTGCGCAATGCCAACCTTAAGGGGGCTGACCTTCGATCCGGTGTGATGGTGGTGGTTGACGGCGGGCGCGAAAGAAAAGTCAAACGCGCCACCGATCTTGCCAACGCGGATATGGAAGGGTCGATGCTTTCGGGGGCCAATTTTGCCGAAAGCAACATGTCGGGATCACGCTTGGTCGATGCAGACCTGAGCGACGCCAACATGTTTGCGGTCAATCTGGCGGGTGCGGATTTGACCGGGTGTAACCTGTCCGGGGCGAAGCTTAAAAACGCCAACCTCAAAGGGGCACGGCTTAAGGACAGCCTTCTGGTCGGCACCGATTTGACAGGGGCGAACCTTCGCAATGTCGATTTGGCCGGTGTTGATCTTTCACAGGCAAATATCGCCAATTCCATTGGCAGCAAAGCGGTTACCCCCTTGCCCGATGATATTCGAGAATTGGTCAACGGCCATAGCGAATGGCTGGCCAGCAACGGACAGACCGGAACGCCTTTGAATGCGACCGGACGTGACCTGACCGAAATGGATTTTTCCGGACTGGATTTATCGGCGGCCTGCTTTGATGACTGTATTTTGCGCAACGCGTTGTTCGTTGATACGATTCTTGCGATGTCATCAATGCGCAATGCAGATTTATCGCGTGCACGGCTGAACGGATCGATTTTGAACGGCATTCGACTGTCAAACGCAGTTTGCGCCAAATCTGTTTTTCAGGGCGCCAAGTTCGGCGGTGTCGCGCAGCTTGATGGTCAGGGTAAAAAAACCGGTTCGGTTTGGCGTGCGGACCTAAGCGGTACCGATTTCTCAAAGGCCGATATGCGCAATGCTGTTTTCGACGCACCGAAGATGAAAGGTGCCAGCTTGAAGAACGCCAATATTTCGGGTGTTTCTTTTGGTGATACCGATCTTGTCGATGTTGATTTAAGCGGTGCAAATATCGGTGCAATCCTGACCGGAACCATCCCGGAATAGGTCTCTGGCAGTGCCTTGCTATTGCTGGCTTTCGGGGTGTCATGCGATGCCCGATTAAAAACGAATCCCCGACATCAAAAGAATATTACGGTTTTGCAAGGCGTTAAAAGCATTGCGTTACGGCGAAACTGTTGCATTCTGTCTGCTTAATTCAAGAATGGTAATTTAGCGGTCGGGGAATATTTGCAAGATGGATTCGCGTTCAGATCTGATTGATGCCATCAAAATGCATCAACTGTATCTCAATCAAAAGCCAGGTGGGCGGCGCATGCAAATGCGCAGTGCCAACCTGTCGCGCATAAAAATGAGCAAAATCAGCCTCCAGGACGCCATTCTACCCGGTGCGAATTTCATTCAAGCGACCGCCCATAAAGTCTGTTTCGATTTTTGTGATTTGTTTGGGGCCAACTTCGTGGAGGCCGATCTTGAAAGGTCGAGTTTCCAGCGGGCTGATCTGCGCGGTGCGAACATGGCGCGCGCCAAGCTGCGCTACGCCAATCTGAGCGGCATTGACCTGCGTGCTGGCATCATGGTGATTGTCGAAGGTTCGCAGGAACGCCCGGTCAGTAAGGCCGCCGACATGACCAGTACCGATCTTGAAGGGGCGATGATGTGGGGGGCCAACCTGACCGGTGCCAGAATGTCCGGGGCGAGCCTTTCAAAAACTGATCTTAGTGATGCGAACATGTTTGCTGTGAACCTTGAAGGTGCCGATTTAACCGGCTGTAACCTCAATGGGGCAAAGTTACGCAATGCGAACCTTAAGGGGGCAAAACTTGCGGAATGTAATCTGGTCGGTGCGGATTTAAGTGGGGCCAACCTTCGCAACGTTGACATGACGAATGTCGACCTGTCCCAATCCAATACATCAAATTCAATCGGTGGTGGAACGTCGTCAGCGCCACTGGTGGACGATATTCGCGATCTGGTGAATGGCCATAGTGAGTGGCTGCTATCAGACGGAAAAAACGGTGCGCCCATGATTGCGGTTGGGCGGGATCTGACCGGGCTTGATTTTTCCGGTCTGGACCTGTCGGGGGCCTGCTTTGATAAATGTATCCTGCGCGGGGCATTGTTCGTCGATACGATCCTTGCCATGTGCTCCATGCGTGACGCGGACATGAAGAAAGTCCGTATGAACGGGGCTGTGATGGATGGCGTTCGAATGGCCAATTCCGATTGCAGCGAAGCCATTTTTCAAGGGGTGAAGTTCGGCGGGATTGATCAGCGCGACAAAAAAGGTGTCAAGACAGGCACGATGTGGCGCGCGGATTTAACAAACACGAATTTTGAACAGGCCGATTTGCGGAACTCGGTTTTCGATGAAGCACAAATGAAGGGCGCAAACCTGACAAAGGCAAACGTTGCCGGGGTTGCCTTTGGCGACACAGACTTAAGCGATGTGGAACTTGAAGGGGCAAATGTTGGTTTGGTTCTGAACGGCAATATTCCCGGACGCAGATGATCACATCTCTGATCGATCCAGCGCAAAACGAAAAATGCCGCCTGTGACAGGCGGCATTTTGTTTGTGCGGTTGGTCGTGGCCTTTGATCAGTTAAGGTGATCAGCTACGGTAATCCGCATTGATCGAGATATAGCCATGCGTCAGGTCACAGGTCCAGACGGTGGCCGCCCCATCACCAAACCCAAGATCGGCAACGATATCGATGTATTGACCCTTAATATGCGCTTCAACCGGGGTTTCATCGTAATCTTCGACGCGCTCGCCATTTTTGGCCAGCGCAATACCGCCAATTGAAATGGTCAGTTTGTTGGGATCAGCGGTGACACCGCATTTCCCAACCGCCATGACAATACGGCCCCAGTTGGCGTCTTCACCGGCAATCGCGGTTTTGACCAGCGGCGAATTTGCAATCGCCTTGGCGGCAATCTTGGCTTCTTTTTCGCTGACCGCACCTGTGACATTTACCGTGATGAATTTGGTCGCACCTTCGCCGTCGCGCACGATCTGATGGGCAAGATCACGCAGTACGCCTTCAAGGGCGTCTTTGAACTCGGTCAATGCCGGGTCATCCATACCCGAAACGGCATCGTTGCCCGCCTTGCCGGTTGCTGCCAGAAGGACCGTATCGGACGTTGATGTATCGCTATCAACCGTGATGGCATTGAAGCTGCGGTTGTTGCAATCGGCCAAAACTGCCTGAAGAACCGCATGCGGGATGGCCGCATCGGTGAAAATAAAACCAAGCATAGTTGCCATGTTTGGTTCGATCATCCCCGATCCCTTGGCAAAGCCGGAAATCGAAACCGTGGTGCCGTTGATTTTCGCGGTTGCCGAGGCGCCCTTTGGGAAGGTGTCAGTCGTCATGATGGCCTTGGCAGCATCAAGCCAACTGGCATCATTGGCAAGCAAGTCGCCCATGGCATCGGTGATGCGATTGGCCGTGGTTGGTTCGCCAATTACACCGGTTGACGCGGTAAAGATTTCCGCTTTGTCACACCCCAGTGCCTTTGACGCAGTTTCGACCTTGTCTGCGACAAATTTCTCGCCAGCCTTGCCGGTAAAGGCAACAGAATTGCCCGCGTTGACAAAAAATGCCCGTGCGGTGCCACCCTTAAGGGCTTCGCGGCCCCAACGTACTGCTGCTGATGCGGTGGTCGATGTGGTGAACACTGCGGCAACCTGTGTGCCCGGATCAAGTTCGGCCAGAAACACATCCGGTCGGCCTTTGTAACGGATGCCAAGCGTTGCGGTGTGCAGTTTGACACCGGCAATGGCCGGCAGTTCGGGAAAGGCCGCAGGGGCAAGCGGAGAAACGGAAGTCGCACCCATTTGTATCATTTCCTTCAAATGGTGTTGGTCAAAGAGACATCTGTCCATCCTGCCGCAATGGTGGTGAAAAGCAAGCAACAGAACGGGACATTATCTTAAAAAAAAACGGGGCGAAGCAATGTGCCTCGCCCCGTTGGGAACCTGTTTGCATCAGAAACCTGATGGGCAAAGCCCGTATCAGTTATTCTTTGGTTTCTTCTGCCGGTGCATCGCCTTCGGCGGGCATTGGGGCATTGTTGACGATGTCTGCATCTGCGCGCAGGCTTTCAACAAGATCGTCAATTGCCTTGCGGGTCAGCTCACCAACCATCTGCTGACGAACTTCTTCAAGCGACGGTTGGGTGCCTTCTTTTTTCTCTTCAACCATGATCACATGCCAGCCAAACTGGGTCTGAACCGGTTCTTTGCTGTAGGTGCCTGGCTCCATGGCAAAGGCTGCTTCGGCAAATGGTGCAACCATGTCGGCGCTGCCAAAGAAGCCAAGGTCGCCACCATTCGGGCCGGATGGACCGGTCGATTTTTCCTTGGCGAGTTCGGCGAAGTCCGCACCGTCATCAAGTTCGGTGATGATGGCTTTGGCGTCTTCTTCGTTCTCAAGCAGGATATGACGGGCGTGAACCTGCGGTTCTGGCTCGTTGGTTTTCAGGAATTCTTCGTATTGTTCTTTGATAGCGTCTTCGCTTGCCGATTTTGCGATTTCACGATCAAGGAACGTTTCGGCAATGACACGGCGTTCAAGTGCATCAACGCGTGCTTTGACTTCTTCGTCATCGGCAAGACCGGCATCACGGCCTGCGATCATCAGCAAACGCTGATTGATTTCGCGATCAACGAGTGTCGGTTTGAGCATTTCAAACGGAAGCTGGCGATACTGTTGCGGCAGACCCGCCTGGGTCGCGCGAACTTCAGATTCCAGGATTTCCTCACCATTGACCGTCGCAACGACCGGATCTTCGGTCGGTGCAGCGTCCTGTGCCATGACAGGGGAAGCAAAAATAACGGATGCCAGTGACGCGGCAAAAAGGGTTCTGCGCAGCATAGTTTCTCCAGACTTTGATTTCAAAGGGGGGATAACCCCCATCGCCTCTCCCCACGGGTAAATCACATAAGGCTTTATTGCACAAGGCTTCCCCGTGGCGACTGCGGTTTTTCGCAAAGCATTCTGTCCAAAATATGAAACGCTTATCTTTGCGTTTCATTATGTGGAGCAGAAGGGGGCTATAGAAAGGTCCTGAGCCTAGCCAGTCGCCGCCAAATCAGATAGCCGTTTTGGGCGATGAACGCAGCATCGTGCGGCAGTTGTATGAAATTTCAAACAGGCTAAGCCGGCCCGCCTGATGTCACGAGTGGACGAGGTGACCAAGGGGGGGATCAGGCTTTTACGTCAAAAAGAACTTCGCCAACGGTGGCAATGCTTCCGTCATCGCGGGTGAAGTGCGACGTTGCGACCAGATCGCCCCCAATAAGGCGCTGATCAATTGGCGTGATCATGGAAAGTGAAATTGATGTGATGCCTTCGTCCATCAGGGTTGCCTGTTCACCATTGGCGCGCAGCAAAATTAACGCACTGAAAACGGCGTCATTGGCATCAATCTTTCCGTCCTGATTGTCATCAAATTTGGCCAGTTCGGCAAAGCCGTCTGCGGCCCCGTTTTGATCACCAAACAATTCGGCGCCGTTATTGATTTTGCCGTCTTTATTGCGATCAAGGGCAAGAAGTGCGTCATTGCCGCGGATCCATGCGGTTTGATCAATGTTGCCATCGCCATCAATGTCAAACTGTTGACCGTCCTGCAGACTGGTGATGTCGATGCCATTGCCGTCAAGGTCAAGGATAAGCGGGTCCTGCTGAAAGGCCTGTGCGATGTCGATACGGATGAGATCAATCTGAGCACGGAATTCGGAAATAGAAATATTGGCTGTGCTGCCAATGCTTGAAAACCGGCTTTCAATTTGAGTGAGATCAATCTCGATTCTTTGCGACATGACACGAAACGCACTGACATCAATCTGGGTAGTACTGCCCGAAACATTTAGGGCAAGTTCCTTGGCCGTGATGGTTGCCCCCGACCCATTCGCGCCCGAAAGAGCAACATCTTCGAGCGACCCACCGGTCATGGCATTGGCAATTTCGCGGGCCTTTTCGGGTGGGATGCCCATCATGGCAAGGACGATAAATGCATCACGGTTCAGGCGTGTTTGTGCCTCGCTCAAGGCCGGTTTTAAGGCGTTAAATGCATCAAGTGGGTTTGTCTCGACCTGAAACACGGGCTGTCGGAACGCGGAAATGGCTTCTTCGAGGCGCTTGCTGGCCTCGATGCTCAAATCAATTTGATCGGCAATTGCGCGTTCACGCGCCCGATCATTCCTGCTGCCGCCATTTGCCGAGTTCGACATATCTGGTACATTTGCACCAACAGCACTTTGTGCCGCGGCATTCAGTGTCGCCGTTTGCGATGTCGACGGAGTGTTAAAAGACGGAGTGTTAAAAGTGGTGTGCTCGAACATTCAGCGCCTCCTTCCTGAAGGGCTGGGGATGCCGACATATGCGGCATCCCGAACGATTGATTAACTCAGAACTTCCTGTTCTTTAGGCCTGAACGTCTTGTTGTTGGGTTGGATCAAGAACGGGAACGGTTTCACCGGTCGGGAACGAGAAGGTCGCACCATTATCGTCCTGACCAAAACGGCCCATCGGCATCAACATATCAACCGTCAGATTAAGCTGCGGCTTGCCCGTACCATCGTCTGGTGCGGACTGGTTAATGCCACGGACAATCAGGGTTGCCTGTTCCATGAACTGTTCGGTGATCTGCGCGTTGAGTGCGGCCATGCGTTCGGCTGCCAGTGCCTGACCAGACGCCGCTTCGCCGGAAGTCCCATCGGCGTTTTCACCGTCTTGACCGTTGCCATCCGTGCCAACCGTTGCGTTCATCAGCTCGCGGATAAAGTCAGCAACGCCGTTATCTGACATGTCAAACAGAAGTCCGCCATTTTCGGCATTGGCTGGATTGCCAAGGACATCGACCAGCGAACCACCGCCAAGACCATCCATCACCGCACCAAGGGCGCCAAGAGCTGCCCCCATGCTGTTGCCAATGGCAATGGCTTCGGTGCGGACGACTTCGATCTTGGAGGCCTGATAGTTAAACGAAAACTCGCCGGTTTCGTTGTTGATGCTGATATCAAGCGACTGCACTGCCATCATCGCAGACTCGGACGTACCAACGGCCGAACCATTGGCACCGGCGTATGAAATTGCCGTGCGGCTATGACTTGCGATGGCCTGATCAAAGGAAAATTCAAATTGGTCTTCGCCTTTTGCCGCATCGCGAATGCCGTTAAACATGGCATCGGTGGCGGCAATGGCGTCGTCTTCGGTCATACCCGAAAGCTGAAACATTTCTTCGACGCTGCCGCGGACAAGCTCAAGCGATACGTCGAGTGCGCGTTCAAACAGCTCGTCGGTGGTCAGCGGCTTGGTTGAAAGCCCCTTACCACTGGCCGGGGCCAGCTGTGCCGAATTGTTATGCGCGGCCAGCGCATCATCAGAAAGAGCAACCGGATCGACCCGTTGTCGCGCGTTGGTATTGGTCTGCGCTGCATCCTGCTGGGTTTCGGTGCCGGGTTTTGTAAACTGCTGACGCGCATCCTGCAGGGCAGATTGCCCTTGTCGAAATGGATTAAGCGCGGAAAAATCGACCATTTCCTCCTCCTGAGGATTTCTTGACGGTCAGGTGCAGGTGACAAGTCCGAAAAGACAAGGCGTACTGAACCGGCGCGTCGAAAATGAGCTACTTGCTCATGCAGATTGAAATTGAACTGAAATTATACGTTGTTTTTTTTAGATTCTCAAGCAGCAAGCCGTCAGACGTTGTTTTGCAACAGATTGCAGGGGCTCTAAAGGCAAAAGTCAGGCCTGATTTTGGGGTGAAAAGGCGAAATTTTCGCCCAGAACTGGCTAAAACCAGCCATAACATTAGCGATATTGGTTCGTTCCGTTGACAGATGGCGGGCAGGGTTCTATCTGTGATCGAGCCCCGGCCTGTGGTCGCTGCTCTATATCTGTTTATTCATTTGTTCAGGAACGTATTAATGCTCGGCTCCATCGCCCGGAAAATTTTCGGTTCTGCTAACGATCGTGAAGTCAAAGTCCTGCATGCCACGGTCGAGCAAATCAATGCCCTGGAACCCGAAGTCGAGAAACTCTCAGACGATGAACTGCGCGCCCGCACCGACTGGCTGCGCGAACGTCTGAAGAATGGCGAGACTCTCAAGGACATTTTGCCCGACAGCTTTGCGACGGTTCGCGAAGCTGCCAAACGTGTGCGCGGCGAACGTCACTATGATGTTCAGCTGCTTGGCGGCATGGTTTTGACATCCGGTAAAATCGCCGAGATGAAAACTGGTGAGGGTAAAACGCTCGTTTCGACTTTGCCGGTTTATCTGAATGCCATCGAAGGCAAGGGCGTTCATGTTGTCACAGTGAACGACTATCTGGCCCGTCGCGATGCGGAATGGATGGGCGAAGTTTATGGCTTCCTTGGTTTGACGGTCGGCGTGGTCATGCATGGCATGACCGATGATATGCGCCGTTCGGCATATGCCTGTGACATTACCTATGCCACCAACAACGAGCTTGGTTTCGATTATCTGCGCGATAATATGAAATTCCGCCTCGAAGACATGGTGCAGCGTCCGTTCAACTTTGCGATCGTCGATGAAGTCGACAGCATCCTGATTGACGAAGCCCGCACCCCGCTGATCATTTCCGGTCCCGCCGAGGACAGTTCGGAGCTGTATCGCGCCATTGATGCGCTGATCCCGAAACTGACCGAAGAAGATTATGAGAAAGACGAAAAAGCCCGCGCGGTTACCCTGACAGAAGACGGCACGGAAAATGCCGAACGTCTTCTGGGTGAAATGGAAATCCTGACCGAGGGCACGCTGTATGACGTTGCCAACGTTCACCTTGTCCATCACGTCAATCAGGCCCTGCGTGCGCATAAGCTGTTCCAGAAAGACACCGACTACATCGTCAAGGACGACAAGGTCGTTATCATTGACGAATTTACCGGTCGTATGATGGAAGGCCGCCGGTATTCCGATGGCTTGCATCAGGCACTTGAGGCCAAGGAACAGGTCAAGATCCAGAACGAAAACCAGACCTTGGCGTCAATCACGTTCCAGAACTATTTCCGTCTGTACCCGACCCTTGCGGGCATGACCGGTACGGCCATTACCGAAGCCGAGGAGTTCGAGGAAATCTACGAACTTAAGGTCGTAGAAATCCCGACCCATCGCCCAATTGCGCGTAAAGACGCCGATGACGAGATTTATCGCACCGCAAATGAAAAGTGGATCGCGATTTCCGAACTTCTGGCCGACTGCCATCAACGTGGCCAACCGGCCCTTGTTGGTACGGTGTCGATTGAGAAGTCCGAAATTCTGGGCGCGCTTCTTAAGGAAAAGAAAATTCCGCACGAAGTTCTCAATGCCAAGCAGCATGAACGCGAAGCCCTTATTGTTGCCCAGGCAGGTGCGCCGGGTGCCATTACGATTGCAACCAACATGGCCGGTCGTGGGACCGACATTAAGCTTGGTGGTAACGTTGAGATGCGCGTCGAGCATGAATTGGCCGATGTCACTGACGAAGCCAAACGGGCTGCTGCGATTGAAAAGATCAAAGCCGAAGTCAAAACCGATCAGCAAAAAGTTCTTGATGCTGGTGGCTTGTTCGTCATTGGGACTGAACGCCATGAATCGCGTCGTGTGGATAACCAGTTGCGTGGTCGTTCAGGCCGTCAGGGTGATCCGGGCGGGTCGAAATTCTTCCTGTCGCTTGAAGATGACCTGATGCGCATTTTCGGGTCTGAACGTATGGACGGCATGCTTCAGAAACTTGGGTTGCAGGAAGGTGAGGCGATCTATCACCCGTGGATCAACAAGGCGCTCGAAAAGGCACAGCAGAAAGTCGAAGGCCGTAACTTTGACATTCGTAAAAACGTGCTGAAATTCGATGATGTCATGAATGACCAGCGTAAGGTCGTTTACGAACAGCGCCGTGATCTCATGCAGGCCAAACATGTTGCCGAAGACGTTGCCGATATGCGCGCAGAAGTCATCGAAGACATGGTCGAAAAATTCTGTCCTGTAAAAGTCTATCCCGAGCAGTGGGAAGTTGCCAGCCTGCACGAAGAAGTCACGCGTCTTCTGGGCCTCAATCTGCCGATTTCTGATTGGGTCAAGGAAGAAGGCATCGATCCCGAAGTCATGCGCGAACGGATTAGTAAGGCTGCGGACGATAAAATGGCGGCAAAGGTTGCCAATTATGGTGCCGATATCATGCGTCAGGTCGAAAAAAGTCTGATACTTCAGCTTCTGGATCAGACTTGGAAAGATCATCTTCTGGCACTTGACCATCTGCGTCAGGGCATTGGTCTGCGCGCCTATGGTCAGCGTGACCCGCTCAATGAGTTCAAGCGCGAAGCGTTTAACATGTTCGAAGGCATGCTGGTAACTTTGCGTGAACGTGTGACACAGATGCTGTCGCATGTTGAATTGCAAAGCACGCCGCGTGAAGAAGACCTTGAACCGCGCCGTACGCAGCAAGAAATGCACGAAAACCTTGCCGACCATGCCGAAGGCGGTGATGACGGTGCCACGGTGCAGTCACGTCAGGCAGCCGGAAATGTTGACCCCAACAATCCAGCGACGTGGGGCCGTGTTGCCCGTAATCAGCTCTGCCCATGTGGTTCGGGCAAAAAATACAAACATTGCCACGGTCAGCTCGGCTGATTGCTATTGGCCTTGAAAAAGAAAACGCGCTTCTGACAGGAAGCGCGTTTTTTTGGTGACGGACAGCATGATGGTTTCAATCAGGATGCTTTGTCTTGTGCGACCAACGGTTTGTCCGAAGCGGTTGGTAAATGGACGCGCAGGAACGATTTGACCGGTTCAAGCACATCATCATTGGTTGTCAGATAGAACCCGAGTGCGATCAATGTTCCGGCATGACCGGCCTCGGGGATTTCAACCAGTTTGGTGTCCGGGGCCAATTTGGCCAAGTTACGCGAATTGCGCGGATAAACCGTATGATCGCGTGTTCCTGTGATCAGTAGCAGTGGCGGCATGTGTGTCAGGTCCATCTCGACCGGCTGACTTTTAACTGCTGGCGTGTCGCCAAAGGCATTCTGGGTTGCTTTGACGTCATAGGGATAAAAATCATACGGACCAGACAGGCCGATGATCCCGGCAATGTCACTGGCATTCATCTTAACCGCGCGTAGATAATCCGGATCGGCGACGAGTTGGACAGCGTTGTATGCACCGGCCGAGTGGCCGGCAAGTATCATCGGGCCAACCTTGATCTTGCTGGGGTTCTGTTCGCCAAAATCTCTCATGAAGGCCACAGCCCGTGCGCAATCTTCGATGAATTTCGGAAAATGCACACCGGGCACCAGTCGGTAGTCGGGAATGGCAACCGCATAGCCCATCTCGGTGAAACGTTTGGCGACAAAGACGTATTGCGCCTTGTTTCCAGCATCCCACGACCCACCATAAAACCAGACAATCAGTGGTGCGGGCGCGCTGCCATCATTTGGCAGATACAGATCAAGCTTATGGCGCGGTGCATCACCATAGGCCAGATCGGTGAAGGTCGGTTGATAATCACCTGCCTGAAGCTGATTAAAGGCGGAAAGTTTGTCGCAACCTGCTAGGAACAGGGCGGCAATCAGGGCATTTGCGGTTAGTTTGAGTATACGCATTGTCACCATAAAGCAGATGCTGTTGACTGAAATGTAATACCCTATACGTAGATACGGCTCATAGGGATTGCTTTCATTTTCAAGGGAATAGGCTGTGCAGAACGCGCAAGGCTTGATTAAGACATCACGGGTGATATCGGCAGTGTTTTCGGTGCTGTTTGCAGTTACGTCGTCATCGGTCGTATTCGCCACTGAAAGTGCCGGTGAAAGTGCAAATGATGCGGCCTATGAGGCAGCCATTGCCAATATGGGCGAACACCCCGATGTCGCCGAACGTATGGTCAACAAGCGCGATGATGCTGTCGGGCTGCTGGACCGGATGTTGTTTCTACTTGCCTTTAAGGACGATAGCCCGGCGCGAACCAGCGATATTCAGGCATTGCAAACCAAAATTGATCAGGCTGTCGCACCCCTAACCGATGGATACATGCGCGCGGTGGTCGGGCCAACCGTGGTCTTCGATGGCACTGCACTGAGTTTGGAGCCAACCATCGTCTTGGCGTCGAGTACGGGTTTTGCCAATACGCATTCTGCCTTTTACGCCATACCTTGCGCGGTTCTACAGAAAAAGCCGGAATTGCTGGATGTGACGGCCCCGATGTTTGGCGGTAACCGTGACAATTTCATGCCGCGATCGGGCTGCGTTTGGGGGCGGGGTGAAGTTGCCGATTATCCGATCGACGCCTTAAGCAGCTATATGTATGTCGCCGACGGTGCGACGGGCGATATGTTTGGCCCCAATCAGGGAAGCATTCGCTTCGCGCAGGCCGCTGCTCAGCAATGGGGGATGCAAATCGCCATGCTTGATCCGGATGCGCTGTTGCCTGCCCCGCCTGGGTCCCGCAAACCATTTGAAGTCTGGTCTTATCTTTCGTGGGCGAACCGCGATGTTTTCAACGCCATTACCCGCGAGCTTTCCACCACCCGTAAAGCACTGATTTCCTATTGGCAGTCAAACGGGAAAGATCGTGAAACGGCAACGGAAATTGCGCGCAACACATTGTTTAGCGTCGTCTATGGTGCTGATTGCGATACGGCGGTTCCGCTAAATTCCTTGCGGGTGATGTTGGTCGATGATCGCCCGCTTACCGACATTGAGAAAGTTGCCCAACAGAACACAGGGCAGGACGGTGATCTGTTTGAAAACTGTGCGGCCTATGCCGGGATTGATCCGTTGCTTCATATCGCGGTCGCCCGCCCGGAAAGCCTCGATGTGTTACGCGCAAACGGGTATTTCGACGATGTTGAAGCCCGTAACGGATTTGGCAAAACCGCATTGATGGCGGCCGCACAGCGCGGCAGTTTAACGGCGGTTAAATGGTTGCTAGATCATGGTGCCGATGTTGCCGCGCGTACCGACCCCGGCGATGAATGGCTTTATCCCCGGCATGGTCAACGTACCGCCCTTCATTACGCCGCCGCATCCGGAGCGATTGAGATTGTGAAAGTTCTGATCAAGGCCGGGGCCGAACGTGGAGCGACCGATGATTTAGGGTTTTCGGGGCGTGATTACCTTCTGGGGCGCGACGATTTACCGGGAAATGCAACAATTTCAGCCGCAGATCAGGCCGCCCTTTTGCAAATCCTTGATCCTGACGGTAAATAAGATCATGCGCCCCTTGGCGAAATCGGACTTGCGCGATAAAACAGGATCATGAGCATACAACAACAAGATAAGGGCTGCATGTCGGTTGACCTGCGCCAGGGGAAAACCCCCGAAAAAACAGTGTTTGTCAGTGCGGTGGCATTGGTGGACGCGGACCACCGCGTTTTGATCGCCCAACGCCCAGAAGGCAAATCCATGGCCGGCCTTTGGGAATTTCCCGGTGGCAAGGTCGAAGCGGGCGAAACGCCGGAAATGGCACTTGTGCGTGAACTTAAAGAAGAGCTTGGCATCGACATCACCGAAAGCTGCCTTGCGCCGTTTACATTCGCGTCTTTCACCTATGATGATTTTCATCTGATGATGCCGCTTTATCTGTGCCGGGTGTGGAAAGGCGACATCACGCCGATGGAAAATCAGCAGGTCAAATGGGTGCGCCCGGTGCGTTTGGGGGATTACCCGATGCCGCCGGCTGATGTACCGCTTGTGGCAATGTTACGCGATTTTCTCTGAGCCGTTTGCGGCTTGAATACGTATCGCTTGATACGAACAAATATGAATGAAGTTGTGGGGATATCATGTCTGATCCGGTGCGCGCCTGTTTGATCATTATCGGCAATGAAATCCTGTCGGGTCGAACCCATGACAAGAATCTGCCGTATCTGGCCGAAGAACTTAATACTCTTGGCGTGCGACTGGCCGAAACGCGGGTTATCCCCGATATCGAACAAACCATCATCAATACCGTCAATGAATGCCGCGACGCGTTTGATTACGTCTTTACCACCGGTGGCATTGGCCCGACCCATGATGACATCACATCCGAATGTGTTGCCAAGGCATTCGGGGTTCCGATTGAACTCAATGCCGATGCGCACGCACTGTTGAAAAGCCATTACGAAAACCCCGAAGATTTGAACGCGGCCCGCCTGCGTATGGCGCATGTGCCCGTTGGGGCGGAGCTGATTGATAATCCGATTTCAAAGGCACCCGGTTTTCGCATGGAAAACGTCTATGTCATGGCCGGGGTGCCGATGATCATGCAGGCAATGTTCCAGGGCATTAAACACCAACTGGTCGGCGGACGCCCGATGGTGTCGCGCTCGGTCGGTGGCTATATCCCCGAAGGCACGATTGCCAAGGTTCTGGGTGAAATTCAGGGCGACTTTCCCAACACCGATATCGGTTCCTATCCGTTCCTGCGTGAAGGCAAGCTTGGGACAACCTTGGTTGTGCGCGGTGAAAATGCTGATGAGGTCAATCAGGCTTCTGAACGGATCCGAACCACGATTACTGATCAGGGACGTGATGTCATCGAAGATACCGGCGAAGTGTCGGCCTGATTGTTTTTCATCAAGGCTCCAAGGGATCAGAACGGGTAAGCTTGGTTTGATTTCCGCTTAGGGGTTCGTGCCAATGACGTCCTCAGACGACAGAAACTCTCCGCAAGATGACCCACGCAACAGCAAAGCTGCGCGTGAAGGCCGGTTGATTATTAAATTTCTGATCGAACATACCGCCTATGGCGGATTTGGTGCGCTGGTGTTTGGCTGTCTGGTGCTGTTTTTTGATGTCGGCGGGATTTACAGTCTGGCGATGGCATCACGCGACGCGCCGATCTTCATCTTTCTGCTGTTCTTTGGCCTGTTCATCACCTTTGGCGGGATCAGCATGGGCATGGGAATTATGGGCCTGGGGAGTTTTTCCGATGATGATCGATACCGCGATGAACGTACCCGCCAACGTGATGATGACTGAGTCCTGCAACGCGACATTATCCGGACATGAAAAAGGCGCCAGATGATGGCGCCTTTGTTTCTTGCGGTCTTGGTTGTTACTCAGGGACGATCGGCGCCGGTTTTTGACCGAATAACACGCGCGACGATCATGCCGATGATCCAGCCTGCCAACGGCACGACAAAGATATAATCAAACATTGGATGTGTGGTGTCGCCGCCAGTTATCGCAAGGATAAACCCAACCCAGCCTGCCGTGAGCAAATAGCCCATAATCTTGAAATAGATCGCGTTAGACAGCGTTTTCTTTTCGGGCTGCTCGGGGTTTTGTGGTTGACCTTTGTCGGCAGACATCCTGATATTCCTTGTGCGTGGTTATTGTGTTTTATACGGCTGTGCGTGGGTACGCACGTTGGCTTTATCGTTCGAGGGTGAGGGCGCTGGGGTCAATGCGGTCCTGCCAACCTTCGCGGACCAGTTCAGGGACAACATGGTCTTCTTCCGGATAGCCGATACAAAGATAGGCAATCAGGCGCCAGTGTTCGGGCACTTCAAGCGTCTCCTGAACGGTTTTGGGTTCAAGGATGGACACCCAGCCAACGCCGATCCCTTTGACTCGTGCGGCCAGCCACAAAAGCTGTACGGCGGCCACAGCCGAATAATCAAGCATCTCGGGCATGGTTTTGCGTCCCAGTCCCATGCCGGCCTCGGTTTGTTCATCGGCAAAAACCGCAAGCTGCACCGGTGCCTGATCCATGCCCTGTAGTTTAAGGGATGCATAAAGCTTGGCGCGTTCACCGTGATACTCGTTAAGCGCTTCCTGATTGGCGCGCTCAAAACTGTCGCGGATGGCTTTGCGACGCGTTGTGTCATTGACCTTTACAAAGCGCCACGGCTGACAATTGCCAACCGACGGGGCAAGGCAGGCTTCCTTGATCAATCCGTCAATATCGTCTTTTGGGATCGGGTCGGTGCGAAACCGCCGCACGTCCCGCCGCCACAGCAAAAGATCGATAAACTGCCTTTGAAATTCTCGATCAAAGACCGGCGGCGTCAGGGCATCTGTACCCGTGTCGTCAGGGGTTTTGATATCGGGCGTGGTCATGCGCAAACCTGCTGGAATTGGCGTTTGTATACTCAGGTCTGCACCCTACCTGTCAGATTGATCCGCGCCAATAGCTAGATGCCTGTCACAGCCGCAATCAGCGATTCTCTAAACACTCAATTGAGTTCAGAACCTAGAATTTGAAATCGACGGTGACGAGGCCCGAATAGTCACTGTGCTGGATCTCATATGTGAATTTCCGACGCATTTCAAAACTGACCTGACCGGGGAATTTGCCCCATTCGTGGGTCATGCCACCCCCTGTTTCAAGATAGATGTTGGTACTTTCCGTGTTGATATAGGGGCTTAACGTGCCATAGCCACGGGGCAATTCTTCGGTCATGGAGAATTCAGAACGAATTCCCTCCAGCATTTCGCTATCTGTTGCCCGTTCGCGGAAGCCCTGAATGCTCATGCCAAAGTTCATCGGCTCATAGATATATTCGCTGCCGGCAAAATATCGGGTTGATCCACTGCGGCCATAATCCTGATTCATCATCGCAATGGTTTCTTCCTGCCCGGCAAAGGGAATAATCCGATGGTTTCCCATCGATATGCGATAGCGGGCTTCGGCGACCGCATCAAATAGCTGGGTGTAGGCAGTGTTTTCCGGGATCATGCTGCCGTCGGTCGCGCGCGCAGATTTGACATTTTCGCGTGCGGTGATCATGTCGCCGTCAAGCTGAACTGTAAGTGGCAGGCTGCCAAATTCATATTCCGAGCCAAACCCGATGGAGTTTGAAATTGTGGTGCTTTCAAGTGCTTCGGCATAGCGAAGAGTATCGGGCCCTGTGCCGATAGCAGACTGGCTGATGGTGCTTTCGCCAAAGCTGACACTGCCGCGCAGATTAAGCCAATCGGTCATGCGCGCCACAAAATAGGGTGAAACTGCCAGATTGCTTTCGCGATATTCCAACTGCCGTGCGCCAGCCTCGCCGGCCGTACTGCCCCAGCCAACGCCAAGACCCAGTACCAAACCATCGGCCACCAGATAGTCGACCCCGCTATCGATCGAAACGGTGTCGCCGCTCAATCCGGGGTCATATCCTGTACCGGCGATCCGGTTTTCAATATCGGCCTGATTGCCGACAACCCATATGCTCAGCGGAACACTTGCGGAGCGTGATTGTGTTGGGAAGGTACCGGCAGCACTGTCAAAATCAATTTTTTGGGCCAGCGACCGTAAAGCCGCCCGGCCTCCGAATGCTTCTAGAGTAGTCTCATCTCCTGTACCAAGTTCAAGTGCTGTTGCCGGTTGGGCCTCGGCCGGGATCGAATCGTCGAGCATCAAGGGCCCAAGCGTGCTGTCATAAAGGTCCTCGTCCATTTTATCGTAAAGCCGGTTCATATGACGTCGCCGGTTATTGGCCCGGTTCAAGGTTTCACTGCGTAAAATGGGGGTGTCGGGGCGCGCGCCACTGTTTCCGGCCAAAGCCAGAGGAACAAATTCAGCTATGCCACTACGGTGCAAATACAAGGCCGTTGAAGCCATGCACACCGAAGCAATCAGGACAGTTGGCAAGGGCCTGTGCATATGTGTCAGCGCGTTGTAATTACCGGTACGCTGCATGCTGGCGATGAAATGTGCACCTAATATGGAGAAAGGCAGGCAATCATGCCGCATTGACATCAGGCGCAGTAATGCAAAAGGATCAAATTCACGAACCACCGCCAAATGCAGCAATAGGATGTTGCACCAACGTCAAAGCCGCGCTAGAACCCTGATCTGCCGGTTCCAAAGCCGGATGTCGCGCGTTGCGGGCGTGGCGAAATTGGTAAACGCAGCGGACTTAAAATCCGCCGGTCCTAAAGACTTTGCCGGTTCAAGTCCGGCCGCCCGCACCATCTTCCCAAATTACGAATAAACAAATTTCTGGGTTCCTCGGCCATGGGCGATGTGGCCGATGCGGCACTGCCACGAAATAACCCGTTTTAACCCATAGATTGAATTGTGAGTCCGATACCAACTGTCGGTATTGGGGCTTCAACCTTGGTTGAAACAGGAGACTAAGATGATTCATCTGGTTGCTTTTGGCATTATTGCCGCGACGGCATTGTTCGCATCCTGATCTGATTGTTGGCATCTTGTATGCTCAACACATCAAAGCATTTTCTGCACAGTTAAAGCGCGTTCGAATTGACCTGTTGAATGATCGGTTTTGGACGGCTTTTTGTGATGTGCTGGCGAAGGTGGCGCATGTCTATTTGCGTTGCCGGTGACGTCGCAAAATAGAAGGTTTGCGTCGTAACCGGCTCGGAACTGACGTGTATCATTTCGGCAAGTTCCGGGTAGGTGTGAAGCAGGCTGTCTAAGACAGCCTTCTCCATCAACCCGCCGTCCGCACGGTTGCTTGCGACCATGCGCAGGATCGTCAAATCATCGACAACCTCAATGGTGTCGACATCTTGACGACGGCTCTCAAACAGATCTCCATACCAGTATCCTGCACCAAGTGCGATGCGATGGTGCCAAACCTGCGATGCTTCCAATGGAGCGTCGCGGTGTGACAGCAGAACTGTGTCGCTGATCAGGATGGGAAACTCGTATTCCAGGCCGTATGTCTTTGCCTGCCCCTCTTCGGCGCAAAATATGACGTCGACATTGCCACTGCGTGCGGCTTCTATGGCGCGTTTCCAGGGAAAGACGTCGATGCGAACCGAATAGCCAAAGCCCTGCAATAGGTCCTCGACATAATCAACAAGAATACCACCGGGCTTTTCCCCATCAACGACATAGGGCGGCCACGGGCTGCAGGCCGCAATGATGTTTTCGCCATCCGCAAATGCGCTAACAGGGGCCATTGGCAAGGCAAATAGCAGAAACCGTAATCGGTGAAGAAGGCGGATCATCTGCTGGTCCATGAAAATGTGAGAAGAACTGTATGTATGCCCGATCAGCAGAAGTTTTTAGGCGCAAGGTATCTAAAAAAGTGGGCTGATCTGCGCCTTTGTTGCCAAGTAATTGTTTTTGCGCCCGGAATGCAAATGGCATGAGTTCGAAAAATTTTACCAGATGCCGCATGGGCTCTTTGATTGGAAAATGCGCGGTAAGCTGTGACGAGATGCACAGTTTGATTTGGTTTACCGGATTTAAATCGGTTGGGCATATGAACAAGGGAAAGCTGCAGGTGGCGCAATGATGGAAGTGACCCATTGAACATGATCGATAAAGAAGACGAAGGACCACGCAAGAAAGAGCGGATCGGCAAATATGTCGTTCCCGAGGAGCGTGCGGCCAATATCGTCAAACAGCTCGATGAGTTCTTGCGTAAAGGACCCAGTAAGGGACTTAAATATTCCCGTTGGCAGCAACTGGCTTGGTATGAAGTTGTCGATGAAATCAAGCGCGCCGAAGCGGCCCAGAAAAATCAGGACACTCTGACCAAATCGGCATTCCTTAGTCTGGCGATTGGTTTTGGCACGGTTGGCTTTTGGGGACTTGTTTTATTGGCGGGAAACGGTCTGGGTGGTATTGCCGCAGGCGTGATTGTTATCGCCGGGCTTGTGATCTGGCGGGCAATGGCCAAGGCAAACTGGTTTAAATGAACCTGTTGGGTGGGAAACACGATGAATAAGGACGCAGCTGAAACACTCGCCATTCAGGCCGTGGCGCATATCGCCGGTGATGAAGAACTGTTGCAGGGGCTTTTGGCGCAAACCGGCATGGGGCTTGATGACCTGCGTAAGGGCATTGCGACAAACGAAGTGCAGCTTGGCGTGCTTGACTTTTTACTGTCGCACGAGCCATTTCTGATGCGCTTTGTTGATTTGTCTGATTATGCCCCCGAAGACCCGGCCCGTGCGCAACTGGTCCTGTCTGGTGGGCCGATCTGGCAGGACTGATCGGCCTTGAGGCCGGTGTCAGGCAATGATGGATGGATGTGGCGTGATATCGGGGCGCGGATCGGTTCGCAGTAACCCGTAAATAACCGAGTCACGTATACCAATATGGGTTTCCCATTCGCCGCGAAGTTGCCCTTCGCGCGTAAATCCCAGTTTTTCAAATGTCTTTAGGGACGCGTGATTGTCCGGGTCAATATCGGCATACACACGCCGTGCAGTTGTCGTCGCAAACAAGAACCCAATCGCATAAGACAATCCGCGTGCGGCAAAGTTTTGGCCGCGTGCCGCAGGTGCAACCATGCAGGCCGCTTCCCAGACATTTGGATCACGACCGATATTATAAAGCGATATCCGCCCAATAGCCGGACCATCTTCGGTCTGTGCGATTGTCCATGATGTTGCCTCGAAACCGTCGGTCCAGGATTTCAGTTTGGCAATAGTCGTTTTGACATCTGGAAAGGCCGGGTCAGGCAGCCACGTGCAGCAATCTGGGTTTCCAAAAATCGCATGTAGTGCCGGACCATCGGCAATCGGATTAAGCGGACGCATATACATTGGTAAGGGCTTTGTCGTGGTTAGCTCAGAAAGCCAAGGCTGATCGGGGCTTGGTCATACACGTAAACCCAGACAAGCAAACCGCCGCCCAGAAGAATTCGATAAATGGCAAACGGCGTGAAAGTCGACCGTTTCAACCAGTTCATCAGAACTGCAATGGCAATCAGGGCAGTGATGAACGATAGGCCCGCCGCCAAAAACACGTCTCGGGTCAGGGCCATGTCGCCTGATTGCTGCACATCGATACCTGCCAGAAGGCCAGCACCCAGAATTACCGGGATCGACAACAGCATGGAAAACTGCGCTGCGTCAGATCGCTCATACCCCATGAAGCGTGCCGCTGTCATGGTGATGCCCGACCGGCTTGTCCCTGGAACAAGGGCAAGAACCTGCGCCATGCCGATAAACAAGGCACCGCCCCAGCGCATGTGCTCAAGACGGTTGATGGTCATGCCGATCTTATCGGCAATCCAAAGCACAATCCCGAAGCCAAGTGTCGTCCAGGCAATGACTGCCACAGAACGCATCTGTTCCTCGATGCCCGAAACCTTGAAATAGAAGCCAATCGCGACAACCGGGATGGTGGCGAGGATGATGTGCAGTGCGAGTCGCGCGCCAGGATTGATCCGACCGGACAAAAGAACGAAGACTCCGCCGATCATGGCGAAAACATCACGCCAGAAATAGATCAACACAGCGGCAAGTGTGCCGACATGAACCGATACATCTACCAATAAACCCTGATCTGCTGCACCCGTCAGGGCAGGGGCAAGGATCAGGTGTCCCGAAGAACTGATGGGCAGGAATTCCGTGATCCCCTGGACGACTGCCAGAAGAATTATATGTTGTAACGTCACTCCGGCCTCTATGGCTGTTCTCGGCAAAAACTCATCGCTTATAGCAGTTTAGCCCGATTTGGCGAAATGCATTAATAGTACCATTTTGGTACTAATGAAACTTTATTACGGGTGGGTTCTCAAGGGTTCTCTGGGTATTCAGAATCGTCGCAGTATGATATATGTCAGTATTAGTGACCTAATGTGCATTTAATGCTGGATTCTTGGGTATTTGCCACGTATATAAAGCGAAACCCGCAACATAAAACCCTTCCAGAGGGCCGCCATGACAGAGAAGATGCTGACATTTGTTCATTTAGAACAAAAATATCCGCACAAAAGAGATGCCTCCGCGCGTCGGACGGACTTTGATGAGATTTATGAGCCTTTCGAGGACAGCTCGGCCGCCGATCAGGCGTCGCGTTGTTCGCAGTGCGGTGTGCCGTTCTGTCAGGCGCATTGTCCGTTGTATAATAACATCCCCGACTGGCTGAGCCTGACGACTGCCGGGCGCCTTGAAGAAGCCTATGCCATTTCGGCGGCGACCAACAACATGCCGGAAGTCACGGGGCGTATTTGCCCGCAGGATCGCCTGTGTGAAGGCAACTGCGTGATCGAACAGTCAACGCATGGGGCTGTAACCATCGGGTCTGTTGAAAAATACATTACCGATACCGCCTTCGCCAACGGCTGGGTCAAGCCGCCCAAACCGGCCACTGAAAACGGCATGTCTGTCGGGATCATTGGTGGGGGCCCCGGTGGGATGGCTGCGGCTGAACAGCTGCGCCTTAAAGGATATGAAGTCCACATCTATGACCGTTATGACCGCATGGGTGGTCTTCTGGTGTATGGTATTCCGGGCTTCAAGCTTGAAAAAGATGTCGTCGAACGCCGTGTCAAACTGCTCGAAGACGGGGGTGTTGTCATGCACACCGAATTCGAAGTAGGTCGTGATGCATCGCTTGAAGACCTGCGCCGCAAACATGACAGCGTTTTGATCGCAACGGGTGTTTACAAGGCCCGTGATCTGAAATTGCCGGGCGTTGGTCTTTCCAACATCTATCCGGCACTGGAATATCTGACCACATCGAACCGTCATGGACTTGGGGACAGTGTCACGGCTTATGAAGACGGAACACTGAACGCCAAGGACAAGAATGTTGTCGTGATTGGCGGCGGTGATACCGCCATGGACTGTGTCCGTACCGCGATCCGTCAGGGGGCGAAATCGGTCAAATGTCTGTATCGCCGTGACCGTGCCAATATGCCGGGGTCCCAGCGCGAAGTTGCCAATGCCGAAGAAGAAGGCGTTGAATTCGTCTGGTTGACCAACCCCGAAGCATTCGTTGGTGACGACAAGGTAACCGGTGTTCGTGCGATTAAAATGCGCCTTGGTGCCCCGGATGCTGGCGGACGTCAGAGCCCGGAAATCATCGAGGGATCAAACTACACCATGGATGCCGACATGGTGATTACCGCTCTTGGGTTTGAACCGGAAGACTTGCCGACCCTGTTTGATGCGCCGGAACTTGGCGTATCGCGTTGGGGAACGGTCAAAATCGATTTCCGCTCGATGATGACCAATCTTGATGGGGTGTTTGCTGCTGGTGACATCGCACGCGGCGCATCGCTTGTTGTTTGGGCAATCCGTGATGGCCGTGATGCGGCAGACCGGATCGATGAATATTTGCTGGCGCGCAAAGAAGCTGCTGCTTAAGCCCGCTGCCGCATGAGGAGAGAGACGTTATGAACAAAATCGTTCAGGACAAGGTACTACAAGGCACGGGTGCTGTTGAGATCGCCCGCTTTGAAAAGAACGCTGCCTATCTTGAGGCAAGCGGCATGTATGATCCGGCAGAAGAACACGCCAACTGTGGCGTGGGTCTTGTCGGGGCGATTGACGGCAAACCGCGTCGCGAAGTTGTCGAAGCCGGGATTGAGGCGCTCAAAGCCATCTGGCACCGTGGTGCTGTTGATGCCGACGGTAAAACCGGCGATGGCGCCGGTATCCACCTTCAGATTCCGCAGGATTTCTTTAAGGCATATCTTAAAGTCATCAATCAGGAAGCCCCCGAAAGCCTGATCGCGGTTGGTCAGGTTTTCTTGCCGCGTATCGATATGGCCGCACAGGAACGTTGCCGTGCGATTGTTGAAACCGAAATCCTCAAACAGGGCTATGGTATTCTTGGCTGGCGTCAGGTTCCGGTTGATGTTTCGGTCATCGGTGAAAAAGCCAACCAGACCCGCCCGGAGATCGAGCAGGTCCTGATTGGCGTGCGTGATGATGTTGATGAAGAACAGTTCGAAATCGATCTGTATGCCATCCGTCGTCGCATCGAAAAAGCCGTCCTGTCCGAAGCGATCAAGGACTTCTATATCTGTTCGATGTCGTGCCGTTCGGTCATCTACAAAGGCATGTTCCTGGCCGAAGACGTCGATACCTTCTATCCGGATCTGCGCGATGAGCGGTTCGTTTCGAACTTCTGCGTCTATCATCAGCGCTATTCGACCAACACCTTCCCAAGCTGGCCGTTGGCACAGCCGTTCCGCGTTCTGGCCCACAACGGCGAGATCAACACGCTGCGCGGCAACGTCAACTGGATGAAAAGCCACGAAGCGCGCATGGCCCATGACGCGTTCGCCGAAAGCATCGATGACCTCAAGCCGGTCATTCAGCCGGGGTCATCTGACTCAGCGGCCTTGGATGCCGTGTTTGAATTGATGGTACGTGCGGGTCGTGACCTGCCGATGGTGAAAACCATGATGGTGCCGGAAGCCTGGTCGAAAAAGGCCTCCACACCAGACAGCTATAAAAACCTCTATGCCTATTGCAACGCCGTGATGGAGCCGTGGGACGGCCCGGCAGCCTTGGCTGCCTATGGCGGCAAATGGCTGATGGGCGGCACGGACCGGAACGGTTTGCGTCCGCTGCGCTACGCGGTAACAGGCAATGGTCTTCTGATTGCCGGTTCCGAAGCGGGCATGGTGCATATCGACGAAGAAAGCTGCATTGAAAAAGGCCGCCTCGGCCCGGGACAGATGATTGCGGTCAACCTTGAAGAAGGCAAGCTATTCCACGATGGTGAGCTCAAAGACCGCCTGGCAAACCGTCGCGACTGGTCGAAATGGGTCGGTCGGACCAAGGTTCTTGATGACCTGATTTCGCCTGACCGCATCGAACCGGCACACATTAAAAAAGAGCACCTTCTGCGGTTGCAGAAATCAATGGGGCTGACCCACGAAGACCTCGAACTGATCCTTCATCCGATGGGTGAAGACGGCAAGGAAGCCATCGGTTCGATGGGCGATGATACCCCGCTTGCGATCCTGTCGGATCGGTATCGTGGTTTGCATCACTTCTTCCGTCAGAACTTCTCGCAGGTGACCAACCCGCCGATCGATTCCCTTCGTGAAGCCCGCGTCATGAGCCTGAAAACCCGTTTGGGCAACCTTGGTAACATCCTTGATGAGGATGAAAGCCAATGTGATCTGCTGCAGCTCGAAAGTCCGGTTCTGACCAACGCCGAATATGACGCGATGCGCGGTTATATGGGCGACACGGCGGTCGAAATTGACACCACCTTTGATATCAATGGTGGCAAGATGGCCCTGCGTGAAGCGATTTCACGTATTCAGCGCGAAGCCGAAGAAGCCGTGCGTGGTGGGGCCTTGCACGTCATTCTGACCGACGAAGGCATTTCTGAAACCCGTGCGGCCATCCCGATGGTTCTGGCGACCGGTGGCGTTCACAGCCATCTGGTGAAAACGTCGCTTCGGACGTATATCTCGCTCAACATTCGCTCGGCGGAATGCATGGATGTGCATTACTTTGCCGTTCTGATCGGTGTCGGTGCTACCACGGTCAATGCGTATCTTGCGCAGGAAGGTTTGCTCGATCGCTATGCACGCGGCCTGTTCCCGAATGTCGCGGGCAGCGTCGAAGTTATGCAGCGTTTCAAGGCCGCCATTGATGCCGGTTTGCTCAAGATCATGTCGAAAATGGGCATTTCGATCATCAGTTCCTATCGCGGGGGCTATAACTTCGAAAGTATTGGTCTGTCACGGTCCTTGGTGGCGGAATTCTTCCCGGGCATGCCGTCGCGCATTTCTGGTATTGGCCTGCAAGGGATTCAGCGTCGCTGCATCGCCCAGCACAAAGAAGCCTTTAACGGTAATGTTGTGACCTTGCCGGTTGGTGGTTTGTACAAATACCGCCGTTCGGGTGAACGTCACGTCTGGACCGGTCCGCTGATCCATACGTTGCAGTCGGCCGTTACCACCGGCAGCTACAACACGTTCCGCAAATTCTCCGAAGGTCTGCGGTCGCGTGAACCGCTGCATCTTCGTGATTTGCTTGATTTCCGCAGTGACCGCAAGGCCGTCCACCAGGACAAGGTCGAAAGCATCACCGAAATCCGCAAGCGGTTCGTCACCCCGGGCATGTCCCATGGCGCACTATCGACCGAGGCCCACGAGGCCCTTGCGATTGCCATGAACCGTATCGGTGCAAAATCGAACTCCGGCGAAGGTGGTGAATCGCGTGAACGTTTCCGCCCGCGTGCGAACGGCGATAATGCGCGCTCCTCGATCAAACAGGTTGCCTCGGGCCGCTTTGGCGTGACGGCGGAGTACCTTAATAACTGCGAAGAAATTCAGATCAAGGTCGCCCAGGGTGCAAAACCGGGCGAAGGTGGTCAGCTTCCGGGCTTTAAGGTCACGGTCGAAATCGCACAACTGCGTAATGCCACGCCGGGTGTGACCTTGATTTCGCCGCCGCCGCACCATGATATCTATTCAATCGAAGATCTTGCACAGTTGATCTATGACCTCAAACAGATCAATCCGCGCTGTAAGGTTTGCGTCAAGCTGGTGTCGCGGTCTGGCGTTGGCACGATTGCCGCAGGTGTGGCCAAGGCCAAAGCCGACGTGATCCTGATTTCCGGTTATGACGGCGGTACGGGTGCGAGCCCGCAGACCTCGATCAAATATGCCGGTATTCCTTGGGAAATGGGCCTGTCGGAAGTCAACCAGGTCCTGACACTCAACAACCTGCGCAGCAAGGTCAAACTGCGCGTCGATGGCGGGTTTAAAACCGGCCGTGACGTGGTAATTGGCGCGATGCTGGGGGCTGAGGAATTTGGTATCGGTACCGCGTCCCTGATCGCACTTGGCTGTATTATGGTGCGTCAGTGCCATTCAAATACCTGCCCGGTGGGTGTCTGTACGCAGGACCCGGCACTGCGGGCGAAATTCGTCGGTACGCCAGATAAGCTGGTCAATCTGTTCACCTTCATGGCCGAGGAAGTCAAAGACGTTCTGGCCGAGCTTGGCTATGACAAGCTTGAAGATGTGATTGGCCGCTCCGAGCTGCTTCAGCAGGTTCACCGTGGTGCAAAAGACCTCGTTGACCTTGATTTGAACCCGCTTCTGGCGCAGGCCGATGCTGGCGGTCATGCTCGTTTCTGCACGACGGTTGGTCGGAACGAAGTGCCTGACACCCTTGATGCCCAGATGATCAAGGATGCCCGTCCGCTGCTTGAAGACGGCGAAAAGATGCAGCTGCAGTACAACATCCAGAATACCCAGCGTGCCATCGGTACGCGGATGTCATCCCTGATCACGCAGAAATACGGCATGACCGGCCTGAAACCGGGTCACCTGCATGTTCGTCTGCGTGGGTCGGCTGGTCAGTCGCTTGGTGCTTTCGCCGTTCAGGGGCTTAAGATCGAAGTTCAGGGCGATGCCAACGATTACGTCGGTAAGGGGCTTTCGGGCGGAACGATTGTTCTGCGTCCGCGTCCAAGCAGCCCGCTTAAGACCAACGAAAACACCATCATCGGCAACACCATTTTGTATGGGGCGTCGGCCGGGAAATTGTTTGCGGCCGGTCAGGCCGGGGAACGTTTCTGTGTCCGTAACTCCGGTGCGACGGTTGTTGTCGAGGGCTGTGGTTCGAACGGTTGTGAATATATGACCGGCGGTACGGCCGTGATCCTTGGCTCGGTCGGTGAAAACTTTGGTGCTGGCATGACCGGTGGCATGGCCTTCATCTATGACGTCAATGGCACATTCGCCGATGTCGTCAATGACGGCTCCATTCTTTACCAGCGCATTGAAACCCAGCATTGGGACGAACAGTGCCGGGCCCTGATCGAGGAACATGTTGCAGAAACCGAAAGTGGTTATGCACGCACCATCCTTGATAACTGGGATCGTGAACGCGGTCACTTCTGGCAGATCGTGCCAAAGGAAATCGTTGATAAGCTGGAACATCCTATTCGCTCGATGAGCGAAGACCAGGCAACTGCGTGATCTGATCACGCTTTTGCGCAAGCTCCCTTGTCCAACACACCTGGACAAATAAACTGGCCCCGTACTTCGGTACGGGGCTCTTTTCTTTGCCGGCAACGGTCGGGGATGCAAAAAGGCGGGTCAGAAATGGCCCGCCTTTTTATATGGTGCCGCGTAAAGGCACGCGCGCTCTAAAGCAGGATGTTGAGGTATGTGCCGCGCCGGGCATTGTGGTCGATCTGATCAGTGGCGATCAGATTGCGCAGGCGCGCAAGCTGGGCGGCGATAAAGCTGTCAGGCGATGGCTGATCGGGAAGTGACGGAGTCCGTCCACGGGCGCGCACCGCGCCATCCTGTCGGGTCGTGCGCGCATCCTGCAGTCCTGTTTGGGATGTTCCAGTACCAATTCTATTGGTGGGCATCTTACCGCTGACAATGTGGTTCAGGTTTAAACTGCCTGATCCTACCATGGGCATCGTGGTTTGTCATGAACAGGACGCTTGCGATGGCTGCTTGCCATTTAGACAGAAAAAAGGGTGGCGACTGCCACCCCGGAGGAAGCTAACGAGAGGGAAAATCACGTTAGGATATTAACATTCGTACCGCGTGCGCCGCGCGTTTCGAGCGGCTGGTGTTCTGTCACAATAGAACCAATGGTTTTGGCAAGGCTGGTTGCCTTGTTAATCGCACCCTCAGCAGCGGCAAACGGCAGTGACGGGCTTGCGCCACCTTGCGGCGTAATCGCCTCGTTAACAGCCTGTGCTGCGGCACTTAATCCTGAACCCTGAACTGAACCAACCATTCTGACCTCATTACATTACCGGGAGGGGACATTTACCCATCGCAGGAGGTGATTAAATCTCTAGCTCCTAGAGTATGGGTTCAGTATGTCAAAAAATGTGATGGCTGTCACACGTGGGCAAGCCCCGTGCAAATAGGGGTGTGTAACCACGTGCAATACAACGATTTCGCACGGTCAAAATGGAAAGAATTTTTTAACCTTTTGCCAGCGTACCAGCCCAAACGGTGTGACAAAGTCCCAAGACTCGACCCCAAAAACCATTGCGAGACCGGTTTTCGTCGATTGTCCTTAGGTGCTTTGGCGCTCCGCGCGAAGTGCCAGGGCATCGTGGATGGCTTTTTGAAGTTGTGCCGGGCGGAAGGGCTTTTTGATAAACACATAATTGCCCAGAAGCTTATCAAGCTCCTTGCGTGACCGTGCAGGGAAGCCGGACATGAAAACAACGGCGTATTGCGGGTTTTGGCGCAATGCTTCGATGATCAATTGTGGGCCACTGCGCCCTGACATGACAACATCGGTCAGGATCACGTCGATCTTGTTGGTGTCGTCGGTGGATTTAAGGATTTCAAGCGCCTCTTCGGTGCTTTTGGCCGAAACGGCCTTAAATCCGGCATCCTCAAGGATGATGCCCGCAGTTGTGCGCAACGACTGTTCATCATCAACCACCAGAATGCGTTCGCCATTGCCCGGAATGCTATCGATGACGTCTTTTGACTGGGTTGCTTCCTCGGTGGCTTCGACGTGCGGTAGATAGACCGAGAAGGTTGTCCCTTCGCCTTCGACCGTTTCTACATTGATAAAGCCATGGGCCTCTTCGACCCAGTTATGCACAATCGAAAGTCCAAGCCCCGTCCCCTTGCCCGGTTCCTTGGTGGAAAAGAACGGTTCGAAAATGTTTTCCAGAATATCATCAGGGATGCCCATGCCGGTATCCTGCACTGTGATGACAACAAACTTTCCAGAAACATTATCGGGATAGGTTTCTTCATCGTCATCGACACTGCGTTGTGCCAACGGCGCAATCTCAACACTGCGCGACGAAATTTGCAGTGTGCCACCGTCAGGCATGGCATCGCGGGCATTGATCGCAAGGTTCAACAGGCAAGCCGAAAGCTGTGTCGGGTCAACGCGGGTGTGAAGTTCCGGCTCGTTCGACCAGATCTGAAGTTCGATCCGGTGTTCAAGCAACGTGATCAGCAGCTTTTCCATTTCGGAAAAAACGCTGTACACGCGGACATTGGTTGGCTGATCAATGCGGCGGCGCGAGAACATCAAAAGTTGATCGGCAACACTGGTGGCGCGCTCACCCAGTGAAATCACGTGATCAAGGTATTCTTTTACGCGATCCGGGTTGTCGATCTTGGCACGTGCAACTTCGGCAAAACTCAAAATACCCGCAAGGCAGTTGTTAAATTCATGCGCAACCCCACCGGCCATTTGCCCAACAGCCTCAAGCTTTTGCGACGTTGCCAATTGGCGTTGCAGTGCCTGTTGTTCCTCGGTTGCCCGGCGTTGTGATGTAATGTCACTACCCGTACCGCGATACCCTTTGAACGTGCCATCAAGTTCAAAGACTGGAACACCGTTGATGCGCCCAAAGTGCTTTTCGCCTTGGCGCGATGTCCATGAAAATTCGATGTTCTGGAACGCCATATGGGCCGACAAGCGCGAATTAAGATACCGCCATCCATCCTGATCTTCTGAATGAAGTCCCAGTTTGTCAAAAGACTGACCTTGCGGCGATCCGTTGATTTCTTCGATCAGCTGATAGAATTTATAGGACGCAAAAGCGATTTTAAGGTCCGCCCCCATTTCCCAGTACCAGTCGGCCGATGACAGGGTGAAATCGCGAAAGCGTTCTTCGCTATCGCGTAAGGCGTCCTGCGCGATCTGATGCTGGAGGGTGCGTCGCTCAAGGCTTTCGGCCATGGCATTAAGGCCGCGTTCCAGCGTGCCGATTTCGTCCCGTCCCATCGGGGTCAGCCGCGAACTTAGCTTGCCAATCTGGATGTTATTCACAAACTGGGCTGCCGTAATCAGGCGCTTAAGCACGGTTTGCTGGGTAAACAGAAAAATCAGTGCCGATGTCAGCAAGATGCACATGGCAGAACCAATGAGCAAAACCGACTGCATCTGCCGCTGGCTTGCTTCAAGGCCTTCGGTCGATACCTTGAAATAGGCATACATAAACGGCTGATTGGCATTAAGCGTAAACAGCGGGGTTATACTGACCATGTTACGGCCACTGCTGTCATCGCTGGTAAACAGGACCTCCTCGGTCATGTCGGCGCGCAATTCATCCTTGGGGAAATCGGGCAGGTCCTTGACCGAACGGCCGATCATCATAGGATCCATCGTGTGATAGATGGTCCCATCAAAACCGATCGCCATTGCCTCCTGCACATGCGGACCCAGCAGAAGTTCCATCTGCTCTGGATCGCTGATGACCGAGATTTTAAGCTGCTCGTCCTGAATTAATCGACCGGGTGCGCTGATTTGTTCGGCAATGCGTCGATCAATTTCCGCGCCAAAATACTGAACATAATACCCGCCAAAAAGCCCGAGCAGAATGGTCTCAACGATCACAATCGAAAGTGCGATCTTGAAAACCAGACTGCCGATCATCCGGTCCAACAGCTTCTTCACGCGGTTATTTTCCCCCTGTCCTCACTCCGCAGAGTGACACATCTTATCTTCCTAATCTATGTAGTACTGACTAGGATTTGTAGGTGCCGGCGTTGCATAGCTCCAGGCAGCAGGCATGATCTTTGGAACGTTATGAAAGTTCTTGGCAACCACGCCTTTGCGATTAAGCGGAAGCGCAATTCCCATAACGTAAAACTGATCGACGCTGATGTCGAGAATATCGCGCATGAGTTGCGCTTGTTTTTCTGCATTTGCCGTGGCCTTTAGCTGATCATAAAGCGCAAGTTGCTTCTGAACGGCTTCTGGCGGGGTGATTGCACTGGGGCTTTCGGGATTGGCATACCAATTGGACCAGCCGGTTGCGAACCACGAAGATTCCGCAGATACCGGAAGGTAGTTGATCGGGATCACCATGGCATCAAGGCCGCCATCACCACCCCATGCACTGGCGTGATGATTGTTGTTTTGACGGTTTGCGACAAAAACATCTCGGGCAAGATTGCGTGCCGTGACATCAATGCCAATATCGCGCCAGTATTGGACAACGGCATTGAGCATATCAAAGCGGTCGGACCCTTCTGTATCAATCATAAACGACAGACGCTTGCCATCGGGGCGCAGAAGGAAACCTTCGTCGTCTCTATGTGTCAGGTTTGCCTTTGCCAGATAGTCTGTCGCCAGCTCGGGATCATGATTGATGAATTGCCGGGCAAGAACCGTATGATACAGCGGGCTTTCGGGACGTGGTGCCGCTTGATGCGGCAGGGCTCCGGGGGTGAAGCGTCCAATGATGGCTTCGCGGTCGATGGCGTGGGACAGGGCTATGCGGAAGTTCTTGTTCTGGAAAATCTTGCGCAGAACAGTGTCCTTGTCATTAAGGTTCAAGGACAAGGTCAGCGCATTCATGTCGCTTTCAATTAATGTAAACGGCTGCAGGTTATCATTGGCCGCCAGAACTTCGTCGGCACGTGTGCTGACGTGACGTTCCTGCATATTGACCTGTCCGGCAATGGCCGCATCACCTGCCGCACTTTTTGACGACACCAACGTGAATGATACCTGATCAATATAGGGCAGTTGACGTCCGGTAGGATCGATTTTCCAGTAATACGGGTTACGTTTGGCGATCAGTGGATCATCTTCGCCGTAGATGCCGGTCAGAACCCACGCATTCAGCGTTGGAACGTCCGGATTTTGCCAGCGGCTCGGGTCGTCAATCGTTCCGGGAACGCCAAAAACGGCGATAAACCGTTCTTTCCAACCTGCAAATCCTTGCGCGCGTGCTTCTTCATCCGCGTTGGCATTATATTTCGGCAACAGCGGTTTTAGAAAGTGGGCGGGATAACTCACCGGCTCAACCCCTTCGGGGCGGGCAAGGGCGGTTGGGAAAAGGCCATAAGGGGTACTAAACCGGAATGCGACAGTCGTTTCATCGATTTTATCGACTGTTACTGGATTGCCATCGGAATTAAGCCATTCGGGCACGTTTTCGGCAAAGGCCGGGTTGTTCAGGATGTCTTCGTACCAGAAAATAATGTCATCAACGCCAAACGGCGCGCCGTCAGACCACCGCATGCCCGGACGCAGACGAAAGAAAAACTCCGTCGCATCGCTGCTGGGCTGAAAGGACAACGCGACATTGGGCACTGTTGTCGTCCATTGCGGTGTCCAGCGCAGAAGCGGTTCATAGCCAATGTTGCGGATCAGAAGTGCATGGTCGCGCTGGTCGCGCTGGGCCATCTTCCATGTGCCGCCATAAACGCCCGCTTTGTCGTTCGGGGTCACGATCATCGGTGTCGTCGGAAGACGCTGATCAACCGGCGGCAGCGTGCCGTCCTTGACTTGGGTTTCAAGCATCGGGGCTTCGCCAAAATCAGCAGCATCTGACTTTGGCAGGTCAATCAGCATGACCGCCAAAACGCCAAACAAGATGCCAAACAAGATGTATGTGTAGTGTCTGACCAATTCCCGATACCCCTATCGTCGTACTTTAATGTCCGAACGTATCTATTGCGCTATCCAAAGGTGGTGGATACTGCGTGGGAGCTAAAAGGTAAATAGAGCAGTCTGTGAATTAAACCCTAAAATGACTCTGGTATGATTCTTTAGCGCAAAAATCATTCGGAAAATCTGCAGTTTAACTGCGCTGCACATAGTTTTCTTCGGCTGTGGCTTCACATTACAGGCTGTTAAAGCCACAGAAACTGGTGGTGACGGATCACTTTAGAAATATGCGTTAAAGCCGTAGCAGCTTACTTGCAACTTTGCGCTGCGCTCATGCGGCACTGCGCCATAAATAGGTTATTAAACTAAAGTTTAATAACGGCTAAATTAGGAACTTTGCGGGTAAATGGCAGTTAACATGCATTGGGCCCGTCAAGCAGGCAACGAGTCGCATAGTGTGCTATTGTGCAAACGCAGTGGAGAATATCAGGTTCATGGCACCGTCGAAAGAGCAGGAAAATAGCACTTCAACAGGTTCATTTATGAATGGACCAAAACCTGCTGCGCCAATCCCGAAATATGAACCCGGTACAGACCCGATCTTAAAGGACCGGTTGCGCAATACGTCATCAGTGACCCCGGTACAGTCGGTGCCATCGACCGTCGAAGACGATGGTTTTACCGTGGCCGGTGTTGAAGGACGCATTGATCGTAGGAAAGCCAATGTTGCTGGAAAACTGGTGGATACAGACCCTGATCAGGCGCTTCGTGTAATCCGAAACTGGCTGATGCAAGAATAGCAGGAATAAAAACCCGTCGGTGTTGGACCTCAACATCGACACCGCGTGATTGTTGTCGATACTTCTTGGGATTTATCAACGGCTTTGACATTCTGATCCCTTGCCAACCGTGATGCCCTGTCCGTTTATGTGATGGATGTGCATCGTGCGACGGTGCCAAGGGGGAATGAATGACCAACTTCGAACAACTTATTTCAGATCAGTTTTGCGCGTTTGATGCCAACTATCTGTCGCAACAGGCAACATTTGAAGCACAGCTCGCACCGCTTCAGGACAAGCTGATTGCGATCCAGAAAACCGGAAACAGCATGGCCGCATCCGATCAGCAAATGATCGAATGCAAATGGTTGCTGTCCTATACCGCCGACTGGAAAACGCTAGCGGTCAAACTGGCGGCATTTGAAAAATCCCTTGATAACCGTGATCAGGATTGGGCCAGTCAGCAGGTCGCAATCGATGGTTCCTGGGGGCCTTGCTATGATCAATGGTTCCTCAAGGTTGATGCGATGATTGATGCGGTCAATACGTTGGCCGATCAGGGGAAAGCACCGCAATATCCGCTCCTGTTCCTCGCCCCGATTGCGACACCGCAAAAGATGGTCGCGTGGCTGGAAAGCCAGAAAACGTCACACATCTTTGCCGATGGGTTGGATCGTCGCGATGCCTTGGGGGCTGTCACCGCGACCTTGTCGCAGATGTGTTTCAAAAGTGAAATTCACGATTATTTCCAAACCTATGTGAAGGGTTTTGACCTTAGTGATGACTATATCGCGGCCTACAAGAAATGGCTCGATGACTGGCAGGATGGGCAAAGTGGCTATTGGGGCGGATGGTTTGCAACTGCGTCGGATGGTGTGTTGAAAAGCCCCGACCTCAGCCTGACGTTCCATAATATTTCCTATCAGCACGGCAAGGTCGATTTATGGGTGGAGATTTTTGCAACCACGCTTGCGATCCGCGATCAGGCTTATCCTTTTGGCTGGAAGCACAACGATGATTTCAACAATCACAACAATTACGATGTGACAAAGATCTTTGACCTTGGTTGGTCTCAGGTCGATGACGCATCGCAAAAGGCGGCATCAGATGACATCAGTATGGTTCTTGACTGGTGTTTGACCAAATCCATGACGCCAGATGGCGGTTTCATTGATGATCCGACCTTCTATAATTCCGTCGGGGCGGCCTATTATTACGGTGTCTCATTCCTTGATCAGGCGGGATATTTCGCAACAACCAGACCGTTCTGGACGGACAAACCGTTTGCCGATGGACCCGCGCTTTGTTGCAAAATTCAGAAGAAAATCAAATCCGAAGGCCTGGATGATGCCGAAGCCAAGGCCGCATTGGAAAAGCTTGTCGATGCCTGCGGAAATTGCACCTGAATATGTGTGCCCCCCCCCCCCCGGTCGCGACTTTAAATCTGCACAAAGGGGTTGGCGAAAGACCGATGCCCCACCCCATATAAGAAAAGAAGAACAACAACACATTACGAGGTTCGCGATGACAGATCGTAAAGATATTGATCTTGCTGAACTGCGCACACGGCTTGAAACCCGGCGCGCAGAGCTGTTGGCACATTCCAGCCATTCAGAAGATTACCGTAAGCCCGTCGAGCTTGATCAACAGGCGGTCGGGCGTCTGTCACGCATGGACGCACTACAAAACCAGCAAATGCATCTTGAACAGGAACGCCGACGTGCTGCCGAACTGGCCCGGATTGAAAAAACGCTGACCCGGATGGATCAGGATCAATACGGCCATTGTCATAACTGCGGTGACGATATTGAACTCAAACGTCTGGAATTTGACCCGACCACGCCATTGTGTGTTGAGTGTGCGGATCGGGTCAGCCATGTCTGATTGGACGATATGATTGGCACAATGGGGCCTTCCCCTAAAATAAGTGAAACGGGAGAAGCCATTTGTCGGCTTTTGGGCAACATAACCGACTGAACGTGCTTGCCGTAATGGTCGTGGCAAGTGTGATGTTTGCAATTATGGCACTTCCCAAACTCACGGTCGCCCAAACCAGTGGCTGCGGGCCGGTGCAGACGCCGTCAACGACTCTTGAGTTTATTCAGATGGACCCGATGCTGGACCGGCATCGTTCGGTGCGCTGGCTTAACAGTCGGGCAGGCGGCAGTCCGCGGTATCTTGTGACCGGACTCACCGAATATGAAATGCGCGCGTCGTTTAACATGCGTCTTGAGCCCCGCGAAGCTGGCTTTGGGCGGTACTGCCTGACGCCTGTAACGGTTAATCCGCGGGTCGAGGTCGTCAAACATCTTGTCTATGTCGCATCCGAACTTGAACGCGGAAGCTGTGAATATAATGTCGTTTACGCCCACGAAGGCGAACACGTTAAAATCAATCAGGGGATGGAAGCCGATATTCAGGCCTCTCTTGACGACATGGTGGGCGATATCACCCGTACGGTTGCCGCAATGCCGCCGATGTCTGGGGAAAATGTCGCACGGTCGATCAAAAGGTTGCTGTCGGAATATGGGCGTGAATTCAAACGGCGTCTTAACGATATTGACCGCAGCCGCCGCGAAGATCACAAACGCATCGATACCCCCGAACAATATGACAAACTGTCACGGGCATGCGGACCGAACTCGGCATTCGATACGGTTCTGCCCCGCGCAGCACGCTAGGCTCAACCTTCCAACGTTACCAGACCTTTTTCAATCGCATAGCGGACCAGCCCGGCAGAACTGTCGATATCAAGTTTGCGTTTGATGTTCCGGCGGTGGGTTTCAACCGTACGCACGCTGATATCAAGTTCGCGCGCGACATGCTTGTTGCTCGCACCCTTCGCCAGAAGCCGCAAAACTGTGCGTTCGCGGGTTGTTAACGGCACACCATCGCTGTTGCTGCCTTCGCCCGACGTGATCCGTTCAAAGGTCGAACTATAGGCTTCCCCGCCATTGGCGATGGTTTCAATCGCACGCACCATATCGTTTGACGACACGTCTTTAAGGATAAAGCCCCGTGCTCCGGCTTCCTGTGCGGTGCGCAGATATTCCGGATTTTCGTGCATCGATAGAATGACGACCTTGGTGTCAGGCATGGTTTCACGGAACTTTTCGGCGGCTTCCAGACCGTTCATCACCGGCATCGAAATGTCCATCAAAACGATGTCGGGTTGCAGTTCACGCGCCAGTGCTAGCGCCTCGACACCGTTGCTTGCTTCGCCGACGATGTTGATATGCTCAAAGCATTCCAGTCGCGACCGGATGCCATCCATCACAAGCGCGTGGTCATCGCACAAAAGAACGCGCATGGGGCGCTGGGCTGAATAGGTAAGGTTGGCATTGTTCATCGGTCGAAACTTACTTCCTGTCGCAGGTGTTTTCTCTGAGGTGATTGGCAGATTGAGTTCAGACCCTAACTGCTGATTGTCTTGTCGGGTAGTTCATTATGCGCACTTGCCGGAATAAATGCAGTTATCCTTGTGCCATCATCGGGTTCTGAGCGCACGCTGAGCCCGCCGCCATGAAATTCCATGCGTTCGCGCATGTTGCGCAAACCAATGCCAGCGCGCGGGTCGCGGTTGCGGATATAGCGGTTGGTCTCAAACCCGACCCCGTTATCGCCAATCCGCATCACAACGCTTTGGCCTTCGCGTTTGATCGAAATTGTCACAACCGTTGCATCGGCGTGGCGGACAATGTTGGTCAGCGTTTCCTGCAAAACACGGTACAGCGTGGTTTTCTTGGCGATGTCGAGTTGATTATCGATGGTGTCGCATTTGACTTCAATCCGCATGCCAGACCGGTCTTGAAGTTCGGCACACATGCTCTCAATCGCGGGTTTCAGGCCAAGGTCATCCAAAACAGCCGGGCGCAAGTCACGTGATATACGCCGCACTTCGTGAATGGCATCCTGAAGGCGTTTGGCCGCCTTTTCCATCGGTTCGACCGCCGGGCTTGATTGGGACCCAATGCGCGCAATTGCGGTTTCGACCGAATATTTCACTGACACCAGAATTTGACTGATGCCGTCATGCAACTCACGCGAAACGCGCAGGCGTTCCTGTTCCTGAACATCAACAACCCGATGGGTCAGTTCCTTGAGCTTGGAATCGGCCAGTTTGCGTTCCGAAAGGGTGACAACCGTGCCCGATATGCCGACCAGCAACACCGCAAGGATGGTAACCCCGATGATGGAAATGGTGGTTTCGCGAATGTGGGTGGAAACCTCGGATTCAATTTCGGCGACCTGCTCGGAAATATCGTCGATATAAATCCCCGTGCCGATCATCCAGCCCCATTTTTCAAGCATCAGCGAGTAGGATATTTTTTCCGTCGGTTCGCCAGTCGATGGTTTTTCCCAAACGTGGCGCATGAAGTCGCCACCCTTTTCGGCATTGAAAATCAATCCCTGAATGACCGAATTTCCGTTGATATCGCGCAAATTCCAGTACGTCCGACCCAGCCGCCAGGGTTGCGGCGGATCGACAAGGGCGGTGCCGTCGCGGTCATAGATAAAGAAATAGCCGTCCTCGCCATAAGACAGATCTTCAATGATCGCCTTGACCCGTTCCTTGGACACCGCATCAAGCGGGCTTGCCACCGAATAGATATGGTCAATCGATGCCATCGCCAGTTCCAGATAGCTCTTAAGCTCATCCTTGCGGGCTTTGAGGATGTTGCGTTCAAACGTCCTGATTTCGGCCTCGGCCAGTCGTTCGGCCTGGGCAAACACCAGCCATGAAATCGCACTGGCGGCCAGGACAAGCGGCAGAATGGACAGCAAAAGAAACTTTAGTCGAAGATTAAGCTTCGGCATGGGCGTGACCGTTTTGGCAGCGGGGAAGGTTTCGAAGGCCGGACAATAGCATATTTGTCACAAAAGTCCCTGCAAGATCACGGGTTCTCAACTGCGGGGATATGCGCGGACTACAGCGGATTTTCCACATGGTGAAAACCCGCTGGCCTGCATTTGTCAAAATTGGTATTACCAATTTCACGGATCAGGCTTTGACAGGGGGTGGGCAATGCGCATATATCATAAACGTCGCCTGCCCACCGGGCGCCAAAAACTTTGGATGCACTGCACGCGTTTTATCGGTGCACGCATCCTGATCCGCCACATTAGGTATGGCGTTGCAGGCATCCCGCACCGCAACGCATTCCGGGACCATATCGTGGCGTTCACTTGGTTTTGGCAGGCGCGCACAGGCCGTTCCTGCCATAAAAATCTGGTAGGAGCCCGGTGTATATGAACCGTTCAGCACCAAAACGTATCCGTAAACTTCTCGTCGCCAATCGCGGCGAAATCGCCATTCGTGTTTTGCGCGCTGCAAACGAACTTGGCATTCGTACGGTTGCGATTTTTTCCGACGAAGACCGTTTTGCCCTTCACCGTTTCAAGGCGGATGAAAGCTATACCGTGGGCAAGGGCAATAAGCCCATTCGCGCCTATCTCGATATCGAGGATATCCTGCGCGTTGCGCGCGATGCCGATGTCGATGCCATCCATCCGGGCTATGGTTTCCTGTCGGAAAACCCCGAATTCGCTGATGCCTGTGCTGAGGCTGGCATTCAGTTTATCGGCCCTGATTCTGATGTGATGCGCCTTCTGGGCAACAAGGTCTCGGCGCGTAATCTCGCCGAAACCGCCGATGTACCGGTAATGCCTGCATCGGCTGCCTTGCCCGAAGAGATGGCCGAAGTCACCAAGATTGCCGAAAAACTCGGCTACCCGCTGATGCTCAAGGCAAGCTGGGGTGGCGGTGGACGCGGTATGCGCGTCATTGAAAATGGCAAGGACCTGTCCAATCAGGTGCTCGGTGCCCGGCGCGAGGCCGAGGCCGCCTTTGGCAATGGCGAAGTGTATTTTGAAAAACTGATCCGCCGCGCCCGCCATGTTGAGGTGCAGCTTCTGGGCGATAACCACGGCACACTTGTTCATCTGTATGAACGTGATTGCTCGGTTCAGCGCCGCAATCAAAAAGTCGTCGAACGCGCGCCGGCACCCTATCTTGATGACGCGCAGCGCAAGGAAATCTGTGATGCTGCCATCCGCTTGGGCAAGGCCGCCAACTATGTGAATGCCGGCACGGTCGAATTCCTGATGGATGTCGACACATCCAAATTCTATTTTATCGAGGTCAATCCCCGTATTCAGGTCGAACACACCGTGACCGAATGTGTCACCGGCTTTGATCTGGTAAAGGCGCAAATCCTGATTGCGCAAGGCGGGCGGATCGGTTTCCCATCGGAAACCGGCATTCCGTGGCAGGACAAGATCAAGCTGCGCGATCATGCGCTTCAGTGCCGCATCACCACCGAAAACCCGGAAAACAACTTTGTCCCCGATTACGGGATCATCAAGGTGTATCGCGGTGCGAACGGGTTTGGCATTCGCCTTGATGGCGGCACGGCCTATTCCGGTGCGGTGATTACACCGTTCTATGACAGCATGCTTGAAAAGGTCACCGCATGGGGCAGCACCCCGCGTGAGGCCGTCGATCGCATGGACCGGGCATTGCGTGAATTCCGTATTCGCGGTGTTGCCACCAACCTGGCGTTCCTTGAAAACCTGATCAATCACCCGAAATTCCGGGCTGGTGAATATACCACGCGCTTCATTGATGAAACGCCCGACCTGTTTAAATTCGTGCGCCGTCGCGACCGTGCAACGCGTCTGTTACGCTTCATCGGTGAAGTCGCGGTCAATGGTAATCCAGAGGTCGAAGGCCGCGTTGTCCCGACCAATCTGCATGATCCGGTGATGCCAAAATCAATTGATCTCGATGAAATTCGTCCCGGCACGAAGCAAAAACTTGATCAATTGGGGCCAGAAGGTTTCTCGCGCTGGATGAAGGATCAGAACCGGGTTCTGATCACTGATACCACCATGCGCGATGCCCATCAGTCGCTGCTGGCCACCCGCATGCGGACCTATGACATGCTGGCAATTGCACCCTATTATGCGCATGGCCTGCCCGAACTGTTTTCGCTGGAATGCTGGGGCGGGGCGACATTTGATGTCGCCATGCGGTTCCTCAACGAAGACCCATGGGACCGTCTGGTCAAGCTGCGCGAACGGGTTCCCAATATCCTCACACAAATGCTTTTGCGCGCCTCAAACGCGGTCGGCTATACGAACTATCCCGATAATGCGGTGGATTACTTCGTTAAGCAGGCCGCAGACCACGGCATGGATGTCTTCCGGGTGTTTGACAGCCTGAACTGGGTCGAAAACATGAAGGTCGCCATGGAATCGGTGCTTAAAACCGATAAACTCTGCGAAGCGACCATTTGTTACACGGGTGACATCTACGACAAAAGCCGCCCGAAATATAACCTTGATTACTACGTCAATATGGCGCGCGAGCTGGAAAAATCCGGTGCCCATATTCTGGGGCTTAAGGACATGGCCGGTGTGCTGCGTCCGGCGGCGGCGACCGAACTGGTCAAGGCGCTCAAAGACACGGTCAATATCCCGATCCATTTCCATACCCATGACACCAGCGGTATTTCAGCCGCCACGGTAATTGCCGCGATTGATGCCGGTGTGGATGCGGTTGATGCCGCCATGGATTCGATGTCGGGTCTGACATCCCAGCCAAACCTTGGCTCCATCGCCAACAACTACATTGGTCAGCCCCGCGATCCGGGCCTCAATACCGAGGCCCTTAAGGAAGTTTCGACCTATTGGGAACAAATCCGTCGCTACTACGCCGGATTTGAAAGCGATATCAGAAGCGGCACATCGGACGTTTACATCCATGAAATGCCGGGTGGCCAATATACCAACCTGCGCCAACAGGCACGTGCCCTGGGCCTTGATGATCGCTGGCCCGAAGTTTCCAAGGCCTATGCGGCAGTCAACAAGATGTTTGGCGATGTTGTTAAGGTCACGCCAAGTTCCAAGGTCGTCGGCGATATGGCGCTGATGATGGTGACATCGGGCTTAAGCGAGGAAGACGTTCTTGATCCGAAAAAGGACATTACCTTCCCCGACAGCGTGATTTCTTTCTTCCGCGGTGAAATCGGTCAGCCGGTCGGCGGCTTCCCGCCCGCCTTGCAGCGTAAGGTTCTCAAAGGCGGCGAAGCCCTTTCGGATCGTCCGGGCAAGTCTTTGCCCCCGATTGATTTCGAAGCGACCCGCAAGGAGATCGAAAAGAAAACCCATCGCAACATCAGTGACGCCGAGGTTGCATCCTATGTGATGTATCCCAAGGTGTTTCTTGATTACGCCGAACACCGTAGCCACAACGCTGATGTGTCGGTGCTGCCAACCCCGGTCTTCTTCTATGGGATGAACCAGAACGATGAAATCTCGGTTGATCTGGAAAAGGGCAAGACGCTTGTCATTCGCTATCTGACAACGTCCGAGGGCGGTGACGACGAAGGTCAGCGCACGGTGTTCTTCGAACTCAACGGTCAACCCCGAACGGTCAAGGTCGCCGACAAGACCCTTGCCGCCACGGGTAAGGTCCGGCCCAAGGCCGAAGACGGCAACAAACTTCATATCGCAGCCCCGATGCCGGGACTTGTGGTCGAGGTGCATGTCGCCGAAGGCCAGAAGGTCAAGGCCGGTGACGTGATGTGCTCGCTTGAGGCCATGAAAATGGAAACCGCGGTTCATGCGGAAAAGGACGGCACGGTGGCAACCATCCACGCGCCTGCCGGTACACAGGTCGACAGCAAGGACTTGCTGATCGAATTGACGGAGTAAACCACCGATGCTTAGGATGCCTGAGCCTGATCAACACACACTTGCTCGTCGCAAGGATATCATTGCCGCCATGAGGGATATTATTCCCTCGCCCGGTGGGGTGATTGTCGATGAAGATCAGCTCAGGCCCTATGAATGCGATGGTTTGATGGCCTATCGGCAATTGCCGATGATTGTGGTCCTGCCCGAAAACACCGGGCAGGTCGCAGCCATCCTGAAATATTGTCATACAAATAAAATTCGCGTTGTGCCGCGCGGTGCGGGCACCGGCCTTTCGGGCGGGGCTTTGCCAATGGCCGATGCGATTACGATCAGTATGATGAAATTCAACCGTGTGCTGGATATCGATTGGGACAACCGGGCGGCTGTGGTGCAGCCCGGTGTCACCAACCTTGGCATTACGCGCGCGGTCGAACACAAGGGGTTCTATTACGCACCTGACCCGTCCAGCCAGATCGCCTGTTCGATTGGAGGCAACATCGCCGAAAATTCCGGCGGGGTGCATTCGCTTAAATACGGGCTTACGACCAATAACGTGCTGGGCGTTGAAATGGTCACGATCGAAGGTGAAATCCTGCGTGTCGGCGGTAAGGGGCTTGACCAGACTGGCTACGACCTTTTGGGCATTATTACTGGTTCCGAAGGGTTGCTTGGCATCGTGACCGAGGTGACGGTCCGTATTTTGCGCAAACCCGAAACGGCGCGTGCCTTGCTTCTGGGCTTTAATTCGTCTGAAGAAGGCGGAAAATGCGTTGCCGCGATTATTGCGGCTGGGATCATTCCCGGTGGACTTGAAATGATGGATGCCCCGGCGATCAAGGCGACCGAGGATTTTGTCCATGCCGGATATCCCCTTGATGTCGAAGCCCTGCTTCTGGTCGAACTTGATGGCCCGCAGGTCGAGGTTGATTATCTGATTGAACGGGTTGGCAAAATTGCCAAGGATTTCAATGCGGTTTATTCGCGCATCTCCGAAAGCGAAGAAGAACGCCTTCTGTTCTGGTCGGGGCGCAAAAATGCCTTCCCGGCGATTGGCCGGATTTCGCCTGATTATATGTGTATGGATGGCACCATCCCGCGTGTCCGTCTGGCCGAGGTTTTGGCCGGCATGCAGGTTCTCTCGCAGCGTCACGGGCTTGGCGTGGCAAACGTGTTTCATGCGGGTGACGGCAATTTGCACCCCCTGATCATGTTTGATGCCAACAAACCGGGCGATCTTGAACGCGCAGAGGCCTTTGGCGGTGACATCCTGAAACTCTGTGTCGAGGTCGGCGGCGTTTTATCCGGTGAACATGGCATCGGCGTCGAAAAGCGCGACCTGATGGGCGAAATGTTCACAGCCGACGACATGAAACATCAGGAACGCATCAAAATGGCGTTCGATGAGGACCAGTTGCTCAACCCCGGCAAGGTCTTCCCGACCTTGCATGGCTGCGGGGAGCTTAAAACCCTTCATGCCAAGGCGGTTGCCGACAAATTCCCGACGATCCCGCGCTTTTAGACGCGACAAAACAAGACCAACGACAAAACAAAGGCTGGCCAACCGGTTCCCGCAAATCCGATTGGCACAGCTCAGGAGAGGAAGAGAGATATTATGGTGGATGTACTTTCCCCCACCACGCCTGATCAACTGCGTGACGCGGTTGGCTGGGCGCTTGGGTCCAGGACCCCGCTTGAAATCATCGGATCAGGCAGCAAACGCGCCTTTGGCCATGCTGTTTTGGCCGACACGGTTCTCGATTGCTCCAAACTGTCGGGCATTCTGTTCTATGAGCCGGAAGAATTGGTGATTTCTGCGCATGTCGGCACGCCATTGGCCGAAATAAAGGCTGCCTTGGCCGAGAAAAATCAGCAATTCCATTTTGAGCCCGGAAATTTTCCGGCCCTGTTGGGCGGTGATGTTGTGCCCGACGCCGGAACGATTGGCGGCCTTGTGGCAACCAATATCGCCGGACCACGCCGGATCAAGGTCGGGGCGGCGCGCGATCATCTGTTGGGGTTCGAAGCCGTTTCGGGCCGGGCCGAGGATTTTAAATCCGGGGGCCGGGTGATGAAAAATGTCACCGGGTTTGATTTGTCAAAACTGATGTCGGGATCGTTTGGCACATTGGGCGTCATGCATACGGTGAACTTGAAAGTCATGCCGTGTGATGAACAATCGGCCAGCATCCTTGTTGCCTGTGATGATCCCAAAATTGCAGGCAAGGTCATGACGGCCGCACTGGGCAGCGAAAACGAAGTATCGGCCGCTGCATGGATTTCATCAGATGATGTGAAATCACTCGATGTGCCGCTGGCGCAGGAAATGGGAAGTGGTCTGGTGGTCGTGCGTATAGAAGGGCCCGCACCGTCGGTCTCGTGGCGGTCAGAGGCGCTGTGTAAACTGCTGGCGCAATACGGCGAAACTCGCCCGTTGGCCGAAAGTTACAGCCAGCATCTTTGGCACTGTGTGGCAGATGTGAAGCCCTTTGTCCCCGTTGGCGACGTCACCCTGTTATGGCGGGTTTCAGTACCACCTGCATCGGGCGGTGCGGTCGCCGAACGTTTGATGGCTGTGACCGGTGGCCGGGTCATGATGGATTGGGCCGGTGGCCTGATCTGGCTACAGATCACCGGATCAGATGTGATGGCACATCAGGTGCGCGATATTGCCGGGGCGTCCGACGGGCAGGCGGTTCTTGTGCGTGCCCCGGCCAAAATGCGCGAAAGCATTGCCGTCTTTCATCCGGAAAATGCGGCCTTGGCCCGGATCAATGCAAAGCTCAGACAGAACTTTGACCCGGAAGGTATCCTTAATCCGGGGCGACTTTCCCCGCCGAGTGCAAACGGGGAGGGTGCATAATGCAAACCAATTTCACCGCCGCCCAGCTTGAAAACCCGATGATCGCCGAAAGTGAGCAGATCCTGCGCAAATGCGTGCACTGCGGCTTCTGTACAGCGACCTGTCCGACCTTTGTGACCCTTGGCGATGAACTCGATAGCCCGCGGGGGCGGATTTATCTGATCAAGGACATGCTTGAAAACGATCAACCGGCGACCGAACGGGTGGTAAAGCACCTTGATCGCTGTTTGTCGTGCCTGTCGTGCACGACAACCTGTCCATCGGGTGTCGATTACATGCATCTGATTGATAATGCCCGTGCCCACATCGAAGAAACCTATGACCGGGCCTTGGGTGATAAGCTTCTGCGTAAAATGTTGGCGATTGTCGTGCCCAGCCCGACCCTGTTTCGCCTGTCCATGATCGGCGCAAAATTTGCCGCCCCGTTTGCCAAACTGATGCCCGGCCGTCTTAAGGGCATGGTCAAGATGGGCGCGCGTTCCCTGCCGACACCAAGCTGGGTCGATAAACCGCAAATCATCCCGGCAATTGGCAAACGCAAAGGCCGGGTGGCAATCCTGACCGGCTGTGCACAACAGGTTCTGGAAACCGAAATCAACGAGGCGACGGTGCGTCTCCTTACCCGCCTCGGGATTGAGGTCGTGGTTGCCAAGGGTGCGGGCTGTTGCGGCTCACTTGTCCATCACATGGGCAAGGAAGAAAAATCCCATCATCAGGCCAAGGGCAATATTGATGCCTGGACTGCCGAGCTGGCCGGTGACGGACTTGATGCGGTGGTGATTACCGCATCTGGCTGTGGCACGACGGTCAAGGATTATGGCCATATGCTTGCGAATGACCCGGCATATGCCCAAAAGGCCAAAACAATCTCATCCCTTGCGCGTGATATCACCGAATATCTTGCCGAGCTTGATGTTGATGCAGATGTGTTTGCCAAGGCCGATCATGGCAATCCGCGGGTTGCCTATCATTCCGCCTGTTCGATGCAACATGGTCAGAAAATTACCCGCCCGCCGCGCGACCTTTTGAAAATGGCCGGATTTGACGTGGCCGAGATTGCCGAAGGGCATCTGTGCTGTGGCTCGGCCGGGGTCTATAACCTGCTGCAGCCCGAAATTGCCGGTCAGTTGCAGGAACGTAAACGGGCAAATATCCGCAACACCACCCCGGACCTTGTCGCAACCGGCAATATTGGCTGCATGATACAGATCGAAACAGACGATCTGAAAGTCGTCCATACCGTCCAGTTGCTTGACTGGGCGGCAGGTGGCCCAAGACCGTCGAAGTTAAAAGCACCTTCGCTTCAAGGTGCCAACTAGCGTCGGTCTTTCCTGATGCACACATAAAGAAAGTCGGCTCACCCTTAACAGGGAGCCGACTTTCTTTTTAGGGGGGGGGGCTGTCACCACAGGCCATTGGCATGACCGGCTTAAAAGCGCGGTTGTGTCAGGATTCTTTGCCCAGCAAACTTTGCGCGATGCCTTCGGCCGCCGACCCTTCGGAGCTGTCTTCGGCGAAAGCCGCGGTCTTGTCACGAATCCACTGCAACACCTCCGCCTCCTCGATATCGATTTTCTGCACGACCAGGCTGAGGATTGCCTCCATCGCCAGAACATGGGATGCGACATTGTTCACGGCCATATGCAATTCATCGATATGATGAGAAGCAGCTTGTGACATGTCGCCCAGTTCGCCCGACACCTTCTGGATCAGTTCCTGAATTTCATCGATTGAAGAATTGCTCATGTCTTTCTCCTGTGGTGTCGCGCTGGCATACGCCATGCGGCAAGAATGTTTTCCTGCCCCAAGACTTGCGTGGAATGCGCAATATGTAAAGTCATAGCTCGGAATTAACGTCCGCGTTGCCGCGACAGGGGGTGGAAAACCATCGAGCTGCGATTGCTCTGTTACAGTTTTTGTAACGAAAATCCGTGTTTGGCTCTTTTGGGGCGTGAAAACGTGGAATCAATGCGGCGAAAATCCAAATCGAAAACAATTTAAGTATTTGATTTAATTATATAAAATTCAGTATTTTTGCATCTAAAATGCGTTGTCACATAAGCTTAATAAAAGCGACACAATACCGTAAGCACCCAGCGGTAGAGTCCGCCTCGCAGATCGTTGCACCGTTCCGAAGTGGAACAACCATTGGGGAATATACCATGAAGAAGACTCTTGCTGTTGCGGCGCTGATGAGCGTTGCCTTTGCTGGCGCTGCCCAGGCACGTGACCAGATTCGTATCGTTGGTTCGTCCACCGTGTTTCCTTTCGCAACCGCAGTTGCAGAAGAATTCGGTAAAACCACCTCTTTCAAAACTCCGGTTATTGAATCAACCGGTTCTGGCGGTGGTCTGAAGCTGTTCTGCGCTGGTGTCGGCGAACAGCACCCGGACATCACCAATGCTTCGCGTCGCATCAAGAAGTCCGAAATTGAAAAATGTGCTGCTAACGGCATTTCGGAAATCACCGAAGTTAAAGTTGGCTACGACGGTATCGTTCTGTCGAACTCCAACGAAGCTGAGCAGCTTGACCTGACCAAAGAGCAGATCTTCCTTGCTCTTGCTAAAACCGTTCCTTCGAAAGACGGCAAATCACTGGTAGACAACTTCTACAGCACTTGGTCGGAAATTGATCCGAGCTTGCCGGACGTTAAAATCGAAGTTCTCGGCCCGCCGCCGACCTCCGGTACCCGTGATGCCTTCACCGAACTGGTGCTTGAAGAAGCTTGTGAAGAATTCCCGGTTATTGCTGAACTCGAAAAAACCAACAAAGACCAGTTCAAAGCTGTCTGCGCTGGCGTTCGTGAAGACGGTGCCTATGTCGAAGCCGGCGAGAACGACAACCTGATCGTTCAGAAGCTTGAAGCCAACAAAGACGCATTTGGCATCTTTGGTTTCTCCTTCCTTGATCAGAATGGCGACAAACTTCAGGGTTCCCTGATCGGTGGCGTTGCTCCGACCTTCGAAGCAATCTCTGCTGGTGATTACCCGGTTTCGCGTTCGCTTTACTTCTACGTAAAGAACGCACACGTCGGCACCATCCCGGGTATCGAAGAATATCTGGCTGAGTTCACTGCGGACAAAGCTTGGGGTGACGAAGGTTACCTTGCTGATCGTGGTCTGATCCCGATGGATGCCAAAGAGCGTGAAACAGTTCGCAACGCTGCGATGAATCTTTCGCCGCTGAGCATGTAACGTGATACTTCAACCGGTGGCGGCATGGGTCGCCATCGGTTTCTTTGTTTTAAAGCATGTTGTACTAAATCAGGTTCACTTTGTTTGTTTTTGGCGTGCCGTTTGGCAAGGCACAGCGCGCAAGAGCGATGCGGCGCATCGGTCAAGCGGTGTAACGCCGCGAAACGTCGCCAAAAACAAACCCTTGGGGCCGGAGCAGCCATCCGCCCCGCAGCGTCAACGCCCTTGAACGTAGCCCCGCTACGCTCTGCGGACCTTTCCTTGCCGGACAGAAGGCTGTCTCCGGCAAAGTGGATCGGATTTAGTTCAACATGCTTTGACTTGATTAATTTATTGTTTTTGTCCTATTGGCCTTTCGATGTGATTTCTGCAGGCCCACCTGGCAAACGGATTTAAAGTAATGTCCCTGTCTTTCCTGTTGCTCGCGGTTGCCGCACTTTGTGCGCTGTCCTTTTATTTTGGACGTCAGCGGGCGATTGCCCTGTCGGGTGGTCGGTACAGTAACCTGCATTCCTTGCCCGCCCATTACGGCATGTATGTCGCTTTGTGGTGTGGTCTTCCTGCTTTGTTGCTGGTGATTGTCTGGCATGTTTTTCAAGGGTCGATCATCGAAGCGATGATTATCTCGGACCTGCCCGCCGAAATCACAGGCGACACCGGGAAACTTTCGCTTGCCCTGAACAGCATTTCACTGATTGCAGCGGGCAACGGACAACATTTGTCCGTCTCGCCCGAAATCATTGACGCCGGGCGGCGTTTGGCAAGTTTGCAAACCATTGCCAATGCGGCACTGGTTGTTGTGATGCTTGCGGTTGCCACGACCGGGATTGCGTTGTCCTATCGCAAGATTGATCCCGACATGCGTGCGCGCAACAACGTTGAGCGCATTTCACGCTGGATCATGATTACCTGTTCGGCGATTGCGATCCTCTCAACGGTGGGAATTGTCTTTTCGCTTATGTTCGAAGCGATACATTTCTTTAGCAAAGTCAGCCCGCTTGAGTTTCTGTTCGGCCTTGAATGGAGCCCGCAAACCGCGATCCGTGCGGATCAGGTTGCATCGGACGGGGCCTTTGGTGCCATCCCGCTGTTTGTCGGGACGTTGCTGATTACCCTGATTGCGATGGCGGTGGCAGTGCCGGTTGGTCTGTTTTCAGCCATCTACATGGGGGAATATGCCTCCTCGAAATTCCGTGCAGTTGCCAAACCGGCCCTTGAAATCCTCGCAGGCGTTCCGACGGTTGTGTATGGCTTCTTTGCTGCCCTGACCGTTGCCCCGTTCCTGCGTGACAATGGCGCGATCCTTGGTCTGGATGTCAGTTCGGAAAGTGCGCTTGCTGCCGGTCTTGTGATGGGGGTCATGATCATCCCCTTCGTCTCCTCGCTTTCCGATGACGTGATGTCTCAGGTGCCGCAATCGCTTCGCGATGGGTCATATGGCCTTGGTGCGACAAAATCGGAAACCATCCGTCACGTGATTTTCCCCGCAGCCTTGCCCGGTATTGTCGGTGCGGTTCTGCTGGCGGTGTCGCGTGCGATTGGGGAAACCATGATTGTGGTGATGGCCGCCGGGCTTGCCGCGAACATGACGGTCAATCCGCTGCAGGCGGTAACCACGGTAACGGTTCAGATCGTGACCCTGTTGGTCGGCGATCAGGAATTTGACAGTGCAAAAACCCTGTCGGCCTTTGCGTTGGGGCTGGTTCTTTTCCTTGTCACCTTGGGCTTGAACGTATTTGCCCTTAAGGTTGTTCAGAAGTATCGCGAGAAATATGACTGATATGGCATCTCTTATGGAAGATAGAGCCGCGGCCAAGGTAATCTCGGACAATCTGCACAAGCCGGTTGACTGGGACAGCCCGAAAATTGCCCGTAACATCAAAAAACGTTACGCCGCAGAACGCCGCTTCAAATTTTACGGTCTCAGTGCAATCGGCATTGCGCTTTTGGCACTGTTTGTTCTGGCCGGGTCGATTGGGTCCAAAGGCTACTCCGCCTTTTTCCAGACCTATGTCCAGCTTGAAGTGACCTTTGATGCCGCCGAGATTGATCCTGACGGCACCGGTGATCCTGCGGTGATCGGCAAGGCCAATTTTGATGGCCTGATCAAACAGGCCCTGCGTGACCGGTTCCCCGAAGTTACATCGCGCCAGGCCAAACGGGATCTGTACGGCATCGTGTCAGGCGGGGCATCCTATGACCTGCGCGAACGCGTGATGGAAAATCCCGGCCTGATCGGTCAAACCCGTAAGGTCTGGCTGATTTCCGGTGACGATTTCGACATGCTCAACAAAGGCTATATCAGTGCCGATGTTGACGAAGGCAGCCGTCGTCTCAATGACGAGGAAATCGCCTGGTACGACAGCTTGAAATCGGACGGTGCGGTGGAAAAGCATTTCCACACCCGCTTCTTTACCAATGGCGATTCCCGTGAGCCGGAACTGGCAGGCATCTGGGGGGCAGCTGTTGGTTCGCTCTATACCCTGATGGTGACCTTGGCACTTTCTTTCCCGATCGGGGTGTTTGCAGCAGTTTATTTGGAAGAATTCGCACCGAAAAACCGCTTTACCACGATTGTTGAAGTCAATATCAACAACTTGGCCGCCGTGCCGTCGATTGTGTTTGGTCTGCTCGGTCTTGAGGTCTACCTCAATGTCATGCATCTGCCGCGTTCCGCCCCGGTTGTCGGTGGCTTGACGCTGGCCCTGATGACATTGCCGACGATTATTATCGCCTCGCGTGCCGCGATCAAGGCCGTACCACCGTCAATCCGGCAGGCCGCCCTTGGCCTTGGCGCATCCCCGGTTCAGACCGTCACCCATCATGTGTTGCCGCTTGCAATGCCGGGTATTCTGACCGGGACGATCATTGGCATGGCGCAGGCTCTTGGCGAAACCGCACCGCTTTTGATGATCGGCATGGTTGCCTTTATTGTCGATATTCCGGGCGGGGCGCTGGATCCGGCGACGGTTCTGCCGGTGCAAATCTATCTTTGGGCCGATAGCCCGGAACGTGCCTTTGTCGAAAAAACCTCGGCGGCCATCATGGTGTTGCTGGCCTTCTTGGTCCTCATGAATGGCTTTGCCGTGTATCTGCGCAAAAAATTTGAACGGAAGTGGTAAAATGGCTGCTGTATCCCAGAGCGCAATGACGGCACAGCCGTCGGTCGCAAGTCCGAAAATGACGGCCCGTGACCTTAATCTTTCCTATGGCGACAATCAGGCGCTGTTTGATGTCAATCTTGACATCGTCGAACGTCAGGTCACCGCGCTGATCGGCCCGTCGGGTTGTGGTAAATCGACCTTCCTGCGCTGCATGAACCGCATGAACGACACGATTGACGGTGTGACGATCAAAGGCGAAGTCACCCTTGATGGTCGCGATATCTATGACAAACGCATTGACGTTGTTCAGCTGCGCGCGCGCATCGGAATGGTGTTCCAAAAACCAAACCCGTTTCCGAAAACCATCTATGACAATGTGGCTTATGGCCCGCGGATCCATGGTCTGGTCAATTCGCGCGATGAGCTTGATCAAATTGTGATGACCTCGCTCGAACGTGCGGGCTTGCTTAAGGAAGTCAAAGATCGTCTTCAGTCACCGGCAACCGGTCTTTCCGGTGGGCAGCAGCAGCGCCTGTGCATTGCCCGTGCGGTTGCCGTCAGCCCGGAAGTCATCCTGATGGATGAGCCGTGCTCGGCACTTGATCCGATTGCGACCGCCAAGGTCGAAGAATTGATTGATGAATTGCGTTCGAACTACACGATCGTGATTGTGACCCACTCCATGCAGCAGGCTGCACGTGTGTCGCAACGCACGGCTTTCTTCCATCTTGGAAAGTTGGTTGAAGTTGGCGAAACCGATCAGATTTTCACCAACCCCAAAGACGAACGCACCAAGGGTTACATCACCGGCCGCTTCGGTTAAGCGCCCGCAGGAGAGTGATTTAAATGGCTGACGAAAAAACACATATCGTGAGTTCGTTCGACGAGGAACTGACCCGTCTGAACAACATCATCTCGCAGATGGGCGGGCTTGCGGAAAGCCAGCTGATTTCTGCGATCCGATCCATCGTCAAACGTGATTCCGAACTGGCTGAAAAGGTCATTTTGTCGGATCACCGTATTGATGCACTTGAACAGGAAGTTCAGGATTTTGCTGTCCGTCTTCTGGCCCTGCGTCAGCCGATGGCAGACGATCTGCGTCAAGTGGTGACAACCCTGAAACTGTCAAACGATCTGGAACGGATTGGCGATCTTGCGAAAAACATCGCCAAGCGCGCCCAGGTCCTAAACCAGATTCCGCCGATCCGCCCGGTTCAGGTCATCCCGAACATGGCCCGTCTGGCACAGGAAATCATCAAGGACGTTCTGGACGCCTATATCGAAGGCGATGCGGAAAAGGCACAGCGTGTCTGGGCCCGCGATCAGGAAGTCGATGACATGTACAATTCGCTGTTCCGCGAATTGCTGACCTACATGATGGAAGATCCGCGCAACATTACCGCATCGACGCACATGCTGTTCATTGCCAAAAACATCGAACGGATTGGCGACCATGCGACCAATATCGCCGAGACGATTTACTATCGGATCAAAGGCGAAGACCTGCCGACAGATGGTCGGCCAAAAAACGATGCAGCAAACTTTGCTGTTGTCGAACCGAATGAGTGACACTGGAGCATAAGAAGATGGACCCAACGGTTCTAATCGTCGAGGACGAAGCCGCAATCGTGACCATGTTGCGCTACAACCTCGAACGTGAGGGGATGCAGGTTGTCGAAGCCGGGGACGGTGACGAAGCGTTGAAAATCATGGCCGAAACCCATGTTGATCTGGTTCTGCTGGACTGGATGTTGCCTGTCATGTCGGGGATTGAGGTCTGCCGTCAGATCCGCCGTAAACCTGAAAGCCGCGATGTGCCGGTGATCATGGTGACCGCGCGCGGCGAAGAAGGTGATCGCATTCGCGGCCTTGATACCGGGGCCGATGATTATGTCACCAAGCCGTTTGCCATTGGCGAATTGCTGGCCCGTATTCGTGCGCTGTTGCGCCGCTCCGGTCCGGCGCAACCACAAGGGCAGTTGATCTATTCCGATATCGAAATGGATCTCGCCGCCCACCGTGTCAGCCGCAATGGCAAGGCCATCCATCTGGGTCCGACGGAATTCCGTCTTCTGCGCTATTTCCTTGAGCATCCGGGCCGGGTTTTCTCACGCGAACAACTGCTTAACGCGGTCTGGGGCCCGAACATCTATGTCGAAACCCGCACAGTTGATGTCCATATCCGCCGTCTGCGTAAGGCGCTTAATGACGTCAAGGGCACGCGCGATATCATCCGCACCGTGCGTGCCGCGGGCTATGCACTGGATTCAGAAACCGCTGCGTAAAACCATGTCATGATGATCCCCCACTGCCTGAAACAGTGGGGAGAATTCAGACACAGAGTTTCAACACAGCATCGCTCCCCGAACTCTCATCTCCCCGACCTGTCATCCCCCCAGATCGTCATCCCCGCGCAGGCGGGGATCTCGTGACGCATGCGGCAACCTAGGAGATGCGGGCATCACGATGTACCAAACCAGGTCTATGAAACAGGTGGAACGGTCCCGGATTTATCCGTTTTCTTGGCGTCGGCGGCCTCGGCCTTACGGCGCTGCGTGCGCGGCGCCAGTTCATTCATCAACAACATGTCTGCGCGCCGGAACTTGGCGATTTCCGCATCAATTTCTTCTTGCGGCACATCGCAGGCCGCCAACACATGGTCGGACAACCGCAACCCGGTTTCAAGCACCTCTGGAATGGCGGCATCCGCCCCACTGCGCGATAGTGGCCCGATATGGGTAATGTCCTGTGCGCGGGCAAAGATTTTCAAATGCGGATAGTAATGACGGAGCAGGGCTACGGCTTTTTCGGTCGCATGCGGGTTCCCCAGGGCAACGACCGCAATTTTTGCTTCATCAGTGTGTGCAGCCCGGAATGTTTCCGGTCGTGACCCATCGGCAAAATACACCGGCAATCCTTCGGCCCGCCCGCGTGAAACCTGCAAGGCGTCGCTATCAATAACCACATAGGGAATGTTGCGGGTTTTTAACAGTCTCGCCAAAACCCGCCCGACACGTCCGCACCCGATGACCAGAACATGCTGCTGGAACCCGTCGGTTTCGGCTTCAATCGGGCCAAGCTGGTCGTCTTCTTTCGGATGGAGCTTTTCTTCAATGCGTTGCCCGACGGTCATCAATGTCGGGGTCAGCGCCATCGAAAGCGCCACCACCGGGATCATCACCGCGACAAGATCGGGCGCAATCGCCCCATTTTGTGCGGCGAGTGCCAGCATGACAAAGGCAAACTCGCCGCCTGCGGCCAAACTCATGCCAACACGCAACGCCGACCCTTTTTCAAAGCGGGCCATCAATGCCAGAACGAACAAAAGGGCGGTCTTTGTCCCAATCAGCGCAATCAGCCAAAGCACAATGGTGCCAAACTGGGTAAACACAATATCGGCATTGACCGACATGCCCACCGACATGAAAAACAGCGACAGGAAAACACCGCGAAACGGGGTGATGTCGGCTTCGATCTGATGACGAAATTCGGTCTCAGCCAACATCACACCGGCGATAAATGCGCCAAGCGCCATCGAAAGTCCGGCAACTTCGGTGAGCGTGCTGGCGGCGAGCACCACAAACAATGTGCCAATGGCAAACAGTTCCGGGTTTTTAAGAAGCGCGATATAGCGAAACAGGCGCGGCAACAAATAGCGCCCGATCAGCAACAAAATGCCGACCGCGCCAATCCCGGTCAGAATGCTGACCCACGGGCTGGTTTCGGTTCCGGCATCGCCGGCTGCCTGCACCATGATCAGGAACGGGCCAACCGCCACATCCTGTATCAGCAAAATGGCAAGGGCCGCACGCCCGAATTTGGTATGGAGCTGCCTGTCATCTGAAAGCTGTTTTAAAATGATCGCGGTGGAAGATAAGGCCAAGGCACCTGCAATCACCACCGCACTGGGCACGCTAAAGCCAAGGACGGCCAACCCGGCAAACAGCACCGCCATCGAGACGCCAATTTGAAACAGGCCAAGCACGGCAAACCGCCCGCCAATCACGCGCAGACGTTCGCGCGACAGCTCCAGCCCGATCATGAACAACAAAAACACAACGCCAAGTTCGGCAACCGTTGCAATTTCCTGACGTTCATTGATCAGTCCGAACCCGAACGGGCCGATGCAAAAACCGCCAATCAGAAATCCGATGATGGAATTTGCCCGCAACCGATGGGCAAGCGGCACGGCGATCACCGCCGCCGTCAGGATCAGGAAAAGCTCGAACAGAACGCCGTGATGCATGGTTTGATTGGGTCCAACACGCGGTTAAATATATGAAATTACCAAGAATACCAGAATAGCGAAAATAACCCCGCACGTCTCATGGAAATCTGATCGACAGGTGGCGGGCCCCCGCATCACGGCAGAATGTGTGACATTGATGGCTTTGATGCATGGGGACGTGATTGTTGTGACAATTGTCATGTCCTGATGACTTGCCATTCATCTTGCGGAATGCCATGTTCCGCGGGCCCAGCTGGGTCCGAATTAACGATATAATCAATACGAGCAAACACATCTTGGAACAGTTGATCCCTTATCTTCAGATTATCGCCGGTCTTGTCCTTTTGACCGCGGGTGGCGAATTCATCGTTCGGGGGGCTGTTGGCCTTGCCCTTTTGATGGGGGTGTCCAAGGTCATTGTCGGTCTGACCATCGTGGCGGCGGGCACATCCGCGCCGGAATTTGTTGTATCGCTGAACGCATCGCTCAAAGGTACTGCCGATATCGCGATGGGGAATGTGGTTGGATCAAATATCGCCAATATATTACTGATCCTTGGGGCCGTGGCCTTGCTTAAACCTATTGCAGCAGGCCGTGTAACGGTTGTGCGCGATGGCGGGGCGATGTTGCTGGGCACGCTCTTGTTTATCGGGCTGTGCATGTTTGGCGTGATTGAACGCTGGGCCGGGGCGGTGATGCTGTGTGTGTTGGTCGCGATCTGGTACTTCACCTATAAGCACGACAAAAACATGCCCAGCCACGCCAGTAACCTGCACGAAGAAGAGGTCGATGAAGTCGGCGAGGTGCCCTCGGGCTGGTTTAAGCCGATCATTGCAACCGTGATCGGGATTGTCGCCTTGATGTTTGGCGCAGAATGGCTGGTCGATGGTGGTGTGACGGTCGCCCGTGAGTTTGGTGTCTCCGAGGCGGTAATTGGCCTGACCCTTGTGGCTTTTGGCACATCCTTGCCCGAACTTGCCGCATCCATGGTTGCCGCATTCCGCGGGCATTCCGATGTTGCGCTTGGCAATGTGTTTGGCTCAAACCTGTTGAACCTTCTGGTGATCATTGGCGGCGTTTCGCTGATCACGCCGATACCGGTTCCGGCCCAGATCCTGGCGTCGGACATTTGGATCATGCTGGCGGTGACGGTTGCCCTGTTGCTGGTGACGTTTGCCTTCCGCAAACTGTCGCGCAGTGCCGGTGTGGTTTTCGTGATCGCCTATTTTGTCTATGTCTTCCAACTGGTCGCGGCGTAAAAGATGGGTGGGGTGCGGTATTGGCCCCCAAAAACATCTGATGCAAAATAACGATGCCATGAAGTTTGATGTGACATAACGGGACGATGCCAGAATGACGGATCATGTGCCAAAAACTGTATTGATTACCGGTGCCGCCAAACGCATTGGCCGCGCACTCGCACTTGATCTGGCGAACAACGGCTATGACCTTGCGCTGCATTGCCATCATTCGCGCAAAGATGCCGAACATCTGGCCGATGAAATCCGCGCCCTTGGGCGACGCGCCTGCGTGATCTCGGCTGATCTTTCCAGCGAGGATGATACCCATCGCATCCTGCGCGAAGCCAACGCCGCCCTTGGCCCGATTGGCATTCTGATCAATAACGCATCGACCTTTGAATATGATGATGTCAAAAGTGCAACGCGCGAAGGCTGGGACCTTCATATGGAAGCCAACCTGCGCGCACCCTTTGTCCTAAGTCAGCAATTTGCCAAACGCCTGCCAGACGAGTGTCAGGGCCTGATCATCAATATGATTGATCAACGGGTGTGGAATCTTAATCCCCATTTCATGACCTATACCCTGTCTAAAGCAGGTCTTTGGACCTTGACCCAGACCATGGCACTGGCATTGGCACCCAAAATACGTGTCAATGCCATCGGACCGGGCCCGGCATTGCCTAGTACCCGACAAACACAGGAAGTTTTCGATCAGCAATGTGCTAAAACACCCCTGAAAGTTGGGACAAACCCGCAAGAGATTTGCGACGCGGTTCGATTTTTCCTTGCCGCGCCGGCCATCACCGGGCAAATGTTAGCCCTTGACGGCGGGCAGCATCTTGATTGGGCGCCCAGTGGCGACGATGACACGCCAGAAGAATGATGTCGGATGCGGATCTGACATCTGGCCGCAGATAGCAGCACAAGGAAGACCGGAAATATGACCGCAGGCCTCAAACAGGACGCCAAGATTACCACGTTGCCCTTTGCGGATTTGTCCCATACGGACCTCCGCCAAACGGACTTGCCGGGTACAGACGTGCCCGATACAGACTTGGCTGTCAGCCTGCGCCGCGTCTTTGTGCGCGATATGGTGATGCATACCTCGATCGGGGTCTATGATCACGAAAAGGAAGCCCCCCAACGTGTGCGGATCAACCTTGATCTGGCAGTACTCGAAGGCGACGGGGTGCAGAATGATGATATTTCCACCGTTCTGAGCTACGAAGATCTTGTCGTTGGCACCCGACGTATTTGTCAGGATGGTCATGTGAACCTTGTGGAAACACTTGGGGAAAAACTGGCCGACATGTGTCTTGCCGACAGACGCGTGCGCAAGGTGATCGTTCGGGTTGAAAAGCTCGACGTCTTTGAAGACGTCAGTGCGGTCGGTGTCGAAATCGAACGCCATAATATCGCCCGCTGATAACAGCCCCGATCAGGCAAAAAATTTACTTTTTCACAAACTGCGACCATGGGACTCTGTGATTCCTCTAGGGCGAATCGTGTTTGTCCTTATGCACAAGCATTTGGCAGGTTGGAATCAAAGGGAAATATTCATTTTTTACGACTCTATTACCGAATGATTTCAGGTTGACAGTTTTTTTATTGTTTTAAAACAAATACTTAGTTGATTTGCTCAATATTTGGGCACTTCATAGAACGTTAAGACTCTCAAGGGGTGCAGACAATAGCCCCCGCATTACCCACATAGTTATCCACAGTCTTGGTGGACATCTTTTTTCCGGGGCGATTCCCTCTGTGCCTGTTGCGATGTTAATCTTTTCGGCTATGTTCGAAACGCCTGACGAACTGTGACAGCCGTCACAACTTTGGATGTATTTTCCTGACTTCGGAGACCCTTGATGAAGCCACCTGTTTCCTCCGACATGCCCGGCGGGGATGATGCCCCGAAACGGGAAATCGGATTGTCGCTTGATGGTGACACGCTCGAAGGTGGGGCCGCACGGGGTGTCGAGGCGATCAAGAATGCGCTTAAAACCATGCCGGGATCGGCGGGTGTTTACCGCATGCTTGATGACAAGGATCGCGTTCTATATGTCGGCAAGGCCAAGAACCTTAAAAAACGGGTGGTGTCCTATACCCGCATCATGCAGGTGCCGCTGCGCATCGCCCGGATGATTGCCCAGACGGTGCGGATGGAAATCATCACCACCCATACCGAGGCCGAAGCCCTTCTTCTTGAATCCAACCTGATCAAGAAACTCAAACCGCGCTACAACATCCTTCTGCGCGATGATAAAAGCTTCCCCTATATCCTGATCACCGAGCTCCATGACTATCCGCGCATCGTCAAACACCGTGGGGCGCGCGCCAAGGACGGCAGTTGCTTTGGCCCGTTTGCTTCCGCATGGGCGGTCAACAACACCATCAACCATTTGCAGCGCGCCTTTTTGCTGCGCTCCTGCACTGATGCGGTGTTTTCCAATCGGTCGCGCCCCTGTTTGCTCTATCAAATCAAACGCTGTTCGGCGCCATGTGTGGACCGCATTTCCAAGCCGGACTATGACGGGCTTGTTGATATCTGCCGCGACTTTCTGACGGGCCGCAGCCAGAATATCGTCAAGCAGCTTGAATCTGACATGCTTGCCGCGTCGGAAAAGATGGATTTTGAACAGGCGGCCATGTACCGCGACCGTATCCGTGCACTCAGCCAAATCAGATCGCATCAGGACATCAACCTCGAAGGTGTCGAAGAGGCCGACGTCATTGCCCTGCATCACGAAGGCGGGCAAAGCTGTGTTCAGGTGTTCTTTTTCCGATCTGGCTCGAACTATGGCAACCGGTCGTACTTCCCGCGCCATGAACAGTCGGCTGAAATCCCCGAAATCCTCTCGGCCTTTGTCGGGCAGTTCTATGCCGACAAACCCGCCCCCAAACAGATTTTCCTGTCGCACGAGATCGAAGGTCAGGAATTGGTGCAAACCGCCCTTGGTGTGAACAATGATCGCAAGATCGAATTGCTCGTGCCCAAGCGCGGCGGTAAGCGCAAGCTGGTCGAACATGCCCTGACCAATGCCAAGGATGCCTTGGGGCGGCGCATGGCCGAAAGTGCGACCCAGCGCAAACTGCTTGAAGACCTGGCTGATAAACTTGATCTGGAAAACACGCCCGAACGGATCGAAGTGTACGATAACAGCCACACGCAGGGTACGAACATGGTCGGCGGCATGATTGCGGCCGGGCCAGAAGGCTTCATTAAAAACGCCTATCGCAAATTCAACATCAAGGGCGACATCGCACCGGGCGATGACTTTGCCATGATGCGCGAAGTCCTGACCCGCCGCTTTGCGCGTGCACAAAAGGATGACCCGGATCGCGAAAACGGCACATGGCCGGACCTGTGCCTGATTGATGGCGGCTTGGGACAGCTCGGCGTTGCCAAGGCCGTGCTTGAAGACCTCGGCATTGAAGACGTCATGCTGGTCGGGGTTGCCAAGGGTGTCGACCGCAATGCCGGCAAGGAAGTGCTGCACATTCCGGGCAAGGCCCCGGTGCGCCTTGATATGAAAGACCCGGTGCTTTACTTCATCCAGCGCCTGCGCGACGAAGCCCACCGCTGGGCCATTGGCACCCACCGTGCCAAACGCGCCAAACAAATCGGCAAAAGCGTTCTCGATTCGGTGCCGGGTGTTGGCGGTGCCCGTAAAAAAGCATTGCTCCATCACTTCGGGTCTGCGCGCGGCGTCGCCGATGCGGGCCTTTCAGACCTTGAAGCGGTCGGCGGCATCAGTGCGGCCTTGGCGCGAAAGATTTATGATCATTTTCATGGTGAAAATTGATCATGTGAGCATTTGCTGAAGCTGCCACCCTTGTCACGGTACGCAAGTCTTGTGGTTGCGCGCACAACGCTTTAATACTTGCCCGTCATTGGGTCGGACTGAGCCCATAACCGCCGTCATCGCCATAAATACCTGCAAACAGGCCTGTTCATGAAAAACCAGATCCCCAATCTGCTGACTTTGTCGCGCATCGTTGTGATCCCGGCATTGGTGGCATCATTTTACATTGATGGCCCGTTGGGTAACTGGTTGGGCTTTGTGTTGTTTGCCTTTGCCGGTATCACCGATTTCTTCGACGGGTATCTGGCGCGCAGCATGAATGTGGTATCCCCGCTGGGTCGGTTCCTTGATCCGATTGCCGATAAGTTGCTGGTGGCCGCGGCCTTGATGATGATGGTGTCGTTTGAACGGATTGCCGGGTTTTCTGTGCTGCCGGCCGTGATCATCATGTGCCGTGAAATCATGGTATCGGGCCTGCGCGAACATCTGGCCGAACTCAAAGTGCCGCTGCCGGTCACGGTTCTGGCCAAATGGAAAACCACCGCCCAGATTCTGGCCATCGGGTTCCTTCTGGTAGGCGACGCGTCGCCTGACATGATCCCGTCTGTCCTGATTGGGGATATCCTGCTGTGGATTGCCGGTATTGTTACGGTTCAGACCGGATATCTGTATCTGCGGACCGGGCTTAAGCATCTCGACTAACACGAGACTGGATTAAAGGCAGGTCGCCATGACGCGTGTTTCCGTTCAGCAAGATGATTTTGATCCGGGCGCCGAGCTTGCGGCCCTGACCGATGGTCGAACCGACATCGGCGCGGCGGTCAGCTTCGTCGGGCTGGTGCGTGACATTCATGGCGGTGACACCGTGTCCGCACTCACCCTTGATCATTATCCCGGCATGACCGAACGCGAACTTGAAAAGATCGCCGATGAAGCCGGTAATCGCTGGGAACTTGATGGTATTCGCATCGTGCACCGGTTTGGCCGGATGGAACCTGGCGAACGCATTGTTCTGGTGATTGCCCTGTCGGCCCATCGCAGGGACGCGTTTGAGGCCTGCGATTTCGTGATGGATTTCCTTAAAACCCGGGCACCGTTCTGGAAACGCGAAGAAACCCAGAACGGCGAAAAATGGGTCAGCGCAAAGGCATCAGACGATGCCGATGCGGACCGGTGGAACAGCTAACTCTCCACCTTAAACCAGAAACTTGCTGACCAGACCGATGATCCCCGTGATGGCCGATTGCAGTTCGGCGGCATTGTTGATCTTGGCGCGCAGTCTGCTCATTTCCGCCAGATCGGCGTCAGTGACGGTCACAGATTGTGCAAGGTTGGCGGTTTGTAAGGCCACCAGTGCCGATTGCGCCTTTTGCACACTTTCTGACAGCGCGATTTTCTGATTGATATCGGCCGCATCATAGGCAGTTGCGATTTCGACATAGGCCTTTTTCGATTGTGCGATCAGTTTGTCGAGATTGGACATGGTTGATTTCCCCCTAATTGGTTGCGGTTTGCGCCAAGGCTGTGCCCTGCGTGATCAATTCCTGCGGGCTCATTTTGTTGATGTCACCGGCCAGCGAAATGCCCTGTTCAACCGCACTTAAAAGCGATGCGACATCGAGTTTTGCGTAAGTGTCGATCTGGTTTTGCAGCCGGTTTCCAAGGATGTTAGCGCTAACAAACTTGCGCAGGGTGTCGGTTTGCATCTGTTTTTCGGCCTCGGTCAAAGCCTGCCAATCTTGCCACCACAACTGATAGCGCAGCGTGTGTGCGTCCTGATCGTCGGTCTTATCAGCACGGATGGCATTGAGCTTTGCGATCAGCGTGCTGCGCTTGGCCAGCAACTGGGGTGGGTTTTTGGTGAAATCGCCGGTGATGGTGGCAAGCTGTGCACGCAGTTTTTCAAGGATCGGGCCTGATTGTGTGACGGCGGATGCGCCGAGTGCCGAGCCGGCTTCGATATTGTCGAAAATCGCGACAAACTGCTGATACTGCGTACGTAAACCCGACAGGGTGTCTTGCCATTTTCGTGCAACGCTTGGATCAATTTTGGCCCCGTCCGGATCGATCAGGACATCAATGTTCGATGCCGATACCGTGCCGGTGAAGTCGGTCATGTTGGTGACGAATTCATCGCGCTGTGCCGATGGGGCCTTGGAAAACGAGGAAAACTGCGCGTCATAGGCCGTGCCATAGCTGTCAAAGGCGGCTTGGGTGGCGGTGCCAAACTGGGTGACCGACAGTTTCAGGGTTTCCGCCTTTTGCGAGCAGGCGGCCAGGAAGCTGAGGGTGGCGACGATCAATGTCGTGCGGCAGATCTGGGAGAATTTTGAAGCTGTCATGTGGGCCCCGTCTGAAAAATGTGCCGTGGCGGCGACAGGACTCAGACGGGGAAATTGGCGGTTTGTGACAGCCAGAAACACAAAACTGATTAGTCAAAAAAAGTGATTAATCACCCGTATTATTTGCTGAGCATGAATAATGCCTGATTGCCAAAGAAATTGGCAAAGCGCGAATGGCTATCGATGCTGACTTTCGAGCCGCTTTCATTGAGCACCATGGAGCGTTCGATCTTGACCCCCATGTCATCGCACATGCCGACAAAGTCGCGCACGGTGCAAAAATGGATGTTGGGGGTTTCGTACCACATGATCGGCAAGTTGGGGTTTTGCGGCATCCGCCCGCGAAACATCAGATCAAACCGCGCCCGCCAATGACCGAAATTCGGGAAGGAAACAATCGCCTTATTACCAATGCGCAGCAGTTCCGACAGCACTTCTTTGGGGCGGTGGGTGGCCTGAAGCGTCTGGCTGAGGATGGCGTAATCAAAGGCCCCGTCGGGATAATCACCCAGATCGCGATCCGCATCGCCCTGCATCACCGGCAATCCTTGCGCGACGCAATTGCGCACCCCTTCGTTTGACAGTTCCAGGCCGCGACCATCGACTTTTTTGGTCCGCGTCAGATAGCCCAGAAGTTCACCGTCGCTGCATCCGATATCAAGAACCCGCGTTCCGGGTTCGACCATGTCGGCAATCAATTGCAGATCAACACGGATACGGTCGCTGTGCAGCGGGATTGCAGCACTATTTATATTTGTATGAGGATTGTTCATGGCGTTATTTCAGCCCCCGGATTTCGGCGGCACCGTCGATGAAACCGCCGAGAACCATGTGGAAGTCAGGTTCATCGAGCAGGAAGGCATCATGGCCCTTGTCACTTTCGATTTCGACACAGCTGACATTGCACGACGCGGCATTGAGCGCGTGGGCCAACTGGCGGCTTTCGGCGGTGGTAAAGCACCAGTCGCTTGAAAACGAGACGATGCAGAACCGTGTTTTACTGCCCTTAAAGGCATCAGCCAGCCGTCCGTCATAGTCAATCGACAGATCAAAGTAATCCATCGCACGCGTGATATAGAGATAACTGTTAGCATCAAACCGGTCGACGAAGCTTTTGCCCTGATGGCGCAGATAGCTTTCGACCTGAAAATCCTGATCGAAGCTATAGGTGATGGCACCACGGTTTTGCAGCTTGCGGCCAAATTTACGGTGCAGGGCAGGCTGCGACAAATAGGTGATGTGGGCTGTCATGCGCGCAACGGCCAAGCCGCGTGCGGGCTTTTTGCCCTCAAGCAAATAATTGCCGCCACACCAGTCGGGATCGGCCATCACCGCCTGACGGCCAACTTCGTGAAAGGCGATGTTTTGCGCGCTGTGGCGGAAGGATGTCGCAATCGGGGCGGCGGCAAAAACCCGTTCGGGATAGCTTTTGCACCATTCGAGCACCTGCATGCCGCCCATCGAGCCACCGATGACGGCAAACAGGCTACCGATGCCAAGGGCATCAATCAGCATGGTTTGGGCGCGCACCATATCGGCAATGGTAATCACCGGAAAATCCAGACCCCACGGTTTGCCGGTTTCGGGGTTGGTATCCTTTGGCCCGGTACTGCCAAGGCAGCCGCCAATGACGTTTGAGCAAATGACGAAATATTTGTCGGTATCAATGATTTTGCCAGGACCAACCAGTTCACGCCACCAGCCGTCCTTGCCCGTAATCGGGTGAACTTCATCGGCAACATACTGATCGCCGGTCAGGGCATGGCAGACCAGAATGGCGTTGGATTTATCGGCGTTCAGTTCGCCGTAGGTCTGATAGGCAATTGTGAAGGGGCCAAATTCAACACCGCTATCAAGGCGCAACTTATCGGTTTCCCCCAACACCATGTGATGGCCGGGAAGCGGTGCGCGCTTGTCTTTGTTGGCAACGGTGGACATAGATAATGGATTCCCTATTGGTCGGTCATTTTCCACGCAAACAGGTACGGCGTTGTTGTCATTTGTCTTGGTTTGCAGGAATTTCGCCTATCCTAGCTATGGAGCAACCCCGGTTTAGTCAATCTTTTCTTTGCATTTCTGCGGCCCTGCCGATAGAGCCCAACTGAAAATGCCAACACAGTTTGATGTGGTAAATTTCGGCCAATATCAACAGCTTCGTCGCACCGGATGTCGGTGACAATTTCACAAGGAAACCGCCGCACTGTGGGCGAAATGTAGCAAACCTTTCGGGGGCGTTGCGTATGGGCGATTTTGTCGTTGCACAGAGATTGCAGGGTGCCTAACCTTGCGATCCGTGTGCGCCTAAAAACCCCCACAAAATCAAAGCTTCAAACCGTGCTGGAATTTTCAGTTGGGCTCTTATACTGTGCGCCGTTCAAAAGATGAGTGGATTATGGCGTTAGACAACGAAAATTTGGCAAATCTTGACCTTGACGGGCTGCGCGGTGAAATCGATGACATCGATCAGGCGCTGCAATCGCTGATCATTCGGCGGACCAAGGTTGTGCAGGCGGTTGGCGCCTATAAGGACCGCGTGATCGCGGCCGGTGGCAAGGTAAAGGTACCTTATCGTCCGGCGCGTGAGGCGCGTATTATGCGCACCCTTGTTGATCGCCATGATGGTGCGTTTCCCAAAACAGCGCTTATTCAAATCTGGCGCGAAATGATCGCGGCGGGAACCCGTCTTGAGGCACCTTATACCATTGCACTTTGCCGCAATGCCGAAGGTCAGGATTGCTGGGAACTGGCACGTCTGAATTTCGGGTGCCTTAACGAGATTGTCGAGTTTGAGACCCCGCGCGAAGCATATGGCGCACTTGAAGAAGGCCGGGCGGCGGTTGGTGTGTTTCCCAAACCCGAATTTGGCGAGCCGATGCCATGGTGGACGCTTTTGACCGAACATAGTGCGGTCCGGGTTGTTTCCAAATTGCCATTTGGCGGACGCCCGGTCGGACGCGGCGAGCAAACCGAAGGTTTTGTTCTGGCGGCAATTGATCTTGAAGACAGTGGTGATGACCGAACCCTGTTCGTGGTAAGCCTGTCCAAAGAGATTTCGATGGATACGGCGCGCAAAAAAATTGCGGATGGCCTCAACGGATCGGCAATCCTTGGCTTTTCTGACGAAATCGCCGCAGATCGGCGTTTTGTTCTTGTTGATGTGCCGGGATTCTTTTGTAATCGCGCCGATGCGTTTCAAGCCACACTGGCCGAGCAGGGACTTAATCCCGAAAGCCTGCGTGTGGTCGGCGCCTATGCCGTGCCGATTTCGGAAGACGCACTGAGTTAAAATTCAAGGGTGGTTTCAATAAGCCATCACTTCCTTTGGGAGAATATACGTAATGTCTGCGCCCACCCCACGCCCCGGTATCCTTGAAATTTCCCCCTATCAGGGTGGTAAATCCAGTGCCAACAGCACGCAGCGCGTGATCAAACTGTCGTCGAACGAAGGCGCGCTTGGTCCGAGCCCCAAAGCCATGGAGGCGCTGCGCAATACCGCCAGCCGCCTGCATCGTTATCCCGATGGCGGGTGTGACTTGCTGCGCAAGAAGCTGGCCGAGAAATATGATCTTGAAATGGATCAGCTTGTCTGTGGTGCCGGGTCCGATGAACTTCTGACCCTGTTGATCCGTGCCTATGCCGGTCCGGGCGATGAAGTGCTGTATTCGCAGCACGGTTTCCTGATGTATCCGATTGCGGCCAAAGGGGTTGGTGCGGTGCCGGTGACGGCGGCGGAAACCAACATGACAACCAGTGTTGATGCGATGCTGGCCGCGGTAACGGAAAAAACCAAGATTGTCTTTGTTGCCAATCCGAACAACCCGACCGGGACCTATATCACCGACGGCGAAATGAAGCGCCTGCGTGATGGTCTGCGTGAAGACATCGTTCTGGTGGTGGATGCGGCCTATGCCGAGTTCATGACCGGTCAGGAAGATTATTCCGCCGGTGAAGAACTGGTCAAAGCGGGCAATAACACCGTGATGACCCGGACATTTTCCAAGATTTATGGTCTTGGCGGCATTCGTCTTGGCTGGTGCTATGCCCCGGTTGAGATTGCCGATGTGTTGCAGCGTCTGCGCAATCCGTTCAACGTGCCTTTGCCAACGCAGGAAGCCGGTGTTGCTGCCCTTGATGATGATGACTTCGTCAATGATTGTGTGCGCCACAATGCCGAGACGCTGGCGTGGTTCCGCGATGAGGTCAACGCGATTGGTGGCCTGACAGCGCATCCGAGCTATGGCAATTTCGTGATGATCGAATTCCCGGCACAGGATGGCAAAAACGCCGATGCCGCCAATGATTTCATGATGGCGCGCGGTGTGATCCCGCGCAAAATCGGGGCCTATGGCCTGTCGCAGATGCTACGTGTTTCAATCGGCACGAAGGAAGAAATGGAAATCTGCCTTCAGACCATCAAGGACTTTGTGAACCTGTAAAATGACCAAAACTGCATCCCAGCCGTTGTTTAACACTGTCGCCTTTGTCGGCATGGGCCTGATCGGCTCGTCCATGGCACGCCGTATCAAGCGTGATGGCCTTGCCAACAAGATTACCTGTGCTGTGCGGTCGGAAGCGACCCGCGACCGGGTGCTTGAACTTGGTCTTGCCGATGAAGCCTATTGCGACATCAAGGACGCGGTTGGCGATGCTGATCTGGTGATGCTGTGCGCACCGCTTGGTGCCAACGAGGCGATTGGCGCACAGCTTACAGGGGCCTTGAAAAAGGGGGCGATTGTTTCGGACGTCGGGTCGGTCAAACAATCGGTGATCCGTGACATTGCCCCGCAACTTGACGAAGGCGTGCATTTTGTGCCGGGCCACCCGTTGGCCGGGACCGAACATTCCGGCCCGGATTCCGGTTTCCCGGAACTGTTTGAAGAACGCTGGTGCATCTTGACGCCGGTTCCCGGTGAAAGCGAAGATGCCGCTGACAAGGTCACGGCCCTTTGGGAAGCGTGCGGGATGTATGTCGAACGCATGGATGCGGACCATCATGACCGCATTCTGGGGATTACATCGCATCTGCCCCATCTGATTGCCTACACGATTGTCGGGACAGCGACCGATCTTGAAGATGCGCTGCGTCAGGAGGTAATCAAGTTTTCGGCAACCGGTTTTCGGGATTTCACCCGTATTGCCGCGTCCGACCCGACCATGTGGCGCGATGTGTTTTTGAACAATCGCGAGGCGGTTCTGGATGTTCTGGGACGTTTTCAGGAAGACCTGATGGCGTTGCAACGTGCCATTCGCTGGGGCGAGGGCGACAAGCTGTTTGAGCTGTTTTCGCGCACCCGTGAAATCCGGCGCGGCATTGTTGATGCCGGGCAGTATTTTGCTAATTTCTCGGCCGAAGGTGAAGCACGCCAAAGCGATGAGACGGGCAAGAAAAAGACGGATGAATAAATAACGGATGGCCTGTGTTGTGCAGGTCACCAGTCGGTTTGATGATGTGCCCCAAATTGCATCATCAGCCGGACCAAGGGGATAGTCATGTCTGCCACCAGCCACCCGGCATTCGCACGGTTCATGCCGTTTGTGTTTGTGTTCCTGTGGAGCACGGGCTTTGTCGGTGCCAAATTCGGCCTGCCATATGCCGATCCGTTCGTTTTCCTGTTTGTCCGATTTGTCATTGTGCTGGTTTTGATGGTGCCGGTTGTCATCCTTATGGGCGCAAAATGGCCGAAAACCTGGCGCGAGGCGGTCCATATCGGGACCACGGGCGCACTGGTCCACGGGCTGTATCTTGGCGGGGTGTTCTGGGCGATTGATACCGGCCTTCCGGCCGGGCTGGCGGCCCTGATTGTCGGGTTGCAGCCGGTTGTCACCGCATCGGTCGTCGGGGCGATTTTGGGTGAACGGGTGTCACTGCGCCAATGGGGCGGTCTGGTGCTTGGCCTTGTCGGGGTGGCGCTTGTGCTGGTGCCCAAAATTGGCGACGGGGTTGGCATTACCGCATTTGGCATTGGGTTGGCGGTGGTTGCACTGCTCGCCATGACGGCGGGCACCCTTTATCAAAAGCGCTTTTGCACTGGTATGGATCTTTTGAGCGGCACAGTCGTTCAATATGTTGCGGCCAGTCTTGTTGTCGGGGTGATTGCGCTTATCAAGGAGCCGTTGACGGTTGAATGGAGCATGGACTTCATTCTGGCGATGGCGTGGCTTGTTCTGGTGTTGTCGATTGGGGCCATCATGTTGTTGATGGTTTTGATCAAACAGGGCGAGGCCACCCGCGTTGCCAGCATGTTTTACCTTGTCCCGCCGACGGCTGCGATGTTTGCGTGGCTTCTGTTTGATGAACAGCTTGGACTTTTGGGATTTGTCGGGTTCGGGGTGGCCGCACTCGGGGTGGCCTTGGTGATGATCAAGCGTTAGCCTGACGCACGGTTCATGGCATTGCGAACCCGAACATAGAAGACTTTTGGAGGATATCGTGACGGACGCCCAGGATAGATGGGTCTTTGGATATGGTTCGCTGTTGTGGCGACCGGGGTTTGAGTTCGCGGAAAAAGCGCGTGCCAAGCTGCCCGGTTACCATCGGTCGTTCTGTATCTATTCCCATCATTATCGTGGCACGCCGGAAAATCCGGGGCTTGTTCTTGGCCTGAACAAGGGCGGGGAATGTGTGGGGAATGCCTTTCGCATCACACCGGAAAACTGGGGGATGGTGAAAGGGTATCTTGATGAGCGCGAGCTTGTGACCAACACCTATATTCCTGCCGATGTCGAAGTTGAACTTTCTGATGGGCGCACAGTGATCGCACATACCTATGTTGCCGATCCGACCCATGAACAATATGCCGGGAACCTGCCGGTGCGCACTGCGGTTGAGATCATTGTGGCGGCCCATGGCAATGTGGGTCCCAATCTGGAATATCTGGAAAACACGGTGTTGCATCTGGATCAAATGGGGATTGTCGATCCGCCGTTGCATGATTTGATGGATCTGGTGCGCCGCGAATACGGCGAGATTAACATGGGGGCGGGCATCTGATGAGCCACGCGAATGCGTCGAATGTATCGAACGCGCCGAGTGTGACACAGGGGGATCAAACCCCGCTGCCGCTGGCCTATTTGATGCTGGTGATCTGTGCGATGATGTGGGGATCAAACCACGTTGTGGCGCGCGGGGTGAATGCGACAGTGCCGTTTGAAGCATTGGCATTCTGGCGCTGGGTTGTGGCGGCTGTGATGCTGTTTCCGTTCTGTGCCAGATACCTTGGGCGCGATTTGCGCCTGATGGCGCAGCACAAGATGTCGATGTTTCTGATCGGCTTTACCGGTGTCTTCCTGTTTTCGATCATCATCTATCTTGCGGCCTATAACACAACGGCGGTCAATACCGGTTTGCTCAATGCAACCGCCCCTGTGTGGGTGCTGATCTTTGCCGCCGTATTAACCGCAAACAAGCCGACGTTAAGTCAGTGGGTCGGGGTGCTGGTGGCGGGTGTTGGTACGGCAACGATCATTGCAAAGGCAGATTTTTCGGTGTTTACCGAAATGAGTTTCGTGTCTGGCGATGTGTTTGCAATGGTATCGGCCATGGTTTGGGCCGCCTATTCGATGTTGCTTAAACGTGCGCCAAAGGGGGTTCATCCGCTGAGCCTTGTGTTTGTGTCGGCCCTGATTGGTCTGGTGTTTTTAACCCCGCTTTATGTCTGGTCGCTTGTGGTGAACGGCGAGCCGTTCTTTACCCATCTTGATCCGGCGTGGCCCGACATGATGAAGATTTTCTATATCGGTGCGGGGCCTGCGTTCTTTGGATATCTTTTCTGGAACAGGGGGGTGTCGATTGTCGGTCCGGCGACGGCGGGTGTCTTTATGTATCTGATCCCGGTGTTTGCCAGTGGGCTTGCAATTGTCTTTCTGGGGGAAGAATTGCACCTTTATCATCTGGGCGGGATTGCCTTGATTGCCTTTGGTATCTGGCAGGCCACCAAGAGAAAACGCGCCGTATCCTAAGGCAAAAAGACATACAAAAGGCCGGGATGCGTTGTGCAGCCCGGCCTTTGTTGTTTTATCGATCTGACAACCGACCTTGCGGATCAGGAGGTTTTTTCCTGATTGGCTTCTTCTTCGGCGGCGATGTCGGCAGAGGTCAGCATCGGCAGGTTAAATTCGCGCTGGGCCTCGGTTTCAAGCTCGCGGGTGCGGGTGTCGATGCGGGTTTTGATTTCTTTCATGAAGGTCTTGCGGTCCAGACCATGTTCAATCGGGGGCATCAGTTCCATGGTGACCCGGCCACCATATTTCATGAAGCTGTCCTTGCCCCAGAACATGCCGGAATTGACGGCAACCGGAATAACCTTGATGTCCGGGAAGGCCTTATACAGCGCGTAAACGCCCGGATGATACGGGCGGCTTGATCCGGGTGGGGTGCGCGTGCCTTCGGGGAAAATGATCACCTGACGGTTTTCCTTGAGCGCCTGTGACGCCCCCTTGATCATGTCCTTAAGGGCCGAGCCCCCGGCGGAACGGTCAACCGCGATCTGACCTGAGAGATGCAGAAACTGCCCGACCAGCGGGATTTTGATCAGTTCCTTTTTGAGGATATAGGCCGGATCGGGCACCACCGTGTGAAAGGTCAGGGTTTCCCACGCCGATTGATGCTTTGCCACCAGAATGCAGGGGCCATCGGGCAGGTTTTCAAGCCCGGTGATGCGTTTGTACATGCCGACCGAATGGTTCAGGGCAAACTGGGTCAGGACACACCATGCATGGCCGACAAACTGGCTGGCCTTGCGGCCACAGGCCATCAGGGGGATCATGCTGATGCACAGCAGGGCTGTTCCGCCAAAAAACAACACGTTAAAAAGTAACGCGCGCAGGGCTCTCATTCAGAAAAATCCTTCAAACGCTTATGTATCTGGTGCTTTGTAACAGTATTACGGCAATCGTAAAATGGCGATTGTTGATCGGCCTTAGCCGGTTTTGTTGTTCGACGCGGAATAGTCGTTCTGATCGGGTTCGCTGGCATCGGGTGTTTGCAATGACGGGTGATTGCCCCCGGGCAGCCATTGTAAAATCGAGTTGCGCAGACCGGCGAACAGGTACTTGTTAAATTCGCTGGCGATCAGGGCCGTGCTTCCGGGGTAGCGCCACCAGTCTTCGATCCGGACCGTATCGGGGAAGACGGGGTTGGCGATGATATCGACACCGGGCATCAGGCTTTTGAATTCCAGAAGGGATCGGCGCATGTGGTAGTTCGCGGTGACAATCCGCAGGCTTTTGTAGCCCTGTTCGTTGACCCAGACGGCGGTTTCCATGGCATTGCCACGGGTGTTTTCCGCGACATGGCCCAGTACAACGCAACAGGCAATCAAACGCGGGTCCGATTTACCGACCGACAGCAACTCATCGACTTCAACGCCGCGGTAAACCCCGGAAATGAACAGTTTCTTTGCCAATCCGCGTGCCAGCAGGCGGCGGCCTTCCGACAGGCGTTCACTGCCGCCGGTCAGAACGACAATGGCATCGGTGCGCTGATCGGGATTGTCGACCGTGGTTGGGATGGACTCGACATACCAGACAAATCCGGCAAGCCACACCAGACCGAGCACGATCAGGGTGGAGAGCAAAAAACGGAACCTTCGAGACCGGCGCCGGAGTTGCACACTAAGCGGTGGTTTGTTCATTTGAGCGTGCCTGATGTGGGGCGTGCGGACATGAGTGCGGATCTCCTAAGGCCATGATCCCAAAAGGGAAGCGTGATCAGACTATACGAAGGAGCGCGTCTGGTGACAACATGGCTTACGCGCAGAATTATAACATTTGGCGTAAGACACGCAGCACAGTGCGGGTTGCGGTAAGATAGGCAACCAATGCGACAATAAACGGAATGGCAACGATAAGGGCAATGAATAATGGACTGAAAACCAGCGACGGGATCGGCCAACCCGCGCGCAGGCCAAGCCAGGCAATAAAAGCAGAGACCGCCAGTGATATCAAAAGCCCGACCAAGGCGCCAAAAAATGCCAGCCGTTGGCTATGGCGGCCAAATTGCCGGGCGATATAATCATCCTGTGCACCAATCAGGTGCAAAAGTTCGATGATTTTATGATGGATCGAAAAGCCTGATTTGGTGGCAAAGACAATCGACAGCATTGTCGCACCAAACAGAACAACAATCAGAACGGTCAGCGCCAGTTCGACCGAAAAGGCGACATCGGCAATGCGTTCAATCCAGATGCGGTGATCATCGAGCACGGCCTCAGGCGCAATTTCACCAAGCTGGCGTTCGAGGGCATCAAAATTAAAGCCGGTTTCCGGGGTGATTTCGATGATGCGCGGAATGGGAAGTTCGCTCACGACCTCATCAGGGCCAAGCCAGGGTTCCAGCAGGGCGGCCATGGTTTCGGGGCTGAGTTCTTCGATCCTAGCGATGCCGGGCAGGTTTGCCAGTTCATCAATGATGGTGTTGACGGTTTCTTGCAGGGCGGCTTCGCGTTGTTCGGGGCTGCGTTTTGCCAGTTCGGTTGGCGGGACCTGTATCGACAGGCTGCCTTCGATCTGCCCGGACCATTGGCCAACGCTATCGTGCAGGGCGCCAAGGCCGACCATCGAAAAGGTCAGCAGGGCGACCATCAGGGCGACGATGCAGGGCAGGAAGCGCGATGAAGAATCGGCTTCGAGCGGCAGATGTGACGGATGTGAGCGAAAAGCCATAATCGTCTGTTGGTCCTGTTGATCGAGGTGGCGTCGATATCTTAGCCGGTATTTTAGCCCGTATTTTAGATGTAGCTTAACCCGATTGGGTCACGTCATGCAGTGTCGCACCTTCGAGCAGCCATTGGGTATGGCCAAAGCGCCGCACGAGTTGCCGGTTATGGGTGGCGATCAGCACGGTGGTGCCCAGTTTGTTGAGTTCTTCAAACAAATAGAGCAACCGCATGGCAATGCGGTCATCGACGTTGCCGGTCGGCTCATCAGCCAGAAGAAGGGCGGGGCGCCCGATGACGGCGCGCGCAATTGCCACGCGCTGTTGCTGCCCGCCCGACAGGCGCGATGGCTGCGCATTGATATGGTCGCCCAGACCGACCCATTCGAGAAGTTCGGTGACGTTTTTGCGAATTTGCAGGTCTTCGACACCGGCAACGCGCAAGGGCAGGGCCACATTTTCAAAGGTGCTGAGGTGATTGATCAGGCGGAAATCCTGAAACACCACGCCGATTCTTCGCCGGATCGCGGGCAGTTCATCGCGCGGAATGCGGATATTGTCGCGGCCAAAAATATTTATTTCGCCCCGAGTCTGACGCAGTGCCAGATACAAAAGACGCATCAAGGTCGATTTGCCGGCACCCGACGCGCCGGTCAAAAAATGAAAGCTGCCGCGTTGGAGGCTAAAGTTCAGGTCGCGCAAAATTTCCGGTCCGGATTCGTACCGGACTCCGACGTTCCTGAAACTGACAACTTCGGTCAAAATCGGCGCTCCACTTGATCGAATGACGGTTTGCACAGGCGATTGCCATGGCAAATCACAAGAATTTCTCTTAACGTCGCTGGGGTTGGCGAAATGCCTTGGCATTCCAATATCGACACCATACCGACTCGCGACGCACAATTTTCTATCTGTTTCGGATGCCACGATCAGTGGCTTTACGCAATGTTTAGACACCCAAATTGAGGCAGCTTCTGTTATCTCTGCTTAACAGTCTGTTAAATCGCCGCTATTTACATATAGTGTTATTCTCTGCCGACGATATCGGGGGACCGTTGGCCATGAGTATGTTAAAGGCCATCCCCGTGTTTGGTTCCGCTGACATCGAGATGCCAGGTTTGCAATGATCATAACTTGCCCAGATTGTTCCAAGAAATACTCCGTTAAAACGGAGGCCATCGGCCCAAAGGGCCGAACTGTGCGCTGTAAGAGCTGCGGCAATAGCTGGCATCAGGACCCTCCGGGGGCCAAGAAGCCGGAACCCGCACCTGCACCAGCGGCACAATCGGACAGCGATTTGCCTGCACCATTTAATCAGGAAGGGGCGCTGGGCGCTGATTTCAATGCTGATCGAATGGGCGGCGGGGGTGTTGACCCCGGATTTGAAGATGCGGACAAAATTCCCGATCCGCCCCCGATCCCCGAACAGCTTATCCGCAACAATCCGAAACCGGCCCCCAAAAAGAAAAAAGGGATTGTTGGCTGGATCGTATTTTTGCTGCTGATTGGTGGCATTGGTGCGGGTGGTTACTTTGCCAAGGACATCCTGATCAACCTTTGGCCGCCGATTGCCAAGGTCTATGACATGGTTGGCCTTGATGTGCCCCATGTTGGCGACGGTCTTGATATTCGTGAATTGCCACCGACCCGTGAAGACGAAGACGGCGTCGATGTTTTGGTCGTGCGCGCCGAGATTGTGAACATCGTCGAAGAGCCGGTTGTGTTGCCGTATCTTCTGATCGAGCTTCTTGATCCGCTTGATCGTGTGGTTCAGCGCAAGAAGATGCCGCTGATCTATGATGAAACCAAGGCTCAGGCCAGTGCGGATATGCCGATGGAGCCGCAAATGCTGCCTGCGGGTGAAAGCATTACGGTTGAAACCAAGATCCGGCGTCCGAACCCGACGGCAACCCGTTTGCAGGTCACGTTCCTTGACCCGCGTGAGGCCGCCGAACCTTAAGCCTTTCGGGGTGGTAAAACCAGTTGATGCAAAAGGCAGCGTTCATTCGCTGCCTTTTGTTTTTGGGGGAAACGCGATACCGCGCCATTGCGCCATATCAGCGTGCAGGGCTGGTTTGGGCTTTGCCGGATGTGTGACGGCATAGATGTTGTTAAAATGCCGTCAGTGCCGTTTAAAGGCGTGCCATGAGGTGTGCCTCGTGCGCATGACGCTTCCTAGAACCGCTTGAGCAGGCGGTCGATGTATTCCTGTTCGATCTGCGGACGGTCAGGATCGCCCGACCGCCGACGCAGTTCCTGCATAATGCGCCATGCCCGTTCGAGGGTATCGACATTGGGAATGGTGGTTGTGCCATCCCCGCCAACCGGACGCCCCAGCGGATCGCGACGGCCATTCCCTTGCAGGTCTTCGAGCATCGGGGCAATCTGGCTGAGCCCTTCGAGTGCACGGCTGATTTCGCCAATGCCCTGTTGCAGGTTTTCCATGGCTTCGCGTTGATATTGCAGGGCTTCGTGGGATCGGTTGCGGCCAAGGGCCTCGGCAGCCCGGCGCATGGCCTCAATCACCGAATTCATGCCGCTGATGTCGCCAAACTGCCCGATGCCCGGACTGTTCATGATATCACCGGCATCATCGGCAAGACCTTGTTGTTCATTGGCGCGCGGGCCGGGGCCGTTGGCGGTGGCCGGGTTGTCGCCCTCGTTCATGATGTCTTGCTGGCGGCGGGACAGATCGCGCATGCCATCAAGCATTTCGCGCAAAGACGATGTGATGTCCATGCCGCCTTCGCCGGTGGTGACTTGCATGTTTTCGACAAGTTCGCGCAGCCGGTCAATCAACTGGCGGGCATCTTCACGTGCGCCTGCGCGCATCAGGGCATCAATCTGATCAATGATCCGCGAAAGATCTTGTTGTTCGAGGGTGGCATTTGCCTGGGGTTGATCGTCCGAGGCGGGTGTTGCTTCGCGGGTCAGTGCGGCAAGATATTCATTCAAGGCATTACGGTATTCTTCGATCAGACGCGCGATTTCAGTTTCGGTGACGTCAGGATCAGCAAGAGCCTGCAACAGACGTTCTTCGGCTTCCATCAGGTTGCGTTCGGCAATGCCATAGCTGCCGCGTTCGATTTCCTCGGCGATGTGCCACAAAAGTCCGGCGACATTCTGATGCACGGTGCGGTCGTCAAGGTTGGCCGATAACCGGCTTTCAGCCACCGACAGGGCCAAAAACACGCCGATCTGACCATTAAAGGCCTGCGGCGCATAGAGAACCGGCAACAGGGCCTGCTGCATTTCAAGTGCGCGGTCGGGATGGCGCAACAAGGTACGCCGGATCGCAATCAGCTTTTGCGCAACCGGATGGGTGAATTCGCGTTCGGGCAGCACAATTGATCGCATGTCGCTTTGGGCGGTTTGTCCGGCATTGTCGCGCGCATGCATTTGAATGTTGACCGGCAATCCGGCCCACGGATGAGCAACCAGATCAATGAAGCGCGGGCCTTCGATGCGGGTTGGTGTGCTGCTATGGGTGGGTTCTTCACCCTTGAGATCGCGTGTGATGGCATCAATCGGACCGAACTGATCATCCATACCGTCGGTCGGGGCCGGGGTGATGACAAGATCAAGCTCCGCCATGCCGTAATCGTCATTGGCAACGTAATCAAGGCGCAGATGATCGCGCCGGGTGACCGATGGCGGGCTGACAAAGCCAAGTGTCGGGGCGGTGTCGGCCACCAGATTGATGTTCAGCGTCATGCGGTCATTGCCCCAGACCGAAATGCGCCATGTGCCAGACTGATTGATCGCGGTCGACAGGACATAACTGTTGTCGTTGCTTTCGGCGATCGGGCGTTCCCCATCAGGCGCAGTCAGGGTTGGTTCCCAGATGCTTGAGATCGTGCCATCAAGGGTCGATCCGGCGGGGACCTGAAAATTAATCACCTCCCCGTTGGACGGCCCCCCGGTGGTCTGGTTTTGCGGGCCATCTGTCCCGGTTCCTGTTGCGGATTGACTGGCGGCGTTTGCCCCGGTTTCGGAAATCTGCAAGACCCTTGGGACTTGCCCGGTATAGGGGGGCGGGGTGACCCACAAAGTTGCCGTGAAATCAGCCGCACCCAAGCGTTGCAGGGGGCTAAAGGCCTTGGAAAACCGTTCGGAAACGGTGTTGTGTCCGGCCATGATGCCAACAAACAGCAGCAAAACCGGAATGGCGACGATGCCAAAACGGTCAATCCGGCTGATGGCGGGGATCGGGCGCGGCAGACGCAATTTTACGATGGCAGCTTCATGCAGGCCGAGTTGCTTTTGCCAGAGATAGCTTGTGAGCGGATCTTCGGTCTCGGATATGTGATCTTCAAGACTTTGCAGCGGATTGTTTTCAAGCCCGTTTTCGCGTTCCAGCCGGTGCAGGATGTCGCGTCGGGTTGGCCAGCGAAAGTTCCGCCACGGCACAGTGACGGCGACCATCATGGCAACAGACAATATCGACAGCAAAATGATGTGCCCGGTCGGGGGCAAAAATTCAAACGTGCCGGTTAAGGTCAGACCAACGACAAGGACGATCAGGCCAACGGCCGGGATCACGCAGGGCCATACCTTTTCCCACAACAAAACCATGCGCGTTCGGCGCACATGAGTTTCCATTGCAGGATGCGGCGGTATCAGCGACATGCGATGAAGGGTCCTTTGTGCCAGTCTGTGGCTATGGTGTACCGCGAGTTCACTCCTTCTAGAGTTTGGGGCTTTGCGGACTTTGGTCAAGTTATTGCGCGGTTGTGGCGGCAAATAAAAAGGCGGCCCTGAGATGAGGGCCGCCTTTAAAATAACATTGGATGGTCGCGTTTACTTAGGGTCTGAACCCATTTTAAACATTAAATTGGGTTCAGACCCTAATCAAGCCAGCCCGGAATGCGGTCCATATTGATCAGTTCGTCGATTTCCTGACGCGGGCGGACAATGGCAAATTCGTCGCCCTTGACCAGCACTTCGGGGGTCAACGCACGGGTGTTGTACGTCGATGACATTACCGCACCATACGCACCCGCCGACATCACGGCGACAAGATCACCGGCCTTGAGGTTATCGGGCAGTTTGCGGTCCTTGCCAAAGGTATCGCCGGTTTCACAAATCGGACCGACAATATCAACCGTTGCCTGTTTGTCGTTTTCACCCTGTTCATCGACCGGGATGATTTCGTGATAGGCGTTATACAGGGTCGGGCGGATCAAATCGTTCATCGCGGCATCAAGAATGACGAAGCGTTTGGCTTCGCCGTCTTTGATATACATGACGCGTGAGACCATGATGCCAGCATTGCCGGCAATCAGACGGCCCGGCTCAAGCGTGATGTGACAGCCAAGGTGCGAGACAGTTTCACGCACCATCTGGCCATAAGCATCGGGCAGCGGCGGTGTTTCGCCCTGATAGGCAATGCCAAGACCGCCGCCAAGATCAAGATTGCGGATTTCAATGCCTTCGGCGCGCAGTTGTTCGACCAGACTGGCAAGGCGGGTAAAGGCTTCGCGGAACGGGGTCAGGTCGGTCAGTTGCGATCCGATATGCATGGCAATGCCGGTTACCTCAATGCCGTCCATGGCGGCCGCATCGCGGTAAACCTCAATCGCGCGGGTCCAGTCGATACCGAATTTGTTTTCGGCCTTGCCGGTGGCGATCTTTTCATGGGTTTTGGCATCGACATGCGGATTGATGCGCAATGCAATGCGGGCCTTTTTACCCATATCAAGGGCAACCCGGTTCAGTTCGATCAGTTCGGGAATGCTTTCGACATTGATCTGGGCAATGTCGGCCTCAAGGGCTTCGCGCATTTCGTCTTCGGCCTTGCCGACGCCCGAAAAGATAACTTTGCCCGGTGCGATACCGGCCCGAAGGGCGCGGCGCATTTCGCCAACAGATACAACGTCGGCACCTGCACCCAGCTTGCCCAGCGTTTTTAAGACCGCCTGATTGGAGTTTGCCTTGATCGCATAGCAAACGGTCGCGTCCAGACCGGAAAATGCGTCAGCATAAACCTTGTAGTGGCGTTCAAGCGTTGCTGTGGAATAGCAAAAGAACGGGGTGCCGACTTTTTCAGCCAGCTCCGGGAGGGCGACGCCTTCTGCGTGAAGGACGCCGTCGATATATTCAAAATGGTTCATTTGGCCGGATAGTCCCTTGGATATTCTTGACCCTTGTCGGTTGGCGGTTCGAGCGGGCCTTTTTTACCACAGGCCGCAACCGACAGTCCGAGCATTACAGCAAGTGCGACAATGGTGCCGCGTTTAAGCAAGGCGTTGTTCATTTGAGGAACCTTTCCTTTGCCGCAGCAACGGATTCGGTCACACGAACCGGGGCCGTGCCGCCAAAGCTTTGACGCGCAGCGACCGATGCTTCGACGGTCAGCACGTCATACACCGCATTGGTGATTTTGGGTTCGATCCCCTGCAATTCGTCAAGCGAGAGCTGATCAAGATCACAGCCCTTGGTTTCGGCCAGTTTGACGGTGGCCCCGACCACATGGTGGGCATCGCGGAATGGCATGCCAAGTTCGGCAACCAGCCAATCGGCCAGATCGGTTGCGGTGGTATAGCCCGCACCAGCAGCCGCACGCATGTTGTCGGTGAAGACTTTCATGTCGGCAATCATGCCGGTCATGGCGGCCACACACAGACCAAGATGGTCGTGGGCCTCAAACACCGGTTCCTTGTCTTCCTGCATGTCCTTGGAATAGGCCAGCGGCAGGCCCTTCATCGACAGCATCAGCGAATTATAGCAGCCAACAATACGCCCGATTTTGGATCGGATCAGTTCGGCGGCATCCGGATTGCGTTTTTGCGGCATGATCGAGGAGCCGGTTGAAAACTTGTCGGACATGCCGATAAATTTGAACTGTGCCGAACACCAGATGACCATTTCCTCGGCCAAGCGCGACAGATGCATGGCGGTGATCGACGCGGCATTGAGATATTCCAGCGCGAAATCACGATCCGATACCGCATCGAGCGAATTTGCCGTCGGGCGGTCAAAGCCAAGCGTACTTGCGGTCATGTGGCGGTCAATCGGGTAGGGCGTACCCGCAAGGGCGGCTGAGCCCAGCGGGTTTTCATTGACCCGTACTCGGCAATCGGCAACGCGCCCACGGTCGCGACCAAACATTTCGACATAGGCCAGAAGATGATGGCCAAAAGTCACCGGCTGGGCCGCCTGAAGGTGGGTGAAGCCCGGCATGATGGTTTCGGCGTGCGTGCCAGCCTGCGTGATCAAGGCTTCCTGAAGGCCCTTAAGGCCGACTTCAAGATCGGCCAAGGCAACATCGCGGACCCACAGTTTGAAATCGGTTGCGACCTGATCATTGCGCGAGCGCGCAGTATGCAGGCGACCTGCGGCTGGGCCGATCAATTCACGCAGGCGGCTTTCGACATTCATATGGATATCTTCAAGGGCGGCCGAGAATTTAAAGGCGCCGCTCTCGATTTCTTGAAGAATCTGGTCTAGACCATTGGTGATTTTGTCGCCATCTTCGGCAGGGATGATGTTCTGCTTGACCAGCATCGCGCAATGGGCTTTTGAGCCCTGGATATCCTGGGCATACAGGCGTTTGTCAAAACCGATGGAAGCGTTGATTTCTTCCATGATGGCAGACGGGCCTGCTTCGAAGCGGCCGCCCCAAAGGGAATTGGCGTTTTTCTGGTCGGTGGCGTTTTGGTCGGTCATCGTGATCCGCAGTATTTGGAAAAGGTGGGAATTGTGAAGGCTTTGCTTCAATTCGTAAAACTTGGCGTGATTGTCGCCATATCGGGCATTTATGCAACCCCTGCCTTTGCAGAACCGCAATTCCCGTCTGAACTTTCAAAAATGATCGAGCTTCGCAACGCCGAATCGTTGCTTGAAAATGCAACATTCGTTGACGAGGCAGGCACGGAAATGTCCCTTAACAGCCTGAAAGGACAGGTTGTTTTGGTTAATCTGTGGGCGACATGGTGTGTGCCATGCGTCAAGGAAATGCCCGAGCTTGATCAACTGGCTGCTGAAATGGCTGATAAGCCCATGCGGGTTTTGGCCCTTAGTCAGGATCGTGGCGGGGCGGATGACGTTTCGAAATTCTTTGAAAACAATAGAATCGAACATTTGGACGTGCTTTTGGACCCCAAAGGGGCGACCGCACGCGCCATGGGCGCACGCGGGTTACCAACCAGCTTTGTGATCGATGCGAATGGTGAACTGATTGGCAAATTAGAAGGCATCGCCAAATGGGACGCGCCAGAGGTTGTCGCGTATTTCAACCGCCTGATCGATCAGGCGTCGTAAGGTTTGATCAATCCCGCACAACCAGTATTCCCGAGATCTGGAAGAGCGTTATGATACGAAAAAACAAACGTATCATAACGCGGGTATCGCCGGGTCAGGTTCAGATCATCACGAACGCAAAACCCATAAGGCCGTGCTGCTAACTGTTTTCTTCAATCAGTGACATGACTTGGCTAAGTGTCGGGGCGGCATCGGCGGCACCGGGGCGGGTTGTTGCCAGAGCCCCGGTCGCACAGGCAAACCGAACCGCATCAGGCAGGCTTTGTCCACCGTGAAGCGCAACGGCCAGACCCGCGTTAAAGCAATCCCCGGCCGCCACGGTATCAACCGGTGACACATCAAATGGCGGCACCAGTCCGGTTTGACCGTTGGCAGAATAAAATGCACCCTTGCCGCCCATTTTAATGATCACGGTTTCCGGACCCATGTCGTGCAGGATTTTGGCCGCGTCACGGGCGGTTGCCATGTCGTCGGGCATAATTCCGGTCATGGCATGGCATTCGGTGGTGTTCGGCGTAACGATATCGGTTAGCACCATCAGATCGCGCAACACCACGCGATCTGGCACGGGGGCCGGATCAAGCATGATTTTGGCACTGCCTTCGCGGGCATATTTCATGGCGCAATCAACCGCAACCACCGGACATTCAAGCTGCAACAGCAAATATTTGCAGTCACGCAAGACATGGCGTTTGTCGTGAAGGTCAGCACGGGTCATCATCATGTTCGCACCGCCTGCGACCGTGATCATGTTTTCACCGCTGTCTTCGATTGAAATCAGTGCCGTTCCGGTTTGTGCGTCTGAGGCGACGATCAGATTGTTGGTATCAAGACCTTCGGCCTTGAGCGTTTCCAAAAGGTCACGTCCCAGAAGATCATCACCAATTTTGGAAATGAAGATCGGCGGAACCCCAAGGCGTGAGACGGCCGTCGCCTGATTACAGCCTTTGCCACCGGGGCCGGTTGTGTATGCCTTGGCAAGGACGGTTTGGCCGGGCACGGGCAGGGTGGTTACACGGGCGGAAAAATCGACATTGGAACTTCCAACAACTGCAATGGTCATGTTTTATCCAAATAGAAAAATATCAATCCATCCGTTTAATATTGGGCGCATTTCAGTGCTTTAAAGAACCTGCTAATGAATTCTCTGTTTTTGCAGGCGATGGGGCATGCGCCAAATAGTGTGGGGGAATGGTTTGACTGTGGTGGCGGACGTTACGTAGGGGTGAATTCCTCACGCAGGGCGGAATAAATGCGTTTGAATTTGGCAAATCGGGGCTGATAGGTGGTGTAGTGGGCCATATCAGGTTCGATGACTTCGTCGATTGCCGGTTTCTGGCAGACGTCTTCTACCGCCTCCTTGGTCAGGGCCAGCCGCCCCAGACGTGCCGCGCCAAATGCCGGTCCCTTGGTGGCACCTTCGTAACGGGCAAGTGGCGTTCCCATGATATTGGCGATCAACTGTATCCAGTATCGGCTGCGTGCGCCGCCGCCAATCACACCGGGCAGGTCACAATGTGTGCCCGCGGCATGCAGGCGTGATTGCGCATCGCTCAGCGCGAAGGCGACACCTTCGAGAACGGACTGAACCATCATTTCACGGGTGGTGTCACTGCCAAGGCCAAAGAACACGCCGCGCGCATAGGGATCATTATGCGGGGTGCGTTCGCCGTTGAGATAGGGCAGGAAAATCACATCCGAGGGCGCGCGGTGCTGATGTTCCGTGCGCGCCAAAAGGGCCGAGATATCCTTTTCACCCAGAAGATTGGCCGCCCACGACAGGCAACTTGCCCCATTGAGAAGGACCGCCATCTGAAACCACTGGGCGGGGATGGCGTGGGCAAAGCTGTGCAGCAGTTCTTCGGGGCGCGGGCGGTATTTGTCCGATGCGACGAAAATCTGTGACGATGTGCCCAGCGAGATAAAGCCGTCCCCATGGCGCACGGCCCCGACACCGATGCCCCCGGTTGCGGCATCGCCACCCCCGCCCGCAACAATCACACCGGGTTTCATGTTCCAGCGGGTCGCGAGTTCACGGCGGATCTTTCCTGTGACGCTACTTCCTTCGACCAGTTTGGGCAGTTGATCCATTGAAAGGCCGCTTGCGGCAACCGCAGCGGGGTTCCAGCAGCGACTTTCTTCGTCGAGCCACAAGGTGCCTGCGGCATCAGACATTTCGGTGACTTTTTCCCCGGTCAGGCACAGGCGGATGAAATCCTTGGGCAGAAGAACGGTTTTGATTTTGGCAAAAACATCCGGTTCGTGCTTTTGCAGCCAGATCAGTTTTGGGGCGGTCATGCCCGGCATGGTCGCAACCCCGGCAGTTTGGCCAAGGTCGGGCAGGGCAGCATCAAGCTCGTCACATTCGGCCTTTGCCCGTCCGTCGTTCCACAGGATGGCCGGGCGCAACGGGGCGTCATTGGCATCAAGCAGGGTCGCACCATGCATCTGACCGGAAAGACCAATGGCGCGGGTCGCGGCAAGGGCGACCGGATTTTCGGATTTGAGCTTATCAATCGACTGGCATGTGGCATTCCACCAGTCGGTCGGGTTTTGCTCGCTCCAGAACGGGTGCGGGTTGGACACCGACAATGGGACATCAGCCTCGGCAATCGTGACCGAGTTGTCATCAATCAGCAGTGCCTTGACCGCAGATGTACCGACATCAATACCGAGAAACATTTTCGGACTGCCTCCAGACGTCTTTTTCTCTTTGCCCGGCTATTTTACCAGCGCGGGTATGCGTTGACTGCATTCGAGACGTTTGCCAGTTGTAATGCAACAAAAAAGCCGCTGCAAATGTGCAGCGGCTTTAATCTTGTGACGATTAAGACCCTTATCGGGTTGGGACGGGTTCGTCACCGCTGTAATCGTAGAAACCACGTCCAGCCTTGCGACCGAGCCAGCCAGCTTCGACATATTTAACCAGAAGCGGGCAGGGGCGATACTTGGTATCGGCCAAGCCATCATGGAGGACATGCATGATCGAAAGACAGGTATCCAGACCGATGAAATCGGCCAGTTGCAGCGGGCCCATCGGATGGTTTGCACCAAGGCGCAAAGCGGTATCGATCGATTGAACGTTCCCGACACCTTCATAGAGGGTGTAGATGGCTTCGTTGATCATCGGCAGCAGGATGCGGTTGACGATGAACGCCGGGAAATCTTCGGCACTTGCCGTGTCTTTGCCGAGTTTTTTGGTCAGTTCATGAATGGTGCGATAGGTGACCTCATCGGTGGCAATGCCACGGATCAGTTCGACCAGCTTCATCAGCGGCACCGGGTTCATGAAGTGCATGCCCATGAACTTCGACGGGCGGTCTGTGTAGGACGCCAGACGCGTTACAGAGATCGAAGATGTGTTTGTCGCGATGATCGCTTCGGGGCCAAGAACCGGGCAAAGTGCCTTGAAGATCTGTTTTTTGATCTCTTCATTTTCGGTTGCTGCTTCGATTACCAGATCGCAGTCAGACAGGAAGGTATATTCCGTTCCGGTTGAGACGCGCTTGAGCGCGTCGTCTTTTTGCGCTGCGGTAATCAGCTCTTTCTTGACCTGACGATCCATGTTCTTGCCCATCGCGACAAACGCCTTTTCGAGGGCGTCTTGCGAGATGTCGAGAAGTCGGACGTCGTAACCGGCAAGTGCGACAACATGGGCAATGCCATTGCCCATTTGTCCGGCACCGATTACGCCAATGGTTTTAATATCTTCCAACGAAGCCATTTGTTCCCCACTCGTCCCCTTAGGGTCAAAACAATACAATCGACTGTTTTGACCCTAAATGGGATCAGTTTATTTGTCGAGTTCACTCGCCAGAGCGGGAAGGGCCTCGAACAGGTCAGCGACAAGGCCGTAATCGGCGACCGAGAAGATCGGTGCTTCTTCGTCCTTATTGATCGCTACAATGACCTTACTGTCCTTCATGCCGGCAAGGTGCTGAATAGCACCAGAAATGCCTACAGCAATGTATAGCTGCGGTGCAACAACTTTGCCGGTTTGGCCAACCTGCCAGTCATTGGGAGCGTATCCGGCATCAACTGCAGCGCGTGATGCGCCAATGGCAGCGCCCAGTTTGTCGGCAATCGGTTCGATCAGGTGGAAGTTTTCACCCGACCCCATACCGCGACCACCGGAAATAACCACACTGGCAGCCGACAGTTCGGGACGTTCCGACTCGGTCAGTTCCTGACCGACGAAGCTTGATTTACCGGCATCGGAAACCGTTGCGACGTCTTCGATGGTGGCAGAACCGCCTTCGGCAGCAACCGGATCAAAGCCCGTGGTGCGAACCGTGATCAGTTTCAGCGCGTCTGATGACTGCACGGTTGCCATGGCATTACCGGCATAAATCGGACGGACAAAGGTATCGGCACTTTCGACATCGGTGATGTCAGAAATCTGCGCCACGTCCTGCAGGGCCGCAACGCGGGGCATGAAGTTTTTGCCCGAGGTTGAGGACGACACCAGAATGTGGCCGTAATCGCCCGCCAGTCCGTTGACAAGACCGGCAATGTTTTCTGCCAGGAAGTGGCCATAGGCGGCATTGTCAGCCACCAGAACCTTGGCGACACCGTCAACCTTGGCGCTCGCATCGGCAACAGAACGGCAGTTTTCGCCAGCGACGAGAATGGTGATGTCGCCACCGATTTTCTGTGCGGCGGCAACCGCATTCAGCGTGCCACCCTTCAGTTCGGTATTGTCGTGTTCGGCAATAACAAGAATGCTCATTTGGATGACCCCCGCTTATATGACTTTTGCTTCGTTGCGCAGCTTGTCGACAAGCTCTGCAACATCAGCAACTTTGACGCCTGCCTGACGTGACGGCGGTTCCGACACTTTCAGGGTTTTCAGGCGGGGTGCCGTATCCACACCAAGATCAGCCGGGGTGAGCGTATCAAGCGGCTTTTTCTTGGCTTTCATGATGTTTGGCAGCGACGCATAGCGCGGCTCATTGAGGCGCAAGTCGGTGGTGACAATTGCCGGAAGATCAATTTTGATGGTCTCAAGACCACCATCAATCTCACGCGTGACATCAAGTTTGCCATCGGCAACGACAACCTTGGACGCAAACGTGCCCTGCGACCAATCCAGAAGAGCGGCCAGCATCTGACCTGTCTGATTGGCATCATCGTCAATCGCCTGTTTGCCAAGGATCACCAGATCCGGGCTTTCTTTGGCGACGACTTCCTTGAGCAGTTTGGCAACGGCAAGCGGCTGCAGCTCATCATCGGTTTCGACCAGAATGCCGCGATCGGCACCCATGGCAAGAGCAGTGCGGATTGTTTCCTGACACTGTTTTACGCCAAGCGACACCGCAACCACTTCGGTGGCAGTGCCAGCTTCCTTGAGGCGGACGGCCTCTTCAACGGCGATTTCGTCAAACGGGTTCATGGACATTTTGACGTTGTTCAATTCAACGCCAGACTGGTCCTGTTTGACACGGATCTTGACGTTGTAATCCACAACGCGCTTAACGGCGACAAGAACCTTCATGACAGACCTGTTCGTTTTTGTTGTCAAAACTATGGGTTTGCTGCGCTCTGCCATGGCAGATTGCGGCGAACCCCGCATGGTAATGTTTTCCCCGCGATGCACAATAGGCAGTGCATTACGGGTTGTCAATTTACGTAAAGAGGTTAACGTTAACGACAACTTCTTTACTGAATTTTTCTCGCCCTTGACTGTCTTGATACGGGACTGAGCCCTGCTTGAACAGGGGGTGTTTGCTTTTTGTTACCGCGTCAGACCGGGCTGCCACAGAATATCATCCTTGCCACCATTGTTGGCATGGCGGGCCAGAACAAACATATGGTCCGACAGGCGGTTGATATAGCGCACGGCCTCGGGATTGATAGACTCGATTCCCGCCAGTTCAACAATCAGCCGTTCGGCGCGGCGCGATACCGTGCGCGCCACATGGAGCTGTGCGGACAGGGCCGATCCGCCGGGCAACACAAATGATTTTAACGGATCAAGGTTTTCATTGATCTGATCAATCTCGGCTTCAAGCCGTTCGGTCTGTTTGGCGGTGATGCGAAGGGCGGGTTGTTCAGGGTTTTCGTTGCTGCCGTCGCCCGGCGTGCACAGATCCGCCCCCAGATCAAACAGATCGTTCTGAATGCGCGCTAGCATGGCATCCGCATCGGCATTGTCCGAGCAATGCAGCCGGGCAACCCCGATCACGGCATTGGTTTCATCCACCGTGCCATAGGCGGTGACGCGAATATCGTTTTTGGCAACGCGCGACCCGTTGCCAAGTGCGGTTTTGCCCTTGTCACCTGATTTCGTGTAGATGCGTGTCAGTTGAACCATGTGCCGTCCATTTTATGCAGGGGATGGAAGAAGGAATAAGAAGCGAGGCTGCGCTATTTTCCAAGCGCCATGAAAGACAGAATAAACAAAAGCAAAAGGGCGCCAGCCTGAAGCAGGACGCGCAGCTGCATCAATTTATTGGATTTTCGCGCATCGTTGCCGCGTGCCATGGAAATAATGCCCAAAACCAGCACGACCGCCACAGCCGCCATCGCGAGCAACGCGCCAATCTGAAGAAATGCAGCCATTGTTGTTTCTCCCTCGTTTCCAACTGTGATGTGTGTCGAAAACCTTGTTGTGCAATGACCTTGGCGGCGGCGTGACCCGACGTTGCATCATCACAGTTATCTTACAGGCGGCGACATGCTGCGCCAAACCGCCCGCCGGGGCAACCAGCCGTTACAAACTTTTCAAGATTATTCGGTGTTTTTGCCTGAAACAAAGTCACGTCGATCAATTTTGAATGTTTTGATACGCGATGCCAGCGTGGTTGGTTTGATGTCGAGCAGGATTGCCGCGCCATTCTTGCCAAAAATCTTGCCCTGTGTCGCCGTCAGGGCCTGAATGATGTTGTTGTATTCGGTCTGTTTGAGTTCGTTACGTGTCAGGATGTTGTTGTGTGGTGGGGGTGTCGGATCTGCTTTGGCGTCGATTGACTTTCGGCTGTCGCGGCCACCGATTTCAGGCAGATCGAAATGCAATTTGCCGTCATGTGCCAAGATCGCCGCCCGTTCGATGACGTTTTCAAGTTCACGCGCATTCCCCGGCCAGCCATAATGTTGCAGGGTGCGGACCTGTCCATTTGTCAGGGTGGGCTGTGCGATGTTCAGGCGCTGGCAGATGTTGCGCAGAAAATGGGTCGCCAGTGGCGGGATGTCATCGGTGCGTTCGCGCAAAGGGCGGCATTCGATTGGAAAAACATTGAGCCGGAAATAGAGATCTTCGCGAAAACGCCCCTGACGGACTTCTTCCTTGAGGTCGCGGTTGGTGGCCGCAATCAGGCGGACATTGACTTCACGCGTGCGTTCTTCGCCGATGCGTTCAAATTTTTGATCCTGAAGAACGCGCAAGAGTTTGCCCTGAAGTTCGAGCGGGATCTCACCGACTTCATCAAGAAACAGCGTGCCACGGTCGGCCAGTTCAAAGCGGCCAACGCGGTCGCGGATCGCACCGGTAAATGCGCCGCGAACATGGCCGAAAAACTCGCTTTCAAACAGTTCATGGGGGATGGCGGCACAGTTGACGCGCACAAGCACACGATCAGACCGTGTGCTGGCCTGATGGATGGCGCGTGCGATCAGTTCTTTGCCGGTTCCGGATTCCCCGGTGATCAGGACGTTGGCGTCAGTCGGGGCAACAAGATCAATTTGCTTGAGCGCCCCTTGAATGGCATCGGACTGGCCGATGATTTCATGGTGGTTGTTGGTCGAAAGAATTTCTTCCTGCAGATAGGCGTTTTCAAGTTCGAGACGTTCACGCAGACGATCAACTTCAGCCAGGGCAGCGTGGAGTTTTTCCTCGGCGATTTTACGTTCGGTAATGTCACGGAAAACAATCACCGCACCAATGACAAGCCCGTGGTCGCGAATGGGGGTCGAGGTATATTCGACGCGGATCGGTTTGCCGTCGCTGCGCCAGAAGACCTCGTCGTCAACGCGCCGTACGATGCCTTCGCGGAAGGCATTGTAAATCGGGCATTGTTCGGCGTGATAAGGTTCGCCGTCTACGTGCGAATGGTGAATGATCGAATGAATTTCCCGGCCAACCAAAGCATCGGCCGTCCAGCCCAGCATGCGTTCCGCCGCCGGGTTCACAAAGGTTGTTATTCCGTCACTGTTGACGCCGTAAATGCCTTCGCCAGCCGCCCCGAGAATCAACTGGTTTTCGCGTTCGATTTCACGAAAGAACCGTTCCGCGCGGCGCCATTCCGAAATCCCTTCGCGTAGATAGTCGTCGGCTTCTGAATCGACATCCCGGCGATGGCGGGCATCAAGGTCGGAAATGGTAACCGTCAGGTATTCCTGACCGTCAAGGATGATCGCCCGTGCTTCGTGTTCAAGTTTCAGTTCGGTGCCGTCCGGATGGGTCAGATCAAGGCCGCGGGTCCAGGCAAAGCCGTGATAGAGGGCGGCCTCACTAAACACGACAAGGCTTGGCACCTGGCCTTTGTGCAGTGCGCTCATTTTTGATGATTTAAGCGCCTCGATACTGCGACCCAGCAATTTGGCCGCCGCATCATTGGCGAAAACGATGCTGTCGGTTTTGGGATGAACCAGCAATGTTGGATGTGTGTGCGCCAAAAGGGCCTGAAGATGCAATGTCTCCAAGGGCATTGAAATAGGCCGATTTACATCGCGGTTCATCAGGAATTCCTACGATAATTCGTAATATTAATTACGAAAAGTCGTAAATTACGAATTTTCGTATCATCGAAAGGTGCCAGCCTTCAGCCCCGGAGTCCAGCGTTTCCAACGAAACGGTTGCGTCGCAGCAATCTGGCACGCGGGTTGCTCTTACCCTTGTGATGATTTGGTGCTGTTCAAGTTGGGCGGCGTAACAACACAGGGGGTGATCAAATGTCAGTTAAAAGTCTGGGCGATCCATTTAGTGGGGACAGTGATCTTCGGCACAGCAAGTCTTGTGGCTGCGAAGTTTGTGCGACCAAGGGGGAGCACACACATGCATCGCCTGCTGGTCAGGGTCATGAGGTCCAACACGATCTGGCAAATATGGCGGCACACAGTGACCTTGCGGTAAAGGCACCGGAAAGCAGCGAGGAAATTCTTGATCGTGCAATCGATAGCGCGATTGTCCGGTCGGTTTTCGGTCATGATGAAATTTCACGCCGTTCGTTTGCCAAAATGATTGGCGGCGGCACCATGATGGCGGCATTGGCTTCTGTCTTGCCAATCGACAAGGTCAAGGCGGCCATTCTTGATGATCTTGGCAAGCCGGAAAAATCAAAGCTGAACATCGGGTTTGTTCCGATCACCTGTGCGACGCCGATCATTATGGCCCAGCCAATGGGGTTCTATGAAAAATATGGTCTTGATGTTGATGTCATCAAGACAGCCGGTTGGGCGGTTGCGCGCGACAAGTCGCTGAACAATGAATATGACGCGTCACATATGCTGACCCCGATGCCGCTTGCGATTTCGATGGGGGCCGGTTCGACGGCAACACCTTTCCTGATGCCGGCCGTTGAGAACATCAATGGTCAGGCCATTGTTCTTCATAATGATCACCTTGATAAGCGCGACCCGAAGCAGTGGAAAGGGTTCAAGTTCGGCGTGCCGTTTGAATACTCCATGCATAACTTCCTGCTGCGGTATTACGTTGCCGAACATGGTCTTGACCCGGATAAAGACATCCAGATCCGTGTCGTTCCGCCGCCCGAAATGGTTGCCAACCTGCGTGCCGGGAACCTTGACGGGTATCTGTCGCCCGATCCGTTCAACCAGCGCGCCGTTTGGGAAAAGATCGGCTTCCTGCATATTCTGACCAAGGAGATCTGGGAAGGTCATCCGTGCTGCGCATTTGCCTGTTCAAAAGCGTTTTCAGAAGAGCTGCCAAATACCTATGGCGCGCTTCTCAAATCCATTGTTGATGCCACCCAGTATGCCGCCAAGCCGGAAAACCGTAAGGAAATTTCATCGGCAATTGCGCCAGCAAACTATCTGAACCAGCCGGTGCCAGTGATCGAGCAAGTCCTGACCGGACGGTATGCCGATGGTCTGGGTAACGTTCAAAACGTGCCTGATCGCATCGATTTCGATCCGTTCCCGTGGCACTCGATGGGGGTCTGGATCCTGACGCAGATGAAGCGCTGGGGCTATATCGAAGGCGACATTGATTACAAGAAAATCGCTGAAGAAGTCTATGTCGCGGCTGATTGCGCCAAGGTCATGAAGGATCTTGGCTATGAAGCGCCGACATCGACTTACAAGAGCTATTCGATCATGGGCAAAGAGTTCGATCCAGATCAGCCTGAGGCCTATGTCAACAGCTTCGCTATTGGCAAAGGGGTAAGCTGACATGCTGGCATCCTTGAATGCCAGGGCTTTGCTTTTGTCACTCGTGCTGCTGGCGGTCTTCCTTGGTTTGTGGGAGGCCGCCAGCCCGAAACAAGAACTCGCTGGCGAACTTACCGAATATGAACTTCTGATGGGCGGGGCATCACCAAAGGCTGCTGTCCCGCCGCCATCCGCGGTTTTTGCCAAGGCATGGGAGGAGCTTAGTGATCCTTTCTATGATGCTGGTCCCAATGACAAGGGGATTGGTATCCAGATTGGATATTCGCTGTATCGCGTTCTGAGCGGGTATTTCCTTGCCGCGGCGATTGCCATTCCGGTTGGGTTCCTGATCGGGATGTCGCCCTTGATGTATAAGGCGCTTGATCCCTTTATTCAGGTTCTCAGGCCGATTTCGCCGTTGGCGTGGATGCCGCTTGCGCTGTTTGTCATTCAGGACAGTCAGGCATCGGCGATCTTTGTCATCTTTATCTGTTCCATCTGGCCGATGCTGATCAACACCGCCTTTGGTGTGTCTGGTGTGCGCAAGGACTGGGTCAATGTGGCGCGAACGCACGAACTGGGTGCGATCAAAACCGCATGGATCGTCGTTCTTCCCGCCGCTGCCCCAACGATTTTGACCGGTATGCGCATTTCCATCGGGATCGCGTGGTTGGTGATTGTTGCCGCGGAGATGCTCGTGGGGGGTACCGGGATTGGCTACTACGTCTGGAACGAGTGGAACAACCTGGATTTGACCAGTGTGGTGTTCTCGATCGTGATCATCGGGGTGGTTGGCATGCTGCTTGATACCGCATTCGCCTATTGCGCCCGTCTTGTGCAGTACCAGGAATAAGGAGACCTGTTATGTCGACACCATTCCTGAGCGTACAGAACCTGAGTAAGCGTTTTCAGGCCCCCAAGGGCGGTGAGCCCCTTACGGTCTTTGAAAATGTCAGTCTTGGGGTCGAAAAAGGTGAGTTCGTTTGCATCATTGGTCATTCTGGCTGTGGCAAATCGACGATCCTGAACATTCTTGCCGGTCTTGATGAGCCGAGCGACGGTGCCGTGATTATGAACGGCAAAGAGGTCTCAGGACCGAGCCTTGATCGCGGGATCGTTTTTCAGAACTATTCCCTGTTGCCATGGTTATCAGCCCTTAAGAACGTGACCTTTGCCGTTCAGGCACGTTTTCGCAGCTGGAACAAGAAGCAGGTTCACGAGCATTCGATGAAATATCTCGAAATGGTCGGGCTTGCCGATGGGGCGGAGCTTCGTAAACCGTCACAACTGTCTGGTGGTATGCGCCAGCGAGTGTCGATTGCGCGCGCCTTTGCCATCCAGCCGGAGCTTTTGCTGCTTGATGAGCCGTTCGGCGCGCTTGATGCGCTGACGCGGGGCAGTATTCAGGATGAATTGATCCGCATCTGGTCGGGGTCGGATCAGACGGTCTTTATGATTACCCATGATGTGGATGAGGCGATCCTGCTTGCGGATCGTATTTTGTTGATGACGAACGGCCCCTATGCGCGGGTTGCCGAGTCCGTACAGGTCGAAATCGACCGTCCGCGTGAACGGGCCAACATCATTCATCATCCCGACTATTACGACATTCGAAATCATCTGGTGGAGTTTTTGGCAACGCGGTCGCGTGCGCTTGCCGGAAAGCAGGAAGGCACAGAACAAAGTGCCCCGAAGGTTGTCCGTTTCGGTGCCAACGCCGGGGCCGTCATTCCATCGGAAAAAGGCAGCAAACCGGGCGCTCGCAAGCGCGCGGTTAATGGGGCCGACTAATCAAAACAACGTGCTGTTATCAGAAGTGGAGAAAAGCCATGAAGAAAGTTGATGTCAAAGAACTGATTTTGGAAGCCAAGAAAGCCAAGGGTCTTGGTTGGGAAGAAATCGCCAGCAAGATCGGCATGTCGCCGGTTTGGACCACGTCGGTATGTCTGGGGATGAATTCGGCGCCAAAGGAAAAGGCCGATATGCTGGTGGCTGCCCTTGATCTTCCGGCCGAAGCGTCGGCTGTTTTGCAGGAATGCCCGATGAAAATCTGGGATCAGGCCGTTCCGACCGATCCGGCCGTGTATCGGATTTACGAAATCATGGGGGTTTACGGTGAAACCCTTAAGGAACTGGTCCATGAGAAGTTCGGCGATGGCATCATGAGTGCCATTGATTATGAAATGTATATCGAACGCAAAGCCGACCCCAAGGGAGACCGCGTTGTCGTCACCCTTGATGGAAAGTTTCTGCCTTATCGCGCCTGGTAACAGGTGACGGGCTTATAACGAACGGCAGTGGACGGATTTATCATTCCGGTGTCGCAGTCAGGTCAGGCCGGTCTGTTGGTGCAGATCGGCCTGACCTTTTTGTCTGCGGGGGATTGTTGATTGTTGATTGTGTGGAGTTGCGAAACAGTTCCTTGCCAATCAAGGACTGGCAGGACGATTGTTTCGTCCTAAATCTTGTTGATAGAAAATATCTTGTACGTTGATAATTGTGGTCAAAAGCCGCGATTTCTCAACCGGGATCAACACATGCAACAAGGATGACGATCAGATGGCAGACCGTTCCGCATTCGATATTACCAAACGCTGGCCCGCCAAAAATCCCGACATCTTGCAGCTTTATTCGTTTCCGACGCCCAATGGGGTCAAGGTTTCGATCATGCTTGAGGAAACGGGCCTTGCCTATGAAGCCCATACCATCAAGATCGGTGAGGATGAAACCTGGACGCCGGAATTTCTGTCCTTGAACCCGAACGGCAAAATTCCGGCAATTGTTGATCCCGATGGTCCGGGCGGCAAGCCGCTTGGCTTGTTTGAATCCGGGGCGATTTTGCAATATCTGGCCGAGAAAACCGGCAAGTTTTTGCCCGCCGATCCGGCAAAGCGGATTGAGACCCTGCAATGGGTTTATTTCCAGATGGCCGGACTTGGCCCGATCTTTGGGCAGCTTGGGTTCTTCCATAAATTTGCCGGTAAGGATTTTGAGGATAAACGCCCGCGCGACCGCTATGTGAATGAGTCAAAACGGTTGCTCGGCGTGCTTGAAACCCGCCTTGCCGGGCGTGACTGGATCATGGGCGATGATTATACCATTGCCGATATCGCAACACTTGGCTGGGTGCGGAACCTGATCGGGTTTTATGACGCCGGGGAACTGGTGGAATTTGACAAATTGGTCAATGTTCCGATCTGGCTCGAACGCGGATTGGCGCGGCCTGCGGTTCAGCGCGGGCTTGATATCCCGCCACGTCCATAGATCAGCAGCCTATGCCAATCGCGGTTTAAATTGAAGTTTGACCGAATGGTCAGAAATGCTTTCCATTCGGTCAGGCTGGCATTAACGTCCGGCCAGAAGATTCGCCCCACGACGTTAAGAGACCAGCCCATATGACCAGTCGCATCAAAGACCCGGCCCTAGCCACCCAGATCAACGACGAAACTCTTGCCTGGCGGGAAGTTATCTGTCCGGTGACAGCGAAATACGGAAATTATGTCGCCAAACGTGATTTGCGCGACAAAACCATCGTCAGTTTCCAGCATGTTCTGGAAGATACCATTCCGACACTTTTGCCCTTTGTCAAAGCCGGGGCCAAGGTAAAGGTCGGGGCGTGCAATCCCGACAGTACCGATGACGTTGCAGCGGCGTATCTGGCGGCCAACGGGGTTGAGGTGCATGCGTTTTCGGGCATGACGCCAGATGAATATGCCAAAAGCATCGATATCCTGTCGTCCGAGCCCGCCGACATTGTCGCGGACATGGGCGGTGAACTGATTGAGGCGTTTGTTCAAAAGGGCCAGAAGGTTGACGGCGCGCTTGAGGCGACGACCACTGGTGTGCACCGGGTGGAGAAACTTGATTATGCCTTCCCGGTGTTTAACTGGAACGATATCGCGATCAAGGATCGCCTGCATAACCGCCATCATGTGGCACAGGAAATGTGGCCGGTGTTTTCCAATGTGACGGGATTGGCGCTGTATGGCCGGTCGGTTCTGGTGATCGGGTTTGGTCCGGTGGGGCGCGGTGTTGCCGAACGTGCGCGTAATCTGGGTGCTGTGGTATCGGTTGCCGAACGTGATCCGGTGCGCGCGCTTGAAGCCCAGCATCACGGGTGCCGGGTCGTGGCGCTTGAAGACGGTTTAAAAGAAAGTGCGATCATTGTCACCGCGACGGGGCTTTCGGGCATTCTGGGCGAAAAACAGATCAAAATGGCCCGCCGTGGGGCGGTTCTGGTCAATGTCGGGCATTCCAATACCGAGATTGATGTCGCCTGGCTTGATACCCAGAAGCAGACCAAAATGCGCCGCTATATCGAGCGGTTCGAGCTTGATAACAACCGCGAGGTTTATCTTCTTAATCGCGGCAGTTTGTTGAATCTGGCACCGGGTATGGGCGGATCGGGCAAGGATCTGTTTGATCCGTTTTCCGCCATCCTTATTCGCGGCATTGACTGGCTGGCATCGGGTGGGGCGGCATCGTTCAAGCCGGGGTTCTATGCGTATCCGGGCGAAATCGAACGTGAAATCGCCGAAGCGATCCTGCATTCACACAGCTAAGTTCCGATGACAGCAGAACGCAAAACACCCCGGCGATGACCGGGGTGTTTTTGTGTGTGCGGATTTTGACGATCCGGTCAGGCGCGATAGCCAATGCGCAGATTGCCCCATTGTTCGCCGTTAACCATGATCGGCACATCGCATTCCTTCATGAAGACGACGCTGTCGCCCATATCGCGGAAATAGGTTTGCAGAAGATGGGGTTTGGTATTGCGCGCCGCCATCAAACCGGCCCGGTCATCAAAGATGCGCCGGTTGCGACAGTTGCCCATGTTCCATGCCGGTTCGCCGGGACGTTGGGGTTGACTGTAAATCTTGTTGTGGGTCGGAAGATAGCCGTTGAAATCGACCCCGGCGGCAAAGACGATGTGCTTGTCCTTTTCAAGGACGGCTTCCTGAAGCGGGGTGAAGTTGCGGTCCGTGAACGCGATATAGGGCGTCATGAACTGTTTGGGATCACTGCCCGCAATTGACTCGTAACGCGGACTGAACAGATCGTCGTGCTCGACTTCCTTGTTGCGCAGTCCTGTTTCAAGAACCTTGCCAAGTTCACCGGCCAGTTTCATCCCGATATCGGCGATCTTGCCGTCATGTTCGTGGGTTTTACGCAGATGGTCGAGAATGACCTCATAGGCCTGATCGTCGACTTCGGTGAACTGAACATGGGTCCCAAGGTTTGAGACGGCCTTGACAATCCCATGCAGAACCGTGCCATCGACCATGGTGATGATGATTGGTTTGGCCCGGTCCTTTTCACTGGCGTCAATGCGGGCCAGCAGTCCGGAAGGTGACATGTCCGCCGTCACCCCGCTTCGGACATCGCCGCCACCAAAATCAACCTTGATGTCGACGGCAATCGGGGCGCGTTCTTCGTTGCGGCGGTTGGTGTTATCGGCACTGCGCAAGACACCACGGAAACGGCTTTCCATTTCGTTGATGTCGTTGCGGATGTTGGAGGCCAGAATACGCAGGTTTTCAGCGGTTTCACTGGCATTTTGGGATTTGTCACTGGCCAGTGCGATGTCGCTTGAAATCCCCTGCATGTGGGTCGAGACTTCCTGCGCACTCGATGAAATTTCGGCAATCGCGGCGGTTTGTTGTTCGACCGACGCGGAAATATCCGATGAAAGCTGGCTGACTTCGTCAATCGCGCCACCGATGCCTTCAATCGCGGTCACGGCCTCAGACGTTGCCCCCTGAATGGCGGTGATTTGCGAATTGATGTCGAGGATGGCTTTTTCGGTCTGGGTCGCGAGGTTTTTGACCTCGTTGGCAACCACGGCAAAGCCCTTGCCAGCGTCCCCGGCACGCGCGGCCTCGATGGTGGCGTTCAGGGCCAGCATCTTGGTCTGATCAGAAATGCGTTTGACGATATCAACAACCTTGCCGATCTCGCTTGCGGTGTCTGACAGGCTGTTCATCGTCTGCGATGTTTCGCGCGCGCGAGTTACGGCCTGACCGGCAATGTCATTGGTTTTATGAATGCGGTCGGCGATCTCATGGCTGGATGCCTGAAGTTCTTCGGTCGCGGATGCCACGGTTGAGACATTGTTGCTGGCGATTGCGGTGGTTGAGGTGATCCGTTCGACCAGACTGGAAAGGTCGTTGGCATCGTTTTCCATGGCTTGCGCCACGTCATTGGTACGGCCCGCCTGAAAACCGACTTCGGATATGATGTTGTCGGTTTCACGTTCGATGATTTCGGACATCGACTGGACTTCGGATGCCGAACGGCGCTGCATTTTCTTTGCCTGAATGGCCGACATCAGGCTTGCCATATCGGCCATCAAAAGGCATTGGGCCGCATCAATGAAGGCAGGGGTGTTGCGTGTACGTTTTGTGCCCGAGGCCAGTGACGCACAGCTTGCCGCTGTGGTGTGATAGGCCTGCACCAGACGGTCGGGCGAAATATCGGTTGCGGCGTCGGCGAGCAGGTGCTCATCGAAGCACTGGTTAAACGCGCTGGCAGAAGTGGCATTGGCCATGGCGCGGAAACGGTTGGCAAGACCGTCAACAAAGCTTCGCGGATCGCCGGGATCGGCGCTGCTTTGGCCGGTGCCAAACAATTGGCCAATCAAGCCTTCTGCCAGTTGGGTGGCATGTTGCTCAAAAAGGTCCTTTGTTTCACCTATGCGCGCATAGATTGTGTTTTCAGACGTTGCAGAGGCGTGATTCATTTTTACGTCTCTCCCTTTTCCCCTAGCGGCGCATTGGCCGGTTTTGCGCAGATTCTTAATACTCTGCGTTCATGTCTTTGAAGTCTACCACTACCCGTCGGGGGACGAGATATCATACTTTAGGTTGATACGAAAAAGTGGCCCGTCAAGACTGACGGGCCAAGTTTGCCCTCGTTGGTTACAGGGGCCACGGTTCGAGATGTAAATTTATGTCAGGTTTCAATCTGTTAGCGGGTCAACGGCCCAGAATGCCGCGGGTGACGACCTGTGCCTGAATTTCAGCAGCGCCTTCAAAAATATTCAAAATACGGGCATCACAGAGGACCCGGCTGATTTGATATTCCAGCGCATAACCATTGCCGCCGTGAATCTGAAGCGCATTGTCGGCATTTGACCACGCGACGCGCGCGCCCAGAAGCTTTGCCATGCCGGCCTCAATGTCGCAGCGGATATCCTGATCCTTTTCAAGGGCCGAGAAATAGGTCAACTGACGGGCAATCATGGTTTCCACGACCATCCATGCGACCTTGCCATACACACGCGGAAAGGCATAAAGCGGTTTGGAAAACTGCACACGGTCCTTGGCATAGCGCATGCCGATTTCAAGGGCGTTCTGGGCAACACCAACCGCACGGGCCGCGGTTTGAATGCGCGCAGACTCGAACGTTGCCATCAGTTGCTTGAACCCCTGTCCTTCGTCGCCGCCCAGAAGGTTTTCGCTGGGCACCTCGAACCCGTCAAACGACAGTTCGTATTCTTTCATCCCGCGATAGCCAAGAACCTCAATCTCGCCGCCGGACATGCCGTTGGCCGGGAAGGGATCATTGTCCGTGCCGCGTGGTTTTTCCGCCAAAAGCATCGAAAGCCCGCGATAGCCAGCTTCATCCGGGTTGGTGCGCGCCAAAAGCGTCATCAGGTCAGACCGGGCGGCATGGGTGATCCAGGTTTTGTTGCCGGTGACCTTGTACGTATCGCCATCCTTGACCGCACGGGTGCGCAAATGGGCAAGATCGGAACCATTGTTTGGTTCGGTAAAGACAGCGGTCGGCAGGATTTCACCCGATGCCAGTTTGGGCAGGTAATGCTGTTTTTGTGCGTCCGTCCCGCCAAGGCGGATTAGTTCGGCGGCAATTTCCGACCGGGTGCCGAGCGACCCGACCCCGATATAGCCGCGTGACAGTTCCTCGGTCACGACGCACATGGCGGTTTTGCCCATGCCAAGCCCGCCGAATTCTTCGGGGATGGTCAGGCCAAACACACCGAGTTCGGACATCTCATTGACGATTTCAATCGGGATCAACTCATCGCGTTCGTGCCAGCCGTGGGCATGGGGGGTGACCTTTTCATCGACGAAACGGCGGAACTGGTTGCGCACCATATCGAGCGTTTCGTCTTCAAGGCCGGTTTCGCCAAACTGGCCGGTATCAAGGCTGTCTTGGATTTCATGGGCAATGGCGCGCCGCGTGGCATCCGAGTTGCCATGGGTCGCCAGCATTTTAACCGATGGGTTGGCCGAGAATGCCGTAATGACATCGGTGGGAACGCCAAGGGTCGATAGGCGGATAAACTCGCCCTGCGACATGGCAATGCCGCCTGAAATCTGGGCCAGATATTCGCCAAAGGCGGCTTGCAGGATAAGCTTTTCAAGTGTGCCGTATTTGCCCTGTGTGTTCAGGCGTTCTGACCAAGCCTTCATTTGTTGAAGGGCGGTGACATAGGTCGTGAACCAGGCAAAGCCATGGGCGGCAAACTGATGTTCATCAAAGGCGGCGGCATCAACCTTGCCGTCGATGGTGACCGCCGTGCGCAGGGCATTTTCGGCGGCATCATACACAGGTGCCAATGCCGACACGGCGTCGTCACACAGACGGTTCAAATCAGCAAGCAGGGCGGTTTCGGTCATGGTTCTGGTCCTCGGATCGGCAATCATGTGGGGCGATTGCGCAACAGAATTCAGGTATCGGAGCTAACTGCCCGAAAAGGGTGGTGGCACCCCGTACGCTGATCGGGCGAGAACGCGCGCGGGGTGCCAACGGTCAGTCGAAAGCCTTATGTGGGTTCAGCTTTCGACTGCTTCTTCAAGTGTGCGCATGCCGGGGCGTTTTGCCTGTACCAGTACAGCCATATTTCCCGGTTTGTGTTCGTTGCGCATCATCTTCATGTGCGAACGCGGGATATCATCCCAACTGAACACTTCGGACATGCTGGGATCAATACGGCGTTCGATCATCAGCTTGTTGGCCTGTGCGGCTTGTTTCAGGTTGGCAAAGTGGCTGCCTTGAATGCGTTTTTGGCGCATCCAGACGAATCGCGCATCAAACGTCAGGTTAAAGCCGGTGGTTCCGGCACAGAAAACAACCATGCCGCCGCGTTTAACCACATTGCACGATACCGGGAAGGTTTGTTCGCCGGGATGTTCAAAGACGATATCAACGTCATTGCCCTTGCCGGTGATGTCCCAGATGGCTTTGCCAAATTTGCGAACTTCTTTCATGTAATCGCCAAATTCCGGGCCATTGACCGTGGGCAACTGGCCCCAGCAATTGAAATCCTTGCGGTTGATGACAGCCTTGGCACCAAGGCCCAGCACAAACTCGCGCTTGGACTCGTCGGATATGACGCCAATGGCATTGGCCCCGGCGGTGGTGATCAACTGGATCGCCATCGATCCCAAACCACCCGATGCCCCCCACACCAGAACATTATGCCCCGGACGCAGGATGTGCGGACGATGGCCAAACAGCATGCGATAGGCGGTGGCAAGGGTCAGGGTGTAACACGCACTTTCTTCCCACGTCAGATGTTTGGGACGCGGCATGAGTTGCTGTGACTGAACACAGGTGAACTGGGCAAAGGACCCGTCGGGGGTTTCATAGCCCCAAATACGCTGGGTCGGGGATAGCATCGGATCGCCACCGTTGCATTCCTCGTCATCGCCATCATCCTGATTACAGTGAATGACGACTTCATCGCCAACTTTCCAGCGCGTGACCTTGGAGCCAACCGCCCAGACGATGCCCGACGCATCGGACCCGGCGATATGATAGGGCAGGTCATGAACATCAAAGACCGAGATCGGTTGGCCAAGGGACGCCCATACGCCGTTATAATTCACGCCGGCCGCCATCACGAGAACGAGGACTTCGTGGCTGTCAGGCTGTGTCACCGGCAGGACTTCGCATTGCATGGCGGTATCAGGTTCGCCGTGGCGTTCACGACGAATGGCCCAGCCATACATGTTTTTGGGCACATGACCCAATGGCGGGATTTCGCCAATTTCATATAAGTCTTTTACTTCCTGACCGCCGCGGAAAGGCAATACTTCGGCAGTGGTATTCATGACCTTCACTCCTTGTTCGGGGTCGATCCGAATCGCGCCGGGCTGTCGTGTAATAAAATTACCCTGTGTTGCGCTGCGGTCGACGAATCCTCCAAGCCACGGAATTTGTTTTTATTTCCCTGACAATTCCCCGGTTTTCAGCCGATATTTCGCGACGGTTTTCCGGGATTAGTTTGTTTTCGCTTTTATCGCGTTGCACAAATTGTTATATAATTATCCAAATTATGTCTAGTGGATAATTTAATAACGTTTTCGTGTAATAAAACGTAAGCGTTTCAGCAATAAAAGTACGCGAGGTCGTGATGCCGATGGAAAACCAGCGCAGCGCAGTAAATGCGGAACGGGATCGCCCATGGTTGATCCGGACCTATGCCGGGCACAGTTCGGCGGCGGCGTCGAACGCGCTGTATCGGCAGAATCTGGCGAAAGGGCAAACCGGGCTTTCGGTGGCCTTCGACCTGCCAACCCAGACGGGCTACGATTCGGATCATGTTCTGGCGCGCGGTGAAGTTGGCAAGGTCGGGGTGCCGGTTGGGCATCTCGGCGACATGATGACCTTGTTTGACGGCATTCCACTTGATCAGATGAACACATCGATGACGATCAATGCGCCCGCTGCATGGTTGTTATCGCTTTATATCGCGGTGGCGGAAAAGCAGGGAACGCCGCGTGCCAGCCTTCAGGGCACGACCCAGAACGACATCATCAAGGAATATCTGTCACGCGGGACATATATCTTTCCGCCCGCACCGAGTTTGAAACTGATCACCGATGTTGCGGCATTTACGTACCGCGAGGTGCCCAAATGGAACCCGATGAATGTCTGTTCGTACCATTTGCAAGAAGCCGGTGCGACGGCTGAACAGGAACTGGCCTATGCGCTGGGCACGGCGATTGCGGTTCTGGATGCGGTGCGCGATTCGGGGCAGGTGCCCGAAGAAGACTTTGCCAAGGTGGTCGGGCGGATTTCATTTTTCGTCAATGCCGGTATACGCTTTGTCACGGAAATCTGCAAGATGCGGGCATTTTGCGAGCTGTGGGATGAAATCACCCGCGACCGATATGGCATCGAAGACGCCAAATACCGCCGGTTCCGTTATGGGGTTCAGGTCAATTCGCTGGGGCTTACCGAACAGCAGCCCGAAAACAACGTCTATCGCATCCTGATCGAAATGCTGTCGGTGGTTTTATCGAAAAATGCCCGGGCACGCGCGGTGCAGCTTCCGGCGTGGAACGAGGCGCTTGGCCTGCCACGGCCCTGGGATCAGCAATGGTCGCTGCGGCTTCAGCAAATCATGGCCTATGAAACCGATCTTCTGGAATATGAGGACCTGTTTGATGGCAATCCGGCGATTGAGCGCAAGGTCGGGACTCTTAAGGACGGCGCACGGGCCGAACTGGCCCGACTTGATGCCATGGGTGGGGCAATTGCGGCGGTGGATGCCGGATATATGAAACAGGAACTGGTCAAATCCAACGCCATGCGTTTGGCCGATATTGAAAACGGGGTGACCAAGGTCATTGGCGTTAATGCCTTTACCGAGACGGAGCCATCGCCCCTGACGTCGGGGGAGAAATCGATCATGACGGTTGATGAGATGGCCGAGCAGGAACAGATCGAAAAACTGAAAGCCTGGCGATCTGATCGTGATCAGGCCAAGGTTAAGGACGCATTATCGACCCTGGAACAGGCCGCCCGTGAAGGCTGCAACATCATGGAAAGTTCGATTGCCTGTGCCCACGCCGGGGTAACAACCGGGGAATGGTCGGAAACCCTGCGCGAAGTTTTTGGCGAATATCGTGCGCCAACCGGTATTACATCGATGATTGTGACCGGGGATGCGGAAAACCTTCAGACCTTGCGCACACGGGTCGATGAGGTGTCGAACAAGCTTGGTGAACGCATGAAGATGCTGGTTGGCAAGCCGGGGCTTGATGGGCATTCCAACGGGGCCGAACAAATTGCGGTCAAGGCCGGTGAAGCCGGGATTGATGTTTTATATGACGGCATTCGCTGGACACCGGATGAGCTGGTGCGTAATGCGATTGACGAAGGTGCGCATGTGATCGGGCTTTCGATCCTGTCGGGGTCGCATGTGCCGCTGGTGCGCGAGGTGGTCAATGGATTGCGCGCGCGTGGGGCGGGGCATATTCCCGTGGTTGTCGGCGGCATCATCCCTGAGGCCGATATGCTGATCTTGCGCCAGATGGGGGTGGCGGCGGTTTATACGCCCAAGGATTACCAACTGGTGCGGGTAATTTCCGAAATTGTCGATCTGGTGGATCGTACATCGTCAGAACCGCCTGTCGCCCAATCGGGCAACCGCACATCGGACGGGGTGGGGACAGCGATTTATTGATCGGGAGCGCGGAGACGCGTTCTGCCCCCTAGCGTCTGGTTTGCGATGAGCTGATCAGGTTGGGCCATGTCGTCATGGCGGCATCGGCCACGGCGATCAGGTCGGTGCGGGTTGCGCCGTCGCGTGCCTGTATGGACATGCCATGCTGCACAGTCGCGTAATAGGCCGCCATGGTGTCGATGTTGGCGATGCTTGGAATGTGGCCACGCCGTTGTCCTTCGGCATAGAGGTTGCGCAAGGTTTCAGTCACCTTGCGGCGATGACCGCGCAGGGTCTGATTGACGGTTGCGTGGTTTGAGTTCGCCTGTGGTGCGGCGAGAACAACCAGACAGCCATGCGGTGTATCGTCGCGGGTAAAGGCGTTGGCCGAGGCGACCAGCACGTGGTGGGTGGCGTCTTTGGGGTGTTTGAACCGTTCCAGATTGCCCCAGATTTCTGTGCCGTGAAGTTTGCTGTAATGGGCGATAACCTCATCAAACAGCGTTTCCTTACTGCCAAAGGCGGCATAGATGCTGGGCGGGCGAAGTTCCATTGCCGTGCTGAGATCGGCCATGGATGTATTGTCATAGCCCCGTTCCCAGAACAGGCCAAGGGCCTTGTCCAATGCATCGTCCCGGTCAAATGCGGGTGGTCTGCCGCGTGTCGCCATGGTCTGTCTTTCCAATTATGTAATGATCACTAAATAAATGACTTGACGTCAAAATGCAAGGCTGCGATCAATTATGTAGTGATCATTACATAATTGGAGTTTCCCATGCAGAACCTTACTGGAAAAGTCGCCTTCGTCACCGGCGGAAGCCGTGGCATTGGGGCTGCCATCGCAAAACGTCTGGCCCGCGACGGGGCCACAGTTGCGCTGACCTATGTCAGTAGTCCAGACCGGGCCCGCGATGTGGTCGGCGAGATTGAGGCGGCGGGCGGTACGGCCTTGGCGATAAAGGCCGATAACCGCAATGCCGAGGAGATTGAAGCCGCAGTCAATCAAGCGGCGGCACAATTTGGACAGATCGATATTCTGGTGAACAATGCCGGGATTATCGAATTCGCACCGATTGACGAATTTAGTATCGAGCAGTTTGACCGCACGGTTGATGTCAATGTGCGTGCGGTTTTTGTCGCGACCAAGGCCGCACTGGCCCACATGCCTGATGGCGGGCGGATCATTTCGACGGGCAGTAATCTCGCACACCGGGTGCCATGGCCAGGGTTGAGCCTTTATGCCCTGTCAAAATCGGCCCTTATCGGCTTTACCCGTGGGGTGGCCCGGGATTTGGGACCACGCAAAATCACCGTCAATGTTGTTCATCCGGGGCCAACCGAAACCGACATGAACCCGGCAGAGGGTGATATTGCCGATGTGGCACGCAGCGTCATGGCCATCCCCGATTACAGTGATGCCGATGATACAGCCGGTCTTGTCGCGTGGCTTTCCGGGCCGGAGGCAAAGGTCGTCACAGGGTCGGAATTTACCGTCGATAGCGGCATGAACGCGTGATACAGGCGTAGTTACGCGCATGTTAGATGTAGCTTCGGTGGGTTGGTCATCAGCCCACCGATACCGGCAGTATCTGACGGAGCTTGATCGCCGGGCGGGCGGTTTTGCCGTCCACAGATGATATGAAATGCGTTTCTGCGAAGCGAAAGAACAGCCAAAGTGCGGGCGTAGGCCGTTTTCGTTCAATCAGGTTTTGGCCGCAATCCGTTTGGGTTCCTGAGCCTGACGTTCGGTGACCCAGGTGACGAATGTGTCGGCTGGCAGCGGTTTGGAATAGAGGTAGCCCTGAATGAAGTCGCAGCCCTTTTCACGAAGGTAATCTAGCTGTTCGACTTCTTCCACGCCCTCGGCAACAACTTCAAGGTTAAGGCTGTGGCCCAAGCCAATCACCGCATCAACAATCGCCTTGTCATCCATATCGACATGGATGTCATTGACAAAGGACTGGTCGATCTTGATTGAGCTGACGGGGAACCGTTTAAGGTAGTTGAGCGACGAATAGCCGGTGCCAAAGTCGTCAATGGCGATCATCACGCCAAGTGCCTTGAGTTCTTTTAGCGTCGAGACGGCTTTTTCCGGATTGTTCATCAGGATCGACTCGGTAATTTCGAGTTCCAGCGTGCCTTCTGGCATTGCTGTATCTTTGACGATTCTGGTGACACTCGATACCAGTTCAGCATCCTGGAACTGTGCGGGCGACAGATTTACGGCAATGCGGAGACCCGGCAAGCTGCTATCGCGCCAGATCTGCGTTTGTTTGCAGGCTTTTTCGAGAACCCATGCGCCGAGACGGTTGATCAGGCCGCATTCTTCAGCGACCGAGATAAACTCGCCCGGCATGATCAGGCCGCGATCAGGGTGATGCCAGCGTACGAGGGCTTCGGCGCCAACGACCCGCTCGGTACGGCAGTCGATTTTGGGCTGGTAGTACAGTTCAAGCTGATCGTTCTCAAGCGCGTTGCGCAGGTCTTCTTCGATGGTTTTACGTTCCTTGACCCGTTCGTGCATCGACGGCAGGAAGAAGCGGTAATTGTTGCGGCCTTCGGCCTTGGCGGCATACATCGCCATGTCGGCATTTTTGACCAGCTGTTCGGGATTTTCGCCGTCCTCGGGGAACAGGGTGATGCCGACACTGGCAGTGGAATGCAGGCGGATGCCGCGGCAATCAAATGGCTGGCACAGTTCATCGATGATGCGCTGGGCAAGGACGATGGTGTCTTCGATGTTTTGAACGTCGGTCTGAATAATCGCGAATTCATCACCGCCAAGACGCGCAGCGGTATCGGAATCGCGAATGATCCGGGATAGACGTTGTCCCATCTCCTGAATCATCAGATCGCCGACATCATGGCCAAAGTGGTCGTTGATGTCCTTGAACCGGTCAAGGTCGACAAACAGAACCGTCACACCGCGCTGGAACCGGCGGGCCGAGAGCAAGGCCTGACGCAGGCGGTCAAGGAACAGGGTGCGGTTGGGCAGGCTGGTCAGCACATCATGCACGGCAAGATGGCGCATGCGGGCTTCGGTCTGTTTACGTTCGGTAATGTCGGTATAGGTCGCAACATAGCCGCCGCCGGGCATCGGGTTGTGATCGACCTGAATAACACGGCCGTTCGGGCGGGTGCGTTCCATGCGATAGGGTTCGCGACGGCGCGCAATCGCCACACGGTCGGAAATCAGGGCCTGAATGCTGACATCACCGTATTCGCCACGTTCGCCATTGTAGCGCAGGATATCGGAAAGAGGGGTGCCTTCCTTGACCAGATCACGCGGCAGGTTGAGCAGTTCGATGTACCGTTCGTTCCAGACCATCAGATTAAGGTCCTGATCGAACAGGCAGATGCCCTGACCAATATTGTGAAGGGTTGCTTCGAGCAGGGCCTGCTTACGCTGGGCTTCTTCCTGCGATTGTCCCTGCAGGGCGACCATTTCGTTATATTCGCGGATCAAAAGACCCAGTTCGTCGGCACTGTTCCATTCAACCGGGCGGCGTAAACGGCCATGCTTGGTCATCCGGATGGAATGCAGCAGACGGTTAAGCGGTTCCTTGATCGACCGTTTGTTGGCAATCAGCAAACTGGCGGCAACGACGGCGATCAGCAGGCCAAACAGGACCATGTCAATCGCGATGCGCCGGAGAAGAAGGTTCTGGACACGTTCTTCTGTGAAGTAGATCACCAGTTCACCAACGTCGTGGCGAACATTATTGCGTTCAAAATAGACTCGGCGCGACAGGCGCAGCGTATCGGCCAGTTCGGATTGGGAAACGCCGGTATGGGCAAATTCTGTGCCGTCGGCGCCAAGGGCCTGCACAGCAACGATGTCGCGGTCACGCGCCATGGCGTTCAGTGCGGATTCGATATTATCAACGTCAAGATACCAGAACGGGGTGGCAAGAACGCGCGCGTTAATGTCGGCGGTTTGTTCGACTTTGCCATTCAAATCATCGCGCAAAACCTTGTAGCTGACGTACCCGAACACGATAAACAGCGCGAGCGAGAACATCGAAACCAGCGGCAATGCTATGAATAGCAACCGGCTGCTGAGCGACTTGCGTTGTAAAAAGCCGTACGATCCGCGCGACAAACGTATTCTCCTAGGCACCCACTTTCGACTAGCCAAGCTCTACATTACTCGACCTTTGTATGGGGGCCAATACCCCTTACGTCAGGGTTGAATGAACCCGGAAGCTTGTCGAAACGCAAGTTTGATTTTGATTTTCTTATAAATAAACGTCTTAAGTTCTCCAACCCCATCTATTTTGGAGCGACGTGGTTCAGCTTCAAGTATTTGTCATCAATTGTAAGGATTTGTCACTATTTAGGGTTCAGACCCTAGGCACAGCCAGCCGGGCGAGTTCATCGCAGCGTTCGTTTTCCGGGTGGCCTGCGTGGCCTTTAACCCAGTGCCATTCGACCTGATGGGGTTTTAAGGCTTCGAGCATGCGTTGCCACAGTTCGACGTTCTTGACCGGCTTCTTGTCTGCCGTTTTCCAGCCGCGTTTCTGCCAACCAAAAATCCATTTGGTAATGCCATCACGGACATAGCTGCTGTCGGTATAGACATTGATGATGCAAGGACGTTTCAGGGCTTCAAGCGCGCTGATCGCGGCCATCATTTCCATGCGGTTGTTGGTGGTTTCCGGATCACCACCCGACAGTTCTTTTTCGACACCCTTAAAGCGCAGGATCGCGCCCCAGCCGCCGGGGCCGGGGTTTCCACTACAGGCACCATCGGTATAGATCTCGACGTGGTTGTCGTCTGTTGCGTCTGAAGTCATCTCGTCACGTCCTTAATCAAGACCATAGGCCGATGCATTTTCCACCCGTTGATGGAACCGCAGTTTGGTGATGTATTCGCGGGGATTTTTGGGCGTGACCAGTGCGTCCTTGGGGGTGTTGACCCAGTCATAAAGACGGGTCAGCAAGAACCGCAAGCTGGCGCCGCGTGCCAGAACGGGAAGGGCGGCCAATTCCGCATCGGAAAGCCCGCGTACCTTGCCATAATACGACAGAAGGTTTTTTGCCTTGGTGACGTTAAAGCTGCTGTCGGGTTCAAAGCACCACGCATTCATGCAGATCGCGATGTCATAGGCCAGAAGGTCATTGCAGGCAAAATAGAAGTCAATCAGGCCCGACACATCTTCCTTGCCGGGGAAGAAAAACACATTGTCGGGGAAAAGATCGGCATGAATGACGCCTTTGGGCAGGGCATGCGGCCAGTTGGCTTCAAGATAATCAATCTCATCACCGATCATTTTGCCCAAACCGGGTTCAACATCATCGGCGTGTTCCTGGCAGCTTTCAAACAGCGGCCGCCAGCCTTTGACGCTCAGCGCGTTGGGCAGGTGCATTTCAAAGCCCAGACCCGCAGTGTGGAGCTGTGCCAGTGCAGTGCCAAGTCCGGCGCAATGGTGCGGCTGAATGCGGCGCGGTGACATGCCCTGCAAGAAGGATGTGATGGCAGCAGGGCGACCGCACAGGCGACGCAGCGCAACACCATCCTTACCGTGGATTGGGGTCGGGCAATTAAGCCCGGTGGCCGACAGGTGATCCATCAGTCCCAGATAGAACGGCAGGTCATCCGGGTTTACCCGTTTTTCATACAGGGTCAGGATAAAAGGTGCCTTGGTCGTCTGAAGCAGGAAATTGGTATTTTCCACGCCTTCTGCGATGCCCTTGAACGAAACGACATCACCGATATCGTATTCGGCGACAAAACGAGAGATATCTTCGTCTGAAACGTCGGTATAGACGGCCATTGGGTCTTTAATATTCCTGAATTAGGTTTGAAACCAGATCAGCTTGCGAGCTGACGGGGCAGTTTGAAGGTCACATTTTCGTCGGTCAATGTGATGGTTTCAATTGTGACGTTATAGCGTTCACGACAGGCATCGATGACTTCCTCGACCAGAATTTCCGGTGCGGATGCCCCGGCTGTGATGCCAAGGGATGTGATGCCTTCAAGGGTTGACCAGTCGATGTCCTTGGCCCGTTCAACCAGAACCGATTTGTCACATCCTTCGCGTTTGGCAACTTCGACCAGACGGTTGGAGTTTGACGAGTTCGGGGCGCCAAGTACCAGAATGGCTTCGGTCTTTTCCGCGATCAGTTTGACAGCATGCTGACGATTGGTCGTCGCATAGCAAATGTCTTCTTTTTTCGGCACTGAAATGGACGGGAAACGCCGTTGAAGAATTTCGATGATTTTCGCGGTGTCATCGAGCGACAGCGTGGTCTGGGTGACAAAGGCAAGGTTTTCCGGGGTGTGATATTCCAGGTTTTCGGCGTCTTCCTCGGTTTCGATCAAGGTCATGCTGCCCGGTGGCAATTGACCCATGGTGCCGATGACTTCCGGGTGGCCCGCGTGACCGATCAAAAGAATATGTTTGCCGTCGGCATGATGACGTTCAGCACCACGGTGGACTTTGGACACCAGCGGACAGGTTGCATCGAGATATTCCAGTTTGCGGCTTTCGGCGGCTTCGGGAACCGATTTGGGAACGCCGTGCGCCGAAAAGATGACGGGAACACCGTCAGGAACCGCATCAAGTTCATCAACGAAAACAGCGCCCATGTCGCGCAGGCGATCAACGACGAATTTGTTGTGAACGATTTCATGTCGGACATAGACAGGCGCGCCGTATTTTACGAGCGCCTTTTCCACAATCTCAATCGCGCGATCAACCCCGGCACAAAATCCGCGCGGGTTGGCAAGAACGATCCGAAGTTCGGCTTTGTCTGACATGATACTGTCCGAGTTTCCATGTGTGCTGGTACGCTCAGCACAGTTGTTTAAACGTTCTCGTTACATAACCCGCCTGATCTTGCGGTGCAATGTCTGAGCAACGATTAGAGTATAGCTTTTGGCGTGCGGGTTTCCTGTTTTGTTTGTCGACCTGTGTTTGAAGCGGGTTGTGTGCGGCACGGCGAAAGAATAGACTGCGCGCGGGCCGCCCGAAACCGGGTATGGTCATAAAACAGACGGTATAATAGAGGCTTGGATGACGATCGGTAACGGATTGCGACGTACATGTGCATTTGGAATGGTCTCGCTTGCGGGGCTTTTGGCCGCGTGCGGGAGTAATCCGTTCGAGGAAGTTCCGGTTCCGGTATGTCCATCGGCCTATTTGCCAAAGGATACGGCAAAGCTGACCCAGTTTAATGGTGCCGGCAAGGATTTGACCGATGTCATGTTCGAAGCCGAGTTTAACGGGTATCTGGGCGATTGCGGCTATGACCTTGATGACAAGACGCTTGATGTGATCATCAGCCCGATCATCACCGCCGAACTGGGACCCGCAGCCCAGAGCCGTGGCGCAACATTCCAGTATTTCGTTGCCTTGCGCGATCCGGACGGAAATTTTGTTGAAAAGTCGGTTTTTGATGTGAACATGCCGTTCCCCGAAAACCTCAATCTTGCGCGCTATCGCGACGAGCAGGTCACCCTGACGGTGCCGCTTTCAGATGTGTGGGCCGGGCCGGAATATGAAATTTACCTGGGCTTCCAGCTCAGTTCAGATCAGCTCGACTATAACCGTCGTTTCGGGTCAGAATAACCGATCAGGGTTGAAAACCTCCGTCCGCGATTGCCCGAAATTAGGGGCTGGTCGGTTTGGGATGAAATCCGTATAAGAACGCATACCCAAGTGATCCCCGTGGGAGAGTGCCACGGTCCATAACGGATTGCGCGGACGCCGAAGGAGCAACCACCCCGGAAACTCTCAGGCAAACGGACCGCGGGGAGATGGGACTCTGGAAAGTAGGTAGCATCTTATGATGTGTGCCTCGCCGAAGATGTAAGCAGACCGATGATCTAAATCGGCTGTGATTCTTTCAGGCTCCAAGACAGAGGGGGAACGTGGTTGGCCATTGGTCGGCTATGTTTCGCAACCACTGTTCCGGAGACCTTGATGGCCGATGATCAGACCGAACTGCTTAAAACTGCCCTTCATGACCTGCACGTAGAGCTTGGCGGCAAGATGGTGCCGTTTGCGGGCTATGACATGCCGGTTCAATTCCCGCTGGGTGTGAAAGGCGAACATCTTCATACCCGTGCCAAAGCCGGACTTTTTGACGTTTCACACATGGGGCAGGTCCGCCTGACTGGTGAACACCGCGTGGCCGAGCTTGAAAAGCTTGTGCCCGGTGATATTGCGATCCTTAAACCCGGTCGTACCCGCTATTCCGCCTTTACCAATGATGACGGTACCATCCTTGATGACCTTATGATTACCAATGCGGGCGACAGCCTGTTTTTGGTGATCAATGCGGCGTGCAAGGATGACGATATTGTCCATATGCGTGCCAACCTTGGGGATGGCGTGTCGCTTGAAGAAATTGATGACCGGGCGCTTATGGCGTTGCAGGGACCAGAAGCCGCAAACGTATTGGCGCGTTTTGCCCCGGCCGTGACCGAGCTTAAATTCATGAGTTTTGCCGAACTTGATATTGCGGGTATTGCCTGCTTTGTCACCCGGTCGGGCTATACCGGCGAAGATGGCTATGAAATTTCCGTGCCCAATGATCGCGCCGAAGAACTTGCGCGCAAGCTTCTGGGCGAAGATGAGGTTGAGGCCATTGGTCTTGGCGCGCGTGATTCGCTCCGTCTTGAGGCCGGTCTTTGCCTGTATGGCAATGACATCGACACCACCACGACCCCGGTCGAGGGTGATCTGAACTGGATCATCAACAAGCGCCGCCGGGCCGAGGGTGGGTTCAAGGGGGCGGATGTCATCCTTGATCAGCTTGAACATGGTGCAGACCGCAAACGTGTTGGTATCAAACCCGAAGGCAAGGCACCGGCGCGTGAACACACCCCGATCCTTAATACGGACGGGGAAGAAATCGGTGAAATCACCAGTGGCGGATTTGGTCCGACAGTCGATGCACCGATTGCCATGGGGTATGTGGCAATTGAATTTGCCGCACCGGGTACCAAGGTCGATCTTATGGTGCGCGGCAAGGCCCGCCCGGCAGAGGTTGTTGAACTTCCGTTCGCACCGCATCGTTATTTCCGCGGCTAAGTGCTGTACTCTTTCTTGAATGTGCGGCTGATCGCCGCGTTGGCAGACAATCGATCAACAGGGACAAATTAAAATGGCTAAGAAATTCTCGCAGGAACATGAGTGGATTGAACTTGAAGACGGCATCGCAACGATCGGGATTACCGATTATGCGCAACAGTCGCTTGGTGACATTGTTTATGTCGAACTGCCGGAAATTGGTAAGAAACTGACCAAAGATGGCGATGCGGCAGTGGTTGAGTCTGTGAAAGCTGCCAGTGACGTTTATGCGCCACTTGATGGCGAGGTTGTCGAGATTAACGAAGACCTTGATGTTAACCCGGCACTGGTCAACGAAGCCCCGGAAACGGATGGCTGGTTTTTCAGAATGTCGCTGACTGACGAGTCCCAGCTTGATGAGCTGATGGATGAAGCAGCCTATAAAGACTTCGTTGAAGGTCTGTAAGCATGCGTTATCTTCCCTTAACCCGCGCTGACCGCGCGTCGATGCTTGAAACCATCGGGGCAGCGTCGGTCGAAGAACTTTATCATGACGTTCCTGACGGTGCGTTGCTTGATGCCCCGGTTGATCTGCCAAGCCATCTTGGCGAAATGCAGGTCGAACGCGACATGATGGCTTTGGCGGCCAAGAATACTGGTGCGTCGAGTGTGCCAAGCTTCTTGGGCGCTGGTGCCTATCGCCATCACGTGCCGGCGACTGTTGATTACGTGATCCAGCGTGGCGAGTTTCTGACGGCCTATACCCCGTATCAGCCGGAAATCGCGCAAGGCACCTTGCAGTATCTGTTCGAGTTCCAGACACAGGTGGCCTCGATCACCGGCATGGATGTGGCCAACGCATCGATGTGGGATGGGGCGACGTCCTGTGCCGAGGCGGTCTTGATGGCATGCCGTGCGACACGTCGCAAAAAGGCCGTTTTGTCGGGCGGGGTGCATCCGCATTACCGCGAAGTGACGGAAACCTATTGCCAGTTCAGTGATACCGAAGTTGCCGGACGCGATGGCAATCCCGAACAGCAGGCAACGGTCGAAGAACTCGACGACCTGATTGATGATCAGACGGCCTGCGTTGTGGTTCAGTACCCCGATGTGTTCGGACGGGTTCAGGACCATACCAAGCTTGCCGAAGTGTGCCATGCCAAGGGTGCGCTTCTGGTGGTTGTCTTTACCGAGGCGGTTGCCTTTGGTGCGATCAAATCACCGGGCAGCTTTGGGGCGGACATCGTGTGCGGCGAAGGCCAGTCGATCGGCAACGCGCTGAGCTATGGCGGTCCTTATGTTGGTCTGTTTGCCACAACCCAGAAACTGGTGCGTCAGATGCCCGGTCGTCTGTGTGGTGAAACGGTCGATCAGGACGGCAAGCGCGGTTTTGTTTTGACCCTTTCGACCCGTGAACAGCATATCCGTCGTGAAAAGGCGACATCGAACATTTGTACCAATGCGGGTCTGTGTTCGTTGGCCTTTACGGTGCATATGAGCCTTCTGGGTGAAGATGGTTATCGCCGTTTGGCGACCCTGAACCACGAAAATGCCTGCAAGGCGGCCGATGCACTTGATGCGGTTGACGGTGTTACGGTGGTTAATGACAGCTTCTTTAACGAGTTTACCGTGAAGCTGAGCAAGCCAGCCGCAGACGTGCTTGAGGTTCTGGTTGATAAGGGCGTTCTTGGGGGCGTTCCGCTGTCGCGTCTGTATCCGAACCGTTCGGATTTGGACAACTATCTTCTGGTGGCGGTGACGGAAACCAACACAGACGAAGACATCGCGGCCCTTGCGGACGCATTGAAGGAGGCGCTGGCATGACCTTCACAACTCATACCGGTAACCGTGGACTTGTTCTTGAAGAAAAACTGATTTTTGAACAGGGCCAAGCGGGCCGTACCGGCGTAGATCTGCCTGAACCAAAAGGAACCAAATCGCGTCTTGGCGGTTTGGACCGCGACAGCGATGTCGGTCTTCCGGGCCTGTCGGAACCGCAAGTGGTGCGTCACTTTACCCGATTGTCGCAGAAGAACTTCGGGATTGATTCCGGGTTCTTCCCGCTGGGCTCATGCACCATGAAGCACAACCCGCGCATCAACGAAAAAGTTGCCCGTCTGCCCGGTCTTGCCGATTTGCACCCGATGCAGCCTGAAAGCACGGTGCAAGGTGCGCTTGAGCTGATTGACCAATGTGCGCATTGGTTGCTGGTTCTGACCGGAATGCCAGCGGTTGCCATGTCCCCGGCAGCCGGTGCGCAAGGGGAGCTGTGTGGCATGATGGCCATTCGTGCCGCCCTTGATGCACGCGGGGAAAACCGCCGTCGTGTTCTTGTGCCCGAATCCGCACATGGTACCAACCCGGCAACGGCTGCGGCCTGTGGCTTTACGGTTGATTCCATTCCGGCAACCGAAGACGGCCGTGTTGATCTGGCCGCATTCGAAGCCAAGCTTGGTGATGATGTGGCCGGCATCATGCTGACCAACCCGAATACCTGCGGGCTGTTTGAGCGTGATGTGCGCAAGATTGCCGATCTGGTCCATGCCGCGGGTGGCTATTTCTATTGCGATGGTGCGAATTTCAACGCCATTGTTGGTCGGGTCCGCCCGGCTGATCTTGGCATTGATGCCATGCATATCAACCTGCATAAAACCTTCTCGACCCCGCATGGCGGTGGTGGTCCGGGTTCAGGGCCGGTTGTATTTTCGGATGCACTCGCACCCTTTGCCCCGATCCCCTATGTTGTGCGCACCGAGGACGGGTTCCGTTTGGTGGAAACTGCCGACGAAAATGACGGCACCAAGCCGTTTGGTCGCCTGAAAGGGTTCCACGGGCAGATGGGCATGTTCATCCGGGCGCTGGCCTATATGAAAAGCCATGGTTCTGATGGCCTGCGTCAGGCATCTGGTGATGCGGTTCTCAATGCGAACTATCTGCTGGCCCGTCTGAAAGACAAGCTCAGCGTCGCATACCCGGGATATTGCATGCACGAAGCGCTGTTTGACGATGGGTTCCTCAAGGATACCGGGGTTTCGACCCTTGATCTTGCCAAGGCAATCATCGACGAGGGCTTCCACCCGATGACGATGTATTTCCCGCTGGTGGTGCATGGTGCACTTTTGGTCGAACCGACCGAAACTGAAACCAAAGAATCGATTGATCAGTTCTGTGATGCTGTTCTGTCTTTGGTGGCCAAAGCACAGGCCGGAGATGCGGAATTCTTCAAGAATGCGCCGTATTTGACACCGCGTCGTCGCCTTGACGAAACGGCAGCAGCAAGAAAACCTGTTTTGCGCTGGATGCCGGAAACGGCTTGATACACAACGCAGAGCGGCAGTTAAAAACACCCCGGCCAGATGGTCGGGGTGTTCTTTTTCAAGGACTTGTTCTTGAAACTCATTGGACTTGTCGCAATCTCAACCCTTATACTTGTTCGAATTGTAATGAACGGAGCCCGGTGGGTTAAGTTTGGGGATAGTGCGATAGGGCGAATGCCCATTGCCGGAGGTTTGAATTCAATCATGTCGCGTCGCGTACAAAAAGTGTTTACCGCCGAACGCCGGTTAAAAGAACGTTCGGGTGGGGGTGTCGAAGACTGGTCGGATTCGTTTTTTGACCCTACTCTTGAAAGTGGTATCGGGGCGGGTGAAGCATTGCCGTCACCATCACCATCACATGTCCCTGAGGATACGTCGGGGATCAATCAGGCCGTTCTTGATGAAATCCGGGCGTTGCGTGCGGAAGTCGGGCAGTTGCGTGATGCTGTTGGAAATGGCGGGCAATTGGCAGGTTCCCCGGACGCAGGCGGCATGGCAGCACCGGTTGCCTCAAACGATGCGCCAATGGATGTGTTGCCTGAGCCGATTTCAAGTAACTTCAGCCATTCAAACCGGCCGGGTGCATCTGAACCCGATAGTGACGATCTGGAACTGATCCGGACCCAGATCGAGGAAATGAACGAGCACATCCACAAGGCCAAGGTTCAGATTGCGTCACTTCGCCATCCAAAGGCGCAGGATGATCGGTTCATGAGTGCCGCGACCGAGCTTGACGCCATCGTCAAGGATACGGAGATGGCAACTCACACGATCCTTGAGTCTGCGGAGCAGATCGACGATCTGGCAATGACATTGAAAAATTCGGCGCCGAGTGATTTTGTCGCCGATCACGTTGAGCAGATTGCCTTTATCGTCACGAAAATATTTGAATCCTGTAACTTTCAGGACATTACCGGTCAGCGGATCAACAAGGTTGTGAGCACCCTCGCATTCGTTGAGGAACGGGTTCACAACATGATTTCGATCTGGGGTGAGGACGCATTTGCCGACCTGCCGGTGGCAGACAAGGACGACACCGAAGAGAAGCCGGAAGACTCCGAGCTTCTGAATGGTCCCCAGCTGCAAGGCGAAGGTATCAGCCAGGATGACATCGACAAATTGTTCGATTAGCTGTTCTAAATGTTGCGGTTTTTCCTATATTTAGGCTAGAAGGCTTTGAAATCTGGCTTGAAATAAGGTGGCAATCCGCCCATGCGGCGTTTTTTGTCAACTAATCGTTTACATATGCTGGGGTAGGTTCATACCTATAAGAATAAGAAGCGATGTTGGGATGCGTGTAACATGCGTTTGCACGTGTTTTGCCGTGCTTGGAGGATAAGATGGGATTTTGGTCTCTTGGTGGTATTCGCCAGCCAAAGGCACAAGACATTAAGTGGCGCAAGAGTCCGCGTGGTGAATACTATCGTCTGTTCATGATTGACGACATTGCGGAACTCAAGCTGAACGGTGTCGGTGGCGTATATCTTTTGTGGCATGGCGGTTTAAAACCATCATGGCTGGTTGCGGGTGCAACCGAAGATCTTGGCCATAGTTTTGCAGAATTGATGCGTGATCCTGACATTCGTGAATACGATGGCCGGGGTGGCGTTTACATGAGCTGGTCGCCGATCAAAGGCAGCTTCCGTGAGGGTGTGGTGCATTTCATTGCAAAGCACACCAATCCGACCTTTGAATGCGATTACGACAGTCGTGAAGACCCTATTCCGGTTTTGCTGCCGCGCTAACTATTTGGCTTGATGGCTCTTAACGAACAAAAGCTCCGCAGGTTCCTGCGGAGCTTTGTTTTTTGCGTAAAAGCCAGGATGCCAGCTTAGAGCTTTGTCAGCACGGATTCAGCACTGGACACTTCAAATGCGCCGGGTTCTTCGACGGCGAGATGGGTGACCTTGCCGTTTTCAACAACCATGGCAAAGCGGTTGGCGCGTTTGCCAAGGCCACGGCCAGTCAGATCAAGCTCAAGACCGGTTGCATCGACAAAGGCAAGGTCGCCGTCAGACAGCATGGTGATGCCATCGGCATTCTGGCTTTTGGCCCATTCCTGCATGACAAATGCGTCATTGGAGGCGAGGCAGGCGATTTCATCAACGCCCTTTGCCTTGATTTCATCAGCCTTGGCGATGAAGCCGGGGAGATGTTTGGCTGAGCAGGTCGGGGTGAAAGCACCCGGAACAGCGAAAAGAACGATTTTGCGGTCCGCAAAGAATTCTTTGGTATTCACAGCTTCCGGACCGTCGCTCGTTGCGCGGAACAGGGTTACATCCGGGACTTCGGTGCCGACTGAAATGGTCATGGATATCTCCGTTTGGTTACGTAATCCCGTTGATTACGTCATGGATCGCATGGCTTGGAAGCAAACTACAAAATCTCTGGATGTTCAATGGTATCCGCATTCGTTTTACCAAGTGTCATTATTTGTACGCGATTATTCTGGAATTGTTCCGGTTAGGCTCAGATGTGGGTGAAATTAGTTGCTGGCAAGCCCGGCCGTCGATCTTGCATCCTTGATGGCATCAAGAACCGCATCACGGCTGAGCAATTCAGACAGCAAAACCCCCTTGGGTGCATTCGGGCCAAACACCGCGTTAAATGGGATGCCATACCGTCCATAGGAGGCCAGATAGTCGGCAATTTCCGGGTCCGGGCGGGTCCAGTCGGCCTGCATCAGAATAATGTCGTCATTGGCAAAAAATTCTGCAAGCTCGGCGGTTTCAAGCACCAGTTTTTTATTGACCTGACAACTGACACACCATTCCGCCGTAACGTCGACAAAGACGGTTTTGCCATCTGCAATCAATGCCGGAATGGTCTCAGGTGCAAACGTCTGCCAGTCAAGGGGGCCGGTGGCCGCAGTTGATACGCTTGACGGTGCGGGCGGCTTCGAGAAACCCGGCGCAAACAGGGCGACCAGAAAACCGGTTACGGCAAGGGCGGTAAAGACAAATCGTGGGCGCAGGTTTTGACTGCGTTTGCGCGCCCAGACAAATACGGCGCCAAGGACAAGGCCGACCCCAACGGCAATCGCGCCGCCAAGGCCGATTTGAACCGCCAGAATGCTCAGAAGCCATATGGCGGTGCCAACCAGTGCCAGACCAAGAACAGCCTTCACAACACTCATCCAGCGTCCGGGTTTGGGTAGCGCATGGGCCAGTCTTGGCTGAAGGGCGATTGCCAGATACGGAGTGGCAAGGCCAACCCCCAGCAACGTGAAAATCCAGATGATGTCAAAGCTGCTGCCTGCCAAGGCAAAGCCAACCGCCGTTCCAAGGAACGGGGCAGAACAGGGCGTTGCGAGCAAGGTCGCGAACATGCCGGTCATGAAATGGCTGCTGAGGTGACGGCCACCTTTTTCCTGCTGGTTGATCACGTCATTGGCGGCGGTGCCCAGATTGTCGGAGCCGTTAATTTCAAACAGGCCCCACATATTGAGGGCAAACAGCGCAAGAATGATGGTCATCACGGTTAGGAAAAGAGGTTGCTGGAACTGTATGCCCCAGCCAATTGATCCCCCGGCCAGCTTGATCGCGATCAGAACTGCGGCGATCAGCCAGAACGATGTGATGATGCCCGCCGCACTGGCAAGAAAACCACTGCGGACCCGGCTGATTTCGCCGTCGCGGGCGTTGATCGCCGACATGACCTTGATCGACAAGACCGGCAAGACACAGGGCATGACATTGAGGATCAGGCCACCAAACAGTGCAAAAAGGCCGATAAGCCAGATGTTTGCACCGGCCCCGGTTGCAGGCGCCATGGTATCTGCGCCAAGAGGTTCGCCTTGGGCGGAAGCATCAGTTGGGCCATTTGCGACGGTCCGGCTTTGTTCAATGGCCAATGGTCCAGCAATGACAGTGACGGTCACTGTTTCAGATGCAAGATCCTGATCGGCGTTGAGGCCAAAAACCGGGACAGTGAAGTGTCGGTTATTGCTTTCGCCATCTTTGTTCACCGCAACAGGTGCGCCAAAGCCAATGCGAAGCGGGCTTTCCACCAGAATATCATCCACAGTCACACCGGCATTAGACAGCCCGTCGACCGATAGGTGCAATTGCGTCGCGTCACCGTCCTTGGTGGCAAAAACGTTGCTGACCTGTATTGGCAGGTTGTCGCCAGTTAGCGGAACCTTTGAGACGAACTTTTCAATTTCGTGTGCGTGGGTGCTGACTGTTGATGCGCCGGATGTTGAGGTGTCGGGGTTTCCGTTTGCCGGGATATCAAGTGCGAAGGTCGCGGCAGCAGGAATGCAGATGTCGCTACAGACAAGGTAGTCGACATCCAAATTGATCGCGACGGACTGTGTGCGATCGGGGATCGCGACGTCAATCGGCAGGATGACATGGTTCTTGTAGCCAAATGTTTCCAGACCAAAGATCGAGAACCGGTGCGGGGCAGGCCACAGGATATTGGCATCCCCGACGTTTTGTGACCCCGTCCAATCTAGTTGCGGGGGAAAACCGGCGTCGCCTGCGCTGCGCCAATAGATTTTCCATTCAGGCTGAAGTTCGAATTCAAGGCCAAGACGCAGCGTGTCTGATGAACCGGTCTGGGTTTGCGCGCTGATGAGCCGAAGAGACGCGAAATCTTCGTCGGTCCATGGGGTGGATACATCGGTGGCAGCCATCGCCGGTGTGGCTAAAACCGGGGCGCAAATGGCAGCAAGCAAAAACACAAAACGGGCGATCAGGTGGCGGAGCACGTCAATGTCCTTAAAACGGTGTGCGTCATGGCATTTGGCAGTGGGGCGCTCATGCCATTGAGGTATGGCACAATTCAGGCAGTTTTTCATCTATCGAAGGCGTAGTCCCCAGCCGCGATCAAATCAAGCCACGACTGTGTGACCGGGGTCTCTGTCAGGGCGCTTTTTGAGCCATGATTGGTAAATAATCACCGAAAACCGTGGCACTGAGCAGAGGGTGACCCTACATTTAGAATATCAAGTTTTGATCGTTGCGGGGCGATGTTTTATCGGGTTTTTCCGGGTTCTTGATGGAAATAGACCGCTAATCGCGCTAGGCTTGGTCAAACAGACACAGAAAGAGACGTAAAATGGGCGTGCGTGGAGACACAGGCGAATATCTTGGTGGAAAGTTGTTGATCGCAATGCCCGGCATGCGTGATCCGCGCTTTTCACAAAGTGTTGTCTACGTCTGTGCCCATAATGAAGATGGTGCAATGGGGCTAGTGATCAATCGTGTGATTGATAGCATCACCTTCCCCGAGCTTCTTGAGCAGCTTGGTATTGCGCGCCCGGCACCGACCATTCAGGACATTCAGGTGCATTTTGGCGGCCCGGTTGAAAGCAGTCGCGGGTTCGTATTGCATTCCACCGACTTTTCCAACGAGGCAACCCTGCACGTTGATACCGGCGTTTCGGTGACGGCCACAGTTGATATTCTTGAACAGATTGCGTTGGGTGAGGGGCCGGAAAACCGCATTCTGGCGCTTGGCTATGCCGGATGGCGTAGCGGGCAGCTGGAGAACGAAATTCTGGCCAATGGCTGGCTGCATCTTGATGCGGATGCCGATTTGTTGTTCGACATTGATTGCGAAGACAAATGGGAACAGGCGTTTACCAAACTTGGTTTTGCCCCGGAATTGTTATCGGGGGAAGCTGGTCACGCCTGATCAGAAGGTCTCTTGCATTGCTGCAATTGAAAAAGCCTGCCGACTGGCAGGCTTTTGCGTTTCATGCGGGCCACACCGGCATTAATCAAACAAGGCGTCGATTTCGGCCTGTGAGAAGATCTGATCGACTTCATCCTGATCGACACGTTGCGCGTTTTGCGGCGCCTTGGTGACGGTTTTATCAAGGTTGTCGAGCCCTTTGGGATCGGCTGGAACCTCGAAGTCACCGAAGTCATCATCACCCCAGATTTCGATCACGCGATTTACGCGTTCCTCGATATATTTCATGGTGTTAACGACTTTGGTAATCCGTTGACCGGTCAAATCCTGGAAGTTGCAGCTTTCAAAGACCTTGACGACAAGTTCGACAATATCGTCGGCCAGCCCCTGAGTGTAGTCATCTGTGGCGGCCGAACGGATGTTGTGGGCAACAGCATCAATTTTCTCGACAGTGTCGAGAATGCTTGCCGTTGCATCCTCGGTTGCGGCAACAACAGAGTCCAACTCGCCCTTGACGATATTGATACGCGTGCCGCTGTCATCTTCAGGGGCGGTATACAGGGCGGCGATTTCTTTTTTGGTTTCCTGAATGGAATTTGCCAATGCCCGAATTTCGGTTTTTAGCAGACGCAGTTCAGCACGTGCGTCTTCCTCATCGTCCTCTTCGGGCTGCGCGGTGAGTTTCTTCTGCTCTTCTATCATGATGCGGATGTCAGACAGCAGCTCAAGCTTGAGGTCTTCAATCGCGGTATGAACGGCCGACAAATCCGGGCCGCCAACACCCGCTTGATGTGGTTCGGTGGGCATCTCGGCTGGCAAGGCGACCATGTCGCTCATGTTTTCGAGTTTGTTAAGCAACCGCAATTCTGCGGTGAAGAGCTTTTTGCTTCCGTGGCGTGCCATTAACGAACCTCTGAATTTAACAATCGGTATCTCGCAAGAGACCTTGGCGTCACTTCCCTGAAGGGCAGCGGCATTCATACTTTAGGATAGAGTAATCTGCAAACGTCGTCTCGCCAACCGAATTCCTATCCGTGATATTGGGGAAAATACCGAAGAATTAAAGGCTTCGGGACCGGAATTTATCATCGGATAGGACAAATTATATCAGGCGAGGTGCGAATCGCCATTTTGGGCAGGTTGCCTGTACCTTATTTCCGATAACACTGTTGCCAGGGATGGCAAGGTTCAGGATACCGTAACGGTGTTTGCCTAAAATGGATGCTGGTGGGACCAGAAATACGGTGTGACCTGCTTTATCCATTGGTTGAAGTGATTTGAAGATGATTCTGCGTGTATGTTGCATGGCAATAACCGTGCGGAAGACCAAAGAACGTTGACCAGAATGGCGGTATTTCTATCAGGACGTGGGTATTTAGAGCCATTTCACGCAAAACCAAAGCGACAAAGTCACAAAGGTAAAATTACATTTTTTGTGCATCGCAGCGAGGTTTTTTCTGGAACAGGTGCCTAAGATACGCTATTTGCCTGCGTTACCGATGTACTTTCGGGTGCAGGGTTATTAAGAATAAGATATGTCAGAGGAAATACTCCGGGCTGATGATTGAGCCAATCTTTGGTTGAGACGGCAAGACCACCGTTTAAAGGTGGACCCGTAGCTTGTCTGAGAAACTGTTGACGAAGGTCAGGGACGGAGACGATTGAGGCATATCGCCTTGAGATGTAATGCGAGGGGGCAGATTCGCATGTCGATCAAGAAGCTATTTCCCATTCTTTTGTTGGGATTGGCGGTAATTACCGGGCTTGATAGTGCGGCAGTTGCTGCCGTTGGTCAGGCCGAACCTTGGCAGCTTGGGCTGCAGGATCCGGTTTCGCCTGTGGCTGTTGAAGGCCATAATTTCTTTGTTCTAGTGACGTGGTTGATGACGATCATTACCGTGATCGTTTTGGTGTTGCTGCTTTACGTGCTGTATCGCTTCAGCGCGAAACGCAACCCGGTACCGTCGAAGACGACCCACCATACCCTTCTTGAAGTGGTCTGGACGGTTGTTCCGGTACTTATTCTTCTTATTATTGCGATCCCGTCGTTCCGCCTGCTGTATTTTGCAGACCGTGTCGAGGATGCCGATCTTACCCTTAAGATCATCGGCAAGCAGTGGTACTGGACATATGAATATCCAGACAATGGCAATTTCACCTTTGATTCTTTGATGATCGATGAGGAAACAGCCGTTGCCGAAGGTAAAAAACGTCTTCTGGATGTGGACAATCCCGTTGTCCTGCCGGTTGACCAGAACATTCGCCTGATCATGACGTCCGATGATGTGATCCATAACTGGGCCATGCCATCGCTGTTCATCAAGCTTGATGCAGTGCCGGGCCGACTGAATGAAACCTGGACCCGCATTCCAGGTGAATATGCCGGTACAACCTTCTATGGCCAGTGTTCGGAATTGTGTGGTGTGAACCACGCCTATATGCCGATTGCTGTTAAAGCTGTTACCATGGAAGAATACGAAGCCTGGGTCGCCAAGGCGCAAGAACAGTTCGCATCTGTTGACTTGCCGTCTTCGGTTTCCGTGGCATCGGCAGAGTGAGGGAGAGATTGATGGCTCACGCTGACACACATGATCACGATCATACCCCCGGCTTCTTTACCCGTTGGTTCCTGTCGACCAACCACAAAGATATCGGGACGCTTTATCTTATTTTCTCAGTGATTGCCGGTTTGATCGGTGGTGCTTTTTCGGTCTGGTTCCGTATGGAACTGGCCCATCCGGGCACCCAGATCATCGAAGATCACCAGTTCTTTAACGTGCTCATCACCGCGCACGGCATGATCATGGTCTTCTTTGTTGTCATGCCCGCCATGATTGGCGGTTTTGGCAACTGGTTCGTGCCGATCATGATTGGCGCGCCCGACATGGCGTTTCCGCGGCTCAACAACATTTCGTTCTGGCTGCTTGTTCCGGCTTTCACCCTGTTGATGCTGTCAGCAGTTGTTGGCAGTGGTGCAGGTACCGGTTGGACTGTTTATCCGCCGCTTTCAAGTGTTCTGGGTCATCCGGATGCTTCGGTTGATATGGCGATCTTTGCTCTGCATCTTGCAGGTGCCAGCTCGATCCTGGGTGCGGTAAACTTCATCACGACGATCTTTAACATGCGCGCGCCGGGCATGACCCTGCACAAGATGCCGCTGTTTGCGTGGGCAATGCTGGTAACGGCGTTCCTGCTGCTGTTGGCTGTGCCGGTTCTTGGTGGTGCGATCACCATGCTTTTGACCGACCGTAACTTTGGCACGGACTTCTTTAATCCGGCCGGTGGCGGTGACCCGATCCTGTATCAGCATCTGTTCTGGTTCTTTGGTCATCCCGAAGTTTACATCATGATCCTGCCGGGCTTTGGCATTATCAGTCACATCATTTCGACCTTCTCGCGCAAGCCGGTGTTTGGCTATCTCGGGATGGCCTATGCGATGGTGGCAATCGGTGTTGTCGGCTTTATCGTGTGGGCGCACCACATGTATACCGTCGGGATGGATGTTGACACCCGGGCCTATTTCACCGCGGCGACGATGGTGATTGCGGTGCCGACCGGGGTTAAGATTTTCTCATGGATTGCGACCATGTGGGGTGGTTCCATCTCCTTGCGTGCTCCGATGCTTTGGGCAATCGGCTTTATCTTCCTGTTCACTGTGGGCGGTGTGACAGGTGTGATTTTGGCGAACTCGGGCATGGATCTGCCGCTGCATGACACCTACTTTGTTGTGGCGCACTTCCACTATGTGCTGTCACTTGGCGCGCTGTTCTCGATCTTTGCTGGTTTCTATTACTGGTTCAGCAAAATGTCGGGGTACGAGATTTCCGATCTCGGCGCGAAGATCCACTTCTGGCTCTTCTTTATCGGCGTCAACCTGACCTTCTTCCCGCAGCATTTCCTTGGGCTGGCTGGCATGCCGCGTCGTTATGCCGACTATCCTGATGCGTTTGCGGGCTGGAACCTTGTATCGTCGTATGGTGCGTATATTTCGTTCGCGGCAACGATCTTCTTCCTTGGTGTGGTGGCGCATGCCTTCATCCGTGGCAAGAAGGCCGAAGCCAACCCATATGGCGAAGGTGCCGATACACTGGAATGGACCGTCAGCTCACCGCCGCCGTTCCATACCTTTGACGAATTGCCACGTATCAAGTAAGTGATCCTGGTTTAAGTCCCCCGCAGGCCTGTCTTGCGGGGGATACCCTACCGCCCAGAGAAGAGAAGACCAGAGTTTCATGACCAAGCAGGTTGCCGATCAGACCCTTGCGCTTAGTACTGTGCCGCTCCCCATTTCGGAGGTGCGCGACTACATTGCTTTGCTCAAACCCGGTGTAATGACCCTTGTGGTCTTTACCGGTGCTGTGGGACTGTTGATTGCGCCAGGATCAATTCATCCGTTCCTCGGCCTTGTCGCAATTGCCTGTATTGCTGTGGCCAGTGGTGCCGCGGCATCCATTAACATGTGGTATGATCGCGATATTGATCAGCACATGAAACGCACCCAACACCGGCCTATTCCGGCGGGGCGTGTTGAAGCCGACGAGGCGTTGTCACTTGGCATCGCATTGTCGATTGTTTCTGTCACCGTGATGGCGGTTGCGATCAATCTTGTGGCGGCGGCTTTGCTGGCGGTGTCGATTGCGTTTTACGTTTTTATTTACACCATGTGGCTTAAGCGCAGCACACCGCAGAATATTGTTATTGGCGGTGCCGCCGGGGCGTTTCCCCCGATGATCGGCTGGGCGTCGGTGACCGGCGGGATTGATATCAATTCAATCGCGCTGTTCTTGATTATCTTTATGTGGACACCACCGCATTTCTGGGCGCTGGCCCTGTTCCGTTGTGGCGATTACGCCAAGGTCGGCGTACCGATGATGCCGGTTGTTGCCGGTGAAGCGGCCACCAAAAAGCAGATGCTGATTTATACCATCCTGCTTCTGCCGGTGACCTTTATCCCGGTTGCGACCGGATTGCTTGGTGTCATCTACGGCGCGACGGCGGCCCTGACCGGTCTGTGGTTCCTGCGTCATGCGGTTCGTGTTTTACGCAATGTCGAAGAACGCGCGCCACACAAGATGTTTGGTTATTCTATCCTGTATCTTTTCGTCCTGTTCGGGGCGATGGTGGCAGATGTCTTCCTGAATGGATTTATCGCATGAGTGAGAAGCCAAATCCCAACAAGGCCGAACTTGATGCGTTTCTTGCCAAGCGCAAGAAAAAGAACTGGGCGTTTCTTGCCATTCTGGGCGGGTTGGCCGTTTTGTTTTTCGCCATAACGATTTTGAAGATGAGCTAGGACGCCATGGCTGATCAGAAACATGCAGATACGATAAAGGCCCGCAACAAGCGTTTAATGCTTGGCTGTGTTGTTATTGTCGGCGGCATGGTTGGTCTTACCTATGCTTCTGTTCCTCTTTACGCGCTGTTTTGCCGGGTTACCGGTTTTGGAGGCACGACCCAGGTCGCACATGAAGCGCCGGCTGACGTGTCCGAGAAAACCATCAAAGTCCGGTTTAATGCGGATGTGAATTCCGGGCTGCATTGGCAGTTCAAACCCGACCAGCGCGAAATGACGGTTAAGCTTGGGCAGGATAATCTTGCCCATTACACGGCTGAAAATATGTCGGTTCACCCGATCACCGGGCAGGCCGTTTACAACGTAACACCGCTTAAGGCAGGGCAATATTTTAGCAAGATCGCATGTTTTTGTTTTGATGAGCAGACCCTTGAACCGGGACAGCGCGTCGACATGCCGGTCAGCTTCTATGTCGATCCAGCCATTGCTGAAGACATTAATACCCAAGACGTGAAGACAATAACCCTGTCCTACACTTTCTATAAGGCCGAGTCATCGGTCGAAGCGCCGGACGGGAACGAAGATCAGGGGGGCTGACAGAACGCAGTGAAGCGGTCTGTTGTCTCTGTTTAACAAATTGAAATTGAGTTTCTTTTGTAAGGATTGAGGGGGGCACGGAATGAGTGATCATGCTCAGAAACATCCATTCCATCTGGTAGACCCAAGCCCGTGGCCGCTGGTGGCGGCAACTGCGGCCGGTATGTTTACTGGTGGTATGGTTATGTTCATGCATTCGGATCGTACACCGGCTGATTTCTGGCTGGCGGCGCTTGGGATTGCAGGCATCCTGTTTGTGATGTTCCGCTGGTGGGGCAACGTGATCAGCGAGTCAAAGATTTACCATAACAAGGTCGTTCAGATCGGCCTGCGCTATGGCATGTCGCTGTTCATCGCATCCGAGGTGATGTTCTTTGTCGCCTTCTTCTGGGCCTTCTTCCACAACGCGTTTGTGATCTTTAGCCCCGGTGTGACCGAATGGCCGCCTGCTGGTGTCGAAGTTCTTGATCCGTGGGACTTGCCGTTCCTCAACACCCTGATCCTGCTTTTGTCGGGTTGTACCCTGACGTGGGCGCATCACGGCTGTCTTGAAGGCAAGAAGAAGGACCTGGTACAGGGGCTTGCCCTGACCGTGGGGCTTGGCGTTATCTTCCTTGTTCTGCAGATGTATGAGTACAGCCACGCTGCATTTGGCTTTGCCGATAACATCTATTCTTCGACCTTCTATATGGCGACCGGTTTCCACGGCTTCCATGTGTTCGTCGGGACGGTGTTCCTTGCGGTGTGCCTTGTGCGCGCGATGAAGGACGGCTTTGATGCCAAACAGCATTTCGGTCTGGAAGCTGCGGCATGGTATTGGCACTTTGTCGATGTCGTCTGGCTGTTCCTGTTCTTTGCCGTATACATCTGGGGCGGCGAATAAGCCGCGCCGACCCGACCATTAAACGGGTCCTGCAATATGGATGAGTATTATCCAAATCTTTCCCCCTTTCGCGCCGGGCTGGCATGTAAATGCCCCCGCTGCGGAAGGGGGAAACTTTTTGAAGGCTATTTGACCGTTCGTGCATCTTGTGATGTGTGCGGTCTTGACCTGCGTGGTCATGATGCCGGTGACGGCCCGGCCGTTTTCATTATTTTTATTCTTGGCTTTATCATCGTGCCTGTGGCGTTATGGGTTGAAATGACCTATCGACCGCCGCTTTGGCTGCATGCGGTGATGTGGGGCCCCACCATCATTGGTGTGACACTGGCCTTGCTTCGACCGTTAAAAGGTCTCATGGTCGCATTGCAATATCGCCATAGAACGACTTCCGAACAGGACTGATTTCACTTCATGCCCCTATTAAATACGCGCCCCAGTATGGCGATGAAAATTTGTGTCGGATTGTCTCTGGTCATTCTTGTGGGACTGGGCAGTTGGCAGGTTGACCGGTTGTTCTGGAAGCAGAACCTGATTGAACAACGTGAAACGCAGGCAACCTTGCCGCCGATTGCCGTGCCTGTTGATGTGGAACTTGATCCTGCGATGGCATTTCGCGCCGCCTTTGCCGAAGGACATTTCCTAAATGATCAGGAAAAGTATCTGATGGCTCGGACCCTTCGGGGGAATGTCGGGTTTCAGCTGATCACACCGCTTGAACAGGAAGACGGACGGATCATTCTGGTTAATCGTGGTTGGGTGCCGACCGATAACCGCGATCCGGCAACCCGTCCGGAAAGTCTGATCGAAACACCTGTGCATGTAACGGGTGTCTTGCGTCTGCCAAGAGAAAAACATTGGGCGCAGCCGGAAAATGATGCGCTGGCAAACCAGTGGTTCTATGTCGACGTCGACCATATGGCAGAAGACAGTGGTGCTGATCTTGCCAGCCCGTATTATCTTGAGCTTGATGACAATCCGGTGCCCGGCGGTCTTCCGATTGGCGGGCAGGCAAAAGTGCAGTTGCCCAATAATCACCTGCAGTATGCCATCACGTGGTACAGCCTTGCGCTGTCGCTGATTGTGGTTTTTGTGATTTACCATCGACGCCCGGAAGACGACAAAGACACAACAGACCGCAAAGACGCGGCCTGATCCTCTGTGTCAGCATGCCGTTAGAATATAGCCGCCGAGAAGGATAAGACTGCTTATCTTTCCCGGCTGGCGGTATCCGTCCCAAACATCATTTTGTGCCAGCGGTTGCCAAGTGCCGCCGCACAGGAGTCCGTGATGACCAAAGCCTATAAAACCCTCGAAACCCGTTTTCGCCGGATGAATGTACTGTCTGATATTGGCAGTATGTTGCATTGGGATATGGCGGCGATCATGCCAGATGGCGGGGCGAACGCGAGATCTGAACAGCTTGCGACCCTTGATGTCATGGAAAATGAGCTGATCAATGCGGCTGATCTTGGCGATCTGATCGAAGATGCGGGCAACGAGGGGCTTGATGAATGGCAGCAGGCCAACCTTGGCGAAATGAAACGCGCCTGGGTTCATGGCACAGCCGTTCCTGCCGAACTGGTAGAGAAAATGTCACTGGCGGAAACGCGGTGCGAAGTCGCATGGCGCAGCGCGCGGGCAGATAACGACTTTAAGGGGTTGTTGCCAAAATTACAGGAAGTGCTTGATCTGTCGATTGAGGCAGGTCACGCCAAGGCGGCCGCACTGGGGACCTCTGTCTATGATGCGTTGCTCGATCAATATGATCCGATGATGCGTTCAGAGCGCATTGATAGCCTGTTTTCCGATCTTGAAGATTTCCTGCCATCCTATACCGCCGAGGTCATTGAACGTCAGAAATCCGAAGATGCCCCCGTCGCCCCAACTGGTCCTTTCCCGGTTGAGATTCAAAACAGTGTCGGTCTCGATTTGATGAAGGCGGTCGGATTTGATTTCGACCATGGACGGCTTGATATTTCGCATCATCCGTTCTGTGGCGGCATTCCCGATGATGTGCGTATTACGACCCGGTATGACGAAAACGATTTCACATCGGCGATCATGGGCGTTCTGCATGAAACCGGCCATGCCATGTATGAACGTGGATTGCCGTCTGATTGGCGCGGACAACTGGTTGGCAAGGCGCGCGGTATGACCATGCATGAAAGCCAGTCTTTGCTGGTTGAAATGCAGGCCTGTCGATCCGAGGAATTCCTGACCTATGCGGGGCCAATGTTTGAAAAGGCGTTTGGCGGTAATGCAAAAGCATGGGACGCGGCCAATCTGCATCGTCTTTACACCCGGGTTGAGCCCGGCCTTATTCGCGTTGATGCTGACGAGGTAACCTATCCCGCGCACGTCATTTTGCGGTATCGTCTTGAACGTGCCCTGATCGAAGGGGATATGAAGCTTGCCGATTTGCCGGGGGCGTGGAACGAGATGATGCAGAAGCTTTTGGGAATCACACCACCCGATGACCGGAATGGCTGTTTGCAGGATATTCACTGGCCGTCCGGGGCATGGGGATATTTCCCGACCTATACGCTGGGTGCGATGGCCGCCGCACAGATTTTCGCCGCAGCCAAGGAAGCCTGCCCGGAAATACCCGGTGCCCTTGCGCAAGGAAACTTCGGTCCGTTGATGGGCTGGCTTGGCCAGAACATCCATAGCCAGGCGTCAAGCCGTTCAACTGATGACATTCTGCACGCGGCAACGGGAAAAGTTCTTGGTATTGATGCATTTAAATCGCATATAATTAATCGTTACGGTCAGTAACAGCGATTGAACCTGCGGGGTATGTCCTTGTGTTGTATGCTTTGCTGACCAAGAGCAGCCTATATTCGATAGACCGGTTAGAATAGCTTTCCCCGTTCCGGTCTTTGATGCGTGTCCTCATATTACGAGGGTGCCAATGTCATGGATGTGATCGCAAGATGGGAATAACCGACGGCAATAAGAAGGTTATGGATCGGCAAGTTTTTGCCATGGATCAGGTCATCTTCCGCGAAGGAAAGCATGGCAGTGCCGCCTTTGTTGTGCAGGAAGGCAAGGTCGAAATCTTTAAAACCATCAATGGGGATGAAGAAGTCGTTCTGGGCACGATTGAGGAGGGCGGCTTATTCGGGGAGTTGGCCCTTGTCGATAATCAGCCGCGTATGGCATCGGCCCGTGCGACAGAGCGAACTGTTCTGATTGCCATCAGCCGTCAAACCTTTGAAAAGAAAATGTCGTCGTCAGATCGCTTTATCCGGGCGATCTTGCGAATCCTGCTGGGCAATTATCGTGCGGTCGTCCGCCGGGCGGCAATTGCCGAGGCAAAGCTCAAGGAACATGGCATCTCAATCGAATGATTGACGATGATTTACGGGGCTTTGCGCATTAACACGCACAGCACGGCTGATCTGCTTGATTGCCCCTTGACTATACCCTAACTTCCCCTCACTAACTCAGGCGTTGGAGTGTATTTTTGCGTCAAGGATGCAAGGATACGCGGAACTGGTAATTGCCCAATTCAGGAGCAGGTATAGTGCGCTATGTCAGTACGCGGGGAAGCGCCCCCGTTTTGCAGTTTGATGAAGTTCTTCTTGCAGGTCTGGCCCGTGACGGTGGTCTTTATGTCCCCGAAACCTGGCCAACTTTTTCCAAGGATGACATTCGTAGCCTGCGCACTCTGACATATGCCGAGGTTGCCTTTAAAGTGATCCAGCCGTTTGTCGCGGGCACGGTTGAGGATGACGCGCTCATGGCGATCCTCGAAGATACCTATAACGGGTTTGACCACGCGGCGGTCGCGCCGCTGAAACAGCTTGGCGCGAACGACTGGGTGATGGAGCTGTTCCACGGCCCGACACTGGCGTTCAAGGATTATGCGCTTCAGGTCGTTGGGCGTTTGTTTGACTATGTTTTGGCCAAACGCGGTGAGCGCATTACGATTGTTGGTGCGACATCGGGCGATACCGGGTCTGCGGCCATTGAGGCCTGTCGTGATCGTGAAAACATCGACATCTTCATCCTGCATCCCAAAGGCCGCGTTTCGGAAGTCCAACGTCGTCAGATGACCACGGTCTTGTCGGACAATGTGCATAACCTTGCCGTTGAAGGATCGTTTGACGATTGTCAGGATCTGGTCAAGGCACTGTTTAACGATCACGGGTTCCGTGATGAGGTCGGGCTGTCGGCAGTGAACTCGATCAACTGGGCGCGCATCATGTGCCAGATCGCCTATTACTTCTGGGCAGGCGCGCAGCTTGGATCGCCGGATCGTGAAATTTCCTTCTCTGTGCCGTCGGGCAACTTTGGCAATGTGTATGCCGGTTATGCCGCGATGCAGATGGGCCTTCCGATCAAACAGTTTGTGGTTGGGGCCAACCGCAATGATATTCTTGCGCGCTTTTTCGAAAGTGGCGTGATGAAGATGGAAGGTGTTGAGCCGTCGCTCAGCCCGTCGATGGACATTCAGGTCAGTTCAAACTTTGAACGTTTGATGTTTGATCTGTATGACCGCGATGGTTTGGCCGTGGCCGAGATGCTGACCAAATTCCGTGAAACCGGTGTTATGGAAATGTCGCAGGGGCAGTTTGGCCGGGCACGCGAACATTTTGACGGGTATCGCCTTGATGACGCTCAAACCCGTGCGGCGATCAAGGATGTGCTTGAGACCAGTGGTGAGTTGGTTGATCCGCATTCCGTGATCGGGATTGTTTCGGGACGTGAGTGCAACCGCGATAAATCCGTACCGATGGTGGCACTGGCAACAGCACACCCGGCGAAATTCCCGGATGCGGTCAAGCAGGCGTCGGGGATTTACCCGGACTTGCCATCGCGTCTTTCTGATCTATATGACCGACCAGAAAAAGTCGAACCGATGTCCAATGATGTTGCAACATTGATGGCGCATGTCCGTCGCAATCGGCGTGCGGCCTGAACATTAAGCAACGTGGGGCATGATATGAAAAACAGGAGTACTGCTATATGACAGTCGAGCTTACCCAGCTTGACAATGGGATGATTGTCGCAACGGACCGCCTTGACCATGTTGAGTCAGTGGCCTTGGGAAGTTGGGTTGATGTTGGCGCGCGTCACGAGACGCCAGACATTAACGGCATCTCTCATATGCTTGAACATATGGCCTTTAAAGGCACCCGTCGTCGTTCTGCATTGCAGATTTCCGAGGAAATCGAGTCTGTCGGTGGACAGATGAATGCCTATACGTCGCGCGAAAATACCGCTTATTACTGCAAGGTCCTGCACGAAGATCAGGAACTGGCGATCGATGTGATTGCCGATATCCTTCAGCATTCCACCCTTGATGCCAAGGAACTGGAACGCGAACGTCAGGTGATCTTACAGGAAATCGGTCAGGCTAACGACACGCCGGACGACATCATTTTCGATCATTTTCAGGAAACTGCCCTGCCAAACCAGTCACTTGGTCGGTCCATTCTTGGCAGTCCGGAAAATGTATCGTCGTTGTCACGCGATCATTTGTTTGATTTCATGTCACGGCGCTATAGCCCGAAAAACATGGTGTTTTCGGCATCTGGCAAGGTTGAGCATCAACGTGTTGTCGATATGGTTGCCGAAAAGTTCGACAGCCTGCCAGCACATGAAGAACACGAGATCGAGCCGCTGAAATACGAAGGTGGCAGCCGGATCGAGAACCGTAAGCTTGAGCAGGTGCATGTGATCATGGGCCTGCCGACGGTTTCCTATACGCATGACAGCTTCTTTGACCTGCAGGTGTTTAACACGCTTCTGGGCGGGGGCATGTCATCGCGCCTGTTCCAGGAAATCCGTGAAAAGCGCGGTTTGGTCTATTCGGTCTATAGTTTCTCATCGCATTATGTCGATGGCGGCCTGTTTTCGATTTATGCTGGGACCGGGGCCAATGACATTGGCGAACTGATGCCGGTGATGTGTGATGAACTGGTGCGCGCCACCGAGGACCTCAGTGAAGAAGAAGTCACGCGTGCGCGTGCGCAGCTTAAGGCATCTGTGGTCATGGCGATGGAAAGCAATTCCGGTCGCTGTGAAACGCTTGCCCGCCAGATCCAGATTTTCGGTCGTCCGCAAAGCATGGAAGAAATCGTTGCCAAGGTCGATGCGGTTGATCTTGAAAGTGTACGCCGTGCAGGCAAGGCGCTTTTGGATGGCAAGCCGACCATCACCGCCCTTGGTCCGGTCGATAAAATGCCGGAATATGACACGCTGACGGCCCGTCTTCGCAGCTAGTCATATCGGAATTGATATTGAAGATAACGGCACTTGCCCTGATGGGCAGGTGCCGTTTCTTTTTGCGGCCCCGTGCCGGGTCGTGTATTCCGGTATGATCATGGCAACGGGATACCGAAATGATGCAGTACGCGTTTGATATTGGCGGATCGAAGATTGAATTCGGTGTCTTTGATGATGCCGGGGACATCTTGTCGCATAGCAAAACGCCGACGCCGGCCCATGACCGCGATGCATTCGTTGCGGCTGTTTCGGGGTTGATTGATGAAGCGGACCGCGAATTTGGCGAACGCCCAAACATCGGGATCAGTTTTGCTGGCGGGCTTGATCCCCAAACGGGTGCTGTGATTTCGGCCAATATACCGGCGATCAAGGGCTGGTTGCTGGCGGTGGAGCTTTCGGCAATTCTTAAGCGCGACGTATTGGTGGCAAACGATGCTGATTGTTTTGCGTTGGCCGAAGCGCGAACCGGGGTGGCAAAGGATGCCCGGACAGTATTTGCCATCATCCTTGGCACCGGGGTTGGTGGCGGCATTGTCGTTGATGGACATTTTATTGGCGGGCGCAGCGGCATTCGCGGCGAGTGGGGACACGGTAATGATGTCACCGGTGGGTTGATCCGCAATGGATTGGCGCCGGTTACCTGTGGCTGCGGCAATACCGGCTGTCTTGATGCCTGGGGCGGGGCGCGGGGACTGGAAAACATCCACGCACAAATCAGTGGCAATCGCACCACCAGTTTCGAGATTACCGATGCGTGGCGGACCGGCGACGATCATGCAACGCGCAGTCTTGAAATTTATTGCGATCTGGTTTCGCGTGAGTTGGCCTTGATGGTCAATGTCCTTGATCCCGATTGCGTGCCGGTAGGCGGCGGGATCGCGTCAGAAGAAAACCTGATAGCCAAAATCGATACTATGGTCCGTCAGCGCGTGCTGGGGCGCTATGATGCGCCACTGGTTGTTCCGGGCCGTTACAGCCGCGACGGGGGCCTTCGCGGGGCGGCAATGCTCCATGTGATCGCCAATGCGCAAGGCAGCCAATAGCATGCGTTCGACAAACAAGGACAAACAGTCAAATACGCGGTTGCTTGAAGTGTGTGTCGAAAGCTTCACCGATGCGATGCGCGCGGTCGAGGCCGGTGCAGACAGGATCGAATATTGTTCCGCACTGGCCCTTGGTGGTTTGACGCCAACACCGGGTGCGTTAGCACGGCTTAAAGACATTCCAGCACCTTGTATGGTCATGATCCGGCCACGGCCGGGCGGGTTTTGGTGCGAGCCCGAGGACGTTGCGATCATGAAGCGTGAAATTACGATTGCGCGCGACAGTGGGGCTGCGGGGGTGGTGTTTGGTGCCTGTGATCGCAATGCGCACCTTGACGTGTCGGTTCTATCCGACTTGATGACAGAATGTGCAGGTTTGCAAACCACCTTGCACCGCGTGTTTGACGAAGTCCCAGACCAGCGGAACGCCCTGGAGCAGGCGATTGAAATTGGCTTTGATCGTATTTTGACAAGTGGGGGGGAACCCAATGCAAAATCGGGTGCAAAACGGATCGCTGCGTTGATCAAGGATGCCGCCGGACGGATTGTCATATTGCCCGGCGCTGGCGTCAGTGCGTCAAATGCCACCGAAATCCTTGAAGTTACCGGTGCGACGGAGCTACATGCATCCTGTAAGACGGCTGCGACCGATATGCTAGATGATGGCCGAACGTGCGTGGATGTTGTGCGGGTTTCCACGTTGCGCAACGTCATGAATGGTCGCGCCGAAGGTCGTCTGCGTTAGCCGCGCATCAAGTTTGTCATGACGTCGATATAAAGCTATTCGCATTGAAATGTATTGGTTTATGCTATGGTATAGATCGTGCGAAAATTATGAACAAAACACTGCCGGTACAGCGTATAGGGTTTGCCTTCATGTAAGGCGCTTTCGGTGGAAACGGCATCTTATTTTGGAGTGGATATAGCCATGTCAACCGACACACATGCAGCCGGTCAGGGCGCTGCTGAACAAGCGCTTAGTCGGTTGCATCGTATTACGTCGTCTGGTGAGCTTGATTTTGAACAGCGTGTGGATGCGATACTGCGTCTTGGGGCTGAGCATTTCGGTTTGCCGATTGCGATTTTTAGCAAGATCGACGATGAAACATACGAAGTTCAACAGGCCATTCACCCCGAAGATGCCCTTAAACCCGGTATGAGCTTTGAGCTTGAGAATACCTATTGCAGTCATGTGGTTAAAGCCAATGACGTGCGCGGCTTTCACCATGTTGCCGACAGCGAAATTCAAACCCATCCCTGTTATAAAAACTTTGCACTCGAAGCGTATCTTGGCGCGCCAATCATTGCCGACGGGGTGCGTTTTGGCACATTGAACTTTTCAAGCCCGGAGCCAACCCGACCATTTACCGGTCAGGACATCGAACTGGTGCGATTGTTCGCAGCCTGGGTTGGCAATGAAATCGCCAGACGTCGTGATCTTCGCGAACTTGAAGTCGCCCGCACCGAGCTTGAACGTCTGGCCACGACCGATCCGCTGACCGGTCTTTATAACCGTCGTTATATGGAAAATTGCCTGACCAAGGAACTCGAGCGGGCTAAGCGATATGGTAAGTCGCTTATCATCGGATTGTTGGATTTCGATGACTTCAAAGAGCTCAATGACAATTACGGTCATACCACTGGCGATGCAGCACTCCGATTGTTTGCCAAGGTATCCTCGGACATGATGCGCGAAACCGACGTTATTGCGCGTTGGGGCGATGAAGAATTCCTGATCTTGATGCCGGAAACCGGTGCCGCCGGGGCACTTAAATATCTTCAGCGTCTGAGTGACCGGGTGCGTGAAAGTGATTTTCAGGCAGAAGATGCCCGTGTTGAGCTGACGATGAGCATTGGGTTGGGGATTGCCGAGGCCGACGATACGTTGGACAGTCTTGTTTCACGCGCTGATATTGCGATGTATGAGGCAAAACAGGCCGGACGTAACGTAACCAAGTTGCAAAATGATCGTTAGGAATTGCCGTTAACCGGCATCCTTGATTGTTTTTGCCAGAGTTTCCTGTGTGATTGGTTTGGCAAGGTAGCCATCAAATCCTGCTGAGATATAGCGTTCGCGTGCCTGTTCAAGTGCATCGGCGGTGACAACAATAATCCGCGCATTTTGGGATGGCCCTGCCGATAGGCGGATGGCATTCATCGCCTCTGTACCATCCATCACAGGCATCTGTGCATCCATCAGGATCAGGTGGAAGGCGTTGTTGATCGCCATATCAACCGCCTCCTTGCCATTAGCGGCATAGCTGACCTGATACTGGCTGGTGTCCAGAAAGGCGCCCAACACAATGCGGTTAAGTTCCTTGTCATCGACGACAAGAACCTTGATCAGGTCGTCTGACACAGGTTCCGACTTGGATTGTGAATGCACAGCTTTATCCAACCCCGGACCAAACTCGTTAAGGTCAGGATCGGATTTAAGAGCGGTTTCCACAGGGGAGAAAGGTAAATCCACCCAAAAGGTTGCCCCTTTGCCCGGTGATGATGTGGCATCGATTTCGCCACCCATGGCGTTTGTCAGGCGTTTGGCAATTGCAAGCCCCAGTCCTGTGCCGCCAAATTGCCGTGTCGTGCTTTGATCGGCCTGGCTGAATGCTTCAAACAGGTATTGCTTCTTTTCGGGGGCAAAGCCAATGCCGGTGTCGGCAACTTCAAACCGTAAGACAACGCGTTCGGCCCAGTTTTCGGATAAACGGTCACTGCGTTGCAGGGTGACGGTAACGGATCCTTCCTCGGTGAATTTAAGGGCGTTGCCGATAAAGTTTGTCAGGATCTGTCGTAATCTTGTCGGATCACCCTGAATAAGCTGCGGGGTGTCTTCGGCAATTACGGTTTTTAACGACAACTTCTTTTCCGCTGCTGTGCTGCCGAAGCTGCCAACTGTGTCGTAGACAACGTCACGCGGGGAAAATGTGATGGTTTCAACGCCAAGGTGCCCCGCTTCGATTTTACTGAAATCAAGAACATCATTCAGAATAGCCATCAGCGATTTTGCCGACTCATTCACCAGCACGGCATACCGTTGCAGGTTGGACGACATTTTACCCTTTGCCAGAAGGTCCGAAAGGCCAAGGATGCTGTTCATCGGGGTTCGGATTTCGTGGCTTACCGTTGCCAGAAATTCCGATTTTGCCTGACTGGCGGCGTTCGCGCGATTCCGTTCGTCAGCAAATTGATGCAGACTTGTGCGGATGACGGCGATCATTGGCCAGACGATTGCGAACATCACAACAAGGATGCTGGCAACCAACAAGAATCCCATGAAAAGCGAGACCTGCTGACTTATCTTTAAGTGGTGTTCCGCATCCCGTTGATAAATTTGAACGGCTTTGTCGAGTTTGCTTAAAAGCGGTTTGAAGGCGGCTTTGCGAATGGCTTCGACGTCGTCTGAAATCCCCGGCTGATTTTCCGTATGCGTGAGGACCCGGGTAGCAGCATCCAGAAAATCCCGAATTTCCATATCCAGAGATGGATTTCCATCAAAGTAATGCTGTCGAATTTCACCATAAGGGGTGGCAAGACCAAGTTCTTCGCTGCCATGGGTGAGAGCCAGATGGGAGCGCCCCATCAGATCAATGGCGTCTGCCAAGGCTGATCGGATTTCGCTTTCTTCTGTTGCCGGGACCGAATCGTAGCGTGCCAGTGATTGGGTGAACCCGCTAATGCGCTGACTAAGCATGCGCTGGCGGCCGCTCATATTGATTTGAAGGGCTGCCTCATTGCGGGTGTTTTGCGTGTAATATTCAACAAAGCCATCGCCAGTGATCACGGCAAGCATCAAAACCGTGGCAACGATGATACGGCGACGAAAAGGGACAATTACGTCTCGCGGGCGCAGCAATAGGGGCCGGCCTGTCTGCGTATCTTGTTCCCCGTTTGTCATTCGGTTTTCCTGGAAAATATCGATTTTGCGCAAAGGCTTAAGGCTCGCGCGTGCTGCATGAGTGACAGATCAAGTCGGTAGGATGTTAAACGCTACAGTGTTGATATGGGGCCTGTCACGCGCATTTCGATACTTTGTGCGCAGGTGCTCGGCCAACAGACAAAAAGAAAACCGCTTTGAGGAAAACCTCAAAGCGGTTTGTCTTGGCTGGGGCGGTAGGAGCCTAAATCGAATAGGCCTCAATCCGTTGAGTATGTTGATTTTGTTGACTTTAAAAGGACCCGTGTACTAGAAACGTGTACTACCAACGTGTACTGCTGGGACCCAAAATGGCCGATACAACCTACCTGAAAAAGCGCCGTCAGACATGGTATTTCGCCATGAAAATCCCAGCTGATGTACGCCATGCTTTTGATGAAAAATCAGAGGTCGTTAAGTCACTGGGAACACGTGATCTAAGCAAGGCGCAGAGTGCGCGGTGGGCGTTAGTCAATGAATATAAAGCCCGAATTGATGTGGTGCGTGGTCATCGTGAGCTAACCCCTGCCGAGATCGAAGAACGAGCCAACGAAGAATTTGACCGTACACTTCAAGAAATGGATGAGTATCAACAGGATGAGGATACCTGTGATGTTCTCATGGGTTATGAAATAGATAGAATTGAAACAAGGCGGCTCAGTGATCTTGAATACGCTCTTTCTTTCGCACGTGTTAAAGCAGCCAATGGTCGGATTGCGGCACTGAACGGTAAAATCTTTGAGCGCCCGTTGATCTTCGGTCGTTCCGCAATTGATCCCTTGACCTTGAGGCCGGTAACCGCTGCCAAGAAGAAAACCAAAGCGGCTTCATTCAAGGATATAGCTGCACGGTATCTTGAAGAAATACAACGTGACAGTGCAGCGAGGATTACCGCGCAAACACAAGGTCAATACGAGGCAGTATTCCGTCTGTTTGATCAGTGGGCCGGTAGCCCGGAGATGGATGATATTGATCGGGCAAAGGCTTCCAAATTCCTTACCCTTGTTAGCAGCCTTGATCCGCATTGGGGGCGTAGCTCCAAGACGAAAGAGCGCACCTTTAGCGAGATCATGGAGCTGTATGGTAATCACGAGGTTGGCCTGAGCAACCGCACAATCAACCGTTTTTCTATGGCGTTGGGGCTTGTTTGGAAGTGGGCTAAGCGTGTCGGGGAGTTCAATGGCGACAACCCATGGGAAGGGCAGCAAAGACGTGAAGGAGAGCGGCGCAAGGTTGGCAAGCTTCCGTTTACTTCGGACGAGCTGAAGTTGTTGCTGCGGGACAAGCCAGAAGTGGCTCCCGAGAAGCCAAACTATGAGACGACGTTGCGTTGGGTGTGCTGGATTGCCGCCTATAGCGGAATGCGCCTGAATGAAATCTGTAACCGGACCATTGCCGACATCAAGCAAAAGGACGGCATCTGGTGTTTTGACATCACGAACGCCAAGACAGAAGCAGGTGATCGTCTGGTGCCAGTCCATAGTCATCTGATTGAGTTGGGCTTTATCGACTATCTGAAGCGTCAGGAGGGCGATTGGTTGTTTCCGGCGCTCAAGCCCGGTGGACCGGACCAGAAGCGTTCTTGGTACCTTTCCAAGACCTTCACGACCTATCGCCGCAAGCTTGGTGTGACGCGTATAAACCGGGATAACAACCGCGATAGGGTCGATTTCCATTCATTCCGACGCAATGTCATTCAGGTATTGGAACGTGCAAGGCTTCCACAAACAGAAGTGGCGCAGGTGGTGGGGCATGAGAAGGCAGGTATCACCTTTGGCACCTATAACCCGGATGGATTGGAAATCTCGACACTCCGCGATGTTATTGAAGCGGTCCGTTACTCAGGGTTAGATGCTGTCAGTGCCGGTTCGAAAGTTGCCGCCGAATAAGCTTCAATCCGCCGAGTGCAACGAGTAGCAGGTGCTCGTCCGGTCGCGTTCCAGATAATCCAGATATTTGAGAAACAGTATCCATGATGGTTGCTCGTTATAGTCCAGTGCAGTTGTGCAACCTGCTTCATGTGCTTGGAATTACAAAGGGCGTGTCGCGGTGGGCTGTAGGAAAAACGAACAGATAGATAGACACAAACGAGGAAAAAGAAGACCCCGTTAATGATGCGCTTGGCGAGGTCTTTTTAGTTTGGCTTGAAAACACAGTTGTCGGGCATTCACAAGTGAGCCGAAAAGTGTTTTTGACGGTGTTCACACCGAAAGTAATAGAGTTAGGAACTCAAAGTCTTACCTTCAGGGTTACGCTGCGAAGGCCTCTAGTGTTTCTGCAAAATGATCTTGGGTTAGACCTGAAAGTGTTTTTTCAAGCGGGGCATGACGCTTTTTTTGAGACCACCAGAGCTGTTTGTTACGGTGTCTTTGATAGCGATGAACCAGTTCCCTACTTATGCCAAGACCCTTTCCGATTTCTGTCACCGGAAGGTCGGGATGATAATCAAGCAACCAGCGCACCTTTCCTTCTGTGTCGAGTTCCTGCGTTCTTGTTTTTCCGAAGTTGTTCAATGCTTTCATCGCATCCCTTGTGGCTTTATCAAGGTTTGTGTCCAGTAGGTGCTGTTTCAGTTCTGCACTGATCCAATCCAAAGCTATTTGCGAAAGAACGTCAAACGGGCCGTTATCTCCGTAGATGCGATAGCCAAGACCCTTTTCTTTCGCTTCCGGCTTGAGGCGATGGCGATACTGGTTGGCTATTGGATCATACTCCCGTTGGCAGATTTCCATGTGAAGTAAGACCTTGATCAGGGATGATCTTTTTATCTTTAGCTTGATGGCAGTTTCGGTGAATGTCAGGTGCTCTCCCAAGCTGATTTCATAAACTTCGCCTGTTATTTGATCTGTGACTTTGCGGGTGTATTTCATCTTCGGCACTGTCCCCGCGTCATGCTGCTATTGACTGTTTTGTCTGCGCATTTTTGATTCCTTGTTGGTTGAGAAACTCTCTGAGGCTGAGTCGTACGTCATGCTGATCCATTTTCCCTTTGATGAACAACTCATCTGCAATGTGATAGGTTAAGGGCATGTAGTCAGGGTTTCTCCCAATGAAATCTCTGACCTGAGATGTTTCATGCCAAAGCAATTTGTCCACTTGTTTGAGTGTTTTGCCATAGAGCTTGCTGAAGCGGGTTAGTTTTCCTTTTAGGGTGCCGGACACGCCTTCGGGATAATGGCCTTCCAGAATACATTCGACCGTTGTGGGCATGTCCTCCGTCAGAAACGGTAGTAACTCGCTTGGCACTTCCGGATTAAGGAATTTAAGGAACAGGTTCCTGCATTTCTTGTGGTCGCGGTCATCTTGATAGGTAAATGTTGCCCTTTCTTTTCGGCCATGGTGAAGGGCTGTTGCGACAGGTCCAGCCAAAGTAATCCAAGCCTCATTTAACCAATTGTCGGGGGCAATATAGCGACAGTGACCAGCTATACCGTCAGTGGATGGCTCGTCATGAATTTTCAGTTCAAGAACGGTGTAGCCTTTGATGATACTCATTGTTGCATGTGCAGCCTCGTGAAAGGCAATGGTGTATTTCTCAGTTCCCATGGTTTTTCCGTGTTGTTAATAGTTGTAAAAAGAAAAAGCCCCATCCGCGAAGGACAGGGCCGTTTTGTTGGTTATGGCTGACGTGGGGGCATCTACTTGCTAAGCGTTTGCAGCTTTCGCATACCGGTTTGCCTCCTGATCGACTCGTTCATTATCCGGGTGCCCACTCTGTCCTTTTACCCATTCCCAAGTGATTTGATGGATTTTACAAAGTGCATCCAGCTTCTGCCAGAGTTCGGCATTCTTGACCTGTTTGCTGCCGGATTTGTTGAGGGACCAGTTCTGTGCTTTCCATTTTGCAATCCAACAGGTCATACCGTCGATGATGTAGCGGCTATCGGTGATAATATGAACAATCCGTGGTGATTTAAGGAGCTCTAGCCCTTTGATCACGGCAACCAGCTCCATCTGGTTGTTTGTGGTATGTTTGGCTTTTCCGCCTCGCAATCGTTCCTTGCCGGGTTTTCTCAGAAGGTGTGCCCAGCCACCGGGGCCGGGGTTTTGAGGGCAAGCGCCGCTTGTGAATAGTTCTACTTTGGTTGTCATTTAGGTTTCCTAAGAAGTGATCAGTGTGCCGACAGAGCTTCTGCCGGTGCTTCCTTCTTAGGGGGAACCTAATCGCTTGAATTGATTTTATTGTCATATTAATCAATCTTTTAGGTCATCTCTGATCCTCATGACAGTTTGTCGAGAGATGCCATGCTGGCGGGCTATGGCGGATACTGACTTCCCGTCTGTGAGAAGATGCCGGATGTTCTGACGTGTTTGCTCATCTGTGACATTGGGTCGGCCTAGCGTTTTGCCTTGGCTACGGGCGCGAGATAACCCGGCCTGTGTCCGTTCAATAAGAATGTCACGTTCCATTTCAGCAACAGCCGAAAGGGTCGAAAGAACAAGTTTCCCGGCTGTTGATGTCAGGTCCAGTTCTCCGAGTTGTAAAACAAGGACCTTGCAGCCCAAATCCTCAAGAGCCCGGACAGTTTGCAGGATGTCTGCTGCGTCTCGCCCAAGTCGGTCCAGCTTGGATACGATCAGGCGCTTCTCGCCTTTCATCCGCTGAACAGTATCAATCAGCTTGGAGAACTCTTGACGCTTAGCTGTTGGAACTTTCCCGCTGATCACATCCTGATAAATGGTGTCTGGCGTATAACCGCGATCCTCAATCTCTTTGATCTGGTTCTCGGTCGTTTGGGCTGTGGTCGAAACGCGGGCATAGGCAAAGGTGTGCATCTGAGGACATCCTCTATGTTCAAAAAGGGTGTTCATAACATGGATGTGTCCAAAATATTGTCAACACCTTTTTGGACATAGTTTGATGCAAATGGTTTTACCTGTCCGTAAACGGTCGTATTTGGACATGCCTTGAGTGATATAGTGATTCTGTTCGTGAGAGCAGTTGAATGGCAACGATGAGAATCAGGCAATGGCGACCGCTTATATGCAAGCCCCTGCTGTTGATCTTGATGGACAATACGGATGCGAGTGAAGAAGACCCCTGCCGGGGGGGATTTTGCTCAGGGCATATACAATGATACCCGCTGAGATTTTTCCGCCAAAATTATACTGGGATCAGGCTGTCTGTCAGCAGCGTCCAGTACCGATCATTGGTGCAGTTACAGTGTAAACTACCTATTGCGTTTAGCTCGTCTCTACCCTGTTAATCACCAGCATGTGTTCGTTCTGATCAAGCCACGCTTTTCTGGGTTGGTAGTCTGGTATGATTGACCCGACCAAGTTCCAGAAAGGTTTATCGTGGTTGCGGTGACGCAGGTGGCAAAGTTCATGAACCACCGCGTATTCAAGGACTGTCTTTGGGGCAAAGATCAGATGCCAGTTGATATTGATAATCCTGTCATTGCCGCAACTGCCCCATAGGTGCTTCTGGTCCTTGATGCGGTAGGCTTTGGGCTTCAGGTCGTTCTTTGGCCCATAGCGACGAATGAAGTCGGCAACATCCTGTCGCAGCCGCTTCTTGAGCCACAGCCGCAAGGCGTCTTCGATCAGCATGTCCTGTGAGTGCGGAGAGGCCGAGGTCGGATATTCAATGTAAAGGCCATTCCGGTACGAAACATGGACCAACGTATCGTCCGTAGAGCCAACTTTAAGCCGCGTCATGCGCCCCCGGAACGGTATCTTTGCCCCGCTGACAAACCGGGATAACGAAGGCGATCTGTCGGCTGCTTCCTGCATCCTGCGGGTCTGGTCAAAAATCCATTGTCGCCGCCGATGAACGGCATTGTTGATCTGCTCGTCCGTTGCCGTGGGGGGCACAATAACCTCCACATGCTCTGGCGTTACGGTGATCCTTGCCTTCTCGCATGTTCCAATGCGCTTTAACTCATATGGAATGCTGGTGTCGCCGATGGTCAGAGTCAGCATGGTCGTCACTTCGCAAAAGCTTTGAGGGCAAATTCCTCAACTTCTTCGGATACAAGCTTCAGGTTTCCAAAGCCCATTTCATGAAGCTTCTGGCGGACCTGTTGACGAAGGTTCTTTCTAAGCTCGGTTTTCTCATGCCACATGGGTGGTGTGGTCTCGTATATGCCTTCAACCGATACCGCGATTTCGGCCAAGTTATCAGGCGTCATCTCTTCGGGTTGATAGCTTTCAAGAACCTTCATAATGCCGTATGCGTCTGGCGACATATTGGTGCCTTCATGGGCTTTTGCCTCAGCCTCCAAGTCCTTGGCAAGGTCCTCGGCCATCCTGAGCTTATCTGCCCAAGACAACTGTGCGCCGTCCATCTTCTCAAGCAATTCCTTGAGGCGCTGGGAAAACTTTCCGTATTGATGAGGGTTTTCGTCGAGCCTTTCATAGACGGTTTTGCGGAGTTCTGTCCCCTTGCGGATGGCAGCCGTTTTAAGGTCTGTTTCCAGTTTGCCATCTATATCAAAATCTTGCCAGAAGTCAGGATCAGTGATCGACCGAAGCTTGACGGTTACGCTCAAGCCCGTGGCATCAAGATGCTCTTCAAGCATTTCGCGGATTTTCTTGCTGTAGTCTTTGTGGTCAAACGCTTCTTTTTTCTCGAACACCTGTGTGGCGTAACGAAGGAAGCTCGCGATCCATTTAAGGTCCTTGGTGTATTCCAGAACCGATTTATCAGGACTGAGCGCCGCATAGATCGAGATAAACTCGCGGGCAACAGAGCGGTAAGTAAACCACTGGTCTTCGGTCTTTATGATATCAACAAAGGTATCATATTCCGCCTTCAGGTCGGAGGTCCCGCGCTTCAAGCCCTTCATCATCTTCATGACGGTGGCGTGGGCCGCTTTGAGTTGTGAACGAAGGTTGTCTAGGTCCACCATTGCATTCTGAACATCATCAGACCGGTAGGACGAAAGGGCCTCATCAAGCTTCTGAGAGACGCCGATATAATCCACGATCAGACCATTTTTCTTGTTAGAATCCGCCACGCGGTTGGTCCGTGCAATCGCCTGAAGAAGGGTGTGTTCCTTAAGCGGTTTATCAAGGTACATGACGGATTCAATTGGTGCATCAAACCCCGTTAAAAGCTTGTCACAGACGATCAGGAAATCGGGGGTTTCCCCCTTCTTGCCAAATGCCTGTTTGACGGATGTTTCCGCATCACGATCAAGGTAGTGCGCCATCAGCCCTTTGCGAAGATCAGCAATATGGTCATCTTCGGATGGCTTGTCGTCTTCTTGTGATCGTGAATAGACACAGGCGGATTTTCGTGCCGCTGCCTTCATGGCGTCATCCGGGGACATGCCCTGCTTGATCAAATCTTCCGCAATCACCGTGTCCAAGGCACGTTTATAAAGAATCACCGCTTCGCGATCTATTGCGACGATTTGCGCCTTGTAGCCATCCGGGGCAGCGTATTCCTTGAAATGGGTCCAGATGTCATAGGCAATCAGTTCAATGCGTCTGGGGTGCTTCACCAGATCGGCAAAAGTGACGCCGCGCTTCTTAAGCTCTTCAAGCTTGTCATCAGGTAGATCGGCAAACCATTGGTCAAACAGAATGTCGATCTTGGCTTCATCAATGTGCCAGTCCGTCTTGCGTCCGGTGTAATAGATCGGAACGGTCGCCCCATCGGCCACAGCATCATCAATGCCGTATTTGTCCAGATACCCCTCGCCAACAATCCCGAAGTTCTTGTAGGTATCCTTATCGGTTTTCTTGATCGGAGTGCCGGTAAATCCAAAGAACCGCGCTTCAGGCATGGTCGCACGAAGATACGCGCCAAGGTCCTTTTCCTGTGTGCGGTGGCACTCATCCACCATGGCGATCCAGTTTTGGGAATTGGCAATCGGTGACTTGGAGCCTTGGAACTTGAAGATCGTGGACAGGGCTGTGATGCCGTCAATGCCACTGCCAATCAGCGCATGAAGATCAGCAACCGAACCAACGCTGACAGGGTTTGGTAACCCACAGGCCTTGAATGTGCCGCTGATCTGGTCATCAAGATCAATGCGGTCGGTCAGCACCATCAGGTTGGGGTTTGCCAGTTCGGGGGATGCTTCGGTCAGATGGGTTTTCAGTTTCAACGCTGCAAAAACCATCGTCAGGGACTTGCCAGACCCTTGGGTATGCCAGACCAACCCCTTGCGGTGTTTACCGTCCACAACCCTGCTGACGATCTTGTTGACCGCCCGGAACTGCTGATAGCGGCAAATCTTTTTGATCTTCCCGACTTCGGCTTGCTCAAAGACGATGAAATGGGCGATCAAGTCCAACAGGCGCGAAGGCTCCAACAGGCTCCATAGACCCTTGTTGAGTTCATTGGAAAAGTCTCTCTCCGGACGCGGCCAAGGATCACCCCAAGAGCCATAGAATTTCGAAGGGCTTCCGGTAGCGCCATACAGGCAATTGGTGCCATCGGTCAGAATGTTAAAGCAGTTGGAATAGAACAGCCGTGGGATATCGCGTTCATATTGCTTGATCTGATCGAATGCCTCGCCGGTCTTATCCTTGGCATTGATCGGTGACTTGGCCTCGATCACCACCACCGGGATGCCGTTGATATAAACCACGACATCGGGAATGCGGGATTTCTCCGCCTTGATATAAAGCTGGTTGGTAACGGTGAAACTGTTGTTTTCCGGGTTCAGGAAATCAATGAGCTTTATGGTCTTGTGTTCGGACTGACCCTGAACCTTGCGGCTATAGTTCCCGCGCAAGATTCCCAGCCATTCCTCATTATCATTCTTGCTGAGTAGCTCGACATAGGCCGCTTGGGCATCTTCGTCAGACAGGCCGTTCAAGCGTTTGATCGCGTCAATTACATGAGGGCGGAACAGAACTTGGTTGTCACCATCGCGTAGGGCTTCATGCTCCGCCTTGGTCACGAAGCGATGGCCCATATCCTTCAAGACTTGGATCGTTGGCTTTTCCGCCAGTTGCCACTCACTGCCCATATCGCTCTTGCCTCTTAATCTTCAGCTATGCCGATGTATCTCAGCAAGGCAACCCCTTGGCTTGTCAGAGCATGTTTAACTCTGCTGGTCTCAAAGTCTTCTTCCGTTACTTTAAGAAGGCCGAATGAAGCCAAATGCGCCAAAAGTGCATCCTTGTGAGCCGCCTTTGAACGATCTGCTGAACCCAGTGCTCTGCTGAAAGGACCAAGAACACTCTTGTGCTTTTTCCGAAATGCTTTGGCATCATCGCTGCTGATAGCCTGATATTTTGACTGGTAGCTGGAAAGAATGAGGATTTCGTCGTCACCGATCTGATTTAAAATACGAAGATTGTGACGAACCCTGTGTTGTTCTGCTTCTTCACAATTAAGGCCAGATATGACCAGTTCCCCGATATACTTTTTGCGTTCTTCAGTGAAGGCACGTGCGGATTGCCATAGGCCTTCTTCAAACAGGTCAAGCCCTTCGGGTTTTTCCAAGGCGAGCTTTAGCTTGAGTTCATCAATCTGATCTTGAAGGTGGCGGATATAGGATTCCACCCTATCAGCCCGAACATTCGGGATAATTTCTGTCAACACCGTCTGGATGCTTGCTCCGACAAAAGGAACAGCACCCGCAACACTCGCCCCAATCCGCAATGCTTTGGAGGTTGAGGTATCTCCAAGCGGTGGATGTTGATTTTCCTCAGACATTTGGTACCTCCACCCGTTTGCGACCTGTGAGAAGGTCGGACATGAGGCCGGTTTTAAGTGCTTGGAGTTGGCTAAGCTTCGCTTCGTTCAGCCTAGTAGCTGTCTGTGCGTCTTCAAGATGTCGGACAATCTCGATTTGTTCGGCTTTTGGTGGGATTGGCACAAGCATTTTCTTTAGCTCGGTGACATTGAAATGCTTTTGAGCGAGGCCACCCTCTGACTTCAAAACTTGCTTACGACCTTCAGGGCTATTGATGTAGGCTGACAAGAATTCCGAAATAACGAGGTTGTGCTTCGGACGGGCGAATATGATGTCAATACAGTTTGTTCCATTATACTCGGGTGGAACAACACACGATGTACCTGTATATCCACTTCTTACGACAAGAACGTCGCCCGCTTTAAGCTGAGACTTTTTGTTTTTCTCGTGTCCTTCTTTTGAGAGATAAACCCATTTATCATCTTCAATATAACCTTCGCGGACATTAGCTGATCGGAGTGCTTTGATTCCGCTACCTGCCTCCACATAATACTGTGCAGGCTTGATGACGATGCCGACAGATATGGTCATGCAGAGGTCATCTGCTTTTTTTAGCTCCCAACTCTCAGGAATCTCCCCCAGTTCGGTTTGTTTGAACTTGGTGTGGCCGATGCCTTTGGTGAGGAGGGTTTGAAGCAATCCTTTTTTGACCTGTTTGGTTTGGTCAATGACGGCTTTGGTCGCGGCAATGGCCTCATCCACGCTGCTCAGAACTTCCGCGATTTTCTTTTGTTCGGGAAGTGGGGGGACACCAACATGGTATTTATCTAGCACACCTTTTTTAATGTGCTTCATTGTGGTGCCGTGGGAATGGCTAGCAAGTCCATCAATTGAATGAAGAATAGTGTATAGGAGGAAGTTCTTATCAACCCCTTCGTTTTCAACGACCTTAAAAATATGTTGGTTCAAAATGCCATCCCCATTTTTCCACAGAAGTGCGGTCAGAGTGGCCGACCAAGAAAAAAGCAAATCGCCATCGCGGATTAAGTGCTTTTCCTGAACATCTGATCCTGAATAATAATTGGTTTCAGAGTATGGGTTATTGATTTGGGCAATACGGATGATTGGTAACCCCTCAGTTCCCCAATCTGCGGGCTTGAAGGCTCGACCATTTTGATATTCCCCAAGGTCTGATAGAGGCTTGCTTTGCCAACCTTCAGTAACCTCATGCGTCATAGCCAAGCTCCTTCAGGAAACCCATCATCTTGACTTCGGCTTCGTCACGCTGCTGACGCAGGGCGTTGAGTTTGACGACTTCTGCCACCACATCAATCTCGACTTCGGCTTCGTCGGAGGTGACGTAACGAGAAATGTTGAGATTGTGGTCATTCTCGCGAATTTCATCCAAACCAACCACACGGGCGAACCTGTCTTCATCTTTGAATGTAGCGAAAGTATCGGCGAAATGCTTCACATTGGCGTCTGAGAGGTGATTCTGGGCTTTGCCTTCGACGATTTCCTGAGACCCGTTGATCACCAAAACCTTGCCCTTGCGGTCTGCTGGTTTGTTCCTGCGAATGATCAGGATACAGGCCGGAATACCCGCACCATAAAACAGGTTTGGTCCCAGCCCGATCACTGCATCAATCAGGTCATCTTCCAATAACCCTTTTCGGATTTTGCCCTCGGCCCCGCCCCGGAACAGAATGCCGTGCGGCAAGACCACACCCAACATGCCGTCTTCCCTGAGGCTGGCGAGCATGTGTTGGACAAACGCCAGATCACCATAGGATTGCGGTGGACAGCCATAGGTATCGCGTCCGAATTTATCCCCGGTTGACCAGACATCATGCCCCCAGTTCTTCAGCGAGAAGGGCGGGTTGGCAAGGACACGGTCAAAGGTACGAATGGCCTTTGTACCATCACCGACTAGATGTTTGGGATCAAGCAAGGTGTCGCCACGTTCAACAAAGGCATCATCAATGTCATGCAGGAACAGGTTCATGGAGCAGATCGCCCATGTGTTCAGGTTCTTTTCCTGCCCATAGAGCGACAATGAACGCGGGTTCTTGCCTTGGCGTTCAAGGTGATGGAAGCATTCCAGAAGCATCCCGCCAGAGCCGCAGGTGGGATCATAGACAGACATGCCCTCATCGGGCTTCAAGCATTCGACAATCAACCTTACGACCATCTTGGGGGTATAGAACTCGCCCCCCTTCTTGCCCGCATCATCGGCAAACTGGGCGATCAGATATTCATAGGCGTTGCCAAGAACATCGGCTTCGACATCGGCGTTGCGAAAGCGGTGCTTTTCAAAGTGCTGAAGAAGGCGTTCAAGGGTGGCGTCGGGAAAGCGTTGCTTGTTGTTGAAGTCCACATCCTGAAATACCCCGCGAAGGCGGTGGTTGGCATCTTCAATAGCATGGAAGGCCGCGTTCAGATGTTCGCCAATGTTGGTGGTGTGTTTGCGCACATCCTTCCAGAAATGGCCGTCGGGGATATGGAAACGGTGTTCGTCGGGATCAGATGCCAGTTCCTTGTCACCATACTGGCTCAGCTTACGCTCGTATTCCTCTTCCCAGACGTCACACAGACGGCGATAGAACAGAAGACCAAAGATGTAATGCTTGAAATCCCCTGAGTCGATGGACCCACGAAGAATGTTCGCCGTCCCCCACAGGTGTGATTCAAGTTCTTGAAGCGTCAACTGAGACATGAAACTAGTGTTTCCCCTGCAACTTTAGGCACGTTGAATGTTAGAGGAAGCACCATAACGGAATGCGGTTTTTTGGCAATCGGTCTGGTGGGGATTGTTGCCACAAGCTTCCGCATTGTGTGGCAGACATGCTGCTACGCCTGTATTTGGCAGGGGATGGTGGCGTCGGTGCAAAGGCGATTAATTGGCACACGCGAATCTGCTTGGCCCTTGGTGGCGCTGTGTTTGCTGAATAGGTGGTTCGGGAGGGGAGGTTTGATGTACCGTTGTGGACACCAAACGTGTACCACCAACGTGTACTACCCCGCGCTATGGCAGGGTAGTAACTCGTTGATTTTACTAGAAAAATCACATTTGGCTGGGGCGGTAGGATTCGAACCTACGGTACACGATACCAAAAACCGATGCCTTACCACTTGGCCACGCCCCATCAGCGTGTGTGGCGCGGAAAATAGCGTTCCCGTCGCCAGAGCGCAACCCTCTATTTGAAGGTTTTTTTATCTATATCTCAGTCTGGAAAGGATGCGCCGATATTTGACAAAATCTGGGACTGTTCACAACGGATTTCGGTGGGAACAATCCACCAGTTTTCGTGCTGCGACGCGATGGCGTTTGCCGCCTTTTCTGCCTGTGTGGCGGTGTCATAAATGGCAAAGCAGGTTGCCCCCGATCCTGACATGCGCGCCAGTAAACAGCCTTCTTCGCGGGCCATGGCATTTAAAACATCGCAGATGTCAGGCAGGATCGATGTCGCGGCAAGTGTGAGGTCATTTCCGCATTCCTGAAGATCCGCCGCAAGAGCGGCACCACTTTCATAACGCATGCGAATGTTCCACAGGCCTTCGTCACTGAACCCGTCTTCTTCGCGTGCTTTGAAAATAGCCGGTGTTGAAACGGGCTTTCCCGGATTGATCAAGACAATCGGCAAGGGAGGTAAATCTGGAAGTTCGGTCAGTTTTTCGCCAATCCCCGACATCAGGGTCGCTTTGCCATGAAGGCAAACCGGCACATCCGCACCAAGCGATAAGGCAATCGCAGAAAGCCTGTCGCCATCCAGGTCAAGGTTCCACATCTCATACAGAAGGCGTATGGCCGCTGCCGCATCGGCAGAGCCCCCACCGATGCCAGATGCAACAGGCAGGCGTTTATCAAGGATCAAATCCGCACCAAGTTCGGTATTGGCTTCTTCCTGCAAAAGACGTGCAGCCCGAACGACAAGGTTGTCATTGGTGTGGTCGTTTGAAAGGGCGTCTGCCATCGGGCCAGTGACGGCAAGGGTAATCTTGCCGTCATTACGAAGCTCACCGCTTACAACATCCCCGGCGGCTGTAAAGCAGACGAGGCTTTCCAGAAGGTGGTAGCCGTCGTCTCTTTTGCCGGTGACATGCAGGAACAGATTGATCTTGGCTGGAGCCTGCTGGCTATAGGTCGCGGACATCGGGTGTTTCTTCCCAAACGGTCAGTTTACGACAATCGGGTCTGTGCTTGGCACCTGGCCGTTGAGCTTGGCTTCTACTGTGGTGCGCAGTTCTTCTGTCGGGTTGAACGACAGCGCACGATGCCATTGGAAGCGGGCCTCGTGATAGCGTCCTGCCTGCCAGTAGGCGTCGCCAAGGTGATCATTGATGGTCGGATCATCGGGTTTAAGTTCGACTGCTTTTTCGAGTTGCGTCACCGCATCATCAAAGCGGCCAAGTTTATAGTAAACCCAGCCGAGGCTATCGACGATGTAGCCGTCATCAGGCTGCAATTCGACCGCGCGTTTGAGCATGTCTTCGGCCTGATCGAAATTCATGCCCATATCAACCCAGCTATAGCCGAGATAATTCAAAACGTATGGCTGTTCGGGTTCAAGTTCGAGGGCTAGCAGGAAATCATACTCCGCCTTTTTCCAGAAGCCTGCACGTTCATGTGCGATGCCGCGACGATACAACAGGCGCCAGCCGACCTGACTGTCACCACCAAGTCGTGCAATCGCCTTGTCATAGGCGCTAGCGGCCCCGGCAAAGTCCTGTTGAATGCGCAGGATATCGCCAAGCTGAATAAGGGCGTCCGGGCGGCTATCGCGTTCGTTGACCATGTTCTTAAGCAGATCGACAGCCTTATCGGCCTGACCAATCTGTTCGAGGCTGGAAGCAATACGCAGTTTTGCGTTCCAGCTGTGCGGGGATGTATCGGGGATTGAGCTGTAGACCGAAACGGCGGCGTCAAAGCGGCCCTGAATTTCCATGACCTCACCGACGAGCAAACGGGTGATGTCATCCCCCGGTCGCAACGACAGGGAATAGCGTGCGAGCAAAAGCGATGGATCAACGGCATTTTCCTGACTGAGCAGGGTTGCAAGATCCAGATAGGCCTCTGCCAGACCCGATGCCGGTGTCAGAACGGTTGCAAGCGGCGGATCACCGCGTTCAAGACGTTTGAGGTGATAGGGCATCGCCAGCGATTGTGGATGACGGTCCATATAACTTGCATAGAGAAGGGCGGCTTTTTGTGTCTGGCCCTTGCGTTCATAAACAGCACCAAGTGCCTCGGCGGCGCGCAAAGGGGCGTCTGCCGGGTCACCATAGGCACTGGCAAGCGCGCGTTCGGCACCGTCGAGATCATCGAAATATGCCAAGATCAGGCCGCGGTGGTATTCCGAAAGCGGGTTAAGTGCGCCATTGCCTTCTATTTCATTTAAGGCTGCAAGTGCGGGTTCTTTGGCCTCAAGCCCGGTATATAGCCATGCTTTGGCAAGCGGGGAGATCAGGGCGTTGATGCCACGTTGTGGCAGGCCCGATACAACATCCAGTGCTGCCTGAAAGTCATTATTTTGAATGTCGGCATCCATCACCGCCATGACGGCAAACAGGTCTTCCGGGTTTTCGGCGTAAAGCTGACGTGCGATGTCTTCGGCATCGGCAATACGACCGTCTGAAATCAGGGCAAGGAACGCACGACGACGCAGTTCCTTGTTGTCAGTGTCCAGCTCATGCGCGCGCAAAAGATATTTTGCGGCGTAATCGGTGCTGTTTTCAATCTGTGCGGCCTTGCCAGCAAGGAAGTTACCCGAGAAACCATCGCTTTGCGGATATTCGAATTCTACCTGCCCGCTATCCTTTGGCATGGTGCCACAGGCCGACAGTGCAAGGGCCGTCATCGGAATGATGATGTGTAACAATTGACGTTTCAAAGGCTTATCCTGCATCCGCAATTCGGGTTTGGCATCGCTACATTCTAACAAGTGCCATATTGAATCTCAGGGGTAGCCTACTCAGTCGGCAATTATAAGGCAAAGCATTTGCAACAACGTAAAGCTGTCTTTGGCAACGTTCTTAACCGATAGCCGGTGCGGATATGCTGTGACTAGCAGTAAAGCGGGCGTTTTGCAGGGATATCAAGCTGTTTGCTGATGATGTCGCGCGCCTGTTTGGCAAATTGTGATTTCTGTCCAACCGGTGCGACATATTCCAATATCGAGATGGCTTTATCGATCCCGACGTGTTTGGCCAACATCCAGCCGGCCAGATAGCTTGACGACAAACACCCGCCACTGGTCACGATATTGCCCTGTGCGACAAGCGGGCGGTCTTCTATGACGGTGTCGGTGCGGGCCAGAACGGGACGGGTTTTGGTGTCAGTTGTAATGGTGGCGGGCAGAATTCCAAGACGATGCAGGAACAAAACCCCGGAGCATTGCGCGCCGATCAATTGACGTGACGGATCAAGTGAAAGCTTTGCCATCAATTCAGGCGTATTGATCTGATCGCGGGTGTGAATGCCACTGCCAAACAAAACGGCGTCGGCCTTCGCAACAAAAGAAAGCGGTTGTTGAACGGTAACGGTCGCACCGTTCATCGACGTAACGGTTTCACCCATGCCGGTTATTTCGGCGCAAACACCATCGGCCTTTGCCCGGTTCAAAATCGACAGGGCGACAAAACTGTCAATCTCGTTAAAGCCATCGAGTGTGACGATTGCAATCTTCATGGTGTTCTGCCCGCGTGTAAGAAAAGGGCAGGTATTGAACGCTTGGATTGTAACTTAAACAAGAAAAAACTTGTATAGAGTGTGCCAAGACTGGGCAATGTCGTAAAATAAAAAGGGGCCGCAAATCTGCGGCCCCTTTTGTATGAGGATAAACCTGATCAGGTTTACATGTTCGGGTAGTTCGGACCGCCGCCACCTTCTGGCACGACCCAGACGATGTTCTGGGTGGGGTCCTTGATGTCGCAGGTTTTACAATGCACACAGTTCTGCGCATTGATCTGGAGGCGGTTGCCACCGTTTTCTTCGTCTTCGACAAACTCATAGACACCCGCCGGGCAGAAACGGGCCTCGGGCCCGTCATATACCGCAAGGTTGGTGCTGACCGGGACGCTGGCATCTTTCAATGTCAGGTGGATCGGTTGATCTTCGCTGTGGTTGGTGTTTGACAGGAAGACAGACGACAATTTGTCAAAAGTGATTTTGCCATCGGGTTTCGGATAGTCGATCTTTGGCATTTCACTGGCAGGCTTCAGGCAGGAGTGATCCGCATGGTTTTTAAACGTCCACGGAGCCTTGCCGCCAAACAGATATGTATCAACCGCACTATAGGCCATGCCGCCCCAGAAGCCCCATTTGGCAAAGCTTGGACGGATGTTGCGCACTTTGTGCAGTTCGGGATACACCCAGCTGTCTTTCAGGCGCGCCGGATAGCTTTCCATCGAGGCCGGAACTTCGTCGGCGGTCAATGCTTCAAATGCGGCTTCGGCGGCAAGCATGCCGGTCTTCATCGCGGTATGCGACCCTTTGATCTTGGGCACATTCATGAAGCCTGCCGAACAACCGATCAGGCATCCACCCGGGAAAACCAGATCCGGGATCGACTGGAAGCCGCCTTCGTTGAGCGCACGTGCGCCATAGGAAATACGGCGACCGTTTTCGAAAATCTTGCGGACGGTCGGGTGGGTTTTGAACCGCTGAAATTCATCAAACGGGCTTAAGTGCGGGTTTTCATAGTCCAGACCAATGACGAAGCCGACAACCACCTGATTGTTATCAAGGTGATAGAGGAATGACCCGCCATAGGTGTCCTTATCAAGCGGCCAGCCGATTGTGTGCTGGATCAGGCCTTCCTTATGGACTTCCGGATCAACTTCCCAAAGTTCCTTGATGCCGATGCCATAGGTTTGTGGATCGGAATTTTTGCGCAGATCAAACTTCTTGATCAACTGTTCGGACAATGACCCGCGGCACCCTTCGGCAAAGAAGGTGTATTTGGCATGCAGTTCCATGCCCGGTTCGTGGTTCGGGCCCGGTGTGCCATCGCGCTGAAGGCCCATGTCGCCAGTCGCAATACCCTTGACCGAGCCGTCTTCGTTAAACAGAACTTCGGCAGCAGCAAAACCGGGATAAACTTCAACGCCAAGGGCTTCGGCCTGTTCGCCCATCCAGCGACAGACGTTGCCAAGGCTGACAATGTAGTTGCCCTTGTTGTGCATCTGGGGCGGGGTCGGCATCTTTTGTGCGCCCGTCTCGCTCAACATCATGAACTGGTCTTTGCCCGCCGGAACGTTCAGCGGCGCGCCGCGTTCTTTCCAGTCCGGGAACAGTTCATTCATGGAGCGGGGCTCCATCACAGCACCCGAAAGGGTGTGTGCGCCAACTTCGGAACCTTTTTCCACCACACAAACGGTGATTTCTTTTTCCTGTTCCTGGGCGAGTTGCATCAGCTTGATGGCAGCCGACAGACCGGATACACCAGCGCCGACGACAACCACGTCAAATTCCATGGATTCGCGTTCCATTTGGCCTCTCTCCTTTGGTTGCCAACCATATCAGACTGTTTCCGTCCGTTTGGTTGCAAGCCGGTATTCACCGATCAGGGTCTCGCCCAAGCCCTGATTTCTCACATTTAGCCTTTTAATCGGTAAAGCTATACCGATTTGAGGCACGTTTGTATATGGTACAAGTGGATCAAAATCGTTAAAGTCGGTCCAAATATCAGTGCGCCATATACAGGTGCGCCGCAACATACACCGTCTTTGTGTAGATGAGCAAACCAATTACAGATTTTGATGTAAATAATCTCGATCCATTTCAGGCGCTGATTTGGCAGTATGAAATGGGTGTCGACGAGGCGATTGCTGACGAGCCGCTTGATCGTTTCAAGGCGTCCGAAAGCCTGAGCCGCAATGCTGCAAACCGTCCGGGCTTTGCCCCTGCGGCGGCGGCCAGTCGACCTGCGCGTGGTTCATCGCCCGCAGCAGCGCGACCGGCAAACGTTCCGTCGGGTGGTGCTGGTGGCGGTGTGCAATCCGCCCCGGTTGATGGCGGGTTCCTTTTATCCGATACGCCCCATGAAGCACGCCAGTCCGCCCGTGACGCGGCAGCGGAGGCCAAGACGCTTGATGAGCTTAAGGACGCGATTGAAAAGTTTGAAGGCTGCGCGCTCAAGAAATCGGCCAGCAACACGGTATTTGGCACGGGAAACCCCGAAGCCAAGCTTGTTTTGGTCGGTGAAGCTCCCGGTGCCGAAGAGGATCGTCAGGGACTTCCGTTTGTCGGACCAAGTGGCAAGCTTCTTGATGCGATGCTGCGGTCCATCGGACTGTCGCGTGAAGAGGTTTACATCACCAATATCCTGCCGTGGCGGCCGCCGGGGAACCGCCAGCCCACCACAGCCGAAACGGCGGTGTGCGAGCCGTTTGTTCGGCGCCATATTGAGCTGATCGCGCCCAAAGTCGTGATCTGTCTTGGTGGAAGTTCGGCCAAGGCCCTGATGGAAGAAGATCGCGGCATTACCCGTTTGCGCGGGACGTGGAAAGAATTGATCTTTGCGGATGGGGCCAAGGCCGATTTGACGGCGATGTTCCATCCCGCTTATCTGTTGCGCACGCCGGAACAAAAACGTTTGGCGTGGCGCGATTTGCGCGCGACGGCGCAAAAGCTCTCATGAATTCGCGTTTTGGCGTCCCTGCATAGGAGATATGCAGGCTAACGGTGTATCCTTGCGGTTCCTCGCCAAGTGATTGATTCTGGATAAATCATTTCGCTGTTTTGGTGTTTCCTGCTATAACAGGCCCCATCACGCGGGGGGAACACCGCAAGCAACGGGTTGCGACATCAAACTGCTTCGGGATAAATACGCGGCTTTACGATAAAGCCGCGTTGGGGAAGATACTGATTTTGATCGAAGCAATAAGAACGAACCTGCTTGGTGCGCAACGTGCACTGGGACGGGGTCTTATCATCGCTGTTTTCGGTGCCGTGTCATTTGCCATGGTTGCACCGTCACCTGCTGTCGCCGAGACGCAGGAACAGGCAGCCTTGGGCAATCCCGATCTTGGTGATGCGCTTTCGGTTTCGCTTCCAGAACCACTTTCCAAGCGTGACGCAGAACTTTACGAACAGATTTTTGCCGTGCAGGAGCAGGGCCGCTGGAAAGATGCGGACCGCCTGATTTCGCGCCTGAATGATGATGTCCTGATGGGGCATGTGATGGCGCAACGATATCTGCATCCGACGGCCTACCGTTCGCGTTACAAGGAACTTAAGGACTGGTTGGCGAAATATGCCGATCTTCCGCAGGCACCACGCATTTATAAACTGGCCCTGACCCGCCGTGGTTCGGCAACTTATCCGAAAAAGCCGGTTGGCGGCTATGTTTCGGGGGCCGGATACGATTACGAAGATATCCGCCCGTATTATCACAAATCCACCAAAAGCCTGTCGTCCAAGCAGCGTTCGCGTCTTTCGACGCTTAAACGTCGTATCCGTCATCGCATCGGCAGTGGCTGGCCGACCGGGGCGTTGCAGGTTCTTGAAAGCCAGGAAGCAAAGCGCCTGTTTGATGCCTATGAACTGGATCAGGCACGGACATCAATTGCGTCTGGCTACTATTATTTTGGCAAGCCTGACCTTGCGTTGAAATTTGCCGGAGAAGCGGCAAAGCGGTCTGGAAAATATCTGCCGCAGGCGCATTGGACTGCGGGCCTGACCGCGTGGCGTCTGGGCAAGATGGAGACAGCCCATCAGCATTTCGTCGCCTTGAGCACCAATAAATATGCATCAAGCTGGACCCGTACTGCCGGGGCCTTCTGGGCCGCACGTATTGATCTGGCAGCAGGGCGCTTTGAAGAAGCTGACACGATGCTAAACCGGGCAGCGGAATATCCGCGCTCGTTCTATGGCTTGCTTGCGATGCGCGCCCTTGGACGCGATGACGTGTTTGACTGGGATAGCCTTGAGCTTGATGAAAACCGTGCGAACAAGCTGAAGCTTGATCCGCACGGGCGTCGTGCACTTGCGTTGTTGCAGATTGACCAGCGCGATGAAGCCGAACGTGAATTGCGTAAAGCCGCGGCCTCGGATGATGATGCGCTGCGTCGTGCGGTTTTGTCTTTAACCGATACGGCGAATTTCGCATCCCTGACCATGCGGTTGGGAAGCTATATCGCCCAGAAAACCGGCGAAGTGATCGTGAACGCGCTGTATCCGGTCCCGCCATGGGCACCGGAAGGCGGCTATGAAGTTGATCGGGCACTGATTTATGCGTTCATGCGTCAGGAATCGGGTTTCAATACCGATGCGCGCAGTCATGCCGGTGCACGCGGATTGATGCAGTTGATGCCCGCTACGGCAAGCTATATCGGTAACACCCGTTATCGTGGTGCCAAACGTGCGGAGCTGTATCAGCCGGAAATCAACCTGTCGCTTGGGCAGAAATATGTTGATCATCTGCTTGAACAGAACGGCGTTGATAATGGCGTTTTGCAGTTGATGGCGGCGTATAACGGTGGCATTGGCAATCTTGGTCGCTGGCAGAAGGCGCTTAAGGATAACGTCGATCCGCTTTACTTCATCGAAAGCATCCCGTCGCGCGAAACCCGTCTGTTTGTTGAACGGGTTATGGCCAATTTCTGGATGTATCGTTCGCGGTTCGGTCAGGAAGCACCGTCACTTGATCTGTTGGCGGCAGGAAGCTGGCCAACCTATCAGCCCCAGGACAATGCACCTGATAGCGGCCTCACCGCAGAGCGTTAACCGGCATCAATTTAAATCATGCCTGAAAACACCAACAAGCCCGGTTCGGATGGTTCGCATAGAACGGATCGGGGAACCGTGCTTGATCGCATTCCCATGCCGCCGATGAGCGGTGAAGAAGCCCTTCGCCGGTTTGATGAGCAACGGTCTTCTGATCAAGAATATGGCACGCGCGTGATACCTCAAAGTGAGCTGTCGCAACTTCATCCCGTCATGCGTCTGTTGGCACTTGTTGGCACATTGGGATTAATTGTCGGCGCGTTGATCGGCGTTTTGTATCTGATTGGGCGTTGAGGCGTGCAGTCCGTATCAACATCCTGCCGGATGAAGCTATTCAGCCTCAACCTTTTGATCGACTTTTTGCTGAAGCGCCTTGATCTCGCTCTCAGTGGCATTGCCCAACGGATCATCCGTGGGGATATCGCGATGAAGATCACTTAGGACGCGCAGCGCCTGTTCGGATTTGTCATCCTGTTTAAGCATCATGCCATAGTAGTAGCGCGCCAGAAGATGGTTAGGCATCTGCCCAAGGGCGTGCAGCACCAGATCGCGTGATGTGCTATCGATCTCGCCGTTTTGCGCGGTAATGCGGGTGTCGGCATATTCAATCGCCAGAAGTGGATTGTGCCCCGAAAGGGCATATGCCCGGGCAAAGGCCGCAACTGCACGTTCGACATTCCCCAGACGCAGCGATCCACGTGCCAGAACGATCCAGCCTTGCAAGTTACGTGGATTAACTTCTAGCGACAGGACGATCTGGTTGAGCAATTTTCGAATTTGCTGATCGGTTTTGTAGTTCGGATCGGTCACATTACCGGCCGCGGCCGCAGCGGCCGCCAGATTGCGTTCGCCGTCGCGATCTGCATATGGCTGTGCGGGGAGGGTCGGGTTGCCCAAAAATATGTATAGGCCCATGGCACCAATCACCGGCACAACCGCGACGCCCACGCGTCCAAGCGACCGTTTGGGGTGGTCATCTGTTTTGGGCACGCTGACATAGATCACAAAGCTGACCATGCATGCCAGAACAAGTAAGCCAAGCCAGATCACAGACGACCTCCGATGGACATTTTAGGATGTACCAGACAGAAAGGTCGCATCATTTCGAGCCGTCTTTTTGTGCTGTTTCGAGGATTTCATTCAGGCGCGTTTGTTCATCCTTGGACAATTTATCTGGTTTGGCACCGGATTCGCGCTGTTTGCGGCGATAGAAGGCGGCAACCGCAATCAATGCAAGGATTGCCAGCACAATCGGACTTGCCCACAAAACATATGTTTCGGGTTTAAGCGGCGGGTTCAGCAAGACATAGTCGCCGTACCTTGCAACGATGTAATCGATGACTTGCTGATCTGTATCACCGGCAACCAACCGTTCGCGGACAAGAACACGTAGATCGCGCGCCAGGTCGGCATCGGAATCATCAATTGACTGGTTCTGACAGACAAGGCAACGCAGTTCCTGACTGATGTCGCGCGCCCGTTCTTCGAGCACAGTGTTAGATAATATTTCATCAGGATTGACGGCATGGGCCGGGCTGCTGAGCAGCAAGGGAACGGTAACCCCGATGACGCCGAGTAATATCAGGAAAGGCCTGTTCATCCTTTTAACTCCGCGATTTTCGGCAGCAGAACTTTTTCAAGAACTTCTGAGGTGACCGGGCCAATGTGCTTGTATTTGATTTGTCCCTGACCATCGATGATGAAGGTTTCAGGAACCCCGTAAACCCCAAAATCAATCCCGGTGCGACCCGATAGATCCATGCCGACAGCCTGATAGGGATTACCAAGTTCTTCAAGCCACTTAACACCGTCCTGTGGGTCTTTTTCCTTATAGTTCAGACCAAAGATCGGGACGTCTGCTTCGTTTGATAGTCGTTTGATCATTGGATGTTCCGCCCGACACGGGATGCACCAGCTGGCAAAGACGTTCAGCACGGAAACTTTGCCTTTGGTAAGATCGGCACGCGACAGGCCCTTATCCGCACCGGGCAATGGCGGCAGCGAGAAATCAGGGGCTGGTTTGTCAATCAGGACAGACGGAACAACCGAAGAATCCTTGTCGATATTGATCAGGAATATTCCGGCCAATGCCGCAAACAAAACCAGCGGGATCACAGCAAGCGAGAATCTCATGAAGCGGGAACTCCGTTCTTCCGAATGCGCAGGAACATGCGCGTCAGGATGCTGATACTGCCACCAATCAACATCAAAATCATGCCAGTCCAAACCCACGGCATCATGGGTAAAAAGCGTACCGTTACAATGCGCCCGCCATCTTCGGAACGGTCGCCAACCGAAACATGGACGTCACCGTCACGTCCATGAAAAATGTCGGCTTCGCGGGTTTCCGTTCCCCGGATCGGGTAGTAGCGGATTTCAGGAAACAGTTCAGCCACCGGCAGGGAATGATGATAGAGGATAAAGGTTGCCTGACGCGTGGCATAGTTTTCACCCGCAAGCAGGGCAACACCTTCGTATTGCAGGTTATAGGGGCCAACCTCAATGCTTTGTCCCGCACGGGCTGACAACACAACCTGTTCTTCCCAGACTGCACTGGCCGATCCGCCGGCAATCAGAATGGCAAGGCCGATATGGGCCAGTGTCATGCTGATATACCGCGGACCAAGAAGCTGCAGATTGCGATATTTGCTTTCGCCGTGATCGGGTTGATGCCAGAGGCGCGCCCAAAGGTCACTTAAGGCCGCAGCCAGTATCCAGCCAGCAAGGCCAATGCCAATTAACGGCAAAGGTGAAAGATCGATAAAGCGGATCGACACAAACAGCACAATGATGAGTGAAAGCATCACAGCAAGCTTCATCCGCCGTCCGATCAACCACAATTCATCCTGCCGCCAGCGCAGAACGGGGGCAAACCCCATGATGAACATAAGCGGTAAGACAACCGGTAAAAGGGCTTCGACGTAGAAGGGTGCACCAACGGTAATGTTCTCGCCGTCAACCCAGCGCAGGACGAGCGGATAGATCGTACCAATCAGAATGACGGCAGCAATCAGCGACAGTGTGACGCTGCTCAGGAACATGCCACTTTCGCGCGATACAAAGCCAAAAGCCTTTTGCTCGGCCATGCGATCCGATTGCCGCCAGAACAGAAAATAGGCTGCACTGAACAATAGACAGAAACCTACCAGCAAAGCGGTACTATCTGCTGACTGCGACAGCGTTTCGGTCAACGGACCCAAAAGATCCGAGCGGGTCAGGTAAACCCCGAACCATCCAACAGCGAACGCAGACAAGCCAAGGAAAGCTGTCCAGCTTTTTAAGGTGTCGGTCTTTTCAAGCACAGCCCGGCAATGGACAAGTGCGGTGGTCAGAAGCCAGGGGATCAGAAGGCTGTTTTCAGCGGTGTCCCAATACCACCAATTCCCCCATGCCTGCTGACTATAGGATCGGTAGGCGTTGATTGCGATTGCCAGACCAAGAAATAACCATGCACCAATTACCCACGGGCGCAGTGTTTCGGCAAAGCTGCGATCAATTTTATGGGTTAGAAGCCCGGCAATACTCACCGTGAAAATAACGGTTAATCCGGCCAGACCAAGATAAAGAACCGGTTCACGCAAGATGCGCAAAACATCCTGACTTTGCGGGCTCATACCACGGCCATCCAACGGTGCGACGGCGACCCGCAAAAACGGATCAGCATCAATCAAGGTCACAAGGGCGAGGATCGCTATGACAAGCCCAAGAATTGAAAGCGCATTGGCGATAAAAAGACTATCGCTGCTCGCAGTGGTTGGCGTGTTTGATGCCCGGCGAAAAACCTGCAGGGCAAAGACAATATTTGCCAGTGCGGTTGCCAGCACCCAAAGCAACATCGCCCCGCCATCGGGGGTGAAGGCTGCACCAACCCGAAACAGCAAGGGGGTGGAAGAATGGCTGACATCGGCAACAATCGGCAGACTGAAGTCACTGACAACAAACGCATGGATCAGTGCCGCCTGCGACAGGATACCCAAAGCCAGAATAATCAGCGGCAGGGCAATCAGGTTGTTAGGAAACGGGGTTGGGAGTGCCGACGAATGAGGTGTGGTATCGGGTTCGTGGACGTCAGACAGTGCTTCGTTCCCAGAATTTCCTGAAACGGCTGTGACGGTTTTGGTCCCGAATGACAAGGATGCAACAATTCTGCCTGCGTGCAGCCTAAGGGGGCTAAACAGCAGGGCCTGGCTGAAGCCGGCCACCAGAATCAGAAGCAGGGCAAAATGTCCGAACTCTGCAAGCATCTGCGGTTAAGGCTTCCCCGAATTTAATTTGCAACCACCGTGGTTCTGCCCGCCCGCAATGAATTGATTTGCGGGTGTGATGATGGATGCAGTGTTTTCCTTATGCACGAAGCTGGATTTTATGATGGCAGAATGTGGCTTAATTGCGCATTTGCTTTGCGTTCTTTGCTTCGATCTCTTCCCAGTATCCGCTTTTTTTAAGGGATTCTGCAACCTCTGGCGGCATATAGTTTTCATCATGCTTTGCAAGGACCTCTGACGCGACAAACGTTCCGTTGGCGTTCATGTGTCCTTCGGCAACAATGCCCTGACCTTCGCGGAAAAGATCGGGCAGGATGCCGCTATAGGCAACGGTAACCGATTGCGCCATATCGGTGACGACAAAGGCAATGGTTTTGCCATCCTGAAGTTTGGTGACAGTGCCTTCTTCGACCAATCCACCGATCCGCAAACGCTGATCCGGGTCAATTGGTGATTTTTCGACAATTTCGGACGGGCTGAAGAAGAACACAACAGAATCTTCAAACGCCGTCAGCGCAAGGGCCGCTGCCCCGGCAACGGCAAGCAGTACGGCACCGATGATATACATCCGCTGGCGTTTGCGGGACTTGGCGCGGGAAAGTGACACGTTTGATCTCCGATCAGGTTGCCTTGCGGCTTTTTCTGTTGCGACGCTGGCGTTTGGTGTGCAGCACCGTTTCAAGTTGGTCAAGTTCACGGCGGCTATTGCGTAATCCACGCAAGGTGGCAAGCAGGAGCACAATCATCGCAATCGCGGCTACACCATAACTTGACCAGATATAGCTGCCATATCCCCCCATCGAGAAGAACTCACTCATTGGCTTGCCTCCGCGTTGTGACCCGGATCATAGGGTTCGGCGTCTTGGGCAGTGTCATCAAACATGCCGCTTAGATGCAGGGCGCGAATGCGCCGCTCGTTAAGCTCCAGCCGGACACGTAAAATGAGAACCACGAAATAGTATCCGGTAAACCCAAGGATCATCAAAGCCAGTGGCAATTGCATGCTTGGATCAACGGCCGGCCCATCCATGCGTACAATCGATGCTGGTTGATGCAGGGTGTTCCACCAATCGACCGAGAATTTGACAATTGGCACATTGACTGCCCCAACCAAGGCCAGTGCCGATCCGGCCTTTGAGCCACGATCAGGATCATCAAACGCATTCACAAGGGCGATATAGCCAAGATACAGGAACAACAGGATTAGCATGGATGTCAGACGTGCGTCCCAAACCCACCATGTGCCCCACATCGGTTCGCCCCAAAGTGATCCGGTGATCAGACACAAGGCGGTAAAGGTGGCGCCAATCGGTGCGGTAGCACGGGCGCAAATATCGGCAAGTGGATGTTTCCAGATCAGGCTCATCGCGCCACAAATAGCCATCCCGACATAGCAAAAAAGCCCCATCCATGCCGACGGTACATGCAGATACATGATCCGGACAGTATCGCCCTGCTGATAATCAATGGGTGATGCGAACAGGGCGAAATAAAGCCCCGCGGCAATCAGCATTGCCGTCGCACCCGCCAACCACGGCAGGATTGGCGCTGTTAGTTTTAAGAACACACTTGGTTTGGCGAAGCGATGCATTTTCTCTTGTCCGATGTGCGGGGTGTGCCGCAGAAGTCGTTTGTTTGGTGTTGCGGTTATTCCATAGCCTGACGCAGGGCATGTGCGGTGGCAAATGGTGTTGCCGCAAGCGCAAGCAAAAGGATCGCGCCCATTATTTGTAACTGTGCCGTTGCTGACATTCCAAGCAAAGCAGCCTCAACCGCACCGGCCCCAAAAATCAGGATAGGAATATAAAGCGGTAAAACCAGTAAGGATACCAGGACCCCGCCGCGTCGTGCGCCCAGTATCAGGGCTGCGCCAATCGCGCCGATTAAACTAAGGGCCGGTGTGCCCAGCAACATTGCGATCATCAGGACGACAAAGCCGTCTGTGTCCATGTTCAACATCACTGCCATCAAGGGGGCTGCGACAATCAAGGGCAGTCCGGTCGTTAGCCAATGGGCAACAACCTTGCCCAAGACAACAATCTCCAGCGAGACCGGCGACAATGTCAGCAGTTCTAATGTGCCATCCTCATAATCGGTTTGAAAAACCCGTTCGAGCGATAACATTGCGGCCAACAGGGCCGAAACCCAAATAACACCCGAAGCAATGCGCGCAAGAATGTTGGCTTCCGGGCCGACACCGAATGGAAACAATGTGGTGGTAACGATGAAAAACGCGACCACCATAACGGAATCCGCCCCCTGACGCATGGCAAGCTGCAAGTCACGCCGCAATATTGCAGTAAATCCGTTCATTGCGCCGCCCTTTTTGGATCAGATCGTATACCATCGTCAGCCGGGGCATCGTGATCTTTGAGCCACTCAATCATCGGGATGGCAAATTCATCAAGATCAAGGAGGGTCGGTTCTTTGACCGCCAGATCAATGTGGGTGGAATAAATCACAATGCCACCCTTGGCACGGAAGTCGGCGATCAGTTGGGCAAGCTCATTGCTGCTTTCGCGGTCAAGGCCAACGGTTGGCTCATCAAGAAGCCATAAATCAGCGTGGCCGATCAGAATACGGGCAAGGGCTGTGCGGCGTTTCTGACCACTTGAAAGATAGCGGCCCGCCGTACGTGAAAGATGATGAATATCAAGCGCATGCAGGGCGGTGTCGATCTCGCGGTCAATGTCATCCACACCGCGCAATTGCCCCCAAAGGTGCAAGTTGTCGCGCACGGACAGTACGGGCTTAATCGCGTCCTGATGGCCGAGATACTGCAAGCGGGCATGGTGGGCGATACGGTCACTATGGATGGGATCATCATTCCAGGTGATCTGGCCTGAGCGTGGGACAAGAAGCCCCGCCATCAGGCGCAACAGGCTTGATTTTCCAGCACCATTGCGTCCGCGCAGCATGATCGCGTCACCGGGATTGGCCGCAAAGGAAAGCTTGCCAAAAACCAGTCGCTCACCACGAAGGCAGGTCAGATCAGAACCGCTAAAAACTGCCATATAACCCGTTCTATTGTCGGAAGTCGCATCGCATCACGTCATTCTATAACGCGTTAGGGCGTAATGTTCATGCTTTAACCGACATTGACGGCAATGACATTGTTTCAAATCAATCAAAAAGACAGTTGTGTTTGAGGGGATTGAGTAATTTACGGGTGTTTAGGGTGCGTTGGGTGTGGTCGCCAAATTGCGCGATGTCAGAACCGCACCATCGAGGCCGCAATGATGGGGCCGCCCCGCCCTTGTTGCACCAGAAGGGCAACGCCGCCGTCACCAGCCGTTTTCATGGCAAAGGTGCGTTCATCCGCAGAGCCGTTCCAGGTTCCCAGATCGATCATTTCACGTACGACATTGGCGTGTACCAAACGTTTGCCGGCATTTTCGCCAGATCGAACATCACGGGCATGTTCACGGTCAAACCCGACCAGCCACAACTTAAGCGGTGATGAGTGCTTAGCCGCGCTCAAGGATTGCAGGGTTATGGTGCCGGTTGCAGGTTGCTGTTGTTCGTGATTTTCGACCATTAAGGTTGCAATATCGTGCAGTGGTTCTGCGCTGTTGCTGGTGTCACCGATTCGCTGCTTTTGGGTGGCGCGAACGACATGTTCCCCATTGATGATAGCTTGCGGCGTATAGACGTATCTTTCGCGCATATGCTGGGCATATTCACGTTGGCGTTCGCTAAACATGCTGTCGGAAAACGGGTCGGTCCAGCCAAGATAGTTCCAGTAATCGACATGGTACGACAGCACCAGAAGATCGCTACGTTCCTGATTTAACTCATAAAGAACACGGTCGGCAGGCGGGCAGGAGCTACACCCTTCCGAGGTGTAAAGCTCGACAACGGCGCGCGGGGTAATGCTTTCGCTGGCCATCAGGGGGGGGGGAAACCCGACAATGGCAAGTGTAAGCGCAAATATGAGGGGGCGAGTGTGTTTCATGAGCCTGATGATGCCCCAAAAGCGGCATCAACCCCTAATCACAAGACCTTGAGAGGTGTTTGAAGGGATTTGAGACAGATTTTTGCGCTTTTGGGTGGAATTTCGAAAGGAGATTTCCAAAGATTGATGCTATCAGCTGCGGACCAATCGGGACCATTGCTAATGCATGGTGACGTCGTGAGGCGGGGAAATCGCCTTTACGTTAAAAAATCAGGAGCCGGTCTGTCGGCGGGAGCATCATTCCGGCAAGACCGGTCCGAAACAAGGTTTGCAGGTACATGATTAAACGTGAACACTGGGGCTCTCGCCTTGGATTTATTCTGGCGGCTGCAGGGTCAGCTGTCGGTCTTGGGAACATTTGGAAGTTCCCGTATATGGCAGGTGCCAATGGTGGCGGCGCCTTTTTGGTGATCTATCTTGGGCTGGTCTTTACCATTGGCCTTTCGGTCATGCTGGCTGAATTTGTTATTGGCCGTATGTCAGAAAAGAATGCAATTGGCGCATTTGCCAAACTCAAGGGTGGGCTGTGGCCGATCATTGGTGTGTTTGGTGTGGCTGCGGCCTTTATCATTCTGTCGTTCTACAGCGTTGTCGCTGGCTGGACGATTTCCTACATAATCAAATCTGTTACCGGCGCACTGGCGGTCGAAGACCCGGCGGCACTTGGCGACATTTTTGGCAGCTTTATCGCTGATACGACTTCGCCGCTGATTTTCCATGCGGTCTTTATGGCCTTGACCGTCTTTGTTGTTTTGGCCGGTGTTGGCAGCGGTATTGAACGTGCATCAAAAATCCTGATGCCGGCATTGTTTGCGTTGCTGATTGTATTGATTGTGCGTTCGGTGACGTTGCCGGGTGGCATGGAAGGTGTTGCGTTTTTGCTGTCGCCGGATTTCTCGAAAGTCACATGGTCGACGGTTTCCGATGCATTGTCGCAGGCCTTCTTCTCACTCTCGCTTGGTATGGGGGCGATGATCACGTATGGGTCGTACCTGTCAAAGAAGGAAAATCTTCCGGGGTCGGCAGGGTGGGTGACGTTGCTTGATTCTGCAGTTGCGGTGATGGCGGGTCTTTTGATTCTGCCTGCTGTTTTTGCCTTTGGCTTTGATCCGAGTGCCGGTCCGGGCCTCACCTTCATCACGCTACCGGCTGTGTTTGCACAGATGCCTTTCGGCGCGTTCTTTGCCTTCCTGTTCTTCCTGCTTTTGGCAATCGCGGCACTGACATCAGCGGTTTCGATCCTTGAAGTGGTCGTTGCTTATTTCGTCGATGACCGTGGGGTCAGCCGTAAGTCAGCAGCCGTCATCATCGGGTTTATGATTTTCCTGCTGGGCATTCCTTCGTCGCTGTCGATGGGGGTGATGGGAGATGTGAAAATCATTGCGGGCAAGAACTTCTTTGATCTGATGGACTTCATCAGTTCAAGCCTGCTTCTGCCAATTGGTGGCCTGTTCATTTCGCTGTTTGTCGGCTGGGTTGTCTGGGGCAAGGCACAGGAAGAAATTGCGGCGCATAATGGCGTCATTCCAATATGGGTCGGCGCATGGGGTGTGATTGTCAAATTCATCGCCCCGATTGCAATCGCCTTCATCCTGCTCAAGGGACTTGGTGTTTTCTAAGCCAAAGCAACCTGGATATCTGTGATCTTTTTGAAAAGGGCGGGGTAATCCCGCCCTTTTCGATTTACGGTGCCAAGGAGTGCTGATTTTTGGCCAGTGCACTGATGTCTTCCGCCGACATCGGCTTGCCCAGAAGGTACCCCTGGATCAAGTCGCAGCCAGCATTGCGCAGGAATGACAACTGGTGATGGTTTTCCACACCTTCTGCAACGCAGGTCTTATCAAGGTTCTTGGCCATATTGATGATGGTGAGTGCCAGTGCCTGACCGTCTTTGCCATCATCGATATCAAGGACAAAGCTGCGATCAAGTTTGATGCTGTCAAAAGGCAGACTTCGCAGATAGCTCAGGCTTGAAAATCCAGTGCCGAAATCATCGAGCGAAATCTTGACGCCAAGGTCGTGAACGCGTTGCAGTTTGGCGCGCATATCGTCGATGTTGCGCATGAACAGGCTTTCGGTGATCTCTATTTCAAGGCGGTTTGCCGCAATCCCCTTATCGAGCAAGATGGCGCGTAGCTGTTCGGCAAAATCAACTGTGCCATAGAATTGCTGCACCGATACATTGACGGCAAGCCGCAGGTTCAGCAGTCCTTGTTTGCGCCAGTTGACCAGTTGGCGGCAGGCTGTTCGCATGACCCAGCGTCCCAATTCACCGATGATACCGATCTCTTCTGCGATTGGAATGAAGGTGGAGGGCGGAATGATTGTGCCGTCTGGCGTCGTCCATCTTAGCAGAGCTTCAACGCCACAAAGTTCTTGGGAACAGGCATCAAATTGTGGCTGATAGGCCAGATAAAATTCCTGATTGTCGAGTGCGTGGCGCAAGGCCGTTTCCAAGGCAAGCGCTTCGCCTTTTTTGGCGTGCAGGCCACGGCTGTATCGGCTGACACGGTTGCGTCCCTGTTCCTTGGCCTGCATCATTGCCAGTTCTGCATTACGCAGCAAAGTACTGGTGTCGTTGGCGTCTTCGGGGAAGCAGGCAATGCCGATGCTTGCTGAAAGATAAAGATCAGTTCCCTTTCGGGTCAGGTGCGGTTCGCCCAACCGACCAAGCAGACGTTCCGACAGCATGCGTGCTTCATTGGCTGTATCGATATCAGGTAAGATGGCGGCGTATTCATCTGCGCCGACCCGCGCGACAACAGCATCCGGACCAAGTTCGCGACCGATACGGCGTGCAACTTCAATCAGGACATCGTCGCCGTCCGTATGGCCAAGCGCACTGTTGACCCGTTGGAAGTTGTCGATATCAAGCATGATCACGGTCAGGCGCATACCGTGATGGCGTGAACGGCCGATATGATGTGATAGGAGTTCTGAAAACCGCCGACGGTTTGGCATTCCGGTTAGTTCGTCTGTGTGTGCCAGACGCAGGATGTCTTCGCGATTTTTTTCCCGGCCACTGATGTCGGTGAAGATTGATGCATAGTGACTTGTGGTGCCATCTGCATCGCGGATGGCCATGATCGATAACCATTCGGGATAGACTTCGCCCGACTTTCGGCGGTTCCAAATCTCGCCTTCCCATTTTCCCGTGCGCAGAACATCAGTCCAAAGCTTTTTGTAAAAGGCCTTGTTTTGACGCCCCGATTGCAAAAAACGCGGATTTTGGCCGATAACTTCTTCGGCCTGATAACCGGTGACGCGGGTAAAGGCCGGATTGATGGCCTCTATAGCGCCAAGCGCATTGCACACCATCACACAGTCTGGTGATGTTTCGATAAGTTTGCGCGCCAGCAAGAGCGAACGTCTGGCTTTGGCGCCGTCACTGTTTCTGTCTTCGGTAAGTGTGCGCAGATGTGAAAAATAGTCCTGTTCGATGAATTGTAGCAAGTCGGCAAAAGATAAAACGCCGATCACTTCCTTATGGCGATTGCGCACGACAAGATGGCGGATTTTGTCACGCAGCATGATGTTACGTGCTTCGTTGAGGTTAACGTCGTGCGTGACCATTTTGACGGGACGCGTTGCAATGTCGCCAGCTGTTTGTGCGTCACGCCCCTCAACCAAATGACGCAAGATATCGCGTTCTGTGATGATGCCGGTTTGCTGCGCGGACGGAAGATCCGGGTTGAAGCCCGTGACGATTGCATTGTCGCATTTTTCTAGATGCATCTTTAGCCGCAAGTCTTGGACGGGGATCTGTGCATCAACAAAAAGCGTTGAACTTCGAATAGCCGTTTCGACATCGTTGGCACTAAGAGCCTTGCTGACCGCAACCTGACGGATAAGATCGGTTTGGCTGATGATACCTGCCAAATGACCCTGTTCATCGACCGTGATGAGGTGACGGACATTAAGATCACGCATCCGAACAATTGCAGTTTTCTGGCTGGCGTGAACGGAAATGGTGTGGGCCGGGCGCGACATGCGGTTTTCAATTGGGGCGATAAGGGCTGAGTGGCTGTCAGCGGGAAGCGACAGGATGTCTTTTTCGGTGATGATTCCGACGGGCTTGTTCGACCTTACAACCACAATCGAACTGCAGTTGTTGTCTTTCATAAGTGCAACAGCCCGACCCAGAGGCAGGTCAGGGGCGCAGCTTAGGACCTTTTCGGGCGACAGCGTTCCAACGGTCAAAGGATCACTTTGACTGTCATCAAGGTGGGGGCGTGTCATTTGAACCTGCAAATGTGCGTTGTGAACCTTTGGTTGTGGTATGGTGGCCAACTCAACCATTGTCACTATCTATCAGAGTAGGTGCTTCTGAGAATTGTTCTGGATCAACGCCGCACTGTGGAAGTGTTCTGAAAAGATAAAAGATATTCCAACGAAAACACCCCGCCGGAAAACCGGCGGGGTGCAAGACGATCAGGCTATTGATTTCAAATTGAAATCAGGCAGCTTTCATCATGTTACGCAGAACGAACTGCAGAATGCCGCCGTTCTGGTAGTAGAGAACTTCGTTCTCTGTATCGATACGGCAGGTGGCGATGCACTCTTCGGTGCTGCCATCTTTGCGCGTGATGCGAACCGTGACGTCCTGAAGCGGGGTAATGCCATCGGCAATGCCCAGTACGTCGAAGGTTTCCGAACCATCCAGTTTATAGGTCTCACGACCTTCACCGTTTTTGAACTGCAGCGGCAGAACGCCCATGCAGACCAGGTTGGTGCGGTGGATACGCTCGAAGCTTTCCGCGATCACAGCTTTGACGCCAAGAAGATTGGTGCCTTTTGCGGCCCAGTCACGTGACGAACCTGTGCCGTATTCTTTACCGGCAACAACCACCAGCGGGGTGCCTTCGGCCTGATAACGCATTGCAACGTCATAGACCCAGCCTTGATCCCCGGATGGATAATGAACCGAAACACCACCTTCGGTGCCCGGTGCCATCTCGTTGCGGATACGAATGTTGGCAAAGGTACCGCGCATCATGACTTCGTGGTTGCCACGACGTGCGCCGTAAGAGTTGAAGTCGCGAACGGCAACGCCATTGTCCTTGAGGTATTCACCTGCAGGGCTTTCTTCCTTGATCGAGCCGGCCGGAGAAATGTGGTCGGTGGTGACAGAGTCACCGAGGATCAGGAGCGGACGTGCGCCGTGTACTTCGGCAAAGTCACCCGGTTCTTTCGCCATGTTGACGAAGTAAGGCGGGTTCTGGACATAGGTGGAATTGTTGTCCCAGAGGAAGGTTTCGCCTTCGGTAACTTCAATTGCCTGCCAAGGCTTCGGACCGGCAAAGATGTTGTCATAACGATCTTTGTACATCGAAGCCGAGATCGAGGTTGCAATGGTGTCTGCGATCTCTTTGTTGGTTGGCCAGATGTCTTTCATAAAGACGTCTTTGCCATTTTTGTCAGTGCCCAGCGGATCGTTGTTCAGATCGATCTTCAGGTTACCGGCAAGGGCATAGGCAACAACCAGCGGCGGCGAGGCAAGGTAGTTTGCCTTGACGTGCGGGCTGATGCGGCCTTCGAAGTTACGGTTACCAGACAGAACTGCCGTTACCAGCATGTCCTTGTCTTCAATCGCACCGGCAATCGGTGCGGACAGCGGACCGGAGTTACCAATACAGGTGGTGCAGCCAAAACCAGCAACGTTAAAGCCAAGCTGATCAAGATAATCCTGAAGGCCAGCTTTTTCGAGGTAGTCGGCAACAACCAGCGAGCCCGGTGCGAGCGAGGTTTTCACCCACGGCTTGCTCTTAAGGCCAAGTTCGACAGCTTTTTTCGCCAGAAGACCTGCTGCAATCAAAACACTCGGGTTCGAGGTGTTGGTGCAGGACGTGATCGCAGCGATAACGACGTTACCGTCTTTCATGTCGAAGTTTTCATTCGAAACCGGAACGGAGCGGTCGGCATCAACACCCGGCGCCATGTCGGCAAAGGTGTCTTTGAAGCTCGTTACGGCATCTTTTAGCAGAACACGGTCCTGCGGACGCTTCGGACCTGAAAGGGCCGGCTCGACAGTTGAAATGTCAAGTTCAAGCGTTGCGGTGTATTCAGCTTCATGCGCCGGGTCGCCCCACATGCCCTGTTCTTTGGCATATGCTTCAACCAGTGCAATCTGGTCTTCGTCACGGCCGGTCGAACGCATGTAGTTGAGCGTTTCGTCATCGATCGGGAAGAACCCACAGGTCGCACCATATTCCGGAGCCATGTTACCAATGGTCGCACGGTCCGGCAGGCTCATGTTTGCCAGCGCATCGCCATAGAACTCGACGAATTTGCCAACAACGCCTTTTTCACGCAGCATCTGAACGACACGCAGAACAAGGTCAGTTGCGGTGATGCCTTCTTTCATGGAACCGGTCAGCTTAAAGCCGACAACTTCCGGGATCAGCATCGAAATCGGCTGACCGAGCATCGCGGCTTCGGCTTCAAGGCCGCCAACACCCCAACCCAGAACGGCAAGGCCGTTAACCATGGTGGTGTGTGAGTCTGTGCCAACCAGTGTATCAGGATAAGCAACGGTTTTTCCGTCTGCGTCTTCGCCGGTCCAGACGACCTTGGCAAGATGCTCAACGTTCACCTGGTGGCAGATGCCTGCTCCGGGTGGGACGATGCGGAAGTTGTTGAATGCATTCTGGCCCCAACGAAGGAAACCATAACGTTCGCCGTTACGTTCGAACTCGACTTCCATGTTTTTGTCGAGCGCGTCGTCGGTACCAAAGAAATCGATCATGACCGAGTGGTCAATGACGAGGTCAACCGGTGAAAGCGGGTTCACCTTCTGGGCGTCACCACCCATGTTGACAACGGCATCGCGCATCGCAGCAAGGTCAACAACAGCCGGAACACCCGTGAAGTCCTGCATCAGGACGCGGGCTGGGCGGTAGTTGATCTCGTGGCTGCTTTTGCGGGCTTTCAGCCAGTCGACAACAGCTTTGACATCGTCGGTTTTAACAGTGAAATCGTCTTCGTAGCGCAGAAGGTTCTCAAGAACGACCTTCAGCGTGAACGGAAGTTTGGAAACGTCGCCGAATTTTTCGGAAGCAGCTTTAAGGCTGTAATAGTCGAAGGACTTATCCCCGACTTTCAGCGTGCGGCGCGTATTCAGGTTGTCTTTGCCACAAATGGACATCAGACCCTCCTCAAGGTGGTTAAAAGGGCTTGTCGTGACAAGACACCCCGACCGTCGGTGCGCCGAGCGGTGGGCTATCTGTATCTCGTGACGCGGGTCACGGCTACATATGTATGTGCAACGGCGTTACACCACAAATCCCCATGAAAGTCCAGACCCGGAAAAGGGGTATTCGGGAAAACGCCCTGATCGCAGCATATTGGCAAAGCACAACAAGTGTTCAAAAACCTATAGTCGATATGTGAGGTGGTCATTCGCCTTTCAATGGTGGAATGAGGACGCTTCGAGTCTATCTGCTCACTTTACCCCCGGGCCTTGTCATCGCGATGCAATCTCGAACCGGTTTTTTGACCAGACCGACGAGGGGAACGCACAGCTTAACGATGCGAATCGGGAAGGGGATTATCTTTCACGTAATCGACTTGCGGCAGCTTTTATCCCGACATGCGCTCTAAAATTGTGCGCTGCACGATGGGGAAGATTTTTTGCACTGCAGTGATTTTTCGGCCCATCGGGAGCGAGTAGCGTTGAGATAACGTTACGTAATCAAGGGTAGAAAGATCATCTATGCGACACGCAATTAAATTGTGCGGTGCGAATTTGTAGAAAAGGTTCAATCCCTTGTGGATCATTGCATTGACGCAATATGCTGAAATTGGTACTTAAATGCTTATTAAATGTGTCAGGCCCGGTTTCCGTAAGGTAAGGGTCACATAAAAATCCGACACATCATCAGGGAAACTGAAAAGCGGTTAGCAATATTTACCGACATGAACCGGAAATGCGGTTCTGCGGAATTTGCGGCCCAAGTCAGGGAGGGTAAGCGACGTTATGACGTCACAAGGTCCCATTTTGCAGATTAGCGACGTGTCGCTTGTGTTTGGCGGTGTGCGTGCGCTGAGTGATGTCAGCTTTTCCGTGCAGCCAGGCGAGCTTTTTTCAATTATCGGCCCAAATGGTGCGGGTAAGACGTCGATGCTTAACTGTGTGTCGGGGCGATATGCACCGACCACAGGGTCCGTATCCTTTAACGGGCAGGATGTCACCGGGCTTAAGCCAAATGATCGCGCCGAACTTGGCATTGGTCGAACCTTCCAGAACCTTGCTCTTTTTGGGCATATGAATGTTCTTGATAATATCATGGTCGGGCGGCACCACCTTCTGAAGAACAACTTCATGAACGGCCCGTTGTACTGGCTGGGTGGGGCTCAGAAAGAAGAGCTCGAACATCGACGCTTCTGTGAAGACGTGATTGATTTTCTTGAGATCTCCCATATTCGCAAAGCCACAGCTGGCACCCTGTCATATGGGTTGCGCAAGCGTGTTGAGCTTGCACGTGCAGTGGCACTTCGCCCTGATTTGATCCTTTTGGATGAGCCGATGGCGGGCATGAACCTCGAAGAAAAAGAGGACATGGCGCGCTTCATCATCGACCTCAACGAAGAATGGGGGATGACGGTGGTGATGATCGAACACGACATGGGGGTGGTGATGGATATCTCCAACCGCGTGATGGTTCTTGATTTCGGTCGCAAGATTGCCGAAGGCGAACCCGACGAAGTGATGGCCAACAAGCACGTCAAGAAAGCCTATCTCGGCGAAGAAGACGATGACACAGACGAAGACGAGCAGGTGGCCTGAGCATGAGCAGCAATATTCCCGATTATGCAGATGTCCAGGCGATGGACACGTTCCCCAAGGTGCTGGCCTATAACGCGCGCAATTGGGGCAGCAACGTTGCCATGCGCGAAAAAGAATTCGGCATTTGGCAGGAATTCACCTGGAAAGATTACAACGACCGCGTCAAATGGATGACGCTTGGCATGCGCGCCCTTGGCGTTGGACAGGGCGACGTTGTTGGTATTATCGGTGAAAACCGGCCTGAATGGGTCTGGGCTGAAATTTCGGCCCACGCGTTACGCGGCATGTCGGTCGGCCTTTATCAGGACAGCCTGCATGAAGAAGTCGCTTACCTGATTACCTATTCCGGTGCGCGCATCCTGATTGCCGAAGACGAAGAGCAATGTGACAAGCTGATTGAGCTTGGCGATGACATCCCAACAGTTGACCATATTGTCTATTGCGACCCGCGTGGCATGCGCAAATATGACGATCCGCGCCTGTTGGATGTCGAAAAACTCTATGAAATGGGGCGCGCGCTCGAAGCCAAAGACCCCGGTCTATATGATAAGATGGTTGTCGATACCCGCGGCGATGAATGTGCGATCCTTTGCACCACATCTGGTACGACGTCCAAGCCGAAAATGGCGATGTTGAATTCCGGTGACTTCCTTGATCATTGTGCGGCGTATCTGCGGGCCGATCCGAAGTATCCGGGGGATGATTATGTTTCGGTTCTGCCGCTGCCGTGGATTATGGAGCAGGTCTATGTTGTTGGTCAGTCGCTGATCAGCCGTCAGATCGTCAATTTCGTCGAAGAGCAGGAAACCATGATGGAAGACCTGCGCGAGATTGGTCCGAATTTTGTGCTGCTTGCGCCGCGTGTTTGGGAAACCATTGCCGCTGACGTGCGCGCACGCATGATGGACACAACCCCGTTCAAACAGAAAATGTACGATGTTGGCATGGCGCTGGCGCGCACCGCCTTGGACAATGGTGGTCATTCCAAACTGGCTGACATCATTCTGATGAGTGCGCTGAAAGACCGGTTGGGCTTTACCAATTTGCGCTCAGCGGCCACCGGTGGTGCGGCGATTGGGCCGGAAACCTTTAAATTCTTCCACGCGATGGGCGTTCCGTTGCGCCAGCTTTATGGTCAGACCGAGCTGTGCGGCGCCTATACCATTCATCAGCCCGGTGACATTGATTTTGATACGGTTGGTGTTGCCTTTGATAATTCCGAAATCAAAGTCATCAATACCGATGAAAACGGGGTTGGTGAAATCGTTGCCCGGACATCGGGGATGTTCACCAGCTACTATAAAAATCAGGCTGCCTATGACGAGGATGTCAGGGATGGCTGGATGCATACCGGGGATGCCGGATACTTCAAGGACGCCAATAAGCACCTTGTGGTGATCGACCGGATGAAGGATCTGGCGGAAACCTCGACCGGGGTACGCTATTCGCCGCAGTTTATTGAAAACAAACTGAAATTCTCGCCGTTTATTGCCGAAGCGGTAATCCTTGGCAAGGACCTGCCGTTCTTGTCGACCATGATCTGTATCCGCTATTCAATCATGGCCAAATGGGCCGAGCAGCGCGGTATTGCCTTTACCAACTACACCAACCTTTCGGCCCAGCCGCAGGTCTACGACATGATTGTCGATGAAGTGCGTCAGGTGAATGAAACCTTGCCCGAAGCACAGCGCATCAAAAGGTTCTTACTTCTTTACAAGGAACTTGATGCCGATGACGGCGAGCTGACGCGTACCCGCAAGGTGCGCCGCAGTGTGGTTGCCGAGAAATATGCCGACATCATTGATGCGGTGTACGCCGGGAATGACAAGGTTGATATTGACACCATGATCACCTTCCAGGACGGGTCAAAAACCCGCATCCAGACGAGTGTCCGAGTGGTCGATCTTGATGAAAACAAGGCCGCACAGATGGCCCCGAAAGCGGCCGAATAGGTCGCCAATAAACTGTGGTTCCGTGCCAAGGGCACCGGGGCCGCCATTACAGGGATGGCAACATGAATTTCGAACTTCTGTTCCAGCTTTTGCTGAATGGGTTGATCGTCGGGACACTGTATGGCGTCGTCGCCATGTGTTTCGTGCTGATCTATAAATCGACCCAGATCGTCAATTTCGCCCAGGGTGAGTTCCTTTTGATCGGGGCGTGGGTTTGTTACGCCTTCCTTGTCGAGATGCACATGCCGTTCTGGATGGGGTTCCTGTTTACACTGCTGTTCATGATGGTGTTTGGCATTGTCCTGCAAATGGTTGTGCTGCGCCCGATGATTGGCGAACCGATCATTTCCGTGATCATGGTGACCATTGGGCTTTCAATCTTTTTCCAGGCAGCGACCAAATGGATTTTCGGGGCAACCACCGCGACCTATCCGCAGGTGTTTGAAACCCGTTCTTTGAACGTGCTCGGGATGCAGATCGAGACGGCCTATATCATGAGTTTTGTGATCTCATTGTTCATCATGGCCGGATTCTATTGGTTCTTTAAATATTCCAAGCTTGGCCTTGCAATGCGCGCCACCGCCTTTGATCAGCAGGTCGCTCAAAGTCTTGGGATTTCCGTTAAAACCGTATTTGCCATGTCCTGGGCGATTTCCGCATTGGTATCGGGTGTGGCCGGGATCGTGATCGGGATGGTCAATGGTGTGTCATCGGCATTGTCGGTGATTGGGATCAAGGTGTTCCCGGCGGTTATTCTGGGCGGGCTAGATTCGATTGTCGGCGCGATTGTTGGCGGGGTGATTATTGGTTTGCTTGAAAATACGGCCGAGTTTGTCGATGGCCAGTACCTGCATTGGGGCAACCTGTTCTCGATCGCACCGTTCTATGTGTTGATCATAATTCTGTGCATCAAGCCGTATGGCCTGTTTGGCACCAAAGATATCGAACGTATCTAAGGGACGAGGAAATAAACGATGGCTGGATTTTCGATGCGTCCCTGCGGTGACTTCCGAACGACATATCGTCAGGATACCCGCATTTTCGATACGACTGTTGTGCGCAATGCCGCCATTCTTGGCATCATAGCCGTGGCCCTGATCCCGTTTGTTCTGGATGGCTATTACGTCAATCTGTTCATTCAGATTTCCTATTTTGCGATTGCCGCATTGGGGCTGAACATTCTGGTGGGTTTCACTGGCCAGATTTCATTGGGGCACGCGGCATTCTTTGGCTTTGGGGCATTTGCGTCGGCCTGGATCAACAACACCACGGGCATTCCGGTGTTGCTGTCGATCCCCTTGGCCGGTTTGATGACGGCTGCGGTTGGTTTGCTGTTTGGTCTGCCAGCTGCGCGGATCAAGGGGCTGTATCTGGCGATAGCCACCCTTGCCGCCCAGTTTATCCTCGAAGATTTCTTCGCCCGCGCGGATTGGTTTACCGGTGGATCCTATGGGGCGGCGGCCAATCCGGTGAATGTGTTTGGTTATGAAATCTATGACGATTTTAGCTTCTTCTATGTCTGCCTGTTCTTTTTGGTAGTGATGTATCTTTTGGGCACAAATCTGATGCGGACCCGTGACGGCCGCGCGTTTGTTGCTGTGCGTGACCATTACCTGTCAGCGGAAATCATGGGCATCAATCTGACGAAGTATCGTCTGATGAGTTTTGCGATTTCATCGTTTTATGCCGGGATCGGTGGGGCAATGTATGGCCATTATCTTGGCTTTGTATCCGCCGAAGGCTTTACCATCCTGCTGTCGATCCAGTTCCTGGGCATGATCATTATTGGTGGTCTGGGCTCGGTCAAGGGAACCCTGATGGGCACAGTCTTTATGGTGCTGCTGCCTGAGGTGATGGAAAGCGGTGTCAGCGCCTTAAGTGTTTTCGACTGGGCAAGTTCGACGGATGTGACCGACGGACTGGCTTATATCAAGGAGATGGCGATCGGTCTGGCCATTATCCTTTTCCTGATCTTTGAGCCGGATGGACTTGCCCATCGCTGGCAACAGATCAGGGCGTACTGGAAGCTTTATCCCTTCTCGTACTGATAAATACTGCCGAAGCCCGTTTCGCTAAAAACCAAAAAAGAAACGGGATCAAAATCGGTGAAGACCGGGAGGCTACTTTGTTTAGTAAAACGTCCAAGGGAGACGTCGTGATGAAACGATTGATTGCTGCAACCGCGATGGTTGCGACCAGCTTGTCGATGACGGCAGCCAAGGCAGATGACGACATGGTGTTTGTTGGTCATTTGATGGATATTACCGGCCCGACCGGCTTTATCGGCAAGTTTTATGCTGATGGTGTGCGTGACGCGCTGTCCTACATCAATACCCACGGCGGGATTGATGGGACGGTTCTGGATTCAGAATCTATTGATTACGCTTATAAAGTTCCGCAGGCGATTGCGAACTATAAGAAATGGCTTTCACGTAACGACATGGTTGCAATGCAAGGCTGGGGCACCGGGGATACCGAAGCCCTGATCAGCTTTGTTGCCAAGGACAAGGTGCCGGTTTATTCCGCATCCTATTCCGGCCACTTGACCGACCCGACGGCAAAGAACCCGAAAACGGCCAAACCGGCCCCTTATAACTTCTTCTACGGCGCATCCTATTCCGATGCCTGCCGTGCAATGGCTCAGTGGGCCGCCGAAGACTGGAAGTCATCGGGCAACAGCGGCAAGCCGATCTTCTCGCACATCGGGGACAACCATCCGTACCCGAACGCACCAAAAGAAGCTTGCGCTGAATATGCAACCGAACTTGGGTTTGAAGTCACCGCACCGATTGTTGTGTCGATGAAGCCGGGCGATTTCAAAGCGCAGTGCCTGACGCTTAAGGAAGCTGGCACCAACTATGGTTATCTCGGTAACCTCGGCCCGTCGGTTGTGTCGCTGGTGAAATCCTGTGACACGGTTGGCGCAACCCCGAAATGGCTCGCCAATATCTGGGCAGGCGATTACGAAACGCTCAAAACCATTGGGGATGTTGATAACTACATCTTCCCGGCGATGACCAGCTTCTGGAGCGATGAAGGTGTTCCGGGGATGGATTTGGTGCGCGAAATTTCAAAAATGTCTGATAGCTCGGGCGAGGAATTCCGCACCCACCATTACATCCGTGGCATTTGCTCTGCGTATTACATGAAAGAAGCCATGGAATGGGCAAAGGCAAATGGCGGCATCACCGGTGAAAACATCAAGGCAGGCATGTACGCCCGCGAGATGTGGGTGCCAAAAGGTCTTGAAGGCGTTTGCATGGAAGCAACCTGGACCGCCGAAGACCATCGCGGCATTAACACCGTCAATATCTATAAAGGTTCGGCAAAAGGTGGTGAACCATCCGTTGAGAAGTTGACCACTGTGACTTTGCCGCGTCGTGACGATTGGCTTGGTTACTAAGGGCCTGAAGACGAATGTCTCCCGTGGTGATCGGGGACGGGCTTTATGCTCCGTCCCCGATACATGGGAACGAAACACGGATGTGATCGAAGGGGACACCATGGCAGAGCCCGCCCGTAAAATCGAAAATGCCGAACCGATGTTATCGGTCAACAATATCGAAGTTGTTTATGACGAGGTGATCCTTGTCCTGCGCGGGGTATCTCTCGAGGTTCCGCAAGGCAAAATTGTCACCCTTCTTGGTCCGAACGGGGCGGGGAAATCGACGACGCTTAAGGCGATCTCGGGCTTGCTGAAAACCGAAGACGGAGAAGTGACCCGTGGCGATATCAATTTCATGGGAAAACAGATTGCCAATGGCAATCCCGAAGATATCGTGCGGTCTGGCCTGTTTCAGGTGATGGAAGGCCGCCGTATTATCGAAGATATGACCTGTATCGAAAACCTGCGACTTGGGGCCTATACCCGCAAGGACAAGGGGGTCAAAGATGACATCGAGATGGTTTTTGACTACTTCCCGCGCCTGAGAGAACGCACTGGTCTTGCCGGATATCTTTCGGGTGGTGAGCAGCAAATGCTGGCAATTGGCCGGTCCTTGATGGCACGGCCGAAAATGATCCTGCTTGATGAACCATCGATGGGTTTGTCACCGCTTCTGGTCAAGGAAGTGTTCGGGATCATTGAAAAGATTAATCGCGATCAGGGCATTACCATGCTGATCGTTGAACAGAACGCCAACTTTGCGCTGAAAGTCGCCGATTACGGCTACATCATGGAAAGCGGCAAGGTGGTGCTTGATGGCACACGTGACGAGCTTCTCAATAATGAGGACGTCAAGGAGTTCTATCTTGGCGGTGGGTCGGAAGACCGAAAAAGCTTTAAGAACATTAAGTCATATAAACGGCGCAAACGTTGGCTATAACAACCATATCATGATGGTTGACGAAATTGGATGAAAGACGGGCAAAATGCTAAAGACCTTTTACGACGGAAGAGAAACGCGCAAACCTGCTGATCGCGATGTCGGGTTGATGGCAGCGTTGCCGCGGATCATTCACCATGCGAAATCGCAGTCTGCGGGGTTTGGGCGCATTTTGGCGGATGTTGATCCGCAAAGCGTGACCAATCGTGAAGCTTTGGCGACACTGCCGGTGACGCGCAAGTCCGATTTGATCGACGCCCATGCGAAAGAACCGCCTTTTGCCGGATTGAATGCGACACCGGTTCCAGCGCTTGCGCGTATTTTCCAAAGCCCGGGGCCGATTTATGATCCGCAGGGTAAAGGTGATGACTGGTGGCGGATGGGGCGTGCGTTTTTTGCCGCCGGGTTCCGCCCCGGCGACATCGTCCATAATTGCCTGTCCTATCATCTGACGCCGGGTGGCTTTATCTTTGACAGTGGTGCACGCGCATGTGGTTGTGTTGTGATCCCCGCTGGGGTTGGGCAAAGCGAAGCTCAGGTCAAGGCCATCAGCGATTTGAAACCGACGGGCTATTGCGGCACGCCGTCGTTTTTGAAAATCCTGATCGAAAAGGCTGAGGAACTCGGGGCGGACATCTCATCGATCAAGCGCGCACTGGTGTCGGGCGAAGCATTACCCGAAACGTTACGCGACTGGTTTGCCGATCGCGGAATCGCGATGTTGCAATGTTACGCCAGTGCAGACCTTGGTTTGATTGCGTACGAAAGTGACGCCAAGGACGGCATGATCGTTGCCGAAGACATCATTCTTGAAATCGTCCGTCCGGGCACTGGCGATCCGGTGGTCGAGGGTGAAGTTGGTGAAGTTGTCGTGACGTCGCTGAACATGGATTATCCGTTGATCCGCTTTGCGACCGGTGATTTGTCAGCGATTGCATCGGGGCAAAGCCCATGTGGCCGCACCAATGAGCGGATTAAGGGATGGATGGGCCGTGCCGATCAAACGACCAAAGTCAAAGGCATGTTTGTTCACCCGCAACAAATTGCCGAAATCATCAAGCGCAATGACGCAATTACCAAGGCGCGCCTTGTTGTGACGCGTGAAAGCGATAATGACGTCATGACCCTATTGTGCGAAGGCGCGGATCCTGGGCACATCGATGCCATTGGTGAAACTCTTGCCAGCGTGTGCAAGCTGCGCGGGATTGTTGAATGCGCTGCTACCGGCAGCCTTCCCAATGACGGTAAGGTGATCGATGATAAACGGGCGATTTAATAAGTAAGTTAACTAACTCATTAAAGTATTATTTCATTCCCGCTCGGGAACCTTGATGCCGCCTGGTTTCGACCAGCGGCATCTTTTTTTGTTTCAGAGGGTCAAGGCGGCCTTGATGATCAACCCGCCAGCCAGCGCAATCAGGACGGCCAAAATGAGGATGTTTTTGAAGGACCATAGGGATGAACTTCCATGGTCGTGATGCTGATGACCCGAATGATGGTCGTGCTCATGATCATTATGGTCTGATGTCTCAGACGCTGCATGTTGGTCGCGATACCTTAACCACAGCAACAAACCGGCCAAGGCGAATGCCGCAAGGTTGAGGAAAAAGGTATAGTTGATGCCAAAGGCGCTAACCTCTGCGATGTCGCGACTGCCTTCAGGAATGATGCCAATCACGGCATAGGCATAATGCAGGGTCAGGGCGGTTACGACGATACTGGCATACATGATCGCAGCGATATAAAGCGCTGCTTTCCAGCCATAGTAGCGTGCGTTCACCTTCACCAGCGGTGGTACCATCAGGTCAGAGTATATAAAGCCCATAATACCGGCAAAACTGACACCCCCGGCACTCAGTACAGTTGCAAGCGGGATGTTGCCCATGGATCCGATAAAGGTAGCTGCGGCGACAAATGGGGCAATCAGGGCGTTTTCCAGAACGACCAGAAACGGCATATTTGCCTGATCACCCGAAGCAGCGTCGGCCATAAACAATGTTTGCCAAACCTGATTTGGGACGAATACGGCAATAAAGCCCGCAATCGTGAAACCGATCAGGATTTCGCGCCAAACCATCTGCCATTCCATGGCAAACCGGGTGCCAACCTGTTGCCAGCCCTTGAGTGACTTAATGCGTTTTTTCCAGTCAAAATCTTCTTCGTCTTGATTGCTTGCATTGTCGGCATGCTTTTTGGCCGCATTGATTAATTTTTCAGGATACGTCAAGCGGATCAAAAGGGCGGAGATGGCAATCATCAGAATGCCACCGACCAGTTCGGCGGCAAGGTATTCCCACCCCAAAAACAGGAAAATCAGAACGCCAAGCTCAATCACCAGATTGGTTGATGCAAACATGAATGCGACGGTGGCAATAAAATGCGCGCCTTTTTGAAAAAGCGACCGTGCTGCCGAAAGGGCTGCGAATGAGCACGAACTTGAAACCGCACCAAACAGGCCCGCAAGAGACACACTTCGAAGATTTGCATCTCCCATCTGATGGGTCAGGCGTTTCTTGGGGACGAAGACCTGAATGGCGGCACTAATGGCGTACCCAAGGACAAAGGCCCATAATGCGTTCCAGAAGAAGCCAATGGCGGTGATGACACCGTTTGCATATTGATCCAGGAGGGGCATGGGGCGCTCCGGTTCTATTGTAAGGTTGTATTTCCTAGTATTTCTGAACGGTTGAAACTCCAAACAGTTCCAAGATAGTCATTTTTGGACTTCCGTGTATTATGCCCCGAACGCGTACAAATCGGTCGGAGAAGGCATGGCACGCACGGGGAAAAGCTTTGCCGTTTCAATGATTACGGTGTGCCAGTTGATGGCGCTTGCTCTTTGGTTTTCGGCAACGGCGGTTCTGCCGCAGTTGCGCGCAGAGTTTGATCTTGGTGCTGTCCAGTCGTCCCTTTTTACCAGTTCGGTTGTGCTCGGCTTTGTTCTGGGTACGGTTACCAGTGCGGTTTTTGGTCTGGCCGACCGGATTGAACCGCGTCGGTTCTGGGCTGCATCAGCAATCATTGCCGCAACGGCCAATATCCTGATCCTGACGGTTCCGGTTGACGGGGTTTTGGTCATTGTCCTGCGTCTGGTAACCGGTGTCTGCATGGCCGGAATTTACCCGATTGGCATGAAAATGGTCGCGACATGGGCGCGCGGGGATACCGGGTTTCTGGTCGGTCTTTTGGTTGGGGCACTGACCATGGGGTCGGCCTTGCCGCATCTGTTTTCCGTGGCCGTCCCGCTTGATTGGCGGCTGGTGATTGTTGCGGCCAGTGTGTCGGCCTATGTCGCGGGGATTGCGGTTCTATTTGTTCAACTGGGTGGGGCACCTGGAAAATCACCGCGCTTTGATCCGCGTATGGTCGGTCAAATCTGGGCCAACAAACCGCTGCGGCATGCCTGTTATGGCTATTTCGGTCACATGTGGGAGCTTTATGCCATGTGGGGCTGGATCGGTTTGTTTCTGTATGGAAGTTTTTCGGATCGTTTGATTGAAAATCCCGGGGTGTGGTCGGCTTTGTCGACATTTGCCATTGTCGGGGTTGGTGCGTTCGGATCCCTTGCCGGGGGGTATTTCGCCGACCGCATCGGACGCACCACTGTTACCATTGCTGCAATGGTGGTCAGTGGGGCATGTGCGCTTGTTGTCGGGACTTTCGGCGGTGCACCTTTTGCGATCTTGCTTGCCGTTTGCATCATCTGGGGTATTTCGGTGGTTGCGGATTCTGCCCAGTTCTCATCCTGTGTGATCGAACTGGCCGATCCCCATCAGGTTGGCACGGCTCTGACCTTACAAAATGCGATTGGTTTTCTCATAGCCCTTGTGTCGATCCATCTTGTGCCGGTTGTCGTGGATCATTTTGGATGGTGGGGGGCGTTTGCCATGCTGTCGATCGGGCCGGTTTTGGGCACGATTGCAATGGTGCGTTTGCGCCTGATGCCTGAGGCAATTCGTCTTGCAGGTGGTAAACGTTAAGTATTTCGACGTCAGGGTTGTACTTTTTGGTGATCATCATCACTTGACAGGCCGAAAGTAAAAAACGGTAAGGGTTGGGTTTTCTTGACCATTTTCTGTACAAATATTACCTTCTGCGGGATTTTCTTGCTGTCTCGCGTTGGGGGCGATACGGCGACTTCCAAAAATAAGGGTCTTTCATGAGTCTCACCCTCATTGTTTTGCTTCCCTTCATTGGGGCGGTACTGCCCGCCATAATGATCAGGGCCGGGCGCAACGCATGCGCGACTGCGACTGGTTCTGTCACGCTGCTTGCCCTGATTTTGCTGATGGCAAAGGCACCTGCCGTGATTTCTGGCGAGGTGTTTCAGGTCAGTTATAGCTGGCTTCCGGAACTGGGTCTTAATGTGACCTTCTTCCTTGATGGGCTGGGCTTGCTGTTTGCGACCCTGATCCTCGGGATCGGGTTGCTGATCATTATCTATGCGCGGTTCTATCTGTCCAAGGACGATCCGATGGGGCGCTTCTATGCGTTCCTGTTGTTGTTCCAGGGGGCTATGGTCGGGATTGTCCTGTCGGACAATATCCTGCTTTTGCTGGTGTTCTGGGAATTGACGTCGCTGTCATCGTTCTTGCTGATCGGGTACTGGAAACATCTGCCCGAAGGGAGGCAGGGCGCGCGTATGGCCCTGGCCGTGACCGGGGCAGGCGGGCTTGCGATGATTGCCGGGATGTTGATCCTTGGTGACATTGTCGGGTCTTATGATTTGACCGTGATCCTTCAGAACGCAGATTTAATTCAAGCGTCCCCGATGTATGTTCCGGCATTGGTTTTGATCCTGCTGGGGTGCTTTACCAAATCGGCTCAATTCCCGTTCCATTTCTGGCTGCCCCATGCGATGGCCGCGCCAACACCAGTGTCGGCCTATTTGCATTCGGCAACCATGGTCAAGGCCGGTATCTTCCTGATGGCCCGCATGTGGCCGGTTCTATCGGGGACGCCGGAATGGTTCTATATCGTTGCGACGGCTGGTCTTGTGACCATGGTGCTTGGCGCATGGATTGCCATTTTCAAACACGACCTTAAGGGACTTCTAGCCTATTCGACGGTCAGCCACCTTGGTCTGATTACCATGCTGCTTGGGTTTGGAACGCCGATTGCTGCCGTGGCTGGTGTGTTTCACATTATCAACCATGCAACGTTTAAGGCGGCCCTGTTTATGACGGCCGGTATTATCGACCATGAAACTGGGACCCGTGATATTCGTCGTCTGGGCGGGTTGCTCAACCTGATGCCGATTGCCGGGACGATTGGCATTATCTCGGCGGCATCGATGGCCGGGATTATTCCGCTTAACGGGTTCCTGTCCAAGGAAATGATGCTCGAAGAAGCATGGCACACCATGTGGCTGGATCAGGGCTGGGTTGTGCCGCTTCTGGCCACCGTTGGGGCAATCTTCTCGGTGGCGTACTCCTTCCGCTTTATCTTCCACGTCTGGCTGGGCAAGCCACGCGATGAGAACTTGCCGCATCATCCGCACGATCCACCTTTTGGTATGTGGGGCCCGCCTGCATTGCTGACGGTTCTGGTGGTTCTGATCGGCCTGTTCCCGGCGGTGATTGCCGGGCCGCTGGTTGCTGCGACGTCGAGTGCGGTTATCGGTGGGGAACTGCCGGAATATCATCTGGCACTTTGGCATGGGCTGACACCGGCCCTTGGCATGAGCGTCATCGCGATTGTTGTTGGTGCGCTGTTGCTGATGCGCCACGGGGCGTTGATTTCGGCGACCGCAAATCTGTCACGGCCTGATGCCAAGGCGATGTTTGATTGTGCGATTGCCAAGCTTGTCGCTTTAAGCCGGGTTGTCTCGGACAATCTGCACAATGGATCGTTGCAGCGTTACCTTTCTGTGATGATTGTTGCGTCCGTTGCGATCGGGGTTTCTGGATTTTATGCCGAGCCCGATCATACTGCGGGCACGCGGGAATTACTTGATGTTTCACCTGCGGCGGCGATTGGCTGGGTCTTGCTGGTTGTAACCAGTATTGCTGCGGTGGTGATGCATCATAATCGACTTCTAAGTTTGCTATTGGTCGGTGTGATTGGTCTGATTGTCTCGCTTGGCTTTATCTATCTGTCGGCACCTGATCTTGCCTTGACGCAAATCTCGGTCGAGGTGGTGACTGTTATCCTAATGTTGCTTGCCCTTAATATCCTGCCAAAGGAAACGCCAAAGGAAAGCCTTCCGGGACGCAAATTGCGTGACGGGGTGGTTTCGATTGCTGCTGGCCTTGGCATTGGCGGGGCGATCTGGGCGATCATGACGCGTGACCTGCCAAACTCGATCTCGGCCTATCATCTGGCCAACTCAAAGATCGAAGGAGGCGGGACAAACGTTGTGAACGTCATCCTAGTCGACTTCCGTGGGTTTGATACCTTTGGTGAAATCATTGTGCTGGGCATTGCGGCCCTTTCGATCTTTGCCTTGATCGAAACCGTGACCCAGGGCGAAGCGGCTAAACGTCTGGCAAGCTGGGTCGTCAGCAATCGGCGGTCGGCGGATCGTCATCCGATGATGATGGTGGTCGCGACGCGTGTGATGTTGCCCTTGTCGCTGATGGTCGGTGTTTACATCTTCCTGCGTGGTCACAACGAACCGGGCGGTGGCTTCATTGCCGGGTTGGTCGTTTCGGTCGCTTTGGTCATGCAGTATATGGCGTCGGGCTTTGGCTGGACCCAGAACCGCATGAAAGTCAATTACCACGGCATGATTGGTTTGGGGGTCATTGCAGCAGCAATTACCGGGGCATCGGCCTGGGTCGCGGGCTTGCCGTTCCTGACCAGTGGGTTTGTCCATGTTCATCTGCCGATTGTTGGTGAATTTGAACTGGCATCGGCCATGGGCTTTGACCTTGGTGTGTTCCTGACGGTGGTCGGGGCGGTAATGCTGGCTCTTGCCAAACTGTCACAGGTCGAACGCATGGCAGAACATGTCGATGTCAATCTTGATCCGATGGATCACGATCCATCTGTTCGGATAGCAACGCCAGAGAAGGAGGCCTGATATGGAATTTCTTGTAGCAAGCAGTATTGGGCTTCTGACAACGTGCGGAACATACCTTTTGCTGCGTGGGCGGACGTTCCCGGTGGTGATTGGTTTGGCGCTTCTGTCCTATGCGGTGAACGTATTTCTGTTCGCCATGGGACGGCTTACCATCAATATGCCGCCGATCCTGCGTGAAGGTGTGACGGAATACACCGATCCATTGCCACAGGCACTTGTGCTGACGGCGATTGTGATTTCGTTTGGGATGACGGCATTGATCGTTGTGCTGTCGATCCGGGCCTATCTTGAAATCGGGAATGATCATGTTGACGGTCAGCCAGTTGGCGAGCCTTCCGAAGCAGGAGATAAAAACTGATGGGTGACTGGATTGTTGTTCCCATAGTGCTGCCCGCTGTGATGGCCGCCCTGATCGTTTTGGCGGTTCGTCATTATATTTTGTTGCAGCGCGTATTTTCGATAACGGCAACCGTGGCCCTTGTCGCAGTGACCTTGTCGCTGGTGATTTTTGCCAATGGCAATGGGCCGGAAATGTATGCCCTGTCCGATTGGCCAGCCCCGTTCGGAATTGTGCTGGTTCTCGACCGGTTGTCGGCGATGATGGTTTTCCTGACATCGATTCTGGGGCTTGGTGTGGTTCTGTTTGCATCGAGTGAATGGGACAAGCGCGGCAAGCATTTTCATGCCCTGTTCCAGTTCCAGCTGATGGGGGTTAATGGTGCGTTCCTGACGGGAGACTTGTTTAACCTGTTTGTCTTCTTTGAGGTTCTGCTGATCGCGTCTTATGGGCTTATGCTTCATGGTGCTGGGGCCGACCGTCTTAAGGCGGGCATGCAATATGTTGTCGTCAATCTGACCGGGTCAGCCTTGTTCCTGGTTGGGGTTGGCATGATATATTCAGTGACCGGGACGCTGAATATGGCAGACTTGGCCATTCAGGTTGCAAACATAGCACCGGGAGATGCCGCGTTGCTGCGCGCCGGGGCGTTGGTTTTATTGCTTGTTTTCTGTGTGAAGGCGGCGATGGTGCCGATCCATTTCTGGCTTCCGGGGACTTACGCCAATGCACCCGCACCGGTCGCGGCCCTGTTTGCGATCATGACCAAGGTCGGGGCCTATTCGGTGTTGCGCGTTTATTCGCTGGCTTTTGGCGACAATGCCGGTGATATGGCATGGCTCGCACAACCCTATATCCTGCCCGCCGCCCTGATCACCATTGCCGTTGGCATGATCGGTGTTTTGGCTGCAAAACGCCTCAATAACCTGATTGCCTTTGCGGTGATCGGCTCGATGGGGACGCTTCTGACGGCGATTGGGCTCTTCACCCCTGAAAGCATTTCAGCAGGTCTTTACTATCTGTTGCATTCGACGTTTTCGGCTGCGGCCCTCTTCCTGATTGCCGATCTGGTAGTATCTCGCCGGGGTCAGTTTGGCGACAGCCTGAACACCGCCCCGGTCTTCCATCAGTCGGGTTTTCTTGCCATTCTGTTCTTTATCGGGGCGATTGGCATGGCCGGGATGCCGCCGTTGAGCGGATTTATCGGTAAATTACAGATCCTTGACGCTTCGCGCGACAGTGATGCCATGGTCTGGATTTGGTCGGTTATTCTGGTGACGTCCTTGATGTGCATTATCGGTTTTGGCCGCGCAGGCAGTGTGCTGTTCTGGAAAAGTGCATCCGCCGAAGGCGAGATCGTTGTTGAAGGTGCCAAATGGCCGGTTCTGCCGATTATTGCCGCGTGCGGTATGCTCGGGGGGCTGTTTGCCTTAACGGTCTTTGCCGGTCCGATCAGTAGCTACCTCAACGGGACTGCGGACCAGATATTTGATACGTCGCAATATATTCGAGCAGTGCTGGGCGATGGTGCCCTTGCGCAGTTTGGCCAGTAAGTGGTGTTGAAAGGATCATGATGATGAAACGTTATCTTCCCCACCCGCTGCTGTCGCTGGCTTTGTTGGTCGTCTGGATACTTCTGGCGAACGAGATATCGGCAGGCGCCGTTGTTTTCGGTGCAATCCTTGCGGTGATTATCCCCTTGATCACCGCAAGTTTCTGGCCAGACCGTCCCAAAGTGGGCAACGTAATTGCGATTTGCGAATATGGCTTGGTGGTCATGTGGGACATTCTGGTTGCCAACGTGATCGTTGCCGGACTGATCCTATTTCGTAAAACCGAAACTCTTGAATCTAAATGTGTAGTGGTGCCGCTGGACCTTACGTCGCCTGAAGCGATTACGACCCTTGCGGGCACGATTACCATGACGCCGGGCACCGTGACTATTGATCTCAGTGCCGATGCCAAAAGCCTTCTGGTGCATTGTCTGCATGCGCCTGATGCACAGGGTGTGATTGATGATATCAAGGACCGCTACGAACGTCGCCTGAAGGAGATTTTCGAATGATCGAATATGCACTGAATTTCGGCTTCGTCTGTGTGTCATTGGCATTGCTGATGAATTTATGGCGTCTGACCATGGGGCCGACAACGGCAGACCGCATTTTGGCGGTCGATACCATGGCGATTAACGCCATCGCCCTTCTGGTGATGTATGGCATCGCCAAGGGAACCGCGATGTATTTCGAAGGCGCGCTTTTGTTCGCCATGTTCGGGTTTGTTTCAACCGTGGCCTACTGCAAGTTCATCTTGCGTGGCGACATCATCGAATAAGGGAGCGTTGTGATGCCATTTGTCGTCGAACTCATTATCTCGCTTCTGATTGTGATTGGTGGATTGTTCCTGCTGGTCGGGTCATTCGGGATGCTCAAGCTGCGTGATTTGCTGCCGCGCCTGCATGCACCGACCAAAGCCAGTACCGTTGGCGTCGGGGGTGTTTTGATTGCCTCTATGCTGTATTTCTGGGTTGAACGCGGGCATTTCACCATTCATGAATTGCTGATCACGCTGTTCATATTCCTGACCGCACCGATTACAGCCAACCTGATCGCCAAGGCTTACATGCTGTTGAATGTTGATCCACATTCGGATTTGCCACCCAGTAAGCAGAATGAAGGTTGGGCGACTTTTGATCCGGTCGGGCCCGAAGGCTATGATCCCAGCGAGGAATATCAGGAAAAGGAAAACTGATTTTTCCGGCTTTTAACTTTCTGACGTATTTTAAAGAACGGCACCGTCATTCGGTGCCGTTTTTGTTAGGATACCCCCATGACAGCATTGCGTGGAACATCCGCCATGATTTTTGAAACCAACCGCCTGATATTGCGTCCCCGAACCATGGATGATTTTGACGACTGTATTGTCATGGACAAGGCGCCCGGTGTTGTCGATTTCATTCCCGGGCCTTGGGATGAGGACGGCGAACACAGAGCGTTTGTCCGAACCCGGATCAATGCGCACTATAGTGACGGGTTGGGATACTGGTCGGTCTTTGCCAAATCTGCACCAAACACCTTTATGGGCTGGGTACTTTTAATCCCCGAGGATGGCGTTGGGCCGGATGTTGAAATCGGGTGGCGGCTGCATCCCGATTATTGGGGAAACGGCTTTGCGTCTGAGGCGGCCCTTGCACTGGTGCCACACGCGTTTGAAACGCTAAACTTGCCGCGTATTGTGGCCGGGATTGATCAACGTAATCATGGGTCCATTGGTGTTGCCCGTAAAATCGGGATGACGTGCCGATCAAAACCGGATCGATATGATGTGTATGTGATCGAAAACCCACAACGGTCTGATGCGTGATCAGTTGTCTGACAGAGCCGTGACTGCTAGACAAAAGGCAAGAGGGAGCCTTTATCATCATGCCTGATTTTTCCATTGAAGATCAGTATTGCGGACGCATTGCCGGGATTGACGAAGTTGGTCGGGGGCCATTGGCCGGACCGGTTGTTGCCGCCGCGGTTATCCTGCCACGTGATGACCTGTTGCCCGCTGTTCTTTTGAACGAACTTAATGATTCCAAAAAACTGTCAGTCAAAAAGCGTGATCAGCTTCATGACATCATCATGAGCTGCGCCGAGGTTGGTATTGGCGCTGCATCGGTGCGCGAGATTGACCAGATTAATATCCTGCAGGCAACCTATGTTGCGATGCGCCGTGCCGTTGCCCATTTATCAACCCTTCCCGATCAGGCACTGGTTGATGGCAATCGTGACCCCGGGTTGCCTTGTGCGGTTGAAACCGTGGTTAAGGGCGACAGTAAATCGCTTTCGATTGCGGCAGCGTCAATCGTTGCCAAGGTGGTGCGTGATCGTGCCATGGCGCGCCTTGCTGTGCGCTATCCGTTTTTTGGCTGGGAAGGCAATGCAGGTTATGGTGTGAAAAAGCACATGGCAGGTCTTGGTGATGTTGGGCCAACCCCGCACCATCGCCGCAGCTTTAAACCGATTGCCAATTTGTTCGATGCAATGATGGACGGCCGTTAAGAGTATGGCCGTCACTGATGACTATCCGGATCGTTCCTAAGCCAGTGCGATGCGATTAAGCGGTGTGATTTGGGCGCGGACCAAATCGGTGCCGTCTTCGTCACGGGTAATGGCGGCAAATCCATCGCAATGTCTGATTTCAACCCGTTCATGCACGCGGCATTCGGTTCGGAACTGAATATCGAGGCTTTCGGGATGAAAGTCCGGTCGATTGTTTTGTCCGGCGATCCCCAGAACCCACTGCATCAACCGCACATTATTGACGTGCCCATACAGATCAAGGTCCGACGGGCGTGCCTTGATGGTGTCGCCCGGAGAAAGCGGATCGGTGGTAAAGGGGGCGCGTAGCGGCGCATCAATCAATTTTGGGCCGGGCGGGTTCGGCAGGCGGTCGGAAATCCAGTCGGGCCAATGTGCAGCACGGCGTTCACGCAAATCAAACATCACCCAGAAACTTTGCGCGACACCAATCACGTCACCTTTGGCATTGGTAAGACGAAAATCACGGGTGGCAACTCGGCGCGATACTCCTGATGGCCATGTTTCAACCGTGATGTCTTCGCCATTGCCGGGATAGTCGCGAATATGAATGACCATGCGCGCCAATACCCATGCGATCCCCTGATCAACCGTGTCGTCATAGGCCAGTTTTAGTATCCGGGCACCCCAGCCAGCCGCATCTTGCATGTAATCGGCAAGGGCAGAGAGCATGACTTTGCCATTGTCGCCAATCTCTGAATAGCGAACCCGATATGTCCCGCGCCAACCGCAATTTTCGGGCAGGGGGGCATTGGCAATATGATTCCAGTCAATCGTCATCGGGCAGTCCTTTTAATACGAGGGACCTTTATATGGATGATGATCGCCTGTTGGCAAATAAAGTGAGTTGTTTGGGCATCCTCGATGCCCGGTAAGCAAAACCGTTCATTGAAAAAGTGAAGGCATGTTATCTTTTTGCTTTCTGTGCCGGATTTGGGGTCTGGCGGACATGCAGACACGCTGGGGGCATCATGGCGACGCGGACATACACCAAGACCAAACGCGCAGATAAGGAACAAGATACCCATCAAAAGATCATTGATGCGGCCTTGTTGCTTTATGGTTCGGTTGGTCCTGCCGCAACAACCATCAGTGCGGTTGCAACCAAAGCATCTGTGCAGCGTTTGACCGTCTATCGCCACTTTCCCAAGGAAGCTGATTTGATGGTAGGCGCGCTAAAGGCGTGGTTTGAAAGCAGTCCGATGCCTGATCCGGCAGACTGGCGCGACCGCGTTAACCCGCAAGACTGGCCCATCGCAATTTTGAGCATGCTGTATAATTATTACAGCGAAACCAGCAACGTATGGGCTGGCCTGCTGTCAGATCGTGGAAAGCTTGAGGATCTGGACAACGCATTACGCCCCGCCGACAAACATCTTGCCCTTATCCAAGATGACATCATGCGTCATCTTCCTGCGGCACGACGTGACAATGTCCTTTGCCGGGCCGTTGTTCGCCACAGCGTACAGTTCTCAACTTGGCAGAGCTTGGCGGCCAGTGAACTTGATACGGTCGAGATTGCGGCACTGATGGAAGACTGGGTGCGGCACAGTCCCTTAAGTTAATTGTGGATCGAACTTTGCAGAGCAGGCGTGTTCATCAATATGATGGAGTCTGGCGCATTTTTTTTGTGTCGCCGCGCTTTTTCTTGTTATCAGTGCGTTTGCGTTTTGCCGACATGCTGGGACGTGTTTTTACGCGATATTTCTTGCGCTCGGCAGCTTTGCGCAGCAGGGCGAGAAGCCGTTCTATCGCATCTTGCTTGTTGCGTTCCTGTGTGCGGTGACGCTGGGCGTCAAAGATGATCTCGCCATCGTTGGTCAGTTTGCTTCCAGCAAGTTCACGCAGGCGGTTGCGTACGCGCAAAGGAAGTTCGGTCAGGTCATCAATGCGCACGCGCATGTGAACTGCACTCGATACCTTGTTGACGTTTTGTCCGCCGGGCCCCGATGCGCGCACGAACTGAAAATTCAGATGGCGTTCATCCAGATAAAGGCCTTTTTCGATCTCAAGCATGGGCAACCGTAAAAGATTTTCAGGGCGTAACCGGGGCGGTTAACATAACTGAGTGTAGTAGTCGGCTATTAATTGAATTTCGCAATTACTGCGCCTACATTGACGTGGGTCTAGCCTGTCAGGGGCGTGACGGGCTGTAAACAGGAAATCGACGGTGCGCTTTTCGCATATTTATATTGGTCTTGGCTGGCTTGCAATTGGATTGGGCGTTGTGGGTATCTTCCTGCCGCTTTTACCAACGACGCCGTTTATGTTGTTGGCCGCTTGGCTGTTTGCCAAGGGATCTCCAAGACTGCACGACTGGATTTGCAATCATCCCCGGTTTGGCGGCCCAATTCGTGACTGGAACAATCATGGTGTCATCAGTCGGCGGGCCAAATGTATGGCGATGTTGGCATTCTTTGTTGTGATTGCGGTGTCGCTGATCTTTGTCGAAAGCCGTTGGGTCGTGATGGTTCAGGTGCTGGTCGCTGTTCCGGTCAGTTTGTTTATCCTGTCGCGGCCATCAGCACCCCGGCTTGTGAAAGTTACAAATCCAACGGCGGGCAATCCGTAAAGCCGATCAATCTGGGGTGTTTGATCTTAGCCGGTCTTCTTGCGGCTGAGTTCGCCCTGACAGGATTCTTCAAGTTTATCAAGCTCATCAAGTGTTGCGTCAATGTCCTCACGCTGTGTGCGAAGTGCATCACGGCGTTCGTTGATTTTGGACACAAGGATGGTCAATTGGGTGATTTCGCTGCGGTCGCCATCATAGAGATCAAGAAGATCACGTATTTCCTTTAATGAGAAACCAAGCCGCTTGCCGCGCATGATCAGGCGCAAACGCACCCGGTCACGCTGGCTGTAAATGCGGGTTTGTCCCTGACGTTCGGGCTCTATCAGTTCCTGATCTTCGTAAAAGCGGATGGTCCGCGTGGTTACGTCAAACTCGCGGGCAAGATCAGTAATCGAGTAGCTGTCGCTCATGGGGGCTCAATGCTGTTGAGGTTTACGCTTACGTAAACTGAAAGCTACATGCTTTCCTGTGTGACGACAATCGGCAATTCTTTTGGAAACTCGACGCAAAATGTGCTGCCTTCGCCCGGCGTGCTGGTGACCGTGAGCGATCCACCGTGCCGGTCGACGATCTTTTTGCAAATCGCCAGGCCAATTCCTGTCCCGGCATAATCACCATAGCCATGCAGGCGTTTGAAAACCTCAAAAATGGTTTCGTGATATTGCTCTTCAATTCCGATCCCGTTATCGGCAACAAAAATGCGGTAGTTGTTCAGAGTTTCCTTGGCGAATACCCGTACCTTGCCATCTTCGGGGTCACTGTATTTCAGGCCATTGGATACCAGGTTCTGGAACAGCAGCAGTAGCTGGCTTGCATCGCCGGTGATGGTGGGAAGGGTTCCTTCGCGGATGATATTGCCTTCGGGGGCGGACCCGGCACGTTTGAAGTTGGTTACAAGTGCATCAAACAGGGCATGTAAAGAAACCGCGTGGAACGGTTTCCCATGACGTCCAACACGCGACAGGGTCAGAAGGTCGTCAATCATGCGCTGCATGCGTTGGGTGCCATCAACAGCATAATGAATGAATTCATCGGCTGTATCGTCAAGCTGGCCTTCGTACCGCCGGGCGATGAGCTGGGTATAGCTTGACACCATGCGCAGTGGTTCTTGCAAGTCATGGGACGCAGCATAGGCAAACTGTTCAAGTTCGCTGTTGGACCGTTCAAGTTCAGCCATGGTGCGCTGAATTTCCATCTCATGGCGTTTGCGTTGGGAAATATCGCGCAGGGTAATAATGTAGTGATAGCGTTCATCAGCGGAAAAATGGCTGATCGCGACTTCCAGCGGTATGTTGCGACCGCTCGACGTGCAGGCGAGAACCTCGATCACCCCGGTTCCAAGGTCGGTTAAAAGCCGATCTTTTGGCGGTGGCGACGGGGTGATGTGTTCGCTGTCAGGCAAAAGAAAGCGAATGATGTTGCGAAGTTCCGGGTCACCTTCGGAGCCACATAGCTCCTGCGCGCGTGCATTCAAAGGTTCAATATTGCCGTCATCAGACGCCACCAGAATGGCATCAATGGTATTTTGCAAAATAGCCCGGGTTCGGCCTTCGCTGCGTCTGGTTTGGGTAACAAGGTCAGCCAATTCGGCGGCCTGCTGACGAAGCAGTCGGTCACGCTGAACCGCAAGTGTCACATCGCGAATGGTCAACGAACACAGTGTGCCGTTGCTACTTGTCTTGATTGGATGGATGCGGATTGATTGTTCCATGCGATCAAAGCTTGCAGCAAATTGCGGTAGGGGTTTTAACGGCAGGGCCCCTTGATTAAGCGACGGGGATATAACGGCGGGCATGCCAAATTTCAGGCAGTCTTCAATCGCTTGACTGACCCGGCCTAATTTAGTTTCAGGAAAAACGTCGACAAGTTGTTTGCCAAGAACTTGATGCGGTGCAAGATCAGATCGGTTTTGCATCCATCTGTTCCAATGGCAAATCGCGCCATCCTGTGAAATCGCCAGCGATCCGGTATCTGCCGTATCAAGCAACGCGGCATAAAGTTCGGCAGCTTTGTCTGATCTATCGAGGCTGCCCGACAGCGTTTTGTGGTCCAACGATGATGGTGTCGACTTTTTCATTCACCTCGACCCGGTTAACCAAGTGAATTGGCCAGAAAACGACGGACCAGTTCCCTGAGCATCTGGATTGAATCCAGATCCATAACAAACAGGACATACCCATCAATGTCATTTTGACGCAGCATGAATTGCACATGCAAGATCATCAGGACGGGTTTTTTGCCAGTTTGGCTACTTGCGTCATCTTGATCCAGCAACGACCGGCTTTCGCGTTTGCGAAATGAGGGCATTGAGCAATTTATTGGTTCACCAAGCACATTTGAAATGCTGCCAAGGCAGGCATTTAAAATGATATTGCCGACCTCCATCAGGGCTTCTTGCTCAAGATCAGTCAAGGCCTCAAGCGGAACGTCGACTTTCAAAAGGCTGCGCACCAGTTCCAGACTGCGTTCTTCGGGAAATACCAGCATGGCCTCGCCTTTAAAGGGGCCGTCGAATGTCTGGCTTACGGCAGAAACAATTTCAGTTGGGGCCTTGGCAAGGTCAGTATCAGAGAACCGCTCGACGAAAGTAATGCGCGGAACGGTTAGTTCAACCGGTTGTTCGACCATCTCGGACAAGGATGATGCGGCCCGACCAACACCGATGTTGATCAATTCACTGATGGTATCATGTTCAAGTTCTGTCAGATCAATCATCGGCCCGCTTCCTTGGCCGCGATGTAGTCACGAATTTTTTCTTCGGTCGGTGGCTTTGCCAGAAAATCAACACCGATGCTTTCGGCTTTGTTCTGGATTTCTTTTTGAATATTGGCCGTCAGAAGGGCTATCACGGTATCAGGAAACTGTGCACGTAACTTCTCGCAAAGCTCAAGGCCATTCATACCGGGCATATTAAAATCGACCAGTAGATAATCGTAGGATTTCTCCGCGACCATCGCCAAGGCTTTTGCCGCATCTTCGGCCTCCTCAATTTCCCACCCCGCAAAATTGCTGGATATGAACGCCTTGACCAGAAGCCGGGCGAATTTGCTGTCATCTATGAGCAGGACGGATTTTTGTGGGGCCATTTTGCTTCTCGGATAACCAGACGTTTGAATGTGGTGCGCAGGTTGCGCTTCTTCGTTGGTGTTAGCGACTTATGGTTCAATATCGGCCTTGGCGGACAGACGTATAATATGGTGAACCGCCTCATGTGCAGGCAGCGGCGTCGCAATCAGGAACCCCTGAACTTCGTCACATCCGCTGTCGCGCAGGAAGTCCATTTGTTCTATGGTTTCAACACCTTCGGCAACCACCTGTAGACCAAGATTATGGCCCATGATGACAATTGCGCGCGTGATGGCGGCATCATCGCTATCGACTGTGATGTCGCGGACAAACGACCGGTCAATCTTGATGGAATTGATCGGCAGGCGTTTAAGATACGCCAGGGATGAATAGCCCGTGCCAAAGTCATCAACCGCGATTTGCAGCCCAAGGTGGCGCAGTTCTTCAAGGATTGTAGCCGATTTCTTGATTTCCTGCATCATCACGGTTTCGGTAACTTCAAGCACGATGCGTGCGGCAGGTGTATCGGTTTGTTCAAGAATACGCGCAATCGTTTGCGTGATCCGGCCTTCCATCAATTGTCGTGGTGACACATTGATCGCAATCGGAACCGGCGGGACATTCGCGGCGTCCCACTCACCGATCTGACGGCAGACTTCCTCGAAAACCCACTCGCCGATCTTGCCGATCAGTCCGGTTTCTTCTGCCACCGGGATGAACTGCATCGGCGAAATATAGCCGCGCCCCGGATGTTTCCAGCGGATAAGCGCCTCAAGCCCGCAAATCTGGTCGGTTTTAAGGTCCACCTTGGGCTGATAATGCAGCTCAAATTGATTTTTTGCGAGGGCTTCCCGGAGATCATTTTCGATCACAAGGCGCGCCATCGCACTTTCGTTCATCGTCTTGGTAAAGAAGTGATAGGTGCCGCCACCCCCCGATTTCGCGCTATACATCGCAGTGTCGGCGTTGCGCATCAATGTTGGGAAATCTTCACCATCGGATGGATAAAGCGCAATGCCAATGGATGGGGTGACAAACAGAATGCGTCCCTTGATATCGAAGGCTGGTGTCAGTGCGTCAAGTACAGCCTGCGACAAATTGGCGGCATCCTGCATTTCCTTTAGATCGGGAATAATGATCAGGAACTCGTCCCCGCCAAGACGCCCGACTATTTCCTGACGGCCAATGACTTTTTGCAGTCGTAGCGCCACAGCCTTGAGCAATAGGTCCCCGACATGATGTCCCAAGCTGTCATTGATTACCTTGAAACGATCAAGGTCGATAAAGACAACTGCGGTTGCGCCATGGCGTCGGTCTTTGTCATCTTGGTGTACCGCCAGTGCATTTGACAGGCTGTGTTCAAGCATGCTGCGGTTCGGCAGGTTGGTCAGCGTGTCGTGGTTGGCCATATAGACCAGCTGTTCTTCATAGCGCTTGCGCACGGTAATGTCGTTTAGAACGGCTGTAATAAGCGGCGTTGCAGCATCAGGGATCGGGCGGAAGGCAAAAGAAACGTCAATTTCGCGTTGGTCTATCCGGATGATGGGTAAGATGATGCGTTTTTCTGTTATCTCAACGCTCGGATCATATGCGGCGAGTTCTTCAAGGGTGTGTTCAAGTGTCGGAATTGATCGCGGGGCGATAAATTCCTGCAAGGTGCGTCCTTGGGGTGTTTCATCACGCATCAACCCCAGTAGGGGTCGGATGGCAGCATTGTATTCAACGATACGACCTGTCGGTGAGATCGTCAGAATCCCGTCAGCAACATTTTGAACAATGGCGTTAAGTTGCGATTCACGGTCTCGGACTTGCTGTTCGGTAACGCGCAGCTTGGTAAGGTTTGTCGAAATGCTGTCGATCAGATTGCGCGTGGTATGCAAAATCATACCGAGCTCATCGCGGTCATGTTTGGCCGGGACGATGATGCTCTGGGGATCGGGATGTTGCGGGTTAATCTTGCGCAGTGTGGCCGAAATGCGCAAGAGCGGTTTGGTCAGTGTCGCATAGAAAAACGCAACCAATACCAGCCCCAAAAGCAGATTTCGTAAAATGCCTGATGCCAGGATGCGTGTCGCACGATTGATAAAACCCTCGGCAATCAGATTGGTATCGATTTGAACACTTAAATATCCGACCAGTTCTCTGGTCGGACCTGTTTCAAGACGAACATCATATTCCTGATTGTCACCAAACATTAGTCTGGTCAGCAAGGAACGGCTGGAACTGCTTGGTGGCTCCGAATGGCGGGCAAGGACATTATCGAAATTGTCGCGCAATACCGCTTCATAGACCGGCTCATATTCAAACAAGCCGGCAATAACGCGTGAGGCCAGATTTTCATCAAGACCGTACGCCGCCTGTGTCGCGGATTCGCGCAAGGTCGCAAGAACCTGATTAACGGTACGGTCAATCAGGGTTTGTTCTTCGCGAAGATCAAGGGTGATTTGAATAGCACTGAGCAGCAGGCCAATAAGCAGGGTAATGGCGACCGCAATGCGTGCCTGTTTTACAGACAGGCGATCCAGCCACTTAAGTTGTTGCTGATCAAGGTTTTCGTTAGACACCCCGAACCCCAAATATTCACTTTTCCCAATCAGTTAAAAGCACACTATGGCGTTGTGTTGTTAAAAGCAATTGTCCCAAGGCCCTAAGAACTGGAAAAGAGCAAAGAAATCTGTATGGTCTGCGCAGAATTTCGAAGGTAAATATCCTATATCTTGTTGGCCGATGTTTCTGCACTGCATCAAACTGGCAATACTACGCAAAAAAATGGGGTTTTAATGGAGTTGCACACAAAGGCCGTGCGTGATAACCCAATGCCCGAGAGAGAACAAGGCCAAGCGCGGGTGCAGCCGCAATCTGGTCCAGCAACCTGTACGGAGTTACACCATGACCTATGTGGTGACGGAAAACTGCATCAAGTGTAAGTATCAGGACTGCGTCGAGGTTTGCCCCGTCGATTGCTTCTATGAGGGTGATAACTTTTTGGTTATTCATCCTGACGAATGCATTGATTGCGGTGTCTGTGAGCCGGAATGCCCCGCAGAGGCTATTATTCCTGATACGGAACCGAACTTGGATAACTGGTTGGAAATCAACCGGAAATTCGCCGAAGTCTGGCCGAACATTACCCGTAAAGGGGATGCGCCGGCTGATGCGGACGAGTGGAATGGCAAAACGGGTAAAACCGAAATGCTCAGTGAAGCACCTGGTAAAGGTGACTGATCAGGTCGCATAACCATCAAGAATTAAACCATATTTGGGTCAGGCCAGTGTTGGTATTTGGCCCTTTGCATGGCTGCATTGAGCTGGTGACACGGAAAAATTCTGTGAAACACCGGCTCTTTGTGTTATTGTCTCCAACTCGCGTTTAAGGGCTCGACAGGCTCGTTCCGAATTTACCGGATCCCCGTTTAATATCCCCTGTCTGAAACCGCGACTTTGCCAAAAGCTTGGTCGTGTGCAGCTCTTCGCGTCACTGGGTCTATAGTGTTACAGTTGAATGACCAGGTCTCATACGGCCGGAAGGATGCTTGATGTCGGATAAGTTGCCCTTTACTGTTGGCGATTACGTTGTTTACCCCGCGCACGGTGTTGGCTGTGTCGACGGTCTGGAAACCCAGGAAATCGCGGGTCAGGAATTGCGCCTTTATGTAATTACCTTTGAATCCAGCCGCATGACGTTGCGTGTGCCGGTTAATAAGGTGGGCAACTCGGGTCTTCGTAAGCTTTCCTCTAAAAAGCAGATGGACTCCGCACTGATTACCCTTAAGGGGCGTGCACGCGTAAAACGGACCATGTGGTCGCGCCGTGCCCAGGAATACGAAGCAAAAATCAATTCAGGCGACCCTGTTTCCATCGCAGAAGTCGTGCGCGATCTTCATCGCAGCGCAACCCAGCCGGAACAGTCGTTCTCTGAACGTCAGATTTACGAAGCAGCCTTTGAGCGCCTCGTTGACGAACTGGCTGCGATTGAAAAAATCGATAAGGACAAGGCATCTGGCAAACTTGAAAAGCTTTTGTACAAAGCTGCCTGATTGCAGACGTCTCCTTACACACCTATTTATAAAAACCGGCCCACAAGGTATCCTTGATATCCTCGGGGCCGGTTTTGTTTTTGTTTTAGGCAGGTTACAGCGATGAGTGCAGTTCTGGCGCCGATTAAGCCGGCAAATAGAATCTGGGTTGTCGGCGCGATCAATGGTGATCATGACGCGTTGCGGGCAGTTCATCAAAAGCTTGCCCCACGCATCACCCCGGGCGACCGGCTGGTCTATCTTGGGAATTACTGGGGCGATGGATCGGGTGAAACTGTCATCGCCACCATCAACGAGCTTCTGTTGTTTCGTCGCTACTTTATTGCGATTGACGGCATCGATATCGCTGACATCGTTTTTCTGCGTGGTGCGTCAGAAGAAATGGTCACCAAGTTGCAGCAAATCCAGTTTGCCCCTAATCCGGGTGAAGTTTTTGACTGGATGTTGACGCGCGGTGTTGCTGGTACGATCAGGGCCTATGGTTTTGACCCGGTCAATGTGCAGTCGATTATGCGTCAAGGCGCGCACGCTATTTCGCAATGGACCTCACAATTTGCCGATGCGCTGCGTCGTCACAGCGGCCACAGTGCTCTTTTGGCCGATCTTAAACATGCTGCCTATACCACGGACGGTCGGTTGATCTTTGTCCATGCGGGCCTTGACGGATCGCGTCCTTTGACCGGACAGACCGATACGTTCTGGTGGGGCGGGTCGATGTTCGAAAGCATCACCGACCGGTACTACGATTGTGCGCGTATTGTGCGCGGCGCATCAGGAAGTCAAACCGGTTTGATTGAACGTGAATTCACCCTGTCACTTGACCATGGTGCGGGTCGTGGTGGGTCGCTTTTGGCTCTGGCCCTTGATGGTCAGGGTAAAGTTTCTGATCGCATCGAAAGCATTTAAATACCTTGGCCTTGCCGCCGGTTGGTCGGGACGGTCATTGGAATACGAAAAAGGCAGCATGTGATTATGCTGCCTTTTGATGTTTTGTCCGCTGGTGGTCTTGGTATTGCTAATGCCTGACGACTTTGACCAAAGCGTTGGGGGCAGGGGCCTCGCCTGCGGCCAGGCCGTTAATGGTCGCAAATGTTGCGGCGGGCTCACGGTCAACCTGCATGTCATCAATAAACGTCTGCAAGGTATATTCCGGATTTGCTGCCCGCACTTTAATGCGAAGCGGCGTGTTGACCTGTTGTTCCTGAGGGGTCAATGGACGGAAGCTGTATGTCGTGCGGCGTAATGCGACGTTATACGAGTCTGCCTTGTCCAAGGGCATGATGAACAGGAACTGATAGGTCGAGTCTTCATGCCGGATAACGACCACGCGCAACCGCGCAGCGCCAGAGCTTAGTGAAACATCAGCACTTCCGGTCGCGGCTTCCTGACCGTTAATATCAAGCATTTCGATATTCTGAAGTGTTATCTGTTTTGAAAATGCGCTTTTAAGATAGTTATCGAGGCGCATGTCTCGCGCTTGGGGCGCTCCTTCAAAGACGATTTGCGCCCCTTGTTTGTCGCGCGCGACCACGGCCGTTGGCTGATTGATCATGGAAAAATCATCGGGAACTTCAAACCGGAAATTAAGCGGAACATGAACGAATTCCGGACCATGGATATAACCCTGGTCCGGACCGTCGCCATACAGGATGCCATCAATGGCAGTCATGTATCGCACGGTGCCCAGCTCCGGGTTGGCAACCGGGGTGACATTGGCCTGCGCATGGGCTTGTTGGATGCGGTCAAGTGTGCGCGGGTGTGTTGCCATGAAATCAAACTGATCAACATCATCGGGTGAACGTCCCGCAAGCACGGCCTGAAGGCGCGAATGCGCACGCAGCTTTTCAAGGAAGGTTGCCATGGCGTCGGGGTCGTATCCTGCCCGCGTGATATAGCGCACGCCGAGCATGTCGGCTTCAAGCTCATGTTCACGCGAGAAGGATTTCAAATAAGCGTTCGCACCGGTGCCAATAATCTCCCCAGCGCCATTGCCGATGGCAACCGAAAGCCCCCCAGCCAAAATCTGGGTAATCATGCCGCGGCTATATCGCTGGGCTGAATGGCGGGCCACCACATGGCCGATTTCATGGGCAAGAACGCCAGCAAGTTCTGCTTCGTTTGAGGCAAGTGCAGTAAGCCCGCGCGTGATGTAGACATATCCGCCCGGAAGTGCAAAGGCGTTGATAACCGGGGAATCAAGAACTGTGAATGTAAACTTCTCATCGGGCGTTTCTGACACGGAGACCAGTTTTTCACCGATTTTAGTGACATAGGCTGGCAGGTCCTTTTCATCGTATTTTCCGCCAAATTCCTTGACCATTTTCGGGTGTTCCTGTGCCCCGATCTTGCGTTCTTCGTCCGGCGACATAAAGGCGGTAAAGCTGTCTTCACCGGTTGCGCGATTGGTCGAGCACCCGGCAAGTCCAACCGTAAGAGTGGCTGCCGCAAACAATGCCGCCACGTGTCGTTTGTGTATGGAATGCAGCCAACCCATTGATGTCTTTCCTCTTGTCGCTTTGCCGCGTAAGTTTGAATCAAACGCCAGACAGAATTTCATGAGAATTGGTAACGCGTGTTGCAGAACCGATCAACACATTCGCAGTCTTTATCCTACGCGGTGAAATTGGGAAATTTTACGGCCAAGGTGGTGTGCGTTTTCAAAGTGATGTTGGTTTTACTGGTTTCTTTGATGCCAGTCAGGAGCGCTCAAGCAAGCGATTGGCGCTGTGGTGCCCGTGTGAATTCTGATGGTACTGACGGTATGGTTGCCGGGAACAGGTCATTGTCGTGGAGTGCGTATCAGGTGTTGCCTCCTGTTGCGGTTGACCAGCTTTTTGCACCCGATTTTGCAAATCAGCCGCTTCGACTGTCTGATGTCGCGTTTGTACCGCAGTTCGAGGCCGCAGCAGTCAATTGGCTGAAAAAGGCCAGTCACGAACCAGTGGAAATTGCCAAGATAACAGCAAAGGCAGATTACCTTGGTCGTCTTCCTGTCCGCATTCGCAGTGGTTCTCCAAACTCGTTTCTGATCTGGCAGGAAGTGCTGTTGTCAAAGGGATTGGTATTGCTGATGCCTGAAACTTCCGGTGATATGGCCCGATTGATTGCAGCAGAAGATACCGCCATTTCCAATGGGTTGGGTATGTGGCGCGATGATGCGATGGATGAGCCTCCTTATGTCGTTGCCGTCGCCTCAGACAAAACCTTGTGGGGGCGATCAAACCTTGCGGATGTAAAAGATGCGATTGGCCGGTTTGTCGTGGTTGATGCTGTTCTTGTCAGTGTCGAGCATCAGGAATGGCGCAGCTACCTCAATTTCGGGCTGGACTGGCGACGTGACTTCACCATCGCGATTGGTTCTGATCTTCGTGATGTATTGGTCGGCTATAAAGAAGCTCTTGATGACTGGATCGGTCGGAAGGTGCGGGTTCGAGGTGTCATAGAAAACCGCGGTGGTCCTTATATTGCACTTCGAAACATCAATTGGTTGTGTGTTGAGGCACAATAGGTGCTTGTTTTGATCGCCAAAATCATGAGAAAGCTAATTTCTGGCGTTTACCAAACTCAATGAATGAGGTCCCCACGTGCTTTATCCAGACGTTACTCCCCACGCAACCGGCTGGCTTTCCCGTGATGACGGTCATGAAATCTACTGGGAAGAGGTCGGAAATCCCGACGGCATTCCGGTTGTTTTCTTGCATGGTGGGCCCGGGGCAGGGATCTCGGTCAACAGTCGCCGTTTCTTTGATCCTCAAAAATATCGGGTGATTTTGCTTGATCAGCGTGGTGCCGGGAAATCAACACCGTTTGGGCGTCTTGAAAACAACACCACAGATCATTTGATTGGGGATATTGAAGCCCTGCGGGAAAATCGGGATATTGATCGTTGGCTGGTATTTGGCGGATCGTGGGGATCGACATTGGCGCTGGCATATGGGCAGGCCCATCCCGAGAATGTTCTTGGGTTCGTTTTGCGTGGGATTTTTCTGTGCCGGGAAACGGAAATTGCCTGGTTTATGGACGGCATGGGGCGTTTCTTTCCGGAAGCGGAGCTTAAATTTATCGAGATTGCTGGATTCCAGAAAAATCCGGGTTGGCAGAAATTACTTGATCGCTATGACGATATTTTTGCAGGCAAAGAAGGCGAAGATATCGCAATTGAAGCAGCCCGAGTCTGGTCTGCATTCGAGGCAACCTGCTGTACCCTTTTGCCAGATGATGGCTTGGTCGAAGATTTCGAAGGTGACCAGATCGCATTGGCATTAGCGAAACTTGAACATCATTATTTTGTAAACCGGGGCTTTTTTGAACCAGATCAGCTTTTGCGCAATATAGGACGCATTTCGCATTTGCCTGTGATCATTGTTCAGGGGCGCTATGACGTTGTTTGTCCGCCGACCTCAGCATTTTCATTGCATGCGGCTTGGCCGGGTTCTGAGATATTTGTGGTTGATGATGCTGGTCACGCCGCAAGCGAACCTGGGATTGTTCGTGAACTGGTTCGGGCAACTGACAGATTTGATGGCTCTCGGTTTGCGGGAAAATAGGATTTTCGTTCCAATGTTTGATTGTGTCTGTTAAATCCTTGGCTAGAATATCTTATTGATTGATCTCATGGGGACGTGATTGATGAAGCTGGGCTTGGGGAAACTGCTTGCAGTTTGTGTCTTTTTTGGTTTTTTGGGTACTGCGCACGCGCAGCAGATTTTGGGTAATAACAACGATTCGGGGCTGCTTGAGTTCTCGACCGGTATGGTCGATATCACTCAGGATGAAGAAGCAGCTGAGTTTCGTCTTGATTACCGCGCCCAGCACGCAATGTTTGATGTGACGCGCCCGATTGGCGGTGTGATGGTAACGTCGGAAGGTGCGGTTCACGGATATGGCGGTTTGGCTGTTGATGTGCTCTGGGGGGATCACTTCGTCTCGAGTGTCTATACCTCTGTCGGGGCATATCATCAGGGGAACGGTGAAGACCTTGGTCATTGGATCGAGTTTCGCTCTGGTCTTGAACTTGGTTTCCGCTTTGACAGCCACGAACGTCTGAGCCTTGGCATTGCGCATATTTCAAATGCGAGTATCGGTGATGAAAATCCGGGGACGGAAATTCTGTCGCTGACCTATTCGTTCCCGATCGAACGCATTTTTGAATAGTCGCTTTTAGCGATCAAACATTCATCGTGACCGATTTGCCTAAGTGTATGATGTGGCCCGCTCGACTATAGGGTTACGTCACAGGGTATCGAAGGGCAAATCGGTTATTTTTTGATACTGTCACAGCTCGTTGATTTTATGACTTTATTGCGCTGAGCAATGATCAGGTGAAATCAAGACAGTCTGACGTCTCGTGATCAGGAAAGCTGCTGATTGATCACACTTTGATTTGCTGCTAAGTCAAGGCTGCCTTTGTGCAGTGCGCCCGTAGCTCAGCAGGATAGAGCACCAGATTCCTAATCTGGGGGCCGTGGGTTCGAATCCCGCCGGGCGCACCAAATCCCTGTTTTCCCTTCGATATGTCCCGTAAAGCACATTAACGTCGGCACGTCTCGGGCTGACTAAGCATGGTTTTGTGTTTAGGTAAGGGTAGGCGGCAATTTCCACATCTTATGATTGTGGCGGCAGAAAACTTTGCTCGGCTTGAAAAGAAGGTCCATTCTTCACATATCCGTAATAGGTGCGGCACGCATAAAACCGCCAAACAGGGCCGCCATTGCATATCGGCCGGGAGGGTATCGTGAAGAACTGGATCAGACTTCCAAATAGCGAAGGGAACTGCATTTCAACACCGGATGGTGGCTCTGGACAAAAACTGTATCAGCGAGAAGTGGGCCGATCCGGTTTTCGGGGGCCATCTGCCCAAATTTACCACAAGCATCCACCTGCGGGGTGGTCGACTTTTGAAGGACCATTGCGCCCACGTGCTTTTACGCTTGGCAAGCTTGCTGCGGGGCCTGCGTGCCCGCTTCAGGCGCGGCGTGTGTTGTTTAATGATGCGATGGAAGTTCGGTACTGGAAAACCGATAGCAGAATGCATGCGTTAGCACGCAATGCCGACGGTGATATGCTTTTGTTCGTGCACGAAGGTGCAGGGGAACTATTTTGCGATTACGGACATCTGTCCTATTGCGACGGGGATTATATTCTGTTGCCTCGTGGAACGGCATGGCGGGTTGAGCCAGAAGGTACTTGCGAATTTATGATGATAGAAGCAACGGGGGATGCATTTGGTCTGCCGGACCCAAACAATGTGCCCGGCGGCGTTTCGGTGGATCCGATGCGCTTTACCTTACCCAGCATTGATGACGCGTTTCGCGCCCAGCAAGATGATGCCTTTTGGGAAATCCATATCAAACGCCGTGGGGCGATTTCAACACTGACATATCCTTATAACCCGCTTGATGCCGCGGGCTGGGAGGGGGATTTATGTGTTGTAAAACTGAACTGGCGTGATTTGGCACAGCGTCGCGCACCGGGGCAAAAGGTTCCGCCTGCAGCCCATTGCACCTTTGTTTCCAATAACATGTCGATTAGCACTTTTGTGCCCAAGGTCGGTGAGGGGCAATCGGGCATGCTGCGCGTACCATTTTATCATTCCAACGAGGATGTTGATGAGTTCGTGTTTTACCATCGCGGCGAGTTTTTCAGTCGGGGTGACATCAAGGCAGGTATGGCAACATTCCATCCCAGTGGTTTCCCGCATGGACCCCATCCATGTTCCTATCAGGAAAAAATGATAGAAGCCCCGGTGGAAACGGACGAGGTGGCCGTAATGATCGACAGTCTGGCCTTCCTGACTGTTGATGAGACGATTCCCGATGGGGCTGAATGGAAAGCATATGTGAAAACTTGGGAAAAAGCGCAGGAAACGCTATAAACTCTTGATCCGGATCGTTGGGCAATGGCAATGTCATCGCCGCGAGATTTGAACGCGGCGGTGACCAAAACGTTAATGATTTTGTCAGCTTGTCGCGGTAACTTATGATTTGATCAAGACACAGGCCCTATGGTGTCAAAACAGTCCAAGCACCAGACGTTCCGATAGATGGTCGTTGTGGTTTCGCAAAACGTGCAAGCGGCTCAAAAATTATTGTTACCGGAACAGGTTGACCAAAGCCGATAATGACCAAACAGAAGATTGTCCAATCCGTAAGTCATAAAACTCCTGATGGGCCAAAGGCATCAGAAGATCCGTTGGCATGTCTGCCGCAAAGTTTTCTGTCGCGCGGTGCACGTACACCGTTCACCAGCAAAAGCCTGCGATATGCGCGCGTGGCCGAGGGCAAGGGTGGACGCGCCATGGTCAATTTGCCCGGTCTTGCCGGCGGGCTTGGGACATATGAGTTGCCCCTTGATACCTTGCGTGAAGTCTTTGATCTTTCGGTTCATGACAGGATGTTGTTTGACCGTCTGCTGGAACTTGAAACCTTGCGCCCGAACACGGTTCTTGAACAGGCACGTGCTGTTGCTATTACGGGTGTTGGTGGTGTCGAACTGGCGCGGGTGAACAATGCGCGCGGCCAGGAAGAAAAATCATCACGTGAACTTGGCCAACTTGCTGTTTTGCATCAGGCCTTGCGTCAGCTCGGTGGTGCTGCCGTTCAGGACATGAAGCGCGAAGAGCTGCTGACGATGGAAGGGCAGATCCGTGCCCGCAAGGCGTTGAACCGTTTTTCCTCGGAACACAAGGTTGCCAATGACACCATCATCGACAGTCTTGGCGAATGGAGCAAAATGTCGGCACCGGTCGGCTTGGCACTTGACGGGTGTCAGGGACCGTTGCGTGTTCTGGTTACAGATCTTAAAAAATTTGCATCAGATGTTGAGGAATGGGCCAATTCCGAGCAGGCCGATTTCCGGTTTATGGCGGGGCGTATCAGCAGCGCGACCAAGGCAACCTGTGATCATGCGATGAAGCTGATCAGTCAGGTTGATGGTTGGAACAATGAACTTGGCAAGGTTCTGACCGATTGGGAGCGTGCCAAGAAAGATATCGCTAAAATGATTGATCATCTTTGGTGGTTGCTTGATGGCTGGCAGGAACTGATTGATCTTTGGCAAAAGCGCCCGGTAAATGATCGTGTACGCCAACGCGAAATAATCGAAGAAGTCGCCAGTTTCACACCGGTCCTGCCGATTGAGGAAATCGCCGTCGCAGAGCAGCAGTTCTGGATTGATGTCCGCGTGAACCAGATGTTGTGGGCAGGTGAATTGCGTAAATTGGGTAGTGGTGAAATAGATGCCGATATGGTGGATCGTCTCGAACGCTTCAGGAGACAGTCTGCATGAAGGTTGAAGATGCCGGAAAACTCGGTGCTTCGCAGCTCGGTCAGCTGTTCGAATCCCTAAGCGGTTCTGAAATCGCCCGGTTTACCCGTGCGATCGAAAGTGATCGTGTCGATCCGAAGCTTCCCCTTCCGCATGAAACGATCCTGCAAATCCTGCGTCCGCGTCTGGCGTCTCTCAAGCCGGAACGCTATCCCACACCGATGCGCCAGTTTTGCGATCCGATCGAAGATCTTTTGACGTCGGCAATGCCAAGTGACAAAAGCATTCGCATCAGCCGATCGTCGTTAATGCCGATCTGGAACTTTGTCAGCAGTGCCGCCGGACCCGAATTCCAAAAGGCGATGCGCGATATCGAGGTCGCGGCCGCCGCGCGCAATGCTGATAAACTTGCCGCTGCTGAAAGAACGCTTTGGAAGCTGGGCGCTCGTTGCATCGAAGATGAGGTCGAAGCGTCTCATAACGGCGTAAAGCAGGAACGCGCCCTTGCAACCCGGCTTGGGTCACGCCTTCATCTTAAGGCCCTGATCGAGATGGGGCAGATTTTGAACGTTGGCGAAGAGATCGCGCAAGTTCGTGATCGGTTCCCGTCCGCACCGATACGTGCACTTGACCCCAATGATGTTTCCTGGTTGCGTGACCGGTTTGTTGAAATTTCCGAAGCCAAACCGGGGCTGGAGCCGATGTTCCTGCTTGCGGTTTTGGCCCGGCTTCTGCGCCCGAGTGAATTGTTCAAGCTGATCCGTGTCCTGTCGAACAAGGCAGATGACCGTACCATCGAAAAAACCAATCTTGCGGAAACCGGCGACCTGATCATTGATCTGCTCGCAGAAACCGTGACCGAGATTGAAGAAGGCGTTGGGACAGGCAAGGACGAAGCCCATATTCTGTCACTCGCACGTTGGTATGCATCTGAGTTTACGCGCATCACCCGCGAATTTAAAATCCGCAAGGACGGTCGCTGGGGGGAAAAGCTGCTTGAAACACGCCGGCGCGTGTCAAAGGCGTTGGCAAATACAATGTTCGGGGCAACACCTGAACGCGTAATTGATGCCTTACCAAAACTTGAAGTGCGTCAGGGGCCAGGTTCAGGCGCGAAAGGATTGGCAAGGCCAATCTTTGCTCAGGATTTTGATGATGAGAAGGTTCTGGCGGCTGAAAAGTCGGCAGAAGCCATCGCCGAAACTGCACGCATTTCCGATGTTCTTGCCGCACAAAGCTCGGCAGCCAAGGCGGTTGTAGAGCTTAAGAAAAAGCTCAACCAGATTGGTCGTGCAGGTGTTGACGGCATGGGGCGCTTGGCCCCGGAAGAAATCCCGGTTGCCCAGCGAAACCTTATGGCGACGGTACGTTTGCTTGAAATTGTTGACGGCCCCGAAGATGCGGATGTTTTACGTCGACGCGGCATGTCAGCCTTACGCGCGCTTCAAGGGCAGAAGGCAGGTTAAGGAACCCGTTTTCTGATATCTTGAATGTTGGCGATGACCGGAACTTTTGGTCTTAAGGCTTGAGTTTTGCTGTTACCTCAAGCTGATCTAGCCACCCCATGAAAGCGCGAATTTTTGGAAGGCGTGATCGGCTGACGGGGCTGGTCGCATAATAATGAAACGGGCTTGCCTGTGGCGGGCCGAACGGGGCAATAATCCGGCCGTTCTTGAGCTCGTCTTCAATGGCAAATGTCGGGAGGAGTGCAACACCTAGTCCGGCTGCCGCCGCCTGCATGGCCATGGTGAAATGTTCGAACTTCGGCCCGTTTTCCCCATCAATATCGGTAAATCCACTTGCGGCAAGCCAGTCAGCCCAGCCGCGTGGTCGGGTTGCGATATGAAGCAGGGGGAAGTGGCGCAAATCATCGGTTCTTGGCATATGATCAAGCTTGCTGGTCAATTGTGGTCCACAGATTGGCACCATTTCCTCGCCGTGCAAAATATGTGCATCTAGCCCCGACCATTGACCATCACCAAACAGAACCGCGATATCGATTTGTTCGCGGTCAAAATCGGGCATGCCGATGCGTGAAATGAAATTGATCACGATATCGGGAAATTGGGCGCGAAAGGCTGGCAACAAAGGGATCAAACAGCGCGAGCCAAATGTTGGTGGGGCGGCAACGGTCAAAACACCACTTTCCGATCCGCCCGACAGCAACGTCAATGTTGCACTTTCAAGGTGATCAAGGGCCGGGCGGATGGATTGAAGGTAATTTTCGCCCTCAGGGGTCAGGACAAGTCGCTGCTTTTCACGGGTAAACAGTTTGCAGCCCAACCAGTCTTCAAGTCCCTGTATCTGACGGCTGATCGCACTTTGCGTCAGATAGAGTTCTTCTGCTGCGCGCGATGCACTACCAAAACGTGCTGTTTGCTCAAAACAGCTTAGGGCCTTCAGGCTGGGGATGCGGCGGCTCACGATTTGGTCCTGTTTTTAATATGATCAACCTAGTTCATGAGTTTTATGCATAAACTAAATCACTTTTATCATTTGCAACTTGATCTGCCAATTCCTAGCTTACCCCTATAAGCGATAAGCTTTCAGGGGTAATGTCGTCTCGCCCTTCTATGACGTTACCCCTGTTTTGTTTTCATTAATTTCATAAGAGGATCAGGCATATGGCCAGCCGCGCACCTTTTCACTGGGAAGATCCGCTCCTGCTTGAAGATCAGTTGAGCGAAGAAGAGCGCATGATCCGCGACGCGGCGCGCGCATATTGTCAGGAAAACCTTCAGACCCGTGTTCTCGAAGCCAACCGCCACGAGATTTTCCACCGTGAAATCATGACCGAAATGGGTGAGCTTGGCCTGCTTGGCCCGACGATCCCTGAAGAATACGGCGGGCCGGGTGTCAACCATGTGGCCTATGGTCTGGTGGCGCGCGAAGTCGAACGTGTGGACTCGGGGTATCGCTCGGCAATGTCGGTACAAAGCTCGCTCGTGATGCATCCGATCTTTGCCTATGGCAGCGAAGAACAGCGTAAAAAATATCTTCCGAAACTGGCAATTGGCGAATGGGTTGGCTGTTTTGGTCTGACCGAGCCGGATCACGGTTCCGATCCGGGTGGTATGAAAACTCGTGCCCGCAAGGCCGATGGTGGCTTTACCCTGTCGGGGGCGAAAATGTGGATCACCAACAGCCCGATTGCGGACATATTCGTTGTTTGGGGCAAGGATGACGACGGTGTCATTCGCGGCTTTATCCTTGAAAAAGGTATGAAGGGCCTGTCGGCACCTGAAATCGAAGGCAAGTTTTCGCTGCGTGCCTCGATCACCGGTGAGATCGTTATGGACAATGTCTTTGTGCCCGAAGAAAACATGCTGCCGAATGTGAAGGGCCTTGGCGGTCCGTTTGGTTGCTTGAACAAGGCACGTTACGGTATCGCTTGGGGTGCCATGGGGGCAGCTGAATTCTGCTGGCATGCGGCACGTCAATATACTCTTGACCGCAAACAGTTTGGTCGTCCATTGGCCGCCAATCAGTTGATCCAGCTGAAGCTGGCGAACATGCAGACCGAAATCACGCTGGGTCTTCAGGGGGCTTTGCAGTTGGGTCGTATGCTCGATGCTGGAACGGCGGCACCTGAATCGATCTCGCTGATGAAGCGTAACAACTGCGGCAAGGCGCTTGATATTGCCCGTGTATCGCGGGATATGCACGGCGGCAACGGTATCGCCGATGAATACCATGTTATTCGCCATGCGATGAACCTTGAGGCTGTGAATACTTACGAGGGAACGCATGACATTCATGCTCTGATCCTTGGCCGTGCTCAGACCGGTATTCAGGCTTTCTCGTCCGAAAGCTAAGTTAAGGTCTCGGCGGGCGGTTGCGTTAAGCTTCCGCCCGTTTTCAGTCCTGATCGCATATTCTGTTTTTGATATTTCCGGGATAAATAGATGACAGGCGCGCTTTCTGGCATTCGTGTGCTCGACCTTTCTCGTGTGCTGGCAGGACCTTGGGCCAGTCAGACGCTGGCCGATCTGGGGGCTGAGGTCATCAAGATCGAACGTCCCGGCGCCGGGGATGACACCCGTGGCTGGGGCCCGCCCTTTGCCAAGGACGAAGCCGGAAACGATACCACCGAAGCGGCCTATTACCTGACGGCAAACCGGGGCAAAAAATCACTAACGGTCGATATCACCAAGCCCGAAGGTCAGGAGATTGTCTGTAATCTTGCGGCCCAAAGCGACGTGGTTTTGGAAAACTTCAAGGTTGGCGGTCTCGCCAAATACGGCCTTGATTACACGTCACTCGCAAAAATCAATCCCAAGCTGGTTTATTGCTCGATCACCGGGTTTGGTCAGGATGGGCCCTATAAAGACCGTCCTGGCTATGATTTCATGATCCAGGGCATGGGCGGGCTGATGAGCATCACCGGTGCCCCGGATGAGGCTCCCGGCGGACAACCGATGAAGGTCGGCGTCGCGGTGGCCGATATCTTTACCGGCCTTTACGCCACCATCGGTATTTTGTCAGCGCTCCGCCATCGCGATGCGACGGGTGAAGGTCAGCATATCGATTTGGCATTGCTGGATGTCCAGACGGCTGTGCTTGCCAATCAGGCGATGAACTATCTGACAACCGGCGTTGCACCTGGTCGCCTTGGCAATGCCCATCCCAATATTGTGCCCTATGAAGCGTTTCCGTCTGCTGATGGCTATTTGATTTTGGCGGTGGGCAATGACAGCCAGTTTAAAAGTTTCTGCGAAGTTGCGGGCTTGAATGATCTTCCTGCTGACACGCGCTATGCGACCAACCGGTCGCGCGTGGCAAACCGCGAAACGCTGGTGCCGATGATCCGTCGGGCCATGGTTACCAAAACCACCGATGAATGGATTGCGGTGCTTGAAAAGGCCAATGTCCCGTGCGGGCCGATTAACACGCTGGACCGCGTATTTGATAACCCGCAAGTTCAGCATCGCGGCATGATCCGCTATCTTGATCACCCGGTTGCTGGTAAAGTTCCAACGGTTGCAAATCCAATCAAGTTTTCCAAAACGCCAATTTCCGGTGAGACAGCCGCACCGATGTTGGGGCAACATAGTGATGAAATCCTGCGTAAGGTTGCCGATCTAAGTGACGAGCAAATCGAAAAACTTCGCAGCGCCGGAATTATCTGATTATCCATTTTGGCGGGCTGTTTCGGTTTAAAGACGCATCGGTTTACGTCGAATAGGTGGTAAATTGGCGATTTGTGCGATGCACAAAATTTTAAAAACCCTTGATTTAACGCAACCAAAGCCTTTCTGATTAAAGATTGTGCGTGGATGTTGCGGAACTTCTTGAATTTTACGTGTTTTTGCTCAAGGTGAATTGCAACTATCTGAATATTTTATATCCTTTTAAAAAATACAAATCGGGGATGTGCATGTCAGAAGTTGTGATTTCTGCTCAGTCGGTCAGTAAAACCTTTGGCGCGGGGGCCGATAAGGTTACCGCCCTTGACGACGTATCGGTTGATATCTTTCAAAATGAATTCTTCACAATGCTGGGCCCGTCAGGCTGTGGCAAAACCACTTTGCTGCGTCTTATCGGCGGGTTTGAGCAGGCAAGTGCTGGGCAGATTTTGCTCGAAGGGCAGGCGTTAAACGATTTGCCGCCGTTCAAACGCCCGATCAATACCGTTTTCCAGTCATATGCGCTGTTCCCGCATTTGACGGTGCGCCAGAACATTACCTTTGGTCTTGAAATGAAGTCCATATCGCGTTCTGACGCAAATGCGCGGGCTGATGAAATGTTGGAGCTGGTGCAACTTGCTCAATACGGGGATCGTTCGCCAAGTCAACTTTCCGGCGGGCAGCAGCAACGTATCGCGCTTGCACGCGCCCTTGCCCCTGCACCAAAGGTGTTGCTTCTTGATGAGCCGCTTTCGGCCCTTGATCTGAAATTGCGCAAGGAAATGCAGATCGAACTCAAACGTTTGCAAACCGAAACCGGCATTACCTTTGTCTTCGTCACCCACGATCAGGAAGAAGCACTTGCGATGTCCGATCGCATTGCGGTGATGCAGTCTGGTAAAATCTTGCAGGTTGGCGCGCCGCGTGAAATTTACGAACAACCGACCCATCGCTTTGTTGCTGACTTTATCGGGGACAGCAATTTCCTGCGGGGGGATTTGGTTGATGGGCCACATGGTGGGCACGCAATCAGCTTTGGTGAAGGTCAGGTGATCAATCTGGCGCAAGATGTTAAATCCGACAAGCTCAAGGATGTGAACGTCTCGATCCGTCCAGAACGGCTCAGCATCACAGACGCACAAACCGCCAAAAGTAACCAGCTTACCGGGACGGTGACGTTTGTGACCTATTTCGGAACCGATACCACCTATCGCGTTGATCTGGATGGTCAGGGGCCGGTGACAGTCCGCATGCAAAATGGGGACGGGGCAAATGCGCAATTTGGCAAAGGCGACCGTGTCGGTGTTGTTATGCCCCCTGAAGCAATTCGCGTACTGGTGGACTGATCATGGCACAGTTGTTTCGTAGTAAACGATTTTGGCTGATCGCACCGGCGGTTGTTTATATCGCTTTCTTCATGGCCATTCCGCTGATGCAGATGGCCTATGTCTCGATCCTGGAACGCGGCGATTATGGCGGGGTTAATTGGGGGGCGTTTTCGGTCGATGCCTATGTCAATTTCCTGTTTGAACGCGACCTTATGGATAATCTGGTGCTCAACACCGATTATATCCAAATCTTTGTCCGTTCCTTTGGTCTGTCGGCCATGACCATGGTTTTTGCCCTGCTGCTTGGTTTTCCAACCGCGTTTTACATTTCCATGCAGTCGCAGGGGCGTCGCAACTTTCTGATCTTTTTGGTGACGATCCCGTTCTGGACCAACATTCTGGTTCGAAACTATGCGTGGATGTTGTTGTTGCGCAATGGTGGTTTGATTGATGGATTTCTGAACTGGGCCGGGATTGAAACCGGCGGGCTTGATATCCTCTATACGCCCTATGCCGTCTCCATCGGCCTGACCTACACCTATTTGCCGTTCATGGTGCTGCCAATTTATGCCAGCCTTGAAAAGCTTGACCACAGGTTGGTTGAGGCCGCATTTGACCTTGGTGCGGATAAACGCCGTGCCATGAAACGTGTGATTTTGCCGCTTGCTGCACCGGGCATTGCAGCGGGCTGTATCCTTGTTTTCATTCCTTGCCTTGGCGCCTATGTCACCCCGGAGCTTTTGGGTGGTGGCAAGTTCATGATGATTGCCAACTTGATTGGCAGTCAGTTTGGTGCGGCGCGTAACTGGCCGTTTGGCGCGGGGCTTGGCTTTGTCTTGCTGGCGCTGGTTTTGATTTCGATGCTGGCCTATTCGCTGAAATTCAAATCATTGCCGGAGGAAAAGATATGAAGGTCGATGCCTCCAACCCGCTATGGCGTTTTCGCGGGATCACCTCGACGGCAATGTTGTTCTTTGCCTATTTGTATCTGCCGATTGTGATCCTGATTGCGCTGTCCTTTAACGAAAACAGGCTGGCCACCATCTGGACGGGCTTTACCACCGATTGGTATGTTGTGGCGTTGTCCAATGATGACATGTTGCGCGCGGCACAAAATTCGCTTGTGGTGGCGGTTTCCGCGACCGTCATTGCGACGATTGCCGCAACCTTGGCCGCAATGGGAATGTCACGCGGGCGTTTCCGTGGTGAAACCGGTGTATCGGCCATGTTGGCCTTGCCGTTGCTGGTCCCCGAAGTTGTTACTGCGATTGCAACCTTGCTGTTCTTTGTGGCCATCGGGATCAAGCTTGGCCTTGTGACCATCATAATTGCCCATACGGTATTTTGTATTCCGTTTGCCTATTTGCCGATCCGCGCCCGGCTTGAGGGCATGGACCCGTCTTTGACCGAGGCGGCAAATGATCTTTATGCCAACGAATGGAAGGCGTTCCGTCGTGTAACCTTGCCGTTGCTGTGGCCCGGCATTTTGTCGGGTGCTATGTTGTCCTTTATCATCTCGTTGGATGACTTTGTGATTTCATACTTCGTCGGCGGGGCTGGGGCGACCACGCTTCCGATCTATATCTTTGGCATGATCCGTATTGGTATTACGCCAGAGGTCAACGCCATTTCGGCGATGATGTTGCTGGTGTCGATTATCTTTGTCAGCGTGTCATTCCTGATAGATCGCATTCGCTACTAACAATTCCTTTTCAGGTGTTCGGTTTCTGGACGGGCCGAACGCATAAAACAATAAATGACCGTCCATAACAGGGAGACTTACGATGAAATTTCGTTCCGTAATTTTAGGAGCATCTGCTCTTGCCTTGTTGTCCGTTGGGTCGGCAAAAGCAGATGGTGAACTGTTCTTCTATAACTGGTCGAACTATTTTCCACCTGAACTGATGGAAAAGTTCGAAAAGGAAACCGGCATTAAGGTCACACTGGATGTCTATGATTCCAACGAAACCATGCTGGCAAAGCTTCAGGCTGGCGCATCCGGCTACGACATTGCTGTAGCGTCTGATTACATGGTCGATGTGATGATCAAGGAAGGTTTGGCAACCGAGATTGATGCCAAAGACTTTGAGAATTTCAAAAATGTCGCCAAGCCACACGACACCATGAAATACGATCCTGATCGTAAATACTCCGCGACCTATCTTTGGGGCACAACCGGCTTTACCTATGACGCATCGGCAACCGATGCTGAAATGGAACGCAGCTGGAAAGAATTCTTTGAGCCACGTGAAGAATTCCGCGGCAAGATCGGCGCGCTGAATGACGAAGTCGAGATGTTCAATGCAGCGTCCTACTACGCCGGTGTGGAAAAATGCACAGAAGACCCGGCTGAGGCGCAAAAAGTCCTCGACGTTCTGCTAAAGCAGAAACCTTACATCGCGGTGTATAGCTCCGAAGGTACGATTGATCGGATGTCAGCACGTGAAGTTTCCATGCATATGCAATGGAACGGTGCCGCACACCGGACCAAGGAAACCATTCCAGAAGCCGTCTTTGTGTACCCGAAAGAAGGCCTGACCTATTGGTCGGATCACTTCGTTGTTCCGACCGGTGCACCGAACCTCGAAAATGCCAAAACCTTCCTGAACTGGATGATGAAGCCGGAAAATGCCGCCGAGGCATCGAACTATGCCGGTTACATGAATTCGATCAAAGGAAGTGGTGAGTTTATGGATCCGTCCATGAATGATGATCCTGCGGTGAATATGCCCGAAGAGTATGCCGATCTTTTGATCGCGGGGCAGAACTGCTCGGTCAAGGCGCGTGATCTGCGCAACCGGGTTTGGACCAAGCTTAAAAGCTGATCTCAATTGTGAAAACCGGATTGTTTCGGCCCGACAGCACATGCGCCGGGCCGAAACATTTTTCCGTGATTTTAGCCACCATCGCCCCATTCGACAGGAAGACCATGTCATGACGTCGCCCGCTTCTTTCCCTGATTACGTTACGATTGCGCTTTGGGCCACCAACCTTGGTAAACCGATCAGCAGCATGGCCGATTGGGCCGATCATGTTGATGGGCAAATGGCGAAGGCCGCCAAACAGGGAGCGAAGGTCTTTGTCATGCCTGAATATGACAGTGAACAGTGGATGGCCTTTAAGCCAGAAGGTCTTCAAACCAATCAGGAAATTTCCTGGATGGCGGATCAGGCGCCGGCTGCACGTGAACATGCCGTCCGGCTTTCAAAAAAGCATGACATGCTGTTTGTCGCCGGAAGCATGCCTTGGCATCTTGATCCGGCGGACCCGGCCAAGGGGCAAACAAACAGTGCGATGATCTTTACGCCAGAAGGCGATGCAATCATTCAGGATAAACTTTCCCTAACTCCCGGTGAGCAGGAGCCCGATGACTGGAACCTTATCCCAGGTAAGGAGTTTGGCGTTTTTAAATGGCGCGGTTTGAACGTAGCAGTTCTGATCTGCCTTGATATTGAAATGCCTGCTCTTTCGTGTTTGCTCGCCCCGCTTGATATTGATCTACTTTTGGTGCCCTCGATGACAATGACCCCGTCGGGCTATCACCGTGTGTTTGGCTGCGCCAAAGCCCGTGCAGTTGAACTGATGACCGTGATCGGGGCATGTGGCACGACGGGGACGGCAATCAATACAACGCAAAACCCGACAAATTATTCCGGCTGTTCGGTCTTTACCCCGTGCGAGCCGCAGCTTGGCCATACGGGTATTTTTGCCCAGACCGAACCAACATTTGATGATGGTGGCGATGGTGAAATGCTGATCGCCAAGGATATCCCGGTTGGACTTGTCCGTGCGTTGCGTGGTGGCGATGCCGAAGTCTGGCCCGGTGGTTGGACGGCAAATCACGTGCAAATCAACAGTAAGACGTCATAACGACTTGAACCTTGCGGCAAAATGACAAGGATGATGTTGGTTGGGTAATCTGGCCACGGGGCATCTGTGTGCGTGACATGGACCAAGATACAAATAAGTTTGGAGCAAAAATCGCATGAAGATTGCAGTTATGGGTGCAGGTGCCGTCGGGTGTTATTACGGTGCCATGCTGGCGCGCGCCTGGCATGAGGTGACCTTGATCGGACGTCCGACCCATGTTGAGGCAATGAACCGCGATGGATTGCTTCTCGATCTGGGAACATCGCAGGAATATGTCGCTGTGACCGGCAGTACGGAGGCTTCGTCCGTTGACGGTGCAGAACTGATTTTGTTTTGTGTAAAGTCGACGGATACGGAAGATGCGGGTCAGCAGATCAAACCGTTTATTGGCAAGGACACCATTATCCTCAGTCTGCAAAACGGTGTTGATAACGCCGAACGCCTTGGTCAGGTTCTTGGTCAGCCAGTTATTCCTGTGGTGGTGTATGTTGCAACCAGCATGGGTGGTGCCGGCCATGTGAAACACCATGGTCGCGGTGAACTCGTCATTGGCATGTCATCGCAAAGCCAGGTGGTCGCAGATACATTGCGTCCGGCGCGCATTCCCGTCGAAATTTCCGAAAATGCCGATGGTGCATTGTGGGCCAAAATGATTCTCAACTGTGCCTATAACGCGTTGTCCGCAATTACCCAGACCCCATACGGCGAACTGGTGAAGCAGGACGGTGTTTGGGATGTAATGCGCAATGCGGTGGATGAATGCCTTGCGGTTGCGGCGGCCTGCGGCGTTACTGTTCCGGGTGACGTCTGGGGGGCAATTGAAAAGATTGTCGAAACCATGCCCGCGCAGTTTTCATCGACCGCACAGGATTTGGCACGCGGCAAGCCAAGCGAGATCGATTATCTCAATGGTTATATCGTACGCAAAGGCCGCGAATTTGGCATTGCCACCCCGACCAATCTTGCGTTGCATGCCATCACCCGGCTACGCGAACTTAAGGGCGTTGCGGGTTAGTTTCACATTTTTGTTTGCTTGAAGACATCGTCAAGGTGACGCTGAGTGACAGCGATGGCGGCCGCGGCGTCAACATGGCCAATCATTACGGATGTGCCCAGCCCGTGAACAAGCGCGATCAGCCTAGTGGCCTCAAAGGACGGATTGGCCTGTGCTGGTAAGCTGCCGTCCCGCTGACATTCCATAAACAGATTACAAAGTTGTCGTTCCAATCGTTTTGGTCCGTCGGCGAAAGGGTGGGATGCCATAACACTATCGGTCATGGCAATAACCGCATAGGACAACCAGACAATATGGAAAGTCCGGCTGTCCGGTTCATTCGGGATAGCTTCGTTAGCAAATATCTCAAGGATACGGCGCGGATTTTCACTAGTGATTTCCCCCGAAAGACGGTCAGCCCATCTTTGATGGCTGTCTGCTTCGAGTTTCAGCAAGGCGGCATGCATCAGCCCCGCTTTGTCAGTGAAGTAATATTGTACCAGACGTAGGGAAACATTCGCCTCGGCCGCAACGGCGCGCATTGTGACCTCATGCAGTCCAATGCGTGTGGCAAGCTTGATCAGGGCATTGATGATCTCGTTGCAACGTTGCTCATGATCGACAAATTTTGGCATCTGGTTCCGTCATTTTCTTGATCTGATTTTTATGATACAGTTGTACCATAAAAATCAATGCAGGCAAAGTCAGGAGTGAACAAATGCCTGATCAGGAAAAAACGCCGTCAAAGAATAGTGTGGCATGCGACATCCCACCACGTTTGTGGTTGATTGCTTCCGTGATCGGTGCGGGGGCATTTCTGGCGATGATGGATTCAACCGTCATAAATCTGGCGGTTGGGCAAATTGACTCAAAATTCCCTCTCAGGTCAGACGCTATGCCTATTGATGATCGCGTCGGCAGTTCGGGTTTATGGTCAGAACTGCTTCCGGAACTCTCGCCAGGTACACTGACCGTTTCGAGTTACTTGCTGGCTATGGCAGTTTCTTTGCCGCTGACCGGATGGCTTGGCAACCGGTTTGGGAATGCACGTTTATGGGTGATAACACTGGTAACGTTTCTAGGCGGTTCAATCATGTGTGCTGTTGCACCCGACGCAGTGGCCTTGATTGCCGGACGTATCGGGCAGGGGCTTTCGGCGGGAATAATGATCCCGGCGGGACAGGCACTTCTTGGGCGGATGGCCGGTCCAAGGCAGTTAGGGCGTATAATGGGAAGTGTCGGCTTTGCCGTCGCACTTGGTCCTGCACTAGGGCCAGCTATTGGTGGCTGGCTGGTTGAGACGTTTTCATGGCGCTGGATATTCTGGCTTAACATGCCGGTTGGCGCGCTGGCTCTGGTTGGTTCATTTCTTCTGTCGGCCAATGAACCTAAGCAGGCAGATTATAATGCGCACTTTGATGCTCGGGGATATCTGCTATTGGCGACGGGGCTGCTTTTGGCTCTGACCGGGGCTATCCTTGTGCAAGAGCCAAGCCATATGGATTTGGCGGCGGGGATGATCGCGGTCGGGACTGTCACCCTTGTCTGTTTTTTTAAAAGAACACCGTCGTGCGGAAGGTGTCTTGTTGATCCATCCTTGATGGAGGTGGCATGTTTTCGCGCTGGTTTCTTCGCGTCGGGCCTGACGGCGATGAACATGTACGGCGGGTTGCTGTTCTTGTCAGTTTTTTTCGAGACGCAAACCGGTTTAGGGTTGAGCCAGATTGGCGGATTGTTGTTTTCTATGGGGACCGGGGCGGCGTTGGCATTGCCGGTTTGCGGCATGCTTTGCGATCGGTTTGGAGCCGGGGCGGTCTTGTTGTCGGGATCTGGTTTGCTTTTGCTCAATACCGTTGCGTTGATGTTTTCTGAAAATGGCAGCTTTATTATGCTGGCTATACTGTTGGCGTTGCGCGGTGCGGGTCTGGCATTGACTCAGATGCCAGCAGTGACTGGCGCCTATGTTTCGGTGGATAAGGGGCGCATGGGCGATGCGGCTACCTTGATCAATCTGGTGCAGCGGGCCGGGGCCTGTATCGGCGTGGCGGTTATCGCAACGCTGACAGCATGGGGCGGGCTGCCAGATATGCTGTCGGGATTGGTCTTTTTGCTGCTATTGGCAGTTGCAATGACATTGCCAGCATTACAGATGATGCGCGCGGAAAATCGAGTGGGATCAGTCCGGTTGTAACGGTGATACCTTTTTGGCTGGTGGCGTTGTGATGTCCGGTTTTGGAATGGGAACGCCTATTCTGTCACCAAACATCACAATTGCTGCGGCAAGCACGATCAGGAAAGCCCCAACCAAGCTCACCGGTGCGGGGAGCAGGCCAAACACGGTAACATCCAGCAACAGCGCCCAGATCATTGCGGTATATTCGAATGCGGCCAGTGTCGATGCTGGGGCGCGTGCCAATGCTTCGGTCATGAAAATATGGGCCAGTCCACCGGTCAGCCCCGCTCCGGTCAGGCAGGCCAGAACTTTGAAGGATGGATCAGCCCAGCCAAACGGCAGGGTCAGCAACCCACCCAGCGAGCAGATCACAGCAAAATAAAACGCGATGGTGCCAGCTGATTCCGTGCTTGTCAGGGCCTTGATCTGAACCTTGGCAAAGGCGGTGGTGACGGCCATGGCAAGCCCAGCCCCAATGCCGAGCAGAACACCAGTATCGATCCCCGGTGTTGAGAGTGTCGGCCACAGCATCAGGAACACGCCGCCAAACCCGGCGAAAGTGGCGGTAAACACGGCAATGCCAGGCTTCTCCCGCAGCATGACCATGGCAATCGGTAAAACCAGAAGCGGTGCCAAGAAGCCAAGTGCGGTTGCAAGAGCAAGCGGTAGATAGGCCAAAGACAGGAACGAAAAGAACATCGACACGACGCCAAATGTGCTGCGTTTAAGATGTCCCATCGGGCGCGCGGTGCGAAGTCCACGCGGGAACTGGCGTCGCCACATCAAATACATCACAATCGGGATCAGCGCGACGGAGCTTCGCCAGAACATGATTTGGCCCACCGGTGCCTCAAAAGACGCCAGCCGGACAAAAAGGCTCATAATCGCAAACAGGCCGGTCGCCGCTAACCGCAAGCCAACACCGGACCAAAATGTATTCATTCCTGCTAACCTCCGACATGCTTCCTTTATCAATACCGGAACCCGTCAGGTTTGCATGAATGACAAATTCTCATATCTGGGCTGAAGAAAATTTGCGACTTGGTCGCAGGTGCCGAGGTTTTGCAGGGTGAAGGCAAATATCTGGACGCTTAGTGCATAGATATGGACAAACGGCATAGTGACATTGCCAGATTGCTTCAAAGTTGTGCTCATCAGAAAGGGTGCCGTTGCCAGATACGATGAAATGTCATCGGGCGATGGTGCAGGTCGAAAACCAGGTAGGGAAAGGCCTTTGATGATGTTAAGCGCGACGTACTGTAGCGGCGATGATGTCATCGCGTGCAGACAGCCACCTCACCAGCGTCCAGTGGTGATTATTGAACAAAATCTTGCAAACCTTGATCAGGCGATTACGCAATACCTTGGTCTTGGGGATATTATTCTTGTGCCCAATCCGTATCATGGCCTTCATATGATACGGATGTTCGAGGCCGAGAATATTGAAATTATGGCGGTCGTGGGCATTCATCCCGCGCACGATACAACGCTTTGGGCAGTATAACGCACAAATCTCCCCGATCGTCTAACAAAAGCCTGAAAAGGACGCCCAACCGTACCACGTCGGTTGGGCGTTGTGCCATTAGATCAGCCCGTAAAGCCAGCTTTCATAGCGTTTGTCGACAAGGTCATTGGTGTTTGTTGTTTGGCGTTCGTTAACCACGGCCCCATTGCGGACTTCGCCCGGTGTTGTGTCGTACTTTTCACGGAATGCCCGGATAAAACTGGCGTCGCTGGAAAAGCCGCACTCCAAAGCAATGTCATAGATCGAAGAACGGGCCCTTAAAGGATCGTTCAACAGCGATATTGCCTGACGTAACCGCATGTCGCGAATGTAATTGTAAACACCGCCATAAGGCGCAAAGTAATTGTACAGCTTGGACCGAGAGACCCCAAGATCATGTGCCGCCTGACGTGGGTTCAGATCCGGTGAGCCAAGATTGTCGCGAAAGTAACGGCGCATGCGGACCATGTTCATGATGCCGTTTCGCTGATGGCTTGTTTCACGGGTGAGGCCGGTTGCCGTGTTGATGCAGTTTGCGAACATCAAGGCGAATATTTTCTCGACAGTACTTGACTGTTGATGAGTGAGAGAACGGACATTTTTGTGCAATGAGATCAATTGATCACGCAGCATTCGGACCATCGGGTCGCCTGGATCAAGAAACCGTATGCAGTGATCGTTCGGTTGATGAAGTAATTCTTCAACAAGGGGACGCGGGATGACCAGTGTTAAGGTCTGCAAATCACTTGTCTGGGCTATAAATGGTTGTGTCAGGTCATAGACAACAAGGCCATTACGTTTTATTTCCGTGCCGCCCTTACCGGTTTCGCAATGAACCGTACCGTTGGTGTAAAGGCCAACGCCATAGTGGTCCATACCGTTGCCAGCAATCTGACTATACGCACGTTCAAAACTTTGTTGCCGTGATTTCACATCCATCAACATCAATGAGCCGAAAAGATGAGACTCAATACTTGACGTAAAGTTTTCTTCGCGAACTGTTTTGTCGGCTTCGACCCCAAAAAGACAATTGATTGAGTCTTTCCAAACGCCATAGCGTTCATGCATTGGAAGGTTATCGACCGTAAAAAAAGAGCTGGAACAACCAGCTGACGCCTGTTCCGATTGCATTGTTATCTTCCCCAAATGGCCTACATGGCACGCATCGGATGATGCATTATTTGAAATGTGGATTGGGTCAGGCTTACTTGCCTATCCACTAATGTAAGATAACTTAAATTAACCAATAGTGCAAAATCACTTATGTATAGGCATACTAAAAGTGTTAATTAGAATGCTGAGAAAGTGGTAATGCACCGTCGTGCGGTACAGGGACTCTCGGGATAGACCACAATGTCCGAGCCAAGGACCACGTGTTGCAGGCCGACGTCTGGTTGTCAGGCCGAAGAGCCAGGGAAACAGTTTTCGTACTACTTGTGACGGAGTCCCTTATTTTAGGTGCTTGTATTTCTTACTGTTTTTGTCTTGCGCCTTGAGGCTCGCGCCACGGGTCAGATCGAACTTCGCATACCGTATATTTATATATTCAATTAATTATATATTTGAAAATACTTTAGTATAGTAAATTCTTGAATTTCTACACCAAAGTATTGGTCCGTGTTTCTGTAACGCGCGGATGGCAAGGGTTAGCGGGCTTTTTCTGGACATTATGTAAAATGTTTTGGACGCTCTGCGCATTGGTTTCACGCAATGTGTGATATCTCCGTCTAGACAAAACTAAAATAGAATCTCGAAAGCACAATCCGCTTCGAGCGATCAGGTAGAGCCGTCATATTTCTCCGGGGGAGAAGATGAATTCATTCGAATTACACCCAGCACGCCGTAAAGGAGAGGTCTATCATACAGACCCTGGACGGTATCTGGGGGAAAACTGCCATCTAGACCCAGGCCGTCGGCATGGGGAACCAAACCACGAGGTTTGGAAAGATCTCATTTCGATGCGTTTGACTGCTGCGGCCAAGCGCACCTTATTTTCCGCACAAGAAGCGGAAGATTCGACCTGCTTCGACAATTCCAACGCTGAAAACGCCACAGCAATGATCCGTGCGATTGGCGACAGTGTTGCGGTCCTAAAGTCCATTGTCGATATCATGCCCGCCCTTGAACGATTGATTTCAGTAAATTCTGGGCTTGAAGCCAAGCGCCGAGATCCCAAAACCATTGAGCATCGAACATCGGAAAAGCTTCCGCCCAAGCGATCGCTGACAAATAATAATGGCTGGTCGGCGGATGCCATGATCGAAATGCATAATATGTGTGCCGAAAGCCGCCGAAAGCCAGCGGGAAAGCCGACATTAAACGAAGTATATGAACACAAAGACGACAGCACGGATAATGTGATCCCACCCGGTCCACGTTATTACAAACCGAATTAACGGCTGTCCGGATGGATGGGGTTTTACAAGCCCCCCAATTGTCCGGACCAGTTAGTTGTCTGTGATCAATGATTGCGCCGCCGAAACGACGAAGGTGACTTTGTCTGTTCGGCGGTAGTTTTTTGCGATCTGTAGCGCACCACGCATCCGATTTTTTTCTCTTGGCGCAGCATCCAGCGGTTTACCGGAAATAGCCCCCGGGTGTTTTGCCTGTTGCCTTGCGAAACATGGCAATAAAGGCTGACGTGTTTTCATATCCCAAATCAATGGCGACTTCTGTGACTGGCCGTTCATTGGCCAACCGTTCCAGCGCATACAGCAGTCGCAACTTTTGCCGCCATTCACGAAACGGCATGCCGGTTTCACGTTGAAACAGACGGGCAAGTGTGCGGCTTGACGCACCACAAACCTTTGCCCAGTCATCAAGTGTGCGGTTGTCGGCAGGATCCCCTTGCAGATGTTCGCATATCCTTGAAAGTCGGGGGTCTTTTGGGGCAGGCAAATACAAATTGTCCTGATCCGGGGCCTTTAGTTGATCGAGCAAAACACGGATAAGACGCCCTTCTTCGCCGTCTTCGTCATACTCAGTCGGGATTTCGGTCGCCGCACGGATCAGTTCACGCAACAGCGGACTGACGTCAAGAACCATGCATCGGTTGGGTAGGTTCACCGAAACATCACGTCCGATATAAAGGTGGCGTGCACGGGTTAATCCGCTGCAGGTTACCGCATGATCGGTATGGGGCGGCACCCAGACAGCCCGCTGTGGCGGGACGATCCACATGCCGGCCTCTGTCAGGACGGTCATGGTTCCTTCAATGGCGTATAAGAGCTGGTTCCAGTCATGACTATGGGCGGCAACGTGATAGCCCGCAGGCATATCACTGACCCGGACATAGACCGCACGCGGCAATTCTTTTGGCCGGGGACGGTTGTTGTGATGAATGGGACGGCCTTCAAACGTGTTCATGATGTGGGACATGACATTCGTCCAAATAAAACTGTCTGATTTGCGGTATATATTGGCAGATTATCGTAAGACAGACGATCTCGACAGGTTTAACTTGGTCTCATTCCAAATCAACCATTGTTGTGACAAAGGACCCGCCACCAACGCGGCCCTGTCTGGGGAGACAAAATGTCCAAACAAATCATACCAGAAGCCAGTAATCACGCCGCCCCGCTCGGTGACGTGGCAAATGGTGATGTCGGTGGCCCGGTTTATAAGGGCTGGCGCAACCCCGAAGTTCTTTTGATTGTTATGGCTGCGGCCATGCCGCTGTCCTTTTCAACCTGGATGGCGCTTTTAAATAATTTTTCGGTCGAGATGGCCGATTTTACCGGACGTGAAATCGGAATTTTGCAGTCTTTGCGGGAAATTCCAGGCTTTATGGCCTTTAGCGCGATATTTGTTCTACTGATTTTACGCGAACAGACCTTTGCCTTGCTCTCATTGTTGGTGTTGGGGATCGGGGTGGCGATTTCGGGTTATTTCCCGACGGTGATCGGGCTGTATTGCACCACGGTCCTGATGTCGATTGGCTTCCATTACTTTGAAACCATGCAGCAGGCCTTGTCCCTGCAGTGGGTGAAAAAGGAACGCACCGCGATGGTGATGGGCCGGCAGCTTTCAGCCAAGTCCGTGTCGTCGCTGGTGATGTTTGGCATCGTCTGGGTGATGCTTGAAGTGTTCAATGTCGAGTATCGCTATGTCTATCTGCTGGGGGGGGCGTTGACCGTTCTTGCCGCCCTGTTTGTCTGGGGCGCTTTCCCCAAATTCTCTGATGCGCATCCGCAAACCAAAAAACTGATCCTGCGCAAACGCTATTGGCTGTATTACGCCCTGACCTTCATGAGCGGTGCCCGTCGTCAGATATTTACCGTCTTTGCCGGTTTCCTGATGGTTGAGAAATTCGGCTATGACGCCGCGACCATCACGCTGTTGTTCCTTTTCAACCATGCGATCAACATGGTGCTGGCACCAAAAATTGGAAAACTGATTGCCAAATGGGGCGAGAGACGGGCACTCACGTTTGAATATGTCGGTTTGTTCATCGTCTTTGTGTCCTATGCCTTTGTCGAGAACGACAAGATCGCCGGTGGGCTTTATGTGATTGACCATCTGTTCTTTGCGATGGCGATTGCGATCAAAACCTATTTCCAGAAGATCGCTGATCCGGCTGATATCTCCTCGACTGCGGGTGTCAGCTTTACAATCAACCATATCGCCGCGGTGTTTATTCCCGCAGCCTTTGGCCTGATTTGGCTGTTGTCACCAAGTGCGGTCTTCCTTGCGGGGGCTGCGATGGCGGCCGTGTCGCTGGTCCTTGCCCTTAACGTGCCGAATGACCCGGAACCGGGAAATGAGGTGGTGCGGGGGTATAAATCGGCGCAACTGCATCCGGCCTGATCAGAAGCTTTTAAACTGTCGATTGACGTGACTTTAGAAACGCCTGCGCAATGACGCAGGCGTTTCTGTTTGTGTTTGCCGCATCTTTTTCGCAAAATCTTCAAAATGTTGACCATCTGAACGGGAATAATGTTTCGTGATTAAGTACGTGAACAGGGAAAAGACACATGGCGCACATTCGTAAAACTGGGGCTGTACTCGTCGGGCTGTCGCTGGCACTGGCCAGCGGGACGGCTTTGGCGGACAGTTCGGTCTCGCTTCGCATTCTGGAAACCACCGACATTCATACGCATCTGGTCAATTATGACTATTACCGTGATGGGGCGTCTGAGACGGTCGGGCTCGCCAAGGTCGCGACATTGCTCAAAACCGCACGCGGCGAAGCCGAGAACATGGTCCTTGTTGATAATGGCGACCTTATTCAGGGTAACCCGCTGGGCGATTATATGGCCAAGGAACGCGGACTGAAAAAAGGTGAAGTACACCCGGTTTATAAGGCAATGAACCTTCTGGGGTATGACGCCGCCAACATTGGCAATCATGAGTTTAACTATGGTCTGGACTTCCTCGCCAAGTCACTCGCCGGTGCCGATTTCCCCTATGTCAGTGCCAATATATTTGTCGATGACGGCGATGATAACGCAGAAAACGACAAACCGTATTTCGATCCTTATGTTTTGCTGGATCGTGAATTCGTTGATGATAACGGTAAAACCCATAAGGCAAAAGTTGGCGTGATCGGGTTTGTTCCGCCGCAAGTCATGCAATGGGATAAGGCCAACCTCGCCGGTAAGGTGATTTCCAAAGACATCGTCGATATGGCGAAGAAATACGTGCCGGAAATGCGTGCCAAGGGGGCGGACATCGTTATTGCGGTGCCTCATTCCGGCTTTTCGACCATGGAACGCCATGGCATGGAAGAAAACGCCACCTATTACCTGTCCGAAGTTGAAGGCATTGATGCCATCCTGTTTGGCCACGCCCACACGGTGTTCCCCTCAGAAGACTTTGCCGATGTCAAAGGTGTCGATCTTGCCAAGGGCACGATTAATGGTGTTGCAGCCGTCATGCCGGGCTTTTGGGGCAGTCACCTTGGCGTGATTGACCTGCAACTGAATGTGTCAGATGACGGGACATGGAGCGTGGTCGACAGCCTGTCGGAAGCCCGCCCGATTTATCAGCGTGAAGGTCGTGAAGTTACCCCGCTTGTCGAAGCCGACCCCGATGTGGTCGCAGCGGTAAAAGAAGAACACGAAGCCACCATTGCCTATATGCGCGAAGGTGTCGGCACAACTGAGGCCCCGATCAACAGCTTCTTTGCCTTGGTGGCCGATGATCCGTCGATCCAGATCGTGACCAATGCCCAGAAATGGTATCTGGAAAAACTGCTGAACGGTTCGGAATATGACGGTATTCCAATCCTCTCAGCCGGGGCTCCGTTCAAGGCCGGTGGTCGTGGCGGCCCGGATTACTTTACCGATATTGCAGAAGGCAAAATCGCGCTTAAGAACGTTGCGGATCTTTATATCTATCCCAACACAGTCCGTGCGGTACTGCTGAATGGAGATCAAGTTCGCGAGTGGCTAGAAATGTCGGCCGGCCAGTTTAATCAGATTGATCCGAACAGTCGCGAAGAACAGCCGCTTATTAACCCGGATTTCCCGACGTACAATTATGACGTGATTGACGGGGTTACTTATCAGATCGATGTCACCAAACCAGCCCGCTACAACAAGGCGGGTGAGGTCGTCAATGCCGACAGTCACCGTATCGTCAACCTGGCATTTGAGGGCAAACCGGTGAGCGCTGATCAGCAGTTTGTTGTCGCGACCAACAACTACCGCGCCGGTGGTGGGGGCAATTTCCCGGGGCTGGATGGATCGACCATCATTATCGAGGCACCCGATGAAAACCGCACCGTTCTGGGCAACTATATTCTGTCGGAAAAGACGATTGACCCGAAGGCGGATGGTAACTGGAGCTTTGCCCCGATTGGGGATGCGTCCGAGGTGACGTTCGTCACCAGTCCAAAGGCATCATCGGCGGTCAATGCCCCTGACGACATCAGCTTTATCGGCGAAGATAAGGACGGTTTTGCCAAATATGTCCTGCAAACCAAATAATGATTGATGTTTGGCCGGACCCGCCTTGCGCTATGCTTGGTGTGTTCCGGTTCAGAATATGAAACTGAAAAAGCCGCCCGGATGTGTCGGGCGGCTTTTTGAATTCTGGAGGTCGTTCTAAGCTGATCAGCTTATTTCTTTGCGCCGGGGCGCTGTGGGCCTCTGTTCGGACCGCCCTGCTGCGAAGGCGGATTGTCTTCACGAGGGTTTTTGCCGTTCAAATAGGCCTGCGCGCAATGTTCATCGCAATAGGGTTTGGTCGGAATGTTTTTCTTACCGCAGAAATAAAAATCATCCGTATCCGGATCACCAAACGGCCAGCGGCACATGCCCGGCCCGAGATCATAGATAGAGATGCCTTTGCTCTGCTGTTTCGGCGCAGGAGCCTTTTTCTGTTCGGCTTCTTCCGCGCGGCGCTGGATCGGGGAGGGGCGCTTGGGCAGTCCCAGGCGGTGTGCCTTGCCAACCACAGCATTCTTGCCAACGCCCAGTTCTTCACCGATGCGTGCCGTGGTCCAGCCCTGATTCCAGAGCGAAGTCAGCAATTCAATCTTTTCCGGCGTCCAGCTCATTTCGAGTATATTCCGTGTTCCGTTGTCTGCCCGACGGTATGTTACCGATGACAGATGCTTATTGTTCGATGTCAAACAGGGATACAGACGTATCTACTAATATCGCGCAACGCAAGTGTCATGGAGATTCGCACCACGACCAAGATGCGCGAACAGCGCAATTTGCATGTTGGTGCAGTAATGTAAAGGGGAGATCGTCATTTGAGCTGGTTTTTCATATCTGTTGTGGTGTTCTTGGCGGGCCACATCATCCCCGGTCTGATGCGAAATCAGATCGTCGGATGGATGGGGCGACGGGCCTATGTTTTCTGCTTCTCAGTGCTTTCGCTGGTGTTGCTGATATGGGTCATTCACGAAGTTCTTGTCGCTGATTTTATACCCCTTTGGCCGTTTGCCCCATGGCAGGTCTATGTCGCGCTGTGCCTGATGTTGCCTGCATGTATTTTGTGGGCCGCGGCCATTCTTCAACCCTGTCCATTGTCGATCGGGCGAAAAAATGGTTTTGATCCAAATCGCCCCGGGATTAACGCATTTTGTCGGCATCCGTTGTTGCTTGGGGCATTCTTGTGGGGGCTTGGACATGTGTTGCCAAATGGGGATCTGGTCGCTGTAATATTCTTTGGCGGAAGTGCTGTTTTTGCTCTGGTCGGTTTTGCCAGAATGGAAAAAATCCGCATGAAAGAGATGTCGAAGGCTGAAATATCTGAGATTTTGGCAGGGACTCGGCGGTTTGCACCGCGTGCAGTACTTCATGGTGCGATTGGTCTGGGTGAAATTGGTTTGGGAGTGATGATTTATGCCTGCCTGATCATCGCCCACCAATATGTCATTGGCATCAGTCCACTTGGGGCGCTCGGTGCATTTGGTGGTTAAGCGATATTTGTTTTAAATGCGTCTTTCGATGTGTTCTTGACCACGGTGCTTGCAAGCCCGGCCTTTGATAAGGATACTATCTTTACCGCGCATGCATTCTGTGCCGCTGCCGGTTACGTAAAGCGAGGTACCATGACTTCTTCCCAACTCGCGACAAGTTTGGCGAAATTCGCTGAAATGGAAGGCCGTCATCCACGACTTCTGTTGGCGACAGCATCTTCGCATGAGGAACGTCACCATAAAAAGGTCGCGACCCTGTTTGCCGATGGCGGCTTTGACGTCGACGTCGCACCCGCACATTCAGATGCACAATCGATTGCACGTCAGGTCATTGATTGTGATGCGGATATGCTCGTCCTGATCAGGACCTCGATGACGGCTGATGACCGTGTCAGTGTCGCAGACATCATCTCGTCGCTTGATGCCCTGGATGGGGAATATGTGAAATTTGGCATTGTCGGCCACCCGGATGACCCGGCGAAAAGTAATGTCGATTTCCTGTGCGATCTTGACCATCTCAAAACCACTGACTGCGAAGCTTTGATTGAATATATTTTGGCCGTTGAAGAAGGACGTGTTGCACAACATATTTAAAGTGCTATCGAATCTTCTAATATGAAACAGGCAATGATTTCGAAACCCTTTCGGGTGCATAATAGTTGCCCCCGGAAGCGGGATGTTTAATCAAAGGACGTATTGATGGGATTGCTCAAGGAAACGCTGATGCGCGTCTTTGTCGGCAAAAGTGGCCGGGAGGCCATTAACGCCTACAACAAAGCGCAATCCCTCGAAGTCCGTGATACGGCAGCCGCCGAACAGATGGCGACCAACGCCAGACAGGCGCGCCGTATTGAAGATCGCGCCATGGCCCATCAGGAAGACGGCATGTCGCTTGAAGAAGCCCGTGCTCTTGCTTTGGCAGAAACCTTGACCGAGCAGGCCGACGCGCCGCATGCGGCAATCCTCAAGGCATTGGACGCCGCCGACGTCAAACTGGGCAAAAAGAAAAGCAAAATGCCGACCAAGGCAGACGCGCGGCGCGAAGAACTGATCGCAGAAGCCGTGTCGGCCTTGCGCAAAAAGCAGGTTGATCTTGATAAACTTGATCCAGACTTGCGCGCCAAACTGACGGTCATGGCCGTTGGTGCATTGCTGGGCGGGCCAAACACCCGCCAATAGTCTGCTTTTGCAGCACCCTGATTGACCCGACAGACAACAGGTTCTAGCGATTGATATCGCGATGAAGGCCCGTGATCAGACCATTGTAATCTGGTTCGTTATCTGCGGTGAGGTAACCGTGCCGGATCAGAAAGTCGATGATCACCAGCGCACAGTTGAATTTGAAGTCAAACCCGCTACGAACAATCTCAGCCACCTCGGCAACTGGCAGAAGGTCAAATCGCTCCACCTCGCCATCGGCACATCTTGGTTGAAATGTCTCGGGCAGTTCCAGATCATAATTGACCATGACATCCGGTTTAAGGCCCTCATCAGTCTCATACAGATATGAAACCGTACCGACCGCCTGAAGGCCATCGGCAAGTGAGGACGGAATGTCGGCTTCTTCAGCGCATTCCTTGATCATATTTTCACGAAAGCCAAGTCCTGCGGGCTGCCCACCAGCCACCATATTGTCGAGCATGCCGGGGTAGGTTGGTTTGTCTTGTGACCTTTTGGCAATCCACATGTGAAGACCATCGGATTTTCGGACATAACCGTTCATATGCACACCCCAGGATCGAAACCCGAAATGGGGCATGGCAAAACGGTCCAGCTGACAGAGTGGCGCTTCTGACAGAGAGGCCCGAACGTCAAACCTTTCTCCGTGCAGGTGCCTTATATGGCCGGTATCGCAAAGCTGAACCGTTGCTCTATGCAAGGTGTCGTTGCGTTGTACTGGCGTCTGAATATGATGGGCAAAACCAAATTCACCATTTTCATCGCGCACGAAGTCACCGCCAAGCCCGATCAGCGCATTGGCAAAATCGGACCGGACGGCACCAAGTGGTGCATTGCCAATGCGAAAGCGCGCATAGCGTGACAGGTTGGCATTGTTGCAGGCTTTGATATGGTCAAGGTAGGACAAAGGGCACTCCGTCGGTTGGGGCGCACTGCCTTGTGATCAAGATGATCAAGACAGTGCCACGACCCGGACACCCTAGTTCATTGGCCTTGAAACATGCACCTTTTTCTTTACGGCACGGCGCTGGTTTGATGCGGTGAGGCAGGCAGACCTATGCGCTCAGCGCCGAATTTGAATACCCTTTTTCCGACGTCAGTACCGTATTTACATGCACGATTTGACGCAGGCAGCGCGCGATATGCTCGGCCACTTTGGATTCAAGCTGCTGAACCTGGATGTCGATTTGCAGTTCGTCGTAACCACTATTGGTGCTGGCAACGGTTGAATGCCAACTGGTCGGGGTCAGGTTACGTTTGGCAAACAGTTCTAATACACGGGGCATGACGTCCGGTTCGGCCGCGGCGTGGACAGAATAGCAATAGACGGATTTCTTGGGCTGCGCAGTTAGATCAAGCGCAGCATAAGCATGATTGGTCATGACGATGCACACATGTTTTCATTGTATCAAATAGGCGAACAGGCACGTCCCGGCGTCCTCAGACTGCCGGGCTGATAATTCGCGTAATGATGGCAACGAAAATACGGTGATCGGTCATGAAGCTAATTTGCAGTCATTTATTTTCAGAACCGCACGGTTCGAAATTGCGAACCGGGAAAAGATGAACGCGGGAATTCGATCAAATGATCAGTAGCGATGCGATAATGGCCACAATGGTTCCTGCAAACAGGATTTCCATCGAACGGGCAATCTGCTGTTCGCGGGCAATGGCAATAGCAACGGCTTTACGCTTGTTCATCATAGTCACTCCGTCTTCTGACAGGTAGCTTCGGGGTGCCTCAGGGCACTGAACGAATATAGGCAGGCAAAAGGGCGCGATACAAGGGCTCTGACTCAAAAAACGTCAAAAAACTTTCAACCTGATGGAAAAGGTCGCTTTTTTCCTGCTGTTTTTGTCACAAATGCGGTGTTGCCTAAATCAGGCGGCGACAGTTTCGGGTAAACGGTTTAACGCGCCTCGGATCCAGAGACCCGATTCGCGCTTTTCGCCAGATCGGCTGCGATATCCTGATCGTTGCTGTTCGGATGGACTACATGCCAATACTCGTTGATCGGGCGGGGGTAGCCGTATTTGTACCCTTGAACCTCATTGCAGTCGTTATCGGTCAGGAACCTTGCCTGATCATCAGTTTCAACGCCTTCTGCAATGACAGAAAGGTTCAAATCATGGCTCAGGTTTATCACCGCACGCACAATCGCCACCGCCTGATCATTGCCGATCAGTTTGGCAATAAAGGACTGATCAATTTTGATCCGGTCGACCGGGAAGTTTTGCAACGTCGCCAGCGATGAATACCCCGTCCCGAAATCGTCCATTGCGATGCGGACACCAAGTTTCTTGATATCGGACAGGATCTTCATTGATCTGGCCGGATTGTGAATAAGTGCTGTCTCGGTAACTTCAAGTTCAAGACGTTTCGGTTCAAGACCGCTTTGTTCAACAATTCTGCGGACGAGGTTTGGAAGTTCAAGGTCCTGCAATTGGACAGCCGAGAGGTTGACACCAATGCCAAGCGGTTTTCGCCAACTGGCGGCTTCCTGACATGCCTTGCGCAGAACCCACTCGCCAACCTGATTGATCAAACCGGTTTCTTCGGCGACCGGTATAAAACGACTGGGCGGTATGTTGCCCATTTGCGGATCGTTCCAGCGCAGAAGGGCTTCAAATGCCATGATTTCATGACTGTCTGCGTGGCATTGCGGCTGGTAATGGACTTCCAGCGTATCGTTTTCCATTGCCTGACGCAGATTGGACGATAGTTGACGCTTGAAACGGTATTCCTCGTCCATTTCCGACGAATAAAATACCGTATCATTGCCACCGGACTGTTTGACACGGTACATGGCAAGGTCTGCATGGAACAGGATCGCCTCGGCATCCTCGCCATCGGATGGGTAATGCGCAATGCCAATGCTTCCAGACAGTTTTGCCCGGTGGTTGTTATTGATAAAGATCGGGATGGCGATGCAATCAAGAATGTCTTGCGCAACCGCGCGCGCATTTGCCGATGCAAGTGCCACGTCCGGTCCGTTTTGATGATGGAGCAATATGACGAATTCATCACCGCCAACCCGTGCGATTGTAATATTGTCTGAGTTCAGCTTGCTCAGCCGTTCGCCGAGTTCACGCAGCGCATGATCGCCTGCGATATGGCCAAAGCTGTCATTGAGTTCCTTGAAATGATCAAGATCAAGACACATCACTGTCAGTGGCACGCCGGTCTCATCGGCTTCAATGATTGCTTCGGTAATACGATCATTAAAGGTCGTTCGATTTAACAGCTGTGTGAGTGAGTCATGCTCTGCAAGGAACCGGATATGCTTCTCGGCGGCGTGACGTTCGCGCAGGTCACGCAGGCCAAAAATCACCGTGTTGTCGGAAAAATCATCGGCCGGGATTTCACGGCGTATGACTTCAACCGGCACATCGACCTGATCGCGTGTGCGTAGGGATGTTTCAACGTAGCTGATGCTCCCATTGCGAAAAGCTTGCGGAACTTCGGTCAGCCAGTGCGACAGGAATTCGCTGTCATTGACCTCGTCCTGCTTGGCATTTACCAGCCGCAAAAAGCTCTCGTTGGTTTCAATCACCCGACCATTCTGGGTCAGGACGAGTGCTTCGATGGCTGAGTCTCCCAGAATGCGCATCCGGTTGCTGACATGGGCACGCAGTTGGCGGTCGACCATGGCAGTGATAAAGCCAATGGCAATCAGGATTGTGACAATAACCGCCACACCAACAGACAGATATTCGCTTGATATCAACTGTGCTGGCACCCGCATTGTCGGGTCAGGCGTAATGATCAGGGCCCCCATGGCACTGAAATGCATGGTGGCAACGGCGATCGTCAGGTTGGTCTTGCCCCACAACATCTCGCGTGTGGTGCGTGCCGACCCGGCCAGCCAAAGTGATATCATGCCAAACACAGCACCCAACAAAATGGCTGCGATCACGATATCCATGTGCCAGCTGATCACGCCCGGAACGCTCATTGCCGACATGCCGGTGAAATGCATGGCCGAAATGCCAAGCCCGACAACCAAGCCACCGACCACACGTGACAAAACCGGATGCGGGCCACGGAACGACGCAATCGCAAAGCCGACACTGGTCGCGGCAATGGCAATCACCAGCGAAACCGCGGTTAAAACAGGATCGTAGCCAACGGGCACAATCGGATCATAGGCCAGCATTGCAATGAAATGCGTTGCCCAGATTGCACTGCCGGTCACAACACCGGTCAGGAACAGCCAGGCGATCCTTTGGCGAAGACGTCCGATACAGGCGCGCGCATACAGATTGAAGGCAGTATGAATGCCGCCAAGCCCCAGTAAAACAGCAACCAACACCAGAACGATGTCGTGTTGCGTTGTAAGGCAATCATATATTCTGTACATCTACATGCCGATCAATTCGGAAATAATCATTTATTCCCAAGTGGTAAGCGAATTTACTCGCATGATTTTATTTCTGAACCCGGGTGCAAAGCAAACGTATTTGTTTTGTGAAGCCCGAAGGTTCTGCACAACTGCCGCTTCTGATTTAATATGGGGTTGTTTTTGCACTTTATTGTGCGGCAGTTCTATTTTACCCAAAGACGGTCGCAACCAAGCTCACGTGATTGCACTACGTAAGAAATGGCAAACCGGATGTACCTTCATCAAAACATTCGGGTGTTTGATGCCTCATTAGGTAGGTCCTTTTCTAAGGCCTAACGAATTGTGAGGTCGGTTTCGCCAATCGTTTTCGGCGCCTGTCCTGGGCGCGTAAAGGTGACTTCGCCGTGATAGGATCCTGCAGGCCATAAGTTGCCCGGGCGATCCATATTGATAAAGAACCATTTTGCGCGTGGTCCCTGATCATTGGGCAGATCAATTGTAAAATCGCGATGCCCACCTTTGCCATTCGGACTTTGCAGGCTAAGGCGGATGACGTCGCCATTATTGGCGCCAATCAGATATGCCCAAAAATACAAAGCCGGGGCTGAACGCGGCAATTCAAGCTCCTTACCGTATCCCCGTTTCAAATCCGATGCATTGGGCCGCGCCATTGAGAAACCATGACCATACAGCGTGACATCATTGTACGTCATTTGTTGGCGCGCTGTTGACGACCAAAGAACTGCGTTTTCGGCTGTGCAGTCACTGGTCGAACTTGCGCCCATAACGGTGCCACTGAACGGATCAACGAGTTGTTTGTCTTTGCGCAGGTTGAAATGCAGATGCGCAAAGGTTGCCTGACCGGACATGCCGATTTGGGCGATCGCTTGCCCACGACTGACCGTGTCACCGTTTTTCACCGCGACCGATCCGCGGCGTAAATGGCAATATTGGCTTTGCCAACCGTTCGCATGGTCAATCAGGATGCCATTGCCACATTCGATGCCCTCAAGGCTGTCTTTATCCAGACGACCGGAATCAATGTCCTCGACCCCTTCGCGAAGGGCTGTGACGGTGCCGTCTGCAATCGCACGTACCGCGACACCCGATAACATGGTGGCCTCGTCCGGAATGGCAAAATCCGTTCCGCGGTGGCCGTTATAGGTTGTCGTACCACACGCATAATCGCGAATTTCCGGGCCTGCATCATGATCGACATAATGCACGATCTCGCATTCGCCATTCAGGCAATCGACGGGTAAATCAAACGGCGGACCATCTGCGTGGGCAATGCCACCAAATGACAGGGTTGCGAACACACACAGCATAAGTGTCCGAAAACGTCCTGTTGAGTTTGGCATGCAGGCCCTCCTTGGTGCTCGGTCGAGCGGATTAAACATATGGTGCATTATGAAACGCTTATTATCTAACATAATGGTGATCGCGTCGCGACCAGCAAGATATTGTTTGTACGTGTGATTATCCGCTATCAATTCAAGATGACACAGTTGATCCATCCTTATGGAGGGTGAAACTGTAACCTCAGGAAACGCCAAACAGGTTTCCAGCATAGTTTAAGGCAGTGGGACGCATGGATCAGAACGGACTGCTTCGGCTCGGCATCTTTGCCACCATATTGGCCGTTATGGCCCTGTGGGAAGCCGTTGCGCCTTATCGTCCCCGTGAAGCTGTGCGGCGGCCAGTACGGTGGCTGACCAATTTTGGTTTGTTGCTGATCAGTGCTGCCTTAACCCGCTTTACGGTCGGGGCGGCCATGATCGCAACCGCCATCTGGGCCGGGCAAAACGGCTTGGGCGTGTTTAATCTGGTCGGGGTTCCGGCCTTTCTTGCCGGACTGATCGCGATTGTGGTTCTTGATTGTGCGGTCTATTGGCAACACCGTTTGACCCATATTGTCCCGCTGTTCTGGCGGTTTCATCGGGTGCATCATTGCGATGTTGAATTTGATGTTTCAACTGCCGTGCGGTTCCACCCCGTCGAAATCATTGCATCGGCAGGCTATAAATCGTTCTTCGTTTTACTGATCGGGGCCGATCCGTGGGCGGTGGTTGTTTATGAAAGCATGCTCAGCGGCTTTGCCCTGTTTAATCATGGCAATGTGCATTTTCCCGCACCGTTTGATCGCATGTTGCGGGTGCTAGTTGTCACCCCTGATATGCACCGGGTTCATCATTCCAGCGTGATGACCGAAACCAACAGCAACTATGGAAATATCCTGTCGGTGTGGGATCGCCTGTTTGTCAGTTACATTGATCATACAAAAGCCAATGATCATGACATGCAGATTGGTTTGGATGAATTTCGTGATTCCAAAAGCCAAAGTTTGCTTGGGGTGCTGTGGCTTCCGTTCCGCCTGCCATGATGTATAATCCTCATACGTATGAGGATATTGGTCAAGATGGCACAATCCCGCGCACAGCAAGGGCCGATGCCACCAAAGACCGCCGACCATCGGCTTTGCCGCCAAGGAAGGCACGCATCGTTGCCTGTTGCACATCATGGGCAAGTTCGGGCGACAGGTTGGCGAAAAATTCCCGGATCAGGCTGTGCGCGCCCAAAAGAGACTGCCAGTAATCATCAAAATCCAGAAAGTCCATGCGTACCGCAATGGTTGTCGTATCAACATCATGAAGTCCGGCGTCTGCCCACAGATCAAATAATGCATCCTCGTTCTGATAGGGCACATCAAAAACCTTTTTGCGCAGGTCTTCGCCCGACCCATCGACCAGAATGGCGGCCGCATCAAGAAACAAACGGATAAAGGTCAGCCCGCCCGCACGGTCCCATACTGTGGCTGCAATCCGGCCTTTGGCGCGGGTGACGCGGACCATTTCGCCAACGGCACCGGCCGGACCATCCAGATCGTTCAACAGCAATTGTGAAAAGGCCGTGTCAAAACTGTCATTGGCAAACGGAAGGGCTGATGCATCACCCGTTTCAAACCGGACATTGGTCGCCGTATTGCGCAGCGCCTCGGTCAGATAATCGGTCATCAAGTCGATACCGACAATTTTTGCATTGGGGTAACGGGTGGCCGCGGCCAACGTCAAACTGCCCGTGCCACACCCGACATCAATCAGGGAGCCACATGACGGTGCGGCGACAAAGTCAAGGAAGCTGCGCGACAAACGGCGGCTCCAGCGGCCCATGGCAATCTCATAGATATCTGCGCTGGTCGAATTCATAATCGTGCGTTTCCTTGAAACAGGGTCTTCTACCGTGGTGAATTTTACGGGCATAAAGACCTTTACCTGAATTACCAAGCCCTTGATGTGTCGTCTTTTTTCCTAATTGCAATATACATCCAACAGCATGTTCGACGAAATAGGCATTGCTCAATCTTGAACTTGCGCAATAAAGTTACAAAATATTGCGATGCAAAAATTAACCACAAGCGCGTAAAGCGCAAGGTCGATACCGACTGTGACAGGCAAGGAAACTGACGATATGAAAGAAATGAACGGACTGAAAGGGCTGTATCTCGAAGATCTGGTGGTGGGCCAGTCCGCGAGTTATGGCAAGACGGTAACGGAAACCGATATTGTCATGTTTGCCGGAATGTCTGGTGATACCAACCCGGTTCACCTTAATCAGGATTACGCCGAAACCACCATGTTCGAAGGGCGTATTGCACACGGGATGCTGTCGGCCGGTTTCATTTCCACGGTGCTTGGCACCAGATTGCCCGGTCCGGGAACGATTTATCTTTCACAAAGCCTGCAATTCAAGGCACCGGTACGCATTGGCGATACGGTGACGGCCAAGGTCGAAGTCCGCGAAATCATTGCAGCCAAAAAACGCGCCATCCTTGAAACCAATTGCTATGTCGGGGATCGCTGCGTGATCGCAGGCGAAGCCGTGGTCATGGTGCCCAGCCGGGCTTAAACACACTTTCGAAATCCTCACATGGCATGGATATAAGACGTTTCCGCCAAAGGACTGCGCGTTTTTTGGTGGAAAAGTCTTTACGCTTTGGGCCTGCGCCCTTTATAGCTGCCTGCTGGATTTGCCGATATGCTGTCGGCTGACATGGACCCAAGCAGCAAGAGAGACCAGCGCGAATGCGCGTTTTTCGATCTTTTGAAAACCTGACCGATGAGGCGCGTGGCGCTGTTGTTGCGATTGGTAATTTCGATGGTTTGCATCTGGGGCATCAATCGCTTCTTGATCAGGCGCGCGAGATTGCGCGCGACCTTGGCGTGCCACTGGCAATCCTGACGTTCGAGCCCCATCCCCGCATGCTGTTCCGTGCCGATGATCCGCCCTTTCGCCTGACATCGGCAGATGACCGCGAAACCGCAGCCAGCACCATTGATATCGATCTTTTCTATGAGGCGGAATTCAACCGCGATTTTGCCGCCATGAGCGCAGAAGAATTCATCGAGCGGGTTCTGGTCAAAGGGCTTGGCGCCAAACATGTCGTGGTTGGCTGGGACTTTTGTTTTGGTAAAGGACGGGCAGGTGATGTTGATTTGCTGCGTTCCATTGGCGAAACATCCGGGTTTGGTGTGACGGCGGTCGAGGCCGTGACCCATGACAACGGGATTGTTTATTCCTCAACCGCCATTCGACAAGCCCTGCGCGATGGCCGTCCACAGGATGCCACCCATCTGTTGGGGCGGCCGTGGGAAATTGCCGGAATTGTTGCGCATGGGGATGCACGTGGCCGCACCATCGGGTTTCCGACGGCCAATGTTGCCTTGGGCAATCATTTGCGTCCCAAATTTGGTGTTTATGCCATCGAACTTGGCCTGATTTCGCAAGATGACGGTCAAACGGTTGAACGTTGGGTGCGTGGAGTCGCAAACATCGGTGTACGTCCAAGCTTCGGCGGCGATAATGATGCCGGGCTTGAAGCACACCTGTTTGATTTCGATCAGGACATCTATGATCGCCCCGTTCGCGTGCGGTTACACGGCTTTATCCGGGGCGAAAAGAAGTTCGACGGGTTGGATGCGCTAAAGGCCCAAATCGCATCCGATGTCGTTGCTGCCAAAGAGATTCTCGGCAAGATTTGAATTTATCGACGAACCCGCTATGATCCGCGCGCCTTTTAAGGGGTAGCCGTAATCACCGGGGGTTCGCCCTTTTTAATTTGTTCAAGACCACAGGACCGTCACGATGAGTGTCGAATACAAGAAAACCGTTATCCTGCCCAAAACCGATTTCCCGATGCGGGCGGGTTTGCCAAAGATGGAGCCCACCCTGCTCGCGCAGTGGAAGGATGAGGATCTCTATGGCAAAATTCGCGGTATTTCGGCAGATCGTGAAATGTTTGTCCTTCATGATGGCCCGCCCTATGCGAACGGTCATCTGCACATTGGTCATGCGCTGAACAAAATCCTTAAAGACGTTATCACCCGTTCACAGCAAATGCTGGGCAAGAACGCGGTTTATGTTCCCGGCTGGGATTGCCACGGTCTTCCGATTGAATGGAAAATCGAAGAGCAATACCGTGCCAAAGGCAAAAACAAGGACGATGTGCCAATCGCAGAATTCCGCAAGGAATGCCGCGAGTTTGCCGAGAAATGGCTCGATGTTCAGCGCGAAGAATTCAAACGTCTTGGCGTGATGGGCGACTGGAATAACCCCTATGTCACCATGGACTTCAAAGCCGAAGCCTCCATCGCGCGTGAGCTTGGCAAGTTCCTGATGAACGGGTCGCTCTATATGGGCTCCAAACCGGTCATGTGGTCGGTGGTTGAAAAAACCGCCTTGGCCGAGGCCGAGGTTGAATATCACGACCATACCAGCAAAACGATCTATGTCCGTTTCCCGGTGCGTGAGACCAAGGTCGATCTGCTTAAAGACACCGCGATTGTCATCTGGACCACGACCCCCTGGACCATTCCGGGCAACCGTGCGATTTCCTATGGCGACGATATCGAATATTCGGTCATCGAAGTTACCGAAACCGCCGAAGAAGCCTGGGCGACGGTTGGTGAGAGGATGGCGGTTTGTACCGATCTTCTTGAAGACATGTGCAAAAACGGTCGGGTGACCGGTCATAAGGTTGTCGGTACTTTCAAGGGTTCCGAGCTTGAAGGCACGGTTGCGGTCCATCCGTTCCGCGGGCAGGGCTATGAGTTTGATGTGCCACTTCTGGCCGCCGACTATGTCACGACCGATACCGGTACCGGGTTCGTGCATACCGCACCGACCCACGGCCCGGACGATTACCAGACCGGTTTGAAATATGGTCTCGAAATCCCGGAAATGGTCGACGGCGACGGAGCCTATTATCCGACCGTGCCGCTGTTTGCCGGCAAGCGCATCTATGATGAAAACGGCAAGGAAGCAGACGCCAACGAAGCCGTCATCACCAAACTGATCGAAGTTGGTGCCTTGTTGTCGCGTGGCCGTTTAAAGCACTCCTATCCGTGCTCGTGGCGCTCCAAGGCACCGGTGATCTATCGCACCACCCCGCAGTGGTTCATTTCCATGCAGGACAACGACCTGCGTGAAAAGGCGCTCAAAGCGATTGATGAAACCCGCTTTGTGCCCGAAGGCGGTCGTAACCGTTTGCATGCCATGATTGCCAACCGTCCCGATTGGTGCGTATCGCGCCAACGTGCGTGGGGTGTTCCGATCACGGTGTTCATTGATAAAAACACCCGTCAGCCGTTGCGTGATCAGGAAGTCCTTGATCGTGTGTATGAAGCATTCTGTGCCGAAGGTGCCGACGCGTGGTTCATCCGCGACGCGCAGTATTTCCTTGGCGATAAATACGATGCCAATGATTTCGAACAGGTCACCGACGTTCTTGACGTCTGGTTTGATTCCGGTTCGACCCATGCCTTTGTGCTTGAAGAACGTCAGGACCTGAAATGGCCGGCGGATCTGTATCTTGAAGGGTCTGATCAGCATCGTGGCTGGTTCCACAGCTCGCTTCTTGAGTCGTGCGGAACGCGCGGTCGCGCGCCGTATGAAGCGGTTTTGACTCATGGTTTTGTGCTTGATGGCAATGGCCGCAAGATGTCGAAATCGCTCGGCAACGTTATTGCGCCAAATGACATCATCGACAAGCTTGGTGCCGATATCCTGCGTTTGTGGGTGGTAAGCTCGGACTATCATGACGATCTGCGCATCAGTCATGAAATCATCCAGCGTCATTCGGATGTCTATCGTCGTTTGCGCAATACACTGCGCTTCTTGCTGGGCAATCTTGATGGCTTTACCGAGGCTGAAAAAGTTCCTGACAATGAATTGCCAGAACTCGAACGCTGGGTTCTGCATCGTCTGAGCCACCTTGACGATATGGTGCGCAAGACAACGGCGGATTACGATTTCCATAGCATGTTCATCGAACTGCACAACTTCTGTGCGCTCGACATGTCGGCCTTCTATCTCGATATCCGCAAAGACGCGCTGTATTGCGACGCGCCAAGCAGTGCGCGCCGCCGTGCCGCACGGACGGTGATGGATCGTGTGTTTGACAGTCTGGTGCGCTGGTTGGCACCGGTTCTGTGCTTTACCGCCGATGAGGCATGGCGTGCGCGCTATGGCGCGGACAGCTCTGTCCATTCTGAAACCTTCAATACGGTTTCAGATGGCTGGAAAGATGATGCTCTTGCGACCAAATGGGCAAAAATTCGTAAATTACGCCGTGTTGTCACCGGTGCGCTTGAACTTGAACGTGCGGAAAAACGTATCGGGGCCAGCCTTGATGCCGCACCAACGGTTTACGCGACGGCGGATTATGTCGAAGCACTCAGCGGCCTTAATCTTGCCGAAATTGCCATCACATCTGACATTGAATTAGTCACGGGTGATGCACCGGAAGGTGCCTACACACTTGACGATGTTGCGGGTGTTGGCGTTGTGCCGGGATTGGCCGATGGGGATAAATGTGAACGCTGCTGGCAGACTCTGCCGGAAGTGGGCAGCCACGCCGAACATAAAACCATCTGCAACCGTTGTGCGGATGCTGTCGATGAAATGGGAATTACCGCCGCCGAATAAGGCATGTGGTTTTCTGGTGCGGGCTTGTCCTTGGGCGGGCCACGACGGGCAAGTTTGAAAGAGTATTGATGAAGCGTCGCGCCTTTGTGTTTGGTCTGATTGTCATTGCGGTGGTTTTTGCGCTGGACCAATGGACCAAGCAGCTTGCGATTGACGGGTTGTCCAACCCGTTCCGCGTGATTGAAGTCACACCATTCATGAACTTTGTGCTGGCGTGGAATCCGGGTGTGTCGTTTGGCCTGTTTCAGGGGCAGGCACCATGGGTGATGATCGCTGCGACTGCGGCGATCACGATTGGCTTTTGCATCTGGATGTGGCGCACGCGCGATCGTCTGCTACGTTTGGCACTTGCGCTGGTTGTTGGCGGGGCGATTGGCAACCTTGTGGATCGTCTGCGTCATGGTGCGGTAACCGATTTTATCGACCTGCATGTGGCCGGATATCACTGGCCGGTTTTCAATATTGCGGACAGTTCGATTACAATCGGTGCAGCGCTACTGTTGATCGATTCTCTTTTTGGCGGTAAAAAATCAGTTAGATAATTTAAGACCGGTGTAATTCCACCCGGTCACGATGTGTATAAGAGGCAGGAATGGCCCGGAAACTGACGACCAATCTGTTTAAAATTGCGCTTTTGGGTGGGCTCGCCCTTGGTGTTGCCGGTTGCGAGTCAACGCGCGAAACCTTTGGCCTGAACAAACAGGCACCTGACGAGTTTCAGGTTGTCTCGCGCGCACCGCTCAGTCTGCCGCCTGATTTTACCTTGCGTGTTCCTGAACCGGGTGCAGCACGTCCGCAGACCGGGACCACCACCGATCAGGCCCGCCGCATTTTGACTGGCGAAGATCCCAACGGCGTTAAACGTGACATTTCTGAAGGCACGCGCAGCAAGGGACAGGTCGCACTTCTGTCGCAATCGGGTGCGCAATATGCATCACCTGATATCCGCAACACTGTGGATCGGGAAACCTCGATCTTTATTTCGGAAAGCGACAGCGTTGTTGATGACCTGATCTTCTGGCAGGAAAAGCCAGAATTTGGCACCACAGTTGATCCGGCGGCTGAGGCAAAACGCATTCGTGATCAGCAGGCGCTTGGCGACTCTGCCGCTGGCGGTGGCGACACCCCGGTGATCGAACGCAAACAAAAGGGCTGGCTTGAAGATATCTTCTAAGCCGATCTTGCCATCTGGGCGCACGAAGCCACAGTTTTGAGATTTCATCAGGGGCGCGGAATTTCCGCGCCCTTGTTCTGTCATATTCGGTTTTTAAGAACTTTCTGTCGCGATACCCATGAGCCGCAAAAGTGCCGGGATCGCAAAGCAACCAGTTTGCACCACCATGCCTGATGGAATGGGATGACATAATGAAAATTCCGACACTATCCGTAATGTTTGCACGCATGCCTGTGACGGCGTCGATGCTGGCCGCTGTGATGATGGTTATAATGCCGCATCTGTCACAGGCGGCGGTTTTCAATCCGCAAACCGTAACCCTTGATAACGGCATGCAGGTGGTGCTGGTGGAAAACCACCGTGCCCCCGTCGTGACCCAGATGGTCTGGTATAAGGTTGGCTCGGCTGACGAACAGACCGGGATTTCGGGCATTGCGCATTTTCTTGAACACCTGATGTTCAAGGGCACCAATGACATTGCACCGGGCGACTTTTCCAAGATCGTTGCGCGCAACGGCGGAAATGACAATGCCTTTACCACATGGGACTACACCGGTTATTTCCAGAACATCGCACGGGATCGTCTTGATCTGGTGATGAAGATGGAAGCCGACCGGATGACCAATCTGCAACTGTCTGATGATGTTGTTCTGCCTGAACGCGATGTCATCATCGAAGAACGCCGGTCGCGGATCGATAACAATCCGGGCGCCCTTCTGGGCGAGCAGATGCGTGCAGCCCTTTATATGGCGCATCCCTATGGTCGGTCGATCATTGGCTGGATGAATGAAATGGAGCAGCTGTCGACCAAGGATGCGCTTGATTTCTATCACGAATGGTACGCCCCCAATAACGCCATTCTGGTCGTGGCTGGCGATATCACGATGGATGAATTGCTGCCGATGGCCAAAAAATACTATGGCGTTATCCCGCGCGGCGACGTTTCCACCCGTCACCGGGTCAAGGAACCGGTCCAGCATGCCCCGCGCAAGGTCACCATGCGTGATCCGCGCGTTGGTCAGGCCTCCATGTCGCGCTATTACCTGGCACCTTCTTATAACTCTGAAAATGCGGCGGACGCGGCCCCGCTTGAGCTTTTAAGCGAGATCATTGGATCGGGCACGACCAGCCGTTTCTTCAAGGCATTGGTTGTTGATCAGTCGATTGCCTCAAGTGTCGGGACCTTCTATGACCCGGTGGCTGTCGACCTGGCAAGCTTCGGGCTTTATGCCGTGCCACGCGGCGATGGCGAGTTGGCCGATCTTGAAAAGGCGGTTGATGATCAGATTGCCAAGCTCAAAACCGATGGCGTGACGGAGGATGAACTTGACCGTGCCAAGCAGAAGCTTCTGGATAGTGCGGTCTTTGCCCGTGATTCCCTATCGGCTGGCGCGCGCGTGCTGGGGCAGTCACTTGCGGTTGGTTTAACCGTCGATCAGGTCGAAAGCTGGCCAGACCGGATTTCGGCCGTCACGGTTGATCAGGTCAACGAAGCTGCCAAGCACGTCTTTAATGACAAACAATCGGTCACCGGCTGGTTGATGCCACCCGAAGGAGGTCCTGTATCGGGCAGTGGTCCCGCTATTCCACTGGATTCCGGCGGGGGAGTACATTGATATGAACCATTTTACAAAACACATTGCCGGACTGACCGTTGCCGCCTTTGCGACCTTTGGTCTGGCAAGTCAGGCCAAAGCCGTCGAAGTACAAGAAGTTGTTTCTGACGGCGGCATTCGGGCCTGGTTGATCGAGGACCATCTCAATCCGCTGATGACCATGGACATTGCCTTTACCGGTGCTGGGGCTGCAACCGATGCCGATGGTAAGCTTGGTCTGTCCAACATGGTGTCGGGGCTGATTGACGAAGGGGCGGGCGAAATGGACAGCCAGACCTTCCGCGGTGAAATGGAAAACCGCTCGATCAGTCTGTCTTTTGATGCCGGGCGCGATGATTTCGCCGGGTCGCTGGTAACCTTGACCCGCGAACGCGATACGGCGATTGATCTGTTGCGTCTGGCGCTGTCCGAGCCCCGCTTTGACGATGAAGCAATTGAACGCATTCGTGCGCAAATCGTTTCGGGTTTGAAAAGTGCGGAAAATGATCCGGGCGATATTGCCAGCCGGACGTTCTTTAAATCGATCTTTGGCGATCATCCCTATGCCCGTCCGGTATCAGGCAATTTTGATACCGTGGCATCGCTTAACGCCAATGACTTCCGGGGCTTTGTCCGTCATGCCTTTGCCAAGGACAACCTGATCATTGGGGTGGCGGGCGATATTACGGCCGATGAGCTGGGCCCGTTGCTCGACGAGGCATTTGGCAGTTTGCCTGATCATGCCGATCTTCCGGCGATTGCTGACGTCACACCAAAATTTGGTGCGATGGATGTGGTGAAGCAAGACATCCCGCAAAGTCAGGCGATCTGGGGCCAAAAGGGCATCAAACGCACCGATCCTGATTTCTATGCCGCCTATGTGATGAATTACATCCTTGGCGGCGGTGGCTTCGCGTCGCGCCTGACCGAAGAAGTCCGTGAGAAGCGCGGGCTTGCCTATGGCGTCTATAGCTACTTGGCCGATCTTGATCATGCGGAAATGATGATGGGCGGGGTTGCCACGCGCAATGATGCGATTGGGCAAAGCCTGTCACTGATCAGCACCGAATGGACCAAGATGAAGGACAGCGGCGTGTCACAGGAAGAACTCGATAACGCCAAGTCCTATCTAACCGGCGCCTTCCCGCTGCGCTTTACCAGTCTTGGCAATCTGTCGGGCATGCTGGTCGGCATGCAGAAAGAAGACCTTGGCATGGACTTCCTGGATCGCCGCAACAGCCTAGTGGATGCTGTCACCCTTGATGACGTCAACCGGGTTGCCGGTGAACTGATGGACCCGGCCAATGTCACCGTAACGGTGGTTGGTAAGCCCGAAGGTGATTTGGCTTTCTAACGCGAGAACAATCTAAATGATCAAAGCGCGGCGAAAGAGATTTCGCCGCGCTTTGTGCTTTGATAGGTTCAACTCAACCAAGATCAACACATCAAGATTACGAGCATCGCCCACATGACCCTGCGCGTCCTGCCCCAGAACCTGATCAATCAGATTGCCGCCGGTGAGGTGGTCGAACGGCCCGCGGCCGCGCTCAAGGAACTGGTGGAAAATGCGCTGGATGCCGGGGCGACGCGGGTGGATGTCAACTTGCGTGATGGCGGGCGGACATTGTTGTCGATCACCGATGATGGCCGTGGCATGACACCCGAAGAACTCGCCCTTTCGGTAGAACGCCACGCGACGTCAAAGCTGCCCGACGATGATCTTTTCAATATCGGCTTTATGGGGTTTCGCGGGGAAGCCCTGCCGTCGATTGGCTCTGTCTCGCGGATGCGCCTGACCAGCCGGGTGCGCGGTGCGGAAAACGCATGGACGCTTTTGATTGAAGGCGGTGCCAAGGGGGAGCCTGAACCAGCAGCCCACCCATATGGCACGCGGGTTGAGGTGCGCGATCTGTTTTACGCCACCCCGGCACGGCTGAAGTTTTTAAAAACCGCGCGCACCGAGCAAATGTATGCCCGTGAAATCATGGACCGTCTGGCGATGGCGCGGCCCGATGTCGGCTTTACCCTGTCGGGCGATAACAACAAATCGATCCTGAATTACCCGGCCTGCGAAGGTGATTTGTTTGATGCGCGGCTTAAACGGCTTGGTGCGGTGATGGGGCGCGAATTTCAGGACAACGCGCTTCAGATCAATGCCGAACGCGAAGGCATCAAGCTGACCGGCTATGCCGGGGTGCCGACCTTAAACCGCGGCAATGCCCAGATGCAGTTTTTGTTCGTCAATGGCCGCCCGGTCAAGGACAGGCTGTTGCAAGGGGCGGTACGCGGCGCCTATCAGGATTTCCTCGCACGTGATCGACATCCGTTACTCGCTCTGTTTTTCGAACTGTCTCCACGTGATGTTGACGTTAACGTTCATCCGGGCAAGACAGAAGTGCGTTTTCGCGATCCGGGCATGGTACGCGGCCTGATTGTCGGCGCGCTTAAACATGCGCTGGCCGGTGCCGGGCACCGGGCATCCACCACAGTGGCTGATATGGCGCTGGGGGCCGCTCGCCGCGAAGGCGAAGGACCAAGTCTGCCCTATGGCGGCAGGGCGCGATCATCTGGCGGTGGTGGTTTTAACATCGGCCAATATCAGGCCAATACCCCCAGTCACGCGGCAATAGAACGCAACTATGCCGCCCAATCGCCGGGCTATGGTGGGCTGTTTGATCGTGGACGCGATTTTGGCGGTACACCGGACGCAAATGGTGGCTTTGCCGCTGCGGCGGCGGCTGCCCTTGCGGGGGGCTATGACGGTGTCGGGCCATCGGCACGTGTTGACATGACCGATGATACCAAGTTTGTCGATCATCCCTTGGGGGCGGCGCGTGGGCAGGTGCATGCCAATTATATCATCGCGCAAACCCGCGACGGTTTGGTGATTGTCGATCAACATGCCGCCCATGAACGTATTGTCTATGAACGGATGAAGGCCGACTTGGCCGAAAGCGGGGTCAAGCGACAGGGATTGCTCTTGCCTGAGGTGGTCGAACTTGATGAGGCATCAGCAGATCGCATTGGCGACCGGGCCGACGAATTTGCCGAACTTGGGTTGGTGATCGAGCCGTTTGGCCCCGGTGCGATTGTGGTCCGTGAAGTGCCAGCGATGCTGGGCAAGGTGGATGTGGCATCGCTTGTACGTGACATGGCCGACGAAATTGCCGAACTGGGGCAGGGCATGTTGCTTAAAGACCGGCTGATGTATGTCTGCGCGACCATGGCCTGTCATGGCTCGGTGCGGTCCGGGCGAAAGCTGAATGCCGATGAAATGAACGCATTGCTGCGTCAGATGGAAGCCACCCCGCATTCCGGGCAGTGCAATCATGGCCGCCCGACCTATGTCGAACTGAAACTTCACGACATCGAAAAGATGTTTGGTCGCAGATAGGGATTAAAACCAATGGCAGATCGCATCGTGGAAATTGCATCCCTTTCAGATGCAGATGCGATCAGTGCATTGTTTACCCGGTCTTATTCCCAGCTTCTTAAAGACGACTACGCGCCGGATGTTCTTGCCCGCGCTATGCCGTTTCTGTCTTTTGCCAAGCCAGAATTAATGTCGTCGTGCAGTTATTATCTGGTGAAGGAAACAGGCAAACGCGTGATCGCGGCAGGTGGATGGACCGCCGTACGCCCCGGAACTTCGGAAAAGTCCGTTCAGCCGGGATTGGCGCATGTACGCCATTTTGCCGTTGATCCGGAATTTACCCGTCAGGGGTTGGGAAAGGTGCTTTTTGATCGCTGTGTGCATGATGCGAAGGTAGCCCATGCGGCAACCCGGTTTGAATGCTATTCAACCCTGTCTGCACGCAGGTTCTACGAAAAGCTTGGCTTTGAAATCATCGGAACGTTTGAAGCCCCCTTTGCATCCGACTTTACTTTTCCAAGTTTACATATGGTCTGCGAGCTTTAAGCGATTAACTGCGCAGTTTCAAATTGCGGGGCAGGCGGGTGTTGGTGTTGACGCGCGCGCGCTGGATCTGTTCGGCAAACAAGCCATTGGCACCGCTTAAATCCGCATCCCTGAAATCCGCCCCGGCAAGGTTCGTGCCGCTGAGATCACAATTAATCAGATGCATGCCCTTAAAGCAGGCATTGGACAAATCGGAACCCAGAAACACGGTATTACGCAGCGTCGCCTCATTAAACCGTGCGCCGGATAAACGGCTGGCGGCAAGGTTGGCACTTTCAAGGTTGGTTTGAACAAAGTCAGCCGCGGTCAGGTCACACCGCCTAAGAACCGCATTCTTGCAATTGGCGTTTCTGAAAGACGCAAAACGAAGCCCGCATCGGCTCAGGTCAATACCTTCCAGGTCCGCATCGCGCAAATCGGCATGTTCAATTGCCATGACCGACCCTTCCTTGCCGCCGGTATCGACCCAAAGCTTGTGATCGACAAGGGCTTCTTGCAGATCAATTTCAACAAGCTCCTCTTCATCAATCTCGGGCTCGGCGTCAACCTCACTCTCAGGCTCACCGGCAACGTCTGCCTCTTTTAAAACGGCAGGGATCGGTTGTTCTTTGGCGGGCTCTTTTGGACTTTCTTCAACCGGGACTGTGTCTTCTTCGATTTCTGGGGTTTCCGCCGCGACCTTCTGTGGTTTTGATTTCGGCTTTGGCTTTTTGGGCACAAGATCTGGTTTTAAAAGCGCGCGCGCGGCAATTGCCGCTTTGATGTTGCGGGCATCAAGAGATTCCTTGTCTTGATTAGCAACACCGGCAAGTTCGCCATCATCAAAAGTTTGTTTGTTCGTGCTGTCTGGCTGGGATGTTGGCTCAGGTTTCACAGCAGTATCGCTGCGGCGCCGGCCATTTGGTTTGATCGTGACGGACGCAGATGCCGGTGCGCGGGCCTTGTCGCTATGCCGGCGCTGCTTGGTTTCTGAAACACTTTCGTCCTCGGGTGACGGTACGGTCTCGTCTTTGGCCAAGTCCTGTGGCCGTGCGGGGCCGAAGTAATCATCTTGAAGAACAAACCGGCGCGGCTTTTTCATCACGGATGTAATGATCTTGCGTAAGCGTGCCGGATCAACCGGCTGGCGGAAGATGCCTTCTATACCGGCATCAACGGCTTCACGCATGGCGCGTCGATCAAGTTTTGGTGCACCAAGCAGGATGGTGACATCCTTGCCGTGGCGGTTGGTCGCCGTGATGCTTTCGCGGATCGAACGGATGGTCGAAATGCCGCGCATGCCGTCAAGATAAAGACCAACCAGAACGATGTCGGGCTTTAAGGAGCTCACGAGTTCAATGGTTTTTTCACGGTCGTCGCAGCGAATGAAGTCGCCAAATCCAAGCGGATCAATCGCTTCCTTGGCGGAACGAATGTTGCGTTCGCTGTAGTCGGCATACAGGATCGTTTTAATGTTGTTCTCTTGCATCGTCATGATGCGTGAATTCCTATTGTTGCCAACCGCGTTAAGCAGCGCTGGTTTCGTCCCTGCCACGCGGTTCACTGCGCAGTTGGTTAAATATGCCGATCACTGACTACCCGGAATGCTAAACGTGCGGCGTCGCATTGTCGGTTCTTCTTCGGGGGCTGCCTGACCGTCTTGGGTCGAGCTGTCGTTCGGGGCAGTGCCCTCTCCATTCTGACCGGGGGATGCCCCGCTGCCATTTGAAGCGCCATCTGGTTTGTTGCTTTCGACCATTTCGATGGTGATGGCAACCCGGCGGTTTTGTGATCGTCCTTCCGGGGTGTCATTTGTCGCAATCGGACGGCTGTCGCCATATCCCTGAATGACCATTCGCGACGGCTCTGTGCCGTTCTGGTCGATCATGTGATGCAAAACGGATGTCGCCCGTGCCGCCGAAAGGTCCCAGTTTGATATATAGGGAGATGAAGACGAAACCGGAATATTATCGGTATGGCCTGCGATATGAACTTCACCTTCGGTCTGGTTGATTACGGGGGTGACGCGGTTCAGGATGGCGGCGAATTCTTCTGTCATGCCCGAAGAACCCGACGGAAAGGCCAGCTCATTTGGAAAGCTGACGATCACATCGCCATCAATGCGTTCCAGCCCGACCTGATCGCTAAGCCCCATGTTTTCAAGAACGGTGCTGAGTGTTTCTTCAAGGGCCTCGGCTTTTTCTTCCTTGCTGTCGGTCTGATCGATCTCGACTTTCGGCGTTTCGGCTTTGGGGATTTCTGCAACAACCCGTGGGGTGTCAGGCGTTGGTGCCTTTAAGGCCATACCGAGAATTGACCCGTCCATTTCAATCACACCGGCAAGCTGGTCTTCCTTGGAAAAACCAAAGGCACCTTTGATCGACCCTGCGATTTGCTTGTAACGGATGACATCCATCTCAGCAAAGGTCAGCAAAAGGACGAACAAAACAAGCAGCAACGACATCAAATCAGCGAATGTCGCCATCCATGCGGGGGCGCCTGCTGAGGGTTTCTTTGCCATGGCCTTACACCATGTTCCGGATGAAAGAGGATGCCATGATTATTCCCCGTCGCCTTCGGCATCTTTGGGGACGCCACCGGGCAAATAGGGACCCAGAATTTCCTTCATCACCATCGGGCTCTGGCTGCCCTGAATTTGAACGACAGACTCAATGATCAATTGTTTGGTGTTTTTCAGACGATCCACCTTAAGCGCCAGCTTGTCAGCAATCGGAAGCGCAATCAGGTTGGCAAGAACCGCACCATAGAATGTTGTCAGCATGGCAATCGCCATCGCCGGCCCAATCGCATCAGGATCAGACAGGTTGGCCAGCATCTGCACCAGACCAACCAGTGTGCCGATCATGCCAAATGCTGGCGCGGTATCGCCGATCCCGCGGAACATCAGTTCCCCGAGCTCATCATTTTGAATGGATTTTTCAACTTCGCTTGAGATCGAACTTCGGATCACTTCACCGCTGTGACCATCGACACACATGCGAATGCCACGCGCCATGATCTCATTGTCGACTTCTGCTGTTTCAAGACCAAGCAACCCGTTTTTGCGGACCAGACCGGCAAGTTCGATGGCTTTCTCATAGATCGAAAGCGGGTCTTCCTTGGGGTTCTTAAAGGCGATGCCGATCCCGATCTTGAGTGACTTGATCACATCGCGCATCGGAAACTTGATCAGGGTTGCGGCCGCTGTGCCGCCAAACACAACCATGATAGACGGCACATCAACAAAAGCACCAAGATTACCACCGATCAAAATAGCGCCAACAATAACGCCTGATCCGGCAAGGATCCCAATGAGTGTCGCAATATCCATATCGGTTTCTGGTGTCCAGCGTTATGACTGTTTTTGTATCACCTGATCAGCCGCAGCAGATAAATCCGTGCCCCGGATGGACGAGGCGGTGCGTCGCGTCACAGATGTCGGGCGAAAAGTCTTCTTCGGTTTATGATTGTGGCCTGAATGTCGATTAGTCCCCCTTTCAAAGAGTTGGGGGCTGTGGCGTCCTTTTTCCATAAAAAATCTGACAACTTTTCCCGCCACTAACCGTGATCGACCCGGGAACTCTACAAACTGCCTGTAAAGCTATGGCATTGGGTTAGGTCGATCTATACTTTTGGCATTAAATGTTTGTTGCCAGACTTTTAGCCAAGCCTCAACCCCATCGTAAGGATAATTACCCTAATTCAAACGATGAAATGCCAAAGGTCATATCAAGGTCAAGTGCCGGTGCCGGGCCTTTATACATCCGCGCGGTTTCAAATTCAGGCTGCATGCCATGGCTGCTGGCAAGCTCAATTGCCGCCTGATTGGGTTCGGGGACATCGAGAAATACTTTGCCACCCTGATCGGCGCGACGTGCTAAAAGGGCGTCAAACAGCACCTTGGCATCTTTGGGGTTTGGGGCAAAAAGCGGACCGACCTTGTGACCCTCTTCACAGGGGCGAATGACGCCATATCCGCGCAACCCCATCGGGCCCTTTAGTGCAATCGCCGTGTGGTTTTCAGCACCAATCCAGCCGCGCAGGAATTCAATCCGGCTTTCGGCAAACAGCTTGCAGGTTTGCTCGAACGCATTGATGACGGCGATATCATCAATCAACAGATCAAACAGATCGTCATTTTCCGGGCTTTGGGCGTTCACGATGCCGCCATATCGGACATTGCGGTGGGCAAATTCAAAACCGGATTTGCGATAGTTATCTTGCTGATCGACAACGCCATCAAGTCCGATGGTTTTAAGCGGGTTGTCTTTTAAAACCGTTTGCCACAACTTGTATCCAAGGCCCGATCCACGGCGGTCTTCGCGGCAGATATAAAATCCGACAAATCCAAAATCGGAACTGTACTGCACGGCGGATATCACCGCTGCCATCCCCTTTTTATCGAACGCGCCCCAGAAGCCTTCAGGATCAGTATTTAAAAATACCTCGGCGTCAGCATGGCCGGGATTCCAGCCTTCTTTGGCAGCCCATTCAACGGCCAATGCGAATTCAGACGGTTTGAGACGGCGGATTTTATCGATCATGGTCGGGTCTTTATACTTTCAGGAGCTTGCCGGGCGATACACATGCGCGCCAGCGTGGGTCTATGTATTTGTCTAAATATCTAACATGGCAGTTGCTATTTCATGAGAAATTTTGTTAAGAATGAATATCAGTGTTATTCTCAATAGCATATGTATTCATCAATACACCTGCATCCTGCCGAGAGCCCCATGCCATCACCTGTTTTAACCGCCAAAACCCGCATAACCCTTCCTGACAGTGCTGCGATCATCGCGCGTGCATCAGACTATTACAAAAGCCATGACTGCGATGTGCAGGGCGATGCGAACGCCATCAGGGTTTCGGTATCCATCGGCCATGTTCATCTTGCCTGCAACGATGCTGGTTTGGATATCGAGGTCGGCGCAACCAGCGACGTTGGCGTTATCCAGATGAAATCAGCGATCATTTCGTTGCTCCAGGGCGCATTGCCCGAGGCAAATCTTGATTGCCGCTGGAAGGGGGCCGGGAAAAGCAACGGCAAGCTGCCCAATTTTCGCGAACTTACCGTCGGCAAAATGACCGATCTTTCGCCCCACATGCGCCGGATCAGGCTGCATGGGGCGGATCTTGCGGCTTATGACACCGACAGCATCCATATCCGTCTTTTGATCCCACCGCGCGGGCAGGTGGCCCCAAAATGGCCAACGCTTGCCGATAATGGCATGCCGGTCTGGCCCCATGGCGAAAATGCCATCGAACAGCGCATCTATACCATCCGCGATATTGATGCCGCGGCGGGTTGGATGGATGTTGATTTTGTCGTGCATGGCGATAATGGGCCGGGATCATCCTTTGCCATACATGCTTGCACAGGCGATCTGGTCGCCATGACCGGGCCGCTTGGCAACGAATTGCCTGATGCGGACTGGATGTTGTTCGCCGGGGATGAAACCGCCCTTCCGGCGATCAGCCGCTATCTTAATGCCATGCCGCCCCACGTCAAAGGCCATGCCATGATCGAGGTCGGTAGCAAGGATGACATCAGCGACATCGCCACCGACAGTGCGATTGAAGTCCGCTGGCTGTTACGCGACTGTGGTGATGATGTTGAACACAGTCTCATTCAGGATGCTGTGCGCGTCATCTCCATCCCGAAGGACGCACACAGCGTCTATTGCTGGGCCGGGGTCGAACAGGATGACTATAAACCGATCCACAATTTCTGGCGTAAGGACATCGGATTAACGCGTGATCAATGTCTGGCCATGACGTTCTGGCGCAAGGCCGGTCGAGGATAATTAACGATTAACGGGTGGCAACGGACTGATGAAGCTTTGGCGCGAGATGTGCAATCGCATCATCGAGATCCATCAGGATTTCCGAAACCAAAGGCGATGGGGGGGTAAGTCCGCCCTGGTCTATTTCTTCGCGCAGTTCGGTTACCGCGCGTGTCAGTTCGCGATTGGTCGGATTAACCCCGGTTGCCAGGGCCCGTGCGCGGGCAAAAACCAGTTTCCGTACCGACCTGAACGCCACGATTTCCTGATCTGCCGTCAGCGTCTCTTGCGGGTCTATGGCCGTAAGCCCGTATTTGACTGAAAGGCCGGTCATATGGCTGGCATCGGCAAACAGGGCCGCAGTGATCATGCGAAAGGCGATGATATCGGCAGCAAGTCCGTTTGGGTTTTTGATCGTTTTGGATAAGGCGTTAAACGCGAAAATATCGGCATCAACTTCATCGGCATGGCTTTTGGCATCTCCGTCCCCGAAATGTTCCGGCATACAGTGACGCGCTTCGTGGTGGATCAGCCACTCAAACGTTTGCTCGGCACTGCTTTGATAGGTCAAAGATTGTCCAAACCACCCACGCATCAACTGGGCGAAAATCTCGTTGCCACTTTGTGGTGCGATATTGGCGGGCACAAAAATCTGGCAGGACGGTATTTGCTTGCCACTCTTTCGTCCGGTGATGGTAAAGGGCGACCGGGGCAGTTTGGCGAATGCCTTTTCCGGGCTGGCGATATTTTCCAGACCAAGGGTGTCATCCATGATGGCTAGAAACGCCGCACGGTCTTTGAAAACATAAAGATCGATATCGCCATATGATTTCAGGTCGTTTTTGATCTTTGTAGTGGCAGGCTCGGACGTGCCATCCGTTTGTGCCTGTGCAAATGTCGCGACAGACATCAGCATGCACATCATCATCACAAGGTGATTGAAAACCCGAACAATTTGCATCGTACGAGTATGTGCGATGGGTTTTGGTTGGGCGAGGAGAAAATTACCCTAGGCTTCTGCCTGCTGACCGACCCGCTTGCGTTGCGGCCCAAACAGGCAAGCCAACAGCATGATGATCCCGGAAATCGTGGCAATCATGCCCGCCGCACTGACCGCATAGGGGGATCCGAACCACCCCGGCCCATATCCGGCAAAGACATAGCCCAGAATGGCCGAAATCGTTGCAAAGACGACGGACCAACCAACCTGTCGGCCAAGCTGGTTGGTCATCAACCGCGCACTTGCCGGTGGGCAGACAAACATCGCAATCACAATGATCGACCCGACCGCGTCAAAGGCTGCCACGGCGGCAATCGCGGTGGCGACCACCAGCGCAAAGCTGAGAAGTCCTGTGCGAATACCAATCGCCCCGGCAAAGGCGGCGTCAAAGGTCGATATTTTAAGTTCTTTCCAGAACAGAACAATAAACAACCCGATCCCGACCAGAACCAACGCCAGGCGCGGCAATTGCGGTGGCAGGGTCGCCAAGGCGGCTGGATCAACAAGCGACTGCCAGCCTTCTGCATCAAACCAGATCAGGCTTTCAAGATTACCCAAAAGCGCATGCTGCACATCAATATGCACCGAGCTGGTATCGGTTATTTCTAGGAAAAGCACACCGGCGGCAAACAAGGTGGTAAACACCAATCCCATGGCCGCCCCCGGTTCAACCCGACCCAGACGTTTGACAATCTCGATCATGACAACGGCGACAATCGCGGCCGCCCCGGCACCGAGCATCATCGGCACCGCCGTGATCGTGCCGGTGACAAGAAAGGCCGCAACGATACCCGGCAGGACAACATGGCTGATCGCATCCCCAATCAGGGCCTGACGACGCAGTAACAGGAAATTGCCCGGCAACGCACAGGCAACAGCGGCCAGAATACCAATCAGGGTCGGTGTTAGGCTCAGTTGGACAAACTCGGCACCAAGGGCGGTCATCAGATTGTCGATCATGCGGATGCTCCTTGCTTCTCGGCAAGCATGCGGTCGATCTCGGCAATCTGGTCGGATGTCATCATCCGTTCAATCGGGGTCAGCCCGTCATAGCGTTCAATCGCTGAATCATCGGGCAGAATACGGCGCGCCATGGCCCAGCGTGCTTCATCGCGCGATGCCTTTTCCGATGCAGTACGCCCGCGCAATGTCGCGACCCCATCACGCCGGATCATGCCAGACCGGCGCAGGATGCGCAGGGTCAATCCGTCATAGATTGGTTCACGCCGGGACAGGGCCAAAAGTCCCTGACGGCGATGGACGCGGCGCTGAAACCGTTGATGGCGCAACGCTGACGCCAGCGCACCACGTAACGGGGAAAACAATGCGGAAATCATGAAAAAGCCAAACGCCACGAGCACAATGATCGGTCCCGTAGGGATGGAGGCCTCTGCGGCGGACAGAACCGCACCGATGTAGCCCGATATCCCGCCAACCAGGGCTGAAATGCCGATCATCGGGCCGACCTGATTGGTCCAGAAGCGGGCGGTGACTGGTGGGATGATCAAAAGCGCAACAATCAGGATCAATCCGACGATCTTAAGCCCGATCACGGTAACAATCAGGGCCAAGCCCATCATGGCAAGGTCAATATTGCGCACATTGACCCCGGTGGTCGCGGCATATTCCGGATCAAACGCCACAAGCGTCATCGGACGGCGCAGCAAAAAGACGAATGCGGCGGCAAGGGCCCCAGCAACCGCAATGGTGGTCGCCTCGGAAATCAACATGCCGGCCGTCGACCCCAAAAGGAAGTTTTCAAGTCCGGCCTGACGGCCAGATGACATGGTCTGGATGATGGTCAAAAGGACAATGCCAAACCCGAAAAACACCGACAGCACCGCACCAATCGCCGCATCCTCGGTCAGGCGGGTTTTGCGCGTAATCCATTCGACAAGGATCAGGCCAATCGCCGATGAAATCGCCGATCCAATGATCAATCCGGGTAACCAGCGGCCATCAGACCCAAAGGCCACCATGATCATGAAGGCCAAGCCAACACCGGGCAGGGTGGCGTGACTGATCGCATCGGACACCAACGCGCGTTTGCGCAGGAAAATAAACGCCCCGGCACTGCCCGCTGATAGGCCAAGTAACCCGGCACCAACTGCGACAAGGGCGCTGTTATATCCGGCCTGCAACAACAGGGCGCTTATGAAATAATCGAGAAAACTCATGGTGCGATCTTTGCGTTACCGTGCTGTGCTTGTCTCAGGCTGCCTCAATCAGGCGAGGCGCAACTCGTCGATATGGGTGGCGGCTAGACGCCCGCCATAGGTTTCCTGAAGGTTCTCGGCGGTAAAGGTCGTATCCACCGGGCCTTCGGCGATGCGGCGTACATTGATCAGCAACACGCGGTCAAAATATTCCGGCACGGTCGAAAGATCATGATGCACACAGACAACCGTGCGGCCTTCGGATTTAAGGTCTTTAAGAACCGAGACAATGGCGCGTTCGGTCGCGGCATCGACCCCGGCAAACGGCTCATCAAGCAAGTAAAACTCGGCATTTTGCGCCAGCGCCCGGGCCAGAAACACGCGTTGCTGCTGTCCGCCCGAAAGCTGACCAATCTGCCGGTCGGCAAAATCATTCATGCCGACCCGGTCAAGGCAGGCCATGGCCTGTTCGCGGTGGCGTGCCCGCCATAGGCGGAGCAAACCGACCGATCCATAAAGCCCCATCAGAACGACATCAATCACCCGGGCCGGGAAATCCCAATCAACACTGGCGCGTTGCGGCACATAGGCCACCCGATCGCGCGCCTCGTGAAACGGTTTGCCAAAAATCCGCACTTCACCCGACAGGCGCGGCACCACACCAAGTGCCCCTTTCAGGAAGGTTGATTTCCCCGCCCCGTTCGGGCCGATGATGGCGGTCATGGATCCGGCGGGGATGGAGGCATCAACCGAAAATACAGCCGGTTTGTTGCCATAGGAAACCGTCAGGCCGCGCACGGTCAGCGGTGCGTCCTTGCCTGCGACATCAACAATCTTTCCGGCCTCGGCAATCAGTTCGGCGTTACGCATGAGATTTTCCTGTTGCTTTGTCCGTGGTCCGACGCTGTGTGCATTTGATCACTGATTTTATCAATGTTTTATCTGTTTGGCACTTGCGGTCTTTACGTTACGAGCTTGGTGCAAGTTCACCCTGCATGCCGGTTTCAGGCGCATCACCACCCAGCGCACGGGTGATCAGGGTGGTGTTATGATCGATCATACCGATATAGGTGCCTTCATAGGTACCCGGTTCTCCCATGGCATCGGAAAACAGTGTACCACCAATGATGACGTTTTGCCCACGGGCCTCGGCCCCTTCGATCAGGGCACGCACATTGCGCTCAGGCACCGAGCTTTCGACAAACACGGCCGAAATATTGCGATCAACAATGATGTTAACCAGCTCTTCGACCCGGCGAAGGCCAGCCTCGGATTCGGTTGAAATGCCTTGAATGCCCAGAACCTCAAAATCATACCCGCGCCCGAAATAACTAAAGGCATCATGTGCGGTCAACAGCACACGGCTTTTTTCCGGAACAGACGTGGTGACCGACTTCATATAGCCAATCAGCTTTTCAATATCCGCAATGTGTTTGTCGGCATTGGCGGTATAGATCGCTTTGCCATCGGGATCGGATTTGATCAGTGCATCACGTACAGCCCCAACTACGGTTTTCCACAACTGCGGGTCCATCCAGACATGCGGATCATACCGGCCATCGTAATCCGCATGACTCAAAAGCTTGCTCTTGTCGATGGCTTCGCCAACTGCGACCACATTGCGGCGCTTTTCCAGATCAAGGAAAAACTCTTCGAGTTGCGCTTCAAGATAAAGACCATGCCACAAGACAAGGTCAGCGCGTGCCATGGCGGCAATGTCGCTGCGTGTCTGACGGTACGAATGCGGATCAACCCCGGGGCCCATCAAGGCCGTGACCTCGGCCCGATCGCCAGCAATCTGACGGGCCGCGTCGGCGATCATGGATGTGGTCGCGACAACATTAAGCGGTTTGGCCATGGCCATGCCAGCGGTAGCACCGAGGGCAGAGACACCAAGGATGGTGATCAGGCAAAGACGGCGTGCAACATTTCGAAGGGTCATGACGGGTCCCGACAGCAAGTTAAAATCATTCAATAGAATACCCACTATCTATGTGCGGACTTTTAAAGTTAGTCAAGGCTAAATTGATTTTTAAGCACTTAGTTGTTATGAAGATTTCGGAGATACTGTTTGGAGAGACCGATGGGCGATAAGCCGACGTTAAATCCGCGCCATAACAAGGCCGAAGTCTTTGCCCGCCTGCGCGACGCACATGCTCGCGAGGTCACCGAAGATTATGTTGAAATGATTGGCGATTTGATCAATGAGGAAGGCGAGGCCCGCTCTGTCGCGCTCGCCGAACGCTTCGGCGTCACGGCCGCGACGGTCAATAACACCATCAAACGCCTGGAACGCGACGGTTTTGTCACCTCGCGCCCATACCGCTCAATCTTTCTGACAGAAAAAGGCGAAACGCTCGCCAAAAAATGTCGCGACCGCCACCAGATCGTCTATAACTTCCTCGTCTCCATCGGCGTTGATCCAGATACGGCAGAGTTTGATGCCGAAGGGATTGAGCATCATGTGAGTGAGGAGACTTTGCGGGTGTTTGAAAGTGCAATTTCCTCCTAAAGATGAACGGTAATCAGTCTGCGGAAGAGTAGGCTGTATTGTTGGCTATCGGGTCCGGTTTTTCGCTAGAAGAGTATCAAAAACTTTCCTGTGGCGATGAACCCATTTGTTGATGTCAAAGGCCTCTATTGCCCGCCTACGTGCAGCGATTTTTCTTTCAGGTAGGTTCTGGAGTATCGCTTCCATACCCATTGCGATCACTTCGGGGCTAGGAGTGTACGTCTTCTCAAAGCTTTGATCGACTTCAAGTGGGTGCCCGCTAAGACCGGGAGCAAGTTCGGGTACGCCGCCAGAATTTGAGTACAGGACGGGCAATCCACACCCGAGTGATTCTAAAACGGTGTTTGGGCAAGGGTCATTGTGTTTTAGCATTAGATAAACATCGGCCGAACGATAGATATCGGGTGCATTTTCTTGCGTGTAGCTTCCTAATAAGGAGGTGTGCTCCTCTACTCCCAGCGCGTCTATTAGTTGATTGCACTTCTTAAGGCAGTCATTTGACATCCAGCCGGCAATTACTATTTTGGCATTTAGGCCCGAATTGCGCACTATTTCGAAGCCTCTCAAAGAGGCTTCAATCCGATAGAACATGTGACTATCGAACTTTCCTGTAACAAGAAATGTTGGTTCTCTGTCTTGAGAAACGCTAGTGCTTGGAGAAAAATGTTCCAGATCTATAGCGTTATATAAAATTTCTGTCTCGCCTGTTCGGTTACCCAAAAAAGTTTCAGCACATCGAAGGCAAAATTCACTTTGGCAAAAAACATGGTCGGCATTAATCCACGCAATCGACATTTCCTTGTTCTTTTCTTGCCAATCGCCGTCAAACCAGGCCCCGTAAAAAACGCCGTTTTGATTCAGCACAATCGGTATGTTCTTTGATTTGAGTGATTTAAATGCAAGTTTTGTCAAATAAGGAGTATTTGAAAGCGTATAGACAATGGAGTGTCTGTATCTTTGTTCAGGGAAATGTTCTTTAAGGCGTTTGACCTTCACCAAGGGGCCGCCAATATCGCCAGCGCGCGCTCCTCCGTACCAAACCGAAATGCCATTCCTGCTTTTGGGTAAGAATGAAATCACCGTTTGAATGGCTCTCCACGCCCATCGGAGCGATTGCTTATAATTGCTGTCGATTTTAGACATTATTTACGCCAGATATTTCTGATTTTCCGCCAGATACCAATTTTGTATTCATCTCTATCGAGCAGAAAGCTCTCTTTCTTTTTGATTATATTCTCAAGAAGAGAAATCCATTGTTGGCAAGATTTGTAAGAATTATGAGGATAACTTTTGGTTTTTTGTTCCCATAGCTCGTAATTCTCAATCAATTCCAGAAGTTTTGACTCAAAATCAGTCTTGTCAGTAAATTCCAGTCCGTGACCACTGAGGTATTCGGGCATGCAGCCACTTCGAAGATACAGTACAGGTAAGCCACACTGCGCGCCTTCGTTTTGATGGTTGCCCCCGGGCTCATTTAAAGAACCGGTTACATAGGCATGGTTTTCTCGTAGTGCATCCGCCAGCGCCTCTCCTGACAAAGGTTCAACAAGTCTAGCATTTTTAAACTTATAACCATCTGGCGTGTTGCCAATATAGGAAAACTCAATTTTTCCTTTCCACTTTGGCTGGGCAAGCATCTGATCAATATGGTCGTAAATATCAAAGCCCTTCATCCAGTTGCCTCCCCAGTGGTGGGTGACAAGCTTTAGAGGACCCGAGCCATTCCATGGTACAAATCCCTTGCGATTGAAGACGTCCTGATCTGAGCCATTTAGTATGACCGAGTTTGGCATTCGCTTCGGACCTTGCCAAAGGTCAAGGGACTTCAACCAAGAACCTACGAATACCGTGTAGTCGGCAGCTTGGTTGCATTTTTTCAGCAACTGATTCATGTGCCTCGTGTTTTTCCGCTCGTCACACTCGTTGATACGGTGAACAATAAGGCAATTGCGATTGATTTCTCGGGTGTAGAGCCAAGCAGCTCTGTAGCTGAAGGGGATGGACTTGTTGCGGCGACCGTATCTGGGGTCGGTGATAACAATTACGTCAATATCGTCATCATTTAAGTTGTTGACGACGATATGGCCGGCCTTTGATAGTTCTCGGGTGAGAGAAGAGAAAAAACTGTTTCCTCCACCCCATGGACCGGAGACGACCTTATATCCTATGCAGATCTTCACCAATTAATGCTCCAGAAGTCAGTAGACTGTTCTATGCACAGCAAATGCCCATTGATTATTTGATTTTGATTTTAAGAAGGGCTGTAGCTCAATATTGGTGCTTAAAGTGAAAATCTCAAATGCACGAAACTCGTTATTATGATCCTTGAATTCGTCGAATATTATGATATCGCCAGATTTCAGATAAGGCTCGATACCAAACAACGAATAAATAGCACCAGTAAAAATATCGCAATCAATATGAATTATTAGATGTATGTCTTCCGCGCGAACGTAGTTATCAAGAAATTTATACAATGTTTCTTGAAATGTTCCTTTGATGAAGGTAGCCCTGTGATCCCCTTTGGTGTCAGGAACCGTATCGTTTGTATCGAACGTCCCTTTTGGTCTGTTCCTGTCCCAATCTTCTGGTAGACCTGTGAATGTATCAAATCCGTAAAACTTGCTGGAAGGATTTTTATTTTCCTCAAGCCATGGAAGGAAAGATTTTCCAGAATATACACCAAATTCAAAGTAATCAATTGGTATGTTCCCCAGTTTTCTTCGAATGGTGCTATGAAGATCTTGACGATTATTGGACAAATCGAGTTTTCCGAGGAACCGGTTCTCAAAATTCTGAAAACGAAGGCTTCTGTTTACATGAGAAAACTTTTCTAACCATGACGGAAATTGGAATAATATTTTACGAAGAACTAGTTTAGAAAAACTCATTTTGGTCCCTCAATAGTATTGGTCGCGCGAGATTTCTGGGTTTTACAATTTGTTAGCGATAACAACAAACTTTTTGACGACTTGATAGCAGGCTGGCTTGGAGACGTTGACGTATGCGGGGCGACGGTAACTAAAGTTTGAAGTTAGCACTTTTTAGCTTTTGGAAGATGCCTCGTCTTTTTTGGTGCAATTGGCTTAATCCATGGTTCAGCATGGTATATCCACACGATATACAGACCATGACTTTATGAAATAATACTTGAGAAACTGCGTAAAGATAGCCACAACACCAGTCTGAATAATTTTTGCGAAAAATGGGGATTTTCTCTATGGGTAAAACTGCGCTCATAACGGGAGTGACAGGTCAGGATGGTGCCTATCTGGCCGAGTTATTGCTGGATAAGGGGTACAACGTCCACGGTATCCGAAGAAGGTCTTCATCATTCAACACTGGCCGTGTTGAACACATATATCAGGATTTGCACGAAGAAAATCGTACGTTTACCATGCATTATGGGGACATGGTTGACGCAACAAATTTAATCCGAATTATCAAGGATACTCAACCTGACGAGATCTACAATTTGGCCGCCCAAAGTCACGTGCATGTCAGTTTCGAAACTCCTGAATATACAGCGAATGCAGATGCCCTTGGCACACTTCGTCTGCTTGAGGCTATAAGGATTCTAGGACTAGAGAAAACGACCAAGTTTTATCAAGCCTCGACTTCCGAGCTTTATGGGGATGCTCAAGCGCCCCAAAGTGAGGGGACACCTTTCCAGCCGAGAAGCCCATATGCGGCAGCAAAGCTATATGCTTACTGGATTGTGAGAAATTACAGGGAAGCATACGGAATTTTCGCTTCCAACGGCATCTTGTTTAATCACGAAAGCCCTATCCGAGGCGAAACCTTTGTGACTCGGAAAATTACAAGAGCTGTTGCTGCGATCAAGTTTGGCAAACAGGACAAATTGTATCTAGGCAACCTTGATGCGAAACGTGATTGGGGACATGCCCGAGACTATGTTGAGGGTATGTGGCGCATCTTGCATTATAAGAAGCCAGATGACTTTGTGCTCGCGACCGGGGAAGCACATTCCGTGCGTGAATTTGTAGAACTGGCGTTTCGACATATTAACTTCGAAATAGAGTGGGTTGGGAAAGGCGTTGACGAAAAGGGCCTTGATAGCGCCAGTGGCAGATGCTTGGTTGAAGTGGACCCGCGTTATTTCAGGCCGACAGAGGTTGATTTCTTACTTGGTGATTGCTCTAAGGCAAAGGCCGAGCTGGGTTGGTCGGCGACCACGTGTTTCGAAGACTTGGTTAAAGAAATGGTCGAAAGTGATTTGAAAATCGTTTGCTCCGGAGAGTGATTTCAATGCGAATTGGTATTGTCAATTACGGGATGGGCAACCTTGGATCGGTTCAATCCGCGTTAAATTTTCTAAACGTTGAATCGGTAGTTACCGGGACTCCGGAAGAATTGCGTGAATTTGATGGTCTGATACTTCCTGGGGTGGGTAGTTTCGGCAAGGCCATGGATAATTTAAGAGCTGGTGGTTTTGTTGAGGCCTTGCAGCTTGAGGTCATAGAAAAGAAAAAGCCACTTTTTGCGATCTGTCTTGGAATGCATCTGCTTGCTCGCGGCTCAAGCGAAAGCGACGGTATCGAGGGTTTGGGGTGGATCAATTCGTGTGTTGTGCCTGTTGCCGACGGATGGCGTGGAGAGCATCCGGTTCGCCGTCCTCAGGTTGGTTGGAATACGATTTCGCGCCTCGTGCCGGAGCATGGGATGCTCAGCCGAATAGAAGACGGAGAGATGGTGTATTTTGATCATAGCTTTGCCTTGCCTGCTTCTTGCCCGGATGCATTGGCACAGACAAACTATTTCGGTTCATTCACCTCTATGCTGGCAAAAGACAATATTTTCGGCGCCCAGTTTCATCCTGAGAAAAGCCAAAGAACCGGTCTCGTTATGCTACGAAATTTCACGAACATCGTCTTGTCTTCCAAGTCTGCTGGTGTTGAACAATGCTGTTGAAACGATTGGGCGGAAGTATCCTCGTTCGAGACGGTATTGCGGTGCAAAGTTTCGGGTTCCGCCGGCATTTACCTGTTGGAAGCCCAGAGGTTTCGTCCGAGTTTCTGAATCGTTGGGGTATTGATGAAATATGCCTTTTGGATATTTCGGGTAATCGGACGCAAAGAGGTCCAGATATCGAAATGATCAGGCGTGTCGCAGCAAAGGCATTTGTTCCATTATGCTACGGCGGCGGCGTAACATCTCTTGATCAGGTGCGCCAGATTATTGCTGCAGGTGCAGACAAGGTTCTGATCCGGAGCAAATTTATAGAAAGCCTCTTTCACGAGGTTGTTGATAGTTTTGGTGCTCAGGCTCTCGTCGCATGTATCGATTACTCTTCAAAAAAGAGTGACATTGCATCCCGGGATGGTTCGATAGTCTCCCGAGACGAGGTCTTGGACTATGCGTTAAGGGCAGAGAAGTTTGGGGTCGGAGAATTATTGATACAGTCAACCGACAGGGATGGTTTGGCTTGTGGTCTGGATTGCGATTTGATAGCGGAAGTTAGTCGCCGTGTTCAAATCCCCGTTATCGCAATGGGCGGGGTCGGGCGTTCTGAGCATATCGCAGAGTGCCTGAATATGACTGAGGCATCAGCTGTTGTTGTTGGGAACATACTCAATCACTGTGAACATAGCGTAATGCTGATCAAAAAACAGCTTCAGAGAATGGGGCACGATCTTCGATCTAGTGGCCGGTGTAAGTATGAGTTGGTGCCAATATCCACAGAGGACCGACTTCTGAAACGTTCGGAGAGTTATCTGGACGACCTTGGATTCATCAAAGTTGACCGGGAAGTAATATGAGATACTGCCACCGCTGCCTATATCCGGAGAACCATCCACTAAATCTTATTATTGATGATGATGGGATTTGCAGTGGTTGTAGGGTGCATGAAGAGAAAGATCTTCTGGACTGGGGAGCCAGATTTGAAGAATTGAAGCGACTGGTTCAGCCGTTTAAAAGCCGATCAGGAATGAGTTATGATTGCATCGTTCCTGTATCAGGTGCCAGAGACTCTTGGTTTGTCGTGCATGTTGTAAAACATGTGCTCGGATTGAGGCCTTTGCTTGTTTACTACAACGGGCATTATAATACAGAACTGGCCACCCGAAATTTGGCGTATATGCGCCAAGCATTTGATTGCGACTTGACCGGCTTGAACGTGTCATCAGAGACAGTGAAAGCCGTGACCAGAGCAAGTATCCAAAAGTTGGGTAGTATTTACTGGCATGTGTTGGCGGGGCAGACAGTATGGCCGGTAAGGGCCGCCGTACAATATCGTGTGCCTTTGATTATTTGGGGTGCGCATCAAGGGATTGATCAGGTTGGTATGTTCTCTCATCTGCAAAAGGTAGAGATGACGCGCAAATATCGAAAAGATCATGATTTGATGGGGGTCGAAATTTCTGATCTCGCCGCTGATACGTCTGACCTTTTGAACTACAACACCCGCCCTTTCACATATCCGGATGATGAGGAGCTCGAAGCAATTGGGGTGCGGGGAATATATCTCAATAACTTCTTGCGTTGGGATACCAAGTCGCAGAATGAGTTGATGATCAAGATATTTGGCTATGAGACCGCGCCCCAGAAAAGGACATTCGATACTTATAGCGACACCGACTCATACCACTACTCTGGGCTACACGATCTTATCAAATACCGGAAGTTTGGCTACGGCAAGGTGACTGACCACGCTAGCCGAGAAATCAGATTGCGCAGGATGACCAGAGAACAGGGGCTGGAATTGGTGCGTCTGCATCAATCAGATGAGGTGCCTGAAGACACATCAATCTTCTGTAATTGGTTGGGGATGCCCGAAGCTGAACTTTTCGAGCATGTGGATGCGCTTCGAGACCCTAAGGCTTGGGCGTTCGAGGATGGGAAATGGTCTTTGAAAAGCTCAGTACTGGACGCCGAATTTGATCAACGTGCCCAGCTTTCACAGCTTGAGAGTTGGACCGATTTTGTCAAGACCGGTTCACGGAAACCAGACAATAACCCGAATAGTTATGTTTTGATCGGCAAAGGATATGTCGAAGGTTTCGGGCCAGAGTCTCCTGTGGCAAGTTCTGTACTGCCAGACAGCTGTTTTGGAAGTCATAAGCCAAGCATATCCGCACTGGAGGACATTCAGTGAAGTATTGCAAAAACTGTGTGGAGCCCGATACGCGTCCGGGACAGGTCTTCACAGAAGATGGTCTCTGCACGCCTTGCGCATATTCTCTCTCGTATGACGCTGCGGAGTGGGACCGACGCCGGGCCGAGCTTGCCAAGATCGTTGAGTGGGCAAAGAGTAGACGATCTCCAATGGGATATGATTGTATTGTGGGGGTGAGTGGCGGAAAGGATAGCACTCGGCTTGCATACTTTGCGCGTGAGGTTGGAATGAACCCGTTGTTGGTTTCATTCGTCTATCCGCCAATGCAGCAAACAGATTTGGGTGCATGCAATCTGACTAATCTCATCCACAAAGGGTTTGACGTCATAACGGTTCAGCCCTCACCGGAGGTCTTTCGCCGGGCGATCAAGCATTCATTCGTCAAACTTGGGAACTGGGTAAATCCTTCGGATTTGGCTCTTTATGCAAGTATTCCACGCACTGCACTGCAAAATAACATTCCATTGGCCTGTGCAGGAGAGAACCCATTTGTCACCGTCGGTAGTGGAAGTGGATCGCGTGATGGAGATGCAACAAACGTTGTCTCTATGAACACTCTGCGCGGTGGTGATATTTCGCCGTATTTGGATGACTATAATACGGAAGAAAAAATGTTCTTGTTCAGGTTTCCTGAAAAAGAACGCATTCTAAAAAATGATCTGAAACTAATTTATCTGGGCTACTACATCGAAGATTATGATCAGGAAAACAATGCTCGTTTTGCTGTCGAACGTGGCATGAAAGTGCGCGAAGGGAAAGATGCAGATCCTGCGCGGACGGGGTTCCTTCACAACCACACAATGCTTGATGAGGATTTTGTTATCGTCAACCAGTTTGTAAAGTATCTCAAATTAGGCTTTGGGCAAACGGCTCAGCAGGTTGCACTTGATATCCGTGCGGGACGTCTTACCCGTGATGAGGGCATTGAACTTTGTCGTAAGTTCGACGGCAAGTGTGACATCGATTATATTCGAAGGTTCTGCAAATTCGTTGATATGCCAGAGGAGGAGTTTTGGGACTTGGTTGAAGGTTTTCGAAATAGAGATATCTGGGAGATTCGCGATAATAATTGGCATTTAAAGGAAAAGTTGGAGACGTCTTGGGAGATGGCTCAGAGACTTGATTCTGCATAGCAGGTAGCTTGGAGTTTAACCCAATTAGAATACGTGTAATTGATCGTTGAAACTTGGTAAACCCAGTCGAAAACAGAGTTACCAGCTAACTTGGTTTAATCTTGGCGATCAAGATGAGGTGCTGTTTTCCTGATGGGGCGCGCTTTCTTTTAGTACTTTAAGGACATAAATAAGACGAGATCACTGTTGGGTACGAAAGATGTGCCGAAATTACCCCCTATATGGTTAGGTTTTCGAAACTAGGCGCTGTGAAAATTGAGCCTAACCTCTAGTTTGACAGCAAGCTGTTTGACATTGAAGCATGCACATAATCGTTTGCGCGGAGGTTCTTGTAAGTGTGGTACTGCGTGCTGCTTGATTGTGACCATGCACGCAAGGTTAGGATTTCAGTTCTAATCTGACCTCTGGTCTCGTTCATTAGGCGCATTAATCCCGGATAAAGCCCGAACTGTTGCGAGTCATCCTGATGGATGAGGCCTTTCTGCCAATCAGGATACCCGAAATAGAAACCGGAGTAACGTGCTGCATACTCCTTAGCTTTCTTTGTATCGACTTCAGTCCACCAAGCTCTCGTTAGTGTTGTCAGGTAACCACTGCGCGAGCCTGGTTCGATAACAAAGCCATGTTCCCCGTACCAAGCCTTCTCTGCAACTAAAACCGGTGTTCCGTGACAGGTGGCCTCAAGTCCTATTGATCCGCACGCAGTAATGATCCCGGTTGATTTCTTTATAACAGTCATGCTGTTGATATGGGATGGGCAACTTTTTATGTGAACTAGGTCAAGCGCCTTAACCATTGAACGGACAGACTCGTTTTCCGTTACGCCATACCGTTCGTCAAGTGGATGCGCTCGTATCAACCAATTTACGTTTTTCTGTTCGCGGATGACGGCAAAGGTTGCTTCTATCCAGTCGTAAAAGTCTCTGAATCTTTCCAGGCCAAGACTGTGCGGAAAATCAAACCAGTTCTGCATATAAATCGAGATAAGCGGTTTGTCGCTTGTCCAGTTGCAAGCGCTCAACATTTCTTCGTACTGCAGATCACTGTTCTCACCAGTATAAGCAAGCGCGGAAGCTATATCTCCCGCTTGCCCGGCAAATCGTTCTGCGAGATATTCGGTTCCATTTCGGATAAGATTCGTTTTTTGTTGTGTACTGCTGTTATCGAGTTCTGACCGTGTCGGCGGAGCAATGCAGCGCAAAAACGTCTCAACTGAGTTCACTTTCTGAAAACGTTGTCCACCGAAGTCACCATACAATATATACACTTGTTTATTGAGTTGCAGGCCATGCCATGCGAGAGGCGCCGCAATCTCCCCGATATTATGGCTACATATGACAATGTCAGAATCGCTGGATTCAAGCGCTTTACGGGTTGCAATCAATGATTGTAGACAGGTGATCAAAAGCTCTTTGAAGCCATGTCGTCGATGATCAACGAAGCCGGTTTTTTGCGCTTTGAGCAAAGTATCGTAGAACACGGTTCCGGGGAAATCGAATGGTAATTTCCATTCTACAATATCGTTTGGAGAGGTCGTCTTTGCGATCAGATCGTTCGCCAGTTCGGTCACGTCTTTCACAGGAGGCATCAACTGCTTGTGATGCTTTTTGTTTGAGATCCCGAATGCTTTTAACGTACTGGAAATCTCGCGATGTCTAAAATATCCAATGTAACCAACAGATGACGTGAGCTCAATATTTAAGGCGGAAACAAGAAGTGATGTCCTGTACCAGAAATGTGGGTTTTCCCAAGTGCAATCAATGAATGCAGATATATTCGGTTTTGAGTTCGGTCTCGTCTCGTCAATGAGATCTAGCAGCGCCGAATCGAACTGTATTCGATCCTTCATTATTCTTTTACGCTGTAGTTCGGATTGAAATTTTCCAACAGTCTTTTTGAGATTATTTAACAATTTCATTACTACTATTTTCTTACTTAAAGTTTTTAAATTACTTTTCGAAACCACTGAATATCGTCTTTTTCGTGGGCTGGTTGAAAGCCGTTCTTGAGCAAAACCTTAATTGATCCTGTGTTCCGTGTGTCGGCACCGGCTTCCAGAAGTTTGATGGTTTGCAGTTCTCGCGACATCTCAACCATTTTTTTGACGACGAAGCTAGCAATTCCTTTACCCCAAAGTGTCTTCTCCCCGATCAGGTATCTTACTTCTGCAGAATCCCGTTCTGGATTGATGTTGCCAAGTTCCACCATGCCAATGTGAGCACAGGCAAAAAAAATTCCGAACAGTTTTGAACTGGGGTCGTTCAGTTTTCGGGTTAGAAACTCGCGTTGACTGTCCAAGGTGTGCATCTGATTTCTTTGATTTGAAAACCGGACGACTTCAATGTCATTTAACCAATCTACCCATTTTTGACTGAGTAAACTCATCGTCGCGGGTTTTAGCCGAATCTGGTCGATAGTTTCCATCAGTTTACCAACATAGTAGATGCTTGCTTAGGGGCTTTTTGGTTAGTAATAATTCAGATCGTTAGATTGCGATGAGTTTGAGTTAAGTTTAGGTCAGTACACATACCATGATTAAAACAGCAGTGACCATACAGGCAAGGATGACGTCAACGCGATTGCCAGGGAAAATTCTGAAACCTGCGATGGGGCGTCCGTTGCTAGAGTTCATGGTTGAGAGGCTGCGTCGAATAAGTGCTTCCGACGAGATTATCTTGTGTACGACGCATAACGACACAGACGATGTTTTGGTGGAGTATGCAAAACAGTGGGGGATCCTTTGTTATAGAGGAAGCGAGAATGACGTCATGTCGCGCGTTCTTGGTGCCGCCGAGCACTACGACGTTGAAACCATCATTGAGACGACAAGCGACTGCCCACTGATAGATCCAGAAATCTGCAACCAAGTATATGAAGAATACATCTCAGAAGAGGCGGATTATTGCTCAAACGTTTATAAACGTTGCTACCCTATCGGAATGGATGTTCAGATTTTCTCAACGAAAATCTTGGCTGATGCCTTCTCTCGTACTAATGATCCAGAAGAACGCGAACATGTTAGTCTGTTCATCTATCGTCATCCTGAACTCTATGACCTTCGGTGGATTGAAGCGCCAGAGCATCAGTTTGATCCAAAACTGCGATTAACGCTTGATACACCTGAAGACTATCAGGTGATCAGTCGTATTTTCGAGAGTTTGTATCCGCATCACCCTGAATTCACACTGGATGATGTACTGAACTATCTGAGCAAAAATCAATGGCTTCGAGATATCAACAACGACGTTCAACATAAGTGGGTGAAGTATTGATATCTGTCGGAATTGTTGGTTGTGGTGAGATAGCGTTTGGTTACGGTAATCCTAACCAACCTGATTTTGGCCCGAGTATAGGATCTTTGGATCATGCCAGCGCAATTCGCGAAGTAGGAGGGTTCGACGTTGTTGCTTGCGTTGATCCATCCTCCGAGAAATTGGCACGCGCGAAAACAGTTTTTCCAATGGCAGGCCTGTATAGAACATTGCAAGATTTCAGAGATGCCAAGGTTGAAGTAGACATGTTGGTCATTTCCAGTCCAACCGAGTATCATGAAGAAGCGCTTGAACTTGCTATTTCACAAGATATCCAGGCAGTTTTCTGTGAGAAACCAATAACTGACGATCCGCAAGCAAGTACAAGACTTGTTGATAAAGCAACGGCAGAAGGCATGACCATTTCTGTTAATTTTCTGCGGCTTTGGGATGATACTATGGCTGAGCTGCGTTCTAGGATTATGTCAGGCGAATTTGGAGAACTTCAGGCCGGGACAGGTGTTTTTGTCAAAGACATTACGCACAACGGCCCCCACATGATTGCGCTCCTTTCCGACCTTCTTGGGCCCGTGGGGATTAATGAAGGGGTCACCTGTGCGTTTGCCCGATTGAATGGCGAAGGAAACCACGGAGCTTGTGCTAGCCTTTCAGTTGCTGGCGCCAACGTTATTTTGCACAAACTTGACCACGAGCTGTACAATTTCTTTGAGATTGAATTGCATTTTGAAAAGGTGGTGCTGCGCCTAGAGGACGGCTGCAGGCGAATTGTATTAAGAAAACCCGTTCCTCATCCCGAATATACCAAGCTCCTCTATCCGGAGGATATATCAGTGTTCAACGGCAATCAGAGAATGGCTCTTGCAAATGCTTGGCGTGAATGGCGGGCATTTTTTGAACATGGAACTCTGATGCGACGTGACATAAATTGGATGCTGAGTCAGGAAATGATTTGCCATCAAATTAAAGCGATGATGGTTGAGAAGAATGGTGATGATGCTTTAACCAAAGGAATTTCTTGAATGTCCAAGCTCGCGATTAAAGGCGGAAATCCAGTACGAACCAATCTTTTTCCCTCATACAACGTCATCGGTGATGGCGAGATTTCAGCAGTTACCGACGTTATGAAGAGCGGGATTTTGTCGCGTTATCTGGGGGCTTGGCACAAAGATTTCTTCGGGGGGCCAAAGGTTCAAGAATTTGAAGCCAATTGGTCGAAGCTTTTTGACAGCAAATATTCGATTTCCATGAACTCGGCGACGAGCGGTTTGTATGCAGCTTGTGCTGCCGCGGGGTTTAGCCCAGGGGATGAGGTGATTGTTTCACCTTATACAATGTCTGCCTCCGCGATGGCCCCGGTTGTATGTGGTGCGAACCCGGTATTTGCAGATGTTGATCCGGAAACTTTCTGTATATCAGCTGATACAATCGAAGCTCGGCTGACAGATAGAACAAAAGGCATCATAGTTGTTCATATCTTCGGTGGCCCGGCCAATATGGAACCTATCATGAAGCTTGCCAAGTCTCGTGGTCTTGTTGTGATCGAGGATTGTGCTCAATCCCCTATGGGTGAATACAAAGGCAAAAAACTTGGTACTTTGGGAGACATCGGAATATTCAGCCTAAATTATCACAAACACATCCATACAGGAGAGGGGGCCGTTGTCGTTACTCAGGACGACCGCTTTGCTGATCGTTTGATGCTGATCCGGAACCATGCAGAAGCAGTTGTCGACGCCAAGTCAAAAGATCAAAACATAGAATACAACGGAGATTTGGTTGGGTTTAACTATCGTTTAGGCGAAATTGAAGCCGCTATTGGCAATAGCTTGATACAAAAGATCGACGATCTGATATGCAGTCGTATTGAGAATGTACAATATCTAGAGAGTAAGATTTCTGGTTCAGATTGCCTTTCCTTCCTCAAGGTGGATTCAGATAACCGCCATTGCTACTATGTGCATCCAATTACATATACTTCTGAAGTATCAGGTGTCCACAGAAACACTTTTGTCGCTGCAATACGCGCGGAACTAGCTCCCTGTCGTCTTAGAGAAGCAGAGGGTGTTTTGTGCAGTGGTGGATATGTTCGGCCCCTCTATATGCAGTCATTTTATCAGAAACGTACGCATCCCGTTTTTAAAAATGCATCTCAAGTGGCGACTGAAAGCTATCAACCAGGTAGTGCGCCAAACTGCGAGAAAGCGTTTAGAGAGAGCCTAATCATCCACGAACTTATGAGGCCGGGCTTCTCCAAAGACGATTTGGACGATGTGGTTTTCGCGTTTGAGAAGGTCATAGAAAATATTGACGACCTCTATGGGGATTAAAAATCCGATGAACGCCGGTAAGGGCCCTATTCTAATGGCGTGTCGAGATCCTGGTTCGGCTAACATGCTTGTCGGATTGCATTGGTTATTGCACAAAAGCCAGAATGGGACCCTGCGGGAAAAATTCTTGCAAATCTTGAATGTTGACCAGAATGCCAGACTGCGAATAAATGCTTGGGGACCTGCCGTCAATGTATGGGAGCATTATGGCGGGGCGCCCCATGATGTCGGTGAGGCCGAAGCAGATCAGGACCAAGAGTTTGCTTGGGCTTGTAAGTTGGTCGCAGTTTGCGCGCCAACCGTTCTAGTGACTGGACTAGATGATGTGGACGCGATCCGTACGCGTGCATTGTGGATGGCTGCAACGCAACAAGGTGTGCGGGTTGTCATTTTGGCAGATAACGATACTTATTTGTTAGAAAGATGTTTTGACCTTGATCGCCGTCGATTTGAGCCAGACATAATTGTGGTCTCCAATGAACGAGTGCGCGAGGGGTTCGAACTCGAAAACTTCCCCATGAAAAATGTTCATGTGTTGCCTAATTTGGCTCATGAGCGGATAAAAGCCGATGGAGAGGGTTTTAATGATCTTCGATCTGAGTGGGGTGCAACAACCGATCAAACATTGGTTCTGTTTGTTTCGCTAGTTGGCGCGGAAATGATTGAGAAGGGTAGAAAACCGCCGTTTGATGAGACTCAAATGCTGTATGATTTGCTCGCGTCGCTTGAAAAAAAACGCCTTTCTCTTCCAGCCGGACCTCATGTGTCGAAGCCGTTTTTGGTTGTTAGGCCGCACCCGAGAGAGAATATTTCCAAATTTGAATGGATGAAATCTGCCGAGTTTACGTTCCCGGTCATCGTTAGCAGTCAAGGGAGTCCCAAAGATGCAATCTATTCTTCAGACTGGGTCGTTGGCAGAAAAAGTGGCGTAGTTGATGAAGCAATATTGCGAGAGGCCCAAGTATACCTCCTGGCCGATTAGGCTTGGATGCCTTGTCTGATAGAAGTGGACTCAGCATTGCGACTATCATAGAACACCCAATAATTAACAGGCCAATTCTTCAGGGTACCTTTTGCATGACCTATGAGCTTAGAAAATTTGATAAAGATATTCCCTGCCTAGACAACCAAACTGTCTTGATTACTGGTGGTACGGGGTCGTTCGGAACACGTTTTGTGAAAGAACTGCTGGATCGTTTTAGCTTGAGAAGACTCATTGTGTTTTCACGCGATGAGCTGAAGCAATATGAAATGGCGCGGGTCTTTCCTAATAGCACCTATCCATGCATGAGGTACTTTATCGGTGACGTAAGGGACTGTGAGCGCTTGCGCATGGCTATGCGGGGGGTCGACATCGTAATCCACGCAGCAGCGATGAAGCATGTCACTGCCGCAGAGTACAATCCGTTTGAGTGCATACATACGAATGTCATTGGTGCGGAGAACGTCGTCAAGGCAAGTATAGATGCTGGGGTCAAGCAAGTGATTGCTCTCTCTACCGACAAGGCCGCAAGCCCTGCGAACCTTTACGGTGCGAGCAAGCTTGCATCAGATAAGATATTTGTGGCTGCAAACAACCTTGCAGGAGAAAGCGGCCCTATTTTTAGTGTGGTACGTTACGGCAATGTTGTCGGTTCAAGAGGTAGTGTTGTTCCACTCTTCAAAAGTTTGATTGAGAACAATGCCAAGACTTTGCCTATTACTCATCCTGAGATGACACGGTTCTGGATCACGCTTGAGCAAGGCGTGAATTTTGTTCTGTCCTGTTTAGGGCAAATGAACGGTGGGGAAATATTTGTTCCGAAAATCGCAAGTATGAAGATGGTCGACCTAGCAAAGGCTCTTGCTCCTGAAATGCCGATCAGCATTATAGGAATTAGGCCTGGAGAGAAACTGCATGAAGTTATGGTAACTGAAGACGATGCCCGGCATACAGTTGAAAGCGACGACCGTTATGCGGTTCTTCCTGACATGGATATGTGGCGTGAAAGTTCTGCTTCTGGCTTGCCTGAAGGGTATCGAAAAGTGGGCGACGACTTCAATTATTCAAGCGATAGCAATACGGAATGGCTAGATCCCAAAGGTTTGATGAGTATGATCGGTTAACAAACTCGAACCATCATGGTCGCTTTTGGGCGGAAATACGCTGTCATTGTTGGGGTTTCGAATAAACGCAGGGCAATAACATGTTAAGGCTGGCGAAAGACTTTATTCACGATTTCCTTGAAAACCGCAGCTTCGATAAATACGGGACTGCAATTGGTTGGCAAAATGCTGCTGTGTATGATGAGTACCATCAGAAATGCAAGGCAGCTTACCAACATTCGAGCTCGCCAGAATGGTCAGAGCTTGCATTGGAGTTCCGTGACAAAGGTATAGTATCAATCCAGAACGATGAGACGATTGCAGTAGGCAAAGTCATCATGCAGGCGCTGGAGAAGTACCGTGAAGTGACAGAAAAATGGAGCAGCGGTAGTACGGCCAACATTGAAAACTACAACGGAAACATTTTGTTGGATTTTCCAGAGTTGCGCCCCTTGTTCGAAGGCCCCCTAAAGCACGCTCTGGAGGCTATCTACAGCAGCCACTATAAATTGCTGTATGCGGTGATGATGTATAGTCACCGACAGCAAGAAAGTGCGGTCGCTTCCCAGCTTTGGCATAGCGATGCTGGGCCTGGATCATGCATCAATGTGATGTTTTTGCCTCATGGTGTAACGAAAGAGAGCGGTGCACTTCAAGCTGTACACTGGGGACACACCAAAACTTTACTTCGTGGCGCGAGAAAATATCAACGCGAACATGTTAGAAAACCTGGTGGCGTTACTGAACCTGCTGCGATTCGCCGTCTGAAGTGTGAGTATTACGAAAAACGAATTGCTGCTGACTTTAAAGGTGAAGTTTCGCAGCCGGAAGGTGAAGGCGGGATGCTTGTACTTTTCCGGAACAATTGCATACATCGCGGCGGATATCCGGCTGCTGGGCACGAAAGATATGCGTATATTTTCCATATGTATCCCAGCATCACGAGCCCAGATATCGAAGATTATTTCAATGTAGGTCGTCCCAAAAAGGTTCCTTATCCAAAAGATCCAGCTTTCTGAAGTTATTTTGAGTGCTAGGTGCTGATTGACGGATCGCTTGATCAGAAATCAATACATGCCAGTATGGCGATAATACTTATTCAAGGGAGATCGGCATTGTTCCGCCGTCAGAGTTTTTTACGTCAATTCGCTTCTGCTTTGTATCGTGCCTTGCGGCACCCCGCGAAGAGCCCTTCAGACCACAGATTGTTTGCGCGGCTGATGATGAAGCCCCGCATTTTTGGCATCTACGGTTTAATTGTGCAGTCATGTGACCGGCAGAGAATCAAAAGCACTCCGCTACCAGATGCTAGCGATCAGTCTGCTGCAGCTCGTGCCATACGGCATAACGTCACGCAGATTTTGAATAAGTTTGTTACGACATCACGGCGTGTTGAACCGATTTATCAAATTGCAACAACGCCATGGCGCGATTTAAAGGATGAAAAACTTCTGATCATTGGTTGTCGGAACGTCCTTGAATTACATCAAGCGAATTTTGCAGGGTTCCGCTGGAACAATATTTCTGGACTTGATCTGTTTTCCATTAACCCGAAGATCATGTCGATGAATATGGAAGACATGAACGGAATTAATGACGCTTCATTTGACGTCGTGACGATGGTCAACACTCTTGAATACAGCCTTAAACCAACACAAGTGTTCGATGAGGTAAATAGAATACTTCGTCCGGGGGGGCGGTTTGTTTTTACTTATGGAAGGCATATGGAAGAAAAGGCTGTTGTTTCTCCTGCGTCGGGTGAAGAGTTTGTCGATGAACCTCATTACTATCCAGCTGCTAAGCACGTGAAGTACTTGCATGATATCGGAATGAAACTATTTTGGCATGACGAGATTTCCAAGGAAAATTCAGTTGGCCTGATGCAGGCAAATCATCGCCTTGGCTTTATAAAACAGGCCGCCTTACTCGATCCTCCGTTTTGATCAACAATAGCCAATGTCACTTATTGTCCGATTGTGTGACATTGGCGATCATTTCAGCCACAAGGGAATAGCCTGCATCGTTGAAGTGGGAGCCCGGATACCAGTAAAATGCTTCTGGGCCTCCAAGTTCAAATTGTCTCGTTTTCACATCGATGATGTTGATTCCCGCTGCCTGCGCTAGATCGGTAACTATGTTATGCATCCAACTGTCTTCGGCAGGCGCGGATGGGTCAAAAAGGTCGCAGCTTGTATCCCATGCAGGCAGGTAAACCACATGCAATTGACCACCCCAAGAAGAAACTTCACGGTCTGCTTCAACGAAAATGTCGTTCAGAAGCGAGAAGTTTTGATTTGTTTTGGGGCATGACACGAGGCCTAAAGCTGTCCTCAGACGTATCAGTTTGAGAGTATCCTTGGCCGAGAAAGAAGGTGTCTTCATGTCTAACTCCGACTCCTTCAATTGATCAAATTGCTCTGCGATAAATACACGAAGAGCTTGGTCTATCTGTGACTGTTTTGAGGCAAGCTTGTTGGAGAAACCGGGTTTTAGGTATGCAAGAAGTTTGCTGTTCTGTTCTTCAATGATCATGTTCGTGTGCATGTCATTGCCTTCATAGAAAAACCAGAACACGTGCTTCGGCGTCTTTGCTGCAACATACTCTTTTAGCAGAGCGAGTTGAATAAGTGGACCTGTGCCACCGACCCCGAAACTTTGTGTGGGAATACTTTTATTGTTCAGCTGAGCCTGTGCGGAAGATTCAGGTTGCACACACGCGCCTTGGGCAAATGAATCTCCCAGAAGCGCTACATCAAGTGGTTCATCTTCAGTAGGATAGTATGAAGTATTATTAAAGCCAAAGTTGTCACTTTGGAAGACTAGCCACTTCCCACTTTCATTGCAGTAAACCGACTTGCTGTTGGCTACATTTGTCAGGGGCAGGGTTGGTGTCCCGTCAATAGAGATACCGTCAGGCAGGCCATTCAGCAAAAAGGTGGTCGGGCTGAAAGTTGGCCAAGCATCCAAACCGTCTTTTCGTAAATCATCAATAACCTGTGATGTAGTTCTTTCGTCAAACTGTCTACCTGCTTGCGCGGCATGACTTGATATATTAGCCGATCTAGCTTGGATTTTATTGTAAGGATCTGTTTGTGAATAAAGAAACAACTCAAATCCAATTAGGAAAATACCCATTGTGACAAGCGTGATCGCTGAATAATCCCTGAGCCGCTTTATAAGGCATCCGAGAGCCGATATAGCTAGCAATATGATGGGAAATCCCAAATAAATTGAAATGTATTTAGGGCTTACAAGATATGTCTCACTTGAGACGCACAGAAAGACCACGGCTGCCAAGGAAAGCAGCAGGCCGGAAAGATTAATTATGAAGTACATACTTATACCAACTAAGGTCAGAAAGCTTGAACGGTGTGATTATTGCGCTGCAACTGTGGCCTGTTTTTCCTCGACAAGCTCAGGGTTGCGCAAAAGGCGTTTCAGGTTTACCCGTGTCAGTAGGCGGGTCAACCCGGTAAGCTCCGTACCATACGTGTTCAAATACCACTGAGCCATCTGCTTTTGCTTTTCGTCTTGAACAAATCGGACAGTTCGGCGCGGGCCCGGGGCGGTGATGGACCCAAACTGGTTGTTTTCGATAACCTGTTCGAAGTCATAATGGAAATCATGTGCCGGCGTTGCCGCAGCTCCATCAAGTACATCAATGGCGTAGTTGGTGCACCAAACCATTAGCTCATCGATGAACTGTTTCTGAGGGCTGTTCAAGGAACCTAGCTTGTCGGACAAAAGGGTCTCGACGGCGTCGCCCATAATCATGCCAATTTCTTTGAAAGCTTGAATTATGGCCATCGATTTATGACGATAAAGAACGTTGTTACCGACTTCACCATCAATATACTTCTGAACGTCCGTTGGTGAATTAAGAGCTTCAGCTAGATTGTCCTGATTCTCCCACAGTTCAGAGCGGGTCTCAGCTCGGAAGCTATCAATGATGGTTTTTAGCTTCGCGGGAATGGTCGATTGACGATTGTATATATGTTCAATGACTTCGAACATTCCAACGCTATTGTCATTCAATAGTTTCCGGGCAAGCGCAAAGTATCCGTCGTTGTTAATAAGCACGATTAAGAGGCTGTACACGCGGCATTCAACATATTCGTCAAACGACATGGTGTTGGTTTCTACAACGACTTCTTCAATTTCGCCTTCAGCAAAGCTGTTACCAGCGATGTCAAAAATACCAAAACAGCGTGGAATAGCACGATACTTTGTAACAAGGCCAAATTTTTCACGGGTTTCTGTGTCGTCTAGCTCTGAGCCAGGCAGCAGCATCAAGGTATATACTTCTACCTTGGTAAAGCCGGCATCAAGTAATCGTGAAACCGTGTTCTTGAACTTTTCAACTGTATCGCCTGGAAGCCCGAGAATGACTTCACTGTAGGTCAAGGCACCTGCTTTTCCGCCTTCAATTGCAACTTGCATAATATCGTCAGCAGAGACGTTCTTACGCTTAATGTTGGCCAGGACGTCTCCATCCAGCGACTGAACCGAGCCGGAAAGGCGCATGGCACCCCGCAATCGTCTTGCAGCCTCAATGATTCGGTGCTTTTGGTTTTTGCCCGTGGCGACACTTACATGTTGTGGCCAGTTGTACTGGTCTTGGCATTTAGCGATTTCATCACAAATCTCCAAGTCGCCATTATACATCCCGAAATTCGAATCCGCGATAAACAGGTCAGCTCGTTTTCCCTCGGCCACACGCGGCGCCATTTGCCTCCCGATGTAGTCAAGCTCGGCAAATATGCGCTCGTGCCCTTTGTTGCGAACTTTGTTGTAGTAGAGGGTGCCTTCTACACAAAAAGTACAAGAAAACGGACATCCTCGGTTTGTTTGAATGATAGGCATAAAGCCATCATCAATGAACTCGTCCATATCGCCATTCAGGTACGGAGATGGAATTTCGTCAAGGTCTTTGAGCCTTGCACTTGGCGGGGCGAGATAAAATTTCCCGGTCTCTCTGTCAAGCCAGTGCACTGATTCAATCAGTTCAGTCGGACGGTTGTCTGGATCTTCAAGCAGATGTCCGATTAGGCTTGCAAAACCGACTTCACCTTCTTTGATGATGAAATAATCCATTTCATCATGTTCGCGCAGATATTGTTCCTGTTCGGAGCGAGGAAGTGGATAATGTGGCCCGCCATAGACAATCTTAACTTCCGGGTGCTGAGACTTGATGCGCCGTGCAAAGGCCCATGAAAGGCGCGCGTTCCAAGAATAGTTCGAAAAACCAATCAGGTCTGGTTTTCTGTCGTCAAACGCCTTAGAAAACTTTTCCGGTTGTTTGAAGACATGACATTCGATGGCCTCGCCGTGCATTTTCTTTGCGTAGGTCGCAATTCCTCCTATCGCCGATGGGGCAATTTCAGACTGAAGGCCTTGTTGCGTGTACGTAAAATCGACAATGAAAATCACAAAAGGATGCTTCATGCTTTGATTAGCCCCAATTTGGTGTCGTCAAATAGTTGATTGTTTATGCAACCTAGCGGTTTATACCAGTTAACATAAAGAATTGTTAGAGGACTTTGGCTTTTTTATCAGTTTAAGATGAGTTTCGTTATACAGGTTAAATGTGCCAAATGATCTGTTGAGTTTCGATGATAATTTAATCGTAGCCGATACATCGTCATAGCAATGATTTTCGCGATGTGAATTGTTCGTTGTACTGCTGTGTGGTGCATCATTGAGTGTTGAGATGAAGACTATTAAAGACTATCGCAAAAATAATTTTGTAAATAGTTGGCGGCTCGGTGTTGGTTTAATGACACCAAGAGAGCGGAAGTTGATGTTTGCGCTTTTCTTTGTTGTGCTGGCCGCGGGCTGTCTCGAGATGATTGCTGTGTACTCAATTGCTCCTTTTTTTAAATTTATCCTCTCTGGTGGGGATATGGGGAGCATGCCAGAAATCCTCGATAGATTATTAAAGAATGTTGATCAAGAGCTGCTGATTTGGATTTATGCGGGCATACCCGCAGTACTTCTTTTATTTTCTTTTCTCTCAAGCGTACTTATGTCTTGGCTCGTTCTAAAATTTGGTATTGGGCGTTGGCAAAGAATTTCCAGGCACATTGTCTATCTTATTCAAAATGTAGATGTTGGTTGGCATTCTAAAGTAAATGCAAGCGAAGTCGTGAGGGTATGTTTTCAAGACACCCAGTATTTTGCTAGGGATTTCGTTATTTTTACGATGACTTCATTGTCAGATATTGTTGTTATTTTATTTCTTGTGTTTATTTTGTGTTTCACTATTCCATGGCAGGGGATCGTCTTTTTCGCCGTGATCGGTAGCGCTATTATTTCTATTGTTTTTATCTCACGACCTAGACTGACTTCTTACGCAGAAATCAGTCGTGAAAAAGCAAACGAAATGAATGTCAAATATGGTGAGTTGCTGCGGGGATACAAAGATATTCGCTATTCTCTTGAGCCGAAATGGTTTGATCAAAGTATTGATTTGACTGTCTTGACGGCAAGTCGCACCCATATGAAGCTCAATCTGTGGGCAAAAGTGCCTCCACAGTTTATTAACTTTCTGAGCCAGTTCAGTCTGTTGATGATTGTGCTCATCATGTACGGGGCAGGAATGCCTTTGGCTGAAATTGCAGCGAATGTTGCCATTCTTGGGATTGTCGCCTCTCGAGCGCTGCCTGTCGCAAACCGGCTTGCGGTTAACCTTGGCAAATACTGGCAAGTTCACCCATTCTTGCTTGGTTTAGCTGAGCTTCAGGATGATTTGACCAATTACCAAATCAAAAATTCTGGTATAGAAGGGGTCTCTTGTCGGGAAATGGCTTGGCAAAAGGTTTCTTTGGAATTGGAGCGTCTCTCAATCGGTGGGACGGACCGGGCTAGTTTACGGAACATTAGTATAGAGCTGGAAAAAGGTGGGCTCTATGGTTTGGTTGGTCCCTCAGGCGGTGGAAAGACTTCATTAATAGATGTTTTGATGGGGTTGAGTAACGCTTCGCCAGACACGGTGTGGCTTGATAAGAGGCCGCTTTCTGAGCTTAATACCTCTAGTTATCGAGAATGCATCTCATATGTGCCGCAATCTCCTTTTCTGGTGGATGGGAGCATTTTGCAGAACGTTGCGTTTGGGGTTCGCTACAAGGATATCGATCTCAATCTCGTAAACGATTGCCTTTGCAAGGCAGGTTTATCCTCTCTCGTGGCGAGTTTACCGGACGGCGTGCAGACAAGTGTCGGTGATTATGGTGGTCGTTTTTCCGGAGGTCAGCGCCAACGAATTGCGATTGCGCGTGCCTTGTATAAAAAACCAAAAATGCTGCTGTTGGACGAAGCGACGAGTGCTTTAGACGGGCAAATGGAAAATACGATGCGTGCCTTGTTTGAGGGACTGTCAAGAGACATGATCGTTCTGATGATTTCCCATCGGTACGGTGTTTTAGAGAACGCAAAAAAGATTTTTGTTTTGGATCATGGTGAAGTGGTTGAGCAGGGAACTTACTCTCAGCTTCTAACAAAACAGGGCGTCTTTTCTGGACTTATCTCAGTTCGAAGCGAGACTCTCTGAAGCCACAGGATAAAATTGAATGAAGAAAACATTTAAGATTGCTCACCGTGTCGTTGGCGGTGACGCGCCATGTTTGTTCATTGCAGAAGCAGGTGTCGCGCATTTTGGTGACATGGGTATGGCCCGTGATCTCGTTGATCTGGCGGCAGAGGGCAATTCCGATGTCTTCAAGATTCAGATCTTTGATGTCGATACTTTGTTGTCCGCCGAAGCTGAAGAATGGAAGGACAGGCTGCGTCCGAGAAATCTAACCCTAGATCAGGTCTTTGAACTCAAGGAGTTCGTTGAGTCAAAGGGTATGCTTTTCATGGCGACTGCACACGATCAATCAAGATTGTCTTGGTTAGAAGAACTAGACCTGCCTGCCATTAAGGTTGGATCGGGAGAGCTTGGCAATCACTGGTTTCTCAAGAAATTGGCCAAGCTTGGAAAACCAATGATCGTTTCCACAGGGATGTATACCGAGCAGGATGTTGTTGAGCTTCTTGAAGCACTTGAGAGCACTGGAAACGATGAACTGGCATTGCTTCATTGTGTGACAAGTTACCCAACCCCAGCAGGCGACGTTAACATCGCCGCGATGGATAGTCTCGCAAGGGTTTTTAGTGGACCTGTCGGCTATTCCGACCATACCGAAGATCACTTGGCGGTTCTCGGAGCTGTAGCGCGCGGCGCTAAGATAATTGAAAAACACATAACCATTCTAAGAGACATTCCGAATGCGCAGGATTGGAAGGTTTCGGCTGGACCGGAGGACCTCGCTCAACTGGTCGATGACATTCGAAAAATGGAAATAATGATCGGGTCGGGCGTTAAGAAGCCTGCCGAATGCGAGGCTGGCGGTATGTCTTGGGCACTCAAATCGGTTGTTGCCGTCAGGCAGCTTCCCGCAGGCCACGTTTTGGCAGAAGCTGATATTACGACGAAGCGGCCGGCAGGTGGTATCCCGGCAGACCAAATGGAAAAACTTCTCGGTCGCGTTACGTCTCGCTGTTTCGCAAAAGATGAAAAAATAGACCTGACGGGTATTGAGTAGGTGCCTCAGATGCAACGAAAGATATGTTTTATCCTCACCACCAGAGGAAACTATGGCAAGACCCGTTCTATTCTACTGGCGTTGAAGCAGAAAACTAATGTGGAATTACAGATTGTTCTGGGTGGAGAGCTTTTGAATGCTGAATATGGTGGCGTCGGACAACAGATTATTGATGACGGTTTCTCAATAGCAGGAACTTTGGACTATATTGTCGGCCAGAAATCGCTAGAAAGTGTGGCATTGTCGGCTGCGAAAGCGTCAATGCTTGCCGCGGAACTTTTCGAGAAATTGAAACCGGAATTGGTTTTTCTCGTAGCGGACCGATATGAGATACTAGCCTTCGCTCAGTCGGCGTTGTGCCTGAATATTCCGATTGCTCATCTCGAAGGAGGAGAGATATCGGGGTCAATCGATGAAAGAATTCGGCACGCTGTTTCCAAGCTATCTCACTTACACTTTCCTGCAAATACAGATGCGGCAGAACGGTTAGTTAAAATGGGGGAAGACCCCGAGACCATTTACGCATTTGGAACGCCAAGTCTGGACGTAATACGCGAATATGATTTAAACGATTCCGATGCGGTCCGCCGTTATCTGGCTACGCATGCCGTTGGAACCACTCCGGACTTGAAAAGCCGCTTTATTGTTGTGTCACACCATCCTGTGGTGACTGAGTATGGCGATGCAGCTTCTCAGTATGAAATGTTGGTTGACGCGGTTCGGCAGGTGGGGCTGCCCACCGTTTGGGTTAAGCCCAACGACGATGCGGGCGCTGCTGAGTTGAATGAGCACTTAGATATTTTGATAAAATCAAATGCGTTTCCTGTGATTGCGACAGGTGGGTTGCCTCTTAACCTTTATGCAACGCTCTTGAATATGGCAGTGTGTTTGGTGGGGAATTCTTCCTCGGGAATTAGGGAGGCGTCTTGGTTGGGGGTTCCGGTCGTGAATATTGGCACGCGTCAATTCAATCGCCAACGGGGCGCAAATGTTCTTGATGTCGGTTTTGAACTTGAAACGCTCATAGCGGCGATCGCTGAGCAGGCCGAGAAGGGCAAGTTGAAACCCGACGAACTCTATGGAAATGGCTTTGCCGGTGAAAGCATCGCAAATGTTCTTGTTGGCAACTTACCCCCATTAAACAAAACTATTGTATATTGATAGCGCGGAGTTGGTATGTCTTGTCTGGCGATAATCCCTGCAAGAGGCGGATCTAAGGGGGTTCCTGGGAAGAACAAACTTCCCATCGGAGGAGTGCCCTTGATTCAGCGTGCAATTAGGGCGTGCCTTGATAGTGGCGTGGTGGATCAGATCTTCGTCTCGACTGATGATGCTGAGATCGCAGAATTAGCATTTGATATGGGAGTCAAAGTTCGCAATTTGCGCCCCAAGGAGCTTTCTGACGATCATGCAGACATTATACCCGTAATACAGCATGCTCTCGCAGAGGCAGAACAGGAAACAGGACGCAATTTTGAACGTTTGCTGTTCACGGACCCAACAACTCCGTTTCGAACAGCTGATACAATCAGGCGTGCTGTTCACCAGTTTGAAACAGGCAGCTATGGTTCGATCATTTCTGTCTGTCCTCTGGAGAGGAAACCAAACAACATCTTTACAAAAAGAAAAGACGGAACCCTGGATCGCTTGTTAAAGGGGGAGGGGTATGAGTTTATACGCCGTCAAGATATGCGGAACCTGTGTCGTTTAGCCAATGCTGTATATGTGACCTCAGTGGAAAATTTTCTTGAGAATTTATCGCTTGTAAGTGGGCCAATTGGTTATGTTGAAGTTTCGAACATAGAGGCAATTACCATAGACGAAGAGTTGGATTATTTCCTTGCAGAGCAAGTAAGTCTTCGTTATGGGGGGTAGTCTGTTTTTTTGCGATTTCCCGTGTTTGATTAGAAAGGTTTTTAGGTATGCGCATTTTGGTTCTTGGTGGTGATGGCTACCTGGGGTGGCCGACAGCGATGCACTTCTCTCAGCGAGGGGATGAGGTTTGCATCGTCGACAACTTTGCCAAGCGTCAATGGGAGATGGAAGAGGGCATCGAGCCACTCTGGAGCGTATCTACTCTACACCGCCGGGTGAAAACATGGGAAAATGTCTCAGGCAAAAAGATTGAGGTGAAGATCGGAGATCTTTGCAATCATCGATTTGTTTATGCTGTTTTCGAAGCTTTTAAACCTGATGCGATTGTTCATTACGGGGAGCAACCGTCAGCGCCTTACTCAATGCAAAGCCGTGAAGCCGCAGTTTATACCCAGCACAACAACGTCGTTGGCAACTTGAATGTCATGTTTGCCATGCAGAAGTTTGTTCCCAACGCGCACCTCATTAAGCTCGGTACAATGGGTGAGTATGGCACGCCTAACATTGATATTGAAGAAGGTTGGCTTGAGATAGAGCATAAAGGTCGTAAGGACCGTGTGCTCTATCCAAAGAAGCCGGGAAGCTATTATCACCTTTCAAAAGTACATGATTCTGCAAATCTTGAATTTGCTTGTCGTATTTGGGGTATGAAAGCTACCGACTTGAACCAAGGGGTCGTTTATGGCGTGGACACAGATCAGACCGTTCTGCACGATGATTTGAGAACATCTTTCCATTATGACGATATCTTCGGAACGGTTCTTAACCGCTTCTTATCACAGGCAGCCGTTGGCCGTAATCTGACTGTCTATGGAAATGGTACACAAACACGCGGTTTCCTGAACATCAAGGACACGATCGCTTGTGTTGCTTTGGCAGCTGATAATTCGCCTGAGCAGGGTGAATTTAGAATTTTCAACCAGTTTACTGAACAGTTCTCTGTTCTTGATTTGGCAACAAAGGTTCAGGCATCAGCGCTACGCGCAGGCTTGGACTGTAAGGTGGATTATTTGGCCAATCCACGTGTCGAACAAGAAAACCATTATTATAATGCGGTTCATACTGGACTGGTCGAACTCGGACTGCAGCCGACGCTGCTGACAGATGACGTCGTAGACGCTATGTTAGCAAACGTTTGCGCACAGAAAGACGCAGTAGACACCGATGTCTTCATTCCTCGGGTGAAGTGGAAGCAAAGCTAAGCCTAGCTGAAGCTGTTTCCAGGGTCATCTTGATGAAACGCAAAAAAATACTGATCTTCGTGGATCTTGACATGTTAGTACGCCACTTTATCAAAAGTGGCGTACTAAACGATTTGGAAGAAGACTTTGACGTCAAGTATGTCTTTCATCGTGATTCTTCGTCGGAAAAAAAATCTGTATACACAGATCCTTCTGTTCTGGGATTGAAGGACTGGTGTTGGTTCGATTTGCCTCGCACACGAGGCGGCAGTTGGGATCACTTATACACACCTGGCACCCTGTGGAATCTCCGGAAATCAGACTACTTTAAAGACCGGCTCGAACTGGCGTATTTGACACGTCAACCAAAATGGGTTGATAGATACAACTTCCTCGTGAAGTCGAAATTGTATCCGCTTTATAGTCTTGTCTTTAAAGCGTGCATGGGCGTTTACAAGCCCATGATTGACTTTCTTGACGAAGAAAAGCCTGACTTGATTATTCATCCCACCATTTTGCAAGGTATGTTCATTAATGACCTTCTTTTGGCGGCGCGACAAAAAGCAATCCCTTCTTTGCTGCTGATGAATAGTTGGGACAATCCATCTCAAAAGGCGGCTGTAACAGGGTTTCCTGATAAGCTGGCGGTTTGGGGACGCCAAACATATAATCATGCGCGTGATTATATGGGTATACCTGAAGATCGGCTGGAAATACTGGGCGCAGCGCAGTTTGACGTTTATCGGGATCCTGTTCAGGAAGACGATCATCTTTTGCGCGAAATGTTCGGTGTTCCAAAGGGAGTGCCGATTGTCCTTTATGGCGGGACAAGCAAAAGTGTTATTGAGTCGGTGCATTTGGAGACGCTCGATAAAGCAATTGCCTCAGGGATACTCCCAGAATGTCATATTCTTTATCGTCCTCACCCATGGAGAGGTCCGCTTCTGCCAGGTGAGAAAAGCTTTTATGATCTGGGTCTATCGCACGTGTCTCTCGACCCATTCATGAAAGATTACTACGATAGTCAGGTTCTAAATCAGACAAAGTACTCTGCCTTTGATCTTGCTGATTACAAAGTCACTGCTCGTTTGATGAAATTGATTGATGCGGTTGTTTCCCCTTTGTCTACAATTCTCCTCGAAGCGGTGATGCATGAAAAACCGGTTCAGATTTTGCATCCCAAGGAAGTCGCCGGTGATATGGCAAAGCTTGTTTCAGAGCTTGGCCCTAGGTTGGTGCATTTCGTAGATTTGAAGGGTGATGGTATTCTCGTCAGTGATACAACGGATCAGATGGTTGCAGGTGTGGCAAAACTTCTAAGTATCAAAGACCGACAGGACATAAAGCAGTCACTGCGAGAGACTGCGGCGTTTTTTGTCGACATGTCCGGGCCTAGATATGGCCAAGCGCTACGTCGTCTTGCCGCAAGCATGACCTCTGAGAAAAACAAGAAGAATTAAGGTTCTGAAATGAGCAAAATCGCAGTGACGGGCGGAGCAGGGCTGATTGGCTCCTATTTGGTTGATCAGCTTGTAGATGCAGGTGAACAGGTTGTCGTCGTCGACGATTTCAGCAAGGGCAAAAAAGAAAATCTTTCTCACGTTATTGGAAGATGTGAAGTTGTTGAAGGTGATCTTGAGGATGAAGGTTTTGCCGAGAAAGCCTTGTCAGGCTTAGATACCGTCTATCACTTGGCAAGCCGGGCGTATGGGATAGGGTATTCGGTAGCCAATCATCTTGATATGCTTGAACACAATGAGCGCATTACGAACAATGTTTTAAGGGCCGTAAGGAAGAATCAGATCGGCAAGCTATTGGTGACGTCTTCTTCATGTGTTCACCGCGACGATACGTCAGATACCGTCGCTGAGCTTCCGTTATTTGACGGAGAGCCCGAGATGGTTAACTGGGGTTATGGCTGGGCGAAGAGGTTTCTTGAACAAAAGGCGCTAATGTATGCGCGGGAAACCGGTGTCAAATTAACGATTGTACGCCCGTTCAATATTTACGGTGAACGCTATAACTGGGTCGGTAGCAAGAGCCAGGCGATCCCAATGCTGGTGAAGAGGGTTCTTGACGGTAATGACCCTGTTGTTATTTGGGGTTCAGGGAATCAGCGGCGTAACTACTTGCACGCAAGGGATTGTGCAACGTTAATGAGACATTTTCTGGAAGTCGGTTATACCTCGGGACCAGTCAATATCGGTCTTCGAGAGACAATCACGATGAATGGGCTCGTCGAAGCTATTTGCCGTGCCGCGGGCGTTTCACCTGCATTGGAACATGACCTGACCAAGCCAGAAGGACGTTTTGTAAAAAGTTCTGACGAAACCCTTTTGAGGTCTTTATTGCCAGATTTCGAGCCATCCGTTTCCATTCAAGAGGGGATGGCTTTAATGGTTGGCTGGTATCGGAAAACATTCATTGAATAGGCTAAACCCTGTGTCTGGGAATTCCGAAAATAGTTTTAGGAACGTAAGTTTTCTTTTCCCCCTTTCGGGGCGAAACGCCAGAATTGAGCAAATTTCTTCTGGGCAAGCGCCTTCTGAATTTTTCTACGGCGGTCTGGCATTCGAGAGGGAGAATGGCGCACTTGGTTATGTCGATTTGCGCAAGGACCCTGTCCAGTTCGTTCAGCGTGGTTTGTTGTTCTTTGAACGTTTGCGTAATCGATGGGCAAATTTTGGGTTAAGTAAGCAAAGGGTTGTTGCTTTCTCCGAGGATATTCCGCGTGATGAGATGGTTATCTCGTTTACGGATTCCGGCAGTTTGTCAATTGGCCGCTACCGGGAGAGTTTGTCGGGAAACCCTGTTCTGATCGGCGGCTTCCATGGTTTGTGTGATATCGCAGCAGAAGTCAGTCCTTGGGCGCGTGGTTGGGCAAAACGAGAAATTCGTAAGAGTTTGTCCGGATTGGATTATTGTTTTTTCTTTGGTGAGAAAGACAGAGAAGAAGCGATCAAGCTCTACGGTGTTGATCCGTCGCGCAGCCGTGTTTTTCCATTCGGTGTCGATTTAGCGTTTTGGCGTCCAGGTTTGGAAAGTGACAAAGGAAAAGATGATCTCATTTTCTCTGTTGGGTCAGATCCAAAGCGAGATTACCCGTGTCTAATTGGGGCCCTTGGTGATAGACATAAAGCGCGCATTATAACCCGACTGCGGATTGATCCTAGCAGCATCAGTTCGAACGTAGAGCTGGTTTCCGGTTCGCTGCATGGCTCGCAAATTACGGACCTTGTCTTACGTGATTTGTATTGGCGGTCGAAAATGGTTGTTGTTCCCGTAAGGAATGTTATCCAGCCGTCAGGGTACAGTGTCTCTCTGCAGGCCATGGCTTGCGGGAAACCCGTTATTATCTCAAGTATTGATGGCTTGTGGGATCGGAAGATTCTTAAGCATGGAGAGAATTGTATCCTTGTGCCACCGGGAGACACAGCAGCCTTACGCGATGCAATCGAGCTTTTGGACAAAGACGATATGTTGAGGAACGACTTGGGCCGAGCTGCGCGAGAAACTGCTGTCAATCACTTCGGCCTTGAGCGGATGGATAATGCATTGCTTTCAATGGTTGAAGATCTGCGGTCGGTGTACCCCAAAGAAAACAGGGCGGCCTAATGGGACTGGGTGGCAATCTTATATGGACCGGCGTGTTTGATGCTATCCATGATCAGATGGGGCAAGTCGCCATAGCATGTGATACGCCGATGATAACTGATGTTTTGTCAGGGTATTGGTATCGCCGCGGCCGAAGCTATCAAAATGATCCAATATTCCTGAGTAATCCGGATATTGGTCATGTTGATGTCGTTCCCAAGGGAAAGATTTGCCATTTATTGGATGTTGCTTTCGAAAAACTGATTTCACCAAATAGCTTACGGCGTCGTTGGGAGAGCTTCGTTACATCGCGTACAATCAGTCATTGGAAAAACGCAGGGGCGCCACTTTTTGTCCATATCGATATGCGGAACCACTCATACGCGAAAGCTCAGACTAAGAAGAAAACCTATTGGAAGTCGGGCGGCTGCGCAGCTCATGTTATTGCTAGAACCTTTGGTGTATCTGTAAAAGTTCCAAAGTGTAAATTTTTCCCAACCGACAGCGAGAACCTGAAGATTAAAAGGCTTCTCGCGGCGCATTGTGTTTCCGAGCAGTTTGTCGCAATCGAGCCGGAAACCAACAGGGACTGGTTTGGCGATCTTCGGGCGTGGAAAATTGACCGCTGGCAAGCTCTTGTTTATCAGATCAAGCTTCTATACCCAAATCTGGATATTGTTCAGCTTGGGGTCGGTGATCGCGAAGTGCTGACGGGCGTGACAGATCTCACAGGGAGGACTTCTTTCAGGGAAGCAGCATCATTGATTGCCCGTTCTCGCCTGTTTATCGGTACAGAGGGCGGCCTCATGCATTTAGCTGCTTCTATGGGGACGCCATCGGTAATACTTTGGGGGGGTATCACGCTTCCTGAGTTCGCAGGTTATCCGGATCAACACCATATTATTTGCCACTACGTAGACTGCGCTCCTTGTGGAAATTTAGGTTGGTGTGACTATGATCGTAAGTGCATGAACTCGATAGAAGTTGGCGAAGTTGTAGAAGCTGTACGCTCTGAGTTAAATTGATTTTTAAACTAGAACCTTTCGTCAGCAACCTTTAACGAGGGAATACTGAGGTCGTAAATGGGAAATAACTCTCAAAATATTCTAGTCGTTGCCGCCCATAGTGATGATGAGGCGTTGGGTTGTGGGGCAACAATTGCACGCCACGTGGCCCATGGAGACAATGTTGCTGTTATTTCGATGACAGATGGCGTTGGTGCCAGAGATTCTGGAGATTCAGAAATCCTTTCGCGCCGGGAAGCCGCAGAAAAGTCATCGCAAGTCCTTGGTTTCGAGTGGGCGGCTCAAGGTAACTTTCCTGACAATGCATTAGACACAGTGCCTCTAATTGACCTTATTAAGTTCATCGAAGTGGTAAAGAAAGAACGACAACCATCATTGGTTTATACGCATTCCTTTGCGGATTTGAACATAGATCACCGTCGGGTGTGCCAAGCGGTCTTGACCGCATTCCGCCCTCAGCCGGATGAAGTTTGTCAGGAAATTCGGTGTTTTGAGACTGTGTCTGCAACTGACTATGGGCAAAATTCCGGAGCCTGCGCATTTTCCCCGAATCTGTTTATAAATATTGAACCGTTTTGGATGAAAAAAGTTGCGGCTTTAGAGGCGTATCATCTCGAAATGCGCGAAGTTCCACATTCTAGATCCATCGAAGGTTTGGAAATTCTCGCAAAGTTACGAGGCTTTCAGAACGGCATTCCAATGGCAGAAGCGTTTGAGGTTCTAAGGAAAATCGAACGATGAAAAAATATGGTCTGGCTATTCAAAATGCCTTGGTTGAAGACGCACTAGAAACAAAGGGACTTGTTTCTAATGCGTCATTTGTTGTCAGAACGCCTGATGAATTAAGAGCCATTTTTGATGATCCCAAACTTAACGTGGACTATCTGTTTTTCCCACACTGGTCACACATTGTTACAGAAAAGATTTACGAACAGATCGAGTGCGTTTGCTTCCATTCTACGCCGCTGCCCTATGGTAGAGGGGGATCACCCGTTCAGAACATGATCCTACGAGGCTTCGAACAAACCGAGATTTGCGCTCTTCGGATGACCAAAAAACTTGATGCAGGTCCTGTTTATCTGCGCCTTAGTCAGTCATTGAACGGGCCCGCCCATCAGATATTTTCGAGTATCTATAAAAAGATAGCTGGAATGATGATTGAAATGCTGACCCACGACCTCGAGCCAATTGAGCAGCAAGGGAGCGTAACACAATTCAAGCGACTAAGTGGCGCTGACAACGAGTTGCCAACGTTGGGATCAATAAACTCACTCTATGACCATATTAGAATGACTGATGCAGATGCTTATCCTTCCGCTTGGCTGCGGTATGGCGACTGGGTATTGGAATTTAGAGACGCTGTGCTAAACGGTGACAGAGTAAGTGCAACTGTCAATATTCGAAGATCTGATGGCAATCATGAGTGATGTGACTTATCGGACTGCTGTGTTTTCTGACTCAGAAAATATACGTTCATGGCGAAATGATCCTGTTGCGCGCTCTTTTTTCCGAGACAGCTCTATTGTTGACGAAGAAAGCCATAATAAATGGTTTACTGCTTGCCTTGCCGATACGAATGCTCATCTTTTTATTGCAGAGATTGCAGGGGAGGCTGTTGGGGTCGTTCGGTATCAGCTCAGGACAGCTGAAAAGGGTTATGATGTTAGCATAAATTTGAATCCGACTTGGCGCGGAGTGGGTCTGGGAAAGATGCTCCTAAAAGACACTCTTCCTCCATTGGCACAGCGATTGAATTATGACCGCTTTGAGTTGCATGCAGCAATTTTGCCGTCAAACATCGCGAGTATTAAGTCATTTAGAAACGTGGGCTATGAGCTGAAAAGCAGTTCAAAATGCGATGAAATGATTGAGCTGATTTATAAATGGCCGCAATTCGATGCGGTTATTTGTTTGGCCAACGACTTTGATAGTGATGGTGAACTCAACAAAGAGTCCAAGCTGCGGCTCGATGCCGCAGTATGCATTGTTAAGTCCTATGAAGTGCCCAGGTTGGTCACCACTGGGTGGTCCGGAGCTTTAAGTTCGCGTGTCAGTCTCGCAAATGCAATGGCCACGAGGGCCGTTGGTGTTTGCGGGCTTGAGGCGGACATGATCTATAGAGATGAACGACCAAGAGATACAGTGGGCGAAGCAATATACCTTGCAAAAGATGCACTTCCGGCCTTCGCTTGGAAAAAAGTAGCTGTTGTGACCGGAGACTGGCATGTTGCACGCGCACGGCACGTGTTTTCTCGGGTCTTTGGAGACCTTTGCAGTATTGACTGGTTCGCGGTAACCAGTGAGCCAGCGTATTGGGAGTCAGAGGCACAAAATAGTTCAAGAATGAAATTTGACCAGATGGTACACGGTATAGCTCCCGGAGATGTAAGTGGCTTCTTCGCTAAAATGATTTCGCAACATCCTTTGTATATGTAGATCGATACCAATAGCTAAAAGTCAGTCACAATGAGCACATTAAAAAGACCATTCATCATTGCCGAAGTCTCAGGAAACCATAATGGTTCTATTGAACGGGCGAAGGAAATTATTTCATCTGCGGCAACAAATGGCGCTAGCTGTGTGAAGCTGCAGACCTATACTGCCGACACGATGACCATTCGATCTGACAAACCGGATTTTCAAATCAAGGGCGGTTTGTGGGATGGTAGAAACCTGTATGAGTTATACGAGTGGGCGCAAACTCCTTATGAGTGGCAAAAACCGCTGTTCGATCACGCACGGAGTTTGGGTCTTGAATGTATTAGTACGCCATTTGACGAGACTGCTGTTGATCTGCTTGTAGACATTGGATGTCCTAAAATTAAGATAGCTTCGTTCGAAGTAACGGACCTTCCTCTTGTTAAGTATATTGCCGAAACGAAGAAGCCTGTGATCATGTCAACTGGTATGGCGAATAAGCAGGAAATTTCCGATGCTTTGGAGCTGCTTCACAAGTATGGCAACGGTGAGGTTATGCTTCTGCATTGTGTAAGTGGTTATCCAACGCCGGCTGAGCAGATGAACCTGAATGCTATTGGTGTCTTGAAGTCAGAATTTGGCTGTTCTGTCGGTCTGTCTGATCATACATTGGGAAATCAGGCGGCCATTGCCGCTGTTGCATTAGGTGCGGAGGTCATTGAAAAACACTTTACTCTACGCCGAACTGATGGCGGCCCTGATGCAGCATTTTCTATGGAGCCTGAAGAGCTTGCAGCTTTAGTCCGCGACTGCAATACGGTCTATGACGCGTTGGGTAACGGTGCGTTTGATTTAGTTGCTGCCGAGCAGGAAAACGTAAAGTTCCGTCGTTCTATCTATGCTGTGAAGAGCATAAAGGCTGGTGAAGCGTTCTCACAGGACAATATTCGTCGGATACGCCCTGGATTTGGTTTGGAGCCGAAATACTTCGATCTTGTGCTTGGAAAAGTAGCGCTTCGTGATTTTTCTGCTGGAGATCCGCTAACAAAAGCAGACTTGTAGTTGACAACGCCTAATTTGGTTGCTTGGGAGCGAGCTTGATCCATTGATGTACAACTTAACAATCCCTTCTGTTGGCCGCAGTAGGGATATACCATCAAAAAATATATTTTATAGAAAATGGCGGAGAGGGTGTCCATCTAACTGCCGTATTATGTTGTATTATTCGGTATCATAAGTATCTGAAAATCAACAACAACCATAAATGCGCTGTATTATGCCGTTGCATATAGGTGCATCCAATGTTATTTCCTATGTTGGGTAACATAGCAGTTATCAAGGTGTGGAAGAGGAAAAAACCGATACCCTTGATGCTTGCCAACATAGGAAAACCGCCATGCCGAAAAAGGCCCCCGAACTGAGTGCCGCCGCCGTTCGCCGCTTGTCGTGGGGCGAGGACGGGAAACCACGTTATCACGCCGTTGGTGGTGTGTCGGGCTTGTTGCTGCAATGTCGCCCGCCTTTATCGGAAACGGCTTCGGGTTCGAGATCATGGATTTTGCGAACGGTGGTCGGGGCAAAGCGCCGGGACATCGGCCTTGGTGGATATCCTGATGTTTCCCTTGCTGATGCCCGCGAGTCGGCGCGTGAGATGAAAGCCAAGATAAAGGCGGGGATTGATCCTGTCGCAGAACGTAAAAAGGCCAAACAGGCGCTAATCCGCGTTCAAGGCAAAGCCCTAACATTTGAAGCCGCCGCCCGTACATTCATTGAAGAAATAAAAGCCCCTGTATTGAGCAACCCAAAACACTTAGCCCAGTGGTCCAGAACGCTTGAAGATTACGTTTTCCCATACATCGGGAAAATGGGGGTGGGTGACATTGAAACGGCCCATATCGTGGCCCTTTTGCAGCCCATATGGCAATCTAAGACAGAAACGGCAACACGAGTAAGGGGCCGCATTGCAAACGTCTTAGATTGGGCAATTTCGGCTGGTTATAGAGACGCTGCAAACCCCGCCGCTCTACCATTGATCAAGCCCTTGCTTGCCGATGCTACCAAGCTGAAAAAAGCCAAACAAACACACATGCCCGCCTTGGGTTTCGAGGATGCATATCGGTTTATGCAGGACTTACGGGGGCGCGATACAATAACGGCGATTGCCCTTGATTTTCTTATCCTGACCGCCGCACGTCCTGACCAAACAACGGGTGCTTTGTGGTCGGAGATTGATCTGAAAAACCGCTTATGGTGTATTCCCGAAAACAGAATGAAAAAATCATGGCGAACGCATACAGTCGCCCTAAACGATGATGCAATGCGAATACTTGAAAACATGCCACGTATGGCCGGTTCTGACCTTGTTTTCAATGCGGTAAAGGGCGGCAAAATATCAGGAAACGGTATGATTAACGTCATCACGCGAATGCACAAACAAGACATAGCCAATGGCGGGCCGGGCTATGTCGATAAGAAACAAGGAAACGCCAGAGTAACAGCGCACGGTTTTAGAACGACCTTTGGCGAGTGGGCAAGACGGCAGCGCGATTTTGCGGACGAAATATCGGAATTGGCTTTGTCTCACGTCAACTCGGATGAAACGCGGGCTGCATACAAGCGTGATGCCATGATGGACGAAAGGGCGCGGTTGATGAGGCGATGGGGCGAGTTTCTGCGCAAACCACCTGTTGAAACCAAAGGCCAGAATGTCGTGGATATTGAACGGGTTAAGGCTTAATTTTAGTCAATAGTACAGTTTGTGTTGACAAGTATTGCCTGATTGCATATGGTTGAAAGCGAAAGGGCAGGAGTCTGTCTTTTTATTCGACAATAGCCCCGCAGTGATGCGCTGGCACATCTAACCTTACGAATCAAAGAAAGAACGAATCAAATGTCGATTGTGGTTGTAACCGACCGCCGACGCGTTGATTTCTTTGATTCGCGCCGGTGGTCCTTTGAGAGGGCCTTGAAATGGCGCAGTATCTATCAGTTAAGCAGGTTGCGGAACGCTATTCCGTATCTGCCCCCACGGTCTGGCGATGGGCGCAGGCCAATAATTTCCCTCAACCCGTAAGAATCACTGGAAATTGTACGCGCTGGCGTATGGTTGACATCGAAGCATGGGAAAAATCCCGTTTCGGGGGTGCGGCATGACCTGTTACACCCGTACCGAACTAACCCCCGGCACTTTCTTAACATTTGATCAAGTCGCAGAACGCCTTGTTGGTTTCGCGGACTGGCCGGGCGATCTTTACAAATTCCCGACCCCCGTAAACACCCCAGATGGCCTGAAATGGAAGGCCGAAGAAATTGCGCGGATCGAAAACCGTTTGTGTGATCTGCTTGATGGGGGTGCGTAATGGTTGCACAAAAGAAAATGCCGGGGATGGCGGCAACCATCACCCGGTCAAAAATCAAAACTAACACTGATAATGTAGCCCGAAACCTTCGCTTTGGTCAAGATTTAAATGACGTGGCGTCAGAGATGGAAGCTACGGCGCTGCGCTTGCTTGGTAAACCGTCCCACCGAACCAATACCCAAATGCGTTACGGTAACAAAGGATCGATGGCGATCAATCTTTCATCCGGCACATGGTTTTGTCACGAGTCGGGCGAAGGCGGCGGCGTCCTCGATCTAGTTACCCGCGAAACCGGCCTTGTGGGGCGGAAAGCGGCTGAATGGCTGGGGATTGCCGATCCCGATTGGCAACCTCGCGATAATTCTACCGTGAGGGTAGAGAGCGAGGCCGAGAAAGCCGAGAAGGCCAAACGCCGAAGCATTGCGCTTGATATATGGAAAGCGTCCCAGCGGGCCGAAAATAGCCCCGTAGAGGCGTATCTCAAAGGGCGTGGTCTTGATTGCAAAATCCCCTTAACGATACGGTTTAACCCGAATTGCCTTCATATAGCTTCAGGTGCGTACAAGCCCGCAATGATCAGTGCGATTACGCGGTGGCCAGACAATGAGGTTATCGCGGTTCATCGGACATATCTGGAGCAAAACGACAAGGGCGGCTGGATCAAAGCCCGTGTCAATTCCGCCAAGATGGTTTTGGGGGCGATTGATGGCGGGGCGATCCGCATGGGGCCGCTTGCTGGTGAAACCTTGGCACTCGCAGAGGGTGTCGAGGATGCCCTTGCCCTAGCGGAAATGACGGGCGGTCCTGTATGGTCGGTTATTTCTGCATCTAACTTCGCCACCGTTAAATTACCTAATGAAATCAGTGGCTTAATCATCGGCTCTGATGCTGATAAGGCTGGCGACAAGGCGGCGGTAAAGGCCCACAAGGCTTTTTCGTCCCGTCTGACTGTTAAACGCTGGCCGCTCAAAAAAGGTACTGATTGCCTCGATCAGTTGTCCGACTGGCAGGAACGAGTTGCCTTGATGGGAATACCCCCCGCGAGCGTGCGCCGGTTTGATGTTTTGCACGAGATGTTGAAAAAGATCGGGGGGCAGAAATGAACGCGCCTTTTGATGATGTTATGACCATTGCGCAACCGATTGCAGACCGCGAAATAGACGCAGATTTTGCGTACAGCCAAGACACACTTGCGACTAAACTTGCTCATTGTGATTTTGGGGTAAACGCGAGATATGCAGGCGACTTGGGAAAATGGATGTTGTTCGACGGGACTGTGTGGAAAGCTGATCCCAATATACAGCACATTACAGCGGTTCGTGAGTTCATGCGTGGCCAAGCAGCACAACTTAAACGTGATACCGAACAGGCGGTGTCTAGGGTAAATGATCCCAAAGATGCCGATAGTATCATCACGAAAGGCAAGCGAAAGGCCGTGGGCTTGCTGCATTCGTCAACTATTATGTCTGTTGCAAGCCTTGCGCGGTCTAACCCGGAAATGGCTGTTAGCAGTGGCGATTTTGATGCTGATCCGCTTCTTTTGGGGACGCCTGATGGGACGGTTGATTTGCGCACGGGTGATCTTCGCCCAGCCAAGCGGGATGACTATATCACAACACTGACCGCCGTTTCACCGGCCCCGAAAGGAGCGAATGCCCCGACATGGGAAAAATTCCTTGATCGGGCATTCGCGGGTGATAAGGACCTGATTGCCTTTATGCAGAAACTTGCCGGTTATTCCCTGACAGGGATGACCACGGAACATAAATTGTTTTTCGCATATGGGACCGGGCGAAATGGCAAATCGGTGTTCATCAACACGATCTCCGGGATGATGGGTGATTACGCCAAACGTGCATCATCATCTGTCTTTCTGGACTCAAAGAATGAAAGGCACCCGACTGAATTGGCCGCGCTAAGATCGGCAAGACTTGTTTCGGGTTCAGAATTGCCAGCAGGCAAGGCTTGGAATGAGAGCATAATCAAAGACCTGACGGGCGGCGACGTTGTTTCTGCCCGGTTCATGCGCGGGGATTTGTTCGAGTTCAAGCCGCAGTTCTCGTTAATCATTGCGGGCAACCACCAGCCTAGTTTCAAAGGTGTTGACGAGGCTATTCGCGCCCGTGTTGCGATGATACCGTTTACGGTTACGATCCCGGAGAGTGAGCGCGACCCGGACTTGCCAAACCAACTTGAAGCCGAATGGCCTGCTATCTTACGGTGGGCTATCGATGGATGCCTTATGTGGCAGCGCGAGGGGCTATCTATCCCCACCGCAATCAAAGAGGCGTCGGAGGAATATTTGGAAGCCGAGGACACACTAGGCGAGTTTATTTCTGAATGCCTTGTTGTCGATCCCGATGCCAGAACGTATGGCAAGGAGATGTATGCCGCCTTTAAGGATTGGCAAATTGAAAACGGAGTACAGCAAGTTTGGTCGAGCAAGGCAATGAAGCAAGCCCTCAAAGAGCGGGGATTTGTTTACAAACGTCTTACTGGTGGGGCTATGGGTTTCGTTGGTGTGAGGCCGAAAATAGGATGCTAATCACGCCAAAATCTAACTTGGGCCGGGGTTTTCTCCGGTCCTTTTTTTTTGCTCAAAATGGCGAATAGTGAAGAAAGTGAAGAAAGTGAAGTTTTTTCCTATTTAGGACGTAGGTAAAAAAAGGGGGTCTAATTTTGCATACGTCGATAAATGTAAAAAAGTTCACTAATTTCACTACTAAAGGCTAAGTCATTGATATTATTAAAAACACGAGTGACGTTTTTGTAGAGTTATAGCGATTGGGGGAAAATTGGGCAAATTGAGGAAATCAGGCCGTCCCTTTTCTGAATCCAATCTGTCTTTGTGGTGAAATATCATGCTTGGTTGTGGTAATATAATACCAATGGGATAGAACTTAGTAGCCTTAAGGTACCCACTAGAAACGTGCATACAGACTTGCCCTTGCCTTTGTGTGAGGGCTTTTTTTATGGGTATGATTGAAGGTTTTCCCATAGTCAAAATCTATCGGTGATAGGTAAAAGCTATGATGATTTGCGATTTGATAGGTTGTGTGTATGGGTGGTTAATATTTAATCACATATTCCCGACCTGCCTAAAAAATAGGTTCGACGGACAACCCCTCCGTAACTACCCACCAATTATCAGTTGTTTGGGGGTTAATTTCACTTTTACCCGTTTAATTACCCAACAACTCTATTTTCTTATCTGCATTTTGTGGTAATATAATACCGTAATAACGGGGTGATTACCGATCAATTGCCCATCAATTGCCAGTATGGAGAGGGTTAATCATGGCTAGGCCGTACACATCATTACCACCGGGTGCAAAGCGTCACCTTGAATCTATGGCTGAAAATGGATTGCTGAGCGAGAGCCGAGCAGCCAGCGCACTTGGTATGCCATTTGACCAGTTCAAGCGGGTTGTTGCCGACGATGCTGATTCCAAGAAGATTTGGGAAAACGCGTTATCGATTGAGAGAGACACGTTGCTTGAAAACCTATGGGCTTTGGCTACAAGCGGCGACCGTCAAGCGGCTATTGCCCTTCTAGCGGCTCGGCATGGGTTCGACGAAAAGAAACCGGGTAGCGGTAATAACGTAACGGTTAACTTTTCTTTCCCCGCAGCCCTTGGTGATGACGAATATATGAAGACGGTAGAGGCCCACAAAAAGATGATCTCAAGCGCGGAAGGCGGCAAGGATGCTTGATCAAGGAAACGGACAGCAAGACCTTGAGACTAACCCGGAAGATAACGCGGAATATATCGACTTTAACGAGCCTTGCGACTGGCTTGATCAGTTTACCACCGATGACGCTAAACGCGCCCTTACCGTTGTTTTATGGACCTGTATCGGTTTCGGTTTCGGTGTTGTGTTTGGCTTTGTAGACCCAATGGGATTCATGATGTAATGAGCAACATAGTCACCATCGAACCAGACAAACTTACCCCGTTACAGGCTCGGATCATGGCGGTGCCTGATGCCCATGATATGGCGATATTGGGGGGGCGAGGTTATGGTAAGACAAGGGTGGCGATCCTCATTGCCCTTCGGTTCTGCGAACAGTATGGCAACCACGCCAAGGTGCTAATCGTGCGCCGTTCGTTTCCGGGGCTGGGAGAGATTGAGCAAGAATGCTTGACTATCTTCACCCAAATCTATGGCACATCTTTCAATTACAACAGTCAAAAGCACCGATTCAAAATGCCCAATGGTGGCACGATTAGCCTTGATCAACTCGATCATGAGTCGGACTTCGCCAAATTTCAAGGCCGGTCCTTTGGATTGATTGTTGCGGACGAGGCGGGGCAGTATCCGTCGCCTAATTTGCTAGATCGGTTGCGGTCCTCACTACGTGCGCCCCTTGGCATTCCCACCCGTTATATCATCACAGCAAACCCCGGTGGCCCCGGACACGGTTGGATAAAAAAACGCCACGTCCTGCGCCCTGAGTGGGAACCTTACACCGATGACAACACGGGCATTTCGTTTGTCACTGTGAATGGTACTTATGAATCCAACATATTCATTGACCGGGAAAAGTACGCTCGTAACTTGCGGGCCTCTAATGCGGCTGATCCTGCCCTTGTGCAAGCATGGCTATCGGGTGACTGGACAGCGATCAGTGGTGCGTTCTTTGAATGCCTCACGGATAAAAGCATGTTTGACCCGTGGCAATCACTTCCGGGTGGTGTGGGGATCGAGCGTCACACTGATTTTATGCATCACGGCGAAGTTAAAGCCCGTCACGAGTGGAAATTTTATCTTGCTGGCGATTATGGCTATGCCGCACCGTCGGTATTCCTCGCTATGGCCGAAAGCCCCGGTTTGGAACATGAAGGCCGGTTCTATCCCCGTGGTTCTAAGATCGTATTCGATGAGGTTGCGCTTGCTGGCATAGATGACCCATCGCTTGGCTTGCACATGATCGTGCCGGAACAAGCTGCAGCGATTAAGAGCATGACGGAACGGTGGGGAATACGTGCCGAAGGCGTGATTGATGATGGTTGCTTTGCCAATATGGGCAGTCAGGAAGGCACTACCGCCGATCAGTTCCGTAAAGCTGGCGTTCATTTCAGAAGGGCGCACAAAGGCTCTCGCATGTCGGGATGGAATATGCTGCGCACCCTTATGACCCAAGCCGGGCAACCTGACGTTCCGGGCCTGTATATCGGCAAAAACTGTCAATATTTGTGGGAAACGCTGCCTTCACTTCCACGCGATCCACGCAAGCCCGAAGACCTAGACACCCGCGCCAACGATCATGGGGCAGATTCCCTACGTTATGGGTGCCTGAGACGCGCCCCGATCTTAACCACCGGCCTAGGCTATGCAACTTGCCGTTAACTTTACGACTATGAGAGGATAACACCATGGATACCCACAATGCGATGAACCCGGCACGACGCACTAAGCGTAACCCAAGCCTGAGCATGACCCGCCACGAGTTGATTGGTATGAAGGCTGGCGATAAATGGGCTAACGATCCTGATATCAACCTAGCCCAACAGGCGCATAAACGTTACATCCACGCGATGGATGCCATTTCGAATATGATCAATGCACCTGATCCGCTCCTGACCCCCACGGCTAACCGCCATCGCATTGAGGATGCGGGAAAAAAGGCTATCGAGAGCGCCTCTAAAACTGCACAGCGGGCCAGTTCCGAATTGCAGAAACGTATCGACGCCCTGAGCGATATCACCGATGAACGCCTTGGCCTGAAAACGTCTAACCCGGACGCAGCCGAAATCCGTTCGATCCTTCGGGGGATGGACGCAAAAGATAAACGCGCCGTTTTCCGCGATGCAATCAAAGCCGAGGATAGCACCCTGATCGGTGCCGTTCTGTCTGCATCCAATCCCATCATGTTGGGTGTGGATAATAGCCAAATGGCGAAGTGGCGTAACGAGGCGGAAAGTTCCCTAACCCCTGACCTCGTACAGTTCCGGGACGCGGCGGAATATACGATAAGCCTCTTGAATGACAGCTTTATCGCGAGCGTCAGCTTGATTGATCAAGTGACTGGTACGCCGATTGAACAAGCCGAAGATCAGGCCGCTATTGAGAACGCCAGAAAGGCTGAGAGCGCTCTTAGCGAAGCATTGTCAGGATAAGTGGAGTTTCGATTATGAAAAGCGATCTAATTGGTTTTGAAACGGTTGCCGATATCGTTAAAGGCTGGCCGGGTGAGGGGGATAACTTCCCCCGTCCTGCCAAACATGACAACGATGGCCGCCCGCTTTGGGAACGCGAAGACATTGTTAAGTTCGCCTATCAGATGCATGGCGTAAGCACACACAAAATGCTTGATCGGTACCAGTAAAGGGGAAAGCTATGTCAGACCAAGAAACTGATTGGAAAGCACTTGTCGAGAAACTGGAGAGTGAAAACCAAGCACTACGCCAGTCTAAGCAAGAAATACTTGATGATCGCAAGAAAGCCGTAGGGGAGGCGGAACGGTTTCGTATTGAAGCCGAAAGCAAGACTAGTGATCTTGAAGTAACCGATAAGTCATGGCAGGAAAAGTATGACCGTGATCTTGCGGCTTTGAAAGATGAATACCAGCCAAAATTCGAGGCCATGAAAAAGCAAATTCATAACCTTACTGTTGGTGAAACGGCCCGTGACATTGCAAAAAAATCATTTGTAAACACTAGGCTTGCTATGCCGCATATCCTGCCGCGACTTACCCTTGAGGAAACTGACAAGGGTAGCAAGGTTCGTGTATTGGATGCGTCTGGTAATATCACCAATGACAGCATTGACGATCTTGTGAGAGAACTCACGGCTGATCCTGATCTTGCTGAAATTGTTTCTGCTGGTAATGCAAGCGGTGCTGGTTACACCCGTAGCAGCAAAGGGGCCATTGGTGGAATTGCCCACCTGAACAACAGACGTTCGAATATGAATGCAAAGGACGTGGCAAAGTTTGTGTCGCAACACGGGCAATCCGCTTATTTGAAGCTGCCACGATGACACAATGATTGATCCCTGTTTTACATCACTTTTGCGATGATGGGTATCATAGCGGTTACTGCTAAAACCACCCTGTAAGTCCTTGAAATATAACGTGATATGGCGGAGAGGGTGGGATTCGAACCCACGGTACTATTGCTAGTACAACGGTTTTCGAGACCGCCCCGTTCGACCACTCCGGCACCTCTCCGCATGTGTGGTCTTGGCGTTCGAGGCGGTGTTTACCCATCCTCGCGCCAGAATGCAAGAGAGAAAACGCATTTTGGGCCAACTCTTTTGGATCGTCGTTCAGCTCGTGCCGGTGCATGCTCTCTCAATCCAGCCCTTATGCCGCCGGTTAACTGAAGCGGGGCGGCCTGCGCCTCAAATGCCGGGTTGAGTGCGCGGTGGATTTACCCGGCGGGATTATGGCTGCACGGTTCGCCGGGCAGCCATGCGCACCAAGGCCATGCAAAGCCCGCGCGGCATCACGCTTTGGAGTTGACTCTTGGGGCCAAAAACGGTAATTCACCCGTTCTTCGCAGCGGTTCGGTATCAGTTAGCAGCGACACCGAAGCGCGCGTTTTGATTCCAGAATGATTTTTCAGGAAGTTTTAGATGTACGCAATCATCAAAACTGGCGGCAAACAGTATAAAGTTGCTGCCAACGACGTTATCAAAGTCGAAAAGATCGCTGCCCAGGCCGGTGACACTGTGAAACTTGAAGAAGTTCTCATGGTTGCTGGCGACGGCGCGCCAAAAGTCGGTGCTCCGTTGCTCAAAGGTGCTTCTGTTACCGCAGAAGTTCTCGAACAGGCCAAGGGCGACAAGGTGATCGTTTTCAAGAAAAAGCGCCGGCATAACTACCGTCGTAAAAATGGTCATCGCCAGAACCTGACTGTTCTGCGCATCAAGGACATCAACGCCTGATTTATCAGGTTGAGATGCAGTTTTAGGAGAGTTTCATGGCTCATAAGAAAGCTGGTGGTAGTTCGCGCAACGGTCGCGACTCCGAAGGTCGCCGTCTCGGCGTGAAAAAATTCGGTGGTCAGGCAGTTGTAGCAGGCAACATCCTCGTTCGTCAGCGTGGCACCAAGTTCCATGCCGGTGACAATGTCGGCCTCGCCAAAGACCACACCCTGTTTGCGACTGTGAACGGTTCCGTCCTGTTCAAGTCGGGCTACAAGGGTCGTACTTACGTAACGATCGTTCCGGCAGAGGCGTAAGCCTCCCGTCGGCTGCGCGATACGTAGCAAGATTTTCGAGGGAGGAATGAGCAATCATTCCTCCCTTGTTTTATGTAATATAGAATTTATCTTCCCGTCGAAGCGCAGCCTCTTTTGCGCGCCGGGATCGCAAATACAAAAACGGGCACTGCCCAAAGGACCGGTTATGAAGTTTCTCGATCAAGCCAAGATTTATGTGCGCAGTGGCCGCGGCGGTGCCGGTGCCGTAAGCTTCCGGCGTGAAAAATATATCGAGTTCGGCGGGCCGGACGGCGGTGATGGCGGGCGCGGCGGCGACGTTATTCTTGAGGCGGTCGAAAACCTCAATACCCTGATTGATTTCCGCTATCAGCAGCATTTCAAGGCCGAAGTTGGCATGCATGGCATGGGCCGTGACCGCACCGGTCGTTCGGGCAATTCCATTACCATCAAGGTCCCGGTCGGCACCCAGATCCTTGCCGAAGACCGCGAAACCCTGATTGTCGATATGCTCAAAGCTGGCCAAACCCATCTGTTGTGTCGGGGCGGTGACGGCGGGCGTGGCAATGCACGTTTCAAATCCTCTACCAACCAAGCCCCGCGCCGGTCCGAAGAAGGCTTCCCGGCCGAGGAAATGTGGGTCTGGATGCGCCTGAAGCTGATCGCCGATGCGGGTCTAGTCGGTCTGCCCAACGCGGGTAAGTCGACCTTCCTCGCCGCATCGTCGCAGGCACGTCCGAAAATTGCCGATTATCCGTTTACCACCCTGCATCCGCAGTTGGGTGTGGTCAGTATCGATGACAAGGAATTCGTTCTGGCCGATATCCCCGGCCTGATCGAAGGGGCGTCCGAGGGCAAAGGCATCGGCACACGCTTCCTCGGTCATATTGAACGCTGTGAAGTTCTGTTGCATCTGATCGACTGTGCCGAAGAAGACCCGGTCGCGACCTATCACACCGTGCGTGAAGAGCTTGAAGGCTATGCCGATGTGCTGGTCGACAAGCCCGAAATCGTCGTTCTGTCCAAGGCCGATCAGCTTCTACCTGAAATGGTCGAAGAACAGCGCGAGATCCTTGAAAAAGGCATCGGCAAAAAGGTCTATGTCGTGTCGGGTGTGACCCAGCAAGGTGTGCAGGACATCCACCGTGAAGTCCGCGCCTATATCGATGGTCAGCGTGAACGCCGCGCCATGGAAGGCCGCGAGGACGACGTCTACCAACCGTAAGCCCGGAGTTATCGGCAATGCAGGCTGCACTCGCGGACGCAAAACGTCTGATCATCAAGGTCGGCTCGGCCCTTCTGGTCGATGAAACCACTGGCAAGCTTCGCCGTGCCTGGCTCGAAGCGCTGGCCGATGACATCGCCCTTTTGCGTGAACGCGGGGTAGAGGTCATTGTCGTTTCCAGCGGTGCCATTGCCATGGGCCGGCGCCTGCTGGGGCTTGATCACCGCACCATCAGTCTGGCCGATAAGCAGGCCGCCGCGGCGACCGGGCAAATCAGCCTGTCACAAGTCTGGCAAGAGGCCCTTGGCCGTAATGGCCTGACCATGGCGCAGGTGCTGGTGACGTTAGAAGACATGGAAGGCCGCCGTCGCTATCTCAATGCACGCGGCACGCTCAATGCGCTGCTCGCCCACGGTGCTGTCCCCCTGATCAACGAAAACGATACCGTCGCGACCGAAGAAATCCGCTTTGGCGATAATGACCGTCTGGGGGCCAAGGTCGCGCACATGATCTCGGCCGATACGCTTGTGTTGTTGTCCGACATCGATGGCCTTTATACCGCCGACCCGCGCAAAAACCCGGATGCCAAACTGATCCCCGAAGTCCGCGAACTCACCCCGGATATCATGGCCATGGCCGGTGCGGCCCCGACCATGTATAGCTCGGGCGGGATGGTGACCAAATTGCAGGCGGCCGAAATCGCCATGAAATCGGGCTGCCGCATGATCATCGCGCGCGGCACCATCTATCATCCGCTCAAAGCCCAGCTTGAAGGTGGACCCAATACCGTCTTTTTGCCCAGCGAAAGCCCGCTTGCCGCACGCCGCCACTGGATCGCAACGTCGCTTTCGGCCCCCGGTGCGATCATTGTCGATGACGGGGCGGCCAATGCGATGCGGGCAGGCAAAAACCTTCTGGCAGCAGGAATCAGTGGTGTTGATGGCGGTTTTAAGCATGGTGACGCTGTGCGCGTGCTTGATGACAAGGGGCATGAGGTCGCACGCGGCATCACGTCCTACGGTGCCGAGGAAACCCGCCTATTGATGGGCCATGCCTCCGCCGACATCGAAGCCACCCTTGGCTTTACCCGTGGAAATGCTGTGATCCATTCGGATGATTTGGTGGTCGCAGAGGGGTAAAACCCTCTAAGATCAGCGCGGTTTAGGGTTATCTGGCGTCTGGATGGTAATGCGACTGCATGCGGATTTTTCCGCTGATAAAATGGCAAAACTCAAAGGCGGCGCTGCGGTCGGCAGTGAAGCGCCCCGGCGTGCATTCCCAAATGCCAATCTCGACGCGCTCATCTAGCGACTTGAATGGAACCCGGCTGGATGCCATCTTATTTCCCTAAAGCGTAGTGGGTTTGGGAGATGCCGGGTTCAGCGGAATATCCGCCAAGGTTAAAAATGTAGATCAGTCGATCACAGTCATTCTCTTTGTTCATCGCCCTGACAAATAGTTGGCGATGCGCGCCAGACGTGAGGTCTGTGGCGTATCGCGCTGGGCTTCACGACGGTCGGCCATGTGATAAAGATGATACATGCCATGTACGCCCAACCACCGCAGGGGTTCTGGTTCCCATGTGCGTTTAGGCCGGTTTACCCAAGGCAGTTTGGTCAGTTCTGTGTCGCGCTCCAGCACCAGATCGGCAAGCGTCTGGCCGGCTAAATTTGACGTGGACACCCCCAGACCGACATATCCGCCCGCGGAACCGATGCCTGAGGCCGGGTCATAATCGACACGCGCACACCAGTCACGCGGCACGCCCAAAACCCCGCACCACGCATGATCCAGCTTTATATCTGCCACCTGCGGTAACAAGCGATGTATGATCGCCTGTAACATCGCGATGGTTTTTTGCTGGGTTTGTCCGCGATCATCAATCGCGTTGCCAAACCGATACGGCACGCCTCGACCACCCATCGCAATCCGGTTGCCTGCTGTACGCTGCGCATAGCAATAGCCGTGCACGGCATCTCCCAGCAATTCGCCGCCCTGCCAGCCGATCTGGTCCCAGATCAGATCGGGCAAAGGTTCCGTCACGACTATGGAGCTGTTCATTGCCAGCATATCGCGGCCTTGTCCCGGCAGGCTGGCGGTATAGCCTTCTGTCGCACGAATAATTTTTTCGGCGCGGATGGTGCCGCGATCCGTCGTGACCTGCCCTTTGGACATCCCCGTCACTTTTGTCTGTTCATAAATGGAAACGCCCGCCCGCTCCACGATCTGTGCTAACCCGCGCACCAGCTTGGCCGGTTGAACTCGCGCCACGCCATGCAAAACAAGCGCCCCAACGGCGTTTTGAACTCGAATCCGGTCCGTCATGTCACTGGCGCCGATCAGGTGCATACGCTCCTGTGGTACCTCCCAGTCCATCGCGGTCGCGTAGTCGTCGCGCAACCGGGCCATCTGTGCCGAAGTGCAGGCCGCGATAAGCTCATCTGTGCGGTGAATATCAGCGTCGATGCCTTCGGATTCTGTGACTCGAATGATTTCATCCACGGTGCTGCGTAAGGCCCGCTCAAGCGCTATCACGCCTTCGCGCGAGCCCGACTTGGCATACCGATCCCGGTTCCAGTAAAACGCACCGGTCAGCCAACCGCCATTCCTGCCTGACGCACCGAAGCCCGCGAAATCGCGCTCGACGATAGCAATTGACAGATCGGGGGCTGCTTTTTTTAAGTACCACGCCGTCCACAGACCGGTGTAACCGGCCCCGATGATGCAAACATCTACAGTGCGGTCGCCCGGCAAGGCAGGACGATAGGGCGGCAGTCCACCCATATCCGTGTGCCAGAAAGAAATATCGCCGTTGCGGGTCATGTCATCTGTGTATTCATCGGTTGCCGCCGTCTTGGCATTGCCGACAAGCGCATGTGCTTTGCCGGCATTGGGGCCTTGAAGTTATGTGTATGTCCGAACCGTAAGCTTCACAGAGGCGTGCATAATGCACAAGGCACAAAAAAAGGCTGCCCCTATGATGGGGGCAGCCTTTTTTTCGGTGGCGCTAAATCCGGAAACCGGATTTACGCAGCCTGATCAGCAAGAGCACGGGCCATCTGGCTCAGAGCTTCCTGATGCTTTTCATGCTTGATGCTGGCAAAGTTACGGGCCAGTTCAAGGCACATGCGCTGACGTGCATTAAGCTCGGAAGCCTGGTTGCCGTCGAGGCCTTCGTAGAAGTAGCTGACAGGAACACCCAGGACCTGGGAGATTTCATAAAGACGACCAGCAGAGATACGGTTGATACCGCGCTCATACTTATGTGCCTGCTGGTAGGTAACGCCGATAAGGTCAGCCATCTGCTGCTGGGAGAAACCCAGCATGATGCGACGTTCGCGAATACGCTGACCAACATAACGGTCAGTGTCAGTTGCGCGGTTTGCGCGTTTTGGTTCTTCTTTTGAGATAATCTCAGTCATGATATAATCCGTTATCAACCGCCAGTTACTTAACCCCACTTTGGACGCTGTTGGGCTTATTTGTTTTTGCCCAATTAACAACTTGTCACAGGATCATTTTTGACCTGCGATATGTTGAAATGTATCTGAACATTGGTCAGATAATCGTTACAGCAATCCGCCAGAAGCTAGCTATATAGGTCAATTGAGCTGTCTTTGTCTAGTGCAGAAGGCGAAAAAAAGTCGTGGGTTTCTATGCTGTAAGGTGTGGAATGCCGCGCATAGCTGGCATGCATTTCCTGAATGACCGGCGGTTGTAAAAGGTTTTCCTGAGGTAAGACCTGCCCTAAAAGCTGGGTCCAGAATGCTGCGCTGCCCACAAGATCATGGGGTTGCAGCCATGCGCCACCGTTCTGCGCAATTTCCCGTACAGGTAAAATACGCGCAGTTGAAACTGTTCCGATCCCGGCAGGACCATCCGTTCCGCTGCTCGCAGAATCCGTCCTGCGGGCCGGGAGCATGGAAATCGGTGTAATGGCTGTCATGTTTTCTGATGTTATTTGGTTAAAACTGGCTGTTTGGTCGCAGACTCCGTGCTTTGGCTGTGTTTCGGGCGTGAACCCGGCAAAAATTGCCGCCTGACAGCACTGTCGGGCGGTTCGAAAGAGTTAATAAAAAGTTTATGCAGGATTGATGCCGTGCCGGGATATGCCCGCGCGAGTCGGGACGCGCAGGACATTCGCCGGATATGGCACAAAGATCAGATGGCCGCTGTTGCCCGCAAGGCGATCTGGGCCGGTATTGTTTTCCCCGCTCCCTGATATTGGCCCCTGACATTGGGTCGGGCATATCGGGTCGGGTCGTTTGAAAAAACAAAAAAGGCGGAGCCGCTTATCGCGTTGCTCCGCCTTTTGGAATTTGGGGTCGTAACCTGTGAAGGTCTTACTTGTCGGTCTTGCCGCTTGCCAGCGTATTGAGCTGGGCCTGCATGGCTTCAAGCTGGCTTTTAAGATCATCAAGCGATGCGTCTGCTTTGCTGGCGGCTGCGGACGGCGATGCCGCGCCAGTGCCGCCTGTACCACCGGAGTGGCCGTTTTCACCATCTTTGGCAAACGGCGAGAACATTTTCATCGTCTGTTCGAACAAGGCCATGTTTTGCTTGTTCATTTCGTCTAACTGGCCAAACGGGAAAATGCCATGCATCGTGCCTTGCATATATTCGCGCATCTGTTCCTGATTATGGGCAAAGGCCTGCATCGACTGTTCAAGATAGGTCGGAACCAACCCTTGAAGGCTGTCGCCATAAAATCCGATCAACTGCCGCAGGAAACTGATCGGCAGAAGGTTCTGCCCCTTGTTTTCTTCTTCGACAATGATCTGGGTCAGGACCGGGCGGGTGATGTCATCGCCCGTTTTGGCATCATAAACGACAAAATCGGTGTTTTCCTTGACCATCTGCGACAGATGATCAAGCGTGACATAGGAACTCGTCGCCGTGTTATAGAGGCGGCGGTTCGCATATTTCTTGATGACGATGCGGTCTTGATCGTCTGATTTTTTGTTGGTCATGGCGAGGTTTCCTGCTTCCCTGTTTCCCGAACATCTGCCTGGCATTTTCATTAGGGGCATGTTTCTGCCCCGGTTCGCGCATGCACACATTGCGATGTTGCGCAGCATTTTAAATTTTGCATTTGCTCAGGCAGCTGTGACAGTGACGTGATTTTTTCAATGTGTCCAGTCTTCAACGTGAAGTGCACTGCGAAAAACAACCCCGAATACAGTTTGTTGCGCCACAGCAAGGGATTTCATTTTTCCGTGCGCCGCATTCTTCTATAGTAAAGCAGATCTGCCACACAGCATCAGGAGGCGGCAAGGGTGTCAAACAAGACAACCAGTACCGACGCCAGTACGAAGGCCAGTACCACAGCAAGTGCGAGCACCAGCAAACAGACGAGCACCGCGACCCGCAAAGAACGGTCGGGCACAAACACGGACCCGGCACCGGATCAAAAGCTTGCCGGATCACCAGATCAAAAGCTTGATGGGGATGATCACCTTGATCAGCTGGCACAGCGTTTTCTTGATCTATGGCGTCAACAGGTCGCGACAACTGTCGATGGCACGCAGGCCGCCAGTGCGATTGGGCGTCTTTATGCCTCCCTAGGGGCCGATACCTCGCGCATGGGCGAAGGGTTTGAGGCATGGGGCAATCTGATCGGTCAGATGGCCATGGGCCAGCAACCCGGTGGGCCATTGCCCGGCATGTCCGCAAACCCGATGGCGGGACTGCCGGTGGACAATCCGTTGCAGGCAATGATGGACCAGATGGCCAAAGCCGCGCGCGATCTTCCTATGCCGCCGTTTGCTGGTGGTTCATTTCCCGGTGTCCCGTTTCCGGGAATGCCATTTCCGCCCAACATGACCGGCATGTCCGGTTCCCGATCGCCGGGCACGTCGGGCGCGACAGGGCCGAAAACGCCAGAAAAAGACACGACAGACAATACAACCAAGACGTCGTCAGGCACCGACAGCCAGGATGATGTGACATCAGACGCCACACCAACCGCAAAAGCAGGCCGCAAAACACCGGCAAAGGGGCAGGGGAAAAATGATCAACCCGCAACGGCAAAAGAAACTGCCACCCAAACGGGAAAATCAAAGACGGGCAGGGCCAAGGCCGCTTCCGATGCACATGGCAGTCGAGATGACGAGCTGGCTCAGCTCGCGCGCCGCATTACCGATCTTTCAGAAACAATTGCTGCCCTGGAAGGCCGACCTTCGGGAACAGGCAAAGACCCTTCTGAGCGAGATTGAAGCCTATCACCCTGATGATGTGGCACAGGCACTCGACCGTGTTGCCTTTGACCGACATGCGGCCTTTCATGACGGGGTGCGCGCCTATCAACGTCATGACTATCGGCGTAATGCCGATGATGTGCCGGTGATCTGGGAAGACGGCTCAACGCAGATATTTGATTACGGCGTCACCGCCCCGAAAAACAGCAAGCATCCCAACGGGATTGTGTTGCTCGTGCCGTCCTTGGTTAATCGCGGCTATATCCTTGATCTGAATGAAAAACGCAGCTTCGCGCGCTTCTTGGCCAAATCGGGCTATCGGCCGCTTCTGGTCGAATGGGGATATCCCGGCGAGGACGAGGTTAATTTCGGGCTTGATGACTATATCGCCGGGCGTCTGGTCATGGCCTTGCAAGACATTGCTGACATGAATGGTGGCCCGGTACCGATGATTGGCTACTGCATGGGCGGTGTTTTGGCCTTGGCGGCAACCTTGCTCGATCCTGCACAGGTCAAAAAACTCGCCCTTTTGGCAACGCCTTGGGATTTCATGGCTGCTGGTCCAGCGCAATCACGAATTGCTGCGGCCTTCGCACCCTCATTGCCCCATATGCTGGCCATTCACGACATCTTGCCGGTCGATGTGCTGCAAAGCCTGTTTGCCAGCCTTGATCCGTTCATGATTGGCGAAAAGTTCCGCCGGTTTGAACAGATGCCCGCCAAATCGGCCAAGGCGCGCGATTTCGTCGGGTTGGAAGACTGGCTGAATGACGGGGTGCCGCTGACGCGCCGGGTGGCGGTTGATTGTCTGATCGGCTGGTATGTCGAAAACAAACCGGCCAGCGGGCAGTGGCAGATTGACGGCATTGATATCAATCCGGCCGACATCTGCTGTCCAACGCTGACCGTCATCCCCGAAAGCGACCGGATTGTTCCGCCCGAAAGTGCCAAGGCACTGTTTGATGCATTGCCCGCAGACATCCGCTCCGAACTGCACCCCTCCGCCGGGCACATCGGCATGATGGTCGGATCACGGGCCGAAAAATCAACATGGCAGCCGCTGGTCGAATGGCTAGCGCAATAAACCTGATGCGGCTCAGGCGGTATCGGTTGCCAACTGATCGGGTTTGCGGTCCCAGCGCAGGGTCAATCGCGCCAGAAGGGCAATAATAATCAGCGTCAGGATCACCCGTCCGACCAGAATAACCCAGATATCTGCACCAAGGGCCAGCATGATAGCGGTATCCTCAATCAGCGAATGCGACAGCGACAGCCAGCTTAACGACAGGAAAAGCGTACGCGGCGGATAGTTGTTCCGGCGTGCTTCATCAATAATCAGCGCCCCGCCAAAGGTCAGGCCCAGCAACACCCCAATTGTCGTCACCGGCGCAACATCGCGCGACAGGCCCGATACCCGCAGGATAGGCAACATCGCAAGGGTGAATTTGTCGGTCAGGCCAGTGACCTTCATGGCATCCAAAATCACCAGAAGCCCGGTAATCACCACAAAACTGACAACAAGTGATTTAAGCGTCTGGATAAGCCATTCACCCCAACCGGCAAGCCCGGTTGCCGCACTGGCAACGTCCCCCCCGGCCATCCATGAAAAATCAACCGGTTCGGACAGCCAGCCGGTCGCATTGCTGACCCATGTCACCAGTGCGCCATAGCCAACCGCCGCCCCGATGCGAAGGGCGGTGGTCGCAATCAGGCTGGCCCCGGCGCGTTTGACAATCGCCTGTTCGACTGGCAAGCCATGGGCAAACAACATCATCGCACACAAGGCACTAAGCTGCGCGGCCGTCATATCAAGGGTTCCGGCCAACCCGATAAACGCCCCGACCGCGCCATACATGCTAACCAGCGCACAGGTCGCCCAGATCAAACCGGCCTCGGGCGGCAAACCAATCAAGGACATTACCGGGGTCAGCATTTCGGACACGACCTCAATCGCGCCAAATTCCTGTGCAATGCGAACAATCACCATCACCGGCAACATCACCTTCATCAGGGTGACAAAAAGCTTCTGGCTGCGGTTAATCAGATTAAGGAAATAATGTCGCATGGCGCGGGTCATCTTGCGTGTCATCGGGGGGGGCTCATCGTTTGGGGCGAAAGATCAAAGGTCTGTGACAAGGCAACCAGACAGGTATGTATCTGGTTTTTGGGCAGTGGGCGAGGATGGTTTAACTGCGCAGATGATGCCATACGGGCATGCGTCCGCGGCAGCGATTTTGCGCAAAGTTACACAATATCGGAGCGAAATTTGAACGACTGGCGCTGTTGAGTTGCACAAACGTGATCGTGCTACAACATGACCTTCCTCAACTGAAAGGAGATCGTCAGGGTTCAAGGTTGATGTCGGTATCTCTTCGAACCTGCTATATTCGGTTCGACACTCCTGCTCCACAAACCATCTACCATCGGTGCATTCAGCGAGCGCGCTCCCGTGCCGACGGTTCCAATCAAATTAATAGGTCCTGAGCCTACTTCTTCACTCTGAGTGTGATTCTCGTCAGCTCTGAGGGGACCCCTATCCTAAGGGCAAAGCCTGGCCACAATGCCGTCCCGTTGTTCACATAAAGGGTCATATCAGCAACTTGGTAGCGTCCGGATACAAACCCGGCGTTCACGCGCGCAACCAGAAGGTCGAGACCGCGCACCATCCCGCCGTGCGTGTGCCCCGAAAGCTGAAGAGTGACCCCGGACGCGGCCGATTTACGCGCCATCATCGGCTGGTGGTCGAGGAGAATGATCGGCAGGTCGGCGGGGGCGCCTTCGAGGGCTTTGGTCAGGCCGAGGAGATTGTTGGCAAGTCCTTGCAGACGCTGGGCATAGCACGCAAGGACGTGGTTCTGGCAACGAAATTTGAGCATGCCACCGGGACCGGTCCAAACGATGGCGGCGGTTCACGCGTCCACATTGTTGAGGCGGTGAAGGCAAGCCTGAAGCGGCTCGGAACCGATCATATTGATCTCTACCAAATGCACGGCTGGGACCCCGCGACCCCAGTCGAGGAAACAGTGCGCGCACTCGACGACCTCGTTCGTCAGGGGCTTGTCCGATATGTCGGCGTCTCGAGCTGGGCGGCCTGGCAGGTCTCAACCGCCCTCGGGGTCGCGGATGCGCTCGGTGCGTCCCATTTCCAGGCGTATCAAGGATACTACTCGTTGGCCGGCCGAGATATCGAGCGTGAGGTCACGCCGATGATCGAAGCGTACGAGCTCGGCCTGCTCGTGTTTAGCCCGCTGGCTGGCGGATACCTTACGGGTAAGTATCGCGACAAAACGGATGGACGCCGCGCTACCATTCCGTTTCCGCCCGTTGACGAGACCAAGGGTATCAAAGTCCTCGAGGTGATGGACGGGATCGCCGCTTCACATGAGACCACCCTCGAAGCCGTGGCTCTCGCATGGCTGCGCCAAAAACCGGTGGTTGGATGCATCATAACAGGCGTGACGAGCCTCGAGCAGTTGAACGCCAATCTCGCGACGGTGGCTCTAACGCTCACCGATAGGGAGGTCGCCGCACTCAACGATGTCGGGACGATCGCACCGGAATATCCCGGCTGGATGCTGGCTCAGGGAAGTGCGGCGCGTGCTTCCCTCATGGCAACCGGCGTGATGTCAGAAGCATACTGACCGTTCTGACGGCGGCATCCTGATCGTGGTGCCGCCGTTATATTTGTGAAATCCGAGGAAAGGCCCGCCGGGCGGGCTGGTATCCCGGACAAGGGGTTTGACGCAGGAGTTTGCAAATATAACGTCTGTCCTTTGGATTGACCGGATTTGCACGGGCTACTTTGTCGCAGAACCTTAAAAGATATATATCTTTTAAGGTTCTGTTCCGCGTATCCGCACAAATTCGGTCATCCATTCAAACCAAATTAATTGTTCCTGAGCCTAAACAATATGGCAGCGTTGTCTTATTATGGTGCGCTTTGGAGTTGCGTTTAAATGGCCGAGCTGGATCAGATTGATACCAAAATCCTGCCGCTTTCATCCGCAAAACCCGGCGAACTCGCCGCCGTCCAGCAATACTGTCTGGTCACCGATGAAGTCACCGGCGTTCTGATGCTGCACATGCACATGCAAGACATGGACAAACACACAGCCCTGTGTGATACGCTGTTTGATGCTGACGAAAATGTCGTCTGGTATCGCGCCTACATCGTAACAGAGATATTGAAGAGCACGCGAAGCTCGTTCTTTTAGCGCCGATTTATATTTTGATCGCTACGCCTATAAGCATATGAGCAAATTTATTTGGATTAGCAAATGGATTGAGCGCCATAGACGTAAATCGCGTAAAATTACCGTATGGGATACCATACTCATGATGTAGATGTCGTCCTATACCCTCTCTGGTATAAATCGGTTCTACGTGTTTACAGTCAAAGCCATTAATTTTGAACTCTTCGCTTAGTTCATGAGGTTCTAGGCGCCACTGATAAAATTCGGTGTCTCCGCTTTTTTCTGGTTTACCTTGTTTAGCATCGATTTCTTTCAGTCTCTGATTGTAAAATGGAACGCTGATTATCAGTGTTCCGCCGGGTTTTAGGACGCGGTACGCTTCTTTAAAGCAATCTGTGAGTCCGTTTTCAAAGTGCTCAAAAGTTCCCCATGAAATATAAAGGTCGAAGAAGTTGTCTTCGAAAGATGTTGCCCGGATATCTTCTCGAACAAAATTCATTGCTGGGAATTCTCTACGCAATGATTCTATCGTAGGGGTACTTAGGTCTAACCCATATGGTTCGTATCCCAAATCACGAAGCAAGATGCACCATTCCCCAAGGCCAGAACCACCGTCCAGGACGCGGACATCTGTTCCCGCTGGTGGAGCAAATTTACGGACAACCTTATACTCTGGTCGAACTTTGATCCTCCACTGAGAGCGACGCCTGTTTCCTATTTTCTTCCAGTTTTCAGTCCAGTGATGATCTAGTCGTTGTTCTTCACTTAGGGCGCCGTCGTCCTTGATTGTGTAGTCAGCACGCATTTTGATGCTCGATCAGTTTGAGTTGTTTGGGGAGGGTTTCGATACGACTACTGCATAGAATACAGGGAATATGGGGACGTAATCGTCAGCTTTGATTGAGTAGTATAGTAGCCATTTATAGACTCGAGTGAATTTCTTTCGAAGAGAAATGCGGAAAAAATTTTCCCAAGGAGTAATAAAAAAAAAGTGAAGAATCGTACTTGCTAGCCCACCTATAGCGTAGACTTCGATCGCGCTGTTAGGAAACGTCTGTTCAATTCTGCGCAAACTGTACTGTCTCCAACCGTGCCATAGATAAAGAGGTAATGATGCTGGAGCAGGTAAAAAATGTAATTGTATACCTTTAGGCTTCAGCCAGTTGACAGTTTTCTTAGGAAAGTCAAGGTCTGCCTGAATGTGCTCAAGCGCAGAATTTGTGTAAATCAAGTCAAAATCAGGAGAGTGATCTTTAGATAGAACGTCACATTGGTTGAATGATAGGCTAAAACGAGAACTCTTACGTTCTACAAATCGATCATCGATGTCTAATCCTGTCCATGCTCCGCCGAGCCCCGCAGTCTCGAATAGTTCAACAGACCTTCCTGACCCGCAGCCAATATCCAGAATGTTAACGTTGTTTATGTCAGTATATCCTGAATTATTAAGCAATTTGGGAAGCTCAGACATCAGAAAATGCTCGGCTAATCCACGGCCAGGAGACCAGCCGCCCAAGTCGTCGGCTGTCTCAAAAGCATTCCCAAAATTAATTTTTTTGGATTTCAGTTTTTGAGAACACCTTAGGTTCCGTAAAAAGTTCAACCAAAGGTAAGTTAGACGCGATTTACCCCCCCGAATGTGGTCGCCGTTTATTTCCTTGTGATTAGACAACTGCATTTCCTTGAGTTTTTGCTTGGTTACAGACCGAATCTGCCAGAGCACTCTAAGATTGACAATCTTCTAGCGTAACTATTATCACGCACAGCTCTGCTATTCGCTGATTGGTCATAATGTATATTCACAACAGAAGCATGTCCAAAACGGTCAGAAAATTTAAAATCTAAGCTATCTATTTACCTGATTGACAAAATCAGAGTTTGGCGAGGAGCAAGTAAATTGTATAAAGTGATAGCATGTCGCGCATAAAATGAAGTCATAGCTTGAAGTATTAAGGCTGGGGCATGACCAATAATGCTAGGCTGGTGAAATTGTGTTTCCCTACTGTTTGGTTTCCATTGACGCAATGTGGATTGCCTGAATGTAGGTCGGGTTATTTGGTATGTAGATATGTATTTTTCGGAATAACCCATATGGCGGAACCTATTAAAATTACTATTGTAATCAGGTCTTTGGAGCGGGGAGGGACCGAGACTCACCTCCTGAGAACGTTGCCCATAGTTGCGAGTAATGACTTTCTTATGAGTATATTCTGCTTTGAACGTCCCGGAGAACTATCTGAGGAAATGCGAAGATGTGGAATTAAGGTTGTTACTCCTCCAGTTAGCGGTTGGTTTACGCATGTTCCTCTTATGCTTAAGCCGTTTACAACAATATGGACGTGCGTTTTCTTCTTTTTGCATCTGTTTCGTCGTAGCCCCGACGTTGTCCATTTTTTCTTACCAGCCTCATACTTGATGTTGGCCCCTATTTCGTTACTGCATGTGCGCTCTAAAAAGATTATGAGTCGTCGCAGTATGAACAAATATCTCGAAAAGTATCCAAAATGGGTTCGCAAAGTAGAATTCTTTCTGCACAAAAAAATGTCTGTCGTTCTCGCTAATTCAAGAGCCGTCCTTAAACAGTTAGAATACATGGAAAATGTGCCTGCTGAAAAACTGCGGCTCGTATATAACGGTATTGACGAGACAGAAAATGTCAGTAGGCGAGATTTTGCCGTAAGAGCCGATCTTGGAATAAAATTGGATGCTGTCGTGCTTGCAACTGTTGCTAACCTGCTTCCATACAAGGGTTATCAAGACCTCATTGAGGCATGCGGCTTCCTGTCTAAGAGTTTCCCGACGCTACCGGATTGGCAGTTGATTGTAATTGGTAACGACAGCGTTGGTATGAAGAAAGAGTTAGAAAATCTGGCCGTGAGGTTGGGGGTCAGTCAAAGGTTGCATTTTGTTGGCAAGAGAACTGACGTCAATCATTACCTTGCGGCTGTAGATATTGGAGTGCTGGTATCTCATGAGGAAGGTTTTTCAAACGCAGTAATCGAAGAAATGTCGGCAGGCCTGCCTATGATTGTTTCTGATGTAGGAGGGAATCCAGAAGCTGTTGTACATGGAGAAACAGGTTTGGTGGTCCCCGCGAAAGCACCAAAAGAACTTGCAAAGGCGATAGCTTACTTACTTCAAAACCCCAGCGTTGCTAAGGAAATGGGGCTTGCGGGTAAAAAACGTGTCCGAGAATGTTTTTCTATTGAGCAATCGGCAGAAGGATATCGTTCAGTTTATCGTTCGCTGGGTCATTCTAAAATGATGTGATTGTTAACGTATTTTTGTGTGCCGTCCGTTTGGTTCTTCTGGGGTTTTTCTGAAATGATATGCCACTCACATATGCTTGCATTGAGAGCGGTAAACCGTGTTTGGCCGATGTTTTATAAGATAAAGCTCTTGAGTTGGGCGCGGCGTGCGGGCCTGGCGGAGCCTGTAATCTTACTTTCTTTTGACTGTGACACTGATCGTGATGCTGACGCGGCAGTGCGAGTTCAAGAGTATCTTCAGAAATTTGGCATGACAGCATTTTATGCTGTGCCAGGAGAACTGCTTGAAACGTATTGGGGGGAATACTGTAAGCTCCTCGACTTGGGGGCTCAGTTTGTAAACCATGGCTATAGACGTCATGCAGATATTAGCGAGATGACAGGAAAGCCGTTTTCAACATTTACTTATTGCAACATACCCGATGATGTTTGGAAAGAAGACATTTTGCTTGGGCATGACGTGCTAACGAAGTTGACAGGCACCCCGCCCACAGTCTTTAGAACGCCACATTTTGGAGAGTTTAACAAGAAAGAGCAACTTTCTAAGATGTACTCTTTTCTTGCTTCATTGGGGTATCGTGTTTCAAGTTCCACCAAGCCTGTGTTCGGAATGTTGAACGGTAGCGTTTACAACTGTGGAGAAGGTCTCGTTGAGCTGCCATTGAATGGTTGCCTAAGTAAACCTGCACAGTTGATGGATAGTTGGGGTTTTTTGTCGGCACCGGATGCGCTCGGAAAGCAAAAGCTGCTCAGAGAGCTGGAAAGTTACAGGAAGCTGTTTGAAGCCGAATTACCTATAGTCTTAAACCTCTACTTTGATCCGGCAGATATTGTGAATGAGCCTGATGTGCTGCATGCGTTGTCGTGTTTTTCAGGGTTTAGCTGCATGACTCTAGATGACTGCGAATTTTTGTCTTTGGCTCATACGGGGAAATGATGTCCGTTACTAAGATGCCCCGTTTGCTTATCCTCGGGTATTGTTATCCCCCTACGGTTAGTCCGGAAGGCTTTGTAACTGCAAAACTGTTGCGAAATGTACCTGATTGTAAGATTGATGTTTTAACGCTCGACAATGGTTTGGTCTGCCCATCTCTCGACAGTGAAATGGGAAATTATGCCGAGAAAATATCCGGCCAAGTGATTCGAGTTGGTGCATCAACATTAATTCGAAAAATAAGCGACTTTCCGCGCTTGCCGTTTCGGCCTGACCGCTGGATTGTACTTAATAATGTCGTTTCCTCCAAAGCGCGAAAACTTTTGCTTCGGGAGAGATATGATTGTTTCGTGACGCGCTCACAGTATCACTCCTCACATCTTGTTGGATTAAAGCTTAAACGAAGAAATCCGGAGATTCCTTGGATTGCGTGCTTTTCAGATCCTTGGTCGAATGCAGATCATCAAGTGAGCGTTCCGGTGTTTTCAAATTGGAGCGACATGCAAGAGCGAAAAGTATTAGAGTGTGCTGATTGCCTTGTTTTCCCGACGGAAGGTTTGCGAGATCACTTTACAAATAATGACTTTGCGCTGAATGCGAAGTCCGCGATCTTACCTCACTCGTTCGATGCCTCCCTTTATGCGAGGAAAAAGTCCCCAGAGAAAAGTTTTGGTTCATCTGTCACGCTTCGGCTGTTTGGGTCGTTCTATGGAGCGAGGACGCCCGACGCATTATTTTCGGCGATAAATCGACTGAACCTCGAAAGTCAAATTAACATCACTCTTGAAGTGTTTGGTGCTTGGCATCCATCCTATGCCGAGCTTGAAGATCAGAGTGGTGGACGTAAAAAAAAGCACGTCAGGTACATGGGCCAAGTCCCTCATCTGGATGCTTTGCGCGAGATGCAGGATGCAGATTTACTCGTGGTTGTGGATGCTCCTGGGAAAGGGAGTAGTTTTTATCTTCCTTCGAAGCTTGTTGATTATTTAGGCAGCGGTACGCCTATCCTATCTCTTTGCCGCTCCGGGGTGGTGTGCGACATTACTCGAAAGGCGGGCGGGATAGTTGCGGATCCCTCAGACGTATATGGCATCTCTGAAGCGATCCGAAATTGGTTAAATGCCAGAGAGCGTCAACATTCGCCATCCGCATTAACTCTATCTAACTACGAAGCTAGTTGTGTCGGGCGAAAATTTCGGGACTTGGTTGGATGTTTGCTAGATGAGAAAGTTTCTAAAAAATAATAGTGCCCCCCCAATTGTATTGGGAGCCTTCATTGGGGTTATTACTCTACTACCGTTTATGCGTGTTCGCGTTAACTACGAATACATTGAGTTATCTGGTGCACTTCAATTCATTGTGTTTGTGGGGCTTTTTGTGGGGCTGATAGCCTTTGCCAACTTCAGATTTTCTGAATTATTTTCTGAGTTTAAATGTTTCTCATTAAGCCAAAGTTGCCTTCTTTTCCTTTTATGGTGTGCTGTTGCTGTAATTTCCTGTTTTGTGGGGCAGGACCCTATACTTTCTCTAAAAAGAGCAACACTGGCACTTGTTCCAGCTTGCTTGGTTTACTTCACGGCTTATTCGTGTGCAGATCCAAGAGAAATATTGAAAGGTTTTGTTCTTGGGGTGTGTTTGATCACGCTAATTTCTATTTTTTACGCTTTGGCCGGTTGGATCGCAGAAATTACGAATACTGATCCCAACGTAAGGCATGGCACATTTTTTTTATTTGGGCTCGAATTCTCTCAGTCTCTTGGTCAGAGGCACATTTTATTTAACAACGAGTTGATTGAATTGCAGAGATTTTCTGGTTTCTATCCGAACCCAAATGGAATTGGGATAGTGTCTGCAATTTGTTTGATTTTTTTGACTTTAATTAAAAAAGATATGCCTAAAATTTATGTGTTTCTTTTGGTTATGATGATTTTTGGGCTATTGCTTTCTGGGTCCAGAATGTCGTTGTTACTCGTAATTTCATCATGCGCATACTTTATTCTTTCTCCACGTTTAAGAACAAAAATATTCAACGTGCCTTCGGCTATATTAGTCTTTTTATTTTCAATTGTTCTTATTTTTGTTTGGGCTGAATTTTCACAAGAAATCTCAAACATGTTTGATGGAAGTAGACAAGAATTTCTAAGCTTGGGTGAGAGAGGAGATGGTTTTCTTAAAGCAATTGAGATAGCCTCGCAGAACTGGTTCATAGGAAGTGGTTTCGGTCTGGGTGCTGAGGTGGTATTTGGAAAACAAGCAGATGTAATGGCAATTCATTCGGTCATTCTGAATGCAATAGTTGAAACAGGTTTTTTAGGTGCGATTTTAATTTCTGCTCTATGGGTAAGGCCGCTTATTTCTGAAGATAGGGTAACTACCGTTGAACATTCAAAGGATTTGCAAACGTTATGTTTGAACGCAGTCGTGTTCGGCCTGTTGGTTGCTGAGTTGTTCGATCTGAGCGTTACGAGGTTTCATTATATCCATTTAGTTCTCTTTTTCCTTCTGGGGCTGAGTTCTGCTTTTCAGCGTCGAGATCGCAAAAGGATTGAAACCTGATGTATGAGGTCGTCTTACGTTCTGATTGTGACAGGGCATGTTGGGACGCGGCCGCTGATACATTCACGTCTGCTTGGGCGTGGCATCGATCAGAATTGTTAAACGCAAGAAGTCAGTGGTTGCGGACGGAGGATCACAGTTTTTGTGTGCGGGATAGATCCCGTTCGGACCAGATTGTCGCAATAGTGCCGTTAGTTGTTGTAAGGCCGAGGTTTCTTAACGCATGCGTCGGGGGGCACTTTGAGAGTACAGGTGGGCCTGCATTATCTTCGGAACTACCACGGCGTTCTTTGAAAAAGGTACAGGAAATAATCCAAGCTAACATTCGCTCTCTCGCAATTTCTCTGAAGGTTCGTAGATGTGATTTTTCAAGTGCTCCGCTTGTTCCTCAGTTACTGTCCATCGATCGTCCATTCCCAAATCCAATGTGCTATTTTGGTGTCAAGGATACATCGACACAGTCTTGGGTGTTATCGATTAGGGAAAGGGCGCTAGAAGGACTATGGAATGGTCTTGAACATCGAAGCAGGAAGCAAATTAAAAAGGCCGAACGCAATGGCCTTACGGCAGATATTGTTGTTCCAAACTCAAATATTTGCGATCAGTATTATGACCTTCATATCAGAACTTGCATGCGCAACTCTATCTCTCCGCATCCGAAGGCATACTTTCAGTCTCTTTTTTCAGAAGTCGCTGATGCAGGGCTATGTAAGAGTTGTGTTGTTCGCGACCATGTTAATCTTCTCTCGATCCAAAATTTTTTAATCTATAAAAATACGGCACTTTACTGGACCGTTGCCAGTCACGAGGACGCTCTTAAGTTGTGCGCGAACGACTATGGAATGTGGAAGTCAATACAGCATTTTAGTGAGGCTGGTTTGGAATACCTAGAATGCGGGGAGGCCTTTCCTTCAGCGCCAAATGGGAAGCTGAAAGGTCTGAACGACTTTAAGAAGTCATTCGGAGGAGAGCTGTATCCCTACTATCGTGGAAAAATCGTCTATCAACCAGTCCTCGAGGGCGTGCTCGAAATACTTCGGCAGTTTCGATCGGGGGGCGCTGCAACATGAATAAGGTTGAGCAACAGCACTTTGATGCCTGTGCCAGTGTATATGAGACCGAAATTGGTGAAGAATATCCGCAGTGGCTCAAATGGCATCTCATAGAGAAATACGCGAAGCATGGTGACCGGGTGGTTGATATAGGTGGAGCAAACGGTCGTCATGCTCTTGACGCTGCTCTGAAAGTCGCCTGTGAAACAATTTGCGTGGATATTAGTGAGGGCATGCTTAAACAGCTGAAACAGCGGCCCGATTATCTTTTGGCTGAAGTAGAAAGTCGCCCAAGTCCTGTCGTAGCATCTGCCCTGGAGTTGCCGATTCAAGATGAATCTGTCGACCTTGCCTGGAGTTACGCAACGCTATTGTTGATGCCAGATCAGCAAACTGCAATTTCAGAAATGGTCAGGATTGTTAAGCCGGGTGGGATTGTAATCCTTGATATTGGCAATGTTTGGAATCTTGGTTGGTTATACTGGCGACGGTTTTATCTAAAACGTGGTTTTTCTGGCATTTTCCCCATGTCGCGGCGCCAAATTGGTAAATTGGTTCATGCGCTTGGGTGTCAGACCTTAGAGGATATACCAACGGGTATCCTCAGTCAGTTATTGCTACTTCCTTATATTGATAAAGTCACAAGATTGCGTGACAGGATACATAAGAAAAGCGCATACCCCGACTTAGATGGACGATGCAGTAAATTGCTCCCAATATTTGCAAATCGCTACTATCTGGTTTTGAGAAAGAAAGGCGGCTAAGTGAAGACGCCCAGCGCAAGACGATTATTGCGGTTCTGCAAAAGTGATCTTGGTTTAAGATTTATGGCAGAGGCTGCAGCACGTGGTAGCGGTTTTGTTGTTACACCGTTGCTGTCTTGGACGCTAGGGGCAGCAGTGTTCGGTGGCTACACTCAAATTCTCAGTCTTTCTTTTGCTTTCGTGCCAATCATTTCTGCCGGCCTCGGCTATACGGTTATTCGACAAGTTGCTGCCGGACCAAAGCCGCAACAGGGGTGGGGTTTACTAGTTTTTTCGATCAGTTTTGTTTCTTTTCTTTGCGTGTTACTTGCGAGCGTAATGTTAGTTTTTTCTGGAGAAATAAATTCACTGATTTCCCTAAGTATGGCAGTTAAATCCTCTTCCGTTGTTCTCGCAGTGTCAGCTTTAACATGGGTGGTCGCAATAGAAGCTCTTGTTCAAGAGTACTTTAGGGCGATGAGATGGGTGCGTTATTCGTTGATTGTGCAGCTAAGCGCTTTAGCCTTGCATCTATGTGTTCTAGCTCTTGTTTTTCTTGCAGGTAGTCTTTCGTTATGGTCTGCACTTGCAGTTTTAGTGCTCACAAAGCTCTGCGTGATAGCAGTGGTACTGATCGTAATGTTCTTGCTGTACTCAAAATCTGACAATGGACGTTGTCAGAATCCAAATTGGCGAGTATTGATTTCAGGTATTCCTTTTATGCTTGCAGGGTTTGCTGAATGGGCTGGAAACTTAGGGGACCGCTTGATCGTAGGGAATTACTTGGGGGCGGAGGTGGTTGCGCAGTATACAGCGTCCGTAATGCTTCTTTCTGTAATTGTTGCGCTCGGCGCCCCATTATGGTGGTTGTTGTTTCCAGAGATAGTTCAGCAAACACATCATTCGAATTATCAGCGTTGTCGTGAAATTGTTCAGCAGCGCACCATGGCTTTTGTTGAGCTTGGGTTACCTACACTCTTTTTGCTCGCTTTAATCGCAGACCCCGCTATTTCCTTGTTGGTGAACAGCAATGCAACGGATATGTCAGGCGTCGTTTTTCTGCTTGGTGCTGCAGTATTTGTAAATCAACTTGCGACAGGTTGGGAGTACTTCATTGTATCCGTTTCTTCAGGCAAAAGATTGATGTTTTCAACCCTGATCAGTTCATTGTTGGGGTTTGCAATAGCGATTTATCTCGGCCCGAGTATGGGCATAGCAGGAATTGCGCTGGGCGTTCTCTCAGGGAAGGTGATTTTGGCCTTTACTTACTGTGTGTTGGCAAATCGAAATGGATTCCCGGGTGCAGTATGGGAGACACTACCGTCCTTCATCATTATTGCCGTCAACGTTGTTGTATTCGGCTTAGTTAAATATTTGGTCGAAATTCTTAAATTAAGCGGAAATAACGAAATTTTATTCGGATCAGCATGTTTATTTATGCTGTTTTATGGCGGTGTTTATTGTGTTTATAAGCATTTTTCTGATTCTGGTTTACAAAGTTGACGATATGCTCTGCTACACGGTCCGCGGCCTTCCCATGCCCCTGTATTTTTTGCCATTTTTCTGTGGCGCTCGATTGTGGGCGAACGCTCAGGTGATTTGTTACGGCTTCACTCAGGTTTTTAGCTTGTGACCCTATGAGGCACCCTAGTCCAAGGTCTATGATTTCGGGGCGTTCCGTGACGTCTCGGACCACGATGATCGGAACGCCGCAATATGGTGCTTCCTCCTGCATTCCACCAGAATCGCTGATCACTAGATCTGCATAGTCGAGCATGGTGATCATTTCTTGATATGGTAAGGGCTCTACAAGTTGTAAATTTAAATGCTTGCTCCCTTCAGGAAAATGTCTTCTAACCGTTTCACGCACTTTAGGGTTTGGATGTAGTGGCCATACAAATCTATTGTCGCTGTGTTGCTTTATGGTTTTAGCCAATTCCACGCAAAACTGGTCCAGATCACCATCCAAAGCTTCTCGGCGATGCATAGTTATAAGTATAAGCTTTTCCTTAGTGCCGCCCTTAACTGGCTTTAAGAGAAATTGAGCATTTGGTTCTTGTCTCGCAAGCACAAGGCTGTCGATGCCGGGGTTGCCAACAACATGAATTGTGTCGGAATGAATGCCCTCTTTGACTAAGTTATCCTTGGCTTGATCTGTCGGCGCTAGATGCAGGGATGTTATGCGTGCGATCATTTGCCTTAACCCCTCTTCGGGCCAGGGGTTGGTCAAGTCATGAGTTCGTAATCCGGCTTCAACGTGAACCACGGGAATGTTTAGCAGAAAACCGGACATCGCCCCTGCAAACGCTGATGCGGTATCTCCCTGAACTATTAGAATTTCTGGACGATTCTGCGCGAACTCCTTTTCAAGTACAGTTAAAACTCTTTTATGAATATCGGCCGATGATTGCGTATTTGTCATCAATTTAAAATCGACATCTACGTGTATATTCAGGCTATCAACCGCTTGATCGAGAAGTTTCCGGTGCTGTCCAGTACAGTAAAATGTGACATTTTCTTTGCCGAATAAGATATCTAGAGCCCGAACAACTGGAGCTAGTTTTATCAATTCTGGGCGTGTTCCTGCGATAATCGCAATTTTACTCATCTTGTCTTGGCCTCTTAATGTCGGGGATGGTTGTTTTTGTCTTTTCCATCTCATTTGTCAGCAAGTGATATATCTTTTCGTTGCAAGTCGCAGGGTCAAAAATCCGTTTAAAAGCATCCTTTGTTCTTTGCCCATATAGTGCTGATTTTTGTTCATCACTAGCCAGTTCAATGAGAACAGACCGGAAGCTTTGCGGGGTGCCAGAACACCACACTATAGAGGCATCCTTGTACTCGACTGGACGTCCTTGCAGCGGTTCGTTCAGTACAATAGGCAGGCCTACCAAGCCAGCTTCAATTACTGTTTTTGGGACTTCTGCGAAAAGAGTAAAGGCGATGAAGGCGTCAAAATTTTTTAATTGTTCAATAAGTATAATGTTCTGCATTCGTGGAATTAGAGTCACCCTTTGTGACATGTTATGTTCTTCTATCCATTGCTCCACTTGAAACCTATTCGGACCATCACCCACTACCGTGAGATGAAGATTCTCACAATTCTTGATTGCGTTCAAAATTGGAAATATTGATTTTCCATCAATAAGTCTACCAACAGTAATTAATCGAAAAGAAGATTTCCGAACATAGGAACGCTTTGTATCGCAGCCCCGAACGCCAACCGAATTAGGGATAAGAACAGTTTTTTTTCTGTACTTTATTGGAATGGTGTCCACAGCTGGGCTGTAAACTGGCGCCAGAAAATCAATGTTTTTATGAGTGTATCGCCTGAGGAAATACTCAAAAAATCGGATCAAACGATGCTTTATGGATATGGCTTCAGTTTTTGGCGCGGTTAAATGGCATGTGTGAATGCTGGAAACACTTCTGTATCCGTATTGTTTGCCAATGATTGCAGCTACAGTTCCCGCAAACGTATCTCCGTAAGCTCTGACTGATACTGATTTTACATCATGAAAGCTTAGGTCCAATTGTTTGTTGATGTAATTTTTAATAAGTTGCGGGATGAATAATGTTGTCAGCATTCCTTGGAAAGTCATAAGATTAGTAGTATAGAATTCGGCATTCGCATTTCCGCATAGTTTTTTTATTTCTTCCGTCTCAGGTGCATCTGGGCAAAGAGATATTATTGCTATTCTTGAAAACTTTCCACCAGGGTTGAGATATGAGTAGGGTGTTTCACCTTTCGTGATCCACTCTGATATGCGTGCAGCAACAACAACGATTAACAAATTCGACAATAGTCATCACCAATTAATGGGTGTAAATTTATGTAGCTATCAGTCTGGCTTCTCGAATCAGCTATTAGCAATATGTCATCTGCATACTTATTGTGTCGCTCACGGTTTTTGAAAATTAGCGTGCTTGTCTTGTTTGGGGGAGCATAAAACATAGTGATTTTTTTGAGATTCCGTCAATTGGGCTGCAATTTATCTACGTGGACAGTTTGATGTTGATTGGAAGATTTTCATTAGTAAGAGTGTAATCTTATTTCTGGGATAGTACTAACGTTCAGTTTGGGCTCCTAATTTCGATTTGATTTATATAAACACCAAGTTTTGGATTTTATAATGCGTTCATTTGTCTTGTGGGTTGTCGGCGCTATCTCTTGTCTATTTCGGTTAATTCCAGGAAAGGTGAGAGGCGGTCTGATCTTTGGACTCCTTATGATCGAGTCTCGTATCGGACAGCCAGCGGCAGCGTTAAGACGATTGTACCTCATAAAGGATAACTTGGAGCGATTGCTGTCTGAGCGGGCCATGGCATATGAGGGAGGGGAGCATCCAAAGCATCGTTTAATGCGATACCATGATTTTTTTATCGAAAATATCAGCCAGGGTAATCGTGTTGTTGACATTGGTTGTGGATATGGTGCCGTCGCACGATCTATAGCCTTGAACGTATCGCAGAGTCAGGTGTTCGGTGTCGAGATGGACGAGCAACGTTTTAATCAGGCAACAGCCGCCGACAATCCACAAAATCTTAAATTTATATTTGGTGATGCATTTCAGGTGCTGCCGGATGGAGTTGCCGATGTTGTTGTTCTCTCAAATGTCTTGGAGCACATCGAGGATAGACAGGCATTCTTGAGGCGGATTGTGGATGTGTTGTCACCAGGAAAAATTCTCATCCGAGTTCCCGCGTTTCAGCGCGAATGGCATGTTCCCCTCAGAAAGGAACTTGAGATAACGTATTTTAATGATCAGACGCATTTTATTGAACATACTGTTTCCGAATTTGAGGACGAGTTGCACCGTGCCAACATACAAATTGATAGTTTAAGAACAATTTGGGGCGAGATATGGGCCGTTTGTCATCCAGCCAAGCCAACGGGACAATGAGGGATGTTGCCTTCAGTTTCTGTCGTTATTCCTTGCTATAATGGGCACGCGTTCCTGGATCAGGTTGTTCAGTCTGTGCTCAATCAGACAGTCAAACCCCTGGAAATCATCGTTGTAGACGATGGTTCGGATAATCCCGAAACCATCAAGTTCTTGGACGAAATTTCAAGTGGGGTGCTTCTCATAAGGCAGAAAAACAAAGGTTTGCCGCGTGCTCGCAATGTAGGGTTCGCTGCTGCTAAAGGAGAATACATTCTTCCCCTTGATTGCGATGATTGGCTGGAGCCTGAATTCTTAGAGATGGGTTTGAAGTTGATTACTGAGAATGAAGGTGTCGACTTCATGTTTTCTTGGATGTCTCTGGAGGCAGAGTCATCTGGAATTTTGGAAAAGCACTATAACTTTTTTGAACAGTTGTTCTTAAATCAACTTCCCTACTGCATTCTTCAACCCAAAAAAATTTGGGAGGATTTGGGGGGATATGATGAGTTGATGCGCAAAGGTTATGAAGACTGGGAATGGAATATCCGGTTAGGCAAGGCTGGTTATAAGGGGGGGGTCATTAAGCGCCCGTTATTCCACTACCGAGTGCAATCAACGGCAATGCTAGCCAGTATATCTCGACGGAAACATGTCGACTTGTGGATGTTTATTCGTGAAAAACATGCAGGTCTCTACTCCGGCAAGGAGCTGTTCGCTATGTGGAAAATATGGCGTCACTCTGGGTCAACTAGACCGTTGTTCTTATATTTCGGTTGGGAAGCTCTGTATCGTCTTCTGCCAAAAACCCTGTTCAGGTTTTTGGTTTCTACGTTATTCTCTTGTGCGCATTCCGCCCGTTTTAAGAAGAAATAGTTTATCTTTTTCCCCCGTGCCCAGACAAATAGGAAGTTACAGGTTTTTTAAAGACGAAACCACGACTTCAATGTCTCTTGGGGACATTGAAGTGTAGATCGGAAGTGAAAGGCAGGAATTGTAAAAGCTTAGTGTGCCTGAAAAATCAACTCCTACTGTTTGTGTTCGATAGTAAGGCTGAAGATGAACAGGGATGTAGTGAACTTGAGTACCAATTCCATCATTTTTCAGTTTTTCCATCACGTGATTACGCCCTTTACCTAGAAAATCGTTGTCAAAAAGTGCAATCATTAAGTGAGGACATGGCGAGCAATTGGGAACGCGATTAGCTAGCCTAATCCCTTCCGGCAGGCTGTTCTCTAGAGAATAGTATTTTTCCCGTAACTCTCTTCTCTTGGCTGCGAACATATCGAGCTTTTTAAGTTGGCTGCTGCCAAGAGCGCACTGAATGTCAGAGGCCCTGTAGTTGTAGCCTGGTTCAGACATTTCATAGTACCAACTGCCCCATTCGCCCGAGCGGTCCTTGCCTGTATCTTCTGAGATAAACTCTTCTGGTTTGCGGGTGATCCCGTGATTCCGAAAAAGCTCAAGCTTCTTTGCAAAGTCACTCGAATTGGTCGTAACCGCTCCACCTTCACCCATCGCAATGGTCTTCACAGGATGAAAAGAAAAGGCTGTCAGGTCTGACCACTTGCAGTCACCTGCGACGTGTTCGAGGTTGGGGCCATAAGTTGTGCCTATCGCGTGACATGCATCTTCGATGACAAACATGCCTTCGCGCCGCGCAACTTTGCTTATTGCTTCCATGTCACAGAGCTGCCCGGCTAAATGCACAGGCACAACAACTTTGGGGCACAGGCCAGCTTTCTTTGCACGAAGAATGGCATTTTCTAGGTGATCTTTGGTCATTAGCCCTGTTGCTGGATCGCAGTCCGCGAAAATGACTTTAGCTCCAGTAAATGTCATTGCGTTGGCAGAGGCTAGAAATGTTACTGATGGGACAATGGCAGCATCGTTCTCAGAAAGACCGATTGCATGAGCTGCCATATGCAGTGCAGCCGTACCAGAGTTGCATACAATTGCGTAATTGGAGTTCGTTTTATCTGCGAGCAGACCTTCAAACTCATTCACAGCTGGGCCGGTTGTAAGGTAATCGGACTTAAGCACTTTAACGATGGCTTCTATATCATCCTGATCAATTGATTGTCGGCCATATGGGATAAATTTTTGCGTCATTTTGATTGGCTTTCGAAAAAGCTCCAAGCATGGGAAATGATTTCTTCGAGGTTTCGGAACCTTGCCGTCCAGTTAAGCAACCTTTTAGCTTTTTGGGCGCTTGCAACCAAGCGTTCAGGATCTCCGTCTCGACGTTTTTGATAGTTAATCTCGAAACTTTTCCCAGTTATCTGTTGGCATAGTTCTAAAACTTGCAGCACGGATGCACCTGACTCCGTGCCAATGTTTATGTAGTCAAAATTTGGTTGATGCTGGTTGGTAACAAAATTGAGAGCATCAATATGTGCTTTAGCAAGGTCATCGACATGAATATAGTCCCGGATACAGGTTCCGTCCAAGGTGTTATAATCCGTTCCAAACACTTGCATCCCAGAAGTAATGCCAGCGGCCGCTTGAAACGCTAGAGGAATCAGATGCGTTTCTGGAGTGTGTCGTTCTCCTGCACGTGCATTGGGGTCGGCGCCCGCAGCGTTGAAATAACGAAGTGCAAGTGCTTTGAAGCCATATATTTCGCTGTAGTCTTGCAAGATTGTTTCTACGATGGCTTTGGAGCGTCCATAAGGGTTGGTTGGTCTTATCTGTTGCTCCTCGTCTATCAATTGTTGGGAGCAATTTCCATAAACGGCTGCGGTTGAAGAAAATACTATACTACAGCATTCGTTGGCGCGCATTGACGCAAACAGAACTTGTGATCCTGTTACATTAACATTGTAAAAGTCCTCAGGTGTCCTCATCGACAAACCTGCTTCGATTAACCCGGCTAAATGAATTACGGCAATCGGTTTATAATCTATAAAAATATGATCTAACGTTGCGCGATCACGTATGTCTCCACGAACAAATGAAGCTTCGATCGGGACCGAGTCCCTATGACCATTTGTAAGATTGTCGAGAACGACCGGGCAATATCCATGTTCCAGTAATCTCAAGCAAATATGTGAACCGATGTAACCTGCGCCACCGGTAACAAGTATGTTTTTCATTGGATAATGGTGCCCACTTTTGTAACTTTAGTCGAGACACATAAATTTATGCAGAAGGCTGAATAACTAACTTTCTAAGCGCATAAGGTACAGAGCAAAATTCTTATACTGTTTGAATAATGTGCGCCTTGGGGCCGCCAGTAAGTCCTATTACATTACATCCAGTTCATTTTTCTTTTTTTGAGTTTTCCTTTGGCAGTGAGTAGCGTGAAGAGCGGTGTGGCGTTTCGATCAAACGCTGTAACGCTGCCAAAAAGTCCTTCGGATAGAGTTCTTCTGCCCAAGGAGTGAACGCCCTTAGCCCCGCGGCGCGCAAGTTCTATTCCTTGCCGCGCAGAAAGCGGCCCCCTTCAAAATGGATCAGATTTATGCAAAGGGTTTAAATGGTCGAACTGGATCAGATTGATACCAAAATCCTGCGTCTGTTGCAGGAAAACGCCGATATTCCCAATGCCGATCTGGCCGGGAAGATCGGCCTGTCGCCATCGGCCTGTTTGCGGCGCGTCGCCAAGCTGCGCGAAACCGGCGTGATCCTGAAAACCGTAGCGGTGGTGGACCCGGCCTTGGTCGGACGGCCGCTCACGGCGGTGATTAATCTTGAGTTTCACCGTCATGGCAATCAATACCGCCGCGATTTTATCCGCAAAACCCGCGAACTTGCCGCTGTCCGACAATGCTATCTGGTGACAGGCGAAGTCACCGGCGTTCTGATTTTGCACATGCAAGACATGGCCGAATACACAGCCCTGTGTGACACCCTGTTTGATGCCGATGAAAACGTCGTCTGGTATCGCACCTACATCGTGACAGAAACCCTAAAACACGACCAAGGCGTTGCGTTCTAGCAGCACTGCGTATCCTCACGGTTTATTTGGTCGGTATGTTCTTTTTGGCGCCGTTTTGTAAGCCGGTTCGGTCTTCTGCGGGCAAAAGAACATGGAATGTCGTGCCTTTATTGACCTCTGTTTCAAACCAGATGCGTCCACCATGGCGGGTTTGGACAATGTCATGGGTAATCGCAAGCCCCTGGCCCGTGCCTTTGCCAACGCCCTTTGTGGTAAAGAACGGGTTGAAGACTTTTGACCTGTTTTTCGGGGCGATTCCTGTGCCGTTATCTGTAATGCTAATCAGGATGCTGTCATCAAGGGATGTTGTCTTAACCGTAATTTGGCCGTCGTCGGGAGAACGCCCCGCGCCGTGGATAGCCTGCGCAGCATTGACAATCAGATTGAGGAAAACCTGATTGATTTCATTGACGTGAGACGGGATATGCGGAAGCTCAGGATCCAGGTCTTCAATCAGGTTGGCATAGTGTTTCCATTCGTTTCGGGAAATCACCAAGACGTTCTGAAGTACACGGTTGATATCTGTTGCGGTTTTTTCCGTTCCACTTGGGTGGGAAAACTCTTTCATCGACAAGACAATCTTGGCCACCTGATTGATGCCATCAAGAGACTGTTGGGTCGCGTGGGGAATCTCATCAAGCAGAAATTCAAGATCGGCATCGCGCATCTGTTTTGCGAAACGCGAAAATGCGTTATCGGACAATTCGTTGCGATGTTCCCATAAGACTTGCAGCGCAAGCCCCAGAATACGTGAAATCGCACCATATCCGTCATTCAGGAACTTGAGGTTATCGCGGATATACTGGCTTGGTGTATTGATTTCATGGGCAATGCCGCCCGCCAGATGACCTATGGCCTCAAGCTTTAAGGCTTCGCGCAATTCGCCTTCAAGTTTGTTGTGGGATTCTTCAGCCTGTTTTCTGCGGGTGATGTCGCGGAAAATATACAAATAGTTCATTTCACCCGTGAGATTGGCAGGGCTTATGGTGATTTCCATCGGAAAGCTGTCGCCATCACGCCTCTGTGCCATCGTTTCGGTATAGTCGTATTTCAATGTTCCGCTGTGGATGCTGATGCATTTGTTGAGCAGCCGGTGCCGGATGGTCGCTTTTTTGTCGATGAACATCATGTCGATGCTGGTGCCAATCAGCTGATTGTCTTCGGCACGCAATATTTCCACAGCGGACTTATTAAAGTCCTCAATAACACCACCGTTGTTCACAACAAGTATGCCTTCGACCACGCTATCAAGAATGGTTTTCAGGCGCTGTGTCGTTTCCTGCTGTCGTTTTTGTTGTTCTTCCAAAAGCGCGCGGAATTTCTTCCTCACGTCATCATCGCCATCTATTTCGTCGACGGATAGCAAAAGGTCGTTGGTTTCCACACTTACAGAATCGGAACTAAGAATTTTTGTATCTTCTTGTTCGTTTTGCTTCTCACTCATGACATAGATCCAGTTTGCCGCCCTTCAGACAGATCAGGTGCGCTTTCTCTTGACCCCGCGTTTGACTTCAACGGGTTCACGGAAGTCATGTGCTTTCTGAAACACCCTGATCCGCGCAAGCTGTACTTGGGAAATAAAGTTTCCATGCGTCAGGACGACATGATCTTCCATCGTTTCAAGATCCGTCATCAGAAGATCACCCTCTCGCAGATTATCAATACGGACACGCATTTCGAGTCCTTCCGGGGGGAACTCCTGTTCGCCATCAATGACGGCCAATAATGTGCGAATTTTGGAAAATAGGACGGGATCATAGCGATGTGGTTTGCCACCAATCACTTCGAAATCAATATCGGTCGGCTCTGGTCCGTCTCCAACATCGGCAAGGTCTCTGGCAATACGCAATATTCTTGCCCCGAGTGGAATATTCTCACCAGAAGGCCCGCTTTCCGGGAAGCCACTGCCATCAAAGTTGCGGTTTTGCAAAAGGACCATATCGGCGACGGCCTCAAGACGTGGGATATTGCTAATCAGCTTATGCCCAACCTCCGGGGTTCTTCTTAACAAGTCTTTTTCAAGCGGTTGAAGAGGTTTGCCGAGTGCAAGGCGCGCCAGAATATCGGGTGGCAACGCCACAATACCGATCGGGCAAAGCAGTGCTGCAATTCCAAGTTCCCATGGGCGTGGGTATTCAAGTTCTTTGGCGATGATGTCACACCAGCCCTTCATTTTCATCGACCGCCCGAAAACCGTGGGATTAAGCTGTGCCATGACATCTGTCAGAAGCTTGACACTCCCGGCAAGTGTCTCCTGTATGAGGGTTTTTTCGGCGGTAATCAGTTGATGCTGTCGCAAGCCATCAGACAACGCTCTTTCGAGATCGGCTGTCTCATACGGTTTGGAGAAAAACCGGAAAATATGACCTTTGTTTATGGCATCAACCGCCGTTGCCTGATCGGCATTCCCTGTCAGCATGATACGCACGGTGTCAGGGCTTATTTTTTTGATTTTCTCAAGGAACTCAAGGCCATTCATGTTTGGCATTTGCATGTCGGCAACGCAGACCGCGATTGTGTCATGTTCCTCAAACATTTTAAGCGCACTGGTTCCGCCTGCCGCGGTCAAAATCTCAAATTTTCCGCGCAGTTGACGGCGCAGCGCCATGAGAAGGTTAGAGTCATCGTCAACGAAGAGAATATGATACTCGGCCATTCAGGAAGCTTCCCCGTTTAGTGGAAATTACGTGTAACTCTCAAGGACAGTGGCAACAATTTTGCGCCATGCTTCAACGCTGTCGGCTTTCCCGATCTGTTCGAGATATGACATGTCAATCGTGCTTTGCTCTTCGCTTTCCTGTGCTGACGCCCTCCCGCCCATCTCGCGCGTGATGTGTTGGGCGGCATAAAGTGCGGTTAACTCGGTCATTTCAGTCTGTGCAAAATCGGCAGGGTTGTGATGGCAGGCAACAGCTTGAATAACCTGTTCAGGGAACCCCCAAAGCCCCAGAAGATACGCACCAATTTCGGGATGAGCCGCACCAAACTCATCTCGCTCGGCCTCGACAATCGATATGTCTTCCTGTTCAACGCGCGCGATGACCGTTTCCATTCTCTCGTGATAGTAAAGATAAAGGATCAGGCTGCCGATATGGCTCATCATGCCGATGCTCGGGAGTAACTGACATGTCGCCTTGCTCAGTTTTTCGTGCTCGCCAATCAAGGCCGCCGCCACGCCAATTTGCTGTGACCGTTCACACAGGGTTTTAATGCGTCGCGTAACAACAGGCGGGCCATCAAAACTTTTGAACAGACCAACAAAAATTGCCAGAGACTTAAGCGTATCAGTGCCAATCATGCGAACAGCGTGCGAGATCGAAGTGATTTTACTGGGCAAGGCGAAATAGGCCGAGTTTGTCACTTTCAATATTTCCGCAGTTAACGCGATATCTGAGGAAACGATGGCTGTTACCTTGTCATTCCCGGCTTTTGGGTCCTCAAGCGCATTTACAAGGCGGGTATAGGTATCGGGTGGGGATGCCAAAGCATCTATGCCACCAATAATGCTTCGGATATCGGGTTTAAGAAGGAGTGTGCGCATCTTGAACATTTGTGCGATTGCCTCGAACAAAACCTCGTCATCACAAGGTTTCGCAAGATATCTTTGGGCCGGACCCACTGTTCGAAGAATGGCCTCGTCTTCTGAATAGCCAGATAAAATAATACGCGCGGTGTCGGGGCTGTTTTCCTGAAGCTGATGCAGAAGCTCCGCACCGTCCATGCCGGGCATCCTCATGTCCGAAACAACGACATCGAAGGTTTTTTGATCGCACAGCGACAAGGCTTCTGCACCACTCGTTGCAAAAGAAATATTCCATTCAGGGTGTCGGCCACGTGCACGGCGGCGCAATCCGCTCAGAATATTCATGTCATCGTCGACAAAAAGAATATCGTTCATCAAATGACTGCCTTTGGTCTTGCTGTGTCTGAAACAATCCTGACTGTTGTCTGATCTTAAGGGCGCTTAATCCTTCGTTGTTGTCGTCAGAACCCTCTTAAACAGAGGTGCTCTTGTAATCTTCTGGTCATGTGATCGATGCGGGCAGGCCAAAATAGAAACCCTGCAACTCGTCTACGCCAATGTTTTGTAGATATGTCGCCGTATCGAGTGTTTCGACCCCTTCGGCAATGACGGTCATATTCATCTGGTGCGATATCGTGGTCGCCCACTCAACAAACGAGCTATCGACCGGATTGTCGTCGTCCAGTCGCATGATCAGGGATTTGTCAAGCTTCAGCCCCGAAAACTGGCCACGCCGCAAAAGAGCGATCGAGTTGTTTCCCGAGCCAAAATCGTCGAGGAAAATGGGGTAACCAGCATCGCGCAACTTTGGAAGATTTTCCTGAAAGGCGGCTGTAAAGGCCATGTTACTTTGTTCTGTTACCTCAAATTCCAGATTTGGCAGCGTGGGCCGCTCGGCAAGAAAGGCTGTAAGCGACGTCATGAATTTGTTATCGGCAACCGAATGCGGGGATATGTTGACGCCGATTGGGACGTTGCCAAACGAACTGGCGATCGCATCTCTGTGGGTGTGAATGAAGTCAATGACTTGGAATGTAAGTTCGCCAATAACCGGATGATCTTCTGCGCCGGTGATGATGTCCTCGACCGTAAATGTCTTTTGAAGATCGGGAAAACGGCTTAACGCTTCCAGACCGGAAACCTCAAAGTTTTTGGCATTGACGCGCGGCTGAAATGAAACGCTATGGTCCGTGGAAAGTGAGGAGCGCATGCGCCGGACCATCGGGTTGGCTGGCTTGGTGTTATCATTGCCTGCCGATACCAAGTCCCAAACAATGCTCAGAATCGTGCTTGCGGGCACCGGTTTGACGATAACCCGGGATATACCGGCTTTATTGACCGCCCCCTGCAAGGCGCTTTCGGATAAGCTTCCGGACAAAAGAACCCTTGGCGTGGCAGGTGAAACCGATCTGGCCTCCGTCAAAAACTCGACACCATCCATGTGCGGCATCATTAAATCAGAAACCACCACATCGACTTGACCCGGCGACTGCCGGAGAAAGTCGAGCGCCGCCGCCGCATTATTGTATGTTTTCAAGATACATTGTTTGTGTAGCATGCGTCGTGCAGAGGCCAGCAACGCGTCCTCATCATCGACCAGCATCACCGTCAGATTGCTCGTTTCCTGTGGAAGAATATGATTCTGCTCTTCCATGAGAAATGTTCTCCAGTTCGCCGCGGGTCATTTGGGCGGCTCTTTGAATACCTCTGTCAGTCCCGTACGAAACAACACCACCTGAACTTAGCACTCATAATGCGGCCAAAATCTGTTTGCGCGGTGCTTTGTGAGCATCTACCAGTGGTTTAGTGCCTGTCTCGTATGTAAGTGGTTCATCGAAAAAAAGAAAGCATGTGACATCATATTTTCCGGACGTTTCCACGCGGAAATGTCGCAGTTTTCCAGATGAGCTTAAACACTTTTGGTTGCTGGGGCGATCCAAAGTGTACTGTCGGCATCATGTGAAAGTTGCTCTGGTCGCCGCGCCCGATTTTCTTTCGGCGTCCTTGGGATAATACATCTAAATGGCGTAACTGGGGTTGCGATATAGCCCTAATAAGCACACACTCTATATACAGGATAAAAAGAACCATAATCGATAAAACGCCAAGGGATGGTTCTACTTTTGAGGGCGCGGCATGCGCGACTGTCCAAAAGTGGTATGTATCAATGCTTGGTTTTTTGTTGCGGTGCGATAAAGTCGTTCAAGGGCCATAACAGCATGTGGAAAAGACATCGCTGAGGGGCTCAGGGAAAACGTAATCAAGATAAATATCGGAGAGTTTCATGACCGACGTCGTAATTGTAGGTGCCGCAAGAACGCCAATTGGCGCATTTAGCGGTACGCTAACCAACACCCCGGCCCATGATCTGGGCGCTATTGCGATCAAGGCGGCACTTGAACGTGCCGGTGTCGAAGGCGACGCGGTTGACGAAGTCATTTTGGGTCAGGTTCTGACCGGCGGGCAGGGGCAAAACCCCGCACGTCAGGCGGCCATTGGTGCGGGTATTTCAGACCGCGCAACTGCCTTTCTGATCAATCAGGTTTGTGGGTCGGGCTTGCGCACCGTCGCCCTTGCCGCCCAGCAAATCATGACCGGGGATGCCAACATCGTCGTTGCCGGTGGTCAGGAAAACATGTCGCTTTCGGGCCATGTCGCGTATCTGCGTGCCGGTCACAAAATGGGCGACGTAAGCTTCATCGACACCATGATCAGGGATGGTTTGTGGTGTGCGTTTAACGGCTACCACATGGGCAACACGGCGGAAAACATTGCCAAAAAATGGGGCATTTCACGCGAAGAGCAGGATGCCTTTGCCGTTGCCTCGCAAAACAAGGCCGAAGCCGCCCAGAAATCCGGTCGGTTTGCCGATGAAATTGCTGCTGTCACCATTGCACATCGCAAAGGCGAAACCGTGTTTGATGCCGATGAATATCCGCGTCATGGCGCAAACGTCGAAGGCATGGCAAAACTCCGCCCGGCCTTTGACAAAGAAGGCACCGTGACTGCGGGTAACGCATCGGGCATTAATGACGGGGCGGCTGCCTTGGTTGTCATGTCGGCTGCCGAAGCCTCCAAACGCGGTCTGACCCCGCTTGCGACGATAAAAAGCTGGGCCACGGCGGGTGTTGATCCGGCGATCATGGGTACGGGCCCGATCCCGGCATCGAAAAAGGCGCTTGAAAAGGCTGGCTGGTCGGCCGGTGATCTTGACCTGATCGAAGCCAACGAAGCCTTTGCCGCACAGGCCATCGCGGTTAACCGCGACATGGGCTGGGATACCGATAAGGTCAACGTCAATGGTGGGGCGATTGCCCTTGGCCATCCGATCGGTGCCTCGGGTGCGCGCGTCTTTACCACCCTGCTTCATGAAATGCAGAAACGCGATGCGAAAAAAGGCCTCGCGACGCTTTGCATTGGTGGTGGCATGGGGGTTGCGCTTTGCGTCGAACGCTAAGCCGCAATTTTCGCCTGAATTTCTAAGCACGCGGGGCGTCCTCTTAACGGGGATGCCCTGTTTGCTTTTAAGATACCCAGTATGCGGTTCGACCAAAGACTACACCCTTGAATGACATAGATCATGGAGAGGAAATAAAATTACGTATATGACTATATTTATGGATTAAAGTTTCGTATGTCGTAGAAGGGCAAACGACGAAAATCAACATACCGATACGCTTGATGAACGAAGTTTAGGGAGGCGACCATGAAAAAAACAGCACTGGTAACCGGTGGCACACGTGGAATTGGCAAATCAATCAGTCTGGCATTGAAGGATGCGGGCTACACCGTTGCCGCCAACTATGCAGGCAACGACGATGCTGCCCGCGCCTTCACCGAAGAAACCGGAATTCCGGCCTTTAAATGGAGTGTTGCGGACGCCGATGCCTGTGCCGAGGGCATTGCAAAGATCGAAGCCGATGTCGGGCCGATTGATATCCTGATCAACAATGCCGGGATCACGCGCGATGGTTTCATGCACAAGATGGATGTCGAAGCCTGGACCGCTGTGATCGACACCAATTTGAGTTCCCTGTTTTACATGACCAAACCGGTTCTTGAAGGCATGCGCGCCCGCGGCTTTGGCCGGGTGGTGAATGTCTCGTCGATCAACGGGCAGGCTGGCCAACTGGGCCAGACCAACTATTCCGCCGCCAAGGCCGGTGTGCATGGCTTTACCAAGGCACTGGCACAGGAAGTCGCGCGCAAAGGCGTCACGGTCAATACCGTCGCACCGGGCTATATCAACACCGACATGGTGGCAGCCGTCCCTGAAAAGGTCCGCGACAGCATCATCGCCAAAATCCCGGTCGGCCGCCTCGGCGAAGCCGACGAAATCGCCCAGGCGGTCCTCTATCTTTGCGGCCCCAATTCCGGCTTTATCACCGGCTCCTGCCTGTCTATCAACGGTGGACAGCATATGTTCTGAGCGGCTATAACGACGGTTATGCGAAAACGCCCCGCAGATTGCTGCGGGGCGTTTTTGGTTTGAGTTATAGGGATTTAGGTTACCAGATTTAAGATCTGGTCGGCAGGGATTTTGCAACAACAGTACGTTGAGAAATTAACTGGATAGAGATATTGGAACGGTACGATAATCTGTTCTATAAGCGGTTGGGAACAGAGGGCTATCTTTTGGGAAAGCATCATAATCATGCCAAAAAATACTGCAATCAAGCCAGTCGTGATGTGCGGCGGTTCTGGTACTAGACTGTGGCCGCTTTCCAGAAAAGCATTCCCAAAGCAATTTATACCCTTGTATCAGGGCAAATCCCTGTTCGAACTCACGATAGAGCGTATCTCAGGTTTTGGCGAAGTTTTGGCTGTCAGTGGAGATGACTATCGTTTCTTCGTTCAGGAAATCTCAGAAAAATCCGGGGTGGATGTCACCCAGATTCTGGAGCCAAGTGGAAGAGATACTGCGCCGGCAATGACTTTGGCTGCAGCATTCCCGGGGAATGATGACGACCTACTGTTGTTTTGTCCTGCGGACCATTTTATTCCTGATGGGGACAAATTTGGTGCGATGGTATCAAAGGCTGCCGACTTGGCTGTCGACGGATGGATCGTTACCTTCGGTGTTCAGCCAAATGGACCGAGTACTGCATATGGCTATATCGAAACTGGTGATCAAATTCGAGGTGACGCCAATAAATCGGTCCGTTTCCATGAGAAACCTGATCTTGCCAAAGCTCTTGAATTTCTTTCATCAGGGAAGTTTTTGTGGAACTCGGGCATTTTTCTGATCAAGCGATGTGTCCTTCTTGATGCTTTAAAGCAGTTTGAACCAGGTATTTATACGCCTTGTGTTTCTGCCATTGCGAATGCAAAGCAAGATGGAAAATTTTGGCGCCCAGGCGAAGAGTTCAATCATGCAACCGCGAAAAGCATTGACTATGCTGTCATGGAGCAAGCCTCAAATATTGCGGTAGTTCCATTTTCCGGAACATGGAGTGATGTCGGAAGTTGGGATGCGATGTTTGCGCTAAGCGATACTGACGCAGATAACTGTGGCAAGTTGGGTGTGATAGAAAATATCCATCTTGTAGACTCTGCGAACACATTGGTTCATGCATCTGATCGACGCTTTATCTTGACCATCGGCACAAAAGATCTGGTCATTGTCGATACGCCTGACGCGCTGATGGTCAGTGCAATCGATCAGGTCGAAACGATCAAGAAAGTTGTTTCAGAAATGGCTGATGCAGGAAGAGCGGAAGTACTGGAACATCGTCGAGTGGCGCGCCCGTGGGGTTCTTATGATAGTATTGATCATAGTGATCGGTTTCAGGTTAAGCGGATCACTGTTAAGCCAGGAGCTCGACTGTCTTTGCAAAAACACCATCATCGTGCCGAACATTGGATCGTAGTCAAAGGTTCCGCATTTGTGACGCGTGACGACGAGACATTTCTTCTGACAGAAAACCAGTCCACATACATTCCAGTCGGAGCTGTTCACCGTATGGAGAATCCGGGAATGATACCTCTGGAGCTGATCGAAGTGCAGTCTGGCAGCTATTTGGGTGAAGATGATATTGAGCGTTTCGACGATGAGTATGGACGGAAAACGAACGACCAAATGGGGGGCCTCTAAATGACCAGAAAGGTTTTCGTTGCTGGGCATAGAGGTATGGTGGGAAGTGCAATTTCCCGTTTATTGGCCAAAGACAAAAATATCGAATTGATTACGGCTGCTCATTCGGAATTAGATCTCACAAGCCAAAAAGATGTACATGAATTTTTTGCTGAACATACAATTGATGATGTCTATCTTGCCGCAGCGAAGGTAGGTGGGATACATGCCAACAATACGTATCCCGCAGATTTTATTTACCAAAATTTATTAATCGAAACGAACGTGATCGGAGCTGCGCACGCAGTTGGTGTCCAGAAACTTCTTTTTCTGGGATCAAGTTGTATCTACCCGCGCTCTGTCGAACAGCCCATGCGTGAAAGTGCTTTGTTAACAGGTGTTCTTGAAGCGACCAATGAGCCCTATGCAATAGCAAAAATCGCAGGAATTAAGCTGTGCGAATCTTTTAATCGTCAATTCGAACGCGACTATCGCAGTGTGATGCCGACAAACCTGTATGGGCCGGGGGATAACTATCACCCGGAGAATAGTCACGTTATTCCTGCGTTGCTTCGGCGTTTTCATGAGGCTAAAAATCTAGAGGCGCCCGAAGTTGTCGTATGGGGCAGTGGAAAGCCGCGCCGTGAGTTCTTGTTTGTCGAGGATATGGCATCTGCCTGCATACACGTTATGAGCTTGGAGAGGAACGTGTACGAAGCGAATACTCAAGGCATGTGCAGCCATATCAACGTTGGGTATGGTTCTGATGTCACAATCGGCGAACTGGCTTTTGCAATAGCCAAGACAGTTAAATATTCGGGATCAATCATCTTTGATAGCTCTCGGCCCGACGGAACAATGAGGAAGCTCATGAGTAGTGAGCGATTGTTCTCTATGGGTTGGAGCCCCTCTACTGACCTAGAAGAGGGGCTTGTTATTGCTTATGAGGACTTTTTGAACAGCCCTCTTCGTGAGGTGTGAAGTTCAAACTAACTGTGCGAACTTGTACTTATAGACTTGTACTTATAGAAACGGCTGCCCTTAGTGCAGGGCTCTGATCTTGATAGATGTGTCATGATAAGGATCATTAGAATATCTTTACGCCTCAAGCACGTCCTGCGTCGTGACAACCTTGGCGAATGTATCGGCCAGCATTGCCAGTTCGCCCCTTTGCAAATCTGCCGCCGGGATTACTGATCCGCTCAGTGCATCGGGAAGGTCGCGCGTGCCGGTGGCATCGGCGATGACGGTGACCGCATATTGCTTTTCATTGGCTACCCGCGCGGTGGTCGAAACGCAGACATGGGTCATGAAACCGGCCAGCACGACATGCTTGATACCGGCTTCTGTAAGCAGTTCATCAAGGTTGGTGTTGCCAAACGAACTTGGCACCGACTTTGTCACAATCGCCTCATCCTTGGTCGGGGCGACGTCTCCGATGATCGCGGCATAGGGGCCGGATGGATCAAACAGGCCCGTCGCCTGATGCTGGACATGAATGACCGTGCCACCCTTGTCGCGCCAATGGCTCAGCAACCGTCCAATATTACCCAGCGCATCATCAAGCCCGACCAGTTTCAACTGACCGCTGCGATACTCTTCCTGCGCATCAATCACGATAAGGGCGGCGTCTTTTGGCGTCCCGGTTGGCAAACTTGCACCGGCAATGTCAAAGATGGTCTTGGCTGTCATGGTCTGATCCTTTTGCATACATCAAATGATGTGCGCAGTTTGATCCTGCAAATTTGCATTATCCAGCGGCAATAATTCGGCTACTATCTGCAAATTCGCAGATTAAGGAAAGCCAGCCGCCATGTCGCTTGATTGGGAAGGACTGCGTACCTTTGCCCACGTCTGTCAAACCGGGAATATGACTGCTGCCGCCCGCGAATTGGGGGTTAATCAAACCACCATCGCGCGCCGCATTGCCCGGCTTGAAGAATGGCTGGGCTATCCGGTCCTGCACCGCGATGGGCGTCTGTTGCGCGCAACACCGCGCGCCCGGTCCCTGCTTGAGACCGCCCAAACCATGCAAACAACCGTTTCAACCTTGCTTGAAAACCGACCTGCATCCGATAATGATCGCCATGCGGTGACGGGGATTGTGCGTGTCACCGGTGTCGATGCCATTTTGGAACATTGCGTCGCCCCGCATCTCGCATCCCTGCATCAAGCCCATCCGGCGCTCGCACTTGAGCTGATCGGTGCGAACCGCAACCTCAGCCTGCCGCAACGTGAAACAGACATTGCCATTCGCCTTGCGCGTCCGGAAACCGGCGCCTTTCATATTCGCCGTCTGGGCATGCTTGGCTCCGGGGTTTATTACAGCGGCAATCACCCGCCGGTTAATCCGTGTGACGTGCCCTGGATCGATCTTGATGACTTCTTTGCCGATAAACCTGAACAGAAATGGCTGGCGGCAAACTTTCCCGACCGCACAACAATCGGCTATGCCAACCGGGGATCCATCATGGTGGCAATGATGCGCGGTCAGCCATGCTGTGCTGTGTTGCCGGTTTGTGTTGGCAACGCTCATAAGGATTTAAAACGGCTGGAGGGCTATCATCCTGATGGCCGCGAAGTCTGGCTTCTCACCCATCAGGACAAAAGGCACCTGCCACAGGTGCGTGTGGTTGCCGACTGGCTGGCGGACGTGCTGGTGGATGGTGTCTCAATCTCCAACCGGGCACCTTGAAAATATTCTGATGGTGTCTCGATGAAATACACGCAATAGTTGCCATCTGATTGATTGGTCGTGGGAAAAGCTTATGCGCAAAATTTCGGAATTTACATCGGACAACAAAGCCGCATGGAATGCTTCGGCGACCTATCATCAGGCAACCTTAGACATTGAAGCCTGCGTTACCAAGCTGCGGGACACTCAATACGGCTTCTTTGACAGCACATTTGGCGTGACGCTCAATACCATCGGTGTGCAGGGCAAAAAGGCGGTGCAGATCGGCTGCAATAACGGCCGCGAAGCATTGTCACTTGCCAAAATGGGTGCAACATCGGTTTTGGGTATCGATCAATCCGACGCATTTTTGACCCAGGCAGAGACGCTCAAAAACGCCTCGGGGTTGGAGTGTCAGTTCCTGTGTGCTGATATCTATCACCTGCCGTCCCAGGTCGATGGCGATTTTGACCTCGGCGTGATCACAATCGGGGTGCTGAACTGGATGCCCGATCTGGAACGGTTCTTTCAGTCGGTGGCGGGTCTTCTGGTTTCGGGCGGCACACTGGCAATTTATGAAACCCACCCGGTTCTTGAGATGTTCGATCCCGCTGCACCCGACCCGTTTACACCGCAATCTTCGTACTTTGACACGGCCCCACATGCCAGCGAGGATCCAATAACATACGATGGTTCTTCTGGTGAAAACGTACCGGTATCATGGTGGTTTTCCCACACCATGGGCGCCATCATCACAGCAGCAATACAGGCAGGGTTGAAGGTAGACCGGCTCACCGAATACCCCCATTCCAATCGGGAAGTCCAGTTTGACATTTACGAAGGATGCCACGCGCAGGTGCCGATGTGCTTTGAACTGGTTCTGACAAAAAACTGATGGCTGGCGCGCAATTACCCGGTTGTGCCAGCGATATCGGTCGCTCGAATCCAAGCACGGCAATCTTGATCAGGTCTTTACGTGACGCATACAGGTTGTCATGCGGTTTCCCTGCTCGATATCAGGGGAACGGCCGCGCGTAATCGTTCAAAACCACACTCTTTTTTCCAATCCATAAGGCCGCCGATCCGGCGTTCAACCTTTGCCGCATGATTTTGGGTAATATCGGCCAAACGGTGGGCCAGAAACGGATTGCAAAACCGTTCAAGGCAGGTTTTCCAATAGTCATGTGCGGCGTCTTTGTCCGCCCCAAAGGCTGGAATGACTTCCATCTCCATAATCTCTGATACCCAATCAAGAACGTGTTGATCGTTCAGAATTTCACGCACAGTTTCCGTCGCAGGGCGACTTTCCGCCTGCCATTTCTCAGCCAGCAACGTATGGGAAAGATTGAGAATGAACAATTTCTTGCGTTCAACCGCCGCAAGGTCGTCAACAATGACAAGGTCTGGGTGTCTGGCGGGTGGCACAAATCCCGACTGCTTTTCAATTGCCCACAATGCATAAGGTTCTGCAACAGCACCGATTGGCTCAATCGGTTCGGAAACAATGCGGTCGACAAGCGAATTCATCCACAAACATTCCGTTTTCAACCATTGCGAAAACAAGGTGCCCAAACCGTGATCAGCGGCAAGACCCATGACAATATCACGCAACACCGAACCGTTACGCGACACCAACTCGCTTGGCAGAAGGGTCAGCGGACGGCCATGTTTACGAAACCGTTCGTGCAAAAGCAGCGTGAGCAACTCGGGATAGCATGTCCAGCCCGTCGGCGAGATATCTGTCTCGGTGGGGACCTCAAATCCCCGATCACCGGTGTTGCTGATCACATAGTCAGCCTCATCGATGAAAATACGCCGCAGTTCCGCATATTGTTCGCGTGCGGAAAGACCCCGCGTGACGGAGGAGACATCAATACGTGTGTCGATCTGTTGCCCATTGCTCAGACCGCGCAAAATAACCGGGAACGATGCGGTTTTATTGATCGCCTCAATGCGGTCCCGGCTGGCGGTTGAACCGGTTGTTTCGACAACGGTGATGTGATGGTCGCTTCCTTGAAACACCATCAAATCTGCATGGGCCTGAAGGAAACGGCTGGTGCCAAACTGGATAATGGAAGTCTTCATTTTACACCGAAATAATCGCTTTAATCATTGTGTCCCGATCATGAACCCAGTGCGTGATCTGCTCTGGAAACGCATCAATCGAGCAGTCATGCGTGTTAAGGGCATCGGCATCAATCTCGCCACTTCTAAACGCGGTCAGAACGCGTTCAAAATCTTCTGACGTGGCATTTCGGCTGCCAATCAAGCGCATTTCGCGCTTGTGAAACTCGGGGTCGGCAAAGGAAATGTTGCCATGAACAACACTGACCAACACAAAGCTGCCGCCATGCGCAACATATTGAAAACCGGCCTCCATCGCTTTTTGGTTGCCGGTCGCATCAAAGACGACGTCAAACCCGTTGCCTGAGGTCGCAGCCAAAACCTCTGTCGCCGGTTGGGCGGCATTATGCAGATGTTTAAAGCCAAACCGTTCTTTGGCCATATCAAGACGCCCCTGACTGGAATCAAGCAGATGCACTTCTGCGCCACTGGCCTTGGCAAACAGCGCGGCACCAAGGCCGATGGGACCCACCCCAACCACCAAAACGCGGTCATCTTTATGGACTTCAGAACGGCGCACCGCATGGGCACCAATCGCCATAAACTCTACCATTGCGGCATGGCGCACAGGCAAATCACCGGCAGGATACAGGTTTTCTGCCGGAACACTGATCCGTTCACACATGCCACCGTCACAATGCACGCCAAGCACCTTGATCTGATAGCAGCAATTGGGTTTGCCACGCTTGCAGGCATGACATGTCCCGCAGGACAAATAGGGGTTAATGATCACCACATCGCCCGCATTCAGGCCATTGGCCGTCTTGGCAACAACACCGCCCAGTTCGTGGCCCATGACGCGCGGGTATTCCAGATAAGGGTGAAGACCTTCATAAATGTGAAAATCAGTGCCGCACACGCCGATATGCTTGATATCGACCAACACATCACCAGCTTGGGCCTCTTTGGGCATCTGGCGCATCTCAAGTTCCAGAACGCCAGGTTTTCGGCATACCAGTGATTTCATCATCTTTGATTTCCTGCTTTCGAAATTCGGATATCTATCTTTGGACGGCGTACGTTACGACGCGACAAGGTTCCGTGGTGACCAGTTGTCGGGCAATTTTCCAAGGATGATCAGATTGAGAAGGTCGTCCTTTGTCACTTCATCAATTGCATGCGTGCCGACATTCTGACCGTTTTTCATGACCATGACCCGATCACAAAGATCAAACACATCGTTTAGGTCATGACTGATTAAAAAGATGCCGATCCCCTGTTCGCGCAATTTTTCAATCAATTCGGCAACCATTGCCGTCTCTGACGGGCCAAGGGCCGCGGTCGGTTCATCCATAATCACAACACGGGCATTGAAATATATCGCGCGCGCAATGGCGATCACCTGACGCTGCCCCCCTGACATATTAAGCACCGTGTCGGTAATATTCTTGAAATTCGGATTAAGCTGCCGAAGGGCCTGTCGGGCTTCCATCTCCATGCGCTTGTCATCAAGTGTGCCAAACCGTGTTTTAAGCTCGCGCCCCAGAAACAGGTTTGCCGGCGCATCAAGGTGATCTGCAAGGGCCAGTGATTGGTAAATCGTCTCAATCCCGCAGTGACGCGCCTCAATCGGGTTTGCAAGCGCCACTTCTTCCCCATTGACCATAATCGTGCCGTCGGTGCGGCTCATGGCACCCGACAAAATTTTCATCAAACAGGATTTACCAGCACCGTTATGGCCCAGAACGCCAACAACCTCGCCTGGACGCAGTTCCACCGAAACATTCTCGACGGCATGAATGCCACCAAAACGCTTGCCAATATTTTTCATTTCAACAATTGGTGCGGGCGCTACCATTTTACTCACTCCCCGTGACTTCCAATCAAGACCGGAGGAGGGGTGTTCCCCCTCCGGCCTGTCTGCGCCGCGCTCAGTAAAGAACGTTTTGGGCTTCTGCACTGTCGATGTTTTCTTTGGTCACCATGACCAAACCGGTGTTGATGAATTTCTCAACCGATTTGCCTTCGGCAACGTCGATGACCGCATTGACGCCAAGCTGCCCCATCTGGAACGAGCTTTGAACCGCAATGGCATCAAGTGTTCCGTCGCGGACAAAGTCCTGAAGGTCTTTGTTGCCGTCAAAACCGATGGCAACAAGTTTGCCGGCTTTGCCTGACTGCACAATGGCGCGTGCCATGCCAATGGCGGTTGGTTCACTCGCACCATAAATGCCCTTAAGGTCGCCATTGGCCGACAGAACATCCGTGGTTTGGTTCAAAGCCAGTGCCATCTGCGATTGCGAATAGAACGGTCCGACAATTTCAATGTCGGAATTGGCTTTGATATATTCGATGAAACCGCCAACGCGGCCAATTTCCGAACCGACACCGGCAACAAATGACATTACCGCGACTTTTCCGGTCTTTCCGACCTTGTCGATCATCATCTGCGCGACAAGTTCACCGGCTTTGCGGTTGTCGGTGGCAAGGAATGCCTGATAGTAGCTTTCCGCTGATTCCGACAGCAGGCTGTCGATAATCACCACCGGAATACCGTTCTCGTTTGCGGATTTCACAACAGGAACGAGTGCTTCTGTATCTGACGGTGCCAGCACAATGCCAGCAACGTTCCGGTTAATTGCGTTCTGAACAAGGTTGACCTGTTCGGCGATTGCGGTGTCTGATTCCGGGCCTTGGAACGTGATGTCATAGCCCTCGGCCTTGGCGACCGCACTGCTCGCCCCCTTATTGACGTTCTGCCAGAAATTGGAGTTGGTCGTTTTCACGATGACGGCAATTTCCTTGTCGGCGGCGGCGGCACCGGTCACAAGCGCGACAGATGCAACCATGCCAAGTATCCCTGATACGATCTTTCTCATAGGTTCCTCCGGTTGATATTGAATTATTATTGATTTTAACGGTTTAGGCAGATCACCGGCGGTTCCGCAGATGATCGATATAGACTGCGCCGATGATGACGCAGCCGATGATGATTTGCTGGATGAAGCTTGAAACGCCGTTCATATTCAGGCCGTTGCGCAAAATGCTGATCACAAACGCACCGATCATGGTGCCGGAAATGGTCCCAACACCCCCCATAAGGGATGTCCCGCCAATCACGGCTGCGGCAATGGCATCAAGTTCATACATAATGCCTTCGTTGGGTTGTGCTGTGACCAGACGCGACATCAAAACAATCCCGCAGATTCCGGCCAGAAAACCCGATGTGGCATAGGCAAACATTTTGGTGGAATTGACATTCACCCCGGCCAGGCGCGACGCCTGTTCGTTGGACCCGACCGCATAGATGTGCCGACCAATCGCCAGACGGCGTAAGATAAATGCGACGATAATCGCCATCACGATCATGATCAGGACCGGATAGGGGATGCCGGGAAAGATAACTTTTGGCAGGCCATTGGCCCCAACCGAAAGGGTCCGGAACAAGGACCCGTTGCCAAGGACGCCAAAGGCCTCGCCAAGCTGTGAAACAGGGGCCGCACCGGTCAATTGCAGGGCAAGGCCGCGGGCGATTAACATCATGCCAAGGGTGGCGATAAACGGTGCAAGACGCAGTCTTGTGACAACAAAACCGTTAATGCAGCCGCACACCATGCCGGTCAGAACACCCATCGACATGGCCGCCCAGATCGGCCAGCCATCCTTGACCAAAAGCCCCGCAACGGTCCCCGAAAGTGCAAGAACCGACCCGACACTCAAATCAATCCCGCCGGTTAGAATGACGACGGTGACACCAATGCCAAGCAACGCAATGGAGGTTGTTTGAAGTGACACGGTCATGGCATTGCCGACACTAAAGAAGGCATCGCTTGTCACCGAAAAGACGACGATAAGCGCCATTAAGCTAAACACGGCCGCGAATTTCTGGACAACGTCCTTGCGCTCGTCGCCATTCATATGGCTCCAAAGACGTGCAAAACGCCCCTTGACCTCAGCATCCGAACAGGTGGAAATTCTTTCGCCACTCACAGCGATCTCCCTGAATTCTGAAGCTGTGGCAACGACTTTGAACTTTCAAGGAGGCTCCATGTCCTGCGACATGACTGCTGACCGCGATTACACGTCGCCAACGCCTACCGATATGTTCGACCATTACCTCCCCAAAGCTGTTTTGCGATGGGATCAGCTCACAATGTTTTTTATCATTAATATACATTTTCCATAACACATCAAAACTGTCAAATGTTTTTTATTGATAAAAATCATTTGATCTCCTACTCACGCACAAAGACAATGCAAGACGATTGGAACCGCCAAAATGACCAAATCCAACACGCGCTTTAAGGAAGGCTTCAATCAGTGCCTTGATCTGATTGACGGTCAGGATGTTGGTACGGAGCTTCCGGGCGAAGTCAATATCGCGGAAATGCTCAACATCAGTCGCACGACGGTGCGCAACATTTTGTCATCGCTAAATGATTTGGGGATTATCGACTGGCAGGGGCGTGTCAAAACGATCCTGCGTCACAGCAAAAAGGCGGAGCGTTTCTCGGACCGTGAAACCAGCCCGGTTTCAGAAAAGATCGAAGGCAAGTTTCTGGAGTGGATCCTTCAAGGCGACATCCCCCCCAATACGCAGCTTAACGAGCTCGAACTGGCACGGCAGTTCGATGTCGGCACATCGACGGTTCGGGAATTTTTGATCAGCTTCAGCCGGTTCGGCCTGATTGAGAAAAAGCTAAACCATCGTTGGGTGCTGCGCGGATTTACCAAGGAATATGCACTTGAACTTTCGTACGTTCGGGAAATGTTTGAACTGGACGCGGTGCGAAATTTTGTCGACTTCCCGGATGATCATCCTGCGTGGGAAAAACTCGACCGGCTGGAAGAAGAACATCGTAGCCTTCTAGATCATATTGAAACGCGGTTTTCGCGTTTCTCGGAGCTCGATGCACGTTTTCATGCGACCTTGACAAGTGTTTCGAAAAACCGATTTGTGACTGAGTTTCAAGATATTATCTCTCTGATCTTTCACTTCCATTATCAGTGGAACAAGAAGGATGAAAAAGAAAGAAACGAAGCCGCGATCCGCGAACATTTGACTTATATCGCCGCTCTGCGCAGCCGCGACGGGGCGCAAATCCAGACCGAAGCCGTCAAACATCTCAGCACGGCAAGGCAGACCTTGCTGCGTTCCCTGCTTGAGAACTAAATGCGATCTTTCAACAGGTTGGCTATCACCCGGCTGTGACGCGGATATCAGAAGGACCGGTCATGGTCGCGACGATTTGCGCATTGGGAAGATCATTGCCAAGCGCCTTTTCCAAGGCACTCGCATCGTCAAAGCCAAACCCCCGCCAACGATCAATCAGGCGTGCGCGCAAGATATCCTCGTCCACATCAAGATAAATCGAAAGATCAAACATGGGTGCCAGCTGATCCCACGGCGCCTGACCGAGCAAAAGGTAATTGCCCTCCACCAGGATAATCTTGTGCCGCGGTGAAATGGACCGTGCTGATCCGCGCGACAGTTCAAGGCCACGGTCAAACAACGGTACATAAACGTCCTGGTCAGTCTCGGTCTTAAGGGCCGTAAGAATGCGCTGTAATCCGCCAACATCAAACGTGTTGGGTGCGCCTTTGCGGTTCAAAAGGCCACGCTGTTTAAGGATGGCATCGTCAAAATGAAATCCATCCATCGGCACGACAGCAGCACCGGCTTTATCACCCCCCAGATGGTGACAAAGCCGGTCGGACAAGGTTGACTTGCCCGATGCTGGCGCCCCGGCGATTGCCACGAGGATGCGACAATCGTCCGATTGGGTGGCCATGATACGTGCAGCCAATGCGTCAAGATCAGGTGTCATGACTGCAAGGCTGCCTGTCTTCTGGGGTTTGACCATGGCGGTGCATGTTCGTTACGCCGCGTCACTGATGTCGGGTGCTTCCTTGGCGCCGGTCATAAAGGCAACCGCGTCCGACATGCTGTAATCGTCTGGTTTGATGGTGCAAAGCCGCTTGCCCAGCCGGTGCACATGGATGCGGTCGGCAATCTCGAACACATGCGGCATATTGTGCGAAATCAGCACAATCGGCATGCCGCGCGCCTTCACATCGGCAATCAGTTCAAGCACGCGTCGGCTTTCCTTCACCCCGAGGGCGGCGGTCGGCTCATCCATGATCACCACGCGCGATCCGAACGCGGCCGCACGTGCAACCGCAACCCCCTGGCGCTGCCCACCAGAAAGCGTCTCAACCGCCTGATTGATGTTTTGAATGGTCATCAGGCCAAGCTCGGTCAGCTTTTCACGTGCAATGCGCTGCATCGCCTTATGATCAAGCGCGCCGAAATATTTGCCCATGATGCCCGGTTTACGCAATTCGCGGCCCATGAACATATTGTCCGCAATCGAAAGCGCCGGCGACAGGGCAAGGTTTTGATACACCGTCTCGATCCCGGCTTCGCGGGCTTCCATCGGGGATGTGAAACCAATCGGCTTGCCATCAAGCTCAATGCTGCCTTCATCAATCGTGATCGCCCCGGACAAGGCCTTGATCAGCGATGATTTCCCCGCACCATTGTCGCCAATTACCGCCAGTATTTCGCCGGGATAAAGATCAAAGTCGGCACGATCAAGGGCGGTGACACGGCCATATCGTTTGACGATGCCGCGCGCCTTAAGAACCGGTGTGTGTGCGTTGCTCATGCTGACACCTTTCTGATCCACTGGTCGATTGCAACCGCGATGATGGTCAGCCAGCCAATGGCAAACACCTGCCACAGCACATCAACCCCCGCCAGTCGCAAACCTGAATTAAACACGCCCACAATCAACGCCCCGATCAACGGACCAATGATTGATCCACGCCCGCCAAACAACGATATGCCACCAATCACCACGGCTGTAATCGATTGCAGGTTGGCTTCCTGAAAACTTTGTGGCGATACCGATCCAACCCGGCCGATGGAGGCCCATGCCCCAACGGCACAGACAAGCCCGGCAAGGCCATACACCATGATCAGCGTGCGGTTGGTGCGAATACCCGAAAGCTCGGCGGCTTCCTTGTCATCGCCAATGGCGTAAACATGGCGGCCCCAGCTGGTGTGATTAAGGATGTACCAAAGCACCCCGAAAATCGCCAACATCAGGATCGAGCCATAGGTAATCCGCGCCCCGCCAATCGCGATGCTTTCGCCAAAGAATTTCAAAAGCGGCGCGATTTCATCCAAAGTCTGGCTGCGGATCGATTGTGCACCCGAAAGCCAAAGGTTCAGCGCAAAAAAGATGTTCCACGTGCCAAGGGTCACAATAAACGGCGGCAACTTGATCCGGGTGACCAGAAATCCGTTCAACGCCCCGGCGGCGATGCCGCCAATAAACCCGATGATGATGGCAATCGGGGCAGGGACGCCAAGGGTGATCGCAAGTTGCCCCATGATCACCGACATCAAAACCATGATCGCCCCGACCGAAAGATCAATCCCCGCAGTCAGGATCACAAGGCTCTGGGCGGCGGCAAGAATGCCAATGACGGCAACCTGCTGGAGGATCAGCGACAGATTAAACGGCGAAAAGAATTTGGGTCCGGCGACAAAACCGAAAATGATGATTGAAAAAACCAGAACAATCACCGGCACCATGGTTGGATTGCCATGCAGGAAATGCTGCACGGTATCAAACAGGTTGCGGTGTTTATGGTCAAACTGCGCGACAGAGCTGTCGCTGGAATCAAGCGTGTGCTCGTATTCCTGTTTTTTGCGTGACGTTTGAGCGGGTTCGCTCATCGCTTCCTCCCGACTTGGTCATGACCGATATCCCGCCAGCACCTTTTCCGGCTCTTGTGGCTGGATTGGTGGTGGGCGCCTGACCAAGTGTAACCTGATGTGGGACAAGAAGGGCGGGGTTAAATCCGCCCTTCCTCGAAATGAACGGGCGCAATTAGCCCCAGCAACGATCCATGCCTTCGGCAACATCAATCGACGGAACACCGTCAACCGGCTGATCGGTGACAAGGTTAACCCCGGTGTCATAGAAGTTCAGACCGTCGGTGTTCTGCGGTTTTTCGCCGCTATCGGCCCATGCCTTGATCGCCTCGATCCCTTTGGCCGCCATCAAAAGCGGGTATTGCTGCGATGTCGCACCAATCACGCCATCCTTGACGTTTTCAACACCCGGGCAACCGCCATCAACCGATACGATCAACACACCATCCTGCATGCCAAACGCCTTAAGCGCTTCGTATGCCCCGGCTGCAGCCGGTTCGTTGATGGTGTAAACCACATTGATTTCGGAATCGCGCTGCATCAGGTTTTCCATGGCTTCGCGACCACCTTCTTCATTACCGTTGGTCACATCATGACCAACGACCCGGTCGTCATCCTCGTCCCCAATCTTGTTGGGATCCTTGATGTCGATGCCGAACCCTTTCATGAAGCCCTGATCGCGCAGCACATCAACCGATGGTGCACTTGGTGTCAGATCAAGCATGGCGATCTTGGCATCGGCTGCCTTATCACCGAGTTTTGCCGCGGCCCATTTGCCGATCAGCTCACCTGCCTTGAAATTATCGGTGGCAAAGGTCGCATCGGCCGCGTCAATCGGCTCAAGCGGGGTATCAAGTGCGATGACCAGAAGGCCGGCATCGCGCGCCTTTTTGACTACCGGCACAATCGCCTTGGTGTCGGATGCGGTGATCAGAATGCCTTTGGCACCCGATGCGATACAAGACTCGATCGCCTGAACCTGTGTCTCATGGTCGCCGTCCACTTTGCCGGCAAATGTCGAAAGATCGATACCAAGTTCCTCGGCCTTGGCAGACGCCCCTTCCTTCATTTTGACAAAGAACGGGTTGATGTCTGTCTTGGTCACCAAACAGGCACCAATGTCGGCGGCTTTCGCCGGGCTCGGCAGGGCGGTAAGGCTAAGGGCAAGCGCACCAAGAGTTGCGCCAAGAAGTGCTTTCTTCATCATTTCCTCCCAGGATTTTACCTGAATAATCGGCTGTTTGTGCCGTTAATGTTTGTTTTCCAAACAGGATGCAACGCGCGTTAAATCTGTGGGTCTTCAACCTGTCTGGGCCATACGACACACCAAATCAGATCCTCTGTCAATTAATAAATCCGATTGATTTATTAATTAATCCTGTCACTCTTCAAGCCAATCGGGCATGAAAGATCCCGAGTGGGAGGAACTCTATGACTGCGTCACTATCGACCAATCCTGATCCGACAGGGACGGAAGATCAGGCTGCACGTCCGCTGCATCCGGGCGGCGGGGCAAATCAGTTGCGCGTGCGTGCCTATAATGAACGGCTGGTGCTGTCGTTGGTGCGTCGGAACGCCGGATTGTCCAAGGCCGAAATCGCACGGCTTTCGGGTCTGTCGGCCCAGACCGTATCGGTCATCATGCGTGGCCTTGAAAAAGACGGTCTTCTGATGCGTGGCGAGCCTGTGCGTGGCAAGGTCGGCAAACCCAAAGTCCCGATGGCGCTTAATCCTGACGGGGTCTATTCCTTTGGTCTTAAGATCGGACGGCGCAGTGCGGAACTGATCCTGCTTGATTTTGTCGGCACCGTGCGTGGATCGCTCAAAGAAGCCTACAAATACCCCACACCCGATAGCATTCGCCAATTTGTCCGCGACTCGGTTGGCAAAATCACCGCGACCCTGAGTGCGCCCCAACAGGCCCGGATCGCTGGCATTGGCATTGCCGCACCCTTTGAACTCTGGAACTGGGGCGAAGAAGTCGGCGCGCCGATTGAGGACTTAAATGCCTGGCGCGAAGTTGATCTGATCGACACCATCGGCGCCATTGTCCCGTTCCCGGTGTTTCAGCAAAATGATGCCACGGCGGCCTGCGGGGCTGAACTGGTGTTTGGCCTTGGCCCGAACTATACCGATTTCGCCTATTTCTTCATTGGCTCGTTCATTGGCGGCGGCGTTGTGCTCAATCAGGCACTTTATACCGGCCGCACGGGCAATGCCGGGGCCTTTGGCTCCATGCCGGTGTCGTCACGCAGCGGCCACGCCAGCCAGCTGATTGATCAGGCATCGATCTTTGTGCTCGAAGAAATGCTGACCCGCGATGGCCGTGATCCGGCGATGCTGTGGCGCGATCCGGCGTACTGGGCGGAACTCGGCAAGACGCTTGATATCTGGATCAGCCATACCGCGCGCAGCCTTGCCCTTGCCATCACCTCGGTCTGCTCGGTGATTGATTTCGAAGCCGTGATTGTCGATGGCGGTTTTCCGCCCGATGTCTGTGCACGCATTGTCGCGGCAACTCGGGCTGCGATCTCCGATCTTGATCTTCAGGGCATCGCCCGCCCGCACATCGAACAGGGGCAGGTCGGCAGTGCCGCGCGCGCCATTGGCGCGGCAAGTCTGCCGCTGTTTTCGCGCTATCTGCTTGATCAGAATGTGCTGTTCAAACAGATGCAATAACCAAAGAACATTCTAGAAATTGTCTTTGCGCTTGCGGATTTCGGTAAAGATTTCCGTTGGGGTGGCATTCTCCATGCCCAGTGCGGTGGCAACATCCGGGTGATCGGCGCGCAGGAACGGATTTGTCGCAAGCTCGACATCAATCCGCGATGGAATGGTCGGGATGTTGCGGGCGCGCAACCCGTCAATATCCTGACAGCGTGCGGCAAGGATCGCGTTGTCGGGCTCAATCGTTTTGGCAAATTTGGCATTGGATTGGGTGTATTCATGCCCGCAGTAAACCTGCGTGCTGTTGGGAAGATTGCGGAACTTTTGCAGCGACTGCCACATCTGTTCAGGCGTTCCCTCAAACAACCGCCCACAGCCCAGCGCAAACAGGCTGTCACCGGAAAACAGCGCAGTAATCGCCGGAAAATAAAACGCGATATGCCCCGATGTATGGCCCGGCACGTCAAACACCCGGCCTTCAAGCTCACCGATCAAAACCTGATCACCCTCGGCAACCATTTCGTCCATGTCGGGGATGCGCGCTTTTTCCGCCGTTGGGCCGAGCAATTTGGCACCGTATTTCTTCATCAATTCCGCATTGCCGCCAATATGGTCGTGGTGATGGTGCGTGTTGATGACAAGATCAAGCTGCCAGTCGCGGTCTTGAAGTTCCTTGATCACAGGGGCTGCTTCGCCCGGATCAATGATCGCGGTCATTTCGCTGCGGTGGCAGCGCACGAGATAGGTGTAATTGTCTGAAAGACACGGAATAACGATAACTTCGCCCGCAGCCATAAGGGACCTCGACCTGATGATGATGTGATGTGCTCCACAGTATCAGCATCAACTGTCTTGAAACAATCACCCAACGATCAAACTTTCTGACATTCTATGAACAGGGTCGTTTCAAAGCTGTTTCCGTGAGGACCGATAGGGTGCTAAAGTCCAGCCATGCGTCAGGATGTCGTTGATCTTCACCGTTTTTATGCCAGCAGTCTCGGGCAGGCCGCCCGGCGTCTGATCCGCAGGCGTCTGCGCCTGATGTGGTCGGATGTGCGCGGATTGCGTGTGCTTGGCTTTGGCTATGCGACACCTTATTTGCGCCCGTTCATTGGCGAGGCCGAACGCGTCATGGCCTTTATGCCCGCCCAGCAGGGCTGTGTGCATTGGCCTGCGGGCGAAGACAATCACGTCGCCCTAACCGAAGAAACCATGCTGCCACTGCCCGACAGCTCGGTCGACCGTATTTTGGTGGTGCATCTGGTCGAACATACCGATTCCATGCGTCGCCTGATGCGCGAATGCTGGCGGGTTTTAACCCCCAATGGCCGGATTATTGTGGTGACACCCAACCGAAGCTCGCTCTGGAGCTGGTCGGAAAGCACCCCGTTTGGCTTTGGTCACCCGCACAGTGTGACGCAATTGCAAAACCTGATGCGCGAAAACATGTTCCTGCCCGTCCAGCACAGCCGCGCCCTTTTCATTCCCCCGACCCGGCGGCGCTTTTTGCTGCGCTGGTCGCAGGCGTTTGAAAACATCGGATCGCGACTGTTCAAGGCCTTCGCCGGGGTTTCTATCGTCGAAGCTGGCAAACAGCTATACGCCAGTACCGGTACCCCGTCGCGCAAACGCCGTCTGGTGCATATCCCGGTGACCGTACCGCCACTGCGCCCGGCGGATGGCAATCGACAGCATTTTGACGACACCGCGTCACAGCGCGATGATCTGCGTCATGCCCAAGATGTCGCGGACGACGCCCAAACCAGAAAATCCTGCAAACTGGGAAATAGCCAGCCCGGGAAGTAGCCAGCCCGGGAAGTAGCCAAATCGGGAAATAGAGCCTGTGAAATCGGGGTGCCGCCACCATATGTGAAGCATATGGTTACAGTATCGCATTTGACAGCCCGCGCAGTTTGAGTGACATAATGTGTATGATCTCTCACAAGAATTACCGAGCATGAAGCCCAACCGCATCCGGAAGCATCCCGCCAAAGCTACCGTCACCGCCGCAGCCTTGGCCTCATGGGTGTTGGTTCAGTCCGTCTCAGTACCGTCCATCGCGGCTGCGCAGGATGTCATTCCCGTTGTCTTGCACGGCGAAGACAACAATAAACCCTATGCCTTCCTCGATGCTGATGGCGCGCCTGCGGGCATTTACGTCCGCATCTTGCAGGCGGCTGTGGACAAGATGCCGCAATATGATCTTCGGTTTGAAAATGTGCCGTTTAAACGCGGCATGGATCTTTTGCAGTCGGGGCAGATCATGGCGTTCTTTCCCCCGTATTTGCGCGATGACCGAAACTGGGTCGAACGCTATTCCGTCCCGATCCTGAGCGAAACCGTGGTGGCGATTTGCAGCAAGGACTACGTGCTAAGCCATGACTTGCGGGTCTTCCCGGACGATTTCACGGGCGCGCGCTTTGCCAACAATGCCGGGTACCGGCTGGCGGGTGAGGACTTCTTTGACATGGTGGCGGCGGGCGAGATCACCCTTGAAGAAGCCAACACCACCGAAAGCAACCTGCGCTTTTTGATGGCTGGACGGGTGGATTGCTATGTCAATGAACGCATGGCCATCCTGGCGGGCCTGCGCGAACTGGCCGTGGATAAGGAACAGTCGCGCAACATTGATGAAACCGCCATCATCGGTCAGGAATTTGGCTATGTCGCCTTTGGCTACGACCCGGCTGGTTACTGGCCATACCGCGATCAGTTTGCCAATGATCTTGATGATGTCCTGCGCCAAATGCGCGACACTGGCGAAATCGATCAGCTGGTTGTCGAATATTTCGCGTATTAAGCCACGGTTCGACGTTTTACCTGACGGCAATAACATCCAAAAAAAACAGGCCACCGAAATTCGGTGGCCTGCTTCGTTTTTCAGTCTGAGAGATACGAACTTAATGTTCGATATCGCGCCAGATTTTACGTTTCACCGCATAGAGCATCGCGGTCAGAACGATCAGGAACAACAGAACCTTGATGCCCAGTGCTTTACGGGCTTCAAGTTCCGGCTGTGCCGTCCAGTTCAGGAACGCCGCAACATCATGTGCGTGCTGTTCCAAGGTCATCGGTGTTCCATCGGTGTACTCGACCGCTTCGTCATAAAGCGGCGGTGCCATGGAAATCTGATGACCCGGGAAGTAGTGGTTGTAATGCTTGCCGTCTGCAAGGTCGAAGCCCTCAGGGGCCTCTTCCTCATAGCCGGTCATAAGGGCGGTGATGTAATCAGGCCCATGCATACGGGCTTTCGCCATCAAAGACAGATCGGGCGGAATGGCCCCGCCGTTCGACGCAGCAGCAGCCTTGTCGTTGGCAAACGGTGATGGGAAATAATCCGACGCAATGCCCGGACGGGTGAACATGTCACCTTCTTCGTTCGGGCCGTCTTCAATATCATATTCCGCGGCAATCGCCTTGATCTGGTCTTCGTTAAAGCCAATGCCTTCCAGATTGCGGAACGCAATGAAACGAAGGCTATGACAGCCAGAACAGACGTTTTTATAGATCTGGAAACCACGTTGAAGCTGGGCACGATCATAGGTGCCAAACAACCCGTGCCAGCTCCAGTCCTGTGCCGCCGGAACCGGGGCATCGCCCGATGCCTTGGCAGCACCGCCGTTAAAGGCTGTAAGCGCGAAGGCAGCTGCGATTGCGGTAAGTGCGAATTTACGCATTGGCTCCCTCCTTGAGAACAGATTGGCTGATGCTGGCCGGAAGCGGTTTGGGCCGTTCCAGTTTGCCAACCAACGGCATCACCACAAGGAAATGCGCGAAGTAGTAAAGTGTTGCCAGCTGGCCAACGGTAATGACCTTAAGCCCCTCGATGCCCATGAAGTAGTCATCAGGTGCCTTCTTGCCGCAATATCCAAGGACAAAGCAGTCAATGAACAGCACCAGGAAGAACCACTTGTACACCGGACGATATTTCGAGCTGCGCACCTTGGAGGTATCAAGCCACGGAATAACAAACAGGATGATGATCGAGGCAAACATCGCCAGAACACCAAGCAGTTTCGCCGGAACACCAAACACGGTGAAATCGATGGACCGCAGGATCGCATAGAACGGCAGGAAGTACCATTCCGGCACAATATGCGGCGGTGTCACCAGCGGGTTCGCCGGGATATAGTTATCAGGCTCGCCAAAGAAGTCCGGTGCAAAGAACACGAAGAACAGGAAGAAGATCAAAAACACACCCATCCCGAACAGATCTTTGATCGTGTAATACGGGTGGAAGGCAATCGCATCCTGCGGGGATTTGATCTCAACCCCGGTCGGGTTGTTTGACCGCACCGTATGCAATGCCCAGACATGCAGGACAACAAGGCCCAGAATGACAAACGGCATCAGATAATGCAGCGAGAAGAACCGGTTCAGCGTCGGGTTATCAACTGCAAAACCACCCCAAAGCCAGGTCACCAGCGGATCGCCGATAATCGGGAAGGCAGAAAACAGGTTGGTAATAACCGTCGCACCCCAGAAGGACATCTGGCCCCACGGCAGGACGTAGCCCATAAAGGCTGTTGCCATCATGGCCAGCAGAATCAGGATACCAATCCACCACAGCATTTCACGCGGGGCTTTGTACGACCCGTAATAAAGTCCGCGGAAAATATGAATGTACACGCAGATGAAGAACATCGATGCGCCATTCACATGGATATAACGGATCAGCCAGCCATAGTTGACATCACGCATGATGCGCTCAACCGACCAGAACGCCATATCGGCATGCGGGGTGTAATTCATTGCCAGGAAAATGCCTGACAGGATCATCGTCACCAGAACAAAACCGGCCAAAGAACCGAAGTTCCACATATAGGACAGGTTTTTCGGTGTCGGATATTCATAAGCAGAGTGGTGTAGCATGGAGAAGACCGGAAGACGGTCATCGACCCATTTAACCACTGCGTTATTCCAGACGGGTGCACTCATTATATCTGCTCCTTATCCGATCTTGACCGAAGTGTCGGTGAGGAACTCGTATTCCGGCACGACAAGGTTCGCCGGTGCCGGGCCCTTGCGGATACGACCAGACGTATCATAGTGCGACCCGTGGCATGGGCAGTACCAGCCATCGAAATCGCCGCGTGTCTCACCGGTGGCTGTGCCCATCGGGATGCACCCAAGGTGGGTACAGACGCCAACAACAATCAGCCACTCTTTCTTTTCGACACGCGCGTCATCACTTTGCGGATCGACAAGTTCGTTCAATGCGACCTCTTGGGCCTCATTGATTTCACGTTCTGTACGATGGCGGATAAAGACAGGCTTGCCTCGCCACATTACTTTAACGGCCTGACCGACCGGAATGTTCGAGATGTTCACTTCTACAGAAGCCAGCGCGAGAACGTCCTTGGACGGATTCATGCTGTCCACGAATGGCAACAACGCACAACCAGCGCCAACAACGCCGACTGCGGTGGTCGCCAAGGTCAGGAAATCCCTGCGGTTCTCGTCCGGCTGATGCTCGCCGGATGAATGCACCGATTGCGACATAATGTCTTCCTCTTTCTGCCCCCAAAACAGGCATGCGGAATGCCCAAAGCCAGACTTAGGGCATGGATGGTTAATTTCCCTTGATGAAAATCAAACAATCCAGCCGCCAAAAGCCTTTAGGCCTGTTTCCGGGTCCGTATACTAACAAAAAACAGGTTTGTTAAGGAGAACTTGGAGTTGCAAATTGTTTGCATTCGATAAGATCATCTGGTTTCGCACTGCACAAATACGTAAAACCTAGCGCATTTGCGCGATTATCCGCCCTTTTCAACCAAGAGGATGCGGTCTTACCTTTTCTTATTCCAAATAAGTCTAATAGGGGTTTCTGTCGGTAATTTTATAACTTTGAAGGTCCATCGGCTCTTCGCATCGCGGCGATTCTGGACACATCATCAAAACGACGCGGCACGCCGATTTTGCAAAGGGGCTAAGAAGGCGGTTCGAACCGCAACAACACCGTACAGATTTTGGATAAATAAAATCGGAAAATTGTCGATTTAAGTTGGCCAAGGACGGCCCGGTGTGGATAAAACAGTTCCGAACATCGCAACAAGCTGACGCGCGCGACGCCGTCGTTGGTTTACAGGGACCGCCATAGAACGCCCATGAGAATCTGTCTGTTTGAACCCGATATTCCGCAAAACACCGGCACCATCCTGCGCATGGCCGCGTGCTTTGGCCTGCCGGTCGATATTATCGAGCCCTGCGGCTTTTTGCTGACATCGGCTGCCCTCAAACGGGCCGGGATGGATTATATCGATAAGGCCGATTATATACGCCACGCCGACTGGCGGGGATTTGTCGCCGCACGGCAGGACGGATCGGTGCCGGGGCGACTGGTTCTTTTGACCACCAAGGGGGCGGAGCCCTATTGTGATTTCGAATTTCGCGCCGATGATATCCTGATGCTGGGCTCTGAAAGCAAAGGGGTGCCGGATCAGGTGCATGACTATGTCGATGCGCGCGTGGTGATCCCGATGCAGCCCGAAATGCGGTCGCTCAATGTGGCCATGGCAACGGCGATGACACTGGGCGAGGCGCTCAGACAGACAAACAGTTTCCCCACGGGAAACGTACAAGTAACGGAATGAGTAACCCCATGACGGACGCAAAGACCGACGCAAAGACGGCTGCGAAAAAGGCGATGAAAGCCAGTGCGGATCACAAGGTCGATGCCGCCCTGATTGCTCAGCGCAAACAAACCGCCCAAAACTGGTTCCGTCAGTTGCGCGACGATATCTGTGCCGCGTTTGAGGCGCTTGAAGACAGCTACACCGGCCCATTGTCCGACCGCCCCGCGGGTCGTTTTGACCGCACCGTCTGGGAACGCGGCGAAAATGAGGGTGCCAATGAAGGTGGGGGCGAAATGTCGGTGATGAAGGGCCGCGTGTTTGAAAAGGTCGGGGTCAATATCTCGACCGTGCACGGCGAATTTTCCGAAAAATTCCGCGCCGAAATCCCCGGTGCGGCCGAAAACCCCAATTTCTGGGCGGCGGGCATTTCGCTGGTCGCGCATCCATGCTCCCCACATGTCCCGGCGGTCCACATGAACACCCGCCACATCGTCACGACCAAGGCATGGTTTGGCGGCGGCGCCGACTTAACCCCGGTCTTCCCAGATGACACCGACACGGGCGATTTCCATGGCGCGTTCAAGGCCGCTTGTGATGCGCATGGGGATGACTATTACGACCGCTTTAAAAAATGGTGCGATGAATATTTCTGGCTGCCCCACCGTAATGAGGCGCGCGGGGTCGGCGGGATTTTCTATGATTATCTTGATGCCGACTGGGATGCGGATTTCGCCTTTACCAAGGACGTCGGTATGGCATTCCGCGACATTTACCCCGAACTGGTCAAACGCCATTACAACAAGCCCTGGACCGATGACGACCGCCGTGCCCAGCTGATCAAACGTGGCCGCTATGTCGAGTTCAACCTGCTCCATGATCGCGGCACACGCTTTGGCCTGATGACCGGCGGCAACACCGAAGCCATCCTGATGTCCCTCCCGCCTGAGGCCAACTGGCCATAGGATAGCGTCGCAGGATAATTGCGGTGCAAAACCTCTTATCCCTGCGACAAAAGCCGCTGTTTTATATCTTCAAGCAGCCATTGCCCCGCGGGTCCGGGGGGCTTTCCTGACAAATGTGCGGCATAAATTGTCAGCATCTCTTCGGGGTCTGACACTCCGTCTGCCAGATCAAGCTGCACAAGCTTTTGTGTGGCAAGCGCCTCGAACACAAGATGTTCGGGCATACGGCACCAGCCAAATCCCGCCAGCAAAAAATCCATACGCCGTCCCAGATCGACAAAGCGCCACGGTGCCGCCCCGGTGATGCCATAGCTTACCCCATCGCGATCCACCGGATCAGACAGAACCAGTTGAATATGCGGCTCAAGATCGCCGCGTGTGATCGACCGCCCCAGCATCGCAAGCGGATGGTGCGTTGCGACAACCGGGATCAGCCTGGTTTTGAATAACGATGTCGCAATGACATCTTCCGGGACAGATGGCAGCAACAGGCATATCGCAAGGGAAACATCGCCGCTGCGCAATCGGCGTAACGCCCCGCCGAGACCCTCGGTCGAGAAACTGATCGGCAAATTTGGGTGACGCCCGTGCAACGCACGCAGGCTGTCGATCAGGGGGGCGGATGGCACCAGCGGATCAATCGCCAGTCCAAGCTCCGGCTCAAGTCCGGCGCGTGTCCCTGCCGCAACCGCTTCGAAACGGGCAGCACTTGCCAGAACGGCCCTTGCTTCTGCCACCAGAACGCGTCCGACCTCGGTTAATGCCGGACGATGACTACTGCGGTCAAAAAGAATCACGCCCTGCATATCTTCAAGCGTTGCGACCGATTGACTGATGGCCGATTGCGCCCGGCTTAATTTCCGACCGGCGGCCGAAAAACTGCCCGTATCTGCAATGCAGATCAGGACCCGTAATTGATCAAGGCTAAGATTTCCAATCATGATGTATCACCAAAACAGATGGATATTATCGTTTTTATATCACTTTTCATGAAGTTTGGGGCGACCTATCTTGCCATCAACCAGATGCCGCCGCCGCTGTGCGAACGGGGTGTCGAGGGTCTGAACCCCATTACTACAGGAAAATCCAATGCCGCAACTTCTTGTCATCGAAGCCAGCCCGCGGGGGGCTTCGTCCGTTTCTCGCACCATGATGCAAAACTTTATTGCCAACTGGAAAACCGCACATCCCAAAGGCGAGGTCACGGTGCGCGATCTGGTCGAAACGTCTATTCCGCACATCTCCATGCCGTGGCTTGCGGCATACTTCACCCCGCCCGCATCTCAGACGCCGGAAATGAAAGCAACGCTAAAGCTGTCTGATGCGCTGGTCGCAGAGCTGTTGGCAGCAGATGAAATCGTAATTTCGACACCGGTTTATAATTACAACATCCCGTCCAACCTCAAAGCCTGGGTCGATCACATCGTGCGCAAGGGCATTACGCTTGGGTTCGATGGTACGGGCCTTGTCACCGGGGTGAAAGCATCCCTGATTGTCGCATCTGGTGGTGCCTACGGCGAAGGTTCGCCGATTGCCGATCGCAATATTGCCCCGCAATACATGAAAATGCTGCTCGGTGTTATCGGGATTACCGATGTGACCGTCATCCATGGCGAAGTCGCAAAGAATGTGGATATGGGTGAAATCTCGATGGAGGATTTCGTTGCCACCCACGCCGCGAAACTCAAGGCTGCGGCCGCATGATACCTGCGGCGCCGCCAAAACCAACTGTCTGTAACGCGACATCTGGTCGTAAGGTGTACGCAGGCGTTAGTTCGACGGAGAGGCGCGTTCTTTGGCTGACTGTTCGATCACCGGGCCGGGCAAGGTGCGCCATTCATCAACGTCGGGGTTTATCATGCCACTATTGACCAGACATTGACGGATGAAGCCGTTTTGACGCAACGTTTTGATGCCGCGATTAAGCGCTTGGACCACAGCATTCGCATTCTTGAGTTTTCTCGACACCATGAAATGCTGGCTCTCGGGCAGGGCGACTTTGACACCGGCAATCGGAAACAACCGAATACCGTCGATTTCGCGGCCCATATTTTCCGAAGATGAAAACTCCAGCAGCGTGAAGTCGGCACGCCCCGCATCAATCAGTGAAAAAAGTTGGCTTTTGGTTGCGGCACTCGTCAGGCTGGCCGGGTTCAGGCTTTCAAGAACCTGCCAGTCCAGGCGCCAGGTGCGAATACCGACCGCGCGCAACTCATGGACACCCTCAAGCGATTTCTCGGCAAAGAAATTCACCAGGTTGCTGTTGGCATAAAGGCCCTTTTCTATTTCGCCCGAACGGATAACTGGTGCCGTCTCAAGCACATCTTCATTCTCCGCAATATTGAATGTCCAGTCGGTTTTGACATGGGCGGCACCGGACGCAACCATTTTGCGGCTGCGCTCTGAATTGGGGGACTCCACCGGGCGAACTTCGGTCTTGAGACCGCCCGCATGCAGGGCCTCACGCAACAGGGTGTAATTCATAAGCGATAGATTGGAGATGCCGCGCGTCGCACATTTGCGACAATCTTCCGACTGGCTTGCGATGCAGTTATTGATATCGACGATGTCAACCGTACTGACCGGCATGAGGATGACCTGATCATCTGTCAAAGTCTGGCTTTTGGCACCTTTGACACCGCTATCATAGAAAACGATCAACGCGGCGACAGTTGTCAAAAGCAGGCGGATCCGCATGGCGTTCCTCAATCACATTATCTATGTGTATAATTATTACTTATCTCAAGTCAGTCCGAAAAACCATCCTGAAGGTCGCACGTCACCGAAAACGCTGTTTGTTCCTTGCGCACAAAGTCACCTGACCAAGGGTTAAGGTCTGGCATCCGGCGGCAACTCACCCAGATGGTGGCGCATCCAGATCGTTTCTTCAGACGCGGTGCGGCCAAAGTGTCGCTTGAACTCGCGGCTGAATTGCGACGCACTGACATAGCCAACAGATGCGGCAACTTCCGTAACCGTCTGCCCATGATGGGCCAGTAAAATGCGCGCTTCATGAAGGCGCATTGATTTTATGTATTGGATGGGGCTGCTGCCCAGCAGTCGGCGAAAGTGCGCGTGATAGGATGGCACGCTCATGCCCGCATGCTGGGCCAGTTCCGGTATCGAAAGCGGCTTTGTGAAATTCTCACGCAGATACCCAAGGCTGCGCAGGATTCGTCCGGCCGTCCCGCGTTGCTCAAGGGCGGCAATCATCTTGGCACCCTGCGGGCCGGTCAGAATGCGAAAATACAATTCCCGCATTAATCCATCCCCCAGTATCGCCGTCTCAACCGGGCTTTGCAAAGCCCGGAGCAACCTGTGCAAAACGGCGCTGATCTCCGGTCCTGTTTGGGTGGAAATCAGGCTGGCGGGTTCGGACTGTGTGTCGGTTGGGGCATATCCTTCAATTGTCGCAACAAGTTCGGCAATCAGCCGCATGTCAAAATCCAGATAGATGGCAAGTAACGGATGTTCGGGGCTGGCATCTGATTGCATGCGAAACGGGACCGGCACCGAAACCGCCAGATAATGCTCCTCGTCATAAACGTAAATATTGCCATCCAGCACACCGCGTTTGCTGCCTTGGCACACAAACACCACGCCCGGCTGATACAGAACCGGCACGTTGTGAAGGACGCTTTCACTTCTAAGAACGCGCAGCCCCTTAAGCGGCAGGAAATTATAGCCTTCCTTGGGCGCAAGCCGTGCCGCAAGAACGGCAAGACTGTCTGATGCTCTATCGGACATATATCTGTTTCATAGGATTGGGCAAATAGCTCAGCTAAATGGGCGTGGATACACGATGGTTTTCATAATATCTGACAGTTCGCTGCTTAATCAAGACAACGAATGGATCACATATCATGACAAAACGATTTTTCATCACCGGGGCGAATTCCGGTTTCGGCTTTGCGATTGCCAAGGCCGCCGTCGCACAAGGGCATTCTGTGATCGGCACCGTTCGATCAGATGCGGCCCTGTCGCATGTGCGCGCGAAATTGCCTGCGGTGCAGCCGGTCCGCTTGGACGTCACCGATTTTGACAATATCCCAAATGTCATCGCGCAGGCCGAAGATGACTTTGGCCCGATTGACGTTCTGATCAACAATGCCGGTTATGGCCACGAAGGGGTGCTCGAAGAATCGCCGCTTGATGAATTGCGCCGCCAGTTTGAGGTCAATGTTTTTGGCGCAACGGCGGTTGCCAAGGCCTTCTTGCCGCGCTTTCGGCAAAGACGTGCGGGCTTTATTGTCAATATCACCTCGATGGGCGGCCTGATCACCATGCCCGGCATTGCCTATTACTGTGGCAGTAAATTCGCCCTTCAGGGAATTTCCGAGGTGATGCGCGCCGAGATGGCCCCGTTTGGTGTCCATGTCACCGCCGTTTGTCCGGGCTCGTTCCGCACCGACTGGGCCGGGCGCTCCATGGTCAGAACGGATCGATCCATTTCGGACTATGACGCAGTATTTGAACCAATCCGTCAGGCGCGTTTGGAAAAAAGCGGCAAACAACTTGGCGACCCGGCAAAGCTGGCCGATGCGGTTCTAACGCTGATCAGCGATCAAAACCCGCCTGCACAACTGCTGCTGGGCAGCGATGCCTATCAGTTGGTGTCCGATAAACTCAACCGCATGCAGGGTGACATTGAAAAATGGAAACACCTGACGGTTTCGACAGACGGCTAGACCGGATCACGTCTCATTAATCAACCAGTCCAGCAAGGTGCTCGTTGTGCTGCTCGCCGTCGGGCTGGGCACCAGCCAGTATCCGCGATCCTTGCGCGTGACCTCTGGCCCGACGGCGACAAGGCTGCCCAGATCAAGATGATGATCGACCAACCCGCGCCAGCCCAGTGCCAACCCCTGTTCGGCCAGCGCGGCCTGAATGATAAATCCATATGTATTCAGGCCCAAATCACCTTGGGCGCGGGGGCGTGTCACCCCAAAGGCCGCAAGCCACGTTGCCCATGTCAGCCAGCGCGATTTACCGGTTGTTTCAAGATGCAGCAACGGTGCGCTGGCAAAATCTGCCGGATCGTTGAACGGGCCGAACCGTTCGAGAAAACCCGGTGTGCAGACCGGCACCACGCATTCGGGGATCAAAAGGCGTGCGGTGTCGGGGAAATCTTCGCGCGCACCAAACAGCATCGCGGCATCCGTGTCGCGTTCCAGCGCATCTTCAAGTCCCTGTGACGCCACGATATGGACCTCCGCCTCGGGATGCAGGCGGCGGAAATCGGTGACACGCGGCATCAACCAGAATGCGGCAAATCCGAAATCGGTGAAAATCCGCACCGCGGGCACCTTTGACGTGCGGCGCGTATCATGGGTGGCCTTATCAATGCTCTCCACACTCGACTGCACCGCCTGAAACAAAATCTCCCCGGCGTCGGTCAGCCGGCTTCCGCCTTGCGACCGGCGGAGCAATGACACGCCGAGCTGCTCCTCAACCCGCTTGATCTGATAGGTGACAGCAGGCTGCGTCAGGCCAAGTTCATGGGCCGCGCGCGTTAAGCTGCCCAGCCGTCCGGCCGCCTCAAAAATGCGCAGCCATCCAATATCAAGCGGGCGTTGTGACATAAAAATTCTTTATGTTTGTGATTAAAAATCAGCGGGTTTCATCACGCAATGATTTGTGGATTTAATGATCGTTCCGCATTCAACGTCAAGAGCATTCCGCATGAGGCTCATTTTGGTCCCCCGGCAATGCTTGAAAAATGCGCGCTTTCCATCCCTGTCCCGGAGTGCATTCGTTTCATGAAGTCCCCGAATATCCTGATCCTGATGGCCGACCAGTTAAACGGGACCCTGTTCCCCGATGGTCCGGCTGATTTCCTCCATACGCCGCACCTGCGCGCACTTGCCGAACGCTCCGCACGGTTTAAAAATTGCTATACGGCATCCCCGCTTTGCGCACCGGGGCGCGCATCCTTTATGGCCGGGCAATTGCCCAGTCGCACACGGGTCTATGACAATGCCGCTGAATTTTGCTCTGACATCCCGACCTATGCCCATCACTTGCGCCGCGCGGGGTATTACACCTGCCTGTCGGGCAAGATGCATTTTGTCGGGCCCGATCAGTTGCACGGGTTTGAAGAACGCCTGACCACCGATATTTACCCGGCTGATTTTGGCTGGACGCCCGATTACCGCAAACCGGGTGAACGCATTGACTGGTGGTATCATAATCTCGGCTCGGTGACCGGGGCCGGGGTGGGGGAAATCTCCAACCAGATGGAATATGACGACGAGGTCGCCTACAACGCCACGCATAAACTTTATGATCTGTCGCGCGGTCACGATGAACGCCCATGGTGCCTGACCGTCAGCTTCACCCATCCCCACGATCCCTACGTCGCACGCAAGAAATTCTGGGACCTCTACGAAGACTGCCCGGAACTTGAACCTGAAATCGGTGCGTTCGCGTTTGACGAACAGGACCCGCATTCAAAACGTCTGTTGCAGGCAAGTGATCATACCGCCTTTGACATCACGCGCGAAAATATCCGTCGCTCCCGTCAGGCCTATTTTGCCAATGTGTCCTATATCGACGATAAAATCGGTCAGATCATGGATGTGCTTGAACGCACCGGGCAGGCCGACAACACCATCATTCTGTTCCTGTCTGATCATGGCGACATGCTGGGCGAACGCGGCCTGTGGTTTAAAATGAGCTTCTTCGAAGGCTCGGCCCGCGTGCCGCTGATGATGGCCGGGCCCAACATCACACCGGGCTGCTACACCGATCCGGTCTCGACCCTTGATGTCACCCCGACGGTGGCCGATCTGGCCGGTATTTCGATGGATGAAATCATGCCATGGACGGACGGCACAAGCCTCCTTCCGGGCTTCTCGGGCACCAAACGCACCGAGCCGGTCCTGATGGAATATGCCGCCGAGGGGTCTTATGCACCGCTGGTCTGCATCCGCGAAGGCAAATGGAAATACACCTATTGCCCGCTTGATCCTGAACAGTTGTTTGATCTTGAGGCCGACCCGCATGAGCTGAAAAACCTTGCCACTGATCCGGCCATTGATGCGGCCAGTGCCGAACAGCTCGAACAGTTCCGCGCTCAACGGGCGGCCCGCTGGGACATCGACAGTTTTGATGCGAGTGTGCGCGAAAGTCAGGCACGCCGCTGGATTGTCTATGAGTCTTTGCGCAATGGCTCCTATTTCCCATGGGATTATCAGCCGCTGCAAAAGGCGTCTGAACGCTACATGCGCAATCACATGGACTTAAACGAAGTCGAAGAAAAACAGCGCTTCCCGCGAGGGGAGTAAAGAAGCTGCGCCGGTAGTCTTGTGGGACAGACAGATCGGCGCAGCTTCAATACCGAATTTTCAAATTATAAGCCGCCTGGTGGTCTGGTTCGGGTGCAGATCACTTCCCTTTTCGGGACCGTTGCGTGGGACGTGTTTTAACGGTGCTGATCAGGAGGCAAAAACAACGAAAAGTTGGATACCCGGCACAGTGAGGCAAGCATAGTATGAAAGAGAAAATGAAGGTGGGTCCGCTTGGGCCTTTCCCCCATGTCTGCAAGCCGGTGTTTTCCATCTCGGCCTTGTTGATTCTGGGGTTCATCGTGTTCGGTGCGTTTTTCACCGACACAGCAGCATTGGTTTTCACATCAGCCCAGTCCGCGATTGCGGATTATTTCGGCTGGTTTTTGATCATCGTTGCCAATCTGGCGGTGGTGGTCAGTCTTTATCTGGCGATTGGCCCCTATGGGCGGGTCCGTCTTGGCGCGCAAAGCGAAGCCCCCGAATACGGGCTGTTTTCATGGACGGCGATGCTGTTTAGTGCGGGGATCGGCATTGGTCTGCTCTATTGGGCGGTGGCCGAACCCCTGTATCATTTCTTTGCACCCCCGATGGCCGAGGCAGAAACCATTGCCGCGGCCGAGCAGGCAATGACGATTTCGTTCCTGCACTGGGGCATTCACGGCTGGGCGATCTACTGTATCGTTGGGCTGTCGCTGGCCTATTTCCATTACCGCAAAGGTCTGCCGCTTTCGATCCGCTCAGCGCTTTATCCGATGATCGGCGAACGCATTTATGGTCCGTGGGGGCATGCGGTCGATATTCTTGCGGTCTTTGGTACCATGTTTGGCATCGTCACTACGCTGGGGCTTGGTGTGATGCAAATCAGTTCCGGGCTCAATGGGTTGTTCGGTATTCCCGATACCCTGTTTGTTCAGATTATCCTGATCGGCATCATTACGATCTTTGCCACCATTTCGGTGATGGCCGGGCTCGATAGTGGGATCAAGCGGATCAGTAATTTCAACATTCAGCTCAGCTTTGTGTTGCTGGCCTTTATCGTGATTACCGGCCCGACGCTCTATATCTTCGACAGCTTTGTTGAAAATGTCGGCAACTACGTCAGTGATCTGGTCAAGCTCAGCTTCTGGAGCGAAGCCTATTCCGGCACCGACTGGCAGGTTGGCTGGACCATCTTCTATTGGGCATGGTGGGTTTCGTGGTCACCGTTTGTCGGTATCTTTATCGCCCGCATTTCGCGTGGGCGGACGATCCGCGAATTTACCCTTGGTGTTCTGTTCATTCCGATCGTCATTCTGTTCTTCTGGTTCACCGCCTTTGGCGGGGTTGCGATCCATATGGAACTTCTGGGTGATCCCGGATTGATCGAGGCCACCAAGCAGGGTTACGGCAACGCCATCTTCAAGTTGCTGGAATTCCTGCCAATGACCAAGTTTGTCACCGCTGTTGTGATTGTCATGATCGTTGTCTGGTTTGTGACCTCCTCAGACAGTGGCAGCTTTGTCATCGACATGCTGACCGCAGGCGGGCACACCAACCCGCCGCGCGTTCAACGCCTGTTCTGGGCCCTGACCGAGGGGGTGATCGCCGCCATCTTGCTTGTCGCAGGCGGGCTAGCGGCCCTGCAGGCGGCGGCCGTTGTGGCGGGCTTCCCGTTTGCCTTTGTCATTCTTGTGATGATGTATGGGCTGCTCAGGGCCCTGGGACGCGATCATCTTGTCATGTACCGCTATAAACAGTGGTTCGAGACAGAACATGATGCCGACCACAATCTGCCCGACGCCTATGTCGGCGAAACGGAGTTGCCCACCACCCCCGAAGCCCCGCAAGGTTCGGTCGGCGCAACGCCCAAGTAACCTGAAAATCACGTAACAACATACGTGTAAACGGACGGTCTGGTGCAAACTGGACCGTCCGTTTTTTGTGTTCCCAACAAGGACACAGACCTGCAAGGGCAGGGGCCATTGTCAGGGCTATCGTCCGGGTCATCCCCCGGGGGCATCCTCCTCCGAACAATCGCGCGCCAACGCACCACTTTGGTCCCGACACGTCATGCCGGGGTCGAACGCCGGTGCGTGCCGCTCCCATCTCCCCACACGACACCACGCGATACCACAGCACCATTCGGCCCCACTACGCATCACGTCCGGCCCCATCGCGTACCCTCCGGCTCCCGTCACGCACCATCCGAGACCATCGCGCCCCTTCTTCTTCCGGCACCATCACTCCACGCCGCTCCACACCGCTCCATACCGCTCCATACCGCTCCATACCGTTCCACACCGCTCCAAAGCCTCGCCCGGCATCACGCCTCACTTAGGGTCTGGACCCAATTGAATGGTTGAAATGGTCGCGAAGAATTTGTGCGGATATCAGGAGCATTGCCGCAGCAAGGCTCGCTGCCTTGCGAGATGATGCGACGCAATAGCCCGTGCAAATTCCTCCGATCCGAAGGGCATCAGGACACTCTGCGACCTGCTGCGTTAATCCCCTTGCCCGGGGCAATGCCCCGCGCGGTGGAGATTTCCTTGCATGTCTTGCTTGTTCTGATGCCATTTTAAACATTCAATTGGGTTCAGACCCTGGATGCTGCCTCAATCAAGTGACGGGGGCGTGTGGCGCGTGGGGTTAGGCTGAGAATAGGGAAATGCTGCCAAAATCAGTCCGGGTTGGCTGATGGCCCTCCGCGACACGGGGCAAGGCCTGCCCATACGCTGCCGCGCGCAAGAATATATTGTATGAGGAATGCAAAGGCCGTCTGTGGACGGGATGGATTTCGGTTGTTTATGGCATGAAGGGACACATTTCAGTCATGGGTTTGGCCCGAAAACCGGGTTTTAACCATGGAATCCCGGGCGCAGAAATCCTCATACCATTTGCTTAAGGTCGGGCGGCCGGTTTTGAAATCGATCAATTCGCGAAACGCGATCCAGTCAAGCCCGGTGGCCAGCGCAATATGGCCGATTGTGACCGGGGTTTTGGGATCAAGGGCTGTTTCAAGATGGTCAAACGTCTCGATCAATTTGGCCTTCTGCCCATCGGCCAGCGGCGGATAGCGAAGCTCTTGCGGGCGACGGTTGGTTTCCCAGCGATAGAGCACACCGGCATCGCACATTCCTTGCGCCAAGGCATGCAAACGTAAGGCATGCCAGCGTTTTGGCGCTTTGTGCGGGATCAGTTTGCGTCCCCGATGCAGGCGATCAAGGTAGTCACAGATCACCATCGAGTCATACAACGTCATGCCGTCTGGCAGGATCAGGACCGGCACTTTGCCCAGTGGGTTGGCGGCAAAGATCGCCGCGTTGCGGTTGGTCGGGCTGGTCTCAAAATGCACAACCTCAATCCGGTCGCCCAGCCCGCACTCAAGCGCAAACACCAGCACCTTGCGCGCGAACGGCGAGTGGGTTTGATACAGCAATGTGTGATCGGATTTTAAATCATCAGACTTTTTATGCATGAATGTGCCGCTGCCTGCCACGTTAGTCGTCTTTGCCGCCCTGATATCACTTTGATATCACCTTGGGCCATCCCCGGCACGGCGATTATGTACGTACAATAAAAAACGCCCGATCCATCAGAACCGGGCGTTTATTCACTGAAAATGAATAATCACGATGATTATTCAAAAAAATTATTCGGCAGCAACCGCCGTTTTCTCACCGCGCACCAGCGCCATGTAATCTTCCATCATCGCTTTGCAGACGGTCGCGGGCGTAAATTTATACGGCCCGATTTCGGCAACCGGCGTCACTTCGGCAGCCGTTCCGGTCAGGAAGCATTCATCAAAATCGGCCATTTCTTCTGGCATGATTGCGCGCTCAATCACCTCATACCCGCGCGCCTTGGCAAGGCCAATCACCGTGCGGCGCGTGATGCCATCAAGGAAGCAATCAGGGGTCGGTGTATGGATCTGATTATCTTTGATAAAGAACACGTTAGCACCAGTTGCCTCGGCAACCTGACCCCGGTAATCAAGCATCAGCGCATCGGCATATCCTTTGCGCTCGGCTTCGTGTTTCGACAGGGTGCAAATCATGTAAAGGCCCGATGCCTTTGCATTTGTTGGTGCTGTATTCGGGGCTGGACGGGCCCATTTCGACAGATCGAGACGAATGCCCTTAAGGCGTTCTTCGGGTGCGAAATAGCTTGGCCATTCCCAGCAGGCAATCGCCACATTGATGTGGGTTGTCTGGGCGGAAACACCCATCATTTCACTGCCACGCCACGCAATACGGCGGACATAGCCCTCATTGATGTTGTTGGCAGCAAGGGTTTCAATCACCGCATCATCAAGCTCAGCCGAGCTGTACGGGATCTTCATATCGAGGATTGCACCGGACTTGATCAGGCGTTCGCCATGCTCTGCCAGCTTGAAAACCTTGCCATTATACGACCGCTCACCTTCAAACACCGCACTACCATAATGGACAGCGTGGCTCAGCACGTGCAAAGTACTTTCACGCCAAGGTTTAAGAGCACCATTATACCAGATAAAACCGTCACGGTTGTCGAAGGTCGGAGTCGTCATTTGCCAAATTCCAATTCAATTTCGCTCTTGGGCGTAACTTTATGTCCTTATTTGTCTGGTCGAAGTAACATTCATAGATTAATATGTCAATATAACTGACATAACGGAAAAGCATGGCAGATATCTCTACACGTAAGGTCAACCCGCTTTTCCTGCGGGAAGAAGAGCTTAGGCAAGGCATCGAACTTCTGTTCTATGCCTACCGTGATTTTACCGCGGTCGCAGACCAGGTGCTTGAGCAATATAATTTCGGGCGCGCCCATCATCGGGTCATTTATTTCGTAAGCCGAAACCCCGGCATTACGGTAAGTGACCTGTTGTCGATCCTGCGCATCACCAAGCAATCGTTGTCACGTGTGCTCAGCCAGTTGGTGCGAGAAGGCTTCATCGATCAAAAGACCGGCCTGCAGGACCGCCGCCAGCGGTTGCTAACCCTGACCGACAAGGGTGATGCGCTTGAGCGTGAGATCACGGAAAAGCAACGCGCGCTGATTGCCGCCGCCTACCGCGAAGCCGGGGCCGAATCGGTTGAAGGGTTTCGCAAGGTTTTGCTGGGCATGCTTGAAGAAGATGATCGCAAACGGTTTGAGGACGATGGCCCCAGTGGTCCGAACGGCCTGCGCCGGCGCGCGGGGTAAGTTGAACGGGCTCCTGACGCCGACGGACGTTTCGCGCGGACCTTGCGCTGGACATGTTTAAAAAGGGGCATTTCGCCCCTTTTGTCATGAATTGTCATGAAGTTGAGATGGCGAGCTTGACGCTTTTGAAACACTTTTTGGCCCAAGTTAATCGGCATAAGTCAGGGATGATTTCGGTGTTTGGGGGAGTTTGATGAGCATAGCAGATCAGCCACATGTTCTTGTGGTCGATGATGATGATCGCTTGCGAGGGCTTCTCACCCGGTATCTGGGGGAGAACGGCTTTATCGTCTCAGCGGCGCGGAATGCGCAAGAAGCCCGATCCAGCCTTGCCGGACTTCAGTTTGACTTGATCGTACTGGACGTCTTGATGCCCGGTGAAAAGGGTGTCGATCTGGCGCGAAGCTTACGTGAGTCTGGTTCAACGGTTCCGATCTTGCTGTTAACGGCACTTTCGGAAACGCAAGACCGTATTACCGGACTTGAAGCCGGGGCCGATGATTACCTTGCCAAGCCGTTTGAGCCCCGCGAACTTGTGTTGCGGATCGAGGCCATCCTGCGTCGGTTTTCCCAAATGCCCGATCCGGATGTTGATCAAGGGGATGGCGACGATGATGTCGTGCGGTTTGGGCCGTTTTCGTTTGATCCTGCGCGCATGACATTGCAATCGGGCACTGAGCACATCTATCTGACCACGTCCGAACAGGCACTGTTGGCGGCATTGGTGGCGCGGCGCGGTCAAATCACATCGCGCGAGGAACTTCATGGCCTGATGGGCGGCAATCCCGTCGATGCCGGGGCGTCACGCAGCATTGATGTGCAGGTAACCCGCCTGCGTCGAAAATTTGAAGAAGACCCCAAACAGCCAAGATACTTGCAGACAGTGCGTGGTCGGGGCTATGTGCTGTATGCAGATTGAACTGAAGCGATGATTATGATCAGGTGTGGCGAAATGAACAGGGAAGTGCACCGTGGGTAGTGAACGGAACGGATGGATCAAGCGATTGATGCCGACAGGCCTTTTGGGCCGGTCGCTTTTGATTCTGATGACGCCGATGTTGCTGTTGCAGATTGTCACTGTGCTGATCTTTTTTGAACGTCACTGGGATACAGTTGCACGTCAGCTCAGCCGTGGACTTGCCGGTGATGTGGCCTATGTCATTGACTATCTGGGGCAGTTCCCTGACGAAGAACATTACCAATGGATTCAGCATTCAGCCCGCGGGCGTTTGCAACTCGATCTGGTGTTTGAGCCAGACGAGATTTTGCAGGAGGAAACCACCGAACCGCCGTTTGGTCTGGTGTCCGAGGAATTGTTTAATGCCCTTGATGAGCGGTTGGCGCGTCCGTTTTATTTCAATCTCGATCTGGATGACCGCAGGCTTGAAATTCGGGTTCAACTGAAAGAGGGCGTGCTGTCGATCGTCGCCCCGCGCAAGCGACTTTATAATTCAACCACCTATATCTTCTTCATGTGGATCGCCGGTTCGGCCCTGATCCTGTACGGGGTTGCGGTGATCTTCATGCGCAATCAAGTACGCCCGATCCGCCGTTTGGCAAAGGCTGCTGATCAGTTTGGCCGGGGTGTCGATGTCGAGGACTTCAAACCCGAAGGGGCGTCCGAAGTTCGCATGGCGGCAACATCTTTCTTGTCGATGCGCGACCGTATTGGGCGGCATTTGTCGCAACGCACCGCGCTTTTGGCCGGGGTGTCGCATGACCTTCGCACACCTTTGACCCGCATGAAGCTTGAACTGGCGATGCAGCAATCATCGCCGGGTGTCGATGCGCTCAAGCAGGATGTGGTTGATATGGAGCGCATGGTCGATGCCTATCTGGCGTTTGCGCGCGGTGAAGAAGGTGAAAAGGCCGAGCCGACTGATATTGGCAAGCTTCTGACCGATCAGGTGGGCGAAGCCTTGCGCGATGGTCAGCAGATTGATCTGCATATCGAAGACAATCTTGATATGGAGCTCCGTCCGCAATCGATGCGCCGCTGTATTGCCAACATCATGTCCAATGCCGGGCGATATGCCAACAACCTGTCGGTGCGCGCCGGTCGGCGTGGGGCCGATTATGAAATTGTCTTTGATGATGATGGTCCGGGCATTCCGGCTGATAAGCGCGAAGAAGTCTTCAAACCGTTTTTCCGGCTTGAGGAATCACGCAATCAGGCCACCGGCGGCGTCGGGCTTGGCATGACCATCGCACGGGACTCTGCGCGGGGGCATGGTGGGGAAGTTTTCCTTGAAGATGCGCCGACGGGGGGCCTCCGGGTGCGCCTGATACTACCCATGGGCCACTAGGGTGTAGTCGCAAGCTATAAAACCCCTGCCATTGGTTAGGGGGCGTTTCAGTCTAAGGGGGGAATGAGAATCTTCACCATTCCTGATTTACAAACCGTTTCATAACTTGAGGGCTATGGAAGAACCGTGCGTCTGTTCGTCCTGATCAAACATCAGTGAATGCCGTATACTCAGAAAAGATGATGAATAATCTGAATTGGCTCCGGTCTGATCTGATTGCGGGGTATCAAGGACGCGGTGGATATAGGCCATCCACGGCAATCAACCAATAAACGCCAAGTTGTGGCGGTATTATTCCAATTTGTGCATCAGGTTCACCGGTGTCACCAACTGAAACCTCAAAGGTATTCGCAGGGATAAATACACCAAGCTCGAAATCCGAGGGAGGGATATCGACATCAAGCCCATTTGTTTCAGCATATCCGGTCGCCGATACTGACAGGCCACTGGTGTCGACACTAAAGCCACTACCATCAACTGTTTTTCCGGTTGCAGGAATGTCTCCGGAAACCGAAACAAATGCTCCAGGAACATCGTTGGGGGCACGAGCAGTGTCAAACATATTGACAGGAGTTCCGCCAGCGGTTGCCTTAGCAAAGGATCCATTTATCTGCGGAACAGGTGAAGCGCCATCGTTATTATTGACGGTTAGGTATCCGTTCAAAGTCACAGGAGTTGTTCCTGTGACAGGAACGGTACCGCTTACAGATGCAGTACCAGAAAAACTGGTACTTGAAATATTCAGATTCGCATTACTTAATACTTTGCCACCAGGATTTTGAATGTCTCCGTATACTGGGAATGTTTGTGAGGTTGCTTCTGTTGATGCTTTATGGTTGTGCAGTGGTATTGGCACTGTGGCGAGTTCTGCGCCGCGAGGCTGTCCAAGAAAGACAGTGGTCAATCCTGTCCCCTGACCAACGCCGACGGCCGTTCTGCCACGCATGTCCGGCAAGCCGAAGGTGGCGCGACCATCCCCACCGTATATGTTGCTAATAAGCGAAAAGAGAGCCGGAAAATCATTAATGGAGACAATTTGACCTTTGCATAACATCGTGCCCACGGGGGCAAAATTTGAGGCTGTGCAAGCCATGCTTGCGATATAGGTATCAGGTCCCATGATGTACTCCCTTAAATGGAAAGGTCAAAGTTGGTCCTTTGCGTTCTGGATCAAAACGTTTTTTTCATCCAGCGAAGTGACCAGTTCAAGCTGTGCTGCCGACGGCCTGTATCAACGGCGACAATCAGAGTATCTCCGGCCTCAACCGGTGCCGGGTCACCGAGCGTAAAAATACCGCAGGACCATGATGCCCTTGTCCGGCCGGGATAATTAACAATTTTCAAATCCGGATCCAACGAGGGTGCCATATTTGCCTCAAACCACATAACAAAAGATCTTAGAATGCCGGGTCGGTCAATCACCAGATCTATCTTGAGCGGATCCGCAGCCGGGACTTCCGTCATGCCGACTGCGACCTCATCCAATATAGCGGGCGGACCAAGCGGAACAAACTTTGTTTCCGGCATTCGGAAGGCCATATTGTTATCACCCGGAAGGGCTTTCAAAACTGACCAGTCGAAGTCTGCAATGACTGGGCTAGACTGCAATGCATGCGTTAAGTGGCTAAAATCAGACGGGGCAATCATCGCGTGCACTGTGTTTGGGATGGCAACGCCGTCAAGCTTCAGGTTGTTGCGGGCAAAAGTTCCTGCAAGCTTCTGGATTTGCTCGTCAACACCGATTGTTCCCATTGTTTCCGTAACCAGGATATCAACTTTCTCAGGTAGTCGAATGGTCTCGGCATCACCCACTACAACTTCGATTGTATCGCTGTACCCATTGGCAGCAATATTCTGACGTGCTAACTCTGCTGCTTCAGGAACACGTTCAATGGCATAGACTTTCTTTGCCCCGGCACGGGCGGCAAAAAGTGTGAGGACTCCCATTCCGGTTCCGACATCGGCCACAACGCTATCAGGGGTGACGAGTTTTTCAATCGCTATCCGATATGCCTGCATGCGCTGGTTATCTTGAAGCATATTGCTGAATGCGTTTGCATGACCGTGCAATGATATAGCGCTTCTCTGTGTTGCGAAATTCATCGTTACCTCTTGAGGATAATCTGCTGCCTTACCTGTACAATGCTATTTTATATCATGAACCAATAAAATAAATTTCAATGGTATATGCGGAAGAAGGTGCGGTTAGAAGAATGTCGCGATTTCTGACAGCGGCTTTTTCTCGGTCGCGTGGGTTGGAATGGTGGCGTCTGATGCGGGATAGCCCGTGACCAAAAGGATGTAGGGTTTGTTGTGGGCAGGCCTTTGACAGATATCGGTCAGGAAGCTCATCGGGCTTGGCGTGTGGGTCAGGGTTGCAAGGCCCGCACGGTGCAGGGCGGCAATCAGAAAGCCCGTCGCGATGGAGACCGATTCCGGGACGTAATAGTTCTTGCGCAGCTTGCCGTCGGCCGAGGTGCTTTTGCGTTCGCCAAAGATGCAGATCAGCCAGGGTGCGATTTCAAGAAACGGTTTGCTGTCATCCGTGCCCAGCGGGCCAAGCGCGTCGAGCCATTCTTCGCCGCCGCGTCCCGCGTAAAAGGCGCGTTCTTCTTCCTCAGCCGCATCGCGGATCTGCTTTTTCATCGCCGGGTCGCCAATGACCGAAAAATGCCATGGCTGATGATTGGCGCCATTTGGCGCGGTTCCTGCCGCACGGATGCAGGTTTCAATAATGTCGCGCGGCACAGGCCGGTCAGAAAAGTCGCGCACGGTGTGGCGGGTTTTAATGTCGTCATAGAAACCCTGAGCCCGCGCGCGCATCTGCGCCACATCATATTCCTGATAATCTGGCAGGGGGATCGGAACGAAGTCCGTTGTCAGGCCCTTGGTGGCAGTCATGGCACTTCCCTGAAATTGTTGTTTTATTAAATTGTCAGACAATCGTACGGGGAGATGTGCCCTAGAGCAAGTGTCAAAAGTAGAATTTTGTGGCAAAGCCAGCATGTTTGGGTGAGAGGTCGGACTGGTGGCCAAATATCGGCCAAGCATCTTGTGAGGTCCCAAAGCGCCCTGCCACAGCAAAAATGCAGCAGGGCGTTTATGGGATAAATCAAGCCTTGGCAGGAATGCGGGCGATCACTTTGATTTCGAAATCGAACCCGGCCAGCCAGTTGACACCAATCGCCGTCCAGTTCGGATAGGGCGCCTGATCAAAGACAGTGCTTTTCACGTCCATAACTGTTTCGAACTGATGTTCTGGATCTGTATGGAACGTTGTGACGTCAACGATGTCATCGATTGTGCAGTCTGCGGCCTTGAGCACGGCCTTGAGATTGTCAAATGCAAGGGTGACTTGCTTGCGAAAATCGGGTTCGGGAGAGCCGTCTTCGCGGCTGCCAACCTGGCCAGAAACGAAGAGCAGGTCGCCAGACTGTATGGCTGCGGAATAGCCATGCTGTTCATAAAGATCATGACGGTTTGCGGGGAAAACGGGTTTGTTGGTAAGGGGCATGTTGTCCTCATTCAGGTAAGAGTGGAATTGTTTTGGGTATTCACATACGATGCGTATATTAACTAATGACATACGAAGCGTACGTCAATGGCATACGATGCGTATATGAAAGGGGTGGGACATGGTGACAACAACCCGCGCAGCTAAGATGGCGGAAACGCGTGCAAAACTGATTGCCGCAGGCCGCAAGGCATTTGCGGAAAAAGGCTATTCCGGTGCATCAATGGACGATCTGACAGCAGATGTCGGTTTGACGCGCGGTGCGCTTTATCACAACTTTGGTGACAAGAAGGGATTGATGGCGGCGGTTGTGGATGAGATCGACACCGTTATGGCCACACGCGCACATGACGCGGGTCAGAAAGCCGGAGGTGGTTGGAAAGGTCTTCTGGCCGAAGGGGCGGCCTATATCGAGATGGCGCTTCAGCCCGAAGTGCAGCGGATCGTGTTGCTTGATGGTCCGGCGGTGCTTGGCGATCCGTCACAATGGCCAAGTCAGAACCGATGTCTTCAGGCAACAATTGCGACCTTGCAGGACCTTGCTGCCGAGAAGGCGATCAAACCTGTTGATATTGAAGCCATCGCGCGGCTTCTGAATGGTGTTGCCCTTAATGCGGCACTTTGGGTGGCCGCAAGTGAGACTCCAGAAGCGACCTTGCCCAAGGTCGTGGCGGCGTTCGAATGTCTTGCGTCTGGTGTTCTGATAACGCCAGAAAGCCGTATTTAGGACGCGTGATCATTGAAATGATCGTCGGGCAGGGCCTGCACCAATTGGCGCGACTGATCGACGTGATCGATCATGATAGACTCGGCCCGTTTGGCATCCCCTTGTTTGATCGCGGCAACGATTTCGCGGTGTGCGCCATTGGTCGCCAAGACCTTCTCGTCGGCGACAAGCACACGAAATTGCAGCCAATAGACATTATTGGCGATCCGGCGCAGCTGTTCGCATAGCAGGGCATTGCCGCTGATATCGGCAAACAGCATGTGAAAGGCAAGGTTATGGCGCGACATGGCGGTGAGATCGCGGGCGGCCTCGGCGCGATCAAGCTGGTCCTGGATGGTTTCAAGTGGGCTGATGTCTGCGTGCAGCATTGGTGTCGCCAACCGTACGGCCAGCCCTTCCAGCGCGCTTCGAACGGTAAACAGGTCATCGACTTCGCGCCGGGTCATGTGCCGCACACTGACACCGCGATATGGCTGGGAAAGCAGCAGGCCGTCGGAGGTCAACTGACGAAAGGCTTCGCGCACAGACGGGCGGCTGACCGACAGTTTTTTGGCAAAGTCGATTTCGGTCAGCCGCTGTCCGGGGGCCAGACGGCCTTCGCGGATGGCATTGGTGATGGCGTCCGTGATGTGCTGAACCGTCAGGTTGTCGGGTTTTTCTGCGGCAGTTTTCATCATATATCACCCGTTTGCGGTGGATCATTGTTCGCCCGGTTCTGATCGGGTATCACACAGCAATGCCGTGTTGCCAATCGCGGCGGGTCACTCTATCGTGCATGATTGTCAGACAATATTCTACATATATTTTGTATAAATTTGTGTAATTCACACAAAAATTACAAAAAATGAGATTGTTTTCTTGCGATATACGGTGAAGTGATGTTAAATCGCGCCAACTTGGCATGGACGTTTTGCCGGGATATACATCCTTATTCCCGCCGCGCCCCTGAAAACATCTTTAGACGAATCGGATTGATGCAGCGTTATGGCCAGCAATTTTAACGAAGAAACCGTCACCTATGTCCATCACTGGACGGACACTCTCTTCACGTTCAAAACCACGCGTGATCCGGGCTTTCGGTTCATCAATGGTCAGTTCGCGATGATTGGCCTTGAAGTTGAAGGCAAGCCGCTTTTGCGCGCCTATTCGATGGTCAGTGCGAACTATGACGAGGAACTTGAATTCTTTTCGATCAAGGTGCCCGATGGACCGCTGACGTCACGTTTGCAGCACGTCAAGCTGGGTGACAAGATCCTGGTAGGGCGCAAGCCAACCGGAACCCTGATCCATGACAACTTGCTGCCGGGCAAAAACCTGTGGCTCCTGTCGACCGGTACCGGTCTGGCACCGTTCATGAGCGTGATCCGCGATTACGAAACCTATGAGCGCTATGACAAGGTCATTCTGGTGCATGGGTGCCGCGAAGTGCGTGAACTGGCCTATCAGGAATTCATTCACAGCGAACTGCCCAACAATGAATTCTTTGGCGAAGACGTTCAGAGCAAACTTCTGTACTATCCGACCGTCACCCGCGAAGAGTTCAAAAATCAGGGCCGCATCACCGAGCTGATGAAATCGGGCAAGCTGTATAGCGATCTTGGCCTGCCCAAGCCATCCCTTGAAAATGACCGCTTCATGTTGTGCGGCAATCCGGAAATGATTGCCGACACGCGTGAGATGCTGGTCGAGTGGGGCGGCAAGGAAGGCAACATGAATGAGCCAGGCCATTTCGTGATCGAAAAGGCGTTTGTCGAGAAATAAAACCGTTTCTAAAGCGGGTCCTTCAAAAGGGAGCATGGTGTGTGAGCGCCGTGCTCCCTTTTTGTTTTATAGGTCTATAATTATCTATACAAAGGGATATGAACCTCCCCAAATGGGGATGTCTGGCGGATGGGATAATGTGTATTTTCGGTATGACTAATATTTCCAGAGTGTCGTGTAACGGTTGTTCCGGAGTTTCCCATGAATTCAATGACGTCGACTGTCGATCAGGCCTATGACCCGTTTCGTGTTGCAGCAAGTGTTTCTGACGCATTGTTTGCGATTGTTGAGTTCGACGTCACGGGCAAAATCCTGCACGCGAATGATCGTTTTCTGTCGTTGATGGGGTACTGCGACACCGAAATCATTGGAAAACAGCAATCAATGTTTCTGCCCGATGACGTTAATACAGGGCCAGAGCATGATATGTGCTGGACGGACTTGCGTGCGGGTAAATCCAGGCAGGCGATTTTGCCACGCATTACGAAAACCGGTCAGCGCATTTGGATTGAGGCGACTTATGCACCTGTGCGCAACCCCAAGGGGGATGTCGTAAAGATTGTAAAGTTTGCGACCGATGTTACCGAGCGTCAGGAAACACTCGTCGATTTGCGAGGCAAGGTAAATGCGATCGAGCACAGCCACGCGGTTGTTGAATTTGATTTGGGCGGTAATATCCTGACGGCAAACCATCACTTCCTTTGCGTGATGGGCTATCAGCTATCTGAGATTGTGGGATGCCATCACAGTATGTTCGTTGGTCCCAAAGTCGCCAAAAGTGCGGATTATCGAGCATTCTGGCGATCGCTCTGTAATGGAAATCATCGGGCCCGCCAATTCAAACGCTTTACGAAAGACGGGTCTGAGGTTTGGTTCGAGGCGACATACAATCCCATTCTTGATGGGGACGGGGCGGTCTGCAAGATCGTTAAGTTCGCGGTCGATATCACCGACCAAGTCAGAATGCTTACGGATCTTAAGGCGACACTTGATACCAGTTTGCTTGATGTCGATCACGGTCTTGGTGTTCTTGATCAATACTCCGAGGAAAATAATCTTTCATGCACGCAGGCGCGTGCTCACCTTGAGGTTAGCAGCATGGTTGCCGGGCGACTGGTAAACTGTGCCGCAGAGACATCTGACAGAATGAGGGGGCTGCGTTCCGTCGCGGATCATGTTTTTGACACCGCAACGGAGGGGGCCGTTGCGGCGGCGGCACTGGAAGACGTTGTTGATGTCGTCCAAGAAATCACGTGTGAGTTTTCCGACGTGGCCCGGCAAATTGAGACATTGCAAGAGCGCACAATGAAGCGTGGAGCGCTTGAGCAGGATGGAAAGGGTGGCGACGCCGCCTTTGCCGATCTTCTGGACGAGCTTGCTAAGTTGTCTGTCCGAATGAATGCGGCCTGTCAGCAGATGACCGCACAAGGGGAAATCCTTAAGGACCGGGTGGATGAAAACACCTTCAAATCGGGTCGAATTCGCTCTGACCTCAAGGCGATGCTCAGCAGCGTTGCGGTTGCGTCGATGTCCGTTGAAAGACAAAGCGGGATCACAAGCCAAGTGAGCAGCGAAATGCATGGCATACAAACAGCACTTGAAGCCTCCTGCGATTTGAGCGCGAAAACACAGCAGGTTTCAAGGCAGGTTGGAGATGTCATCGGCTGGGTGCGAGAAGCGTCAGCTGTTTTGGCGCGTTAGTCGGTTTTGGATGCGTTATATGGGGGGGGCAGGCATCCCGTGATGCCTGTCTTTCTTTTTGGGAAATTGGGCGCTTTTTAGAACAACCGTGATCCATTGGGGACTTCCTGATCGGGGTTGATCAGGACAATGCCCTTGTCATCTTGCCCGTCGGGGAAGCCCAGACAGAGAAATTCGGACATGAATGGTCCGACCTGTTTTTTGGGGAAGTTGACAACACCGGCGACCTGACGGCCGATCAGCTTTTCGGGGGTGTAATATTTGGTGATCTGGGCCGATGTTTTTTTTGTGCCGATGTCCGGGCCGAAATCCACCCACAGTTTTAAGGCCGGGCGGCGGGCTTCGGGGAAGTCTTGTGCATCAATAACGGTGCCAACGCGGATATCGACTTTTAGAAAATCATCAAAACTGATTTCGCTCATGGGAGTGCTCCTTACATTTGGCCAAAGCTTAATCAGATCGAGTTGGACTGATAAGTCTAAAACGACAGGATGCGCAAAGTCAGGAGTTTGAGCAAAATATAAGAAAAATGGCAGGACCATAAGATCCTGCCATCAAGTAGATTACGGGAAGTGTAAAGCGTTAAGCTGTTACTTCGCGACCGCACTCTTTTCGATTACGGTTTTGAATTCGTCGAGAGAATCGGTAAAGCGAGTCTGCAGAAGAGAAAGTGCCTCTTCCTGGGACTTGGTTACCAGACCTGACAGTTCCTTGGCATTCGAAAGTGCTTCTTCGTATGCGGCTTTCGCGACTTCGGTCTGCTTTGCAGCAGACGCCATCGGGTCGTCAGCGGATGTAGCAGCGAAATCTTTGCCCTGCGTCTGGACTTTGTCCAGCAGCGACTTGAAGATTTCACCCTGGCGCTGAGCAACAGCCTGGAAACCATCGAAGGCTACCTTGTTGGCTTTGGTCAGGGCTTCCATGTTTTTACGCTGGAAAGCCATCATTTCGTTCACGTCAACACCCGGAATTTTGAAGTCCGCGGTGTACTTGGTGAAGTCGAGATCAAAGAACGGGTTCGTTGCCTTTTTTGCGGCGGTCATGGTTTGCACTCCATCTAAAAATTTGAACATTTATGGAATGAGGCGCTATTGTGCGCCGCACAAATTCAACTGCAATATGAAGGAACGGATCGCTTTCGTCAAGGATTATTTTGCACTGCACAAAAACCGTAAGGTTAGTGTTTTATCTTGGCAACATAACCCTGGGTGTCTATGTCTCTTTTGATTTTCAGATCAGATACTTAGGGTGCTGTTGCAGAAGATCCACTGGTCTGTGCGGGCGTTTGCGCCGTGGTTTCCTGTTGGGATGAGCCATGTTTTTTTGCTGCAAAGCGGTGATATTTTTTTGAAATTTTGCCGCACAGGCGATGCGCCTTGCCAAGGCCCTTTTCAACCCGGGCGTCCCATGTTGCGGCCTTTGACAATTCACGATCAAGCAGGGCCATGGTCGGGCCAAAGTCGGTACTGGTGTCATCAAGCCACAGCTTAAAGCAGCGGGCATAGATCCCGGTCATCGCGGCAATGCGCAGGCTGCCATGAAGGCCGCCGGTGCGAAAGCCTGCCGCGTCCAGCATCCAGCGCATCGATCCGAAATGAGTTTTAATGGCACGCAAAGAATCTGCCGGACCAAGATCACCACGCGCGCATAGGATCGAGCGCAGGGCAGGGCGATAGGCCGCCAGCGCATCAAAGCGCGCCATCACAATCGCAATAAGCCGGTCATGGCCGGGTTCATTGAAATCTTCGGCATCGAGATCGGCGAGAACGTCGCGGTCGATTCTATGGATGAATTTGCGAAGGATATCGCCCTTGCCACGACAATGATCGTAACAGTCCGCAACCGTCACGCCAGCCGCTTGGGCGATATCAATCAGGGTGACGTCATGCCAGCTTTTATCGGCTGCCAGTTTCATGGCGGCCGTGATCAGGGCATTTGGGATATCCTTTTTCGCAGGCATGACTGTCTCCTTGTTGGGTGGGAGCGGGGTGTTTTAGCCCGCCAGTTCGACTGAGCGTTTGCGGGCGGCTTCAACCGCACGAGTCATCAGTTCGGGCAATCCGGATTTTTGATCCATCAGAACATTAAGGGCGGCCGCGGTGGTGCCGCCGGGGCTTGTGACATTCTGGCGCAGGGTTTCTGCGGTTTCTTCGCTGCTATCAAGCAGGAAGCCCGCACCAACCACGGTCTGACGGGCAAGCAGCATTGCCTGTTCTGCGGGAAGCCCCGCGGTTTCACCCGCCTGTGCCATGGCTTCGACCAGATGGAAGATATAGGCCGGTCCACTTCCCGACAGGGCCGTGACCGCGTCCATCAGGCTTTCATCCTCGACCCAGGACACAAGGCCGACGGTTTTAAGCAGGGTTTCGCACATGTTGCACTGGGCGATGCTGACATTTTCGGTCGGGCACATCACGGTCATGCCGCGCGAGACCGCAGCTGGTGTGTTGGGCATGGCGCGCACAATGCGGGCGTTTTCGCCCAGATGGCTGGCAAAGAATTCAATGGTTTTGCCCGCTGCGACCGACAGAAACACGGTTTCCGCACGTGCAAGTGGCTTATAGGCATCAATCACATCAGGCAGCACCTGTGGTTTGACGGCAAACAGCACGACTTGCGGGCTAAAGTCCTTGGGCACGTCTTTGACATCGGTGATGCCATTGATGCCGTAGCTGGTTTGGAGTTTCTCGGCCGCTTCGGTCTGCTCAACAATATAGACATTGCTGGCAACAAGCCCTTGCGCAAGCCAGCCTTCGAGCATGGCACTGCCCATCTTTCCGCAACCGACCAGCAAAAGACGCGTATTCATAAAATTGCTCCGCTTTATCCATCCGATACTGTTGTGCGGGGTGCACTCAACAGTCGTGATCCAATGCCGTAGCGATCTTCTCAAGGTGGGTCAAGTCAGGCCATAGGGCAAGAGGTGGCGAAGATCGGCGTGCTGTAAATAGTTATGCACATCACAGCGGGGCGTTTGGCTGTGATTGGCAGTCTTTGCCGGATTTTATTTTGTTCGATGATCTGCTTTCGGTGCCAAGGTGGCGTTTGTTTTGTTTCGCCGACCATATGGTGAAACCGAAAAAAAAGCGCTGCAATAGGCCGTTATATGCAAAAGGACGGCACTGTTGCCGTCCTGATAGCGTGATCGGTGGAGGATGGATTTGGGCGGTTAAGCCTGTCCGAGCGGTTCGAGCATGGAATGCATCAACGCTTCGTCGGGGGATTTTCCCTGGCCCAGCACAAAATTAAATGCCGGGAAGAACCGTTCACATTCCGATACCGCGATGTCGATCATTTCTTCGAACTGTTCGACCATCGGGGGGACGTCGCCGCCAAACAACAGGGTATGACGAAACAGCGGCATGTTTTCTTCGAGCCACAGACCAAAATGCCCGATCCAGAGTTGCTCGTTACATTTGGTCACCAGTTCATACATGCGCGGGCGCAAGGGTTCGGGCACGAACAGGTCAAAGCAACATGCGATGTGCAATGCTTCTGCATCGTCACGCCAGGTGAAATAGACCAGATACGTGCACCAATGGCCCGGAATCTCGACCACCACTTCATCGGTGCTGCGTCGTTCCAGGTGCCATTGGTTGGTGCGGGCGATATCTTCGACAAGGAGCAACGGATTTTCGTCGTCCATATCGCCAATATCGTCGGGTTGGTCGTTCATATAAACCCAGCCTGTTTAAGCATATGCGAAAGGGCGCGCACTATATGCCGCGGCGTGCCGTGTTTCAACCGCCCTTAATCGCAGGACTGCAATGAGTTTCATGTCATTGTCGTCCTGCGTTCCCAATTGGCCGGGTAAGACGGGGCTTATCCGATCAAAGAACGACGGTTATCTGACCTTAATGTGGGGAGTGCAGCCCGGTTATACGTCTTTTTTCGCAGTTGTTTTTGCGCTGGTGCGTTTTGCTGCCGGTTTTTTGGGTGCATCGGCAACGGCAAGGCGTTTTTCAAGATCGGTAATTTTGGCTTCGAGCGCGTCAATGCGCTCAGCCGCGCGAATGGCAACATCATGCACGACGTCGAATTCTTCGCGGGTGACCAGATCCATGTTCACCAGGATTTTCTCAAACTGCTGACGGATCATTGCGTCGACTTCGCCTTTGACGCCGGTCATGGTGCCCAGTGCAGAATTGGTGACACGGGTCAGGTCATCGAGAATGCGGTTATTGATTTGCATGTTCGTCTCCGGCGTTTGCGATCAAGTTGTTGATCGTAATATGGTTGGTTATGCGATGCGGGGCAAGTTGATCGTCCTTTCGGCGTGAGAATATCCTCGTTTTCAATGGCTTTTCTTGCTCCAGATCAGGGGCGGTCCTATAAAGTGGTCAGATTAGAATTCATGGGACGGGCGCACGCCCCGATACCCGTCAGGAGAACGTCATGCTTATCGTTACCGGTGGTGCCGGATTTATTGGTTCCAATATTGTTGCCGCACTTGAAGACCGCGGTGAAACCGACATTGTTGTCGTGGATCGCCTGCGCGATGGCATCAAATGGAAAAACATCGCCAAGCGTAATTTGCGTGACATCATTCATCCCGATGAACTGCCAGCATTTCTTGAACAGCATTCGGGCGATGTCGATGCGATTTTCCACATGGGCGCGATTTCGGCGACCACGGAAACCGACGCGGACAAGATCGTTGCCAACAACCTGAAACTGACCACATGGCTTTGGGAATGGTGTTCGCGCCATTCAGCGCGCCTGATTTATGCATCATCGGCGGCAACATATGGCGATGGCAAGCAGGGTTTTGATGACAGCTTTAACGAAGGCGACATGGCGAAACTGGCGCCACTTAATGCTTATGGCTGGTCGAAACACGCGACCGATCGCCGGTTCCGCCGCATTCTGGATCAAAACGGTTTCCGCCCCAAACAGTGGGCCGGATTGAAGTTTTTCAACGTCTATGGCCCCAATGAATATCATAAGGGCGGGATGCGTTCGGTCGTCTCCCAAATGTTTGACAAACTGTCAGCCGGGGAAACCGCGACCCTGTTTAAATCGCACCATCCCGATTATGAAGATGGCGGGCAGTTGCGTGATTTTGTCTGGGTCGGTGATGTGGTCAATATCATCATGTGGCTTTATGACCACCCCGATGTTAGCGACCTGTTTAACATCGGAACCGGCAAGGCACGCAGTTTCAAGGATCTGGCACTTTCGGTGTTTGATGCGATGGGCAAGGAGCCCAATATTAAATATGTGCCAACACCAGAATCGATCCGTGACAAGTACCAGTATTTCACCGAGGCCAACATGGCCAAGCTGCGTCAAGCAGGCTATGACGCGGAGATGACGTCGCTTGAAGAAGGTGTGCGGTGCTATGTGCAGGATTATCTGGCAACAGACGATCCTTTCCGCTGATCAAATGGGGGTTTTGGTGCCCGAAAGGTGACTGCCATGATGCTGCCCATATCCTTTGTGACATCCTGATACGCCATTTTGTTTAATCCCCGTTTCGGACCGGAGTTTTTTTGATGCTCAGCCTTGCCTTTCCGGCAATAGACCCGATTGCGATTTCCATCGGCCCGATTGCCATTCGCTGGTATGCGCTGGCCTATATCGCTGGCCTTCTGATCGGGTGGCAATACGTGGAGTATTATTGCACCAAAACCCCAAAGATCATGAGCAAAAACGATGTTGATGATTTGCTGTTCTGGGCCACACTTGGGGTGATCCTTGGCGGGCGGATTGGCTATGTGCTGTTTTACAATTTCGATTATTACATCGATAACCCGGCCAATATCCTGAAGGTCTGGCAAGGCGGCATGGCATTCCATGGCGGCTTTATGGGCGTGATTGTTGCGATTATCCTGTTTGCGCGCAAACGCGGGATTTCGATCCTTGCGGTTCTGGATGCTGCGGCGGTGGCGACACCGATTGGCTTGTTTTTTGGCCGGATTGCCAATTTCATCAATGGCGAGCTGTTTGGCCGTGCGACCGATGCGCCTTGGGGCATGGTGTTTCCCAATGGCGGACCGATGCCGCGCCATCCAAGCCAGCTTTATGAAGCCGCCCTTGAAGGGCTGATCCTGTTTATTGTTCTGTTTGTGTTGTCACGCAGTGCGTTTGTCCGCCACCGTCCGGGGATTCTCGGCGGGACGTTCGTTGCCGGGTATGGTTTGTCGCGGATCATTATCGAGTTTTTCCGTCAGCCCGACGCGCAGCTTGGCTATCTGGTGGGCGGGGCAACGATGGGGCAGTTGCTGTCGATCCCGATGGTTCTGGCCGGGGCGGCTGTCATTGCATATGCCTTGAAGCGCAAGCCGATTGAAACCCGCGTCCATCCCAAGGATGACCCCAAAAGCAAAGATGGAAAGACCGCGTGACCGAACCGTCTGCTAACCCACTACTTGAGCATATCAAACGCCGGATTTCGTTGTCCGGGCCGATCACGATTGCCGATTTCATGAGTGAGGCCCTCGGTCATCCTGAATTTGGCTATTACCGCAAACAGGACCCGTTTGGTCGGGCTGGGGATTTTATCACCGCGCCGGAAATCAGCCAGATGTTTGGCGAATTGATTGGTCTTTGGGCGGCGGTGAGCTGGCAACAGATGGGCGGCCCATCCAAAATCGATCTGGTCGAACTGGGACCGGGGCGCGGAACCTTGATGTCTGATGCCCTGCGCGCGGTGCGTAATGTGCCGGGCTTTAGTGATGCGATCACGGTGCGGTTTGTTGAAACCAGCCCGGTTTTGCGTACCCATCAGCAAACATCAATCATGCCATATGGCATTCCCGCAACATGGCACGAAGCGTTTGACGATATCCCCGGTCGGGCCGGTGTGCCGACGATTGTCATTGGCAATGAGTTCTTTGACGCGCTGCCGATCCGTCAGTTTGAACGTGGGGAAACCGGATGGGCCGAACGGCTTGTCGGGGTTGATGCAGCGGGTGGTGAACTTGGGTTTGTGCGCGGGCGCGAAACGCCGGTGGCCGATGCGCTGGTGCCTGCGACCCTGCGCGGGACGGCGAAAAAGGGTGATATTTTTGAGTCCTGCGGCCCGGCTATTGCCATTGCCGATCAGATTGCCCGCCGTTTAAATGACAACGGCGGGGCGGCATTGTTTATCGATTACGGTTATCCCCATAGTGCGTTTGGCGATACGTTGCAGGCGGTAAAGGCCCATGAATATCATCCGGTTCTGAACCAGCCGGGCGATGTCGATTTGACAGCCCATGTTGATTTCGCCGCCATTTCGCGCGCGATGATTGAGGCAGGCGCGCGGACCGGCGCGGTATTAACCCAAGGAACGTTTTTGGCGATGCTGGGCATTGAACAGCGTGCCGAACTTTTAAAAACCGATGCCAGCGAAGATCAGGCAAAGGCGATTGATCAGGCACTTGCGCGGTTGATTGCGCCCGATCAGATGGGAACGCTTTTTAAAGTACTGATCGGCTATGGTGCGACGACGACACCGCCTCCCTGCACTAGCGGGGTAGAAGGGTAATCCGATTAAACCCGTAAACGCCGACTGATGATGACGTAAGCACGGAGCACACCACACCAATGACCCATCCGATAACGCATGGCATCGCCCGCACCGTAAACGGGCTTGAGTGGTTTGAGGCCGAAAACCTTGGCGCGACGTCAGTTCTGCGACACGGATTTTTCAGCCGCAAGGGCGGGGTTAGCAACGGCATTCACGGTGGGCTTAATGTCGGATTTGGCTCCGATGACGATAAGGACCGGGTCGCCGAAAACCGCGCACGTGCCGCCAAGGTATTTGCGGTCACACCCGATGACCTGACAACGGTGTATCAGGTGCATGGTACGGATGTTGCCGTGCTGGATCGGGCGCTGTCACGTGACGAGGCGCCAAAGGCCGATGCGATGGTGACGGACCGTCCGGGTATTATGCTGGGCATTCTGACCGCTGATTGCACGCCGGTTTTGTTTCATGACCCCAAAGCTGGCGTGATTGGCGCATGTCATTCGGGATGGCGCGGGTCTTATGGCGGGGTTTCCGAAGCCACAGTGACGGCGATGGAAAAGCTGGGTGCGAGCCGCGAAAACATTATTGCCGCTGTTGGTCCGTGTATCGCGCGCGCATCTTATGAGGTGGACGCCGCATTCCGCGATACGATCCTTGGCGGACCAGAAGGCAACGAAGACCTTTTTGATGCGTCGTCGCGCGCCGGACACTATATGTTTGATTTGCCGGAATATGTGCATCGCCGCACGATTGCGACCGGCATTGCCAAGGTCGAACTTGTGGCGCGCGACACGTTGGCGCAAGAAGACCTGTTTTACAGTTACCGCCGGATGACGCTTCGCAAGGAGCCTGATTATGGCCGGCAACTTTCCGCGATCATGTTGTCAGACGCGTAAGGGGGATACGCCATGCCACATATGATTATGCTGTTTTTCTTTATGATCATCGCAACCATGGTTGGTTGCGCTTTGATGTGATTTTCAAAGTGGCTTTGATGAAATCGTTCCTCCGTACTTTCCTTCTTTTTGTTGTCACGATCATCCCGCTTGGTGCCTGCGGTGATTTGCCGCGCCCGTTTCAGGGTGCTGGGCGTGAAGGTGATCCGTCGCTTCTGGAATTGCGTGATACCGAAACCGTGCGGGTCGAAGGCGGCGAAGATTTGCCAGAAGGCGCATCGCAGCATCTGGCGCGGGCGATGGCGCGCGCATTGCGATCGCGTGATATCCCGGCCTATAGCGACAGTGACAAGGGCGGCGATTACATCCTGCGCCCCAATGTTCAGGCCAGTCTGATTGATGCCGGTGCATCAGTTGATATTACGTGGGTTCTGATGCGTCCGGATGGTCTGGCGATTGACACGACATCGGCCAAGGGGCAACTGAGCCCGGATCAATGGTTTGCAGATGTTCCGACCGAGCCAGAGGAAAGTGATCTTGCTGTGCCGCAGGAACTGGTGGACAAGGTGCGCGATCTCGGCGGGATTACGCAGGACCCGCAAGCGGAAACCTATGATGCGCTGGTGACCCAATCGGCCGACAAGATTGCCTTTATGATCACCGGGGATCGGACCGCATTGCGCGCAGCCCCGGTCATGAAAGTCGCCCTGATTGATTTTGCAGGCGCACCGGGGGATGGCAATACCGCATTGGCAAGGTCGGCCGGGGCACTTTTGCAATCCAAAGGGATCGAGATCGACAATACCGACATTGGGGATCATAGCGTAATCCTGTCGGCGACCACCCAAGTCACCCCGGTTGATAAAAGCAAATCGCGCACACCAGTGGACCGGGTGTTGATCGAATGGGTGATCATGGATGTCGATGGCACGGAACTGGGCCAGATGAAGCAAAACAATGTGGTTCCGCACGGTAGCCTTGATGAACGTTGGGGCACGATTGCATCGCTTGCGGCACAGGCGGCGGTTGAATCCCTTGAAGGTGTTTTAGGCCAGATCGCCAGCCGTAAGCAATGGCAGTTGCGTGCGCCTAAAAAGACCGCATCAGCGCGTTAGGGGGCTGTTGTCATATTGGTGTGGCGGGGGGATGCATGACTGCCTTGTCGTTATTCGCCATTGGGCCCATTTACAGACTGTTAACGGATGGGTATAAAGCCGCCGCGATCTGCCAAGATGCGGAGTAGCCAAACAGTGGTCTTTGAGTGTTGTGAATGTGTCGTTGTGCCGGATGGGGAAACCTTGAAAACCGGGGCTTTGAGCGGCAAGGGCATGCAGGGAACCATCCCGGCACTTCGTGCAGGGCGGAGTCGCAAATTCGTTTTTTCGCTTTCCCGGCACCCATTATCCGAGGCCCCGCTATGAAGATCCTCGCTGGTAACAGTAACCACCCGTTGGCTGAGGCAATTGCTGACCATCTGAACCTGCCGCTTACCCGCGCAGATGTTAAGCGATTCTCCGACGAAGAAATCTGGTGTGAAATTCAGGAAAACGTCCGCGGTGAGGACGTTTTTGTCATTCAGAGCACCTCTTATCCCGCAAACGACAATCTGATGGAACTTCTGGTGGTGATCGACGCACTGCGTCGAGGGTCTGCACGTCGCATCACGGCCGTCATGCCGTATTTCGGCTATGCCAGGCAAGATCGCAAATCGGGTCCCCGCACCCCGATTTCGGCCAAACTGGTTGCCAACCTGATTACGGTTGCCGGTGCAGACCGCGTTCTGACCATGGACCTTCATGCCGGTCAGATTCAGGGCTTCTTTGATATTCCGCTTGATAACTTGTTTGCGTCTCCGGTTCTGACCAGCGACATCCGCAACAAGTTCGAAGGCCAGAAACTGGTCATCGTTAGCCCGGATGTTGGCGGTGTTGCCCGTGCACGTTCGGTGGCAAAGCGTCTTGATGCAGAACTGGCGATCATTGATAAACGTCGCCCGCAGGCCGGTGTGTCGGAAGTCATGCATGTTATCGGTGATGTTAAGGATGCAGCCTGCATTCTGGTTGACGATATCGTGGACAGTGCCGGTACACTTTGCAATGCGGCAGGTGCATTGAAAGAACGCGGTGCGGCATCGGTTGCGGCCTATGTCTCGCATGGTGTTTTGTCGGGCCCGGCAGTTGAGCGTATTGCCAATTCGCCGATGTCCGAGGTGGTCACGACCGATTCGATCAAGGCATCGGATGCGGTGCGGACTTGCGCAAAAATCAGACAGCTTCCGATTGCGCCGCTGATGGCAGAAGCCATTCGTCGCATCTCGGAAGAAAAATCTGTTTCCGTTCTTTTCGATTGAGGGTATAAGGCCCTCGTCGCGCTGGCACCCCTGGAGGCCAGCGCGCTTGTTTTCGTGGGCTTTCAGCGGTGATTTACACCAACCTGCGTAAACAAATTTTATAGTTCAAGGAGATTTTCTGATGGCAAACTCTGTTATCACTGCGGAAATCCGTGAACGGGCCGGAAAGGGGGCCGCCCGTGCCGTGCGTCGTGCCGGTATGGTCCCTGGTGTTATTTATGGTGCAAAACAAGAACCTGTTATGTTCCAGATTGACCCGCGTCCGCTCATTAAGCTTCTGCATCAGCCTGGCTTCTTTTCTCACATTCTGACGGTTAACGTCGGCAAAGAGAAATACGAAGTCCTGCCACGCGACGTTCAGTTCGACAAAGTGACTGACGCACCGATCCATGTTGACTTCCTGCGCTTTGCAAAAGGCCAGACCATGAACGTGGAAGTTCCGGTTCGCTTCATCAACGAAGAGAAATCACCGGGCCTGAAACGCGGTGGCGTTCTCAATATCGTTCGTCACGACGTCGAAGTTATCTGTGCGCCTTCCGCAATTCCGGAAGAGCTGGTGTTCGACCTTTCGGGTGTTGAAGTTGGTGACTCGATTCACATCTCGGCAATCAAATTGCCAAAAGGTGTTGAGCTTACGATTACCGACCGTGACTTTACCGTTGCGACCGTTGCTGCTCCGTCCGCTCTGAAATCGGAAGATAATGCCGATGACGCAGACGAGGGCGAAGAAGAAGCAACGACCGAAGAATAAGATTGAGGTCTTAAGATGTTTTTGGTGGTTGGACTGGGAAACCCGGGATCGGGATATGCCGCCAATCGCCACAATATCGGCTTCATGGCGGCGGACGAACTCGTCCGCCGCCATTCTTTTGGTCCCTGGCGCAAAAAGTTTCAGGGGCAATTGTCCGAAGGTGAATTGAACGGGCAGAAAGTTCTGGTTCTGAAACCGGAAACCTTCATGAACCTTTCGGGGCAAAGCGTTGGCGAAGTGCTGCGTTTTTACAAGATTCCGGTCGAAGACGTTATTGTCCTGCATGATGAGCTGGACCTGCCGCCGGGCAAGCTGCGTGTGAAACGCGGCGGGGGCCACGGCGGACATAACGGATTGCGATCCATCGACGCCCATTGTGGCAAAGAATACCGTCGTGTGCGGTTGGGCATTGGACATCCCGGTGAAAAGTCACGTGTACATGGCCATGTTCTGGGGGATTTTTCCAAATCCGAACAGGATGGCTGGCTGATGACGTTGCTTGACGCGGTGGCAGCCGAGTTTGCCCGACTGACCAAGGGCGATGACGGCGGCTTTATGAGCAAGGTGTCAAACATCGTGTCACCGCCAAAGCCAAAGGCGCCGAAGAAAGATAAACCAGCGGCCAGCAAAGCCAAAGGTGAGGCCAGCGAACAAGAACCGGCTGGCGAAGATATGAACAATTTGTCGGGCGCAGCACAGGTGCGCATTGAAAAGGCCGATACCCCGGTCAGCAATGCCGCAAATGCGATGGCGCAAGCCCTTGCCAAGGCGTTTGGCAAAAAGAAATAGTCTTTCGGTTCGATCATATTCGAGCCGATCCTGATAGAAACAAATCAAGTTACGGAGCCCGGAAAGATGGGATTCAAATGCGGTATCGTCGGTATGCCAAATGTTGGTAAGTCGACCCTTTTTAACGCCCTGACCCAGACGGCTGCGGCCGAGGCGGCAAACTTCCCGTTCTGTACGATTGAGCCCAATACCGGTCGTGTCAGCGTTCCGGATGATCGTCTTGATAAAATTGCGGCGATTGGCAAATCGGCAACCATCATTCCGACCCAGCTTGAGTTTGTCGATATTGCCGGTCTGGTGCGCGGTGCGTCCAAGGGCGAGGGGCTGGGCAACCAGTTTCTGGCCAACATTCGCGAAACCGATGCGATTGTCCATGTGCTGCGCTGTTTCGAAGATGGCGACATTACCCATGTTGACGGGTCGGTTGACCCGGTACGCGATGCGGAAACCATCGAAACCGAATTGATGCTCGCCGATATGGAAAGCCTGGAAAAACGTATTCCGGGCCTTCAGAAAAAAGCCCGTCAGAACGAAAAAGAAGCCGTTTTGACGATGGAGCTGATTGAGCGTTCTTTGGTCGCGTTGCGCGAAGGCCAACCAGCCCGTACCGTCAAAATTGATGGTGAGGACGAAGAAAAAGCGTTCCGTATGTTGCAGCTTCTGACCAGCAAGCCGATCCTTTATGCGTGCAATGTTGACGAAGACAGTGCCGCAGACGGTAATGAATTGTCGGCCAAGGTTGCCGAAATGGCCGCCGCACAGGGTGCACGTTCGGTTGTGATTTCAGCGGCAATCGAGTCTGAAGTCGCCTTGCTTGACAGTGCCGAAGACAAAAAGGAATTCCTTGAAGGTCTTGGCCTTTCGGAAACCGGTCTGACGCGGTGTATCCGCGAAGGGTACAAGCTGCTTGATCTTTTGACCTTCTTTACGGTCGGTCCGAAAGAAGCACGCGCCTGGACGGTGTATAAAGGGGCGACGGCGCCGAATGCGGCGGGCGTCATTCACACCGATTTTGAACGCGGTTTCATCAAGGCCGAAACCATCGCCTATGACGACTTCATCGCATTCAACGGTGAAGCTGGCGCGCGCGATAACGGTAAGCTGCGTCAGGAAGGCAAGACCTACATCGTTAAAGACGGCGATATCTTCCATTTCAAATTTAACGTTTAAGACGCATATTAAACGTAACGAATTCAAAGCCGTCGCAGATTTGCGGCGGCTTTTCGTATCTGACAGGGCCGGTTCGGGTGCGAAGGGGTTGTCAAAATGGCCCGAAAAGGTCACCCTTCGCGAACGCAGTAATGAGGTCACGATGAACCAACTAAGCCCGGCAAAACGCATTCTTCTGGTTTTCAACTCCGCCACCGGTCAACCGGGCCGGGTTGGGGATGTCATGCGTCGCTATGGCTATACGTTCGATATTCGTCGTCCGGGTGAAGGTGATGTCTTGCCCCATGATCTTGACGGCTACCACCTTGTTGTTGTGTTTGGCGGCCCGATGAGTGCCAACGAGGATGATCTGGGCAATGTCAGTGCGATCATGGACTGGTTGCCCAAGGTGGTTGCCAGTGATGTAATGTATCTGGGCATTTGTCTGGGTGCACAGATGATGGCGCGTCACCTTGGCGCATCGGTTGCCCCCCATCCCGACGGCCTGACGGAAATCGGCTATTACCGGGTTCAGGCGACAGAGGCCGGGCGCGATTTATTTCCCGATAATATGATGGTCTATCACTGGCACAGCGAAGGCTTCGGCTTGCCCGACGGTGCCGAATTGATGGCGACCGGGCCAACATTCCCCCATCAGGCCTATCATATTGATGGGCGCATCTGGGGCATTCAGTTCCACCCGGAAGTCGATGATGAAAGTCACGAACGCTGGCTGTCAGGGGCGGGGGATAAGACCGATCGCCCGAACGGGCAAGGCCCCGAAGAGCAGCGCGCAGGCCGGGCGAAATATGACGCAGATTTTGGCGCATGGTTTGAACGGTTTGCCGCCAAGGTGCTGGTGTCGGACCGCGCACCGATGCGTGCCGGTTGCGGTGACTGAGCATCTCACCGCCTGATTTTCTCTCAGGCGTTTTCTGCGACAGCGGTTTGATGGTGGTTTAGCCATGTGAGAATGGCATTCTCGTCGAGCGGGAGTGTGTCGGCAATGCCGCCGTGGAAGGTATCCCATGCATCGGCATATTCACCCCGCACCCCGACCAGTACAGGAATTTCAAGTTCCATCGCGCGTGAGATGACATCGCGCAACCCCCGTCCTTCGGCCTCGCTTCGGCCAAAGCGCGCGACGATCAAAAGATCACTTCCGTCTTCGATATCTTGTGCGAGTTGTTCCGACAAGCTCGATAGCGCATCGCCGTCGAGCTTGCAGCCCTTTGCCATCGCTCCGCGGTTTTTCGTGATCGACATTTCCGCGCCAGACCGCAAGTTGCGGACATAGACCAAGGTGCCACAATCGCGGTCCTTATGGCGTTTTTGGATATATCCAGCGACGGACTTATGACCGGTCAGAAGATGATTGGTAATGCCGCCAAGAAGGTCATCAATCCGGTCTTTGGGGGTAAAGGGGATACCTGCGAGCATGTTCATAAGGTCCCGACCTTAAAACCGATCAATCACGGTGACGCCGGTTCCGACGAAACTGTCCATGTTCATAAGCGCCGTTGCGCCTTCGGCCAGTGTGACTCGGTCGCCGATGAGTTTTTGCGGGGTGAGTTTACCGGTCATGATCATGTCGAGCATGGCGTCATAGCGAAACGCCTGCATGCCGTGGCTGCCGAGAATTTCCAGTTCATGGGCGACAACGCGGTCCATCGGGACTTTGGCGTGGGCGTGATCGCCGGTCATAAGGCCGATCTGAATGTGTTTGCCGCGTTTGCGCAAACTGGCGACCGAGTTAAAGCAGGTCTGTTCACTGCCAAGGGCATCAACCGATACATGCACACCACCACGCGTGATGTCCTTGATCGCGGTTGGGATGTCACCAACGGTGCGGGCATTGAGCGTGGCATTTGCGCCAAGTTCCGTGGCAAATTCAAGTTTGGCGTCGTCAATATCAACTGCAATGACATAGGCCCCAGCGGCGGCGGCAATCATGATCGCCGATAAGCCGACCCCGCCCGCACCATGCACGGCAACCACTTGTCCGGCGGATACTTTACCCTGATCAATCACGCCGCGGAAACTGGTGGCAAAGCGGCAGCCGAGGCTCGCCGCGGTGGCGAATTCCATATCGTCTGGAAGCGCAATCAGGTTGGTGTCGGCATAGTCGATGGCAACATACTCGGCAAAGCTGCCCCAATGGGTAAAGCCCGGCTGGAACTGGTTGTCGCAGACCTGATGGTTGCCGCTGTGGCATTCAGGGCAATGTCCGCATCCCGATACGAACGGCACGGTGACCCGGTCGCCTTCCTTCCAGCGTTTGATGTCCTTGCCAACCCCGACAATGGTACCGGCAAATTCATGGCCCGGTACATGGGGCAACTGTACATCGGAATCATGGCCCATCCAGCCGTGCCAGTCACTGCGGCATAATCCGGTCGCGCCGACCTTGATCACAACGCCATCATTGGACGGGGTGGGATCATCAACGGTCTGAATGTTGATCGGGCCTTGGTACTCGGTGAAATAGGCTGCGCGCATTTTGGGGCTCCCGGCGTGAACGAGCGGAACGTTATCTTCTAAGTATCGTCCTTGTCGCGGTCGGAATGCAACCGGACAACTTTGGGCACACCAATGCCCGGCTTGGGGGCCGGTTTTGGTTTTGGGGCGGTTGGTTGATAGCGGCCCCATGGGGATGTGTCGCGGTCTTCGCCGGTCGGGGTTTCCTTGCCCCATGGGCCGCGCCGGTCGCGCTTCATCGCCGCACGCTTGGCAGCACGTTCGGCCTCATAGGCCGCAGCCCATGGTGGGACGCCAGCCCCGGAGGTACTTGCGCCGCGTGCCTTGCGCCCCGGACGGCCCGGGCGATAAACGCCAAATGCCGGTGCATGTGATCCATCATGCCAGAGCGGCACGTTGCGGTGCTTGAACAGAGGGATCAGGACAAGCCCGGCAATGAAGCCCGCAATATGGGCAACCCACGCGATGCCGCCGCCAGCACCGCTTCCGAAATTAAAGACCTGTGTCACGAACCAGAAGCCGAGAACAAAGACGGCCGGGACGTAGAAAATGAACACCCAGAAGAACCAGACCAGAATGCGGGCCTTGGGATAGAGCAGAAAATACGCCCCCAAGACACCGGCCAGCGCCCCCGACGCACCAATCATCGGAATTTGCGACTGGGTGTCGAGCAACCCGTGCCCAAGGGCGGCGGCAACCCCGCACAGCAGATAGAAAATCAGGAAGCGGAAATGCCCCATGGCATCTTCGACGTTGTTCCCAAACACCCAGAGATACAGCATGTTGCCCGCAATGTGCATCCATCCGCCATGCATAAACATGGAGGTGAAAATCGATAGGAATTCATATCCGGGCGGGAAAGCAGCAAGTTGCGGGGGCAGATCGGCATGGCCAAACAGGACGGCGGGAATGGCCCCGTATTGCAAGGTGGCCAGCGTGGCGCCCTTTGGACTAAGTGATATGGTGACAAGGAAGACAGCCACATTAAGCGCAATGATGGCATAGGTGACCCAAGGCGTTATCGTGGTCGGGTTGTCGTCCTTGATCGGGAGCATCGGCTCGGTACTAATCCTGTGGCACGTTTACGTAAGGTTGCGTTTTAGGCCCGAACCGTTTTGGCGTATGGACCAATAGATCAGGCGACATTCGCCTGTTTCTGTGCGGTCAGGCTATCACGAAGGTGGGCAGCCAACTGACGATATTCACGCTTTCGGGCTGAACTGCGGCGCCAGACCATGCCGATGCGCCGAATGGGGACCGGGTTTTCAAATGGAATGATCTTTAGCGAATCCGGGCGGCGGGCTTCGACTTCCAGCGACATTTCAGGCAAAAGCGTCGCTCCGACACCGGCAGCAACCATTTGCACCAGAGTTGACAGGCTGTTGGCCTGAAAATCGGCAGACTTGCTCCAGCCAGCTTTCTGGCAGACCTCAAGCGCCTGATCGCGCAGGCAATGACCGTCTTCGAGCAATAAAAGCTTTTCGTCCTTGATGTCGGCGATCTCGATATGGCGTTTTTTGGTCAGCGGGTTATCCGGACTGCACGCAAAGACGAACCGGTCTTCAAACAGATCAAATTCTTCCAGCCAGTTTTCTTCGATCGGAAGCGCGATCAGCGCCAGATCAAGTTTGCCCGCGGCCAGAAGTGATACCAGCTTGGATGTCTGGTCTTCGCGCAGGAAGGGCTGCAGTTTGGGGAAGCCTGATTTTAACTGTGACATCACATCGGGCAAAAGATACGGACCAATTGTCGGGATCACCCCGATATGGATCGGACCCGAAAGCGGTTCGGTCGCGGCCTGTGCCATGGTGGTCAGTTCATCGACTTCATGGAGGATACTTCGCGCCCGCGAAACGACATCTTCGCCCAGCGGCGTGATGAGGACCTGGCGCTTATTGCGTTCAACCAGCTGTGCCCCGAGCAGGTTTTCAAGCTCGTTAATTGCGGCCGAAAGGCTCGGCTGGGTGATAAAGCATGCCTCGGCAGCGCGGCCAAAATGGCCACATTCGGCTAAAGCGACAAGATATTTGAGCTGCTTGATGCTGGGTTGGGCAGCCATTAATTTTTCCTATCAACAAGCGAAGTTTTATCTATTTGTCTTAGTTAGTGCATTTCACTACAAATCGCCAGCAGTGAGTGTTCATTTCGCACTTGCGTACAAGAATTAGCGGCCTGTCGGGGGCCGCAATTGGATTTTTTAACTAGGGTTAGGAGTAACCATAATGCTTACCGTTGGTGATACGCTTCCTGAATTTAATCTGACTGGTGTTTCGGGAAAATCCCCGGATAGCTTCGCACCGGTTACCGATAAGTCCTATGACGGCAAATGGAAGATTTTGTTCTTCTGGCCGAAAGATTTCACTTTTGTTTGCCCGACCGAAATTGTTGGTTACGGCGAACTGAACGGTGATTTCGAAGACCGTGATGCGGTTCTTCTGGGCTGCTCGACCGATACCGATTTCGTCCATGCTGCATGGCGCACCCACCACGAAGATCTGGGCGACAGCCCGTTCGTATGGCTGGCTGACGAGAAAAAAGAACTCTCGACCGCTCTTGGTGTTCTGGCCAAAGACGCCGGTGTTGCGCTGCGTGCGACCTTCATCGTTGATCCGGACAACATCATCCGTCACGTGCAGGTAAACGACCTTAACGTTGGTCGTAACCCGCATGAAGCACTGCGTATTCTTGATGCGCTTCAGACCGACGAGCTGTGCCCGTGCAACTGGACCCAGGGTGACGAAACCCTCTAAGTCGCTTTACGCGATTTAATCCAGACGATTTTGGGATCGGGCATCTGCCCGGTCCCGCTTTCAGCCCATCGGATATTTATCGATCCTGATGCCTGCACATGAGGCAGTTGGGTGGCGGCTGATTTGTTTAATGATTTTTGCGACGTTCGCATCACGTAATTCAGGGGAAAACCAATGACTTCGATTACCGAAATCAAAGACGCAATGCCAGCCTATGCCAAGGACCTGAAGCTGAACCTGTCGAGCATGGCGAACAATCCGGGCATGACCGATCAACAGGTTTACGGCACCGCGCTGGCCTGTGCTTTCGCATCGCGCAACGCCAAATTGATCAAGGCAGTTGCCGCAGAAGCCAAAGCCAAGCTTTCCGAAGAAGCCCTTGAAGCCGCCAAGGGGGCGGCCGCAATCATGGGCATGAACAATATCTATTACCGGTTTGTGCATCTGGTTTCAGATGACGAATATGGTTCTATGCCTGCGCGCCTTCGGATGAACATCATCGGCAAGCCGGGCATTGATAAAGCTGATTTTGAGCTGTTTTCAATTGCGGTTTCGGCGATCAATGGCTGTGGCATGTGCATCGATAGCCATGACAAGGTGCTTAAAGGCGCTGGTGTCAAAAAAGAAACCATCCAGAATGCGATCCGTATTGCGTCTGTGATCCATGCGGTCGCGGTTGTCATCGACGCCGAAGACGCATTGGCCGACTAAGCCAGCAGAATTTCCGGGTTACGGCCCGAACGGAAAAGCCCCGGTTGCATGATGCAGTCGGGGCTTTGTTTGTTTTGATGGTGTTGGCACCTGGCCCTAGGCTGTGACAGGTGCTTTGATGCCAAGGTGTTTTAGGCTCGCAGTAATCACGTGATCGGGTTGATCAAAATGCGGGATGTGGCCGCATTCCTTGATCAGCATTTTGGTCACCGGGCCGCTGACATGTTTACAGATGGTGTCGACCTGATAGTCACTGCCAAACTGGTCATCATCGCCCTGTATCACCAAAAGCGGGCAGGTGATGTTGGGCAGTTCGTCAACCATGTTCCAGTCGCGAAATTCCGGCTGGCGCCATGTATCGACCCATGATTTGAACACCATGTCGGTCTGGAAAAAATGATGGCGTTCGAGTTTGGTTTTCCAGTCGGTCGTGGCATAGATTGAGGCCGCATCATTGATCCCGGCAATGGTGACGTCTTCAACGAACACATGGGCGGCTTCGGATATGACAGCGCTAACATTGTCGGGAAAGCGTGCGGCATATTTAAGGGCAATGGTGGCCCCGTCGCTGTGCCCAAACAGGATCGGGCGGGTGAGACCAAGTTGGCTGATCAATCCATGCAGATAGACATCACTTTCGACATTGTGAAAATCAATCGGGCGCGGGACATCTCCGTTCCCATGTGGATCAGACCGTCCATGGCCACGCCGTTCATAAATGATCACCGGATGTTTGGTGGCGGTGGCAAGCTTTGCCGGAAAGTCGCGCCACATGCGAATGGTGCCCAGGGCCTCGTGCAGGAAAATGATGGTGGGGACATCGTCCATCACATCGAGGGGAATGATCCGTTGGCAGGACAGGCTGACCCCGTCGACGGTGACATAGAAATTCTCGTTTAACATGGCGTGTCCGATTTATCGGTAATTTGGTGCGCAATTGTTGAATTGGATAATGGACAAAAAAACAGGGCCCGGCAAGTGCCGGACCCTGTGAAATGTTTTTCAGCGAGGAAATGCTGAACCCGTGCGCCCTATTTCAAAGCAGCACAAGCACGCTTGATCCTTGCGCAGGCTTCGGTCAGGGCCGCATCCGAGGTCGCATAGGAAATGCGGAAATACGGGGCCAGACCAAATGCCGAACCCGGAACCGCAGCAACACCTTCTGCTTCAAGCAGGTAGGTGATGAAATCGGTATCGGTTTCGATTTTCGTGCCGTCCGGGGTGGTTTTGCCGATTACGCCCGCACAGGACGGATAAACGTAAAACGCACCTTCGGGTTTTTTGCAAGACAGGCCTTCGCATTCGTTCAGGGCTGCGACAACCAGATCACGACGGCCTTTGAAAACTTCTGCGCGTTCGGCAAGGAAATCCTGCGGACCGTTCAGGGCCTCGACCGAAGCAGCCTGACTGATCGACGATGTATGCGTGCTCGACTGGGACTGAACCTTGTTGATCGCCTTGATCAGCTCAACCGGACCTGCCGCATAGCCAAGACGCCAACCGGTCATGGCATAGGATTTCGAGACACCGTTACAGGTCAACGTGCGGGCTTTGAGCTTTGGCTCAACCTGCGCGATGGTGGTGAATTCGAACCCGTCATAAACGAGGTGCTCATACATGTCGTCAGACATGATGTAGACATTTTCATGTTTGAGCAAAACGTCCGCAATCGCGCGCAACTCACCGCGCGAATAGGCAGCACCGGTCGGGTTGGACGGGGAGTTCAGAACCACCCATTTGGTTTTTGGCGTGATGGCAGCTTCAAGTTCGGCTGCGGTGATTTTAAAATCGTTTTCTTCCTGACATTCAACAATGACAGGGGTGCCTTCGGCCATCAGCGCCATATCCGGGTAGGAAACCCAGTACGGTGCCGGGATGACAACTTCGTCGCCCGCGTTCAGCGTTGCAAAGAACGCATTGAACAGGGTCTGTTTACCACCACACCCGACGGTGATTTCGTCGATAGTGTATTCCAGGTCGTTTTCACGTTTGAACTTTTCGACAATTGCCTTGCGCAGCTCGGGTGTGCCGGCGACCGGAGTGTATTTGGTCTTGCCTGCATCGATGGCGGCTTTGGCAGCGGCTTTGATGTTGTCGGGGGTATCGAAATCCGGCTCACCTGCGCCAAGACCGATCACATCAACGCCAGCGGCTTTGAGCTCGGCGGCTTTGGTGGTGACGGCAATGGTGGGAGAAGGTTTGATACGGCTCAAACGGTCGGCAATAAACGCCATTGGTCTGTTTCCCTGGAATGAAAAAAGAAGTGAAAAGAATCGCGTTCTTTCGGATCGGACCCTACGCCTGCCTTAATTGCAATTCAAGGCTCATTCGGCGCTTCTGCGGGTTCTTTGGGATGATTTGATCGTATTTTCGACCCTTGATCTGTCTGATCGGAAAGAACTTAACCCTTAACGCCATGAATTGGGCATTGTTCCCATTGAGTGGCGTCCTGACATCTCCTGACATTTCCTGACAGGATGTGTCAGGGGTGGGGCTTGCGGTTGGGCATATCTGTCTTATAACTACACATAGGATAAAACAGGGGCCTGCCCGATGAATGCGCTACCGGAATTTTTGACAAAACGCCGCCCGCCGGTCGAAGGATCGCGGGAATTCAAGCTGGTGACCGAATATCAGCCAGCAGGTGATCAGCCCGCCGCGATTGCCGAGCTTATGGACGGCATCAATGATGATGAGCGTGATCAGGTTCTGCTGGGTGTGACCGGGTCGGGCAAGACCTTTACCATGGCCAACATCATTTCACAGACCCAGCGTCCGGCATTGGTTCTGGCCCCCAATAAGACACTCGCCGCCCAGCTTTACGCGGAAATGAAGTATTTTTTTCCGGAAAATGCGGTCGAGTATTTCGTGTCTTATTACGACTATTATCAGCCGGAAGCCTATTTGCCGCGCTCTGATACCTATATCGAAAAAGACTCGTCGATCAATGAGCAGATCGACCGGATGCGTCACGCGGCAACCCGTGCGATTTTAGAGCGGAACGACTGTATCATCGTTGCATCGGTATCGTGCATTTACGGTATTGGGGCGGTTGAAACCTATCTTGAAATGACGCAGCGCATTTCGGTTGGCGATGAAGTTGTTCGCAACGACATCATGAAGCGTTTGGTCGAACTGCAATATACCCGCAATGACGCCGCATTTTCACGCGGGACATTCCGGGTGCGCGGCGATGTTTTGGAAATTTTCCCGGCCCACTCGGAAGACCGCGCATGGCGAGTGTCGATGTTTGGGGACGAGATTGAGGAACTGGCCGAGTTTGATCCGCTGACCGGGCATAAATTTGCCAGCATGGATTCGGTCACGGTTTATGCCAATTCGCACCACGTCACCCCGCGCCCGACCTTGGTGCAGGCCATGACGGGTATCAAGCAGGAGCTGAAAGACCGCCTTGCCCAGTTCCAGAACGAGGGAAAGCTTCTGGCAGCTGAGCGGATTGAGCAGCGCACGACGTTTGATCTTGAGATGATGGAAACGGTTGGCCATTGCAAAGGGATCGAAAACTATTCGCGGTGGTTGTCGGGGCGTAATCCCGGTGATCCGCCGCCGACCCTGTTTGAGTATTTGCCCGAAAATGCGTTGCTGTTTGTCGATGAAAGCCACGTTGCCGTGCCCCAAATCGGCGGCATGTTCAAGGGTGACTTTAACCGCAAATTCACGCTCGCCGAGCATGGATTCCGTCTGCCAAGCTGTGTTGATAACCGACCGCTGAAATTCGAAGAATGGGAAGCGATGCGCCCGCAAAGCGTGTTTGTGTCGGCAACACCGGGCAAATGGGAAATGGAACGTACGGGCGGCGTGTTTACCGAACAGGTGATCCGGCCAACCGGGTTGATTGATCCGGTGTGTATTATCCGCCCCGTCGAAACGCAGGTTGATGACTTGCTGGGTGAGGCCAAGGAATGTGCCGCCAAAGGGCAGCGGGTTCTGGTCACGACCCTGACCAAGCGCATGGCCGAAGATTTGACCGAATATCTGCACGAACATGGCATCAGGGTGCGGTATCTCCATTCCGATATTGATACGCTGGAACGGATAGAGATTATCCGCGATTTGCGTCTTGGCGTGTTTGATGTGCTGGTCGGGATTAACTTGCTGCGTGAAGGGTTGGACATTCCCGAATGTGCGCTGGTGGCGATTCTGGATGCGGACAAAGAAGGGTTCCTGCGGTCGAAAACATCACTGGTGCAGACCATTGGCCGTGCGGCGCGTAACGTTGATGGGCGTGTGTTGCTTTATGCCGATAAGATGACCGACAGCCTTGAATACGCGATTGATGAAACCAACCGTCGGCGCGAAAAGCAGGTTGCCTACAATGAGGCACATGGCATTACGCCCGAAAGTGTGCGGTCGCGGATCAATGACGTCATCGAAAGTGTCGCCGAACAGGATTACGTCACGGTCGATACCGGTGTGTCGGGCGATACGCTGATTGGTCATAACCTGCGTGCCCATATCGAAGATCTTGAAAAACGCATGCGTGATGCCGCCGGGAACCTTGAGTTTGAGGAAGCCGCCCGTCTGCGTGACGAGATCAAGCGACTTGAAGATCAGGAACTTGGTCTGGCCGAAGCAGGGCCAATGGCGCGAACGATTGGTACTATCGGACCCGGTTCGAAATCAGCCAATAAATCAAAATACAAGGGGCGCCGCCGCAAGGGGCCTTAAGACATGAATTGATCTTGTGGTCTTTGGCTACCGAGGTTTGGGGTGGGGTTCGGGGCGGTATTCCAACTTCTAAAATGTGTCGAATTTGCCATAAAGTTAGGCTTGACTAACTTTGGAAGCCGCGTCATAAATAGTGACCTTACAGACCGTAAGGGTATTTCACAGTCAGGCCGTTTTCAGATGTCCGAAGCCAAGCAAGCCCCCGCACGTGATGCGGGATGGCGCAGTGACGCATCCGATCCATCCTTGATGGAGGTGTTTCGATCCATTGCCGTGTCCAACCAGTCGGGAAAATTCCGTAAGTTTCTGGCCTTTGCCGGGCCGGGGTATCTGGTTGCGGTCGGCTATATGGACCCGGGAAACTGGGCGACATCACTGGCCGGTGGATCGCAGTTTGGCTATGCGTTGCTGTTTGTCGCCTTGTTATCCAACGTCATGGCGATTGTTTTGCAATCACTATGCGCGCGGCTGGCCATCGGGTCAGGCCGCGATCTTGCGCAGGCGTGCCGGGATGCGTTTCCGAACTGGGTGTCATGGCCGCTTTGGGTTTTGGCGGAACTGGCCATCTGTGCGACCGATCTGGCCGAAGTGATCGGGACGGCGATTGCGCTTAATCTGTTGTTTTCGATCCCGCTTGAATTGGGGGTTCTGATCACAGCAGCCGATGTCCTTTTGATCCTGTGGTTACAGGGGCGCGGGTTTCGCTGGGTCGAAGGATTTATCATCTCATTACTGGCGGTGATATCGGTCTGCTTTGGGGTTCAGATTGCGATGGCCAACCCCGATTGGCATGGGGTGATTGTCGGTTTTGCCCCGACAGTCGATCTGATTGGCAATCAGAATATGCTGTATCTGGCACTTGGCATTATTGGTGCAACGGTGATGCCTCATAACCTCTATCTGCATTCGGGCATTGTGCAGACGCGGGCCTATGAGCACACCCCCGAAGGCAAGCGTGAGGCGCTTAAATATGCCACGCTTGATTCCACCATTGCCCTGTCATTTGCGCTTCTGATCAATGCATCGATCCTAATATTGGCGGCCGCCACGTTCCATGTCGCGGGACGCACGAATGTCGATGATATCGGGATTGCCCATGAGTTGCTGGCGCCGTTACTGGGCGCATCGGTTGCCCCGGCCCTGTTTGCCATTGCACTTTTATGTTGCGGGCTCAGTTCGACGGTGACCGCGACCATGGCCGGTCAGATCGTGATGGAAGGGTTTATCAACATTCGCCTGCCCAACTGGATGCGGCGGTTGGTGACCCGCCTGATTGCGATTGTCCCGGCGATTGCCGTGACGGTGATTTACGGTGAAGGGCAAACCGCCAAGCTTTTGATCCTGTCGCAGGTGGTTTTGAGTTTCCAGCTGCCGTTTGCCGTGGTGCCGCTTGTGATGTTTACCGCGTCGCGTGAAAAGATGGGTGATTTGCGGGCGCCGATGTGGCTGACGATTGCCGCATCGCTGATTGCAGCGATCATCATCGCGCTGAACATCAAGCTGCTTTATGACATCACGTTTAATGATGTGATGATCTGATCGGCAGGGCATCGTTTGACATGCAAAGAAGGGCTGCCGTGTGGCAGCCCTTCTTCGTTGGGACGTCGTGGGTCGGGGAGGGATTACATAAACAGTTTTTCGTCTTCCATGCCCTTGTACATATCAGCCACATAGTCGCCGTAGCCGTTGTAAATCTGGGTCGGGACGGTTTCGCCGTTATTGAGCAGGCGTTCCTGTGCCTGACTCCAGCGCGGATGGGGGACTTTGGGGTTCACATTGGCCCAGAAACCGTATTCATCCTTGTTGAGTTCTTCCCAGAAGCTAACCGGGCGTTTGTCGGTAAAGGTGATACGCACTATCGACTTGATGTTTTTGAACCCGTATTTCCACGGGGTGACCAAACGCAGCGGTGCACCGTTTTGTTTGGGCATTTCTTCGCCGTAGATGCCTGTGGCAATCATGGTCAGCTCGTTGGTGGCCTCGGCCATCGACAGGCCTTCGACGTAAGGCCATGGATACCAGAACTGGCGCAGGCCCGGCATGGTTTCTTTTTGGCTGGCGGTTTCCATTTCGACATATTTTGCGCCTGACAATGGCTTGGCAAAATCAACCAGTGCTTTCATCGGAAAGCCTGACCACGGGACGGTCATGGCCCATGCTTCGACACAGCGAAAACGATAGACCCGCTCTTCAAGCGGCATTTTGCGCACCAGGTCTTCGAAATCGATTTCAATCGGCTTTTCGACCATCCCGTCGATCTTGACCGTCCATGGACGCAGTTTAAGCGCCTGTGCGGCTGATGAGATGGATTTGTGTGACCCGAATTCATAGAAGTTGTTATAGGTCAGCGCCTTGGCCTTTTCGGTCATTTCGCGATCAACGGTATAGGCCGGATTGCGGGTCACCGGATAAAGGTCGGCGGTGGGGCTTGTCCCTTGTGCAAGGGCACTGCCAAGCGGCATGGCTGCGGCGGAAGCACCGATTGAACCAGCAGCAATCCCTTTTAGAAACTGCCGGCGGTTTTTATAAACCGCTTCGGGGGTGGCTTCACGTTCCGGGATTTCCCAGCCTTTGTTGCGGCGTATCAGCATTGCTTCCTCCAAAATCGCACTGAACATAATGTCCGCGCAAAATGACATTCGGGCAAGTCACGCCTCGGTGAACAGCCAGTGAGACGTGTTTGATTTCAGTTTGTTGGTCCTTGTTGGTACGGCGACAAACCGCGAATTGATCAATTTTTCCATCAATTGATCGTGCGAAGTGATCGACAGATAGGTATTGTGATCGAAATCAGATCAAATCAGGGTGGTGGTACGTGTTTGAGTTCAAAGATATCGAAATATTGCAAGATATCGTCAAGGCCGGTGGATTTCGCGCAGCAGCGCAGAAATACAACCTGTCGCAATCGGCGATTTCAGCCCGCGTTTCCGCGCTTGAAAAGAAGCTGGGCATGATGCTGTTTGACCGCAGCAACCGGCAGGTGCGCCTGACTGCGGCGGGGTTACGGTTTATCGAGGAAGCGCAGCGTTTATCGCGGGCACGTGATCGCATCTGGCAGGAGCTGACACATCCCGGCGAGCTTAGCGGGACGGTCAGGATCGGGGTTGCGGAAACCATCGTGCATACGTTGCTGACCGATATGCTTAACACGTTAAAAGATGACTTTCCCAAGGTCCGGTTTGAATTATCGGTTGATACATCCGGGCAGCTTAGCAAGGCGTTGAGTGATGATGATATGGATGTCGCGATCATGTTGCGCGAATCCGTGCCGCAAGGGGCCGTTGCCGCGCCGCTTAAGCCAGTTGAGCTTGGCTGGTACTGTGCCGAAGATCTGGAATTGGGCGACGCACCCTTGACGTTACGCGATCTGGCCGAGCACGCAATTGTGACTTTTCCCAAAGGAACGCCGCCGTTTCGTGAAGTCGAAAGTATCTTTGCCGCCCCCGATATTTCACAACCGGCCCTGCATGGTTCGGCATCGCTTTCGACGGTCAAACATTTGGTGGCGGGGGGCTTTGGAATTGGGGTTTTACCAACACTTATGGTCAAGAATTCCGAGTGGGCCGACCATATCAAACCGATCCCGGTTTTGCCTGAAGCATCGCTGACAGCATTGCATTTTGTCATCACTTATTACGCCGAACGGAACGGTGAAATTGGCGCGGCTATTCAGGAGGCAGCGCGACTGTCAGATCAAATTGATCGTTAAAAACGATCATAAATCATTTAAAATGATTACTTGACAAGATCGGTTCCATTTCTCAATCTTTCGTCAGAGGCAGAGAATGGGACTGAAAATGACCGCACCAAAAAGCGCCACCCGTTCCGTTGACACCAATTTGGATGATATTTCGCGGATCACGCCATTGGCGTTGCGCACATCAATCCGACGTGGCGAGCACACAGGAACGACGACCGGTTTTTCGTCAGGGTACCTTCAGGGGAACCTTGCGATTTTACCGGCGGACTATGCCGACGAGTTTTTGCAGTTCTGTTCAAAGAACCCCAAATCATGCCCACTGATCGGCATGTCTGAACCGGGATCGCCCCACATCCCGGAACTGGGCATTGATCTTGATATCCGAACCGATCTTGCGGGTTATCGCGTTTTTCGTGGTAGTGCCGAATACACCAGCGTCACGGACGTCTCCGATGTCTGGCGTGATGATCTGGTGACGTTCGTTCTGGGATGTTCATTTTCATTCGAAGCGGCCATTACGCGCGGCGGTGTGCGGTTACGCCACATGGATGCGAACCGTAATGTGCCGATGTATGTGACAAATATCGCAACCACCCCGGCCGGACGTTTTCACGGTCCCTTGGTGGTTTCGATGCGATCTTTTGCGCCCGGTGATGCGATCCGGGCGATCCTGTATTCCGACAGATATCGTCTGGCCCACGGCGCACCGGTTCATATCGGTGATCCATCGCAGATCGGTATTGCGGATATTATGAAACCGGATTTTGGCGATGAACCCGTCATCAACGAGGGGGACATCCCGGTTTTCTGGGCGTGCGGAGTCACGCCACAAATGGCAATTCGCAACGCGTTGCCGGATTTTGCCATCACGCACGAACCGGGCTTGATGCTTGTAACCGACGTTCTTGCAGAAGCCGCGGAATTTTCCCTTCAGACGTCACCAAAACCAAATCAATCATAAACGACTTATCAGAGAGGACTTAATCTCATGAAAAAGATGGTTTCTTCGCTTTTGGCTGTATCGGCACTTGGTGCCGGTTTTGTTGCCCCCCCTGCTTTCGCCGAAGAACTTTCGGTTGTCGGCAGCTGGAGCAGCCTGCCGCTTTATAAACAGTATGAAAACACCTTCTGGACCGAAACGCTTCCGGCAGATTCAAACGGTGACATCACCGTTCAGATGACCACCCATGATCAGATGGGCATTGGCGGTGGCGACGTGTTTCGTTTGCTGAGCGACGGTGTTTTTGACGTTGCCATGACGGTTGGTGATTACGCGGTCGGTGATGCGCCAGAACTTGAAGGCCTTGATGTGCCGCTGGTGGCAAATACCGCCGCCGAGGCAAAGGCCATGGTCGAAGCAGCCCGCCCAATGGTTGATGACATCTTTGAAACCCGTTTCAATTCCAAGGTTCTTGCCATTGCACCTTATCCGCCGCAGGTGGTTTTCTGTGCGGGTGAAGTGAATTCAATCACTGATCTTAAAGGCAAAAAAGTCCGTGGTTCGGGCCGTATGACCACCAAGTTCCTTGAAGCACTGGGTGCGAACGGTGTGAATGTGGCGTTTTCGGAAGTCCCGGGGGCGCTTGAACGTGGTGTGATCGATTGCGCTGTCACCGGTGCTGGTTCCGGGTACAGTGCAGGTTGGTGGGAAGTATCCGACCATCTGATGACCATTCCGCTGGGCGGCTGGGATCCGGTTGTTACCGCGATGAACCTTGATAAGTGGAATTCATTGTCGGCGGAAACCCAGAAATTCATCACCGATAAAATCACGACCAAATTCGAAGCCCCAGCTTGGGCATCTGCCGCAGATGCGTTGAAAAATGATGTAGCGTGTTTGACCGGTAATGGCACCTGCCCGGCGGGTGATCCGGCGAACATGACGCTGGTTGATGTGTCTGATGCCGACGTTGCACAGGCAAAATCCATCCTGACCGAGACGGTCCTGCCAGAATGGGCAGAACGTGCAGGTGATGACTGGGTTGCGCGCTGGAACGATAGCGTTGGCAAAACGGTCGGTGTTACCGTACCGCTGAACTAAGTTTCAGCAATAGGCGGAGAGGCCGGAACAGTGACCAATACATTGATTGCGGCCATCCGCCGCACAAACCGCATTATCGCGTTGCTCGTCGGACTTGTTCTGACGGGCACCGTGATCCTGATTATCGCAGAAATCGTGCTGCGCGAAGTCGGTATATCGCTTGGCGGTGCCGAAGAAATATCAGGATATGTTATGGCAGGCGTTGCCAGTTGGGGGATGTCATATGCCCTGACCGAGCTTGCCCATGTCCGCATTGATTTGATCCGGTTGCGTTTGCAGACACGCGGTCGGGCGTTGCTTGACCTGATTGCGATTGTGGCTTTGGCCGGGGTGGCATCACTTGTTGCGTTTCAATGCTGGCCGGTGCTTGAAAAAACCATCGAACGCGGATCGCGGGCCAATACTACACTTGAAACGCCCCTTTGGATTCCACAGACGATCTGGCTTTCGGGCTGGATCTGGTTTGCGGCGTCGGCCTGCGTTCTTGTCATCCTGTCATTGGTATTGATGATGCGTCGCGATTTTGATCAGGCCGATGCGCTTGTCGGTGCGCGCTCCGAAGTGGAGCTTGAGACATGATTTTTGCTGTAACCGCATCCCTTTTGGGCTTTTTGGCCTTATCCATCCCGGTCGGGATTGTTCTGTTTCTGCTGGGCATTGGTGTTGACCAGTTCTTTACCCCGTTCCCGCTTTTGCGCGGGCTGGGTCAGGTTGTCTGGTCATCGTCAAACTCATCAACCCTGATCGCCATTCCATTCTTTGTCCTGTTGGGCGAAATTCTGGTGCGTGGCGGGATTGCCGAAAAAACCTATGAAGCGCTGGATAAATGGTTTTCCTGGCTTCCTGGTGGGTTGATCCACGCCAATATCGGGACCGCGACGATGTTTTCGGCAACGTCAGGATCATCGGTGGCCACGGCGGCCACGGTTGCAACGGTGGCGATGCCGCAGGCCGAAAAGCTTGGCTATGATCCAAAACTGTTTTCCGGGGCGATTGCGGCGGGCGGTACACTTGGCATCATGATCCCGCCGTCGATCAATCTGATCGTTTACGGGTTCCTGACCGAAACATCCATTCCACGCCTGTTTCTGGCGGGTTTGGTGCCGGGGCTTGTGATGGCGGTTGCCTTCATGCTGGTCACGGTTGTTCTATGCAAAATCAAACCGTCGCTTGGCGGCCAAAGCCGGTCATTTACATGGTCGGAACGTATCGGAAGCCTGCGACATCTGATCCCGATCCTGATCCTGTTTATCGCGGTGATCGGATCAATCTATGCCGGGTGGGCGACACCGACCGAGTCTGCGGCCATCGGGGTTGTGATTGCCATGTTGATCGCCGCCTTTAACCGGGGTGTTTCCAATGACATGATTAAATTGTGTCTGGTCGGAACCGTTCGGATTACCGCCATGATCATGCTTGTGATCATCGGGGCGTATTTCCTGAACTTTACCCTGACGGCGGCGGGCATGGGACGTGAACTTAAAGACCTTTTGACCGGTCTTAATTTCAGCCCGATGGGCACCCTCATGGTCGTAATCGCCCTTTATATTGTGCTGGGTTTCTTCATCGAAACCCTGTCACTGATGGTGGCGACCATTCCGATCATTGTACCGATCATGACCGGCATGGGATTTGATAAGGTCTGGTTTGGCATTCTTTTGATCGTTCTGATCGAGATGGCGTTGATCACCCCGCCTGTTGGCTTGAACCTTTATGTTGTGCAGGGGGCGCGAAAATCCGGACGTCTTTCCGAGGTCATGCTGGGCACGATCCCGTTTGTTCTGGTGATGATGGCGATGATTGTCGGCCTGATCTTCCTGCCGCAACTGGCCTTGTTCCTGCCTGATTACCTTTAGGGGCCGGGCAGGTTCCTTCATCACACCATTTGGCTGACGGGCCGGGTATATCCCGGTCCGGGCCCCTTCATTGTGCCGGGCTTTGATCTTGGCACCCCCAAAAATTCAAGAATACTGGGACATCAACATGCAGATGACATTCACTCTTGCGGGCACAGAAGTCAGTTTTGATATTGCCCATTGCACGGTTGCCGGCTGGACCGGGCGCGATGCGGCGGCCATTCAGCATCATATTGATGAACTGGCCGAAATTGGCGTAAAGCCGCCATCAAGTGTGCCGCTTTATTACCGCACCGCATCGGGCATGGTCACCCAGCAAGACGCCATTGAAGTGGTTGGTAAAGGCACATCGGGCGAGATCGAGCCGTTCCTGATTGCGAACGACGGTGTGCTTTATCTTGGTTTGGCGTCGGATCATACCGACCGTGAACTTGAAGCCCATTCTGTCGCGCTTTCCAAACAGATTTGCGAAAAACCGGTGGCATCGGAAATCTGGCGGTTTGATGAGGTCAAAGATCATATCGAACAGATTGAAATGCGGTCTTGGGTACAGGAAAAAGATGGCGATGACTGGGTGCTATATCAGGAAGGTACGATTGCCTCGATCCGGCCTTTGATCGACCTTATCGATGGTTCCGGGCTGATGAGTACATCAGACAAAGGCAAGGCATCGGTGATGCTGTGTGGCACTCTTGGTGCAAAGGGCGGGGTTCGTCCGGCCCGTCGTTTTAAAATGGCATTGCATGACCCGGTACTTGATCGCACCATCGAGCACGCCTATGACATTAAGGAACTGCCCGAAATCGCCTAAGTCCTTAACTTGGGGCAATTTGGTGCGCAGAGAAAAAACATAACAGGACGGAGGCTGCCTGATGGGGGCGATTATCGATAAGGTCACGGCTGCGATTGACGTGGTTGATCAGTTGGGCGATCTGGCCGGTAAAATCTTTACCGAGTTTGATCGCGACCGGATTTTACGCGATGCCGGGCTTTGTGAAAAACAGATTTCTGATAATCCCAACTTGCCGCTTGCCGGTAAACTGGTGTCGATCAAGGATCTGTATGACGAAGCTGGTATTGCCACCACGGCGGCATCCGAACTGTTAAAAGGCCGCACCCCGGCAACGCAAGATTGCGATGTTGTCCGGCTGGTGAAGGAAGCCGGGGCGATACCATTTGGGCGCACCACATTAAGTGAATTTGCCTATTCCGGTGTCGGGTTGAACCCGCACTACGGAACGCCGGGTAATGTGTTTGACGCCGATGGCATTCCCGGTGGGTCGACGTCGGGCGGTGGTTTGACCGTGGCCCATGGGATAGTTGATTTTGCATTGGGCACCGATACCGGCGGATCAATTCGCATTCCATCGGCAATCAATGGCCTTTACGGGTTTAAACCATCGCGTCTGTCGGTGTCGGGTGACGGCATCCATCCATTGGCAAAAAGCTTTGATACGCCGGGGCCGCTGGCATCGGACCTTGATACTGTGATCACGGTGTTTGAAGTGATGTCGGGTCAGACGGTGATTGATGCGCCGGCAAGTGCCGCAACGTTGCGCATCGGTGTGCCGAGCAGTGGCTTTGTCGATGGTCTTGACGGGCGGGTGAAGGCCGATTTCGAGATGGTCTGTGCAAGGTTGCGCGCTGCCGGGCATGAGCTGGTGACACTTGATCTTGGCTTTATCGCCGAAAATGCGATCCTAAACAAAATGCTGGTGTCGGCCGAAGCACATGCCATTTATGGCAAGGATATCGACAAGCTCGAAACATGTGGTGATCCGCGCGTTTTAACACGGATTAAGTTTGCCGAGACGCTGTCAAAAGATGACCTGATTGCTGCCTATGCCAGGCGCACGGATGTAATCGCGCAGTTTGGATCGGCGATGGCAGAGGTCGATGTCATGATCGCCCCGACCTTGCCGATGATGGCACCCAAGATTGCCGAGGTCGAAGCCGACTTTGACAATCTGAATGCGATGATGTTGCGCAATACCGGGTATTTGAACCTTGTTGATGCCTGTGCGATTTCAATTCCGGTCAATGTTGTCGGGCAAACAGTTCCGGCGTCCTTGATGATCGGTGCCCCGCATGGTCATGACAAGGCGGTGTTGGAGGCCGCGCGGCAGATCGATCCGCTTTTTGGCTGATCAATATGATGGTGTAAAATCAACAAAGGCCCGGAACTTTCCGGGCCTTTTGCGTTACAGATCCAGCGTCAATTTGCCGCCGCCCTGCATGCGCGATACGCAGATGCACATTTGATCATTCTGGCTTTTTTGCCCGTCACTCAGATAGGCGTCGCGATGGGATAGGTCTCCGTCGCACGATAAAACCGCCGATGTACAAATCCCGCAATTCCCCTTTTTGCAGTCATAAAGCGGATCAATGCCCTCGTCGATCAGCACATCAAGGATCGATTTGCCGACCGGGACGTCAAAACTTTGGTTGCTGTGTTTAAGGTGGACTTCAAATGCACTGTCATCAAGCTGGGCTGCTGGTGTTGAAAACCGTTCATAATGGATGTTGTCAGATGCCCAACGGTGACGGCGTGCGGCATCAAGGACGGCATCAATCAAACCGCCCGGTCCACACACATAAACATGTTTACCAGCCTTGGCCGGGCCAAGAAGGGTCGAAAGCTGCATTGCGCGTGATGGTGTGCCGCCGTCGAAATAAAGCGTGCACCGCCCGGTAGCAGCATCAAGCACATCATGCATCAGGGCCATGTCCTGATGGGTGCGGCTGCTGTAATGCAGGGCGAAATCCTTTTTTCCCGCCGTTAGCGTTGTGGCCATTGCCAAAATGGGTGTGATGCCAATTCCACCTGCGATCAGGATGGTGTTTTGAGCATCACTGTGCAGTGGGAAGTCATTTTGCGGCAGGTCGATGTCGAGTTCATCACCGACTGTTACCTTGTCGTGCATGAAGGCAGATCCACCTTCTCCATCGACTTCACGCAGGACGGCGATCCGGTATCTGTCGGTCTGACCGGGATTGATCACGGAATAGGACCGTTTGACCGGATTTCCAGATGTGTCGGTGACATTGACCTTGATGTGGGCCCCCGGTTCACACGGCGGAAGCGCGCGTCCATCGGATGCAACGAGATCGAATCCACGGATGCGATCTGTCAGGGTATGAATCTGTTGGACGGTGGTTCTGAGCATGGCGATTTTCCTTCCCTGTCCCCGGATTGCGTCCAGGTGTGATTGTTCCCGGGATTAAATTGGATCCAGACTAAATCAATTGGATCCAATTTTGTCAAATGCCATGCGTGTCGATGGAGAGGGTGCCTTTGGGGATGGTGTTAGTTTTCGCGTTCAATGACGGTGAAGTTTTCCGGCATGTTCTGCGATGGGCTGAGGATCTTGGTGTAGCGCAATGCCGCGTTGGCATGTTCGCGCATCAGGGCTTCGGCCCGTGCGCCTTGACCGTTATCTATTGCATCAAAAATGATGTGATGCTGCATGTGACTGAAATTAAAACGCCGGTATTCCCCGGACATGTCATCGCGGTTAAAGGCGATTGAAGACACCGATGCAAAGGGCAAATGATCGTTGCGTGACAGGGCGTCTTCGATGGCGATATTGCGGCTGGACTCGATGATGGTGTTGTGGAATTGCATGTTGAAATCGTGATAGATTTCCATGTCCTCATCGGTCAGAAATCCCTTTGAAAACAAGGCATCGCCCGTGGACAGGCAGTTAACAAGGCTGTTGCGCGCTGGCGGTGAGATACCGCGCTCGCAAGCCAGGCGTGCGGCCAGTCCTTCGAGGACGCCGCGCACCTCGATGGCATCGGCTATTTCGGTTGGTGTGATGGCGCGCACGGTATAGCCGCGGCGATCACCTTTGCGTAGGAGTCCTTCCTGTTCGAGGGTGCGAAAGGCAATTCGAACCGGCGTACGCGAAACGCCAAGCCGTTCGGATATCGGAATTTCGGCGACCCGTTCACCCGGAGGAAGTTCCCCGCTGGCGATCATTTTGCGCAATGTGATCAGGACTCTTTGGCCGTGTTTGCTCATGCTTGATCCTGGTTTTTTTATAGGCATCTGATCATAGTTCAGATTGGACTGGTAAAAAAGCCTCTTGCCAAATTGGATCCAATTTTATTACGATTAGAACCATAACAAAAAGAGAGTGGATTTACATTCACCTGTACGTAATCGATTTGGCGCGATGCCAAGGGAGAGAAAACATGTTCCTGCGTAACTTCTGGTACGTTGCAGGGTGGGATGGCGAAATTGGCCGTAAGCCGGTTGCGCGCACCATCTGCAATGAAAATATTGTTCTGTATCGCCGTGCTGACCGTTCTGTTGTCGCACTTGAAGACAGTTGCCCGCACCGTCTGTTGCCTTTGAGTCAGGGCTACGTCGAAGGGGATCGTCTTATCTGTGGCTATCACGGATTGGAATTTGACGGCGCCGGGGCATGCGTTCATATGCCCAATCAGGAAAGCATCCACCCCGAGGCCTGTGTGCGGGCATATCCGGTTGTTGAAAAAGACCGGTTTGTCTGGGTCTGGATCGGGGACAAGGAAAAGGCTGACGAAAGCCTGATTCCAGTGATCCCGCATGCCTCCGAGGAGGGCTGGGTTTTTGACGGTGGCTTATATGACGTTAAATGCGGCTATGAGCTTCTGGTCGATAACTTGATGGATCTTAGCCATGAGACATATGTTCATCCGTCAAGCATCGGGCAGCTTGAAATCACCGAAAGCCTGCCAGTCACCCGTTCGAATGATGACAGTGTTACGGTGGAACGCTGGATGGAAAACATTGTCCCGCCGCCGTTCTGGGCAAATAACCTGAAATCCAAGGAAGTCTGTGACCGTTGGCAGATTTGCACATTCACATTGCCGTCTAACATCATGATTGATGTCGGGGTTGCGCTTGCCGGGACCGGTGCGCAACAGGGAGACAGATCAAAAGGTGTCACCGGGATTGTTGTGAACACGATGACTCCGGAAACTGAAACCACATGCCGCTACTACTGGGGCATGGTGCGCAACTTTGATATTGATGACCACGGTTTGACGCAGAATATCAAGGATGCACAGGCAAAGGTCTTCTACGAGGATCTTGAAGTAGTCGAAGGGCAGCAGGCCAATTTGCTGCTCAATCCGGAGCGCAAGCTTTTGAATTTCAACATTGATGCTGGCGGCGTGCGCGCGCGGCGCCTGATTGACCGTGCGCTGGCTGCGGGGTAACCGCCAGTTCCAATAAAGTCGTCCGGGCCGTTGTGTTCGGAAAAATGACAACAAGAGAGAGAAACGTACAGCATCATTTAACCGCACCAAAACCGCGAAAAGCGGGCGGGGGTGTTGTGCGACTTTCAGGGAAAACGTCTGAGGTAGATCATGTTTAAACGCCTGTGTGTGTCCGCAGCGGTTGCTGTGGGTTGTCTGGCGAGTGCGATATCTGCGCATGCCGAACCCGAATTCACCTTTATTCTTGAACATGTGCTGGGGCCAAAATCCACGGCACAAACCCAGTTCCTTGAGCCATGGGCCAAGCGGATTAAAGAACAGTCCGATGGCCGGATCAAGATCGAGATTTATCCCGCCATGTCGCTGGGGGGCAAGCCGACCGAACTTTACAGCCATATCCGCGATGGTGCGGTTGATCTTGGCTGGAGCGCGCTTGGCTATACGCCCGGCGTGTATCCGCGCAGTGAGGTATTTGAGCTTCCGTTTGTGCATACCGGAAGTGCCGCGGTCACCAATATGGCCATTCAGGATGTCTATGAAGAATATCTGTCGCAGGATTTTGACGATATCAAACCCTTGCTGATCCATGTTCATACGGGGCAGGCACTTTTTACTACCGAAAAGAAGATCGAGAGCCTTGCAGATCTGAAAGGCATGAAACTTCGTGCACCGTCGCGAACCGGTGTCTGGATGCTTGAAAGCTGGGGGGCACAACCTGTCAGCATGCCCGTACCTGATTTGCCACAGGCTCTTTCGCTTGGCGTGGTGGACGGTGCGCTGATTCCGTTTGAAGTTGCCATCCCGTTCAAAATTCAGGATATGACCAAATATTCGTTTGAAGGTGCCGACGGTGTGCGGTTTGGTACACTGGTCTTTATGTTTGCGATGAACAAGGATCGGTATGAAGCGCTGCCCGATGAATTGAAAAAAGTGATCGATGATAATTCCGGGGCACATATTGCCAAGGAAATTGGCGATGCATGGGATGCGATTGAGCCACGCGGCGAAGACATCTTTTCGAAATCAGGGGAAGTCATTCAGCTGTCGGCCGAAGAAACCGACAAGTTCGCCGGTAAATCCGATGAAGTGATTGATCGCTGGATTGCTGAAATGAATGAAAAGGGTGTCGATGGTGCCGCGATGGTTAAGGCCGCCAGAGCGGCAATTACCAAATACAGCCAGCAGAATTAATCTGTTCAGCCCGGCGATCAGGTTGCTCCTTTCCTGATTGCCAACCCCGTGTCAGGGGGCTTGCCTTGGCACAAAAAACGGCCCGGAAAGTTCATTCCGGGCCGTTTTTAATTTTTAAATTCGTCGATCAGCCTTCGAGCAGGGAGCGCAACATCCAGGCGGTTTTTTCGTGGACCTGAATGCGGGCGGTCAGAAGGTCGGCGGTTGCGTCATCATCCGCGCTGTCGCAAATCGGATAGAGCGAACGCGCAGTTTTGATCAGGGTTTCGTGCCCTGTGATCAGCTGTGCGATCATATCCTTGGCAGCAGGGACGCCTTTTTCTTCGTCGATCGAGGAAAGTTCGGCGTAGGCCGAGAAACTGGCGGGTGCGAATGCACCAAGCGACCGGATACGTTCGGCAACTTCGTCAATTGCGGTTGCCAGTTCGGTGTATTGTCCTTCGAACATCGTGTGCAGGGTCTGGAACATCGGACCCGTTACATTCCAGTGGAAGTTATGGGTTTTCAGATACAGCGCATAGGAATCTGCCAGAACGCGGCCAAGGCCGTCGGCGATTTCCGTGCGGTTCGTTTCATTGATACCGATATCAATCTGCATTTGTTTTCTCCTTTTATTCGGGGTGGGGGCCCAAAAGGGTGGCGACCCAATTTCGTTAGACACAGTATCTGCTTGGTACAAACTCTATGCCAATCAATCCTGTGATCTTTTGCAATAGATCAATTCTATTACAGCTTGTGGGGTTATTTTGGGGCGGGGTTTGGGTATGCGTGATTGGTGGTGGCGCAGAAATTTTGTTGTGATATTTCCGTGCTCACCTCGGAGGTGGCCTTTAGGTTTGTAATAGTATCAATGGCTTAGTTTTTAGGTGCCTCGGTTTGACCACAATTCGCCCCGAAATGGTCTAATGCGACCTATTTTCCCGCCTTGTTTATCGGCCAAATTCATAACTGTCAGCCGAGGATGCGGTCAGCAAAATCTGTCCCCCCTCATAATGCTGGATCGCTTATTTTTCAGGCTTTTCCCCCCCGCCTGAAAATTCCGCGGCTGATCGGTCTCCCCAAGACCATGATGACCCCGAATAAGTTGGGGGCGGGTTTATCCCGCCCCCTTTTTTTGTGTTGGTCGTAATTTCGACATCGGTGGTGCTGTGCCGCAATTTGCCGTAATTCGCCCGGAAATGGTCACGGATGGCCGATTTTTGAGCCGCATTTCGCGGGCATATTCACAATTGTCAGATGCGTAAACATCGATGCGGTGCCCTCCCTCACTAGCATCGGACCCGTAAAAAGCTGTCCCCACAGCGATTGCACCCCACGGGTAAGGCAGCGCATCTGATCGGTCTCCCCAAGACCATCTGTCCCCAAGTCCGGGCGAGCTTAGGCTCCCCGGACTTTTATTTTGTCCGGGGCATGGCATTACGGTTGCGGTAATGATGTCTCACGGGGGAGCAGGCTTTGGATCTATGACGGGCTGGCGATGCTAAGCACTGGCGTTGGGGCCGCGCGGCCACGCACGATCACGTCGCCACAGGGCGTCCAGTCGGATCCTTCGCACAGATCACCACAGGCACGATGGGTTTCCCTGGTTGCAAGGACGTAGCTGCCATATTGTTTGTTGAGCTGCTCAAGCCGGGCGGCAATATTGACGTTGTCGCCATGCACGGTAAATGTCAGGTGGTTTTCGGCACCGATTGCCCCAACGATGATCTCGCCCGTGTTAATCCCGCAACGGGTTTTGATTTTTGCGCCGTGGCAGAAGGTATGTGATTGCGCAATTTCCTGAATGGCCAGAGCGGTGCGGACTGCGTTGGCGGCGTGATCGGGATCGGATGTGATCGCGTTGAATGTGATCAACATTGCATCGCCTTCAAACTGGGTAATGATCCCGCCGAACCTGTCGATAACCGCACTGGTCTGGGTGAAATACTCATTTAACAGTTTGGCGAGCTCTTTTGGGCTCAGTTGTTCCGATATGGTTGAAAAGCCTTCGATGTCGGTAAACATCACCGTTGCTGTGACAGCATCGCCTTCGCCGGGTTTGATTTGATGTTCGGCACGGGTGATGCGGTCGGCAATTTCAGGTGACACAAACCGTGAAAGATCCTTGGCGGCAATTTCATCGGTAATGGCCCGGACGAAAGACCGTTGGGCGCGCAGTACCGCAATGGCCAGCACCCCCGATACCAGAACAATGGCGATGATTTTGTCGACCTCTGCCCCGATGAGAATCGAGTTTGATGTCAGGTAGGTCACATAATCGCGCGTGATCATGCTTTTTCCACCTTCGCTCCAGATCACATAAAGGGCCAGGGTCAACCAGCCAAAGGCGGCCGCCCCACCAGCAATCAGGATGTAGCGTGGATCAAAACGCAGGCTGCGTAAGGTTATGAAGATGAAGACGTAAATCATTGTCGGCGCTTTGAGATAAAAGCTTGCTGGCTGCATATACTGGATATGGAAGCTCCAGATCAGGACCATCAAGAGCCCGATGTCGGCAATGACCGATACCGTCAAGAACCAGTGTGGCAATGCGATGCGATATGACAGGATCAGGCGTGCAAAGGTAAACAGGAAATACAGTGACAAGGCCCATGGAACGGGATGAAATCCCTTGTTCATGGCGCTGGTCGGAGCAAAAGCATAGAGGCTAGCAAATATTGTTACTAACAGAAGCTGCACCCATCCGATCAGCTTTTCACTGTCACGTTGCTGGTGTTCGATGGCGATCAGGACGCGTTCGGGCAGGTGCGCGTTCACCGGTTTGCCAAACAGAAACGCCCAAAGTGTGCTTTTCATAACCAACTGTTCCCTGACACGCAGACGTCACTGTCAAACCGATTGCATATACACGATAGCCGCCATGGACGGTCCGTTGTGATCATAGTGCGAGGTTGCGATGATTTTGCCAAGTCATCGGGTGATGACATCGGATCACGCTTGCGTGGCAGATGCGAGAGTATTTGGGAAAAAGACAAAAAAAAAGCCGGGCATATTAAATGCCCGGCAAGTTTATCAGGGAGGCTTCACGTCTGGGAGACGTAGGACCCCTCTCGGGGCCCTGGGTATGCCGGGCAGGGCGCCCGGCAAAGACCGAAATTCGGTCAGGGAGAAAACTCTGTACCACGCTGCGGTGTGTACCGCTGTGGTTCGAGGAGCAAGATAGCGTTTTTGACGGGAATGACCACTGACAAATTGCTTTTCCAGCCATGCAAAATCTGCATAAATAGAAAATTGCTCGGTATTTCAGTGTAAGTTATTGTAAATATTGAAATATTAGGTGAGCTTGAGCTTCAAAGGTTGTTTGTCTGCATGAACAGGCGGCAGATTTATTGTGCAGGAGCAAAAAAAATGCCGGTAGCAGGGGGGTGCTACCGGCAAGATCAACAGGGAGGCTTGTGTCTGGGAGACACAAGGAATCTGGGGGAGATTCCTATGCCAGATATCGTTCTGGCAGACGGATCATCAAATGATCAGGATAAGGTCGGTGCAATTTCGCTTTTGCGTATGCTCACAACCTATGATGCAAATATAAGAATGCTTACCTTTGATTTAAAGTCTAATAATGTCAAACCAACCATGCGTCTAATGCATAGCGAAGAAACGTCAATAATTTGAAGGAATTATGACAAGGTAGAGGCGGTGAAGATTGTTAAAGGCCGCCTTGATTCCGGTTTAAATCGCCGCAATGGATGGATGAAGGGGAATGATATCTATGGTTGGGTGCTGATTGTCGCAGATCAATTGAACTATGCGGAAATGTGTGCTCGTGAACCGGTTTTTTTGACCGGAAAAATGGATCTATCGGGTGGCGAAAGATCAAGAAAATACGCCATTTCAATTAGATACGCTGGGGATAATCTAGGTTTATCGTACAGATGTGCTTTTAGGTGTGCCATGTTGATAGCGCATGGACAAACGGCCCGGCAAAGGCCGGGCCGTGAAGATTGTACTGCGTTCAGTGAAGCTTACGGCAATATGCGCTAGTCAGAAGATGCTTTGTTGGCCGCTGCCGCAGCAGCTGCCGCGGCCTTGACCTTGCCTTTGTTGATTTCTTCAATCAGGAAGTCACGGAACACCGCGATACGCTTGGAATGACGCAGTTCTTCGGGATAGACGAAGTAGGCGTCAAAACTTGGCCCTTCGAGTTCGGGCAAGATACGCACCAGATTGCTGGTCGCGGGCAGCAGGTAGTCGGGCAGGGCCGAAATGCCAAGGCCAGACTCGGTCGCGCGGAAAATCCCGTAGATGTTGTTCAGCTTGAGTATAGGCCGCATGTCAGGCTTGAACTGTTGGGCTGTTGCCATCATCCAGTTCACATTTGAGACCGGCGGGCGGGCATCCGCACCATAAATGATCAGGCGGTGATCTTTAAGGTCTTCGGGTGTTTTGGGGATGCCGTATTGTTTGATGTATTCGGGCGATGCAAACACATGGTAGCGCAGCGTCATCAACTGGCGCTGTACAAGGTCGGCTTGCCGGGGCGGCTGCATGCGGATCGCGACGTCAGCTTCGCGCATGGCAAGGTCGAGTTCCTCGTCATTGAGCACAAGCGACAGTTCAATTTCCGGATAGCGTTCAAGAAATTCGTTAATGCGCGGTGTCAGCCAGGTTGAGCCAAAGGCAACCGTGGTGGTTACCTTAAGCGGGCCACTTGGCCGTTCCTTGGATTCACGGATGCGGGCTTCTGCCATCGAAAGTTTGGCAAACACATCATGTGCGGTGCGATACAGAAGTTCACCCTGTTCCGTCAGGATAAGGCCACGTGCATGGCGATGGAACAATGGAACCTTTACGCTTTCTTCAAGCGCACTGATCTGTCGGCTGACAGCCGATTGGCTCAGATTAAGATTTTCCCCCGCATGGGTGAAGCTTCCAGCTTCCGCAACAGCGTGAAATACACGCAGCTTGTCCCAGTCCATAGACCTGCTCCTAGATGTCACTGCCGCACGGTCGCTGCGCCAGTCCCCTGATAATAGTTCTCTTCTTTTATGGGCAATTTGGTTTCAACACTGTTAAGTGCGTCACACAAACCGTCCAAGCACATGATTATTAATTCAATATGAGGCCTGTGACGTTTTCTGCAAGCAGGCATTTTCCTATACCGCTATTTTCAAACGGTGCTTTTCTTGTGAAAAGTCAGGTAATTGGCGGGATCGGACCCAAAACAGGCACATGAAAAAGGGGATGCAAAAATGCATCCCCTTTGGTGTTTTCTGGATCATTCTGTTTATGACAGTGGCACAGGATGCCCATCACGCCAAAACCGAAAAGATCAGCTTTCCTGTTCAGCAATGAACTTTTCAGCTTCAAGGGCAGCCATGCAGCCCATGCCCGCAGCCGTCACGGCCTGACGGTAAACCTTGTCAGTGACGTCGCCTGCGGCAAAGACACCGGAAATGTTGGTTGCCGTGCTGCCCGGATTGACGAGGATATAGTTTTCGTCATCCATGGTGACCTGCCCCTTAAAGACCGCCGTTGCCGGATCGTGACCGATGGCAACAAAGAAACCATCGGCCGGGATGTCGGTGGTTTCATCGGTTTTGATGTTACGCACCCGGACACCTTCGACGCCATCCATCGGGCCATCGCCACCCAGAATGTCATCAACAACACTGTCCCAGACCACATCGATCTTTTCGTGTTTAAGCAAACGGTCCTGCAGCATTTTTTCTGCACGCAGTTCATCACGGCGGTGGATCAGGGTAACCTTCGAGCAGATGCCAGCAAGATACAGGGCTTCTTCAACCGCGGTGTTGCCACCTCCAACAACCGTGACCGGCTTGTTGCGATAGAAGAACCCGTCACAGGTCGCACAGGCAGAAACGCCGCGCCCATTGAATTTTTCTTCGCCCGGCAGGCCCAGCCAGCGGGCCTGAGCCCCGGTTGAGATAATGATGGTTTCGGCAATGTAAACATCGCCAGAATCACCTTTGCAGACGAATGGGCGTTTGGAAAAATCGACTTCGGTGATCAGGTCGTGTGCCATTTTGGTGCCGACATGTTCAGCCTGTGCCTTCATCTGATCCATCAGCCACGGACCTTGAATAATATCGGCAAAGCCCGGATAGTTTTCAACGTCGGTTGTGATCGTCAACTGGCCACCGGGTTGCAGGCCCATCACCATCATGGGTTCAAGGTTGGCGCGTGCCGCATAGATCGCGGCAGTATATCCGGCAGGGCCGGAGCCAATGATAAGGACTTTGGTCTGATGTTCTTGGGCCATGTTCTTTGTATTCGTCCGAGCTGAATGAAAACTGGCCTCGAACATATTGACTGACCGCGCAAGACGCAACAGCTTCGCACAAAGTTTACATGCTGCTGGGCAGATTTTCAGGCGTTGAAATTTTACGTTTTTGACGGGGCGTTTGCCAAGCATGGCCAAGCCCCTGAGACTGTAGGGCAAAAAGACAATAAAAATCGGAATTTACGGCATTTTCAGTTACGGCATCCAAGCACAAGATTGCATTCTTGATCGGAATATATTATTGCCAGCATCGGGCCTCGCTGTAATATTGTTTCGTACGAGGTCAGTTTAGCGCACAGAATCGAGGAATAAATGCAACGGGTCAAACTCGACAAGATCGACCGCAGAATTCTGCGCGATCTACAGGAAGATGGCCGCATGACCAATGTGGAACTTGCACGTCGTGCAGGTATCTCGGCCCCGCCCTGTTTGCGTCGTGTGCGTGCGCTGGAAGAAACCGGTTTCATTCAGGGCTATCACGCCGATGTTGATGCCCAGGCACTTGGCTATAATGTCACGGTGTTTGCGATGGTTGGTTTGGCAAGTCAGGCTGAACACGACTTGCGTGCGTTCGAAGCGCGTGCGGCTGCGTGGCCGGAAGTACGTGAATGTCACATGGTTGCCGGCGAGATGGATTTCCTGCTTAAGATCGTTTCACACAGCTGGGACGAATATCAGAAATTCCTGACGACGCAGCTGACCGTTGCCGAGAACGTCAATCACGTCAAATCGGCCCTGTCGATTCGAACGGCCAAAAATATGCCCGGCGTGCCGATCGATATCGAAGCTGAAGACTGACACGTCTTTGTGGTGAAGCTCGCGTTGAATGAAACCCGATCTGCTTTATGGCAGATTGGGTTTTTTGCATGAAATTTTGCCGCTAATCGGAAAGGCGCATCAGCGCGTCACCATCAATCTCATATTGCAATGCGCCGGAGTTACGTGCGCCGAGCCGTTCATAGAAACGAAGCGCCCCTTCGTTGCGTTGAAGGACAGACCACCACATTGACACATAGCCATGTCTGGTCGCGTGATTGCCCATGGCGGTCATGAGTTTATGCCCGACCTTTTCTGATCGCATGTCAGGCGTGACATAAAGTTCGGTCATCCACAAACCCAGTTTCGAGATATCCGGGTTGTAGAAAGGCTGAAACACCGCCTGTCCGACCGGGGTTTCACCGTGCCATGCGATCAGGCTTTTGATAAGCGCATGTTTACCAAACATCATGTCATGGATGCTGTCCGTGCTATGGGGTGGATTGTCGTAATCCATTTCAACATGCAGGGCATTGGACATGTCTGCGACATGGGCGCAATCATCAGGGATTGCTTGGCGGATGGTGATCTGGGCTGTCATGGCGTTCATCCGGAATTTCTGTGTTTGATGAAATGAAGGCATAAAAAAACGGCCCGTTTTGATGACGGGCCGTTTTCGTATTGAAAGTTTTTTTCAATCAGGCGAAGTCGACCTTCAAAATTTCATAGCTCTTGGTGCCGCCAGGAACGATCACCTCGACAGAATCACCAACCGACTTTCCAATCAGCGAACGCCCAATCGGGGACGTTGTCGAAATACGACCGGCATTGATGTCAGCCTCGATCGGGCCAACAATCTGATAGGTGGTTTCTTCGTCGGTGTTCTCGTCGACAAGTTCAACCGTTGCCCCGAATTTAACGACGGAACCGGCAAGTGACGGTACATCGATAACTTCGGACCGGCTCAGGACATCTTCCAGCTCGGCAATACGACCTTCGCAGAAACTTTGGCGTTCGCGGGCAGCGTGATATTCGGCATTTTCCGAAAGATCACCATGCTCGCGCGCTTCCGCGATTGCCTTGATGATTTCAAGACGTTCAACGGATTTGCGGTGCTTCAGTTCTTCTTCGAGGCGCTGATGCCCTTGCGGGGTCATTGGTACTTTTTCCATCGCGCTCACAGCCTATTCTTAATTGCGGTCGATACTACAAAATCAACCGCCCGGCATTTACCGCCGGGCGGTCTAAACTCTTTGGTCGGATTCGGTTAAGAACCTCAGTACTTGTCCCCAAGATATTCCTGAAGCGCGCGAACATCAAGTGCTCCGCGTTTCAGGTTGTCGATGGCACGCAAAGTGGCGCGTGCACCGGCGACTGTGGTGTAGTACGGAATATCGTCAGTAAGAGCTGTGCGGCGGATCGAGAAACTGTCGACCACGGCCTGTTTGCTCTCTGTGGTGTTGAATACCAGGTTGATATCACCGTTCTTCATCATGTCGACAACATGAGGACGTCCTTCCTGTACCTTATTGACCGGGGTGACGTCCAGCCCTTCTTTTTCAAGAGCTTCTGCTGTGCCATGGGTGGCGACCACACCAAAGCCAAGTGCAATCGCATCGCGTGCGAGTTGAACTGCAGCCGGTTTGTCATGGTTTTTGACAGAGATGAAAACGTTGCCTTTAAGCGGTAGGGTATGGCCCGCCGCCATTTGTGCCTTGGCAAAGGCACGGCCAAAGTCGGTATCAAGGCCCATGACCTCGCCGGTCGAACGCATTTCCGGGCCAAGCAAGGTGTCAACGCCCGGGAAGCGGTTGAACGGAAGGACGGCTTCCTTGACCGCGATGTGTTTGAACGGACCCGGATCAATGTCAAAGTCGCCGAGTTTTTCACCGGCCATGATCCGAGCGCCGATTTTGGCAATCGGGTTGCCGGTGGCCTTGGCAACGAACGGAACCGTACGCGATGCACGCGGATTGACTTCGATCAGATAAATCTCGTCATCCTTGATCGCGAACTGAACATTCATCAGGCCAACAACATCAAGCGCCTTGGCCAGTTGAACGGTCTGTGCTTTCAGGCGGTCGATCATGGCCTCATCAAGCGAATAGGGCGGCAAGGAACAGGCCGAGTCACCTGAATGAATACCAGCTTCTTCGATGTGCTGCATGATGCCGGCAACAAAAACGTTTTCGCCGTCTGAAACCGCATCGGCATCAATTTCAATTGCATCCTGCAGGAAGCTATCGATCAGAACCGGGCTTTTGCCCGATACCTGAACCGCTTCGTGCATATAGCGCAGAAGGTCTTCGGTGGTGTGGACGATTTCCATCGCACGACCGCCCAGCACGTAAGACGGGCGGATCACAATCGGATAACCTATGCTTTCGGCAATTTTGACGGCTTCATCAACCGAACGGGCAATGCCGTTGGCCGGTTGTTTCAGGCCAAGTTTGTTGATCAGTTCCTGGAACCGGTCACGGTCTTCGGCAAGGTCGATGCTGTCCGGGCTGGTGCCAAGGATCGGAATGCCAGCCTTTTCAAGAGCAGCAGACAGTTTAAGCGGGGTCTGTCCACCATACTGAACAATCACGCCAAGCAGTTCGCCGTTGGTCTGTTCAAGCTGGCACAGCTCAATCACGTCTTCGGCGGTCAGCGGTTCGAAATACAGACGATCTGATGTGTCATAGTCGGTTGAAACCGTTTCCGGGTTGCAGTTGACCATGATCGCTTCGATCCCGGTTTCACGCAGCGCATAGGCCGCGTGAACACAGCAGTAATCAAATTCGATGCCCTGACCGATCCGGTTCGGGCCACCACCAAGAATGATGACTTTCTTGCGATCAGTGATTTCGGCTTCGTTTTCAGGTTCAAAGAAGCCATCGCCTTCGTACATTGAGTACATGTAGGACGTACGCGACGGGAATTCTGCCGCGCAGGTATCAATGCGTTTATACACCGGGCGCAGGCCAAGGGCCTGACGATCTGCGCGCACATCGTCTTCTTCGCGGCCGACCAGTTCGGCCAGACGCGCGTCGGAGAAGCCAAGCTTTTTAAGACGCAGCAGGTTCTGTTTGTCTTTCGGGATGCCGTTGGTGCGAACGTTTTCTTCTTCGGTGACCAGCATTTCGATCTGACGCAGGTACCAAGGGTCAAACTTGGTCGCCGACTGAATTTCAGCCAAGGTCATGCCGTGACGGAACGCCTGTGCTGCGTAAAGGATACGGAACGGGATTGGCTGGGTCAGTTTGGCGCGGATCGCGGCTTTGTCCGGGGCACCTTCGATTTTAACTTCGTTCAGACCGGTCAAGCCGGTTTCCATCGAACGAAGGCCTTTCTGAAGGCTTTCGGCAAAGCTGCCACCGATTGACATGGCCTCACCAACCGACTTCATCGCGGTCCCCAAAAGCGCCTGTGCGCCCGGGAATTTTTCAAACGTGAAGCGCGGGATTTTGGTGACGACATAATCGATGGTCGGCTCGAACGATGCCGGGGTGACACCGGTAATGTCGTTATCAAGCTCATCAAGCGTATAACCAACGGCAAGCTTGGCAGCGATTTTGGCAATCGGGAAGCCAGTTGCCTTGGACGCCAGTGCCGATGAACGCGACACGCGCGGGTTCATTTCAATGACGATCAGACGGCCATCATCGGGATTAACCGCGAACTGAACGTTCGAGCCGCCGGTATCAACACCGATCTCACGCAGTACCGCCAAGGAGGCATCACGCATGATCTGGTATTCTTTGTCGGTCAGGGTCAATGCCGGGGCGACAGTGATCGAGTCCCCGGTATGAATGCCCATCGGATCGACGTTTTCAATCGAACAGATGATGATGCAGTTATCCGCATGGTCGCGCACAACTTCCATTTCATATTCTTTCCAGCCCAGAATGGACTCTTCGATCAGGACCGTATGGGTCGGCGAAATCGCCAATCCGTTGCGCACGATCTGTTCGAACTCTTCGCGGTTATAGGCAATGCCGCCACCTTCACCACCAAGGGTAAAGCTTGGGCGAATGATCGCCGGAAGACCGGTGGTTTCAAGGGCTATGACCGCTTCTTCGAAGGTCCGAACCATGGCCGAACGCGCACTTTCAAGGCCGATCTTGTCCATGGCCTCGCGGAACAGCTGACGGTCTTCGGCCTTTTCAATGACGTGCTTTTTCGCACCGATCATTTCAACGCCGTATTTTTCAAGCGTACCATCATCATGCAGGGCAAGTGCGGTGTTAAGGGCCGTCTGGCCACCCATGGTCGGCAAAAGAACGTCAGGGCGTTCTTTTGCAATGATCTTGGCGACCATGGCCGGGGTGATTGGCTCGATATATGTCGCATCGGCAAGGTTCGGGTCGGTCATGATGGTCGCAGGATTGGAGTTGACCAGAATGACGCGATACCCTTCTTCCTTCAGCGCCTTACAGGCCTGAGCACCGGAATAGTCGAACTCGCAAGCCTGACCGATAACAATCGGGCCGGCACCGATGATGAGAATGGATTTAATGTCTGTACGTTTCGGCATGTCTTTTTCCGCTTTTCGCAGGGCGGGGCGCGTCTGCTGCACCGCCTCGTTTAAGTCCGTTAATCGGTTATCTTGGGGCGTGTCCCGTCATCGGGATTTCGCGTCCTCGATCAGACCAACGAAACGTTTGAACAGGTAGTGGCTATCATGCGGTCCCGGGGATGCTTCGGGGTGGTACTGAACCGCAAAGATCGGTTTGTCTTTAACGCGCAAGCCCGCAAGCGATCCGTCAAACAGCGAGAAGTGCGTTGCTTCGACGTGGTCAGGCAGGCTGTCTTTATCAACAACAAAGCCGTGGTTCTGGGATGTGATTTCGACAACACCGGTGGTGGTGTCCTTGACCGGGTGGTTCGCACCACGATGGCCAACATCCATTTTTTGCGTCTTGGCGCCAAGGGCCAGCGCCATCATCTGATGACCAAGGCAGATACCAAAGACCGGCTTGCCGCTGTCCATCAATTTTTGAATGGTCGGGACGGCATATGTACCGGTTGCGGCCGGATCACCCGGACCGTTTGACAGGAACACCCCATCCGGGTTCATCGCCAGAATGTCCTCGGCCGAGGTGTCTGCCGGAACGACCGATACCTTACAGTCAAGGGCGGCGAGATTGCGCAGAATGTTACGCTTTACACCGTAATCAACGGCAACCACATGGTGCTTGGCATTGCCAAGTGCGCCGTAGCCGCCTTCGCGGGTCCAAAGGGTTTCATCCCATTCGTACCCAGCTTCACAGCTGTTGTCCTTGGCAAGGTCCATACCCTCAAGGCCCGGCCAGTCGTTGGCCATTGCGATCAGGGCGGGGATATCAAACGTGCCTTCGGGGTTGTGACAAATCACCCCGTTGGGGGCACCTTCATTTCGGATGCGCTTGGTTAGGCGGCGCGTATCAACGCCAGCAATCCCGATCCGGCCATGTTCGGTCAGCCAGTCGTTGAAATGTTTCTGTGCGCGGTAGTTTGACGGTTCGGTGATATCCTGGCGCAGGATGCAGCCAAGGGCAACCGGTGTGGCCTTTTCGATGTCTTCATCGTTGGTGCCGACATTACCGATGTGGGGGAAAGTAAAGGTGATCATCTGACCGGCATAGGACGGGTCGGTCATGATTTCCTGATAGCCCGTGATCGAGGTGTTGAAGCAGACTTCACCGACGACCTCTCCTCGGGCACCGACGCCGCGTCCCCAAAATACTGAACCATCTGCAAGAACCAGAACGGCGGAAGCACCAGGAGGCGGGGTGTGCGTGGGGGATGACATTGGCAAATGTCCTTTCGATCTTTCCACGGTGAGACACGGAGTCTTTATATATATAATAATTTCACGCAAGCCGACTCAAACGGCTGCTTTTAACCCGCATACCGGACATGCAGACGTGCCAAGTGTTTTCCAGCATGGATGACTACGCGTTTTGGTTGCGCCAGTCGGGTGTGCTGAAAGCGGGGCGAAGCTTAATCCCGGTAGGCAAATTGGCGGATGTCTACGGGAACGAGGCGGGCCTGTCAAGGACGCATCTAAACTTTTATTTCTCTAGGAAAATCAACGGTTTGAGGTGCGCGGTTTTCTTTGCCTCGGATGGTGTTTTGCGCTATGTTCGCTCCTTTGTTCCACAGAATCAGAGATGAGCCATGCTGCGATCGCAGCTTACTGACGCTTTGAAAAAGGCCGTCCTTGCGAAGGATGCCTGCTCCGTAACCACCGTGCGCCTTATTCTGGCAGCACTTAAGGAACGCGATATCGCAGCACGGGGCGAGGGGAATACCGATGGTATTTCCGACGATGATATCGTCATTCTGCTTCAGGCGATGGTAAAACAGCGCCGCGAAAGCATCGAAATGTACACTAAGGGCAATCGCCCGGAATTGGCAGAACAGGAAGCGTCCGAAATCGCCGTGATTGAAAGGTTCCTGCCCAAACAGCTTTCCGATGAAGAAATCGAAGACGCTGTGCGCGGTGCCGTTTCCGATCTTGGCGCGACCTGCCTTAAGGACATGGGCCGGACCATGGCTGTTCTGCGTGAACAGTACAGCGGCACCATGGATTTCGGCAAAGCTGGTGGCGTTGCTAAAAAACTTCTGGGTTAATGCCAAGAAGCCTATTTAAATGGAAGCCGGGCGTGTAAAATCGTCCGGCTTTCGTCGTCTCAGGCCTGTCATTGGTACAGCAATAAAAAGCAGTCCGGGACAGGATTATCACCATTGGTGCGTATGATCGCACCAGCATCACGGGATCGGGACAATCATGAGCTTTCCCCAGTCGTTTCTGGACGACCTGCGGGCACGGGTCGATTTGGCGGATGTCGTCGGATCGTCTGTGAAGCTGATCAAGCGTGGCCGGGAGTATTCCGGGCTGTGTCCGTTCCATTCTGAAAAATCACCTTCCTTTACGGTCAACGACCAAAAGGGATTTTATCACTGCTTTGGCTGTGGCGCGCATGGCGATGTCATCAGTTTTGTGATGAATACCCGTGGCTTGACCTTTGTCGAGGCGGTCGAGGTGCTGGCCAATCAGGTCGGCATGGATGTGCCAAAACCATCACGCGAAGCTCAGGAACGCGAACAAAAAGCCAAAACCCTGTATGAGGTGATGGAAGTCGCCTGTGTGTTCTTTGAGCGCATGTTGCGCATGCCAGAAGGTAAAGAAGGGCTCGAATATTTCCGTCGGCGCGGTCTGGATGATAAAACCATTGCCGATTTTCGCCTTGGCTTTGCCCCCGATAATCGTGGGGCGCTGAAGGCCGCACTCAAGCGCGAAGAAATCGACGAAAAACTGATGGTCGAAGCCGGACTTTTGATCGAGCCCGAAGATAGCGGGCGACAAAGCTATGACCGGTTCCGTGGCCGGGTGATGTTTCCGATCCTTGATCGTCGGGGCCGCGTGGTGGCCTTTGGTGGTCGTGTCATGGGGGATGGCAAGCCAAAATACCTTAACAGTCCCGATACGCCGCTGTTTCATAAGGGGCGGTTGTTGTATGGCCTGCCGCAGGCGCGCGAAGCATCGCAGAACGATGCACCGATTATCGTGACCGAAGGTTACATGGATGTTATTGCCCTGCACCGGGCAGGATATCGCGGGGCCGTCGCCCCACTCGGCACAGCGGTCACCGAAGAACAAATCGGCGAACTTTGGAAAATGACCAACGAGCCGGTGATGTGTCTTGACGGTGATGCGGCGGGCAAACGGGCGGCTGTGCGTGCCGCAGAACGCGCACTGCCGATCCTGCGCCCCGGCAAATCACTGGTGTTTTCCATCCTGCCCGAAGGCGAAGATCCCGATACTATGATGGCCGCCCCCGACGGGTTTGCGACGTTCCAGAAAATTATTGATGCGGCAGTTCCCTTGGCCGAGTTGATCTGGCGCATGGAATTGTCGGGGCGCAAGATTGATACCCCCGAACGGCGTGCCGCCCTTGAGGCCGACCTTCATCAGCGTATTTCCGTGATTGCCGACGACGCGGTTAAATCGCAGTACCGATCCATGTTTAATGATCGCACGTGGAAATTGTTTAAGGGCGAAAAACCCGGAAAACCGGCGGGTCGTGGTGGTTATGGCGGTGGATTTTCAGGGGGATCGGCGGGCGGTTATCAAAATAAAAAACCGGGCCGGGCTGGCAAACGCGGGAAAAATGACCATTTCTGGGGTCCGGCCGGTAAAGCGGTGCCGGGGATGTCGCGTCCACCCATGCAAAAGAAGCGTGACCTGCAAGACTCGATCCTGCTGGTGACGCTGATCAACCATCCTCATCTGCATGATGAGGTCGGTGAACAGCTCGGAATCTATAGTTGTGCAGACTCCGAGCTTGACAATCTTCGTCGGGCCGTCTTAAAGCTGCTTGATGATGATCCTGGACTTGATTCTGATACGATCAAGGCCCAATTGAAGCGCGACGGGCTGTCAGAGACAGTTTTGCGGGTGGTTAGTGCGGATATTATAGCGCACGCTGCTTTCGCCAAGTCCGAAACGCCGCTTGAACGGGCCCGAACGGGTTGGAAACAGGTTTTTTCCATGGCTGTAAGCTCCCTGGAGGACGAAGAGGCAAAATACGCCGTCCGACAGTTGGCAGCAGATACCAGCGAGGAAGAATGGGAGAGGTTTTCTCACAGACGTGAGGATCTCGCTCGTCGCCGGGAGAAAGTGTTTAAGCTCGACGACTGATCTTTGGGTGCGGTGCACGCCGGATCAGCGATCGGGCTATTTGTGATTTGCGCTGAGAATACAGTGCTTGGGACAACAACGGTACAGAACATGTACCCAGCGGGAAACGGGGAATAGATGTCGTCTAAGACTTCGAACGCTGAAGAGAAAAAGAACTCTTCTGAAAACGCAGACGGACCTCTTCTCGATACATATAAGTCGGCCATCAAAAAGCTCATTGCCAAGGGCAAAGAGAAAGGCCACATCTCGGTCGATGAACTGAATGCGGCTTTGCCGTCAGAGCATTTTTCGTCGGAACAGATCGAAGACGTGATGAGCAATCTCAATGAGATGGGCATCAATGTCATCGATGGTGACGATTCAGATGATAACGACAGCGAGGAAGCAGAAGCTGATCCGCGTGGTAATATCTCTGAAGACGATGTGGGCCGTACCGATGATCCGGTGCGTATGTATCTGCGCGAGATGGGCAGTGTCGAATTGCTGTCGCGCGAAGGCGAAATCGCCATTGCCAAACGTATCGAGGCCGGTCGTGACATGATGATTGGCGGGATTTGCGAATCCCCGCTGACCATTCGTGCGATTGTCAATTGGCATGACCAGCTCCAGGCTGGTGAACTTTTGCTGCGTGACGTCATTGACCTTGAGACCACCTATGGCGGTGGCCCGGATGCGGAAATTGCCGCACAGGAAAGTGACGGCGAAGAAGCCGATGCCGAGGAAGTCGATCCGGAAGCAGATGTCGAAAGTTTCGACAGTGCCAATGACGACGACGATGATGAGGCCGAAACAGAAACCCCGCACACCATTGGTGAAGAGGAAGAGGAGGACGACGAAGACGAGTCCGAGACTTCTGAAAAATCCGATGATGATGACGAGGAAGAAGAACAGGCTCAGGGCCCGCGCGACAGCGATGAAGACGATGACGAGAACGAGCAGGTCAATGTCTCTCTGTCCAAAATGGAAGAAGAACTGACCGAGCAGGTTCTTGAGAAGTTTGAGCTGATTGCGAAGACCTACGAGAAACTCCATAAAGCCCAGGAACAGCGTCTTGTTGCGCATAATAAGGGCGAGGCCGTGCCGGCCGCGACCGAAAAGCGCTACAACAAGCTTAAGAACGAGATGGTCGACCTGATGGAAGATGTTCATCTGAACAACTTCCGGATTGAAGAGCTTCTTGATCACCTGACCGGCTTGAACAACCGTTTGCTTGGCCTTGAAGGTAAGCTTCTGCGCTTTGCCGACCGCTGCAAAATCAAGCGTCCTGATTTCGTTAAACAGTATCAGGGCAACGAGCTTGACCCGAACTGGATGGAACGTGTTTCGGGCCTGCCGGGCAAGGGCTGGAAAGCCTTCATCGAACGTTATCCTGATGAAATTGCCAATTTGCGCGAAGGCATCGGTGGTGTTTCTGCCGAAGTTGGTTTGCCGATTGGTGAATTCCGCCGTGTTTATGGCGTGGTCAACAAGGGTGAACGCGAAGCAGGCCGTGCAAAGAAAGAGATGATTGAGGCCAACCTGCGTCTTGTGATCTCGATTGCCAAAAAATACACCAACCGTGGTCTTCAGTTCCTCGACCTTATTCAGGAAGGCAATATCGGCCTGATGAAGGCGGTCGACAAGTTTGAATACCGCCGTGGGTATAAATTCTCGACCTATGCGACCTGGTGGATCCGTCAGGCGATCACGCGCTCTATTGCTGATCAGGCCCGGACCATACGTATTCCGGTCCACATGATAGAGACCATCAACAAACTGGTTCGGACCTCGCGCCAGATGTTGCATGAAATCGGCCGTGAACCGACCCCCGAAGAGCTGGCTGAAAAACTGCAGATGCCGCTTGAAAAGGTTCGTAAGGTTCTGAAAATTGCCAAAGAGCCTATCTCTCTCGAAACCCCGATCGGGGACGAGGAAGACAGCCATCTGGGCGATTTCATCGAGGATAAAAACGCTGTTCAACCGCTTGATGCGGCGATCCAGGCAAATCTGCGTGAAACTACCACGCGGGTTTTGGCATCCCTTACGCCGCGTGAAGAACGTGTTTTGCGGATGCGTTTCGGGATTGGTATGAACACCGACCATACTCTCGAAGAGGTTGGTCAGCAGTTCTCTGTGACCCGCGAACGTATTCGTCAGATCGAAGCAAAAGCGCTGCGGAAGCTCAAACATCCGTCACGCTCACGCAAATTGCGTTCGTTCCTCGATTATTAAGAAATAACACGACGTTCGGGCTTGACCTTGGCCCGAAAATCGCTAGTTTTCGGGACCGCACCAGTGATCTGGTGCGGTCTTTTCTATACCCCATATTGTTTCTTGGGGGCCCGTAGCTCAATTGGTTAGAGCCGACCGCTCATAACGGTCTGGTTGGGGGTTCAAGTCCCTCCGGGCCTACCGTGCAGCAATGTTCATATCATATGAGCATTGCTGCATCGCTCTCAAACTCCCCCATACTTTTTAAAGATTGAGTGCCAACTGAGTTGTCATAATTCGGGGTTATAAATCCGAGAGTGACACCCGCAGGCCATTTCGGGCGGATAGAGCGATGGCGTGGATTGTTTTTTCGAACTCATAGGCGTGGTCGAAATCCGGGTAGGCCGCATGCTTGTCGCGGATGGCGCGGAGCAGGGCAGTGGCTTCGATGACTTTAAGGTCATTAAAGCCAAGCTGATGTCCCGGTGCCGGACAGAACTGGCCATAGGGCGGGTGTTCCGGACCGGTCAGGATGGTTGTGAAGCCCTGCTGTGATGTGTCGCCTGTGTTGCGGTAAATCTGAAGTTCGTTCATGCGCTCCTGATCAAAGCAGATCATGCCCTTGGTGCCATGTACTTCCCACGCAAGCCGGTTCTTACGTCCCCAGGCAGAACGGGATGTCGAAAGGCTGCCCTGCACGCCGTTGGCAAAGCGCACCAGTGCAGAGGCAGTATCTTCGTTTTCGACATTGGCACGTCCGGTGCCATCGGCCAGCGGGCGGGTTGCATGGACGGTTTGCATGTCGGCAATCAGGCTTTCAATCGGGCCAACAAGGCCATAGGCCATCGAGACAAGATGACAGCCCAAATCACCAAGTGCCCCCAACCCGGCATCCGATAGTTTTGCACGCCATGTCCAGGGCAGGGACGGGTCTGCTTGGTAATCCTCATCCACCCAGCCACGAAAATGAACGATGTTGCCGATTTCACCACTTTGCACCAACCGGCAGGCGTGGGTGAAGGCGGGGTTTTTGATGTAGTTATAGCCAACCATGGTTTTAACCCCGGCCGCACGGGCGGTGTCCCGCATTTCGCGGGCTTGATCAAGGGTGAGTGCCAGTGGTTTTTCACAATAGACGTGCTTGCCCGCCTTGATCGCGGCAATTGCCATGTCGAAATGCAGGGTGTTGGGGGTGGTGATCGAAACAATATCGACATCCGGGCTGGCAACCAGAGATTTCCAGTCATCCGTTGCGTGAGCAAAACCGAACTGGTCGGCCATTTGTGCAGCCTTGTCAGCCGGGGTGTCGCACAAAACAGCCAGATGAGAATCGGGAACATCCCCCATAACGGCCTTTGCCGCGCCAAAGGCCAAAGCGTGGGCCTTGCCCATGAAACCGGTGCCAATCAACCCAATGCCAAGCGATTTCATTTGTTGGAACTCCTCATCTAGCCAAAATAGAATTTTTGTTCTATTTAATGGATGATCATGGAACGCAACGTGCGTCAAGCAGAATCAAAACAGGAAAACAAACCGCCATGAGTGATCAGACCGCACCCGTTTCGCTTGAGGAATTCAATCACCGGCTGGCTGAAATATCGGAAACCATGCCCAAAAGGTTGCGCCAATGTGCCGAATTCGTTGCGCAAAATACCGACCGGATTGCGGTGTCGACCGTTGCGGAACTTTCGATAGGGGCCGGGGTGCAGCCATCGGCTTTCATGCGGTTTTGCCAACTGATGGGGTTTTCCGGCTTTTCTGAAATGCAGAAAATGTTTCGCGAAACCTATGCGCAGAAATGGCCTGATTATGCGACCCGGCTTGAGAACCTGCGCGCGACCGGCGATGACAGCCCCAGTGCCTTGCTGGCCGAGTTTGTTGAGGCAGGGCGTCTGTCGCTTGAGAATCTTGCTTCAACGGTTGATCTGAAAACCCTTGAAAAGGCGGTTGATGTGCTGGCGGCGGCCCCGATGATCCATGTGGTCGGATTTCGTCGTGCCTTTCCCGTGGCGAGCTATCTGTCCTATGCGTTTGAGAAAATGGATATCGCTGCGGTACTGCATGATGGTGTGGGGAACCTCAATCCCCGGCATGCGATTCGCACGGGCGATGTCGTGATCGCGATTACCTTTGCGCCCTATTCACAGGAAACGATTGATCTGGCAGCTTATGCCCATGACATCGGAAGTCAGGTAGTGGCAATCAGCGACGCGTTAAGCGGACCAATGCGTAAAACCGATGCACTGATGCTGTCGGTTTCCGAGGTTGATGTGGGCGCCTTTAGGGCGCTGTCGGCAACGATTTCATTGGCAATCGCGCTGGCGGTTTCGGTTGGGGCAAAACGCGATAAACTGGCTTATGGAAAATAATTATTGAAAACTTTATAAAACAGAATAAATATTCCATTCATGGCAAGTGTTGATGGAATACATGTCACCAAAAACGGATGCAAAAGACATCCGCAAGACCATGGCGACACCGCCGAAGGGAAGGAAAACGGAATGCTTAAAATAGGTTTGCTGGGCGCAGGGCGTATTGGTCAGGTCCATGCGGTTAATATTGTCGCCCATCCGCAAAGTGAACTGGTTGCCGTGTCTGACAAATTTGATGACGCCGCACAGAACCTTGCACGTGTACATGGCGCCGTGGTGCGTACCAGCGAAGAAATTATTGCTGATCCCGCGATTGATGCGGTTTTGATCGCAACATCGACCGATACCCATGCCGATCTGATGGAGGCGGCAACCGCAGCAGGAAAGGCAGTGCTGTGTGAAAAGCCGGTTGATCTTGACCTCAAGCGTGCGGTTGATTGCCTTGCACGCTGCAAGCCGCATGGAAAGCCTGTGATGGTTGGCTTTAACCGGCGTTTTGACCCCAATTTCAACAGCCTGAAATCAGCGTTCGACAAGGGGGAAATCGGCAAGGGTGAATTACTGTCGATCACATCGTTCGATCCCGCCCCGCCGCCGGTCAGCTATGTAAAGGTTTCGGGCGGTATCTTTCGCGATATGGCGATCCATGACTTTGACATGGCGTGCTGGATTTATGGCGAACTGCCGGAAAAAGTTACGGCAATCGGTTCAAGCATCGTTGATCCGGAAATCGGTAAGGCTGGTGATTTTGATACGGCAATTACCACACTTGAGTTTTCCGGCGGGCGCATGGCGGTGATTAAAAACAGCCGCCGCGCGGCATACGGCTATGACCAGCGAATAGAATTTCTGGGATCAGACGGCTTGCTGGCGGCGCACAATGTTCTGGAAAACACGGTCGAGATCATCACCCGTGCCGGTGCGACCAAAGCCAAGCCCGAGCATTTCTTCCTTGAGCGCTATGCCAAAGCCTATCAAATCGAATGGAACAGCTTCATCGAAGGTGTTGAGGGGGACACCGAGCTTCCGGTGACCTTGCAGGATGGCATCAATGCGCTGATCGTTGCCGAGGCCGCGGCCTTGTCCGCACGCGAAGGGCGGACCGTGGACGTCGCAAAGGAAATCCCGGCCTGATTTCAAAAGGTACCTAAGTGGTCTGATTTTTCACCGGCGCAGCGATCAGGTTGCGCCGGTTTTGTTTTGGCGGAGCTATCCCCGGCATTCGAGTCGTTCAGAAGGCACGTGAATTCGCGAGTTTGTAGCGTTTTCGGCCTTCTTTACAGTGGGTGCCGTCGCAGAATTTTGCAGGGTATTTAAGTGGCGGTTCTCGGAGATTTAGAGCTGTGCGCTGCGTTTGAAATATCGCGATTTTGCAGTGCAATAGAAAAAAAATGTTGATTTTACATAAAAATAGAACAAAAATTCTATTAACGGTTTCAAGAATCGGGCTCGACCCACACCGTCATGGGCAAGAAGGACGCATTAAGACGACCGATTGCCGGGAAATCACATAAATCTAATGGGATAACCCCAACGTTATCAGCCACTAGGGAGGCACTCATGAAAAAGGCGCTTACTGCCGTTGCGGCAGCAGCATTTGCATTTGCCGGTTTGACCGGGACTGCATCCGCAGAAAATGAAAAATTTGTTCTGATCAGCCACGCACCGGATTCAGATAGCTGGTGGAACGTGATCAAGAATGCCATTCAGGTCGCCGGTGACCAGATGGATGTCGAAGTTGAATATCGCAACCCACCGACCGGCGATCTGGCCGACATGGCACGTATTGTCGAACAGGCCAGTGCAACCAATCCGGATGGCATCATTGTGACCATCGCAGACTTTAACGTCCTTCAGGGGCCGGTTAAAGATGCAGTTGATAAGGGCATTCCGGTTATCACGATTAACTCTGGTACTCAGGAACAGTCCGAAAAACTCGGCGCACTGATGCATGTCGGTCAGCCAGAATATGACGCCGGTTTTGGCGCAGGAAAGCGCGCGGCCGCAGCCGGTGCGAAAAGCTTTGTCTGTGTGAACCATTACATCACCAACCCGGCATCGGTCGAACGTTGCCGTGGCTTTGCCGACGCCCTTGGTGTTGAGCTTGGCAGCCAGATGATCGATAGCGGTCAGGATCCGTCGGAAGTCAAAAACAAGGTCAGCGCATATTTGAACTCTCATCAGGATGTTGATGCGGTTCTGACCCTTGGTCCGAATTCCGCCCATCCGACCTTGGCTGCGCTTCGCGATTCTGGTCTGGCGGGTGAAATCATGTTTGGTACATTCGATCTTTCATCCGAGATTGCCGATGCGATCAAAGCGGGCGAAATCGACTTTGCGATTGATCAGCAGCCGTATCTGCAAGGGTATCTGCCGGTCGTCATTCTGACCAACTATGCCCGTTACGGCGTTCTGCCGTCCGGTCATATCAATTCTGGTCCGGGTTTCATCACCAAGGACAATATTGCGCAGGTCGAAAAATACGCCGGCGAATATCGTTAAACCTCCCTCCCGTCAGGGGCGTGCCAGTTTGGCCGCCCCTGGCCACCCCTTCTATCAGTTAAAAGAGTAATGCCATGTCGGACGAGCGGATCAAGCAAGTCTCAGCCATTCGCCGTGCCATGATCAGGCCCGAACTCGGAGCGATCTGCGGTACGATTCTGGTCTTTGTTTTCTTCTTTATGATTGCCGGTGATAGCGGCATGTTTTCCGCCGAAGGTGTTCAGAACTGGGGCGTTGTTTCCGCGCAGTTCGCGATCATTGCGGTCGGTGCCTGCCTGTTGATGATTGCCGGCGAGTTTGATCTTTCCGTCGGTTCCATGATCGGCTTTGCCGGTGTGGTCATTGCCATTCTGTCGGTGCAATGGGGCTTGCCGATTTGGCTTTCGATCATTGCGGCCTTTGTGGTTTGCATGGCAATTGGGGCGCTGAACGGGTTCCTTGTCATCAAGACCGGCCTGCCCAGTTTCATCGTAACACTGGCATTTTTGTATATTCTGCGCGGACTGACCATCTGGCTTTCCATTTTGACGACCCGTCAAACCATTATCGGTGGTGTGAAAGAAGCAGCCGAAGGCGACCCGCTGGCATGGTTGTTTGGCGGTGTGATCTTCAAGGGGCTCTTCCAGTGGTTGGGCGATATTGGTGTGATAGAGACCTTTACCCGTGGATCGCGTATGGGCCAGCCGGTGGTTGATGGTATTCCGATGCTGGTTGTCTGGGCGCTTGGGCTTGTCATTTTTGGTCACTGGCTTTTGACCAAAACACGTTTCGGGAACTGGATTTTTGCATCGGGTGGTGATGCGCAGGCGGCACGTTATGTCGGTGTTCCGGTGAACCGGGTTAAAATCCTGATGTTTATGTTTACCGCTTTTTGCGCAACTGTGTTTGCCACCTGTCAGGTGATGGAATTCGGCTCAGCCGCAGCAGATCGTGGTTTGCTCAAGGAATTTGAAGCCATCATTTGTGTGGTCATTGGCGGTGCGCTTTTGACCGGTGGATATGGCTCTGTGATCGGGGCGGCACTAGGCGCGCTGATCTTTGGTGTGGTTCAGCAGGGCCTGTTCTTTGCTGGTGCTGAAAGCTCGCTTTTCCGAGTGTTCCTTGGGGGTATCCTGATCTTTGCTGTCATCATGAATACCTATATCCGCCGCATGATTACGGGAGAACGGTGATGAGCACGCCTTTGATTGAAATGGACAATATCGAAAAACATTTTGGTCCTGTCATCGCCCTTGGAGGTGTTTCCTTCAATGTCATGGAAGGGGAGTGTCATTGTCTTCTGGGCGACAATGGTGCCGGGAAATCGACCTTTATCAAAACCATGTCGGGGGTTCACAAACCGACCAAGGGTGTGATGCGGGTTAGCGGTCAGGATGTCGCATTTTCCAGCCCGCGGGATGCGATGGAAGCCGGGATTGCCACGGTCTATCAGGATTTGGCAATGATCCCGCTTATGTCGGTGACACGCAATTTCTGGATGGGACGTGAGCCACGTAAAAGTTTCGGCCCGTTCAAATGGATCGATTTCAAACACGCCAACAAGGTGACCATGGATGAAATGTCATCCATGGGAATTAACCTGCGTGAACCAGAACAAGCAGTTGGGACCCTGTCGGGCGGCGAGCGCCAGACGGTTGCAATTGCGCGTGCGGTTCATTTCGGGGCCAAGGTCCTGATCCTTGATGAGCCGACATCCGCCCTTGGTGTGCGTCAGACATCGAATGTTCTGGCAACCATCGACCGGGTGCGCAAATCCGGGATCGGGGTGATTTTCATTACCCATAACGTGCGTCATGCAATGGCCGTCGGTGACAGATTTACCGTGTTGAACCGTGGCCAAACCCATGGCACGGCAAAGCGGGGCGAAATCAAACCGGAAGAATTGCAGGATATGATGGCTGGCGGACAGGAGCTTGCCCAGCTCGAAGGGTCGCTCGGAGGGACAGTTTGATGAAGCGGCTTGATGTCATCACGATCGGACGGTCGTCGGTTGACCTTTATGGGGCCCAGATTGGCGGGCGCCTAGAGGACATGGTGTCGTTCAACAAATATATCGGCGGGTCCCCGACCAATATGGCATGCGGTACGGCGCGTTTGGGACTTAAATCTGCGCTGATCACCCGTGTTGGGGATGAGCATATGGGCCGGTTTATTCGCGAAAAATTGATCGCCGAAGGCGTTGATGTCCGTGGTGTGGTCACCGACCCGGAACGTCTGAGCGCACTTGTGTTGCTTGGGGTGCGCGATCAGGAACAGTTTCCGTTGATTTTCTATCGCGAAAACTGTGCTGACATGGCGCTCTGCGAAGATGATATCGATCCTGATTTCATTTCGGATGCACGCTGTGTCACGGTTACGGGAACGCATCTATCGCATCCCAAAACCCGTGCTGCGGTGCTTAAGGCTGTAAAACTGGCGCGCGATGGTGGTGCGAAAACCGCCCTTGATATTGATTACCGTCCCAATCTTTTGGGGCTGTCGGGACATGGGGATGGTGAAAACCGTTTCATTGCGTCGGACACGGTGACCAAGGAATTGCAGGCAACCCTGCATTTGTTTGATCTGATCGTGGGGACCGAGGAAGAATTCCATATTGCCGGGGGGACGACAAATACCCTAAAGGCGCTGGAAAATGTTCGGAGTATCTCGAAGGCGACGCTTGTGTGTAAACGCGGTCCGATGGGGGCGGTGGCCTTTGCCGACGAAATCGGTACGAACCTTGATGATGGAATTTCCGGGCCGGGGTTTGCGGTTGATGTCTTTAACGTCCTTGGTGCGGGTGACGGCTTTATGTCGGGTCTGCTCAAAGGCTGGCTAACTGATCAGGATTGGCAAACGTCACTTAAATACGCCAATGCATGTGGGGCGTTTGCGGTGTCGCGCCATGGCTGTACGCCTGCCTATCCGAGTTGGGAAGAACTTCAATTCTTCTTTGATCGTGGAATGAAAACCCCGGAACTGCGCAATGACGCAGAGCTTGAACAAATCCACTGGTCAACCAATCGAACCGGCACATGGCCGGAAATGCGGGTCTTTGCCTTTGACCATCGCATGCAGCTTGAAGATTTGGCTGATGAGCTAAAAGTTTCCCGTGACCGCATTGGACCGTTCAAGGAACTTTGCCTTCGTGCGGCGCGGACGGTATCTGGCGATAAGGTAGGATACGGCATTCTGTGTGATCGTCGATTGGGCCGTGATGCACTTTATGCGGCCGCGGGAACCGGGCTTTGGATTGGACGTCCGGTCGAAGTGCCGGGATCGCGTCCCTTGCAGCTTGAAATTGGACCGGATCTTGGTACCAAGCTTGCAGAATGGCCGGTCGAGCATGTGGTTAAGGTCCTGTGTTTTTATCATCCCGATGACGACGCCCAGACCAAGACCGATCAGGAAGAAACCATTGTCCGCCTTGCTGACGCGGCACGGGCCAACGGGTTGGAATTCCTGCTGGAAGTCATTCCGTCGAAAGTGCGCGACTGCGATGATGAAACCACGGCCAAGGTGATTGAACGTTTCTACGATATCGGGGTTTATCCCGACTGGTGGAAGCTTGAGCCAATGAAATCGGATGGGGCATGGCGCAATGCCTGTGATGCCATTGCCAAAAATGATCCTTATTGTCGGGGCATTGTGGTTCTGGGCCTTGAAGCACCAGAGGCAGAGCTTGTCGAAAGCTTCGAAGTTGCGGCACGGTATGACATGGTCAAGGGTTTTGCCGTTGGGCGGACCATCTTTGCCGGTGTTGCACGCGAATGGTTAAGCGGTACGATCACGGACGAAGATGCCGTTGTCTCAATGGCAAATAAATATCGCGCCCTGTGTGATACCTGGGACGCAGCGCGCAAAAAATCGGGAGGAGCGGCATGAAAACCGTTCGATTAACCGCCGCCCAAGCAATGGTGCGGTACCTTAGTTGTCAGATGAACAGTGATGGCGATCCCTTCTTTGGCGGGTGCTGGGCGATTTTCGGGCATGGCAATGTCGCGGGGCTTGGCGAGGCCTTGCACGGTATTGGCGATGATTTTCCGACATGGCGCGGTCATAACGAGCAGGGTATGGCGCATGCCGCCATTGCCTATGCCAAGGCATCCAATCGCAAACGTGCGATGACGGTGACGACCTCTATCGGGCCGGGGGCGACCAACATGGTAACCGCTGCGGCACTGGCGCATGTGAACCGTTTGCCGGTTCTTCTTGTGCCCGGTGATGTGTTTGCCAATCGCGCACCTGACCCGGTTTTGCAGCAGATAGAAGATTTTGGCGATGGTACGATTTCGGCCAATGACTGCTTTAAACCAGTAAGTCGCTATTTTGACCGGATCACCCGCCCAGAACAGCTTTTGACCGCCTTGCCGCGTGCGATGGCTGTACTGACTGATCCGGTGGAGTGTGGTCCGGTCACATTGGCGTTCTGTCAGGATGTTCAGGCAGAAGCCTATGATTGGCCAGAAAACTTCTTTGTGCAAAAAACATGGAAACAGGTGCGCCCGCGTGCAGACCTTGACCAGATTGACGCCGCGATTGCGGCGATCAAGGTGGCAAAAAAGCCACTGATCATTGCCGGTGGTGGCGTGCATTATGCCGATGCATGTGATGATCTGCGCGACTTTGCCCATCGTCATAATATCCCCGTGGCTGAAACTCAGGCGGGAAAATCCGCCTTGGCGTGGGATGACGCACTTAACCTTGGGTCCATCGGTGTCACCGGGGCAAGTAGTGCCAATGCCGTTGCCGAAGAGGCTGATCTGATCATTGCGTTGGGCACGCGCCTTCAGGATTTTACGACGGGAAGCTGGGCGCTGTTTAAAGGCCCGAACCATCGCATTCTATCGATCAATGTTGCGGCCTATGACGCCCGAAAACATGATGCAATTTCGGTTGTTGGCGATGCCAAGGTAACGCTGGCGGAGCTCAGCAGCGCGCTGGGCGAACATCAAGCACGTAGTGTCGATCCGGCGCTTAAGAAAAGCTGGATTGAGGCGGTTGATGGTGTCACAGCCCTGCCAACCGGCAATGCCTTGCCGACCGATGCGCAGGTGATCGGTGCGGTTCAGCGCAGTACGGATGACGATACCATTGTGGTCTGTGCTGCTGGCGGGCTTCCCGGCGAGTTGCACAAGCTTTGGAAAGCGGCCAAGCCGAATGGATATCATGTTGAATATGGCTTTTCCTGCATGGGCTATGAGATTGCCGGTGGCCTTGGCGTGAAGATGGCGCGTCCGGATCGTGAAGTTGTCGTCATGGTGGGGGATGGGTCCTACATGATGATGAATTCCGAACTGGCGACCAGTGTGATGCTGGGCCACAAGATCATTACGGTAATCCTTGATAACCGCGGTTTTGGTTGTATCAACCGGTTGCAAATGGCGACCGGCGGGGAAAGTTTTAACAACCTTCTTGATACCGCACGCCATGTTGAACCATCTGCCATCGACTTTGCCGCCCATGCCGGTGCGATGGGGGCGGTTTCTGAAAAAGTTGCATCGATTACCGAGCTTGAAGACGCCATGGAGCGGGCACGCAAGGCAGATCGATCCTACGTCATTGTGATCGATACCGATCCGCTGCCCAGTACTGAGGCCGGTGGTCATTGGTGGGATGTTGCCGTGCCAGAAGTTTCGGTGCGCCCGACGGTGAACGAAGCCCGCAAAAATTACGAAGCTGCGCTGAAAAACCAGCGCCCCGGAGACTAGAATTATGATCCTTTACGGTACCAATCCGATTGCCTGGTCCAATGATGATGACCAGACCCTTGGCGCAGAAATCAGCCTTGAGACCTGTTTGTCCGAAGCTGGAAAAATCGGCTTTGACGGCATTGAAAAAGGCCACAAAATGCCGACAGAACCGTCTGCCTTAAAAGCAGCGCTTGAGCCCCATGGTCTTCAATTCGTATCTGGCTGGCATTCGCTGAACCTTTTGACCCATTCGGTCGAGGATGAGAAAAAAGCCATTCAACCACATCTTGATTTGCTCAAAGCCATGGGCTGCAAGGTTTGCATCGTATGCGAAACCTCAAACGCCATTCATGGTAATGATGATGCCGCCCTTAATGACAGCCCGGTTCTGGTTGGTGATCAATGGGCAAAGTTTGGCGCGGATGTTGAACTGATTGCGGCCTATTGTGCCGATCAGGGGATTGATCTGGTCTATCACCATCACATGGGCACGATTGTTGAAACTGCCGATGAAATTCATGCCTTTATGGCCAATACCGGCCCGAAAACCAAATTGTTGCTCGATACCGGACACGCATGGTTTGGCGGCGCCGACCCCAAAGAATTGGCGACCCGTTACATGGACCGTGTTGGGCATATCCATTGTAAAAACGTGCGCCCGACGATCAGCAAACAGGTCCGTGAAGAGGGCTTGAGCTTCCTTGAAGGTGTGCGCCGTGGTGTCTTTACCGTCCCAGGGGACGCCGAAGGTGGCGTTGCGTTTGAACCGGTCCTGAAAATAGCGGGTGAACACGGTTATTCCGGTTGGCTGGTGATTGAGGCCGAACAGGACCCCAATGTGCGCAACCCGTTTGAATACCAGTCACTGGGATTGAAATCGCTCCGCGATATGGCCGAGAAAACCGGACTGGATAAAGGAGACATCTGATGGCAGACCTGCTTAGAAAACCAAGTGGAACACAGGGCAAGGTACATGACATTACCGCCAAAGATGCCAATTGGGGATATGTCGGGTTTGGTCTGTATCACCTGAAAGCGGGCGAAAGTGCTGCCGAAGCAACAGGGGATCGTGAAGTCATTCTGGTTCTGGTCGAAGGCAAGGCAAGCATTTCTGTCGATGATCAGGATTTCGGCGAACTTGGCAAACGTATGAGCGTTTTTGAGCGGATCCCGCCAGCTTGCGTCTATGCGCCCAATGAAGCGAACTGGAAAGCGGTGGCCACGACGGATTGTACGCTTGCGGTTTGTACCGCACCGGGCAAGGGAAATTACCCGGCAGGGGTGATCAGTGATATCGAACTGGTTGAGCGTGGCAAAGGGGCCAATACCCGCTATATTCATCCGATTGCGATGGAAGATAAAGACATTGCCGATAGCCTGCTGGTGACCGAGGTGTTTACTCCGCAAGGCAACTGGTCAAGTTATCCGCCCCATCGTCATGATGAGGATAACTATCCTGACATGACCTATCTTGAAGAGACCTATTATCATCGCCTTAACCCTGCTCAGGGGTTTGGGTTCCAGCGGGTCTTCACCGAGGATGGCGAGTTGGATGAAACCATGGCGGTTTCAGATGGCGATGTTGTTCTGGTGCCCAAGGGCCATCATCCGTGCGGCAGTCCATATGGCTATGAGATGTATTATCTTAACGTCATGGCCGGACCGATGCGCAAATGGCGCTTCCAAAACCATCCAGATCATGACTGGATATTCCAGCGCGATAGCAAGTGATTGCAGACTAATCGAGAGTTTTCCGCGAATGCGGCTGAGCCATTTGAAGGCTTTTCTCGTTGGTGTACATGCAAGTAGATGTCGTCTTTTCTGGTACTAAGTAAATACTCATATCAAATGAGTATTTACTTAAATCTCCCAACGAAATGCCATACTTTTCCCGCGGGTCATAATTTGGAATTATGACCGGAGAATAGCTACCTGTTTGTTCTGATTGATGTTCTTCTGAGCCTTGTTGTCATGTGGTTCTGATAGAAGAAGATAAATCGATAGAATCCGGTAGGCTGCAATAGCTTGGAAGGGAGGATACTCAGGAGTTTCAATTTGACTCTGGGGTATGTTCGCGCCTAGAAAAGAACAAATAGTGAACATATGTTGTGCGTGATGTTAACTGAACGGCTTGATGAGGCGCGTGCCGCCTTGGCACAGCTCGACAAACAGTGGAAAGGACAGGTTGCTTGTCCGGACGGTGAGACGGGTGGTGTGATTTCACATGCCTTTGGGAATGTGTCGCTATCCCGGCATATTGGCCCTGTCGGTATTCGATCTGTTGGCTTGCATGAAGTGGTTTGTGGCCATGACGATGGGCCCGCATCGGTTCTGGCGTGGCATCTTGCGCAGATTGGCGAAAATAAATGTGAAACAGGACCTTGTGGCAAATCTGTCTTTTGGATCAGGCAGCGGCGGGCCATTGATCAGGGACGTTTTTATCACTTGTCCTTGCCTGATCTGGCATCGGGTCCGCCGCCCTTGATGATGACGACCGGGCAGCAGGTTACGGCTCTTTGGGCATGTGAAGAAGTTGCCAAATCCGGGCAGGTCGCATCGGTTATTCTGGAGACAACCGACTATGGTTTGACGGCGGCCCGACGTCTGCAACTGGCGTGTGAGAAAGCCGGGACCCGTTTGATCGTGCTGAGAAGGGCGCAACAGACCAACCGTCTTGCACCATCCAGTGCGCTAACACGCTGGAAAATCGAACCTTCCGATGACCGGAAGACAAACAGTACAGGAAATATTCATCATCTCAGCCTGATCGGGGGACGTGGGGTTCGACCGGGCGGCTGGAGAGTTGAGATCAATGCAGCAACGTTTTCTATATCTGTGGTTAACGCAATGGAAAGTCGACTGCCATCGGATCGCGCCGTCCGCATGCGGGGATGAAACACGGCAAAGCCCCAACAAGGTCGGTGTGCCACTGATCATCACGCGTGTTGATCCCAAAGGCGTTCTGGTGTGCGGATTGAATGGTGCTGCGTATCAGGCGGGGCTACATGGTGCCATGCGCTTGTCGGATGCACGCAGCATATTGCCTGATCTGACGAATATTCCCGAAGAACCCGACCGTTATCAATCGGAACTAACCCGTCTGATCCAGTTTATGGATCGCTACAGCCCATGGATCGCACCAGACCGTATGCTGCATACCCAAAGCTTGCAGGGGGACGCGGGCTTGTGGCTCGACATTACGGGCGGGAGCCATTTATTTGGCGGTGAATCGGCAATGCTGGGGCAGGTTTTGCGTGATGTGCAGGCACGTGGCATGCATGCGCGTGCCGCGATTGCCGATACAGCCGGGGCGGCTTGGGCAGCGGCACGCTGTCATCCTGATGCGCCCGATCAGCGCATCCTGCATCTGCCGCGCGATCATAGGGTTTCTGCGCGATTTCCTGTGTCCTGTCTCAGGCTAACGGATGATGTTTTGACCTTGCTTTCCCGACTTGGGCTCAAACGTCTTGGCGATATTACGCCATTACCGCGTGCGAACATCACCACCCGGCTGGGGCCGGATGTTTTGCAACGCCTTGATCAGTTTTATGGCCGTCTGCCGGAACATCTGAGTTTTGAATTGCCCGAACATCGCTGGCTGATCGGACGCAGTTTTGGCGAACCATTGGGCGATGCCGTCACCCTTGCGCAGGCGGTTGAGGCCATGATGGCGGAGCTGTGCGAAAGACTTCGGGGCGAAAATCTGGGTCTGCGCCGTGTCGTTTTGCGCTGTATACAGGTCGATGGGCATACCCATACGATTGCTGTGACAACCGGCAGTCCGTGCCAGATCGAGCTTCATATCCTGCGGCTTCTTGCGGAAAAAATGCCCGGTGTGGATGCCGGGTTTGGCATTGAGCAGGTCGTCCTTTATGCGCCCTGGGTTGAACATGTCACCTTTCGTCAGGTCCGGCTGGATCAAAAGCAGGATGACAGTGGCGGAACCATCGCCCTTGCGCAATTGGTTGACCGGATCACGCATCATCTGGGGGCGGACGATAGCCTGTTTTACCCGGGGCATCATGCCAGCCACCTGCCTGAACGGGCCGCCGTCCGTCAGGCCGTTACGGGACCGGTCAAGCCGATGCGGCTTGATAACGTGAGCCTGCCCCGTCGGCCGGTGCGCCTGATTGATCCGCCTGAGCCTGTCGATATTCTTGCGCGCAGTGATACAGGGACCCCGATTAGACTGCGCTGGCGCAAGATGATTGTCGAAATTCTGCGTGCCGAGGGACCCGAACGCATTTGCCCTGAATGGTGGGAGCATCTGGACCGGCATGACTTTGCCCTAAGCCAGCAGACCCGCGATTATTTCCGGGTGTGTGATCAGAAAGGCCGGATGCTGTGGCTGTTTCGAAGTGGCTCGTTCGGGCAAGATATCTGGTCCGTTCATGGCCTGTTTGGGGGATAGATCATGACGCAAGACATCCCCCCAGCGATCCCGGATAAAACCGGCTATGCCGAACTTCAGGTCAGCAGCAATTTTTCCTTTCTGCGTGGGGCCTCACATGCCGAAGAATTGGTTTTGAGTGCCGCCACCAAGGGGCTGCATGCGATTGCAATTACCGACCGTAATAGTTTGGCCGGTGTCGTGCGTGGCCACAGTGCTCATGCGCATTATAAGGACCGGCTGAACTATGTGGTTGGCTGCCGGATTGATCCTGTCGATGCGTCCTCCTTGCTGTGTTATCCGACGGATCGGGCCGCCTATGCCCGATTGTGCAGGCTGCTGACTGTTGGCAAGCGCCGTGCCCCCAAGGGATCGTGCGAAATTTATCTTTCTGAGATTCTCGACCATGCCGAAGGTCAGCTGTTTATTGTCGTGCCGCCACAGGTGCCTGATGACGCCTTTCGTCTTGAGTTGGTGCGACTTCAAGGCCATTTCGCCGGGAAGCTCTGGCTGGCGGTTGGACGTTTCATGGATGGATTTGATAGTGAAAGGCTGGCCTTTACCGAGGCCGTCGAGACCGATCTTGGTATTCCTGCCGTGGTTACCAATGATGTGCACATGCATCTGCGGTCACGTAAGCCATTGCAGGATGTCCTGACCTGTATTCGTCATCATTGTACAATTGAGGATGCCGGATATCGCCTGTTCCCCAATGGGGAGCGCCACATCAAATCGCCGTACGAGATGGCGCGTCTGTTTCCCGATCATCCCCAATGGTTGGCCCGGACGGTCGAAATTGCCGATCAATGTCGCTTTAGCCTTACAGAACTGACATATGAATATCCCGATGAAAATGATGGATCAGGCGAAGGCACCCAAGAGCGCCTTGTTCGCCTGACTTGGGAAGGGGCGAAGAAACGTTATCCTGATGGCATTCCTGACAAGGTTCGCGATTTGATTGAAACCGAGCTGAAACTGATCGATGAACTTGGCTTTTCGCCCTATTTTCTAACCGTGCATGACATTGTCGCTTTTGCCCGGTCGCGAAATATTCTTTGTCAGGGACGCGGATCGGCGGCCAATTCATCGGTTTGTTTTTGCCTGCATGTCACATCGGTTGATCCGGCCAAGGTTGAATTGCTGTTTTCACGCTTTATCAGCAATGCGCGCAATGAGCCGCCTGACATCGACGTTGATTTTGAACATGAACGCCGCGAAGAAGTCATTCAGCATATCTATGAACGTTATGGTCGGGACCGTGCCGGTTTGACGGCAACCGTAATTTCATATCGGTCGCGCAGTGCCATTCGTGATGTCGGCAAGGTGTTTGGCCTGTCGGAAGACACGATTGTCAAACTGACCAAAACCATCTGGGGATCGGGCAGTAAGGGGGCACATGAGGACATGATGCGCCAGTCAGGCATTCATCCCGATGAACCCCGGTTGAAAGCCGTGTTGGGCCTGGCTGGCGAGTTGACCGGCTTTCCCCGCCATCTCTCGCAACATGTCGGCGGGTTTGTGATTACGCGTGGACCGCTTTGTGAGTTGTCCCCGATTGCCAATGCGGCAATGGCGGATCGCACCACCATTGAATGGGATAAGGATGACATTGATGCGTTGGGGATTCTTAAGGTCGATGTGCTTGCCCTTGGCATGTTGACCTGCATACGCAAGGCGTTTGATGCGTTACGCGACCATAAGAATATCGATTACACGCTTGCCACTCTGCCCAAGGAAGACGGCAAAGTGTATGACATGCTGGCCAAGGCCGACAGCATCGGCACGTTTCAGGTGGAATCGCGTGCGCAAATGAGCATGTTGCCGCGTCTGAGACCGCGCAGTTTGTATGACCTTACGATCCAGGTCGCCATTGTTCGACCGGGCCCGATTCAAGGCGGGATGGTGCATCCGTTTTTGCAGCGGCGGATGAAACGCGAAAAGGTTGATTACCCGTCAAGGGAGCTTGAAGCCGTTCTCAAACGCACCTGTGGCGTGCCGCTGTTTCAGGAACAGGCGATGCAGATCGCAATTGTCGCGGCGGGGTATTCCGGGGGGGAGGCCGACAATCTTAGACGGGCAATGGCAACCTTTAAACGCACCGGTACGATTGGCGAACATCGCGACAAATTTATCAATGGCATGCTCAGGAATGGCTACGATCAAGAGTTTGCCGAGCGTTGCTTTAAACAGATTGAAGGCTTTGCCGATTACGGGTTTCCCGAAAGCCATGCGGCGAGTTTTGCCATTCTGGCGTATGCATCATCCTGGCTGAAATGCCATCACCCGGATGTTTTCCTCTGCGCGCTTCTCAATGCTCAGCCGATGGGGTTTTATGCCCCGGCACAACTTGTTGCGGATGCCAAAAGTCACGGTGTGCGTGTGTTGGAGATCGATATCAATCACAGTTTCTGGGACAATCGGCTGGAACGGGAATTGGGGCGTCATGGCGGCTATCATTCTGTGCGGTTGGGATTTCGCCAAATCCGGGGATTTGGCGCGCTTGACGCCTTGGCCGTGATGGATAACCGACCATTGGGCGGGTATCAGGATCTGTATCTAATGGCCCGTCAAACGGGACTTTCGCCCGCAGCACTTGAAAAGCTGGCCGAGGCGGATGCGTTTGGATCGCTTGGGCTGTCCCGGCGTGAGGCCCTTTGGGCGGTGCGGCGTTTTGGCAAGGGGCGCAAGGCACCGCCAGTTTTACCGCTGTTTGAAGCAGCCCAGAACTTCAATCACAATATGGGGGTTTCGGCTGAGTTCGGTGCCGAAGCGCCGGTCGATTTGCCTGTCATGGGACCAGGCGAAGAGATTGTTGAGGATTACGCCAGCCTGCGCCTGTCGTTAAAGGGGCACCCGATGACCATGCTGCGCGATGCGTTGGCCGCGGCGGGCATATGCAAGGCATCCGACCTGCCCAATTTGAAAGACGGGGACCGGGTGACCCATGCTGGTCTTGCCATTGTACGCCAACGCCCGGGGACTGCATCCGGGGTGGTTTTTATCACACTTGAGGATGAGGCGGGCATTGTCAATCTGGTGGTCTGGAGCAAGGTCATGGAAAAGTTCCGGCGCGAGATCATGACCGCCACCGTCCTTGGCGTGACCGGCAAGCTCCAGCGTGAAGATGGAGTTACCCATATCATTGCAGATAAATTGGTCGATCTGACCGGCATGCTGCAAAACATGAATGAAAACACAAAAATTGCGCGCAGCAACAACACACATCCACGCAATCTGAGGTGGGCGACAGGATTGGACAGTTTAAGCTCGTCAGGCGTGTCCAAACCCCAAAAAACGCCAAGCTTGAAAGTCGACAGTCATGATTTCCACTAATGGTGGAGGCTTGACCTCGGTCGGGTTGAAGCTTCTAGAGACGTTCACCATGATCTGTACAGGGCTTAAGTCTTGAGTATTGGCGCAGTTTATTTCCAGACTAAATGTTCCAGATCCGCTTGGCATTGCCGCTGGCAAACGCAGCGCGTTCGGTTTCTGATGCGCCTGCAATCAGGGCCTGCGTTGCGGCCATCCACTGGTCCAGCGACGAATTCAGCGTGCAAACCGGGCTGTCTGATCCCCACACCACACGATCCCAGCCAAAGCTTTCAATAATATGTTCGACATAGGGGCGCAGCGTCTCAAGCGTCCAGTCGGGGGCGGCATAGGCCGAAATGCCCGAAATCTTTGCATTTACATGCGGGCGTTCAGCAAGGCGTGTGATTGATTTTTCCCAATCTTTGTACCCATCCCCGGCAATGTCAGGGACACCGCAATGGTCGAGCACGAAGACCGTATTGGGGCAGGCGTCGGCAAGATCGATTGCCAATTCAAGTTGGCGTTGGCTGACACAGATGTCAAAGGGCAGGCCCTTTTTACCGATCAGTCCAACGTTCGCGCGAAAACCGGTGTCTTGTGAAAGTTCATCGGGAACGACGTGTAATACGCGGCGGATGCCTTTGACCACTTTCGGATCGAGGCGATCGAGGAAGCTGGTAAAATCTTCTGCTTCGGGCCGGGCCGATGAAATGGCCCCGCGCATCAAACTCCCCGGGCGCGCCATCAGGTCGGCGATCAAGGCATTTTCGGTTTCGATAAATTCCGGCGCGCAGTCAACTTCCATGTGCAAGACACCTGCAATGCCAATGCGTTTGGCCGTGCTTTCATACTCATCATAGGTCCAGTCACGGTTGAGTGCGGGGACATCCGTCAACCAAGGGTATGTGATGAGTTGACGGGAAACCAGATGAAGATGGGTGTCGATAAACATGAAGGTTCCTCTTTGTCCTGATCTTTTTTGCGTGGCCTTATTGGGGATTTCACGTGGGATATGCAGGATATCCTGTGTTTTTTCACGGGCTAAGCGATTTCTTTGGTGAGTTCAACTTGACTCGCTATCGAAGTCAAGTTTAAATATAAAAGATGCTTCCGAATATGAAATTAACAAAATAACGGCAGCGGAAGCCAAAGCCAGTTGGAGAAGACCGTTCCATTTAGGGAGGAAATAGTGAGAACGTTTTTAAAGGGCGCGTCGAGCGCCATACTTGCCACAGCGGCAGCGGTAACCGCAGTTGTCAGCGTCAGTAGCATCGGACAGGCGGCTGAATTTGATGGGGTGACCATCGAAGCCAAACTGATCGGTGGGCAGCAATATGAAGCACTTTATGCCCGCATTCCTGAATGGGAAGCCGCGACCGGCGCAAAAGTGAACATCATATCCAAGAAGAACCACTTCGAACTGGATAAGGAATTCAAGTCCGACATCGCAGCAGGCACGACCGACTGGTGTGTTGGATCGAACCACTCATCCTTCGCGTCCCAGTATTCTGCACTTTATACCGACCTGGGCGACTTGGTGAGCAAGGATACGGTTGCCGAGTTTGTGCAGGCCAACATCAAAGCTGCCACCTTTGACGGCAAGCTGGTCATGCTGCCGCGTGCTCAGTTTGATGTTTCGGCACTTTACTATCAAAAAGACCTTTATGAAGACGCCGAGAAGGCCGCGGCATTCGAAGACAAGTACGGCTATCCGCTTGCTGTGCCCGAAACCTGGGCGCAGGTAAAAGATCAGGCGATCTTCTTTGCGGATCCGCCCAACTTCTATGGCACTCAGTATGCAGGTAAAGACGAAGCCATCGTTGGCCGATATTACGAAATGGTCGTTGCCGAAGGCGGCAAGCTGTTTAACGACGACTTCTCGCCGGCTTTCAATTCCGAAGAAGGCAAACGCGCCTTGCAGTGGTTTGTTGATCTGTATGACGCCGGTGCGGTTCCTGCTGGTACGACCAACTATCTTTGGGATGACCTTGGAAACGGGTTCGCATCCGGGACAATCGGATTAAACCTTGATTGGCCGGGCTGGGCCGGGTTCTTTAACGATCCGTCCGCATCGAAAGTTGCCGGTAATGTTGGTGTTGCCCCGGCACCCAAGGGTTCGGCTGGTGTGCGCACCGGTTGGTCCGGGTTCCATGGTTTCTCTGTGACCGAAGATTGTGAAAACAAAGAAGCTGCGGCGTCGCTTGTTGAGTTTTTGACCAATGAAGACAGTCAGAAACTTGAAAGTGCAGCCGGTCCTTTGCCGTCACGAACCGCCGTTTGGGACTACGTTTCCGAACAGGCAAAAGGCGATCCGTATCGCAGCGAAGTTCTGGCAGCGTTCAAGGAAACGGCTGCAACCGCATTTGCGGTGCCGCCAACCCCGCTTTGGATCGAGACCACCAACATCATCTATCCTGAACTTCAGGCCGCCATTCTTGGTGACAAAACCGTTGATGAGGCACTTGCCGATGCGCAAGAGTCCGTTGACGAGTTGATGCAGGAAGAAGGCGTCTACTAAGCCAGAAATACCGGACGGCACTGTTTTGTCTGTGTCGTCCGGTTCAATCTTCCATCCGCCTGAAATGCACGGGCCATCCGTGCCGCTCTACGGGACATCCTCATGAAGCGCTTGAAGCTCCCTCCGTGGTTGGTTCTTTTATTGCCAGCCATCATCATTCTATCGGCCGTCGTGCTGATCCCGCTCGTTTTCTCGCTCTATTCGAGTTTCACGTCCTATCGGCTGACCCGGCCAGACAGTATTTTCAACTGGGTCGGATTGTTTAACTACGAAAAAGCCGTGACCGATGTGAAGTTCTGGGCAGCCTTTGGGCGAACCGTTCTGTTGCTGGCTGTGGCCCTTAATCTTGAGATGCTGCTGGGTCTTGGTCTTGCGCTTATGGTGTCGAAAGTCACCAGCGGCCAACGCCTTTTGCGCACGATGATGATGTTCCCGATGATGTTCTCGCCGATCCTGGTCGGTTTCCAGTTCAAATTCATCTTTAACGATAATGTCGGGCTTGTGAACAACGCGCTTCAGTCGCTTGGCATTACCGATCAGGCCATCCCATGGTTGGTCGATGGCAACCTTGCGATGTTTTCAATCATCTTTGCGGAAGTCTGGACGGCAACATCGGTGTTTGGGATTCTCATTCTTGCCGGGCTTTATGCCATTCCACGTGATCCGCTCGAAGCTGCGAAGGTTGACGGCTGTACGTCCTTGCAATCGTTTCGCTATGTGACGTTGCCGTTTTTGATGCCGTTCATATACATCGCGATGGCGATCCGATCACTTGATGTGGCGCGCGCCTATGACATCGTTCAGATCATGACAAATGGCGGGCCTGCGCGCCGGACAGAGCTGTTGTGGACCTTGATTGGCCGGACGGGTTACGTCGATGCGCGCATGGGGTATGCCAATGCGATGGGCTATATCTCGATCTTTCTCGCGATCTTCTTCACCGTGTATTTCTTTAAGAAACTGACACAGTCCCGGCGTGAACTTGGGATGGGGGCGTAAGCAATGGCGACCAATATGAACCACCGCATCCGCCGTCATTCCCTTAAGGGATTGCATTTCTTTGGTTTGTTTTCCGCGATGATGGTCCTGTGTGTGCCGGGGCTCTGGATCGTGTTGAATTCTTTCCGTCCAACGGTCGAGATCATGGCAAAGCCGCCTGTCTGGATCCCCAACGAGCTGAACCTTGACCATTACCGTGCAATGTTTGGCGGGATTGGCGAGGGGGGCGTGCCTGTCCTGACTTATTTTACCAACTCGCTGATCATTTCGGTGACCTCCACCGTGATCGCGATCTTGATCGGGATGGCAGGTGGCTATGCCTTTGCCCGGTATAAATTCAAGTTCAAGGGGGGCGTGTTTGTCGCCCTGATGGTGACGCGTGCAGTGCCCGGTGTGGCGCTATCCTTGCCGTTGTTCATCATCTTTGCGCGGGTTGGCATCATCGATACACATCTGGGTATGGTGATGGCCTATGTCGCGCTGAATGTGCCCTTTACGATCTGGCTTATTGACGGCTTTTTCAGGCAGGTCCCCCCGGAACTGGCCGAAGCCGCCGAGATCGATGGCTGTACCCGGTGGCAAGCCTTCTGGCGGGTTGAATTCCCCGTCGCGCGCTCTGGCATTGCCTCTGCCGGTATCTTCGCCTTTTTGACGTCATGGAACGAATATGCGCTGGCGTCCCAGCTAACGCGTTCGACCACGTCAAAGACGATGCCGGTTGGACTTTTAGATTTCACTTCGGAATTTACCCTTAACTGGGGGGGGATGTGCGCGCTTGCGGTTTTGATGATTATCCCCGCGCTGATCCTTACTTTCCTCGTGCAGAAACACCTCATAGCCGGCCTGACCTTTGGCGGCGTGAAAGGATAAGAAAATGGCGAATGTCACCCTTCGCAATGTGGTGAAGAAATACGGCGTTCTTGAAGTCGTTCATTCCATCAACCTTGAAATCGCCGACAGCGAATTTGTCGTTCTGGTGGGGCCGTCGGGCTGTGGAAAGTCGACAACACTGCGTATGGTCGCGGGACTTGAAGCGATTTCAGGCGGCGAGGTGCAGATTGGAGGGCGGGTGGTTAACGACCTTCCGCCGCGCGAACGCAACATCTCGATGGTGTTTCAGAACTACGCGCTCTATCCGCATATGACGGTGCGTGAAAACCTTGGCTTTTCGCTTAAGGTTGCCAAACAGGCGCAGCCGGTAATCGACGATGCGGTCGATAAGGCCGCAGAAATCCTGTCGCTGACACCGCTTTTGGATCGAAAGCCCGGCGCGCTTTCTGGTGGGCAACGTCAACGTGTGGCCATGGGGCGCGCCATTGTCCGTCACCCGGAAGTCTTCCTTTTTGACGAGCCACTTTCGAACCTTGATGCAAAATTGCGCACCCAGATGCGGGTCGAGATCAAAAAGCTGCATCAAAAATTAAAATCGACCATCATTTACGTCACCCATGACCAGGTCGAGGCCATGACGCTTGCTGATCGTATTGTCATCATGCGCGACGGCCATATCGAACAGGTCGGAACTCCGCTTGAGGTGTTTGAAAATCCATTAAACACCTTTGTTGCGACATTCATCGGCTCGCCGCCGATGAATCTTTTGGATGCGGTTGTCAAAGACGGGAAACTCGCGTTTTCCGATGGTACTCTTATTGCCATTCCGCCGGGCTATTCACTGGCCGAAGGACAGCCTGTTACCTTTGGTGTCCGGGCTGATAACATCATGCCGGTGGGCCACGCGCTTCCGCACGGTGAACATATGGCGGAGGTTGAGATGGAAGTTAACCTCACCGAGCCATTGGGCACGGAAACACTTCTTTTCTCGGTGCTTGCGGGCAAAGAAGTACAGGCCAAAATGTTCAACCCGCGTCCGGTCCAAACTGGCGAGCGTATGACATTCCAGATCATGCTCGACAAATGTCACCTGTTTGACGCCGAAACCGGCGCGGCACTGAAACGCTGAGGTCATCTGATGGCACGAATTACACGCGCAAACGCATTTCTCGTCGACCTTGAACCAAAGGTCGTGCGCACCGATGCGATTCAGTCGTTCAAGTCGCAAGAAACGATCTTTGTCGTGCTCCATGACGCGGACGGTGCACAGGGTATGGGGTACAGCTACACCATCGGGGACGGTGGGCCATCGGTTCTGGCACTGTTGCAAAAAACGTTACTGCCCCGCCTGATGGGACAGGACGCAGACCACATCGAAGCCGTCTGGCGTGATCTTTTGTTCTGTTCACATGCGACAGCGGTTGGGCCGATCATGTCGCTTGCGCTTGCGGCGATTGATACAGCCCTTTGGGACATGCGCGGTCACAAAACCGGTCTTCCGCTTCATGTTCTGGCGGGTGGGGCCAAAAGTACGGTGCCGATGTATACGACCGAAGGCGGTTGGCTTCATCTGCCACCCAAGGCACTGGTCGAAGACGCCAAGGCTGCAAAGGCAGACGGCTTTCGCGGATCAAAGGTCAAAATCGGCACGCCGACGGTTTCCGGTGATGCCGCCCGGCTCGAAGCGGTGCGCAGTGCGCTTGGCGATGAGTACGAGATCATGACCGATGCCAATCAGTCGATGACCGCTGCCGAGGCAAAGCGTCGTGTGCCAATGCTTGAGCGGCTTAACATCGCATGGTTCGAAGAACCGTTGCCGTCCGATGACATTGCCGGGCATGCCCGTTTACAGGCGCAATCGCGTGTGCCGATTGCGGTGGGAGAAAGCCTGTATAGCTTGGGGCAGTTTGCCGATTACGTAAGTGCCAATGCATGCGAGATTGTGCAGGTCGATGTTGCCCGTGTCGGCGGTGTTACACCGTGGCTTAAGGTCGCACACATGGCCGAGGGGCATAACATGTCGGTCTGCCCGCACTTTTTGATGGAACTGCATGTCAGTCTTGTCTGTGCCGTGCCCAATGCACCGTGGCTTGAATACATTCCCCAGCTTGAAGACATCGCGGCCCCGATGGCGCGTAAAGGTGGGATGGCGCTTGCCCCGGTTGCTCCGGGGCTTGGCATCGACTGGGATCACGAAAAACTTGCTGCCCTAACTCTTTCAGGCAGCGCATTCGAAATAAAGGAGGGGCAGCAATGACCCGCCACGGACAACTGATTGGCATTGGTGAGGATGCCATCGCGGAATACAAGCGGCTTCATGCCGATGCATGGCCCGGCGTGCTTGCCAAGATTTCCGCATGCAATATCCGCAATTATTCAATTTTCCTGAAAGAACCGGAAAACCTGCTTTTTGCCTATTTCGAATATGTCGGCACGGATTTCGATGCCGACATGGCAAAAATGGCGGCCGATCCCGAAACGCAGCGTTGGTGGTCTTTCTGTGAGCCACTACAGCGCCCCCTTGAAAGCCGCAATGAAGGCGAATGGTGGGCCGAGATGGAGGAGGTCTTTCATCATGACTGATTTACGCCAGACAATTGAAATGCCCAAAACACCGATGCCCGTCGTAATCTTTGGTGCGGGCTCCATCGTGACCGATGCGCATCTTCCGGCCTATCGTGAATTGGGTATCCCTGTTGCCGGGATATTTGATCCTGATACCGCCAAGGCGCAAAAAGTCGCATCGGGTGCCGACACACAGGCATTTAATACGGTCGAAGAGGCCGCAGGACAAAACGGTGTTGTCTTTGATCTTGCCGTGCCGCCCGCAGCAATTGTCGGTGTGCTTGAAGCATTGCCGGATGGCGCCATTGCCCTGATCCAAAAACCGCTGGGGTCGAACTTGGCCGAAGCCGACCGGATTATTTCTGTTTTACGGCGCAAGAAAATCAAGGCGGCGGTTAATTTCCAGCTACGCTTTGCGCCCAACTCATTGGCGCTTAAGGATGCGGTTGCTCAAGGGTTGCTTGGCGATATCGTTGATTTCGATGCCTGGCTTGCGCTTGATACGCCGTGGCATTTGTGGGAATTCCTTGCCAATTTGCCGCGTGTCGAAATTCTTTTGCACTCGATCCATTATCTTGATTTCGTGCGCGACCTTTTGGGTAACCCCAAAGGCATTCATGCGCGCACCCTTGGGCATCCGTCCTCAAGCATATCGAACACGCGCAGTGCCATGATGCTTGATTACAGCGATCAGATTCGCTGCAACCTGTCGATCAATCACAACCATGCTTTTGGCCGGAAATTTCAGGCCTGCGAGTTTCGGATTTGCGGCACCAAAGGGGCCGCTTATATGAAGCTTGGGGTCAATCTGGACTACCCCAAGGGCGAGCCGGACGAACTTTGGCTCAATACGGACGGCGAATGGCGGCAGGTCGAACTGGTCGGTGACTGGTTCATTGCCGCATTCAAGGGCCGTTTCGCACAGCTTCAACGGTTTGCATGTGGACTTGACGCGGACCTTGAAGGTTCGGCTGAGGACGCATGGCACACGATGGCCTTGGTCGAGGCTGCCTATGAAAGCTCCGCCCAGCCGATGCATCCGATCAAGGAGGCCCCGAATGCTTGAGCAGGTTACATATTTTGAGGACTATGCAATCGGGGACGGCCGCCACACCACGGGGCGTACGATCACGGAAACCGATTTTGTGGTTCATGCCGGGCACTCTGGCGATTTCTTTCCCCATCATCTTGATGCCGAGTTTTGCAAGACGTTGCCGTTTGGTCAGCGGATTGCCCATGGTACCATGGTGTTCACCATCGGGGTTGGATTGACCGCAACAGTTATCAATCCAGTCGCATTTTCATACGGCTATGACCGTCTGCGGTTTGTCAAACCGGTGTTTATTGGCGACACGATCAAGTCGCGGGTCGAAATCACCGACAAGGAAGTCATGGAAAAGCGGCCCGGTTACGGCCGGGTGACCGAACGCCTGACGGTGACAAACCAAAAGGACGAAACCGCCCTTGTTGCTGATCATATCTATATGGTGGAGATGCGACCGTGACAGGACCTTTCATTCTTTTACATCCGAACGACAATGTGCTTGTCGCCCGAAAACTGGCACCAGAAGGGACCAACGTGGAACTTGCCAGCGGCGTGATCACGCTGACGCAGGCGATCCCACTGGCCCACAAGATTGCCTGTCGTGACATTGCCGAGGGTGAACGTATCTTGAAGTACGGCATGCCCATCGGCATTGCGACACACGCCATCGCGGCGGGGGCACATGTCCATGTTCACAACATTCGTTCGGCCTATACACCAACCTATGCATTGCAGGATGCAAACGGGCAAAGCGCAGAGGTGTCATCATGAAGCAACAATTCCAGGGCTATCTTCGTGCCGATGGGCGCAAGGGCATCCGAAACACGATTGTCGTGGCTTACCTTGTTGAATGTGCCCATTTCGTTGCATCCAAAATTGTGGCCGGCTTTGATGACAACGACGTGCAGCTGATCGGGTTTCCCGGCTGTTTCCCGAATGAATATGCCGCGCGCATGATGGAACGTTTGTGTACCCATCCCAATGTCGGCGGGGTGCTGTTTGTGTCGCTTGGCTGCGAAAGTTTCGACAAAGTTCGCGCATCCAAGGCCGTATCTGAGGCCAACCGTCCGGTCGAAACTTTGGTGATCCAGCGATCCGGCGGCACCGCAAAAACGGTTGCGACCGGCAAAGAATGGGTGCGTTCGGCTTTGAACAAGGTGGCACAGGTTGAACGTGCTCCGATGGGTGTTGATGAGCTGATTATCGGAACGATTTGCGGTGGATCGGACGGAACGTCTGGTATTTCGGGAAATCCGGCGGCGGGCAAGGCTTTTGATATTTTGATCGGCGAAGGCGCGGCCTGCATCTTTGAAGAAACCGGCGAGTTGATCAGTTGCGAAGACATCATGGTCGAACGCGCGGCAACGCCCGAATTGGGCAAAGAGCTGCGCGCAGCCGTCGAAAAGGCTGAACGGTATTACGCAACCCTTGGATATGGATCGTTTGCAGCAGGCAATGCCGCAGGCGGACTTTCAACGATCGAGGAAAAAAGCCTCGGCGCCTATGTCAAATCCGGTGACAGCCAGATCATGGGGCTGATCAAGCCCGGTGATGTGCCGCCCAAGGGGGGCTTGTACCTGATGGATGTGGTGCCCGATGGGGAAGTGCGGTTTGGCTTCCCGAATATTTCGGATAATGCCGAAATCGTCGAGATGATCGCAAGTGGTGCGCATATGACGCTTTTCGTTACGGGGCGCGGGTCGGTTGTCGGTTCGGCCATTTCACCTGTGATCAAAATTTGCGCCAATCCAGACACGTACCGTGCGCTTGAAGACGACATGGATGTGAACGCAGGCGCAATCATCGAAGGCCTGCGCTCGATTGAGGAGGTCGGACAGGAAATCCACGATCTGGTGATTTCGGTCGCAAAAGGCGCCCAAACCAAGTCTGAGATCCTCGGCCATCGCGAATTCATTCTGACATACAAAACGTTTGAACCAATCGGGCCTTCGTGCCTGCCGACCGTTTGAGGAGGAAACATGAAAAGAATTGAAGGAAAGCTGTGTCTGGTGACGGCCGCCGGGCAGGGGATCGGTCGTGCATCGGCAGAACGTCTGGCCGCCGAAGGCGGACGTGTGATCGCGACCGACATCAACGACAAAGCCCTTGCAGAACTGGCCGCAATTGACGGGATCGAGGCCAGAAAGCTGGATGTCACCGATAAGGGGGCGATCACGTCGCTGATCGATGACATTGGCACCGTTGATGTTCTGTTTAACTGTGCGGGCATTGTCCATAACGGTACGATCCTTGAGGCGACCGAAGAAGAATGGGACTTTGCTTTCGACTTGAATGTGAAGTCACAGTTCCGCATGATCCGTGCCGTGCTGCCCGGAATGATTGAAAAAGGTCACGGGTCGATCATTAATATGTCCTCGGTCGCGGGACCGGTGACTGGGCCTGTAAACCGGTTGGTCTATTCTGCGTCCAAGGCGGCAGTTGCGGGCATGACACGGGCGATTGCCAACGATTATGTCAAACAGGGTATTCGGTGTAACGCCATTGCGCCCGGAACGGTCGACAGCCCAAGCTTGCATGAACGGTTGCGTGCGACCGGGGATTACGACGGGGCGCTTAAGGCCTTTATCGGGCGTCAGCCGATGGGCCGGATTGGCAAGCCCGAAGAAATAGCCGCACTGGTAACCTATCTGGCTTCTGAAGAGAGCGGATTTACCACCGGTGTCGTTCACGTTGTCGATGGCGGCTGGACTGCCTAAGCGAAAATTGAAAAGAAGGAAGTGAAGTAAGATGAAATTCGCACGTTATGGAGAACGCGGGGCAGAGAAGCCGGCACTTGTGGATGCAAGCGGCAATCTGCGCGATCTGTCTGCGCATGTTGGCGACATCGCTGGTGACGTTCTTACCCGTCTCGATACGCTTAAATCAATTGATCCAGAATCGCTGCCGCTGGTTGATGGCGCGCAACGTCTGGGGGCCTGCGTCGGACAGACCGGAAAGTTCATTTGTATTGGTCTGAACTATGCCGATCACGCTGCTGAGTCTGGTATGGAAGTACCGCCAGAACCGGTTATTTTTGCCAAATATACCTCGGCGATTTGCGGCCCGAATGATCCGATCATCATTCCGCGCGGTTCGGAAAAAACTGACTGGGAAGTCGAACTTGGCTTTGTCATTGGCAAAACGGCAAAGTACGTCTCCGAAGAAAATGCACTGGATCACGTTGCCGGTTTTTGCCTGATCAATGATGTGTCCGAACGCGCTTATCAGATCGAACGCGCTGGCCAATGGTCCAAAGGAAAATCATCGGACAACTTTGGTCCGACCGGTCCGTGGCTCGTGACCCCGGACGAAGTTGGCGATTTTGACAAGCTTGGCATGTGGCTTGATGTGAACGGCGAACGCGTTCAGGACGGATCGACCGCAACCATGGTCTACCGGGTGCCGCATCTGGTTGCGTATTTGTCGCAGTTCTTTACCCTGCATCCGGGCGATATCATTTCGACGGGCACACCTCCCGGTGTGGGGCTTGGCTTTAAACCGCCGCGCTATCTTAAAGAGGGCGATGTGGTAGAGCTCGGCATCGACAAGCTGGGCACCCAGCGTCAGGTTTGCGTTAAGGACGAGTAAGCGTCTCTAACCGAAGACAAAAGTAAAGCGCGGTTCCCAGCGGAGCCGCGCTTTATGAGTTTAGGGAGTAATTTTTCGCCTCTTACCAACCGCTTTCAAGCAAGTCATTTGCTTCGCCAAGTTCGGGGGCAGCTTTTGAGGATGCCGGGCGGCAGCCATCAATCCGTAAGGGCAGCTTTGTCGTTTTCATTTCGACATCCCCCCGTCGGATGTCCTGAACCATATCAAGGTTCTGCAAGATACCGCTTTCAACCACACCATCCCAATCCATGACCGGGGCGGCCCAGATATCATTGGCGACGAATTTCTCCATCCAGTCGGCACTGCTTGATGTCTTAAGGCGCGCAGCCAAGCGGGCCTTGATTTCGTCGCGTTGCTTGAAGGCATCCATCGTGGTGACATCGGTGCCAATGCCGGTGATTTGCGCAACTATTTCAAGTTTCCCCATGGCAATGGCGATATAGCCATCGGCGGTTTCATACACGCCGTATGGTGCGGCCAGATAAGCATGGGCCGGATTGTTTTTGGAGCGTTTCGGGGTTCGCTTGCCATCGTTGAACCATGTCGTCAGAAGCTCGAACTGCAAATCGGCAAGAACTTCGATCAATGACGTTTCAACATACCCACCGATCCCCTTGGTCGCGCGGCGATACAGCAGGGCCAAGACACCATGTGCCAGCGCGGAACCAGCAAGCACATCTGCCACCGGCAGACCCATCGCCACCGGGCCGTCATCCTGCCCACCCGAAAGCCACATAACGCCAGATCGGGCTTGGGCCAAAAGATCCTGTCCGGGCAGGTTGACCCATGGGCCGTCCGAGCCATAGCCAGTAACCGTGCCGTAAACGACAGTGGGATTGATCTTTTTGACGTCTTCATAGCCAAACCCAAGCCGTTCCATCACACCCGGGCGAAAGTTCTGCAAAATCACATCGGCGTCGGTAACAAGCTTTCGAAGCCGGGCTTTGTCTTCATCTGATTTAAGGTCAACCGCAACCGACCGCTTGTTACGGTTGATCGCGTGAAAGATCGTGCTTTCGCCGCCGATCTTGGTGTCTGTCAGATATAGATACCGCGACAGGTCGCCAAGCCCGGTGCGTTCAACCTTGACCACATCCGCGCCAAGATCAGCCAGTTTTAAGGCGCAATAGGGCCCGGCCAGGAATTGCGAGAAATCAAGGACCTTAAGGCCATCAAGGGGCAAGAGTTCAGTCATGCGCAGAAGCTTTCGTCCAATCGGTTCTGAAGGGCGGGAAGGGCAGCATCCGGAGTGGTTTTTTCGCGAAGAAGATCAAGCAGGATTTCGGATGCGTCTTCCTGAAAAGCCATATATCCGGCGTGACGCGGACGCAGCCATGCGGCCTCGTGGGTCATGCGGGTATTGTTATAAAGTCCGCCAACCGGGGCATTCACCGACGGGTTGCCCCAGGCAACTGCATTGCCCGGTTGACCATTGTTCTGGGAATACAGTCCGCGCTGGATGTCAGACGATGCCACCCAAAGTGCGAAGTCGGTGCAAATTTCGGGGTGTTTCGTACCAGATGAAACTGCAATGCCGGTTCCCCCAAGGGCCGATCCAAGCGGGCCAGACGCACCAAGTGACGGCATGTCGTGAAAAGCAATGCGATGGGACCGATATCCCACCCGGCCATAAGGGGCGTACAGGTAAACAAACGGGCACAGGGCAAATTGATCACCGTCTGCAAGCGCATCAAGGGCGGCAATCGGATCCATGTCAAAACAGGCCGGATCGACAAGGCTAACCAATGTCTGCATGGCGGCAATGACGTCGCGTGCGGCGGTGCTGTCAATCTGTGCGTGGCGCGTGACCGGGAAAGGTGCGCCATGGTTTGCCAGTAACGTGAAAAACGACATCAGCACGTGGGGCGCGCGCAACGGCCATACCACACGCCCCTTTTTTGCCTCGGCAAGGACATCGTCAAACCGGGGGGCAGGGGCGGTTAAAAGATCCGGGCGTAATGCCTGCACCTGACAGGCGGCATCAACGGGTAAGGCCCATTGATGGTCTTTGTAAAAATAGCTTTGAAAACTTTTGCCAACTGTCTCGGCGAACAACTGTGCCAGCTTGTCTTGGTCGCCAAAGCGATCGATTGGAAGAAGGCAGTTTTTTTCAACCACGGCACCGACATGGGGATGATCAATGATGATGAGGTCATAGGCGCTTGCCAGTTCCTCAACCGGGGTACTTTCAAACTCCTGAAGGGATCGCTTGTCCCAAACGATATCAACATTGGGATGGCGTTCACGAAACGCAGAACTCGCAGCAACCAATGGATCGTAGCCACGCGGATCAGACCACGTCATTCCCCTAAGGCGTATTGTGTCGGGCATAGAAATATTTCCTCCTGCCGTCACTTTAAGGGCGATGATTTATAAATGAAAGAGTATTTTATATTTGATATTATGTTTATGCTAACGCAGGTTCGGTTGCCAGAAAGCAGCCCGCGCGCATATACTCCGCCTAATGTAAGAAGCGGTTCGCAAACCCCTGAGAGGACCTATGAACGGCAAAGCCGAAGTACCAACGGAAGAAGAAAAATACCGCGCCCCGGCATTGTCAAAAGGGCTTGATATTCTTGAGCTTCTTGCCTCTGAGGCGGATGGGTTGTCGCAGATTGCCATTGCCAAGGAACTGGGGCGCAATACCTCGGAAATTTTCCGTATGCTCATGGTGCTGTGCCAGCGCGGATATGTCGAACAGCGCGAAGATGATGACCGGTATCTGCTGACGACCAAGATGTTCGAAGTCGCACACCGTCATCCGCCAATCCGTCGCCTGACCTCCATCGCGGGGGAGGCGATGCAACGCCTTGCCAATGATGTGAACCAGTCAATGCATCTGGCGATCATTCATTCGGGCAAAGTGCTTGTCATTGCGCAGGTTGACTGCCCGGATAATAACATCACTGCCGTACGACTTGGCGCGCAGATCAACATCTATGACACGGCATCAGGCCGGGTTTTGGCGGCATGGATGGCACCAGATGCGCGTGACATGCTGCTTCAGGAAGCCGGAGGAGAAGGCAAAGAGGAACACCAAGCCTTCCTTGCCGATTTGCGTGACGTGCGAGAAGCCGGATATTGTGAATCCCAATCTTTGACCATCGGGGGTGTTTTGAACCTGTCCGCCCCGATTTTTGATTTTTCGGGCAAGGTTGTCGCCGCCCTGACAATCCCGTTCATCCATCGCCTGTCGGGAACCTCCATCGTGACCGTCGATGAATGCCGGGAACGCTTGGTCGCACTATGCGCGGATATCTCGCGTAGGCTCGGTGCCGGGGCTGGCAACAGTTAAGATGAAACTGTGACGTAAGAAATTTTAACAACTTGTTTTACAAGTGTGCGTTGACTAGTCTGAAGGTCCTTGCCCCATCGGAGTAGCCCCTCATGTCACGATCTGTTCTTGCCCTTTTGGATGTCCGTCCGGCCTATACGGAAATGCTTGCCCAAAAGTATGACTTGCATCGCTGGGACCTGCTTGATGACAAAAAAGCGTTCCTGAACCAGACCGGCAAAGACATCACCGCTCTTGTGACTTCGGCTGGTTTTGGGTTGCCCGATGGATTGATTGACGACTTGCCGAACCTTGAGGTGATTACAAGTTTTGGTGTCGGGTATGACTCGATTGATATCGAAGCCTGCCGAGCACAGGGTATCCGTGTGTCAAACACACCTGATGTTTTGACCGATGATGTTGCCGATACCGGCATCATGCTAATGCATGCCACCTTGCGCCGTATCGTGGTTGGGGATCATTGGGCACGAAGCGGTCAATGGGCACAAAAAGGTGCAATGGCGCTTACGCGGTCCGTGCGGGGTAAAAAGCTTGGTATTGTTGGGCTTGGCCGGATCGGACAGGGGATTGCATCGCGCGCCGAACCAAGTGGGGTTGAAATCGGCTATTTCGGGCGCAGCCCCAAACAGGTCGATTATCGGTACTTCGATGATCTGGTTGCCCTGGCGCAATGGGCTGACATTCTGATGGTGGCCTGTCCCGGCGGGGACGCGACCAAGGGGATTGTTAATGCGCCGGTATTATCTGCATTGGGCAAAGATGGCTATGTGGTCAACATTGCCCGTGGGTCGGTGATCGATGAACCAGCCCTGATCGACGCCCTTCGCAACGGCGTGATTGCCGGTGCCGGGTTGGACGTGTTTTACAATGAACCCAACATGGACCGCGCATTTGCCGATTTTGATACTGTGGTTCTGTATCCCCACAGTGCCAGCGGCACGGTTGAAACCCGCGATGCCATGGCGCAGTTGGTTGTTGATAATCTTGATGCGTGGGACCAACGTGGCGAGCTTGTGACACCTGTCGTCTAATGGCGGATCGCGCTGCGGTCTATTGCTCGCGCAGATGCCCATTGACCGTGACCGATTTGATCACGGCAAAGACCTTTTGATGTAATCCAAGGTTCAATCGGTTTGCCGACCAACTGGTAATCCGGGCATGAATGCTTGGCCGGTCTGATGCCGGACCGGTATGAATGGCGTCCAAGTCATGGCCAAAGGCCAGACTGATATCAAGGGTGTCGTTGTTGCTTCCGGCCATTCTGATAATGGTGACGGGGATGACGTTATTGGCACTGATCCCGGCTGGCGGGGTGCGGGCAATCATCACGTCACGCGCACGTATATGCAGACGCACCGGTGTATTTATTGCGTGACCAAGGTATGGCACGACGATGCGTTGCCCGGCACAATCGAGAAAACTGACCTGTGCCTTGGGATCGCGGCTGGCGACCCGTGCCGGAAGAACCGTACCGGTATCAAACTGCCCGGCAAGCGGGGCAAGGTCGGTTCGGCCCAGCATGTCAAATACTGATCCGTTTGCCAGCGTTTTGCCGTTATCAATCACCACCATCTGATCGGCCAAACGCGCGACTTCATCAATCGCGTGGCTGACATACAGGATCGGCAGTTTGCGTTGATCGCGTAGGCTTTCAAAATACGGCAGGATTTCTTCCTTACGCGCTTGATCAAGGGCCGATAACGGCTCATCAAGCAACAAGACATCCGGATTGGCCAAAAGCGCACGGCCAAGTGCAACACGTTGCTTTTCACCGCCAGACAAATTGTTCGGCTGACGATGCAGCAATTTATGAATGCCCAGCATCTCGATGATGTCTTGCTGATCAGATGCAGCCAGTTTCAACCGGTTACGTTTGGCACCGTAATAAAGGTTGTCGTGTACGGACATGTGCGGAAACAGGCGGGCATCCTGAAACACATATCCAACACGGCGTTTACGAATGGCAAGGTTGATGCTGCGCGCGTGATCAAACAAAACCCGATCACCAAGCTGTACGCGTCCTCGCCGCGGCCGGGTTAGTCCGGCGATGATGTTAATGATCGTTGTCTTGCCACTGCCCGACGGTCCAAACAGGGCGGTGATCCCCGGTTCTTCGATGCTGAAATCAGCATCAAGTGCGAATTTCCCGATTTGATGCGAGATACTGACAGAAATGCTCATGATGCGTTCCTTTTGCGGATACGCCGCATGGCAAGTTCAGACAGGAGCAACCCGGTGAAGGCCAGCCCGATGGACAGTGCAGCCAACCGGGCCGCAGCCAACTCACCGCCGGGTGTTTGAATGGCGGTATAGATCGCAAGCGGCAGGGTGCGCGTTTCGCCCGGAATGTTCGAGACAAAGGTAATGATCGCGCCAAATTCGCCAAGGCTTGCGGCAAAGGCGGTAATCGCACCGGCAATAATGCCCGGCCAAGCGAGTGGCAAGGTCAGCGAAAAGAACCGGTCGATTGGCCCCGCGCCAAGGCTTTCAGCCGCCTGATACAGCCCATGATTGACGTTTTCCAAGCTCAGCCGGATGGCGCGCACTTGAAACGGGAAACTGACAATTGCTGATGCCAGTGCCGCCCCGGTCCAGCTAAAAACAAACCGGATATCAAACGTTTCATAGAGCCAAGCGCCAAGCGGGGCGCGCGTGCCAAATCCGATCAACAGCAAATAGCCCATCACCACCGGCGGCAGGATCAGCGGCAGATGAACACAGGCATCAAGAATAAAACGCCCGGGAAACCGTCCAAGGGCCAAGGCCGTCGCAGTTAAGACCGCAAGCGGAAGCGCACAGGCAACCGCAACACCCGAGATGCGCAGGCTGAGCAACAATGCGTCGATTTCGGCAGGCGTCAAAGTGATCATTGTGCCGCTGTATCCGGGGTAATGGTTACGGTGGTTGCGATGGCGTCAAAGCCATAGTCGGCAAAAATCGTCGCCGCGTCATCCCCCAAAAGCCAAACGAGGAATTTTAAGGCTGCGTCGCCGTCTTGCGGATCAATAAGTGCAATCGGATAGGTGATTGACGGATGACTGTCTGCGGGGAAGGTCCCAATGATTTTAACCCCATCGGAAATCATCGCATCCGTGCGGTAAACAATACCAAGTGGCGCCTCGCCGCGCTCAACAAGTGCAAGTGCAGAACGGACGTTATCTGCACGCGCCAGCCGGGGATTGACCGCGTCCCACTGACCAAGTGTTGTCAGCGCCTGTTTGGCGTAAATGCCTGCCGGGACATGATCGGGATCACCTACGGCAATGCGTTCGTCATGACCAATCAGGTCGGTGATTTTAGTACTTTTGGTGATATCGGTCGGCGGCGTTGTGCTGTTGGCAGGTGCAATCAGAACAAGGCTATTGGCCAAAATATCCTGACGGCTGTTTGATTGGATGACGCCCTGATCATTGAGCCAGTCCATCCATTTCTCATTGGCTGAGATGTATATGTCTGCTGGTGCGCCTGCGGCAATTTGGCGTGCGAGTGTCGACGAACTGGCAAGAGAAAGCCGAACATGGATGCCGGTTTTTTCCTCATATTGCTGTGCGGCGGTCTCGATTGCATTGGTGAGGCTGGCCGCGGCAAAGACGGTGATGTCCTCTGACCACGCAGGTGCTGCAATGGCTCCCAGACCAAGCAACAGCAACGACAAGGGCACTACCAGTAACCGACGCAGGTGAGGCATTCTGAACTCTTTTACATGACAAAACAAAAGACAACTGGTGGTATGTGATCAACCACAAACGGCTGCGCGCAATGGATCGTCGGGTTTAAGGTCAAACCATTCATCAATGGCGGTTGGAAAGCCACTTTGATCAAGACTGGTCTGGTCGGTGATGTAGCCACGTTTGCCGGTAGTGCAATTGACCAGATGGGTCAGAGCCAATGTGGTGCTGCCTTTTTTAAGCAACAAGGTCGTGACGCGCTTTTCATCCGGGGCTTGCGGGTTGATGACAACTTTTTCCCGGTCAACAGCGGTAAAGCGATTGATCGGAGCCGTGATCAAAGTCCAGGGCGCAAAGACGTTTTCATCGGCAAATGTCTGGGTGATGATCACGGTATCTGGCAGGCGGGATGCATATCGATCAAACCAGCTATATTCATCCCAGATCATATAGCAGAACATGGCGATTGCTGCGGTGAAGGGAATGACATACTTCGGCACCTTTCGTCCCAAAAGACGGAACAGCAGCATGATGACGCCTGCTGCGGCAAAGCCGATAACAACTGTCGTAAAAATAAAGACGTACATCCGACCGTGCCTCCCTAAATTCTATTTTGGTTTAAAGACACTTGGTATGTCCTGTCATCGAGTTATCGCAGGACACGGCGAAGCTCAAGTACGCCTTTGGGATCACGTTTTGACACCTGTGCCAGAAACAACCCCGATGCGGCAATGGCATCAGAAAGGGCATTGTGCGGGCGAAAGGGCGGCAGGTTGTGTGACCGCCGCAGGTTATCAAGTTTCAGAGCCCCGGACTTAAACGGCTGTCCTTGACGGTGAAGGTCCCGTAATCCGAGAACAAGAGTATCAACGGTGGGGATTTGCAGCGGCGCACCAAAGCATCGTTTGCAGGCATGGCCCAGAAAACCAAGCTCAATCGGGGCATGATGGGAAATCAAAACACGTCCGGCCATCTGGGGTAAAAGCAGTTCGAGGGCTGCTTTGATGTTCGGGGCATTTGCGACGTCACTGTCAAAAATCCGGTGCACCACCACCGAACTTTCCGTGAGTTCCTTGGTCGGGCGCACCAGAATATGTTCGCAACTGGAAAAATCAACGCCAAGCTGCCGAATGATCACCCAGCCCAGACTGACGATTTCGTCGCGTTTGGGATCAAGACCGGTGGTCTCAAGATCAAGGGCGATAAACTCCGTATCCATGATTGGTCGCGTCGGATCCGCTGCCGGAACGTCATAATACGTGCGCAGTGCCCCGGTGGCACGACGTTGAACCAAGTCGCGGTAGAACTGGCTGTCGGTAATTTTTTGGCGCAGGCCCATAATGATCAGGTCCCGCTTTTGCCAAAGGCGGTTTCAAGCGCACTTTGAAGGTTTTTGATAACGGAGAATGCATCCTTGAGGTGGGTGCGTTCAAACGCCGACAGGCTTTCGGGGTGTAAAAAGTTATCTGGTGCGTGTCCCTGACGAATTTGGCGGACCTGATGTTTAAGGCGGGTGATGCTGATGAATTCAAATGCATCCAAAAGGTCAGACGCCCCTTGCGTGCTGATGGATGGGAATGCCTTCACCGCACGCAGGCGATCAAACGTATTGACCTCATCAACACCGTTGGCCAAGGCGTGAATACGGGCCAGATCGACAATCGGCACCACACCGTTATGTTTTAGATCAAGCGTACTGTCATGTTCGCCGCCCCGGATCATGACAAAGTTTTTGAAAAACCCGAGTGGCACGTGATGGGTCATCGCATTGCCAACCAGATAAGCCTGGAAAATACGGTTGTCCTTGGCTCTGGAAACAATGATGCGATGCAGGTCATCAAACAGGGATTTGGTCCCGTGAATGGGCCGCAAATCAAACCAGACAGAACACAGCATCAAGGCCTTGGGTTCGGGCTGTTCGATCCATTTGTTGAAATAGTTCTGCCAGACTTTTGCCGGTTGCCGCCACTCGGTGGTTTTGGCCATCATGTCACCGGGGCAGAAAACATACCCGACGTCGTTTAAGCCATCGCAGACGAATTCAGCGAGTGCCTTGAAGTATGCCCCGTGTGCTTCTTCAACGTAGGCATCATCAAGGATCAGGCAGTTGTCCTGATCTGAAATGGCGGTTTGTTCCTGACGGCCCTGTGATCCACCGGCCATCCAGACATAGGGCACGGGCGGTGGACCAAGCTTTTCCTCGGCCAGCTGAAGAAGCCGCACGGTTGCCGCATCCGACAATGTTGTGACGATATGTCCCGCATTCTGTGACGTTGCACCAGCTTCGATCAAATGGCTGAGCAGTTCAGGCACCTGTGCTATGACCTTTGCCATATCGGCCGGGTCGTTAAGCTTGCTGATTTTTCCGGCCATATAGACCGCCGAAAGCGATTGACGCGCGAGCAGGTTGTTGGTCGTGATCATGCCGACCGCCTTGCCGTCCTTAAGGACGGGCAGGTGGCGGATGTTGTTGCGCGTCATGGTCAAAAGCGCATCGAAGGCATAATCGTCGGGATGGATTGAAATCGGCTTGTCGGTCATGATCGCCGTAACCGGTTCGTCAAAACTGCGTGCTTGCGCGATGACGCGATTACGCAAATCGCGGTCGGTTATGATACCGGCAATTTCATCACCGTTTTGCGTGATCAGCAGGCACGATACCCGTTCATCGCACATTAGTTTGCCTGCATCGAGAATGGTTGCACTGCGATCAATGCTGACCAGATCGCGTGCAATCAAATCGGCGACCTTGACGCTCATGAGTTTGAGTTGGTCATCATCGCGGCTTTCGATCATCTGCATGCCGCGGCGCAGGCGATCCCCGCCCATCTGGGCGAAAAAGTAGTTAAATTGCGGATATTTTCCCGCCAGATCGTGGAAATCTTTTTCCGGCAGCAAATAACACAGGCTGTCTTCAAGCGTGGTGATGTTGTTCGCCGCCCGTCCTTTGCGAAACATCGCGCGGACGCCAAAGCATTCGCCCTCAGACAGACGCGCAAGCAATTGACCGTTCGGGTCGCGGGTTTCGGTGCCGCCGGTACGAATGATATAAAGGTGTAAGCATTGCTGTTCTGGCGACAGAACCTTGGTTCCGGCCCGGAAGTAGCGTGCGGTCAGACGCTTGGGCAGGCTTTCAATCACGTCATCAGGCAACAGATCAAACGGATGATGCTGTTTGAGGAATTCTGCGATTTCTTCAAGTTCGATGCTCATGGTCGACCGGTCCCCTGTCGCGCAAGAAGTGCTCGGATTTATTGTTGCCTGACAAAGCGGTAAAAGAAAAGCCCCCGGACCGATCAGAACGATGATCCGGGGGCCTGCAACAGATTTTAATTTGGCAAACCTGCCGACCGATTAATGGTCGACGGCGGAACCGGCCCCTTTCGGGACACGGATGTCTTCGATCATGTGCTGGATATGCGCTGGCGGTTCGGCGGTAACTTTAGATACCCCAAACGCCACTGCAAAGTTCAGCAACATGCCAACCACACCAATGCCTTCCGGCGAAATGCCGAACAGCCAGTTGGCCTCAACGTTTTCGATCATGACCGGGATAAAGATCCCTTTATAGGCCATGATATAGCCCATGGTGAAGATCAGGCCGACCAGCATCCCGGCAATGGCACCTTCGCGGTTCACCTTCTTGGAGAAAATCCCCATGATGATAACCGGGAAAAGCGATGCGGCCGCAAGACCAAAGGCAAATGCCACAACCTGTGCCACAAAGCCCGGCGGATTGTAGCCAAGATAACCGGCGATCACGATGGCAGCTGCCGCCGCAACGCGCCCGGCCATAAGCTCCTGGCCTTCGGTCATGTTCGGTGTGAATGTCCCCTTAAGAAGGTCATGGGACACGCCAGACGAAATCACCAGCAACAGACCTGCAGCCGTCGACAGTGCCGCCGCAATGCCACCGGCTGCAACCAGTGCAATCACCCAGTTTGGCAACTGTGCGATTTCCGGGTTGGCCAGCACCATGATGTCACGGTCGACTTGTAACTCGTTACCAGCCCAGCCGTATTGGGCTGCTTTGGTTTGGAAGTCGGCATTGGCATCATTGTAGTACTGGATGCGTCCGTCACCGTTCTTGTCTTCAAACGATAGAAGACCGGTGGCCTCCCAGCGTTTCATCCAGTCCGGACGTTCTTCATAAGACAGGTTACCATCTTCTGCACCGACTTCGCCGGTCTGTATGGTTTCGGTCAGATTCAGGCGTGCCATTGCACCAACAGCCGGGGCTGTGGTGTAAAGCAACGCGATGAAGACCAATGCCCAACCAGCAGAAGACCGCGCGTCACGTACTTTTGGGACAGTGAAGAAGCGTACAATAACATGCGGCAAACCGGCCGTACCGACCATCAATGCAAGTGTGATCGCAAAGATGTCGATCGTCGATTTGTTGGTTGTTGTGTATTCAAGGAAGCCAAGTTCGGTCACGACACTGTTGAGGCGTTCAAGCATGAATTCGCCCGTGCCATTGATCGTGGAGCCGAATGCCAGTTGGGGCAACGGGTTGCCGGTCAACTGGAATGCGATAAAGATTGCCGGAATGGTATAGGCAACAATCAGGACGCAATACTGAGCAACCTGGGTATAGGTAATACCCTTCATACCGCCAAGAACGGCATAGATGAAGACGATGCCCATACCGACAATCAGACCGGTAATAAGTTCAACTTCAAGGAAGCGCGAAAATACGATCCCAACGCCGCGCATTTGACCTGCCACATAGGTAAACGAAATAAAGATCAGGCAGATCACAGCAACGATACGGGCTGTTTTGGAATAGTAACGGTCGCCGATGAATTCCGGCACGGTAAACTTGCCGTATTTGCGCAAGTACGGTGCCAGCAGCATCGCCAGCAGGCAGTAGCCGCCGGTCCAGCCCATCAGGTAGACCGAGCCGCCATAGCCAAGAAAGGCAATCAGGCCGGCCATTGAGATGAAGGAAGCAGCAGACATCCAGTCTGCTGCGGTCGCCATGCCATTGACGACCGGGTTAACGCCCTTGCCAGCGACATAAAATTCGCCGGTGGTGCTTGCCTTGGCCCAGATCGCGATGCCGATATACAGCGCGAAACTCAGACCAACGGCGATGTAGGTAAGGGTGGTAAGATCCATCTTGTCTGTCTCCCCAGATCAAGCGTCAATCGTCGTCTTCATGAACGCCGAATTCGCGGTCCAGTTTGTTCATCTTGGCCACATAGATGAAAATCAATGCGACAAAGACGTAGATGGACCCCTGTTGGGCAAACCAGAAACCAAGCTGGAAGCCCGCTATTTCGATCGTATTAAGGGCGTCGACAAACAAAATGCCGAAACCGTAGGAAACGATGAACCAGATCGCCAACAAGGTTGCGACCAGTTTCACGTTTCTCTTCCAGTAGGCTGCGCTTTGGTCATTCATCGCGCGTCTCCTTCCTAGAAATGACAACTTCCTCTGCCGACGTCTTGGTTATGTTGTTTTCGGTCGGCGGCCTGTAATCAGTGCCGTCATGGCGCAATCATCCATTTAGGGCACCAAAATCCGATACCAGTTTTCGATAACGGCCATAAGCTAATCATTAGTCGTATGAGAACGGGAGGAATAGGGTCGCAAGATGCTGAAAAAACTGAAAAACATGAGCAAAATCACAGCGCTTTGCCATTTGCACTGCAGTGCATCATGGCGTGCATTAAATATTTTAAATAAACGTATAAAGTTTGTTTTTCAGGGGTAAATCTTACGATTTGGTCACCAAAGTTAATGCTTATGTGACTGCGAACGACACCAAATGTCGTCGCGTCGTGGCGCATCTTTCCTGATCTGAAACGCATTTTCAGGGGGGATTGGTGGCCGTGTTTTACCCCTTCGGGCATTTCCAAAGCTGTTTGCTTTGTATCCTGCGCGGTTTGAAGTTGTTTGTAGAAGGCCGGTCGGTTACAAACGGGCAAAGTATTTCAGGTGCGCGCAGATTGCGTACCGTAGTTTTCCGATCCCGTGTGGTCGGACCCAACGACATTTTTGGATGGGGAATTTAATGGCATCCTACCAGTATATCTACGTCATGAAGGACCTGACCAAGATCCTTCCGGGCGGTCGCGAACTTTTTAAGGGCATTACACTGTCCTTTCTGCCCGGCGTAAAAATCGGTGTTCTCGGGAACAACGGTGCGGGTAAATCGACCCTGCTTAAAATCATGGCGGGCATCGAAAAGGATTACGGCGGCGAAGCATGGCCAGCCGAAGGTGTTCGTGTTGGTTATCTTGAACAGGAACCGCACCTTAATCCTGAGAAGGATGTGCTTGGCAACGTGATGGAAGGCTGTGGTCAGATTGTTGATGATCTGGCACGCTTTAACGAAATCAGCATGTCGTTCGGCGAACCGATGACCGACGACGAGATGACGAACCTTCTCACAGAGCAGGGCGAGCTTCAGGAACGCATCGATGCCGCCAATGGCTGGGATCTCGAGCGGACGCTTGATATCGCCATGGACGCATTGCGCTGCCCACCGAAAGACGCAGACGTTAACAAGCTTTCGGGTGGTGAACGTCGCCGTGTTGCGCTTTGCCGTCTTCTGTTGGACAAGCCTGACATTCTGCTGCTTGACGAACCGACTAACCACTTGGATGCGGAATCGGTTGCGTGGCTTGAACGTCATCTGGAAGATTATCAGGGTACCGTCGTTCTGGTGACCCACGATCGTTACTTCCTCGATAACGTTACCGGCTGGATCCTTGAACTCGACCGTGGTCAGGGCATCCCGTACGAAGGCAACTATTCGTCCTGGCTGGAACAGAAACAGAAACGCCTTGCACAGGAAGCCCGTCAGGAAGGCAGTCGCCAGAAACAGCTTGCGACCGAACTTGACTGGATCCGTCAGAACCCGAAAGGCCGTCAGGCAAAATCCAAGGCCCGTGTGCGTGCTTATGACGATCTCGTCGCCGAAGCCGCCAAGGCTGTGCCGGATTCAACCAAGATCGTTATTCCGATTGCCGAACGTCTTGGTACCGAAGTTATCACTGCCGAAGGCCTGACCAAGGCATTTGGCGACAAACTTCTGTTTGATGATTTGCACTTCCGTCTGCCGCCGGGCGGCATTGTTGGTGTGATCGGTCCGAACGGTGCGGGTAAAACCACCCTGTTCCAGATGCTGACCGGCAATGATACCCCGGATTCCGGGACGTTGAAGATCGGTGAAACGGTCAAGATGGGCTATGTCGATCAGTCGCGTGACTCACTTGATCCCAACAAGACCGTCTGGCAGGAAGTTTCAGATGGCCTTGACGAGATTCTTCTGGCGAAACGCCCGATGAGCTCGCGTGCTTATGTGTCGCAGTTTGCGTTCAAAGGTAGCGACCAGCAGAAAAAAGTCGGTCAGCTTTCCGGTGGTGAACGTAACCGTGTTCACCTTGCCAAGATGCTGAAATCTGGCTCGAACGTACTGCTGCTCGATGAGCCGACCAACGACCTTGACGTTGATACGCTCCGTGCGCTTGAAGAAGGCTTGCTGGAATTTGCTGGTTGTGCCGTGGTTATCTCGCACGATCGTTTCTTCCTTGACCGTATCGCCACCCACATTCTGGCCTATGAGGGCAATTCGCATGTCGAATGGTTCGAAGGCAACTATCAGGAATATGAAGCGGATTACAAACGCCGCTATGGTGATCAGGCCGATCGCCCGCACCGCATCAAATACAAACCGTTGACCCGCTAATTCGCGCGCAACGGGTTTGAATGACAAAAGGCCACCTTCGGGTGGCCTTTTTCTTATGTACTTGGGGGCGTGTGATTTCAGCATAGAAAAAGCCACCAACCCGAAGGTGGTGGCTTTACCTTGATGTCTGGTTCGCCAAGAGAATGACGATTAGAGGCCGGTTTTTGCCTTAAGCGCCTTGGTCAGTGCGCTGACATCATCGCCATTCTGTTGAATGACAGATGTAAACTCGTCGCGCTGGGTAATCCCCATGCTTAAGCCTTCAATCGACACATCAATGATTTTGAATTCATTGTCAAATTCGCGCATGCGCCAGACGATGCTCACCGGAGGACCATCAGGGCGGACAAACCGCGAATTAACGAACGTGTCTTTGTTGTTTTGTGTCTCGTTGCCGACGACAAACTGCTCACCATTAAGTTCTTTGAACTGGTTGGCATAGTTCAAAGCCAGATAGTTTTGCAGCAGGGTGGCAAAGTCGCTGATTTCTTCTTGGGAAATTGACCGCCAATAGCGGCCAAGAACAAAGCGCGACACCACATCCATTTCAAAGTAGCGATCCATAAGAGCAACAAATTTCTTACGGCGTACGTCGTCAGGAAGGGTCTGATCGGTCAGGTCGGAAAGTGCCTGATCGGCAAGTGCTTGAATAACTTCAGATGCACTTTGTTCTGCTGCGATCTCAACAACCTCGACAGAGGTGTTATTTGCAGCATTCACTGTCAAAGGCCACGCCGCCGCCAAAGCAAGAACTGCTGTGGCGGCGGGAATGGCGAATTTGTTTTTCAGCATGGCTATCATTTATTCGCTGGCTGCTTCTACCGCTTCATCGAAATCAAAAGATGCACTTTCATCTTCGACTTCCGAGATCGGCGATGGTGTGCCGTTGCGGATGGCCGTGTTTCGCTGCTGACGATACAAGCTGCGCAATGCTGCATAATAGTCGATTGACGATTTCTGCAGTTCGTTCAACTGATTGATCGTGCTGTAGCGTGCATGCAATGCAGTCGCGCCCAAGCCACCCCAGTAAAGGGCTTCAAAGGTCTCGCTGTTTTCAGCGCCCCAGGTCAGCGGGTTGGCGACGTAGTCAACTGCAATGCCGGTGGTGTCACGCAGGTTGGATGGGCCAAGCAGCGGCAACACAATGTAAGGGCCGCCACCAATGCCATAATGGGCAAGGGTCTGGCCGAAATCTTCGCGGCGATATTCAATGCCGAAATCTGCAGCAACGTCATTGAAGCCCAACAAACCAAGTGTGGAGTTCATGATGAAACGCTGCAGAGAAGCTGCACCCTGATCCGGATCACCTTGCAAAAATGCGTTCAAGGAGTTCAACGGTTCATTCAGGTTGCGGACGAAACTTCCGACGGCTGTTTTAACGGGTTGCGGTGCAATGTCGCGGTACCACATTGCAGCAGGATACAGAACCATGAAATCAACTGCACTGTTCACGCCATGAACAACACGGTTTACTGGTTCGATCGGATCGTAATCACTCATGTCCTGCGCTGGTTGCGTTGAAGCACAAGCCGCCAAAAACGACAGAGACCCGACAGCACAAAGTGAAAGAAGATTTCGAAACTTCATTATTTTTAGCCAACCGATGTTCGATACGTACACTGTCCCCAATTCGCCGACGCTTTTGTGTCAGAAACACAAAAAACGCAACCCGACCTACTTCCTGCTCAAGAAGGGTGTCGTGTCGTGCCTTCGCCTCGAATATCCATGTGGGTAGCATAGGGTGAATTTAAACGCTAGCGAACAAAAAATTGAAAAGGATCAACGTCTTTTTTGGTGTGGCTTTTTTGTCATACCCCTTTTGGACAGGAAAATAGGGCTTGAGCATATATAAATATATCTTTATATCTGTCTTTAGTGAACGGGAGGCGTTGCTATGGAACAGGTTCTGGCAAGATTGCGCGCGGCGGCCGAAGCAACAAGGCTTCGCCTGTTAGCGATTTGTGCCGAGTGCGAACTGACCGTGAGCGAAATCACTCAGATCATCGGTCAAAGCCAGCCACGCGTGTCCCGGCATCTAAAATTGCTGTGTGAAGCTGGACTGCTTGTCCGATTCCGTGAAGGAACTTGGGTATTCTATCGTACCCCGCACAATAGTGCGGGTGCAGATATGGTCAGGCCGATACTTGATCTCCTTCCCGTGGATGATGAAACGCTGTCACTTGATCGGGCCCGCCTTGATCAGGTTAAGGTCCAACGCGAACAGATCGCGACCGAGTATTTTCGGGCCAATGCGAAAGACTGGGATCGTATCCGGTCGCTCCACGTTGACGAGGCTGTGGTCGAAAAGGCATTGCTTGATGCCGTCGGCAACCTCGCGGGCGGACGAATTCTTGATGTCGGTACGGGCACCGGTCGTATTCTTGAGCTGCTGGGGCGCACTGCCGAAGAAGGCGTTGGCGTTGACATGTCGCGTGAGATGTTGGCGGTTGCGCGTGCGCGTTTGCAACGTGCTGACCTTTCAAATTGTCTGGTCCGTCAGGCCGACATGTATCAATTGCCCTATCCCGGCGGCATGTTTGACATCGTGATCTTGCATCAGGTCCTGCATTTTGCAGAAAAACCCGAAGCCGCAATTGACGAAGCATCACGTGTTCTGGCCCCCGGCGGGCGTCTGGTTGTGGTCGATTTCGCATCCCACGACCGTGAAGAACTGCGCGAAGAACACGCACACCGCCGTTTGGGGTTTGACGATGCGGCAATCAGTACGTGGTTTCGCGCATGTGAACTTGCCCCTGACGATGTCATAAGCCTGCCGGGCAAGCCGCTAACCGTGCGGATCTGGTCTGCCAGGGCAGATACGGAAACAGCAAAACAAAAAACACACAAGGCGGCGGAATGATCCGCAGCCTGCCCCGAAATAGTAAAGGCCCAGTCCTATAATAAAAGACCTGGCCAAGGGAACGTGAAGACAGGATTGATATGATGACGGCACAAAAAAATACGGCAGCAAAAAATGACCTGCGGGTTTCGTTCGAATTCTTCCCCCCGAAAACGGAGAAGATGGAAGAAACCATGTGGCGGTCCATCCATCGGCTTGCGCCATTAAGCCCGTCGTTCGTGTCCGTGACCTATGGGGCGGGTGGAACCACCCGTGACCGCACACACAGCAGTGTGACGCGCATTCAGGGCGAAACCGGTATTCCGGCCGCCGCCCATCTGACCTGTGTGGGACATACCAAACAGGAAATCGAACAGATTGCGCGCAAATACTGGGACGAAGGCATTCGATCCATCGTGGCTCTTCGTGGTGATTTGCCCGATGCCGGTGATACATATGTGCCGACACCGGGGGGGTATGACTATGCGGCCGATCTGGTTGCCGGGTTAAAGGAAATTGCGGATTTCGATATTTCGGTTTCGGCTTATCCTGAAATGCATCCCGATGCGCCCAGTGCGGATTTTGAAATTGACTATCTGAAACGCAAACTCGATGCCGGGGCCAACCGGGCGATTACACAGTTTTTCTTTGATAACGAAACGTATCTTCGGTTCCGTGATAAATGTCAGGCAGCGGGGATTACCGCGCCGATCGTTCCGGGTATTTTGCCGGTGACCAATTTCGGGTCGCTTTTGAGATTTGCCAAGATGTGTGGTGCGGATGTACCAAAACGCTTCCATTGGCGGTTTGATGGACTTGATGATGATCCCGACACGCGCCGTATGGTTGCATTCCACGAAGCCATTTCACAGGTTGAAGGGTTGATGAAAGAAGGCGTGACCGATTTCCACTTCTATACCCTGAACCGAGCCGAGTTGACCTATGCCATCTGTCATGCGCTGGGCATTCGCGGAACAGAACAGGCTGTTGCCTGAACTCTGCACGCCAATTGCAACGCATGATAAAAATGACTGGATAAAGATGATGAATGATCGCAAGGAACGCATTGCCCTGCTGCGCAAACGGGCTGAAAACAAGATTTTGATCCTTGATGGCGCCATGGGCACCATGATCCAGAAGCACACCCTGACCGAGGATGATTATCGCGGTGAACGGTTTGCCGATTGGAAACAGGACGTCAAAGGCAATAACGATCTGCTGTCACTGACCCAGCCTGACATCATCAAGGATATCCATCTGCAATATATCGCGGCCGGTGCCGATCTGAACGGAACCAACACCTTCAGCGCGACGACGATTGCCCAGGCCGATTACGCCATGGAAGATCTCGCCTACGAGATCAATTTCGAAAGTGCCAAGATTGCGCGTGCGGCCTGTGATGAATGGGAAGCCGCCCATCCCGGTGATGTGCGGTTTGTAAATGGTGCCATTGGCCCGACCAACCGGACCGCATCCATGTCGCCAGATGTGAATAATCCGGGGTTCCGCGCCATCAGTTTTGATCAGTTGCGCACAGCCTATAAAGAAGCCGTAAACGGTCTTTTGGACGGTGGGGCGGATACGCTTCTGGTGGAAACCATTTTCGATACGCTGAACGCCAAGGCGGCCCTGTTTGCAATTGACGAAGTTCTGGAAGAACGCGGCGAAGACGTTCCGATCATGATTTCGGGAACGATTACCGATGCATCGGGCCGCACCCTGTCGGGGCAGACGACAGAGGCATTCTACAACTCTGTTCGTCATGCCAAGCCGTTCTCGATCGGCCTTAACTGCGCACTGGGTGCCGCACAGCTGCGCCCCTACGTTCAGGAACTATCGCGCATTGCTGAATGCCGCGTTTCGGTTTATCCCAATGCAGGGCTTCCCAACGAGTTTGGTGAGTATGACCAGACCGATGCGGAAATGGCCGAGCTGGTCAAAGAATGGGCCGATAGTGGCATGATCAATTTGTTGGGCGGTTGCTGTGGCACGACCCCGCCGCATATCAAGGCGATTGCCGATGCGGTTGGTCAGTCCAAACCGCGTCCGTTGCCAAAGATTGAGCCGAAAATGCGCTTGTCCGGCCTTGAGCCGTTCGACGCTGCATAAACCTGATATTGAGTGCGAAAAAGAGATCGAACAGACCCATGAGTGACATTTCAAGATTCATCAATATCGGCGAACGTACCAACGTTGCGGGCTCGATTAAGTTCAAGAAGCTAATTGTCGACGAAGACTATGATGCAGCCCTTGAAGTCGCCCGTCAGCAGGTCGAAAACGGTGCGCAGATCATCGATATCAACATGGATGATGCCATGCTTGATGCTGAAACGGCGATGGTCAAATTCATCAATTTGATCGCTGCCGAGCCAGACATCTCGCGTGTGCCGATCATGGTCGACAGTTCGAAATGGAATGTCATTGAGGCCGGGCTTAAATGTCTTCAGGGCAAGGGGATCGTTAACTCGATCAGCCTGAAAGAAGGCGATGAACCCTTTATCGCACAGGCCAAAATGCTGCGCCGCTATGGGGCGGCTGTGGTTGTGATGGCGTTTGATGAAAAAGGTCAGGCCGACACGGTTGATCGCAAGATCGAGATTTGCGAACGCAGTTACCGGGTACTGGTCGATCAGGTCGGTTTCCCGCCAGAAGATATCATTTTCGATCCCAACATCTTTGCGGTCGCAACGGGCATCGAAGAACACGACAACTATGCCGTTGATTTCATCGAAGCCTGTAAGCTGATCAAGGCGCGCTTGCCCTATGCCAAGATTTCCGGCGGTGTGTCGAACGTATCGTTCTCGTTCCGTGGCAACAACCCGGTCCGCGAAGCGATGCATTCGGTGTTCCTGTATTATGCCACCCAGGCGGGCATGGATATGGGCATCGTTAATGCCGGTCAGCTTGTGGTCTATGAACAAATCCCCGAAGAACTACGTGAACGGGTTGAAGACGTCATCCTGAACCGTCGTTCGGATGCGACCGACCGTTTGCTGGAAGTCGCGGACAAATACAAAGGTACGGGCGGGCCAGAGAAAAAGGCCGATCTTGAATGGCGCAAAAAACCAGTCAATGAGCGGTTGGCACATGCCTTGATCAATGGCATTGCCGAGTTCGCCGAAGAAGATGCCGAAGAAGCCCGCCAGCAGGCCGAGCGTCCCCTTCATGTCATCGAAGGCCCCTTGATGGATGGCATGAACATCGTTGGTGACCTGTTTGGCGCCGGTAAGATGTTCTTGCCGCAGGTCGTGAAATCGGCCCGTGTGATGAAAAAGGCAGTGGCCTATCTGATCCCGTTCATCGAAGAAGAAAAAGACGGGGTGCGCGAAACCAACGGCAAGATCCTGCTCGCCACGGTAAAGGGCGATGTCCATGACATCGGCAAAAACATCGTTGGTGTGGTCCTGCAATGTAACAACTTCGAGGTTCTTGACCTTGGTGTGATGGTCCCCACCCAGAAAATCATCGAAACGGCCAAGGCCGAGAAGGTTGATATGATCGGACTGTCGGGTTTGATCACGCCATCACTCGAAGAAATGACATATGTCGCAGCCGAGATGGAACGCGAAGGTCTTGATATCCCGCTTTTGATTGGCGGGGCGACAACGTCCAAGGTTCATACCGCGGTTAAAATCGCACCGAACTATAACAAATCGGTGGTTTACGTCATTGATGCGTCGCGCGCAGTCGGTGTCGCCAGCAAGCTGGTGTCTGAAACACATCGTGAAAAGTTCGCGTCCGAAATCCATGCTGAATATGTCGCGATGGCGGAAAAGCACGCGGCCCAGCAGTTGCAGAAAAAGCGTTTTGCGATTGACCATGCACGTGCCAACAAGGTGCAACTTGATTGGGACGCCTATGACGTTCCTGCTCCGGCAAAACCCGGCATTACCGTGTTTGAAGATTTCGATCTGGCCGAACTGGTGTCGCGCTTTGACTGGAAGCCGTTCTTTGAAACCTGGGAATTGCATGGTCGGTTCCCTGATATTCTCAAGGACGAGAAAGTCGGTGAAACCGCGCGCAGTCTTTATGAAGACGCGCAGGCGATGCTCAAACGCATTGTTGATGAAAAATGGTTCAAGCCGCGCGCCGTTGTGGGCATCTGGCCGGCCAATTCGGTCGATGACGATATCGAGGTAACCCCGGCACCCGATCATAATGAACCGGTGATGCTGCGCACCTTGCGTCAACAGATGTTCCGCGAGAACAACAAACGTCCGAACCGTGCACTTGCCGATTACATTGCACCAAAAGACAGCGGTAAAACCGACTATATCGGTGGCTTTGTGGTCACCGCCGGTCCGCAGGTTGAAGAAATCGCTTCCAAGCTTGAAGCCGAGCATGACGATTACAATGCGATCTTGGTTAAGGCATTGGGAGACCGTTTCGCCGAAGCCTTTGCCGAACGCATGCACGAACATGTGCGTAAGGACCTTTGGGGCTATGCATCGGATGAAACGCTGGCCAATGATGATCTGATTTCGGAAAAATATCGCGGTATCCGTCCGGCGCCGGGCTATCCTGCCTGCCCGGAACATACCGAGAAACGCACATTGTGGCAGCTGCTTGATGCCAATAAAAATGTCGGCGTTGAATTGACCGAAAGCTGTGCCATGACCCCGGCATCGTCGGTAAGCGGGTTCTATTTCGCCCACCCCGAAGCCAAATATTTTGGCCTTGGCAAGATCGAACGCGATCAGGTCGAAAGTTATGCCGAACGTAAAGGCATGACCATGACCGAGGCCGAACGTTGGTTAGCACCGAACCTGAATTACGATCCGCGTCGGGCATAAAGCCCAACCGGTCGCAATGAAAAACCCCGCAGACTGCACTCTGCGGGGTTTTTTACGTTCTCAGGGACCGGATTAAAATGGTGCCAGTCTCTGCTCATCCAGTCTCAGTTTATCTTGTCGTTTCCATGAAACGACCACGCTCTGTGATGCCAACAATCAAAATACCAATCAGCGCAAGTGACAGGTAACCACCGACAAGCGGGGTGACGGTCCCGTTAAATTGCTGGCCGATGATGCCACCGGCAACCACACCAATGATCGTGCTGTAAACACCAATCATCGAAGACGCGGTTCCTGCAATCGCACCAACTGGCTCCATCGCCAGCGAATTGAAGTTGGGCATGGTCAACGAGAAGCAGAACAATGTCACCGTCAAACCAATGCCAAACACCGGAAGGGGTGGTTGGCCATTAAAGGCGATCGCAATCACAACATTGATCAGGCTGCTAAGCGCCATGACAAAGAGTGCAACGTGCGAGATTTTGCGCATACCAAGCTTACGCACCAGTCGTGCATTAACGAACGACGAAAAACTCATGCAGGCTGCGATCATGCCAAACGCCAGCGGGAACCAAACGCCAAGACCATAGACTTCCGTCTCAAAGATCTGCTGGGCGGAACCGATATAGGCCATCAGACAGGCAAACATCATTCCCATTGCGGTTGAATAGCCAAGCGTCTGACGATTGGTGGCCGTGGTTTTAATGTCCCGTGCAATCCGGCGGACGGATAATTTGTGACGGTATTCCGGATGCAGGGTTTCGGGCATACGCAGCATGTACCAGCAGGCAATGGCAATCGCCAGAACCAGCGTGCTGACAAAAATCATGTGCCAGTTGGCAAGCGCAAGGATCAGGCTGCCTGAGGCGGGTGCAAATACCGGAAGGATGATGAACACCATCATGACAAACGACATGACACGGGCCATTTCCCGACCTTCAAAACAGTCACGCGTGATTGCCATGGTCAGAACGCGTGGTGCCGCGGCTCCAAGCCCCTGAACAAAACGGGCGATCAGCAAATGGTCGTAGCTGTCAGCAAAGATCGCCATGATCGTGCCAACGCTATATATGCCCAGTCCGACAATGAGCGTCGGACGGCGACCAAAACTGTCGGCAAGCGGGCCATACACGATCTGCATCAAGCCAAAGGCGATCATAAAGACATAAATCAGCAACTGCATGCGATTGCCGTCTTCAATGCCAAAATCGTCGGCGATCGGACCAAAGGCAGGCAGAAGGTTATCAATTGAAAGGGCGACAAGCCCGATGGTGATCGCCATCAGGCAGACAAATTCAGCAAATCCGGGCAGCGGACGCGCCGCAGGGGCACCCGTTGGTTGAGGTTCATTCATAATTCGAAATTCCGTAGAAACGGTTTGGGGTGGCGCAGTTATATCTGCGTTTGCAGGCCACAGCATGGCGTATTTCACTTATAGATGGCAATGATCGTTTTTTGAAACACGCGATGCGGCCATGCGTGTTTTCCTGTCAAATAGCGCGACGCCATAAAACGCAAAATATATGCTGCCGGTGATGCCATAACGCTAAATTAGACATGGTGTTTACGGTCTTTACCCTTTATTCGCAGCAATCACCGATCCTATGATCCTTGTTCTTTCAATATTTGCTCGCCGGTGTTGCGGAAATGGCTGAAAAACTTATCAAATCGAATATCTTGCTCAGCCGCATGCGCCGTTTGGCTAAAAGCGAGCAATTGGTTTTGTCGATACTGGCCTTGGCGGTTGGTGCCTTGGCTGGCGGTGGGACAATCCTGTTTCGCGACGGGATTTTACTTGTGCAGTCATTTGTCTATGGCTGGGGAGAAGAATCCCTTCATGAGCATATGAAGGGACTGAGCAACTGGCATCTGATCCTTGGCCCGACGGCAGGTGGGCTTTTGGTCGGTATTTTCATTTACAAGTTTCTACCCGAACGGCGGGCGCATGGCGTGGCCGATGTGATTGATGCGGCGTCCTTTCACGATGCGCGCATGTCGACGCGCTGCGGGATCAAAAGTGCGCTTGCCAGTGCTGTGTCACTGGGCAGCGGGGCATCGCTTGGCCGTGAAGGACCGGTTGTCCATATGGGCGCATCCTTTGGCGCTTGGCTTGCCCGTATCCTGCATCTACGCCGCAGTGCTGCACGAACGCTTTTGGGATGTGGTGTGGCATCGGCGGTGGCGGCCTCTTTTAATGCGCCATTGGCCGGGGTGTTCTTTGCCCATGAAGTCGCCCTTGGTCACTATGCCAGGACCTCATTTGCACCGATTGTCATGTCGTCGGTGATGGGAACTGTGATTACGCGTCTTTATTATGGTTCCGACGTTGCGTTTTTAATTCCGTCCCATGAAATCCAGTCATTCTGGGAATTCCCGGCCTTTGCCCTGTTGGGCCTTTTGGCCGGGGTCGCGGCAATGCTGACTGTGCGCGCTATCGCCGTTGTGCAGAAAGTTGCTGATCGGGGTCGCGCACCGCTTTGGCTGCGTCCGGCAATTGCTGGCTTGATTGTTGGCGTTGTTGGCCTTGGTTTTCCGCAAGTCTTCGGTGTCGGCTATGGTGCAATGAATGACGCACTTTATGAAGCTTACAGCCTGACCTTTTTGATCGGTCTTTTGTTGGCCAAGGCGTTTGTCGTTTCGATTTGTATGGGGCTTGGCTTTGCCGGGGGGATGTTTAGTCCGTCCTTGTTCCTCGGTGCAATGCTTGGGGGCGCGTTTGGCATTATTGCGACCCATGTGTTCCCTGATCTGTCGTCCGGGCATGGGGCCTATACCCTTGTCGGGATGGGGGCGGTGGCGGCTGCCATTCTGGGCGCACCGATTTCGACAACCCTGATCATCTTTGAGCTGACCGGCGATTATGAATTAACGGTCGCGGTGATGGTGGCCTCGGTTTTGGCATCGGTGATCATGGATCAGTTCAATGGCGGTTCATTCTTCCAGTGGCAGCTTAAATGTCGCGGCCTTTCGACCCGCTGGGGCCGGGAGGTCAATCTTCTGCGCATGATGAAAGTCGCTGACATCATGAAACGCGAATACGAAACAGTTCCCCTGACGGACGGCCTGCCAGCCGTGCGCGAAAAGCTGATTAATGCGCCTTATTCCGAACTGTTTGTCGTTGACGAAAACGGAAAGCTGCACGGCACGATCACACTGACCGATTTGCGCCACGCGGCGTTTGATCTCAATCTGGGCGATGAAGTGACGGCGGGCCAAGTTGCGCGTTCCAAGCCACCAGTGCTTTATCGTACCGACAGCATCGAAAAAGCCGTTCGTTTGATGGAAGAAACCGGCGAAGAACATTTGCCGGTTCTCGATAATGATCAAGAACGCCAAATGATCGGTTTCGTCCATGAAAAGGATGCGATGATGGCCTACAACAACGCGCTTTTGGAATTGCAAAGCGAAGAACGCGGGGATGCCCCGCCGAAGCTGTTTTGATCTGGGTGCGCTTATGGGGACGTTTCATAGACCCGCAAAGCTTCATCTGATTGCCGGTGCACGCCCGAACTTCATGAAAATTGCCCCACTTTGGCATGCGTTAAAAGATACGTCAGATATTACGCCGGTCTTTGTTCATACGGGCCAGCACACAAATTCTGTCATGTCGTCCGAGGTCTGGCATGACCTTGGCCTGCCCGCGCCGGACCATCATCTGATGCCCTTGGGGGCAGGCCCGACCACCGAACGTCCATCTTTCCCAAACGATGCAATGCGGGCAGCCTATAAGACGCTGTGTCAGGCGGACCGACCTGACGCCGTTTTGGTCGTCGGGGATGTTAGCTCCGCTCTTACCTGTGCGACGGTTGCCCATGAATTGGCAATGCCCCTGATCCACCTCGAAGCAGGCTTGCGCAGTTTTGATCCGCGCATGACCGAAGAAACCAACCGCATTGAAATAGACCATTTGGCGGACCTGTTGCTCACACCATCCCCGGATGCAGATCAAAACTTGATCCGCGAAGGGATCGCGACGGACCGCATCGTGCGTGTCGGCAACATCATGATGGACAGTCTGGAACGCCTACGCCCGGCCATCGACGCCGCCCGGATGTGTGGTACATTGGGGTTGGAACACGACGGCTACGGGCTGGTGACATTGCATCGCCCGGAAAACGTCGATGATCCCAAACGCCTGATGGCGATCATGGGGGAACTTGAAAAACTGGCCGAACGCCAACCGATTGTCTTTCCTGTTCACCCACGTACACAAAACGCACTTCGTCTGATTGGGGGGCGACCATCCCATCCCCAGATAGCTTTACAGCTGTGCGAGCCGATGCCCTATGCGGGCTTTATCAGTCTGGTTTTGACAGCCCGTTTCGTTGTGACGGATTCGGGCGGCCTACAGGAAGAAACCAGTTATCTTGGTGTTGATTGTTTTACGCTGCGCGATACGACGGAACGTCCGGTGACTGTCACCCATGGGACGAATAAACTGGTGATGCTGGATAATATGATTTCCACCATTCGACAGCGTGACCCGCATGATTTAAGGCGGTGCGATACCCCGATTGACCTATGGGATGGTAAAACGGCAACTCGGGTTGTTGCGGCTCTCCGTGATTTTATTTCGCGTATGCCTCGTTCCTGAGTGGTGTGTCACGGATGATGCGGCAAAACGGGCGCAAAAAGTGTCATTGGGTTGGGAAAGAGTTGGCCGATGTTCCTGATTTGTTGCAATATGTAAAAAATTCAGTCGCCCGGTCGGGATGCAAGACTGGCCCTCTGACCTCAGCGTGATATATATGCCGTCATGATGGATGATCCCTTCGAAATTGATGAATTCGCCGCCAGCCCGGAAATGCGCTTGTCAGACGCCCCGGCCCCGGCATATCTTGACAACCTGAATGCCGAGCAGCGCGACGCTGTCGAAACGCTGGATGGGCCGTTGCTGGTTCTGGCTGGTGCGGGCACCGGGAAAACCCGTGTTTTGACAACCCGGCTTGCGCATTTGCTCGAAACCAAGGCGCAAAGCGAACGCCTGCATCCCCATCAGATCCTTGCGGTGACCTTTACCAACCGTGCGGCAAAGGAAATGCAGGAACGTGTCGCACAGGCCCTTGGCCGTCCGGTCGAAGGATGGTGGCTGGGAACGTTCCACTCGCTTTCGGCCCGTTTGTTGCGCCGTCATGCCGATTTGATCGGGCTGCAATCAAACTTCACCATTCTTGATAGCGACGATCAGGTCCGTCTGCTTAAGCAGATCATGGATGCCGAACAGATCGACCCGAAAAAATGGCCTGCCAAGCAGCTGATGGGCATCATTCAGCGCTGGAAGGACAAGGGCCTGACACCTGAGCGCGTCAATGAAAGTGTCGAGTTCGCCAATGGCGGGGCCAAGCACCTGTATCAGATTTATCAAGATCGCCTGAAGGTTTTGAATGCCTGCGATTTTGGTGACCTCTTGCTGCATTGCCTGACCCTGTTTCAAAAGCACCCCGACGTGCTCAAGCAGTATCAAAACACCTTCCGCTATATCCTTGTTGATGAGTATCAAGATACCAACGTCGCGCAGTATCTTTGGCTACGCGCAATGGCGATGGTTCACCGCAATATTTGCTGTGTCGGGGATGATGATCAGGCGATCTATAGCTGGCGCGGGGCCGAGGTGGGCAACATCCTGCGGTTTGAGTCTGATTTCCCCGGGGCCAAGGTGGTCAAACTTGAACAAAATTATCGTTCAACCCCGCATATTCTGGCGACCGCATCCAAACTGATTACATTCAACGATGGCCGTCTGGGCAAACAGCTTTGGACTGAACTGGATACCGGCGAAAAGGTTTTTGTCAAAGGTGTCTGGGACGGGGAGGCGGAAGCCCGTCTGGTCGGTGAAGACATCGAAGCGCTTCAGCGTAATGGTATTGGTGCCGCGCAGATGGCGATCCTTGTGCGTGCCGGTTTTCAAACCCGTGAATTTGAAGAACGGCTGATCACCCTTGGCATTCCGTACCGGGTTGTTGGCGGACCGCGTTTCTACGAACGACAAGAAATCCGCGATGCGCTGGCCTATATCCGCATGGTCGCACAGCCCAATGACAGTCTGGCGTTTGAACGCATCGTCAATGTGCCCAAGCGCGGGGTTGGCAAGGCCACACTTCAGACCCTGCATCAATATTCGCGTGATCAGGCGATCCCGCTGCCTGCTGCCGCCCGCGATTTGATTGATACCGAAGAACTTAAACCCAAAATGCGTCAAAGTATCGGCGGGTTGCTGGGCGATTTCAAACGCTGGGGCGAAATGCTGGCTGACAAGTCGCATGTTGAGGTGGTGCAGGCCGTGCTGGATGAAAGCGGCTATACCGATATGTGGCGCACTTCCAAGGAAATTGACGCACCCGGTCGGTTGGAAAACCTAAGTGCGCTTGTCTCGGCCATTGGTGAGTTTGAAAACCTGACCAGCTTCCTTGAACATGTGTCGCTTGTCATGGAAAACGTCCAAAACGATGCGGACGAAAAAGTCACCATCATGACCCTGCATGCCGCCAAGGGGCTGGAATTTGACTATGTTTTCCTGCCCGGCTGGGAAGAAGGCGTCTTCCCCCATCAACGTGCGATGGATGAAAGTGGCGTTAAGGGCCTGGAGGAAGAACGTCGTCTGGCCTATGTCGGGATCACCCGCGCGCGCAAACGTGCCACGGTGCTTTATGCCGCCAACCGTCGGATTTATAACCAGTGGCAATCGGCGCTGCCGTCGCGCTTTGTTGATGAGCTGCCCGATGAACATATTGACCGGATCAGTGATACCGGCCTTGGCGGGCATGGGGGCAATCATTCGCCCGGTGCCTGGGGGTCGGATGACTGGATGAAGATGCCAAGCTGGGCCGATGAAAGTTCAAACCGCAATCAGGTTCTGGGTGCGGGGGAACGTAAATTTGCCTCAAGCGGCTGGCAGGACCGGATGCGCAAAAACGTCATTGACGTTAAGCCCGACGGCGACGTCAGCTTTAGCAGCAATTCGAAATCGTCGAAATACAAGGTTGGGGACGCGGTACGTCACCGTAAATTCGGACCGGGCACGGTAAGCGCAGTTGAAGGCAACAAGCTTGAAATCCATTTCGAAGGTGTCGGGACAAAGAAAGTGGTCGACAGCTTTATCCTGCCGGGGTAAGCCCCGGATCAAATTTCAGGAAGACTGTTTAACCGGGCGGCGATTGCGCGCGGCCCAGACAAGCGAGAAGCAATATGACCGAACCCGTCCTAAGCTATAACTTCCAGTTCGAAGTTAATGGCGCCTATGCCGCGGCCTTTGCCGATGCGCTGTTTGAATATTGTGATGCGCTGTCACACTTTGAACGCGACGGTGATCCAGATGGCCCGTGGCGCATTGAAGGTTTCGCAGGTCAACCGTTTGATAAGGGCGAAGTCGAAACCGCAGTGTCGATCATGGCATCCGCCATGGGGATTGATACACCTGCGGTAAGCTTTGGCACCTATGAGCCCAAAGACTGGGTCAGTGAGAACCTGCGCAGCTTCAAGCCGATTTCGGTCGGACGTTTTTATGTCCATGGATCGCATTGGGGCGAAGGCGTGCCGGTGGCCAAAACCGGGCTTCAGGTCGATGCCGGACTGGCATTTGGATCGGGCGAGCACCAGACCACCAAGGGATGTCTGGCCGCGATTGACTGGATGGCCAAAAAAGGTCCGCGTTTTAACGCACTTGATATGGGCTGTGGGTCGGGCATTCTGGGCATGGCCTGTGCCAAAACATGGCGTTGCCCGGTTGTGATGGCCGATATTGATCCGGCATCTGTGCGGGTGGCGCGTGAAAATGCCAAAATCAACAAGATTGCCGATCTGGTCACCGCCATTCACTCCAACGGTTTTCAGGATACCCGCATTCGGGGGGCTGGGCATTACGACATTGTCTGTGCCAACATTCTTGCCCGGCCGTTGCGGGCCATGGCACGTGATTTGACCAGCACCCTGTCTGACGACGGTGTTGTGATCCTGTCGGGCCTGCTATCGCATCAGGAACAGTTTGTCCTGTCGGCCTACCGCGAAGTTGGCCTGTCGCTGATTAAGCGGTTCAAGGTCGAAAACTGGACCACACTTCTGGTCGGCTAAACCGAACGGATACTGGAATTCAAAAGGCCACGCATTGCGTGGCCTTTTTGCATTTTGACGCAAAAGAAAGTCGGGGAGGCGGTCTTTACCGCCCACCCGATACGTCAAGAATACTGCCCGTGACATAAGACGCATCGTCTGAGATCAGCCAGTAAATACTTTGGGCAACTTCGTCCGCTGCACCCGGCCTGCCAAGCGCGCAGGCTGGCCCCAGTTCTTTGACACGTTCAGGGCGGCCAACACTGGCATGAATTTCGGTATCAATGATGCCGGGGCGCACGGCATTTACCCGAACGCCCTTGGGCCCAAGTTCCTTGGCCAAGCCGATGGTCAGGGTATCAACAGCTCCCTTTGACCCGGCATAATCAACATATTCATCCGGGGAGCCAAGTTTTGCCGCAACCGAGGATACATTCACAAGTGCCCCGCCCGATGACAGCATGCGCGCAGCTTCGCGCGCCACCAGATAAGCCCCAAGAACATTGGTGTCAAAAACCGCCTTCATACGGTCTATGTCCATATCGGCAAGAGAGCTTTTAGGCGCAACAATCCCGGCATTATTGACCACCCCGTCAAGCGGGCCAAACCGTTCGTGGGCGGCGGCGAAAAAATCGGCAACGCTATTTTCGTCGCGCACATCACATTTGCGCGCAAAGGCATTGCCAGTAAATCCGGCCCGTTCACACATCGCACAGGTTTGATCGGCACTTTCCTGATTGCCGACAAAACTGATGGCGACGTTCCATCCCTTGCGGGCAAAAAGAACGGCCGTTGCGCGACCGATGCCGCGTGATCCACCGGTGATAAGGATTGTCTTGGTCATAGCCACCCCAAAAATGGTCTTTGTTTTGTGCACTATGGCGCGGCGGGGCGCGCTTGGTCAAAAAGAAACGGCCCTGCTGTGGAGAAGCAGGGCCGTTTCAGAGGGAAGAGACAAAAATTACCGCTAGGACCATGAACCTTGATCCTGCGTTGCGTCTTTTGGCATCCGACCAGTCCGGGCGGGATTGATCCGGTTAATCCTTGTCCTGTGTATCGATTTTACCGATTGGCGACCGGTAGTTTTCATCGTCTGCCAGATGGGCAGGGCCAGTATCAAGGCCGAGCGCTGTTTTTTGACCGAGGGCCAGGCGCTCAAGACCGTCATAGGCCGTCTGTCGACGACGAGATTGTACGATACTCAGGGCAGTAATAGGAAAACGGATCACCGTTCTTGGTCTCCTGCAAATTGACGTCCCGACAGGGCATCTTTTTGTCACCGACATGTAATAAGTTAATCTTTAGCTAATTTGTATTGCGAAGCTTGCAGGGCATTCATACCCCTGACGCATGTGAGGGTATAGGTCGCGGGTAAATGATATAAAATATGCGCAAAATCTTTGATGCTTGCGCGGGGTCGGTAACAACCCTTACATAGGGTGTCTGCCCCACGTACCGAAAGAGGATGTTCATGACGATTTCCGGCGATGCCCAACTTGCAACCCTGCTTGAACGCGACAAGGTCCGTAAGGATGTTAGCGCTATCATTGACCTGATTGATGGTGTGCTTGCAGCAGCCGATGGTGATACGCGTACCGACTGGATTGATCTGATTGTGTCCTCGCCAAGTGATGAGCTGACCTCGGCGTTACTCGCCCTGCGTGATGAACGCAAAGGGCTGTTTAAGGAAGCAAAGGACGGCTTTGATGCAGCAGAACGCGTTGCAGCCTTGCGCACCTATTTGGCCGCCAAGGGTGTTGACGGTTTTATTGTCCCGCGTGCGGATGAACATCAGGGCGAAAATGTACCGGCACGCGCCGAACGTCTGGCGTGGCTGACCGGCTTTACCGGCTCGGCCGGGGCGGCGGTGGTGCTTGGGGATAAGGCTGCCGTGTTTATCGATGGTCGCTATACCATTCAGGTGCGTCAGCAGGTTAACCGTGATCTGTTTGAATACCGCCATCTGGTCGATGAACCTGTTGTTGGCTGGTTGCATGACAATCTGAAAACCGGCCAGAAAATGGCCTATGACCCGTGGCTGCACACGGTCCAGCAGGCAGCACATTTACGCTCTGCCTGTGAGGGGGTCGGTGCGGAACTGGTGGCAATTGATACCAACCCGATTGACGCACTTTGGCACGCACAACCGGCCATGCCACTTGGCCCGGTGCGCCCGCATCCGATTGAATATGCCGGAAAGTCCACAGCCGATAAACGTGTTCAAATTGCCGACGCACTTTCGCGTATTTCCTGTGACAGTGCCATTTTGTCGGCACCAGACAGCATTGCATGGCTTTTGAATATTCGCGGTGCCGATGTGCCGCAAACACCACTGGCACTTGGCTATGCCATCATCAACGGTGATGCCTCGGTGGAACTGTTCATCGATGACCGCAAAGTCGCACCTGAAACGGTTAAATGGCTGTCGGGCGAAGCAACCTTGCGCGCGCCTGGTGAATTGTCCGCCGCATTGAAGGCGATGGGCAATCAGTCCGTGCGACTGGATGAGGCAACCGCGTCAGATTGGCTGCGCATGCAACTAAGTACTGCGGGGGCGACCGTTCGGGTTGGTCGTGATCCGATCGCCCTTCCCAAGGCATGCAAGAATGATGTCGAACTTGAAGGTTCACGCAAAGCCCACAAACGTGACGGCGAAAAAATTATCCGCTACTTCAAGTGGCTTGACGAAGCAGCCGCCGACGGCAGCATTGATGAACGCGTTGCCGCCGATAAACTTTTGTCGCTGCGTGCCGAGGACCCGCTGTTTCGTGATTCCAGTTTTGAAACCATTCCGGGCAGTGGCCCGAACGGCGCATTGTGCCATTACCGCAATACGCCCGAAAGCAATCGCAACCTGACACCGGGTGAGATTTTCCTGATTGATTCGGGCGGTCAGTATGTTGATGGCACCACCGATATTACCCGGACCACGGTGATTGGCGACCCCAGTCAGGAACACCGGGATCGCTTTACCCGGGTTCTCAAAGGTCACATCGCACTGGCCCGCGCGATCTTCCCGGTTGGTACCACCGGTCAGCAGCTTGATACACTGGCGCGCATGCCGTTATGGGAAGTCGGTCTTGATTTTGATCATGGCACCGGGCACGGCGTTGGCAGTTACCTTGGCGTGCACGAAGGCCCGCAACGCATTTCCAAGGCGGCCAACAAGATTGCCCTGAAACCGGGGATGATCCTGTCGAACGAGCCGGGTTTCTATAAAGAAGGCGAATACGGTATTCGCATCGAAAACCTGATTGCGGTCACCGAAATTGATGGACCGGTTGGCGCGGACCGTAAGATGCTTGGCTTTGAAACGCTAACCTTCTCGCCGATTGAGCGAAAATTGATCGATCCGGAATTGATGAATGCCGATGAACTGCAGTGGCTTAATGACTACCACGCGCAGGTCTATGCCCTTTATGCCGATGATCTTGACGAAGATCACCTTGAATGGCTGCAAAAGGCAACTGCACCGATCAAGAAAAAACGGGCATGATTGCGCAACGTTTTACCGCGATGTGAAAAACAGAAGCCGCTCCGATCTTTGGGGCGGCTTTTTCGTCTGTAGGGAACTGACAATCACGTTCTGATCGTGTTAAGAATGGTCCATTGGATCGATTCAAATAAAGGCGATTAACCGCTTTTTGATAACTGGAGGAAGACATGGCTGAAGTCGAAGAACAGTGGCAGGCAAACCCCAACCGCTATGACGCAGAAACCTATAAGCGTTGCGGCAAAAGTGGTCTGATCCTGCCGAAGATCACCCTTGGCCTCTGGCAGAATTTTGGCGGCGTCGATGTCTATGAAACCCAGCGCGCCATGATGCGCCGCGCCTTTGATCGTGGTGTGTTTCATTTTGATCTGGCCAATAACTATGGTCCGCCCCCGGGATCGGCCGAAGAAAACTTCGGCAAAGCACTTTCGCAGGATTTGAAAAAACACCGCGACGAGTTGGTGATTTCGACCAAGGCGGGCTATCGCATGTGGCCGGGGCCGTTTGGCGAATGGGGTTCGCGTAAATACCTGATTTCCAGCCTTGATCAAAGCCTGAAACGCATGGGCCTTGAGTATGTCGATATCTTCTATTCGCACCGTGTAGACCCCGATACCCCGTTGGCCGAAACCATGGGCGCACTTGATCAAATCGTGCGTTCGGGCAAGGCACTTTATGTCGGTATTTCGTCCTACTCACCGCAGATGACGCGCGAAGCACATGCGATTCTTAAGGATCTTGGCACTCCTTGCGTCATTCATCAGCCATCCTATTCGATGCTGAACCGCTGGGTCGAAGAAGACGGTCTGCTTGATACGCTGTCTGACCTTGGCATGGGCTGTATTGCCTTTTCGCCATTGGCGCAGGGGCTTCTGACCAATAAGTACCTCAATGGTATCCCCGAAGATTCCCGTGCCGCCCTTGAAGGATCGTTCCAGACCGGAATGCTGACGGAAGAAAACCTCAACCGCGTACGTGCGTTGAACGAGATTGCCAAACGTCGCGGTCAGACACTGGCCCAGATGGCGATTGCATGGGTGCTGCGTCGCCCTGAAATCACATCGGCCCTGATTGGTGCACGTCATGTGCAGCAGCTTGATAACAGCCTTGATGCACTTGATAATCTTGAATTCAGTGCAGAAGAACTGATCGAGATCGACAAATACGCGACCGATGGCGCGTTGAACCTGTGGCAGAAATCATCTGACTCAGAAGCACCTGTCTGATCGAACGTTCAAACTTTTGGGCGATTAATCCAAAACCCCGGCAGGTGTTCCTGCCGGGGTTTTTATATTTGCGGTCCGCAATTTGCGGGCTTAGGTCCTGAGCCTAAAGTTCGGCGGCCATGGGCATCGTTCCGGCAAGTTCGCGCAGGGTATCGATAACGGCCTTCCCACCCGTGCTAAGCGGACGGTCATGCAACCATGACAACATCACCTTGCGCGAAAGTTCCGGGCTGACAATGCGCCGTGCCCGCAGGCGTCCGGTCGAAAGTTCCATTACAAGTGAACTTCGCGGCAAAACGGTATGGCCAAGATCGCGATGCACCAGATCGACCAGCACGCGCAGGGCGTCTGCCTCGACCACAGGGGTTAAGGGCCGACCGGCACGAAAGGCGGCTTCCTGCATCTTGGCCCGCAGGCCATGTTTGTTGGTTGGCATGATGAGCGGTAAGGATAAAACATCCTCAAACGCGATGTCGGTTTCCTGTTCGCCGACCCGTGATGGATGGGAAATCAGATACAGGTCTTCGCGCCATAACGGTTCCGCATGCAGGCTGCGCGATATCATGCCATCATGCAGAATGCCGATATCAAGACGCCCCGACAGCAACCCTTCCTGAACATCCCCGGTCAGGTCTTCGGCAATTGAAATGTTCAGATCGGGAAACCGATCACGCAATGCTTCGACCAGCGCACCGGTAATCACAATGCCCGCACTGGGCGGCACACCAACATGAACATGCCCGGTGACCTGACTGCGCCGGGCTGAAAGATCGGCTTCAAGCCGTGCGAGATCACCCAGGATGACGCGGGCGCGTTCCGCCAGCATCTGTCCGGCTTCGGTCAGTTTGACCCCGCGACCCGTGCGTTCAAGAAGCTTCGTATCAAGCGCCTCTTCAAGCAGATTAAGCTGACGGCTTAAGGCAGGCTGAGACAGATTAAGCCGTTCTGCCGCACGCGACAGACTGCCGAGCTCGGCAATATGAACAAAACTTCGAAGCTGTTTGATATCCATGCTGCTGATCCTTGGGCTGCGATGCGTGCGATGATTAAATTCAATCTGCCTTAGATATAGCCAAAACTGATATCTGATAGCAATTAATTCGAATTGAATAATGACCAAATGCCAAGGATAGTGACGCTTGAGAGAGAACCGGAGACCATAATGACCTCAACGCCCCAATCACAACCCGTTGTAAAACCAGTCGGTTCGGCCTTAACGCTTGTGCTGTTGTCCACGGCCGCCTTTGCCATGAAGGGCCTTCTGGCCAAATTTGTTTATGCGACGGGGATGACGGTGGATGGGCTGTTGTTATTACGGTTCATGATCGCGATGCCGTTCTTTTGGGTCGGGGTGTATTTCTTTGGCAAGAACCGCCCCGGTGAACGGCTAATGAAACCGGTCGATCTGGCGTGGGGGGCATTATATGGCGGCTTGTTCTTTGCCGCTGCGCTGTTTGATTTTACGGCGGTCTCACTCATTGAAGTGACCGTATCGCGGATTGTTCTGTTTACCTTCCCGGCAATTGTCCTGATCCTTGAATGTCTGCACAAATGGCGGTTGCCGCCGTTGCGCCAGATATTCTGTTTTGCGGTGACCTATCTTGGTTTGGTGCTGGTTTTGGCCCCGGATGGCTTCGGGGCGGTGTCGGGTACATTGTGGATCGGGGCGTTTTGGGCGTTTGCCTCGGCATTGACCTATGCGGCCTATCTTTATTTTGGGCAACGCATGATCCAGGTGATTGGTTCAATGCATTTTGCCGCCTTGGTCAATACCATGGCCGGTCTATCGATGATTCTTTATGAACTGATCGTGCAAAACCCGCTGAACCTGAACGTTGATGGTGTTTTATGGACGGCGGCGATATCGATCTTTTGCACGGTTATTCCGTTCTTCCTGCTCTATGAAGGCATTCGTCGCATTGGGGCAACACAGGCAGCCTTGATTTCGCTGTCGGGGCCCGCGATGACATTCTTTGCTGCGTGGCTGCTGTTGGGGGAAGTTTTGACTTTGCCGCAGATTGCTGGCTTTGCCATCGTCATCATCGGTGTTGCATCAATCAAAAATGGTGTGACGTTGGCGGGTGTTGGACGATTGCTGGCCCGGCCGTTCTTTTCAGCAAACAAATAGTCAACCGGTCAAAACTCTGGTCCAGACTTGGACACTGCATTCTTCAGACAGATGCTACAGAGCCTTGTTCGTCACAATGAGGCGATGATCATTCGTCGCGTTGCCAGCGACGGATTTCGATTTCATGTTCAGGAAGCCGTTCTCCGCGGCGCCATTGCAGTGGGTCAATGAATTCACCCGCCCATGCGCCGCTGCGTGATTGGCGGGCACTGTCTTCTGTCGCGCCATATTCGGGCATTTCATCCCGGCGGGCGACAGCCATGCCCCGCGCAATCAGGCTTTGTCCGATATCGACACCATTGGCATTGCGACAAACCGCCATGTTGCGGTGATAGCGGTTCTTGCCACGTACCTCACAGGTGATCGGGGTGGCGACCAAAAGGTTGGTTGTAACTTGCCATGCTTCGGCACCGCAGGCCGTGCTTTGCCCGTTCACCAAACATTTCTGAAACCGTTCAAGCGCGTCGGCCCCCCACAAATCAATGCGGCGAAAGCCAAACTCCAGCGTATCGGGATCAACCGCACGGGCGGTTCCCGAAAGGGTGTCAAAATCGGGGTCTGCATGGGCAGGGTCGTCAGGCAGGGTGCAGCCAAGTGCCAACACCAATACCGTAGGCAGGAAAGCCAGATGGGGGTATATGTGGGGGCGTTCCTCCACCACGGGCCTCAATACAGATCGCTGTAACGAATTTCGTCAAGCTGGGCGAAAACGATCTGCCATTGATCTTCCTGCTTAAGCAGGGCAAAGGCATAGTCGCAATCAAAGATCAGATTGTTTTCCGAATTGCCAAAGCGGAAAGAGACAATCGCGCGAGCCCCGCCGGGAAGGGCTGAGTGCTGCTCGACCAAAATCGATTTTGCCTTGGCCAGATCGGCGGTTTTCAATTCTTCAAAGAAAGACTGATGATAGGTGTGCAGGTCCTCAACCGATGAAATCGCATGCACCCCGGAAAGATCATTGATCAGGCTGGGGTAATGATAAAATTCATCAAGTGCGGTTTGCTCAAGCTTCAGATGCGCGTCGACATAACGGCGAAAAAAACTCCCCAAGTCTTCCATCGGCTATCTTTCCTTTGCGTTATGACACGGTTTTAAGCAGTGGCAACCAGATCAAGCCAGCCCTGTTCATCAAGAACTGTAACACCTAATTCTTCTGCTTTCTTTAATTTGGAACCCGCACCCGGTCCTGCAACCAGATAGTCGGTTTTTGCTGAAACCGATCCGGCGACTTTTGCGCCAAGGCTTTCGGCTTTGACCTTGGCCTCGTTGCGCGAAAACAGTTCCAGCTTACCGGTAAAGACAACCGTTTTGCCATTGACCGGGCTGTCGGAAACCTGCGGGGCCTCGACGTCCTGAATGTTCAAAACGCTTTCAAGGTCATCAAGCACATCCTTGTTGTGACTTTCTGCCATGAACTCAATCAGGTCCTTGGCAACCCCCGGACCAATCTGATCAATATTGATCAATTCGCGCAGTGCATCGCTGTCGGCCTGATTGGCATCGACAATTGCCGCGCGCCATTGGCCGATTGATGTGTAATGCCGTGCCAGAAGCTTTGCCGTGGCCTGACCAATCTGTCGGATGCCAAGGGCATAGATGAACCGGTCAAGGCCGATGGTGCGCCGTTCGTTGATCCCGTCAAACAGCTTGGTCGCGGATTTTTCACCCCAACCTTCCAGTTTTCGAATTTCGTCAGCGTGGTTGTCTTCGAGGCGGAAAATATCGGCGGGTGATTGGACCCAGCCCTTGTCAAAGAACGCCTCGACATTCTTGGCACCCATGCCGTCAATGTCGAACGCATTGCGTGACACGAAATGCTTAAGGCGCTCAACCGCCTGTGCCGGGCAAATCAGCCCGCCGGTGCAGCGCGTCACTGCTTCGCCTTCTTCGCGCATGGCGTGGCTGTTACATTTCGGGCAATGATCGGGGAAGGCGTAGTCCACGGTGTTGTCGGGGCGTTCATCAAGGATGACCTCGACCACCTGCGGGATCACATCCCCGGCGCGTTGAATGACCACCATATCGCCAACCCGAACGCCAAGCCGTTCGATCTCATCACGGTTGTGCAAGGTGGCGTTTGACACCACAACACCGCCCACCGTCACCGGTTCAAGGCGGGCAACCGGGGTCAGCGCACCGGTGCGCCCGACCTGTACTTCGATGGCATTGATGCGGGTCCGAGCCTGTTCGGCCGGGAATTTATGGGCAATCGCCCAACGCGGTGACCGGCTAACAAAACCAAGGCGCAGCTGAAGTTCAAAGTCATTGACCTTATAGACAATGCCATCAATGTCGTAATCAAGATCGGGCCGCTGTTTGCCCAGATCCTCGTAAAACGCCATGATCTCGTCAGCATCGTTCAAAAGACGCGTCAGCGGATTGGTAACAAATCCCCAACCCTCAACCTTGTGCAGGAAATCCCACTGGGTCTGCGCCAGACTTTCCGACAGTTCGCCAAAGCTATAGGCAAAAAACCGAAGCGGGCGCTTGGCGCTGATGGTCGGGTCAAGCTGGCGGAGCGATCCGGCTGCTGCATTGCGCGGGTTGGCAAATGTCTTGGCGTTGGCCGCGGCCTGCACTTCATTCAGCTTCTGAAAGGCCGAGCGCGCCATATAAACTTCGCCGCGAATTTCGACCACATCGGGCGCATCATCGGGCAAAGTTTGGGGAATGTCACCGATATGGGCCACATTGGCGGTGACGTCTTCACCCTCCGAACCATCACCACGGGTGGCCGCCGTCACCAGTTGGCGGTTTTCATAGCGCAGCGATAAGGACAGGCCATCGATCTTGGGCTCGCCAACCACCTCAACCGGGCTGTGGGCGGTAAGGCTGAGGAACCGGCGAATACGGGACAGAAAATCAACAATGTCTTCGCGCGAAAACGCATTGCCCAGCGACAGCATCGGGCGGGAATGTTTGACCTTGGCAAAACCATCGGCCGGGGCCGCGCCGACTTCCTGTGTCGGGCTGTTTTTCTTCAATGTCGGGTAATGGGTTTCAAGTTCGATCAGGCGGTTAAACAGCGCGTCATATTCTGCATCGGGAACCAGCGGTTCATCATTGATGTAATAGGCTTCGTTAAAACTGCGAATGCGGTCAGAAATTTCCGCATGCTGTTTGCGTGCCTCGGTACTGGTTTCGGGCAATGCAGGGAGGTCGGGCAGATTAGGTGTGTCTGACGCGTGTTCGGCGTTCATATTCTTTTTGTTCCGTATGCAGTGTTCGCCAGTCGCCCCTTGTGTGTTTGGGGTGCTGGCTTAACGAGGTTGTTCTAACAGGCTGTCGGCAGCAGCACGGGCTTCTGCGGTGACGGAATGACCGGCCAGCATTCGGGCAATTTCTTCGCGCCGGGCACCATCGACCAAGGCATCTACACGGGTGACCATGGTGCCCTCTGTTTCGCGCTTGGCAATATAAAAATGCGTGCGGCCGCGCGCAGCAACCTGCGGGCTGTGGGTGATGACAAGGATCTGACGTTCCTTGGCCAGCAAATGCAACCGTTCGCCAATGGCGGCCGCCGTGGCCCCACCAACACCACTGTCGACTTCATCAAAGACAAGGCTGGGCACAGCCGACACACGGGCCAACACAACTTTCAACGCCAGCAGGAACCGCGAAAGCTCCCCGCCCGATGCGATTTTATTGAGTGCGCCGGGCGGGCTGCCGGGGTTGGTGGCAACGGTAAACTGGATACGGTCAATACCCTCGCTGCCCCATTCGTTTTCGTCGGTTTTGGCAATGTCGGTAACAAAGCTTGCCTTTTCCATGCGAAGCGGCGGCAGTTCGGCGTTGATCGCCGTATCAAGCTTCGCCGCGGCCTCTTTACGCGCAGCATGTAGCTTTTCCGCGGCCTCAACGAACGCGGAACGGTATTGCGCAACGGCGGCGGTCAAGCGCGACAGTTCCTTTTCGCCAAATTCAAGCTGATCGATCTGGGATCGGAAATCTTTCATCAACGCGTTTAAGCCATCGACCGGAACATTGTATTTGCGCGCAGCCGCACGCAGCGCAAACAACCGTTCTTCGACATTTTCCTGATGACCGGTATCGACATTGAGATCGGCAAGCGTTGCTGAAATCGACCGGTTGGCTTCTTCTAGCTCAATCGCGGCACGGTCGAGCGCCTCGATAATTGGTTCAAACCGGCCATCGGCCTTTTCAAGTTCACGTTCAAGGCACCTTTGCGCACCACGCAGCGCGCTTTCCGCCCCTTTGCCACGTGAAAGCTCCCCGCTGGCATCATTCAACGCCGCGACAAGTTTTTCGCCGTGCATCAAAAACTGGCGTTCTTCGGCAAGGCGTTCTTCTTCGCCTTCTTCGGGGCCAAGCTTTTCAAGTTCATCGACCGCATGACGCAGCCATTCTTCCTCTTCGCGCGCCTTATCAATGCGCGCACGTGCGGTGTTGAGTTCTTTTTGCGTTTCGCGCCAGGCCCGCCAATGATCACGCACGGCAAGGGCCATGCTGCCAAGATCGCCATGGGCATCAAGGGTGGATCGGTGCGTGGTTGGATCAAGCAACCCGTGCTGATCAAACTGGCCCTGAATTTCAACACAGTAATCGCCAACGTCACGCAGAAGGCCGACGGATACCGCCTGATCGTTGACATAGGCGCGCGATCGTCCATCGGCCGTGACAACCCGCCGGACAACCAGTTCCTCGCCCTCAAGATCAATGTCCTGCCCAGACAGCAGCCGATAAACCGGATGACCTTGCGGCAGGACAAAGGTCGCGGAAACACTGCATTTATCACAGCCATGGCGGACAAGCCCGCTGTCGGCACGCGCGCCAAGGGCCAGACCCAATGAGTCAAGCAGGATCGATTTACCCGCACCTGTTTCCCCGGTCAGGACGCTAAGCCCATCGTGAAAATCAAGATCCAGTTTGTCGATAAGGACTACGTTCCGAATGCTGAGGCGTCGAAGCATCGCTGGGTACTGATGTTGTTAACGGGGCAGCAGACAGGTCTGGCACGGATGATCGGGCAAAACGTCGCTGTAACTTGCACAGTGCCCAATCCTGATGGCGCTTGCAAGTCTTGCGCATGCCGGTATTCGGGCAAAAACACCCAATCCGCAGTCTTCTGCGAAAAATGTTTTAAAACAGCATGCAAGAACAGTTTGTTCTTGTTGTGTTCTGGTGTGATTTCATCTGTGATATCACACCATTAACGCTGGAGTCTTAAAGGGCGTTTAGGCCGGTTGTGGATAATCAGAACAGGTCACTAACCGACTGGGTTGCAGAATCCCACCAGCTTTTATCATCCTGTGCGGCCTTGATCGTGTCGTCATCGACCAGAAGCGCATAAGAATCGCTGTAATATTCACTGCCCGGGAAGTTATGGCCAAGAACCGATGCGGTGCGTTTTGCCTCACCCTCAAGCCCAAGGGCGAGATAGCATTCGGTCAGGCGCGCCAGTGCCTCGGGAACGTGCGTGGTGGTCTGGTACTTATCAAGAACCGATTTAAACCGGTTGATTGCCGCCAGAAATTCCTGACGATCCTGATAATACCGGCCGACACTCATTTCCTTGCCCGCAAGGTGGTCAACCGTCAGGTCTTTTTTCAATTTGGCATCGCGGGCATATTTGCTGTCGGGGAAACGGCGGATGATGTCATCAAGTGCCTGCATCGCGTCCTGTGTCATTTGCTGATCACGGCCGACGTCGGAAATCTGTTCGTAATAGGAAAGCGCCTTGAGGTAATAGGCATACGGCACATCCGGGTTGGCCGGATGGAGCGAAATAAAGCGGTCAATCGCGCTGATCGCATCATCGTATTTGTTGTCCTGATAATAGGCATATGCCGACATCAGGGTCGCCTTGGTCGCCCAGACCGAATAGGGGTGCTGGCGTTCGACTTCATCAAACGCCTCGGCCGCCTGTTGGTATTCCTTGGCATCAAGCAGATCTTGCGCGCTGTTATACAGCTCGGAAACCGGACGTTCGACATATTCCGGCGCATCATTGCTTGAGCAGGCAGCAAGCAGAATGGCCATGCCACAAATTGCAATGATGTTTTTGGCGCGAACGGTACTCAGCACTGTGACCTATCCTTGAACTTCGTGAGGCACATTTTAAAAAATCCGCCGGACTATATCATGGGGAGGGCGGGATTGGGCAAGTAGTTGTATGCCCATTTGGCACTTTTATCGGCCATCAGGTTTTATCGGGCAAGAAGACATTGCAAAATTCACCGTTCAGAGACGAAAAAAGGCGACCATGACGGTCGCCTTAATCACATGATCACAACACATTTTCATGCTGCAATGCTTAAGCCAGCGCTGGCTTAGGCCGTCGCCAGAACCGGCGCGTCGTTAACAGCATAAAGGGCTGATTTGCGCATCGGCACAACCTGATAGGCGCTTTCATCAGAAAGCAGCGCTTTGAGCAGCAGGTTGTTGACGTGATGACCTGATTTATAGGCGGTCACTTTGCCCTGAAGCTGCATCCCGGCGGTATAAAGATCACCCAGCGCATCAAGGATTTTGTGGCGCACGAATTCATCTTCGTAGCGCAGGCCTTCTTCGTTCATGACTTCGTCGCCCGACAGGACAACCGCGTTATCAAGCGACCCACCGCGCGCCAGACCGGCGGAGCGCATGGCTTCAACTTCGTGAAGGAAGCCAAAAGTACGGGCACGTGAAATGTTGGCAACGAAAACGCCGTCATCAAATTTGACGGACATACGCTGATTGGCAATCGCCTTGCTGGCGAAATCAATTTCGAAATCAACTTCAAAACCGTTGCCCGGCTCAATGCGTGCCGTGCAGCCGTTGTAATCGACTTCGACGGATTTCAAAACTTCGATCACCTGACGCGGTGCGTCCTGTTCTTCGATCCCGACACAGTCAATCAGGAAGTTGAACGGGGCTGAGCTGCCGTCCATGACCGGCACTTCGTCGGCATCAATGTCAATCAGGACATTATCAATGCGTGCCCCGGCAAGGGCGGCCATCAAATGTTCGATGGTGCCAATCTTGATGCCCTTGGAGGCATCGCCAAGACAGGTGCAAAGACGGGTATCAATCACACCATCATAGCGCGCCGGATACAGTGGCTGTTCCGCCAGATCCGTGCGGCGGAAGACGATGCCGTGATCAATTTCTGCCGGATGGAGGGTGATGCGGATTTTCTGACCGGAATGCAGCCCGACACCAGCGCAGCCGATGGACGCTTTGAGCGTGCGCTGACAAACGATATCGTTATCCGATACGCCTGTTTGCGCGAATGCGGCGCTTAGGTCAGTAATCTTGTTCAAGGTAACCCCCAAATCAGGTCCGTCAGTTTGCAATCAAATGTTGTGTGAAGCGTCATGAGTAATCGTAACCGTCGCTTCGTTAGTTTCAGACATTACCGATAGAATGACAATCAAACAAATCACTCTTTGTTACGCTTTGTAACCGATTTAAGTATTTGAAAATAAACGTATTTATGTCGATACGGTCAGCAAAAACGTATGTGTTTTTGCAAATGCAGCGCATCCAGTTCGCGGCTTTTTCGTCACAAGGCGTTTCGGTCCGCGTCATGCCATGAAGGTCGCCTATAAAAAAAGGGAAGGCATTTTGCCTTCCCTTTTTCGCGCGGAGAAACGTCGTTAGTTGGCCTGACGACGTAGGAAGGCCGGGATCTCAAGAAGGTCATCAGACGCACCAGGCGCCTTGCCCCGGGAAGAGGGCTCCTTGTTCATGACCTGCGATCCATCATCGTGCAGGGGCATTTCGGTCTGACGCGGCGCAGGTGCCTGCGGTTGCGCGACCTTGGGGGCAGCATGCTGTTGCGGCTGTCCCTGCTGTTCCCTGGCGGTTTTGTTTTTACCAAACAGGCTGCTTAGGACCGAACGCGGCGATGTTGCGTTCTGGGCATCTGCGGCCTCAAAGACGTCCGGGCTGTGTTTGCTGACCGGTGCGGCTTCGCTTGGTGAAACAGCGCGCGGCGGAATGAATGCCATGTCGCCGTTGCTGTTTGGTTTTTCGGTTGCACGAAGGACCGGTTTCGGTTTCAGGACCGTCTGGCCCATTTCAATCGACCCGGTTTGCTGTGCTTCGGCCTGATGGTTCAGTTCTGGCTGATGCGCACTGCCGGTGGCAGCAAAGCGATCTGCTGGAATCTGATCAATCGAAGCACCGCCTGCATAGTCATCCTGTGCCATGCCGGCTGCTGGTGCGCTGGCGGCGGCATTGCCGGCACCATGCTGACCAAATGACGGTGCAGCTGCGACTTTTTCTGCCGGTTCAGCCGCCTTGGGCTGTGCGACGGAAACAGTGGTTGGCTGCGGACGACGGACGTCTTCGGCATCAATACCGGTTGCGACCACAGAAACACGCAACGCGCCTTCGATGGTCGGGTCAAAGGTCGACCCAAAGATGATGTTGGCTTCGGAGGCGACTTCTTCGCGAATACGGTTCGCGGCTTCGTCGACTTCGTAAAGCGCCATGTCCATGCCGCCGGTGATGTTGATCAGGACAGCACGTGCGCCCTTCATCGAAGCATCTTCCAGAAGCGGATTTGCGATGGCAGCTTCGGCGGCCTCAAGGGCACGTTTTTCGCCAGATGCTTCGCCGGTGCCCATCATGGCTTTGCCCATCTCGCTCATCACAGTGCGGATATCGGCAAAGTCAAGGTTCACAAGACCCGGAACCATCATAAGGTCGGTAATCGAACGCACGCCATTGCGCAGAACATCATCTGCCATCTGGAAAGCATCTGCGAACGTGGTTTTTTCATTCGCAACCCGGAACAGGTTCTGGTTCGGAATGATAATCAGGGTATCAACATACTGTTGAAGTTGCTCTATCCCCTGTTCGGCAGTGCGCATACGGCGCGTGCCTTCAAAATGGAACGGCTTGGTCACAACGCCGACGGTCAGAATGCCGGCCTCTTTGGCGGCACGTGCGATGACCGGCGCTGCACCGGTACCCGTACCACCGCCCATACCGGCGGTGATGAATACCATGTGGCAGCCTTCAAGCTGTGCCTGAATTTCTTCAATCGATTCTTCTGCTGCGGCACCTCCGGCATCGGGACGTGCGCCTGCACCCAGGCCTTGGGTAATTTTGCGGCCAAGCTGCATTTTGCGCGTGGCTTTGCTTTGGGTCAGGGCCTGAGAATCGGTATTGGCAACAACAAAGTCACATCCTTCAAGTTCGGATGTGATCATGTTGTTCACGGCGTTTCCGCCAGCACCGCCGACACCGATAACGGTGATCTTCGGTTTTAGGTTTTCTTCCGTTTCAGGTACGGAAAAACTGATTGTACTCATTGTTTGCTCTTCCTCTCCGCGCTTTAGAGCTTAAAGATCTTACGCGACCTTCCCTTTGCCACGTATGTCAGAACACGTCCTGACACAAAGACCTCCAAGATGGTTTTAGCTGGCAAAGAGTTATTGGCGTGTTAATGCGCGCAAAAGTTTTCGAAAAAATGCAAAAAAAATCTGCATTCATTCCGATTTGCTCAGCAAACCTGCGGATTGCTTGGTTTTTGATGTTGGGAAACTAGAAATTTTCTTTAAACCACGCGCCAAGACGGCCCCAGCGACCACCCGATTGGCGGATATTGGCCATGGCTTCGCTTAACGGGTCGTTTTGCTGTTCGACGGCGCGCAGCAACAATCCGGCACAGGCCGAAAAGGCTGGACCTGCGGTTGCTTCGGCAAGGCCGGTGACGCCGTGGGGATGTGCAATGCTTGCCGGACGTTCAAACATCTGGTTGGCCAGATCGGAAATGGCATTGAGCTGACTGGCCCCGCCCGTCAAAACAATGCTGCGTCCGCCGATCTGTGACAGACCGTGTTCTTCAAGCTGGTCACGGATCAGTTCAAACGTTTCTTCAAGGCGCGGTTTGATGATGTTGATCAACATCGACCGCGGCACGTGATTGAAATTGTTTTCGTCTTCATCGCCAATGACCGGAACCGCAAGGATTTCCTGATCATCTGACGGGGATGTCAGTGCACTGCCATGCAGGGTTTTCATCCGTTCCGCATGGTTAAGCGACGTGTTCAGCCCATAAGCGATATCGCGCGTCACATGCGCCCCACCGACGGGAACCGAGGCGGTATAAATCACCTGTCCGCCATGGAAAACTGCAACACTGGTTGTTCCGGCCCCCATATCAATCACGGTGGCGCCAAGGTCACGCTGATCGGGTGTTAAGGCCGAAAGACCCGATGCCAACGGGGTGACAACGGTTTCCCGGATCGCCAGATGGCAGCGGCGCAAAAGCGTATCAAGATTGCGAAGCGGGGCTGTCTGGGTGCGCACAAAATGAAGATCAAGACCAAGGGTCGATCCATACATCCCGCGCGGATCATTCATACTGTTGGTGCCGTCCACCCGGAAGCCAAGCGGAACCGCGTGGATCAGTTCGTCACCGGCCTGACGCAACAGGGCTTCTTTCTGATCATTGAGTTTTCTGATCTCAAGATTGCCAATCGGCCGGGACCCAAGGGGTAATTCAACCGTATGTGTTTCCGATTCGGGTTGTCCCCCCGACAGGTTTACGATCACGGATTCGATCGTGTGCCCCGCCATTTTTTCGGCGGCGTTGACCGCCGCCAAGACAACTTCCTGTGCGGCATCAAGATTGGAAATTGCGCCGCTTTGTAGCCCCTTGGACATGTTGTGACCAATGCCGATGATTTTCGGCGGCAGGTCTTTTTCACGTCGGGCAATAAAACAGCAGACCTTGGACGTTCCAATGTCCAAAGCCGCAATCAATCCTGATTTGGTTTTGCTGCGTGCCAATTGAGTGCTCGAAATCTTTTTAATAGTTATTGGTTCAACTTTTATATGACGAACCTTACGCCCGTTTTCCACTAAAAGCCGTTGCAAATTGGTTAAGGCTGACCGGAGTCTTTTGCAATACGTCAATCTGATCGCGGGAATTGTCATTTTGCGGTGCGAAATGACAGGGATGATCAACCGCGGGTTTTCCCTGCTTATGGCTTTGTTGTACTGCAACGTTACAGGCCCAGCTTGACAGTCAACTGTAACGTTGCAGTAATTAACCGCCAAATCATAAAACCAACAGGGAGGAAACAGCATGTTTCTTGGCAAAATGACACGTGCCGGGATCGGAATGATCGCGGCACTCGGACTTTCGACCAGCATTGCATCGGCACAGGAAAGTGTAGAAGTCCTGCACTGGTGGACAGCTGGTGGTGAAGCCAAGGCGCTTCAGGTTCTGAAAAAGGATCTCGAAGATCAGGGCGTTTCATGGAACGACATGCCGGTCGCAGGTGGTGGCGGTGAACAGGCAATGACGGTTCTGCGCGCACGCGTGACATCGGGCAATGCGCCAACCGCTGTTCAGATGCTGGGCTTTGATATCAAGGACTGGGCGGGCGAAGATGTTTTGGCCAACCTTGATGCGCTGGCGGAAAAGGAAGGCTGGGAAGAGGTTGTTCCCGATGCTCTGAAAGACTTTTCAAAGCATGACGGTCACTGGATTGCCGCCCCGGTCAATGTGCATTCCACCAACTGGGTCTGGGCCAACAAGGCAATTTTTGAAGAACTTGATCTGAAACAGCCGACCAACTGGGATGAGCTGATTGCCGCCCTTGATAAGATCAAGGACGCTGGTTACACCGCCGTCGCCCATGGCGGACAGGCGTGGCAGGATGCCACCATCTTTGATGCGGTTGTGATGGCAACAGGTGGTCCTGAATTCTATCAGGCATCGATGATCGATACCGATCCGGATGCATTGGGATCAGATACGATGAAAACCGTGTTTGATCGCATGGCGAAATTGCGCACCTATGTTGATGACAACTTCTCGGGCCGCGACTGGAACTTGGCAACCGCGATGGTGATCAACAAGGAAGCCGGTGTGCAGTTCATGGGGGACTGGGCAAAGGGTGAATTCCTCAATGCCGGTAAAGTCCCGGATACCGATTTTATGTGCTTCCGGTTCCCCGGAACGCAGGATGCGGTAACGTTCAACTCTGACCAGTTCGTGATGTTCAAGGTTGGTGAGGACCGTCAGGACGCCCAGATGAAACTGGCCTCTGCGGTCATGTCGCCAAGCTTCCAGTCGGCTTTTAACGTGGTCAAGGGATCGGTTCCGGCCCGTACGGATGTTTCAAACGATGCCTTTGATGCGTGCGGTAAAAAAGGCATGGCCGAACTGGCTGCGGCCAACAAAAAAGGCACGCTGTTTGGCTCCATGGCGCATGGTCACTCGGTCCCGGCCGGGGTCAAAAACGCCATGTATGACGTGATCACCGCCCATTTCAATGGCGAGTACGACAGCGCGACGGCTGCTGAAGAACTCGTCAATGCGGTGGCATCCGCCCAATAAACCAAAACGATAAACCGGCGGCCGGTGCGAACATCGGCCGTCGGATAACGTGCGGAGCATGACCCATGCAACCATCCTTGCCCGGCAAGGCACAGGCAACCCTGCGGGAAGTTCTGCCCCGTCTGGTGCTGAGCCCAAGCCTGTTTCTGATCCTTTTATTCGTTTACGGATTTATCATTTACACCGGTTATCTGTCGCTGACCGACAGCCGGATGCTGCCGTCTTATGATCTCGAAGGGTTTGGCAACTATGCCAACCTGTGGGGGCAACGAAACTGGCTGATTGCCCTTCAGAACCTTGCGATTTTTGGCATTCTTTACATTGCCATCTGCTCGGTGCTTGGCTTGGTACTGGCGATTTTACTCGATCAGAAAATACGCGGCGAAGGCATCCTGCGCCCGATCTATCTTTATCCGATGGCGCTGTCGTTTATCGTCACCGGGACGGCGTGGAAATGGTTTCTGGATCCCGGTCTTGGTCTTGAAAACACCATGCATTTGTGGGGCTGGGAAAGTTTCACCTTTAACTGGATCAAGGATCGCGACATGGCGATCTATACCGTGGTGATTGCCGCTGTCTGGCAATCATCGGGGTTTGTCATGGCAATGTTTCTGGCCGGGCTGCGTGGCATCGATAGCGAAATCATGAAAGCCGCCCAGATGGACGGGGCCAGCCGATGGAGCCTCTATACCCGGATCGTGATCCCGCAATTGCGCCCGGTATTTCTGTCGGCCTTTGTGGTTTTGGCCCATCTGGCGATCAAGGCCTATGACCTTGTTATTGCCTTGACCAATGGGGGGCCGGGACGTGCGACCGAACTTCCGGCGACCTTCATGTATTCCTATACCTTTACCCGCAATCAGATGGGGGTTGGGGCATCATCGGCGGTGATCATGCTCGCGATGATTGCATCAATCATTGTGCCTTATCTTTATTCCGAACTCAGGGAGCGTCGCTAATGGCCCGTTCAACGCAACCTTCGTTTGGCACCGGCAAGCTTATGCGTGCTGCCCTGTATGCGGTTTTGATCCTGTTTGCGGTTTATTATTTGCTGCCGCTGTTTGTCATGCTGGTCAACTCGGTCAAGACACTCGATGAAATCCGCGGTGGCAACATGATGTCACTGCCCGAGGTCTTTACGATTGAGCCATGGCTGAACGCGTGGTCCAGGGCCCAGATAGGGGTCGAACCCACCGGGCTTAGCCCCTATTTCATCAACAGCATCATGATGGTCGTGCCTGCTGTGGCGATCTCGACCGCCCTTGGGGCGATGAACGGGTATGTCCTGACCAAATGGCGGTTTCCCGGCGATAAGATCATTTTTGGTCTGATGCTGTTTGCATGCTTCATCCCGTTTCAGATTGTCCTGATCCCGATGGCGCGTGTTTTGGGCATGATCGGCATTGCGGGTACGACAAGCGGTCTGGTGCTGGTGCATGTGGTCTATGGGCTTGGCTTTACCACCTTGTTTTTCCGCAACTATTACGCGGCATTTCCTGATGAGCTGATCAAGGCAGCCAAGATGGACGGCGCCGGGTTCTGGCGAACCTTTACCCGTATTTTACTGCCCAGTTCCGGGCCGATCATTGTCGTGACCGTGATCTGGCAGTTCACCAACATCTGGAATGATTTCCTGTTTGGCGCGTCCTTTGCCGATTTTGATTCGATGCCAATGACCGTGGCACTCAACAACCTCGTTTCATCCTCGACCGGGGTTAAGGAATACAATGTGCATTTTGCTGGTGCGGTGCTTGCGGCCCTTCCGACACTGATCGTTTACGTCGTTTCCGGGCGCTATTTCGTGCGTGGATTGATGGCTGGTGCGGTCAAGGGCTAAGCCAAGCAAAGCGAAGCCAAAAGCACCCATAAAAAGAATTACAGGGAAGTTATCATGTCCTTTCTACAAATCGACAAGGTTTGCAAAAGTTTCGGTCCAATCAATGTGTTGCGCGATATCTCGCTTGATGTTGAGGAAGGCGGGTTTCTTGTGCTGGTCGGCCCGTCGGGCTGTGGCAAATCAACACTTTTGAACACGATTGCCGGGCTTGAAAAGCTGACAACCGGTGAAATCCGCATTGATGGTAATGTGATTGATGATTTGCCGCCTGCCGAACGCAACATCGCGATGGTGTTTCAAAGCTACGCGCTTTATCCCAACATGAATGTCGGGCAAAACATCGCCTTTGGCCTTGAAATGCGCGGCATGCCAAAGGCCGAACGCGATGCCAAGGTGGCAGAGGCGGCCAAAACGCTTCAGATCGAACATCTTCTGGATCGTAAACCCGGTCAGCTTTCCGGTGGGCAACGTCAACGTGTGGCGATGGGGCGTGCGCTGGTGCGCAATCCGCAATTGTTCCTGTTTGATGAACCGCTTTCAAACCTTGATGCCAAGTTACGTGTTGATATGCGTACTGAAATCAAACGCATGCATCAGACATTCGGCACCACGATTGTCTATGTCACCCATGACCAGATCGAAGCCATGACACTGGGCACACGCATCGCGGTTCTCAAAGACGGGGTCGTGCAGCAATACGGCACGCCTGCCGAAATTTATAACGATCCGACCAATCTGTTTGTCGCTGATTTCATGGGGTCGCCTGCAATGAATCTGATCCCGGCGACGGTACGTGGCAACGGGGTTGAAATGGCGCGCGCGGGCGAAGACCCGCTGGTTCTGGGGTTCGATCAATTGCCCGGCGATGTGGTCGCATATGACGGGCAGGAAGTCATTGTCGGCATCCGGCCCGAAGCCATCACCGATGCCGACAGCCGGGCGGCGATGCGGGCCGGGCAACAGGTGACCGCATCGTGCAAGATTGATGTGGTTGAACCCGCCGGGGCCGACATCTATGCCATTACTGCGCTGGGCGGTAAGGAGGTCGTGACGCGCTTGCATCAGGATTGGTTTGGGCAGGCCAACCAGCATACAGAATTGGTCTTTAACCTTGAAAAAGTTGTGTTTTTTGATCCCCAAAGCGGCGTAAGACTGCGCTAGAAAATGCACATCGGAATGCCTTGCACGGAGGGACAGCGCGCTGTCTGAACATGATCCTGTTGGCAATTTGGGCCCGTCGCGTGCCCAAAGCCGACCGACGCTTAAAACCATTGCGGAAATGACCGGCCTTGGGGTGACCACGGTGTCGCGTGCGCTTAAGGACGCGCATGACATCAGTGCCAAAACCAAACTGCGGGTGCGCAAGGTGGCCGATGCCATCGGCTATCACCCTGATCGCGCCGGGGTGCGGTTGCGCACGGGCAAAACCAATGTCATCAGTCTGGTGCTGGATCAAACCGACAAGGTGCCGGAATTTGCCCGACGCCTGATTGTCGGCATTTCCGATGTCATGCGCGGCACGCCGTACCATCTTGTTGTGACACCACAATCACGCACCGATGATCCGATGGACCCGGTGCGCTATATCCTCAATACACGCGCAGCCGACGGGGTGATCATTACCCATGTGCGCCCCGATGATGAACGGATTGAGGTGCTGCGCCAAAGTGGATTGCCCTTTGTCGCGCATGGTCGCAGCCTGACGGGGGCCGAGCATGCCTATCACGATTTTGACAACCGGGCCTTTTGCGAAATGGCGGCAAACCGCCTGATTTCGCGCGGGCGCAAACGGTTGGCACTGTTATCCCCACCATCGGAATTTTCATATTATCAGGAAACGCTGGCCGGGCTGGCGGCAACGGCGAAGGCCGCCGGGGTACCGTTCCAAGTCCTTAGTGGCATTGACCTTGATAGCAGCAGCGAAGTTCTGCGTCAGGCCGGTATGGCCTTGCGCCATCAGGATTATGTGCCCGACGGCATCATTTGCGGCAGTGAACTTTGTGCCATGGCGCTGATTGACGGCATGATCCAGTCAGGCCTGAATGTCGGGCGCGATATTGATGTGATTGCCAAGGAAACGTCGGATTTGCTGAACTTTACCCGACCACGCATCGATAGCCTGCGCGAGGACCTGATTGTCGCCGGACAGCAATTGGCAACCCACCTTTTGGATGTCATTGAAGGGCGCGATACCACCAGCCTGCAATCGCTTAGTCAGCCGGTCCCGGTGTGGCGAAATGAGGGGTAAGGTGGTCGCGTTTAAGGGGGCCTAAATCCCACCCGCAAACGGCGCATCAGACATGTCTCGATTATTCATAAAAAATGAAGAGTTATTACGATTGATCATTTTTAGTGAATAACGCGAAGTTTGTTCGCAGCAGGGTGCATAATCATCGAGAACACCAATAAGTAATATTGTATGATGAATTAATGTTGTGGTTTTGATGACGGAGCAGGAGGCCAGAGCGGGGTCAGCCGCGCCCTCTTTTTTCCAGGTTGTGACGTCACGCTGCGCCCCTTTTTTTGACGGGTTGCGGTGTCAGGCGACGACATCTTCTTGGGTGGGGGCGGCATTATGTTGCATCACCTTTTTTTAGGGGGATGAGTTGCAGCGTCACGCAGCATCACTTTTTTGAGTCCTGACGGGCCGCTGGGGCAACTTGTTGGATGAGGGCGGTGTTATGCCGCGTCACCTTTTTTGGGCGGGTTGCGGCGCAGTTCGGCAGCACCGGGGGTTAGGCGGACGAAGGTGCGGTCGGGCAGGCGCAGATCGACGATCAGGACATCGCGTTCGAGCAGGTCATGTTCGTTGTTGAGTACCTCAAGGCGTTGCCATGCCTTGTCTATGTCCATGTCCATGTCCTTGTCGGGCAGGACGGGGAACCTTCCTCATGAGCCATAACGAGCGTTTATTCATCTCATAGTTTGAGCCGAATATATAACTGTCTGGCGGTTTAAGCTGGCGCGAAAACGCCATTTGGCCCAAACACGTTTGCGATAAACCGGTCGCCAATTTTATGGTGTGTCGCCGCATCCGGGTGAAGTTCATCGGGCAGGGGCATGTGTGCGTAATCGGCGGGACCATAAAGCGACTGCCCATCGAGATAATGCAGGTTGGCGTCGGTGCTTGACCGTTGGGTAACAATTTTTGACAGTTCGTCACGAATGATCTGCAATGTAAGTTTGCCGTGTGCCGTTTCGCCCCGGTCTCCGGTTGCCTGAAATTTGAGGGTGCCGTTGGCAAGGGCGGCAAAATCAAAATTACATGGGCCCGGCGTTTCTTCGTGGATAGGGCAATAGATCGGCGATATCACCAGAAGCGGCGTTAACGGATGCCCATCGCGAATGGTATCGATAAAACCATGAACCGCCGATGTGAAAGCCCGAAGGCGCATGATATCGGCGTTTACAAGGTTAATGCCAATTTTCAGGCTAATCAGGTTGGCTTTTTCATTGCGGATGGTGCGGGCAATAAAAGGGTCCAGTAATGCCCCGCCACCAAAGCCCATATTGATCAGATCCACATTACAGGCAAGGGCCGCAACCGCGGGCCACGTTCCGGTGGGGCTGGCGGCGTCGGACCCCTGACTGATGGAGCTGCCGTAATGCAACCAGACGCGGCGGTTTGGTGTGGATGGGGCGTTCATGCGCCCGGGTTCGATGGCGGCGTTGCAATGAAGGGCAAACAATTCGGTTGTTTCGTTATGGGGGAGCCATATTTCGATATTTTTCGGCCCGGAGGGAAGCTCGGTGAAGCGCGCAAAACCGGGGGCACCCTTTTGGGGCGTTGCCGTGCCTTTTGTCATGTCGATATGAAGAACGTGACCGGCATCAATCGTAGCCTGCTGGACCAATTTTCCGTCGACCAACAGGTCATACATGCCATTGGGGCGCGGTGGCATACCGACATATGATCGCTTTGTTGGCACGGCCTCAAGCGCGATTTCGGTTGCTGTTGTGCGAAATACCAGATGCACCCCGGAAGGCTGGGCTTCGGCCATTGCCAGTTGCGGGTCAAGGCATTGCGCACGGGCCCAGTCCGGCAAGCGGTGCGCAATTGTACCGGTTTCTGTGGACTCAAGATCAATCGCACCGCGTACGATATCGCCGGTGATGGGGGTGGTAATGGCGTTTTTAATCATATCTGAAACAGGGTGTTGGGGCATGGTGGGGTATGGCGAAAGTGTCAGATCAGGTCTGATCGGTGTCAGACGGACCCTTTCTTTTCCTTGGGCGGGTTGCGGCGTAGTTCGGCGGCGCCGGGGGTGAGGCGGACGAAGGTGCGGTCGGGCAGGCGCAGATCGACGATCAGGACATCGCGTTCAAGCAGGTCATGTTCGCTATCAAGCACCGCAAGGCGTTGCCATGCCTTGTCCATGTCCTTTTCGGGCAGGCGGACATACATGCCGTTGGCAAGTTGAATGTTCCAGCGGCGGTGGCCGATGCGCTGAGCACCCGTGACCTGATCATAGAGATGGGGTACTGATTTGATGATGCTGAGCATCTCGGCGGCATGTTCGGGGGCGTCGTCACCGACCAGAACCGGCAGGTCGAGATAATCGCCGAGTTCATAGTTCTGAAGCTGCGCGCCATCGCCATCAATCAGCACATGGTTGCCTTGATCTGTCTGCCAAAGGGCCAGCGGGCGGCGTTCGACGATCGAGACAATCAGGGTATCGGGCAATTGGCGTTCAACAGCAGCCGTGCGCACCCATGAAAGCTGTTCGATCCGTTCGCGCGCACTGTCGACGTCAAAGGTAATGATCGGGGTGCCGGGCTTTTTGCCGATGGCGGCCAACAATGCGTTGGGATCGGTTTTTTCGCGGCCCGATACTTCGATGTTTCTGACCGTCATGCCAAAATCCGCCGACAGGCGAATGGCTTCGTTCTGGGCGATGGTTAGCCACGCATCGGCACGCCCGGTTTGCCAAAGCGCAATCGGGCCAAGCGTAAAGACACCAATGAAGCCGGTCCACCAGACAACACGCGCGATCCGTTTGACGTTCGAGGCAACGCTATGTTGCTTATCAAGCTTTTCACGGCGTTCGCGCGCCTGTTCTTCGAGCGTGCTTGATGTTCCTAACGCTCGCATGAGGCGTCCTCCACCATCCATGCGACGATGTCGGCAAAACTAAAGCCGTCATGGCGCGCCGCATCGGGGACAAGCGATGTCGGGGTCATGCCGGGCTGGGTGTTGATTTCAAGAATGGCCAGACGGTCGTGTTTGGGGTCATAGCGGAAATCGGCCCGTGCAATGCCCCGGCATCCCAGCGCGCGATAGGCGGCTTCGGCGTTTTGGCGCAGTTTGGTGCGCAAATCATCGGAGATATCGGCAGGCACGACATGTTCGGAGCCGCCCTGGGCGTATTTGGATTCAAAATCGTAAAAGGCATGGTTGCCGGTCAGGATTTCAATGACCTCCATCGCCTCACCATCCTTGACGGCGACGGTCATTTCACGGCCCGGCACGAATTCTTCCTGCATGACGCCAGCCCCATGCACCCAGTCACGGGAAAGCATGTTTTGTTCTTCCTCGGCCGTCAGGATGATTTCAACCCCGACAGACGACCCTTCGTTATTGGGTTTGAGAACATAGGGCGGGGGCAGTGCCGCACCCTTGGCAATTTCATCGCGCGTCACCCAGACATGGCGGGCACAGGGAATGTCATATTCCATGAACATCGCCTTGGCCGACATTTTGTCCATGGCAATGGCGGACGCGCGCACACCCGAATGGGTATAGGGAATGTCCATGATTTCCAGCAAACCCTGAACCGCCCCGTCTTCGCCCCAGCGGCCATGCAGGGCATTGAAAATCACATCGGGTTTGGGATCAATGGCGGTAAGCTGTGCCGCCAGATCGCGGGTCGCGTCAATTTCAGTAACCTGATAGCCCTTTTCATGGAGCGCCTTGATGCATTCGCGCCCTGATGACAAAGATACTTCGCGTTCGGCCGACCAACCGCCATAAATGACTGCGACATGTTTGCTCATGCGTCTTTTCCTATGATTGAGTGGCCAAGGCGTTCGCCAATGCGCCGGATTTCCCAGCGCAAATCAACGCCACTGTGGTCTTTGACCCGTTTTTTGACTTCATCGCCCAACTGTTCAAGATCAAAGGCGGTGGCAGTGCCGAGATTGATCATGAAGTTGCAATGGTGCGGGGACATTTGCGCACCGCCAATGGTCAACCCACGACACCCGGCGGCATCAATGAGCTCCCACGCACGGTCCGGTGTCGGATTGGCAAAGGTTGATCCGCCAGTGCGCGATTTGATCGGCTGTGATCCGGCGCGGGTATCCTGAATTTCGGCCATGCGGTTGGCGATTTCGTCAGGGTCGCCGGATGTACCACGCAAGACGGCGGATGTGAAAATCCAGTCATCGGGCACGCCGCAATGACGATAGGATAAATCCATGTCGTCGGGGGTGACGGTATGAAGGCCACCCTTACCATCAATGGCGGTGGCGGAGACCAGAACATCCTTGATTTCGGTGCCATAGGCCCCGGCATTCATCCGCAGTGCCCCGCCAATGGTGCCCGGAATGCCCGACAGGAATTCCAGCCCGGCAATACCGGATTGTTGGGCGGTTTGCGCAACATTAAGATCGAGCGCACCGGCCCCGACATGAATGTCGCCATCCTTGAGCACGGCATCGGTAAACGGACGGCCCAGACGGATGACAACACCTCGAATGCCACCATCACGGACCAGAAGGTTTGAACCCACCCCGATGACCGTCACGGCCATATCGGCGGGCTTGTTTTTCAGAAAACCGGCAAGGTCGGCCTCGTCTGCGGGGCGGAACAACACATCGGCCGGGCCGCCGACCTGAAACCAGGTGACCTTTGACAATTGTGCGCCTTCGCGCAGCTTGCCACGGACCTTGGGCAGGCGATCAATCAGAGGTGTGTGGTGTCCCGGCGTGCTCATGACAATCTCAGTTTTTCAGGGCTTCGAGTTGGGCGGGCAGGGCGTTGGCCCATGCGCTGATGGAGCCGGCACCAAGGCAGACAACCAGATCGCCCGGTTTGGCCGCAGCGGCGATGACTTCGGCCAGTTTTTCCGGTCCTTCAAGCGCGCTGACATGGCGATGACCCCGGTTGCGCAACCCTTCGACCAGTGCATCGCGCGATGCGCCTTCGATCGGGGTTTCACCGGCTTCATAGACATCGGCGACAATGACGTTGTCGGCATCGTTAAAGCAGGTGCAGAAATCTTCGAACAGGTCATGCAGACGTGAATAACGGTGCGGCTGCACCACGGCGATGACATTGTTCTGGGTCGCCTGACGGGCGGCTTTGAGCACCGCCTTGATTTCGACCGGGTGGTGACCGTAATCGTCAATGATGGTGACACCATCAACCTCGCCGGTTTTGGTAAAGCGGCGTTTGACCCCGGTAAATCCGTCAAAGGCGGAGACGATTTTCTCATCGGGGATGCCCAGTTCAAGGGCGACGGTGATCGCCGCCAGCGAATTGGACACGTTATGGTCGCCAACCATCGGCAGGCGGACATCCTTGATGATGCGTTCTTCGCTGTCGACCCGTTCGCGGATCACGACGTCAAAGACGCTGTCGGAGATGTTGGTGCGCACATTGGTTGCGCGGACATCGGCCTGTGGCGAGAAGCCGAATGTGAAAATACGGCGGTCGGTGACCCGGCCAATCAGGGCCTGAACTTCGGGATGGTCGATGCACAAAACGGCAAAGCCGTAAAACGGGATGTTTTGAACAAAGTTTTTAAAGGCTTCGCGCAGTTGGTCGAAGTCCTTCCAGTGATCAAGATGTTCGGGGTCGATGTTGGTGACAACCGAAATGGTCGAGGGGACCTTCACAAAGGTGCCATCCGACTCATCGGCCTCAACCACCATCCAGTCGCCATCGCCAAGGCGGGCATTGGTGCCATATGAATTGATGATGCCGCCATTGATCACGGTCGGATCAAGTCCCGCTGCATCCAGCATGGTGGCAACAAGTGATGTGGTGGTGGTTTTGCCGTGCGTGCCGCCAACTGCAATCGCGGCCTTAAGGCGCATCAGTTCGGCCAGCATTTCAGAACGGCGGACAACCGGGATCATATCAGCACGTGCGGCGATGACTTCGGGGTTGTCAGATTTAACCGCGGTTGAAATCACAACCACGTTGGCATCGGTGATGTTGCCAGCTTCGTGGCCGACAAAAACCGTGATGCCAAGACCGCGCAGGCGCTGAACATTGGCATTGTCAGAGATGTCAGACCCTTGCACCGAATAGCCAAGGTTATGGAGAATTTCGGCAATACCGGACATACCGATGCCGCCAATACCGACAAAATGGATGGTGCCGATGTTGAGCGGCAGGGTGTTCATTGCGTGTCTCCTTGGTCTTTTTTACTTATGTTTTCTGCATCTGGTGTGCCTGCCGGGTTGAGACCCAGCATATCAAGCACCATATCGGCCAGCCGTTCGGCAGCATTGGCGCGTCCGGCGGTTTTGGCGGCCTTTGCCGCACGGGTCAAGGCCGCCGGATTGCGTAACAGCTTTGCCAGCCGGTCGGTGACGGTTTCACTGGAAAAACGGTCTTGCGGCATAAGCCATGCACCACCGGCGTCTTCGACCTGCTGGGCATTAAAGCGTTGATGATCATCAATGGCATGCGGCAGTGGCACCAGCAAACCGGGACGCCCGGCGGCGGTCAGTTCGGCCACGGTTGATGCGCCGGAACGGGCAATCACCAGATGGCAATCGCGCAGGCGTTCGGGGATGTCATCGATAAAGGATGCCAGTGTGACATCAATGCCCGACCCGTCATAGGTCTTGCGCACCGCATTGATGTCTTCGTCGCGGGCCTGCTGGGTGACGACAAGGCGGGTGCGAATGCCTTCGGGCAGGTTGACCAGCGCGGTCGGCAGGATTTCGGAAAGAACGCGCGCCCCCTGTGACCCGCCGGTGATCAGAAGTTTGATCGGGCCGTCTTCGGTCGGCACGTCATAGGTGCTGTTGGCGAGGGCGGCGACTTCGGCGCGCACCGGGCTGCCAGTCCAGATGACCTTGTTCTGATCATTTGGGTCAATCAGGGTGACGGTGGGGAATGACGTGGCAATGCGTTTGGCCGCCCGTGCGACCAACCGGTTGGCACGGCCGAGAACCGCGTTTTGTTCGTGAATGGCAAACGGAATGCCCAGCCACTTGGCCGACATGGTGGCGGGGATGGAGGCATATCCGCCAAAGCCGATGACGACAGCCGGTTTGGCCTTTTTAATCATCGAGCGGGCTTTGAGCGTGCCAAGCCCAAGACGGGCAGCACCCATCAGGCGGCCTTTAAGGCCCTTACCGGCAATGCCACCGGCGGGCAAGATGATGGTTTGCACCCCATCGACCCCGTCGGTATAGCGCGCAGCCCGGGCATCGGTGAAAAACAGCACCTTTGCGCCGCGCCGCACCAGCGCCTTTGACAGGGCGACGGCGGGGAACATGTGACCGCCCGTTCCGCCGGATGTCACAGCGATGACTTGCCCGGCAAGCGGGGCGTCATTGGCGGTGGAAATATCAGGTTGTGTGAGTTTCGTCATCTCGTCCACATGTTAAACGACGGCACGCGCCAAGGTTCCCCCATCAAAACCCGATAAAGGTTAATATCCCTTCAAGCGGGGGCGTTTATAGGGCGGGAATTTGTCGTTTTTTTGGGACGGGGGTGTCGTTGGGATGTTTGAGGGCGGGGCGGGTTTGATATGGCCCTTAAGGCTGCATTTGTGGTGGGGTGGACTCCCGCCTTCGCGGGAGTGACGGTGTTTTGTGTGGAGGAGATCGCGCCTTTGGCGTCATTCCCGGCTTCCTGTGCAAGATTACACCTGCCGATCGCAAAGTTTTCATGCTCCAGTATCGGACGAACGCGGGCGAGCGGCGCAAGCCTGCATTGGGTTTGTAAGGAGAATTGGCCGTTGAGCACGTCCGCTTATTGGCACAGAGTTGGTTGGTTGCGGTACGCCGGTGTGGCAACCTGCCACTTGCAAGGGCTGGACAATCATGCCCGTTACGGGTATAGTTTTGAAGGTGAATGAGTATGGACGTCTTGAAGCGAAAGGACTTTGCACGGTGGCAGGCGGGCGAGAAACTGTCAGATGCGGCGCTATGCAAGGCGGTCCAGGAAATGGAAAGCGGACGGATTGATGCCGACTTGGGCGGCCACCTCTACAAAAAACGGGTCGCCCGCCCAGGTGGAGGTAAGAGCGGTGGCTACCGCACATTATTGTCGGCTCGTGTTGGCCACCGTTATGTATTTCTGCATGGGTTCCCGAAAAGCGACAAGGCGAACGTCACGCGAGACGAGAAAAAAGCACTGCAATATGCTGGAAAAGTATTTCTGGAGCTATCAGCCAAGGAGTTGGTAAAGGCATTGCAGGCGGGTGTTTTACTGGAGGTGTGTTGTGACGAGCAAAATCATTGAATCCCTGCGCGGTGATCTGGCCGCATTGCACGATGCTGGCGCGATCAGCAAAGTGACGATGCGTGAATTCGACGCGATCTGCCCGCCGCCGGTGCGCAAGTTCAGCGCCGACGACATCAAGCGTCTGCGTGAAGCGCTGCACTTCAGTCAGCCAGTGTTCGCCCATCATCTGCACACCACCGCCTCGACGGTACGCAAGTGGGAACAGGGTGAAACGCATCCAGCGGGCCCGGCGCTCAAGCTGCTCAACGTCATCGCTGACAAGGGCTTGCAGGCCATTATCTGATGAGTGTAAGCCGGAGATACAGATAGCGGCGTCAGAAAAAGCCTATAAGTTTGTCTTAAGGCTTTGAGGTTGGCGGGCGTAAGCCTTCCCTCATTGTCCAAAGAAATTGAAAAAGCTCATCCTTGTGGTGGGCTTTTTCTTTTTTCAGTTGGGTATGGTTTCGCACTTTAAACGTGTCGAATGATCGCATGGGTGTCTATGGCTACAACTGTCGCGAAATCCCTCCGTCGACTTTCTGTTCGAGAACAAAAGAACGCGTTCTTCTTTTCCATGTCTTTTCGGCTGTGTGGGACTGAGGTGAGATGGGGCGAGCGGTGTATGCGGCACGATGGATTCCCGCCTTCGCGGGAATGACGGTCTAAGGGGTGACATAATCCGATACCAAAATATCGTCACTCCCGCGTAGGCGGGAGTCCCCCTTTTGCAAGGTTTGTGGGTTTGTAAGCCGTTATTCGCCCGGACGTTTGCGGGTGAGCGCCAGAACGAAGCCCATGCCAATCGCAATGCCGATGGTGGCCGAGCCGCCGTAGGAGACAAACGGCAGGGTCATGCCCTTTGGCGGGACCAGTTGCAAGGTCGAGGCCATGTTGATGACCGCCTGCAAGCCGAACTGGACCAGAATGCCGGTTACCGCCAGCACGACGAACAGGTTGCGTTCCCCCATGAGGCGCGAGAGGCCGCGCATGATGATGAAGGCAAAGACGCCGACGACCAGCACACAGAACAGCAAGCCGAACTCTTCGCCCGCCACGGCAAAGATAAAGTCGGAATGGGCATCGGGGATCGAGTTTTTGACCCAGCCTTCGCCCGGTCCACGGCCCATGATGCCGCCGTTCATGAAGGCTTCCATCGAGCGTTCGATTTGATAGTTGTCGCCCGAGGCAGGATCAAGGAAGCGGTCCACACGTGATTGCACGTGCGGCAGGATCAAATAGGCACTGACCGCAAGGCCAACCGCCCCCAAGCCCAGACAAAACACCAGAATGATTGGAAGGCCAGCCAAGAAGATTTGCACCGACCAGATGGAGGTTACCACCACCGTTTGGCCAAAGTCAGGCTGGATCATCAGAAGGAAGATGCAAAGTGCCAGCATCAGGCTGCTGACGATGTAGCCGGGGAAATTGGGGTTAAGCCGACCTTCGGCGAACATCCATGCCACGACAACCGCAAAGGCCGGTTTTAGGAACTCGGACGGTTGGATCGTGACGCCTGCAAGGTGGATCCAGCGTACAGCCCCCTTGATCTCGGACCCGATGAACGGGGTGATGATCAAAAGGAAAATGACGCCAAGGAACATGATGGAGGCCAGCCTTCGGACCCATTTCACCGGCAGCAGTGAGATCGAGAACATGCAGGCGGCAGCAAGACCGAGAAAGACAAACTGGCGGGTGACGAAGTGGAAGCTATCGACATTGATGCGGTCGGCCACCGGCGGGCTTGCCGACATGACCAGAAGTGCGCCAATGCCCATCAGCAAAATGATGGCGGCAAGAAACCAGCGATCGACCGTCCACCACCAGATGCCCAGAACGGAGGTGTCCGCGCGGGAAAAGGCAATATTGGTATTATGACCAAACAGCGATTTCATGAGCGTTCCTGCGCGTTGGTGGCGAGATGGGCATAAATGTCGCGGAAGGCATCGCCGCGGGCTTCGAAACTTTTGAATTGATCAAACGACGCGCAGGCCGGGGTCAGCATGACCACCGGGGCGTCATCGCCATGTTGACGGGCATCTTCAAACGCCGCCTTGGTGGCGACATCAAGGGTTTGGCATTTTTCCCACGGCAGATCGGTGCCCAGTGTATCGGCAAACGCGTTGGTTGCCGCCCCGATCAAATAGGCTTTTTTGATGTTGGGGTAAAATGCCTCAAGCCCGGCGATGCCGCCTTCTTTTGGTTTGCCACCGACAATCCAGTAGATGTTCTGATAGGCCGAGAGTGCCTTGGCCGATGCTTCGGCATTGGTGGCCTTGCTGTCATTGACAAAGACAACGCCGTCAATGGTGCCCAAACGTTCCTGACGATGAGCGAGGCCGGGAAATGACAGGATGCCATCAATGATCCGGGTGGCATCGACACCGCGTGCACGGCACAGCGCATAGGCAAAGGCAATGTTTTGCCAGTTATGTTTGCCGGGCATCCGGGTGACGGTGGTGAGATCGAGAATACGGGTTTTAGCCCCGGAAATATCATCAATCAACCAGCCATCAGAGACATAAATGCCGTGATCAACCGGCTGATTGATCGAAATTTCGATGATGTGGCGGCCGCCTTCGCGGGCCAGTTCGACCGACATTTTGGCACAAGGTTCATCATCAATTGAAATGATCGCCCATTTCGGGCCCTTGTTGCGCGCAAAGATTTGATGTTTTGCGCCGATATAGCCATCCATCCCGCCGTGACGATCCAAATGGTCGGGTGTGATGTTTAAAAGTGCGCAGGCATCAAAGGCGGCCTCGGCCAGAAGGTCAAGCTGATAGGACGACAGTTCAAGCACCAGACAGTCATCAGGACCAGATGGTTCAAGACCAAGGGCGGCGTTGCCAAGGTTGCCCCCGGCCTGCGTTTTGATCCCGGCACCGGCCAGAATATGGGCGGTGAGGGCGGTGGTGGTGGATTTGCCGTTGGTGCCCGTGATCGCCAGGGTCGGCACATCGGGTTGGGCGGTACAGAGCAATTCAACGTCGCAAATGATCGGAACACCAGCCCGGCGGGCCTTTTCAGCGGCGGCGTGGGGGGTTGGGAAGGTGGACGGGATGCCGGGACTTATGATCAGCATGTCGGGTTCGGTCCAGTCACACTCAACCAGATTGATCGGGGCAAGGCCCAATGGCTCGATCAGATCGCGGCCCGATGGATTATCATCCCACGCCCAGACAATCGCACCGGCATTGATCAATGCCTTCACACTGGCAAGACCCGATTTGCCGAGCCCCAGAACCGCGATGGTTTTGCCGCGCAAGTGTGACAGATCAATCAAGGGTGTTTTCCTTAGCGAAGTTTAAGGGTGGCAAGCCCGACAAGGGCAAGGATCACGGCGATGATCCAGAAACGAATGACGATGGTTGCTTCCTGCCAGCCCTTTTTTTCAAAATGGTGATGCAGCGGGGCCATGCGAAACACGCGCTTTCCGGTCAGTTTGAAGGATCCGACCTGAATGATCACCGACAGGGTTTCAAGCACAAACAAACCGCCAATGATGGCCAGAACCAGTTCGTGTTTGGTGACAACCGACACAGCACCCAACGCGCCGCCCAAGGCAAGCGAGCCGGTATCGCCCATAAACACCATGGCAGGCGGGGCGTTGTACCACAGGAAGCCAAGGCCAGCGCCAACCAGCGCGCCAAGGAAGATGGTGAGTTCCCCTGATCCGGCGACGTAATGGACCTGAAGATATTCGGCAAACTGGATGTTACCGATCAAATAGGTGATCAGCGCAAAACTGGCCGCGGCAATCATGACCGGCACAATGGCAAGCCCGTCGAGCCCATCGGTCAGGTTGACGGAGTTTGACGCCCCGACCATGACAAACATGGCAAACGGGATAAAGAACCAGCCGAGATCAAGCAGGTAGTTCTTGAAAAACGGGAAGGCCAATGCGGTCGAAAGCGGATCGGCGGTGTTGTAGGAAATCCAGAACGCGGCAAGGGCGGCAATGGAAAACTGACCGAGCAGCTTTATCTTACCGGGTAATCCCTTGGTGTTTTTCTTTGACACTTTGAGGAAGTCATCAAGGAAGCCCAGGAAACCATAGCCGATGGTGACGAGCAAAACCGCCCAGACATAGGCATTGGTCAGATCGGCCCACAAAAGGGTGGCGATGGATGTTGAAATCAACAGCAAAAGACCACCCATGGTGGGCGTGCCTTTTTTGGTCAGAAGGTGACCTTCCGGGCCGTCTTCGCGGATCGGCTGACCTTCGCTTTGTTTGGACCGCAACCAGCGGATCAGGGACGGACCCAGAACAAAAGCAAGGATAAGCGATGTTATGATCGCGCCGCCTGTGCGGAACGTGATGTACCGAAACAGGTTGAAAACCGGCATCTGATCGGCCAGCGGATAAAGCAGATTATAGAGCATTGCTCTTGTCGTTCCTTCTGCGACGAATTTCTATTGGGGTGCGGGTTTGTCGACCACGCCGCCCGATTTTAACGCCGATACAATTTTCGAAACGTAAATGCCAAGCGATCCTTTGATCAAAACCACGTCGCCGGACTTAAGATCGGCCTTAATCGGCGCAATTGCGGCATCCGCAGTTTCAAAATGTCCGGCATTTATGGCGTCTGGCAGGGTTTTATCAAGCTCAGCCATCAAGGGACCGACACAATAGACCCGGTTAATTTCCATCGCGGTCAGCGGATGATGAAGGTCAGCATGCATTTTAACCGCATCATTGCCCAGTTCGCGCATGTCGCCCAGAACCGCGATCTTGCGACCACCCTCGGCGGGTTTGGTTTGGGCAAGAACCTTGATCCCGGCCATCATCGAGGTCGGGTTGGCGTTATAGGCGTCATCAATCAGGGTAAAGGTGCCATCGCCCGAGGGCAGTTTGACCGTGGATGTTTCGCCCCGGCCCGCAGGCGGGGTGACATCGGCCAGATCGCGCGCGGCGCGTTCGACATCCGCACCAATGGCCGCGACACAGCCCAGAACGGCGAGTGAATTGACCACCCAGTGTTCGCCGGGGCAGCCAATGAAATATTCCAGTTCATGGCCATCAATGCGCGCGCGCACCGCACTGCCATCATTGACGATGTTGGCTTCAAACAGGCGGTAATTGGCAACCGCATCGGTGCCAAATGATTTGATGTCGGTCAGGCCCAGTTCCTTGGCCCGGCGTGCCAGTGCGAAATAATGCAGATTGTCACGGTTGAGGATGACCGCGCCATTTTTGTCCAGACCGTCAAAAATTTCGGCCTTGGCCATGGCGATTTCGGCTTCGTCCTTGAAATATTCGGTATGTGCGCCGACGACGGTGGTGATCATGGCAACCGATGGTTTGACCATCTTGACCAGCGGGCTGATTTCGCCGGGATGGTTCATGCCGATTTCAAGCACGCCATATTGCGCATCGACCGGAAGGGTCGCCAAGCTGATCGGAACACCCCAATGGTTGTTAAAGCTGGCCGGGCTGGCGTGGGTTTTGCCCTGCTGGCTGAGCACATATTTTAGGGCTTCCTTGGTGCCTGTTTTACCGACACTGCCGGTGATGGCGACGATTTTAGCGTTGCTTCGTGCGCGCCCGGCGTCGCCCAGACGGTTCAGGGCGGCCATGGTGTCATCGACCAGAAGGATTTTATCGGGATCGGTAATGCCGGTGGCATCATCGACCATGACGGCGGACGCACCAGCATCAAGGGCGGCCTGCGCAAATGTGTGGCCGTCAAAATTCGGGCCCTTAAGGGCGATGAACAGATCGCCCCTGGTGACCTTGCGGCTGTCGATTGAGATGCCCGATACCGTCCAGTCGCCGGATGTTGTGCCACCGGTTGCGGTTTGGGCATCTTGTGCCGTCCATAAAACAGCCTTGGTCATAGGGTTACTTTCTTTCTCATCAGGCCGTTACGACCAGGGTGCCGTAACGGGAATTTATGGTCAGTTGCCACCGGCAAGGATGCTGCGCGCAACCGATGCATCATCAAACGGCATTACCTGATCGCCGATGATCTGGCCGCGTTCGTGGCCCTTGCCCGCGATGATCAAAACATCATTGCGTTGCAGGATGCCGATGCCGCGTTTGATCGCATCTGCGCGGTCGCCGATTTCAATGCCGCCGTCACATGCCTTTTTGATGGCAGCGCGAATGGTGGCGGGATTTTCGCTGCGCGGGTTGTCATCGGTGATGATGGCAATATCGGCGAAATCCTGTGCGACCTTGCCCATCAAGGGGCGTTTGCCGGTATCACGATCCCCACCCGCGCCAAAGACACACACAATGCGTCCCTTGCAATGGGGACGGACAGCCTTGATCACGGTTTCAAGCGCATCGGGGGTATGGGCGTAGTCAACAAAGACCGGTGCGCCAAAGCTGGTTTTGCCAACCAGTTCCATGCGGCCACGCACACCTTCAAGCTTTTCAAGGGCGAGAACCGCCGGGTCGATATCGGCACCCGATGCGATGACAATCGCAAGGGCGGCGAGCGCGTTCATCACCTGAAAACTGCCCATCAGCGGCAGATGAATTTTGTATTCACCCTTGTTGGCCAGAAGGGTCAGTTTGGTGCCGGTGCTGTCAGGAACAGCCGAAACCAGTTTGATGTCATCGGCATTTTCGCCGTAGGACAGAACCGTCAGGCCGCGCTTTTCGCACATGGCTTTCAGGGTCGCGAACTGTTCGACATCGGCGTTCAGAACCGCAGTACCATCGGCGACCAGAAGGTCGGAAAACAAGCGGGCCTTGGCGGCGAAGTATTTGTCAAAGCTGCCGTGGTAATCAAGATGATCGCGCGACAGGTTGGTAAAGGCGGCCACGGTGACCTTCACCCCGTCAAGGCGATGCTGGTCAAGCCCGTGCGAGCTTGCCTCCATCGCGACGTGGGTGACACCGATTTCAGACATTTCATTTAAGGATTGATGCAGGGCAACCGGATCCGGCGTGGTCAGCGAGCCGGGGATTTTTGCGCCCGCAGCACGAATGCCAAGGGTGCCGATCGAGCCCGACATATTGCCCATGATCGTCCAGAGTTGTTCGGTAAAGATCGCGGTCGATGTTTTACCGTTGGTGCCGGTGATTGCCGCAATGTTGGCAGGTTGCTGCCCATAAAAGCGCGCAGCAAGCTGTGCGTAGCGCTTTCGCGGGTTTTCAACCGGGATCAGGGGAACCGTCGGAGCACTTGGACGGGGCGTTCCGTCCTTGGCCAAAATGGCGGCGGCGCCGAGCTTGATCGCATCGGCGATGTATTTCGAGCCGTCATCCTTGGCACCAGACAGGGCGGCAAACATATAGCCATCCTTTACGGTGCGTGAGTCTGCTGTCAGGCCCGTGATATCCGGGTCCTGTCCTTGGGCATGTTTAAGTGCCGCTTGATCACCTGCCATGAGTTCAGAAAGACGCAAGTTTGCGTTCCCCTTTGCGAAGTTCAATCTGCAACGCTTGCTCGATCTCCGGCGCCTTCGCATTCGCCGGTTCAATGCCCAAAAGGGGAGCAATACGTGTCACAACCTTGCCAACCGCAGGGGCGGACACCCATCCTGCTGTGGCAAATCCATAGGTTTTTTTTGTGCCTTTGGGCTCGTCTAGCGTCACCAGAACCACATATTTCGGGTCCTGCATCGGGAAGGCGGCGACAAAGGTCGACATGCGGGCGTTCTTTACGTAGCGCCCGTTCACCAGTTTTTCCGAGGTGCCGGTCTTCCCGCCAAGGAAGTAGCCCGCCACTTCGGCGTTTTTGCCCGATCCTTCGGTCACAACCAGACGCATCAAGCGACGCATCAGGTCAGACGTTTCTCGGGAAAAGACACGTTCACCAGCCGGGGCACCGTCCTGTTTGAGGATGGTGGACGGGCGGTGAATACCACCGTTTGAAATGGTGGAAATACCGTTGACGACCTGAAGCGGGGTGACGGCAATGCCGTGACCAAAGGCAATGGTCATGGTGTTGATTTCACGCCATGGATTGGGCACAAGCGGCCCGCCGACTTCAGGAAGTTCGATTTCTGGCTTGTCGAGCATGCCAAGCTTTTTGAGGTATTTTTGCTGGGTCGCACCGCCAAAGGCCATCGCCATGCGGGCCGAACCGATGTTCGAGCTGTGGACCAGAATTTCCGGCACGGTCAGCCAGCGGTTCTCGGCGTGGTAATCACGGATCGAGAAGCGCGCAACACGCAGTGGTTCGGTGGCATCAAAAACCGAGTTCAGGTTTGCCGAGCCGGTTTCAAGCGCGATTGCAGTGTTAAACAGTTTGAACACCGAGCCCATTTCATAAACGCCCAGCGTGCTGCGGTTGAACCGCGCATCCGCAGGCGCCTGACCGGGGCGGTGCGGGTCAAAATTGGGAAGGGAGGTCATGGCGATGACTTCGCCGGTGTAGACATCCATCACAAGCCCGGCAGCGCCAACCGCACTGTAGGTTTCCATCGCACTTTCGACTTCTTCCTCAAGCGCGTATTGCACCCGAGTATCGACCGACAATTGCAACGGGCCGTTGTTGATGCGCAGTTCGTTATCGAATTCGCGTTCGGCACCGGCAATGCCGTTATTGTCAATGTCGGTAAAGCCAAGCACGTGTGAGAACAGGCGGCCATGCGGATAAACGCGGCGCTCTTCACGTTGGAAATTCAGACCGGGAACGCCCAGCGAGTTGACTTCATACTGCTGTTCGGGGGTCAGGTTGCGGCGGATCCAGACGAAAGCCTTGCGTGAGCTTAAATGCCGGATCAGCGTATCTCGGTCCAGATCGGGCAGGGCTGTTAGCAGCATGTCGGCAGACTCAACCGGGTCTTTGACCACACGGGCGTCGGCATAAAGCGAATTGGTCGGAAGATCGGTCGCAAGCAGAATGCCGTTGCGATCCACGATGTCGGCGCGTTCGGTTTTAAGTTCGCGCGCATCGGTTCCCGAGGCCACAGCAGGTTCGTTGCCCTGACGCAAAACAGAGGCATCGACCAGACCATAGGTGATCCAGGTAAAGCCAACGATGAACATCGCGCCGGTGATGAAAATGCGGTTACGTGCGGTTTCAATCGCCAGACGTTCACGTTGATCGGGTCCGAGTTCCGGACGATCCCCGCGCAGCCAGTATGAGAAACGCATGAAGCTCATTGCGTGCCTCCTGCGGTGGCGGCGACCGAGGGGGCATCAATGATCATGGCGTCGGCGGCCTCGTCATACATCAGATCGCCCGGTCGGGCCCGCGGGAGTGGCAGGAAGGCAACCGCCTCGCCAAATTTGTCCAGACGATAAAGATGCTGATCGGCATTTTCGGGCAGGTCATCGATGCTGGCCATCTGGAGAATATCGATCTGCGCCAGGCTGAGATATTGCTGGGATAACCGTTCGATCCGTTCAGGATTGTTCAGGTAGCTCCATTCGGCCTGAAGCACATGGATGGTTTCCTGTTCGGCCAGAATGTCGGACTGAATATCAGCGTAGCGTTTTTCAAGGCGTTCGACTTCGTGACTGACCCAATAGGTGCCAGCCCCAATCAGGATGGTCAGAAGCAAGCCGATAATTGTTACTGCGCGGGTCATTCTTTGCCCCCTTGCGCAGTCGTCGCGGGCTGATCGTTGCGGGCAACTGCACGCAGTTTGGCCGAGCGCGCACGCGGGTTGGCGCGAATTTCGTCCTTCTGGCCGGTGACGGCCTTGCGGGTGATGGTCGTGAAGGTCGGCGTTGCGACTTCGGGTTCGCCCGGAAGACGGCGCGACATTTTGTTCGGATCGCCCGAACGTTCCTTCATAAATGTTTTGACCTGACGGTCTTCGAGCGAATGGAAGGTCACAACCACCAGACGGCCACCGGGTTTCAGCAAAGTTTCGGCCGCACCCATCGCGCGTTCAAGTTCGCCAAGTTCGTCATTTACAAAAATGCGCAGCGCCTGAAACGTGCGGGTGGCCGGATCAATGCCGTCCTTGGATTTGCGCACGACCGAGCGTACCGCACGGGCAAGCTGTGAGGTCGTGGTAAAAGGTTCTTCGGCGCGCATTTCCATGATTTTACGCGCGACCTTGCGCGAGGCGCGTTCTTCGCCGTAACGGTAAATGACGTTGGCGATGTCTTCTTCTTCGGCGGTGTTGATGAAATCAGCCGCCGTCGGACCCGCCATCGACATGCGCATATCAAGCGGGCCGTCGGTACGGAATGAAAAGCCGCGATCCGCCTGATCGATCTGCATCGATGAAACGCCGATATCAAGAACGATGCCGTCAACTTGCGGTGCGCCAGCAGCCGGGATCAGTTTACCGATCTCGCCAAAGCAGCCTTCGACCATGTGGAAACGACCGTCGTAATCGGCTTCCATTTTCTGGCCGTTGGCAACCGCAGTCGGGTCGCGGTCAATGCCAAACAGCTCACACTGGGCGGAATCAAGAATGGCGCGGGAGTAACCGCCTGCGCCAAACGTACCATCCACCATGATTTCGCCGTCACCGGGTGCAAGAGCGTCGAGCACCTCGCGGAGCAAAACCGGTTTGTGCGGGCGATCTTCTGTCGCAAAGCTGATGTCCTGATCGCTCATGATGCATCCTCCTCGGTCGGGGCACGCGGGCGGGTGCCGTTCGAGGGTTCAGTCATCGGTTTGAGTTTGAGTGTCGCGCCGCGGTTCAACGTCCGGGTCCGGCTGGCATCTTGCAGGGGTGTAAAGATGTCAGGGTTCCACAGACGGAAGGTGCGACCACGGCCAACAAAGGCGACCTGATCTTCGATGCGGGCATATTCGATGAGTTCGGCGGGCAGAATGATGCGGCCTTCGCCGTCATAAGGCAGCATGTGCGAGGAGCCAAGGATGGTATCGGCCAGATCGTCGGCCTCGTCAGAGAACATGTCGAGTTCATCAAGCGATGCTGCGATGCGCTCCATATGGCTTTCGCTGCAGCCTTCAAGGGCGCTTTCCTTGTGGGATTGATACAGGTAGATGCCAGCGAATTCTTCACGTTCAAGGGCCGCACGGAACCGCTTGGGGACGGATACGCGTCCCTTCCGGTCCAGCTTGTGAATGTGCGTCCCTGTGAACAGCACTTCGCCATTCCCCTGATCAAAAAAACCAAATCAAAAACAGGTTCCCAAATGGGAGGTCAGATGACCGGTTGCTGTTTGAAATGGATATGCCCCGCATGGCACAGAAATTATGCCTGCTTATGGGGTACCATGGGAAATGATGGGGGTCAATGGGATTTGATGGGTTCAGATGTGACGTTTTAGGGTATTCCCAGTGTTTCCGGTGTATATGCAAAAAGCCTGATTTCCGCCAAAAACGCTTTGAATCACGGTGTTATCCATCTCCTGCCCATGAAATCCCAAAGGTGGTCCATGGGAACCCATGGGGGCGCTTAAAAAACGGGTGTATGGGTTCTTATGGACGCGGCGTGTTTGGTGTAGCTTGCGGGCATGACATGCGAAGACAATTTGCGATTTAAGCCCCAATCGGGTTTGATGCGCGGATAAACTCCTGCAAGATGTTCGGATCAGGACGTGTCCTGCGCGGCATGCAGGACGGGACTTAAAGACAGCAACAGATACTGGCGCGGGGCAGCGTCAGTGAGATGAAGGACGCGATTGTTGCGGATAAAAGCTGCCATTTTCTTAATGGGTTGTGCGTTTTTGGCGATATCGATCACGCCAAGCGGCGTGGTTCCCTATGTGCAGGGTGTTCATGCACAAGGTTTGACGCTTGATCAGGCCGGGGGTGGGTCAACCTCGCCCGAGGTGACATCGCCGCAAATGCGCGAACTTCTGCCGCTGATTATGAAGCAACTGCAAAATAACCCTGAACTGATGTCGCGATTTGGCATGGGGGGACTGGGCGGGTTATCCGGTCTGTCGGGTCTTGATGGTGGCAGCGATGGTGATGGTACTGGAATGACCGGCATTCCGGGCACCGGGGCGAATGTTCCCGGCCTGAATGAGGCAATTGCCAAGGCACTGGCCCAAAAAAATGGCGGGACCGGCGTGGTGGCGCAAGGAATCCCAGAACAGGTCAAGCTGTACCGCGAACAATTCCACCCGGTTGATATTGATCAGGATGGCCGCATTGGTGCGGAAGAAGCCGCATCCTATGCCAGCTGGATGTTTCGGCGGCGCGATATCAACGGTGATAGTGTGCTGGTCGTGCGGGAATTTTCCGCCGTTGAACAACTGCCCGGATCGCCCGAAGCCAACCGGCAGCGGCTGCGCACCGAGAGCCGCCGTCTGGAATTATTGTTCGCGCAATATGATACCGACAAGGACAGTATGATCAGCAAGGATGAATTCCTGGCCCAAGCCAAAAGTGCATTTGACGAGAAACGCGGAACCGAACCCGATGTTGATCCGTTTACATTCCAGACGGTACTGCCGTTCTAAGGTCAGGACGGCGTCAAGGAAGTTTCACGCCCCAACAGGTTGTTTCCCGGTTTTGATGGCCGGGTGTATATCAGATGCCGATACCAAAAAACTGACCAGAATTAGCCCGATAATCTGGCCCCGATCAAACGACACGCCAGCGCCGACGGAGAGAGGCCATGGACAGCAACGAATTTTTCGCCCCCGTACGTACGACATCCGATGAGGGCGGCGGCAGCGAAAATGCGACCGTTACAGAAACGCATGGTGGCTCATCTGACGATGCTGCGACAGAAGCGCGTGTTGCGAAGGTGCCCGGTGCCTTGAGTGTTTCCGGCGATGACGCAACGACGATGCCATCGAGCAAACCAGTACAGTCAAAGGCACCACGGACGCCCGTCTGGGTGGATCTTCTGTCGCCGACCAACGAAGAAATTCAGGATATTGAAAAACGGTTTGGCATCGAAGTGCCGACCCGCGAAGAAATGCAGGAAATTGAGCTGTCATCGCGGCTGTACGACGAAGATGGCGCGTTGTTCATGACGGTATCGGTGTTGAACCGGGCGGCATCGGACGCACCGCAAACAGCGGTTGTGACGTTCATTCTGGTCAAGAAAACCCTGATCACCCTGCGCTATGCCGACCCGGTGCCGTTTAAAACCTTTATCCGGCGGGTCAACCGCAGCCCGTCGCTTGCCAGCAGTGCGGACGCGGTTCTTTTCGGGTTGCTTGAACAGATTGTGGATCGATTGGCCGATGTGATGGAACAGACGGCAACCGATCTTGAGGGGCTGTCCAATCAGGTTTTTGCCAGTCCCGAAGACCGCAAATCAGATCAGGGACATCAGGACACCCTGCGTCAGATCGGGCGGGCAGGCAACCTGTCGGGCAAGGCCAAAGACAGTTTGTTGAACCTGCATCGACTTGGCTTGTTCCTGTCGACACAGACGCGGCTTAAAAAGGATGCCAAGGCGCGGCTTAAGATCATTTCGCGCGATATCGTGTCGATTACCGAGCACGCCAATTTCATCGCCAACAAGGTGACCTTCCTGCTGGATGCGACGCTGGGCATGATCAGTCTGGAACAGAACAACATCATCAAGATTTTCTCGGTTGCGGCGGCCGCGTTTTTGCCGCCAACCTTGATTGCGAGCATTTACGGCATGAATTTCGAGGTCATGCCCGAACTTGACTGGCAATTTGGTTATCCGGTGGCGATTGGCTTGATGGTTTTGTCGGCGGTATTGCCGCTTTGGTATTTCAAGCGGAAGGGCTGGCTTTAGTTTCAGTTCACTCACAAAATCAGTTTGCACTTACAAAAGCGCGTGCGGTTTTTGTTGATTTCGTACCCGAAGACCCTGTATAAAATAGGTGTGTCGTACGAACGTGAGTTTGTACACACTTTCCGAGGCCCGCGTTCAACGCGGGTCTTCGCGTTTGTGGGGGACGGATGTGACTTACGTTGCTTATCTGGACGAGTTTGGACACATCGGCCCTTTTACTTCCCGAACAGACCCTAAATTCAAGGAAAGTCCGGTTTTTGGTCTAGCTGGTTTAATTTTGCCAGCGACAGAAATTCGCTCTTTCGGTACTTGGTTCTTTCAAAGAAAGCAAGAATTGCTTGGATGGGAAATTGAGCGTGCAGGTGCGCATCCGGCTACCTGGGAAAAGAAGGGTGCCGCCTTATATACGCTCAGAAATGTACAAAAGTATCGAGAACTGCGAGCACTAACAAACCGCCTCTTCAATAAGATAGAAAAAATTGGAGGCCGGGTTTTCTATGTCGGGACGGAGAAAACTGCACCTGTTGGTGATCACGACCCGAACCGGCTTTACCTCTCGGTGTTAAAAGAGGCTATCAAAAGACTTGATCATTTCTGCGAGAAAGACTGTGACAACGGTTCCTCGTTTCTACTGGTTCTGGATGAACATGATCAACGACAAGCGCTTGTAACCGCAGCAGCTCAGGCCATGTACAACCCGAATGAGCCGCGTCGTCGGCTTATAGAGCCTCCGTTCCAAGTTGAGAGTGATCGATATCAAACATTGCAAGCAGCCGATTGGATTGCTGGTCTCGTTGGGCGGTTGGGAGCTTGCTGGGCGGATGGTAAGCAGTACGAAGACTGGGAACCGTTCCGAACCTATTTTGAAGCACGATTAAATCGTGTTTCAGTACGAAGCGGTGTCCGGACTGGGGTTTTTGCCAGTTTCGTTGATCAGGAATCCAACGATATTGCCAAAAACCTTAAAGAGTAACTGGGGTAGGTGACGGCAAGGAAACAGTCGCAATCCATACTTGGAAGGCTGACTTAACTAAACTGCAAGTGCTTGTCCTTGTCCTTGTCCTCAACAGACGCGTCGAACGCCTGCCCCTAAGCCCGGCGAAATCGTTCGCGATAGTCACTTGGTGCGACGCCCAGATGCTTGATAAAGCAGCGGCGCATGCGTTCATCATCGCCAAAGCCACAGGTGACGGAGATCTGGCTGATGCGTTTTTGGGTTTGTTCAAGGGCGGTTCGGGCCGCTTCGAGGCGCATCAGTTCGATGCTTCGTGCGGGGCTTTGGCCGGTTGCGGATTTGTAGCTTCGCGAAAAGTTACGCGGGCTCATCCCGGCCTGTTCGGCCAGATCTTCGACCGACAGTCGGGTATGCAGGTGTTGCGTGATCCAGCCATGCAGCCCGTCAAAGCGTCCGGTGCTGTCGCGGGCCTGATGTTCGAGCGGCAGGCTGAATTGCGATTGCCCGCCGGGGCGGCGAATAAAAACAATCAGGCTGCGCGCAACGGCAAGGGCGGCCTCACGGCCCAGATCCTGTTCAATCATTGCAACGGCCATATCGATCCCGGTGGTGACTCCGGCCGATGTCCAGACCGGACCATCGTGGACATAAATCGGATCCGATGCGACGTGGCTTTGCGGGAACATGTCTTGTAAGCGTTGGCACCAGCGCCAGTGGGTGACGCAAGACCGCCCATCAAGCAGGCCAGCCGCCCCCAGAATGAACGCCCCGATGCAGACCGATCCGATCCGCGAAACCGTGCTGCGGTGTTTTTCAAGCCAGCCGATCAGATGTCTGTCGCGGGTGGCGTTAAGTGTTTCATCTGATCCGGCGGCGATGAGGGTATGGATTTCATCAGGATCAAGATCGGCAACCGCGATGGTATCAAGGGGAATGCCGGTATCGGTCATCACCGGCCCCCCATGGCTGGATGCCAGAACGGTGCGATAGGCGCGATCACCCGTTGCCGGATCGGTGGCCTCGTGAAAGGCTTGCAATGGGCCGGTGACATCAAGCATGACGGTTTGAGGTGTCAGAATGAAAACAATCAGACGCGACATGGGTATGGGCCTTGTGAAACGTTCTGGCATAAAATGAGGGATTATTGTCATTTATGACAAAAGGTGCTGCGTTAGTCTAGGTGGCAGGTCATCGCGACCGATGATGATTTTTGATTTAGGAACCAAAAATGACACAGAACGAGAGTGCCGCCTTGATCCTGATTGACTGGCAGAAGGGGTTTTCCGATCTTGCCTATTGGGGCAATCGTAATAATCGCGCGGCCGAGGAAAATGGCGCGACGCTGTTGGCGCATTGGCGGGCAATGGGATGGCCGGTTATTCATGTACGCCACGACAGCACCACACCGCAATCACGCCTGCATCCCGATCATCCGGGGCATGCCTTTATCGACTTTGCCAACCCCCGCGATGGTGAGCCGATCTATGGCAAATTGGTCAATTCTGCGTTTATCGGCACGACGCTTGAAACGGATTTGCGTGCACGGGGCATTCAAAAGATTGTGCTGTGCGGGATTTCGACAGATCACTGTGTGAATACAACAACGCGCATGGGCGGGAATCTTGGGTTTGATGTGACTGTTGCGGCGGATGCCTGCTATGCTTTTGACCGTAAATTGCCTGATGGGCGTGTGTTTGGCGCAGATGTGGTGCATGACGTGGCGCTGGCCAGCCTTAATGGTGAATTTGCCGCGGTTAAAACAGTCGCACAGATCATTGCCGGGTGATCGGCAATTGACTTGCGTTTGCAGCTGACGCAATTTGCCACCTGATTTCCGCAAAAGGTGCCCCCATGACCAAAATTGATACCCAAGAAAAGCTGCGTGCCATCTATGGTGCCCCCCTTGAAGTTGCCGTTTCAAAATGCCTTTCCGCACTTGATCCGCACTGCAAGCATTTCATCGATTTGGCACCTTTTGCCGTGATTTCATCGGCAGATTCGAACGGGGATGCGGATGTCAGCCCGCGCGGTGATGGTCCGGGCTTTATCAAGGTTCTTGATGACAACACCATCCTGATGCCTGATCGTCCGGGCAATAACCGGGTTGATACGCTGGCCAATATTGTCGAAAACCCGAAGGTCGGGATGCTGTTTTTTGTGCCGGGCATCAATGAGACATTGCGGGTAAATGGCGTTGCTGAAATCCGTACCGATCCGGAATTGCTCGCACTGTTTGCCGATACGCCAAAGCCGCCGGTCACGGTGATCAAGGTGACGGTCGAGGAAGCGTTCCTGCATTGTGCGAAATCGCTGATGCGGTCCAAATTGTGGGATGCCAGTGCGCAGATCGACCGCAAGACGTTGCCGACCCTTGGTAAAATGATCAAGGATCAGACGTCAGCGAATTTCGAGGTCGGGACACAGGAAGAAGCCGATAAGTATTTCGCCGCATCGATTGCCGAGCGCGGATAAGCCGAGCGGTTTTGCACGGTTTGTGAATTTTATTACAAGGCGATGACGGGATGTCATCGCCTTTGTCGTATTGGCGTTACAAAAAAATAAGACCAGATGGCCTGTAAGCCGGGTTCTGTCCATGCGGCAAGCCGCACTGTATGGCCATTCATCTGGGACGTCCGTCGCCGAACGCCTCCTGCAACCAACCCGAATGGTGGTGCGAAAACCCACCTGCCGACAATGCCGAAGCATCCGGCCGACCATTCCTATTAGGTTTTGCTCCCGGTGGGGTTTACCATGCGTCCCGCATTGCTGAAGGACCGGTGCGCTCTTACCGCACCCTTTCACCCTTGCCGAATGGCTTGCGCGATTCGGTGGTTTCCTTTCTGTGGCACTTTCCCTAGGGTCGCCCCCGCCAGACGTTATCTGGCACCGTGTTTCCGTGGAGCCCGGACTTTCCTCCCCTGCTGCGAACAGCAAGGGCGACCATCCGGCCATCTGGTTGCGGTGATGTAGGTTAGATGGGGTCGTTCGTCAAGAAAAAGCAGTGATCTCAATCGACTGTCGGTTGGGCGCAAAAATGCCGACCAATAAGCATTGGAGCCATGCAAAGACAGATTTGCGTTCCTATCCTAAAGAGTGTAAAAGCCGTCATCAAATTCATCCACTCGTATAGTTATAGGCTGGCACATTCACCCATGCATCGGGCATCCTGGTTCATAGGCGCGGTCGCGCTGTTGTTTACGTCTGTCTGCGCGCAGGCAAAAGAGATCCGCATTTGTTACGACGAATGGGTTCCCTATGCCTATGAGGGGCGCGGCGGTGCCGAGGGCCTGTCGGTTGATATTGTGCGCACGTTCATGGAGCGGGCCGGGCATGAGGTGACATTTGTGTCGATGCCGACAGCACGGTGCCAGTTTTCCCAGCGGTACGGGGCGGTTGATGGCATTTTGCTTGATGATGTTGTGCATGCCAAAAGTGCCAACTTGAAGATATCATCAGACTCGCTGGCCAGCCGGGTGACGGTTGCGGTTGTGCGATCAAGTTTCCTTGAAAGCGAATATCGCGGGCCGGAAAGTTTTGACGGCGCAAGCTGGCTTAAGGTCATTGGTGACCGGTATCCCACGTTCATTGCAAACAATCCGGATATGCATGCGGTGGAAGTTGGCGAGAATGCCAAGGGGTATGAGATGCTGCGCCGCCATCACGTCGATGTTGTCTTCGCCGATCTTGCGTCGATGCGCTATGACATTGGTGCTCAGCGCGACGCCATGCAGTTCAAGGTTCTGCACCCGGCACTTGATGTTGCCAAATTTTATCTGAGCCTTGGCGCAGAGACAGCCGACATCCTTGGCGACTTTAACCTTGCGATGGCGCACGGTGTTGAAAGCGGCGAGCTGGATAATATTTATTACCGCTACCTTGGTTTTAGCCGGAATGGCTATGCGCGCTATATCGAGCATTCTGACGGGGCGGGCACGGCAGAGAGCAACAGCATTGAACAATAGTGTTTTTGGATGTTGCGTCGTCGATAGGCAGTCGGCCTAAAGGCTGGGACGCCTATCTCGACGCGGCTTTGACCAGTGCCTTGGCGATGGCCACGCATTCGTCATCAACCTTCCCGGAAATATCGGACGGACGCCAGTGGCGCTGAAAGGCGATGCGGCGTTTTTGCCCGTCACCATCGCCATAGCCGATTTGATCAAGCAGGGGGTCAAGGGTGTTAGGAGATGTGATGGCGTCGGTCGACATTTTGGATGACATCTGGGGCCAGATTTGGGGCCATAATCCGATGCCGTGTTCGGCCAGTTTGTCCCATGGGAACAGCTCGCCGGGGTCTTCTTTGCGGTCCGGGGCCATGTCGGAATGGGCGATGATGCGGCTGGCCGGGATGGTGTGGCGGCCCAGAATATCGCGGCAAAGTGCAATCACCGATGCGATTTGATCTTCGGGGAAGGCGCGATAGCCAAATTCATGGCCGGGATTGACAATTTCAATGCCGATGGAATGCGAATTTACATCCACACATTTTTGCCATTCGCCGCGTCCGGCATGCCATGCGCGTTTGTCTTCATCAACCAGTCGGAAAATCCGCCCGTCTTCTTCGATCAGATAATGGCATGACACCGATGACGCCGGATCACACAGGCGATCAAGGGCGATTTTCCCAGATTGCATGCCGGTGTAATGCAGGACCAGAATGTCAATCTGGCTGCCGTCCGGACGGTCGCTGAAATTGGGCGATGGATGGTCGATGATGTGTGTCATTGCGTTGCCTGCCATCGTCCGATCACCCGTTCCTGATCAATCCATGCCCTGGGTTTTGCGCTGTACCGGTTTGCGCAGCATGATAACGCCCACCCCGCACAGCACAACCGCCCCGCCAATGATTTTCAGCACGGAAAAAGCTTCGCCAAAGACGATGAACGATCCAAAAACACTGATCACCGGGGCCAGAAGCGACCATGGCACGACAACATTGACGTCCTGAGTTTTTAGCAAGTGATACCAGAAGCCATAAGCAACGATGGACGACATGACGACGGTGAAGCTGAGGTTGGCCCATGCCACCCAGCTTGCGCTCATGACCGCCTGAAACGCGTGCGGTTCAAAAATCAGGGACAGGAAGAACAATTGCGGCGCGGCCATGAGTGCCATCCAGCCATTAAGCTGAAAGGTATCAATATCGCCCAGTTTTTTGATCATGACATTGGCAACCGCCCACATGAAGGCGGCAAACACCACCAGCAACAATGGCAGTTGCAGGTCGGTCATGGTCGGATCCCAGAACATGATAATGACCCCGACAAAGGCCAGTGCCATGCCCGAAAGCCGTTTCCAGCCCAGCCGGTCATTAAAGAAATAGGTGGCCAGCATCGATGAAAACGGCACGCCCAAAAGAACGATAATCGCCACCGGCCCGGCATCGATCATCGACAGGGCATAAAACAAAACCCCGAAATGGAAGGTGCCAAAAACGGCCGAAATGATCGCCAGTTTCCCCATGCGGCCACGCGGCATGCGGGCAAACGGGATCAACAGGGCCGCAACAGCGCCAAAGCGAATGGCGGTCAGCATGAAAGGCGGGATTTCACCGACCGCACCCTTGACGGTCAGCATGTTGACGCCCCAGATGATGGCGACGGACAAGGCCATGAGGGTGGCTTTTAACGGCATGACGCGGGCTTTCAACAAGGGTTGGCCCGATCCTTGTTCGGGTGCCGACCGTGTGACACGTGACCGCCGCCAAAGTTGGCGACGGGGATTTATCCCTTGATCCACTGTTTTACATCACAGGACAAATGAGTTGTTTTCAACTGCAGGCTCAAGTGTGGCGCATCTACCGTTGCGGGTAAAGTCCCGCAACGTTTCGCCCACGCCAAAAGATCACTAGGTCCTGACCCCAGATGATCGGTCTTAGCCGAGTTCTTCACGCATCATTTCAAGTTCCAGCCAGCGGCCTTCGCACTCTTCGAGTTCGGCGCGTGCGGCATCAAGGCGATCAGCCTTCTTCTGGAAGGCTTCGGGGTCCTTGGTGAACAGGCTGCCATCTGACAGGGCGGCTTCGATGTCGGCCATCTCGGCCTCAATCTTTGCCATTTTGTCGGGCAGGTTGTCGTATTCGCGCTGATCTTTATAGCTCAGCTTGGCCGCCGCTTTGGGCTTTGCCGGGGCCGTGGCCGATGTGAAGGCCTTCTTGCCGGTTTTTGCCGCAGGGCGGTCTTCGGTGGGGGCTTGTCCGGCATTTGAAAGTTTGCGCTGGGTGATGTAATCGGAATAGCCGCCAGCATATTCAACCGCCAGCCCGTCGCCCTCCATAACGATGGAGGACGTTACCACGCGATCAAGGAAGTCACGGTCGTGGCTGACCAGCAGAAGCGTGCCTTCGTAGTCATCAAGCATTTCCTGCAGAAGATCGAGCGTATCCATATCAAGATCGTTGGTCGGCTCATCCATGATCAGAAGGTTGGTCGGCTTGGCCAGTTGCTTGGCCAGAAGCAAACGATTGCGTTCGCCACCCGAAAGGGCGCCAACCGGGCTTCGGGCCTGCTTTTCATCAAACAGGAAATCGCGCAGGTAGCTGACGACATGGCGGGGATTGCCGCGCACCATGACCTGATCACCGCCGACATCGCAGAGCGTATCCCAAAGGGTCATGCTGTCATCAAGGGCAACACGTTTCTGATCGAAATAGGATGCGTTCAGGTTGGTGCCGATCTTGACCGTGCCGCTATCGGGTTCAAGCTGCCCGGTCAGCATTTTAAGCAAAGTGGTTTTACCCGCCCCATTCGGGCCAATGATCCCCACCTTGTCACCGCGCAGAATACGGGTTGAGAAACCGGTCAGGATTTCACGGTCGCCAAATGACTTGGCGATATCGGTGGCCTCGATCACGACCTTGCCCGATGTGCCACCCGTGTCAGCGGCAAGCGACACATTGCCGATGCGATCAACCTGTGCGGAGCGCTGTTCGCGCATATCATACAGACGGCGCAGACGGCCCTGGTTGCGTTTGCGCCGCGCCGAGATGCCCTGCACCGACCAGACGGTTTCCTTGGCGATCAGCTTATCAAGTTTGGCGCGTTCCTCGGATTCCTTGCGGTAGATTTCCTCGGACCATTCTTCGAACTTGGCAAAGTTAAGCTTGCCCTGATGCATCACGCCGCGATCAAGCCACAGCACCCCGTTTGACACCGCATTGAGGAAGGCGCGGTCATGCGAAATCACCACAACCGCACCGCGGAAGTTTTTAATCTCGCCTTCGAGCCATTCAATCGTCGGCAGATCAAGGTGGTTGGTCGGCTCATCAAGCAGCAAGACCTGTGGGTCGGCAATCAGTGCGCGCGCAATTGCCGCGCGGCGGCCTTCACCACCGGAAAGCTGTTTGGGATCAGCCATTGGATCGATGCTGACGGATGCGAGGAGCATGTCGGAGCGATAGGAATATTCTTCTTCATGGGCATCAAGGGCGGACAGAACAAATTCTTCGACCGTGTCATAGCCGTCAAATTTCGGTTCCTGATTAAGGTAGGCCACCTTGCAGCCCGGCTGGACAAAGCGTTCGCCGCCGTCAGCTTCGATTTCACCGGCGATGATTTTAAGCAGGGTGGATTTGCCCCCGCCATTTCGCCCGACAAGGCACAGCCGATCCCGTTCGCCAATGGCAAATGAAACATCGGAAAACAGATCATTCCCGCCAAAGGTCAGGTGAATGTCATTAATATTAATCAGCGGTGGCGCCATGGGAAAACCGATAAGCTTGGGGTCAAAAATAAGTCCATTGGCCCCCTGCAAACAGCATATAGGGTGCCGTTGCAAGGGAAATCATGCGGGATGGGCGATAGAGGGTGCTTTTGTGATCAGCGAATGCCGCGTTCTTTGCGAATTTGATCCCAGGCGGCATTGATCCGGGCCATTTTTTCATTGGCCTGTTCGATGAACTCAGGCGGCATGCCCTTGGCCATCAGGGTGTCGGGATGATTTTCACGCGACAGTTTGCGATGGGCTGATTTCAGCTCATCGTCACTGGCGTCGCGGCCCAAGCCCAACTGTTGATACGGATCGGGGCCGTTCGAGGATGTATGGGCCTGATGCACGCGGTCAAAATCGATATCGGCAAAGCCAAAGATGTGGGCGACCTTTTTAAGGTAGGCCTGCTCGGCGGGGTGCAATTGCCCATCGGCCATGGCGATCTGATAGAGGGCTTCGAGGATGCCTTCAAGCAGGGCGCGTTCGCCGCGGAACATGGTGGCGATTTGCTGCGCATAGGGTTCAAACCCGTCCGGCGATGCCTTTGCCATGTCAAAGATACGACCGACATTTTTCGCCTCGCCCGGCGGGATGCTGAACACGCGTTTAAAGGCATCGATTTCATCGCGGCTGACATGGCCGTCAACCTTGGCCATTTTGGCAGCAAGGATGATGACCCCCGTGGCAAAGGCGATCTGGCGCGGATCCTGCCCACCCGCAAAGCTTTGATAGCCACCGTAATGGGGGCCTGATCCGCCAAGTCTTGGGGCGGACGCGTTGTTTTTAATCTTGTCGACAACATGTCCTGCGGTTGCGCCAAGGATCGCGCCAAGCGGTCCGCCCAAGGCAAAACCAGCAGTTCCGCCAATAATTTTTCCCCAGATGCTCATGGGTGATTTCTGTCCTGTTGTTTGCGATGCCTGATGTGAAAGGCGGGTCAGGACAGCAGGCGTTGCCATCCGAATGCGTTCCCCCCAACATAGTTTGGAGTGGGCAGAAAGAAATGGTCAAATCGCATTTTCTAATGCGTTTGGCTCAAAAGTATCTAATACGCTATACTTTGGTAGTAATTGATCTACCGTCAGTAGAGTGTTTCTAATGGGTTCTAATAACAAAATTGTAATTTAGTAACCCTAGAACATAGAAAGTCGGGGTGGGAAATGTCTTTATTGTCACGCATGAAGCTGGTGTATCAGATCTCGCTTCTGAGTATCGTCGCGTTGGTCATCTTTGCAATTGTAGGTATTACGCAATTCATCGCCGATCAGCAACGCCAGTCCGCACAGCTTATCGCCAAGGCGGCGACAGCCGATCTGTCGATTGTCGATAATACCTCGCGTGCATTTCTGAATGCCCGGCGCCACGAAAAGGACTTTGTCCTGCGCCGCGACGAGCAATATATCGCCGCCCATGATCAGTCATCTGCGAATGTGCGCGCCGGGCTTGAGAAGCTTGCCGCGCGCGAAGAACTTGGTGATCTTCTGGGCGAGGTGGACCAAGCCCGCGCGGCCTTTGAGCAATATGTCGCAGAATTTGCCAATGTTGTCGCCCTGCAGCGTCAGATCGGTCTGGACGGCAGTAGCGGTTTGCTGGGCGAAATGCGCAGTGCCGCATCCGAGGTCGAAGGTGCCTTGGCCGATGTTGCAAAGTTTGAAGCGATGCTGGGCTTAAGCGACAGCAAGGATTTGTCGATTGAGCTGTTGCAAATGCGCGGCAACGAGAAAGACTTTCTGGCCAATATGGACCCTGTGCATATCGAAAATGTCGAGGGCCTTGCCAAGAAATTTGAAGCATCCCTTAAAAAGGCCGGCAGCATTCAGGACGATAAGAAAGCCCAGCTTGCAAAGCTGATGGCATCTTATGTTTCCAATTTCAAAACCCTTGCCGATGCGACGCTGGCGCGTGAGGAATCGCTTGGTCGGCTCAGCACCTATTACGCGGCTGTCGAACCCATTCTTGAAACGCTCAGTACAGAAATCGGATCGGTCGCAGCAGACATGCAGGCGCGTTCCGAAAACATCGCGCGAACCGGTGTGATGGTGAGCTTTGGCATCTTTATTGCCGGGACGCTGGTGCTGATTGTCATGTCGTTCATTTTGGCGCGCGCGATTGTCAGTGCGATTACCGGGCTGACATCAAAAATGACCCGTTTGGCCAACAGCGACTTCGACCTGCAACTCGGCGAAGCCGACCGTAAGGATGAAATCGGCGAGATGGGCCGTGCGGTTGTTGTGTTTCGTGAAAACGGGCTGGAGCGGCAAAAACTTGAAGCCCGTCAAAAGGAAATTGACGAACAGCAACGCCAGCGCATCGAAACGCAGGAAAAACACATTCGCGAGTTTGACAATGATGTGGTCGCGATGATGAGCGAAGTGGGCACTGCGGTCGAGCAGCTTCATTCCGTGTCAGAAGTCCTGAGGCGCAGTGCGACAACGGCGGATGAGCAATCAACAACCGTGTCGGCCGGAACCGAAGAAGCATCGTCAAATGTGCAACTTGTCGCAACGGCGGCAACAGAACTTTCCGCATCCATTCATGAAATTGCCGGACAGGTCAGCGACACGTCGCAAATGGCCATTTCGGCCAGTGAGCGGGCGCAAACCACCAATGAAGATATTCAGGGGTTGAATACGGCGGCTGTGCGCATTGGCGAAGTCATTGGAATGATCAATGACATTGCCGGGCAAACGAACCTGCTTGCGCTTAATGCCACGATCGAAGCGGCGCGCGCAGGCGAGGCAGGCAAGGGGTTTGCCGTCGTCGCAAGTGAAGTCAAGAACCTTGCCAATCAGACCGCAAAGGCGACCGAGGATATCACCGCGCAAATCGGCGATATTCAGCGCGCAACCGGGTCGGCAGTTGAGGCGATTGATGAAATTGTTCGTATGATTTCTGATATCAGCGAACGCGCGTCTTCTGTCGCCGCGGCAGTCGAGCAACAAACCGTCGCCACCAGCGAGATATCGCAAAATGTCGAACAGGCGGCATCGGCAACGCGCGAGATTTCATCGGCCATGCAGGGCGTATCGTCCGCCGTTGCAGATACCACAGAGGCAGCACAGGATGTGCGCGGGTCTGCTGATAATCTTGGCAAGCAAAGCGACGGCTTGAGTGCGCGTATTGATCAGTTCCTTGAACGAATGCGCGCAGGCTAGGCCCTGATGCGCGGTCCTGACGCCAAACGTTAAATGGCAGGGAATGCTGTTGGAAAAAGAAGTCCGATTTGATGTCGGGCTTCTTTTTTTGTGCGGACAGATACGGTCTTGCCCGCAACTGCAGCATTCTGGTTGCGGCGGTGTTGCGCGACGAGAGTGCCTTTTGCGCACGGAGTGTCAAAAAAAATCAATATTTTTCGCGTAATTTGATTTCAGAGAACTCATATACCCCCTTATGAGGCAAATGTGCTGCGATGGTGCGGTGCAAAACGAAACCGGATATGACGGTCGGGGGCGACATGAAATTTCTATCACGCATGCGGTTAATCTATCAGATTTCACTTATTGGCGTTTCGGCTTTGACGATTTTCGTGATCGTTGGGGGTGTTCTTTTTGTCGCGGATGCGCAGCGACAATCGGCGGAAAATTCTGCTGATAGTGCACTTCAGGATCGTTTGCTGGTTGATGATATCGCCAAAGAATTCCTCAATGCCCGGCGTCGGGAAAAGGATTTCCTGCTGCGGCTTGATGAAAAATACGTCACAGATCACGCAGAGACGGTTGCAGCCGTTCATGACGGGTTGGAGAAGCTTTCAACCAACCCCAAACTGGCACCGTTTGAGGCCGAAATTGGCGCAATCCTGACGTCATTTGATGCCTATGCCAATAAGTTCAGCAAAATCGTCAATCTGCAGCGCGATATCGGCTTGACCGAAGAGGGTGGCCTTCTGGGCAGTCTTCGGTCATCGGTGCACGACGTTGAAGAAGCACTGGACACCTATAACGCCGACAAGCTGACCGTCATCATGTTGATGATGCGCCGCCATGAGAAGGATTTCCTGGCCCGCGTTGATCCGAAATATGTTGATCGCATTGATGCCCGACTGGCCGAGTTCGGCCCGGCATTGGCAGCAACAAACAGCATTCCCGACGATGAAAAGAAAAAGATCACGGGGCTGATGTCATCATACGTTACGGATTTTAAGGCGCTGGCGGAAAAGATCCTGATGCGTGAGCAGGAGCTTGGTTTGCTGAGCGATTATTACGCACAGGCAGAACCGGTTCTTGAGCAGTTGAGCATCGACATTACGGCGATAAATGAAATGTTGACCGCCCAAGCAAACGATATCGCTAAACGCAGTTTGATGGTCACCGTCATTATGTTTGTCGTCGGTGCGATTGCACTGATTTCGATGTCATGGCTTCTTGCGCGCGCAATTGCCGGTGCGATTGGCGGCCTTACCAGTAAAATGGCGCGGCTCGCGGAAAACGACTTTGACGTTGATGTGAACGAGGTGCAGCGCGCCGATGAAATTGGCTCCATGGGGCGTGCTGTTCTGGTTTTCCGAGAGAACGGGATAGAGCGCAAAAAGCTTGAAGCCATTCAGGCCGAGGCAGATAAAAAACGCCGCATCCGGATGGAGACGCAGGAAAAATACATCCGTGAATTTGATGAAGCGGTGGTGTCAGTGATGGCCGAAGTCGGTGTTGCAGTTCAACAGTTGCATTCGGCATCAAACGTCCTGCGCAGCAGTGCGGATGTGGCGGCAACCCAGTCAATGGCGGTGTCGTCAGGTACCGAAGAAGCATCATCGAATGTGCAATTGGTGGCAACGGCGGCAACCGAATTGTCAGCCTCGATCAACGAGATTTCCAGTCAGGTGACGGAAACCTCCAACATGGCGCAATCGGCAACTGAACGGGCGCGCAGTACCAATGAAAACATTCAGGGGTTAAATGATGCCGCGCTTAAGATTGGCGAGGTCATTGGCCTGATCAGTGACATTGCCGGTCAAACCAACCTTCTGGCCCTGAACGCCACCATTGAGGCGGCGCGTGCTGGGGACGCCGGGAAGGGATTTGCGGTCGTGGCAAGCGAGGTCAAAAACCTTGCCAATCAAACCGGCAAGGCCACCGAAGACATCACAAACCAAATCAACGGCATTCAACAGGCAACCAGTCTTGCGGTCGATGCCATTGATGAAATCGTGCGGATGATTTCCGACATCAGCGAGCGGGCCGCAGCCGTTGCAGCCGCCGTCGAAGAACAAACCGTTGCGACCGGCGAAATTTCACAGAATGTCGAACAGGCGGCAGCCGGGACAGAGGAAATATCGGCGGCAATGCAGGGGGTTTCGGGGGCGGTTGCCGATACCAATGTTGCGGCAAACGATGTGCATGGATCGGCCACCAATCTGGGCACTCAAAGCGAGAGCCTGCGGGGACAAATTGACGGGTTCCTGGAACGTATGCGATCACTTTAACGATGAATTGTCGATAATAGATGGCGGCTGGGCTTTACCTTGCCGCCATTTTCACGATAAAATCACGACAATATCACGAGATATAAGTGTCAAATCACCCGCGAAACACCTGCGCGTGAGAAAAGGGGAACGTCGTATGACTGATAAACCACGCATTGTTTCATCATCGCATCTGGTGTCAGAGCGTGCTGCTGAACTTTCCGAACTTGAGTTTGCCCTGATCCTGTCGGGCAATGCGTTTGATCGCTGGATGGTGCGCTGCATGCGTGCGGCTGGCATGCCTGATCTGTCGGTTCTCGATATTCTGGTTCTGCATAATGTCAATTCACGCGAACGCGAAAAAAGCCTGTCGGAGGTTTGCTTTGTGCTCAATGTCGAAGACAGCCATCTGGTGAATTACGCCTTGAAGAAATTGCGCAAGCTTGGCCTTGTTGAAGGCAACAAGCGTGGCAAGGAAGTGCATTACGGCACGACACCCGATGGCCGTGCGATGTGCGAGAAATACCGTGAAGTGCGCGAAGCCTGCCTTGTCGAAACGTTCCAGCGTCTTGGCGTAAACAGTCAGGAAGTTGGCGATGTTGCCAAGACGCTGCGTGCGATTTCCGGTGTTTATGATCAGGCGTCGCGTGCGGCAAGTGCGATGTAAATCAGGCCTGCGTGATTTGGCCCGTATGATTTAGGGTCAGGAGCCATTGAAACCAAATTAATGGGTCCTGAACCTAGGGCTGAGGCAGCAGCGTTCGATTGTAGGTTGGTGACATCACGATCTCGTTAAAGCAGACCCGCATGGGAGCTGCGACCACGTAGGATACCATTTCGGCCAGATCGTCGGGCTTTAACATGAGAGAGAGTTCTTCATCGGTGACGGGCACCGGACGTTGTTTCAGGATCGGTGTGGCAACTTCCCCCGGACTGATGCAGCAGCAGCGGATGTTATTGTGCATTTCTTCCTGATTTATGCTGTGGGAGAGGTCGATAACGCCACGTTTGGACGCGATATAGGCCGGGCCGGCGGCAGGGAATTCGTGGCGCGCCGACCAGGAAGAAATATTGATGATCAGCCCGTCTTTTTGCGCGCGCATGACGGGCAAAGTTGCGCAAACCGTGTTTGCCACGCCATTGAGATTGACGGCTACGATACGATGCCAGTCGCCAATATCGAGGTCGCGCCAGTGTCGTTTGGGACTGTTCATCCCGGCACAATTGATCAGGACATTGATTTTGCCCATGGACGCCTGAATGTTGCGCGCAGCATCCGCGACCTGATCGCTGTTGCTGATATCAAGCGGGTGGATTTCGACCTTTCCGCCATCTGACTTGATCGCGGTTGCGACCTTGAGAAGTGTTTCTTCGCGCCGTGCAGACAGGGCGACCTGTGCACCCGCCGCGGCAAGCGACTTTGCGATTGCTTCGCCGATACCGCTGCCAGCACCTGTAATCCAGACAGATTTCCCTGAAAGATTCTGCATCCGATTTTTCCTTTTTGGTGATTGGTCTGGATTCTACCATATGGCAATAAATCCAGAAATATCAGATTGATGGAAGATTTAAGCAGGATGAAGCGGGCAAAATGTCCTGCGTAGTTTCCCGGTTTGTGCATGGCTGTTATGAATCTACATTGACAATTTGTCAGTAAAATGTGATTAATGTGTCGGGAGGATGCTTCGGAGTCTCGATACGCGCGATTCTGTATCGACTCCCAGTCACACAGGGAGACTTGAACAATGCTTAAAAAGGCACTTTCGACTGTCGCAATCGCGGCAATGACACTGTCCGCCGGTATGGCGGCTGCTGCTGAAAAATGGGATATGGCAACGCCGTATCCGGATGCGACTTTCCACACCCAGAACATTATTGAATTTGCCAAAGACGTGAATGACGCGTCCGGTGGCGAGCTGACCATTACCGTTCATTCGGGCGGTTCGCTGTTTAAACATGCTGATATTAAACGGTCGGTTCAGCGCGGTCTGATTCCAATCGGTGAGACGCTGATTTCGCTTCTGGCCAATGAAAACCCGATCTACACCGTTGATGCGATCCCGTTCCTGGCGACGTCTTATGACGATGCCAAGAAACTTTGGGAAGTATCGCGTTCGGGCATTGAAGCAGCCCTTGAAAAAGACGGTCTGAAAGTGCTGTATGCTGTTCCGTGGCCAGCACAGGGTCTTTATACCGCGAACCCGGTTGAAAAGGTCGAAGACCTCGAAGGTGTTAAATTCCGCGCTTATAACTCCACCACGTCCCAGCTTGCCGATCTGACCGGCATGGTTGCGACACAGGTTGAAGTGCCGGAAATCCCGACCGCCTTTGCCACCGGCATTGTTGAGGCAATGATCACATCCCCATCAACCGGTGCCAATTCCAAGGCATGGGATTTTGTGTCGAACTTCTATGACGTTCAGGCATGGCTTCCCAAAAACATGGTTGTTGTGAATGCCAAGTCGTTTGACGCCCTGCCGGAAGCCGCACAGAAAGCGGTTATGGATGCGGCAGCCAAAGCCGAGACCCGCGGCTGGGACATGAGCATGGCCGAAGCAGATGCCAAGAAGAAAATCCTGGCAGAAAACGGCATGAACGTTGCGGCACCGAGCGACGAGCTTAAAGCCGGCCTGTCCAAAGCAGGCGAAACCATGGTTGCCGATTGGCTTGAAGAAACCGGTGATGACGGCAAAGCCATCATCGACGCGTTCAAGAACTAAGGTTCTTTAGCCTTTGCGGGACCGGGCAGCGAACCAACTGTCCGGTCCCGACACGCCCCACATTTTAATGTTACTGTCCGTTTGGAATAATAGGCCACCATCGCGATAACCCGCGGGCGGAAAGGGGACTGCTGTGCGTAGATTATTAGAGCCTGACACATTTTATCTGCCCCATTTTGCCGGAGAGATCCCTCTGTCCGGCAAGGAAAGGGCCGCAGAGCGTAGCGGCGATACGGTCAAGGTGCTTGACGCGGCGGGGCAGAGGGATCTCTCGGCCCGAAGGGTTTGCTTTTGGCGGCGTTTAGCTTCGTTACACCGTTTGACCGATGCGCCGCATCGCTCTGCACGCTGTGCCTTGCCAAACGGCACGCCAAAAACAAACAAAATGGAGCAGATAAAATGAGACAGGCTCTAAATTATTTATTCAAATTCAGTGCCGGGCTGGCAGCCTTTTTCCTGATTGCCATCGCCCTTTTGATTTTGGCCCAGTCGATTGGCCGTGTGCTTGGCATTGCTGTGCATGATGCCAATGAAATGGCCGGTTTTGCGCTTGCGGCGGGGACGTTTTTGGCGCTTGGCCCGGCATTCCGGGCCGGGACACACATCCGGGTTCAAATCGTGCTGTCGCACCTTAAGGGCGGGTTCCGTCGTGTGATGGAAACCATCACGCTGTGTGCGGCGTCCTTCCTTGGCGGGTATTTCGCATGGTGGGTGAGCGTTTTGGCCGAGGAAAGCTACTCATACGGCGATACGTCGCCGGGGGTTCTGGCCTTTCCATTGTGGATACCGCAGGCCGCCATGGCCTTTGGGTTGATTGTTTTCACCATCGCAATGATCGAAGCACTGGTTGATACCGTGTGTGGTCGCGAACCGGCCTTCGCCCGTGGCGAAGCCGTTGAGCTGAACGAGTAGGGCACGGTCATGGATGTACTTCAAATTGGCCTGATCCTGATGGGGCTGTTGTTCCTGTTCCTTGGGGCCGGGCTTTGGGTGGCATTGTCGCTGTTTGCGATTGGTGTGTTTGCCCTGGACTTCTTTACCAGCGCACAGACCGGTCCGATCATCGCGACAACCGCGTGGTCCAGTCTTGCGACGTGGTCGTTGGCACCCTTGCCATTGTTTATCTGGATGGGTGAAATCCTTTTTCGGTCGCGGCTTTCCGAGGACATGTTTACCGGGTTGGCCCCGTGGTTGAACAAGCTTCCGGGGCGGCTGTTGCATGTCAATATTCTGGGGTGCGGTATCTTTGCCGCCGTGTCGGGGTCATCGGCAGCAACCGCGGCAACCATTGGCCGCATGTCGATCCCGGAATTGCGCAAACAGGGGTATCCCGACAAACTGATCCTTGGCACGCTTGCCGGGTCGGGCACGCTGGGGCTTTTGATCCCGCCATCGATCATTCTGATTGTCTATGGCGTGTCGGCGGAACTGTCGATTGCGCGCCTGTTTATTGCCGGTGTTTTGCCCGGTGCGATGTTGATCATCCTGTTCATGAGCTTTGTCGGCATTTGGGCAACGGTCAATAAGGACAAGATGCCGGCCGCGGAACCGAGCATTCCGTTTGCTGATAAAATCCGTGCATCGGGGCGGTTGATCCCGGTGATTACCCTGATTGCCGCGGTGATTGGATCGATTTACGGCGGAATTGCCACCCCGACCGAGGCGGCGGCCTTTGGTGTTGTCGGGGCGTTGATCCTTTCGGGGATTAGCGGATCCTTGACCCGTGAAAGCCTGATGGACGGGATTATGGGGGCCACGCGCACATCGTGCATGATCTGCTTTATCCTTGCCGGTGCGGCGGTTTTGACCGTGGCGATGGGCTTTACCGGTATTCCGCGTGAGCTTGCGGCATGGATCGCGCAGATGGATTTGTCGCCTTATGCGTTGCTCGCCGCACTGACCGTGTTCTTTATCGTGCTGGGCTGCTTCCTTGACGGGATTTCGGTGGTGGTTTTGACCACATCGGTGATCCTGCCGATGGTGCAGGCCGCAGGGATCGACCTTTTGTGGTTTGGCATCTATGTGGTGCTGGTGGTTGAAATGTCGCAGATCACCCCGCCGGTTGGTTTCAACCTTTTTGTTTTGCAGGGGCTGACAGGCAAGAACCTGTTTGCCATTGCGCTGGCTGCTTTGCCGTTTTTCTTCCTGCTGTTGCTTGCCGTGGTGCTGATTACCGTTTTCCCGGAAATCGCCACCTGGTTGCCACAGCAAATGAACGGCTGACCGGTTTGAATATCTGATCTTTCGTATCGAATTTTTTGACTACAGATGCCCAAGGAGACAGCATCATGGCTTCTCACGCCCAAAACGCCCCCGCTTCGCAGACCACCGGACAGCCAAAATGGCAGTTCTGGATTGATCGCGGCGGTACCTTTACCGATATCGTTGCCCGCAAACCGGACGGGTCGCTTGTCACGCACAAGTTGCTGTCGGAAAACCCGGAACGCTATGCCGATGCCGCCATTCAGGGCATTCGTGAATTGCTTGATGTTCCGGCCGGTGAAAAAATCCCGGGCGAGAAAATCGAAGCGGTTAAAATGGGCACCACTGTTGCCACCAATGCGCTTCTGGAACGCAAAGGCGATCGCACCGCACTTGTGACGACCAAGGGGTTCCGCGATTCATTGCGTCTGGCCTATCAGAACCGCCCGCGTTTGTTTGATCGCAACATCAAGCTGCCGGAAATGCTCTATGAAAGCGTGATTGAGGCCGATGGCCGCTTTGACGCGCAGGGCGAAGAACTTACCGCACTTGATCGTGACGCCCTGCGTACCGAGTTGCAGGCTGTTTACGATGACGGCATTCGTGCCTGTGCCATCGTGTTCATGCATGGGTACCGTTATACCGCGCATGAAAATGCGGCCGCCGAGATTGCACGCGATATCGGATTTACCCAGGTATCGGTCAGCCATCAGGTCAGCCCGTTGATGAAACTGGTGTCGCGTGGCGATACCACGGTTGTTGATGCGTATTTGTCGCCGATCCTGCGCCGCTATGTTGATCAGGTCGCAAGCGAGCTTGGCGGTGTGAAACTGATGTTCATGCAGTCGAATGGCGGGCTGACCGATGCCGCGAAGTTTCAGGGCAAGGACGCCATTTTGTCCGGCCCGGCGGGCGGTGTTGTCGGCATGGTCCGCACGGCCGAAATGGATGGTTTCAAGCAGGTCATCGGGTTCGACATGGGGGGTACGTCCACCGATGTGTCGCACTATGACGGCGAATATGAACGTGATTTTGAAACGCAGGTTGCCGGGGTGCGCATGCGCGCGCCGATGATGAAAATCCATACGGTTGCCGCCGGTGGCGGCTCGATCCTGCATTTTGATGGCGCGCGTTTCCGCGTTGGTCCCGACAGTGCCGGGGCAAATCCGGGACCAGCGGCCTATCGCCGCGGTGGGCCACTTGCGGTGACCGACATTAATGTCATGCTGGGCAAGGTTCAGCCGGAATTCTTCCCCAATGTGTTTGGCCCCGAGGGCAATGAGCCGCTTGACGCTGATGCGGTGCGCGCCGGGTTTGAAGCCATGGCGGCCAAGATCAAGGACAGCACCGGGCAGGTTCGGACCCCCGAAGATGTCGCCGAAGGGTTCCTTCGCATTGCGGTGGAAAACATGGCCAATGCGATCAAGCAAATATCGGTTCAGCGCGGCTATGACGTCACGGATTATATCCTGCAATGCTTTGGCGGGGCCGGTGGGCAGCATGCCTGTCAGGTGGCCGATACGCTGGGCATGACCAAGGTGTTTGTCCATCCGTTTGCCGGTGTTTTGTCGGCCTATGGCATGGGGCTTGCCGATATCCGGGCGATGCGCGAACAGGCGGTTGAGGCCAAGCTTGAAAGTGGCGCACTGGCCGGTCTTGATCAGCAGCTTGAGGTGTTGGCCACCGACGCACGCGGTGAATTGCACGAACAGGGCATTACGGATGCCAAGATCAAGATGCTTAAACGGTTGCATCTGCGTTATGACGGCACGGATACGCCGCTTATCGTTGATTTTGGCGATGTTGATGCGATCAAGGGCCAGTTCGAAGAACAGCACAAACAGCGTTACGGCTTTGTCATGAGTGAAAAGCCGCTGGTGGTTGAGGCGGTTGCGGTTGAGGCAGTTGGCGAAACCCAGAGCCTTCCAAACGCCGAAGCCAAATCCGATACCACCGATGGAGTTGCCCCCGATGCGTTGGCGACCCGTGCGGTGGTGTTTGATGGTACATCGGAAGACACGCCGTTCTATAAACGCGAAGACATGAAACCGGGGGCGACCGTGCGTGGCCCCGCCGTGATTGTCGAGCCGGTTGGCACCACCGTGATTGATCCGGGCTGGGAAGCCAAGGTCAATGCGCGCGATCATCTGGTTCTGACCCGTGTTGTCGCGATGAAACGCTCAGAAGCCATTGGCACGCAAGCCGATCCAGTGATGCTGGAAGTCTTCAACAATCTGTTCATGAACATTGCCGAGCAGATGGGCGTGACCCTGGCCAACACGTCCTACTCGGTCAACATCAAGGAACGTCTTGATTTCTCCTGTGCGCTGTTTGATCAGGAAGGCCTTTTGATTGCCAATGCGCCGCATATGCCGGTCCATCTGGGGTCAATGGGGGAATCTGTTCAGGCGGTCATGCGCAACAATGTCGGCAGCATGAAGGCTGGCGATGTTTATATGCTCAATGATCCGTATAACGGCGGCACGCATTTACCCGATATCACCCTGATCACGCCGGTGTTTGGCGACGATGGCAAGGATATCCTGTTCTATGTCGCGTCACGTGGGCACCATGCCGATGTTGGCGGGATTACCCCGGGCTCGATGGCGCCAAATTCGCGCATTCTTGAAGAAGAAGGGGTCTTGATTGACAATTTCAAACTGGTTGATCAGGGCAAGTTTGATGAACCGGGCCTGACGGGCTTGCTTGAGGGTGCGAAATATCCCGCACGTAACCCCTATCAAAACATTGCCGATTTGCGCGCACAGATTGCGGCCAATGAAAAGGGTGTGCAGGAACTGCGCAAGATGGTCGATCACTTTGGCCTTGAAGTTGTGCATGCCTATATGGGCCATGTGCAGGACAACGCCGAAGAAAGCGTGCGGCGCGTGATCGATAACCTTGAAGGTGGCGAGTTCTCCTATGAAATGGATAATGGCGCGGTCGTAAAGGCCAAGGTCACCATCCATAAGGAAACCCGATCCGCCACGGTCGATTTCACCGGCACATCCGATCAGCTTGATAACAACTTCAATGCGCCGTCGGCTGTGACCCGGGCAGCGGTCCTTTATGTCTTCCGGACATTGGTTGATGATGACATTCCGCTCAATGCCGGGTGCTTGAAGCCGGTTGATCTGATTGTGCCCGAAGGATCAATGCTGAACCCGGTTTATCCGGCGGCGGTTGTTGCCGGGAACGTTGAAACGTCCCAGCATGTGACTGATACGCTTTATGCCGCCCTTGGTGTGATGTCGGGTGCGCAGGGGACCATGAACAACTTCACCTGGGGCAATGATACCCATCAGTATTATGAAACCATCTGTGGTGGTTCGGGGGCTGGTCCCGGTTTTGACGGCACCAGTGGCGTTCATACGCATATGACCAATTCACGCCTGACCGATCCGGAAGTGCTTGAATGGCGCTTCCCGGTGATGCTGGAAAGCTTTGAAATCCGGCAAAATTCCGGTGGGAATGGTGAGTTCAAGGGCGGCAATGGCACAACGCGCCGGGTCCGTTTCCTTGAAGACATGACCGCATCGATCCTGTCAAACCACCGTCGCGTCCCCAATCAGGCGGTCGCGGGTGGGGAGCCCGGCAAACTTGGCCGCAATGCGATTGAACGCGTTGATGGCACGGTTGAGGAGCTTAAAGGAACCGACGGGGCGCAAATGCATCCCGGTGATGTCTTCATCATCGAAACCCCGGGGGGTGGGGGCTACGGCAAGGCTTGATCGTAGCACCTGTCACTTAAGATCAGTTGGGAATAGAACCGACCAAAACATGGGTCGCCGGGAAACCGGCGGCCTTTTTTTTGTGTCTGATGTCATGGATGTCATGGCAGTGTCATTGTTGGTGAAATTGACAACACTTCGTTTGTGTTGGTATAAATACCAACATGAAAGCCAATTTGCTTATGCGTGAGCGTCATCAGCTTGCGCCAGATGCTTTTGTTGAAATGCGCATTTGGCGGGTGCCGCAATCGGTGCGTGGTTCTGCGCATATGTTCAAATATGCGCTGGTTTATGTCGTCGCCGGGGAATGTGTCCTTCGCTATGACAACGAAGCTGGCAAGGGCGACCACAGGCATATTGGCGATGTTGAAATATCCTATGACTTTTCGACACCGGCGCAATTGCTGCGTGATTTCTGGGCCGATGTCGATGGATGGAGGCGGATATGACCACCGATAACACTTCCAATACGGTAACTCTTTCGGTTGCGTCGCGCGATGATGTGACCAAGCGTGCGCTTGCTGCGTTTGACGGCACAGCACAGGGGGCGCATATCTCGTTCGCATCGGTTGAGTTGCTGTGGCAAACCATGACGCCCAAACGGTGGGATTTGCTCAAAGTCATGACTGGACAGGGGGCGATGAGCATGCGTGAAGCTGCCAGGCGGGTTGGTCGGGATGTCAAAACGGTTCATGGGGATGTTCATGCCTTGCTGAACGCTGGGGTTCTTGACCGGGAGGAAAATGGCCAGATAACGTTTCCTTTTGATGCCGTGCATGTCGATTTTACGCTGACGACGGCAGCGTAAATCTGAAAATCTGGAAATCGGGCCCGCTGCGATTACGCCATATCGCACCAATTTGACAGGATGAGAGCACCGTGAAATTTTTCATATTGAACCAGCGCTATTTCGTGATCGCCAGCGTTGCGCTTTTGACAGCCGTTTTTGTGATCTGTGCTGGCGTGGTCAACAGTTGGTTCTGGGTGCCTGCCGTTATCTTTGGCGCCCTGTTGCTGGTCGGGTTTCATGACTTGCGCCAGAACAAGCATTCCATCCTGCGCAACTATCCCATAAGCGCGCATATCCGCTTTATCCTTGAAAGTTTCCGCCCGGAAATTCGCCAGTACCTGCTTGAAAGCGATCAGGATCAAATCCCGTTCAGCCGTCAGTCGCGCGGGCTTGTTTATCAGCGTGCCAAGGGGGCCGAGGACAAACGCCCGTTTGGTACGATCGAGGATGTTTATAAATCGGGTTATGCCTGGCTGACCCATTCGGTTGCGCCGACCACCATTCCCGACAGCGATTTTCGCGTTCGGGTCGGGGGACCCAATTGCAAGCAACCGTATCAGGCCAGTATTTATAACATCTCGGCGATGAGTTTCGGCTCCCTATCAGGCAATGCGATTTTGGCACTGAACAAGGGTGCCAAGAAGGGCGGCTTTGCGCATGATACCGGGGAAGGCAGCGTTTCACGCTATCACCGCGAAGGCGGTGGTGATCTGATCTATCAGGTGGCATCGGGGTATTTCGGATGCCGCAATGACGACGGCAGTTTTTCCGAGGAAAAATTTGCCGAAACAGCCGCCGACCCGCAGGTCAAAATGATCGAGGTGAAACTCAGCCAAGGGGCGAAGCCCGGACATGGGGGGATGTTGCCCGCGGCTAAGATCACCAAGGAAATTTCCGACGCGCGCGGCATTCCCATGGGGATTGATTGCATTTCACCCGCCGCGCACAGCACATTTTCAACCCCGATTGGCCTGATGGAATTCATCGGCCGGTTGCGTGACCTTTCGGGCGGAAAACCGGTCGGGTTCAAGCTGTGTATCGGGCATCGCCGTGAATTTATGAGCATCCTTAAAGCCATGCTGAAAACCGGCATCGTGCCTGATTTCATCGTGGTCGATGGCAAGGAAGGCGGCACTGGCGCGGCCCCGGTCGAGTTTGTCAATCACGTCGGCATGCCGATGCATGAGGGGCTGACCTTTGTGCATAATGCGCTGCGCGGGGCGGGGCTTCGTGAACAGGTGAAAGTGGGGGCGGCGGGCAAGATTGTGTCGGCCTTTGACATTGCGCGTACCCTTGCCCTTGGCGCGGACTGGTGTAATGCGGCACGTGGTTTCATGTTTGCTTTGGGCTGTATTCAGGCCCAGTCATGCCATACCAACTGCTGCCCGGTGGGGATTGCAACGCAGGATAAAATCCGCCAGCGTGCGCTTGATCCGGGTGATAAAAGCGAACGTGTCGCACGGTTCCATAAAAACACCATGCATGCCTTGGCCGAAATTACCGGGGCGGCGGGGCTTCATGACCCGCGCAATTTCATGCCCTATCACTTCATGGTCCGGCAAAAGGACAATGAGTTTGTTGATGGCAATGAAGCCTATCCGTATTTGCCCGAAGGGTTCCTTGTTGCCGATACGGAAATAGAGGAACTCCATGACTGGCATTCGCGCTGGGACCGTGCGTCGCCGGAAACCTTCGCGCCCAAGGAAATTCCGTTTGGGCCCTATAAAAGGGCCAAGGCAATCGCCGGAGAAAAAGCGGCTCAATAAGGAGGATGCCCAATGGCTGTAAAACGCATTGTGTCAAACTTCGCGGTCACGGATATCGCCAAGGCCAAGGCATTTTACGAGGACATCCTTGGTCTTGCGACCGTGATGGATCACGGCTGGATCAGGACGTTTGCTGCGGCGGGTGAAACCATGACCACACAGGTCAATTTCGCCACCGAGGGCGGGTCGGGCACAGCGGTGCCTGATATGTCGATTGAGGTCGATGACCTTGAAGAAACACTGGGCCGCATGACGGCTGCCGGTATCGAAATTGAATATGGCCCGACCGATGAGCCATGGGGTGTCAGGCGGTTTTATGTCCGCGATCCGTTTGGGAAGCTGGTTAATATTCTTGAGCATAAATAATAAAAAGCCCGGTCGCGAATGCAGCCGGGCTTTTTATGAAGTTTTAAATAGGTCCACACGTTGCTTCTATGGCCTTCGTGGACGATGTGTCATCAGATCATCCAGCCCGTTGGGTCAGGGTGCGGCACGCCTGTTTGAAGTGCGGAAATGCCCTTGACCATGCGGATGATGAACCAGATCAGCCCTGCCAGCAGAACAAACCACCCGATAATGATCATTGATGTGAATATGCCGACGACGAGAAAGAGCATGTAGATCCAGAACGTACGGATCAGGAACCGGTAATGGGTTTTTGCCCAAACAGGTGCGTCGCCTTTTTTAACATAAGCAAAGATCAAACCAACAAGCCCGACCAAGGGCATTACGATGCCGACAAGGTACAGGATATAGATTAGCCGGACGTTGCCGGTGAATGATTCATCAGAATTTGTTTCGATGCTAACCGCATTGTCTTCGCTCATTTGATGGTCCCACAGATAGGTTATCTTGACCGGCAAAGAAGTACCGGTTGTGTGCTTGAACCAACATTTGGGCTGCAAACTTCTCTTTTTGCAAGAGAAAGTTTTAATAAATTCCCGTTTTGGTTGCTGACTATATCCACATTCAACAGGTTGCGATTGTCTAAGCTGTCGTGCGCGGGACTTATGCCGCGCGCTGCATTTCCACAGTTGGAATATCGCGGTCGGGAACCGGCCCGGTCACAAGGAAGCCGAATTTGCGATAGAATGCTTTGGCGCGTTCGTTGTGCGCGACCACGGTCAGGCGCACATTGCTGCGCGCGCCTTGTTCGGCCAGCGCATCAAGGGCGGCGATCATGAGTGCCTTGCCCGCGCCGCTGCCGTGGGACGCCGGATCAACCATGATCCAGTCGATTTCCGGGCTTTCGTGAATGGCGATCACGTAGCCAAGCAGATGCTCGTCCGCGGTGGCGACATAGACAGAGTGGTTTTCGCTGCCAAGCGCATATTGGAAAACATCGGTCGATTTGGCGACATAGGCGGCAACCGTTTTGGCCGCAGCATCCCCCATGCCTTCGATGAAATAGGTTGAATCTGTTGCGCGCTTTGTCAGGTCGCGGATGAGAGAAAGATCGTCGGCAGTGCCTTTGCGGATCTGCATTTTTTATAAAAGCTCGTGCTCGTTATTTTGGTTGGGGCGAGGGGCAGAATACATTGAATTTGTATGTCCTGACCTTAATGACCCGGCGTTCAGTATGGACTGAATTTCATACCATGTGGTTAATGTCCAGACTTCTGAACATCAGATTTTTGCGTTGTTTGGGGAATGCGGCCTGTCGGGACTGTGATCTGTTTTTGCCGCCGATGCGGTGATGGCTATTTGCGGCGGCGTTTTTTATCGCGGTACATTTCAAGATCGGTCACGGCAATCATGTCCTCAAGACTTTGATTGACCGGATCAAAAAACACCGATGCACCCGAACTGATTTCCGGGGTTTCGCGGATCGGTGTTTTTGCCTTGGGGACCGATAGTTTGGCATTGGCAAGCGCATTGCGCACGCGGGCGATGATCGTTGTCAAATCACCGCGATTGCGCACATACCCCAGAACGGCAAACTCATCCCCGCCCATGCGGCCACAAATATCGACTTCGCGGATGCTTTCGGTGATGGCCTTGCCAACCGCACGCAGGGCTGCATCGCCGGCGGCATGGCCGTAATCATCGTTCCAGTGTTTCATGTCATCAAGATCAATGAAAATGATCCCGATGTTATGGTGATAGCGTTTGGCGATGCGGATTTTCTGATGGGCCAGCATTTCGAACCCGGCGCGGTTGTTCAGGCCGGTTAACGGGTCTGACATCGAAATATTGCGCATGATCTGATATTGCTCATACAGGCGCAAATCGGCCTCGATCAGGTCGCGGAAACATTCAAGAAGTTCAAGCTGGCGTTTGTCATATCCGGTGGGTTTGGTGTCAAATACGCACAGGGTGCCAAACACCACGCCATTGGGCCAAAACAGCGGCACCCCGTAATAGGATACATACCCATCTTCGGTCAGTTCGGGGTTATCAGCCCACTCGGGCTTGCCTGTGGCATCGGGTTCATAAAACGATGCCTTGGTTTGTGCGACGCGGCGGCAGTAAATGTTGCTGGTGGCGGGTTCGCACTTGCCCGATAGTTTGCGGTTGGGATTTGCGTCATTCTGGCTGGTCAAGGCGGCACGAAAGCCAAGTTTGTCATTATATTCGACAACATAGCCCGCCGTGGCCCCCAAAAGCCCCGTCATCAGGTCAATAGCACGTTGCCATTTGTCCATTGAAGACAGCATGGCTTCATCATTTACCAGCCAGTCCTGTGTTTTCAGGATCACCATCGAGACTGCTTTCACTTCTTGGCGTGATCATGGAGCATCGATGACCTAAACTGACATGTGGTGCCCCCGCTATCTTCATATTTGTCTGATGAAGGTTAAGAACAAGCTTTCTTTTCCATGATTTAGGGGCTGTGGGATGTGTTTTTTGTCGTCGTGGACGGTTCAATAATCTGTATTTTCGGTTTGTCGGTCAGATTGTTGCCCCTTTTACTTGCGATTGCAGGAGACAGGTTTCAAACTTGATCGGACTTTCCAATTGGCCGAACCAAGATCGATTAAAGATAAAACAGGAGACGCCCCGATGGCAGACGTGATCGATTACACGATCCATGGTGAAGAAATGCAGTTGGTCGAGATCGAACTTGATCCGGGCGAGGGGGTTCGGGCCGAAGCCGGGGCGATGATGTATATGTCTGACGGCATTGCCATGCAGACCGGAACGGGTGGTGGCATTTTCTCTGGCTTTAAGCGCATGCTGACCGGTGAGGGGTTCTTTATCACCAGTTTCGTGCATGAAGGTCAGAACAAGGGCCATGTTGCCTTTGCCGCACCCTATCCGGGCAAGGTGGTGCCGCTTGATCTTGCGACCTATGGCGGGGAAATCATTTGTCAGAAAGACGCGTTTCTCTGTGCGGCGGCGGGCATTGATATCGATATCGCCTTTTCCAAGAAAATCGGGGCCGGGTTGTTTGGCGGCGAAGGATTTATCCTGCAACGGCTGACCGGCGATGGTTTGGCGTTTGTGCATGCCGGGGGCACGATCATTAAAAAGGAACTGCAACCGGGACAGACGTTGCGCGTTGATACCGGGGCGCTGGTGGCACTGACCCCGTCGGTGGATTATTCGATCAAGTTTATTGGCGGCTTTACCAATGCGCTGTTTGGTGGCGAGGGACTTTTTGTCACCACCCTTGAAGGGCCGGGGACGGTCTGGTTACAAAGCTTGCCATTTGCGCGGCTGGCGGACCGGATTGCCGCGGCCTTGCCGCAAGATCGCAATAAGGGGTGATTCCCGCGTGCTGAGATGGACAATGGATCAGGCTGCTCACCATACGGTGGGCGGCTTTTTTTGTATTTTTCGGTTAAAAGGTAATACCAATTTGGAGCATCTCGGCGTAGGGTGGGCGAAATCATTTAAGGTCGCCCGAGCAGATCAATGGTCCATCCCCACATTCAAATGGGACATTGTAGCGTTCAGGCACACCTGATTGCCACCCGGACCAAGGGGCAAAGCCCCGAAAATACGAGGAACGTCATGTCGGATCGTCAATATGAACGCATTGAAACCCCCGAAAGCCTGATCAGCACCTTGCGCGAGATGCTTGGAGATCGGCTTTCGACAGCGGCGGCTGTGCTTGAGCAGCATGGCAAGGATGAAAGCTGGCACGCGGCATCCCCACCCGATGCGGTGGTTTTTGCCACCACGACCGAGGAAGTCGCCGAGGTGGTCAAGCTTTGTGCCCAGCATGAGGTTCCGATCGTGCCGTTTGGCGTTGGATCGTCGCTTGAAGGCCATGTTGCGGCCCTGCGCGGGGGGATTTGTATTGATCTGTCGCGCATGGACGCGATTTTAGAAGTCAATAACGAGGACCTTGATTGCCGGGTTCAGGCGGGTGTTACCCGTGAGCAGCTTAATGATCATTTGCGCGATACCGGGTTGTTCTTTCCGATTGATCCGGGGGCGAATGCATCCATCGGCGGCATGACGGCGACCCGTGCATCGGGCACCAATGCGGTGCGCTATGGCACCATGCGCGAGAATGTGTTGAACCTGACGGTGGTGACACCGGATGGTAAAATCATCAAGACCGCCAATCGGGCGCGGAAATCATCGGCGGGGTATGACCTGACGCGGTTGTTTGTCGGGTCCGAAGGAACGCTTGGCGTGATTACGGAAATTGCCTTGAAGCTGTATGGCATCCCCGAGGCGATGTCGGCGGCGGTGTGTGTCTTTCCGTCGGTTGCGGCCGCGGTTGATACCACGATCCTGACCATTCAGGCGGGTATTCCGGTTGCACGCATTGAGTTTCTCGATGAAATGCAAATCCGGGCGATCAACAAATATTCCAAAACCGATCATAAAGAAGCCCCGACCTTGTTCTTTGAATTCCATGGCACGGACGCCGGGGTGAAGGAACAGGCGGAGTTTGTGCAATCGGTTGCCGAAGAATTCGGGGCCGAGGAATTCCAGTGGGCGACCCGTCAGGAAGACCGCAATAAACTGTGGGCGGCACGTCACAAGGCCTATTACGCGTCGCTTCAGCTTGAGCCGGGTAAGGCGGGCATGCCGACCGATGTTTGTGTGCCGATTTCAAAACTGGCCGAAGCGATTTCCGAGACCCGTGCCGATTGTGATGCCAGCCCGCTTACCTGCACGATTGTTGGTCATGTCGGGGATGGTAATTTCCATACCCTGATCCTGCTTGATCCCAATGATCCTGATCAGATGGCCGAGGCAAAGCGCCTTCATGACCGGATGGTCGAACGCGCGCTTAAACTGGGCGGGACCTGTACCGGGGAACATGGCATTGGCTATGGCAAGCTTGATTTCATGGAAGCCGAACACGGGGCAGATACGATTGCGCTGATGCGTGCGCTTAAAAACGCGATTGATCCCAAAGGTCTGATGAATCCGGGGAAGCTTATTCCGGGTCTTTGATATCATCAGACTATTTATGATTGATGCGAAAAACGGGGCCTTTGCGCCCCGTTTTTGTTTTGGTTAGAACCGGAACGACAGGGAAAGTGATCCGAACTGATCGGCACCGTCTTGGGCGGTATATTCGGCGGTGCGATACACATGGGTATAGGTCAGGCGCGCCTGACCCATGATCACGGCAAAGCCGATTTGCAAATCCCCGACCAGCGGTTCCTTATCAACGGAATTACTGTCTTTGAACGTATTGCCATCCAGCGTGATATCGCGTGCGACATAGCGCCCGGCGACCCCGGCAAACAGATAGCCGCTCAGCGGGAAGCCCTCGGTATCGGGGACGAAGAAATCCGATCCCGGCAAGCTGGGGCGAATGCGCGGCGGACCATAATCGGCAGGCAGGTCAAACCCCATGCGAAACATCGTGCCGACCTCGGCATTGGTAAAGGCATTGCCAAGCGACACAGCCCCGTGCGGGGTGGCATCAAATTCGATCCCGGCAACGTCGGCTTCAAACCAACTGCGGTATTTGCGTTCATAGGTCAGATTGACGAGCGGTTCGTTTTTGATCTGATTGTCCCAGCCTTCGGGGGCGGGGCTGTTGATGTTTTTGTGAACGATTTTCTGGGTTTTGTCGGCAAGCGATGCTGGCCCGACCACGCCCAGTGTCAGTTCAAGCGTATCAATCCGCGAATAGTTGCCGTCACCGTCATTTTGCAATCCGGTATCGGACAGCAGCCCGACTGTACCGGCCAGAATACCGGCCCATGGACGATCATCGGGCTGGTTTTCGGCAATGGTGATGTCGTCGGGCGTATACATGGTCTGGCCGAAGGAATAGCTGGTTCTTATACGGCCGTTCGAGGCAAAGAACGGAACCTTCTTGGCCACATTGAGGAAGGAGGCCGGTGCGGAATCCTCGGGCGAGATAAAGGCGAGGCGCACGCCATTGGTGTAATGCTGATCACTGTTGGACGCGGTGAACAGGTCATTTTCCACCGACAGCGACACCCCCCATTTTTCATCGGGCGTTCGGGTCGATTGCGGTCCGCTGGCCGTGTTTTCCTGCGCACTGGCATGCGGCGTTACTGCCATCAGGCTGAGCAATGAAACCGATAGGGCCGCAGGATATTTGATGGCTCTGGACAAGGGCATGGTGGGTTCTACTCGCTCAATCGGCTTTGTTGTTGGGATTTCAAACCAAATTCAATTCTGATTTTGCCCAATTTATGGCGCAGTGTCGCATCATTAACGCACCTGTCCACAGTTAACATAAACTCGGCCGACGCGCGATTGTTCCCATCAGGGCCAAATCGCGCGCAAATGCCTATCAGGTGTTTGCTGTCGTGTGGGGAAAGAACCGAAAACCGGCGGCGCAAAAATATGCCGAGGTTACGGGCGTAACGTCAGGCGCCCGCCCGTTTGATCGATCATGTGATCACAGGGCAGGCGCCTTTGTTCGCGATGGGGGATGTCTTAGGGCCGTTTAGGCTGTTTTGCGGCGCAGACGTGCGACATCTGTTTGGCTGGTATCAATTATTCCGCGATAGGCATGCCAGCTTGAGAAGCCCAGAAGCGGCATGATGACAGCCATGCCAAACAAAAACACAACCATGCCACATGCTGACAGGATGGCAATCACCGCTGCCCAGCCGGTCAGGACTTTCCAGTTTTTGCGAAATGCCGCGACACTGATGATAACAGCCGTGATGACATCAACGTCACGATCAACCAGCAACGGTATAGACACGACCGAAACGGCAAAAACCATGATCGCCAATACACCGCCAAGGATGCTTCCGGTGATCAGGAAGGTCATGGCATCGCGCGAAAAGAAGGTTTCCCACACCAGCACATCAAGCGATGGCACCGTGCCACTATAAAACAAGGCAAACAGCAACATCGCAATACGTGTCCATGCGAGGAAGAACAGCATCAACATAATGCCGATGGCACCAATTTGGCCCGGATTGCGGCGAAACCCGTTCAGGCTGTGCCACAGGGTGACGTTTTCGCCCATTTCAAGGCGGCGACTGGTTTCATAAAGTCCGACAGCCAGAAGCGGGGCGAGGAGCATAAAGCCGGCCGCCAAGGGCAAGGTCAGATGAAGCTGCCCAGTTTGAAAGATGCTCAGAACCACAAGATAGCCTGCAAGAACGCAGAATGCGCCATAGGCCAGCCCGATGGCAGGGGCACGTTTGAAATCCCGCCAGCCTGCTTCAAGCCACGCACCGGATTGATCGGTGGTGATTTCACGAATGCCGATGCCGCTTATTGTGGGTTCGACCGTATTATTTGTCTGTACGATTGTTGTTTCGGTCATGGGTGTCCTCCCTGTCGCTTCTGGCCTGTTTGTTTTGGCCCGCTGCATTTGGCCCGTTGCATTTGGCGTGTCGCTTTTCGCAAAACGATCTTTTGATCCGCATGAAAGTCAGGATTGAATTTAGTGGTGTCTAAAATGTATCATTTTAAAGGGGGATTTCCAGCATCCAGTTGATTTTAAAGCATGTATAAAGAATGTGTGATGTGGCATTCTGGTAAAATTGGGTTATGTTCCCGCATGCTGTGGGGTTGTTTGGATTGGTTAAAAAATCAGATTTTAATCAGTCTGGATGCCTGATCGCGGCGTATGACCCATTCAGATGACATCTGATGTGGACAATTGAGGCGATAAGACCCATCTGAACATCGGAAAACCAATCGGGCGGTCTGTGAACAATCTCTCGCCATTTTCTATTGCGAGACGTAATTCGAGCCCTATGCTTTTGGGGCCTGACCCGAAACTTGAAATCGAACCTTAAAAGGTCGCTGCCAACCGGCAGAACGATCTTGCGAGCAAGCGGAGCCTGACTTTTGAAAAAAATCCTTGCCGTTATCGGCGCTGTGTTGGTCGTTTTGATTGCAGCGTTGCTGATCATTCCATCCCTGATCGACTGGAATGGCTATAAGGCCCAGGTCAGTCAGGCTGTCCGTGATGCGACAGGACGCGAACTTGTGATCAATGGCGATTTGTCGATGTCGTTGATCCCGTCGCCTGCCTTGTCGGCAGAGCAGGTTGCACTTGGCAATGCACCCGGTGCGACGGACGCGAACATGGTGACGATTTCAGAAGTGCGGGTTTCCGTTGCGATGATGCCGCTTTTGACCGGCAATGTTCAGGTCACCGAAATCAGCCTGATTGATCCGGTGATTGCCATCGAAACGTTTGAAGATGGCAGCAACAACCTTGTGTTTGATCCGGCACAGGCAAAGCGTTCCGGCCCGGATGCGGGGACAATCACCACGCCTGAGCCTGCAACGCCATCGACGGAAAACACCCCGGCCGCACCGACATCCGGTGATGATGGTGCAAGCAGCGATTTCTCCAGCGCCATTCAGGTCGACCGGCTTGAGGTCGAAAATGCCACAATCATATACCGCACGCCGGGCAGCGAGGAACGTATCGAGGGGCTGACCATTGGTGTTTCGGCCGATAGCCTGAATGGTCCGATGGACGGCGAAGGATATGTGTTTTATCGCGGCATTCCGTTGACGTTTGAATTTAACGTCGGACAGATCAGCCAAACCGGTCCTTTCCCGGTCAGCCTCAAGGTTGGTGTCGACAAGGTCGATGGGGGAATTTCGCTGGGTGGTAAAGTTGACCTGTCTTCGGACAACCCCGGATTTGACGGCCAGATTGAAGGCAAGTTTGATGATCTGCGCGCAGCAGCATTGCGCATTGCCGGTGAGGGAGCAGACATCCCTGATATCGCGGCCAAGCCGTTTGACCTTGGCGGGCACATCACGGCCGATGCCAAATCGGTCACGTTAAATGATTTGTCGATCCGTTTTGGGGAAACCCGCGGATCGGGGGCGATTGCGATTGATCAGGAACCGCGTATGCGGGCTGATGTTGCGTTGCGCTTTAACCAGCTTGATCTGGATTCAATTCTGGTGCTGGCCGACGTCGGTGATGGCGTAAAGGCACCAGAAGCGAACAGCGCATCGGGTTCATCATCGACCGATGCCGGAAAAGCATCCGATGAGGCGCAGTCCATTCCATCGCAAAGTTCGGTGAAATCGGGTTCAGCAAACGGGCCGATTATTCCGGCCGATCTGACAGCATCCATCGACTTTGAAGTCGAGACCCTGATTTATAATCAGACGCCCATTCACAATGCCCGCATCAATGCGGCGATTGCCAACAGCAAAGTCACCTTGAACGAGGTTTCCGCCGGATTGCCCGGTGGAACGGACTTGGCCGTGTTTGGCAGCATTTCGGGTGAAAAATCGACACCATCTGCGGCACTTAGCTATGAAATCGCGTCGGAAAATATCCGTGCGGTGATCCGTTGGCTGGGTGTTGATGTTGATGGTGTGCGCGCTGATCGGTTGCGCCGTTTCTCGCTGACTGGCGGGATTAAAGGCACGCCCGAGCAGCTTAACATTTCCGATCTGGACATGCGCATTGATGACACCGCCATTCGCGGTGCTGTGGTTGCCAATATCAGTGGTCCGGGACTGCCGTCCCTTGGTATCGGGCTTAAGCTTGATCGCATCAATCTTGATCAATACCTTCCGAGCAGCCCAAGTGCGGCGGGCAGCGATCAAGGTTCTGATGCGTCGTCAGGGACGGCTTCCGGTTCGGGGGCTGCATCATCTGATGGGGCTTCTGATCAAGGGACTGCGGGCGGCACAGATGCCGATATGGTCAAACTGATCAAGGATGCCCTGGCACCACTTGACGGGATGGCGGCCAATTATCGGTTGTCGGCCGATGAGATCATTTCATCGGGTGTGTCGGTGCGCGGGATCGTTATTGATGGCAACATCAATGGGCGCAAGATTGCGCTGAACAATTTTGCCATTGCCGATGCGGCTGGTCTTGCGGCCAGTGCCAAGGGGACGTTCAATGGTGCTGCGGACATTCCGGCCTTTGAAGGTTTGGCCGTGCGCGTTACGGCCAAAACGCTTGAGCCACTGGCGAAATTGACGGGGATTACCCTGCCAGCACCGGCCAGCAGCTATAAAAGCATTCAGGCCAATCTTGGTTTGAACGGGCCTGTGAGCGGACCAACACTTGATCTTGATGTGTCCAATCCGCTGGCACAGGTGAGCCTTAAGGGTGTGTTGGCCAATATCTTTGGGGCCAATCCCGGCCTTGATGGCAAACTTGGTGTTCAGGCATCAAGCCTGAACCGGGCACTTGATCTGGTGGCTCCGACCTATACCCCATCGGGGAACCTTGGGCGTCTGGCACTTTCCAGTACGGTTAAGGGAACGGCACAGAACATCAATCTGGGCGACCTGAAACTGGTCGTCGGAGCATTTGAAACGGCGGGGGACGTCAAGTTTGACGCGACGCAGGCCCAGCCAAAAGTCACCGTCAGCCTTTCTGGAGGCAAGCTTGCGGTTGATCCGTTCCTGCCAGCCGAGAAACGCGCTGGTTTGATGCCGGGTGCGGGAAGTGGGATGCGCAAGGCAGCATTTAACCTGCCGCAGACGGCAAGTGTCACCCGTGTTGATGCCCGTGATGGCACGCCGTGGGATGATACGGTGATTGATGTTTCGGCCTTGCGGTCGATTGATGCTGACATTGCCATTGCACTTGATCAGCTTGATTTTGATACCTACAGCCTGATGAAGCCGGACTTGAAGGCGGATCTTGTTGCCGGGTTGTTGACGATTTCCAAGCTGACCGGTGTGCTGGGCGATGGTGATCTGGCGATTGATGGTAATTTCGATGCGCGCAGCACCGACATTCCCAAACTCGCCCTCAAAGGTTCGCTCGATGGTGCACGGGTGGAAAAACTTGCTCCTATTCAGGTTGCCAGTGACCTTATCAATGGCGGTATTCAAACCAAGTTTGATGTTTCCGCATCGGGCAATACATCGCGTCGTCTGGTGTCAGCCCTTGGCGGGACAGCCAATTTTGTCCTGAACAATGTGCGGTTTAGCAATGCCGATAAACGGTCTGCTGATCCGAAACTGAACTTGCAGGCTTTGCTGCGTCAGGGACCGCAGGCCATGGTGGTTGAGGGCATTGGCAACAACGACATTCTTGAAACGCTTGAGGCCGATATCACCATTACCAACGGTGTGGCCAAAACCACACGGGTTGAGGCAACCTCACGCGTGGGGACGGCGGATGCGGATGCGACCCTTGATTTGCCCAAATGGGTGATGGACACGCAGGCGGACTTTGATTTCTCGGAAAAAATCGAAGAACTGCCGCCTTTCAGTGTTTATGCCAAAGGCAAAATTGACGATCCGGTGATTACGGGACGGATGGACAAGGTTGCGGTGAAGGTTCTTGATAACCTTTTGGACAAGGCGCTTGGCGGGGATGGATCGTCCGGTTCAAGTGGTGATTCGGGTAAGGATGCGGCCAAAGGATTGCTAAAAGGTCTTTTGAATCAATTCGGTCGCTAATCCCCGTCCTTGAGATTTTATCTTTGAAACGGCCCTGCAGTGCGGGGCCGTTTTATTTTGGGGACATTGCCATAGTAGTTGATTGTCACATAACGGCAAAAAAACCTTAACAAAGTGCCCCGGCTTCTACATGATCCGCGCGTCGATTCCCTTTGATGGTAACGGTTGATTATGTCGGTAAAGAAAACGGCTCTGGATAAGGACCTCAAGTGGCAGCGCCGCATGGATGCGGGGATGGGTGAAACCGCCTCGATCAGTGCGAAACTTGGTCTGGCACTTGTGTTCCTGCTGGCGTGTAGCGCGTTTGTCGCCTTTCAAATGGGCGGGGTACCGCAAAGTGGCTTCCTGATTGCGGCTGCCGTTATTGGCGGTTACATGGCGCTCAACATCGGGGCCAATGACGTTGCCAACAATGTTGGCCCGGCGGTGGGGTCCAAGGCGCTGACCATGGTTGGCGCGCTTTTGATTGCCGCGGTTTTTGAGGCTGCTGGTGCGATCATTGCCGGGGGCGATGTTGTCAGCACGATCAAGAACGGCATTATTGATCCGGCCCGGATGCCTGATCCTCAGACCTTTGTCTGGGCAATGATGGCGGCCCTTCTTGCTGCTGCCTTGTGGCTTAATCTTGCGACGTGGATTGGTGCGCCGGTTTCGACCACGCATTCCATCGTTGGTGGTGTGATGGGCGCTGGTATGGCCGCAGTTGGCATTGACGCGGTGAATTGGCCGACCATGGGCACGATTGCTGCAAGCTGGGTGATTTCGCCGGTTCTTGGGGGATTGATCGCGGCCGGGTTCCTGGCCTTTATCAAGTTCCGCATTCTTTATACCGACGACCGGGTTGCCGCGGCGCGCAAATGGGTGCCAATCCTTGTCGGGGTGATGGTTTCGGCCTTCACCATGTATCTGATGATGAAGGGCATTAAGAAAATCTGGAAAGTGGAAACGCCGGTTGTGATTGCAATTGGTATTGCGGCTTTCATCATTACGGTCCTGCCGGTCCGGAAGGCCGTTTTCCGGGCTTCTGCCAATATGACGGGGCGCCGCAAGGAGATTGCATCCTTGTTCCGGCTTCCGCTGGTTGCGTCGGCCGCCCTTCTGTCATTTGCCCATGGATCTAACGATGTTGCCAATGCGATTGGTCCGTTGGCGGCCATTGTTTCGGGTATCAACAGCGGTGAGATCGTGACATCTGCACCGATCCCGATCTGGGTGATGGTCATTGGCGCGATTGGTATTGCCGCCGGGCTTATCCTGTTTGGTCCGAAACTGATCAAGACAGTCGGGTCCAAAATCACCAAGCTTGATCCGATCCGTGCCTATACCGTGGCGCTGTCGGCAGCTTTGACCGTGATTGTCGCATCGGCCCTTGGTTTGCCGGTTAGTTCGACCCACATTGCGGTCGGGGCGGTGTTCGGGGTTGGTTTCCTGCGTGAAAGCCTTAATCATCGTCGTCGTCAGGTTGTGAACCCGCCGATGTTGGTGGATGGATCGGACAATACAGAGGTTGATGCGCATATCGAAGCCCTGCGTCAGATTGACCCGAATGAAGCCGAAAAGGCCGAGAAGAAATTGCGCAAGCGTCTTCTGGTGCGCCGGAACTATGCATTTACCATCGCAACTGCGTGGGTGGTGACGGTTCCGGCTGGCGCGTTCCTTGGGGCGCTGCTGTTCTTCACCATTCGTGGCATCATGTTGTAATATCAAAAAGAATAGAGTTTCGCGGCACAATGCCCCATTTTCCCCGGGGTGTGTGCGGCGATCTGCAGCGGCGGTCAGGGGTTCCCTGATCGCCGTTTTTCCTTGACCGCTCAGTGCCGCGGGCGTAAATACCCGGCCAACAACGTCGAACAGCACCCGGTCTTGATCGTCGCCCAATAAAGTGGGCCGCGAGATTTGTTATGCGTGGGGTCGACTTTATTGAAGGACAGATAGATGAAAGCCATCATTTTCGGCATTCTGGCCATGGCCGCGACGGTTGTCGCATCAAATATTCTGGTCGAATATCCGCTGCCTGGCGTTCTGGCCGATTGGCTGACCTATGGCGCGTTTACCTATCCGGTCGCATTTCTGGTGACGGATCTGACCAACCGGGCACGCGGGGCCAAGGCGGCCCGTGTTGTCGTGCTGACGGGGTTTGCGTTGGCGGTTGTGTTGTCGCTGATCTTTGCCGACACACGCATCGCCATTGCATCGGGATCGGCTTTCCTGATTGCGCAGATGCTTGATGTCACCATCTTTGACAAGCTGCGTCAGGCAACCTGGTGGAAAGCGCCGCTTGTCTCAAGCGGGATCGGGTCGGCTGTTGATACCGCGCTGTTCTTTTCCATTGCGTTCGTGGGCACCGGTTTGCCTTGGCATACATGGGCCATGGGTGATTTCACCGCCAAGGTGATTATGGCGCTGACCTGTCTTGCACCGTTCCGTTTGTTGATGGCGGTGGTGACACCGCGTCAGAATGCGGAACCGGCACGAGGGTAATATAAGCTGTCTGCTGCTTGTGATTTTTGGCGAAGGGGCGCATAAAACGCCCCTTCATTTGTTTGTTCATTGTTCTGGAATAGCCCTGATCCATGAAAGTCGATCTGTTCGATTTCGAATTGCCGCGTGAGCGCATTGCCGAACATCCTGCATCGCCGCGCGATGCGGCGCGTATGCTTGACCTGTCGTCGGCGGATATCCAAGACCGTATTGTGCGCGAACTGCCCGATATCCTGCGTCCCGGTGATTTGCTGATTTCCAATGATACCCGGGTTATTCCGGCACGCCTGTTTGGCAAGCGCGGCGAGGCAAAGGTCGAAGTCACCCTGCATAAGCAGGAAGGCCTTGGCACATGGGTTGCCTTTGCCAAGCCAGCCAAGAAGCTGCGCATTGGTGAAACATTCTGGGTGAATGATGAGTTTGAGGCCGAAGTCCTTGATAAAAAGGACGGTGGCGAAGTGGTGTTGCGGTTCAATAAGTCCGGGGCTGATTTGATTGCCGCCCTTGAGAAATATGGTGTGATGCCGTTACCACCCTATATCCGGCGTGAAACCGGCGGGGATGATCAGGATAAATCTGATTATCAAACCATTTTCGCGCAAAAGGATGGTGCGGTTGCGGCCCCGACGGCGGGATTGCACTTTACCCCGGACTTGCTGGCGAACCTTGATGCGCGCGGGATCAAGCGCCGCACGATTACGCTGCATGTCGGGGCGGGGACGTTTTTGCCGGTGAAGGTTGATGACACCGAGAACCACAAAATGCATGCGGAATGGGGATCAATTTCGCCAGAAATTGCCAATCTGATCAATGAAACGCGGGCCAATGGCGGGCGGGTTGTTGCGGTTGGGACGACGTCGTTGCGATTACTTGAAAGTGCGGCCCGTGAAGACGGGGTGGTTGAACCGTTCGAGGCCGAAACCGACATCTTTATCACGCCGGGGTATAAGTTCCGCGCGGTGGATATGTTGTTGACCAACTTCCATTTGCCGCGATCGACCCTGTTCATGCTGGTGTCGGCCTTTGCCGGGTTTGACCGGATGAAGGCGGCCTATGCGCATGCGATCGAAAACGAATATCGTTTCTATTCCTATGGCGATTGCAGCTTGCTTGAATGCGCCAGTAAAATTGATGCACGGACATAAATCCAGATGACCGAATTTCGCTATGAACTGCTTGCGACCGATGGCAAGGCCCGTCTGGGGCGGATTCACACCGCACATGGCGTGATTGATACGCCGACCTTTATGCCAGTGGGGACTGCCGCCACGGTCAAGGCGATGTTGCCGGAAAATGTTGCAGATACCGGCGCGCAGATTTTGCTGGGCAATACGTATCATTTGATGTTGCGGCCGGGGGCGGAGCGCATTGCGCGCCTTGGCGGTCTGCATAAATTCATGAATTGGGACAAGCCGATCCTGACCGATAGCGGCGGGTATCAGGTGATGTCGCTTGCGAAATTGCGCAAGATCACTGAAGACGGTGTGACGTTCAAAAGTCATATCGATGGGCGTAAATTTAACCTGACGCCGGAACGCTCGATGGAAATTCAGCATTTGCTGGGATCGACCATCACCATGGCGTTTGATGAATGCACGCCGTTCCCTGCGACCGAGCAACAGGCACGCGAAAGTATGCAGATGTCGATGCGCTGGGCCAAGCGGTCCAGAGATGCGTTTGTCAATCGCGAAGGCTATGCGCTTTATGGCATTCAGCAGGGCAGCGTGTTTGAAGCCTTGCGCCGGGAAAGTTCGGAAAAACTGGCTGAGCTTGATTTGCCGGGGCATTCGGTTGGCGGACTTGCGGTGGGCGAAGGCCAGCAGATCATGTTTGATACGCTTGATTTCTGTGTCGATATGTTGCCCGCCAACAAGCCACGTTACCTGATGGGGGTTGGCAAGCCGTCTGATCTTGTGGGTGCTGTGATGCGCGGGATTGATCAGTTTGACTGCGTTTTGCCGACCCGTTCGGGGCGCAATGCACAGGCCTTTACCCATCGGGGGACGCTGAACCTTAAAAACGGCCGTCACCGCGATGATGACCGTCCGCTTGATGATCAGTGTGGGTGCCCGGCCTGCACGAAATATTCGCGCGCCTATTTGCATCATCTGATCAAGGCGGGCGAGATGCTGGGTTCCGTGCTGCTGACGTGGCATAACCTTGCCTATTATCAGGATTTGATGCGCGATATGCGGAGTGCCATTTCCGAGGGCCGTATGGACGCATTTGCACGCGATTTCCATGCCGCACAGGAAGGCGGGGATATTGATCCCGTGCCGATCATCGAGGATTAAGGAGAACCGTCATGGCCGATCAGACGATCTATGACAATCTGACCATGCTGGGCAGTGATACCGCACAGCCCGCATCCCCGGATGAAGCCGTTTTGGAACGTGTGGCCAACCCGCAGGCCGGAACCGATTACTGTGTGCGGTTTGTCGCACCGGAATTTACGTCCCTGTGCCCGATGACCGGTCAGCCGGACTTTGCCCATCTGGTGATTGATTACATTCCTGGTGACTGGCTGGTGGAAAGTAAATCGCTCAAACTTTTCCTGACCTCGTTCCGCAATCACGGGTCGTTCCACGAAGATTGCACCATCAAGGTTGCCAAGCGCATTGTCGAAACGCTTGATCCGAAATGGCTGCGCATTGGCGGGTATTGGTATCCGCGTGGTGGTATTCCGATTGATGTGTTTTATCAGACGGGTGCGGCACCAGAAGGTGTCTGGATCCCTGATCAGGGGGTTGCGCCGTATCGCGGGCGTGGCTGACGCCGATCATCTGTCAAATTAACGTCAAAGGCTGCCTTGTGAATAAGGTGGCCTTTTGTGTTTTTGGCAGATGATTATATAAGGCAGACGAGAGTACCCAGTTCGACAACCAATAGATCAAACGCCATGGCCGCCCACAGCGCAGATGCGATTACGCTTGAACGTCTTCAGGCCAAAGCCCGTGAAATCGGCTTTGACGTCTGTGGTGTTGCGCGTCCGAGCATTGATGCGCGTAATCAGAAGCGGCTGGATGAGTTTGTTGCGGGTGGGGAATATGGGTCGATGGACTGGATGAATGATCCGGAACGGTTACCGCGCCGCCGTGATCCGGTTGCGTTGTGGCCCGATGTGAAGACCGTCATTGTGCTGGGCAGTAATTATGGCCCGGCGGAGAATCCGATGGCCTTGCTCGATCATCCCGACCGGGCGATGATTTCGGTCTATGCCAAGAACAAGGATTACCACGACCTGATCAAAAAGCGCCTGAAACAACTGGCACGCTGGTTGATGGAACAGGCGCAAAAATCAGGGGCAGGGGGTGAGCAGGTCAAGGTGTTTGTTGATACCGCGCCGGTTCTTGAAAAGCCGTTGGGCCAATCAGCCGGGATTGGCTGGCAGGGAAAACACACCAATCTGGTGTCGCGCGAATTTGGCAGCTGGCTGTTTCTGGGCGAGGTGTTCACAACCCTTGAATTTGAGGAAGCCGCGCCGGAAATTGATCATTGCGGGTCCTGTTCAAAATGCGTTGCGGCCTGTCCGACTGATGCGTTTCCAGCCCCCTATAAGCTTGATGCGCGCAAATGTATTTCATACCTCACCATCGAGCATGATGATGTGATCCCGCATCAGTTTCGCCGCGCGATGGGCAACCGGATTTACGGCTGTGACGATTGTCTGGCGGCCTGCCCGTGGAATAAGTTCGCTTCGCGGACCGAAGAGCTGGCCTTTATCCCGCGCGCGGAGCTGACAGCCCCCCGGTTGGCCGATTTCCTTGAGCTTGATGAGGCAGAATTTCGAGCGTTCTTTAACGGATCACCGATCAAGCGGATTGGCCGGGCCAAGTTCCTGCGCAATGTTTTGATTGCCGCAGGCAATAGCGGGTCCAAAAGCCTGATCCCGCGTGTGGAAAATCTGTTGGCCGATGACAGTGCGCTGATCCGGGCCAGTGCGGTTTGGGCCTTGACCCAACTGATGTCGCCCGATGCATTTGCAACGCTTAAATCAGACCATTACACGGCTGAAGAAAACCCGGTTGTGCGTGATGAATGGGATCAGGCAACCAAGGCCGCCTGATCGCACTTACAGATCAAACTTGATGAAATCGAAATGGTAGCGAAGCCCGCCGGTACTGTCGGCAAAGGCAATGCCATATCCCGGATTAAGCCGATTGCGGTCTTCGAGGTCTTCTTCTTTCTCATGACGGAAATCAAGCGGTTCGCCGCATTGCGTGCTGGCAGCCAGAAGGAAGGGCACACCTTGCCATGTGCCGGTTGCCGGGCGGTGCAAATGGCCAAAGAACAGATGTTTGATCTGTGGGTTGGCGGTAACGATTTCGCCCAGTTTCTGATCAGCGTCAAGGCGAATGGTATCCATGAACGGCAGGCCCATTTCAAACGGCGGATGATGCATGAACAGGAAGGTTGGCATGTCTTGGTGGGCATTTAGCTCATTGCGCAGCCAGTCCAGACGATGCTGGCATAATGTGCCGTGATGGGCACCGGGAACGATGCTGTCCATCATCACAAACCGCACCCCGCCAAATGTGTGTCCGTGATTGATAAAACCGTTTTCATCCACCGGGGTGTCGGGAAAGGCCTGTTTGAAGGCTGCCCGTTCGTCATGGTTTCCGGGGATCAGGATATAGGGAATGGCAAGGTCGCCCAGAATGGCAATTGCCTGTTCATACTGTTCTGGATGGCCGTGATGGGTGATGTCGCCGGTGATGACGCAAATCTCGGCATCGCGGTGGTATTTGTTAATCTCGCCAATGATTTTGCCGAGCGTGGCGGCGGCATCGGGATGGCGCGAATAATCATCACGTGCGAGAATATGCGTATCGGAAAGATGTATAAATTTCATGGCGATGCCCTATCATGATCCTAGAGCCTATTCCATTTAGATTGCACCGTTTTGCCGGAGATCACCTTCTGTGCTGCAAGGAAAGGTTCGCCGAGCGTAGCGGTGCTACGGTCAAGACCTTTGACGCTGCGGGGCAGAAGGTGATCCAGGCCCGAAGGGTTTGTGTTTGGCGACGTTTGGCAGCGTTACGCCGTTTGAACGATGCGCCGCATCGCCCTGCACGCCGTGCCTTGCCAAACAATTCGCCAAACGCAAACAAAACGATGCAATCTAAATGGAATAGGCTCTACTGAAACCATGTCCGTTTTCGAAGTACGTGCAAAGTTATAAATGTCATGGATGATACCGTTCGTAAAAGATCAGTGACAATTGCCGGGCATCGCACCAGCTTTTCACTTGAAGACGCCTTCTGGCAGGAACTGTTGGGGCTTGCGGAACGGCGCGCGGTGACCTTGGCGGAACTGGTGGTCGAAATTGACAGTACGCGCGATGGCAACCTGTCGAGTGCCCTGCGGCTTTATATCCTGCGTGATCTTCAGGCGCGGTTGGCAGAGGCATCTGATCGCGGTTCTGATCCTGCGTTGGACGGGGACGGCGAATAATCGCGGGTGCCATAGATCGGGAACAGGGCGATGTGCGGTATTGCGGGGGCGACGGCAAAAAACGACCAGGCTTTTTTATCCGATGCCTTGAACCATCTTTCCCATCGCGGTCCTGACGGTCAGGACGTCTGGCATGATCCCGATCATCGATGTGCAATCGGATGTGCGCGCCTTGCGACGACGGATGTTTCGTCGGCTGGCGCGCAACCGATTACCTCGGCCGATGGGCGGTTTGTGCTGGTCTTTAATGGCTATGTCGTCGGTCATCGCCGTGCGCTTGCCGCGTTAAAGAAAACCGGCGTTTCGGTGCGAAGTCACAGTGATGCGGAGCTTGTTTTGCATCTTTTGGCCCATGCGATAGCGGTTGATGGTGATGTCGCAGGCGCATTGGCGCAGCTTTCCGGGCAGTATGCGTTGGCCTTATGGGACCGGGATCAGGCGGTCTTGTATCTGGCGCGCGATCCGCTTGGCATCAAGCCACTTTATGTGATGAACCGCCCCGATGGGCATGTTGCTTTTGCGTCTGAACCATCCGCACTTTCTGCCTTTGGCCCATTGCACCGCGATGAGACGGTGCGCGCGCACTATTTTGCACATTTGTTTGTACCATCACCTGAAACCGGGACTGTTGATGTGCGTTTGGTGCCGCCCGGACAGGTTTTGCGGTGGCAGAATGGGCAGATCAAAAACGATGAAATTTCCCATACGGTAAAGCGGACAACATCGACGCGAGTTCAATCACCAACGAAAACCGAACTGACCGCAAAGCTGCATGGTGCCGTGTGGCAATCGGTGGCAGATGCGATGGATGCCGATTGTTCGGTTGGGACGCTGGTATCTGGCGGGCTTGATAGTGCCGGTATTGCCGCGATGGCCTGTTCGGTTGCGCGCGAACGCGGGCAGGTGCCGCCGACTGGTCTCGTGATGGGGTTTAACGACCCGGCGGTGGACGAAACGCGCGCAGCACAAAGGCTTGCGCGTCATCTGGGGCAAGAAATTCATGTCGTGTCCGCGCCGGAAAAACCGCATGAGATTTTTGATGAATTGCAAAAAGCCCTGCACAGCATTGGCGGGCCGTTTGCCAATCCATCCGTGGTTTTGATGCGCAGCCTGTCACGTGTGGTTGGACGTCACGCAAAAGTCTGTTTGTCGGGCGATGGCGGAGATGAGCTGTTTGGCGGCTACCCACGGTATCAGGGCGCACGGTTGTTTGATCAATATTGGCGTTCTGTACCCCTATCGGTTCGTCGGATGCTTGCCCGCATGGTCGGGCGCAATGGGCCGCGCAATATGGCGCGGTTCCTTGAGGGTGGGCAAGGCGATGCCAGACGTGCGTTTGAAGTGTGGAACAACAGATGTGCGGTGCCGGAACTTAAGACCGGGTTGGTCAAATATATGCAGGATGTTGATGGTACTGATGCTGATGGGTTGGCGGCTCTGATGATGGCGTTTGATCGCGATGTGACGCTTCCGGGTAATCAATTGATGATGTCGGACCGGATGGGCATGGCGTTTGGCGTTGAGTACCGGTTGCCGTTGCTTGGGCATGAGGTGGTGCGTGTGGCGGCGGAGATTGAGGCCAAACAGCACCTGCGACGTGGGGGTAAGGATATCTGGCGCGCGGTTGTCGCACCCTATTTACCCAAGGAGCATATCAATCGCCCAAAGATCGGATTTAACCCGCCAACGGCGGATTGGCTGGCAAAGATCTGTCGTCATGTCTGGGGTGATGCCGAAACGATTTGTACCGCCCTTTTTGACGGGTTTGATGTGCCTAAAGACCGGCGCGCTGTTTATTGGCAACGGGCCATATCAGGGCGCGCGCCTGATGTTGCGCTGACCCTGTGGGCGTTGATGGTCTGGCAGATGTGGTTAAACGATGGATCGGTTAAGCGCCAGCGGGTTTTAGCACAGCAATCATTCCCGCCATCAAGCGCGCGCGTCATCGCCCCAGCTTCGTGACCGGCGATAGAGGTTTAAGGCCGTCAGTGCCGTCGGGGCAAGTTGAACTACCTGACGTGACAGGGCCGTGACGTGGCCTTCATCAATCTCGTCTTCGTCGAAAATCGTCTGAGTGGTTGCGCAGAGTTCGGACAATTGACGCAGACCAAAGGTGCCGGATGTGCTTTTGAGGACGTGAACTTCGCTGCGCACCGTCGATAAATCGTCTTCTGATAAGGCCTTGTCGATTTTGACCAGACGGGATTCGGTTTCATTGATGAAAATATCAATCCCGCAGCGCGCCCCTTCGTCCCCGGCATCGTTGTAAAGCTGTTCAAGGACGCGGATATCAAGGACCGGACTTGTTGGTGATTCTGGACGCATCCGTTTGCCCAGCCGCGCACTTTTGCTGCGCAGGACCGGCGGCGGGGATGGCAGGTTGTTTTGTTTGAGTTTGTCGACGGGGGCCCGCGTAATCAGGTCACGAATGGTTTCAAGAAGCGGGCCGCGCTGGATCGGTTTGTTGATGAATTCATCCACACCTGATTGGCGGGCAATGACATTCCAGTCCCGCGATTGATGGGCCGACAGGGCGATGATCGGTGTGTGGGAAATGGGGCCTTGCATATGGCGAATACGCCGCGTGGTGTGCAGCCCGTCCATGTCGGGCATTTCAACATCCATCAGGATTAAATCTGCCGCCACGCCACGGCGCAGCATATTGAGCACAGTTTGCCCGTTGCTGGCCTCGACAATGGTGTATCCCTCGGATTGTAAAATACGCCGTGCGACCATGCGGTTGCTTTCGCTGTCATCGGCAATGATGACGGTGCCGATGTTGCTGTCGTTGGCGGACGCATTTAGGCGCATCGACGGGGGCGGGGCGGCCTGTGGTTTAACGAAACAGACCGAAATCATCCCGCCTTCGGGCAATTCTGTTTCGTTAAACAGAAGGTCTTCTTCGGCAACGCCGGTAATGAGCTGTTCCCACGCAGGATTGGCATACACAATACGTTCTTCGGCATCGAACAATGCGATGCCGGCTTGTGTTTGTGCCAGTGCTTCGATGATCTGGTTATTCATTGGCCACCTTGTCGATTCGGTGCCCAGTCCCTTACCAAAAGGTAATTAGTCTTGTTGTCTGAAACGCATAGGTTTCATTTTTGATTTCGTTCATTGTTACATTTTTTTCTAATAAGTCCATATTTTTTAACAGATGCAGCGGCGAAGCCGCCCGTCGCCACGAAACAAAACGGCAAAACAATTGTTTCAAAATGTTAATTAAATGAAACAATTGTTGAGGAAGGTTGTGGCTTGTGGCGTAATTGTCTGATCGTTTGAACAAAGGTGCCTGACCGATGGGACTTCATGCGGATTTGCGCGAAAAACTGATATCTGATTATGGGAAGTTAAGTCCGCAGATGCAGAAGGCTGCGCGCTATATCCTTGATCATCCCAATGATGTTGCCCTGCGCTCAATGCGGGCCCTTGCGCGGGCCGCCGATGTTCCGCCCAGCACGGTCACGCGCCTGATGACGGCCATTGGTGTCGATACCTGGCAACAGTTTCGCGATCATTATCAGAACCGTTTGCTTGATCTTCCGGCAAGTTATGCCAACCGGGCGCGTGAAACCCAGAATGTCTCGCAGGATGTGGATCGTGATCAGCATTTGCTCGAAAGCATCGCACGCACCGAAATCGATAACATTGACAAGGCGTTTGGGGCGGAATTGCGAGGGCGTACCATCGACGCCTGTGCCGCGATTGAAAATGCGCGACAGGTTTTTGTCGTCGGGCGTGGTGCGGCCTATCCGGCGGCCTATCAGTTTGCCTATGCCTATCGGTTATTTCGCGACAATGTGGTTCTGGTCGATGGCCGGTCGGGTGCATTTGGTGATCAGTTGCGCGGGATCAACCGCCGCGATGTGATGATTGCCATCGGTGCACGTCCCTATATTCGCGATACGGTGCGCGCCGTAGATTATGCGCGCAGCCAGCATTGCCCGGTGATTGCCATTTGTGATTCCGACGTCGCGCCGATTGCACTTGATGCGATGATCAAACTGATCGTTTCGGATAAGTCTCAGTCCTTTTTCCAAAGCTTTACCGCCGCGGTGTCGCTTGTACAGGCGATTGTTGCCCTGCTTGTGGCGCGCGGTGGGCAAAAGGCCCTGGAGCGGATTGCCACGGCAGAAGAACAACTTGCAGCCTTTGACACCTATGTCGAAGATCCCAGCCCCACACGGAATTCCTGATCATGACGCATGCATCAAACACCCCATCTGTCCCCAATGCCAAAACCCGCGTGCTTCATCGCAGCAGTGTCGCGACCCCGCCGCGTGCAGTCCGGGGCGAGGGGATCTATATCTTTGACGAGAATGGCAAAAGTTATCTGGATGCCTGTGGTGGGGCGGCGGTGTCGTGCCTTGGGCATTCCGATGCCGATGTCCGTGCGGCGATGCATGCCCAGATTGATCAGATTGCCTATGCCCATTCCGGGTTCTTTTCATCCGATGCGATGGAAGAACTGGCCGATGACCTGATTGCCCATGCGCCAGACGGGATGGATAAGGTTTACTTCGTATCGGGCGGGTCCGAGGCGACCGAGGCCGCACTTAAAATGGCGCGGCAATATTATCTGGAAATCGGGCAGCCGGACCGGAAATACGTTATTGCGCGCAGGCAGTCCTATCATGGCAATACGCTGGGGGCGCTGTCGGTCGGCGGCAATATGTGGCGCCGCCAACAGTTTGAGCCACTGTTGATCACAGCAACCCATATCGCGCCAGTGTACCAATATCGTGATCAGCGCAACGGTGAAACCGATGCCGAATACGGCCTTCGCGTTGCCAATGAACTTGAAACCGCAATCCTTGAACTGGGCGCACAAAACGTTGCCGCCTTTGTTGCCGAGCCGGTCGTCGGCGCGACATCGGGTGCGGTGGCGCCAGTGCCGGGATATTTTAAGCGCGTGCGCGAGATTTGTGATCAGTATGGCGTGTTGCTGATTTTGGATGAAGTCATGTGTGGCATGGGCCGAACCGGCACGCTGCATGCGATTGAGCAGGAAGGCATTTCAGGCGATATTCAAACCATCGCCAAGGGATTGGGGGCGGGGTATCAGCCTATTGGTGCGGTTCTGGTTTCAAAGAAAATCAATGATGCCATCGCCAACGGTTCAGGGTTTTTCCAGCATGGTCATACCTATCAGGGGCATGCGACGGCCTGTGCCGCCGCCTTGGCAACCCAGCGCGCCATTCGGGAGCGTGATCTTTTGAGTAATGTTGTCAAACAGGGCGAAAATCTTGCCGATGGCCTTCGGGCCAAACTGGGGCAGCACCCGTTTGTTGGGGATATTCGCGGACGGGGCCTGTTTCGCGGGGTGGAACTGGTGGCCAACCGCGAAACCAAAGACCCGTTTGATCCGACCATGAAGATCAATGCCAAGGTCAAGAAGGCGGCCTTTGCACGCGGGCTTATGGCCTATCCAATGGGCGGGACGATTGACGGAGTGCGTGGCGATCACGTGTTGTTTGCCCCGGCGTTTATTGTGACTGAGGATGATGTTGCCAAGATTGTTGATCTTTTTGCCGCCGCCCTTGATGACGTTTTTGCCGCAGAAGGACTGGCATAATGGCATATGGCCGGACACCGTTTGTGATTGCCGCAGCCCCGAATGGCGCGCGAAAAACCAAGGCCGATGTGCCCAACATCCCGATTACTCCGGCTGAAGTCGCCCAAACGGCCCTTGCGTGCAAGCAGGCCGGTGCGGCGATGATGCATCTGCATGTCCGTGATGAGGATCAGAAACATAGCCTTGATGTTGGGCGTTATCGCGAAATGCTGACCGAAGTTCGTGCCGCAGTCGGTGATGATATGGTTTTGCAGGTCACAACCGAGGCGGTCGGCATGTATAGTGCCGATGATCAGATGGCGATGGTCCGCGGGCTTGTGCCCGAGGCAGTGTCGATTGCCATTCGTGAAATCGCACCGGATGGCTTTGACGTGAGTGCGCTAAAATCATTCTTTGCCTTCATGCGCGAAGCCAAAATTTCCCCGCAGTTCATTCTTTATGCCTCTGATGACGTCAGGCGGTTTAACCAACTGGTGGAAACTGGGGTTTTGCCGGGGGAAAAGTTCCCGGTTTTGTTTGTTTTAGGGCGCTATAGCGCGGGACAGGTCTCTGATCCGGCTGATTTATTGCCGTTTATCGGAACGAGTTCTTATATCTCTACGTGGATGGTGTGCGCGTTTGGGGCGTTTGAGAATGCCTGTATCCTGACCGGGGCAGGATTAGGCGGGCATGCGCGCATTGGATTTGAAAATAATCATCTTTTGGTTGACGGATCGCCTGCAGACCATAATGCTGAGCTGATTGCTCAGGCGCGCGAGGGTGCCCGCCTTATGGCGCGAAAAATCGCGACGGGCGAACAGGCCAAGCAGATCATGCACCCCGTATGGTAGCTTTGGCCGATCTTAGCGGCAAAAGTGTAGAAAATTTAAATTCTATCAGGAGGTTTCGGGCTTTATAGGCTTTTAATTCGGTGTTCCGATACCTATAATCCCGCCGTCGAAGCATCTGATTTATCTGATGTTTCTATGTGATTCTTCGGTTCCACGCGGAGCGGTTGAATTCGTAATAATAGGGTGTACAAGGGAGCTATTCCTAATGAAAAAACTTATTGCTGTAGCGGGTGCAATTGCTGCGATTGCAGGTGCCTCGCTCTTCGCCGGTCCGGCGTCGGCACAGGAAAACCGTTTCATCACCATCGGTACCGGTGGCGTAACAGGCGTTTACTACCCGACAGGTGGTGCGATCTGCCGTCTGGTGAACAAAGACCGTAAAGAGCACGGCATTCGCTGCTCGGTCGAGTCCACTGGTGGTTCGTCCTACAACATCAACACCATTCGCGCAGGCGAACTCGACCTTGGTGTTGCCCAGTCGGACATCCAGTACTATGCCCTGCATGGTGAAAAAGCCTTCAAAGACGTCGGCCCGTTTGAAGATCTTCGTGCCGTCTTCTCGATCCATCCGGAGCCGTTCACCGTTGTTGCCCGTGCAGATGCCGGCATCAAAACCTTTGACGACCTCAAAGGTAAGCGTGTGAACATTGGTAACCCGGGTTCGGGTCAGCGCGACACCATGGACATCGTGATGAACGCCAAAGGCTGGACCCTTGACGATTTCGCACTGGCGTCCGAGTTGAAACCGGCTGAACAGTCGCAGGCTCTGTGTGACAACAAGATCGATGCGATGATCTACACCGTTGGTCACCCGTCCGGTTCGATCCAGGAAGCCACCACGGCATGTGATTCGGTTCTGGTAGAAGTTGCCGGTCCGGAAATTGACAAACTGGTTGCGGATAACCCGTATTACCGTGTTGCCACCATTCCGGGCGGCATGTATCGCGGCAATCCTGATGACGTGAAAACCTTCGGTGTTGGCGCGACCTTCGTGTCTTCGACCAAAACCGATGCTGACGTTGTTTACCACGTTGTCAAAGCTGTGTTTGACAACTTTGACGATTTCAAAAAGCTGCATCCGGCTTTTGCGAACCTCGTCAAAGACGAAATGATCAAAGACGGCCTATCTGCACCGCTGCATGATGGCGCTGTAAAATATTACAAAGAAGCAGGCCTGATGTAATTCAGGTTGGAACGGAGGGCAGAATTCTGCCCTCCGTTTTTCTTTCTTTCGCCCAACGGGTACATCTAGGGTCTGAACCCAATTGAATATTTAAAATGGCATCAGAACAAGCAAGACATGCAAGGAAATCTCCGCCGCGCGGGGTATTGCCCCGGGCAAGGGGATTGACGCAGCAGGTCGCAGAGTGTCCTGATGTCCTTCGGATCGGAGGAATTTGCACCGGCTATTACGTCGCATCACCTTGCGAGGCAGCGAGCCTTGCTACGGTAATGCTCCTGATATCCGCACAAATTCCTCGCGACCATTTCAAGCATTCAATTGGGTTCAGACCCTGAAAACTTAAGAAAACCGGTGCTTTTATTGGCATCATTGTACTCCGTAGGTGACCGGGTGTGTGTCGACGGAGATTTTTTGATTCTGGACCACCAGTACAGGAATTCTTCGATCAGACCGGGAGTTTGTAATGACCGACGTTAATAATGCGAACCAACGCGCATCTGATAAGGATCTTCAGGATCTTATTGCGGAAAATGATACAGGTGCGCGCCAGCCAACAGGCATGACAGCACGCATTTTGCTGTGTGTTGCGGTGGCTTGGTCTTTGTTCCAGCTTTGGCTGGCATCGCCGCTTCCCTATATCGTTAGTTTTGGTGTTTTCAACTCGACCGAAGCGCGGTCGATCCATCTGGCCTTTGCCGTGTTTTTGGCCTTTATGGCCTATCCGGCGTTCAAAAGTTCACCGCGCTCCTATATCCCGGTGATTGACTGGGTTCTGGCGGCGGCTGCGGCGTTTTGTTCGCTTTATATCTATATCTTTTATCGCGATCTGGCCTCGCGTCCGGGCCTGCCGATTACGCAGGATCTGGCAGTTGCCGGTGTTGGCCTGGTCCTGTTGCTTGAAGCAACGCGGCGTGCCCTTGGCCCACCTTTGATGTGTGTGGCTGTGCTGTTTCTGGCTTATGTGTTCTTTGGGAATGCTGCTTGGGTGCCCGATGTCTTGCAATGGGCGGGGGCGAGTTTCTCCAAGGCGATGTCGCATCAGTGGATCACCACCGAGGGTGTGTTTGGCATTGCGCTTGGCGTTTCAACAAGCTTTGTGTTCCTGTTTGTGCTGTTTGGCTCGTTGCTTGATAAAGCCGGGGCGGGCAATTATTTCATCAAGGTCGCATTTGCCGCCCTTGGTCACATGCGTGGTGGCCCGGCGAAAGCAGCCGTTCTCTCATCGGCCATGACCGGTTTGATTTCAGGATCCTCGATTGCCAACGTGGTGACCACCGGGACCTTTACGATCCCGCTGATGAAGCGTGTTGGTTTCTCGGGTGAGAAGGCCGGTGCGGTTGAAGTCGCATCGTCGGTCAATGGACAGATCATGCCGCCGGTCATGGGGGCTGCGGCCTTCCTGATGGTCGAGTATGTCGGTATTTCCTATCCGGAAGTCATCAAGCATGCCTTCCTGCCGGCAACGATTTCCTATATCGCGCTGATTTACATCGTCCATCTTGAGGCGCTTAAGGCCAATATGAAAGGCCTGCCAAAGCTGCGTACCTCGACACTTGGTCAGACGATGATGCGCTCGTTGCTGTTCGTCTTGTCGCTGGTTGTTCTGTCCGGGGTGATTTATTACGCCATCACGTTGCAGAAACAGTTGTTTGGCGACGGGGTTGGCTGGATTGTCGCTATTGAATGTGCGGCGGTTTATTTTGCCGGTCTTTATTACGCGGCGAGATACCCTGACCTTGAGCTTGATGATCCCAATCAGCCGGTGGTCAAACTGCCGGAACTGGGCGAAACCGCAAAGGCCGGTTTGCATTATCTGCTGCCGGTTGTGGTTCTGGTGTGGTTCTTGATGATTGAACTTAAATCACCGGGACTTTCGGCCTTTTGGGCCACGGTTCTGATGATCTTCATCATGTTGACGCAACGCCCGGTAAAGGCGTTCTTCCGGAAGCAACCTGATTATATGAACGAGCTGCGTGCTGGTTTGATTGACGTTGTGGACGGTTTTGCGACCGGTGCCAGAAACATGATCGGCATTGGTGTTGCAACGGCGGCGGCCGGGATCATTGTGGGCACGGTATCGCTGACCGGGATTGGTCAGGTGATGGTTGAGTTCGTCGAACTGATTTCGGGCGGCAACTTGATGCTGATCCTGATCTTTACTGCGGTCATCAGTCTGATCCTTGGTATGGGGTTGCCGACCACGGCGAACTATATCGTGGTATCGAGCCTGATGGCGCCGGTGATTGTCGAACTTGGTGCTGAGAACGGACTGATTGTGCCGCTGATTGCGGTGCATTTGTTCGTGTTCTATTTCGGGATCATGGCCGATGTTACACCACCGGTGGGGCTGGCGTCCTTTGCCGCAGCGGCGATATCGGGTGCCGATCCGATGCGAACAGGCTTTGTGGCCTTCTTCTATTCGATGCGCACTGCGGTTTTGCCGTTCCTGTTCCTGTTCAACACGCAACTTTTGATGATTGGTCTTGATCACCCGCTCGATGTGGTGGTGGTGATCGTCATATCAATTATCGCCATGCTGATTTTTGCCGCAGCAACGCAAGGGTATTTCTTTGCCCGATCGAAACTGTGGGAAAGTGCGGCCCTTCTTCTGATTGCCTTCACCTTGTTCCGTCCGGGGTTCTGGCTTGATATGATTGAGCCGCCTTATGAAAACCTTCCGGCGACGGAAATTGTGCAAAAAGCAGCCGAAATGCCGGCCAATACCAGCATCCTTCTGGATGTCGAGGGCATCAATCTGGAAGGCGAGGAAATCGCCAAATCCGTGATGTTGCCTTTGGGGGCGGAAGCATCGGGTGAAGACCGTCTTTATAACGCAGGGTTTGCTGTGCGCGATGAAGATGGAAAGGTCTTTATCGACGATCTGGTGTTTGGCGGGCCAGCGGAGAAAGCGGGGCTTGATTTCGATTTTGAAATCACCGCGATCAAGGTGGAAGCCAGTCGCATGCCCAAAGAGGTGTTCTATATCCCTGCGTTCCTGTTGCTGGGTGGGATCATCGTTCTGCAACGCCGTCGTCGTCGCGCCGAATTGGCGCTTGAAGCGGCTTAAGGAGGGCCAAGTCCATGTATAAGGATATTCTGGTTACAGTGGATCTTGATCATGACTCGTCGTGGAAAAAGGCGGTTCCGGTTGCGATCAAGCAGGCGCAAAGTTTTGGCGCACGTCTTCACGTTCTGACCGTGGTCCCCACGGTGGGTATGTCGATGGTCGGGCAGTTCTTCCCGAAGGGCTACGAGACCAAGGTTCTTGATGCCTATAATGAGCGTCTGCATGAGTTCGTATCAGAGCATATTCCCAACGATATCAAGGTGCAGCACATCATCGGGCAGGGAACGGTTTACGAAGTGATCCTGAAAATGGCGAAAAAAACCAACTGCGATCTGATTGTGATTGGGGCGCATCGTCCGGAACTCAAAGATTACCTTCTGGGTCCGAATGCTGCGCGTGTTGTGCGTCATGCCGACTGTTCTGTGATGGTTGTGCGCGAATAGCCGCAGTCTGAACAGACCGTAAAAACGATATAGGAAAAGGGGCGATGCATATGCATCGCCCCTTTTTTTTATCAGGAGAATATCGGGATGGACGCGATTATTTCGCGGCACATGGATTAGCAGCGCACGGGTTTGCAGCACAGGGGTTAGCAGCCGCACAAGGGTTGGCTGCGCATGGGCTGCACGGATTAACAACCTTTTTCGCCGCACACGGGTTTGCGGCACAAGGGTTTGCAGCGCACGGATTTGCGGCACATGGGTTCGCAGCACATGGATTTGCCGTGCAGGTTGCGACTTCTGCGGTCGGGGTGGGTAGCGGTGCGGCCATTGCCATCGGGGCTGCCATTGCAAGGCTGGCGCCAACGGCCAGTGCCGGGATAAGTGCTGTTTGGGCGAAACGGTTTGTTTTCTTGGTCATTATTGCCTCTCTGAAGATGCTGTCATTAAATGTCGAAAGGAGCGTGATTGAGCTAACGTCCTCAAGTCACGTCGACTATGGCGCAAATCATCTGGAAGGCGGCGTCACATAGTTTCACTGTTCTGTGACAGCTGCGTGTGAGGTGGTGGTTCGGTGTTTATCTGCCAATCCCTGTGTCTTGGGCAAAGTCGCAAGCCCGACGGGGAATAATCTGGGCAAACATATTGAAAAAGCGGTCAAATTTCATCATGTTGATAATCACAGGGTAGGTTCGGCAATGCCGCTTGGCGGGTTGAATAATCCGTGAGAATGAGATCCGGGCAAAACGGGAATTACCGATGAAGAACAGTGTTAAAGCTGCAATTATTCAAAAGTTTTTCGCAGCGGCATGCCTTTTGGCGTTTTCAGATGGTGCTTTTGCGCAATCGGAGGCCATCACGGGACCGTCAACGGTCGAAATCCCCGCCGGTTGGTTTTGGCAAGGGTCTGACGGGATCGAACGTAAATATGCCTATGATATTGACGAGCAGGTCTATGGCCACGACATTAGCCGCCGCAACCGCTGGTATGATATCGAAGGCGATAAATGGCGCGTTCATCTTCTGCCCTACCATATTTCCAAGACCCCGGTGACCAACGATGATTACGCCAAGTTTATCAAGGATTCAGGACATGCCGCCCCGGACATCAGCAAGGATGAATGGGACAGGCAGGGGCTGATTTACAATTACGATACGATCGTGCCTTTCCTGTGGAAAAAGGGACGTCCCCCAAAAGGACGCGGCAATCATCCTGTGGTGCTGGTATCCTGGCAGGATGCGCAAGCCTATGTTGAGTGGCTGAGTGAAAAGACCGGGAAAAATTGGTCATTGCCCAGCGAACTTTATTGGGAAAAGGCCGTTCGCGGGGAAGAGGGGACTTTCTATCCGTGGGGCAATATCTATGACCCGGCCCTTTTAAACAGTGGTGATCGTGGCCCATTCGATACAACCCCGGTCGGGCAATATGATGCCGGGCCGTTTGGACTTTTGGATGGTGTCGGGCAGGTGTTCGAATGGACATCAACGTCCGGACAGGCGGGCTATCGCTTTGTCAAAGGTGGTTCTTGGGATGATCGCGGTTGTGGTGTCTGTCGCCCGGCTGCCCGCCATGCACGGCCTGAACATCTTAGACATATTCTGATCGGCTTTCGTGTGATGTATCGCGATTGAGGTCAGCCCGATTTCGCGTGCCACCCGATTTCGCGTGCCAGAGGGACAGCCTCATATGATTGATCACAGGGTTAATGTGCGTATTTCATAATGGAATAATCAGTATGAAACTGAATTCCATTGATTGATCATTGTTGCAAAGCACGTTGAAATCACTAACTCTTGAACGAGATTAACTGGTCGGAATGACCAGAATGCGGATATTTCTGCCTTTGCGGATATAGAAAGCGGATCGCAAAGACACTGGTGCTGATATGAGTGAAATAGCAATCGACTGGACATCCATTCCAACGGGCCGACTGAAAAGAATGTTGGCTGCGGGGCGTGATGTCATGGAATGTCATCGGGTTTTGACCGCCACCAGCGATAACATCGTCGGTGAGCTGATCAAAACGGGCGGGACATTTTATGAATGGACGCATTACCCCGAAGGGGATGTTTATGACCGTCAATCACATGCGCAGTTTTATTATCACGCCCACCCAAAGGAAGAACGGCGTGAATGGGATGAACATGGTCATTTCCACAGTTTCATGCGCCCGCGCGGCATGCCCGATGGCTGCAAACCAAAACAGATAGACGGTTTTGAGTATCCCGAAGGGCCAAACGATGCGCTTTCGCATCTGGTGGCATTTTCCATGGATGAGTTCGGGTTTTGCCAGAGACTGTTTACCACCAATCGCTGGGTCACCGGCGAGGTCTGGTATGATGGTGCCTACGTGACGGCGATGCTTGATAATTTCATCATCGACCATGCACAGCCGTCCTGGCCGGTTAATCGCTGGATTTCCGGTATGATGGTTCTGTATCGCCCACAAATCGAAGATTTGATCCGCCAGCGCGACGCCAAGATCACATTATGGCAGGAACAATATCCGGACCGTGATGTCTATGAGGATCGTGATCTTGAAGTAACTTCGACAGAAGATATCGCCGTTGCCGAACAGATGCGCGCCATCGGGGCCGAACTGGGGCGACGCTGTAAGGCCGCCTGACAAGTCCGGAAACGGTTAGGTGCCCTGACATGACAAAAGGCCGATGCATATATTATGCGTCGGCCTTTTGTTTTTGGGCATCGGGTTGCCGATTTATTTCGTTTTAAGAAACTCAATCATGTCTGCAACCTCTTCATCCTTCTTGAGTTTGAAGGCCATTTTCGAACGCTGTTTGGAACCGGCAATTTCACTGAGTTTTGCGGACGGGTCTTTGAGGTAATCGGTCAGGAAGGCTTCGTCGGTGACAAAGCCTTTTTCACAAGCGGCTTGGTATCCTTTGCCGTATTTGTACCCATCGACGGTACCGCAATCGCGACCGACAACGCCAGCCAGACTTGGGCCGACCTTGTTTACGCCAGCATCCACGCTGTGGCAGGCAGCGCAGCGTTTGAAAAGTTTCTCGCCATTTTCGGCATCACCGGCAACGGCCGGGACGGCGGCAAGGATGACAAGGGACGTGGCGGCGAATGCAATTTTGCGGGAAAGTAACATTATCGGGCCTCTCTTTGTTCATTCCCGTTGACCGGGATTACCTATCGATAGACTAGCATCCATCTGGGTGACCAGAAGGTCAACAGGGCGGCGTATTGTGCTTAAAAAATAAGGCCGTGCTGTTGAGATTCCAGAAATCATAACGACATCTAGCATATCTGAACCGTGCAGGATTTGAGTTTAGTCAATTTTCGACAGTTAATACGTAGGGATGTTGATGATGGATTGCGCGTCGATCCATGGCCTGAAATGATCTTTCACATGCACGGTTAATGATCCCGACATATGGTCATTTTGACTGTGAGGATGACACGATGAAAGAGCTAGGGTATTGAATATCGGGTATTTGTGCCGAATTTCGGGAAATTATGTTTGTCGAAACTCTGCCACAAGTATAGTGTAAAAAGGTTAGTTGGCAGCCATCCGGTAAGCGTGCCAGGAGATATCTATTGCCGCGTATCACCAAAGAAGATCTGAGTAAGCTGGTTCAAGACCCGTCCGGGGCAAACCGTGCGGATACTGCTGACAAGATCAGTCGCGAGTTTTCGACAGAAACTCTGTCTGACAGCGAACGCATTTTGGCCGAAGATATCTTTCGTTTGATGATCCGCGATGCCGAAGTCCGTGTGCGTAAAGCTTTGGCCAAGAACCTTCAGCAAACCCCGCTTGTGCCCCATGATGTCGTGGCAACATTGGCGCGTGACGTTGATGAAGTTGCCTTGCCGATTCTGAAGTTTTCCGAAGTTCTCAATGATGAGGACCTTGTCGATATCATTGGCGATAATACCGACAGTGTGGAAAAGCAGCGCGCCATTGCGTCGCGCGCCCATGTGTCGGAAGTCGTTTCAGCGACCCTTGTCGATATTGGCCATGAAGATGTGATGGTTGATCTGGTTTCGAACTCCGGTGCCGAAATCAGTGAAGTATCCTTGCAGAAAGTGGTCGAAGAGTTCGGTGAAAACGAACGCATCCAAAAGCCAATGATTGAACGCAATCATTTGCCAATCACAATTGCCGAACGTCTGGTAACGCTGGTGTCTGATCGGATGCGCGCAGAACTTATTTCACGCGGTCACATCCCCGAGGGCATTGTCAACGCCGTGATGACCCAGTCGCAGGAAAGTGCGACCATTGGGCTTCTGGGCGAGGGGGCGGAAGACCGCGATGTCGAACTGCTGGTCGAACATCTTTATTCCAACAACCGTCTGACAAGTGGGTTGATCCTGCGTGCACTTTGCATGGGGGATGTGTCGTTCTTTGAGGCGGCTCTAGCACGGCGTGCTGGTGTGTCGTTGATCAATACCCGCATTCTGATCCATGACAGCGGGCCTTTCGGGCTTGAGGCGATCTACAATAAGGCCGACCTGCCAGAACATTTCTTTCCTGGTGTCCGTGCCGCGATGGAAGTTGCCCGCGAAACCACCTTTGATGGTGGGGAGCAGGATAAGGAACGTTATTCACGGCGCATGATCGAACGGGTTTTGACCCAATACGGTGATCTGGGTGTCGAATTTGATTCCGATGATGTCGATTACCTGATGGGTAGGATGCTGCAATTGCCCAGTGAACGGGCGATGCATCAGTAACAACCGCGCAATCGGTCACCGTTGCCATCAATCATATGACCGTCACAGGAAACCGCCAGCTTAAGCAACATGCTTTCGGGCGGTTTTTTTTGTGTCTGGAGTTTAGGTCGTCAATTGACGGGGCGTTCGCAACATGAAAAAGGCGCCGTTCTTAAACGGCGCCTTTTTGGAAATTCAGTGGTTGTTCCGATGCCTACTCAAGCAGGGTATTTGGCATCCACAAGGCAATTTCGGGGAACGCCATCACCAGGATCAAGCCGATAACCTGCAACAGAACAAAGGGAATGATGCCTTTGTATATCTGCTGAATGGAGATCGATTTTGGTGCGACACCCTTAAGATAAAACAGGGCGAACCCGAACGGCGGCGTTAAGAAACTTGTTTGCAAGTTTACCGCCACAAGGACCGCAAACCAGGTCAGAACCTGCGTCTCGGTTGCGCCCAATCCACCAACATCAAGATGATGACCGAAATCAAGCTGTGCGATCACAGGTGCAAAGATCGGCAGAACAATCAGCGTAATCTCAACCCAGTCAAAGAAGAAGCCAAGGATAAACACGATCAGCATCAGCAACAGCAAGATGCCCCATGATCCCAAGCCTGCCTGTTCAACCAGATCAATGACAAGATCATCGCCACCAAGCGAACGGAACACGTATGAGAATACGGTCGCACCGGCAAACAGGAAGAACAGCATTGCCCCGGTCAGAGCCGAACGTTCGCAGACATCCTTAAGGACCGGCCATTTAAGCCGTCCTTTAACCAATGCAAGGAACGTCGCGCCAACCGCACCAACGCCAGCGGCCTCGGTCGGGGTGGCGAAGCCTGCAAAGATTGACCCAAGGACCAGAACAATCAGGAAGACCGGCGGAAGGAAGCTTCGCAGCATCATCATCGCAAGGTCTTTGCCGTGGACGGCTTCGCCTTCTGGAAGCGGCGGGGCCAGTGACGGGTTTATCTGACAGCGGATAAAGATATAAACCGTGTACAAACTTGCCAGAAGTAGGCCGGGAATGATCGATGCCAGAAACAGATTGCCGACTGAAATCGACAGAAGGTCTGACATCAGAACCAGCATGATGGACGGCGGGATCAGGATGCCAAGGGTACCAGAGGCGGCAATTGTCCCGGTTGCCAGCGACGGGTCATAATTGCGGCGCAACATGACCGGCAAGGCCAGAAGCGTCATCATCACCACAGATGCGCCGATAATGCCCGTGGTTGCGGCCATGATGGTGCCCATCAGAGTGACCGAAAGTGCCAAGCCGCCCGGAACCTTGCGCAGCAGCATGTTCAGGCATTCAAGCAGATCTTCGGCGACGCCACTTTTTTCAAGCATCGTTCCCATGAAAATGAACATGGGAACGGCAACCATCACCATATTTTCGGCGATGCCACCCCAGATGCGCGAAACGATGTTGAAGAATTCAATAAAGGAGAAAACGTCATAGGCCATGCCAAGGAAGCCAAAGGCAATCCCGATGCCTGAAATGACGAATGCAACCGGAAGACCCGTGAACACAAAGATGCCGATACAGGCAAACATGAACAGCGGAAACCAGTCTTCGATATAAAAGTTATCCATTTGGGTTATCCCTGTCCGGCTTAGTCTTTGAGCTTGGCGACGTCGCCAAGGTCTGCGTGGTGGGTCCCGACATAATAGCCCGCACGTTTATGCAGGTTGGTCGGTCCAAAGACAAAGACGAAGCATTTCATAAATATCGAAAGCCCCGCCATCGCGAGAAGCCCAAAGCCGATGGGGATTGTCGATTTGATGATCCAGCGATGGGTCAAGCCGGTTGTCGACGCCGAAACCTCGTGGTTTTCAAAGGAGCGGGCGACAAAATCAAAACCGAAATAAAGCACCAAGGCACAGAACGGCAGGACACAGATAAGGCCGCCGATCATTTCAACAATGGCGCGGGTGCGCGGACGCAAATTGTCACGGATCAGTTCGATACGGACATGAGAGTCGCGAATATAACCAAAACCAAAACACAGCATGAACAGAGCAGTGTGCAGGTGCCATTCGAGTTCCTGCAACTTGATCGATCCCTGACCGCCAAATTTACGCTGGATCACATCATAAATGATCGTCAGCATCAGCGGGATCGCCAGCAAGGATGCCCACTTCCCGATACGGGAAACGATGGCGTCAATGCAGTCACTAATTTTTAGTAGCGCTTCCATAGGAGACTCCCGGGTCTTCTCTTTCGCGGTCAAGGCCGGGGCACGCGGACCCGGCCTTGCCGTGACTTGTTTTTATAGACTGCGTAAGCAGCCTTTCAGACCGTTTGGATTAATCGAGATACCCGATGTCTTTCCAGATTTTGTAATCTGCACGGAAGGACTGCAGGCTTTCATAGGCATCCTTGAATGCGGCATCTTCACTCGAAAGTTCGCCAGCCACTTCTTCCCATGCACCACGCATCGCATCGAGCATTTCCGGCGACCATTTTTTGATGTTCACGCCTTTTTCCTGAAGTTCTTTCAGGGCTGCGAACTGGATCGCTTCGCCTTCGGCGAAACCATATGCAAGGTTGTCGTTACAAACCGTTTCGATCTGTGCCTGCTGGGTGTCGGAAAGTGCATCCCATTTTTCTTTGTTCATCATCAGATCAAAGAAGGTCGACTGCTGATGCCAGCCCGGGAAGTAGTAATATTTGGCAACCTGATGGAAGCCAAGTTTCAGATCGATCGCCGGCATGGAGAATTCGGTTGCATCAATCGTGCCGAGCTCAAGTGCCGGATAGATGTCGCCAGCCGAAAGAAGCTGGGTCGATACACCGAGTTTTTCCATGACTTTTGCGCCAAGGCCAAAGAAGCGCATCTTCAGGCCCTTAAGGTCATCAACCGAGTTGATTTCCTTGGAGAACCAGCCAGAAGCTTCCGGTGCGATCAGGCCGCAGAACAGCGACTTGATGCCATGTTCAGCATACAGCTTGTCAAAGATTTCCTGACCGCCGCCAAACTTAACCCATGCCAGATATTCACCTGCCTGCGGGCCGAACGGAACAGCACCGAACAGCTGAAGGGCAGGGACTTTACCTGCCCAATATCCCGGGGTTGAGAAAGCAGCATCAATTGAACCGGTTGAAACAGCATCAAAAACTTCGAGTGCAGGTACAAGTGCGCCCGGCTCATAGAATTTAATGTTGATGTTGCCACCGGAAACGGCGTCGATTTTTTCATCGACGCGCTTGCCCAGCGTCCCGAGCTGGGTCAGGCTGCCTGGATAGGTCGACCCCATTTTCCAGCGAACGCGTTCCTGAGCATTTGCATCAGATGGGGCAGCAGAAAATGCTGCTGCTGCGAGAACTGCGACACAAGTTGCCGACTTAAGCAGTTTAGAAAAGCTCATCCGTCTTCCTCCCTAAGAAGTCCGAAATTGGTAATACCACGTGAGGCGGGCAACCGCGTTTTGCTATTATTATTGGTGCGGGTTTCCGCCGATTTTCATGTTGCGAGGCCGAGCATAAGCGTAATTCGCAAGTATGGGCAAGTTTGTTTCGCTCTTTGCGCAAGAAAATATCTTTGCGGATGCGTGAAAAATAACTTGCATCCAGCTTCAAAAGCAGGATTTGCGCACGGGAATGCGTATTTTTACAGACGTTTAGGTTTTGGTGCGATCCTATCCTTAAAAGACACGTTATATTCGTCGCTTAGCAAAATTGCTCTGCGACGATTCGCCTTTTGTATGGGGTTGAGCGCTGAATGTATGGTGCGGGGTGTTTTGATTTATCGTGTGATGACGATTTTCATGGGCTGTGCGCAGGCATCTGGTTTTGCAGCTACAACATCATTCGGACTGCTGGCCCCCGATTTTGGAGATGGGGCAGTGCGACGTTGCCCGGGCATCATAGCCCCGAAATGAAAACGGGCGGTCCTTTAAAAAAAGACCGCCCGACTGATGGTCGGAGCGAGAGGATTCGAACCTCCGACCCCTGCCTCCCGAAGACAGTGCTCTACCAGGCTGAGCTACGCTCCGTCAGTGGCGGGAGGTTTAGCTCTTCTTTCGGCGCGGATCAAGCATAATCGGGCTGTTTTCAGCGAAATATTTGCATGATTGGAGGCGTTCAGCACCGAGTTGCCCAAGGATAAGTCAAGATCGATCCGGGGTTCTGATTTGACCAATTGGTTTGAACGCAAAAGGCCCCGAAACGGATCACCGTTTCAGGGCCTTTGAATAATGGTCGGAGCGAGAGGATTCGAACCTCCGACCCCTGCCTCCCGAAGACAGTGCTCTACCAGGCTGAGCTACGCTCCGTCATTCTGCGAAGCCGGGTGATAATGGTTTCTGGCAAGTGACGCAAGATATTTTTGTGACAGCGTTGCCCAACACCGCCAAGCAATATGGGGTGCTTGTCGATAGGTGGTATCAGTAGGGGCGGGAAATACAGAACTCGACCGCTTCGATCATCGAATCCTTGATCGGACCATCGTCAAAGCGGGTCAGCGTATCAATTGCCATCTGACCATAGTCGCGGGCCCGATCCATTGATGCCGTAAGTGCGTCATGTTTGCGGATCAGCGTTTGCGCACGGTCAAGATCGCCATCTTCAAAATTCTGATCTTCCATGCAACGACGCCAGAATGCCTTTTCATCGTCGTCGCCCTTGGCAAAGGAAATGATCACCGGAAGTGTGACCTTACCATCGCGGAAGTCATCGCCGACGGTTTTGCCAAGCGTGGCCTGATGGGCCGAATAATCGAGAACATCGTCAATCAGCTGGAATGCAGTACCCAGATAGATGCCATAAAGCCGAAGGGCTTCTTCTTCCTCGGCCGACCGTTTGGCAATGACCGCACCGATTTGCGATGCTGCGCCAAACAAGGCGGCGGTTTTGGCTGAGATGACTTCAAGATAGGCCTCTTCGCTTGTGCCCATGTCATTGGCGGTCGCAAGCTGTAAGACTTCGCCTTCGGCAATGACGGCGGATGCCTGTGCCAGAATATCAAGAACGCGCAGCGATCCGGTTTTGACCATCACGACAAAGGCGCGCGCAAACAGGAAATCACCGACCAGAACGCTTGCTTCGTTGCCAAAAAGGGCATTGGCTGATGCCTGACCGCGGCGTAGCTGACTTTCGTCAACCACATCATCATGCAGAAGAGTTGCAGTGTGGATAAACTCAACACAGGCGGCAAGGTCAACCGCATCGGGACCATCGCCGTAACCGCAAAGCCGGGCCGATGCCAGTGTCAGCATCGGACGCATGCGTTTGCCACCGGCCGCAACCAGATGTGATGCCAGTTGCGGGATCAGGGCGACTTCGCTGTGCATATTGTCGATGATGACCTGATTGACGCGCTTCATATCGGCGTCAACAAGGTTAACCAGTGAATCAAGGCTCGGCTGAGGCTTTGTCTGCGGTGCGGTATTGGTCACGCTGTATTCCGACTTTCCAATGGCATCTTCGCGGCCTGCATTTAGCGAAGATTGCAAATAACATCAGGCGGCCTCAACATAGATAGCCAAGGGCATACCGGTCAAGGGGACAAATGCTGTGGTGCACAGGGTCCTGAGCCTAGATAAATTGCGGAGTTAAGGGCGTTTTCTGAAAACGGCTGCACAGGCTCCCCACATTAATGTACGTATAATTTCAACACTGGATCTGAAACGATCCGGTCAAGGTGACACACCGAGCAAACGATTTAAGGGGAACCGCCATATGATCGAACTGTTTCGCAGCAACGATCCGATTGAGCTGAGCTGGGCGCAATCGGTGTTGGCGGATGAAGGAATTTCGAGCCACATCTTTGATTATCACGCCAGCATCATCGAAGGATCTATCGGGGCGCTGCAACGGCGCTTGATGGTTGACGGCGAACAGGAAAGTCGCGCGAAATACATTCTTGATATTGCCAGACGCGAGCTTGATGCGCATAACGCAGAACAAGACAAAAAGGACGAACTGACGTCCAAGTGATGCTGGCAAGTAATGCTGGGTCTCGGGACTTCACCAAAACCCATATTGCTGGGCAGGATGAGGTGCGTGACACTGGTGGCGCAAATAAAGGCGATTGATGACAAACGCAGGTGCGACATGTGATGTGCCCGACTTTCCCGAAGACCGGATCAGTCATGATTTTCTTCTGGGTGGGTCGGTAACGCTTAAACAACCGGTCGATGGCTATCGGGTGGCGGTCGATGCGGTGTTTCTGGCGGCTGCGGTCGCGATTAATTCCAGACGCGATCAAAAAATTCTTGATGTCGGGGCGGCGGTTGGTTCGGCCGGGTTGTGTGTCGCGCATCGACTGGAAAACGCGGTTGTGACCGGTATTGAACTGCAGGATGACCTCTATGCGCTTTATTGTCGCAACGTGGTTGAAAATAATCTGGTCGGGCGCGTGACCCCGGTTCATGGCGATATCAATGATCCAAGGTTACCTTTACAGGCCCACGGGTTTGATCAGGTAATTTCAAACCCGCCTTACTATCCTAGTGGTACGCGCCCGGCCAATGAAAGCCGGGCAACCGCCCATCAGGAAGGCCATACCAGTCTCAAAGACTGGATCGGGTTCTGTTTGAAAATGCTGCGTCCTAAAGGGCGGATTACATTGGTCCATCGTGCAGATCATTTGGATCGCATCATCGGTTTATTGCATGGTAAAGCCGGGGATGTGACGGTTTACCCGATCTGGAGCAAAGATAATTCCGAGGCACCACTACGCGTGATTGTTTCAGCCCGCAAAGGGGTGGCATCGCCGCTTACCCTGCGCCGCGGACTTGTTTTGCATGACGCCGCAGGGGCCTTTTTACCGCACGCGGAACAAATTTTGCGCAATCCTTTGCCATTGCCCGGTTTCTAAATCGATGAGAGTTTAATATAAGAACCGCTTGGTTGCGCTGTGGCGCAGGAATAAATGCGCTTTGGGAACGGATATGCTCAGCTTTTCGAAAATCATTTTTACCGCTCTGGTCATTGTCGTCGTCTGGCAGGGCTTTAAGCTGTTTAACCGTTTCAAGCAGGTTTCAGAAAACGAACAGCCAAAGCAGACCCGCCATAAGAAGAAAAGCCAGCCAAAGACAGTGGCGCAGGAAATGGAAAAATGCCCCGAGTGCGGTGTTTACCACGCCGAAGGCAATGCCCATCGCTGCTAGGGCTAAGCTGAGCATTATTCTTGGCCAAGGTTTCGCGCCCGGTTTGGGGCGGAAAGATATGCCAATGCAAGCGACAGAAATCCAACGGCCTGTCTTCGACTTTGTGTCAACACGGGCAGATTTCATTTGAAAACCGGCACCAGATCGCTGATCTATGATGTTGCGGTGCGGTATTTTGTGGCAAGCAGTGATGCAAGGGTTGCAAATTCGGTGCATCTCAGGGCTTTTGCCTTCTTGACCCCGGCGGGGCAGGGCGGTAGCTTGCCGCTCTAATTTATAGGCAACAGTAATAGTGAGTTTGCGCAATGGCGCTCGACGGGTCGCAACGTCCCCCTTCATTCCAGGAAATCATTCTTCGACTGCAAAGCTATTGGGCCGATAAGGGATGTGTCATCCTTCAGCCTTATGACTTGGAAGTCGGTGCCGGTACCTTCCACACCGCGACAACCTTGCGCGCGCTTGGACCGGAAAGCTGGAATGCGGCCTATGTGCAGCCATCGCGTCGTCCAACCGATGGTCGGTATGGGGAAAACCCGAACCGCTTGCAGCACTATTACCAGTTTCAGGTGATCATGAAGCCGTCGCCGGGCAATTCGCAGGAATTGTATCTTGGCTCGCTCAAGCATCTGGGCATTGACCCGATGGCCCATGACATCCGCTTTGTCGAGGATGACTGGGAAAGCCCGACCCTTGGTGCATGGGGCCTTGGCTGGGAAGTCTGGCTGGATGGCATGGAAGTCACCCAGTTTACCTATTTCCAGCAGGTCGGTGGGTTTGAATGCAACCCGGTCCCGGTTGAGCTGACCTATGGTCTGGAACGTCTGGCGATGTATATTCAGGGTGTCGAGAACGTCTATGACCTTGATTACAATGGTCAGGGCGTCAGCTATGGCGACGTGTTCCTGCAAAATGAAATCGAACAATCGACCTATAACTTTGAAGTTGCCAACACCGATATGTTGTTCCAGCACTTCAAGGACGCGCAGGCCGAGTGTGGCGTTAATATCGAACGCGGTCTGGCATTGCCGGCCTATGAGCAGGCAATGAAAGCCAGCCATATCTTTAACCTTCTTGATGCGCGCGGTGTGATTTCCGTGACCGAACGTGCGGCCTATATCGGCCGTGTTCGCGACATGTCGAAATCCTGCTGCGAGGCGTGGCTGCGATCACGCGGCCATCTGAAAGAGGAGGCATAAGTTATGGCCGAGTTGCTGCTTGAACTGTTTTCCGAAGAAATCCCGGCCCGTATGCAGGCCCGTGCGACTGCTGACCTTTCAAAGCTGGTCACCGATGGTCTTAAAGCCGCCGATCTTGCGTTTGAGACTGTCGAAACGCTGGTCACCCCGCGCCGCTTGACCCTGATCATTGATGGTTTGCCGGAAAAACAGCCGGACTTGCGCGAAGAACGCCGTGGTCCACGCGCCGATGCACCTGAAAAGGCGATTAACGGTTTCCTGACAGGGAACGGTGTGACCCTTGATCAGTGCGAAAAACGCGACATGCCCAAGGGGACCTTCCTGTTTGCGATTGTCGAACAGAAAGGCCGTGCCAGTGCCGAGGTCATCAAGGACATCGTCGAAGATGCCATGGCCAAATTGCCGTGGCCAAAATCGATGCGCTGGGCCGATCAGAAAGTCCGCTGGGTGCGTCAGCTCGACAGCATTCTGTGCCTGTTTGATGGCAAGGTGATCCCGGCGTCTTACGGTCCCGTCAACGCAGGTGATACGACCCGCGGCCACCGGTTCCTTGCCCCAGCAACCTTTAGCGTTGCCAATGCCACCGAATACAAAGAGAAACTGCGCACCGCCATGGTCATGCTTGACCGTGAAGAGCGCAAGCAGGTCATCCTTGACGGTGCCAAAAAGCTGGCGGCATCCGAGGGCTTTGACCTTTTGGACGATAACGGTCTTCTCGAAGAAGTCTGTGGCCTGGTTGAATGGCCGGTTCCGGTGATGGGCAAGGTCGATGACCTGTTTATGGATATCCCGCGTGAGGTTCTTGAAACCTCGATGCGTGAACATCAGAAGTATTTTGTTGTCGAAGATAAAAACGGCAAACTTGCCGCACGCTTTATCACCATTTCCAACATGGTGACGGCGGACAACAATGCCAAAATCATTGCCGGGAACGAACGCGTTTTGCGTGCACGCCTGCATGATGCCAAATTCTTCTGGGATCAGGATCGGAAAGTGACGCTGCAATCGCGTCTGCCGAAACTCGACAGCATCGTCTTCCATGCCAAGCTGGGATCGCTTTCCGAGCGTGTCTTGCGCCTGCGTGGGCTCGCACGCGAGCTGTCGGCCGATATTCCGGGCTGTGATGTCAAACTGGCCGACCGTGCCGCTGAAATCGGCAAGGCCGATCTGGTGTCGCAGATGGTGTTTGAATTTACCGAACTTCAGGGACTGATGGGGAAATATTACGCCGAAAATGACGGCGAAGCCCCGGAAGTTGCCAATGCCATTGCCGAACATTATGCCCCGGCTGGTCCGTCAGACATGTGTCCGACGGCCCCGGTTTCGGTTGCCTTTGCCTTGGCTGAGAAGCTTGATACCCTTGCCGGGTTCTTCACGGTTGATGAAAAGCCGACCGGGTCAAAAGATCCGTTTGCGCTTCGTCGTGCGGCATTGGGTGTCATTCGTCTGGTTTTGGAAAATGGTTTGCGTTTGCCGCTTCGGCGTGTGTTCGCCTTTGCCGTTTCCCAGTACCCGACGGCTATTCGTCGTGACGCGGCAGTGGATGACCTTTTGGCATTCTTTGCTGACCGTTTGAAAGTTCATCTGCGTGAACAGGGTGTCCGCCATGATTTGGTGTCTGCTGTGTTTGCACTGGATGGCGAGGACGATCTTGTCCGCCTGCTGGCCCGTGTTGAGGCGCTTTCCGATTTTGTATCGGGCGAAAGCGGCGTCAACCTTATGGCTGGCTACAAGCGTGCGTCCAACATCCTGCGCATCGAAGAGAAAAAGGACGATACGTCCTATGACGCGGATGTTTCCGCGGATCTTCTGAGCGTGGATGAAGAACGCAAGCTGTATGAGGCGCTCATCGATGTCCGGCATACCGCCTTGCCGCTTTTGCGTAACGAGGATTATGCCGCGGCAATGACCGAATTTGCGCGGTTGCGTGAACCGGTCGATGCATTCTTTGAACAGGTCACGGTAAATAGTGACAAGGCCGACGAACGTGCCAACCGGCTTAAGCTGCTGGCGCAAATTCGGACGGCCTTGCATGACATTGCAGACTTCTCAAAGATCGAAACATAAATAGGTCGGGGTTACGGGGCTTTCCCCATCCTGGGGAGGCCCGCCAAAGGGCCTTGACCAGATGAGGAAAAGGCAAGATGACCAAATGGGTCTACGGTTTCGGTGGCGGTAACGCCGAAGGCCGATCGGATATGCGTGAACTTCTGGGTGGCAAGGGTGCGAACCTTGCCGAGATGAGTAATCTTGGGCTTCCTGTCCCGCCTGGCTTTACCATTACAACCGAAGTCTGCACGGCGTTTTATGACAATGACCGTGCTTACCCGGATGGTCTGAATGCCGAAGTCGAAACGGCGCTGGCGGCAGTTGAAAAGCTGGTCGGGCGCAAGTTTGGCGACGCAAATGATCCCCTTTTGGTATCTGTTCGTTCCGGTGCGCGGGCATCCATGCCCGGCATGATGGATACGGTTTTGAACCTTGGTCTGAATGATCAAACGGTCGAAGCCTTGGCATCAGTGTCAGGTGATCGTCGTTTTGCCTATGACAGTTACCGCCGCTTTATTCAGATGTATGGCGATGTGGTGCTCGGCGTTGAGCATTACCATTTCGAAGAAATCCTTGAGATCCATAAGGAAGACAAGGGTTATTCCCTTGATACCGAAATGAGTGCCGATGATTGGGCCGAGGTCGTCCGCGATTTCAAGAAAAAGGTCGATAGCGAGCTTGGTCAGCCTTTCCCGCAAGACCCGCGTGAACAGCTTTGGGGCGCGATTGGTGCGGTGTTTGGCAGTTGGATGAATGCACGGGCCAATACATACCGTCGCTTACATAGTATCCCGGCAAGCTGGGGCACGGCAGTTAACGTGCAGGCCATGGTGTTTGGCAACATGGGCGATGATTGCGCAACTGGTGTGTGTTTCTCGCGCAATCCATCGACCGGCGAAGATCGTTTCTACGGAGAGTATCTGATCAACGCACAGGGCGAAGACGTGGTTGCGGGCATTCGGACACCAGCACCGCTGACCAAAATCGAACGCGAAGAATCCGGGTCGGATTTGACGTCGATGGAAGAAGCGCTTCCCAAGGTCTTTGCCGAACTGTGTGATATCCGCGATAAGCTGGAATCCCATTACCGCGATATGCAGGACATGGAGTTTACCGTTGAGACGGGCAAGCTTTATATGCTGCAAACCCGTGCCGGTAAACGCACCGCAAAGGCAGCCCTTCGCATTGCCGTTGAAATGTGCCGTGATGGCGTGATTAGCAAGGAAGACGCCCTGCGCCGTGTTGATCCCGCCCAGCTTGATCAACTTTTGCACCCGACCCTTGATCCGGAAGCCACACGTAAAGTAATTGGCATGGGCCTTCCGGCGTCCCCGGGGGCGGCATCCGGGCAGATCGTGTTTTCTTCTGAAATTGCTGAAGATTGGGCGCATAACAAGGGCCAGAAAGTCATTCTGGTGCGGATCGAAACCAGCCCGGAAGATATTGCGGGCATGCATGCCGCCGAAGGTATCCTGACATCCCGCGGTGGGATGACAAGCCACGCGGCCGTGGTGGCACGTGGCATGGGGACCCCCTGTGTCTGTGGTGCGGGTCAGATCAAGATCGATTATGCCAACAAAACCATGATTGCGGGCGGTGTGAACCTTAAGGAAGGGGATGTTATTACCCTTGACGGGGCAACCGGCGAAATCATGCTGGGCGAGGTCGCGACGCTCAAACCCGATCTTTCGGGTGATTTTTCCAAACTGATGGAATGGGCAGATGGTGTGCGCCGGCTTAAGGTCCGCACCAATGCCGAAACCCCCGATGACGCGCAAACCGCACGTGGTTTTGGCGCCGAGGGTATTGGTCTTTGCCGGACGGAACATATGTTCTTTGACCCGGCACGGATCATTTCCATGCGTGAAATGATCCTGGCCGAAACCGAACAGGGGCGCCGCACCGCCCTTGATAAGCTTCTGCCTTATCAGCGGCAGGACTTTATTGACCTGTTCCGCATCATGAAGGGGCTTCCGGTCACGATCCGGCTGCTTGACCCGCCTTTGCATGAATTCCTGCCGCATGGTGACGGGGAAATCGCCGAGGTTGCCAATGCGGCAGGCGTGTCCGAGGCGATTGTGCGCCGCCGGTTGCTTGACCTGACGGAAGCCAACCCGATGCTGGGCCATCGTGGGTGCCGGCTTGGCATTAGCTATCCTGAAATCTATGAAATGCAGGTGCGTGCGATCTTTGAAGCCGCGATTGAGGTTTCCAAGGATGGTGGTAATCCGGTGATCCCGGAAATCATGATCCCGCTGATCGTTGGTAAAAAGGAACTCGAAATCCTGAAAGCCGCGATCATCAAGGTTGCAGCCGAGGTCGAGGCCGAAAAATTGGCCAAGCTGACTTTCCTTGTCGGCACCATGATCGAATTGCCGCGTGCAGCCCTCAAAGCCGGCGAAATTGCCGAAGAAGCCGAGTTTTTCAGCTTTGGCACCAACGATTTGACCCAGACCACCTTTGGTCTGTCGCGCGATGACGCGTCGCGGTTCCTCGATACCTATATTTCCAAGGAAATCTTTGCCGGTGACCCGTTTGTGTCATTGGATCAGGAAGGGGTTGGTGAGTTGGTCAGCATTGCGGCCGACCGCGGGCGTGCGACGCGCCCCGACATCAAGCTTGGCATTTGTGGCGAGCATGGTGGGGATCCGTCCTCCATCGCGTTCTGCGAAGCACAGGGGCTAGATTACGTATCCTGTTCGCCCTATCGCGTGCCGATTGCGCGTTTGGCCGCCGCACAGGCAGCCCTTGATCGCAAGTCGTCCTAAATAACAACACTGGCGGCAAGATGACCTTGCCGCCGGTGTTTTGTCTTTGCTTGATTTGGCGTTTAAAACCGGGTTACGCCGCACTTTCTGGTAGCGACACCCAATCGGGAATATTGACCGTAATTTTTGCGCCGTCGGCCAGAAGTTCATCCCCCTTAGAAACACGTTCCAGACGGATCAGAGCAAGCCCGCCATCGCCATGGACGGAGCGGATGATGCCTGCTTCCTTGTCGCCATTCATGATGGCGGTTCCCGGTGCCGGGGCGGTGCCGGTGATTGTGATGGGCAGTAACCGTTTGCGCACCAGACCGCGGTATTTGGTCCGTGCGGTCAGTTCCTGCCCCATAAAGCAGCCCTTTTTGAAATCGACGCCATTTAGCTCTTCAAAACCGTTTTCAAGTAGAATGGCTTTGTCGATTTCAAGTTCTTCGCTGCCATTGGGCAGACCAAGTGACACGCGCAATTGGTGGTAAGCTTCCACATCGCTTTCGGTGGCACCGATTGCTGCCATTTCAGCCAAGCCATTTTTCGGCAGCAATACACGTGCGCCCATTGCGGTCAAACGCGGATCAACCGCCTTAATCCCGTTGGCAAAGCCTGCGGTGCTGCCCGGGGTGTCGGGCAATGAAAGTGATGAAAGCGCATTCTTGCCAAACACTGCAACCACGTCATAGCTGTCGGTGACATCGGTCAGTTCGACCTTGGCACGGAGTTTATACATGCGCAGTTTTTTGAAAAGATCTGCGGCCCGTGCACCGTCTTCGCCACGTTCGCATTCGATCAAAAGGCTATCTTCGTCCTGCTGATAGACAAAGAAATCAAACAGGAATTTCCCCTGCGGGGACAGTAAGGCTCCATAGCCGGATTTCTCGGCACTGATGGTTTCGATATTGTTTGATACCAGCCCTTGCAGAAAACTGACGCGGTCAGGACCACTGACCCGGATCACGGCCCGATCCGGCAGAAGGGCGTAAAAAGTCTCGGTCATATGTATGGGCTCCGGTTTGTCGGAATGGTTTGGCCGAAATGTGGGGCAATTGCACATAATTCGCAAGCCCTGTCTCGTGAACGAAAGCCAGAGTGTGATGTAAGAAAACCCTTCATAAAACGCTGCCGAGCAGATAGAACCAAAGTTATGAAAATCTTGATGCTTGATCATTCCATCGGCTTTGATCCCAAAGATCGTGAAGCCCGCCCGCTAGGGACCACGCAGCGCGCCTTTATTGCGCTCGCCGAGGCCCTTGTTGCCCGTGGCCATAAGGTCGAAGCGCGCCGAAATGGTGGCATCGACAAGGATATGCACGGTGTTGCATGGCGACAACTTGATGCCGAATTGCCGCCCTTTGGTGGCGATGCGGTTGACACGGTAATTGCCTGGCGCGATCCGGCATTGTTAAGTCACGCTTCGATTCCGGCGGATGCAAAAACAATCCTTTGGTTTGATGGTGATCCGACGAAATTGAACGCCGATGATCTGCGGTTGGTTCTGCATGACAAGGAAGTGCAGATCGTCTTTACCGATGACGCGCAGAAAAAAAGCTTTGAAACCGATCTGGTGAAAAAGCCGATTGTGGTCAAGCCGGGGGCCGTCACGGCCTTTACCATGGCCTCAAACATGCGTTGGGCGTTTGAATCGCGCGAAGAAGTGGCAGTTACGGTTGCCAATACGACAACGGGGATTGCCCAGATTGTGCGTATTTGGGAAGCCTACGTTGCGCCCAAGGCGCCCAAGGCAATTTTGGAAATCTATGCCTATGATCTTTTCATGGCGATGGCCGGTGAAAATGATCAGGTATCTGACGACATCGTTGATCTGGTGCGTTCGGCGATTGACAAGGGAGTTCGGGTTTTACATCCAAAACCCGAAGGCGATATGGCTGAAACGGTGGCCAATGCGCGGGCGTTTTTGCATCACGGAAAATACGGCACGGACTATGCCGGTCAATGGATTGTCGATGCACTTGGTGCGGCAACACCGGTTGTGTCTTATGGCGGGATTGCCAAAACCCGCGTTGAAGATGGCAAAACGGGGTATATCGTTCCCGATGAGGCGGCATATGGTAATATCACTTGGCAGCTTCTGACCGACCGGTCGTTCTTTTCCACTCAGTCCGAAGCCGCACGCAATGACCGCCGCGAATGGATTCATGTCGCCGGTGAGCTGGAGAAAATTTAAGCTGTGCGCCTGCTGTTTATCACGTCAAACCGTCTGGGCGACGCTGTCCTGTCGACATCGGTCTTACGCCATTATGTCGAAACCTATCCGGGCATAAAGGTTACGGTTGCCTGTGGCCCGGTGGCAGCCCCGATTTTCCAGGCCGTCCCCAATCTTGAATGCATTATCGAGATGCCCAAGCAAAAACGCGGCGGGCATTGGTGGAAGCTTTGGAAGTCGGTTGCGCTGACCTGGTGGGACGTGATCGTTGATTTACGCGGCAGTGCGACGGCGTATGTTTTGCCCGGGTGGAAACGGGTTGTGCTTAAGGGGAATGATGATGGCCTCCATCGTGTCGTGCAACTTGGTGGTCTAATCGGTCTCAACCCACCACCAATGCCAAAAGTATGGACCAGAAAAGAAGATGAGGATAGGGCTGCGCAACTTGTGCCTAATGATGGTGCGCCACTTCTAGTGGTTGGGCCATCAGCGAACTGGATTGGTAAAACTTGGCACGCGGAGCGGTTTGCAGAGACAATCAATAAGCTGACCGAGAAGGGCGCGGCCCTTGAAAACGCACATGTTTTATTGGTGGGGGCTCCTAATGAACGCAGTTCGGCTGAGCAGGTTATCCAGTCAGTACCAGAGGACAAGCGAACAGAAATCTTTGGCAACGAGCATCTGTTGACGGTCATGGCGTGCCTGAAAAAAGCGGATCTTTATCTTGGTAACGATTCTGGATTGATGCACATGGCTGCTGCATCGGGTCGACCGACGCTAGGTCTTTTTGGCCCATCGCGCGATGAGCATTATAGCCCTTTTGCTAAATGGGGACGGGCTGTTCGGACAGACTGGTCCTACGATAAAATTATTGCTAATCGAACAAGCTGGTTTTCCAAAGAAAACCTCATGGAAAGTTTGCCGGTCGAAAAAGTTGTGACAGCAGCTACAGAATTGGTTTCTGACTTTCGGGCAGAGGAAAAAGACAAATGACTGAGGCAAAGCCGCGTATTTCGGTTGTCATGTGCGCCCATAATGAGCAGGAGCGACTGCCGTCCTGTCTGGAAAAGGTGTCATTTGCGGATGAGATCATTGTCGTGTGCGACAAATGTACTGACCAGACAGAAGAAGTTGCTCAGAAATATGGTGCGAAAACCGTTGTTGGCAGCTGGGACATAGAAGGTGCACGGCGCAATCGCGCAATTGAAGAAGCCACAGGCGACTGGATTTTCGAACTTGATGCAGATGAACACGTCAGCGAAGAGCTCGCGATTTCTATTCGCGCGGCTGTGCGGTCTGACGCGTTTGATCTTTATGTGGTCCCTGTAGACAATTATGTCGGAAAGCGGCTTGTCAGATATGGTTGGGGGGCTTCATTCGGGACATCTGCGGTTTGGAGGCTGTTCCGAAAAGGTCATAAGAACTGGGGATCACAACGGGTGCATCCTTCGTTTGATATGCAGGGACGCAAGGGACCCAAGCTTAATGGCGCTCTTCTTCATTTTGTTGACCGCAATATCTCTGACATGATCTGTCGACTGGATAGCTATTCGACAGCTCGGGCTGCCGATTTGCGCGAAAGTGGCGACATTGGAACGTTTGCAAATAACTTCCGGCGTATTTTTTCACGCTTCTATCGCTGCTTTGTTGCGCGCAAGGGATACAAGGAAGGTGGAATGGGCTTTCTGATCGCGTTGTTTGGTGCGCTGTTCCCAATCCTTTCCTATCTTAAGGCCAGATACGAGGACTCCTGAACGGTGGGCGTGTGTTTTGTGACAAATAGTGTAGGCGAATATAGTCAGGGAATGCCCTCGATATCAGAAAATGCACTGCTATTTGAGTATTTGAGAGGGCTCATCCCGTGACCATGTTGCTGCAAACCATGGCTGGAAGTCCGTTTGGCGGGGCAGAGGAATTCTTTGTGCGTCTGGCTTGCGGGTTTGAACGTGTCGGGATTGAGCAGCATTGTGTCGTGCGTCCGAACGAAGGTCGCAACGCGGTGCTTGCTGCCAGTGGCGTGTCGTTTGACGAATTGCCCTTTGGCGGGCGGTTGGATGTACGAACGCCATGGAATTTGCGTAAACAGCTCAAACGTCACAAGCCGCGCATTGTCCTGAGCTGGATGAACCGTGCCAGCCGCATGACGCCATCAGGTGACTTTGTGAAAGTCGCGCGGCTTGGCGGATATTATAAACTCAAAAATTTCCGAGATTGTGATCACCTGATCGGCAATACGCGCAATATCTGCGATTATCTTATTGGCGAAGGATGGCCCGTTGATCGCACTCATTATCTGCCGAATTTTGTTGATGCAAAACCCGGTGCAGCGATCAGTCGGGCCGAATTTAATACCCCCGATGATGCGCCGCTAATCCTTGGTCTGGGGCGGCTGCATGACAACAAGGGGTTTGATACCCTGATCCGTGCGATGGCTGAAGTACCCGGTACTTATCTTTGGATTGCAGGGGCGGGTGATTTAAAAGACGATCTTCTGAAACTTGCCGGTGAATGCGGTGTTGCAGATCGCGTGCGACTGCTTGGCTGGCGGCGCGATGTTGCCAATCTTTTTGCGACCTGCGACGTGTTTTGCGCATCATCACGGCATGAACCGCTGGGCAACATGGTGATTGAGGCGTGGGCACATGGCAAACCGGTTGTCGCACAGGCAAGCCAGGGGCCGGTTCAATTGATCACGCCGGGTGAAAGTGGTTTGCTGTCGAAACTCGAAGATGTATCTGCCTTGGCGGCAGATTTGCGCGCGGTTCTTGACGACAGAGTGCTTTCAGACACATTGTCACGCAACGGTCGTGCCGCATTTGAGGCGGACTTCACCGAAGACGTTGTCGTCGCAAAATACAAAGCTTTCTTTGACGAGGTTGCGCTTTAATGTGCGGAATTGCCGGATTTATAGCCAAAGACAAGCAAACCATTGATCCCGAGATTCTGGATCGCTTGCGCAATGCGCTGGGACATCGTGGCCCGGATGGTGATGGCCGGTATGTAAAAGGTCCGGTTGGCTTTATCCAGACCCGGCTGGCGATCATTGATCTTGATACTGGCGATCAACCACTTTTCCATGAAAATGGCAGCGCACTTATCGCCAATGGCGAGATGTATAATTATGTCGAGCTGCGCCAGAACCTGTGCGAAGCAGGCTTTAAGACCCGTTCAGACAGTGAAACCGCCCTTCGCCTCTATGCCCGTGATGGTATAGATGGTTTCGATCAACTGCGCGGCATGTATGCCTTTGCCATTCATGATGTGGTAGAAAATCAGGTTGTGCTGTGTCGCGACCCGTTTGGCATCAAGCAGCTTTATTATGTCGAAACGCCAGAGTTCTTTGCTTTTGCGTCCGAGGCGCAGGCGCTTGTTGCGGCGGGACTGGTTGGCCGGACTGTGCGCGAAGATGCCCGTGCGGAGTTGCTTCAGGTCCAATTCACGACCGGCAGTGACATGATCCTTGATGGTATCAAGCGCTTGTTGCCAGGCGAGACGCTTGTTCTGAAAAACGGGCGTGTGGTTGAACGTCGGCGCCGCCAGGTTCTGGGGGACAAGGGTGTTGTTGGGGCGCGTCTTGATGGTGCCTTGACCCAATGGGATCGCGTGTTTGAAGAGTCTGTGCGACTTCATCAACGTTCTGACGTTGATTATGCGATGTTCCTGTCGGGCGGGGTGGATAGTGCATCGCTTCTGGGCATGATGCATCGTTTGAACGAACGTCCGGTGACGGCCTATACCGCCGCATTTGAGGCATCGAGCGTACATGATGAACGTGAATTGGCCCGAGAGGTCGCCAAGGCCTGCAATGCTGATCATGTCGAGGTTATGTTTTCCGAACGCGATTTCTGGACGCTTTTGCCCGAGGTTGCTGCCAAGATGGACGATCCGGTGGCTGACTATGCTATTCTGCCGACCTACAAGCTTGCAGCCGAGGCCGCACGGGATTTCAAGGTTGTTCTGTCCGGCGAAGGCGGCGATGAGTTGTTTGGCGGGTATGGCCGATATCGTTCGGTTATGCGGCCTTTACTCCTGGGCGGGCGGGTCATGCGATCCAAGGGCACCTTTGATAAGATCGATGTTCTGCACCCCAAAGTTCTTGAAGGCTGGCGCGATGGCATAGCGGCATCCGAAAGCCGCGAAAACCGTGGAAAACGTTCGCGCCTTGCGGTGGCACAGGCAGTGGACTGTTCGGACTGGTTGCCAAATGATTTGTTGATCAAGCTTGATCGCATGCTGATGGCGCATGGACTTGAAGGGCGGACACCGTTCCTTGATCCAATGGTGGCGGACTTTGCATATCATCTGCCAGACCGGCTTAAGGTGCGTAAAGGTGTGGGTAAATTCCTGTTGCGCAGCTGGCTGGAGCGGTGTTTGCCAATGGCGCAACCCTTTGCCAAAAAACGCGGATTTACCGTGCCGGTTGGGGAATGGATTGCCGGGCAGGGTAAGCGCCTTGGCCCGCTGGTTGCCCATCAGGCCGGTATTCTTGAAATTGCCGATCCTGTTCGGGTGGAAAAGCTGTTCACCACGCCCGGCAAGAAAGAAAGTGCAGCATGCTGGCATCTGTTGTTTTACGCCTTGTGGCATCAGACCAATATTCTTGGCCAGGCGCCGGCAGATGATGTTTTTGATACACTCGCTTCTTGGCCAGCTTGATATCTTGTGAATTTCGAATGCAAATATCGGTGATGATGGTCAAATTTGATCGCCGATGGATGGCCCGCCGTAAATAAGTGACACGTGATCAAGGGCATGACACGATCATGCGCGTGGAGCTGAGATTGATCGATTAGGACAGAAGGCTTTTCATGGCGAAAACATCAGCTTGGATGATTGTTCCCAATCTGCTGCGGACATTGATGCGCGGCGATGTGCCCCTGAAATCCAAACTTATTTTGCTGGCAGGACTTGTCTATTTGATCAGTCCGATTGATCTGTTGCCCGATGTTATTTTTGGCTTTGGGTGGCTTGATGATCTTGTGATTGTGCCGCTTTTGGGATGGCTTTCCTATCGCAGCTTACCGGCACCGGTCCAGCATGATGTCGTGCCTGAAGCTGATGCCGGTGAAAACACATCACGTCGAACCGTTTTATATATGGTTGTTCTTTTGGTGGCTGTTGTGCTTGTGATCTTGTTGGGCAGCGGTGAGGGGGATCTTGCGCCTGTTTCTCCGGTTCTGTCGCAATGACGAAGTGTTTACTGATCCGACCAAGGGCGCATTTGACAGCTGGCTTTGCGCACGAATACTCTTGATCCAAACACATCATGATCGGGAGAAGTTCCATGAGCGATGCATTCCGCGCACTTGTTTTGGATCAGAACGACAAGAAAGTCACAGCCGAATTCCGTAATTTGACAACTGATGACCTGCCGGATGGTGATGTCTTGGTTCGGGTCAAATGGTCGACGTTAAATTACAAGGATGGCATGATTTTAAATGGCCTTGGCCGATTGGTGCGCACCTATCCGCATGTGCCGGGTGTCGATTTTTCTGGTGAAGTCGTCTCGTCAAGTGAAGCACGGTACAAGCCCGGTGATGAGGTCGTCCTGACCGGCTGGCGCGTTGGTGAGGCCCATTGGGGCGGATATGGTCAAATGGCGCGGGTAAAGGCCGACTGGCTTGTCCCGTTGCCAGAAGGACTAGACGCGGCACAGGCAATGTCCATCGGGACGGCCGGGTTTACGTCAATGCTTGCGGTTATGGCGTTGGAAGAGCAAGGGATCAGCCCAAAACAGGATGGCGAAGTTCTTGTGACGGGTGCCGCTGGCGGGGTTGGCTCGGTTGCAGTATCGATTTTGTCGGCCTTGGGGTATCGGGTCGCGGCCTCAACCGGGCGCGCAGAAACCCACGCCTATCTCCGTGACTTGGGGGCGACGACAATTATTGATCGCAATGAGTTGACCGATACCAGCAAGCCTCTTTTGGCCGAACGCTGGATCGGGGCGATTGACAGTGTTGGCAGCACAACCCTTGCGCATGTTCTTTCAGAAATGAAGTATCACGGTGTTGTCGCTGCCTGTGGTCTCGCCGGAGGAGCCGACTTACCGGGGACTGTGATCCCGTTCCTGTTGCGCGGGGTGCGGTTGATCGGAATTGATTCGGTAATGTGTCCCTATGCAACCCGAATTCGGGCGTGGGAACGGCTTGCGAAAGAGCTTCCTATCGATCAGCTAAATGCCGCAACGACGAAGGTTGCGCTTCGTGATGTCATGCCATGGGGCGAGAAGATTTTGAAAGGTCAGATCAAAGGTCGTTTGCTGATTGACGTGCAGGATTGCTAGAAACCCCGGAACCATGCAAAATCAGATACTTTCCGATGTTCAGGCTTTGACGGAAAAATGATTTTAAACGTGGAAATTGCTGCGATGGCTGATCAACGGTTTCGAATTCTTTTGGTCGAAGATAACCCGGGGGATGCGTTCCTTGTCAGAACGCTGCTGGATGAAACTGGCGATCCGTTTGATATTGAACATTGCAGTGACCTTACCTCGGCCCTGACTATTTTAAATGGCGACGGGCCGGGCGCACGGTTCGATGTTGTGTTGCTTGACCTGACCTTACCAGACTCATCGGGTGTCGAGACAATTCGTCGCGTGCGCAGCTGTGCCAATAGCGCCCCGGTGGTTGTTTTAACCGGTCACAAGGACGAAGAACTTGCGTTTGAGGCCCTGCAACATGGTGCGGAAGACTATCTGACCAAGGAATTTCCAGACGGTCGGACAATTCGACGTTCCATCCGGTATGCCATTGAACGTTCGCGGGCCGAACGGGCACTCAAGGAAAGTGAAGAACGCTATCGCAAGCTGGTCGAACTTGCCCCTGAGCTTATTTCAATCCTGAGCGGTGAGGAGATTACTTATATCAATCAGCAGGGGCTCACGATCCTGGGTGCTGAGGATACGACCGAACTTGTTGGTCGCAGCTTTATGGAAATGGTTAATCCATCCAGCCGTGAAATCCTGTCAGAATATATAGAACGCTATCGCAACGGTTACAGCGGTCGGGCAGATTTTGTCATCATGTGTAACCGCCCAGATGGTGAGACAGTTGAACTGGAAGTATCTGCAATCGCCTTTACCCACGAAGGCGCACCGGCAATGTTGATGCTGGCCGAGGATGTGACGGAAAAACGCAAAGTCGAACGCCAGTTGGTCCAGACATCAAAACTTGCGACACTGGGTGAAATGGCAGCATCAGTGGCCCATGAAATGAACCAGCCGCTGAATGTTATTCGCATGGCGGCCGATACCTGTGCGCTTCAATATGATCTTGAGGCTGTAAAACCGGCCTTTCAACGAGAACGCCTGTCTTTGATCAGCGGTCAGACCGAACGCATGTCTGAAATCATCAAGCATCTGCAAATATATAGCCGACCTGATGATGATGACTTTGCCCCGTTTGATCCCATGAAGGCCGTGGGGCGTGCGGTGGACATGATTGAGCATGATTGCCGACTGTCGGGCATCATGATTGATGTGGTGCCACCTGCCCAGATGTGTCGGGTTAATGGCCGTCAGGTGCAACTCGAACAGGTTTTGGTCAATATGCTGACCAATGCGCGTGATGCAATCAATGAGAATGGCGATGATGCCAACAGCATTGGCGGATTAATCCGTGTCAGTGCGATGATTGATCAAGACGAAAAGTTCCTGAAACTCGCGGTGAATGACAATGGTGGTGGTGTGCCAGAGGCGGCCATTGATCTTCTGTTCCATCCATTCTTCACCACCAAAGACGTTGGTAAAGGAACAGGGCTTGGGCTGTCGGTCAGTTATGGCATCGTTGAGGCGATGGGGGGTAAGATTGATGTGCGTAACGAAGGGGATGGGGCCTGTTTTGAGGTAACTCTACCGGTCGCCCAAATCGGTAAGGAACTCGAAGCGGACAGTGACGAACCGGTGGCAAAAAGTGCGCGAATACATGGTGACTGCGTTGATCGTGCCGGGCGTCAAGCCGTCCGGGTGCTGGTCGTTGATGACGAAATTGATGCGATGGAAATCATTGCTGCTTATCTGGAAGCACAAGGATATTCGGTTTCAGCGGCAACGAACGGTGAGGACGCATTGGCGATCGCCGGGGTTATGCCGCCGACCATTCTGATCACCGATATTCGCATGCCACATATGGATGGCAACAGCCTGGTCAAAGCGCTGCGTGCCCGAAACCCCGCCATGCCAGTTATTGTTATGACCGGGCACCCCGGGGATGCTGAGCGACCAGTTGATGATGATGATGGTGCGGATGCACCTGTCATGGTGATGCCAAAACCCCTTGATCTTCAAGAGCTTCTTGGCATTCTTGATGAGCTTGCTGAAGTTTACGGTGAATAGAAATCCGTTGGGGCGTAAATAAGATGGCGAACTATAATAATAACAAAGCCCGGCAAAATTGCCGGGCTTTGTTGTGAGTGCTGTCGTTTGCGTTGCGCTCAGGTCAGGCTTCCCAGCCGAGCTGCATGGCAATTTTGACTGCCTGTGTACGGTTGGCCGCACCGAGCTTTTTGAAAATACCCGTCAGGTGAACTTTGACGGTGATTTCACGCACAGTAAGCTGCTTGGCTATTTCCTTGTTCGATAAGCCTTTGGTCAGCAGAGCAAGAACTTCGCGTTCGCGATTGGTCAACTGGCGCAAGGGATTGTCAGGTGACAGGCCATCCAGATCAATCTCGCCAGGACGCATTTTCGTGCCGTCATCTTCCAGCAAAGCTGATGGAATATATTTTTCGCCTGACATGATCAAACGCAATGCATTGATCAGTGATTTTCCCGACAAGGTTTTTGGCAAATAGCCAGAGGCACCATGTTCGAGCGCATTTAAAACGTCACTGCGCTTAACTGATCCAGACAAAATGACAACCGGAATTTCCGGGTGCTTTTGACGCATGACGGTCAAGCCTGAAAGGCCGTTCATCCCCGGCATGTTCAAATCAAGAATGGTCAGCTCGACTTGCGTTTCCCCATCGACAACTGAAAGTGCCTCGGCAAAATCTTTTGCTTGTGAGACCTCAACTTCCGGCGCCGCCGTTTTAAGGAAGGAAGTGATCCCGTCTCTGACGAGGTCGTGGTCGTCTGCTAGCAGGATGTTCATTTTTGTGCCGTACCCGTTTTTGTCCGAGCTTAGGACATGTGTCCGTCCGCGTCAGAAACGCGACCGCACCCAAGATACGGAATCGCGTAAATCTATAATGTTTAGTTCAAGCGTCCCCCCCGGACGCGCGCGCAGCATTCAACAAAATGGGGGGCCTGTCAAACGGCAGGATAGTTTCTGGTTTTCTGAACTATCCCATTGAATAGGGTATTATGTTCAAGGGTAGATATTCTGTCGCGCTTTGCATAGTATATGGGGAGCGGAAGCAGACTTCGCGAGGTCCAAAATCAAATAGAAATCGAGATGCCCTGTCTCGCGTCGTTCCCGTTTTCGTTGTTAGACGCAATGGATTCTATCGGTTTAGGCGATTCGTCACTGGCTTGTGCTGTTGCACGTTGCAAGCTTGCCTGACGGAAGGCCGCCATATCGGCACCGGACGGTGCATTAGGGGCAAGTGCTGCGTTCTGCAAGGTTGCCAGTGCGCGATCACGATCCGCCGCAGATCCGGTCATTGACACACTAACATCAACGTGCCCGCCGATTGCATATGCTTTGCCATCTGGCCCAATTTGATATTCATACTGTGGCGCAGACCCATAAGGACCCGCTGCTGCGGCATGGGCTTTTTCTTCTTGCTTGACCGCGGAATCACGCGATTGCAACTGTGCAACAATGGCCTTTTCCGCCGGATCAAGGTCTGTATTACCAGAAATGCTGCTGTTCGTGTTTTGACCGGCTTGTTCTTCACTGGTTTCACGCGCCTGGCGATACTCCGCACGGCTAACACCGCCTGCAACGGCTTGTGCTTCAGTCAGGGTAAGGGGATCAACGATGCGTGTCCGTGCCGCGTCACTGTCTTGGCCTGCAATTGCATAAGGTGATGAACGCTCTGTACCCGACGATGTAACTTCGACAGCTTCGTACTCGGCCAAAACGCGCCCGTCAGCGGTTCGTGCGATCTCCTGAACATTCAGGATTACGCCCATTCCGCCGCCATTCGGGTTGGCAATGGTTTGACCGGTTGCGATCATGTGAAACTGTAAACTCTAAGTTTAACGATGTGCAGTATACCTCAAAAGAATAGCAGATAATGATCTTTCTGTCTTGCGCATGATTTACGGGCCAGATTGAGGGCTTCTCCTGTCTTGCGAAAACGGGGCTCGGCTGCTATCAGAATGACCGAATTTAAAGCGCCGTGACGGTTATCGTTCATAAACACATTAGACAGGAATTCCGAGGAACATGCTCGACTTTGCCATTCCCGCCCATGAAAAGGTGCTGGTGACCGGTGCTGCCGGTTTTATTGGATCGCACCTTTGTCTGAAGCTGCTTGAGCAAGGGACGACTGTTGTGGGCCTTGATAACGTCAATGACTATTATGACGTGAACCTCAAGGAAGCCCGTCTAGCGCGGATTGACGGCAAACCGGGTTTCAAGTTTGTCCGCATGGACCTTGAAGATCGCGACGGTATTGCCGACCTGTTTGCAACGGAAAAGCCGACCTATGTTGTTAACCTAGCTGCTCAGGCTGGTGTGCGGTATTCGATTGAAAACCCGCATGCCTATATTGATGCCAACCTTGTCGGGTTTACCAACATCCTCGAAGGATGCCGCCATAACAGTGTGAGGCATCTTGTCTATGCGTCAAGCAGTTCGGTTTATGGCATGAATACTGAGATGCCGTTCTCGGTCCATCACAATGTCGATCACCCGATCAGCCTGTATGCCGCGTCGAAAAAGGCAAATGAACTGATGGCCCATACCTATAGCCATCTCTATAGCTTGCCAACGACGGGACTGCGGTTCTTTACCGTCTATGGCCCATGGGGGCGTCCGGATATGGCGCTTTTCTTGTTCACCAAGGCCATTCTCGAAGGCAAACCGATCAACGTGTTCAACCAGGGTAAAATGCGCCGGGACTTCACCTATGTCGATGACATTGTCGAAGGTGTCTATCGTTGCATCTCGACCGTGGCGGAACGAAATGCGAACTGGAATCCGGCAAAACCGGACCCGGCGACCAGCTCGGCTCCTTACCGCGTGTTTAACATCGGCAACAATAGCCCGGTTGAGCTGATGTATATGATCGAAACACTTGAGAAAGCGCTGGGCAAAACGGCAGACAAAAATATGCTGCCGATGCAGGATGGCGATGTTCCGGCCACCTACGCCGATGTGGATGCCCTGACTGATGCCGTTGGCTTTAAACCGGAAACCTCAATAGAGACCGGAATTGGCAATTTTGTTGCGTGGTACCGGTCCTTTTACGGATAAACGAAATTGAAATTTGCTGCCATTTTTGTGCTGTTCGCCAATGCGTTCTCGGCGGGCATGATGTTTCTGGCCAGCGTGTTTATTTCACGTTATGGCGGCAAGGAGCTGTTTGGTTTTTTTAGTGTGGTTCTTGGTGTTGTCGTCATTGGGGCAAAAGTTTCAACACTTGGCCTTGATGTTGCGATCGTAAGGTTTTTGCCAAAATATAGAACTGAGGGACGGGCGGATGCTGCAGGTGGTATAAAGCGTGTCGCAATAGGGCTAACATTGGTATTTTCGTTAGTTGGTGCATTGATCTTTGGAACTATGCTGTATTACATGCGGGCATTTCCGGGGGCGGTCTCATTTACTGTCGCGTTAGCATTGCCGATGGCTTCTTTGTTGGCTGTTTTTCAGAATATCATTCGTGCAGATGGAAATGTTTCAAGGGCAGTCATTGGTGAAGCTGTCGTGCGACCGGCAACGTTTATGGTGTTTCTGGTTGCTGTTCAGTTTCTTCTATATGACGGATTAGGGAACTTTACGGTTGGCCTAGGTTACACACTTGCCCTGACAGCTTCCTTAGTTACCGTAATTGTGCTTGTTGTCGTGGATAAAAAGGTTAATTGGGCTGGCGACTTCAGTTTAGCTTCGGATGATTTTCGGCAATGGTTATCTCATGGTGTTAACTTGTTGTTGTCTGAGTCTGCTACAGCTCTATTGAATCAATCCCCTATTGTTCTTGCCGGTATATTGCTCTCTGCGGCGGAAGCCGGTGAAATGAGTGCAGTCATTCGTTTGGCAATGCTGGTGATTTTTGCTCTGACGGCCGTGCAATCCATTATAACGCCGTTCCTGTCGCGTGCGATGTCCAATAACAATACCGACGAACTCCAGGCGCTTGTTGCCCGAGCGACTGGATTTACAATGGCCGTCGCATTGCCTGTGTGTGGAATCTTTTTTGCCTTTGCTCCAGAGCTTCTAGGCTTTTTTGGCGAAGGGTATGTTCAAGCCGTTCCGTTGCTTCGCATCATGCTCATGGCATATTTCCTCTACGCTGCTGCGGGGCCAGCCGTCTCCCTTATGACGATGACAGGTCAGCACAAAATTGCCCGAACCGTAATCTGTTGGGCGGCTGTAATCATGATGTTGGCAGGTGCTACTGCCATGAGTTTTGGTGGGTTGGCACCGGCGGTTTGGGTTTCAGGTGCAGTGGTCGCAATTTATCCCCATGTATTGGCTGTTTTATGTCGGTCCCGGTTGGGCGTTGATCCGACAGTGCTATCGCTTCGGTTTCTTTTAAAGCGCTAAACGACGAAACGTAGCGTTCGAACCACGTGCATCGCAGTTACAACGTTGCTGTCTGCGTTGTGCTATCTGTCAAATATTTGTCTTTGGACAATGGTGCAGCCGGAGAGATTTGAACTCTCGACCTATCTCTTGCAACGGGTTTGTCTAGGGCCACCTTAGGGCAATTTATCCCCATGTGTTGGTTGCGTGTTATCGATCAAGTCTGGGCTTGGGCCCGACTATCTTTTCGTTGTGATTTCCCGCGCGGTACTTGATTATCTTGGCAGCTTGAGATTGTAAGGGTCCGGGATGCGCGCGAGATACAATGTTAAAACGGTTGATAGCCACTCTTTCACCGAGACTAGTTTTTCTAAACTGGTGGGAAACTTCTTTGCCCTTCTTTCCCTTCTTTGGGTGGTTGGACGCGTTGTCGATGGTCTTGGTGTACTCTATGCGTTTGATATAAGTTGGGCTGATGACTTCCCGCTCAGTCTGCGCCTCGAGACGGTAACCATTTTCAGCTGCATGTTTTCGCTTGTGCTCGGGTTTTGGGTCAGTTCGGAAGTAACCAGTTTGCGGCAGCGTGGCATTCTGTTTGGTCTCGTCGGCCTTGTACTGTCTGCAGTGCTTGTTTATCGGCTTGGTCAAGGTATTCCGTCATATCGTCCAGATCAGTTTGATACTAATTGGGTGGCGCTTTCTGGCCTTGTTACGCTGTTTTTTGCGCTGCTCGTGAGGCGATTTTTTTCTGGCTGGTTGGTCTTTTCCACTGCCCTTGTTTTGTCTGCGTTCATTCTAGAAGATTTGTTGTTTGGGGCTGGAGATGTTCTCGACCACAGTATGGTATTCTGGCTCATAAAGTCAGGCGCGTGGAATACGTTCTCCAGCGTCATTATTATGGGAAGCCCTTTTTGTTTGCTGGCATTCAGGGCCGACCAGATTGCTCTTGGTTATCAAGTTAGACGACGGTCTTTTGTCTGGTTGGCACGTACCTGCTCTGTGCCTTATTCTGTTTTTCGGTTTGCGAATAGTGATGATCTTTTCTGGAGCAAACTATCGGTTGTTGCTCTCCCGATATTGATCTTTCCTTTTATGTGGCGTTTCGAATTTAGCCATTTTGTCCTACTGTGCACGCTGCTTTTTGGTGTGATTGTACCGCTGATACTTGGCCGATTTTTGGGAAGGTTTGCGGATAGTCGGTACTTTAAAAAACGCACGACGTTTTTTGTGGTTGCGAGTTTGATCGTAGCTGTTAGCTACCTATTTATTGCTGTCGCGAACATAAACGTTTTGATTTGTGCCGTTTTTGCCGTCGCATTGACGTCGTCATCGAGACGAGTTGCGTCTGCTGATGCTGGCCGCAAGACCAATGGGACGATAGTGCATGCTATCTCTGTTTTGTATGGTGGAATGTTTCTAACTTTGCTTGCGGTTTTAACTTTCGGGGCCGCCAGTTCGGTATCGTTGATTTGGGATTACGGCAACCTTACTAATCTACGTTATCCGTGGCATATCGCGGTGAGTGTTCTTGTGTCGATTGTTGTTGTTTCTTTGGCGGCCAAATTACGTGGGAATTTCAGTAAGGTATCCAAAGACGCCGTTATGGTGGGATTTACCATCTTTCTGTATTTTGCATTCGTTCAAGGCAAGTCGCCAGGCATGTCTGCTACACTGTCAGTCTTGGCGATGCTCGCAGGGACACTGTTTGGTGTGTTTGCGGGCGCAACTTTTGAAGAGCGGAAGGGGTTCCTTGCGGGGCTGTCTGAGGCTGCGTTAGAACTTTACCGCTGGGCTATCGGCTGTGTTTCCGTGCTCGTACCTGTGACGGTCATTGCAATAGTATCCGCAGCCGTTTGCAGTGTAATTTATTATCCCATTTACTAATGGGAGCAGATGCTCCGAGTTAGCATTTATGCGATACAATAAAAAATTCTTGGAAAATGGTGCTGCCGGAGAGATTTGAACTCTCGACCTCTCCCTTACCAAGGGAGTGCTCTACCCCTGAGCTACGGCAGCTTATGCGGGTCGCTTAACAGGCAAATGGTGCTGCTGGGGAGATTTGAACTCCCGGCCTCTCCCTTACCAAGGGAGTGCTCTACCCCTGAGCTACAGCAGCATTAAGCCCTTTGCGGTGCGGGCGGGTTATAGGCCACGGATCCGTATTTGGTCAAGCCCGAAATAGGCGAAGTTTTTCGAATGTTCAAACATCGCAGCTTTTTGCCCTGTTTTCGTCAAGATCGGCTGTAATTTTTCGCCTGTTGTTTTATAACGTCCCGACATATTCCCGATCATATCAACCGGAAACCGGATCACATTATGACTGCAAAGAAATCCGACATCCGCCCGGCGGTGAATGAGGAACGTCAAAAACGCGAAGCCGAAGCCCTGCGTGCCAATCTGGCCAAGCGTAAACAGCAGAAGCGCTCACGACAGGATGCCGGGGAGGCGACAGAAAAAGACCGTCCCCAATCGGATGATGAGAAGAATTAGGCATCAGCCACAGGCATCGTTTGGTTGATCTTCATGCTGTGTGGCGGGTAAAACGAATATCGCAGGATGGCGCAGTGTCGCGCAGGGACCTTCACAGCAAACAAGGGTGGCAAAATGTCGGTAAGACCTGATCACTGGATACGTCAGATGGCGCAGGAAAAAGGCATGATTGAGCCGTTTGTTGACGGTTTCAAGCGCGATGGTGTGATTTCCTATGGGGTCAGTTCCTATGGCTATGACGCCCGTGTTTCTGACGAGTTCAAAATTTTCACCAATGTCGACTCGGCGATTGTCGATCCCAAGGAATTTTCCGATGACGGTTTTGTCAACCGTCAGACCGATTGTTGCGTGATCCCCCCCAACAGTTTTGCGCTGGCCCGCACGGTGGAATATTTCCGGATTCCGCGCGATACGCTGGTAATCTGCCTTGGCAAGTCGACCTATGCGCGGTGCGGTATCATTGTCAATGTCACCCCGCTTGAGCCGGAATGGGAAGGGCATGTGACACTGGAATTTTCAAATACCACACCGCTTCCGGCCCGCATTTATGCCAACGAAGGAGCGTGTCAGTTCATTTTCCTGAAAGCCGAAAGCGAATGCGATACCTCCTATGCGGATCGCGCAGGAAAATATATGGGCCAAAAAGGTGTCACACTGCCGCGCCTGTGATAAAGGCATGACAACATATTCGGCGGTGATACGCCAAGACACGGTTTTGCTGCGCGCAAAGACGCAGCACAATGAGGATTGAATGGACAAGATCAAGATTTCCGGCGGTCGCCGGCTGCAGGGTAAAATCGCTATTGGCGGTGCCAAAAATGCGGCCCTGCCGTTGATGGCTGCAAGCCTTTTGACAGATGAGACGCTGACGCTCTCCAACCTGCCGCATCTGGCCGACATCACGTCGATGGCCAATTTGCTGGCCCAGCATGGTGTCGCACTGCATCTCAATGGTCATGCACCCAATGGCGGGCATACGGGTCGCGTTCTGGAAATGACCGCCAAGGAAATCATCTCCACGACCGCGCCTTATGATCTTGTGCGCAAGATGCGGGCATCGGTTCTGGTTCTGGGGCCGATTGTTGCGCGCTGCGGTGTTGCCCGCGTTTCGCTTCCCGGTGGTTGTGCAATTGGCAACCGTCCGGTTGACCTGCACCTTAAGGCGCTTGAGGCCATGGGGGCTGAAATCCACCTGACCGAAGGCTATATCGAAGCCCGCGCACCCGAGGGCCTTAAGGGCGGACATATTCTGTTCCCGCAGGTTTCCGTAGGTGCGACTGAAAATGCCTTGATGGCAGCATCCTTGGCCGACGGTGTTGTAACCATTGCCAATGCAGCGCGTGAACCCGAAGTTTCCGATCTGGCACACTGCCTGGTTGCGATGGGGGCCGAGATCGAAGGGATCGGGACCGATACGCTGAAAGTTACCGGTAAGCCACGCTTGCACGGTGCGGAATATTCCGTCGTGCCTGACCGTATCGAAACCGGCACCTATGCGATTGCTGCGGCAATCACGGGTGGCGAGATTGAAATTACCGGTACGCGGATTGAGCTGATCGAAAGCCTTGTCGATGCGATGCGCAAAGCAGGTGTCGAGATCGAAGAAACGCAAGACGGCATGAAGGTGAGCGGTAATCGCGCGACGCTTAAGGGTGTTGATGTGATGACAGAACCTTATCCCGGGTTCCCGACCGATATGCAGGCGCAATTCATGGCGCTGATGTCGGTGGCAAATGGCGCATCGATGATTACAGAAACGATTTTTGAAAACCGTTTCATGCATGTGCCGGAATTGAGCCGCATGGGGGCGGATGTCAATGTTCATGGCCGCTCAGCAATCGTGCGCGGCAGTGCGAAACTGTCGGGGGCCGAAGTGATGGCAACCGATCTGCGTGCGTCGGTGTCGATGGTGCTTGCGGGCTTGGCAGCCGAGGGGGAGACGGTTATTAACCGTGTCTACCATCTTGATCGCGGCTATGAGCGACTGGAAGAAAAGCTGAGTTCCTGCGGGGCGCAGATAGAACGTGTCCGGGTGCCGGTCTAAAGCCGGTTCGTGATTGGATTGCAATCCGGACAGTAAATAACGCGTAAGGCGACTGATTGATGAGTGACGAAAAGCTGGTGCTGGCCCTGCCAAAGGGGCGCATTCTTGACGAGGTAATGCCGCTGGTGCGATCCGCCGGGATCGAACCGGAAGCCGCATTTGATGATCCCAAATCCCGTGCGCTTCGGTTTGCCACCAATCATCCGCATATCGATATCATTCGCGTGCGCAGCTTTGACGTTGCAACTTTTGTTGCCTTTGGTGCCGCCCATATCGGGGTGTGCGGCAATGATGTTCTGATGGAATTTGACTATCCCGATATCTATGCGCCGCTTGATCTTAATATCGGGCATTGCCGTCTGGCTGTGGCCGAGCCCGAAGAAATGATCGACGGTGATGATCCATCGCGCTGGTCGCATGTGCGTGTTGCGACCAAATACCCCAATGTGACGCGCAATCATTTTTCCAAACGCGGTGTTCAGGCCGAATGCATTAAACTGAACGGCGCGATGGAGCTGGCACCGACCCTTGGTCTGTGCCGTCGCATTGTCGATCTGGTATCGACGGGCAATACGCTTAAGGCCAATGGCCTGCGCGAGATTGAACATATTGCCGATGTGACGTCACGCCTGATCGTCAACCGGGCTGCGCTTAAAACCCGTCCGACCGATGTTCAGCCATGGATTGACCGTTTCTCCGAGGTGCTCAATGCCGCTTAAGCTTTCTATTACCGATGCCGGGTTTGAGGAAGATTTCGTCAAACTTCTCGGCATGAAGCGTGAATCCGATGCCGATGTTGATGCGGCTGTTGCCAACATCATTGCCGATGTGCGCGCACGTGGTGACGAAGCGGTATGTGAATATACCAACCGCTTTGACCGTCTTAACATTGATGCCAGCGGTATGGCGGTGACGGCGGCCGAGGTTGATGCCGCGTTAAACGAAGTTGATGCCGATCTGCTCAAGTCGCTGGAACTGGCGGCAACGCGCATTCGCTCCTACCACGAAAAGCAGATGCCAACCGATGAACGCTACACCGATGAAACAGGTGTTGAGCTTGGCTGGCGGTGGCGGGCCGTGTCAGCCGCCGGTCTTTATGTCCCCGGTGGTTTGGCATCTTATCCATCATCGGTTTTGATGAATGCCATCCCGGCCAAGGTTGCCGGGGTTGAGCGTCTTGTCATGGTGGTACCCACCCCGGACAATAAAATGAACCCGCTGGTGCTGGCTGCGGCCCGCATTGCCGGGGTGGACGAGATTTACCGAATTGGCGGCGCGCAGGCGGTTGCGGCCCTTGCCTATGGCACGCAAACCATTAAGCCGGTTGATAAGATTGTTGGCCCGGGCAATGCCTTTGTCGCGGCGGCAAAACGCCGCGTATTCGGTCAGGTAGGCATTGATATGATTGCCGGTCCGTCGGAAATCCTTGTGGTGGCCGATGGTTCCAACGATCCAAGCTGGGTGGCGGCAGACCTTTTGTCGCAGGCCGAACATGATCCGGTTGCGCAATCGATCCTTATCACCGATGACGCCGGTTTTGCCAACCGTGTGCAAGTCGCGATTGACGCGCATCTGGAAAAATTGCCGCGTGCGGAAATCGCCGGGGCAAGCTGGCGCGACTTTGGTGCAATTGTCTTGGTGGAAAATCTGTCGCAGGCTCCGGCCCTTGTGGATCGGATCGCCCCGGAACATCTGGAATTGGCGGTGGATGACCCGGACGCACTGGCAGAAGACATTCATCATGCCGGTGCGATTTTCCTGGGTCGTTACACGCCAGAAGCCATTGGTGACTATGTTGCCGGGCCAAACCACGTGCTGCCAACCGCCCGTTCGGCACGGTTTTCTTCCGGTCTTGGTGTGCTTGATTTTGTTAAGCGGTCATCGCTGATCAAATGCACCCCGGAAAGCCTGGCCAAGATCGGACCAGCGGCAATTGCGCTTGCGGAAAGTGAAGGTTTGCAGGCACACGGACTTTCAGTGGCGATCCGGTCAAACCAGATGTAAGCTGTGTTATGCTGTTGCAGTGCAGCGTGTAAGGGGACCGCAGGGAGAGAGCCATGGCAAAGAACCAATGTATCGCTGGTATCTATCTTGACGAAAAGTACAAGGTGCGTCGCCGTCCCGAGGTCGAACACGAACAGGCTGTGGCGATTTATGACCTGCTCGAAGATAACCATTTTGAGCCTGCTGGCGGGTTCGAAGGGCCGTATTCGGTACATATGCGCATCGAAGAAAACCGCATCTATATGGATGTGCGCGGCGATGATGACAGTGAAAACCTGACCACCATTCCCGTGCCATTGTCGCCGTTTCGCCGCATCGTCAAAGATTACTTCATGATCTGCGAAAGCTATTATGACGCGATCAAAAAAGCCAGTGCATCCCAGATCGAAACCATTGATATGGCGCGCCGCGGATTGCACAACGAAGGGTCAGAGCAATTGCGCGAGCTTCTGGCCGAGAAGGTGACAGTTGATGAAAATACTGCACGTCGCCTGTTTACCCTGATTTGCGTCCTTCACATCCGGGGTTAAGGCACAGTGGCAGAAGAGCTTCCCGGATCGGTTCTCTTTGCCTGTAGTTTCAATGCCGTTCGTTCGGTGATGGCGGCAGCCATCATGCGCCATTATCACGGGACGCGTATTTATGTCGAAAGCTGCGGTCTGCGTGCTGGTGAAGTGGATGGTTTTGCCATTGCCGTGATGGATGAAATCGGTCTGGACATTTCCTCATACAAATCCAAAACGTTTGATCAGCTTGAAGACGGGTTCTTTGATTTGATCATCACCATGTCACCAGAAGCCCAGCACCGTGCGGTCGAAATGACCCGTACCATGGCCTGTGATGTGGAATTCTGGAACACCTTTGATGCCACCATTGTCGAAGGATCGCGTGAAACGCGGCTTGAGGCCTACCGTCAGGTGCGCGATCAGATCAAAAAGCGCATCCTCGATCGTTTCCCGGTTGGACCTTCGCCAAAAGTCTGATTATTTGTTTTGGGCAAGATCGGTGAACGTGTGACCATCAAGAACAAAGATCTTTTCATCATCGGCAGGACGCATGCCGAGTTTTTCATAGAACCGCTGACCAATGACGTTTTGGGCATCAACTGACAGCCTGATATAGGTTTTGCCTTGCGCATGCGCCTGTTTGGCAACAGCTTGAACCAGATTGCGCGCAAGACTGCCCCAAGGCTGTGCCCCGCGATGAGACGGGGCGACATAAAGATCCTGAATATAAAGCCCGGCCTGTCCACGGAACGTTGAATAGCTTGGGAAATATAGACACAGCGCAACCGGAGTGCTGTTTTCGGTCGCGATCATGGCTTCAAAGGCGGGGGCATTTCCAAACCCGTCCCGAACAAGATCGTCTGGACTGCTTTTAAATTTGTCCTCGCACCCGGTGGCAGCAGCAATCTGAAACAGCATTGCATGAAGGGCCAGGGCGTCATCCTTTTGTGCCAGACGGATGTCAGGTTGGTTCTTTGTCGACATGGCGGTTGGTTCCAAGGGGCTAAGGTCAGGACCTATTAAGGCGAAAGAATCCAGACAATAGAACCGATTAGGCACCCCAGCAAAGAGCCAAAACCACAGGCAACCATCATAAGCCGTCGCAACACGGGCCTATAAACGCGTAAACTACCGTTGCCATGCCGTGTGTGCAGTGCTGGAACGCCGAGGGGGTGGTGTGAAAGGACTTGACCTTTTGCCCGGTTCAGAGCAGTTTGCGCCCCACCGGTATTTTGATATTGCAATACGAAAGCTAGGAGTCACATGGCTAAAGAAGACGTTATCGAGTTTCAGGGCACTGTCGTTGAACTTCTGCCCAACGCGATGTTCCGCGTGAAGCTGGACAATGACCACGAAATCCTTGCTCATACCTCGGGCAAAATGCGTAAGAACCGTATTCGTGTTCTCGCAGGGGACCGTGTCAGCGTCGAAATGACCCCTTATGACCTGACCAAGGGTCGTATCACCTTCCGTTTCAAGTAATCTGAAACCTGCTTACAGCGTAAATTGACCTTGTCTGGCGTGCGGTTTACCTTTGCGCCCAAGGGCAATTGTTCTGTGTATGGAACGCGTGTGACAAGGTCACATCGCGAACCAAGGGTAAAGATCCGACATCCGGGAGCCGCGTCTTGTCGAAACTGATACTGGCCTCTGCATCGCCGCGCCGTCTTGAGCTGCTTGCGCAGATCGGAATTGTGCCAGATCAGGTTGCCCCGGCGGATATCGACGAAACGCCAGCGGCCGACGAAAGTCCGCGCCGACTTGCCTTGCGCCTTGCCGAAGAAAAAGCCCGTGCCGTTGCCAAAAGCAATGGCGGGGCTTTTGTCCTTGCCGCCGATACTGTTGTTGCCTGCGGAACCCGCGCGCTGGGCAAGGCATCCGATGAACGCGAAGCGCGTAAATTCCTGACCCTTCTTTCTGGTCGTCGCCATCGTGTTTACGGCGGTGTCTGCCTGATTGCGCCGGATGGCACTGAGCGGTCCCGTGTGATCGAAACACAGGTTAAATTCCGGACCCTCGGTACCGAAGACCTTAACCGTTATCTTTCGCATGACGAATGGAAAGGCAAGGCAGGTGCTTATGCCATTCAGGGCCATGCGGCGACTTTTATCAAGGCGATTTCCGGCTCCTATTCCAATGTCGTCGGGCTGTCGCTCTGTGAGGTGGACGGCCTCCTGCGTGGTCTTGGCTATCCCGTCAAAGAGGTCTGATCATGACAGCTGGCGTACCCCCAAAAGGCCGCCTGCTGATTGACGCTGTTGCGCTTGAACGGCGCATTGCCTTTATTGAACAGGGGCGCCTTTCGCGTCTTTGGATTGATCGTGGTGGGCCTGCACGTTTTGACCTTCATCTTGGCCGGGTGTCAAAGGTTCTGCCGGAAATGGCGGCGGCGATGGTGGCCCTTGAGGGGCTTGATGACGGTCTGTTGCCCTTTGACCGCTATACCGGGCCACTTCATGAAGGCCAATGGGTGCTGGTGCAGATTTCCCGGCTTGGCTTTGAAGACAAGGGTGTGAAGCTCACTGGGCGGATTGCCATCGAAGGGCTGGGTATGATCCTGCGCCCGCACGGCAAACAGATCGAACTTCCCCGGAAACTCAAGGACGAAGGCCGTCGTGCCGATTTGGCGCGTCATCTCAAGGCGCTTCAGGCCGATGAAGATGGCATCATGCTGCGCAGTCATGCCCTTGAGTGGGACGGGGCAGCTCTGTCGGGTGAATATCAACTGTTGCGCCGCCAATGGCAGGCCGCGACCGCAGCGCTGGCTGATCCCAAAAAACCACAACGGATATCGCCTGCCCAGTCTGAGGTCGATCAGATGATCGAACGCCACCTGATGGCAGGTGGTGAATGCATTGTCGATGGAACGAATGAGTTTGTGCGCCTGCGCGGCATTTTAAAGGCCCGTGGTGTGTTAGACGACAATCTTACCCGTCACACTGGGACACAACTTTTGTTTGGTGCCAGTGATCTTGAAATCGATCTTGAAGACGAGATTAACATGGCGTTGTCGTCACGGGTGAAACTTCCCGGTGGCGGATGGATCGCGATTGACCCGGCAACCGCCCTTTGTGCGATTGATGTGAACGCGGGTGGGGTCGATGCAGGCCGGGATAGTGAGGCCCGCGCGATTGAGCTCAATGCTCGTGCGGCCACAGAAATCGTTCATCAAATCCGCTTGCGCAATATTGGCGGATTGATTGTGATTGACCCGTTGCGGGTGAAATCGCGTGCCGGACGTGACAGGTTTGAAGCCGTGCTGCGCGAAACTTTCGGGGCCGAGCTTGATGGTTCGGTTCAAATTGGCGGGTTTACGCGTCTTGGTCTTTTTGAGTTTAGCCGCCAGCGGTCGGGCGAATCGCTTGGCGAGCGGATGCAGGTAAAGTCAGATACACGCAGACTTTCAAACCAAACGGCGCTTAATGCGGTTATTCGTCATGTGATTGGTGACTGTCGCAACGGTCTCGTCGGGGCGGTTAAGCTTTATGTGGCCCCGGTGATTGCTGAACGACTTGCATTGAATGAAGATGGCGCAGATATCTTGCGAAATGAATTGGGGGTTGCCCCTGAAATCACCGCAGATCCAATGCTAAGTGAAGATGCCTACCGGTTGGAGAAAAAGACATGACAGAAAAAAACACAGCAAAAACAGCAGGGTCTGGCTGCCCTGTTTGTGACAAGCCGGTTGAGGAACAATACAAGCCGTTCTGCTCGAAACGCTGTGCCGATCTTGACCTTGGGAAATGGTTGAATGAAAGCTACGCAATTCCCGCAGCCGAGCCGCCCGAGTATCTCGAAGACCTTGAAGATGAAGAAGAATTTTAACGGGAAAAAAAATGCGATTTGAGTCTGGACAAGCCCCAAAGGAGTTTGTATAACCCGGCTCGTTCCGCAGGGGACACTCTGGAAACAGAGATGAAAGATTAAGATGCCCAGATAGCTCAGTTGGTAGAGCAGTGGACTGAAAATCCGCGTGTCGGTGGTTCGAACCCGCCTCTGGGCACCATCTTTCATAAAACAAAAAAGACCCGGATTTTATAGCCGGGTCTTTTTGATTCTAGACGCAAAAAACGCTTCAATGACAACAATTAATGCGTTGGTGCCAGATCAAAGGTGACCCATTCGCCTTTTGTGTCAGCGCCTGTTGCAGAAATTCCACCCTGATCATTAATTTGGAAGTTTCCAGACGCAAAGCTATCGTCGGCGCAAATGATAACCCACCTGCCATTTGCGGGGTACATGCCGTCATCTCTTGCATATTGACCGTAACAGGTCTGATATCCGTAAAATTCGATCCTACCTTCGATAACATTGGACCGAATCCAAGCGTCGTAGCTTTCCTTCGGTCCGATGCGTGACCAAGAAACTTCTACGTGTTTAATTTTATTCGTTGTAAACGGAAAAGTCGGTGGTTCTTCATGGTCGAGCCAGTTTTGATACGTTAGAGCAGACCCTCCTGTACAACCGCTCAGGCCGGTTAATGCAATCTGAGCTACGGCGATCAGAATAATCCTGTGTAATGTCCTTATCGTCATATTCGCGTTATCGGTGCTTTGGAATTTCATACGAAACGGTAAGACAAGTTAATCTCTGCGGTATTGTTCATGTTACGTCTTACTTGTGGTGTCAGACAACTGAAGGTCCTTGCGATCAAGGACAAAGTTTTTAAAGCTAAAACGTGTAACTCTGCCGTTCGCATCATATCCTACGCCATTTATGATCCCTGCCTTAGTCGTAACAAACTGTCCAGTTGCAGAGCTGCCATCGTCGCAAACAACACTCCACTCTCCTTGCACTAAAGGAAAATCGGTGGGAGATTGATAGGAACCGCTACAAACTATCTTTTCGGTATTGTTAAACGTGAAAACGCCCTCACGTTTGTTTGAGTGAAACTCAACAATAATGTTTTCTAACGGGACAGTGCTTTTCCAAATTAGCGACATTTTTGCGAATGAACTCGTCTCAAGTGGACGAGAAAACTTAAAGTCTTTTGCAATTGAGGGGCATTGATCAGGCGTCCAAGTCTCGAGCCGCCGCGCGAGGTCTCTAGAATCGGAATACAGCTCTAGATCTGTTAGCAGCGTTTGGATATCGAGTTGGGGTTCGCCACAATAATCAATATCAACAACTGTATCTACAAAACCTGAGTCTCTCTCATCAATTCGGTTTTCACGTGTACGCATGATGGCGAGGCTATGCTGGCAATTAATGCCATTTTTATCCTGGTAATATGCGATGTGACCTGATGCCAAACGCTCAGTAATGTCGATCTTTTCAATTTTATAAGCGGCATTGGATCGCGGGAGACGTTTCTGGAAACGCTTCAGAAAAGCCTCTTCATCCCGAATATTACTGAAGTCACTTCGACTATAAGTTCGGAACGGAAGATGTTCTATAATTACATCGCCCGCATTACAGTTCAGCGTCCATTTTTCAACGTTTGGGCGGTCAATGTTGTTTTGGATACGTGGGATTAAGCTTCTACTGCCTGTGGATACGCTGCTTGCTGGGATGTTTGTTGCATCTTTTACGTTGAAATGTGCTAACTGCGCGTTAGATCTAAACCAGATATAGTTCGGGTCAGCTAACTCTGTTGTTTGGCAACCTGACAGTGTAGCTATAGCCAAAAGACTAATTATTGTTTTGTTTAGCAAATTCCCCCCTCCTTGTGATTGCTTTGTCTTCTGTGCAAGTACTCTCAGCATTCGGTCCTGATTAAAACCATAAGTTCGGATCTTAGATCTCTATGCACCATCTTTCATGGACGGGGCTTTTTGATTCCGGGTCGATGTCATGCTTTGTTGTCTGGAATCCAAAGTGTGAATTCAACACCCTCATCATCCTGATCGGTTCCTTCGCCAATCAGGTTGCGGTTGTCATCAAGCGTGAATGTACCCGACGCAAATGCCCCTTTGGTACAATCTGTAAACCATGTGCCTTCTGTCGGGGCGTCGTTTTTGGTTACGCTCAGTTGTGCTTTGCATTGCGAACTGTTTGGGCCGATAAACTCAAGTGTTCCGCCATAATCTTTGAGCGACACCTTGGTATCGAGATACCCATCGGTCAGCTTGCTTCCCCAGGTCATTGCGATGGTGCGATCATAGGTGCCCATTCTGGCGCTGGACCAGTTACCGCCTTGTGCACCCGAAGTCTTGGTTCTCGTCATCGCGCATGCTGGAGTAGGTAGCGCCATTACCCGTGCTGCATAGGCGTCACGGTCATCGACCAGACTGATGTTATGGGTCAATTTTGCGATGTCGAAATCAGCGTCCCCGCAGTAGACAACAGTGACGATTGAATCGATGCCGCCGCGATCATTATCGTAAATTTTGCGGCCATTTGTCGCACGGAAGCCGAATTTGGCGACTTTACATTGCGAACTTTCGCCAATTTTGGCGTCAGCATAATAACCCACTGCTTTTCCATTCACGTTTGACGTGATCGGATAGGTTTTCAAGACTGTCACATTTGACGTTTCGAATGTGTCTCGGAATTGCGCTTCGTCTGCAAGTTCCTGTTCGCTTTGTGGGGTGAACCAGACATCAAATGTATATGCATTTGTGATCAGACCCTGCCCGCAGACCAGTTCCCATCTTTCGTTCTGGACCTGACCATTGTTACGATCACTCTGTTCGAGCTTGGTCACCGGAATGTTCGAGGCCGTCGGCACGTTAAACCGTGACTTGCCAATCGGTACTTCTTTCCATTCGGAAAATGCATGATCTCTGGTGGTCTGGCACCCGGCCAGCAACAGTGTTGTCCCCAAAACGGCGAACCCGATAAGTTTCTTGGTGTTCATTGTTACCCTCTAGATTGTATGTCCCACGATGAGGATAGCCACTATTGGCAGGTTTGAGACCTGTTCGAAAGTGGTGGAAATGCGGTTTTCCAATATGTTTTTTAGGTATCTGGTCGCTCTTAAGTAAGCGTCAGTCTCATCATCCAGAAGTGGAGACTTGCAGCAAATGCCAAGTGTGGGGCCCACGCGAAGCAAAATTCTGCAAACCTCAATTCTCGGATGTTTGCAGCATTTTTTGGGGGGCTGTTGAGGTTAAAGTTCGATTTGAAGCAGTATATTTGAGCCTTTTTGGTCGGTGCCTTTACCATAAAGTAGCTTGTCATTTTCGGGATAGAAAAATCCCTTGGCACTTTGACCATTGTTACATTTCATAGACCAATCTGCATTCAGTGGTTTTTGTGGGTCTGAGGCTTTGAAGTGACCTTCACATGTTAATCCTTCATCAAATGATACATTGAACACACCATTGGTTGGCCCATGAGAAATTTCTATTGGACCCGACCCCTTGTAAGTACCGTCCCACACAACAGTGGCATTTGCTTTTTTTTGAGTGTCGAGTGTTTCGGTTAAATTTGGCTCGCTGTAAGCAGACGTGCAATCTTGTAACTGACCAGCGTTGACAGCGCCGTTTTTAGTCATATCAACGGTTTCGACAAACGTGCCCATATCAATACGCTCATCACCGCAATAGTGAAGTTCTATATATGTATCAACCTGTCCACGGTCATTGTCATACATGCGGGCATTTTTGCCGCGAATACCAAAAATTGCTGCCTGACAAATGTCTCCGTTGGATTTTTTAACATCTGCATAGTAACCAATACGGCGTCCTGTAGGGATCGTTACAGAAGTTGTGTTTTGAAGACTCACATTGGATCCAGCCCCCGCTATTACTTGGGCAGCAAAAATTTCCTCTGATTTAAGGTCACTAATTGTCGATGGGTTGAACCATGCACTCGAAACATGTTGAATTTGAACTTCACCTTTTCCGCAGGCAAGTACCCATTTCTCGTCAAGAACCTGACCATTGTTGCGGGATCGCTGTTGAACTGCACTTACCGGGACTGACAACGCCTGCATGATATTAAAACGTGCACTTGCAATAGGCGTTTCTTTCCATTCCGAAAAATGGTTTGAGCGTGTGGTCTGGCAGCCGCTCAATGCCATGCATCCAAGGATGGTTGTGAGGAGTACTGGATTCCAAAACTGATTTAATTTCATTGAAGCAAATTTCTTCCATAATTTATTATGTTGGCAGAAGTAACGCGTGGCGCATTCCAATCGGGACCACGAGTTCATTCCTCGGAAACAGGTACGAAACCCGAAATCTATTTCGGTGACATTGTCCAATATTATCAATGGTTAATTTGCGATGGATACTATCTATAAGAACGGGTTGACTGCTCTGTCCTATCCTATTGATTAGGGTTGGGGGTTGATAGACGATTTAATGTTTGAGTTTGTTCGAGGGCGATGAAAAAGTAACTATTTAACATGCTTTCACTTGATGATTCTTGCAGAGCCTCTTGGGTCCACATGCCGGTAAAGAATCGGTAAGAGATCGGATGCGCTGGATTAAGTAGGCACGCACTCTATCTTCTCAAAGTTTATGAATTTGTTGCTGTTGTGATCAAATGAACAGAAATATTCTGGTCTGGTTTCAAATGAAAGGTGCAGTTTGTGTAAGCTGTGAGATATGCGTTTAGTGCTTGATTTGATGGGGGTTTAGGGCTTTTGTTGCGGAAATTTGACAATCCGCTACCATCATTCCGGCATGTGATTTCAACCCGCTGAAACATAAAAACGTTTATGACGTTAGGATTGGTGAAATCCGCTTTGCCACAAGAACAATACGCCTAGGGGACCCAAAATGGCCGAGAAGCAGATCGAAATCGAACTGAAACTTCGGATCGATCCAAAGCACGTTTCGCGTTTGCGTCAGGCACCCGTCTTACGCGAGGTCAAAGAAGGCCGTCGCATTCAGACGACCCATCTGGTTTCCATCTATTATGATACGCCCAAGCTGTCGCTGGCGCGCAAGGGGCTTGCCATTCGGGTGCGCAAGATCGGAACCCAAGGGTGGGAGCAAACCGTTAAGGCCACCAATGGCCTGCGCGAAGCCTTGCCCGCACGTCATGAATGGACAGTACCGCTTGAAGACGGCGCACTTGACCTTGAGAAATTTACCGACAAGGACGTCAAAAAGCTTCTGAGCAAGTTTGGCAAGAAGAAAACCATCGACCGGATTTTTGAAAGCGATCTTAAACGCAGTGCCGTTGATCTGACTTACCGTGATGCGGTGATGGAAATGGCCATAGATCAGGGTGTTGTGCGCGCCGGTGAGGCCGAAGTGCCACTTTCCGAAGTCGAGTTTGAATTAAAAGATGGCCATCCCGCCGCTTTGTTTGACTTGGCACTAGAGCTGCAACGCACTGTTCCCTTGCTGTTGAGCATGCGGTCCAAAGCATCGCGCGGTCGGGATTTGTACCTTGGCACGGAGACACGCTTTTATAAGCCAGACGCGGTTGCCCTGACGGCTGATATGTCGGCCGAAACAGCCTTTCGAGCCGTCCTTGCGCAGGGGCTTCGGATGATCCTTGGCAATGAAATTTGTGTGCGTCAGGACCTTCATGTCGAAGGCTGCCATCAGATGCGGGTTGGCATGCGCAGGCTGCGGGTGGCGTTTAATCTGTTTAAAAAGAACCTGCCACATGGCGAGGCGGTTTTGCTGAGGCGGTTGTTAAAGACGTGTAGCAAGGGACTTGATGCCTTGCGTGATTGGGATGTGTTTCTTGGCGAAACCTTGCCCCTGATCGAAGAACGGTTTTCGCAAAATGCAGGCGTTGCCGAGTTGCGCAAAGCCGCCGAAATTGAACGTCAAAAGGCGTTGGTCGCAGCACATGATATGCTCGATAGCCCTGAATACGGGCAGCTTCTTTTGATCCTTGGCGCATGGGCCAGCTATTCGCGCTGGGCATCCGGGGCCAGTGCATCACAGATGAAAGCCATGGCTGCCCCGATTGGCAAGATGGCCGAGCCATTGCTCGAACGGGTTTATAAACGTGTTACCCGTCGCGGCGACAACATCACTGTGTTGACCACACCACAGCTTCATGCGCTGCGTCTTGATGTTAAACAGATGCGCTATGGCACCGATTTCTTTGGCGGTGTCTATGGCAGCAAGAAGGTCAAAAAGTTCCGCAACGGCCTTGTCGCCATGCAGGATATTCTTGGTGAGTTGCAGGATGCGGCCGTGGCTGAAAAACGGCTGATGTCACTGGCGCCAAAACTGTCAAAAGAAGGACTGGTGGCCATCGGGCTGGTATCTGGGTGGTATGCCGCACGTGTTGACCATGAACTGGACGGTCTTGGCATGGCCTGGAAAGAGTTCGCAGAACGCAAGTTGTTCTGGAGTTGACGGAGAAGGTATTGCGGGATGGAGGCTGCGGGGGTTACGCCGCAGCCTTTTTCATGTCCTGATAGGCCGTCAAAGCCCGCTCACGGCCTTCTTTCAAACCGATCAGGGGTTCCGGGTAGGACTTGCCCAGCGTGACGTCAGCAGCCTTGAGGATCAAGGGCGATGCTTCCCACGGTTTGTGGATGAACTGATCAGGCATGTCGTGCAGTTCCGGAACCCATTGGCGAACATATTCGCCTTTGGGGTCAAATTTTTCACCCTGAAGTACGGGGTTGAAAATGCGGAAATAGGGGGCGGCATCCGCGCCGCATCCGCCGATCCATTGCCATGAAAATGCATTGTTGGCCGGGCAGGCATCGACAAGTGTATCGTCAAACCATGCCAGCCCGTCGCGCCAATGGATCAACAGATGTTTGACCAGAATGGACCCGACAATCATCCGCACCCGGTTGTGCATGTATCCGGTATGCCAAAGTTCACGCATGCCGGCATCGACGATGGGAAAGCCGGTTTGACCGCGCTGCCAGGCTGCCAGATCGTCGGGGGCATCTGACCATGCAAAGCTGCTGAACTTGTCTTGCAACGGCTGGGTTCGAAGGTCTTTGGCGTGAAACAGGATATGATGGGCAAATTCCCGCCATCCCAGTTCGGATATAAACTTGGATGCGGTTTTGCCTTTGCCGGGATTGGCTTCGGCAAAATGGTTTGCAGTGTGCCAGACCTGAAACGGGCTGATTTCGCCAAAGCGTAAGTGGGGGGAGAGCTCCGACGTCACCCGGTGATCCGGGCGGTCGCGCAGATCGGCGTAGTCTTGTAAACGATCATCAATGAAATCAAACAACTGATCCATCGCGCCCTTTTCGCCGGGGGTAAAGCGTTCAGATAATCCCGCGGCCCAATCAAACGGCTTGGGCGACAGATCCAGTTTTCGAAGGTCAACCTGACCTTTGATGTCTTGATCGCAAAGCGTGATGGTTTCAGGTGCCTTGAAAGGCGCACGTGGTGGCGGGGCTTTCTGGCAGGCGCGCCAGAACGGGCTAAAGACCTTGAAATCAGTACCGCCACCGGTTTTGACTTCCCACGGTTCAAACAGAAGCTGCGCCTTGAAACTTTCGCACGTAAGGCCGCGGTCCATCATGGCGGCCTTGATTTCGGTGTCGCGCGTGATCGACGGCTTGTCATACAGCCGGTTCCAGAACAATGCCCCAACCGGCTGGCTTTCAATGATGGTATCAAGGATATCAGAAGACTTGCCAACGAATAGCCGCAAGGCGGGATTATCAGGCATGTTAGCGCTAACATCGGCCATATCCGCAATGGTCCGGTCAAGTACCAACAGGCTTTTTTCAAGCCACCACCGGGTTGCCCCGCCAAGCTGATCTGAAATCACCGGATCAAGAATGAATACCGGTAAAACAACCCCGTCATTTTCGCGCGCCCACTGGGTTGCTGCGCGTAAGGCCGGATTGTCGGCCAAACGCAAATCATTGCGAAACCACATGATGGCGATTGGACGGTCAGTCATTGGTATCCTTAAAGATCGTCTTGGAATTTCGACAGAAAGGTGAGAGAGCGTCTCGACTGTGACAGCGTATAGAGGGGGTGCCGAGCCGCTCTCTCTGGCTTGGGGTACATTAAGAGATACGTTCCATGATTGTGATCAGTTCACCAAAACTTTGCGTCAGGGCATTTTTGTTCCATCCGGCAAATCCAAGCACCAGCCCCTGCGGCAGATTAGGGCGATTTTCGGCCGATTTATCGTGGAAATAAGACGACAGCGCGCGGCAATCAAGCCCGGCCTTGACCATCTTTTCCTGCAAAACCATGTCGTCATGCCCGGCGATAAGTTTTGTGCAGAAATGCAATCCACCGTCTGAGGGCATGATAGAAAGTGCGCCTGACGCACGATCCGCAATCAGGTTTTGCAGATGTGTACGCCGTTCGCCGTACCGCAGGCGCATCTTGCGCACATGGCTGCAAAAATGGCCGTCGGCGAAAAACGCGGCAAGGGCGGCTTGCGCGGTTGGGGCGGGGACCCCGTCGGCAAAGCCGCGCATCCCGCGAAAGGCCGGGATCAAGGTGCGCGGCAAAACAAGATAGCCAAGCCGGATACCGGGAAACATGACCCGTGAAAACGTGCCGACATAAATCACCCGGTTGTGGGTATCAAGCCCCTGTAAGGATGACAGCGGTGGCCCGTCATAACGGTATTCGCTGTCGTAATCGTCTTCGACAATCCAGGCATCATTGGCCTCCGCCCATTGCAACATGGCCAGACGCCGCGCAAGCGAAAGGGTCGTTCCCAATGGGTAATTGCGCGATGGGGTTGTGACCACGATCCGTGCCGGGGATGATGTGTTTGAAAGCAGATCAACGCACAGCCCTTCGTGATCGACGGGGATGGCCTGAACATCGGCACCGCTGGCGGCAAGAACACCGCGAATGCCTTCATATCCCGGGTCTTCGGTGGCGATGACATCACCGGGATCGACGAGTGCACGGGCAATCAGATCAAGCGCCTGCTGTGCGCCAGATACAATCATCACCTGATCGGCATCGCAATTGACCCCGCGCGACTGGCGCAGCCATTTTGCGATTTCATGGCGCAATTGCGAAAGGCCAAGCGGATCATCGGGGATCGTCAGATCAATATCGGGCGACCGCCATGCACGGCGTAATAGCCGCGCCCAAAGGTCAAAGGGAAAGCCATCCAGATCGGGGGTGGCGGGGTTAAACGGGCGGGCGACCCGGAACCGTGGGAAGCGTCGCTGATATTCGAGCATGCGCGCGACACTTTGGCTGAGCCGCAAGGGGCGTTCTTTGGTCTTGGATGCATTTCGTTGATCGCCGGTTTGATGCGTTGCCGCCATATCGCGGTCGGGCAGGGTGCTGGCAACGAAGCTTCCGGCTCCGACACGGGTTTCGAGGTAGCCCTCGGACGTCAGCAGGTCAAAACTGGTGACCACGGTATTGCGCGATATGCCAAGTGTTCTGGCCAGATCTCGGCTAGCCGGAAGCCGTTCGCCCGGATGGAGCCGCCCATCGAGAATGGCGGCCCGTATGCCGTGATAAAGCCGCCGATAGGCGATGGGTTCTGCCCGGTCGCCGGTTTGGTCGGTGTGGCTGGGATATATCCAGCTGTAATCGCTGCGCATGCTGATCGGCCTGACGGTTTAAATTGGTTCTATGTATTTTATTATAATGGACCTTTTGAAAAGTCCAATAATCGCGATGATCAGGCGAAACACCCCGCGTGCCATCACCGACGAACAAAAGAGAACCCCATGTCTGACGTACTTGATTTGCCTGACCAATATGATGTTCACCCCGTAACCAAAATTGTGCGTGGTCCCAAGCGTGCATCCTATGACCGTAAGCTTGTTCACGGGATCATTGATGACGCCTTGATTTGCCATGTCGGAACGGTGGTCAATGGGCGTCCCACCATGATCCCGACCGCCCATTGGCGGGTGGGGGAACGGATTTATATCCATGGGGCGTCGAAAAACCGCATTCTGGGCGCGATTGCCGAGGGGGCGGAGGCCTGCCTGTGCATCACCCACCTTGATGGGCTGGTGATGGCGCGTTCGGCATTCCATCATTCAGCCAATTATCGTTCGGTCGTGATTTACGGCAAGGGTGAGGTTGTATCTGATGACGCAGGCAAGATGGAACATTCCCGCCTGTTTATGGAAAAGCTTGAACCGGGACGGTGGGACACCATCCGTGAACCCAACAAGCAGGAGCTTAAAGCCACCATGTTCCTCGGCTTTGACCTGAACGAAGTTTCCGCCAAAGTCCGGGCCGGTGATCCGGTCGATGATGACGAAGATTATAGCTTGCCGGTGTGGGCCGGGGTTCTGCCGTGTCAGAACGTCTGGGGCACGCCGATTGACGATGCCAAGATTGATCCCGGCTTTGTCGGTAAAGGCAAAAAACCGGAATAGGATTTCTCGCTGAAACGAAAACCGGCTGGCAGAGGGAACTCTGTCAGCCGGTTTTCTGTATCGTGATGCTTGATTGTGAGACGGATTAATCGACCATCGCCGCCGCAATTTTTGCGCCAAGGCGGGCATTGTTACGCACAAGGGCGATGTTGGCTTCAAGGCTTTTGCCATCGGTCAGTTCGGTCACGCGTTTAAGCAGGAACGGGGTAACATCGCGCCCCTGAATGCCTTTTTCGGTGGCCTCGACCAGTGCACTTTCAATCGCACCTTCGATGGCTTCGCGTGCGAGTGCCTTATCAGCCTCGGGCGGGTTGCCAATCACGGCCCCGCCTTCAAGACCAAATTCCCATTTCGATGTCAGGAAGGCCGCCAGTTCTTCGGGCGTATCAAGACGCAGCGGCGCTTTTTGACCGCTTTGCACCGAATAGAACGCCGGGAACTCATCGGTGCCATAGGCAATCACTGGCACACCCAGCGTTTCAAGGTGTTCAAGCGTTTTGGGGATATCAAGGATCGCCTTGGCCCCGGCACAGACAACCGCAACACTGGTTTTACCAAGCTCGGTCAAATCAGCCGATACATCGTAATTCCCGGCAAGATCACGGTGAACCCCACCAATGCCACCCGTGGCAAACACCCGGATGCCGGCCTTTTCGGCCAAAATCATGGTGGCGGAAACCGTGGTCGCACCGTCAAGTTTCTTGGCAAGGCAATAGGGAATGTCGCGGCGCGACAGTTTCAGGATGTCCGTGCCCTTGGCGAAATATTCCAGCTCACTGGCGGTAAGACCGATTTTGCAGCGACCACCAATCACGGCGATGGTGGCGGGAACCGCACCATTATCACGCACATCCTGTTCAACAGCGTGCGCCGTTTCAAGGTTCTGCGGGTAGGGCATGCCATGGGAAATAATGGTCGATTCAAGGGCGACAACCGGCTTGCCAGCGGCAAATGCTTCGGCGACTTCGGGGGCGATATCGATATAATTCAACATAAAGTGGCTCATGTTTGAGTTAAAGTTTTAAAGGTCAGAATTAAACAGATCATCCTTCGAAATCCAGCCCAAAGCATTGCATGTCTGCAATGTTTCATATTGATCAATGCCACATCTGAAACGCACTTGTGCCAGTCAACGGATTGTAACGGTTGTGGCAGACGCGTATCTTGTTGAAACCACCAACCTTTTCGGGACCATTCTTTATGCATTCCAAACCAGTTCTGACCCGTGGGCTTCTCGCCTTTATGGCGGTCGGAAGCGGCCTCTCGGTTGCCAGCCTTTATTATGTGCAGCCCTTGCTGGAACTGCTTGCACGTGAATATGGCCTAAGCGACACCAAGGCCGGGCTTTTGGTTACAGTCGCGCAATTGGGTTATCTCGCCGGGTTGATTGTGGTGGTGCCGTTGGGCGATCATCATGAACGGCGCAAGTTATTGACCATCACCTCGGCCTTAACGGCCTTGGGTTTGTTGGCGATGGGGTTGTCGCATTCGTTTTTGATGCTGGTCGCATTTAGCATCATGGTCGGCATAAGCTGTGTCACCGCCCAAATCCTTGTGCCGTTGGCGGCCCATCTTGCCAGTGATGATAAGCGCGGATCGGCGGTGGGCACGGTGATGAGTGGCTTGTTGCTGGGTATTCTTTTGGCGCGTACCTTTTCGGGGGTGATGGCCGAACTTGCCGGATGGCGGTCGGTTTTTATCGTCGCGGCGGTCCTGATGGCGGGCTATTCGGTGGCCTGTTACAAAATCTTGCCCCATCTGGTTCCAACCTCAAACACCAGTTACCGGACACTTTACGCCTCCATCCTGCATCTGTTTCGCGATGAGCCGGTGCTGCGCCGTCGCAGCCTGATTGGCGGGCTGCAATATGCGGTGTTTGGCATTTTCTGGACGGCGATGGCCTTTATGCTTGCCCGTCAATATGACATGTCCGAAGCCATGATCGGGATGTTTGGCCTTATCGGGGCCATTGGTATTTTGGCGGCCCGCATTGCCGGCAGGCTGGCGGATCGGGGTTGGGCAAGGCTGAGCACCGGCGGATTTTTAATGGTAACGGTGTCAAGCTGGGGGCTGCTGTATTGGGGGCAATGGTCGCTGGTTGCCTTTGGCGTCGGTGTCGTGTTGCTCGACCTTGGTATTCAAGGTGCGCATATCTCCAACCAAAGCGAGATTTACCGTCTTAATCCCGAAGCCAGAAGCCGCCTGACGACGGGCTATATGGCCAGTTACTTCCTCGGCGGTGCATGTGGTTCGGCCAGTGCAGCCGTTTCGTACGGGATGGGCGGGTGGCCCGCTATCGTGGCCCTTGGATCAAGTGTGTCGATCCTTTGTGTCGTGATCTGGGCTGTCACGGAATTGCGCTTCCCGGTGAAGCGCATGCGTCAGTAATCCTGATTGTTTCGGGCATAGCCCTCAAAGCAAAACGGCCGCCCCATCGGGACGGCCGTTTGCATCAAAAACCTAAGATTTTGCTTAGTTCTTTTCTTTGTCGACCAGCTGGTTGGCAGCAATCCACGGCATCATAGCGCGCAGTTTGGTGCCAACTTCTTCGATCGGATGTTCGGCATTCAGGCGGCGTGTTGCTTTGAACATCGGCTCACCGCAATGCATTTCCTGAACGAAGTCACGTACGAATTTACCTTCCTGAATGTCAGCAAGGACTTCTTTCATGCGGTCTTTGACCGATGCGTCGATCACGCGCGGGCCGGTGACATAGTCGCCGTATTCTGCGGTGTTCGAGATTGAGTAACGCATGTTGGCCATACCGCCTTCATACATCAGGTCAACAATCAGTTTCACTTCGTGCAGGCACTCGAAATATGCCATTTCCGGTGCGTAGCCAGCTTCGGTCAGGGTTTCAAAACCGTATTTGATCAGCTGGGTCAGGCCGCCACAGAGAACAGCCTGTTCGCCGAACAGATCGGTTTCGCACTCTTCACGGAAGGTGGTTTCGATCACGCCCGAACGGCCGCCACCGATTGCAGATGCATAAGACAGTGCGACTTCAAGTGCATTGCCCGATGCGTTCTGTTCAACAGCAACAAGGCAAGGAACCCCGCCGCCACGTGCATATTCAGAACGAACCGTGTGGCCCGGGCCTTTTGGTGCGATCATCATAACGTCAAGATCAGCGCGCGGCTCGATCAGGCCGAAATGCACGTTCAGACCGTGTGCGAACAGAAGGGCGGCACCCTGTTTGAGGTTGTCGCGCAGTTCTTTGGCATAGATCGCTGCCTGATGCTCATCAGGGGTCAGCATCATGACAACATCTGCCCAAGCAGCTGCTTCGGCCGGGGTCATGGTTTTCAGACCGGCTTTTTCAGCCTTTTTACGCGAAGAGGAACCTTCACGCAGGCCAACGGCCACTTCTGCAACACCGGAATCATGAAGGTTCAGCGCATGGGCGTGACCCTGCGAACCGTAACCGATGATGGCAACTTTTTTGGTTTTGATCAGATTAACATCTGCATCGCGGTCGTAATAAACACGCATCTTTCGATACCTCTGGACGTTGGACCACGCTTATTTTTATCTGCGTGGTGGGATGGATCAAATTTGTTTAGGGGCAAAACCCCCAATGCCTTGCCCGATGCGGATCACCGGGCAGGGCAAACTCACATCGTCAGTGTGCCGCGCGAAATTGCCGCGACACCCGTACGCGAAATTTCCGAAAGCCCCAGCGGTTCCATCAATTTGATGAAAGCGTCAATCTTTTCGGGGCTGCCGATGATTTCATAAACGAAGGAACTGTTGGTCGCATCGACTGCGCGTGCCTTGAAGATATCGGCAATACGCAGGGATTCGACGCGTTTCTCACCCGTTGCAATCACCTTGATCAGGGCCAGTTCACGTTCAACACTTGGTCCCGACAGGGTCAGATCATTGACCTTGTGAACCGGGACAAGACGCGAAAGCTGTGCCTTGATCTGTTCGATGACCATCGGGGTGCCCGATGTGACAACGGTGATACGCGATTCATGTGTATGCGCATCGACCTCGGCCACGGTCAGGCTTTCGATGTTATAGCCACGGCCCGAAAACAGCCCGATGACACGGGCCAGGACGCCTGCTTCGTTATCCACCAGAACAGAAATGGTGTGCTTCGAAATTTCGGTTTCTTTCACGGTTTCGCTCCGCTAGGGCGCGGTGGGGGGCAATATGTTGCCGCCCGCACCGGCTTTTTCATTATGGTTTTGATGATGTCGTCTCACGCTTTTATTGGGTGCGGATCAGACCAGAACCATTCCTTCGTCGGAATCAATGGCTTCGTTGCCGTTGGTTTCCTGCCCAAGCAGCATTTCATTGTGCGGCTTGCCCGACGGGATCATCGGATAGCAGTTTTCCTTATCATCGACAGCAACATCCAGAATAACCGGACCATCAATTTCGAGCATCTTGGCAATGGCATCATCAAGATCAGCCGGATTTTCGCACTTCATGCCGGTAAAGCCGAAGGCCTCGGACAATTTGACGAAGTCGGGCAGGGTTTCGCTATAACTTTCGGAATAGCGCGACCCGTGCAGAAGCTGCTGCCACTGGCGGACCATGCCCATGTAACGGTTGTTCAGGATCACGGTTTTGATCGGCAGACGATACTGCGTCATCGTCGCGCATTCCTGAATGTTCATCATGATCGACGCATCACCGGTAAAGCAGACAACCGTTGCATCCGGGTGGGCAACCTGAACGCCAAGGGCGGCAGGCATGCCGTATCCCATGGTGCCAAGACCACCGGACGTCATCCATTCATACGGGTGTTCAAACCCGAAATGCTGGGCGGCCCACATCTGGTGCTGCCCCACATCGGTGGTGATATAGGTTTTGCGATCACGGGTCAGGGCATGCACACGGCGAATAACGTGCTGTGGCTTGATCACGTCTTTGGGCTGCTTGTAGGACAGGCAGTGTTTTTCACGCCAGCCTTCAATCTCTTTCCACCAGCCATCAAGCGCCTGTGCGTCGAGCTTGTATTGCTTGGCTTTCCAGATTTTGATCATGTCTTCAAGAACGTGACCGATGTCGCCAACAATGCCGATATCGACCGGAACGTTTTTGTTGATCGAACTTGGATCAATATCAATCTGGACTTTCTGTGATCCCGGCGCAAAGAAATCAAGGTTGCCGGTTACACGGTCATCAAAACGTGCACCAACGGCAAACATGACATCGCAATCATGCATCGCCATGTTGGCTTCGTAGGTTCCGTGCATGCCCAGCATGCCAAGGTGCTGCTTGTCAGACGCCGGATAGGCACCAAGACCCATCAGGGTCAGCGTGATCGGAATGCCGGTGGTGCGGGTGAATTCCGCCAGAAGCTTACAGGCTTGTTCGCCCGAATTGATCACACCGCCGCCGCAATACAGGATCGGTTTTTTGGCCGATGCCAGCATTTCAAGGGCTTGTTCGATCTGACCACGGTCGCCTTTGACCACCGGGTTATAGGTCCGGTGCTGAACCTGTGACGGTTCAAGGTACGGCGCCTTGCCAACCAGAATATCCTTGGGAAGGTCAATCACAACCGGCCCCGGACGCCCGGAAGACGCAACGTGGAAGGCTTCATGCATGGTGCGGGCAAGACGTTCCGGATCTTTCACCAGATAGTTATGCTTGGTGCACGGGCGGGTAATGCCGGTGGTGTCGGCTTCCTGAAACGCATCATTGCCGATCAAATGGGTCGGCACCTGACCGGTCAGGCAGACAACTGGAATCGAGTCCATCAACGCATCGGTAAGGCCCGTTACGGCATTGGTTGCCCCCGGTCCGCTGGTTACAAGCACAACGCCGACCTTACCGGTCGAGCGGGCGTAACCTTCAGCAGCGTGGACAGCAGCCTGTTCATGGCGCACGAGAACGTGACGAATTCGGTTCTGTTTAAATATCTCGTCATATAGCGGTAGGACAGCGCCGCCGGGATAGCCGAACACGACTTCCACACCCTGATCTGCAAGGGCCTGCAACACTACTTCCGAACCGTTCAAAATACGTTCTGCCATGATTTTCGAGCCTCTTTACTTAGCGACAACAACGTGTCGCGTGATAACCGCGTGGTTGAAACATGATCCAATTATCCTCGAATTGGAGTTGAAAAATCCGCCGAAACGGCGGTTTTCCGCCATTCCGGCGGTGGAAGCGCCAACCTATCGCCTCACTTTGGCGTGGTCAACAGAAATTGGTTAATATCATGACGCAATTTGTCCGCCAAACTTTCCGAATATTGCGTGTCGATGATTTCCTTGTCGGTCATCTGATGGCGAAACCAGGTTAATTGCCGTTTGGCATAGCGTCTGGTTTCGCGTTGCGACAGGTCGCGCGCGGTCTCAAGATCGGTGGTGCCCGATAAGTATGAGGAAAGCTCTCTGACGCCGACAGCCTTCATTACAGGCGCTGTTGGCGGCAAATTCAAGGCGATCAGATCACGAACTTCGTCAAGTGCGCCTTGCGCGATCATCAGATCAAAACGCCGATTGCAGCGGTCATACAGAATGTCGCGCGGCGGCATGTAACAAAGCTTCTTGAAAAACATGTTTTCGGGCGGCGTCAGTACGGGCTCGTTGTGCCAACTGGCCAATCCACGTCCGGTATGGGCAAAAACTTCGGCGGCGCGAATCATCCTTTGGGTGTTGTTGCCATCAAGCTTCGCGGCGGTTTCCGGGTCATCGCGTTTGAGTTTGTCAAAGAACGCGACGTGGCCCATTTCGGCCAGTTCGGCGGTAACGGTCTCGCGAATCCGCATCGGAACATCCGGGATCGGCGCAATCCCGGCGGTCAGCGCATTTAAATACATGCCAGTACCCCCGGTAATGATCGGAAGTTTGCCCTTGGCGTGACACTCGGCAATTTCGGCCATTGCCATTTCACGCCATTTCCCGGCTGAGCAGGCCTCGGCCCCGGAAAGAACCCCATACAAACGATGCGGCGCACGGGCAAGTTCGCCATCGTCGGGCCGCGCACTGAGCACACGCAGTTCTTTATAGACCTGCATGCTGTCGGCATTGATCACCACACCGTCAAAGGTATTGGCCATATCAAGGGCAAGTGCAGACTTGCCGCTGGCAGTGGGGCCGGCAACGATCAGGACGGGCTGGAAGTCGGGTTTATTGGGTGTGGGCATTTTATAAATTCGTCTCTGATCAATTCGGGTGCCATGGATCAAACAGACGCGCGCCTGTTTGATCAAAGTCTTTTACATTGCGCGTCACAATTGTCATGCCATGAACCAGTGCGGTTGCGGCAATCAGGGCGTCACGTTCTGATTTGGGGTCGGGAACATGCAAACTTGCACATTTGCGCGCAATGATGTGGTCAATCGGCAAGATGCGTTCGTGAAATGCTGCCAAAACCTGTTCTTCAAACCAGTCATGCAGCAATTGCGCCTGTTGGGCATCTTTGCGTGCGATTTTCAAAATGCCGGTTTCAATTTCCAGCACACTGATCGCTGACATATACAGGCTAACCGTCGATACCGAGCGTGCCCAGGCAACAACGTTTTCGTCCGCACGGCCCGATACCGCCTTGCGCAGTTCGGATATGACATTGGTATCAAGGATAAACATCAGGACAGGTCAGCCGACTTTATACCGATATGGGTCGGTTGCGGGTCGAAGGCAAAATCGCCAGTGTCAGCAGGCATCGCCAGCAACTCGACAATCGATGGCAGGTTGCCGGTCAGCTTCTGATACTCTTCAATCGATAACAAAACATGCGATGGCTTGCCCCGGTCGGTGATCACAACCGGACCGCTATTGGATGCTTTCTTTGCGCTGCTTGTATCCTGATTGAATTCACGGCTTGATATTGTCGTAATTCCCATATCGCACCTCCTTAAAAATGTAGAAACAATACTACAATCGAAAGGAGTTCAGATCAAGATAATCGACAAAATCAACAAACGCTCTTGTCATGGTTCGATGCAATCCGGATAAAGGCGATATATCGGTTTAATCTCTTTTCCGCCAAGGAGCCTCCATACCATGAAATTGGTACTGACCCTGATTGCTGCCCCGAACTCGAGTGCACTGACAGATGACATCATTGATCGTGCGGCGATTGCGCTGACCGGGGCGGGGGCACTTGTTGGCGGTGTAAGCTGGCTTGCCGGTGGGGAGGCCTGTGACCTTGAGTTCGACGGCATCACCCTTGATGTCGCCGACACCACGCTGGCCGAGGCCGAGCTTGAAGTCGACGCCGTCACCCAAAAGATTGCCACCCGGCGCAAAAAGCTTCTGATTGCTGATATGGACAGTACCATGGTCACGGGTGAAACGTTGGATGAACTGGCTGAGTTTGCCGGGGTCAAGGACCGGGTTGCGGCGATCACCGCGCGCGCGATGAATGGCGAGCTTGATTTTGAAGCCGCCCTTGATGAACGGGTCGGGCTTTTGGATGGCATGTCGACCGATATGTTGGCCGAAGCATGGAAAACGGTTGAATATACCGGCGGGGCCAAGACGCTGGTCGCGACGATGAAGGCCAATGGCGCGTTTGCCGCCCTTGTGTCGGGTGGGTTTGATTTCTTTACCGCAGCGGTTCGCAAGGAGCTTGGCTTTGATTTTGATCAGGCCAATGTTTTGATGACCAGAGACGGTAAATTGACCGGCAAGGTGCAAAAGCCGGTTCTAGACCGTCAGGCCAAGGTTGATGCGCTTGAAAACCTGACCGAAGAACATGGCATGACAGTGGATGATGCGATGGCAGTTGGCGATGGGGCCAATGACCTTCAGATGATTTCGCTCGCCGGAACCGGTGTGGCCTTCCACGCCAAGCCATCGGTGCGCGAACAGGCGCGTATCTGCATCAATCATGGTGATCTGACCGCACTTTTGTATCTGCAAGGGTATCGGAAATCTGAATTCGTTGTTTGATTGACGAAACCCAAGTTAACGAAAAAGGGCGACCTGTGTGAAACAGGCCGCCCTTTTTGATGTCTGAGACGTACCGAACGGTTTATTCGGTGCTGTTCAGCGTCAGGCCAAAGTAACGCGCGCCAGCCGATGTTTCGATCAACATCAGGATGGTGCGTTTTTCATCGTCAACGGCGGACTTAACCGCATCCATGACGTCTTCGACGTTTGACACCGAACTATGCGACGCTTCAATGATGATGTCGCCCGGACGGACACCCTTTTCAGCAGCAAAGCTGTCGCTGCTGACGTCGGTGACGATGACACCCTCGGTACCTTCTGCAAGGTTATAGCGGGTGCGCAGTTCGTCATTAACGTTGGCAATCTTGATGCCAAGGGCGTCAACCGATGCTTCGGCAATTGCCGGGGCTTCGGTTTGGTCGTTGGCCGGTGCATTTGCGGCAACGACGTCTTCTTCAAGTTCGCCAAGCTCGACCTGTACGGTCTGCTTTTTGCCGTCACGCCAGATCACCACATCGACGTCCTTGCCGATTTTGGTTTCTGCAACGATGCGCGGCAAGTTGCGCATGCTTTCGACTTTCTTGCCATCAAAGGTCAGAATGACGTCACCCTGTTTGATGCCAGCTTCTTTGGCCGGACCTTCGTCCGAGACACCGGCAACCATTGCACCAGCACTTTCATCAAGGCCGACCGAGTCTGCGATGTCTTCGGTAACGGTCTGGATGTGAACACCAAGCCACCCGCGACGGGTACGGCCGTATTCTTTAAGCTGGTCGACAACGCTTTGGGCGATTGCCGACGGGATGGCAAAGCCGATACCGACAGAACCACCTGACGGGGAATAGATCGCACTGTTAATGCCGATCACGTCGCCATCAAGGTTAAACAGTGGACCGCCAGAGTTGCCACGGTTGATTGAGGCATCGGTCTGGATGAAGTCATCATACGGACCCTGGTTGATGTTACGGTTACGGGCCGAAACGATCCCGGCCGTCACAGTGCCACCAAGACCAAACGGGTTGCCGATCGCCATGGCCCAATCGCCAATACGCGCATCATCGGAACTGCCCCATTTAACAAATGGCAGGTCTTCTTTTGGCTCGACCTTAAGCAAGGCAACGTCGGTTTTGGGGTCGCGGCCAATCAGTTTGGCGTCAAGCGTGTCACCATCATGAAGGCGAACGCTGATTTCATCGGCGCCATCAATGACGTGATTGTTGGTTACGATATAGCCATCGGCTGAAATGATGAAACCCGAACCAAGGGCTGTGGCACGGCGTTTCTGCGGGCTTGGGCCACCCTGTTCGCCGCCCTGACCGTTGCGATCCATGAAATCGCGGAAAAGGTCTTCAAAAGGCGAGCCGGGAGGAAACTGGAAGTCTGGTCCCTGACGATCAGCAACCATTTGGCTGGTCGCGATGTTCACAACACTGGGCAGAAGGCGTTCAGCCAGATCTGCGAAGCTGTCAGGAGCGGGGCGGGCATTCGCGATTTGCGAAACACTGGTCACGCCAAGAAGAACAATCACCAGTGCTGCGCTTACTTTGCTCCGCACCGGGTTGTAGAATGCCTGTAGCATGTTTTTGATCCTGTTCGTTGCCGCGTTCACGGTATTTGTATGTTGCAGCGCGCGATGGAGCCTCGTAATTCACCCATCGCTTAACTATCCAAATTAAACCCGACTTTGGCAGAATTTGGGCAAGCCTGAGGAAAAAGAAGGAAATATCATCACTTTATTGTGGCGATAACTCCGTACTGCTGCTGTTTTCCAGCCAAAAACCCAGTCTTACAGCCAGGTTCGCACGGCCCAAATTGCCCCAATTGCTGCTATGGCTGCAATCAGTCCGCCTGCACGAAGTTGTGATTCCGGGATTTCCTGAACCATTTCCATCACCCGTTTCATGCCGCCCGGAAACAGCGAATAAAACATGCCTTCTAGCGCAATCGCCAGAAGTATGGCTGTGGCAAGTTCCTTCATGGGTGCGGACGTTCCGGCGGTTTTTTTTATGTCCGTCAGCTATGTTTGCTAACAGATCAAAATTATGAAAACAAAAAGGGCGACCTGACTAATATGCAGGTCGCCCTTGTGTTTTGTCTAGCGGCTTGTTTGCGGCGCCGACTTATTAAAGTATTGGAAAAACTCGCTGTCTGGTGAAAGCACCATGGTCGAGCCGTTCGAAAGCGCGGATTTGTAGGATTCTAGCGAACGATAAAATTCGAAGAATTCCGCGTCTTGGCCATAGGCTTTACCCAGAACGATGTTTCGTTCCGCGTCGCCTTCACCGCTAAGAACCTCAGCCTGACGGCTTGCCTCGGCAAGGATGCCGATGCGTTCACGATCCGCTTCTGCCTGAATTTTCGCCTTGAGCTCTTCACCTTCTGCGCGAAGCTGTGCGGCCTCGGCAATACGGGAAGAACGCATACGGTTATACACCGCCTGGGACGTTTCCTGTGGCAGATCGGTACGACCAATACGCACGTCAATCAGTTCAACACCAAATTCCTTGGCTGGTTCGATCAGACTGGACTGGATCTTTTCCATGATCTGCGCACGGTTGTCCGACAGAAGTGTCACAAGCGGGGCCTGTGCCAATTCACCACGGATCACCGAGTTCAGACGCTGGCCAAACAACTGAACAAAGTTCGTTGTGTTGGTCGCACGTTGACGGAAGGTCAGCGGATCAACGATTTTCCAGCGGGCAAAGCTGTCAACATTGACACGCTTCTGATCCGACAGAAGAACCTGCTGGACCGGCGGGTCAAGCTCCAGAATACGGCGCTCATAATATTCCACGTTCTGGATCGGCAGTTTGAAATGCAGACCCGGTTCGGAAACAGCATGGACCGGATTACCAAACTGAAGAACAAGCGCCTGCTGGTCCTGACGTACGGTAAACACACACATGGAGCCAACTACGGCGGCGATAACGACAACGACGCCTGCGGCAATAAGTTTAGGACTTGCCATTATTTATTGCCTCCTGCATTTGCACGTTTTTCAATTTCCGGCAGCGGAAGATACGGCACAACGCCATTCCCCTGAGATTTCTGATCAATAATGACTTTGTCAGATTTGCTCAGAATTTCCTGCATCGTTTCAAGATACAGGCGGCGCGTGGTGACATCTTGCGCGGTCAGATAGGAATTATAGATCGAGGTAAAGCGTTCTGCTTCACCCTGTGCTTCCTTGGTCACGCGATCCTTATATGCGCGGGCCTGCAGAATGGTTCGTTCTGCTTCACCTTTTGCACGCGGGATGATGTCATTGCGATAGGCCAGTGCTTCGTTCTGGGAACGATCACGGTCCTGACGCGCACGCTGCACATCGTTAAACGCATCAATAACGTCACGCGGCGGATCCACTTTCTGCATTTTTACTTCAGCAATGAAAACGCCCGACTCATAGCCGTCCATAATCGCCTGAAGCAAAACACGTGTCTGTTCTTCAACCCGGACGCGACCGACAGTCAGGGCTTCTTCCAGATTGGTTTTGCCGATGACTTCGCGGATCGCACTTTCTGCTGCAAGCTTGATCGTGTTTTCAGGATCACGGACATTAAACAGATAGGAGCCAGCGTCGCTGATGCGCCACTGAACCACATAGTCAATGTCGATGATGTTCTGATCACCCGTCAGCATCAGGCTTTCTTCCGGAACGTCCCGGGTGCCGCCACTGCCGACAGTACCATTGCCGCGATAACCGATCTCGATCTGGTTGGTCCGTTCGACGTTCGGTTTAATAACCTCGCCAATCGGGGCCGGAAGGAAATAGTTCAGACCCGGACCCGTTGTGCCAACCCATTTGCCGAACATAAGTGTGACACCCTGTTCGCCCGGTTGGACACGGTAAAAGCCGGTCAAAAGCCACAACCCGATGATCGCGATACCAATCAGCACGAAGCCCTTGTATCCGCCACCGCCGGGGAACAGCCGTTTCAGGCGTTCCTGGCTCTTGCGAATCATTTCGTCAAAATCGGGGGGCGTATTTCCACCGCCGCCGCCACCACCCGAAGGACGCTGTCCCCACGGGTTTTGACCGCCGCCATTATTTCCGCCGCTGCCCCAGGGGCCACCGCCCCCTTGTGAATTCCATGGCATCGAGTGTTTTCCTCTTCTTGCCGTTCGGTGTTTATTTTGGTTACCGAGCGCACGCTCCGTCCAACAAACTCCATTGTGCCAAGCCAGCCTTTTGTCCTGCAAGGATAAACCGGCAGGGCGTAGCTCACTACGCGTAAACGGGCTTGGCGCTGCGGGCAACAGACAATCTAAAGATGATCTGGCCCGACGGTCTTGTTTTAACGCTATTTGACTTTACCGCATCGGGTCGGCGATGGTGCCCATCGATTTTCCCGCTCGTATTTAAGTCAAACAGTACGCCAAAAACAAACACACTGAAACTTGTTGGACGGCGCATGCTCTTTCGCCTTATATGACAGCTTGCCTTGCAAAACAACGATACGCGCTTGCAAGTTCTATATGATCCCGGACTTAAGGCACAAATTGGAGACCGCAATATGACCTCGCCCAACCGTGAACAGATTATCGCCGCCCTTAACAGCGTGATCGACCCGGTAGACGGCCAATCAATCGTCGCCAAGGATATGGTGCAAGGTATTGATATAAATGACCAAACAGTCAATATCATGATTGCTGTTGATCCGCAACGCGGACCGTCCCTCGAAGATTTGCGCCAGACTGCTGAGAAGGCGGTGGCTGCTGTGAACGGGGTCACAACGGCCCGTGTGGCCCTGACCGCCGAGCGCGCCAAGGGTGCACCCGATAGCGCGCCAAAGGCACCGGGTGGCCCGTCACGCCCTGCTGGTGCGGCTTCCGGGCAAGCAGGTCAGGTGGGGCAACGTCCTCAGGGTGGCGGCCAAAAGCCGCTTGAACTGCCTGACGTGCGCAGCATCATTACGGTGGCGTCGGGTAAGGGCGGGGTTGGTAAATCGACCACCTCGGTCAATCTGGCGCTGTCGCTGGCGGCCAAGGGGCTTAAGGTCGGTTTGCTGGATGCCGATATCTATGGCCCGAGTCTGCCGCGGATGCTGGGGCTTCGCGATGCCAAACCGAAACCATCTGATATTGATGGCAAAATGACCCCACCATCGGCCTTTGGCATTCGGATCATGTCGATTGGCTTTATGATTGACGAAGAACAACCGGTGATCTGGCGCGGCCCGATGGCGATGGGCGCACTTGAACAGCTTCTGCGCGATACCGATTGGGGCGTTCTCGACGTGATGGTTGTCGATATGCCGCCGGGAACAGGCGATATTCAACTTTCCATGGCGCAGCGTGTGCCTGTTACCGGGGCGGTGATCGTTTCCACCCCGCAGGACATCGCCCTTTTGGATGCTCGCAAAGGGCTTAACATGTTCCGCAAGGTCAATGTGCCGGTGTTTGGCCTGATCGAAAACATGTCCTATTACAAATGCCCGGAGTGCGGCCATATCGACCATGTGTTTGATCACGGTGGTGCGCATAAAGCAGCCGATGAGCTGAATGTGCCGTTCCTTGGCGAAATCCCGCTTGATCTGAAAATTCGTCTGGGGGCGGATGAAGGCAAGCCGATTGTCCATTCAGACCCGGACGGCGAACACACCAAGGCCTATGGCGCGATTGCCGACAAGATTGCAGCGGCAATTGACGAACAGGTTGGTCCCGTGTCCGAGCCCAAGAAAAAAAGCCTGTTCCCGAAGATCAGCTTTAAGTAACGACTGTTCTGCCAAGGTCTTTTGGCAAATCAGAAAACGATCAAACCCCGCCAGTATGCTGGCGGGGTTTTGCTTTTGCGGTTTGGGACTTGGGACTTGGGACTTGGGGCAGAAGGATTTAAGCCGTTGCAAGCTTGCCGGTGCTCGCAAGCATCCGGTATTCCAGCCCAGCCAATAGGCAAACTGCCAATGCCTGCACGATGACAAAGCCAAAGCCGAGTAACGAGGGCGACATGGCGGGCAGCAGCAGGACGGCAATGCTTGCGATGACCCATCCGACATTGCCAATGATAATCAGCCAAACCAGTGCGGGACTTGGTGTTGCCTGACGTCCGGTGACATACATCAGGACGGCACAGGGAAACAAAATCACACCAGCAATCAGAAGAAGGTCGCTCGGCAGGCCAAACCATTCACCCAGAAGGTCTGCGCCAAGGGTTAGCAGGACGCCAAAGGCAAGGCAGGTTGCGGCGTCGAGCACCAATACAGTTTTTAGCAATTTTGCAGAAGAAGCTACAGACATCGTTCTAACCTTTCGGGTTGGTTGTGATGGCTGCAGCATATCGGCGACAGGTAATGGCCGCGATTACCTCGGAGGTAATGTCACGTCGAATTGTTTAATGATAGTCTGTGTCAAATTCATGCAGGGCAAACAATGAACCAGATAAACCGCGACACATTTTCAGGTGTTTTGAAAGCATGGCGCAAACAACGCCGGTTGAGCCAGCTTGACCTTGCAGGTATGGCGCAGATTTCAACGCGGCATCTCAGTTTCCTTGAAACCGGTCGATCAAAGCCCAGCCGGGACATGGTTCTGCATCTTTCCGATTGTCTTGAAATTCCCCTGCGTGAACGTAACAGTTTGCTGGTTGCTGGCGGTTTTGCGCCGATCTATGCCGAACATGATTTTGCCGATGATCAGTCAATGGCGATACGCGCAGCTGTTGATCAAATTCTGTCGGCGCATGAACCTTATCCGGCACTTGCCATGGATCGACACTGGAACATGGTGGCTGCCAACAAGATTGTCCCTTTGATGCTTGGCGGTGTTGATGCTGAGTTACTGCGTCCGCCGGTAAACCTGTTGCGGCTGAGCCTGCATCCCGATGGTCTGGCATCGCGTGTGGTCAATTATATCCAATGGAAGGATCATTTGCTTGATCGTCTGCGCCGCCAGATCGAGGTGACAGCGGATCCCAAGCTGCGTGGTCTGTATGACGAAGCCAGCCATTATCGCATGCCACCGACGGCAAAGGGTGCTGAAAACACGCCACCGGCAGATGCCGGGGCCTTGTCCGGGCTTGTGGTGCCATTGGTGCTGCAAACAGAGATTGGCACATTACGGTTTGTCAGCACGACGACCGTGTTTGGGACACCGGTCGAAGTCACATTGTCAGAATTGGCAATCGAGACGCTATTGCCTGCGGACGCCGCGACGGGACATGCGTTGCGCCAATTGGCATCCGGTCTTTAAAACAAAACCCCACCGGATTGCTCTGGCGGGGTTTTGTGTTTGCAGAAAATGACCGCTGATTAGGTGGCGTCTGCCATGAAGGACGGCATCCAGCCTTCGTTCAGATCGCGCAGGTCGGAAACGCTGACTTTGGCGTCGCCTTCGATGCTGATGGCATCGCCACCGATCTGACCAACGATGACGGCGGCAACATTGGCACTTGCCGCAGCATTCAGAACCTTGTCCGGATCGCTGGTTGCGATCACGTAGCGGCCCTGATCTTCGCCAAACAGCCATGCGGCTTCGCTGCCCTGTTCTGGCAGGCTGACGTCCGCACCGATCTTGCCCGCCATGCACATTTCAGCAACGGTGACCAAAAGGCCGCCATCGGCGATATCGTGGCAGGTTTTGACAGCACCAAGCTCAATCAATTCGCGCACCAGCGTACCGGCACGTTTTTCCGCATTCAGATCAACCGGCGGCGGTGCACCTTCTTCGCGACCTTCGATGGTCTTGAGATACAACGACTGACCCAATTCGCCCGTGGCCGCACCGATCATGACCAGCGCACCTTCACCAGCTTTAAGGCCGATGGTGGCATGATGAGCCAGATCGGAAATCACGCCAACGCCGCCAATGGCGGGGGTTGGCATGATGCCTTCGCCATTGGTTTCGTTGTAAAGCGACACGTTGCCCGACACGACCGGGAATTCCAGCGTGATGCAGGCGTCTGCAATGCCCTTACAGGCGCCGACAAACTGACCCATGATGCGCGGGCGTTCCGGGTTGCCAAAGTTCATATTGTCGGTGATCGCCAGCGGTTTGGCACCGGTCGCGATCAGGTTGCGATATGCTTCGGCAACAGCCTGTTTGCCGCCTTCGACCGGATCGGCCATGACATAACGCGGGGTACAGTCGGTGGTGGCTGCAATGCCCTTATTGGTGCCAGAAACACGCACAACACCGGCATCCCCGCCCGGACGGACAATCGTGTTGCCCATGACCAGATGGTCATACTGTTCCCAGATCCAGCGACGTGAAGCCAAATCAGGCGACGCAATCAGGGTTTTCAGTGCATCGATATGATCGACCTTGCCCGAAAGGCTGGCCGGATCAATGCGGTCCTGTTTTGGCGTCTCTTCCCATGGGCGGTCATATTCTGGGGATGCTTCGGCCAGCGGATCAATCGGAAGATCACCGGCAAGTTCACCATGCCATTTCAGAACCATGCGTTTGGTATCAGTCAGCGTGCCGATCACCGCAAAGTCGAGTTCCCATTTGTCAAAGATCGCCTTGGCGGCCTCTTCGCAACCGGGTTTCAGCACCATCAGCATGCGTTCCTGTGACTCTGACAGCATCAGCTCATAGGGCGTCATGCCTTCTTCGCGCATTGGCACTTTATCAAGCCACAGCTCAACACCAACGCCGCCTTTGGACGCCATCTCGAACGAGGATGACGTCAGGCCAGCAGCCCCCATATCCTGAATGGCAACGATCATGTCGGTTGCCATCAGTTCAAGGCAGGCTTCAAGCAGAAGTTTCTCGGTGAACGGATCGCCAACCTGAACGGTGGGGCGCTTTTCATCGCTGTCATCATCAAACTCGGCCGATGCCATGGTCGCACCATGGATACCGTCACGACCGGTTTTCGACCCGACATAAACAACCGGGTTACCAATACCAGCCGCTGCGGAATAGAAAATATTGTCCGTATCGGCCAGACCCACGGTCATCGCATTGACCAGGATATTGCCGTTATAGGACGCATGGAAGTTGGTTTCGCCACCAATGGTCGGAACGCCCATGCAGTTGCCATACCCGCCGATGCCTTCGACAACGCCGCTAAGCAAGTGGCGTGTTTTCGGATGCTCAGGCGCGCCAAAGCGCAGCGCATTGAGGTTGGCAATCGGACGTGCGCCCATGGTGAAGACATCACGCATGATGCCGCCAACACCGGTTGCCGCCCCCTGATAAGGTTCGATGAACGACGGATGATTGTGGCTTTCCATTTTGAAAATGGCGGCCTGACCATCGCCGATGTCAATCACACCGGCGTTTTCACCCGGACCCTGAATAACCCAGTCGGCCTTGGTCGGCAGCGTTTTCAGCCATTTTTTCGATGATTTGTAGGAGCAATGCTCAGACCACATAACCGAAAAAATACCAAGTTCGTTGATGTTGGGTTCACGGCCCATGATTTCGAGGACGAGTTTGTACTCTTCCTCGTTCAGGCCGTGTTCTTTGACCAGTTCAGGCGTGATCGGTGTGCTGTTGAATTGGTTGGTGCTCACGATACGGCCTCCACCATGCTTTTGAACAGACCGCGACCATCAATCCCGCCATGTAGCGGATCAATGGCGTTTTCCGGATGGGGCATCATGCCAAGAACATTGCCCGCCTCGTTGATGATGCCTGCGATGTTGCGCTGCGACCCATTAAGGTTGGTTTCTGTGTCAACGGCACCATTGGCATCGCAGTAGCGCAGGACAACGCGGCCTTCGCCTTCAAGACGGTTGAGCGTGTCTTCATCGGCAAAATAATTGCCATCATGATGGGCCACCGGATAATCGACCACATCGCCTTTGCCATACTGGTTGGTAAAGCGGGTTGTGGTGTTTTCGATTTTCAGATGCGTGTTTTTGCAAATGAATTTCAGGCTGGCGTTACGCATCAGCGCACCGGGCAGAAGACCTGCTTCTGTCAAAATCTGGAAACCGTTACACACGCCCAGAATGGTCACACCCTGGCTTGCGCGATCGGCAACGGCGCGCATGATCGGCGATTTGGCAGCCATCGCCCCGCAGCGCAGATAGTCACCATAAGAAAAGCCGCCGGGAACCATGATGATGTCGACGTTGGGAAGCTCGGTTTCGCCATGCCAAACCAGGGTCGGCTGGGTGCCGGTCGCCTGTTTTAAGGCTGCGATGGCGTCATTTTCCCGGTTGATGCCGGGAAACAGGATGACAGCGGATTTCATGAAATACCGTCTCTCGATTAGGGTCCGTTACGTAATCTCGAACCGCAAAAGTCTGCCGAAGCAAAACCTTGGCGGGGCGGTTAAGCCAGCTCGATGGTGTAGTCTTCGATCACGGTATTGGCGAGAAGCTTCTCGCACATTTCGGTGACCTCGGCTTTGGCCTTGGCTGTATCCGTACCGTCGATTTCCAGTTCAATGAACTTGCCCTGACGGACGTCATTAACGCCATCAAAACCAAGACCCTGAAGGGCGTGGTGAACGGCTTTGCCTTGCGGATCAAGAACACCGTTCTTCAGGGTGACATGAACACGTGCTTTCACGGGAAGCTCCTTTAACGTTCGCATGCGAAGGCGCATGCGCGATATTGCTTGCAAACAAAACGCTGTCCGATGACATCGATCACCGATCAGCCATAAGAAAAAGGCCGCGCGAACGCGGCCTTGGGATTATTTGTCTTTATTGAGCATTTCTATTTCGGCGGATTCAGGCAGCACACCAAGACGGCGGGCGACTTCCTGATAGGCCTCTTCAACGCCACCCATGTCGCGGCGGAAACGGTCCTTATCCATCTTTTCGTTGGTTTCTGCATCCCAAAGACGGCAGTTGTCCGGGCTAAACTCATCGGCCAGAACCAGATGGGCAAAATCGCCTTCCCAAACACGGCCAAATTCAAGTTTGAAATCAACCAGTTTGATGCCGATACCGCGCATCAGACCACACAGGTAGTCATTGACACGCAGCGTCATACCGACAATTTCCTCAAGCTCTTCGGCACTTGCCCAGCCCAGTGCGAGGATATGTTCGTCAGATACCAGCGGATCGCCAAGATCGTCGTCTTTGTAATAAAATTCGACAATCGGACGCGGCAGACGTTCGCCTTCTTCAAGGCCAAGACGCTTTGCCATCGATCCGGCCACGATGTTGCGCACGACAACTTCGATCGGAACGATTTCACATTTGCGGCACAGCTGTTCGCGCATGTTCAGGCGGCGAATGAAGTGGGTCGGGATGCCGATTTCCGCCAGACGGGTCATGACGAATTCGGTAATCATGTTGTTGAGCACACCCTTGCCTGCAATCGTGCCGCGCTTCTGCGCGTTAAAGGCGGTGGCATCATCCTTGAAATACTGAATGATCGTGCCGGGTTCGGTACCTTCGTAAAGAACCTTGGCTTTGCCCTCATAGATGGGCGTCTTTCTGGACATTGGCGGGATCTTTCACATCTTGGCTTGCGGGGAGTGTCCCCGAGCACCCTGAAAATCGCGCCCCCCATATAGCAGTGCTGGGCGAGAAACTCAATTGTCGCGTAAGGTCTATTTATGCAGACTTGATAATCGTATTTTGCAACCGTCACGCCGAACGGTGCCGCAATGCAATATTTCCATTGTATTACGCCGTTTTTACAAACAGTTGCCGGTTTATAGTGCCACCGGATGAAACGGGGTCTCATCGGGTTGCCCGTTGGAAAATAACCAGACAGGACGACGGGGAAGTTCGTTTTTGTCAGTGGGAATCGCCGGCAGGCCGATCACGGATGAACACAGGGTTTCAAATCCGATATTGCTTCGGACCAGCATCGCATCGGCGCGAATATCGTGATGATCCGGGTCGGCTGGCAGAGTTCCGGTATCCGCCAGAAGCGCCTGCCAGGCAAACCAGTCATCGGCTTCGGGATTGGGGGCCGGGGCGCTGATGAAACGCGGCAGATTGCGTTTTGTCCGGGCACTATTTTCCGTGTCGTTCAGATCGTGGGCGGTGACAATCGACAGACCTTCGGGAATGTCGGTGATTTCAATCTTGCCTTCGCCATGATTGGCAAGCCAGTATGCATCACGGTTATCGGCAATCACCATGTTAAATGGCCGATAGGCGGTGCCATCAAGTTCGGCCAGTGCCTGTGCCGCATCAATTGCATCGGCATGATCAAGTGCTTCAAGCGGCAATTCACCGCGTGATCGTTTGCCATCGGCTGGGCCAAGGGTGCCAAACCGGTTCAGCACGGCGGCAACCACACCGTCTTCGTTGATGCCAAGCCATGTGCCACCGGCTGTTTCATCCAGGCCGGCAATCACATGGGGGCGGTCTTCCCAGTGGCGGGCCGGGGGCTGCCACGGGCGGTTGTTCATTTCGTCGCGATTGGCGCCAATGATGACAGGCCATTCGTGGTCGGGGCGGCGTAAAATAATGACAGTACACATGAGCCAGATCAAAGCGTCATGGGGGCATATTTGTCAAATTCAAAAGTGACCGATGAAGGGATGAAATTACCTCTGTCCGGTCACACCTATCAATCTGGCCTATCAATCTAACCGTAATCTATTTGAACAATCGGACGTCAAACCGGCAGGAGGGAACATCATGAACAATTTTAATGATCGTGAACGGGGCTTTGAGGCCAAATACAGCTTTGATCTGGAACAGGATTTTCGCATCGAAGCCCATCTTTACAAGATGCTGGCGGTGTGGGCTGGCGAACAGATGGGCATGGCCCCGGCCGATTGTGATGCCTATGCCAAGAAAGTCATTGGCGAAGTGATCGCAAACCCCAAAGAAAACAGCATTGTTACTTTTTTGCTGGCGGATTTCGGCCGCAACAACATTGATGTAACCGTTAGCACGCTGCAGGCGAAACTCGAACAATTGCGCCCGATTGCACGTGCGGAAATGCTTGCGGGTTAAACGCAGTCAAAACCCTTGCAAAAATCTTCGTGTTTGCAAACGCCTAAGGGGTCCCGTATTCTCCGACTGGAAACAATAAAAACAACGGGTGCAACTTCTTAGTGTGGTACTCATGGCATCTGGGTGGAGATGTCTACTTGGGAAAGAAGGGCAAGGGTTTTGCGTATCCTATTGGCAGACGATCACGACCTGGTTCGTGAAGCATTATCGTTGCTGTTTCAGCAATATTTCGAAGATTGCGAAGTCGTCGAAGCCGGGGCATTGGATCCGGCGCTTGATCATATTGCGGCAACCAATGATTTCGACCTTGTTCTGCTCGATCTGCGGATGCCGGGCATGAACGGGCTTGAAGGCCTTAAGCGGACACTTCAGAAGGTCACCGAAACCACGGCGGTTGTTTTGCTGTCCGGAGCTTATCGCAGCGAGGATGTCCGCCACGCCATTGAGGCAGGTGCACAGGGGTTTATTCCCAAAACGCTGCGCGGGCAGGCCTTGGCAAATGCCATTCAGCTTGTCCTTGCCGGTGAAAAATACCTGCCATCGTCCATTCTCAATGATATGACCGACGGTATTGTCGGTGGTCCTGATCGCGAAAAGCGTATGGCGGGTGGTTTCGGGGTCGAGGGGGATTTTGCCCGACTTACACCGCGCGAACGCGAAGTACTGGCGTTGCTATCTGAAGGTCGTCCGAACAAGGATATTGCACGCCATCTTGATCTGCGTGAAATCACGGTGAAATATCACCTGAAAAACATCTATCGCAAACTCAACGTTTCGAACCGCGCCCAAGCGGTAAAAACCGCGCTTGAAGATATGGCGCGCTCGGGAACTTTGTAATATACTCGTCAAAGGCAGCTTTGTTTGAGCTTGCGATCCGGCCCGTGTTTTTCACGGGCCGTTTTTTGTTGCCATTGCGGATGTCGTTTCCGGTACGGGCTGCACTCAGCCTTCCTGTTTGCAGGCATAGTCTGCCCGGGCTTTTTCGATGGTATCAAAGTTCGCCTCTGCCCACAGCCAGACCCCGCAAAAGGCTTTGCTGAGGCCCAATCCCAGCTCTGTTAACCGGTATTCCACCTTGGGCGGGACGACGGGATAGACCGTGCGGGTGACAAGACCGTCCCGTTCCAGCGCACGCAAGGTTTGCGTCAGCATCTTCTGGCTGATGCCTTCACATTCGCGGGCCAGTTCACTGAAGCGGCAGCATTTTTTCTCGGTTAGAATTTCGATCAGAAGCATCGTCCATTTATCGGCAACCCGACCAATGATTTCTTCGACCAGCTTGTCGACCGCAGGGTCGGTTGGCGGAATACTGTTGAGTTCGTGCTGTAGCGATCCCTCTGCCATTCCCATACTCTCTTTTAGGTAAGTATAAAACTTTTTGGTGCCTTCTTCCCTTAAGTTAGCACAAAGGTCATCTTCAGGTCATCCAAAGACCTGATCTGGAAAGGACCCATCCAATGAGTTTTATAAATCGTACCATTCTTATCACCGGTGGCAATTCGGGAATTGGCCTGGCTCTGGCAGAAGCCCTTCAATCCAAAGGCAACCGCATCATTGTCACCGGGCGCAAGCAGGAAAGCCTGCAGGCCGTGCTCGACCGTAATTCGGATATGGTAGGATATCAGCTCGATGTCACCGATGATGCTGCACTGGCTGCGTTTCCGGCCAAGGTGATTAGCGATCATCCCGAGCTTGATACCGTGATTCTCAACGCCGGCATCATGGAGGGGGAGGACTACACCGCCAGCTCGGTCACCGTTGATGTCGCAAACCGGACGATTGCTACAAACCTGACCGCACCCATTGCCATGGCGGCGGCCTTCCTGCCGCATTTGCAATCCCGGCCCAAGTCGGCATTGATTACGGTGTCATCCGGGCTCGCCTTCGTGCCCAAGGCCGCAAACCCGGTTTACTCGGCCACAAAGGCAGCCATCCATTCATGGACGCAGGCCGTGCGTCATCAATTGCGCGGGACATCGGTCGCCGTGCATGAAATCGCGCCGCCACTGGTTGCAACCGAACTCACACCGGGGCAGTCAAAGATCGAAGCCGCAATGTCCCTGCAGGAATTCACTGATGAGGTGGTCGGCATCATGTCGCGCGACCAAGTGCCGGGTGAAATTCTGGTGTCACGCGTGAGCTTCCAGCGCAATGCCGAGGCCGAACACCGTTACGAAGCGGCCTTCACCGCGATTAACGGTTAGTCGCCGGGCGGAGCTCTGGCGGACGGGAATGGGTGCTATTCCTGTCCGCCTTGCGCGGCTGGCCTGACTGCATGACGACAACTCCGGTTATGATTGCTGCCATCGCAATGAGATCAAACAGGTGAACCGTTTCGCCCAAGATCAACGCTCCGGTCAAAAGGCCGATCACCGGCGGGATATAGGTGACACTGGCGGTTTTGACCGCACCAAGGTTCTCGACCAAATAATAAAAGCACATAAAGGCGATGCCCGTGCCAAACAGGCCCAGCCCAATAAACAGCGATCCTGCGGCTTTCCAGTCGGTGAAGATCATCTCAAGTCCATCAAAATCGCCAATCACCATGGCGGTCAGTGACGACAGGCCCAACTGATACGTGCACAGCGCAATCGGTGAAATGCCAAGCGGGCTCAGGAACTTTCGGGCATAGACAAACGACAGTCCAACACATGCTGATCCAAACGCGATGTACAGAACACCGGTCAAATCATTGTTGGCAATATTGGCGTCCCAGGGCCGTGCAATCACAATGACCCCGCCAAACCCGATCAAAAGGCCGGTGATGGAGCGAAAGTTAACCGGTTCGCTGCGCAGGAAAATCGCCGCTCCGACAAAGGAAAAAAGCGGGATTGCACCGCTTAGCATGCCCGCGCTGCTTGTTGGCAAAAGTGAAATGCCTTTGGCAAAGGCAAAATAGTAAACGGTAGCCGCCATCAGCGACATCACCACAAAATGGTGGATGTAGCGGACATGCTCCCAGCGCAGAACTTTGCGCGACAGGGCAAAAGCCAGCACGGGCAAAAACCCTATCACCACACGCACCATAACGATCTGCATCGGAGACACCACACCGCCTGCGATCTTGTTGAACAAAAACGTCATGCCCCAAAGAAGGGCCAGAAAACCAAAAACAAGATACGAGGTGGGGATGCTGCGTTTCATGGCGGTACTTTCGGTGGCGGTGATTGCCAGATTGTAGGCAGCACGCAGATCGGCTACAAATCATGTTATCTGTTCAATGAAATAGAAAAATTGCATCATGGCTGCATATCCACCGCTGAATTCATTGCGTGCGTTCGAGGCATCTATTCGACTAAATAGTTTTTCTCTTGCTGCCGAGGAACTGAACGTCACACCGGGGGCTGTTGGTCAGCAGATCAAAAAGCTTGAAGACTGGCTGGGGATGGAGCTGTTTACCCGGTCCGTTCGGCAGGTGCGCCCAACTGCGGATGGATTGGATTATGCCGCGCGCATTGGGCCTGCCTTGCGCCAGATCGTCGATGCCAGCCAGCAGGTGCGTGGGCGTTCTGATCGCTCGGTACGGGTTGTGATGCCGCCAAGTTTTGCCGCAAAATGGTTTTCACGGCGGATGGCCCGCTTTTTGATCGATTATCCGACAACGTCGCTTCATGTCGGATCGCAAAGCCAAATGATCGATTTTAACCGGGACCCGGTCGATATCGCTGTGCGCTATTTTGATGGATGCGATGACAGCCTTGAGACAGTTCTGCTGTATCGTGGGCGGGCTGCGGCCTATTGCGCGCCGTCTTACCGTGATTACATGGGATTGGCAAAACCATCCGATCTGGTTCGGGCAACCTTGCTCAATGATATTTTGCATGCGTGGTGGCCGGAATGGCTGGGGGCTTATGCCGGTTTGAGTGCGGCGAATGTCAGCACGATCACGCAGATTGAAATCGATCAGACCTCGATGGCCATCGAAGCTGCCATTCACGGGCAAGGCGTGGTTTTGGCCAATCCGCTACTGACCGAAGAAGACATTGCCGAGGGCAAGCTGGTCCACCTCTTCCCCGAAAACGTCCTCACCGTTCCGTTCGGCTATTACCTGGTTCACCCCAAAAATCGCGCCCATCGCGGTCAGGTAAAGCTGTTTCGCGATTGGCTGCTGGCTGAGGCACATGAGCTTGACGTTGGCTGACGTGATTTCGTCATAAGGCGTGACACGTTTTGTTCAAGATTCGGCTTGGCCGGGTTTGGTCTCCGCAGAGCTAACCCAAGCTTAGCTGAAGTCTTGCTGTTTTCCTCCTCTGCAGACCCGCGGACTCCCTACGCGGTCTTCGGCGACTCTGGCGCCTGATATACGCGCAACTCAGCCGGGAATTTTCTTTGAATCATTCTTTTTAACGGCAAACACATGCTGTGTGTTTGTGTTTTTTGCTCATGTGCGGCGCAATAATGATCGTTTTGTTTCATTTTGTGACTAAAATATTGCAAAAAAGATAAAGATCGTTCATCGTCAACGGTAATGATCGGTGGAAATAAAACCGACACTCTAGGGATGGACGTCGAATGAGTGATCTACCAAGACACCAGGCAATCGTTGAATTGCTGGAAGAAAAGACCTTTGTTTCGGTCAATGAGCTTGCATCTGTCATGGGTGTCTCGTCTGCTACGGCGCGACGCGATATCGAAAAGCTTTCGGATGCGGGATTGGGCCAGAAAGTTCACGGTGGAATCGCGGCAAACGCGGTGCCCATGCAGCGTCGTGCGGTCAATCTTCCCTTCATTGAAAACCGTGACATTGCGGTCGAGAATAAACGCGCAATTGCCCAGGCCGCCGCGAGCCTTGTGCGCGATGGTTCATCAATCATCATTCATGCGGGTTCGACCTGTTTTCACTTCGGTACACAGATTGCGTCGCGCAATATTCGCGTCTTTACCAATTCAACGCCGCTTGCGGGCTATCTCTCGGAAAATGGCACGTGCCAACTGACGGTAGGTGGCGGTGATGTGCACCGTGAACCGGGGATTCTCTATGATCCTGCGGGCAAGGGCTATGACTTCTTTGCGGATCAGTTCTTTGTGGGAGCTCTTGGGATCAGCTCACAAGGGCTGCTCGAAAGTCATCCTTTGCTCGTGCGTTTGTGTGACGACATGTCACGACAGGCAAATGAAACGATCGTCCTCGTTGACAGTCGCAAGTTCGCCGAGCGCCCACCGACGGTCGCGCTGCCGCTCACGCGTGTTCATCGGCTCATCACGGATGACGGCTTAACCGATGCCGATGCCAAGGTTTTAGAAGATCACGGTGTTGATTACGTGGTTGTGGAAGCAAGGGAGAGCAAAGGAAAATGACCCCACAAGAACACCCTTTGCTTGAGATGCGCGACATTTCCAAGACCTTCGGGTCAGTTGTTGCGCTGTCAGGCGTATCGCTCACGGCGTATGGCGGCGAGGTTCACGCCCTAATGGGGGAAAACGGTGCTGGAAAATCAACACTGATGAAGATCCTGTCGGGGGCCTATACCCCTGATGCTGGCGGTGATATCCGCATCAATGGGACGGCCATTCAGACCGGAAGTCCCAAAATTTCCCAAGCCAACGGGATTGCCGTGATCTATCAGGAATTGACGCTGGCCCCCAACCTGACGGTTGCGGAGAATGTCTTCCTTGGCAATGAGCGCACACGCCGTGGTATCGTCGACCGGGCCGCAATGCGCGAAGAAACAACCCCAATCCTAAAGCGTCTTGGCGTCAAATTCAGTGCGTCAACGCAGGTGGCGTCCTTGTCGCTTGGCGAACGCCAACTGGTCGAAATTGCGCGCGGAATGTCGCGCGGGGCACGGATCATCGTGATGGATGAACCGACGACGTCCTTATCAAGCAGCGAAACCGAAAAGTTGTTTGACGTGATCGCCGGATTGAAGGCCGAAGGCATTGCGATCATTTATATTTCGCATCGCATGGAAGAAATATATCGCCTGTCTGACCGGTGCTCGGTTCTGCGTGATGGCCACTATGTCGGCACACTCGAACATGACGATTTAAATGCCGAGCGCCTGGTGTCGATGATGGTCGGGCGCGATATGTCGACATTCTACACCAAGGAACACAAGCCCCACACCGGCGAGCGTGACATCGTTTTGTCAGTGAAAGGCATGACCGATTCTCGTCTGGTGAAAGACTGTTCGTTTGATGTTCATCAGGGCGAAGTTCTGGGCATTGCCGGGCTTGTCGGTTCTGGTCGGACAGAACTTGCGCGTTTGATTTATGGTGCTGACCCTGCCGTATCGGGCAAGGTATTTTTGAACGGTAAGGACGTGACACCGACATCACCGCGTGATGCCCTGGCCGAAGGGATCGCCTACCTGACCGAGGATCGTAAGGAACTTGGTCTGTTTCTTGATATGTCGATCTCCGACAATATCAATATATCGGTGATGGAAAACGATTCCGGTCTTGGTGGGACACGCCGCTTTGGCAAAGAAGAAGCGCGCGCACGTCAGTCGTTTGAGAACCTCGAAATCAAATCACCGTCCTCCAAAATCACGGTCGGCTCGCTGTCTGGTGGCAATCAGCAGAAGGTTCTGCTTGCCCGCCTGCTTGAAGCCAAACCCAAGGTCATCATCCTCGATGAACCGACGCGGGGTGTGGATGTTGGTGCGAAATCGGAAATCTACCGCCTGATCGACGGTCTTGCTCAGCAGGGCATTGCGATCATGATGATTTCCAGCGAATTGCCCGAAATCATTGGCGTGTCTGATCGTGTGTTGGTCATGCGAGAGGGTGTCATCGCCGGCGAGATATCTCCGCAAGACGGCAAGGCCATTGAGCAAGAAGATATCATGCGACTTTCAACGGGCCCCTCGGCCAGCCCTTCTGGCGATCATCCCCGTCAAACAGTAACCGCATAAGCTGCCTTATCCTGACTCCCAAAAAGATGGAGACCGAGACGTGACCAACATCGCTGATGCCCAAAACAAGAACAACAGCTTAAAAATACAAGGCGTGATCAGGGCGCTGGGTATGCTGCCGGTTCTGATTCTGCTGGCCATTGGGTTCCAGCTTCTGACGGGCAAGTTTCTTTCAGTGAACAACCTGTCCATCGTGATGCAACAGGCATCGATTAATATTGTCCTCGCAGCGGGGATGACTTTTGTGATCCTGACTGGCGGGATCGACCTGTCTGTCGGCTCGGTCCTTGCTGCATCGGCGATGGGGGCTCTTATTGTGTCTCTTGTGCCGGGCATCGGGTGGATGGCTATTCCTGCTGGACTGGCCTTGGGGCTGATGTTTGGTCTGGTTAATGGGGCTTTGATCGCGTTGTTGGCCTTGCCACCGTTTATTATCACCTTGGGTTCATTAACCGCCGTTCGCGGTGTTGCCCGACTGATGGGCGAAGACACCACGGTCTTTAACGGACAGCTTCCCTTCGCCGTCATCGGGAATGGTTCCTTTCTGGGGATTCCCATTCTGGCGCTGATTGCATTGACCGTCATCGTGGCGTGTTGGTTCATCTTGCGGCGTACGGTTCTGGGGACTTGGATTTATGCCATCGGTGGCAATCACGAAGCAGCCCGTTTGACCGGGATTAAGGTTTCATTTGTTCTGCTGTTTGTTTATGGCGCGTCCGGTTTTCTGGCCGGGGTTGGCGGTATTATGTCTGCCGCACGACTTTATGCCGCCAACGGCCTGCAACTTGGTCAGGCCTACGAACTCGACGCTATTGCGGCCGTGATCCTTGGCGGGACCAGCTTCGTCGGTGGCGTCGGTTCAATCTGGGGCACACTTGTTGGCGCGCTGATCATTGCTGTGCTGACCAATGGTCTGATCCTGACAGGTGTTTCCGATATTTGGCAATTCATCATTAAGGGGCTCGTCATTATCGCTGCCGTTTCCCTTGATCGCTACCGCCTCAAAAGCGGTAACCGCACCTAAGTCTCTCAATGACAAAAATGCATATCTATCTAGGAGGAAAAAATGCAAATTACCAAGAACCTCATGCCGGTACTCAAGAAAATGATGCTGGGCACGGCTCTTGCTGCCTCATTGGCGGGCGGTTTGATGCCGTCGGCGGCACAGGCCGACGATAAGAAACTCGAAAGCATCGGCATCTCTGTTGGTCTGCTGGGCAACCCGTTCTTTGTTGCCACCATCAAAGGCATCGAAGACCACGCCCGCGCAATCAATCCGGATGTCGACATCACCTCGGTATCTGCTGACTACGATCTCAATAAGCAAGTCAGCCAGATTGACAGCTTCATTGCCAAGGGCGTTGACATCATCATGCTCAATGCTGTTGACGACGAGGCAATTGCGCCTGCCGTGATGCGCGCAAAGAATGCTGGTATTGTCATCGCAGCTTTTGACGTGTCCGCACCGGGTGCCGATGTCACGGTTATGACTGACAATATCGCCGCAGGCCGCAAGGCATGTGAATACATCGTCGAGCAACTTGACGGTAAGGGCAATGTTGCCATCATCAAAGGCCCGTCGTCGTCCTCGCTGAACGACCGCTTCAAAGGTTGCTCAGATGTCTTCGCCGCTGCCGGCGGGATAACCGTTCTCTCCGATGGCCAGAACGGCCAAGGTTCGCGTGATGGCGGCCTGCAGGCTATGCAGGGGCTTCTGACCCGTTTTGATGATCTTGATGCTGTGTTCGGTGCGAATGATCCGATGGCGCTTGGTGCGCAACTCGCAGCAAAGCAGTTGGGTCGGACCAATTTGATCATCACCGGTGTTGACGGTGCACCAGACACCGAAGCCAGCCTTGCTGAGGCAGACTCTTTGCTTAAAGCTTCCGCATCGCAGGATCCCTACACGATGGCCGGTCGTGCGCTTGACATGGGCTACGCATTCTTCCAGGGCGAACGTCCAGAACAGCCGACCGTCCTGATCGAGCCGATGCTGATTACGGCTGACAACCTTGATGAATACAAAGGTTGGACCGCCAAGCGTTAAGCTTCGTTTACATGGTGCGCCGGTTGCCGGCGCACCATTCTTTTGACTTTCTCTGATACCGGATGATGACCATCATGAACCTTGATACGCTGAAAGCGAATGTGCTTAACGCGAACCTTGCAACCGTTCGTCACGGACTGGTCAAGGCAACCTTCGGCAACGCCAGCGGCATTGATCGCGAAAGTGGTCTTATCGCCATCAAGCCAAGCGGCGTACCCTACGAAGACATGACGGCCGATCATATGGTGGTCTGTGATCTTGATGGCCGCAGTCAAACCAACCTGTATCGTCCATCATCTGACCTTGAAACACATCTCGCACTTTACCGTGCGTTCGATGGTGTTGGTGCGATTATTCACACCCACTCCACCTTTGCGACGATCATGGCTCAGGCGCGCCATCCAATCATTTCGCTGGGGACCACGCATGCCGATTATTTTCACGGCACGATCCCGGTCACCCGCAATTTGACGCCAGAAGAAATCAAGTCACGCTACGTCGCCGCAACGGGTGACGTCATTGTCGAAGCATTCGAAGGGCGTGATCCGCTTGAGGTCCCCGCCGCATTGGTCGCGGGCCACGGCCCCTTTGTCTGGGGTGATACGCTTGAAAGTGCGGTTTTGAATGCGATGATCCTTGAAGAAGTTGCAAAAATGGCATGGCATACCTTGACCATTTCACCTTCCGCATCGCCGATTTCACAGGACCTTCAGGATCGCCATTATCTGCGAAAGCATGGTGAAAACGCGACCTATGGACAGAACTGAGAGATAACACATGACCTATGTTGTCGGTGCCGATTTCGGCACACTTAGCGTCCGCGTTACGTTGATGGATTGCGACAGCGGTGCGACAGTTGCATCTGTCTCGGAAGGCTATCCGTTGCATCGAAACCCTGCCGATCCGCTGATGGCGCGTCAAGCCCATGCCGATCACATGGCATCCCTCGTCCGGGCGACCCGTGGTGCGATTAAGGCGGCCGGTATTGATGGCCACGACATCGCGGCTTTTGCGGCTGATACCACCGGGTCAAGCGTCGTGGTGGTCGATGAAAACTTACAGCCACTGGCTGATTATTACCTTTGGGCCGATCATTCCGCCCATGCCGAGGCCGAAGAAATCACAGCATTGGCGCGGCGCGAAGGACTGGAAGCACTCGACTGGTGCGGTGGCACATATTCCCACGAATGGGGCTATGCCAAACTGCTGCATTTCTTGCGCAACAATCCGGACAAACGCGATCAGGTTGCGACCGCCCTTGAACATTGCGACATGGTGGCAGCGACCCTGTCGGGCGTTAAGGGTGTTTCTGACATTCCCCGGTCGATTTGTGCAATGGGGCATAAATGGATGTGGAACCCAAAATGGGGCGGGTATCCATCGCAGGATTTCCTGTCGCGCGTTGATCCGTTGTTGGATGGCATCAATGAAAAGCTTGAAGGCCGCTTTGGCATGGCACCGGAAGTCGCCGGGTATTTGTCTGAAGAATGGGCTGAAAAACTGGGCCTGAAACCCGGAATTCCGATCCCGTTTGGGGCGTTTGATGCCCATTGGGATGCGCTGGGGAGCGGCGGCACGCAGGGTGATGTGGTCAACGTGGTTGGCACGTCCACCTGCTTTATCGCAATTGCACCTGATGATGTTGTTCCGGTTCCGGGTATTTGCGGCGTTGTACCGGGCAGTGTCACGCCCGAAACAACTGGTATCGAAGCTGGTCAGTCGGCAACTGGGGACGTTTTCGAAGCCATCGCCAGACGGTCGGGTCGCGATTTGCCGACCTTGATGCAAGGATTGGATGCCTATCGCCCCGGTCAAACCGGGCTTTTGCGCCTGCCGTGGGATAATGGTGACCGCACCGTTCTGGTCCGTCCTGATTTGGGCGGCATTACGCTGGGGTGGGATTTGGGGCATGAGGCCGAAGACGAACTTCACGCCGCCATCGAAGGCATGGCAATGCACACCCGCATCATCCATGACCGGATGGAACAATGCGGCATGAAAATTCGCCATGTTGTGAATGGCGGTGGTATTCCCCAAAAGAACGACGTTCTCAATCAGGTCTATGCCGATGTGTTAAATCGTCCTGTGCATGTGCCTGAAAGCTCCCCAACCGGGGTTGGGTCGTGCATCATGGCGTCCGTTGCCTGTGGGGCGATCGCTGACATTGCAACCGCACAGAAACGGCTTGCGCCCAAGCCACGTATTATCAATCCGCGGCCAGATGCGGTTGCAACCTATAACGAATTGTTTGAAATCTTCCGCGCGATTTATATGGGCTTCGGACAAGGGGACCCGCTTGATCTTGGAAGTATCTTGCCGCGTCTTCGCGCCTTTCGTATTGGCGGGTAACGGCCCCAAAGGTCGTCGTAACAACGTCGTTTGAGTGTTCAAAAATCAAAACAAAAAGCCCCGGCCGTTTAAAACGTGCCGGGGCTTTGTTTTGTTTGCGGTGGATTGCCTTAGTCGGCAAACACACGGGTAAAGATCGTGTCGACATGCTTGGTGTGATAGCCAAGGTCAAACAGCGCTTCGAGCTTATCGGTCGGGATTTTGGCGGTAACGTCTTCGTCGGTTTTCAGAAGCGACAGAAGATCGCCTTCGCGGTTCCAGACCTTCATCGCGTTACGCTGAACGATGCGATATGAATCTTCGCGCGACACGCCATATTGGGTCAGGGTCAGCAACACACGCTGCGAGAACACCAATCCACCCATCTGATTAAGAATCTCGTCCATCCGTTCCGGATAGATGACAAGGTTCTCAACCACATTGGCCAAACGCATCAAAGCAAAATCAAGCGTCACGGTCGCATCTGGACCGATATTACGTTCGACCGAGCTGTGCGAAATGTCACGTTCATGCCAAAGGGCAACGTTTTCCATTGCCGGGATTGCCATTGAACGCACCAGACGGGCAAGACCGGTCAGGTTTTCGGTCAAAACCGGGTTGCGTTTGTGTGGCATCGCCGAGGAGCCTTTCTGCCCCTTGGAGAAAAACTCCTCAACTTCGCGCACTTCGGTGCGCTGCAGATGACGAATTTCGGTTGCCAGATGTTCGATCGACGATGCGATGACACCCAGAACCGCAAAATAGGCCGCATGGCGGTCGCGCGGGATCACCTGTGTTGAAACCGGTTCTGGTTTCAGACCAAGTTTCGCAGCAACATGTTCTTCAACGCTCGGATCGATGTTGGCGAATGTGCCAACAGCACCGGAAATCGCACAGGTGGCGATTTCTTCGCGCGCAGCAACCAGACGATCACGGTTGCGCTTGAATTCGGCATAGAAGGTGGCAAGTTTCAGACCAAAGGTCACCGGTTCTGCGTGAATGCCGTGCGAACGGCCCATGCAGGGGACGTCTTTGGTTTCATAGGCGCGCTTTTTAAGCGCTGCCAGAAGCTTGTCCATATCTTCAAGCAGGATGTCGGTTGCTTGGGTCAACTGAACGTTAAAGCAGGTATCAAGAACGTCCGAGCTGGTCATGCCCTGATGAACAAAGCGGGCTTCTTCGCCAACCTGTTCAGACAGTTCGGTCAGAAACGCAATGACGTCATGTTTGACTTCGGCCTCGACGGTGTCGATGCGATCAATACGGTCCTGAGTATAAGGTTTGTCACCTTTTTCCCAAACCAGCTTGGCAGATTGGGTCGGGATAACACCGAGTTCAGCCAGTTTGTCAGCAGCGTGTGCTTCGATTTCAAACCAGATACGGAATTTGTTCGCCGGTTCCCAGATGGTAGTCATCTGTGGACGGGAATAACGGGGGATCATGCGGTCGCCTCCGGGCAAGATGGTTGGGTGCCGGGGTATGATCTGAATGATCGGATTGCGTGATCACTTCCACGATCATCAGGCCAGCACGCTTTCACCGCGTCGGATAGTCCATTCCGGCCCGATTGGCAAGCCTGCAGACAGGTATGACTGGGATGTGATTGTATTTTTACCGGTTAAAAACTTGTGTTCTGTTAGAATTATAGCAACTTAGATAGAATACATATGCAAACGGACATTATGTATATGATGGCATTCTGGTCATCCGGTTGTTGAGTGGACGGGAAATTAATGACGCGCGAAGGCGACGGGGCGAAGGATCTTCCAAAAGAAGGGACGGAGACCCGCGAAACAGACGCCAACTATCTTGCGCAGCTTGTGGATTTGGGTATTGCGCTTTCCGCCGAGCAGGGACGCGAGGAGCTTAACCAGAAGATCCTGATGGCTGCGCGTAAATTCACCAACGCGGATGGTGGATCGCTTTATCTCGTCAATAAAGACGAAAGCGAACTGCATTTCCGTATCCTGATGAATGATACGCTCAACACATTCTTTGTTTCCGGCCGCGAAAATGAAAAACCGTTTCCACCCTTGCCGCTTTATGATGTCGAAGGGCGGCCCAATTATCGCAACATCGCGACCTATGTCGCGCTGACCGGCAAGCCGATCAATATCGAAGATGCCTATTGTGCCGACGGGTTTGATTTTTCCGGCACGCGCGCCTTTGATGCCAAAACGGGCTATCGGTCGAAATCATTTTTGACCGTGCCGCTAAAAAGTACGCGTGGTGCGATGATGGGGGTGTTGCAGCTGATCAATGCCCGCGATGAAGCCGGGCAGGTGATTGCCTTTGATAAATCAATTGAACCAATCATCGCCGCATTGGCCAGTCAGGCCGCGGTTGCGATTGAAAACAGCCGTCTTTTGCTGGCGCAGCGCGATTTGATGGAAAGTTTCGTGCGCGTATTGGGCCATGCGATTGATGCCAAGTCGCCGCACACGGCCGACCATTGTTCGCGCGTTCCGGTGATTGCGCGCATGCTGGCGCAGGCCGCAGTTGATGACAAACTTGGACCATTTTCCAATTTCTACCTGACCGATATGGAATGGTATGAGCTTGATCTGGCCGCCTGGCTTCATGATTGCGGCAAAATCGTCACCCCTGACCATGTGATGGAAAAGGCGACCAAGCTTGAAACCATCCATAACCGCATTCACGAAATTCGCACCCGGTTTGAAGTCCTGCGCCGGGATGCCGAAATCGATATGCTTAAACGCAAACTGGCGGGCGAAGACGCCGATGCCTGCGATGCCGATTTCAAGCAAAAGGTTGCCGAGCTGGAAAATCAGTTCGCCATGGTCGCCGATGCCAATATTGGCGATACGGAACTTGATACCGACACCATCTATGCCCTGCACGATATTGCCGAACTGACATGGGTGCGCCATTTTGATCGAACAGTCGGGCTGTCGTGGTCGGAAAATCAACGGCTGACCGATGCGGATCTGGTAAGCCTACGCGAAGCGGGCACAGAAACCTTGCTGATGGACCGCGAAGATCAGGTGTATCTGGGCTTTAACCGTGGGGAGCTTTATAATCTCTCGATCCCGCACGGCACCCTGACATCCGAAGAACGACAGGTGATCAATGATCACGTTGTCGTAACGCAGGATATGCTTGCCCAATTGCCTTATCCGCGCGAACTGCAACGTATTCCTGCTATTGCGGGCAATCACCATGAAAAAATGGATGGATCAGGGTATCCGCACGGCATGACCGGCGATGACATGGGCATTCTTGAAAAGGTCATGGTGATTGCCGACATTTTCGAAGCACTCACCGCGGTTGATCGCCCGTATAAACGGCCCAAACTGTTGTCTGAATGCATTTCGATCCTTGGCGATATGCGCGACAAGGGGCAGATCGACAATGACCTGTTCGAGCTGTTTCTGGTCAGTGGCACCTACCTTGTTTACGGTAAAAAATACCTGCGCCCCGATCAGTGCGACGAAGTGGATGTCAGTCAGTTTCTGTCATCGTAACGGGACTGTTTCGGGATGTGGCAGCGGCAAATGTCTTGCAAATGTTTGTTGTCGCACGGCGCACACTGACGTATTCCTGACCGGTGCATTCGTTTCAGGGGCCTGCGTTCTGCTTGGTCCGACGCATATTCAATTGGGTTCAGACGCTAGAATACCGAACCGCCATGACGGACGTAAGGATGTTTGAAACACTCGATATTCTTTTTCTGATCGTTTCGGTGCTTGGAGCCGCTCAGGCGATTTTCCTGATTGTCCTGCTGATGGATGAAGGAAAACGGGCGTTTAAGGCCAATCGCTGGCTGATGGTGTTTGGGTTTTCGGTCGGGATGAGTTTTGTCGACGATACGTTCGATCCGATCATCAGTCCGCTTGTTAACCTGTATCTTGTGCCAGTTTTTGCGCCGTTCTTTTTTGCCTTCATTCCGTCGATCTACCTGTATTTCCGCGAAATTTCCGGCGACCCGGCATCACGGCCATACCGGCATTTTCTTGTCCTGGTGCCCGTAGCTGCAGCAATCGGGCTTATGGTCTATTTCAAGCGTTCGCGCATGATCGCCGATGAGGGACATGTGCGTGATGTCGGCTTGCAGATTACGTTCTCGTCGAGTGGTTTGGCAGATATGGTGCTGCTTGCGATCGTCATCCTGTTTTGCACGCTGTTTGCGGTTTACATGACGGGTATCTGGCGACGGGCCCGGCGTTACCTGCGACAGGCGGACTGGCAGCTTCAGGTTGACAGCGAACGGCTGCGCCGCTGGGTGATAGAACTTCTTGTCGGGATGACGATACTGTTTACCGTTTTTACCGTGACCCAGTTGTTTGATCTTTTTGTTTCGCAGGCCGAGTGGCTGTCGCTTGGCGTAAAGGCGGCGTTCGTTCTTGTGTTTTTCCGCATGTGTCAGGTGATTGCGCAGAACCCTGCGCTGTTTGTCCAACCGGAAACCGGTACGGAAGGTGTGCCCGGTGATGCCGCGACACCGCCAGATACGGGCCGGGATGATGGCAGTGAACAGGCACGGATGCTGCGCATGATTGTCGATGAGGACAATGTCATGCGCATTCGAACCCGGCTTGAGAAAGTCGTTGCTAGCCGCAATGTGATGTTCGACCCGCTTCTGACCATGCCGAAACTGGCTGCGGCGGTGGGGGTAACTCCCAATCAACTTTCTTTCGTGCTGAATAAGCATCTGGACAAAAATTTCTTCGATTTCGTCAATGAAGTTCGGATTAATGAGGCAGAGCGCCTTCTGGTCAGCGAATCGGAACGTACTGTCCTCGATATTGCGACCAGTGTTGGCTTCAATTCGAAATCGACTTTCAACCTTGCATTCAAGACGATCACGGGATTGACGCCAAGTAAGTATCGTCATGAAAACGTTGATAAACCAAACGACTAAGGCGTACGAATGCGCATTCGTACCATCCGGGGGCGCCTGATGCGTACGACCATATAACAACGGACGCCAGGTTCAGGGCTTCGGGGCAGTGTCGGCACATCAACCAATTTCAGGGTGTTCCGATACATGTCTTTCAATCACGTTTTACGCCGCTCCGGTGATATCATGCTTCTTACCGGTCTGGGGCTTTGTACGATGGCGATCATTTTGATGATTGCCGCTCCGGTTCATGCCCAACAAGGCAGAAGAGAAATTCTGCGTGAACAGGTTAACCCAAATGCCGACAGCGAGGACCCGTGGCTTGGCGGGGACTGGCAATTTGGTGCATTTGGACAAATAGAAAGCAATCCTTATCGCGGAGCGGACAGTACCGATTTAGGCGGGCTTCCACTTCTTGCATATGATGCGGAGCGGATGCATATCGGGATCGACGGGATCGACATCAAAGCGTGGCAAAATGATTTTGCCAGTCTGTCAGTGATCGGTGGCTTCCGTGATGGACCATTTGAGTCAGGTGATAGCAACTACCTGAGAGGAATGAAGGATACCGACATGGGATATGATGTTGGTATTGGCTTTAGCACGCGGTTATGGCGCGGCGAACTGATTGGAAGCTATCTGACCGATGTTGCCGATACCCATAACGGTCATGAAGTTGATGTGTCCTATTTCGTGCCGCTGCAATTAGGGGATGTCAACTTTGAGTGGGGTGCCGGTGTTACGTGGCAAAGCGAGAACCTGGTTGATTATGGAACGGGTGTTTCGCGCACTGAAGTCCGCAGCGACCGGGCATACTATGCCCCGGATGCAACCTTCCTGCCGCATCTTGATGTGACCGTCGCCTATCCGTTGACCGAAAGCCTCAATATCATTGGCACCGGCGGGTTCATCTATCTGTCAGATGAATATACCGACAGCCCGATCATTGATGATGACTATGTTCTTAGTGCTGGTCTTGGGCTTGTCTATACGTTCTGATTTTCCGTAATGGACATCAGATCGGGATGATCAAACGGGCAATCTGCACAAAAAAAACGGACCGTCGCAAGACGGTCCGTTAAGTTTCAGGGTGCAATTGTGGTCGGCTTGTTATTCAAATGTTGTCGTGGAAATGACAGGCGACCTCCTGAGTTTCCGAAACACGATCAATTTTCGGGACATCTGTCGCGCATTTTTCCTGTGCAAACGGGCAACGCGTTCGAAACACACATCCTGATGGCGGCGACAGCGGACTTGGCAAATCACCGGTCAGGACAATGCGTTCCTTGTTGCGTTCAATTTCCGGGTCGGGGATTGGTACAGCTGAAATCAGCGCCTTGGTATAGGGGTGTCTTGGCGCGGCATAGATGCTGTCACGGTCCGCAAGCTCCATCACATTGCCAAGATACAGCACCATAATGCGGTGACAGATATGGCGCACAATTGACAAATCATGGCTGATGAAAATCAGCGACAGGTCAAATTCGCGCTGCAATTCCTGCAACAGATTGACGATCTGCGCCTGGATCGACACATCAAGGGCGGAAACCGGTTCATCACAAACAATCAGTTTTGGTTCAAGGATCATTGCGCGCGCAATGCCGATACGCTGGCATTGTCCGCCGGAAAATTCATGCGGATAACGGTTGATCATTTGCGGCAAAAGGCCAACGCGCGCCATCATGCGTTTGACGCGTGTCTTGATTTCATCCTTGCCCAATTCGGGTTTGTGGGTGACCAGCGGCTCGGCAATGATTTCGCCGATCGTCATGCGCGGATTAAGGCAGGCCAGCGGATCCTGAAAAATGATCTGAAAATCACGGCGCAGGGGCTGCATATCGCGGTGCGGAATGCCAACAATGTTTTTGCCAAGCCATGCGACCTGTCCGCCCGACGGGGCAATCAATTGCAAAATCGCCCGGCCCAGTGTCGATTTACCGCACCCTGATTCCCCAACCACGCCCAGCGTTTCACCCGGAAACAGGTCAAAATTCACCCCATCGACAGCCTTAAGCGGACGGTCCTTGGCGAACAGGCCTTTGCCGGGTATCGGGAAATGAACCTTAAGATCGCGGACTGAAAGGATCGGGGCGTTGTCGCGTTTGTCTGGTGCTGTCATGACCGTCATTGCCCGTCCTCCCGGAAACATGCGCTGGCCCGGCCATCCCCAAAATCTTTGAGCAACGGGCGCTCCACACAGCATCGATCCATGACATAGCCACATCGTTCCTGATAGGCACAGCCCGTCGGCAGGTTTTGAAGATTGGGTGGTTGGCCGGGAATGGCGAACATGCTGTCTTCGTTGGCGCGATCAATGCGTGGCATCGATTTCAACAGTCCCTCGGTATAGGGGTGATGACTGTCATAGAAGATGTCGCGCACGGTACCGGTTTCAACAACCCGCCCGCCATACATCACCATCACCCGATCACACAGGCCAGCCACCACACCCAGATCGTGGGTGATCATGACCGTGGCGGTGTTGAAGTCCTTTTGCAGATCGCGCAACAGATCAAGGATCTGTGCCTGTACCGTGACATCAAGCGCGGTGGTCGGCTCATCGGCAATCAGAACTTCCGGATCACACAAAAGCGCCATGGCAATCATCACGCGTTGGCGCATGCCACCTGAAAATTCATGGGGGTACATGTGAACGCGCTGGGCCGCACCGGAGATGCCCACACGGTCAAGCATCGCAACGGCACGTTTTAGGGCATCTGCCTCGGACATGCCGCGATGTTCGACCAGAACCTCTGTCATTTGCCGGGAGATTTTCAAAAACGGGTTGAGCGATGTCATCGGATCCTGAAAGATCATCGACATTGATACACCGCGAATTTTGTTCAAGTCGCGGGACCGCAGATTGAGGATTTCCTTATCCTTGTAGCGAACCGATCCGGTTGATGTGCCGTTCTTGGCCAAAAGCCCCATCAGGGACAGGAATATCTGGGTTTTGCCCGATCCCGATTCCCCGACAACGCCAAGCGTTTCGCCCGGATCAATGTGGAAATTGACGTTATTGACCGCCTCAACTTCGCCGTCCGGGGTTTGAAACCGCGTAGAAAGGTTTTCGACAGTCAGAATATGGTTGGTTGTCATGATGTGTTTCCTTCCTGTCCTATCTGTCTTTCGGGTCCAGCGCATCGCGCAGGCCATCGCCGATGAAGTTGAAACAGAACAGTGTCAGTGCCAGGAACACCGCCGGATAAATCAGCATCCAGGTCGATGCTTCGATCACTTTTGCGCCTTCGGAAATCAGAACACCCCAACTGGTCAGGGGCTCCTGCACGCCAAGTCCAAGGAACGACAGGAAGCTTTCCGTCAGGATCACTTGGGGAATGGTCAGTGTCATATAGACAATCACCGGCCCCAGAACGTTGGGGATCACATGGCGGAAAATGATTTTGAAGTTCGAAACACCCGTGGCATGGGCGGCCTCAATGAATTCACGCCGCCGCAGCGAAAGCGTCTGCCCCCGGACAATGCGCGCCATGGTCAACCATTCAACCGCGCCGAGGGCGACAAAAATCAAAAAGATGTTTCGGCCAAACACCACCATCAACATGATGACAAAAAACATGAAGGGCAGGGAATACAGCACATCGACAAACCGCATCATGATGCTGTCGATCTTGCCGCCGAAATATCCGGCGATGGCCCCATATGTCACCCCAATGATCAGCGACACGGCTGTTGCCAGAAGCCCGACGGCCAACGACACGCGCGCGCCATACAGCACACGGACAAACAGATCGCGTCCATTGCCATCGGTGCCAAAAATATGGCCGTTTTCCCAGTTCGGACCTTCCTGAATATATCCCCAGTCGATCTGGTCATAGGCATATGGGCTCAAAAGCGGGGCAATGATCGCAAGCAGGGTGATAATCCCCAGAATGATCATCGACCCGACAGCGGCCTTGTTGCGAAACAGGCGGATGCGGGCATCACGCCACAGGCTGCGCCCTTCGATTTCCTTGGTCGCACCTGCGGATTGCAGCAGTGCTGTCTTTTCGGATTTATTCATCATCAGGGTGACTTCAGTTTGGGATCAAGAAGGCCGTAAACCATGTCGACCAGGAAATTCAGCATGATGATCATCACCGCATAGACAATCACCACCCCCATCACCAACGGATAGTCGCGATTTAATGCGGCCTTGATGAAATAGGTGCCAATACCGGGCACACCAAAGATGCTTTCAATCACAACCGAGCCGGTCATCACTGCCGCGGTCGCGGGGCCGAGATAGGAAATCACTGGCAAAAGCGCGCCCTTGATCGCATGACGGTTCACCACCAACTTTTCGCGCAGTCCCTTGGCGCGTGCCGTGCGGATATAATTGGAATGCAGCACTTCGACCATGGATCCGCGCGTCAGGCGCGCGATATAGGCAATCTGGGGCAGGGCAAGGGCAATGATCGGCAAAATCTTGTACTGGATTTCGCCGTCTCCCCACCCTGCGGTCGGCAGGATCGCAAGATACAATCCAAAAACAAGCGACAGCAACGGCGCCATGACAAAGTTCGGGATGGCGATGCCGATCATGGCAATTCCCATCACGGCAAAATCAACCGCACTGTTTTGTCGAAGCGCGGCATAGGTGCCAAACCCGATCCCAAATACAAGGGCCAGGGCAATCGCACTTAAACCAAGTTGCATGGATGCGGGCGCGCCGGCCATGATCAGTTCAGCAACGGAAAAGTCGCGGATCTTGATCGATGGGCCAAAATCACCCTGCAAAAGCTTGCCGATATAGATGCCGTATTGTTCGATCAGCGGTTTATCAAGGTCATAGGCGGCCTTGATATTCTTTTCGATTTCGGGCGGAAGTGCGCGTTCCTGATCGAACGGGCCGCCCGGTGCAATACGCATCATGAAAAAGGCCACCGTGATCACGATGAACAGTGTCGGGATCGCGATCAGCAGGCGCCGAATGGCGTAAGATAACATATTTCTCTCTCATCCCCGTCGGGGTGATCGCAGGCCTTGGGCGGGAGGAAGCCTTCAAAGCCTGCGATACCAAGGCGAAATTTACTCGGCGATGTCGAGCCAGCGGGTCAGGTGACGATCCGGGGCATTATCGATCCAGCCCTTGATCTTTGGCGATACAAGCTGTTTCGAGACATAGTAGTAAATCGGGATGTAGGGCTGGGCCTCCATCATGATGGCTTCGGCCTGATGCATCAGGTCTGCACGCTTTTTCAGGTCGCCTTCGTTTTCGGCGTCCAGCATAAGTTCGTTATAGCGCGGGTTATCGAACGCGGCATAATTCAGCGGGCCGGTGCGTTCTTCACCAAGGAACAGGAAGTTCTGTGCATCGTTGTAATCGGCAATCCAGCCTGCGCGGGCGACTTCGAAATCACCAACTTTCAGGTCGGCATAATGGATTTTGCCTTCGGTGTTAAACAGGTCCGCTTCGACACCAATCTGTTTCCACATGTTTTGCGCCGCAATCGCGATACGCTTGTGGTTTTCCGACGTGTTATACCGCAGGGTGAATTTCAATGGATTGTCCGGCCCATAGCCTGCCTCTGCCATCAGTTTCTTGGCTTCTGCGACCTTCTCGCCATAGGGCAGGTCTTTCCATGAAACATAGGCCGGTTCGGTATAGTTGCCCGTTCCCGGTGGCACGAAGGAATATGCCGGAAGTTCACCGGTTTTCAGAACCGCATCGGTGATGGCTTCGCGGTTGATGGCAAGCGAAAGTGCCTTGCGCACGCGTGGATCGGCGAACTTTTCTTTGTCGGTTCGGATCGCGTAATAATAAATGCCCGCATAGGGCGCGATGCGCAGGCTGTCGCTCAGATTGTCACGCAACCAGGAAATTTGTTCGGATGCGATGTCACGTGCGACGTCAAGTTCGTTAGCACGGAACCGGTTTTGCATCGCGGTGCGATCTTCGTAGGCGTAATAAATGACCTCGTCGATCGGAACGTTCTTGGCGTCATAAAATTCTTCGTTTTTGACCAGTTTGGTATGAACGTTCGGAACCCATTCAACCAGTTTGTAAGGGCCATTCACGACGATGTTTTCCGGCTTTACCCAGTCCTTGCCATATTTTTCAACCACGTGACGCGGGATTGCAAAGGCAGTCTGGTGGGTAAGCTGGGCGAGGAAATAGGGGGCCGGTGCGGTCAGCTTGACCTTAAGGGTATGGTCGTCAACGGCAGTTGCTGCGAGTTTCGCGCCATCTTTGCCGGTGTTGACGTCTTCGGCACCTTCAATGATGTACAAAAGCGACGCATATTCAGCACCCAGTGCCGGATCAAGAAGGCGTTGCCACCCTGCGATGAAGTCCTGTGCGGTGACCGGAGTGCCATCTGACCAGTTATGATCCCGGATTTTAAAGGTATATGTCATCCCGTCGTCTGAAACGGTCCAGCTTTCTGCGGCTCCCGGGACCGGCTGCCCATCCGGGCCATATGTCAGAAGACCCAGTGACATATCATCGGAAATACGACTGGTCTGAACGGTCGAGATGAAATGTGGGTCCATGGATTGTGGTTCACCATCATTCCCGACCCGCAGAATCTTTTCGGCTTGCGCGTGGGTGGAGGACAGCATGGTCATCGACCCGGCAATCAAGGCGGTCCCCAGCACAAAGGCCCGTGACGACTTTATCAGTCCGCTCACGAGACCCTTTGTGGTCATCGCATTTTGTGACATGTGAAATGTCTCCCTCAACAATTTTGATTTGTTGTGACGTACTCCCTGAAAGTACGTACGCAAAAATACTGAGGCTGCCATGCGTCAACTGCAAGTCGTGATTTCACATTGATGAAACAAATGGTGGAATTTTGCGCAATATTGTCCATTTCATAGCTGAACTTTGCGTAAACTGCGTAAGTTGACTGATAATCTAAACATGCACGACACGGGTGACAATTTGGATATCAGGTCACCATTCGATATTCAGGAAAATGTGATGTAACCCGGAAAAGTTGTATTTTTGATGTGAAATACTTCACATTCAAGGCTTTGAGGGGACTTCAATCTTGCGAATCGGGCACCAAAGCGCAAGGCGGTCACTTAAGCGTTGAGAAACATGATTTTACGCGGTACGGGTTACTGCGTACAGAAAACCAACCTCTGAGCGGCATGACCCAACATGTTTGAGACCATCGATATCCTGTCATTCATGATCTCTGTGACCGGGATGGTCCAGGCGGGCCTTTTGCTGCTGGTTCTGCGTAATGAAGGAACAAGTGCCTGGCACGTGAACCGCTGGATGGGTATTTTCCTGTTGGCATTGTCGATGTCATTTGCCCGCGACATTGTTCTGCTGCTGGGTGGTACTGCGGTGGCGCTTTTGCTCGAACCGCTTCTTTTCAGCGCCTATTTTGCGCTTGCCCCTGCGGTGTATCTCTATTTTCGGGAAATGTCGGGGGATCTACCAGATAGGCCCTGGCTCCATATGCTGGCGGTACCTTTGGCCTGTTGTGCCGTGGCGGCAATGATGGTGATGGTTTTCATTCGTTACGGTGACCGGCTGTTTGGCGGTGACCCGCTGCACATCACCTTTGATACGGATTTTGACCTCAGCCTGGTGGCGACCGGGTTGCTTGTTGGGCTGTTTGTTTTTGTGTCAGTTTATCACATTGCTCTTAGTCGGGTGGCGCATCGATATACAAAAATGCTCAAGGCCAAGGGCGATCACGACAGTCTGCTGCGGCGTCGATGGGTACGTGGCGTGGTTTTGTGTCTGCACTCTGCACTGGTGGCATTTGTCCTGTCACAGTTGTTGCAGATGGTGTCACGCGACATGCACTGGTCAAATATGCTGGTCAATCTTGGATTTGTGCTTGTTCTGCTGCGTCTGAATTTCCTGCTGGCAAGTCAGCCTTTCCGGACAGGGAACGCCCATGAACAAACGGGGATAAATGATCTGCGCCCGGAACGTCGTTCGGTGATGGATGAGTATCAGACCGCGCAGATTTGCAAACGGCTGGAGCAGGTTGCCGGCGACGGACAAACATTGTTTGATCCGCTTTTGACGATGCCCAAACTTGCCACCCGGATCGGTGTTACCCCCAATCAGTTATCCCATACGCTGAACAATGTGTTGGGCCAATCCTTCTTTGAATTCGTCAATAGCGTGCGTGTTCACAGGGCGGCAGGGCTGTTATGCGCCGAGCACGACCGCACGATCATTGATATCGCAATGGAGGTAGGCTTTAACTCCAAATCGACATTCAACCTTGCTTTCAAGCGCGTTACCGGTATGACACCCAGTCACTATCGCACCCAGGCCATCACCAAACCGGATGGTCTGGATCTGTCTACACGCTTCGGGTTGACGCCAATCACTCCGAGCGGAAACTAAGATTTGTGATATCCAAACCGGACATAGCAGAATGACCACAGAAATCCCCAAACTTGTACTGATGATCATTGCCATTGTGGGGTTGGCACAGGCAGGATTTCTGATGTTGCTGCTCCGGCACGAGGGCAAGCGCGCATTTCGCGCCAACCGTTGGCTGATGGTCTTTGCCTTTGCATCCTGTCTAAGCTTTATCGAAGACATCACCGACGTTTTGCTGACTCCCAAATGGATGCTGTTGATGGCACCGGTTTTCATGTCGATGACCTTTGCCTTCGTGCCGTCCATTTATCTGTATTTTCGCGAAATTGCAGACCGGCCGGTACGTCGACCAATCTATCATTTCGTGGTTCTGCTTCCGGTTCTGGTGGCAACGTCCGGAGTGGTGTGGATTCTGTTTGATCAGTTCGTGCCAGAAATCATTCATGGCACCGATGTCGAAATCGATGTTGCCATTGATCAGCACATCTGGCTGTCAGTTCTTCTGATGACTGTCTTTATCGGGCTTTATGTCCAGCTTTTTGCCTATATGCCCAAGATATGGAAAGTCGCCCTTGGGTATCTGCGACAGGCTGGTGAACAGCTTGGTGCGGATCAGTTGGCCTTGCGGCGCTGGACGCTTGAGATCCTGATCGGCATTACCGTTATTTTCCTGATTTTCACCATGACGTCCGTCATCGACGTCTTTGTTGACGATGGAACATGGCTGACCACCCTTGTTCAGGGCAGTTTTGCCGTCGTATTTTTCCGGATGTGTCATCTTTTGGCATCGAACCCCGCCTTGTTCGTTCAAGCCGAATGGCAGGAAAGCGATCCTCAGGAATCAGATGGATCGGTTACCTCAGCTGGGAAGGGCGCGATTTCAACTGTTGTGGCCGACATGCGGAAATCACTTCTTGAAGATGATGACGTCGTGCGTATTCGCGAACGCCTGACGCGTATTGTGGATAGCACCGATACGATGTTTGATCCGCTTTTATCGATGCCCAAACTTGCGAATATGGTCGGGGCCACGCCAAACCAGTTGTCCCATGTTCTTAATCAGCATCTCGGCAAAAGCTTCTTTGATTTCGTCAATGAAGTCCGCACCAAAGAGGCGTCGATACTTCTGATTGATGAGCCGGATCGCACGGTTCTCGATATTGCGACCAGTGTCGGCTTCAATTCCAAGTCAACTTTCAATCTGGCCTTTAAAAAAATCACCGGCAAAACACCAAGCGCGTATCGCATTGAAAATTCAAAATAATCAAATTCTTAGCCGGTGAGAATGATCATTCGTACCCTGAGATTATTGATATCCGGTTCGAGGATATAGGGCCGGTCGCCAAACAAAACGTTATCAGGCAGCTTCTGCACACCTTCCAATCTCAAGGTGTTTAAATAGATGTCTGAAAATTACGTTTTGCGTCGTGCCGGTGACAGTATGGTGGTCGTCGGGGTGGCGTTGTGTCTTATGTCACTTCTGATGTTGTTCGCGTCTCCTGCGCAGGCCCAGCAGGCGACAAAGGAAATTCTCCGCGATCAGGTCAACCCGAAAACCGGCGGTGCCGTCGACCCATGGTTCGACGGAAGCTGGCAAATTGGTGCATTCGGTGGTGCATCAAATAATCCATATCGCGGGACTGATGATGTTGAGCTTGGTCTGCTGCCGATTGCTGCTTATGATTCTGAACGCATGCATATCGGTGTGGATGGTATCGACATCAAGTTCTTTAAAAACGATGTCTTTAGCGCGTCGCTGATCGGGTCAGTTCGGACCGAACCGTTTGATAACGGCGATGGCAATTATCTTCGCGGGATGGAAGAACGGGACATGGCATTTGAGGCCGGTCTTGGTTTCTCTGCCAACATCTGGCGCGGTGCGTTAATTACCAACTATCTTACCGATGTTAACGACGCCCATGATGGTCATCAGGTGGATGTATCTTATGTCGTCCCGGAGCAATGGGGGGACGTGAGTTTCAGCTGGGGCGGCGGCGTTACCTGGCAAAGCGATAAACTTGTTGATCACATGGTTGGTGTTCGTCACAAGGAAGTTCGTAGCGACCGGGCATATTATGCGCCAGATGCAGCCTTCATTCCATATATCGATTTCACCGTCACCTACCCGTTGACGGAGCAAATCACCCTGATTGGAACCCACGGTTTCCAGTATCTGCCAGACCAGTATACCGACAGCCCGATCATTGATGAGGATTATGTTTTCAGTGCCGGTATCGGCCTTGTTTACAGCTTCTAGGGGCTAAGGAAGCTTCTTTATCGTCTCACCCCTCATGTCTCCATAACGTGTTGGCGAGCAATCCTGCTTTGCCGACCTGACGGGCCGGTTTACCAAGCTTCTATCCAACCGCCGGTCCGTCCTTTTTTCAGGATTACTGCGATGATCCGTGTGCAATTGCGCCTTGTTCTCCCGCTTACCATTCTTGTTCTGTCTGCGTGCAGTGGCATCGGGAGCGAATACGAACCTGTTGTTGATGGACCGCGTGATGAAAAATATCAGGTCGATCTTGGCGAATGCCGGGGACTCTCCAAACAAAGTGAATATCTCGGCGGGAAAGCCAAAACCGACGCCACGATTGGTGCCGCGCTGGGTGGTGTCGTCGGAGCTATTTCGAATAGTTGGGAAGGGTTGCTCGTCGGTCTTGGGATCGGTGCAGCTCTTGGCGCTGGATCAGCCGCCTACGAAAATATCGAAAAACGTGAAGAGATTATTGGAAACTGTATGGCTGGCCGTGGACACAAGGTGGTTGGGTAACTACAGGCTTATGTGCCGAGCTCAAGAAAATCCCACTTGTTGTCATATAAGGTCTTCAAATACCGCCACCGTGCCATATGGCCTTTATTTTCCCACATAGGCCGCGAGCTCATCGGGTGTTCCTTTGGGAAAGGCCTCTCGTAAAAAGTCGAGGAATGCCGACACGCGCGCGCTTAGCAATCGGCGAGACGGGTAGAGCGCCCACAAGGTGATTTCATTGCCGTCAACATCGCCCCACTGCACCAGCGTGCCATCGCCAATATCGTGACCAACGAGGGACACTGGAAGTCGTCCGGCGCCAGCCCCTTTGCGAACGGCATCCCGAACCATGACCAGTGATGACAGGCTCAGAACCGGGTTGATCACGATCCTTGATGGGCCCTTCGGCGTTTTCACATTCCAGATTTCGTCCTGGCGGACTTGGCCCCGCACGACAGCCGGGACGGCGGAGCCGTCTACTGGTGGCGTCAGATCAGGGCTGGCAACGATCACCAGTCGGTCATGAAGGAAAGCTCTTCCAACCAGACTTTCGTCGGGCTCCGGGTTGACCCTTATCACCAGATCATAGGCTTCCTCGATCATATCGACGGGCCGATCTTCGGTCGTGACTTCAAGTTGGACCCTCGGATACTTAAGGGCAAAGTCTGCGGCCAACTTACCCATCGCAGTCTGCGAAAACAGCAAAGGCGCACTGATCCGAAGCCGTCCCCTCGGTTCGCGTCCACCAGAAGCGATTGCCGCAGTTGTTTCGTCGAGTTCGGTGAACAACTGGCTCGTCCGCTCGAACAGGGCTCTTCCTTCCTCTGTCAGCTTGAGTAGCCGTGCGCCGCGCTCGAACAAGCGCAGCTCAAGGCTCGCCTCAAGCTCTGCGACGCGTCGCGACAGTGTCGCTTTTGGGCGGCCGGTGGCGCGCGACGCTTTTCCAAACCCTTCGTGGCGGGCAACCAGATTGAAATCGGCAAGGGCAAGAAGATCCATGTGTTCCACCAGTGAGACGATCTGTCTAAATATAGCGTCTATTCGCATCAATGTGGATCACTAAATTGGGGGCAGTCAAATTGCTCAACCAAGGAGAGAAACCATGACCATTCTAATCACCGGTGCGACTGGAAATGTCGGTCGTAATGTCGTCGAACAACTTGTGAACCGTGGTGCCGATGTACGTGCGCTGGTCCGTGATCCGTCTAAGGCGAGTTTGCCGACCGGCGTGGAAGTCGTGCAGGGTGACTTGCTTGACGTCGATTCCCTGCGGCACGCCATGTCGGGCGTCTCCACCCTGTTTCTGTTGAACGGGGTTGTTGCCGACGAATACACGCAGGCGCTGATTGCTCTTAACCTTGCCCGTGAGGCCGGGATTGAGCGGATTGTATACCTGTCGGTAATCCACAGCGATATCTACGTCAACGTGCCGCATTTTGCCGGGAAGTTTGGCGTAGAGCGGATGATCGAACACATGGGTCTTGGTGCGACCATTCTGCGCCCGGCCTATTACATGGACAATGAGATCACGATCAAGGATGTCGTCACCAATTATGGCATCTATCCGATGCCGATTGGCGAGAAGGGCCTTGCGATGATCGACGCACGTGATGTCGGCGAAATTGCTGCACTCGAATTGATCCGTCGCGAACAGTCAGCGACACCGTTGCCGATCAATCGCATTAATCTTGTTGGTCCGGACACGCTAACCGGCAACGATGCCGCCACGATCTGGGGCGATGTCCTTGGCCGTGCAATCGCCTTTCCCGGCAACGATACCGTCGGGTTTGAACAGAACTTGCGTCAGTTTATGCCCAGTTGGATGGCATTCGACATGCGCTTGATGGCGGAGCGTTTCCTGACCGATGGCATGCTTCCGGATGCTGGCGACGTTGACAGGTTGACATCAATGCTTGGCCGTCCGCTGCGCTCTTATCGCGACTATGTTGCGCAGATTGTTGGCTGATCGCCTCCATTCCAACACCACCGAAAAAGGACCATCGACATGATCTATTCGACTGCAACCGTCCCGGTGAACCCGGAAGGCGAGGCAAAACTCACGCGCGCGCAGGTCTGGAAAGGCCTCGAACTGAAGGCCCGCGATGCGCGCCAATTCCTCCCGGCAGGCCTCTGCACCCGCTGCGACGTGACAGAGGAAAGTGCCACGCACTTCGTCCGCGACGCCACGATCGGCGGTGCCGACCTGCGTGAGATCATCACGCTTGAACCGCAACGCAAAGTCACCTTCTTTCAGGCGACTGGCCCGCGTGAAGGTGCCATCATCAACGAATTGTTCGAGGATGAGGCGGGCGACCTTCAGCTCAAATTCTATTGCTACCTCGGACTGCGCGACAAGGAACCGAACGGCCCGGAGGAACAGGCAGAGCAGGCGCAGTTCGACAGCGATAAGGGCTACAAAGCAGCCCTTTTATCCACATTGAAGCATACACGTGAAATGGTTGCCGAAGGCAGGATTTGATCCGCGCCAATCTCATCAACCAACAATACAAACAGCACATGTCACTGTTGTCTGGTCGGTCATTTGAAATGGTCGACCAGGCTTTTCTGTTTCTACCGGTTTGCGCTGGTTTTGTGGCTATGTCGCACTTTGATTGGCCAAAGATCTTATCGTGCCAGATCGGTTGTGGGCTTGGTTTTTAGTTCCAGCAAATCCCACTTGTTGCCATACAGGTCTTCAAATACGGCGACCGTGCCATAGGGTTCATGGCGTGGCTGTTCGAGAAATGGCACGCCGGCTTGGCGCATGCGGTCATAATCGCGGGTAAAATCATCGGTATTAAGGAAAAATCCGACCCGGCCACCCGTTTGATCGCCAATGATGCATGTTTGGCGCTCGCCACTTGCACGGGCCAGCAAAATGCGGGTTTCCTGTGCCCCCTTCGGGCCAACAATCACCCAGCGTTTGCCATCACCAAGATCGGTATCTTCAAGAAGCTCAAACCCGACCTTGTCGGTATAAAACGCAATGGCGGCATCGTAATCGCGTACAACAAGCGTGATCAAACCAATATGGGGCATGGTAATTTTTCCGGTTGGAAATAGGGGGAGCTTTGGGGTGGTGGCCTTAAATCAAGCCAAGCGTTTTAAATGAATTATATCCCGCTTGACTGATGATGATGTGGTCATGCACCGCAATCTCCATCGCCTTGGCGGCATCAACGATCTTGCGCGTCATCTCGATATCGCCGCGTGACGGGGTGGCGTCCCCGCTTGGATGGTTGTGGACCAGTATGATCGCGGATGCATGCAGCTCAAGCGCGCGTTTGATGACTTCGCGTGGATAAACCGGGGTGTGATCGACTGTGCCGCGCTGATGGCATTCATCGGCAATCAGCCGGTTTTTACGATCCAGAAACAGCAAATGCAGTTCTTCGTTTTTCAAATGCCCGATCCGCACCCGGCAATAGTCAATCAGCTGTTCCCAACTGGCAATCACCGGCAGTTCCATGGCACGTTCACGCGATAAATGCTGTGCACTGGCCTCGGCAATCTTGATCGCGGCAATGCCGGCCTCGCCAAGCCCCTTGGCCTTGTGCAAATCTTCGGGGCGGGCGGATAACACATTGGCAAAGCTGCCAAACTGCGCAATCAGCGATTTGGCCAGCGGTTTAACATCACCACGCGGCATCGCCATGCACAACATCAGTTCCAGCAATTCATAATCGGCCAAGGCCGTCGCACCGCCTTTGATAAAGCGCTCGCGCAACCGTTGGCGGTGGCCGTGATAATGCGGTTTGGCGGATTTCGGTGTTGTGGCATCTGCCGACGATGCGGGCAGGGGCGTATCGTGCTCGGAAACGGGTGGGGATGCCGGGCTCTGCATCGCAGAAGGGATATCGTGGGCCTGATCAAAAAACACCCGCGTCCCGTCATCGATTTCAGAAGTCGGGGTCAAAGCAGCTTTGCGATTTTTGGTGTCGCTCAAATCTGCTTCCCCCGTTTACCCGTTACTCGGCTGCTTTGCCAAGATCATAGGGTGGTTTGTCCAGACCAGCCGGTGAGCGGGTAAAGATTTCAAACCCGTCGTCGGTCACGCCAAGCGAATGTTCAAACTGTGACGACAGTTTGCGGTCTCGCGTCACCGCTGTCCAGCCATCAGGTAAAATTTTACACGCATAAGTGCCCTGATTGATCATCGGCTCAATCGTAAAGATCATGCCGGGTTCCAGAATAAGCCCTTCGCCGGGTTTGCCGTAATGCAGGATATTTGGCGCATCATGGAATACCTGACCAAGCCCGTGACCACAGAAATCACGCACGACAGAGAACCGCTCACCTTCGGCATAGGACTGGATCGCATGACCGATATCGCCAAGGGTCGCACCCGGCTTAACCGCGTTAATCCCGCGCCAAAGCGCTTCATAAGTCACATCGACAAGGCGCTGGGCCATGACTTTGGGCGTACCGGCGATATACATGCGTGATGTATCGCCGTACCAGCCATCAACAATGACCGTGACATCAATGTTCATGATGTCGCCATTCTGCAGTTTCTTGTCACCCGGAATGCCGTGGCAAACTACGTGATTGATCGATGTGCAGATTGATTTTGGGAAACCGCGATAATTCAGGCAGGCCGAAATCGAATTGTGATCGCGGATATATTCATCACACAGGCGATCAAGCTCACCGGTGGTCACACCCGGCACAACATGCGGGGTAATCATATCAAGCACTTCCGCTGCCAGCCGACCGGCGGCGCGCATGCCTTCAAATGCTTCGGGGCCGTGAAGTTTAACTTTTCCGTTCGCCACCCGAAATCTCCTTAAGCTCGGCTACATATCTATCGAATTTGTTGGACAATGACATAAAGCCAGATGCTGGAATTGGCAAGGTTTGGCTGATATGCGCGTGGTTTAGGGCCGTTAAACACCGACAATCGGCAATGCGTTGCGCACCGTTACCGTATCGGTATCAATTGCACAGTCATAAGCAATCGCCTCAACCCCGTTTTCGCGCGCGGCCTTAAACCGATCGCCATAGTGCGGATCAATATCGGTCGAAAGCGTAAACCGGTCACAATCGGTCCGCTGGATCAGGTAAAACATCACCGCCCGGTGTCCCTCCGCGACCATATCGGTCATTTCATCGAGGTGCTTTGCCCCGCGTGCGGTGACGGCATCGGGGAATTCGGCCAGCCCCGGTATATCTTCATCACGTTTAAGATGGACGTTTTTGACCTCGACATAACAAAGCCCCCGGTCTGGATCAGACAGCAGGATATCAATCCGCGAATTCTTGCCGTATTTCACTTCGCGTTTGAGGTCCTGATAGCCCGCAAGCTCTTTGATCTTGCCGGCCAAAATGGCTTCTTCGACAATCGCATTGGGGTGCGATGTGTTGATGCCAATCCAGGCATCCCCGATCTGGCACAGCTCCCAGCTATATTTCAGTTTGCGTTTCGGGTTGTCTGATTGCGACAGCCAGACATCAATGCCCGGCTCCTTAAGCCCGATCATCCCGCCCGGATTGGCACAATGCGCGGTAATAACCTCCCCGCTATCAAGTTCAACATCGGCCAGAAACCGTTTGTAACGTTTGATCAGCGTGCCGTGGATCAGCGGGGTTGGAAGATGCATCGTCGGCCTTTCGGGGAAACTGTCCTGACAGGAACTGTCATGTGATTTCTAAAACATGCTGCCAATTTCACGGCAATCGCGCCATACATCAACCCTTTGCTGCCCAAAGCCCTCAAAGGATTGAAAATTGCACCAGACCCTTCGCGATAAAGCCATTGCCGTTTGCGACAAAAAGATCGCGCAAAAAGGCCCAAATGTCGGGCTGTCATTCTATGCGTTTTTTGCCAACCGCAATGATGACCCGGATATGTTGATGGAGGCCGCCACATGGTGGATCAAAACCCACCGGCTTGATCATTTCGAAAAGGCGGCCAAAATCCGCGAGATGGTTCTTGCGGGCCAATAAGTCCTAGTTTTGTGGTTCCGGCTTGTCTGGAACGTCACCAAGGAAATCCACCAGACTAACCTGACCGGACCCCCGGCGCAGCGGCTTGGGCTGACTATCATCGGGTGCCCAGCCGGTCAGATAGATCACTTGAAACTTGGCATGCACCCGGCCATCTTCCCTGCCATGGCGTTCGTGATAGATCGCGGCGGCACGTGCCAATGTACTGCGTTTGGTGAATTTCTTGGACCGTTTGGCGACAATGTTGCTTTCGCCCATCCCCGAAAGGTCGCGCATCAGTTTAAGCGCATCGGGGTAATCAATCGTGATGTCATCGGCATCGACCACCGGCAGGGCAAAGCCGCTGCGTTGAAGCAATGCACCAGCATCTTTGACATCGACAAACGGTGAAACACGCGGCGATACGCCGCCTTCTTCTTCGGCCTCCGCCGTCATCAGGGCTTCGCGCAGGTCTTTAAGCGTCTCGCCACCGAGCATAGACGCCAAAAACAGCCCGTCGGGTTTCAGCGCACGGCGGGCCTGCAGCAACATGCCCGGCAGATCATTGACCCAATGCAGGCTCAAGTTCGACAAGATCAGATCAAGCGATCCTTCGGCAAAGGGCAGGAATTCTTCATCCGCCACCATGCTGGATCGGCCATTAAGATCACGCGCGGCCTTGGCATAACGATACGAGATATCAGCTTGATGCAATGTCTCGACCCGGCTGCTTGCGGCAAGGATCTGTGCCAACTCACCACTGTGACAGCCAAGATCAACCGCACGCGGGAAATTGCGCGTGGTGTCTTCAAGCCGGTCGGCCAGCCGGTCGGCGGTTTCGGCAAACAGGAAGTTGAACTCGGACGCGCGCGACGCGGCGCGGTCACGGCGCAGTTTAAGGATATGACGATCAAAGACCGTGATCGGATCGGCCATGGGGCGGGAAGCTCCGGCAAAGTCGTTTCAAATGTTACGACCTAGATAGAGCGTCCCGCCCCAGGGCGCAATCGAAGATCGGCCTTAAAGTTCCAATATCAGCGGCGCATCACCGTCGGTTTCCGATGCAGCAGGCATAGCACAGCAGATCAATGCCTCGTCAGGTTTAACCGCCGCACTGGGTTGGGTTTTATAGGTCACGTGTCCTTGTAAAATTTTGGTCCGGCATGTGCCGCAATTCCCACCGCGACAGCTGGCTTCGGGGGCAAGCCCGGCATCCTCGGCAAGTTCAAGCAGCGTCTTGTCGGCGTCGGGTTGCCAGATGGCGGCCTGAGCGGATTTCGCGAATTCGACCTGTGTTGCTTTGGGGCTCGCCGGGGCGAGTTCGGGCAACTGGTCATTGGCATCAAGGCTTCGTTGAAGCGATGCGGGGCCAAAGGCCTCGGCATGGATGCGGTTATTGGTAATGTTTAACCCGCGCAGGCCGTCATACATCGCCTGCATGAAGGGCGGCGGCCCACACAGATAAAAATCAAAATCATCAAACGGCAGCAGCGACCGAAGCAAATTCATGTCGATATGACCTGATGCTTCGTAATCCTTGCGCGGTTCTGCCCCATCTGCATCGGCCAGAACCCGGACAAGGCGAATGTTGCCCTGTGCGGCCTTCACAAGTTCAATGATCTCGCTGTCAAAGGCCCGGTCAGCGAGATTGCGGGCAGAATAAAACAGCCATGTCGGACGGAAACCGCGCGTGCGCAGTCCTTCATAGACAATATGGCGCAGCATCGAAATCATTGGGGTAATGCCAATGCCGCCCGCCATCAGAACCACCGGCCGCTTTGCATCGACATCAAGGTGAAACTCCCCGGCTGGTGCCCGCGCCTCAATCACATCGCCAACACGCAGGGTGTCATGCAAGTGGCTTGAGACAACACCTTCGCGCTTTACGCTGATGCGATAGGTATAATCCGATGGCCCATTTGAAAGCGTATAGGTTCGGATCAACGGCGTGTCCGTGCCGGGTATCTCCACACGGATCGGTAAATGCTGTCCCGCTTTGTTGGGCAAAGTGCCATTCTGATCTGCCGGTTCAAGGTGGAACGATTTGATCAGGTGGTTTTCCTCGGTAATCCGGGCAATTTTGAACGGACGCCAGCTTTTTGCTGCCTCAATGGCCGCAAGGTTCCGTGCCGCACTTTCCCAGTCCCCGGTCAGAAGGCTGTTGGGCGACGCACCATCCGCTTGATCGCGCCAGCGTATCGGCAGGGCAGAGCCCCTGAAAACCACCTTGCGCGGGAAAACCCGCCAAAGGCGTTCAGCCCCCTGAAAGGCGGCAATTTCCGGCCCTTCGACAATGACGTCGGCATCGCCGGTGATTTGCAGGACATTGCCCGTGTTAAAATCGGTAAAGATCAACCCTGCCTTCGGGTTGGTCAGGATATTGCCCAGCGTGTTGAAAAACAGGTTTCCGGCAAAATCGGGAATGGTCAGGGTGCCGTCGGCGGCTATGTGGACAAACCCGGCTTTGCCGCCGCGATGGGATACATCGACTTCGCGTTTTTTTCCGGCACGATCAACATAGGTTGCGACAAAAAAAGTGTCGGCAGCGGCAATGATCGCCCGTGCCCGTTCATCAAGTTCTGCCGACGTTTCGGGGGACGACGCGGTAGGGGCAAGTGGATCACGGATGAATTCAAAATCGCGCAGATGGATATACTGCGGGCAATTGCCATAGCTGTGCCCGACCTCGATGGTAAAGTGATCATCGGAAGAATGCGCAATTGTACCGTTCATACGGTTACGCCGTCTGGTATGCAGTTCAATCCCGATCATGCCGATTGCCGTGCCGTCACCTATGCCAGCATCCGCAGGATCGGTCGCATCGCGCGGGATGTTGACCGAAAGATGATGGGGATCGGGTGAGTTGAGAAATCCGGGGTGGTTGGCGCGAAGGGTTGCCCAGACATCGCCCGCATCATCCACCGTGCCAAATACGGCAAAGGGCAGTTGCGGATAGAACTGACGATGTTGATCAATCAGATGATCACGCAGCACACGTTTGCCCATTTCGGCCATCTTTGTCTCGACACCGACCAACTGTTGCATGTGGATCTCGCCCTCATGCCACGGGCCGGACGTGTCCGCACCTGACGGCGTGAATTGCACGGGGGCGGAAGATGGGATTTTTGAGGGCGATGCACTGCGCGTGTTCATGACAGTTTCCTTTTCGAAGGACGAGGCTCAGGGCCGGTCTTGGGGCAGGGGGGAGTTTGAGCGGGGGCACAAACACAGTGAAAGACCGGCCCGGCCCGTCAGATCGCCGTACGAAGACCGGCGACTGTTTGCTCAAACGCGACGAAACCGGGCAGGGCTTCAACCCGTTTTAGCCACGCGCGCACATTGTCATAGGCGGCAAGGTCAACATTGCCTTCCGGTGCATTGGCGATATAGCTGTAAAGCGCGACATCGGCGATGGTCGGATGATCAAGCGCGATCCAGTCATTACCTGAAAGCTGGCTCTCAATCTGGGCAAGGATGGCATGGGCGCGTGCAATGACTTCCTCGGCATTGAACGGCGCGTTAAACACCGTGACCAGACGGGCCGCACTCACGCCATAGGCAATCTGCCCGGCCGCAACCGAAAGCCATTTCTGAACTTTTGCGGCACCTTCGGCGTCTTCGGGCAGCCAGTCGGTGGCACCAAGCTTCTTGGCGACATAGGTCATGATGGCAATTGAATCGGCAATTACGACATCACCATCTTCAAGAACCGGGACCTGCCCAAGCGGGTTCAGTTTAAGGAATTCCGGTGATTTATGTGCGCCGTTGGCCAAATCGACAATGCTTACCTCGTGCTCAACACCCAGAAGACTCAGGAAAAGATGGGCACGGTGGGCATGACCCGAAAGGGGGAAATGATGCAGTTTCATGATCGCGATCCTTTTCATGGACAGTATTTATGGAATGATCTGATCATGATTGTTGCTTCATGATTAAGGAATATGGTTTTATGGGAATTCATTGTTCCGAAAAATGGAATAATTAGTCAGCGGTCGGGAAAGCATCATGGATCGATTTCAGGCAATGCGAATTTTTGTCCGCGTCGTCGAGGCGCGCAGCTTCGCCGAAGCTGCGCGACAATTACATTCAAGTCCACCCGCAGTCACACGTGCGGTCGCATATCTTGAAGAAATCACTGGTGCGCGGCTTCTGACCCGAACAACAAGATCGGTGACCCTGACCGAACCGGGTGCGCGCTATTATGCCGATTGCAAACGTCTGCTTGCTGCGCTCAGTGAGGCCGAAGCCGCCGCAGGGGGCGAGTATGCCAAGCCGAGCGGCACATTGACGATCACCGCCCCGGTCCTGTTCGGGCAGATGTATGTTTTTCCAATTCTGGCCGAATTCCTTGATCTTTATCCCGAGATGCGCGGCCATGCGCTGTTGCTTGACCGGATTGTCAATATTGTCGACGAAGGGATCGATATTGCCATTCGCATCGGTCACATGGCCGACACATCCATGAGCGCGATCAAGGTTGGAACCGTGCGCCATGTCGTTTGCGGTTCACCGGACTACTTTGCACGAAATGGCCGGCCACAGGTGCCCGCAGACCTTGGCACGCATAAGATTATTGCATCGACCGGATCCTCGATACCCCTTGACTGGCAATTTGGCCGGGATCAGAAAATCAACCTTTCCGTCACAGCACGTCTGCAAAGCAATTCGATTGCAGCCGGCCGCCAGGCAGCAATTGACGGCTGGGGACTAATGCGTCTGCTGTCCTATCAGGCGGCCCCCTATGTTCAGGATGGATTGCTTGACGTGGTTTTAACTGAGTATGAGCCCGAACCACTGCCGATCCATATTGTCCATCCCGAAGGCCGCCATGCATCCGCCAAGGTGCGCTCCTTTATCGATCTGGCGGTGGATCGTCTGCGGGCAGACGCGCGCATTAATTAGGAAGGCACATTTTAGGGTCAGGCCCTGGTCCCGACACATGCTATATTCCGGTTCCAGTTCAGTGTTTTGGGGCATCTGGTGGGAATTTCGTCGTCGCAAATTGGCCGTGTCATCGGCAATGTGGTGCAAATCGGGTTGCGAACCGTTTTACCACCGCGTTGCGGCGGATGTGGGGAAATGACCGACACTACCCATGCGGTCTGTGCCGAGTGCTGGGCCGGATTGCGGTTTATCACCGCCCCACAATGCGCGTGCTGTGGATATCCGTTCGAACTCGATGTTAGCGCTAACATCGAGGCTATTGACCAAAACGCGGATGGTAAAACCCTGTGCGGGAACTGCCATCAAAAGAAACCGGCCTATGATCAGGCACGTGCGGCCTTGGTCTATGACGATCATAGCCGCGAGTATCTTCTGCGATTCAAACATGCGGATCGTACCGATTTAACCCCGCTTCTGGCCCGCTGGATGTTTCAGGCCGGACACGATATGTGGGGCGATGCAACGTTGATTTTACCGGTCCCCTTGCACCGCCGACGTCTGTTGGCGCGGCGCTATAATCAGTCGGGCCTTTTGGCGCAAAGGCTTTCGCGTCACACCGGAATTTCATGGGACGGATTGGTGTTGCGGCGGGATCGCAATACACGCAGTCTTGGCGGATTGGGGCCATCATCGCGTAAGCGCGAGGTTGGGGGTGCCTTTCGCATTGATGACGCCCGTGCGGATCGTCTTGGGCTTGCCGGTGCCAATGTTGTTTTAGTCGATGATGTTTTGACAACCGGGGCAACCGCCAATGCCTGTGCCAGCAGTTTAAAGCGGGCCGGGGTCATGCACGTATCCGTGATCACGGTTGCACGTGTCGTGCGATAAGGCCTGATTTTTGTCACGTCTGCGGGTTCATAGGCACTGCCATCGACCATGGGTAATGTCGCGTGATCAACGTATCATGTGCTTGTTTGACGCCGGAATTATAGCGTGCCGTCGCGATGTGACTGATGCAGGGATGAGACGGCTGGCTGGAAACCAAGGTTGCGTGCCCGAGTACCGTCAAGCTGACCAAACCAAGGATTTGCAAGTGGTGCTGCCGATGGCTGCATGGACCCGCCGATAAGTCGCGTTATTTCATATACCGACATCGGTGCTTCATCGACGATGTTGACGATCTGTCCATCCATTGCCCCGGTAAGGGCGAGATTGATCGCCGTATCGACATCGCGGTGGTGAACCAGACTAAGTTTGTTGGCGGGATGCCATTTGAACATATCGGCCAGTTTGGGGATGGATTGCAGGTGGCCGTCTTGATCGCCGTAAACAAAGCCCAGACGTAATATGGCCCACGTCAGGCCGCTTTCACGCAATTTATTTTCAGCTGCAACCTTGCTCGCAGGGTAGGGCTTTTGGGGATCAACCGCGTCATCTTCACATGCGGGGTGGGCGCTGTCGGCGTTATAGACGAGCCCCGTACTTGCCATGATGATCCGCGCATCGGGTGCATACTGTTTGGTCGCAGCAATAAGGTTTTGCGTGCCGTCAAGATTGGTCTTCCAGATATCGTCAGGTTCTGGCGTGCGCAGGGCCGCCGCAAGATGTACGACCGCTGAAACGCCCTCAACAGCTGCTTTCAACGATTGGGGACGAAGGAGATCGGCTTCAACAGGGTCGACGCCTGTGGGAAGGGACTTTCCCGCACGAACAATTGCACGACAATTGAGTCCCGATGCCACCATACGTTTGAGCAGACGTGTCCCCAAAAGGCCCGTTCCACCGGTTACCAGAATGCTCATTTCTCAACTCCGTCAAATTTATAGGTGTTTAGGCGTTCCGTCGCGGTCTTCAGGACCTCGACGGCCACTTCGAGCATTTCTTTGTCGAAGCCTTGGAATGCGATTTCCTGCATGAATGCGATGGGATCAGGGAGTTCCCCCCACAATTGTCTGCCGGTATCGGTCAAGGTGAGTAAGCGTTGTCGCTGGTCATTTGTATCGGACGTCTGATTGATGAAGCCTTTGCGCACCAGTGCGCGCACGACTTCACTAAGGGTTGGTTTCTCAATCTGGAGCAGGCTCAGAAAATCACGCTGTGGTGTGGGGCCGTTGTTTGCCAGTTGGTATAAAACGTACCACTGGGTTGGGCCCAGATCGTACGGGCGCAAAATCCGTTCCATCATAGACCGGCTGGCAAGATGCAGTCTTTTTGCCCATGCCCCGGGTGATTTGAGATAAGGTTTTTCCAACAGATCCTCCAATGGTTCGGTACCGAACGATATATGTTCGCTACCAAACTAAATGTCAATCTTGTTGTTTTCCGATGTCATGAGTTAAAGGCTGCTTTCCGCGCATGCTAAAGCGGGCCGGGGCCATGCACGTATCCGTGATCACGGTTGCACGTGTCGTGCGATGACGCGGTGCAGAATTTCTGATATACAGCCCTCATCCAAACTGAATTTCACGCCATATCATGCGTTGGTTTCCCGGATTGCCGGGCGATTAAAGGCGATTGGCGGATAGAATAAGGAAGATAGCCACATGGCAAAAGTTGAAGTGTATGCCACCGAATGGTGCCCGTTCTGCAAACGCGCACGTAAGCTTCTGGAAGAAAAAGGTGCCAAGTACCAGCTGATCGACGTGATGATGGAGCCGCGGCGCAAAAAGGAAATGATGGACCGTGCAAACGGAAAACATACCGTGCCGCAAATCTTCATCAATGACGAACATATCGGCGGCTGTGACGAACTGATGGCGCTAAACGCCAAGGGCGATCTGGACACCAAGCTGTCTGCATAAGTTCAAGATTCTAGACGACTAAATCGGGTGGCAATGATCGTTGCCACCCGTTTATTTTTTGATGTCGGATACGGCTTCAAGCGTTTTGCGAAACTCCGAAAATGCCGGGGTTTCAAATCCCGGGCGGCTGGCCAGAACAGTATCAACAGTCATGAGCGGATGTTCCTTGACCGGGCCAAGATGGCGCATCAGATCAACGACACTGCGTGGCATGATGCTGATGCATGATCCTGCTGCTGTGCAGGCAAACATCGCGTGATAGGAACCGACTTCCTGAACTGCGAAATGTTCCTTGATTGATCCAAAACCGGTCAGCCATTCCTCCGCCAGCATGCGGTAGGTACAACCTGGTGCAAAGGCGGCCAATGCTTTTGGTTTGATATCGCTGGCATGGCGGATGTCGGGATGTCCGGGCGGCAACAGCAGCACCAGCTGTTCGCGAAACAGGGCGTGCGTATCAAGTGTTCCGGGTTCCAGCCACCATTCACCCGACGGAACTGCAATCAGCGCGCAATCAATACGCCGCCCCAGAAGAGCATCGATAAGCTGGCGGGTGGGGGCGGTTGAAAGTTCGATTGTGACGTCGGGCCATGCCTTGTTATATGCCGCAAGTGGCACGGGAAGGCGGCTGGCAACCGTGCTTTCCATTGATCCGACCCGCAAGGTTCCGCAAGGAGCCGACGGATTAACAACCTGTCGGGCTTCATCGGCAAGGTTCAGGATGCGATCCGCATATTCCAGAAAAGTTTCCCCTTCCTGTGTCAGCAACATGCGTTTTTTATCGCGTTGAAACAGGGCAACACCGATTTCTGTTTCGAGTTGCTGGATGCGCGTGGTGACGTTTGACGGCACCCGGCCAAGCCGTTCGGCTGCGCGTGTAATTCCCTGTTCTTTTGCAACGGTGCGAAAAATTGCCAGCGATGCATGATCCATCGTGAATTCTCCAATACAGAATTTTCTTGAATTTGTATTCATTATTAAAGAATATATGTCAATCTTAATTCTGAATTTATGAAGGGTGGTTGTGCCTGAGGGTGCGAAAACCTCCGGGAGGATTGAAATGCTCGATACGCTTGGTGTGACATTGCCGATTGTACAGGCCCCAATGGCCGGGGTTTCTACCCCGGCACTTGCCGCAGCAGTTTCCAATGCAGGGGGCTTGGGATCGATTGGTATCGGCGCGACTGATCCGTCCGGTGCGCGCAAAATGATCGAAGAATTACGTGCTGCGACCGACCGTGCCTTCAACGTCAATGTGTTCGTGCATGAAACACCCCAACCGGACCGGGCGCGCGAAGCGGCGTGGCTCGACGCGTTAAGGCCGTATTTTGACGCGTTCGGTGCACCGCCGCCGTCAAGTTTGCGCACCATTTATAAAAGCTTTGCCGATGATCCGGAAATGCTCAAACTTTTGATCGATATGAAACCGGCTGTGGTCAGCCTGCATTTCGGATTGCCGTCTGCCGATGCGATTGCAGCCTTGAAACAGGCCGGGATCATGCTGTTTGCGACGGCCACCAGTCTGGAAGAGGCACGCAAGATTGAGGCGGCGGGCATTGATGTCATTGTTGCGCAGGGGATTGAGGCCGGCGGTCACCGCGGCGTTTTTGACCCCAATGCGCATGATGATGGTTTGGGGACCATCGCATTGACCCGTCTGCTGGTGCGCCATTGCTCTTTGCCGGTTGTTGCTGCGGGCGGCATCATGGATGGTGCGGGGATTGCAGCCGTACGTGATCTTGGCGCCATTGCCGCCCAACTGGGGACGGCATTTATCGCATGCCCGGAAACGTCGGCCGATGACGGATATCGTAAGGCGCTTATGGGGGATGGTGCATATCATACCCAACTGACATCGCTGATTTCCGGGCGTCCGGCCCGGGCGATTGCAAACCGCTTTACGGCTTTGGGGGATGTTTTGGACGCTGCTGTGCCATCCTATCCGATTGCTTATGACGCGGGAAAAGCATTGAATGCCGCCGCCAAGGCACAGGGCGAATACGGCTTTGGGGCGCAATGGGCCGGGCAGGGCGCGCCGCTTGCACGTGCGATGCCCGCAGCCGAGCTTGTCGCGACCCTGATGCAGGAATTCGACGCGGTGGATCGGAGCTGAAACCTTACTGAAAATCAAAACCCCCGATCAAGATGACCGGGGGTTTTGTTGGTGGTGGCACGGGGGATTGGTGGTCGCGCGGGGGAGATTGTCAGGAAAAGGTCTTTTCCATTTCCTTGCGAAACGCGATGGCGGGGTCATGAGCATCAAATTCAACGTCATCCCATGTCAGAACCTGATCACAGGCAACCGCGCGTTTGATTTTCAAATGATGGGCCAGCCCGATCGGAAGGGCGTTGCGGGCGCGTGATGTTTTGGCGGGCATCAGTTTTCCGTAAACCGTAAAGCCGCCTTCACCATCCAGCATGTCACCCACCGCAAGGTTTCGTTTGGCGGTGGCAACCGCATCACCCGACCAGACACGCGATGATCCGGTGGCTTCATGGCGGAGTGCTGCGGACGCCACCGAAATACCAAGTTCAAGGCCGATCAGGTGATAGGGCTTATACATTGTCGAATATTGGCCGGTGGGATCGGTGAGCAAGCCATATTCGGAAAAGCAGCGTGCGACATAATCACTGGGCGCTTCAAACGTGACATAAACGCCCCAGCGCAGATCGCGAAACACCGGGCGGGTATCACGTTCAAGGCTGGATACCACCTCGACCGTGCCCTTGCGGTCCAGAATGCCACCACTTTCACGGGGGCATAAAAGACGCGGTAAATCATCCACCCCGCAGGCCGGGAATTGCAGCCCGCAGTCCTGTGGGATGAGGTCGCAGGCGTTCGATACCGCCGCCATTTCGATGGCTGATTTGGTGCCATCGAGGAAGCTGTTGAAAATTTGCGGGTTCATGCCGCCCGCCTTGGCCTGATCGGGTGTAAGACCATAATGGGTCCAGACATCATCGGGCGTGACGTGATGATAAATCGGAAGGTACTTTGTGCCCTTACCCGCACACACAACCGACAGGCCAACCGCACGCGCCCAATCGACCATTTCGGCAATCAGGGCCGGTTGATCGCCATAGGCCATGGAATAGACCAGACCGGCGGCCTCGGCCCGCTTGGCCAAAAGTGGTCCGGCAAGAACATCGGCCTCGACATTGACCATGACGATGTGGCGGCCATGCTCAATCGCCTTTAACCCGAACCGGATACCGGCTGCCGGACTGCCGGTGGCATCAATGATGACTTCAAGCCCGTCGGCCTCAATCAGCGCGTCGGCATCTTCGGTGAGCCAGGTCGTGCCGTTTTTAAGGGCCAATGCCGGGTCGGGCGCGCCATATTGCTCCGCCGACCATCCGACCCGTTTAAGGGCATCTTTGGCGCGGTCAATGCTGAGATCGGCAATGCCCAGAACGTGATAGCCCGGATGATGCCCGGCCTGACTTAAAAACATCGATCCGAATTTACCCGCCCCGATGATGCCAACCCGAACCGGATTGCCTTCATCGGCACGCTTGCGCAGTTTTGCGTCGAGATTCATTTTATTCTCCAGCCCCGGAACTTTTTAAGCCGCAGATTGCTTTGAAACAAGCTCATCAAGGCAGTCATCGGCAAGTGGGGTGATCGGGGTAAAGTCCCGGTGCGCGATCCATGGTTTACGGTTAAACGCCCGGATGTGGTTGGACACCGCACAGAGGCTGAGATAGACAATCGTTCGGTCAAACGGGCTGATGTTGGGTGGGCTGGCATGAACCAGATTGCCATGGAACATCACAACCGATCCAGCCGGACCAACCGGGGCTTCGCAGCCGCCATCTTTTGCCAGTTCGGTCACTGTTTCGCGATCAAGTGTCCATAGCGGATAGGATGTGGTTTCAAGATCGTGTCCGGCCTTCAGCACACCGGCCTTGTGGCTTTTGGGGATAAACAAAAGCGGGCCGTTGGCCGGGGTGACGTCTTCAAGGAACAGGGCAATGTTAAAGGCGCGCGGTTCGGGCATTTCGTCATCGCGCTGCCAGGTGCCGTAATCCTGATGCCACTGCCAGACCGCACCATCAAAGGCGGCCTTGGCGTTGATTTTGTATTGATGCATGTAGACCTGTTCATCCAAAAACTGTTCAACAGGTTCAATCAGGCGGGGATGGGCGCCAAGGCGGCGGTGGGCATCATTATAGGTGTGCGCGGCAAAGGCCGTTCGGGCAACACCGGATGTCTCGCGCCAGACCTCTTCGCGGTCGGAGGCATAAATCTTGCGGGCTTCGGACAGAAGCAAGGCCGCTTCGTCGCGGGAAAACAGTTCGGGTAGAAAAACAAAGCCCTTTTCGCGAAATTCGGCAAGTGCCGTTTCGTTGAGTTTCATGATGTTTCCTCCGATCCGCACAGTGTTGTTTTTATGGTGCGGCTGATGTGCCCGGTTGCGGGCGGTTTGGGTTCAAACCCTAGTTTGTGTGAGTCTCGCTATCCTTCATTTTCGACGTCAGGCGGTGCTTGGCATTGTTACTATGGTTAATGGCAAGCTGTTGGGCACGGTCGCCATCGCCGGCGCAGATTGCGTCGGCGATGGCTTCATGTTCCATCCAGATCGGATCTCGGGACGATCCGCTCTGAAGATAGGCATGCATAACACGCCGAATTTGCAGCCAGACGGCTGCAGATGCCTCGGGCAATAAGGGATTACCCGAAAGGCGATAGATCGTTTGATGGAATGCGACATCGGCTGCAACAAGGTCTGCGGTGTCGCCGCTGCCCAGAGCGTGGTGTCCCTGTTGTATGGCAGCCCGCAGAGCCGATTTCCGGTTAACATCCAAGGATTGAGCCGCAAGACGGGCCGCGAGCCCGTCAAAGGCTTCTCGCAGGTCATAAACGTGACGGACCAGATTGGCATCCACTTGGGAAACGCGATATCCGCGCCGCCCCATTGGTTCAACCAGTCCGTCACGACGCAGCAACCCCAGAGCTTGCAACACTGGTTGCCGCGAGACATTGAGCTCCTCGGCAATAGCTTCCTGACGCAAAGGCGTTCCGGGAGGGAGAGCACCAGAACACAGCGCATCGACCAAACGGTCGTGCACTTCGTCAGTCAGACTTTTGCGACCGGAAAGAGGTTCCATCTTCAATCCTTCTTAGGTGTACGGAATACTGTATACACTAATTCGGCGTCGCGAAAGATGAAATTTCCCGATGGGGTGATTAGTCATGATTTATGAATAATGGTCCTGATTATGTGTTTTAGGTGAAAAGTCTGTGCGGCGGCTGAGAACCTGATTATCGACACGGATGATAGCGGGTTTATACGGGTTTATATTTGTATGACTAATGGCAAATGAGACTTGCCGCCTCGGGCTGACATCTCCATCATCATAGGGATGATCGTAAAAAGGAGATTGCGTCATGACCCGTTTCATTGCTGCCTGCGTTCAGGTCAATTCGCGTGATGATATGTCCGATAATCTTGCGCGTGCGGCGACCTATGCCCGCGATGCGCATGCGGTTGGGGCGCGGTTGATCGCATTTCCTGAAAACGTATCAATGATGTCGTTTGGCGGGGAAAATGTCCGCGTAGCGGCCTTCCTTGAAGACGAACACCCCGGACTGGCGTTTTTTGGTGATCTTGCCAAAGAATTGGAGGCGACCCTGATTGTCGGATCGCTGCATGTCAAAGCGCGCGACGAGGATCGGGTGGCCAATCGGTGCTTTGTCATCGGACCAGATGGCAATATCATCATATCATATGACAAAATCCATATGTTCGATGTCGATCTGGCAAACGGGGAAAGTTACCGCGAAAGCAAAACATTCCGGCCCGGCGATGCGGCCCGCGTGGCGGAAACAGACTATGGCAAAATTGGTGTGTCGATTTGTTATGACGTGCGGTTTCCCCATCTGTTTCGTGATTATGCCAAGGCCGGGGCAAAGATACTGAGCATTCCAGCCGCCTTTACCCGCACCACCGGGCAGGCGCATTGGCATACGCTTTTAAAAGCGCGTGCGATTGAAAACGGCTGTTTTGTCATTGCGGCTGCGCAGTGCGGGGAGCATCCGGGTAACCGGCAAACATTTGGTCATTCGCTGATCATTGATCCGTGGGGCAATGTTCTGGCCGATGGCGGGACCGATCCCGGCTTTATCACCGCCGAGATCGATCTGGATCGGGTGGAGGAAATCCGACGCATGGTGCCGTCGCTGCAAAACGAGCAGAGCTATAAACCCTGTTAGGTTATTGATCGGCTCGTTTGGGTGAAGCGATCAGGAATAGCTGACGATTTCAAACTCGATGCCGTCTTCATCATCGAAATAAAACCGGCGACCGGGTTCGTAGTCGGCGTGGTTTTTGGTTTGATAGCCAGATGCCTTGATCCGTTGTTCGGTGGCATCAAGATCATCCACCACAATCGCCACATGGTTCAGGCCGCCACGGGTTTCATAGGAACTTTCGGAACCGTCATTTGGTCTGCCCGGCGAATAGAGTGCGACGTAACTGGATGTGTTGCCAACATGATAGGTCGTGCCATCATGGATCGCGGCCCCATGCCAGCGGATATGCCAGCCAAACCAGTCACACAGCCGCTGTGCGGTTTTGGCCGGATCGGAAACGGTGAAATTCACATGTTCAAGAAATGCTTCAGCCATGGCGGTTCTCCTTATTTGATGGGTTAGCTTATTCCTTTGTCCTAATTCCTCAAGTTAAGTTGAGGTCAAATGTTTTTTGACATTGTTTTTAAGGGGAAGTTTTAGGGGCGCATCGTTAAGATCACGCAAGCTCACGAAACAGTGTCGCAACGTCATTTCGATTTTATCGCCCCATCGGTCAATCTTTGGGCATGGCGTAAATTCAACCGGAGAATCTGGGAAATGTTAAAGCGATTTTTGATGAGTTCGGCAGTGCTTGTTACCATGTCGGGGGCAGCGATTGCCGGTGAGCAATATGTTGATGAAACCGGCTTTGCGATTAGCGGTTATGACGCGGTGGCCTATTTCAATTTGCCGCAAAAAGATCCCGGCATGATGCAGCCCCATGCGGTGCCGGGCCGGGCGGATATTACGGCCGATTATAATGGTGCGACATGGGCATTTTCCAGTGCCGAGAACCGCGACATGTTTCTGGCGAACCCGGAAAAATACGCCCCGAAATATGATGGTCATTGTGCCTATGGCGTTGCCAAGGGCGGCAAGGTGCCTGCCAATCCCAACCTGTGGCGGATTGTTGATGGGGAACTTTATCTTAACATCACCCCGGCGGTGGTTGGGTTCTGGAATGAGGATATCAACGGCAACATCAGTACCGCCGAAGGCAATTGGTCCGGTCTTGAGGCCAAGGATGCCTCGGAAAAAAGCTGGACTGCAATCAGCGATAATGACGGGACTTATGATGGTCCTGCACCGATAAAATAAGGTGTGGAAGCATTGCCAGACCGTATGAAAGCCTAAAAAGAAACAAGCCAGTTGCGATATGCAACTGGCTTGTTTTTATAGGTTATGGGTTTGGTGCGATTAGCTGGCGATTTCGCCGCCATCCTGCTTGGTAATTGCGACAACGGATGGACGCGGAGGCATGCCATCGGCAAAGTCCGGCCAGCGCGTACTTGGCGCATCAAATGTCGAGCCATCCGCAGGATGCTGAACCGCGACAAACAAGGTCGTCCCGTCCGGGGTGAATTCCGGACCGCACATTTCAGCACCTTCCGGGCACGCAAAGAAGAATTTGGTCAAGGCCCGGCCCGCACCAGATACGTCGGTTGCATGCATGCCGTCCGGAATATCTGATTTTGGCGCGCCATCGGTTGAAATCCACAAGCGTCCTTTGTGGTCGACGGCCATGTTGTCGGGGCAGGAAACCCAGCTTTCGGCGCCGGGATGATACGACGATTTGTCGTCTGAATTTGCCGGATTGCCGCCGAGAAGGAAGATGTCCCACGTGAAGGTATCTGCGGTGTGATCGGCGTCCTTGCCCATGCCACCCGGAGGCGTCAGTTCGAGCACGTGACCATGGATGTTTTCAACGCGCGGATTGACGATATTGGCTTCTTTGCGTTTTGAGTTGTTGGTCAGCATGACATAGACCTTGCCATTGACCGGGTTTGGTTCGACATCTTCGGGGCGGTCCATTTGGGTCGCGCCAAGAAGATCAGCCGCACGGCGCGTTTCGATCAGAACATCGGCCTGACTGTTAAAGTCGTTTTGGGCTGTCAGCGGACCATCACCGTGAACCAGTGGCATCCAGTTTACGCTGCCATCTTCGTTGAATTTGGCAACGTAAAGCGTGCCGTCTTCAAGAATGTCCATATTGGCGGCGCGGTCATTCGGATTGAATTTTTTCGATGCGACAAATTTGTATAAGTAATCGAAACGCTGATCATCCCCGGAATAGGCGACAACCGAGTTGTCCTTGTTGAGGATGACGGTCGCGCCTTCGTGCTTGAAGCGGCCAAGGGCGCTGCGTTTTTTTGGCGTTGAGGTAGGATCATACGGATCGATTTCGACCATCCAGCCGAATTTGTTCGGCTCGTTCGGTTCTTTTTCCACATTGAAGCGGTCGAAATATTTGACCCAGCTGTACCAGCTGTCAGTGCTGATGCCCAGGCGCTTGTAATTGCGTTCTTCGTTGGTTTTGCTGATGTCGCCACCAAAGTATCCGTTGAAGTTTTCCTCGGCGATCAGGATCGTGCCCCATGGGGTTTTGCCACCAGCACAATTGTTAAGTGTGCCGATAACCCGTGTGCCGGTTGGGTCGCTGCTGGTTTTTAGGCGGTCATGGCCTGCGACCGCACCTGTAATGACCATTTCCGTATCAAGAGCAGAGATGCGGCGTGCATATTTCGATCCGTCGACGACCTGCCACGTGCCGCCGGTTTTTTTGACTTCAACGACGGAATGCCCGTGAGCGGCAATTTCATGAAGTGCCTGTTCTTGCGATACGCCCATCGCATCTTTGAGGCCCGGCCACATCAGTTCGGCATTGGTGTATTCATGGTTGACGCATAGCAGGCCGTGATCGGAGCTATCAGAACCAATCGGCAGCGGCATGAATGCGATGAAATCGTTATTATATCCAAACTGTTTGTTTTGCGAGACGGCATCAACGGCCCCTGGCACGAACGCCGGCGCATCAGCCACAACCTTGTCGCCGTAACGAATGAGAATATTGGCATCATAGCCATCGGCAACAGCGTGGGTTTTTGTAATTTTCTGCGGGATCGACTTAAAGGTCAGGGTCGATGCATCCTGTGCGCGGACCACGCCATTGGTTGCCACATAGGCACCTGCAACGGCGGAAGTTGCCATGAGGCCCTTGAAAAATCCACGGCGGGAAAGACGCGCATTGATCAGGTCGGCAACGCGGGGGTTGCTGGTTGGATTAGATGGGATGTCGTCTTGATCTTCAATAATTTCAAATTGTTCGTTCATGGCAAATTCTCTCTCTTTTTTTGGGCGGGCGGTGAAACCAATGAAGAGGAAGATGCCAGAAAGATGTGCGCGATGAGTGTGACACTTGTGTTGTTTTTTTGCTTTGCGAATGCGCACGGAATAAGAAGGTTTTTTCCGCAGATTTTAGGTCCTGAGCCTAGGGCTTTCGGACAGCTATGGCCTGTTTGACCGCATGGGGATGTGGGGCGTTTTCGTGGTAAACGTCACCCTGCATCTGGTTGATTATGCGCCAGCCGGAAAACGCGGTCAGAAGTTCGTCTTCTTGTAACAGGAAGTCAGGAGAACGCGGGCGGCCAAATTGCTCATTGCCGATCATGAATGTTTCATAGATCAGCGTGCCACCAGACCGGACCGCATCGCGCAGATGATCAAAAAGCGGCCGGTGCAGGTAATTGACCACAACAATCAGGTCAAACTGCTGGGTGCCCAACGGCCAGTGGCCGGTTTCAAGGTCAGCTTGCAGCCAGTCAATGCGTGCATCGGCGGCGCAATCGGTTTGGGAAAGATCACGGTCAAGGGCGGTTACCTGCCATCCGTGCTGGGCCAGCCAGAAACTATGCCGTCCTTTGCCACACGCAACATCAAGCGCACGGTTGTGCCCCGGTGCCGGTACGGGCGCATTTTGGGTGATCCAGTGTGACGGCAATTGGGATGACATTTTCATAAATCTTGTTTATTGAAGGTTTTGCCTGTGGCTGGCGATGTTTGCCCGTAGGGCCATATTACAGTTATCATATCGTCATGCGATCAATACGGTTTGCACACATACCATCATGATTCTATTTCAGCTTAAATGCGAACATGATCACGAATTCGAAGGCTGGTTCAAGGACGGCGCGACCTATGACGCGCAGGCCGCCGGGGGTGATTTATCCTGTCCGGTTTGTGGCACGTCCAATGTTGGCAAGGCCTTGATGGCGCCGCGTCTTCGCACGACACGCCAAAAAGAAGATGCTGCTGAAAAACAGCGTCAGAAAGCGGTTGCTGAAGCCACCAAGACCGCGATTGCCGAAATCCGCAAACAGGTCGAAACCAATTGCGAAAATGTCGGTACCAAGTTCGCCGAAGAAGCCCGCAAAATCCATTATGGCGAAACCGAAAAGCGCGGCATCTACGGCGAAGCGTCGATCAAGGAAACTGCCGAACTGGTCGATGAGGGCATTGATATTCATGCCTTGCCCTGGGACGACAAGACCAAGAAAAACTGATCAAGAGATCAGGTTTCTATCACCTGTCGTCGTGCAAGGTTTTCCGGTCTTTCGGAACAGGCGTTTGCCCGTCTTTACGCCGCAGGTTTGCGCGCAATCACCATGTAATTGACGTCAAGGTCGCGGGGGGCCGGGGACCATTTGTCATTGATCGGGTTGTAGGCGACACCGGTGATATCAACCATCTCAAGTCCGGAACCGCGCAAGTAACCTGACATTTCCGATGGTTTGACGAATTTGCGCCAATCATGGGTTCCAGCGGGCACCCAGCGCAGGATGTATTCCGCGCCGATCTTGGCAAGGGCAAGGGATTTCAGCGTGCGGTTCAGGGTGGCGATAAACATCAAGCCGCCCGGTTTAAGCACCGACGCGCAAGCCTGCATGAAAAACTGCGGGTCATCGACGTGTTCGATGACTTCCATGTTCAGCACGACGTCAAACTGTTTGCCCTCATCTGCCAGCATTTCGGGCGTGCCACAGCGATAGTCGATCTCCAGCCCGGATTGTTGGGCGTGGACCTTGGCGACATCGATGTTGTTTTGCGCCGCATCGACAGAGGTCATTTTGGCCCCCATGCGGGCAAGCGGTTCGGACAGAAGGCCCGCACCACACCCGATATCGATGATTTCGATGTCCTTGAGCGGTTCAATGGTGTTGGGATCGCGCCCAACATGCGCACAGATATTGTCGCGCAAGAGCCCCAAACGTACCGGATTGAATTTATGCAGCGGCTTCATCACACCATTGGGATCCCACCATTCTTCAGCCATGGCGGAAAAGCGTGCAATTTCCTCGGCATTGGCAGTGCGGCTGGTTTTGGTGGGGGCTTCCGACATGGCGTGGCTCCGAAGGCGTGATGTCAAATATGCTGTGCTCTGCATTGTTTACGCGCGCACGCCTAGCAAGGCAATACTTCGGTGCAAGGCGGTGGTTGGCAATTGTGCGAGGTTCCCGGAAAAGGTGCCCTGCGTAAATGGTATGGGTCATCAGGGTTATTAGGTAAAATTCGTGGAAAATTTCACAAATTTTGGCAATCATGAACCGTTCGGGGCGGTCGGGGGTGGTAAAAAATGCATCGACGCAATTTATCGGCTTGGTTGATGCTTGTTTCGCAATGCGTATGGCAGTATTGATAACGCCGCCCGGATCAGGAGTAGCGCTGTATATAGAGCATGCACCCTTGGTTCGGCACCGGATCACATGCCGTCGTTTTCGGATAGCCGATCGACGGCGAGCATAGCGGGGATACTTCATGGCCCGTATTGTCATGAAATTTGGCGGCACTTCGGTCGCCGATGTCGAAAAAATCAAGAATGTCGCACGCCGGGTTAAAACCGAGGTCGATGCAGGCAATCAGGTTGCTGTTGTTGTCTCGGCGATGTCGGGCAAGACCAACGAACTGGTTGGCTGGGCACAGGAAGTGTCGCCGATGTATGATGCGCGTGAATATGACGTCATCGTATCGTCGGGCGAACAGGTGACTGTGGGTCTTCTGGCCATGGCGCTGCAAAGCATGGATGTGGCAGCACGGTCGTGGCTGGGATGGCAAATTCCGCTTAAGACCGATGGCGCACATGCCAAGGCACGCATCAAGGAAATCGACACCACCGAACTTGATAAACGCCTGAATGGTGGCGAAGTTGTCTGTGTGGCCGGGTTCCAAGGGATTGCACCCGATAACCGGATTACCACGCTGGGCCGTGGTGGGTCCGATACATCGGCGGTGGCACTGGCGGCGGCATTGAAGGCGGACCGTTGCGATATCTACACCGATGTTGAGGGTGTCTATACCACCGACCCGCGGATCGTGCCCAAGGCGCGCAAGATCGATAAGATTACCTACGAAGAAATGCTGGAACTCGCTTCGCTGGGTGCGAAGGTCCTGCAAACCCGATCGGTTGAGATGGCGATGAACCATCGCGTCCGGGTTCAGGTCCGTTCGACCTTTAGCGAAGCAGAAGGAACACTTGTTGTAGACGAGGACGAGATCGTGGAACAGGAAGTCGTAAGCGGGATTGCCTATAGCCGTGACGAAGCCAAGATTACCTTGGTCAAGGTTGCGGACAAGCCGGGCATCGCTGCTTCTATCTTCAGCCCGTTGGCTGATGCGAATATCAATGTCGACATGATCGTGCAGAACGTCTCTGAAGACGGGAAAAGCACGGATATGACCTTTACCGTTCCGCGCGGAGAATTCCAGCGGGCGCTTCAGGTCATTGAAAAGAATAAGGCGCATATCGCCTATCAGGAACTGCTGAGCACATCGGATGTGACCAAAGTGTCGATCATTGGTGTTGGTATGCGGTCCCATGTTGGCGTGGCACGCAAAATGTTTGAGACCCTGGCTGAAAAGGGCATCAACATTCAGGTCATCTCAACCTCGGAAATCAAGGTCAGTGTTCTGATCGCCGAGGAATATACCGAACTTGCGGTTCGTGCCCTGCACACCGCATACGGTCTGGATGCCGATTAAATTTAGCGGGGCATTCGCTTTTTACGCGATTAAGCCACTGTTAAAGTAAGTATAATACTACATACTAGCTGGGGCTTCTTGGTTTCAGCTTTCTTGATGAAATGGCAGGGGACCTCGCGTTCCCTGCATTTCTGCTTTGGGGTACAGACAATATGAGCGATCCGAAATTTGACGCAGCACGCGCGCGCCTTGAAACATTGTGGGCAGCGGGCAAAGACTTTCTGGGAACCGATTACGCCATTATGGCTGGCGCAATGTCGTGGGTGTCAGAACGTCACCTTGTGTCGGCTGTGTCGAATGCGGGTGGTTTCGGGGTGATTGCCTGTGGCTCGATGACGCCGGATTTGCTGTCGGCTGAAATTGCCGCCACCAAGGAAATGACCAAGAAGCCGTTTGGCGTCAATCTGATCACCATGCATCCGATGCTTGATGACCTGATCGAGGTTTGCCGCGAACATAACGTGGGTCATGTGGTTCTTGCGGGTGGGTTGCCGTCATCGGCCTCGATCAAAAAGGCCAAGGAATTTGCTAAGGTTATTTGTTTTGCGCCGGCACTTGTTTTGACCAAAAAGCTGATCCGGTCGGGTGCGGATGCGCTGGTGATTGAAGGCAGTGAGGCCGGGGGGCATGTTGGTCCGGTGTCATTGACGGTTCTCGCACAGGAAATCCTGCCGCATGTTGCCGATATTCCGGTTTTCTGTGCTGGTGGTATTGGGCGCGGCGAAGCGATTACCGGGTTGCTTGAGCAGGGCGCATCTGGTGTGCAGATCGGCACCCGTCTGGTCTGTGCCGAGGAATGCATTGCCCATCCCGATTTCAAAAAGGCCTTTATCCGTGCCAGCGCACGTGATGCGATTACCACGGTTCAGCTTGATGACCGTTTCCCGGTTATTCCGGTGCGTGCCCTTGCCAACAAGGGGACCGATGAATTCCGCGATAAACAGCGTGCGGTGATTGAAAAGTTCCGCGCAGGTGAGCTAGATCAAGGCGAAGCCCAGCTTGAAATTGAACACTTCTGGGCCGGTGCATTGCGCCGTGCCGTGATTGACGGTGACGTTGAAAGTGGATCGGTTATGGCAGGGCAGTCGGTTGGTATGGTAAAGAAAGAACAACCGGTTACCGAAATTCTTGAAGAGCTGGTCGAACAGGCCGTTCAATCCCTGGTTAAGAGAGACGACTAAGACAGATGAGCATTCCGTCCGCCGCAGTTTCTGGCCCGCGACGCCTTTTAAAGCGCGTCCGCGACGTTATGGCTGGACCGGGGACTGCGGAGGAACGCCTTGGACAGATCGTGACCATTATTGCTGCTGATATGGTGGCAGAGGTGTGTTCGGTCTATGTGATGCGTGCGGGCGAGGTGCTTGAGCTGTTTGCGACATGTGGTTTGTCCAAAGAGGCAATCCACATGACGCGCCTTCGGGTGGGGGAAGGCATTGTCGGGTTTGTTGCCGCCCACGCGCGGCCCTTGAACCTTAAGGACGCGCAAAGTCATCCGAACTTTGCCTATCGCCCGGAAACCGGCGAGGAAATCTATCATTCCATGATCGGTGTGCCGGTCCTGCGCGGGGGCCGTATCATTGGCGTTTTGGCCGTGCAGAACCGCACCGAACGCCTGTATTCCGAGGACGAGCAGGAAGCGCTTGAAAACGTTGCCATGGTGCTGGCCGAAATGGTCGCCGGTGGTGAGTTGGTCAGCCGCGAAGAACTTATTCCGACCGATGGCATTGCACTTTTGCCGCTGCGTCTTGGCGGAGCGCGGCTTGCGCCGGGGATTGGCAAGGGGATTGCCGTTCTGCATGAGCCGCGGATTGTCATTGACCGGATGGTGTCCGATGACCCCGAAGAAGAACTGACGCGGCTGCGTGAAGCCATGCGGGCCTTGCAGAACCATCTTGATAAGATGCTTGAGGCGGTTTCCGATATTGACGGCCTTGATGAGGCCGACGATCCGGGCGATATCCTTGAGGCCTATCGAATGATTGCCCAGGATACCGGGTGGCTGAACCGGATTACCGAGGCGGTCCATACCGGGTTGACGGCCGAAGCGGCCGTGCAGAAGGTCCATGATGATACCCGCGCACGCATGGCGCAGGTGACCGATCCGTATTTACGCGAACGCCTGCACGACCTTGAAGACCTTGCCAACCGGTTGTTGCAGCATTTGTCGGGCCAGTATCAGTCGCCGGCATTTGGTGATCTGCCCGATGAAATTATTCTGGTGGCGCGCAACATCGGCCCGGCGGAGCTTTTGGATTACGATCACACCCGTTTGCGGGGGTTGGCGCTTGAGGAAGGGTCGCATACATCGCATGTGGCGATTGTGGCCCGTGCCCTTGATATCCCGGTTCTTGGCGGGGTAAAGGGCGTTCTTGACAAGGTCGAAGGCGGCGATCCACTGATTGTGGATGCAGACAATGCCCAGTTGTTCGTGCGCCCCAGCGAAGATGTCCGTGCGGTCATTGACGGGGCGCTTAAGGCGCGTGCACAGCGCAAGGCTCTTTATGCGCAGATGCGCGACATGCCGTCGTGTACGACCGATGGGGTGGATGTTTCGCTTAATATCAATGCGGGGCTTTTGATTGATGTGCCCCATGTCATTGAAAGCGGCGCGGATGGGATTGGTCTGTACCGAACGGAAATCCCGTTCATGGTGCGATCTGCCATGCCCGACATCACCGATCAGACAAAATTATATAACCGTATTTTCGAGCAGGCCGAAGGCCGCCCAATCGTATTTCGGACGCTGGATGTCGGCGGTGACAAATTGTTGCCCTATTGGGAAGATATGACTGAAGAGAACCCGGCAATGGGGTGGCGTTCAATCCGCATTACGCTGGATCGGCCTGCCGTGCTGGTGCATCAGCTGCGCGCCTTGATCCGTGCGGGGCATGATCGTGATCTTTACATCATGTTCCCGATGATCGCCGAAGTTGCCGAGTTTGATCAGGCGAAAGCCCTGCTTGATGATCAGTTACGGCGTGAAGCCGAACGTGGTTTTGTGCCGCGCAAGGTTGAAGTTGGCGCGATGCTTGAGGTGCCAGCCCTTATCTGGCAGGCACCAGCCTTGCTTAAGCGTGTTGACTTCCTGTCGGTGGGGACCAACGATCTGTTGCAGTTTATGTTTGCCGCAGATCGTGGTAATCCGCGGATTGAAGGACGATATGATACATTATCACCCAGCGTTTTCGCATTTATGCGCCAGTTGGTAACGTTGTGTGACGAGAAAGATGTCCGGTTAACCATTTGCGGCGAAATGGCCGGACGACCGTTAGAGGCAATGGCCCTTATCGGCTTGGGAATAAAGCGTTTATCTATGGCACCTGCGTCTATCGGTCCTGTAAAGGAAATGGTTAGAAGTATGTGCAAGTATGAAGTTGAACGTTATGTTCTGACGATAATGAATAATTCCACCAGATCATTGCGATCTCGTCTTAAGGCTTTCGCAATAGATCACGGTGTAAAACTTTAAAAACAATCGCTTTTGGTGGGGATTTCTGATATTTTTATTGCTAGATCGTAACGTGGGGGTGCGGAGTTGGCGATCAAAAAGCGAAAGGAAGATCATTTGAATGAGGATGCCCGCGGGCGCCTGCGCTTCAGGCCGTTGTCCGGGGATAATCCCTCGAATGATATTATGATGGAAGCAGAGAACAACCAGCTCGGCGGTCACGCCGATGTCGGACAACTCTTGAAACAGACCCGTATCGGGTTGGGGCAAACCGTTGAAGACGTTTGTCAGCTTCTTCGTATTCGTAAAATTTATGTCGAAGCCATCGAGAATGGGGAGTATTCGCTTTTGCCGAATGGTCCCTATGGTCTTGGCTTCGTTAAAGCATATGCCGAGCATCTTGGCCTCGACGGGGCTGAGATTGCGCGTCGTTTCCGTGAGGAAAACAACGCGCCGGCAGCACGAACGCAATTGACGTTCCCAAAACCGGTTCAAGAAAGCCGGGTTCCAGGTGGGGCAGTCCTTTTGATTGCCGCGATGCTTGGACTTGGGGCTTACGGCGGGTGGTACTATCTTTCAAGCCAGGGCAAAACCATTGCCGATCTGGTCGATCCACTGCCTGAACGACTGGCAAGCTATACGACGTCTGCACCGGAAGAACCTGAGCCGCGGACACTTGAAAACGCGGCTGAGGCACAGGCAGCCGAAGCGCCGGTTTCATCGACGGATACTACCGACACTGCAAACGAACCTGACGGGGTGGAAGCACCCGTTGCAAGTTCAGCCACCACGCCGGAAGGTGAGGGTGCAGGGTCAAATGATGTTGCCGTTGTCGAAACCGCACCAGAAACGGCTACTGCCCCGGTTGAAGAAGCCGAAAATACGGCGGCAGACGTTGCAGAACAGCCCGTAAGCGAAACGGCGCAAGCAGAACCTGCTGCGGAGCCGCAAGCACCGGTGGCTCAAGCACCTGAAACGACACCTGATACGACACCGGCTGCGCCAGCCGCAGAAGTTGCGTCTGTACCGGAGGTACCTGACGTTGACGATGCGGGGGGTGCGCGTGTGTTTGGATCGGTCAATGTTGACAGCCGTGTGACGATTTCAGCGACGGAAACCAGTTGGGTTCGCATTCGCGAAGCTGATGGCAATGTCTTGCTGACCCGGATGTTGACGGCGGGCGATACGTACCGCGTGCCGAATCGTGACGGGCTTAAGCTTGAAGTCGGTAATGCCGGTGCCCTGACCTATAGCATCGACGGGAACGAAGCCCTTCCGGTTGGTGAATACGGCGCGGTTATTTCGGACTTTTCGTTAAATGTCGATGATTTGACCGAAGCTGAAACATCGACTGTTCAGTAAGCACAGGGCCTGTGAAACGGCGTATGTGACAGATTAAATGCCAAAGGCGGCCCTGTTGGGTCGCCTTTTTCGTGCCTGCCATGCAAAATCGGTGAGAAAATCCGTCAGCCAACGGTTTCTAATCGGCGTTTGATAAGCTATATACACCCCAAGACACCTTGAACATTTTGGAACCGGAAATGAGCGTCCGCCCATATCGCGATATTGAACGCCGCAAAAGCCGCAAAATCCTTGTCGGGAATGTGGAAGTTGGCGGCGACGCACCGATCACGGTGCAGTCGATGACAAACACCCTGACCACCGATGTGAACGCGACAGTTGCGCAGATCCATCGTCTGGAAGAAGCCGGTGCAGACATCGTGCGTGTGTCCTGCCCGGATCAGGAATCCTCGTTCGCGCTTAAGGAGATTGTCAAACAGGTCAATGTCCCGATCGTGGCCGACATCCATTTCCATTACAAACGCGCGATTGAAGCCGCCGAATCCGGTGCGGCGTGCCTGCGGATCAATCCGGGCAATATCGGATCGACCGAACGTGTGCGCGAAGTTGTGAAGGCCGCCAAAGATCATGGCTGTTCAATGCGGATCGGGGTAAATGCCGGGTCGCTTGAAAAAGAACTGTTGGAGCGTTACGGCGAACCTTGCCCCGAGGCGATGGTTGAAAGTGCGCTGAACCACGCCAAAATCCTTGAAGACCTTGATTTCCGCGAATTTAAAATCTCGGTCAAGGCGTCCGACGTTTTTCTGGCAGTGGCGGCCTATTACGGGCTGGCGGAAGCATGTGATTATCCGCTGCATCTTGGCATTACCGAGGCCGGTGGCCTGCGCGGTGGGACGGTGAAATCAGCCATCGGGATGGGCAACCTTCTGTGGGCCGGTATTGGCGATACGCTGCGCGTGTCATTGTCGGCCGACCCGGTTGAGGAAATCCATGTCGGGTACGACATCCTGAAATCGCTGGGGCTTCGCACCCGTGGTGTTCAGATTATTTCTTGCCCGTCTTGTGCGCGTCAGGGCTTTAACGTGGTTGAAACCGTGGCCGCCCTTGAAGAACGTCTTGCCCATATCTCAACCCCGATTTCGCTGTCGATCATTGGCTGTATTGTCAATGGGCCGGGCGAAGCGCGTGAAACCGATATCGGTTTGACCGGTGGCGGTGGTGGCAATCACAAGATGTATATTTCCGGGCGCCCGGATCATAATGTCAGCACGGAAAAGATGGTCGATCATATCGTCGATCTGGTCGAAGAACGTGCGGCAAAAATCGAAGCCGAAGAGGCCGCCAAGCTGGCTGCGGCGGAATAGCAAAGTTGTATTGATCAGTTTTGGCTTTCCGCCACACCGGCGGAAAGCTATTTTCATGTTCGCATGAATTTGCACACAATTGCCTTGTGGGCAAATTGCTGGATTTAAAGAAAGATCGGAGACCCAAAGTGGCATCGCTTCAACCCGTCCGTGGTACGCATGACCTTCTGCCTGAACAGAACCGTCTGCAGGATCATATCGCGAATACCGCACGCGACATTGGCGAGTTGTATGGTTATCAGCGCATGACCACGCCGATCTTTGAATTTACCGACGTGTTTGCCCGCACCCTTGGCGATACATCCGATGTCGTGACCAAGGAAATGTACACCTTTGAAGATCGCGGTGGTGAGCAGATCACCCTGCGTCCCGAAGGAACAGCCGGTATTGCGCGTGCCTATATGTCCAATGGCATGCAGCAGATGTCCCCGGTCAAGGTCAGTTACTATGGCCCGATGTTCCGTTATGAGCGTCCGCAAAAAGGTCGTCAGCGCCAGTTCCACCAGATCGGTGCCGAACTGCTGGGTGTTGAACAGGTTGCCGGCGATATCGAGATGATCGGGTACGGCGCGCATATCCTAAAAACCCTTGGTCTTTGGGACAGCATCACGCTGGAGCTGAATACCCTTGGCGATCCGGAAAGCCGTGCGGCATATCGCGACGTTCTGGTTGATTATTTCAAGGGTCATTTTGACAAGCTGTCGGAAGACAGCCGCAATCGTCTTGAAAAGAACCCGCTGCGTATTCTTGATTCCAAGGATGACGGGGACCGCGAACTGGTGGCCAATGCACCGCTGTTTGCCGAGTACCTTAACGAACACAGCAAGGAATTCTTCAAGGGGCTGACCGAAGGGCTTGGCGATATCGGGATCAATTATGAACTGAACCCGCGTCTGGTGCGTGGCCTTGATTATTATTGCCACACCTGTTTTGAATTCACCACCAACACACTTGGTGCGCAAGGAACCGTCATGGCCGGTGGCCGGTATGACGGGCTGATTTCGACCATGGGTGGCCCGCAGACCGCCGGTGTTGGCTGGGCGGCAGGTGTTGAACGACTTGCCCTTATGGTTGGGCAAGCCCCGGCAGGTCCGCGCCCGATTGCGCTTATTCCGATGGGGGATGCTGCCGAAGCCAAATGTCGTGCGCTGGCCCAGACGCTGCGCGAAGCCGGTATTGCGGTTGAGCTTGGCTATTCCGGCAATATGAAAAAACGCCTGAAACGGGCAGACAAGGCCAATGCCCGTATGGCGGTGATCCTTGGTGATGACGAACTGGCAAACGGTGTTGCCCAGTTGCGCGATCTTGATAGCAGCGAACAGCGCGAAGTGGCCCTTGATCAACTGGCTGGCGTGATCAGCAAAGGATGAGTTAAGGCGTGACAGACGGGGCAGACGGGATTTCGCATGAAGATGCCGGGGATTGGCCGCTAGATCGCCTGTTGGTGATCGGCACCAATCATCGGCGGTCCAGCGAAGATACCCGGGACCGTCTGTTTATTGACGAAGCCCGCCTGCCACAGTTTCTTGCCGCGATTGCGCAAGCCCGTTTGGGGCAGGGGGTTGTGGTTTCGACCTGCAACCGCACCGAAATCCATCTGTTGGCGTCCGAGGCCGAACGTGGTCGCGAACGGTTGATTGATTTGATGTCGCTTTGGGCGGATGTCGATCGGGATCAACTGGCCGCCGAGCTTTATATTCGTTCGGGCCGCGATGCGCTGCGCCATATGTTTGCGGTGGCGGCATCCCTTGACAGTCTGGTGATTGGCGAGCCGGAAGTTTTCGGTCAGGTCAAGGATGCGCACCGGATTGCGCGCAAGCATGAGCTTGTCGGGCGTGAGCTTGAACTGGTCTATCAGGCGGCCTATGCCATTGCCAAAAAGGTTCGCAACCAGACCGGCATCGGGCAGGGAGCCGTTTCAATTGCGGCGGCGGCCCAGTCGGTGGCGCGCGATTTACATGGTGATCTTAAAAACTGCACCCTGTTGCTGGCAGGGGCCGGTGATATGGGTGAATTGATTGCCGCATCGCTTGCCGAACGGGGCATTGGTCGCATTCTGGTGACGGACCGTTTGGCCGCACGCGCCCGTCTTGTCGCACGACGCCTTGATTGCCATTGGTCGGAAATGGATGACCTTGATCGTCTGATGGCAGAGGCCGACCTTATTCTGACTGCGGGCGGATCGCGGCGTTACATGATTGATCGGGATCGTGCGTTGGCAGCGGTCAAACGCCGCCGGTATCGCCCGGTCTTGATGATTGATACCGCTGTGCCCGGTGATATCGACCCGCAGGTCGATGAGATTGACGAGGTTTTCCTGTATCGGATCGAAGACCTTGAAAATATCGCCGCCGAAGGGCGCGGTGGACGTGAACAAAAGGCCGAAGAAGCCTGGGCCCTGATTGAGGCGGAACTTGACAGGTTTGTGCGCGACCGTGCACAGCGGGCCGCCGTTCCGGCAATTGCAGATTTGCGCAAACGATTTGAAACGGTGCGTTCTGATGTTTTAAACGAAAGCCAGGGGGATGCGGAAAAGGCAACGCGGCTTTTGATCAATCGATTGTTGCATACGCCGACCCAGGCCCTAAAAGATCTGGCGACGACAACGGATGGTGCAGGCACTGTCGAATGGGTGAAGGCCCAGAAACTGTTGGCGCGCTTATTTGAACTTGATGACAAACCGGTTGGCGATAAAAACACCCCAACCGACCCCGAACAGGAGAATAAAGAGTGAGTTTGGACCTTGGTAAGCTTGATGGCGTCGTACGCCGGTTCGACGAGCTCAATTCCCTACTGTCGAGCGGTGAGCTTGATGGTGATAACTTTGTCAAACTGTCGCGTGAACATGCGGAACTGTCGCCGATTGTCGAGGCGATTGGGGTCTATACAAAGCTTCTGAGCGATCTGGATGATGCCAAGGAAATTCTGGCTGACCCGGATGGCGATCGCGATATGCGCGAAATGGCCGAGGCGGAAAAATACGAAATTCAGGACAAGCTGCCTGAGGCCGAACACGCCGTTAAGCTGATGCTGATCCCCAAGGACAGTGCGGATAGTAAAAACGCCATCCTTGAAATTCGTGCGGGTACGGGCGGCGAGGAAGCTGCGCTGTTTGCCGCCGATCTGTATCGGATGTATCAGCGTTATGCCGAAGGGCGTGGCTGGAAGTTCGAACAAATGGACGCCAGCGAAAACGATCTTGGCGGGTTTAAGGAAGTCATTGTCAATGTGTCGGGCACGGACGTATTTGCCCGCATGAAGTTTGAAAGTGGTGTTCACCGCGTACAGCGTGTGCCCGTGACCGAGGGCGGTGGGCGTATTCATACGTCTGCGGCAACAGTGGCGGTTCTGCCCGAGGCCGAAGAAGTTGATATCCGCATTGATCCAAAAGACCTGCGGATTGATACCTATCGCTCGCAAGGGGCGGGTGGCCAGCATGTTAACACGACCGATAGTGCGGTGCGGATTACCCATATTCCGTCCGGGGTGGTTGCGGCCAGTCAGGAAGCAAAATCCCAGCATAAGAACAAAGAAAAAGCGATGAAGATGCTGCTGTCGCGCCTGTATGATCAGGAACGCGAAAGCAAGGACACCGCACGTGCCGCCGACCGTAAATCGCAAGTCGGGTCGGGGGATCGGTCCGAGCGCATCCGGACATATAACTTCCCGCAAGGACGCGTGTCGGATCATCGTATTAACCTGACCCTTTATCGTCTGGATGATTTCATTGCGGGTGGCCCGTCAGTTGATGAAATGATTGATGCGCTGATTTCCGAAGAACAGGCACAGAAACTGGCTGAAATCGAAAGTTGAGATGATGGTGGCCAGTACTTCGCAGCATGATGGATCGACCCTTGGTGCCTTAATGGCTGATGGGGTTTCGGCGTTGAACGCCGCCGGGATCGAAAATGCGCGTATGGATGCGCGTATTTTGCTGGCACGTGCGGCTGGTGTGGATGGTGGCCGGATCTCAGCATGGCCCGAAGATGACGTTGCGCCCGAAAAGGCCACGGCATTTCGCGATATGATTGCGCGCCGCGCCCGACATGAACCGGTTGGGCGGATTTTGGGCGAGCGCGACTTTTGGCGCCATACCTTCAAACTCGCCCCTGATACGCTTGAACCACGTCCCGATAGTGAAACGCTTGTTGAGTGGGCGATTGATTTTCTTGAGGATGCGGATGCGCCGCGCATTCTTGATTTGGGGACCGGTACCGGATGTCTGTTGTTATCGGCCCTTGGCGATTTGCCCGGCGCAACGGGTATTGGTCTTGATATCAGTGAAGGGGCGGTTGACTGTGCGCGTGAAAATGCCCGCGCACTTGATATGACCGAGCAGGCCGAATTTCGGGTGTCGGACTGGGCGCGCGCACTTAGCGATGGGGAACGGGCCGAGGGGTTTGATCTTGTGATGTCAAACCCGCCCTATATCACGCGTGACGAGATGGATATGCTTAGCCCGGAAGTGCAGAAGTTTGATCCGCGTCGTGCCTTAACCGACGAAGGCGACGGATTGGCGGCCTATCGCATATTGGCACAGGTGGCGTTTGATCTGACCAAGCCGGCGGGATTTGTCATCTTTGAAATCGGGCGCGGTCAGGAAAATGATGTTGGCCGCATGCTTGTCGAGGCGGGATTTGTCGGTGTGGAACACCGCGAAGATCTGGGCGGAATTGTCCGTTGCGTCGCGGCAAAGAAAACCCGTTGTTCGGTAGGGCGCTGCGTGATGTAGAGCGTGCCGCATTTAGTCTGCGATTTTGCCGGAGGCAGTCCTCCACCCTACAGCGTCAAGGCCCTTGACCGTACCCCGCTACGCTCTGCAGCCCTTTCCTTGCCGGGCAGAAGGCTGCCTTCCGGCATTAAATGCGACACGCTCTCGCTTTTGCATATGTCCTATGTGAAAAAAAGCGTTTGGCACTGAAAAAAACAGTTGGAATAACCGAACAAGCCATATAGGTTGGTTTGAACGGGCCGGGTGCCCGACGCGCTTATGAAAGCGCCGTGTTCCCCAGTAAACAGTTAGTAATCTCCGTTCCTGATTAGGTTCTTGGTTGATTTGTCTTGAGACCGTTTGATCGGTGCTGTTTAGCGGGAAATATGTTTTTCAGACGGAGTGGTTCCGGGGCCGATGATGTCACCGGATTGTCCTTCAACACCAAAGTCATGTTGATATGAGAAATAACAATAAACGTCCGCGCGGACGGCAACAGCCTAATAAACGTCCAGTAAATCCTAAATTTCAAACTTTTGACAGCAACGGTCCAGATGGACGCGTTCGTGGCAATGCCCAACAGGTTCAAGAGAAATACGTTTCTCTGGCCAAGGATTGCACCGACGATCCGGTTTTGGCTGAAAACTATTACCAGCATGCTGAACATTACCATCGCATCCTGCAAGCTGCGCAGGAGTGGGAAAATCAGCGTCGCGACGAACGCGGCAGCGATAATAGTAACAACAATAACAACAGCAATAATAATAACAATCGCCCACGTAACCAGCACGTTAACCGTGATGGTCGCGGCGAAAACCAGTCCAATCAAAGTGATGATCAGGGCGAAAACACTGAAAATGCGGCAACGTCTGACACTCCGTCAAACGCGTCCGCAAACAGTGAAAACGCCAGCCAGGAAAATACAGCACCTGCATCGGCTGATGGCGTAGAAGACAAACCGAAACGTGCACCACGTGCACGCCGTACGGACAGTCGTAGCAGCCGCAGCCGCAGACCTGAAAATTCCGATGGTGCCGTGAGCTCTGATCGTCTCAATGCCAATGCCGGTTCTTCGGCTGAAACCCCGGCGCCAGTTGCTTCTTCATCTGATGGTGAAAGCACGGCTCAGGATTCAGGGCTGGATGCCGGTTCGGACGGTGAAGAAAAGAAACCGCGTCGCGCATCAAGCAGCACGACCCGTACACGTGGGCGTCATCCGACGGCACGTCGCGGGCGCAGCCGGGCTGCTGGTCGTGATGAAGACGGCGAAGGTGGTGAAACCGTATCTGATGATGGTTCCGAACCCGTTTCGGCCTGATACGAATAACACCTGATATCTTTTACGTAAAAACACCCCCGCAGAAATAGATCTGCGGGGGTGTTTTGCTGTGTGCGATGCGCGCTTTTCGCGGCACCTTGTGGCTATGGTTGCGGATAAAATGCAGTGTAAAACTTTGGATTATAAAGCCGAATAAACCGTGCAACCGTTGATTATTATTGGTATCAGTTTAACCAACGTCACACATAATAAGTGACGAGATGACCGCAATGCGGCGATGGGTTGGCGTGGTGCAGATTGCCACTACTTGGGAGTCTTTGATGGGGACTGGCTTATTTCGCGTCGTCATGGTGCTGCTTTGGGCGCTTGGCGCAATGGTTGTTGCTCTTGGGTTGTTTAACGGCGACTACGAGTTAGCACTTCTTGGTGCGGTCTGCTTCATCATTCCAATGTTCCTCCCTGTTGTGGTGATTGCCTTGAACCGCATGAAGGGATCATCCCCAAGCAAGAACAAGAAATCCATGTCACCGGCACAGGCCGCCAAAACAAAGGCCGAAGGCCAGTGGGCAAAGCGTGAAGATTTAAACGCACGCAAAATGCTTGAAAGCAATCCATCAATGGTTCTTGGCCGTTGGGGCGAGGACAAAAGCCTTATCGGGGCATCCGGGCTTAAACGTGTTTTGACATTTTCGACATCGCCCGAAGAATATTACCGCGCATCGGCAGAACCGAATGCGTTGCTTCACACCGGAAATCTATTTGTTTATGAACGCCATGGCAGCATTTTTCGCGCCATTCATGATCGGCGCAAGAAGCTTGGTCAAAACCTGATTGTCATTGATCCGCATGGTCAGAGCGGCTTTGAGTCAGATCAGTTTAATCCGTTTGATTTCATCCGCCAGCAGGGCGAGGGCATGATCACCGATACCGGTTTGATCGCCGATACGTTGCTGGCCCCGATGTTTGTTAAGGAACTTGACGAGCAGGAAGTGCGCATTGCGCGTTCGCTGTTGCAGGGATTTATTGTTCATACGATCCGGACAAGCCCGAAAGAAAACCGCAATCTTGGCGAGGTGCGCCGCAACCTGATCATGCCGTCGCACCGGTTTTACAAGATCCTTGAAGAATTGATGAACATTGAATCGGCTGACGGCCGGATTTCAGACGTTGCGCTTAATATCCTTGATATGACCGAAGATCAGCGCATGAAGATCATCGAAGCCTGTCGTGCGTCGACCGCAGAATTTGATAATCCGCAAATTTCGCGCGTTCTAAGCAAAAGCAGCTTTGACATTGACGACATTGCCAGCAGTGCGGTTTCGATTTTTGTCATTGGTCAGGTGGGCGGGGATACGCCCGATGTTCAGCCATCCTTTAGCCGCGTTATGCTGGCCGGGATGATGAATATGCTCAATCAACGCAATTGGAAAAGCGGTGATCCCGAGTTTCTTGTGCTGATGGACGGGATCGAAAGTGTTGGGCGCATGCCACTTTTTGAACGCTTGCTGGGTGGTGGGTACGGCGAAGGCATGATCGTCTGGCCGGGCTTTAGCGGCGTCAGTGCCTTGATGGATGTGTGCCTGAACTGGGAAAACGTTGTGGGCCGGGTGGATGCCATTTCAGTACTTAGTCAGGATGGGGCATTCAACCTTGATTGGGTGGCTGGCCTGACGGCGATGTCAAAATTTGATGATACGGGGGGTGGCAGTTCGACAGACCGTCCTGTTCATTTAAAGGGACAGGATGCTCAGCCAATCTTGCGGTCAGCAGAAGTCGCACGGTTCCCCAAAGAGGAACAAATTTTGTTCCGCAAGGGCGTGCCACCGATCAAGGCGCACCGGATTGACTGGTATCATGATGAACTGTTTACCGGGATTGCTGTTCACGCGCCGACCTTTAATTAGGCGCCAACCCGAGGTCTTGCCATCAAAGAAAACGCCTGACCCCGAACTGCGTTTCATCGCAGCAAAAGATCAGGCGTTTTAACCGGCGGCTATTGTGTTCGATAAGATCAGGCGATGGTTACGGTGTCGCCCGGTGCGATGACCGCATCGCTGACGGGTTCAATATACATGCCCATATAAAGGTGATTGACCCCTTTGCGCAGCATCAACGGCACATTGATGTCCGAGACCGCGGTATCGGGATTGATGCTGGTGGCTTTGCAGCGCGTAATGGGGTGAACAACCCGGAAGGTGCCATCGTTGATCTTGATGATCTGGTCTTCTTCCCATTCCAGTTCTTTCCACGGCGCCAGCCCGTCAATCAGCAGATTGCCGCGAAAACGCATCGGATCGATTTCGGCCTGAACAATGCGTTCGCCGAAATCACGGATCGAGGCCAGATTGAGGATCGAAATATAGGGTTCCTTCATGTCGCCAAACTGCGTGTCCGGAACAGAATAGATTTTCGGTGTGCCGGCGATATCGTTTTTCAGGAATGCCTTGAGGAAATCCTCGATGACAGTACGGCCCATGGCGTCATCAAGTTTGCCTTTGCAGATTGCCCGGCCATTGCGCATCACCGTCAGGGTTGATGTGGCGTCGTCATACTCGGTGCCGAGCTCGGCCAGTTTCGGGGTGTTGACCAATTGCAGGAAATTGCTTTTGCGCGCCCACTCATGCACGCCGTCCTGCCCGGTTGACGACTGGGTGGCAATCACAAAACGCCGATCATCGGGTATCATTTTATGGGCGGTGATGGTGGCTTTGGGCATATCAATCCCGCGCATCCCCTTGACGGGGTAACGTCGGATGGCTTTGAGCTCGACGGTCATTGTCTTGTTTCCTGTATGGCGCATTGTCCATGCCGTTTAAATTTGGGCGAGCCAGCATAGATTTATCGTGACGTTAATGTGTTGTTTTGCGCTGGGCAACCCCTGCTTTCGCAGTAAATTCAGGTCGTTTTCACGCAGACTGTAACAATGACAGAAAATCGTGTTGCGGTGCACAATTAATTCTTGCAACTTTTGTAGGGGTATCTGCTTGCAAACGGGTTAAACTGAGACATATCAAAGTAGTCGGCGATGAAAAAATCTATAATTTCTTCATCGCTTACGCCGTGGATGCTTCCAAGAAGGTCCACATCTCATAAACACTGTTGGCTCAAGGAGTGACAGGAATGGAATTTGAAAACTTTACGGATCGGTCCAAAGGTTTCCTTCAGTCTGCGCAATCGCTGGCGTTGCGGGAAAACCATCAACAATTTGTACCCATCCATCTTCTTAAGGTGCTGCTGGACGACGAAGAAGGTCTGGCAGCCAATCTGATCAAGGCATCGGGGGGCAACCCCAAACTGGCACAGCAACGCTGTGCGCAGGAGCTTGCCAAACTGCCGAAGGTTTCCGGCGGGAATGGTCAGATTTATCTGTCATCGGAATTTGCCCGCCTGATGGATCAGGCACAGGAGGTCGCCAAAAAAGCCGGTGACAGCTATGTCACGGCGGAACGGTTGCTGTTGACCATTGCCCTTGATCCGAAATCAACGGCGGGCAAGGTTCTGGCCGATGCCAGTGTGACCGCGCAGTCGCTTAATGGTGCGATCAATGACATCCGCAAAGGCCGCACGGCCGACAGTTCAGGTGCCGAAAGCCAGTATGACGCGTTGAAAAAATACGCCCGCGACCTGACCGAGGCCGCGCGCGACGGCAAACTTGACCCGGTGATTGGCCGGGACGAGGAAATCCGTCGTGCCATTCAGGTCCTGTCACGGCGGACCAAAAACAACCCGGTGATGATCGGCGAACCCGGTGTGGGTAAAACCGCGATTGCCGAAGGCCTGGCCTTGCGCATTGTGAAGGGGGATATCCCTGAAACGCTTAAGGACAAGAAGCTTCTGTCTTTGGACCTTGGCGCATTGATTGCCGGGGCGAAATTCCGCGGCGAATTTGAAGAACGTCTGAAAGCGGTTCTAAGCGAAATTGAATCGGAGGCCGGTGAAGTCATCCTGTTTATTGATGAGCTGCATACGCTTGTCGGGGCGGGCAAGGCCGAAGGATCGATGGATGCCTCCAACCTTTTGAAACCGGCGTTGGCACGTGGCGAGCTTCATTGCATCGGTGCGACGACACTCGATGAATATCGCAAGCACATCGAAAAGGATGCGGCCCTTGCCCGGCGGTTCCAGCCGGTGTTTGTGTCTGAGCCAACGGTGTCTGACACGGTATCGATCCTGCGCGGGATCAAGGATAAATACGAACTTCATCACGGGGTTCGCATTGCCGATGCAGCACTTGTTGCGGCGGCAACGCTTTCGAACCGTTACATCACCGATCGGTTTTTGCCCGATAAGGCGATTGATTTGATGGATGAAGCCTCATCGCGGTTGCGCATGGAACTTGATTCCAAGCCAGAAGAAATCGATGAACTTGATCGTCGAATCATCCAGCTTAAAATCGAACGTGAGGCGCTTAAGAAAGAAGACGATGCGGCATCGAAAGATCGCCTTGGTCGCCTTGATAAGGAGCTGTCGGCCCTTGAAAGCAGTTCGGCATCCCTGACCGCGAAGTGGGAAGCACAGAAAACCGAAATGGCGGCATCGACCCATATCAAGGAACAGCTTGATGTCGCGCGTGGTGAACTTGAACGTGCGATGCGCGATGGCAAGCTTGACCGTGCCGGGCAGCTTCAATACGAAGAAATCCCCGCCCTTGAGCGTCTTCTTGAAAAAGCCGAGGACGATCAGGCCGATGGCATGAAGGAAGAGGCGGTGACTGAAAAGCACATCGCATCCATCGTGTCACGCTGGACGGGAATTCCTGTCGATAAGATGCTGGAAGGCGAACGCGAAAAGCTTCTTGAAATGGAAGATACCCTGCGCAAAAGGGTTGTCGGTCAGGATGAAGCGGTGCGCTCGATCTCCAACGCGGTGCGGCGCGCACGTGCGGGGCTTCAGGACCCGAACCGTCCGATGGGATCGTTCCTGTTCCTTGGCCCGACGGGTGTGGGTAAAACCGAGCTTACCAAAGCACTGGCGCAGTTCCTGTTTGATGATGAACAGGCCATGGTGCGGATTGATATGTCCGAATTCATGGAAAAACATGCCGTTGCGCGGTTGATCGGTGCGCCTCCGGGCTATGTCGGCTACGAAGAAGGCGGGTCGTTGACCGAGGCTGTTCGTCGCCGTCCGTATCAGGTGATCCTGTTTGACGAGGTCGAAAAAGCACATCCTGATGTGTTTAACGTCCTGTTGCAGGTTCTTGACGAAGGGCGTCTGACCGACGGGCAGGGACGTGTTGTCGATTTCCGCAATACGCTGATTATCCTGACATCCAACCTGGGTGGTGAAATTCTTGCCAAGCAGGAAGAAGGTCATGACAGTGGCGAGCTTCGCAGTCAGGTGATGGAAATTGTCCGGGCATCGTTCCGGCCAGAATTCCTTAACCGTCTGGACGAGGTCATTTTGTTCCATCGTCTGCAACGTGCGCAGATGGGGACAATTGTCGAAATCCAGCTTGGCCGTTTGGCAAAGCTTCTGTTTGATCGCAAGATTGATCTGGCTTTGGATGACGCAGCCAAGGATTGGCTGGCGGAAAAAGGCTATGACCCGGTTTATGGTGCACGTCCACTTAAACGCGTGATCCAGCGGTATCTGCAAAACCCGTTGGCGATGCAGATCCTCGAAGGTGGAATCAAGGATGGTGATAAAGTCCCGGTTTCTGCCGAGGGTTCCGATCTTTTGCTAAATGGTAAAAAGGTCGATGTCGTTGAATAACACGGCCTAACCGCATACATGCAAAACCCCGATCATCGCATCGGGGTTTTGTCTTTTTCGGGCCATGATTATTGGCCACCATGTAGCAATCGCCAGTAAACACACATGACAGTAAACACACATGACAGACCGGGATATGAAATGCAGTTTTTGAAAAACCATTCGGCAATGCGCGCGGGTGCCGTGACATTTGCCATCGCGATCATGGCAGGCGGCATCGCGCCGCCGGTGATGGCGCAGTCGTTTTTTGACAAGGCAAAGGACGCGCTGGGCGATGTCATGGAGCAAAATGGCAGTGGTAGCACGTCTTCTGGAACTGCAAGCAATTCGGCCGTGTCGGCCCTGTCGTCAGACACGGTTGAGCAGGGTCTAAAACAGGCACTTGATGCCGGGGTGGAGGCGGTTACCGCCCAGCTTGGTGTAAAGGATGGCTTTAATGCCGATCCGGTGGCGCATATTCCGTTGCCTGACAGTGTAAAAACCGCACAGCAATTGATGAATAAGGCCGGACTTGGCAGCTATGCCGATGAAATCGAATTGCGCATGAACCGTGCAGCGGAAGATACCATGAGTGAGGCCGGTGATATTTTGGTCAATGCGGTCAGTCAGATGACGCTTGAGGATGCCAAGGGCATTCTGAGCGGCCCGGATGACGCGGCGACAAGCTATCTCCGTCGCGTTTCGGGCAGCGATATCGAAGCCCGCCTGCGTCCGGTGATTACCGATGCCCTGGCCGATACCGGGGCACTTTCGATGTATGATCAGATGGTCGGGCAATATGATACATTGCCGTTTGTGCCCGATTTGAAAACATCGCTGACCGATCATGCGACGGATAAGGCAATGGAGGGGCTTTTCCATTATATCGCGCTTCAGGAAGCCGATATTCGCAGTGACCCGGCGCGCTGGACGACAGATGTGCTCAAAAAGGTGTTTTCCGCCGCGAATTAAGATCAAGCCCTAGCGATATTTGGCGGGCAGGGCTTCCCAGCGGTCCTGCATCGCCTTGATCTTATCGACCGGCACGCCGTGGATATTGTTAAAATGGCCGTGGCATTCAATGACTTGCAGGGCAACGCCATGGCGGTCTGCCATGTCAAGATAGGCCTGCATTTCCCATATCTGGGTGAAGGTATTGGCAACAATGACGCTGTTGCCGGTGCCGAGCCCCTCATCGCATGCGGTTTCGCAGTTCTGATGGGCTTCGCGCAACTTTCGCGCATCGAACCGGTATTTCCCCGCCCGGTCGACCATAAATTGGTCGGCTTCAAGGTGCTTCGCACCGGTCTGTGCGGCCAAGGCAGCGGCCATGGTCGATTTCCCTGATCCGGGAAGGCCACGGATCAGGGTCAGGGTTTGTTGTTTGCCGTCATCGGGGGAGCCCATCGCGACGGTTACTGCCCTTTGCGTTTGCGTTGATACAGCCCGTCAAGCTGCTGACCATAGGCATCGCGGATTTTATGACGGCGGATTTTCATTGATGGTGTGAGCATTTCGTTGTCGATGCCAAAGGCGGCCTCGGCGAACATAAAGCTGCGTACCTTTTCAATCGTCGACAGGCGGGTATTCACCCGGTCAATCGCGGAGCGGATGATTTTGCGGAACGTGTCATTCTGCGACAGTTCGTCAATGTCATTGTTGATCGAATTGTCACGGGCAAATTCGCGCATGAAATCTTCGTCCGGCCAGATCACCGCAACCAGATACGGTTTGTCATCGCCGTAGACCATGGCTTGGGAAATCTCGGTTTCCAGGGTCATCAGGCCTTCGATCCGTTGGGGCGAAATGTTGTCGCCACCGGAATTGACGATGATGTCTTTCTTCCGGTCGGTGATCATCAGGCTGCCCTGTTCGTCGAACTTGCCAATGTCGCCTGTATGAACCCATCCATCAATAATCGTCGTGGCGGTCACGTCGGGCAGGTTCCAGTATCCCTTCATCATGCTTTCGCCGCGCAGAAGGATTTCACCGTCATCGGCAATGCGAACTTCGGCCCCGACCATGGGCGGGCCGACCGTGCGCAGTTTGTTGTTTTCAGCACGGTTGCACGAAACGACCGGGGCAAATTCCGTCTGACCGTATCCTTGCAGAATACGAATGCCGCACGATACAAACAGAACACCCAGTTCGTAATTCAGCGGCCCGCCACCCGATACCATGGCCTTGATCCGGCCGCCAAAACGCTGACGCAGTTTCCGGCGCAGTAAAATCTCGCAGGCAAAGTTCTGGAGCTTTTCAATCAGGCCAAGATGCTCACCTTCGTAGGTTTTGCGACCAAGGCGAAGGGTCAGTTCAAACAGTTTTTGTTTGATGCCGCCTTCCTTTTCGACCATGCGGCTCATGCGTTGATAGAGCATCTCATAAAGACGCGGCACAGCCGTCATGATGGTCGGACGGACTTCGGTCAGGTTGGCGGCAAGCTTGTCGATGCCTTCGGCGTAGTAAATCTGTGCGCCGATGCTGATCGGGAAATACAGCCCGGCAGTATGTTCATAGGAATGTGACAGCGGCAGGAATGACAGAAATACTTCTTCGCCGATGCCAAGCGTTTCAATGATGTCAAACGCGCCCATACAGTTTGATATGATCGCCCCGTGCGACAGCATTACGCCCTTGGGCGCGCCACCGGTACCCGATGTATAGATCAGGCAGGCCAGCTCATCGCGTTTGATGTTGGCAACCCATTCGTCAATATCATGTGCAAGGCCACGGCCCTTGGCGATGACGTCGCTCCAGCGGGTGATGGTGATATCGCCGACAAAGCTTTGGCCCCATTCTTCCATCATGATCGCATGACGGCAGCGCCCGCTATCAAGGGCGGCATGCAAGAAGGGTTGGGCCAGTTTTTTGGTCGAAATGATGGCAATCGCCGCACCACTGTCTTCGATCGCGTGCAGATGGTCGCGCTCGGTATTGGTGGTATAGGCCGGAACAGTCATGGCCCCGACACACATCACGGCAAGGTCGGCAATGCCCCATTCAGTGCGGTTTTCCGACACCAGCAAAACACGGTCGCCACTGCGCACCCCAATGTCATAGAGCGACCGGGCCAGTGCGCGCACCTGATCGGCGGCCTCCGCCCATGAGGTCGCGACAAATTCCCCTGCTTCGCTATCCTTGGTCCACAGAAACGGCGCGTCGCCGTATGTCTGGGCTTTTTCGAAAAACATCGAGGGCAAGTTCTGCCAGTTGGCATAATCCTGCAGGCTTGTCATGACGTTTCCTTGCCTTGTTTTCGTTTCTATTTATCGCATCAGATGGATTTCAAGTCATTTGATACGTGATCCGCGTGAGAGAGATCATGGTGGCATGCGCACGATGTAGCGGCGAAATCTACAGGCGCAATCCATCTTCTTTTTGTTATCAGGGATTAAGTCGTTTCGCAGCCGGAAAATGACAATCCCTGTCATGAAATCGCAATCTTGTGATCTGGCGTGCAGAAATAATACACCGATTTGGGCAATCGGAGGTGTGATCTTGGTTGCAGCCCGCATCATGACTTATATGTTCAGCAACAAGACAAGGCCGGATATAACGACTGGTCTGAGCATAGGGACTGGCACAGGCCGCATGCGCGTCATATATGATCGTTGCGCATCGGCCTGCTCAACCCATAAGATGCAGCGCACAAGATACATAACGCCGACCGTCTGGAGGACAAATGAACGCGATCAACAAGAATTTGCCGACCTGGGATCTGACTGATCTCTATAACGATCCGAAAGACCCGGCCATCCGGCGCGATCTTGATGATGCCAAGTCCCGCTCGCAAGCGTTCCAGAAAAGCTTTCAGGGCAAATTGAATGATCTGACCGGGGATGAGCTGATGGCAGCTATCGCCGAATATGAAGCCGTCAGCGAAATTTGCGGCAAGATCGGGTCATATGCACAACTGCTGTATGCCGGGGATAGCTCGGATGCGGCAATTGGTCAGTTCTATCAGTCGGTTCAAGAAGAAATGACCGGCATTTCGAGCCTGACCTTGTTCTTCGGGCTTGAGATCAACCGCATCGATGACGCATCGCTTGATGCCAAATACGCCCAAAGCGAAGAACTTCGTCGGTACCGTCCGTTTTTGGATGAAAACCGTGCGTTCCGCCCGCATCAGCTTTCTGATGAGGTCGAGCAGGTTTTGCATGAACGCCGTGTTGCCGGATCGGCCGCATGGGTGCGCCTGTTTGATCAAACCATGGCCGAACTGCGGTTCCCGATCAACGGCGAAGAGCTGACCATGTCAGATGTCGCCAACATGCTGTCATCGACCAAGGTTGAAGAACGCAAAGCTGCGGCGAAATCCATTGGCGACGTTTTGGGCAAAAACATCAAACTTCTGGCGCATGTCACCAATACCCTTGCCAAAGATAAGGAAATTGATGACCGCCTGCGTAAATTTGCCACCCCGGTGTCATCGCGCAATCTGGCCAATCAGGTCGAAGACGAAGTTGTCGATGCGCTGAATACCGCGGTGAAAGACAGCCATGCGGACCTGTCGCATCGGTATTACCGTTTGAAAGCCAAATGGTTTGGTGTCGATCAGCTTGATTATTGGGACCGTAATGCGCCGCTTCCCGATGATGATGATCGTCAGATTGACTGGGATACGGCGCGTTCGACCGTGCTTAAGGCATACGGCGAATTTTCGCCGGAACTGGCCGAGGTTGGTCAGAAATTCTTTGATAATCCATGGATTGATGTGCCGCCGCGTGCGGGGAAATCATCGGGGGCCTTTGCCCATCCGACGGTGCCGTCCGCCCATCCTTATTTGTTGTTGAACTATCACGGGAAGACGCGTGATGTGATGACGCTGGCACATGAATTGGGCCATGGCGTGCATCAGGTTCTGGCTGGTGAGCAGGGGTATTTCCTGTCTGATACGCCGCTCACACTGGCGGAAACCGCGTCGGTGTTTGGTGAAATGCTGACGTTCCAGTCGATGTTGCGCGCAGAAACCGATCCGAAGATGAAGCGCATCATGCTGGCGGGTAAGGTTGAGGATATGCTCAACACGGTCGTGCGTCAGATTGCGTTCTTTGAGTTTGAAAAACGCGTCCATGAAAAACGCCGTGAAGGTGAATTGACGGTCGATGAGATCTGCGACATCTGGATTGCCGTACAGCATGAAAGTCTGGGTGATGCGATCCGTTATGAGGACGAGTACAAATATTACTGGTCCTATATTCCGCACTTCATCCATTCACCGTTTTACGTTTACGCCTATGCGTTTGGCGATTGTTTGGTCAATTCGCTTTATGACGTTTATGAAAATGCCGAAGACGGTTTCCAGCAAAAATACCTTGATATGCTGAAAGCCGGCGGCACCAAGCGCCATAAAGAACTTCTCGCACCGTTTGGTCTGGATGCATCTGATCCGGCCTTCTGGCAGCGCGGGCTTAACATGATCAAACGCATGATCGACGAGCTGGAGGAGCTTTCCTGATATGAGTAACGACGACGATTATACCGCGCCAAATGAAGAAAATCGATTTGGCGGACGGGTTCGTCGTTACGCACGGGTGGGGGCGTCGGCCAGCAAGCTGGCCGCGCGCCTTGCCACCGGGAAAGTGTTCGGCGGCGACGTTGATCATGCCAAATACGCCGCCGAACTGACATCTGCACTGGGCGGGCTTAAAGGCCCGTTGATGAAGGTTGCGCAAATCCTGTCAACCATCCCCGATGCGCTTCCCAAGGAATATACCCAAGCCTTGGCAACCCTTCAGGCCGACGCCCCCAGCATGGGGTGGCTGTTTGTCAAACGCCGGATGCGCAGCGAATTGGGCGCAGGATGGCAATCAAGCTTTACCGATTTTAGCCGCGAGGCGGTGGCGGCCGCGTCCCTTGGTCAGGTGCATAAGGCAACCTTGCCCGACGGGCGCGCGGTTGCGTGCAAGCTGCAATATCCTGATATGTCCGCCACCGTGGAGGCCGACCTCAAGCAGCTTCGTGCCGCCTTTGCGATCTATAAGCGCTACGACAGTGCGATTGATGCGCAAAACATTCAGGAAGAACTTTCCGCCCGCCTGCGCGAAGAGCTTGATTACAAGCGCGAAGCAAAACACATGCGGCTGTATCGCCATATGCTGGCCGATGAAGATGCGGTGCATGTGCCCGAACCAGTGGATGAACTTACCACCAGCCGGTTGTTGACCATGACATGGCAAACCGGGCAGAAATTCCAAAGTTTCCTTGATAGTGATGCCGATCAGGATGCGCGCAATCAGGTGGCCCTTAATATGTTTCGCGCATGGTATGTACCGTTTTATCGGTATGGCGTGATCCATGGTGATCCGCATTTGGGCAATTATACGCTGCGCGAAGATCGGTCGGTGAACCTTCTTGATTTCGGGTGTATCCGCATTTTTAAACCCGATTTCGTGCACGCGGTGCTGACCCTTTATGAAGCATTGCGTGACGGGGATGAGGACAAGGCGGTTTCGGCCTATGAAAGCTGGGGCTTTGAAAATCCGTCGCGTGAGTTGATTGATGTGCTCAACATCTGGGCCAGTTTTGTCTATGGGCCGATTTTGGATGATCGCAAACGCAAAATGGGTGAAACCAACTCGGTTGCCTATGGCGCGGAGGTCGCGGCAAAAGTTCACAAGGAACTTAAAGCCGTTGGCGGGGTAAAACCGCCGCGTGAGTTTGTTCTGGTGGATCGGGCCGCTGTGGGGCTTGGTGCGGTATTTTTGCGCCTTGATGCGCATGTGAACTGGTATCAGCTGTTCCATGATCTTGTCGGGGATTTTGATCCGGCCAAGCTTGCGGCCAATCAGGATGCTGCACTTCAGTCGGTTGGGCTGGAACGCCCATAAGTGAAAGGCGCAAACGGTTGGTGGTGGGCGTGTGGCGATTCGTCGAAAACCCGTGCCGGAATCGCGCTATCACTGCCGGAAGTTTCCCCCAAAGCGACTTAATATTATTTGAAAATGCCGCCGGGTTTGAAGCCTGCGGCATTTTTTTTAAAGAACCTTTTGCCTTATTGCGCGTTCCGTTAGAGTTGTTATCGTGCTTATTGATGCAGACTTCTGCGTTCTTTTGTAAGATAATGTTCACTTACCGCGTGGGGGTAAAATGAGGGAAACTGCCCAATATCAAGGATCTATTGTGTGAGTATGGGTTCAAAGACCTGTTCCACAGTGGAAATAAACTGTGCGGTTAATCGCACATTAATTGCGCGAAAATGATTAAACTTAATTTCGGTTAAAGTGCTTTTTCGTCGTTTTTTGATATTGAGGTTATCGGTCGGAAATCGCATCTTGCTTTCAACGCAGACATGGCAGGGCGTCATTGATTGTTTGTCCTGAGCACCGATGACGGGTGGGACCTGACATGTCGCCAAGGCTTTATCGCCTTGGAATGCGTGGTGGGAAAGTGGGCGGTTTCTTCTGCGTAAGCTGGAAGAACCGCCTTTTTCTTTTCTGGTTCTTTACTTGGCAAGGGAAGCTTGTAATCGGATGCAAACAGGGCGCACTGTGATGTCCTGATATCGATCACACCGTAAATAATAAAAAACACCATGCTTATCATATGATTTAGGGAAGGAGGTCGAACGCGATGAAACTGGCCGTTCCAAAGGAAATATGGCCCGGAGAGAAGCGCGTTGCCGTCACGCCAGAGACAGTCAAGAAGCTGAAGTCACTGGGGTTTGACGTTGCAATTGAGGCTGGCGCCGGAATAGATGCCGCCATACCGGACGATCGATTTGTCGATGCCGGGGCAACCATTGCCAAAACAATGAAAACCACCGTCAAGGATGCCGACGTTATCTTTAAGGTACGTCCACCTGTCATTGACGGCAAAACCAACGAATTGACCGCCTATAAAAAGGGGGCCGCGGTTGTGGCCCTGCTTGAGCCGTTTGACCGTAAAGAGCTGCTTGATGCGATGGCAAAGGCCGGTGTTGATGGCTATTCCATGGAACTGATGCCGCGTATTTCGCGTGCGCAGTCGATGGATGTTTTGTCATCGCAATCGAACCTTGCGGGCTATCGCGCCGTGCTTGAGGCCGCCCATGAGTTTGGCCGCATTTATCCGATGATGATGACAGCAGCAGGGACACTTGCCCCGGCGCGTGTTCTTGTGGTTGGGGCCGGTGTTGCCGGTTTGCAGGCGATTGCAACCGCCAAGCGCCTTGGTGCCGTGGTGTCGGCATTTGATGTGCGCCCGGCAGTCAAGGAACAGGTCCAGTCGCTTGGCGGGACATTTATTGAAGTCGAAGACGACGAAGCGGACGCTGCCGAAACATCGGGCGGCTATGCCAAGGAAATGTCGGACGACTACAAGAAAAAGCAGGCCGATAAGCTTAAAGAGGTTCTGGCGAAAACCGATATCGTCATTACCACAGCACTTATTCCCGGCCGTCCGGCCCCGGAAATTGTCACGGCCGACATGGTTGCAGGCATGAAGCCGGGTTCGGTGATCATTGATCTTGCGGCCGAACGCGGTGGCAATGTCGCCGGGGTTAAACTTGGTCAGACCATCACGACGGCCAACGGGGTCAAACTGATTGGTCCGGAAAACATCACAAGTGCGGTCGCAACCGATGCAACCGCGATGTATGCCAAGAACCTTTTGAATTTCATCACGCTTTCTGTTGATACGGAAAAGGGCGCATTAGTGTTTAACGGCGAAGATCAGATCATTGCCGAAACCCGCCTGACCCACGATGGAAAGATTGTTCACCCGAAATTCGGTGGGGAGGCGGTCGCAAATGGCTGATCAATCCGTTACCCAGAATGCAAACGAGCTGCGCGATGCAGCCCTTGGACTGGCCGAGCAGGCCGCACAACTGGCCGATAAATTGGCCAATGGTGCGGGTGATGCGGCAATGACGGTGACAACCACTGTTCAGGGGTCGGGTGTCAGCCCGACCGTGATGGGGTTGACCGTTTTCGTACTGGCCTGCTTTGTCGGCTATTACGTTGTGTGGAAAGTCACCCCGGCCCTTCATTCGCCCCTGATGGCGGTGACCAATGCGATTTCATCGGTGATCATTGTCGGCGCGCTTCTGGCGTCCGGTCCGGTTGACATGAACCTGTCAAAGGTCATGGGCTTCCTCGCCGTGGTGTTGGCATCCGTGAACATCTTTGGCGGCTTCATCGTTGCGCAGCGCATGCTGCAAATGTTCAAGAAAAAGAAGTAGGGGGAACACACAATGTCGGAAAACCTATCGGCTTTCCTGTATCTGGTGGCCTCGGTCTGCTTCATCCTGTCATTGCGCGGGCTGTCGTCACCTGACTCTGCACGTACGGGCAATATCCTTGGCATGGTGGGGATGGCAATTGCCATTGCGACCACGCTGGCGTCGCCCCAGGTGCTGTCTTACACCACCATCATCGTCGGCATTCTGATTGGTGGCTCGATCGGTACTGTGATCGCGCTCAAGATCAAAATGACGGCCTTGCCACAACTGGTGGCGGCCTTTCACTCGCTTGTCGGTCTGGCGGCGGTGTTTGTCGCGGGTGCTGCGTTGTATTCGCCGGGCGCCTATGGCCTTGGTACAGCAGGCAATATCGGTGCGGCCAGCCTGATTGAAATGGGGCTGGGTGTTGCGATTGGTGCGATCACCTTTACCGGCTCACTTGTCGCCTTTGGCAAGTTGCAGGGGATTGTTTCGGGAACGCCAGTGCGCTTTACCGGGCAACATATGCTGAACCTTGCCATCGGGATTGGGATTGTTGTCTTTGGCATCATTCTGGTCACGACCGAAAGCCATATGGCGTTCTGGATACTGGTGGCACTGGCACTTGTTCTGGGCATTACGCTGATCATTCCGATTGGCGGGGCGGACATGCCGGTTGTTGTTTCCATGCTGAACTCCTATTCGGGTTGGGCAGCATGTGGCATTGGCTTTACGCTTCAGAACAATGCGTTGATCATTACCGGTGCGCTGGTGGGTGCATCGGGTGCGATCCTGTCTTACATCATGTGTAAGGGCATGAACCGCTCGATCTTTAACGTCATCTTTGGCGGCTTTGGTGCCGAAGGCGAAAGTGCCGCTGTTGCCGGCGGGGATGCGGATCGTCCGGTTAAATCCGGTTCGGCCGATGATGCGTCGTTCATCATGAAAAACGCATCGAGTGTGATCATCGTGCCGGGCTATGGCATGGCGGTGGCACAGGCACAGCATGCACTGCGTGAAATGGCTGATATCCTTAAGGCTGAGGGCGTTAAAGTCCGTTATGCCATTCATCCGGTGGCCGGACGTATGCCGGGGCATATGAACGTGCTTCTGGCTGAGGCAAATGTGCCGTATGAGGACGTCATGGAGATGGACGAAATCAACCGTGATTTCGGGTCTGCCGACGTGGCGTTTGTTATTGGTGCGAATGACATCACCAACCCGGCGGCCAAAACCGATCCGGCCAGCCCGATCTTTGGTATGCCGATCCTTGAGGTCGAAAAAGCCAAAACGGTGCTGTTCATCAAACGCGGCATGTCTGCCGGCTATGCCGGCATTCAGAACGAATTGTTTTTTAAGGACAATACGATGATGCTGTTTGGGGATGCCAAAAAGATGTGCGAAGAAATCGTCACGCATCTTGATAACTGATCGAACCGAATGGTTTGAGAAGGCGAAAGGCGGCTCCATTGGGGCCGCCTTTTTTTCGTCAGGTCGGCACTTTATAAGATCAGTTCGCGTTCATCGGTTAAGGTCTGTTCGGAAGGTTCTATGTTTCGATTGATAAAAGTCTCTGTGCTTTCTATCGCGTTGCTAACGGTGGCTTTGGCGGGGTCCATTGCGCTGACGGTACTGACCTATACGCGCCTGACCGATGAAAAGCCGATTGCGTCGCTGTATTTTGAGCCAGTTGCCGAGGAAGAATTCATCGCGCATTTGAGCTCCCCGCATGCGGATGTTGACGGGACCTATAAGCTTTATGGGGATCAATGGCGCATTGATGCCGCGTTCATGAAGCTTCAGCCGTGGGCCAATATTCTGGGCATGGATGCGCGCTATAAGCTGGTGCGGTTTGAAGGCCGGTATAGCGATATCGAACGCGAAAATACCCAGCCACATATCGCATATGAACTGGGTTCGGACGGTGGGTTTGATCTTGGGTATCTGCTGGTGAAGTTGCCCTTTTTGATGGATGCCCAATACGGCAGTTCGACCTTTACCGATATTTCCGAAGATGCGGTCTATACCGTCTATCGCACCCAGTTTGGCCTTCTTGTTCGAAGCGAACCCAAGCCTGAACCGATTGGGGAAAAGGCATCTGTTTTGGGGCAAGTCAGAAGCTGGATCGGCGGGGATTAAGCGATAAAAACGTCAGGTCCGAAACTGGCGAGCGGTTATTTCGGGGGCGTCATATCTTTCTTTCCATCGTGAACCGCACCGGGTTGATCAGATGCCCGCTGCCAGATGGATTGGAAAAATCATGTTACTTCAAGATAAGATTGTCATCATCACCGGGGCCAGCAGCGGCATCGGTGCGGCGTCGGCAAAACTGTTTGCATCCGAAGGGGCCAGGCTTGTGCTCGGCGCACGTGGTGCGGACCGGCTTGATCAGGTTGTTACTGAAATTGTTGGTGCCGGTGGCGAAGCTTTTGCACTGGCGGGCGATGTTTGTGATGAAGCTTACGCCAAGGCACTGGTCAATGCTGCCGTTGGGGAATATGGCGGGCTTGATGTCGGCTTTAACAATGCCGGACGGCTGGGAACACTGGGGTCGCTTGATGATATTACGGTTGACGACTGGGACAAGACGCTGCGTGCCAATCTGACATCGGCAATGTTCGGCGCGAAATATCAGCTGCCCGAGATCGCCAAGCGGGGCGGTGGATCGGTGATTTTCACATCGACTTTTGTCGGGCATACGATTGGAATGCCCGGCATGACGGCCTATGCCGCCAGCAAGATGGGGTTGCTGGGGATGGCGCAATGTCTGGCGGTGGAACACGGCACGGCCAATATCCGGGTCAACGCACTGGTGCCGGGCGGGACCGATACGCCGATGGCGGCAAGCTTTACCAGTGATCCGGAAACCCGTGCGATGGTTGAGCGGTTTCATGCTTTGGGCCGTATTGCGGATCCAGTTGAAATCGCCAAGGCAGCCCTGTTTCTGGCATCGGATGCTTCAAGCTTTGTGACCGGATCGGCAATGCTTGTCGATGGCGGCACGTCGATCTGCAAGGCGGCGTAAAATGGTACCCCCGCCCAAACATCCGGGCGGGGTTCTTTTTATTAGCCAAGGGCGCGTTTGAGAACCGGCACGTTTGAGGCGATTAGAGCATCAATTGCCAATAATGGCCTGTGATGCCCGCTAACAGGGCCTTCATCAAGTTTACCTTTGTCATCGGAAATGCGCTTGAGGCACGGCATGTCGAGCCCCGGTTTGCCGGAGATTAGGCGAAGGTCAAAGCTCGTTAAATGCCAGAGGCAATGAAGGATAATTTTTGTCATGATACAAACAAGGTAATGTGAAGCGTAAATCGATTTTAAGGTTGAACTGTAAATAAATAAAAGTGGTGATTGATATTTAAGGTGTAGTTTTTTAGATGAGTTGACAAATTTAACTCATCTTTTTTTGAGTTTATGTCTTGTAAGTAATTGTTGGTATGTATTTTCACATTGCGCCATTTAGATTCGACATTGTTTTATTTCGTAAGTATGTTTCAAAAACTTTGCTGTTGGCGCTTGATGTTTGTACTGGGATTGGGGAAATCACCTATGAACAGACAAGGCCCATAGCAGCAATTATCTAATCAGGAGGCATATATGAAAAATAGATTTGGGAAACTGATCCCGGCTGCCGCGATGCTTGCCCTAGCATCCTTTGGGTCAAACGCAGCGCAGGCTGAAACCCTGACCGCGGGTGTTGAAGCCGCTTTCCCGCCGTGGGCCTATGTCGAGAGTGGCGAGTATAAAGGCATTGCGATTGATGCCATGCGTGCCATCGCCGAAGATCAGGGTATGGACGTTGAGTTCAAGGACTTGCCATGGCCGTCGTTGATTCCGGCCCTTGTTAAAGGGCGTATTGACCTTCTTGTGACCGGGCTTAACGTGACGCCGGAACGCGCCGACGCGCTTGATTTCACCATTCCGTGGTGGGAAAATGACGACGAAATTCTTGTGCCCAAGGATTCCGACAAAAACCTGATTACCGCAATGTGCTGTGGTGCGACGGTTGGTGCGCAGGGTGGCGCAACCCAGTTTAAATGGCTTGAAGACAATCTGGCGTCCAATGACGACGTCGATGTGACCCTGCGTGGCTATGAGGACTATGTCACCGCCATTGAAGATATGCTTGCGGGGCGTCTGGACGCTGTTGTGACCTCGACCGATACCGCCGAGGACTTCATCGCCAAAGGGCGTCCGGTCAAAATCGCCGGGACCATTCAACAGAACCAGCCGCAGGCGCTTGCGGTTGAAAAAGGTGATCCGAAGGAACTTCTGGGCAAAATCAATGCCGGGATTATGAACATCTATAAATCCGGTCAATGGGCGGAAATTGTTCATAAATATGCGCCGCAGTCTTCCATTCGCGATATTCCGACCTCGATGCCTGATTATGTCGATACCTATCAGGGCGACATTCCCGGTTACTCGAAGTAGCTGATTTCGGGCCGTATCGCTGCAACTGCCTTGGCTGTTGCGATACGGCCTATTTTTTTGTTCCTGTGGGCATAAATCATGATTTTCGAAACAATATTGAGCCAGATGCCCTATCTGGTGCACGGCTTGTCCGTGGCAATTGCGTTGCTTGTTTGCCTGTTGTCACTGGGGCTTGTTCTGGGGCTGCTGCTGTCGGTTGCGGAAGTCTACGGGCACTGGACGTTGCGCATTCCATGTACGGTGTTTGAGCGTATTTTCCGTGGCATTCCGGCCATTGTGTTGCTGTTGCTGTTTTACTATGGCGTGACCGATTTCATTGAAATGGGATCATTTATGGCGGCCGTTCTTGCCTTGGGTCTTCGGTCCGCAGCGTATCAGTCGCAGATTTTTCGGGGGGCATTTCTGTCTGTTCCCCAAGGGCAGATGATGGCGGCGCGCGCGATGGGCATGAACAAGTTTCAGGCGATCCGTGACATTGTCCTGCCGCAGGCACTGCGTATGTCCATCGGACCGTGGACCAACGAATTTTCCAGTGAACTCAAGGCGACATCGCTTGCCTATGTCATTGGTGTTGTCGAACTGACCCGTCAGGCGAAATACATCATTTCCAATACGCAGGGAAACATCCTGATCGTTTTTGCGGTGGTTGCGTTGATGTATTTCATCGTCAATCGCGCAGGCAACTGGGCCCTATACCGGCTTGAGAACCGTCTTGCTCTTCCGGGCTTTGAACACAGAGGAGACGCCTGATGTTGTTGCGCGTTGAAAATATTCATAAAAGTTATGGTGATGCGGAAATACTCAAGGGCGTTTCCTTTGATATGGAGCCGGGGCAATCCAAGGTTATTATGGGGCCATCGGGCACGGGGAAATCGACCCTTCTTCGGTGCATCAATCATTTGACCGAGCCTGATCAGGGGCATGTCTTTGTCGACGGCGAAGAACTTACGTCAAAGAACCTGAATGCCATGCGTCAGAAGGTTGCGTTTGTGTTTCAGGATTTCAATCTGTTTACCCATTTGCGTACGGTGGACAATGTCGCAATCGGGCCGCGTAAATTACGTGGTTTTGATAAAAAGGCCGCCCTTGATCTTGCCTATCAGGAACTGGATCGTGTTGGTCTTTCTGACCGCGCGGATGCGTATCCGGCGGAACTTTCTGGTGGGCAGCAGCAGCGTGCCTCGATCGCGCGTGCGCTTGCGATGGAGCCCAAGCTGATCTTGTTTGATGAACCAACCAGCGCGCTTGACCCGGAATTGACCGGCGAAGTGGTTTCAGTGATGAACAAGCTGGCATCCGAAGGGATGACGATGCTGGTGGTTAGCCACGAAATCGGATTTGCCCGTCAGGCAGCCGATGAAATCATCTTCATGGAAGGTGGTAAAATCATCGAGCAGGGCCCGCCGTCACAAATTTTTGAAGCCCCCCAGCAAGATCGAACGCGTGCGTTCCTGAACGTGATAGAACACGGAGGCCATGAATGAGCGAGTGGTTCGATTTTGCAATTGAACATTTGCCCTATGTGCTCCAAGGGATTCCCACCACGTTGGGACTTTGGGCATCGGCCATGGTTATCGGCGCGGCATTGGGGCTTGTTCTGGCGTGGGCGCGCATTTATGGCAGTCGCCCGATTTATTTGGCAGCCACGGTTTATGTAGAGATATTTCGCGGCACCCCGATGCTGGTCCAGATGTTATTTATCTATCTGGGCTTGCCCGAAATCGGCATTGTTTTTGACCCGCTTACTGCCGCAATCATTGCCATTGGTCTGAATACAGCAGCATATCAGGCGGAATACTTCCGGGGTGCTGTGCGATCAGTTCCGGTGGGGCAGATGGCAGCGGCCCGTGCACTTGGCATGGGGCAGTTTCAGGGTTTTAAAAACATCATTTTGCCGCAGGCATTGCGCCGGGTTATCCCGCAGTGGTCGAATGAAGCGATTTTAGAACTCAAATATACCTCTATCGCCTATGCCATCGGGGTGACCGAAATTACCGCCCGTGCTGAAAAGATTGGCTATGAAACGTTCCAGTTTTTCGAGGTCTTTTTATTGATCGCAGCAATCTATGTGGTCATGACCAGTGTGGTCGCACAGATTTTGCTGTTTGTCGAAAAGCGGGTTTCTGTTCCGGGACTTTAACAGACGTTGCTAAACACAAAATACCCGCCCGACATACGTCGGGCGGGGCTTAAAACGGTTTAGCCAATCGCGCGTTTAAGAACCGGCAGGTTTGAGACAATTAGCACATCAATTGCCAGAACTGTGACCAGCGTAATGCCGGTTAGCGGGAAGGCTAATGATAGCGCTAACATCATGAATACGGCGCCTTTCCAAAGAGGTAGGTTGTTGGGAAGGGGCGGGGCGGATAGGTGAAAATTGCCGGATGTCGGGCGGCGTAGCCACCACATGACAATGCCGCTGATGCACAGGAAAATCACCGTCAGGCAAAATAGCGTATTGGCAATCACGTTCCACCAGCCAAGGTCGCCTTGATGCAGGGCAATACCAACTGCCATGCTTTTGGCCCCCAGTGAATAATCAGCAAAGCCAATATTGGCCAGAACCTTGCCGGTATATTGGTCAACATGGATGGTACGGTCGCCGGTGGGCGAGACGCTGTCGCCGCTCATGGTGTCGGCCGAAAGGGTGTAAACACCGTTTTCACCTTGCGGCAGATTAACCCGGAATTGGCCAACAAAGCCGATGCTGCGCGCAAAGGCGGTCACGGTATCAAGATTAACCGGTGTGCCATCGGCAAGACCAGTGATCCCGGCATCTGATCCCGATGCAGGCATTGGGGTTTGTTCCAATCCCCAGGGTGCATCATGCAAAACCCCGTGGTTCATATCGGCGTGAATGTCATCAGATAGCGGGACATTATCCCATTTTTCAGCGGGAAAGGTGCTCCAGGCCTGAACAAACTGACCGCCCCAGATGCCCGCCCATGACAGGCCGGAAATCAAAAAGAAGAACAAAACGACCGAGATGTAAAAGCCGCTTGTGACATGCAGTTCTTTCCAGAAAGTCCGGCGGGTTGCGCGGAAATCTGGCCAAAGAACGGAGGCAAACCGTTTGCCGTCGCGCGGCCACCACATGTAAAGCCCGGTTACGATCAGGATAATGCCAAGCCCGGCGGCAATTTCGATCAACCGGTCGCCAAGATCGCCCATCAGAAGTTCGCCGTGAATGCCATTAGCCCAGTAAAACCAGCTGTCATCCGTAATAATGGTTTCGCGGATGTCGGTTGTGACGGGATCGACCGTGACGACATGCTGCTTGCCGCCACTATCGACGAGAAACATGGTGGCAAGATCATCTTCGATCGGGGCGATGTATTGGCTAACCGTCGCATCGGGCAGGGAGGAGGCCGCGGCATCAGCCTGTATCTGAAGGCTTTGGTGCGGGCCGTCGGATGCGAGGATGCGGTCGCCAAACCGGGTTTCAATGACATTGAAATACATCATCATCAGGCCGGTCACCGCCAGCATGAGGAGGAACGGTACGACATAAAGCCCGGCATAAAAATGCCAGCGCCATGCGGCCAGATAGAATTTACGGGTTAATGTGCGGTTGTCGCGATCGCGCTGAGGCGCATCCGCCGAATGTGCGGGATGGGTTGTCATCAAGTTCACCTGTATCATCGAAAATGCGTAAAGCACGGTATTGCTGTGCCAGATAAGCGGCGCGCAAAACGTGCGATTGGGGCAGATCAGATGATCAAGGGCGGCGCGCGTGGGACGGCTGGCGTGTCATAGGTGGTGGCCTGCCATTCGACACGGGCGGGCAAATGGGCCAGCGCACGTGAGACGAATTCTATTGGTTCAGGCAGCTGCGGATTATCAGGCAGGGTAACCGATGCGGCGATCCGGCAAAACTCACAGGTATCAAGCATCCCACGGTCATTATCGGGATCGGCAGCCTGACCGCCAAGGCACAAGATCGGCAATGTGCCATCGGGGAGGGCATAGCTTGTCAGGCTGGCTTGCGTGTTTTGGGGAAGCGTTCCAAAGGATGCCAGCTTGTGCGAAAAGCCGACAAGCATCAGCGCGATCACGCATAAAATGCGGATTCCGATATTTGCCTGTGATCGCAATGAAGACATGAAGTATTCCCCGGCCAATGTCATCGTGTCATGACAGCTACGCGCCGAAGCTCTGAAAGGTTTCAAATAGGCATGCCATGACAATTGTCATGTTTGCAAAAAATGGAGCGTAGAAAAACCAAACCCGCCTGGATTGCTCCGAGGCGGGCTTGGCGCACGGGTCCGAACTTAGCAAGCTAAATTCGACCATGCAGTATCACGTTCGAGGAACCCCGAAAGTGAAAAAGAAGACTAGAAGCCTTCACGCTCGATGCGCTTACGCTCCAGCTTGCGGGAACGACGGACTGCTTCCGCCCCTTCGCGAGCTTTCTTCTCCGACGGCTTTTCAAAGTGACGACGGAGTTTCATCTCACGGAAAATGCCCTCACGCTGCATCTTTTTCTTAAGGGCTTTCAGAGCCTGATCGACATTGTTGTCGCGAACGATTACCTGCACGGAAACCACGCTCCTTTCAAAAAAACAAAAACACCCGGAAAGGCGGAATGCCTACCGGTTGGATTTACGGTCAACATGACCGTGGGCTGTATATAGTGCAAACCAGTCAAAAAGAAAAGAGGGAAGAGGATATTCGCCTTGGGCGTTTATTCGGCCAATGGGTGCAAAACGCCAAGGCATGGACACCGCATTTTGGTGTCAGTTATGTCATTGCGCTGCTTGCGTGAATTTGAGGATAATAATTATCCAAAAAGTTGCTATAATGGCTTGGTAAAGGTCTATATATCAATGGATTGGCAATGGGTGGAGTATCCTGAGGGCAGTGTCCTGATGGGATTGAACAGTGGTTTGGTTGGGATAAAAAAATGGAAAACAGTTTGCGAGAGGCGGCAATTGCACATGCGCCTTTCTTTATAACCGCGCCGGGGGAAACAGATGTTTTGTTCTACGGTATCGTGTGGTTTGTGGTTTTGGCCGTGTTTGCGCTTGGCGCGCTCTATCTGACCTTGCATGCCTTGCCGGAAAAACTGGCGCATCACGCCAATCACACGCAGATACAGTTGATCGGCGTTCTGACCCTTTTGGCGCTGTTTACCCATAACGGTGTTTTCTGGGTGGCCGCACTGGTTCTTGCCGTTGTCCAGTTCCCTGATTTTATTTCACCAATTCAGGCCATTGCAGATTCCTTGAAAACAATTGCAAGGAACAAGGGCGGGTTTGGCGACTCGGCCCCTCAGGAGCCCGTGGCCGAGACATCCGCAACCCCCGATATGACCAAGCAGGAGAACCCAAAAGATGTTTGAGCTTCTTCTGTGTTCAATGTTTACCATTCTGCCGGATTATCTGGTGCGCCGGTATCGTCAGGGCAAACGTATCGGTAAGGAAATCAACCTGTTTTCGGTCTGGTATGAATTGCGGTATGGCATCACCGCATGTGCGATCCTGACCCTGTCGCTGATCACGCTTATTTTCTATTTTCATCCATCAAGCCAAAATGTTGGATCATTCTTTAGAACATTGACAATCCTGCCCGAAAAGAATGGTCGGGTGGTTGAAATATATGTCGATAACGATCACCGGGTAAAATCGGGCGAACCGCTGTTCCGGCTTGATGACCGTGCAGAGACGGAATCGGTGGAAATGGCCCAGCAAGACGTCGAACAAATCCGTGCCCAGATGGCGGTTGCCGAGGCCGACCTTGCGGTCGCGCAAGGGAACCTGGAACAGGCACAAGGTGCCTATGAACAGGTTCGCGAAGAATTGTCGGTGAAGGCGGATCTTTTGTCGCGCGGCACCAACGCGGTTTCCCGGCGCGAGGTCGAACGGCTTGAAGTCGCATTGACGACACGACAGGGTGGGGTGAATTCGGCAAAGGCGAGTGTTAACGCCGTTCAGACCAAAATGGAAACCCTGTTGCCCGCCCAGCTTTCAAGTGCAGAGGCATCCTTGCGTGCAGCACAAGTGGCGCTGGGCAAAACAGTTGTTCGTGCCGGTGTTGATGGCACCGTACAGCAGTTTGCATTGCAAATTGGGGATGTGGTGAACCCGTTATTGCGTCCGGCAGGCATCCTGATCCCCGACAAGCCCAAGGAAGTGGTATTTCAGGCAGGCTTCCAGCAGGTATCCGCACAGGTTGTCAAAGTTGGCGGGCTTGCGGAAATGTCGTGTGCTTCGCTGCCATTTGAAGTCATTCCGATGGTGTTCTCAAGCGTGCAGCCGGTTATTGCGGCCGGTCAGTTCCGCCCGACCGACAGGTTGCTTGATATAACCGAACGCGGCGTGCCGGGAACGTTCCTGGCCAAGATGGTGCCGCTTTACCCCGAGCAGATCAAGGATGTGCCGTGGGGCAGCCAGTGCATTGCCAATGCTTATACCAATACCCATGATCAACTTGAGGATCCGGAAATTGGTGCGGGGCGCTGGATGTTCCTGCATATGGTCCAGACGGTCGGTGTCGTGCATGCCTTGTTGCTGCGTATTCAGGCACTTCTATGGCCGGTCCAGACACTGGTTCTTACCGGGCATTAGGATCGCGGGGCGCATAGGGGCTTTACAGCCGGGCAATTTTGGTTGGATATAGAGATATGTCGATCCTTAAAATTGCCCGGATGGGCCACCCGGTTTTGCGTGCTGTCGCGGATCGGGTCGAAGACCCGCTTGACCCTGAAATTCAGCGTCTGATTGCGGATATGAAGGAAACCATGAAGGATGCCGGGGGCGTTGGCCTTGCGGCACCGCAGGTGTTTGTGTCCAAGGCGATCATGGTCTATTTCGTGCCGAGTTTACGCAAAAGTGACGATCCCGATGACGGTGAAGTGCCCGTTAGCGTTTTGATTAACCCGGAAATTGAGCCGATTGGCGATGAAATCGTTGATGGTTGGGAAGGGTGTTTGTCGATTCCCGGATTGCAGGGCGTGGTGCCGCGTTGGAACAAAATCCGTTATCGCGGGTTAAATGAGAAGGGCGATGAGGTTGAACGCATCGCCGGTGGTTTTCATGCGCGCGTGGTCCAACACGAATATGATCATTTGATCGGCGTGATGTATCCTGAACGTATAGAAGACATGACGTTGCTTGGATTTAACGAAGAATTACGCGAATACCCGCCTGAAACCGCCTTCAGGCAAGCTGCGGCATCAGATGATGTGGTGGCACACCCTGATGAACCTTAAGGAGGCATAAATGACCGTTTCCGAAAGCATGTCCCGACTGCGCGCCCAGCGCGAAGCATTGGTCGAAGCCGCATTGGAACATGTGCCTTTTGATGGTTGGAGCAAACAGGCGTTGATCGCCGGCGCCGAGGACCTTGATCTTGCACCGGGCGAGATTGACCGTCTGTTGCCCAAAGGAACGGGGCAGGCCATTGTGACCTATGTCGAGATGACCGACCGCAAGATGGTCGATGCCCTTGACGCACTTGAGCTTGATCAGATGAAAATTCGCGAGCGGATCGCCGTTGCGGTAAAAACGCGCCTTGATCTGGTTGAAAATCACAAAGACGCGGTGCGTGCCGCCGTTGCCTGGACCGCCCTGCCGCAGAATGTGGCCAAGGGGCTTAAGCTGACCCATGGGACGGTTGATAAAATGTGGATTGCGGCGGGCGATACATCGACCGATCACAATTGGTACACCAAGCGGATGTTGCTTGCGGGTGTCTATGGCTCAACCCTTGCCTATTGGCTCGATGACACATCCGAAGGTCACAGCGACAGCTGGGCATTTCTGGATCGTCGTATTGGCAATGTCATGCAAATCCCGAAAATCACCGGAAAGATCAGCAAGGCAGGGCAATTTGCCGCGGCACCGTTAAAGCTTGGTGCAAAGCTTGCGCGCTGCATGCCGACGCCGGGACGGGTTCGCCGCCAGTTTGGCGGGTAGTACCGCAAAGATACTTGTGATGTTAAACAAAACGCCACCGGCATAAAGCGCGGTGGCGTTTTTGATTTTAGAGCAGGAAACTCTTGGGCCGGTCGTCCGTCCTGTTAGGACGTCGGGTCAAGGAAGCTTAGAAGTGTGCGGTCCGGTTCGTTGGCTCTTTTCAGGTCGGCGGCAAGGTCAATGCCAAACGGCGACTTGAAGAAATGCTGTTGGGTATCACCATCCTTGGCGGTTTTGTCGCGATTGGCTGCATCGTCCTCGGTCTGGATTTCTCTGGCTGTTGGTTTGGCAGCAAGGGCGACCAGTTCGTGGGGCGGGGTGCCCATCCACATGCCTTTGCGGTTTTCCTTGGCAAAGGCCTGATCGCGCAAATAGGTCGGGCAGGTCGGGTTGCTGTCACAGCTTGCCATGTCAACCAAGGCCCATCCGGCACGCAGCAACAGACGGTTGAGGTCACTGCGCCCCATCGTGCATTCGGTCAGCATCGGAAACAGTTGGACGTCGGAAACCTGCTGACATTTAACAGCATAGTTTTCGATGATGCGGGTCAAGGCCTGTGTCGCGGCGGCACCACATTGGAATTCAATGCTGCCCGCCTGGCAGATCATGCCGGTACGTGGGGCGCGAATGCCAAACAGTTCGACAATCATGTTGCCAAACCGCAGCTTGTCGCCTTCGACCACTTCGGGGAAGCCTGCCGCGCCGGGTGCGGCAACCGCACGGGTTTGATGGCTTTGGATGGCAAGGAGGGTAAGCGTTACCAAGGCAATGAACAGAATTTTCTTCATGACGTTCTATCCGAAAAGAGTTTCCTGCCCCCACAACAGCAAGTCTGATGCCAGTTCGCCCGGCATAAAATGCTTGGGTCCGTCATTTTCGGGTAACGTGTTGAAGTGTCATAAAAAAAGCTCCGGATATGCCATGATATCCGGAGCCAGAATGCGTCAGTTGATGAGGATGTGATCAGTCTTTTTTCGGTAAAATCCACGTCACATGGCCCATTTTACGGCCCGGTTTTGCTTCGGCCTTGCCGTACAGGTGCAGTTTTGCAGTGGGCTCGGTCAAAATTGCCTGCCAACCGTCAATGTCATCACCCAAAAGGTTCTTCATCCGGGCATTGGAATGGTGGCTTGGATCGCCAAGCGGCAGACCGCAAACAGCGCGAATGAACTGTTCGAACTGGCTGGTGACACAGGCATCAATCGTCCAGTGACCGGAATTGTGCGGGCGCGGGGCCACTTCATTGACCAGAATGTCACCATCGGTGGTGACAAACATTTCAACCGCCAGAAGTCCGACAAACTCCATTGCCGTAACCAGCTTGATGGCGATGTCTTCGGCCTTTTTCGATAGGCTTTGTGCAATTTCGGCTGGCGCGACAGTGACATCAAGAACGTGATTGGTATGGACGTTTTCGACCGGGCAGAAGCAGGCTGTGTCGCCGGTGACACCACGTGCGACAATGACCGAGATTTCGCGTTCAAACGAAATAAACCCTTCAAGGACGGCTTCGGCGTCCTTCATTTCAGCCCATGCCGAGGCAAGGTCGGTATCGTCGGTAATCTTGACCTGACCTTTGCCGTCATAGCCCATCTCGGTGGTTTTCAGAACCGACGGGCGGCCAAGTTTGGCAACGGCGGCCTTTAGATCGGCAAGGGATCGGACGGCTTCAAACGGGGCGGTGCCGATGCCATGATCATTGCAGAAGGTCTTTTCGCGCAGGCGGTTTTGCGAAAGATGCAGGCATTTCCAGCCCGGACGTACCGGGACCAGTTCAGACAGCAGCTTGACGCTGTCATGCGGGACATTTTCAAATTCAAATGTCACCACATCGACGTCATTTGCAAAGGCGCGCAGAGCGTCCAGATCGCTGTAATCGGCAATGGTTGCCTTCGCACAGACCTGTTCGGTCGGGCTGTCAGCACCCGGTCCAAAGACATGAACCTTATAGCCGAGTTCTGCGGCACAGAATGCCGCCATGCGGCCCAACTGGCCATTGCCCATGATGCCGATGGTGCTGCCCGGTGCGATAACGCGCGTTTCGAAGTCCTGCGTCATGTCTTCCTCGAATGATCATTGGATGCCGATTTCCGGCACAGGGTATTTAGGGTCTGAACCCAATTGCCAAAACAAAAACGCGCCCGAATGGGCGCGCATAGTGCTTTATGGTGCCGGATCAACCGGCGCGTCGGCGACAGCATCGGTCTGTGCCGCACGCCAGTCATCAAGACGGCCTGCCAGACCATCATCCATCAGCGCCATGATGCCTGCGGCCATCAACCCGGCATTCTTTGCCCCGGCTGATCCGATGGCAAGCGTTCCGACCGGAACGCCACCGGGCATCTGGACGATTGAGAGCAAGCTATCAAGCCCTTTGAGGGCTTTGCTTTGGACGGGAACACCCAAAACCGGAAGTGGGGTCATGGCAGCCGCCATACCCGGAAGGTGGGCCGCACCGCCAGCACCGGCAATAATGACTTTCAGGCCGCGTGATTTTGCCGTTTTGGCATAGTCATACAGGCGATCAGGTGTGCGATGGGCCGAAACGATTTTCGTCTCATAGGCGACATTCAGCGCATCGAGGACATCTGCTGCGTTTTTCATGGTTTCCCAGTCAGACTGGCTTCCCATGATGATGCCGATGACCGGGGATTGATCGCTCATGTTGGCGGCTCCGTTTGCGGGCGGTTTCGTGAAGGGCCGCATTATATGCAGCAACCGGTATCATGCAAGCCTGCAGAGTGCCTATACACCTGCAAAATCCTTATGCGGTGCCTGTTTGCGGGCCGATGTGTTGGTCCTGATCGTAAGAATAGTTGAGCTATTCTTGTTGATGGTTGAATTTTATGATGAATAAAATGTACTTTTGATTTATTGTTTACTTATTGCTTATATAACTGTGCACGTAGCACGGGAAGGTCAGACATGAAAGTCACACGGCCCCCATCGACGATCCCATCCATGGGGGCAGGCGATGGAAGGTATTCATCAAATCAATATACCGCGTTTGCCTATGGCAAGGACGCCGTGCGTCGTCGGTCGTCCATGCATCAGCATCACGAAGTTGATATTGATACTGGCAACCTGCCCGACGCAGTTGATGACCAACCGTTTCATACGCCCGACATGGCCAATGTTCTGGGCATTCCCGATAGTCAAGTGACGCCTGCGGTTGAACAGGCGATTGGCCGGTTGATGGTGCGCATCAATGGTCTGAGTGAAAATCTGTCGGACCTTAAGAAACATCAGGCCTATCTTGCCCGGTCTGAGGGACGCGATCCATTCACGGGTGCGATGAGCCGACCCGCCTTTATGCAAATTCTTGAAAATGAAATGGCGGTTCAGGGCACGGACAGAACAATGCGCATGCTGCTTGTGTGTGAACTGTCAAATATCGACGAGATTTTGCAACGTCACGGACAGGAATGCAAAGACGGCCTGTTTAAGTATGTCCATCAGATCATGGCCGATTTCATCATGTCGCCCCATCACCTGGGGTATTTGGGCTGTAATGATTTTGCCGCCCTGCTTTATAACGTTGATAAAGACGATACGCGTTTGCGTATTGATGCGGTTATCCGACAGATCAATCAGTCGCCGTTTTCGCACAAGGGTAAGTTCATCGCCGTAAAGCCGGTCTTTGGCATTTATCAGGCGCGCAACGGCGATACCGCAACTTCAGCATTGAATGCGGCCGATTTCGCATTACGTGCGGAAAAAGAAATGCGTCTGGCACAGCTTGAACGTATTCCCTTCGGCATTTGATCGAAGGTGCTGTGACCGGTTAATTGCCGCGCAGATTACCCAGCCCACCATCGTATTTCATCACCTGTTCACCGTGACAAAACATCGCCAAAAGGCCAAATGCATCAAACATTTGGTTTGCGCGAGACAGGTCCTGAGCCTTGGTGGTTAATTTTCGGATCAGGCCGAAACCGGTGCCAAAATCAGGCAATAATATCAGGAACAAGCTGCGACTCGACGTAGCGGATTTCGTCTTTTAAGGCGAGTTTGCGCTTTTTCATGCGGCCCAGACGAAGCTGGTCATGATGCGGGGCGACAACCATTTGTTCGATGGCAATATCGAGATCCCGGTGTTCCTCGCGTAACGACATCAGTCTCTTTTCAATCTCGATCTGATTGATTTCGTCCATTTTTGATCCAGCTTAATAATCAACGCGAAGGGACAATGATATTAACAGATATCAGATAGTGGACCCATATGATTTGTACCACCTTTAAAAACAAATCTGCCGATAGCCGGAGGAAAGTGCATGCGGATCGGAATTTTGACCAGCGGCGGCGACTGTGCAGGGTTGAATGCTGTCATTCTGGCTGTGGTAAGCCGCGCGGTGCTTGGCTATGGCTGGGACGTGATTGGTATCCGACAGGGTGCGCACGGTTTGATGCAGGACCCGCCACAGGCAATTGATCTGAATGATCAGGTCAATAATGACGCGATGCTGCGCATGGGCGGGACGATCCTTGGCACAATTAACAAGGGCGACCCGTTTAACTATCCCATGCCAGATGGCAGCTTTGCCGACCGTTCCGATGACGTGATTAGAGGCTATCGCACCTTGGGGCTGGATGCGTTGATTGGGGTTGGCGGCGATGGCAGCATGGAAATCCTACATCGGCTGGCCATAAAGGGCGGTATTAATCTGGTCGGGATTCCCAAAACCATCGATAACGATCTGGCCCTAACCGAATATTCGGTCGGCTTTACCACGGCGGTCAATGTTGCGGTTGAGGCGCTTGACCGGTTGCAGCCAACCGCAGCATCCCACGACCGGATCATGATCCTTGAGGTCATGGGCCGCGATGCGGGGCATATTGCGCTGTTTGCCGGGGTTGCGGGCGGTGCCGATGCCATTTTGATCCCGGAGATGGATTATGATCTGGATGCGCTGACCGAGCATTGTCTGAATATCCGTAAACGTGGACGCAATCATGCCTTGGTGATTGTTGCCGAGGCGGTCAAACGCGATGACGGGGCGGCCGTGACACAGGGCAATGACGGCCAAAAGGCCCGATATGGCGGCATTGGTCATTGGTTGGCCGATGAGTTGGGCGCGCGGACAGGTTGGGAAACACGTGTGACCGTTCTGGGCCATGTCCAGCGCGGCGGCATTCCATCCCCACGTGATCGGGTGATTGCATCGGCCTTTGGTGTGCATGCGGTTGACCTGATCGCCGATCAGAAATTTGACCGTGTTGTCGCATGGTCGAAACGCAAAGTGATCGATGTTGCGATGAAGGATGTTATTGTTGGCCCGCGGCTGGTCGATACAGCAGGGACAATGGTTTCAACGGCCAAGGGACTTGGGGCCTATATCGGGCAGCCGCCAAAGATTGCACGCACGGCAAAGACGGTGTGATCACCACACCACAGCAAGACACGTTAAAGAAAACAAAAAAGCAAACAGGTTGGGTTTTTGATGGACCATGAAGATGTCTGGCGTTTTACGGTCGAGATGTATGGCCGTGACGGGGTCGCGCCATTATTTTTGACCCTTCAGGAACGATGTGGACTGGATGTGAACATGATGCTGTTCATGTTCTATCTGGGGCAGAAAGGTCGTGCACCACATAGCATTTCGGCACTTGAAATGGCGGTGAAGGACTGGCGCGACAAGGTCATTATTCCGTTGCGCCAAACGCGGCGCTATTTGAAAAATCAACCCCGCGAAACCGCGCAGGCCTTACGTCAGAAAGTCAAATCAGACGAATTGCAGGCCGAACGCATTGAACAGCATATCCTGTGCGACGCGGTTGAAACGATTGAGGCCACTGACCCATTGGCGGCGGCCCATGCCTATTTATCGCCAAACCGCTTTGATTTGACGCAGGCGGAATGCGACGATGCGTTTGATCAGCTTTGTCGATTGATGGGGTTGCGCTGATACGCTGGTGTTCAGCGCATTGATGCGATGCAGACCATACTGCGTCGCTGCCTGCTGTTATTCGCGGTTTCGCGGCTTGCCGGTAACGGGGATGTGGTTTTGGGCATCTTCATCGCCCCAGCGTGCGGTTTCGGGCAGATCAATGTCAAACAGATCAAGAATCCGTCCGCAGCTTTGGGTGACCATCTCATCAAGGGATGTCGGGCGGGCATAAAAGGCCGGAACGGGTGGGGCGATAATCGCACCGTTTTCAGTGGCTTGTGCCATGTTGCGGATATGTCCGGCATGCAGCGGGGTTTCGCGCGCCATCAGCACCAGGCGACGGCGTTCCTTAAGCATCACATCAGCAGCCCGTGCGATCAAATTATCTGCGACTCCGCTTGCAACCTCGGCCAATGACTTCATCGAGCAAGGGGCGATCACCATGCCGCGTACCCGGAACGACCCCGACGCAATCGGGGCCCCAATGTCCGCATTGTCATGCAGCACGTCCGCCATGTCCTTGATTTCGCGAATTTTGTAATCGGTTTCATAGGCGATGGTACGCTCGGCCGCCTTGGAAAGAACCAGATGGGTTTCAATCGGCGTGTTTTTGAGCAACTGCAAAAAACGTATGCCGTAAATCACCCCGGAAGCACCGGTTATGCCAATGATAAGTCGATCTTTTTGCGTCATGCCGATCCTTGCTGGACTGTGTTCTTGTTCACGATGATGATTGAAACACTGGAAATCATGTTACAAAATTAATACCATCTTCTTGTGGGCAATGTCAGATATAAGGAGTAGGCGAATGAGCGTTCAAAGCCATATCGAAGCTCTAACTGCCAAACACGCTGCACTTGAGCAGGACCTCCATCACGAGCAGCGCCGACCGGCGCCAGATGATTCCCTTGTCGCAGACATTAAACGTCGCAAGCTTGAAATCAAGGACGAGATAAACCGAATAACCCATTAGCCGTCCGGGCATGGCCGTAATCACGTGATGATCAGCGTGAACGTGCCAGTGCTGACGGTGTAGCGACCTCGTAAAATCCAATCCTTTATCTTTTGCCGCCTCCGACTGTCGCCCACGACGTGAGGCGGCATTCTCGTGGGCGTCTTTCAAACATTCAATTTGGTTCTGACCCTAATCCTCCCCAAATATACGGTGAGGCCGACGTACCTAGATCACGCCGGCCAAATGACAGGTGTTTTGGAGTAATAATAATCTGCACGTTTCTGCGGATTTTTGGCTCTCTACCAATGTCTAAGGGGTAATTGGAAATTAAATCGGTATTATGATGCCGATTTATTGGCGCATGCCAGTTCATCTGCCCTCTGACCGGATTGTCACCGTTTAATTTATCGGTCAGGGGACTGCGCGCCACACAGACGCATACCATTTGGGCATCAGACCCAACTTTGCGGGAGGACGTTTTGACTATGACCGGTCGCTATCAGGAACTCTATGATCGTTCGATGACCCACTCGGAAGAATTCTGGGCGGAAGCGGCCCAGAAACTGTCCTGGTATAAAAAGTGGGATCGGGTTCTCGATGACAGCAATGCCCCATTTTATCGATGGTTCAGCGGTGGCGAGGTCAATACGTGCTTCAACGCGCTGGATCGCCATATCGAAGATGGACGCGGTGATCAGGCGGCCCTGATTTATGACAGCCCAGTAACGTCCACAGTTGAAACATTCACCTATACCCGTTTGCGCGACGAGGTTGCGCGTCTTGCCGGGGCGTTGCAGGCACGCGGTGTGACCAAAGGCGACCGGGTGATTATCTATATGCCGATGATCCCGCAGGCCGCGATGGCAATGCTGGCTTGTGCGCGGATCGGGGCAATCCATTCCGTGGTGTTTGGGGGCTTTGCCGCCAACGAGCTGGCAACGCGCTTTAATGATGCAAAACCAAAACTGGTTATGGCGGCCAGTTGCGGCGTCGAAGGAAGTCGGGTGATTGAGTATAAGCCGCTTCTTGATCGCGCGATCGAGCGTGCCGATCACAAACCCGAGAGTGTTTTGCTGTTTCAGCGTTCGCAATGCGAGGCACCGATGCAAGATGGTCGGGATTATGACTGGGTTGTTGAATGTGCCAAGGCTGCCCCAGCAGACTGTGTGCCGGTCGCAGCCACCGATCCGCTTTATATCCTTTATACGTCGGGAACCACGGGGCAGCCAAAGGGCGTTGTGCGTGACAACGGCGGACATATGGTCGCACTGCACTGGTCGATGAAGAACATCTACGGCGTTGAGGCTGGTGATGTCTATTGGGCGGCATCAGATGTTGGTTGGGTGGTCGGTCATTCATACATTGTCTATGCGCCGCTTTTGGCGGGCTGTACGACGATCATGTATGAAGGAAAACCGGTTGGAACACCTGATGCCGGCGCGTTTTGGCGGGTGATTTCACAGCATCAGGTCAAGGTGCTGTTTACCGCCCCAACGGCCTTTCGTGCGATCAAGCGTGATGATCCCAATGCAAAGCTGATGGGCGATTACGATCTAAGCTGTTTTGAAGCACTTTATCTGGCCGGGGAGCGTTCCGATCCCGATACCCTGCAATGGGCGGAGAAAAGTCTTGGTGTGCCGGTGATTGATCATTGGTGGCAGACCGAAACCGGCTGGCCGATTTGTGCCAATCCGCGCGGGGTTGAATTGCTGCCAATTAAATATGGTTCACCGACGGTAGCTGTCTGTGGCTGGGATGTTCAGGTGGTGGACGAAGGCGGCAATTGCCTTGAACGGGGCAAGATTGGTGCATTGGTTGCCAAGTTACCGTTGCCGCCGGGAACATTGCCGACGCTTTGGCAGAACGAAGACCGATTTAAATCATCCTATCTGGAAGAATTCCCGGGATATTACGCCACCGGGGATGCCGGCTTTATTGACGAAGATGGCTATATCTATGTCATGTCGCGTACCGATGACATTATCAATGTCGCCGGACATCGTTTATCGACGGGCGGGATGGAAGAAGTTCTGTCAGGCCATCAGGATGTTGCCGAATGTGCGGTCATTGGTGTGCATGATGATCTTAAGGGGCAATTGCCGCTGGGCTTTGTGGTGCTGAAATCCGGGGTGACCCGACCGCATGATACGATCATTGCTGAAATTGTTGCGATGGTTCGCGATCAGATCGGCCCGGTGGCGGCATTCAAGCAGGCAACGATTGTGGATCGGTTACCCAAAACCCGGTCGGGTAAAATACTGCGTAAAACAATGCGGTCGATTGCTGATGGGGAAAGTTACAACACCCCGGCGACGATTGATGATCCGGCGATTTTGCCAGAAATTGCTGATGCGCTTAAAGAGATCGGCTACGCCAAATAATGCAAACTCCTTCACCTTGCTTGCATGAAGCAAATTGGCACCCGTCATTTTCACAATGACGGGTGCTTCTTTGTGCGTGCCGTTACGTTCGATACCAAGAGCGAGAAGGGCGGACCTTAGCTATCGTCGTTTGGCATGAAAAAGGTCGGGAAATCGGAGTTTGCTTCGGGGATGTGAAGATCAACTCCGGCCTTTGAGATCATCTGTGAGATGTGATCAGGCGGCAGGCGGTCGGTAAAGAATGCGGTAACCTGTGTGATCGAGCCACCGCGAACAACCGCGTTGCGTCCAAACTTGGTGTGATCCGCAACCAGATAGTTTTTGCGCGAATTTTTCAGGATGGCGGACCGGGCACGGACTTCCTGTTCGTCGAAATCAAGCAGACTGCCGTCGCTTTCAATTCCGCCAACCCCAAAGATACCGTAATCAACTTTGTAGCTGTTAAAGAACTCTTCGACTTCGGGGCCAAGCACGTCCCGGTCGCGGTTGCGCAAGCGTCCACCGATCAAGGTAACATCAAAACTGTCGTTAGTTGCCGCAACATAGGCAACATTCAGATTGTTGGTAAATATCCGTAAATTGCGATGTTGCAAAAGCGCGCTTGCCACCAGTTCCGGTGTGGTGCCAATGGAAAAGAACAGCGATGCCTCATCAGGAATCGCACGTGCAACCAGTGCCGCAATTTTACGTTTTTCGTTAACGTTGAGAACCTTGCGCGCCCGATAAGCGATGTTTTCATGTTCAAGGGCGGGTTCAACGCCGCCATGGCGGCGGCGCAAGAGGCCTTCTTCACACAGGGCGTTTACATCCCGTCGGATCGTTTGTGGTGTGACGTCAAAGCGTTCTGCCAATTGTTCGATGGTGCGAAAACCATCGGCGCGAACAAGTTCAACAATGCCAGCTTGGCGTTCGGTTGGACGTTTTTGCATGGAAACGTTTCTTCGGTGTTGTTCGTCTGAAAAGCTGGCGCATGGTATGCCGTGCGTATGTCGGTTCCGTTACAGTTTAACGGCGTTCATATGAAACAAATCATACGCGTTTTTTGTGGGGCGGCTCAAAGAAAAAAGGCCGCCTGTAAAAGGCGGCCTTTTGAAAGAAATCAGGAACGGAAGAGGTTTTCCGCGGCTTCCATGTAATCGGAAGTCTTGAGGTCTTCTTTCTTGTCGCTTTTTTTCTTGCCCGGGAAATCTGGTTCCGGATTGATCTGCAATTCTTCTGGCAGCGGATCGGGCTCGACGTTGGTGACAATCTTTTCGGGATTTTTGGAACGCGCGATCACGACCTGTTTTTCAAGGTCAAGTTCGGTGCAAAGGCCCATTGTTACCGGGTTACGCGGTGCAAGGTTTGCTGAGTTCCAGTGGCTCTTGTCACGGATTTTGCCGATCGTATCCTTGGTGGTACCGATCAGTTTGCAAACCTGTGCGTCCGACAGTTCCGGGTGATGCTTAAGCAGCCAAGCAATCGCATTCGGGCGATCCTGGCGCTTGGAAACCGGGGTGTAACGGGCACCTTTGGACTGCGCGCGCGGGCGCGGCAAATCGCTTTTGGCCATTTTCAAAAGAGCACGCGGATCTTGTTCGCAACGCGTGATTTCTTCCTGGGTCAATTGGCTGTTGGCGACCGGGTCACGGCCAACAATGCCCTGACTGACGTCACCGTCGGCAATGGCCTGAATTTCCAGCTCGTGCAGTTCGGTAAAGGCAGCAATCTGCCGGAACGACAAGCCGGTATTGTCGATAAGCCATACAGCGGTTGCTTTGGGCATGAGGGGCTGTGCCATAATTCCTCCTAGTTTCCTTTTATCTCTCTGGAGACCGGCGATGGGTCTAAGCCCAAATACGCAGGAATGTATGCCCCAGAATATAATCTCTTTTGGTGATCCGGCAATGCTGCGAAGGCAACCACGAGTGTTGCCGCGCATCAACGGACCCGCCACAGCGTTCTTTTCGATCAATGTGCGGTTAAATGCAACAATCTGTTGCGGGTTTGCCAAAAGAATATTTCTTCCGCGTGCCGCAATCTATGGACTGTCACCCAAGATCGGTCAGACTTTACGTGCCAACCGTTATCCGTAAGCGATTGAAAGTGCCTCAATCTACACCTCAAGTATCACTTTTCCGACATGGGCGCCACCCTTCAAAATCGCGTGGGCGTCATCGGCATCACAAAGCGGCAATGTTTTATAAATCACCGGTGCGATTTTGCCCGCCTCAATCAATGGCCATACCTTTTCACGCAGGCTTTGTGCAATCGCACCTTTGTTTGCCACCGGCTGTGCGCGCAGTGTTGATCCCATCAGGGTCAGGCGTTTAAGCAATAGCGGGGTGAAATTGGTTTCTGCCTTTGGACCATTCAGGAAGGCAATAATCAGAATACGGGCTTCGACGGCGGCGGCCTTGAAGTTGCGACTGACATAATCGCCCGCAACCATATCAAGGATGACGTTTGCGCCTTTGCCAGCGGTGGCGGTTTTGACTTCTTCGACAAAGTCGTGAGTCTTGTAGTTGATGGCGATATCGGCGCCAAGTTCCCGGCAGACCTGACATTTCTCGTCAGTTCCGGCGGTTGTTATGACTTTGACGCCAAATGCCTTGGCCAACTGAATGGCGGTTGTGCCAATGCCCGACGTCCCGCCGTGCACAAGCAATGTTTCGCCCGCGCTCAAACCGGCCTTGTCAAACAGGTTGTGCCAGACGGTAAAGAACGTCTCGGGAAGGCCAGCCGCCTCAACCATGCTAAGCCCGTTTGGCACCGGAAGGCACTGTGCGGCGGGTACCGCAGCATATTGGGCATAACCACCCCCGGTCACCAAGGCGCAGACTGTGTCGCCAATCTGCCAGTCAGTCACATCTGCACCGGTGGCAACGATTTCACCGGCCAGTTCCAACCCGACAATTGAGGATGCACCGGCTGGTGGTGGGTACATGCCCGCAACCTGCATCAGATCAGGGCGGTTGACCCCGCTTGCACGAACACGCACCAGAACGTCTTCTGGTCCAAATTCGGGCAGGGCCGTTTCCCCCAATGCCAAATAAGGCTTTTCACGGTCGTTGCGTATTTCGATGGCCTGCATGTGTTTGGGCAAGTCGGGCTTTTGCAAATCGGACTGTGACATAACGACCTCCGTGGCGAATGGAAACATTTGTGCCTATCTCATAACGGTAAAAGACGGCTGGGAAAACCAACAAACCCTTAAATCAACGAACGGGTACAGGTATGATGTTCGCAGCAATTTAATGGAGGATGGTCGTGAACGAGGATGATCTGGTAACCGCGAAAGCGAAAGAATTTGGTTTGCCACGCAATCTTGAAGGCATGTCTGTAGACAGTTTGCATGCGTATCGCACCGCATTGGAACAAGAGATTGCCAATGTCGAGTATGCGCTTTCACATCGTGAAGGTGCGTTGGCTGGTGCACAGGCGCTGTTTAAGTCCTGATGGCAATATCGAGCTGTCTAGCAAAGCAGACAAGGTCCTCGTTCCAAGCAATCATTTGGCCGTGGTTTTGCCCGGTGCATGTTGTGCGTATCAGATGTCGCCGTTTATTAGACGTAAGGATAAATTTTTAAACCTTGGGTTAATTGAAATTTAAACTTGCGGTCTTATATATGGATTACGGGTCACTTGTTGACCCCTTGTCGAACGTGATGTTTCGATGCCTCCCTGTTAAACTGGACCGCCCTTCATTAGGGCGGTTCTTTTTGTTTAGTTGATTAGAGAATTGCTTGTGTAAGCGGGCTTGTCCCATGTGAGAAAGATCGCGCAGGGACATACGGGTTAATACGTATTGTCACAATTGTGCAATTAATAGCCTTGACCGCTTATGAACCGCTGGCTAATGTTCGCGCACAAGAAGAACAAAACTTAAAAAAAGTCCGGCAAGTTTAGCAGGTTGAGGTGAGGCCGCCCTAGAAAGGGCGGTCTTTCTATTTGGTGCTCAATAGAACGATCCTTGAAGCCTGCCTGTGTCTTTCCAATATACTTTTAATGGACCAAGAGCACCCAGCGGCGTCAGGTCAGGCGTCCTACAAAAGCAATTTCGCAGTCGTTCATTTTTCGCGAACCTATGATGAGGCCTTCACCTTGCTTGTGGAGGCACGAAATTATCTTTCTGCACATAGAAAAAATCGCGGAAAACCGGGGCGATCTGTTGACGCCATGACGCAATGCTTGGAAGAAATGCGCATGACAACGCGTTTGATCCGTGCGATGGGGTGGCTTTTGACAGTGCGGGCGGTTGAGGCCGGTGAAATAGACTGGGACGAAGCCGTTGATACCGACAACCTCATGACTGATCTTCGGGTCTGCATTGATGATCAACGCGCACAATGTGCATTCCTGTCCCCAGAGTTGCTTGATCTTATGGAACGCGCCCACGGGCTTTATATGCGTGCTGCGCGGATGGAGCTTCAGGTGGCTGCGCGCTGCAATGCCTGATCCTGGTTTCTCCCCCAACAAACACCCCTGAGACGGGGCTTCCTCCCATACACGCTTAAACAGCCAGTGCATGAGCATGGAGGGCGGCTAGAAATATGTCTGCTCGGGAAGGGGGCTTGGGAGGTGAGCTGCTTAGACGCGTGAGGTCGCGGAAAACACTTCTATTGGCTCGGCAAAGCCCTTCATCGTACGTGTGCCCTGAGAGGTAAAGTTGGCGCGACTGCCGGCATAGGTGTTCTTGGTGTTCTGGGACACCAGAATTTCGTCCCCGCCAGCTTGGGCGCAAACGCGTGCGGCAAGCTGAACGACAGTCCCAAACAGATCATTTTCTTCGGCAATGGCCTCGCCGCTATTGATCCCGATCCGGATCTGGAATTTCAGGTCCTGACTGGCGTTATGTGACGCCATGTTTTTCTGGATTTCAATTGCGGCCTCAACGGAGCTTGCCGAAGACGGGAAGACAGCCATGATGCCGTCACCCATATGTTTGACTTCCTTGCCATAGTTATTGATCAAGGCCGTCCGTACGATCTGGTTGTGGATATGGACCATTTGCTGCGCGCCATGATCACCCAGTTCCTGTGTTTTCTGGGTCGAATTGACGATATCGGTGAACATCAGTGCATGCAGTTTTTTTCCAGCAGTACCTTGCGGTCCGGCGGCGGGCTTTTCGCTCCAGCTTTCCAGTGCCTTTGAGACGGATACATTTATGCTGGTTTCATCTTCGATATAGGAGGCCATGGATTGGCGTCCTGCGCCGTACATGTCCTTATATTTCGGCTCAAGGATGTAGTTGTCTACATTCTTGCAAAACGTGTCTGCCATGCCTTTGTTGGCACCAAGGGCCGTGATGCAATCACGTAGAACCGCGCGGCCATCTTTTTGTTGAAGAGCATTTTTCTCACTGCATGCATCACACGCCCCGGCGACATAAAGGTTCACACCGAATTTGTGATAGGCATCCAGATTGGGGACATTTTTGCGAATTGCGCGCATTGAGCCGGAAATAAATGCCTTCATTTTGTCGCGGGTCTTACGCATATCGGGCGTTTCGACAAGCGGTGCATCAGGGATATCGTCGCTTTGTGCATTTTCGTTGCTGTCGACGTTATCCTCGGCTGATACCGGATCGGTGTTTTCGCTATCCTGCGGGACATCGTTTTCGCTGATTTCAGCAGCAAGCTCGGCAGCCGACTTCTTCGATCCAGACATTTCCGAGGAGTTATACCCCCCAAACGATCCATGGCCGGTCGATTGAGCCGCTTTTACGCTGCGCTGGTTCGGTTGTGATGTTCGTGCTGATGACGGGTTTCTGCCGTTACCTTTGTATTTTTTGGTAACCGACATCAGCATCGGTACGACGCTGGCAAGGAAGCCGACGGTAAAGGAGACGAAGTTGGCCTTGTCGTAGAAACCCTGACTAATGGTAACACCCATACTGGGCAGATATTCAAGCCCCTTTGCCGCGGCAAGCATTGCAGCGAGCCCAATCGCGATAGAGACACAAAAGGCGATCGCCATCTTCAGGATAAGACCGATCAGCCCATGTTCACCGGATTCAGTACTGTTGTGTCTTACGACGGGTTTCTTGGCCGGTGCAGGTTTTTGTGCTTTTGGGGCGCAATTTGCCACAGGCTGCTCAAACGCTGCCGGTTTGGCAGCAGGTTTTGGCGCAGGGGCCTTGGCTTGCTTGTCAGGGGACGCTTTGCCGCCTTTATCGCGGGTTTCGTAAATGACGTAGTCGTCGGAGCTGTTGGTGCCGTGATTGTAAACTTCGCGAATCACCTTTACCGCAGATACATGTGCGGCGCGTTCGATCTGCTTTGCTTCTTCCTCGGCCTGCTTTTTTTGCGCACCACTAAAGTGGGCGTGGATTTGCCAACGCCCTGAACGGTCTTTTACATAGACCTCATAACTTACCTGGTTACGCGCAGCCACTTGGTTCATTTACAAGCCTGGTAACTCTTACAAACCGAAACAGACAGCAAATTTGATGCTGTCGCAGTACGGCGAATTATGAATTATGGCAAAAAAATGCCCGATTCACCATCAGATATGACGGTGCAGTCGATTATTTGACGGTTTTCAACAGGTTTTCTGTCGGATGGAGCCGCCGATTTGGTCCTCTGGCAAAGAAAAACGCCCGCGGCATCAAGAAGATGCGGCGGGCGCTGATCCGTAAGAACACAAAGAAGTGTTCTTTGCTTAATTACCGATGTTGAAACCAGCGAAGCGCTTTTTGAATTTCGCAAGCTGCCCGCCGCTATCGAGAAGACGGTGAACACCAGTCCAAGCCGGGTGGCTTTTTGGATCGATGTCGAGCTTCATCAGGTCGCCAGGTTTACCCCAGGTCGACTGTGTGGTGAAGCTGCTGCCGTCAGTCATCTGAACGGTGATCTCATGGTAATCGGGATGGATATCTTTTTTCATCGCCTAATCACTCCGGAATTTGAAGCGCGGTGTATAGTGTAAAAAATCGGCTCGCGCAACCCCTGTAACCGGTAATTATCCGATTAACGTAAATAGATAGGGAGTGCAGTAGCGATCTCGCGGTCGTTTAGCAGTCCGCAGCCCACGTTTCAAGCTTTTCTCGCAGGCACGTTCTTATGCATACTTGCACAGCACTCTTTATATAGTATGGTGCGCCAACAAACGATTATCGCCTATGCGGGGGCTTGGTTTCCCGCGATGACAGACGGAGAACAGGACTGTGGCCCTTGAGGAAACGCGCTTTCATCAGATTGCAGACGACACCATTGAAAATCTCTCGGATACCATTGATGACGCGCTGGGGGACTCCATTGACGTCGATTTGCAGTCAGGAATTCTGACCATCGAACTCGATTCGGGTGAGCAATTCATCGTCAATAAGCACGGTCCCAACCGTCAGGTCTGGCTTTCGTCACCTGTGAGTGGTGCCAGCCATTATGACTTTGACGACGATAATGAGACATGGACCTCGACCCGTGGATCCACGACCTTAAACGATCAATTATCTGCCGATCTGGCTGTAAAGACCGGGCATAAACTTGATCTTGGCTGATCTGTGATCGGCTTTCGTGTTTCCTTTGAGTACGGGATAGGGTGCCGTGGCGCGTAGACCTTCTGCTTCCGCAAAATTGTCCGACCGCGAAACAAGTCGGGATATGTCCTCTTTACGGGCAATCTTGCCGTTTATCGCGCCCTATCGCCTGCAGCTTGTCGGGGCGTTGCTTGCGCTGGTGACGGCATCCGGTACGGTATTGGCCTTGGGCAATGGTTTGCGCATGCTGGTCGATCAGGGCTTTGCCGAAGGGGATGGCACGCTGCTTGATCGTGCGCTGTTTGTGCTGTTTGGGGTGACTGTACTGCTGGCGGGCGCAAGTTATGTGCGGTTTTATCTGGTGTCGTGGATTGGCGAACGTGTGGTCGCTGATATCCGGTCGGCTGTTTATCGCCATATCATCCGACTTGATCAGGGATTCTTTGAAGTTACCCGCACGGGTGAAGTTCTGTCGCGGCTTACCACCGATACGACACTGCTTCAGGCCGTTATCGGGTCTAGTGTTTCAATCGCCCTGCGCAACATCCTGATGTTCATTGGCGGGCTGTCGATGTTGGCCATCACCAGCCCCAAGCTGACGGCACTTGTGCTTCTTGTCGTGCCCTTGGTGGTCGTGCCGATCATTGGTTACGGGCGGCGCGTGCGGCGTTTGTCACGCGAGTCTCAGGACCGGGTTGCCGATGTCAGCGCGTTCTCCGAAGAAACGCTGAATGCCTTGCGCACGGTGCAGGCCTATACCCACGAAGAAATTGAAAGTGCCCGGTTTGGCGGTTTCGTCGAAGGGGCCTTTAAAACCGCGGTTGCACGTATCTCGGCGCGCGCTCTTTTGACCGCCATTGTCATTGTCATGGTGTTTGGTGCGGTTGGAACGATCCTCTGGATTGGCGGGCATGATGTTCTTGATGGCACGATCTCGGCGGGGGAGCTTTCTGCATTTGTTTTTTATGCGGTGGTGGTTGCCGGGTCTGTTGGTGCGATCAGCGAAGTGATAGGCGACTTGCAGCGCGCTGCTGGTGCCGCCGAACGGCTGGTGGCGTTGCTGGCGACCAAGCCATCAATCGACGCACCTGAAAATCCAATTGCCTTGCCAGTACCCCATCAGGGGTATGTCAGTTTTGACAACGTAACGTTCCATTACCCGGCACGACCGGATAATTCCGCGCTTGAAGGATTTTCGCTTAAGGTCAAACGCGGCGAAACGGTTGCGCTTGTTGGGCCGTCAGGTGCAGGAAAAACCACGGTGTTTCAGCTTTTGCTGCGGTTTTATGACCCCGACAGCGGGATCATTTGCGTTGATGATGTCAATATCCGCGATGCCAACCCGGTTGAGGTGCGCGAACGGATCGGGCTTGTTGCGCAGGATCCGGTGATCTTTGCTGCCAATGCGTGGGAGAACATCCGCTATGGCCGTCCGGGTGCATCCGATGAGGATGTCCGTGCCGCCGCCGACGCCGCATACGCGACTGAATTCCTTGAACGCTTGCCCGAAGGTTTCGACAGTTTCCTTGGCGAAAAGGGCGTTCGATTGTCGGGCGGGCAGCGTCAACGTATTGCCATAGCACGCGCGATCTTGCGCAACCCGTCGGTGTTGTTACTTGATGAAGCGACCAGTGCGCTTGATGCTGAAAGCGAACAGGTTGTTCAAAAGGCACTTGAAACCATCATGAAAGAACGCACCACGCTGGTCATTGCCCATCGTTTGGCAACCGTGCTGCATGCGGACCGGATTGCGGTGATTGATGATGGTAAACTGGTTGCCATTGGCACCCATCAAGAATTGCTCGAAAGCTCACCGCTTTATGGGCGCTTGGCAAAGCTGCAATTTGAACGCGATGCTGCCTAACAACCTTTAAAGTCTCACCGTTGATTTGATGCTCCATGACAAAAGCCCCTGCCATCAGGTCAGGGGCTTTTTTGTCGGTACTTCAGTGCTGTGAACTTAACGGGTCAGGGACCGGGCGATACCACCAACAAAAAAGCCCGCCGGTTTGGCGGGCTTTTGTCTGGCAATATATTGCCGTGTTGGACGGTGTTTAATCCGCGCTGGCGATCTTTCTGTTTTCAAGTGACAGCTCGGCATATTGTTTGCGCAGGATTTGTGCGTCGGCCAGGAATGTCTCAAGCTCTTTGTCTTTAAGCTTTTTGCCACTTGGCATCTTGATCCGCATCGGATTGACCTGCACGTTGTCTTTGAGGATTTCATAATGCAGGTGCGGTCCGGTGACACGGCCGGTTGCGCCGACATAACCAATAACGTCGCCCTGTTTAACGCGCGACCCCTGACGCAGGCCTTTGGCAAAGCCTGTCATGTGGGCATAGGCGGTTGAGTAGGAATCATTGTGACGAATACGGATATAGTTGCCATAGCTGCTATAGGGGCCGATCCGCGCGATGCTTCCGTTACCGGCGGCAAAGATCGGGGTGCCCGGTGGGGCGGCAAAATCGACGCCCTTATGCATTTTGGTATAGCCAAGAACCGGATGCTTGCGGCCACCATAGCCCGAAGACAGGCGTGCACCGTTGATCGGGGTACGCATCAGGGCACGACGATAAGACTCACCCTTCTGATTATAGAAGTCGGTGTCGCCATGGCTGTCGGTATAGGAATAAAGCCGGACTTCATGACCGCTCAGCGTCATGCTGGCGTAAATAACATCACCATACCGAACGCGTTCGCCGGCATCGTTGTTCAGTTCCTGATACATCACTTCAAAGCTGTCACCCGGCTGGATGTCGCGCTGGAAGTCGACTTCATAGGAATAAAGCTCGATCATTTCCATCAGAACCGGCAGGGGAACACCGTTGCGCTCTGCGGCAAGGAACAGGCTTTGTTCGATCGTACCTGCGGCAACATTCTGGGCCGTCGTCAGTTCGATCTTATCTGATGATGCATTAAAACCATCGTCAGTGCGTGAGACGGAAACAATTGTTTCCGGGTCTGGCTGGAAACTTAAAACATCAAGCAGTTCATCACTGTCTTGCGTGTCACCGGAATACACCAGTTCAAATTCCTGACCAGCGCGCAGTTTGCGCGGATTGTAAACATCCCGCAGCGCTTCAATCGCATCATAGGCGATGGTGCGCTCAAGCCCGCTGGCAGTTAAAACTGCCATCAAGTTTGATCCCTGTTCAAGCACGACCGTCTCATGACGGGGTGACTGATCGGGAATACTTGCTGTTTCGGTGATGCTTTCAACCGAGTGCTGTGTTTCAGCAGCACTCGCCGATAAGGCTGTATCTGTAGCGTTGGAATAATGATCGGAAAGCAGATATCCCGCTGTTCCCCCAAGAATTGCCATCACAGTGACAATAGATGCCAAGTCTCTTCCGGCCATCGCCGTAGAACTCCCCTAGAACCAAAAATGCAGTATGCTCAACCCGTTGCTCTTTTTGGCAACATCGGCCAGAAACCTTATACAAAAAAGTCAGGCCGTTGTGAAATGCCAATTAACAAGGGTATTGCATTGCCCTATCGGACATCATGGCGCTATTTCCTTTACGAACCGTTGAAGAAGTTACGCGCCATTTCGATGCTGGGCGGCGCTGAGGTGCCACCTGACAATGGCAAGATAAAGGCGCGTAATGACCAAAGTTCATAAAGACAGATGCCCGGCGCCATCAAAATTGCGGTCTCTCGGGCAATGAAAATGCTTCGTTTCCCGGATAACCGGGCAGGCTTCGTAAATTAAAACAAACGTTTGTCGGTAATGCGGGCTGCTTTGATCCAGGTCGACGTGGGGCATCGGGCTATACTTTTCCGGTGAAGAAAAAAATGCATCTTCGCAGGAGGAGGTGCTGAGCCTAAGAAATTTGCCGAAATTTATGAATGCAACTGATCTGCGTTGGGGCGACAAACAGACACGTATATATGTGGGTTAAAATCGAGGTTGGTTTTGCGGATCTGAATGTCTCGGAAAGGTGAGGAATTAAGAGCCTTATGAATGCGGATTGATCTTTCTGGTTTATCGGTGGCTGTGTGTCGTCAATCAGTGGGTGAAAGTGCGGCAAGTGGCCATTTTCGGTGTTTTGCAAGCCGTTTGAAGTTTTTGCATTTTAGATGCATTTTTTCGCCAAAAAGGGTTTGACAGTTCTGTGACTGCACCCTATAACCCGCCTCCACCGACGAGGCGCGGCGCTGACGAGATTGGCGACGCGGGTTAGACGGTTTAAGGTTTCGG
>NZ_NXGX01000002.1 GCF_002844275.1 Thalassospira lohafexi
ATTGTAAAATGAGGCTTTAGGTTTCGATTTTTTTTTGAAAAAGTCGTTTAGCTTCTTTTATAACTCGATATTGCTGAAGTTCCTCCTTGAATAAAGGTTGGCTTTTGGCGTGGTTTCCGAGTGCGTAATGGGAAAAACGGGTTGGACATCAACGCCAATTGAAGACAGTATACTGCTCGTAATGGAGATGTGTATGTCTAAAAGAAATCTTATGGTCGCGGTTTTTGTAGCTCCCCTTTTCGCGTGTCAAACCACTTCTGGAATGATTGATGCAATCCCCTCACAGGGAACTGTCGTTACCGGTAGTTATGAAGCGGCAAACGGCCGTGTGAAAATCCCTTTGCCGCCCGGAAATTGGGTCGTGGCGGGGGCCAATATCACGCGGGTTGGATATCAAAATCCGATCGAAGAGGCCGTGCTTGTCAAAGTTGGTGAGGATGACGGTTTAACTATGATCGACATTCGCACTGCAATTACGATTTCGCGAACTGGCTGGCAGCCGGGCCGTCTGTGTGAGCGCGATGACATTGATTATCTTGACCGGGTTTCAAATCCTGAGGGCAGCCTTCAGGAGTGTTGGGGGGTACGCAATTTTAGCACCGATCTTCAAAAAGACCTGCCAGCATATTTGGTGCAAACCGAACAATATGCCAAAGCAAACGGGATCGAGCTAGGTTATACCGCCAAGGCAGTATCCTACCGGTTTGCAGACAAATCTTACTTTGTCGATGCCTCGTATCTTTTTAAACCAGATGACGTGACGGTAGATGGTTTGAAAGAATGGGGAATCTCGTGGAGGCCCAAAGTTGAGAGAGGGTTCTACGGCGAGCAATAAGACGCTTGAGGTTGCAGTAAATGGCATTTAAGTAGCTGTTTATCGCAACCTTTTTTCTTTTCGGGTGTGTTAGCGTGCTGCCAAATACCGCCCCGGACGGTGGTTGATCGCGATGATCAGGTTCAGCACGACCGCGCCCAAGATCGACAGCAGGACTTTATCAAATGGCAGGGTCAGGAAGGCGATGATCAGGATGACCATGTCGATGGCAAGCTGCACGTAGCCCGCCCGGATACCAAAATGTTCCTGTAGATAAAGGGCGAGGATGTTGATCCCGCCAAGGCCCGCCCGATGGCGAAACAGCATCAAGAGGCCAATTCCCATCAGTGCACCGCCTGCAACGGCGGCATAGACCGGGTTGAGCATGGTGAAATCGACCATCATCGGGGTCAGTTTGGAAAAGATCGATACCAACCCGACCGCGACAAAGGTTTTGATGGTGAATGCCGTACCCATGCGTTTATAGGCCAGCCAGTAAAACGGCAGGTTGATGACAAAGAAGATCACGCCAAAGCTAAACCCGGTGGCATGTTCGATCAAAAGGGCCGCGCCGGCGGTACTGCCCGTGACCAGAACGCTTTCGCTATAGAGTGTTACGCCAAGCGAGACCACCATGGTGCTGAGCAGAAGGGCCAAGACATCCTCATACAGGCGATGGGAAATATCGTCCTTTTTTGGGGTGTCGGAGTTGGTGGTGCGTGCGATGGGTTTGGTCATGATCTGCGAACTGTCTTTTGTCTGATGAATGGCGATCAGGGTACGATGTTCGCAGATGCGAAACAAGCAGCCGTCGATGGTGCCGTATTCTTCGCCGGTTTCTGACAATGTACTGAGTATAAACGCAAAAGACCGGCCAAGTTCAGGCCGGTCTTGGTAATTTTATGTGTTGGGGGATATATGGTTAAGACGCGATCAGGCCGCATCATCCCATTTAGGCGCAAAGTCTGGATCAATCAGGCGGCCGTCTGGTTTGGCCAGATCGCTGATTTTTGCCATTTCTTCGTCGGTCAGCTCGAAATCAAAGATGTCGAAATTGGCCGCCGCATTTTTCGGTGATCCTGATTTCGGGATGGCCATGACGCCATCCTGTTGCATCAACCAGCGTAATGTGACCTGCACAGACGACTTGTCGTGTTTGGCCCCGATGTCGGTAAGAACGTCGTCCTTGAGCACAGCACCACGCGCAATCGGGCAATAGGCCGTCATCAGCATGTCATGCGAATGCGCGTTTTCAAGCACCTTCGTCTGATCGATATAGGGGTGATATTCGACCTGATTGACCGTCAGCGGGACGTTGGTCAGGTTGATCGCCTTATCCACCAGCACGGTCGGGAAGTTTGAAATCCCGATCAGGCGCGTCATGCCAAGGTTTTTAACCTCGTTCAAGGCGGGGATGGTTTCGCTAAGAGACACGTCTTCATTTGGCCAGTGCAGCAGCAACAAGTCAACGTGATCAAGGTCAAGTTTGCGCAATGATTCAACGACCGAGGTTTGCAAATCGCCGCTTTGGAAGGCGTCAGGCCAGACTTTGGTCGTTAAGAAATAATCGTCGCGCGCAAGGCCTGAGGCCTTAAGGCCCTGACCAACGCCTTGTTCGTTATGATACATCTGGGCGGTATCAAAATGGCGATAGCCAATTTTGGCGGCTTCGGCGACCATCTTTGCGGCCGCAGCATTATCAAGCTCGTACGTCCCAAATCCGAGGGCCGGAATCTTGTTACCCTGCCAGTTCCGGTAAATCATGTGTGTACCCCCTTGGTTTGATTGTTGTGTTTGTGGGTGCTGTCATTTGTCCTTGAGGTGACAAATATCCCGATATGCGCCTGATTTAGTCCATAACCAGATCATCGCAACCTGTACGATTGGATGAAACGGGCTGTTCTTTCGGGCAAAGACGGCAAGGGGATGGGCTTGTGCCAAAAAAAGAAAGTTCACAAAAAAAAGGGCGACCAACGCACGGCCGCCTGAAGTTCTGAACTTAGAGTGAGGCTGTATCAAGCCAAGAATGAGGATGCCTGAACGCGCCAGTGATATCCTTGATGTGGCTCAATCGCAGAAATTATGTCCGTTTGGGAAAATCAATCAGACGAACCATTTTCCGCCGTTTCGGCAACGGCTGCATTCAAATGATAAAGTGATTCCCGGATGATCTGCGGGCCAAGGTCCTTGGTGATAAAGACGATCTTTGATCGATGATCATCGCTTGGCCATGCGGGCAGGGATGCGGGCGGGTGGAAAATATGCTGCACGGCGTGAATGGCCACCGGGGCGTCTTCACCGACCAGATTTAAAATGCCCTTTACCCGCAGAAGGCTTTCGCCGCGCATCTGGGTAAAGATTTCGGCCCAGGTAACAAAGGCATCCCAGTGGATCGGATCATCAAAGGTGATGCAGAACGACTGAATATGGTCATCATGGCGGTTTACGTCGTTGGCGTGGCTGTGGCCATGATGCTCGTGGCTATGGTCATGGTCATGTTTGTGGTTGTGCGTATGGTCATGCACTTCTTCGCCGTGATGATCATAGGCTTCGTCGCGCAGCCATTTCTGCACGTCCATGCTTTTGGTTGTTGGATCATACAGCCCGGCATTAAACAGCTTGTCGGCGGCAATATCGCCGTTGTGAACGGGATAAATCGGTGCGGCGGGATTAAGGGCGCGCAGGCGTGTTGCCAGCGTGTTGCTATGTGTTTCGCCGGCAAGGTCGGCCTTGGTCAAAAGAATACGGTCGGCAACGGCGGCTTGCTTAACACTTTCGGGATGGTGATCAAGTTGATGTGCACCGTTCACCGCATCAACTGTGGTGACCACGCTATCAAGGCGGAACTTGGTGGTCAGCAACGGGTCGGTCATCAGCGTGTGCAGGATCGGTGCGGGGTCGGCAAGGCCGGTGGTTTCAATGATCACGCGATCAAACTGCGGGATTTCACCGCGCGTGCGTTTGACAAATAAATCGCGCAAACCTGAAATCAGATCGCCGCGCACTGAACAGCAAATGCAGCCGGAATTAAGCAAAACAACGTCTTCGGAAATTTCGCGCACCAACAAGTGGTCCAGCCCGATATCACCAAACTCGTTGATCAGGACGGCGGTTTTATCCATGCCGTCTTGGGTCAGTAATACATTAAGCAGGGTGGTTTTGCCACTGCCGAGAAAGCCGGTGATAACCGTGGTGGCGACGCGTTCGACTTGTTCGTTGGAAATAGCCATGGGACTGGTTTTGATCACTTTTTGCCATAGAGTTCATCGACAGCGACTTCCGGCTGGGAAATCACGACTTCTGCGCCATCGCGTGCGGCAAAATAGAAACAGTTGCGCCGCCCGGTGTGGCAGGCCACGCCAAGCTGATCAACCTGTGCCAGTACCGTGTCTTGATCGCAGTCATAGCGAAAATCAACCAGCGTCTGTATCTGGCCGGAACTTTCACCCTTGCGCCAAAGCTTGCCGCGCGAGCGTGAGAAATAGCACACCCGACCGGTCGACAGCGTTTCAAGCACCGCATCGCGGTTCATCCATGCCATCATCAGGACTTCGCCCGTATCATGCTGCTGCGCGATTGCCGGGATCAGGCCGTTTTCATTGTATTTCAGTTTATCGGCAATCTGTTCATTGGCGGTGGTCATGAAGGGCTCCGGTCGATGATGGTTGACTTTTGGGGCGTGGCACGGCAGAAAATGATATATTATAACATTTCAACAAATGCCACGGCTTTTTGGCTGCTGCCAATATGACCGAAAGTGGGCCACAGTGGCAATGCTGCGAGAAAACCTAGTATGAGCGATCTTTTCCCGAAAAAAGGCCACGATCACGACAGATGCGTACATAGCGCAATTGCCCAGGCAGAGAAAGTCTGTGACGACGCAAGTGCACGGTTTACCGACATGCGCCGCAAGGTTTTTACTTTGATCTGGCAATCGCACAAGGCGGTGACGGCTTATGAGTTGCTTGATGCGCTGACGTCCGAAGGACAGCGCGTGCAACCGCCAACCGTGTATCGGGCGCTGGAATTTTTGACTGATCTTGGCTTGGTGCATCGGATTGAATCGCTAAATGCCTATTTCGGCTGTGACCGGCCAGATTGCGATCATCTGGGGCAGTATTTCATTTGTACCGAGTGCGGCCGTGTCGCCGAGGAAGTCAACGAAGACATGAGCAATGCCGTGCGTAAGGCCGCAGGCAATGTCGGTTTTGCCATTCAGGCGACCACGGTTGAAATCAAAGGGCTTTGCCATGACTGCGCCACTCATTGAGGGTCGGGGACTGACCCTTTCGTATGGTAGTGAGCGCGTGCTTGATCAGGTGTCGCTGTCCATTCAGGCTGGCGAAATCATGACGTTAATTGGTCCCAATGGGGCGGGTAAATCAACGCTGGTTAAAACGTTGCTGGGTTTGCAAAAGCCTGACAGCGGCGATGTGATCCGCAAAAACGGCCTTCGTATTGGTTATGTGCCGCAAAAGTTGGCGATTGATCAGGTTTTGCCGATGACCGTAAAGCGGTTTTTGACCCTGACGCGGGCTGCTGCACGCAGTGCCTGCGAAATGGTGTTGGGTCAGGTCGGTGCCGCGCATGTGATTGATGCGCAGATGAGTAGCCTTTCAGGTGGAGAATCCCAACGCGTCATGCTGGCACGTGCCTTGTTGTTGCGCCCGGAACTTCTGGTTCTCGATGAACCGACACAGGGCGTTGATGTCAGCGGGCAGGCGGAACTTTACCGGCTGATTGATGACATCCGTGCGGAGCTGAACTGCGCAGTCCTGATGATTTCTCATGATCTGCATCTGGTGATGGCCAAAACCGACAAGGTGGTGTGTTTCAATCGCCATGTCTGTTGTTCGGGCATCCCTGACACGGTGCGTCAGCATCCCGAATACAGGTCGCTTTTTGGCGTGCGCGAGGCCGATGCGATTGGCATCTATACCCACGAACATGATCATGAACATGATTTGTCGGGGCATGTGGTGGGCGACTGTGGCCATGACCATTCCCATGATCACGGGCATTCGCATCATCATCATGACCATCAGAAGCAAGAGGCAGAAACCACAAAATGATGGATGATTTCCTGTTTCGTGCAGTGACGGGTGGCGTCTTGCTGGCCTGTGTCTGTGGTCCGTTTGGCGCGTTTATCGTCTGGCGGCGAATGGCGTTTTTTGGCGATATGCTGGCGCATTCGGCGTTGCTGGGTGTTGCACTTGGTTTGCTGATCGGGGTTGATGTGCGTCTTGGCATGATTGCCACGTGCCTTGCCAGTGCCTTGATCCTTGCCATCGGGCAACGTCAATCACGGATTGGTAGTGATACAGTGCTGGGCATGTTGGCGCACTCGACACTGGCCCTTGGCATGGTGGCACTTGCATTCGTGCAGGGGGTGGCTGTTGATATCATGGCCTATCTGTTTGGTGATATTCTGGCCGTCAATGTGACCGATATTTGGATTTTGGCAGCGGGCGGAGCCTTTGCCATTGCAGTACTGATCTGGATGTGGCGACCGTTGCTGGCGGTCACGGTCAGCCCGGAAATTGCCGCGGCGGAAAGCATTCCGGTTGAACGGTTGCGCCTGATTTTCATGCTGTTGATGGCGCTTGTGATCGGCATGGCGATCAAGATTGTCGGGGTGCTTTTGATCACAGCCCTTTTGATCGTGCCTGCCGCCAGTGCGCGGTTCTTTGCCAGAACGCCCGAACAAATGGCGATTGGCGCGGCGGTGTTTGGCGTGGCGTCTGTGATGGCCGGTATTGCGCTGTCATGGCATGTCGACACGCCAGCGGGCCCTAGCATCGTGATTTCAGCAGCCGGTTTGTTTGTGCTCAGCTCGATCGTGATGATGGGATTGCGTCGTAACTAGGAGGTTCGGCGCTGTTACCAGATGAGCCGTGGCATGATGAGCGGGATTACTGTTCAAGTTCTGAAATCATCATATTTGCCTGACGCAGGCGGCTGGCCAGAATGCGATTAAGGTTAAGCAACAGGCGCGTGACAATGTCCTGATGGTCCTGTCGCAGGGCTGCGAAATCGGTACCGTCAAGTGACAGGCACAAAGCATCGGTTGTGGCGACGATGGTGGCCGATCTTGGCGCACCATCAAGCAGTGCAACCTCGCCAAACAGCGTGCCTTCCGTGATGGTGTTGATGCGTTTTTGACGACCCGTTCCCGGCACGTTGATCACAACATCCATACGCCCGTAAATCAGGAAATAGGCGCGATTGCAGGTGTCGTCCTGCTGAAAAACAAGGTCGCCTTTTTTGAAACGCTGACGTTGAGCTTTGTGACCAAGTGTTGTGATTTGATCGCGCGTCATGCCGTTTAACAGCAAACTTTTGGCAAAAACCCTGTGAATGCCGCGATCAGGTTTGTCGCAGAACCGGCGCAACAAAAGTTCTTCGCAATGAGCAAGGGCAGCATCGGTTTCGGCAAAGAAGTTTTCCTTGCCGACAGCTTTGATAACCCCGTTCGCATCAAGATTTAACCAGATCCAGCGTGGCTTTAATCTGTGATCGCGTTGATCGGGGGACGAGCTAGAGCTTGGTTCAGAGCGTTGTTTGTTCGGGGACAATCTGCGTTCCGGCTGAATGGAGCTCAGGAACAGGTGTTTGCCACCGTCGAGACATTGTTGATGAATGGCGCGAAGGGCCTCGGAGCCAGTGCTGTCGATTGACGTGACATGACGAAAATCAAGGATGAGATAATCGATCCCGGTTTCAAGGCAACGGCTGACGGTGCTGCGTAACCGGGAACATGACCCGAAAAACAGTGCACCCTGAAGTTCAAGGACGGCAATGCGATGGCCTTCTTTTTCAAGGCATTCAACGATGGCGACTTTACGCTGTCGATGCGCATGAATACGAGATCCAAGATAGGTGCGCCTGACCGGGTTTTTACTCATGCCCAGAACAAATAAAATCACCGATACCAACACGCCAACGCAGACTGCAGATGCCAGATTAAAAAGAAGTGCAATGGCAACGACAAACAGGCTGATCAGTACGTCTCCGACAATGACCCTTGGGTAGGGGAATTTGCCGGTGACAAGTTTCGAAAGCTTGATAAAGGTTGGTTGATCAATTGCCTGAATGGCAATCGCGATGACCATGCCCGCCGTTGCCCAGATTGGCAGGGCGGCGACCAATGGGGCGAAGATCAAGAGGCTGAGTGCGAGTGTGAGGCTGCTTGCCCAATTGGCGGTGCGTGATCTTGCACCAGCATCCAGAATGGCAACCGATCTGCTCATCGTGCCGGAACCGGGAAGGAAGCCGATAAAGCCCATGAGAATGTTCAGAAGGCCGTGGAGACGCAATTCGGCATTTACGTCACTATGCCGGGCGGTTCTGGCGTCAATTGCCCGGCTTGAAATCACCGTATCAAATGATGACAGCAACCCGATGGTCAGGGCGCTGGTGATTACGATGTCGATGTTTGGGCTCAGTTCATTCCAGACCGGTGTTGTCTTGATCAGGATGGGCATGCGCCAGATTTCGGAAAACTCGATGGCGCCGATCAGGGGGGCGTTAGCAAGCGGGAAGATCGAGACACCAATATAATAAATGGCCGTACCTGCGACCAACCCGACAATGGCAGCCGGTACAAATCGAATGGTGCGCGCAGCAATGAACTGGAACGAAATCGTTGTAAGGCTGATGGCAATTGCAAAGAAAAGAATGCTGTTTTCGTCAGGTTCGAAAATAGCCGTGATATCGGGTGTCAGACTGCCAAGTGCGGTCGGGAGGGTGTTGATCAACACCAGAAGGGCCGAGGCATTTACAAAACCCGACAACACGGGGGCCGGAATATAGGACGCGGCATTCCCCAGACGAAGCAGACCTGCGACAAACTGAAATATACCTGCGGCCAAAACGGCGACAAAGGCAATAACGATGGCATCACCGGCTGAGCTGCCACGTGTAATGGCGATCTGGATTGCAGATGCCAGAACAAGTGCCGTAACGGCACGCGGACCTGATACCAGAAACGGGTTAACGCCAAACATCCCGCTTATAATACCAAACAGAATGGCACTTCCGATGCTTGCACTAATGCCAAAGGATGCCCACTGAGGTCCGAGCGGATAAAACGCGATTAAACCATAGGCAACCGCCTGCGGCAGTGTCGCCAGCATCCCGACGCACGCTGCCCCGATATCAAAGCGTGCTGTTTCTAACCGGGTTTGACGTATGCCTTTGATCATTAAGTGCCTCATCGGAGGGTATCCGCCACGATCTGGTGTCCTCTGTATGCATGAAAACGCGATGCGATACAGGTTGCCAGTCGTCCGTATTTTGGACTCGTGAAGAACGTGGCAGTACTTAACCACCATCCCCTAATTGTTTGATTTGATTGTTTATTGGATAGGCACGTATCAGTGTAAAAGTAGATGTGACATTTTTGGAAAATTAAGTCCATCCACGGTTTGGTCAATATTTTAAAACGATAAAGGCGACGCAGCATGATCTGCGTCGCCTTTGTCGTTGGTTTGCCTGTTTGAGCTAGGTCGTCTTTAGCCGTTCAAACCCGGCCTCAAGATCGGCAATCAGATCGTCCGGGTCCTCAAGGCCGACATGCAGACGGATCAGTTGGCCGTCGTCTTCCCATTTGGTGGCGGTACGGATTTTGGTTGGGTCGGATGGCAGAATCAGGCTTTCAAACCCGCCCCAGCTAAAGCCCATGCCAAACAGGTCCATATTGTCGACCATATTGGCCAGTTGCTTTTTCTCGACCGGCTGCATCACGAATGAGAACAGGCCACACGCACCACTGAAATCACGTTTCCAGATTTCATGGCCCGGATGATCGGGCAGGGCCGGGTGCAGGACCGTTTTTACTTCTGGTCGCGTTTGCAGCCAGTTGGCAACTTTAAGGCCGCTTGTGTGGTGTTGCTTAATCCGAACGGCAAGGGTGCGCAGGCCGCGCTGTGCGAGGTAGCAATCATCTGGTCCAATCGCGTCGCCGGAAATCAGGACCTGCTTTTTAATGGTCAGCAAATCTTCCTCGGTCGCGGTGGTAATCGTACCCATCATCACATCGGAATGACCGACGATGTATTTGGTGCCAGCCTGCACCGACACATCGACGCCCAGTTCAAACGGACGACACAGGATCGGGGACGCCCAGGTGTTATCAAGCATGACTTTGACGCCACGATCATGGGCCACGGCGGCAATCGCGGGGATATCCTGCATTTCAAAGGTCAGTGACCCCGGGCTTTCACACCAGACAAGAACCGTATTGTCACGGATAAGTCCGGCAATATCGCCGCCAATGGTTGGATCGTAATACTCGGTTTCAACACCAAAGCGTTTCAGGAAGGTGTTGCACAGATTGCGCGTCGGGAAATAGGTGCTGTCGGTAATCAGGATATGATCGCCCGGTTTGACAAACGCCAAAATCGCATTGGTGATTGCCGAAACCCCCGATGAGACACATAGCGTGCCATAGCCGCCTTCAAGTTCGGCAACGGCTTCTTCGAGTAAAAATCGCGTTGGCGTGCCGTGGCGGCCATAGGTGACTTTGCCCGGAGCCGATGCACCTGCCTTTTCAAGCTCGGCAAGGCTGTCAAACAGGATGGTTGAGGCATGTAGCACGGGCGGGTTGACCACGCCGTGATATTGGCTGGACCGGCGACCGGCGTGAACCAGCTTGGTTTCAGTTTTCTGGGGGCGATGACCTGACATCGGTGGTGCTTCTCCTTGGGCGTGGGCCTTGTTGTTTATGGATAAGACAAAGCATCTCAAACGCGACCGTTCAAGGCTTTTTCACCGCTTTGTCACGCATCACCATTGTGAAATCAGCCAACTGGGTTATTTCTTATGCGCGGACCAACCGGTCCTTCGTGCATTTTACCATCCCGTCAGACAAAACCATTCCCGTCAGGAGGCCCCGTGATCGATCTTCAGGATTTCCGTGCCGCGCGTCGCGCCATTTCCAGTCATATGCGCTTGACTCCGGTATTTAAGGCAGACAATTTTGCGTCCAAATCGGTGTTTGATAAACCCGACCGCCTGCCTGAAATGTTTCTGAAGCTTGAAAACATGCAGGTCACTGGATCGTTCAAGGCGCGCGGGGCGATGAATGCTGCATTGGCCCTTGATGAAGACAAGCGCGCCAACGGGTTGTGCACGGCATCGGGTGGCAATCACGGCATGGGTGTGATCTATGCGGCGCGAACTTTGAGTGTTCCGGTTAAAATCTTTTTACCGACCAATACGCCCAAGCCAAAAGTCGAAAAGCTGCGTGCGCAGGGCGTTGATGTCGCACTGACCGGGGCGGTTTGGGATGATGCCAACCGGGCGGCAATGGATCACGCACGCCAAAGCAACATGGCCTATATCCATCCCTTTGCCGATCCCAAGGTGATTGCCGGGCAGGGCACCATCGCGCTTGAGATGCTAGAACAGCAACCTGATCTTGATACGCTCGTTGTTGCCATTGGCGGTGGCGGGTTGATTTCAGGTGTTGCGACGGCAGCGCGTTTGCTAAGGCCCGCCATTCGGATCATCGGGGTTGAACCAATCGGGGCGGCAACCCTGTTTGAAAGCTTAAAGGCCGGCGAGGTCGTGACCCTGCCAACGGTCAATACCGCCGCAACCAGTTTGGCGCCGCGTCAATCCTCCGCATTAAATGTTGATTTGATCGGTAAGAATGTTGACCGCATTGCGCTGGTCTCCGATGAGGAAATGCAACAGGCGGCAAGCTGGCTTTGGCGCGAGCTTGGCATTGCGGTTGAGCTTTCCGCGGCGGCCGGGATGGCCGCGATCATGAAAGACCGCTTGGGGGTGGATGATCCGGGCCGGATTGGTGTGATTATTTGCGGGACCGGGAATGACGGGATGAAATAGTCCGGTTTGGGTGCGTGGGTGGTCGACAAGAACATGCGGGCGGACAGGGGGCTGTGCCGCCCGTTTTGTTATGGTTTTTAAAGGGTTACCGCTGCACACCTAAATCATCAGACAAATAAAAAGGGATGGAACCGTTGGGCTCCATCCCTTTTTAAACCAGACGCCATCCGAAAAACGGATGGCGCGGAATTTTGTAGCGTCGCAAACCGCCAAAGAGCAAGAGCCCTTTGGAACGGAATTACATCTTAGGCTCGACCACTTGACGACCACGGTACATACCGGTGTTCGGATCAATGTGGTGCGGGCGATGCAGTTCGCCGGTTTCTTTGTCTTCGCGGTACGAGCCCTTGGCGAGCTTGTCATGCGAGCGACGCATGCCCTGACGGGACTTGGTCACTTTTTTCTTTGGCACTGCCATGGGTCATCATCCTCTGGCTTGGGTAAACTCAGGCGCGCTTGTTACCGTGCGCGCTCGGGAAAGTCAACGATCAAAGTGTCAGAATTTGCATTATCTGCATTTTCTGTGGCACTTCCGCTGTCGGGCGCTTCGCCGTCCTGATTGCCAGCATGATCAACATGGTGATCAATTGGCGGGATCAGCCCGACATCGCGAGGATCGTCAACAATATCTGTTCGCTGGTCGTATACAACAAAGCCAGCCTTTTGGTAAGCCCCCAATGCGCTTGGATGATCCAAAGTGCAGGTATTTACCGTAAGGCGGCGCGGCTTAAGGCCCCAGGCGGTATCAATCGCCCAGTTTAAAAGGTATTTTCCATAACCCTTGCCGATGAAATCGGGGATCAAACCCATGTAATGCAGGTCGATCACGCCGGTTTCTTCAAGGTCGCCCAGATCAAGTTCGGCAAAGCCCGCCGGAACACCGGCAACATACAAAACATACACATGTGTTTCAGGCAGGGCCAGAATCGGGCCAAGTTCGTCGTCGCTCATTAAACGGCGCTGCCACCAGAGCCACGGTTCGCCAACCGTATCATATAAGTAGCGGTAAAAAGACAATGTCAGGTTTTCGGCCCGCACGATGGCGACCTTTCCCGGTGGGATGGTGGCGGGTGCCCGTTCGGGTGGTGCGGGCATTTCAAGGAAGCTGACAACAACGTCAAGCTTGCGCGGATTGGATGGGCTCATGGGGATAACCTCTTGCACATGAGAGTTGTTTGAAAAACGTCATGCGCCTTTGTCTGTGGGGCATTGGTAACCGGTTCATAGCCCAGTTTGGTATAAAAGTCAGCAATCTCAGGTGTTTCGATTGTGGCGCGGACTTCAGCAAGATTGGACGCACGCAGGATGTCTTCGGCCAGCTCCACCAGTTGACGACCAAGACCAAGGCTCTGGGCGAACGCGGCAATCGCCAGATAATGAATCCAGCCAAATATCTCATCATGGCCAGTCATCATGGTGGCGATGATCTGGCGGTCTGATGGCAGGCGGGCAACGATCAGGCTGCCGTGATTGGCATTGATGCAATTTTCGATGTCTTTGCGGGCATCACGGATTGCCGGGATCAGGCCGGTGGCGATCCAAAGGTGCGTTATGGCTGCAACATCGTCATCCGAAGGGGTTTTAAGCTGTTCAAGTAAAATGCCCGTCCCGTCATCTGCGCCCGCCGAGGTGGCCGCATTTGCGGCTATATCCGGTTTCGGGCGATAAGACGTCGGGTCGGGCATTTTTATTCCAGTCAGTATCTATATCTACAGAACGATCAATCATGCAGGGCCGATGATTGCGGGGCAGTCTAACAGATTGGTATATGCATGCGAAACGGCCCGCAATTCATGTTGTTGCTTTATGGAGCCTAGCCTTGTGACGGGCCGGTTGTGACCGGGCTGTCTTCGGTGGTGGCCCATTGTGCCCATGATCCGTCAAAGACGGCGACTTGCTTGTGACCGGCGATGTACGCACCCATTGCAAGCACGCAGGCAGTGACGCCTGATCCGCAGGTTGCGACGACAGGACGATCAAGAACGATGCCGGCATCTTTAAATGCAGCACTGATTTCGTCTGCATCCTTAAAGGTGCCGTCTGCGTTCAGCAGCTGATCAAAGGGCAGGTTGAACGCGCCGGGCATATGGCCTGATTTTCCCCAAGGATCGTCGACCTCACCCCGGAAGCGTTCGCCAGCACGGGCATCGACAATCTGTTCGCGCTTGCTGGTAACGTTTGAAAGCACCTGATCATATTCGCGCAGCAGGAAACTGTTGGCGCGCGCGGTAAAGTGACGTTCGCGGGGCGGGGTGATCGCATCGGTCACCGGATGACCTTCGGCAAGCCATTTGGGCAGGCCGCCATCCAGAACGACAACGTCCTGATGGCCAAAGTGCCGTAGCATCCACCACGCCCGACATGCGGCCATGGCGGCACCGGTCTGAGCATACACCACAATGCGTACCCCATCGCCAAGGCCAAGTTTGCGGACCTTGGCGGAAAACTTGATGGCGTCTGGCATCATATGGGGCAGCGGTGCGCTGTCATCAGCGGCGATGTCGTCAATATCAAAGAAAACCGCACCGGGAATGTGCTGCGCCTTATAAAGGTCGCGCGCATTCTTGTTCTGGGCGGGCATGTAATAACTGGCGTCAACGACGCGCACGTCCGGCGCGTCGATGTGATCCGCAAGCCACTGGGTGGAAACCAGGGCATCGGAAAGTGGGTTGTTCATGGACAAGCTCCGATTGGCAATGGTGGGTATTGCGTGATCCCCGTTGGTCCGGGGATCGATTGTTTTTAAAGTGGTCCTGTAGGTGAATTTGTAACGGGCCCATGCGGTGCTGGCAATATCCGGCCTGAAATCGATTGTGTCTTATTCCTCAAAAACAAGATTAATGCGCCGGTTCTGACGGCCTTTTTTCTCGATCTTTGAAATAGTAACCCGGCCAATTTCCGACGTGTTTTTAACGTGCGTGCCGCCGCAGGGCTGAAAATCAATGCCTTCGATGGTGACGGTGCGAATGGAATGACCATCCATCGGCGGCTGAACCGACATGGTGCGGACCAGTTCGGGGTTGGCTTTCAGTTCTGCAATGCTGATTTCGCCGTCATAGACATCGGCGTTGCGCGCGATCAGCTCATTGAGTTTTGCAGTGATGTCGTCTTTATCAAGCACCGCATCCGGCAGGTTGAAATCAAGTCGCGCCTTGTGGGCGGCAATGTTGCCACCGGTCACATCCCCGTCGATCACCGCGCAGAGTAAATGCAGGGATGTGTGATAACGCATCAGACGATGTCTGTTGTCCCAGTCAAGTTCAGCTTCGACACTGTCGCCGATGGCTGGTAGGTCATGACCTTCGGCGATGATGTGCAAAAGGGTGCCGGTTTCGCGGTCCTTGACCGTTGTGGCGACCGGAAGGCTTGCGCCTGATGTGGTTTTAAGCGCGCCAATGTCGCCGGCCTGTCCGCCGGACGTTGCGTAAAATACGGTCTGATCAAGGGCGACGCCGCGGTCTGAAATCCCCGTTACGGTCGCGGTGCAGGTTTTGGCATAGGCATCTTCACGAAACAAAAGGCGGGTCATTTTTCGGATCTTCTCCCTTGGGCGCGTGCTGGGGCCGCGTAATGGGCAATCTTGGATGTGTTCTTTTAGTTAAATTCATCGTGCGGTGGGGTGGGGCAGGTTGTCGAGGGGAAATGTGTCCGCCATCTATTTATTAGATATGTATAATTATTTACAGAAAATGAAAAATGATGTTTGTAGTTATACATAATGTATGGTATCCCAGTGGCGTAAATCAGGAGTATCACCAACCTTGGCGGCACTTATTCACGTTAAATTGACGGGCGAAGGGGATTTCGGGCCGGTGGATCTCGAATGTGCGATCCCGCCTGCGCGTTTGCCTGTGGTGATGGCGGCCTTGTTTGGGCAGCCTGTCTCGGCATCGAATGTTTCGGGCGCGACAACTGCGGCGCGCACGGCGCCTGCTGGTCGGCCTTTGCGGTCTGCCGCGCAGACTTCGCTGCAACCAACAGATTATCCGATCCAGAACTCTGAGGCCCAACCGTCTGGGAGCCAGCCTTTTGAGGGAGGCGCTGATGCCTCTTTGGATATGTCCGGGGCCGATACGCAAATGTCGCGTAACGATGACGCCATTGTTGGCCCAGCTTTAACGGATCAAGTTCCCCATGCATTTGACGGTGGTTCGGCCGCGTGGGATGGGGCGATGGATCCGGGCAGTTTCCTGACCCGTTTTGTCGGATCTCTTGGGGATTTGATCGCACGTCTTCAGCCGCGTGGATATGCAGAAACCATTCTGATTGCGGCGATCTGGCTGCATTACCGTGATGGGCGCAACATGGTGACCCGCGATGATATTCGCCGGGTGCTACGCCGACAGGATCATCTGCGTATGCCGCGAAACTTCAGCCGTGATTTCCATGCTGCGCTGTCACGTGGGTATCTTGAGCCGATTGAAAACGATGATGGATTTGTTGTTTCCAGGGTTGGCTATCAATGGTTTCGCGCGGAATGTAATTAACGGTACAATTTGTCGAGAAATATGTTGACGAAATGTATGGTTGATGTATCGTTTTTGACAGGGACAATAAAAGCGGGCAGGACCAAAAAATGCGTGAATGGGAAGTTAGAACCAGTTGTCGGGTGTGGCGCGGTCGTTATGTCATCCGGGGGGATGTTGATCGTATTGCCAATGATATTGTCGAGTTGCAGCAAAACCGTTTTCCGGGGCTTGAAACCAGCAAGGTATCGCTTCGGGTTGTGACCATGGCGGTGATGTCGGTCTTGGCCGAGGAATGCTGCGAAGACGGGGTGACTGCCGCCGAACTTTCCTTCCTTTTGACTACCTGTTTGGGCATGCCGATTTCACCGACCCGGATCGAACAGGAGATGGACGGCCTGTCGGGTCTTGTCTGGACCGGGCAATGGGGGGGTGAAACCCTGTATGTTATGGAAAAGCGTGGTCTTCGGTTCTTTGAAAGTGCACGCGCAATGGCGTTGTCGGAAAATGGCACTGTTGCGCTTGGTGACGCGGACATCGCATCGGCAGTTAATGATGCCGGGCTTGATCCGGTGATCATTGCTGATCCGGCACCCCATGCGCGGTACCGCGTTGTCAGCTGATATCTGTTGATGATTTCATCGCCTGCTTTAAGTGATTTCACCCGTCAGGTTCGCCCGGCGGGTTTTTTCATGCATGTAGCCACAGCATGCCCTGTTACAAAAGACGCTTGACCATCCCTGTTTTCAGCCTTACTAATTTGGGTATGGAAAACGCGATCATTCATTTCAACGCCTATTTTACGTCGTACACATAAGTGCGGCGCGTGTTGATTTGTATCTGATCAAATGAAAACAGGCTGCCACAGGGCAGCCTTTTGTTTTTCATCCCCGGTTTGCCCTAGGTGGTCGTACCACGAAGGAAAACCGAAATGACCCATATCTCCCTTATTGATCGTACCCCGGCACTTGAATTCGCACCCGAAGCCTTAAAGAACGGGATCGAAGTCGTGTCCCTTATCCTGATGGCGGGGTTTGCCAAAACAAGCACCGAAGCCCAAGACCTTGTCGCGCGCGGGACGGTATGGATAGAAGAAAAGCAGATTACTGATCCCCATCATCATGTGCTTAATTACGCCTTTGATGATGGTGAAATCCTTCGGCTTTCGGTTGGTGCGGGCAAGCACACAACAATTCGGCGGGTGGGCTGAGTATTTTGGATATGTGCCGGGTGGATGTTGGAGCGTGGGTGCGCCTAGAACAACGACATCTGCCCATCGGCACTGGGCCGTTTAAATCCGCTACAATCGAGATCAAGCGACCGTCCCATCAGGCCGTGCTTCTTGCGCGCGGCCTTAAACCGGGTGGCGATTAAATCGGCAATCGGACCTGTGCCGCGCATGCGGGTGCCAAATTCGGATTGATAGCGTTCACCGTCACGCATCTGGCGGATCAGGGACGTGACTTTGGCTTTGCGATTGGGGTAATTGGCTTCGAGCCATTCTTCGAACAGATCGGCTATTTCAAGCGGCAGGCGGATGACGATATGTGATACCGATGTTGCCCCGGCGTCATGAACAGCGGCGACCAGATTTTCAATTTCCATGTCATTGAGGCCGGGAATAATCGGCGCGCATAGAACCGTAACCCGAATGCCCGCATCGGACAATTTGCGAACGGCATCAAGGCGGCGGTGCGGGGCGGACGCGCGGGGTTCAAGCAGGTTCGACAGCTTGTGATCAAGGCTTGTGACCGATACGGCAACCGATGCCCGGTTTTGGGCGGCCATCGGCGCGATCAGGTCAATGTCGCGGGTGACAAGCGCGCTTTTGGTGATGATCGAAAACGGATGCTGGCAATCGCTGAGCACACTTATGATCGATCGGGTCAGTTGCTTGTCCCGGTCGACAGGCTGATAGGGATCGGTACTGGTGCCAATCACAATCGGGGCGGGGGAATAGCTGCGTGCCGAAAGTTGTTTGCGCAAAAGAGTGGGTGCCTCAGGCTTCCAGAACAGCTTGGTTTCAAAATCCAGCCCCGGCGACAGCCCCAGATAGGCATGGGTGGGACGGGCAAAGCAATAAATACAGCCGTGCTCACACCCCCGATACGGATTAATTGAACGATCAAACGGCACATCGGGGCTTTGGTTGCGGGTAATGACACTGCGCGCACCATCAATGCCAAGGGTGGTTTTGATGCGTGGCGGGGCGTCGTCAATGAGCTGATTGATCCAGCCGTCATCAACGGCCTGATGGATGTGGCGTTCAAACCGGCCATCGACATTTGACACCGCCCCACGGCCCTTTTGCCCGCGCGCAGGGAGTAGATCCGGGTCCCAGTTCGGGGCTTCCCAGCCTTCGCCCGGGAGAGCTTCCGTTATGCTGTCTAACGGCGGTTCGATGGTGTTTCGCATATGTTCAAGATATAGAACAAAATAAGAACATTCAAGCGAAATACACCATGATCGAACTTATGAGCACCTCATATCAGGGGCATGTTGTGCCGCTTGTCGTGATCGAACCGGTGATTGTGTAGGGACCGTCATTATAGCATCTGGTGATGTTCGATGTGTTACCGGTTCCAGAAAGGTTGTTGATCGTGACGCCGGAAGCAAGGAAGATATAGTCTTGGTCGGTGTCGGGGACTGTGCCGGTCATTGAAACCGTATTGTTGTTTACACTTACATTCGAATTGGTGCCGAGGAATGCAATGAACTGACCATTACCGCCGTTGGCGACGATGGAAACAGTATTGTTGTCAATGGTGACGTTTTGGCTGGCTATGATCTGGAGGCCAGTTGCGGTTGCACCACTTGTTGTTGTAAAAGTGTTGTCACGGATCGTGACATTCTGTTTGCCATCAATTCTGGCGATGGTTAAACTACTTGCCCGGTCGATGCTGGCTGTCACGCCAATCAGGCTGCTGTTATCGGCCATGTTAAAGAAACGACGGGAACCACCAGCACCGCCGTTGCTTCCTTCTCCGGAAATGGAGGCATTCGGGATGCCAATCGTCACAGACCGTCCTGATGGTGTTTTGATATCCAGAGCACCGCCGCCAATGATTGTCTGTCCGTCCTGAACGTCAGTGACGCTGTCGATGTCGGCATAGGCACCACTTAGGACAACCGTTGAATTAGTCCCTGCATTGGCAATAGCGGTTGCAAAATTGGCAGCAGTTGTTGTGTCGCTGTTCAGCAACGTAATCGTTTCGCCGTCGCCCGTTGTCGTGATTTCTTCGGCGGCCGTGAATTGTCCGGCCTGACTGACGATATCGATGTCGCGCATGATTGGATCGGTCATGCGTCGTTCCATCGCGGTCAGGCGTGGTTTTGGGCTATCACCAAAACCTTGCAGCGGAATACGCAACCGGAAACTGGCAAATCCCTGTGTACCGCGCGGATCGTCATGCTGAATTTCAGCGCCGAGTGAAAACCGCGATCCTTCCCACAGAAACGGGACCGCATCAAAGGTCAGGTCAAGTCGCCCACGCGGGCCTTGCACCGTATCAGCGTTCTTTTCTGTAAACCGATACCCACCGGCATAGGCGCGAAGTTGTTGTCCGGCAGTTGCGTCAAACAGCGGAACGCGCCAGCCGATTTCGGCATCAAAGCCGCGAAGGGCGCGTTCTTCGCCCTGGCGGTACATGATCGATGTGCCCGAAAAGTCAACCGTGCTCAGGCTGTCTTCCATATAACTTGTGGTACCGATCGGAACATAGGCATTGGCGCGGAAATCCCAGTCAAGCGACAGGGCCTCGGCCCCGACGGTGACTTGATTGAATTTGTTGCCATATGGGCTGTGGCGGCGGTCAAAATAACCGTAACCGCCGATATTCCATCCCGTATCAAGCATCTGGCGGATCCCAAGGCCAAAATTGCCTTCGTGACTGTTGTTGTCATCCATGCGTGCGCGGATGCTGCCAAAGCTCAGCGTGTCGTCGTCTTGCCAAAGCGGGATGAACAAATCCGTCTCGCCAAGGTTGCGATCTGTTCCAGCTTTGCCTTCAACATCAATATGCGGCCCCCATTTATTGGCGGCGCGTGAGGTTTCAGCATGGGCGCCAGAGGCTGCCAGCATTGTGGAGCCGAACAACAATCCAATCAGGGTGGTCTTTTTCATACGCATTACAAAATCTGGTCAGCAGGCATCATTGCGCAGCAGCAATATGCCGCGGCACTGTGATACATCAGGGGTCTAAACGCGTGGGAATTACAGGGTCCCGCTCATGCATGACTGTTTGTCATGTCTCTGTTTTCTTGCGGTAAAGTTACCGGCAAAGATCGTTGCGAACCACTGGTATTCTTTATCATTTTCGCAAGAGTTATCATTTTCCGTCAACGCGTTTTGGATGTGGTGTTTGGCGTTGATGATAAATGTCATGGTGACAATTACCTGCTTGTTGGTCGGGGAAATAGATTTATAGTTTTGGGAAAGGTGCTTCTTACGGTGCCTGCCAGCCTCAAAGGAGTGCCCCATGGATTGGACACAGTTTTTAAGTTTTGCGCTTGTGACGTCGCTTTTGGTGATGTCGCCCGGCCCGAATGGCGTTTTGATTGCGCGCACCGTGCCGACATCTGGTCGGGCAGCCGGGGTTGCCAATGTGGCGGGTTTCGTTACGGCCTTTTACCTGCATGGTGCGCTGTCGATCCTGGGTATTTCGGTCATTCTGGTGCAATCGGCACAGGCGTTTATGATCGTCAAGCTGCTGGGTGCGGCCTATTTGTGCTGGGTCGGGTTTAAGGCACTGCGCGATGCGTGGCGCGGTGTTGCCAAGGTAACGGACGTCTCACCGGCAAAGCGTCGCCGGACCTTGATTACGGCCTATGGCGAGGGATTTTTGACCAATGCGCTCAACCCGAAAGTGTCGATTTTTTATCTGGCAGCTTTCCCGCAATTCATTCCGGTCGGTGAGGGCGCCATTGGATCGGCCTTCATGCTGGTCTGCGTGCATGCCATGATCAACGCGGTCTGGTTCGGGGCGATTATTATGCTGTTGGCGCGCCTGACACGTTATGCCGGAAGTGGGCGGTTTCAGCGGGTGTTAAAGGCGACCACCGGGGCGGTTTTCATTGCCTTTGGCATTAAGCTGGCAACGTTCCGGCCCTGAACGCATTTTAATTCGGATAATCGGTCGCACCCGTCGGGATGATTGCCCGACGGGTTTTTATTTGCGCAGAACAATCAACGCCATGATGACCGCAAACAGTCCAAGCAGGATGTCGGCTGCTGTGGTGTTTTGGGCGATCACCGCTTCAAATGCGGCGACCGGCAGGATCAGGGATGCCAGAAACAAAAAGACCGGATTGAACAGTTTATTTTTCATGTCAAATACCCCCTGAGTGCATCGAAATGAGCAACATGCCCAGCGCCATTACCCCGCACAGCAACGTCAGGATGACACCGGTTTTTAACACAACCGACAACACCGGGCCTTCCTTGCCCGAAAGCCCCACGGTCGAGCAACCAACAAGGATTTTGGATGGGGCCAGCATGCTGCCAAGCGACGCGCCCGCCGCCTGTGCCGCCAACACAAGTGATGTGGAAATACCGGCAAGTTCGGCGGTGTGACGCTGGAACATGCCAAAAACCACGTTGGAATTGTTTGTACTGCCGGTCATAAACGCACCCAGCGCACCAATGGCCGGTGAAATCACCGGATAGGCGACCGAAAAGGCCCCGGAAAACAGTGCTGCACCGCCCTCGGCCAAGGCATAAGTCATGCCAGCATGGTCCATAATAATTGCAAGCCCAATCACCGGGACCATGCCAATGCTGGTCGGAAGGCCGCTTTTAAGGGTGCGTTGCCAGATACGTTTGCCAATGCCGTCATCATAGTGACCGCGCATTTTAAAGAAGGCGAAGCTGATGGCCGATGTGTAAAGAAGCAACGCCCCGGGATGGCCGAAAATGGCAATTGCCTTGGCACTTTCCGGGTTGATCAGCCAGCCAAGCGAGGTGCTGGTGGCCGGGAAATTAAGGGTAAAGCGGATATGGCCAAGGAACGCCTCAACCGCTGGGATAAAGGTCGCACAACCGACCAACACAATAAACACAAGATAGGGTGTCAGCGCTTCAAGAAGCGGCATGTGTTGATGGTCGTCTTCGACTTGTTCGGCAATGTCATCGGGATGGGGTTTCCAGAACCGGGTGACAAGGATCGACATTGCAAGCCCGGCAATCCCGGCGGTCAAGCCGCCCAGCGTCCAGACCCCGTAATTGGCCATAACATATTGTGCAATTCCCATGGTGCCGGAAATGAGTACCAGCGGCACGATCCGGCGGCGAATGGTGCGAAACCCGCCATCCAGCCACAAAACAGCAGCGCCGCACATCATTCCCGACAGCCCCAAAAGAATGGCGGCGTCATGGGTAAGCTCGGTCCCGGGAATGCCCGTCACACCAATAAGGGCTTCGAATGAGGTGGCCATATTGCCAAACAGCACCGACCAACTGTGCCCGATCATCGGGGCGGCGACGGCAAGAACCGGCGAAAAACCCATGCCGAGCAAAAGCGGGGCGACCACGGCAATTGGCACGCCAAAGCCCGCAACCCCTTGCAGAAAGCTTGCAAACACATAACCAAGGATCAGCAATTGAAGTGGGCGGTCATCAGTTAGGGACCGGATCGCACGGCCAATGGTCTTAATCGCGCCTGCTTCGTCAGCGGCGAAATACAGGATGAGTGCGGCCCAGACGATATAAAGGATATAAAGGGCCAGCATCACGCCCTTGGCCTGGGCAATGATCAGCATGTCGGTTGGGGCGCCGAAATAGAAAACGGCAATCAGGGCAGTAACAAACCATGCCGCAGCACCGGCACGCGCAGCCCCCCAATTGGCCTTGATCATTAAAAAAAGGATCGTCGCAATCGGCGTTGCCGCGAGGAGAAACTCAGTCATAGGGAGCGCACCATAACCTTTTGAAACAAGGGTATTGTCGTCACGATTGCGACGGTGCGCGCATAGTGTCCGAGCGCGGATATAAGTGCAAGCTGTGATGAATTGTATTTCGTATGATGAAATGCAAATACCGGGTTCACGAAGCACCCGGTATTCGCATTTTTTGATCGGTTATTCGGTGTGTTAGGCGCAGTCTTGTTTGGTTTTTTCCGTGCCGAGCTCATTGAACAGGTCAGCGGCAATGCCAAACGATTTCAGGCGGGCTTCCTGATCATAAATATTGGCTGTGACCATGACTTCATCGACATTTGTCATATAAATGAATTCGCGCAGTTTTTTGCGCACGGTGTCACGTCCACCGATGGCGGCATAGCGCATGGCGTGATCAACCCCGGCTTTTTCGACCCGGTTCCAGATTTCACTCATATTCTTAACTGGTTTGGGCAGTTGACCCGGTGTGCCGCGACGCAAGTTCAGGAACTGTTGCTGCATCGAGGTCGCCAAATATTCACCTTCTTCGTCACTATCCGCAGCAAAGAAACCCATGGCGGCAACCGCATAGGGTTTATCGAGCTGTTCACTTGGTTCAAACCGGTGACGATAGAGCGACAGCGCATCCATCAGCATGTCCGGGGCAAAATGCGATGCAAAGGCAAACGGCAGGCCAAGGCGTGCCGCAAGGTCGGCTGAAAACAAGCTGCTGCCTAAAAGCCACATCGGAACTTGCGATCCATAACCCGGAACTGCGCGGATCGGCGGATTGCCTTCAAGCGGGGCCAGAAATGCCTGAACCTGAAGCACGTCCTGAATAAAGCGGTCTTCGGACCCGTGCATATCACGGCGAAGGGCTGCGGCGGTCCGTTGGTCGGTTCCCGGTGCGCGCCCGATGCCAAGGTCAATGCGCCCGGGGTGTAATGCGTCAAGCGTGCCGAATTGTTCGGCAATCACAAGCGGCGCATGGTTTGGCAACATTACGCCGCCCGATCCAACGCGAATGGTTTTCGTGCCCGCTGCCACATGGGCGATCACGACCGACGTTGCCGCACTTGCAATGCCGGGCATGTTGTGATGTTCGGCCAGCCAGTAGCGGTGATAGCCGAGTTTTTCGGCATGTTGGGCAAGTGTGAGCGTATTGCGCAATGCATCACTGGGATGTTCACCGGCATTGACCGGGCATAGATCAAGGAGAGAATATCGTACCATTCGACAGACTTTCAGTTTGGCGCAGGCCGTTAGATGCAGGCGCGCCTGATTTCGACGTTGGTGTTAATCTAGCCTGAAATCGCAAGCTTGCCAGTACCAAGAGACAATGAACATGATGGAACAGAACAAAAGAGATCGGAAATGTTGATCATTCTTGGTGGTTTACCCGGTGTCGGCAAGACGTCTGTGGCGCGAATTGCCGCGCGTGCCCTCGGGGCAATTCATTTGCGGATTGATACAATCGAACAGGCGGTTCTTGATGCCAATGTGCCACCAGATGACGATATAGGTCCGGTTGGCTATATGGTGGCAAACCGGCTTGCGACGGATAACTTGCGGCTGGGCCATATGGTGATTGGCGATGCCGTCAATCCGATTGAAATAAGCCGTTCTGAATGGCGGCGTGCTGCTGAACGTGCCGAAGCGCGATATATTCAGGTTGAGTTGATTTGCTCGGACAAGGCGGCCCATCGGCAACGGGTTGAAACACGGATCAGCGACATTGAAAACCATAAGCTGCCAGACTGGGCGAAGGTTTGCGCGCGTGAGTACGAACCATGGCAACAGGTCGATCTGGTGATTGATACAGCACACATGTCACTTGAAGAAGCGGCAGGGGAAACTTGTTAAATTTGTTCAAGGTCAAGATTCAATATATTGATTTTAAAGTGTCATTTTTGAATTTCGCTAGGTGTTGTATCGCTATGAGCGGCCAGCGTACGGCTGACAAAATTGCGAAGTGCGATTGAAATGTCATTGCCGCGATAGGCCAGCGACAGTTCGGCGATTGGCACATCGCCCTTTATTTCGCGGTAGACAACCCCATTGGCCTGAAGCTGGGTCATCGGTTTGGGGACAAGCGAAAAGCCAAGTTCAGCGGCAACAAAATTGATCACCGAGCCAAGCTGAGGTGCGGATTGCCCCAGTTGCGGTTCAAACCCGGCCACGCGACAGGCGGTGACGACTTTGTCAAAATGGGTGGGACCAACCGCGCGCGGCGTCAGGATCAGGGCGTCATCGCGCAGTTCGGTCAGGGCAACCTTGCCGCCTTGGGCCGCAGGATGTCCAGCGGGCAGGACCAGCACCATCGGTTCGGCCGAGATCACATGCAGGCGAATACCGTCACCGGCAACGACATCCTGACGCAAGAAAACCGCATCAAGACGTTCGTCCTTTAATCCTGTGACAAGCTGTGCCGAGTTGGCTTCTTCAAGTGTCATGTCAACGCCGGGAAAGGCACGGCGGAAGTCGCGAAAAATGCGCGGGACCGATGGGCTGAAGGCGGCCGATGCGGTGAAGCCAACCCGAATGGAGCCGACTTCGCCGCGCCCGGCACGTTGGGCCGCACGAATGGCCCGTTCAGCCAGATCGGGGAACTGTACGACGATGTCCAAAAAGGCAGATCCGGCCTCGGTCAGTTCCGCACCATGGGGGACACGGTGAAACAGCGGTGTTCCGATTTCGGTTTCAAGATCACGGATTTGCTGGCTGAGTGGCGGCTGACCAATGCCGATCTTGGCTGCTGCACGGGTGAAGTTTCCTTCGCGGGCGACGGCCAGAAAATAGCGGATATGACGCAGTTCCATGATTGGTATATCCAAAACATATCAAAATTGACTGTATCATATATTGGACGGATGGCAGGCGAAGTGCAACCATAAGAACCGTTCCACGAATAGTTCCAAACGAGGCCATAAATGCCTGCATATCGGGAAAAATCCCCGGCTGCACCATCTGATCGCGATGCTGATGCCGCTACATCACAGAAAAGCACGTCGCCCCAACGTGTTGATGACCCACTCGCGTCCACCAACGCCCAAACGACCACTGAACCGGTCTGGATTAAACCCGGTTCAGCGGCGTTTCGCCGTATTAGCATCGCACTTTTTCTGGCCGGTTATGCGACATTCTCGCTGATTTACTGTGTACAGCCATTGTTGCCCGAACTTGCGCGCCATTTTGCGGTCGGGCCAGCCGAAAGCTCGCTCGCCCTTTCTTTGACGACTGGTTTTCTGGCCTTTGCCATTTTGCTGGCCGGTGCCGTATCGGAGGCGACAGGGCGCAAGAAATTGATGCTCGTGTCGATGTGTGTGGCGTCGGTTTTGAACCTGATTGCGCCATTGCTTTCGGACTGGCATGCCTTTTTGGTGGTGCGCGCCCTTGAAGGATTGATGTTGGGCGGGGTGCCGGCGGTTGCCATGGCCTATCTGGCCGAAGAAATAGACCCTAAAGCTCTTGGCATGGCGATGGGAATTTATATCAGCGGGACGGCGATTGGCGGGCTGAGTGGCCGTGTCGTGATCGGCTTCCTGACCGATCTTTTTGGCTGGCATATCGCATTGGGGGCGATGGGCGCACTTGGCCTTGTCGCGGCCCTTGGATTTGCGGTTTTGTTGCCAGCATCGCGCAACTTTGTCCGACACCCGGGATTTCAGATCAGATATCATCTGCGGGCTTGGGCTGGGCATTTAACCCATGCGGGATTGCCGTTTGTGTTTCTGATCGGCGCGTTTGCTATGGGCTGTTTCGTGACAATCTTTAACTATGTTGGGTTCCGTCTTTCAGATGCGCCCTATGGGCTGAGCCAAAGTCAGATCGGCCTGATCTTTGTTGTCTATCTGTGTGGTTCGGTAACGTCCTCGATTGCCGGGGCTTTGTCGGACAAGCTTGGTCGGGGGCCTGTGTTGGTTGTGGGGGTTCTTTTGGCCGGTGTTGGTGTGGCGATGACCATGCTGGAAAGCTTGCTTGGTGTGATTGGCGGCATTGTTGTTCTGACCAGTGGATTTTTTGTTGCCCACTCAATCGCCAGCGGTTGGGTCGGACGTCTTGCCGAGACGTCCAAGGGCCACGCATCATCGTTGTACTTGCTGGCCTATTATCTGGGATCAAGCATCATGGGGTCGGTTGGTGGCTGGTTCTGGGCGCATGGCGGCTGGAATGCGGTGACTGGATTTGCCGGAATGCTTCTGGTTTGTGCGCTGTTATGTGGTCTGTATCTTTGGCGGTTGGCAACGCAGGCCGCCCAGCGCGCGGAGGGTAATTTAGTTGAGGCGGCGTAGGCATGGGTGAGGGAGCACATACCTCAGGACCTAAAACAAAACCCCCGGCCATTTCTGGTCGGGGGTTTTGCTGTTTCGGGTGCTGTTTTCGGCTTGGCCTAGAGCCAGCTTGGGCTCGGCAGACCTTTTTCTTTGAGGAATTCCGGGTTCCAAAGCTTGCTTTGATAGCGCGTGCCAAGGTCACACAGAATGGTGACGATGGTTTTGCCCGGTCCGAGTTCACGGGCGAGGCGCACGGCACCGGCAATGTTGATCCCGGTGGAACCGCCCATGCACAGACCTTCTTCTTTCAAAAGGTCAAAGACGATTGGCAGCATTTCTTCATCAGAAATCTGGAACGGGTGATCGATCTCGATGCCTTCGAGGTTGGCGGTAATACGCCCCTGACCAATACCTTCTGAGATCGAGCTTCCTTCGGATTTCAACTCGCCAAATTTATAGTGGCTGTAAAGGGCTGCCCCCATCGGATCGGCAAGACCGATCTGGATCTCCTTGTTGCGTTCTTTAAGCGCCAGCGACACACCGGCAAGCGTACCACCGGTGCCAACAGCACAAATAAAGCCATCGACTTTGCCATCGGTCTGTTCCCAGATTTCGGGTGCCGTGGTGTCAATATGGCCCTGACGGTTGGCGATATTGTCAAACTGGTTGGCCCAGATCGCGCCATTGGGCTCAGACTGTGCCAGTTCTTCGGCCAAACGGCGCGACACATGAACATAGTTGTTCTGATCGCGGTACGGCACGGCCGGGACTTCGCGCAAATCCGCCCCCAAAAGACGCAGCAGGTCCTTCTTTTCCTGGCTTTGGGTTTCCGGGATAACGATGACAGTGCGATAACCAAGCGCATTGCCGACAACAGCAAGACCGATACCAGTATTGCCAGCCGTTCCTTCGACAATGACGCCGCCCGGCTTTAAAAGGCCGCGTGCTTCGGCGTCGCGAATGATGGCAAGGGCGGCGCGATCTTTCACCGATCCGCCCGGATTGGCATATTCTGCCTTGCCCAGAATGGTGCAGCCCGTCAGCTCGGAAACTTTTTTAAGCTTCACAAGTGGGGTGCGGCCAATGGCGTCAATGGTGCCATTGCGAATGTCCATGACAGACTCCCAACGTGGTTAGGTTTAAAATGTGATTACCCGTTGATTGGGTCTTTTATACACAAAAGTCAAGATGGTTTGAAAATTATCACGTTTATTTTGTGTTAAATGTCAATTGAGCGCAAAGTCTATATTATGGGCGCAATGCGCTGGTTTCCTTGCGGATGCGGTCGCGGTTGAGCATAAGCCACTGTACTGCAATTGTCGCCGTTGCATTGCAGAGTTGCCCGTTTTGCAACATGGCAAAGCATTCCTCGGCCGATACTTTGTAAACGCGGATGTCTTCGCCTTCGTCAACAACGCCGTGAATGCCACCTATGTTCGTGCTGTCCACGCGACCATAATACAGGGTGACGGTTTCGCTTGAGCAGCCCGGTGTGACATAGTAGCGCGATATATATTCCAGATCGCCAATGATGGTGCAGCCGGATTCTTCCAAGGTTTCGCGATGCGCAACGTCTTGCGGTTTTTCACCATCTTCGATGATGCCTGCGACAATTTCATTTAGCCACAGTGGCATGTCGGGATAGGTTTTTTGAACCGATATCGCGCCCGGTCGGAACTGCTCGATCAAAACGACTTCATCACGCACCGGATCATAGGGCAGGACGGCAACCGCATGTCCGCGCTCAAGCACTTCACGATCAAGAATAGCACTTTTGCCACCTTCAAAGGTGTCGTGGCGCAGGCGATACACATCAAGCTTGAAATACCCGTTCCAGCCGCGGCTGTGTTCGATAATCTCGTAGTTTTTCGGGGACATGTAATCCGTTTCCATAGTCGTTTCGAGCATGTGCAATGAGCATATTTGTAGGGTGTTTAGGAGGCAATACTCAGCCTAAAGTATTTATTATCCATTTGTATGGTAGCTCTAGACTCCTGTTTATTCAGGCGATATCACATTAAGGGTGATACAGGCGTTTGAGTGGCAGGCAGGGTATCGGATTGTTTTAATGATCTCTAATATAGTGTAGGCTAAGAGGCCAATTAGGCGCAGTGATTGACGCATATCGATCCCTGCAGAAAATGGTCCGGATTCCGGGGGATGCAGGACGTTGATGCGGTTCGAACCAACAGAGATCGCACGTCTGTATGGGCGTTCACGCGTAGGGGTTGTTGTCCATAAGGACCTTCAGGCCGTGTACGTCAACGATGCCTATGCCAAGATGCTTGGCCGTCGGGACGTCAAGGATTTCATGACCGCACCCGACATGCGCCAATATATCCCGCCCAGTTTTCACCATGAAGCCACCAAACTTTCCGAAAACTATCAAAGCAGCACTGGCTTTCACGGCTGGAAGAAGGTCTATAACATTCGGGCTGATGGGTCGCCTGTGTGGATGGAAATCAGCGATGAAACCGTTGAGTGGGAAGATGGCAGTGCTGTTCTGACCACCGCACAGATGATTGATAATGGCACAACCGCCATGCAGGTCGATCACATGCTTGGCCGGTCTTTCATCGGCGTGATGGTTCATCGCAATATGACCGCACTTTATGTGAACGATTCCTTTGCACACCTTATGGGCGCGAAAAATGCCAGCAGTTTTATGGAACAGCCCAACGTCCTGCGGTTTATCCCTAAGGAACATCAATCCAGAGCCATTAAGCATGTTGCCGATATTCTGAGTGGGGACCGCACGGGTGATCGTCATCGGGTGGAGGATGTTCTTGATGATGGAACATCGGTTTGGCGTGATCTGACAGATGAGCGCATTTTATGGCATGACGGAAAACCAGCGGTTTTAACAACCGCACATGATGTCCGTGATGAAGTCGAAATGCATGACGAATTGGTGCGTGCCAAGTCCGGACTTGAGGCCGCCGTCACCGAAGTCATCCGTATGGTGCCTTCGGCCGTGGCGATGCTTGATAGCAAGCTTGATGTCATTCATTACAATTATGAATTTTCCCGCCTGTTTGGCGCTGACGGAACGGCAGAAGACGCCGAACCATCATTTGAAATTACGGCGTTGCGCGATTGTTATGAACGTTTAAAGGCCGTTGGGCATGGGCACGCGACGATTGATGAAATGCAAACACCGTCCGGGCGTATGGCGGATATTCGCATGAATATGATGGAGGGCGGTGGTGTGATGGTTTCGGCCACTGACATCACCGATCATAAGCGTAAGGAAGAGTTCCTTGATACGCTGGCATCGACCGATCCGCTTACCCGGGCGCTTAACCGGCGCGGCTTTGAAAGTGCGGTCAGTCGGTTGCGTGAAATCCGGCATCTTAAAGATAAAAGCTGGCTGTTTGGCTTGATCGTTCTTGATCTTGATTACTTTAAACAGACCAACGATACCTATGGCCATTCTGTTGGTGACCGTCTGCTTGAAAAAGTTGCTCAGGTTTTGCGCCAGGCATTGCGTGATGATGACCTTGTCGTGCGCTTGGGGGGCGAAGAATTCGCCGTTCTGTTGCCATCGGCGACAGCTGCGGTAACCAAACGCATTGCAGAACGTTTGGCCAGCATGATCCGAGAAATCGAAGTGGCCGTCGACAAGGACGGCAGTACGGTCGCAAAAATCACGGCAAGTTTCGGCGCAACCGTTGGCGGTGAAGGACGGCAAAAGTTTGTTGAGCTTGCCGATGCGATGCGGGTTGCGGATCGCGCCATGTATGAAGCCAAAGAAGCCGGTCGTGATCAAATCAAGTTCAAAACGCTTGATGAGATAGACGATTAGGGGCAGCGGTGTTTAATGCCCGGTTCTTAAATTCACACTTCCCGAAAATCGAATTTCTCCTATTCTGTTGCATGCCATAGCCATGTGAAGCAGGAGGGTTGCCAATGAATATTCGCGCCATGACACCCGACGATGGATCCGCCGTTGTTGATGTCTATCACCGCGGATTACAGTCCGGGCATGCGTCGTTTCAGGAAAATGCAGGTACATGGTCTGATTGGGATCAGGGGCATCTTGATGCCTGTCGATTGGTGGCCTGTGATGGGAACGGACGTATTTGCGGCTGGGCGGGGCTTTCGGGTGTTTCCGGGCGATGTGTCTATCAAGGGGTTGGCGAAATATCGGTTTATGTTGACCCGGCCAGCCAAGGACGGGGCATTGGCAACATGTTGCTGGCGTCTCTGATCGCGCAGAGTGAACAGAATGGATTTTGGTCGTTGGAAGCCGGAATTTTTCCAGAAAACCAAGCCAGCATCGCGCTTCACCAAAAACACGGATTTGATATTGTCGGGCGCAAGCGTGGCTTGGGCCGGATGAACTATGGGCCAATGGCAGGCCAGTGGCGCGATGTTATGGTGTTGCAACGGCGCAGTGAAATCGTTGGTATTGAATAACTTGCGGACTTTGAGATGGTGCTAAGCAGGGCAAAATTGCGCAGAAACCCTTACATGCGCTTTAAATTCAGCCGTGAATGAGGTAATCAACTGATCGAACCCGCGAAAACTCACAAACGAAGACTTTAACAGGAGAGCGCCGCCGTGAACGAGATCAGCAAAATTGCCCCGGTCGCGATTTGGGAGAATTTCCAGAAACTCTGCGATACCCCGCGTCCATCGACCAAGGAAGAAGCTGTGTTGCAGCTTTTGGAAAAAATGGCCGATGCCAAAGGGTTCGCACACTTCCGCGATAGCGGCAGCAACCTTGTCATTACGGTTCCCGCCAAGCCGGGCTATGAAGACCGTAAAATGGTCATTTTACAGGCCCATGTCGACATGGTGACGCAGGCCAATTCCGGTTCGAGCCATAATTTTGATACCGACCCGATCCGCATGGTGATGAACGGCGAATGGATCACGGCCGACAACACCACGCTTGGTGCGGACAACGGTATTGGTGCCGCGGCCATGATGGGCTTTATGACCGAAGATGGTCTGGAGCACGGTCCGCTGGAGCTTCTGTTCACAGTTGACGAGGAACGCGGCCTGACCGGCGCGATGAACCTTGAACCGGGGCGTCTTAAAGGCGACATTCTGCTGAACCTTGATACCGAAGACGAGTATGAGCTGTGTGTCGGCTGTGCTGGCGGTGGCGATCTTGTCGCGACCTTTAATTATGCGCCAGTTGCCGTGGATGCCGGGTTTGTTGCCCGTGATATCGCGCTGACCGGTCTTAAGGGCGGCCATTCGGGCATCGACATTATTCTTGGTCTTGGCAATGCCAACAAACTGATGGCGCGTTTCCTGCGCACCGCAATCCGCGACCTTGGTGCGCAGATTGTCACCATTAATGCCGGAACAGCCCGCAATGCCATTCCGCGTGAATCTTTTGCATCGGTTGTTTTGCCAGCTGATCAGGCTTCTGCTTTCAACACCACACTGGCAGCCTTTGGTGCCGCCGTGAAAGACGAGATTGGCGCAATCGAGCCAAACTTCAACATTGCCGCCAAGGATGCTGATCTTCCTTCAACCGCAATGAGCGCGTCTGACTCGCAAAAATTCAACAATGCTTGTGTCGGTGCACCAAATGGTGTTCAGGCCATGAGCACAAGTGTTGAAGGAGTTGTTGAAACCTCGATCAATCTTGCGATCATTAAACTGGCAAATGGCAAGGCCGATGTGACCCTGTCGGCACGAAGCTCAATCAACTCGGCGCGTGATTCGATCCGCGAAGCCGCAACCGCTGTTTTTGAAAATATCGGTGCAACCGTTACATGGGGTGATGCTTATCCCGGGTGGAAACCGGACGCGGATAGCGAAGCTGTTAAAATGATGATGGCTGTTCATCGCGACATGTTTGGCAAAGATCCGGAAATTCGGGTGATCCATGCGGGTCTTGAGTGCGGGGTTCTGGGATCGAAATATCCGCATTGGGACATGGTATCATTTGGGCCAACGATTAAACGCGCGCACAGCCCGGATGAATGTGTACATGTGCCAAGTGTGACGCGCTTCTGGGATTATCTTTTGGCCGCATTGAAGTCTATTCCGGCCAAGGCTTAACCGTCTTTGTAATGAGAAAAGACCTGCAGATTAGAAGTCTGTTGCTGCGACTGACTGCCTTTGGTGGTCAGTCGCAGCTGTTTTTACGGCACCATGTATCGCGCGCATCTGCCCCATTACCTGGGACAAGTGCATCAAGATTGACAAAGCCGGTTTCACCGATTGATGTGTCGATCTCAACCCAGATGCCTTTGCTGTCGCCGGAAATATAAACCGTTTCAAACCGCGCCAGCCGTCGAATGATCGTGTTGGTCACGCCCGCACCGTTGCGCATGTTGAGTAAATCACGGTCGACATAATATGGATCGCGGTCTTCGCCGATCATCTGTTCGACTTGGCGGGTGATCTGGCTGCCTTTTTCAGCGACCATGGCAGGCAGATCACGGGTCAGGAACCCTTGGCCGGGGCCAAAGGCGATCAGCAGGGCAAATATCACGACGAAAACCGGACTGAGATGGAGCAGGGCAACCATCATGCCCACCCGTTGCCATTCATCGCGCACCCGTCTGGCGGGTTGACCATCTTCGAGGCGGCGAATGCTGGTGCGAATTTGTTCGGCAAGGGCCGAGCGGTTTGTGCCGATGAAATCACGTGCCTGAAGCAAAACCGCGCACGCCAGTGGTCGGTTACCGGATTTTTCAAAGGCGGTGGCTTGGGTGAAAAGAAGCTTTGCATTGCCTTCGGCCGGGAACGTGCCGCCGCGCATGTTGCCAAGGATCGCACGCCATGCCGGGATAAAACTGCGCCAGCCCCAGAACCCCCGCAGCCATGTCTTAAAACTTGCTTTTAGCGCCATCCGCCGAGCCCCTTTGGGGGCAAGGTAGGCTGAGACGACTTCCGTACGGACAGAATTGAAAAAGCCACGCACGATTTTGAATTCGACGAGACGCGGCTGTGCCGATACGACGCCGGTGACGGCGCACTGGATAAATCCCGCGGCGTTGCTGTCGGGTCTTTTGGCTTTGTGGCGGCGTGCGCCGGGGTGAATGTTGCTTTTGCGTCCGCTGGCTTTGGCCTGTTGTTCGCGGTAGGCCTGATTGGCGCGTGCGACTTTGTCATCCTTGCCGGGATTGGCTTGTTGTTCTTTGCGGCCGGATCCGGCAAATCCTTGACGGGTTTTGTTGGCATTGCGTGCGCCTGCAGCATCTGGGCCATAGGCCGAGGATGTTGATGATTTGGTTTGCCCGCTTTGAGCCGCCGAGCCGTTTTTAGGGTTATTGGCCTGTGCGGGGGCTTTGCGTTCACCGGTCAGGATTTCATAGGCCTCAGTGATGTCTTTGAATTTTTCTTCCGAATCCGCGTCAGTGTTGCGATCAGGATGGAATTCAAAGGCCAGTTTGCGATAGGCAAGCTTGATTTCCTTCGCACTGGCACCAGGCGCAATGTTCAGCATGCGGTAATATATGCTCAGGCGATCCTGATTCATGGTGAAAGAAAATTCCTGTCCTGCATGGGTTCCCGGCATGGGGAAGTTATTTGATGGCCATTTTGACAATGGCTTTTACGCCACAATCATATGATTGAAATCTTAACACGTTGTCACTTTTGACGAATTGCCATATTTTGCAAGAATCAAGTTTAAACACGTCCGGAACAAGCAGGTAGCAACATTGAAGCTGAAGTTTTGGCAACGCAATGTCGATGATGACGACGATTTGTCCGAAGACGACAACGCGTCCGAGTTCCAGATGCCACCGGGTCATCACCTTAGCTTTGGTATCCGCATGCGGGCCAAGTGGGAAGGGTATGACGATCCGGTTGAATACTATCTGCTTCAGCTTGAAATAGATGCCTATGCCGATTGGCTGCGCAAAATGCGGGTATTCCTTGCCCGTCCTGTCGAGCCGGAACTGGGCGAACTTGACCTTGACGACGAAATCGGGCGCTGGCCGCCTGAGCGTATCAGGCTGTATGATAAGTTGTTTGATCACGGGATCATGATCCCGGGGGGACATGAATACGCGCTCGAACTGGCCAAGCCGCTGGCACTTGATGAGACGTTAAGTTGTCTGGAAATTGGGGCGAAGCTTGGCGGGGTGGCACGTATTCTGGCAGATCGGCTGGGGGTTTGGGTCACGGCGTATGAGCAGGACGGCGAATTGGCGCTCCTTGGTATGGAACGCTCAGTTCAGTCGGGTGTTCAGAAAAAAGTTCCCGTTCAGGTGTTCGATCCGCGTGCCCCGGAATTGCGCAAAGCGTATTTCAACGTTGTCTATTCCTATGGGGAGTTGTTCAAAATCCCGGAAAAGGACGCATTTCTTCCTGCGATTGCGGATACCTTGCGTGACCACGGACAGATATTGCTGACCGATTACGTGCTGACCCGTGATCTCGACGAGGCAGAGCTTGGAAAATGGGCCAAGTTGGAAGGCGAGGAGCTGTTTCCATGGACGGCACAGGAATACAAAGAAAAATTAGGCGCACTTAAATTTGACATCCGTATTGCCAAAGATGAGTCGGAAACGCATCTGGCTCATATAAAAATGGCGTGGATGACCTTGTTGTCGGACATCCAAAAGAGCGGTTTAGACCCTGATGTGATGGATTATATGGTTTCTGAGATGGAAATGTGGATGAATCGCGTAAAAATGCTTGAAAATGGGTCGCTAGCCTTTTATCGGTTCTACGCAACGATCAGGTGATCGGTAAGGTTTTAGATTGCTGCTGGCGCTTTTATAGGGATTTGTCCCGATTTCTGTCGCCGCAACCTGTTTTAGGTGTTGACAGGGGCAAGTCCTACTTCTATTTTCCGGCTTCCTCGAAGGGGCCAAGTTTCTAAGGTTTAAGATTATGAAGATCCGGAACTCATTGAAATCCGCTAAGCTGCGGGAAAAGGGCTGCCGTATCGTGCGCCGCCGTGGCCGCGTATACGTGATCAATAAAAAGAACCCGCGTTTCAAGGCGCGTCAGGGTTAATTCCCGGCATCTTGACCGCAAAGGTTTTACAAAACGCCGCATTGGTTTTCCAATGCGGCGTTTTGTTTTATCTGCTTTCGGGGGATGTGCTGTCTTTCGCTGCGTCATCGATGCCGTCAATCAAAACTTTATAGACGGCTGTTGTTTCGCTTCGGCCACGCAGAAGAACTTCCTTGGCTGGTATGGCCTGTGACGGATCGCTGAGCCTGCTATATGTGCTCTCGCCGATCAGTATTTTCGTTCCCAGTTCCTTGTTCATCGCTTCAAGGCGGGCGGCACTGTTTACGGCATCGCCATTGACGGTAAAGGAAAGCCTGCCTGGCGCGCCAACGCTGGCGGCAACCAGCTCACCGGTATTTACCCCGCAGCGGCACCGTAAAGTTGTTTCCTTGAACTGTTTGGCATAAACCATCTTTTGCAGGGAAATGGCCGTTTCAACGGCGGCATCGGCATGGTTGGGCAGTTCGCCAACCGCGTTAAACACCGCAAGGATCGCGTCGCCCTGATATTGGGTGATAATCCCTTTGTTGGCTTCGATCACTGCCGTAGCATCCGTGAAGTAGGCATTCAGAATATCAACAACATGCTGCGGGTCTGCCTTTTCGCTCATGCTGGTGAAGCCCTGCAAATCAACAAAGAGCGTTGTCGCAATGCATTTATGTGGTGGGATTGTTCCGGCATCGCTTTGTGATGCTAAAAGTTGCTCGGCAATTGCCGGGGGCACGAACTTGCCAAACAGGCGTCCGATCCGTTCGCGGTCATTTAGTGTGACGACCATCTGGTTAAAGGACGTCGCAGCATCGTTAAATTCTGTGATGTAGCTTTCTGGAAGGTGGGGCAGGGATGTTAGATTGCCTTCTTCAAGCTGGCGGGTGGCAGCGGAAAACCGTTTAAGAGGGCGCGAGAAATAGTGTGCAATCACAGCCGCACCGATCAGGGCCCCAATCAACACAACAACGCCGATCCACAGCAGAAAATCAAGGCGACGACCTTCTGCTGCGAAGACAGACGGCGCAAAATGCATTCCAAAGGTGATCGGCGTCGCAGACGACTGTGATGCTTCGCGGGTGACGATAATGTTGTAAGTCGAATTGATGATGACCTGCGATACATCAAGGCGTTGATCCAAAGCGAGTTTAAGGCTGTCACCAAGGTCAAGCGGTTTCCATCTGGCACGCTGGGAAAGGATCGGATCGCCGATTTGATCAAGTTGCGGAAGGACGCTTGTCGCTTCTTCTAGCGTTTCGGGGACAAAGGCAGAATCCTCGGCCCGCATATTGACCCGTTGCCAGTTTGAAAGGCTTGGATGGGCGATGATGTGATTTTCAACCATGATGAAGGCTGTCCGTCCATCGCCTTGCTCCTGCATTGGAAGGTCGCGCGACAAACCGGGCAGGGTCAGGTACTGGATCAGGACACCAAGATATTCGCCGTTCTGAAAAAGCGGGATGGCTTCACCAATCACGACCTGACGAAGTGCGCTTTGCCAGTAAGGGAAAAGCGTTTGGCTCTTGGCTGGACCGGTCTCGGGGAAAAGTTCTGCAATCTGTCCATCGAACAGATCGGCCTTGGTTTTTAAAAACTTATGCGTCTTTGGATCGTAGCCAAGAAACTCACCATCCGGTGTTGTCATTCCGATGGCGGCGATATCGGTTTCACCGGCAATCAATGACGGGATATTATCGGTCCAGAACGACGGGTTGCGCGGATTGACAAGACCCTCGGCAGTTTGTGTTGCGACCCAGTTATTGCGATCGGCAAGTCGGATCAGGCGTTTTTCGACAGTGCGTTCCGCCTCGGCAAGGTCAGCACTGGTCATGCTGATCCAAAGATCGCGGGTGTTTTCAACCGCAGTCTGTAGACCAACATAAAGCGACAGACCAACACCAACCACACTGCAAAGCAACAAGCCCCCCAGCAAAACGCCAAAAATGGAAAAGCGTCCGTGACGTTTTGCCAAACTGTTTCCCCCAAGTTTAATGGAAATGCGATGATGCCTGTCCATTTTGAACATGCTTATCTTACCATTCAATTCATCAGCTTATGTACTTTTGATGAGCATGGAAAGAGGGCAGTCAACTCTGGGTAGGTATGCACTGTTCAGTGTGTTTTGACTTTATGATAGGCCGAGCAAGTCCGACGGCACTGTATAAAGCTCGGTCATGCTATGGCGCCCCCGCAGCAGAACTTCACCTGCCTTGATCACTCTGTCTGGGTTGGAAAGCAGGATACGCGTACTTTCTGATATCAAAACATCAGTATGAAGCACCTTGTTCTCTTGTTCCAGACGCGACGCCGTGTTGACCGCATCGCCGTGAACCGTAAACGATAGCCGTGCCTTCGCACCGACGTTCCCGGCCACCATATTACCGGTATTCACCCCGCATCGGCAACGGATCGACAATCCTTCAAATGTTCTGCTATGGACTTCTTTTTGTAGGGCAATTGCGCTGTCGAGGGCGGCATCAGCGTGATTTTCCAAGTCATCAAACACATTATAAACCGCAAGGATAGCATCGCCCTGAAACTGGGTGATGATGCCGCTATGCGATTCGATAATGCTTGTCGCACAATCAAAATAGGCGTTGAGCATCGAAATGATCTGATTTGGGTCGAGTGTCTCGCACATCGATGTAAACCCGGCGATGTCGATAAACAGGACCGTTGCTTCTGTTTGTTGTGGAGGTAGTGCCCCGGAATCTGTTCCCGATGCCAGAAGTTTTTTGGCAATGGATTGCGGGACAAATTTACCAAACAGACTGGTAATACGTTCGCGGTCATGAACCGCAATCATCATGTGATTGAAGGATCGGGCGGCATCGTCATATTCGCGAATTCGGCTACCTTCAAGTTGAGGGACATCGGCAGAGGCGATTGCTTCGTCTTCGAACGCACGTGCCGCGGCCGCGAACTTTCGGATGGGTTTTGTGAACTGGCGTGACATCACAATCGCGACGAGGATCGCAAGCACCAGAACGCCACCTCCCAGAATAGATGCCAGTACGAGCCGTTCCCATTCATCGTTAAACAGTTCCTCGTCGAAATGCATACCGATGATGATGGGCGAAATTGCAGCATTTTCGACCTGTCGTGTAACGATCAGGTTGTACTTTCCATCAAGTTCAAGACCGGAAAGCTGAATGCCTTTTCCTTTTTCCCCGTCGTCATCGCGTTCGGTTTTGATCCTTTCGGATTTACCGATATTGGCCAGAACCGGATCACTGATGTCACTTATGGTTGGAAGGGGGATCGGGCTGCGCGCAATGTTCGCATCATCGATGAGTTTGGATGCGGTGTTAGTGCCCCAGTCACGCAAACCCGGATGTGCCATCACCCGATTGCCACCAATCAGGATAAAAGGTGTTCCGGGTAAGTCTTCGCGCCCTCTAATCAGGCTGTCGGACAGGTTCGAGAGCGATAGATATTGTATGAAGGTTCCAAGGTAGCGCCCGTCATTAAATAACGGGACCCAGCTGGTTAACACGGTTTTGTCGAAATATGGGTCCCAGCGGGGAAAGCCGGTTCTACTGGTCGCTGGTCCGCGTATCTGGGCCAATTCGGAAAACAGCATATCGTCCATGGGAAGGGTACGCCGGATGACGCTCATATCATCGGGGTTATAACCGATAAACTGCCGTTCACCGGTGACAAGGCCATAGGCCATGACATCCATATTTGCCGCGGCAAGCGCGCGCATTGCATTGTTCCAACCGTATTGGAAGCTGGGGTCAAGCGCACTTTCGGCAACCTGCTCGGCGACCCAGTTTGATCTTTTGTCAACTTCATCCATGCGTTCCTGCATGGTGCGTTGAACTGATGTCAGATCGACATCTGCAAGCATCACCCAAAGATTGCGGGTGTTCTCATAGGCCGCTCCAAGCCCGACATAAAGGGCCAAACCGACGCCCAGAATGCTGGTGGCGGAAAAACCGGCAAGAAGGACAGAAAGGACGGAATATCTACGTTTTGACGTCACTCGGTGTTTCTTCCTGAAAAGAAGGTTCCCCAACCTTGAGAGCCAGTTTAGCGGCGATCGAATTTAGTTGAAAGGATGATCGAACTTGATGTGCGTTTTATTCCGGCAAGGCCGCCGATCCGGTCAAGTACAGTATCGAGTTCTTCCGATGTATCGGCCGCTATTTCAGCGATCAGATCGAACTCCCCGGCAATCGCAAGACAGCGAATGCAGTGGGGGATTTTCTGTAATGCGCCAACAACACCCGCAGATTGCTTTTGTTCAAGCTGGATCATGACTTCGGCCAGAAGAACCGGGCGTGCCTGATCACCAAGTTGAACGGTATAGCCCATAATTGTCTGTGATTTTTCAAGCCGTTCAAGACGTTCCTGAACGGCACTGCGCGATAATCCAACATCGCGCGCAAGGGCGGTAATCGGAATACGTGCATTTTCCTGTAACCTGGCAATCAGGCGACGGTCGGTTTCATCAAGTCGGCGTTTCATCGGGTATACCCATAAAAATGACGGTCTATTCAATGATTTTGACAGTATCGCCGGGTTGTAAGCGTCAGTCCAGCGGCGGACGATAAAAGGGTCATAAACAAAACGTTATCAGGACAGGCACGGCATCGGAAACATGGCTGTTTGTTTATTGTGTGTTGATCTGGGAGTGAACGAAAATGAAAAAGATTTTGATCCTTGGGGCTGGTAAAATCGGGCGTATTGCCGCCGTCATGCTCAATGAAAGTGGCGATTATGCGGTGACACTGGCCGATGCCAATGGCGACATGCTGGAATTCTGCGCGCAGGATAATGCAGCAACGCTTGTAAAGGTTGATGTTACAGATGAAGCCGCCCTGACCGAGGTTGCCCGTGGGCATGATGCCATCTTGTCGACCTGTCCGTTTTATCTGAACGTTGCGATTGCCCGTGTGGCGCGCGCAGTCGGGGCATCCTATTTTGATGTGACCGAGGATGTTGAAACCACCCGTGCCATCCGTGAAATCGCCGAGGGGGCAAGCAGCGCGTTTGTGCCGCAATGTGGCCTTGCACCGGGGTTTATTTCAATTGCTGCCCATGACCTGTTTAAGCGGTTTGATAGCGTGCAGAAATTGCGTCTTCGGGTTGGGGCGTTACCGCAAAATCCGACCAACCGTTTGAAATATAACCTGACCTGGTCAACTGACGGACTGATTAACGAGTACCTTAATCCGTGTGAGGCCATCCTCAATGGCAAACGTGTCGAGGTGCTGCCGCTTGAAGGATATGAACGCTTCACAATTGATGGCACAGAATACGAAGCCTTCAATACGTCGGGTGGAGTTGGGGCATTATGTGACATGCTTGAAGGCAAGGTTGCCAATCTTGATTACAAAACTGTGCGTTATCCGGGGCATCAGGAAATCCTGAAAATCTTGATCGAAGATCTGCGTTTGGGCGAACGCCCCGATATGATGAAGGAAATTTTTGAAAATGCCCTGCCGATTACCCAGCAGGATGTGATTGTCATTTTTGCTGATGCGGTTGGCATGCGAAATGGGGACCTGTGCGAAGAAAACTTCATCCGCAAAGTGCATGGTACTGAAATTGGTGGTCAGAGGTGGTCGGCGATCCAGATTACGACCTCTGCCGGGTTGTGCGCGCTGATCGATATGGTTTTGACCCAACAGCTCCCGGGGGCTGGCTATGTTCGTCAGGAAGAAGTTGGTCTTGATGATTTTCTCGCCAACCGGTTTGGTCGGTATTTCAGTCACGACGGATAGGCCTTAACCTTTCCGCCATTGCTTTATCGATGTCCATAAAATCCCCTGAATGGAAGTTCGGGGGATTTTTTCCGGTTTTTTCGGGGATTACTGTGAATTTCTGAGAGATTGAAAGATGAAATTCACCGTGGCGCAGGATGGTATTGCATCAATGCAACCCTTGGGCATGGCCACGAGCAAGAATTTATGGCAAAGACGTGGTTTGTTAACGCTTGGCCCGTATGGTGACGGGATAAATTGATACTCTAACGGCGAAGGCATCCCTTGTCTGATTTCGGCAACATATTCCGGTCTGCGATGGACCTGTATGAAGCAGGCCAGCTTGCGGAGGCTGAACAAGCCTGTCGCAAGATGACACGCGCATTTCCACAGGCTGCAGAGGCAATGCATCTTGCCGGTCTTGTCGCCATGCGTCAGGGAAATCAGGCCGTTGCTGCCGAACGCATGGGGCGTGCGGCCATTGCCGACGCCAACAGTGCCGAAATCCAGCATGATCACGCACAAGCCTTAAAAGCCGTTGGTAAATTGCGTGATGCAATTGGCGCGTTTAAGCGCGCCATACGGCTGTGTCCGGATGCACCTGCACTTTATTGCAATATCGCCAATACCTATCGCCAGCTTGATGAACTCGACGCAGCACGGGAAAATTACCAACATGCGTTGGAATTGGCCCCTGACGTTGCAGAAATTCATGCCAACTATGCGGCCTGCCTTTATGCGTTGGGCGATGTTGCCGGGGCTGAAACGTCCTGTTTGACTGCGCTTAAAATGCGCGATGATATCGTCAATGCACTTGTTCTGATTGGCCAAATCAGGCTTGATCAGGGACGAACTGTTTCAGCCAGCGAACCTCTGCGCCGCGCGCTTGATCTTGAGCCGGGTCATCAACGGGCCTTAACAGCCTATGGCGACGCACTTTTCCGTTTGGGACAGTTTGCCGGGGCGCAGCATTGTTTGCGTCAGGTTCTTGCGCTTGATCCCACCGATGCGCCCGCACGCCGGACTTTGGCTTTGCTCAATTTGCGGGTCGGGCAGGGAACAGAAGCTATTGGCGCGCTTGAGCCACTTTTACAGGCCAACCCTGAGGATCCTCAACTTTTGCTGATGATGGGCGAGGCGCTTAGCATTGTGGGCCGCCATAGCGAAGCCGTTGAACGGTTTGGCGCGGCAATCGGTGTTGGTGGCGGCGATGACGCGGTATTTCGCCTTGCTGTCGAATTGGCCGAAGAAGGTGATACCGCATCGGCGCAATCGGTCCTGCAAAACGGCATTGATCGCAAGATCGCAGCAGGCGAAAACGCCGCCCTGTTTAGGACGGCCCGACGGTTGCTGTTTGCCCCCGTGCCGACCAACATTGCGGCACAGAATGACGAAGTCGTTCGTGAGTTGCTTGACGACACGATGGATGAAGACTCGCTTGAACCGGGGCTGGAGTACGTCGGTGCAGACCGCATTGATCCTACTATTCTGACACGGTTCCCACCAGTTTGGCGTGCCGCCCTTCGTCCTGAAGGTGACAAGCAACTGCGCGCGGTTGGTCATTACTGGGAGCAGCTGGTGTCGGGATATGACGTGCCCGAAGTCAGCAAGGACAAGGTCCATAATGGCGGTAAAATCCGCATCGGGGTCGTTTCCGCCAATATGTGCGAAAATGGTATCGGACGCTGGATTGTCGGGCTTGTGGATGCGATTGACCGGGATCGGTTCGATGTCACTGTGATCCGTCCGCCAACTGGTGAAGACGATATTACTGCGCGTATTGACGAACATGCCGATCTTGTCGTGCCATTGCCACTTGATCCATTGCATTCCGCGCGCGTGATTGCCGGGCTTGATCTTGATGTTTTGCATTATGTCGATCCGCAGGCCGATGCCTATACAATGCTGCTGGCAAGCTGGCGTTTGGCCCCGATGCAGATTTCCGGCGGCGGTATTGCCGCAACCAGTGGCCTTTCAAATATCGATTATCATTTGATTGCCGAAGACTGGGAAACGGCAGGCGGTGAAAAACGGTTTAGCGAAAAGCTGATCCGGTTACCGGGGTTGTTTGTCAATGCGACACGGCCAGATGACCTTGGTCTGACAACGACGGATCTGCAACGACACTGGCGCCTGGCGCAAGATAGAAATACCTATTTGTGTCCGCAGCCATTGGATGTTTTGACCGCCGAATTTGATCCGCTGATTGCCGAAATCCTGCGACTTGATGAAACGGCTGAACTTATTTTAATCGCACCGGAACGTGATAGCTGGGACGCGGCATGGGGGCGGCGGTTTGCTGTTAATTATGCCGACGTTGCGGGACGCATGCGGTTTGTCTCGGTGCGCAATCGGTCCGATATGCTGTCACTTTTATGTGCGGTTGATGTGGTGCTTGAAAGTCCGGCATGGAATGATGCGATGCTGGCGTTTGATTGCCTCGGGCTTGGCGTGCCACTGGTGACCCTGCCCGGTAGTGCAGCCCGGTCACGGCGCAGTCATACCTGTTATCGTCAGATTTCAGTGTTTGATTGTGTGGCGTATCATTCTGCCGATTACGTTGATACCGCCCTTACGCTGGCGACGGATAAACGTCGCCGTTCGGTCGTCTCACAGGCTATCCGGAGCCGATCCCACATCCTGTTTGGGCAAAAATCATCCTTTGACGCCTATATGCAGTTTCTTGAGAAAACCATTCAACCGGCCTATGCCTGACCCCGATGTCTGAGGATAGGCGGCCGGTTGATTTGATGTTTCATCAAGGTTTTCAGCAAAAGCTTGCGTTAGCTTAAGGCATCGATGTCTGCTTCTGACAGGGCGGCAGGGACGATGGTTAATGGCAACCGCAGCTGGCCAACCGTGTCGCTTTTGGTCAGGTCAGTGATAAGCGGGCCGGGGCCCTCGGAATTGGTGCCAGCTGCGAGAACAAGAATGGAAATTTGTTCTTCTTCTTCAAGCAACGTCAGCAATTCATCCTTCAGGCGGCCTTCGCGGATAAACAGAAGCGGCATGGCGCCGGTTTGTTCATGGACATAGGCGGCCAGTTCATTGACGCGGGCTTCTGCCTCCTCGCGGGCTTCTTCCTTCATCAGGTCGCCAACAGCAACCCAGTGCTGAAATTCTGCAGGTTCAATAACACTCAATAACGCAACGCGACCGCCCGTATGTTGCGCACGGCGGCAGGCATAACGAAGTGCCTTGGTCATCTCGTCACTGTCATCAACCACAACAAGAAACGTTCGGTTTGTTGATGTGCGCAGTTCCGCATCGGCATCGTGTGAAGTCATATGTAAGCCCTGATTAGTTTACCCGATCGGCAATCATGGCACTGAGTGTGGGACAGCGTCATTGGCCTGTTTCATAAAGTGTGCCGTAATTCGAGGCCTGTTTCCAAGCTGTTTTTTAGCCCGTCGGGCAAAGAATTATCTATTGAGCAGGTGCGGGAAAATTGCTGCGCACGCACAAATCTCTATTTTGAAAGCGGACAAACGGAGACGTTGGCCTTATCCGGTGACGGTTTGGGAAATTATCCCTTGCGGAAGGCGACGCTTGCGACCCAGCCCGAAATCACAGCAATGATCACGGCAATGATGCCGTAAAGTGCCGAGTAACGGTGAGCAAAGTCATAGACTTCTGCGCTGACCCCGGTTTTAGAAACCACCAACGGGGTTGTTTTGACACTGGCAATGCGTCCGTCTCGGATCAAATAGACATTGATCATATAGGTGCCGGTCGGTGTGTTGGCCGGGAAATGGATGTCGGTTCGAAACAGCTGGTTTGACAAGAAGCTGATTTTTGCCGGGCGCTGGTTAAACAAGCCAACGTTTTGCATGTTACGTACGAGTGCTTCGCGATAGGCTTTCTGGTCGACTTCCGTGATGTCGGTGGTTGCGATAAAGCGCTGATGTTCCAGACCAATACGATAATCTTTGAGCACATTATCGTTGGCAATAATGTCCATCGGTCGGTTTGATGCACTGGCGTAATATGTCGGAACGTTTTTGAAGGTTGCACTTTCGCGGTTCACCCATATTCCGACAGTGCGTTCCTTGCGCCGCACGACCATATCCTGATCGGGGCCGCGCACAGTGACGATAATGTCGCCTTCGTTTTGAACCGCACCAAACAGCAGAACATCGGTGCCGGTAAAGCCGGTTGTGATGGCAACAAGGTGGTTTGACAAATCCACCACCAGCGCATCGGCCCAGCTGTTCTTAAGCGGTAAGGTCGCCGAGATGACGGTAACAGCAGCCATGAATGCGATGCGAAACATGTGCGGGGAAAATGACATCACAGGTTCCCCGGCATGATCGAATAGAGCTCGCTTGGTTCGATCACCAAATCAAACAACAGTTTGAGACAGACCGATAGCACAAGCAAACCAAGAAGTGCACGAAGGTGTTCTGCCTTCAGGCGCGATCCAAACCGCGCGCCAAACTGTGCGCCAATCACCCCACCAATCAAAAGCAGGGTAGCAAGGGCGACATCAACCGTTTGAGTCTGGATCGACTGCAGGAATGTGACGTTTGCAGTGACAAAGATGATTTGGAAAAGCGATGTACCAATCACAACACCGGTCGGCATACCAAGAAGGTAAATCATGGCAGGCACCATGACAAAGCCGCCGCCAACCCCCATCAGGGCCGTCAGCATGCCGACAAAGAATCCAATGACAAGGGGTAAAAGCGCACTGATGTAAAGGCCCGAACGGTAAAACCGCATTTTGAACGGCAGGCCATGAATATAGCTGTGCTGGTGTTTTTTACGGCGGCGGATACCACCACCTTTGCGGCGCGTGCGAAAAATGGCGCGTGATGCCTCAAACAGCATCATGCCGCCAATGATGCCAAGGAAGATCACATAGCAAAGCGAAATCACAAGATCGATCTGCCCGAGTGATCGCAACCAGGCAAAGACCCAGACGCCAACCGTTGATCCGAAGATGCCGCCGACCAGCAGAACCAGCCCCATCTTCAGATCAACATTGCCGCGCCGCCAATGGGCGAAAACACCTGATACTGACGATGCGACGATCTGGTTTGCTGCCGTGGCAACGGATACTGCCGGGGGGATGCCATAAAAAATCAAAAGCGGCGTAATCAAGAAGCCGCCGCCGACGCCAAACAGGCCAGACAAAAAGCCTACACCGCCGCCCAGTCCCAGAATAAGGAATATATTTACCGATATTTCGGCAATCGGGAGATAGATTTGCATCTTGGGGAGGCTAACAGCGTTTGATTGATTGTTATTATTCAGTCTAACATATTGTGCAAATGCAACAATCGCCAATTGGCGCTTTATCACACAGAAACCGCTTTTTTTATAAGGTCCTTCATGTCGACATCTTCAAGTGATGATTTTGATGTAATTTTGGATGCGCGGGGCTTGATTTGCCCGATGCCCGTACTCAAGGCGAAAAAAGCCCTCCGGGATGTTCCAGCGGGCGGTATGCTTAAGGTTATGGCCACAGACCCCGGATCGGTGGCGGATATGAAAGCATTTTGTGAGATGACCGGAAATCGGTTGCGATCGTCCGAGAAATCCGATGACGTTTTCATCTATCATATTGAAAAAGTCGCGCCCTGATCCGAGGGCGAACAATACCATCGATGCTAAGCATCTATTTGCATCTGTCTGACAATGCCACGATGCCCTTAAGAAAGACGGTTTCCATGCAAGACGCCCCACAAAAACTGACATGGGTTTCCTGTCGTTTTGACGAGATGACCCCGCATCAGGTTTACAGCCTGCTAAAGTTGCGCCAGCAAATCTTTATCATCGAGCAGGAATGCATTTTCCCCGAGATTGATGGTCTTGATCCGCTGTGCGATCACATCATCGCCCTTGATGGTGAGACTGTTCTCGCCGCCGTTCGCATTGTTGGACCGGGCATTGATCCTGATCATGTAGAACAAGGCGACCGACCTGCGATTGGCCGTGTTGTGGCAAGTGAAGTTTTACGCGGGAAGGGGATGGGGCGCCAATTGATGATCCATGCGATTGACCATTGCGATCAAAAGTTTTCCGGCAAGGCGATCTATCTTAATGCGCAGCTGTATCTAAAGAAGTTCTACCAAGACGTTGGCTTTATTCAGTTTGGCAATGAGTACGAGGAAGACGGCATTCCTCACATTTGTATGGAACGCCCGGCGTAATCTGCTTTCTGATACATTGATATGGGTGTGGGAATAGCGCTTATTGTTAGGGATCAGCGCAAACCGGTCGTTGTCATCCCGGTAAAGAATTCCAGTTGCCAGTTCATGTCATCCTCGCTAAGCGGATATTGATTGCCGTTGCGTGGATTAAGCGTCTGACTTGGTGGGACGTGGCCCAGTTTGACCTGAATTTTAACCGCAAGGTCGGCAGGCAACCCGGCTTTCCATGTCAGGGCCACAACCCCTTTGGCCGAATGCGTGTTGAGCACCTTTGTCACAGCTTCCGGGGGAATGCCGGCAAGAACGGAAAGGGCCGCACGGGCGAATTTAACATCATTGGCGGCAAGAGCTTTGGCGACTTCCTTGTCGGTCAGCTTCTTTTTGGCATGCATCGCAACCGCCTTGTCGTAGGCGGGTTCTTCTTCCTCTTCTCCGGCAGCAGCCGTTGCCGTCGCCGCATCCTTGCCATCGGCTTTGCCTTTGGTCGGTTCAGCTGGTGCGCCTTTTTTGGCTTTCTTCTTGGATTCTTCGGCGGGTGCTTCGCGTTTTTCGAACTCGCCAGATGCAATTCGGCGCTGGACGACTTCGCGCACGGCCTCAAGCTGATCTTTCTTAAGGTCCTTGCGCCGTTCAAGTACGCTGATCAGGTTTTCTGCAACAAACCGGGCAAGTTTACCCGCCGCAGTTGGTGGCAGTTCCGGGCGCTCGACTAAGGGCTGGTGCCATTCTGGATAATCGGGGGCACGGTCAATCAGTTGATCAAGGGTTTCTTCGCGGATTTGTGCCGAACGGTTGCCCAAAAGATGCGAAATCGCGTCTTTGTCACTGCTCGCAGCAATGGCATCGGCCAGTTTTTCGCCGACATTGCGTCGACGCGAGACAAAGCTCAGCGCGCCGCGCCCGGAGCTTCCCTCGATGATTTCAAGAAGGTCGTCTTCGCTTAGAACCGGCGAATATTGCAAGACCGGACCACACACGACACTTTCGGCATCACGCGCAAGCTGCTGAATGATCGGCTGCGGGGCGTCGGCGATGTCTTTAAGTGTCTGGGAAATAACCTGACGAACATGGACGGCCTGATCGCGCGCCAGTTTATCAAGTGCCTCATAGGTCATACGGCGGAGTTTGTCGCTTTCGTTTGGCGTCAGGCCAGCCGAAAGATGGGCGATTTTTTCGGCAAGGCTGCCACGAACGCTGTCATCTGTATCGTCGGTTAGAAAGACGTCAGCTTGTACCGGCGTTGCTTCGTTGGCGGCAATATGCCGACGCACCGAAGAATCGGTGTCGTTGGCAAGGAAATACAGGATTTCAGGGCGCGTATCATGGCGCTGGGCAAGCGTTCCGCGCACACCGGCATCGGGACTTGCCGCCATTTCCTTGGCTTCGTCGTAGGTGATGGGGGTTTCGCGTCGCTTGGTAAATACCCGCTGCAAAAATCCCTTCATCGGGCATTCCTCCTAATCTTCGATCTTAGCCGAATTGGTTGTACCGGGGGCAGATGCAATGCCAAAGCGGCCCTTGCCGAGTTTTTTAACTTGATACATCGTTTGGTCAGCACGCTGCACAAGGAGTTCCAAATCTTCTTTCGAACCGGCTTCATGCACGGCAATCCCCACTGATATGCCCAGCGGATGGTCCTTGTCACCGGAATACTTCGAAAGTATGGCGCTTTCTTTCATCAGTGTCTTGGCACGATTTGAGGCGGCCGCCACATCAGCACCTTCAAGCCATAAGACAAATTCGTCGCCACCCAGCCGCGCAACCAGATCTGATGGGCGGACATTTTCTTCTAGCACCTTGGTTAAGGCCAGAATGGCTTCATCACCAACCTGATGGCCGTGGATGTCGTTGACCATTTTGAAGTTGTCCATATCGACATACATCAACGATGCTGGCTCAAGGTCGCGTTGCAGGCGGCTGTGACGGCGTTTGAGTTCATCAAAGAATGCCCGGCGGTTCAGAAGTCCAGTCATACCATCTGTACGTGACAAGGTCAGAATGCGTTCATGCTGAATTGCCTGTTCGATGGCGATGCCGATTTGATCAGCAACTTCCGTCATGATCGCACGTTCGCCGTCATTGGGGTCCGGATGATTACTATCAAACAGGAAGATGACTGCACCATTGTTACGCTGGTGATAGTGGCAGGGCAGGGCAAAGACATGCCAGGTGTCAATCTGGGCGTCGAAAACTTCGCCCGATTGCTGGAGTTTCGCTAGTGCCTGTCTGGAAATCTCGTTTGCGTCTTTGTTGTCATCACCTGCTGCGATCTCCAGTTCGTTGGTTTCATCATTGCGTTTGAAAATGACACAATTTGCACAGGCCAGTGCGCGCGTGCTGGCCTCTGATGCGCCCTTAAGAACCATCAGCGGATCAATTTCATCACGCATGGTCCGCACGATATAGGTCATCAGTCGATCACGGTTTCGCGCGATTGACACTTCGCTTTCGCGGCGGCGTTGTTCAGTGATGTCATGCGCAAGACCGCGGGTGCCGATCCATTTTCCTTCGCGCGAATAAACCGGTGTTGACGATACCGCAAGACAGGCATCATTGCCGTTTGACCGGCGCAACCATACCGGAACATCGCGCACGGCCTTCTGGGTGCGGAACACGTGCTCGGCATCCTGATCGGCGATATCAAGAATGAAATGACGTGGAAAGCGGTCGACGATTTCTTCGGCGCGATAGCCAAGTGCGCCGCGCGGCGAAACAAAGATAAACTTGCCGTTTTCGTCGGTTTCCCAAGCAAATGCGGACGATACTTCGACAATGTCGCGATACCGTTGGCGCGAATCAATCAGGGCTTCGCGCAGGTTGCGGTCCATGCTGACATCGCGCGGCAGGAGCATCACATGGTTGTTGGTCGTCGGAAGCGCTGTTAACTCAAGTGTGGCCGTGCCGCGCTGAACTTCAAAGGTCAACATTTCAACCACACCGCCGGGTGTAGTTAACGCGCGGCGGATCAGTTGGTAAATTTCGGGAAACAACCCGTCGCGAATACCATTGGCAAAACCAACCGCATTCTTATTGGCAAACAACGGAACGCCATGCGCGTCCATGACAATCACTGGTGCTTCGGCATCTGCCATCACCTTTGGATCAAGCGCAAAGACTTCTGCGTCGTAACCTGTCAGGTCGTCACTATTATGGTCGATGGGGGCAGGATGACGGGTGTTCATGATCGTCCTCCTGAAACTGTTTGACTGTGATCTGTATTGCTTGAGCCCATTTCAAGGTCGCTGTTGGTTGGAGTACTGCCAATGGTTACTGGCGGGCCAAGGTAATACCCTTGACCATAATCAATCCCAAGCTCGCAGACCATCTCGTAACTGGCCTGATCATGGATCATTTCTGCAATCGTATGAATGCCAAGATCACGGCAAAGAAGGGCCGTTGCCTTAAGGAATGCGCGGCCTTTGGGATTGGCAAGCGCTGTACGCATTGCACCGCCGTCAAACTTGATGATGTCGACGTCAAGGGCGCTCAGATATTCAAAATTGGCCGCCCCGGCGCCAAAATCATCAAGGCAAATTTCGTGACCGCGTGCGCGCAGTTTCTGAAGGCCATTGTTCACGTCCTTAAGCCCACGAATGCGCGATGTTTCGGTTACTTCAAACAGAACATGTTCCGATCTAATATCATACTGATCGAGAAGGCTGATCAAATCAGGCAAGAAATCAGCTTGTTCAAGCGAATGCCCCGAAAGGTTAACCGCGACCGGATAGGGGATTTTATCAGGTGTGTCGCGTACATGGTCGAGAACCTTGCGGCTCATCGCCAGATCAAATTCTGTAATCAGGCCTGTGCCCTCGGCAAAGTGAATGATCTGATCAACAGCAAGCGGGCTACTGCCATTGGTGAAGCGTGCCAGGGCTTCGAAATGGTGCATTTCCTGACTGCCCAAATGAACAATCGGTTGCAGGGCGACAGCAAATGAGCCGTTTTCAACGATCTCACGAAAGGCCCGAACGGATTTCAATGTTTCCTGAATAAGGTGTGGCAAGCTGGCCGACAGGCGTTCGGCCGATACATCGTTTTGGCTTCGGTGCTGCATACGGTTAAGCGCATAGGCGACCGCGCGCGTCAGGTTGGTTTCACGATCATTGTCGCCACCGACAAAGTTTTCTGTGGCGTCAAACTGATGAAAATTGCGCGCACTTTCATAGTCGCTGCCAAACATATCCTTGTTAGATGATATGGTCTTCTGCTTGCTTGTGAAGGTTTCTGCCATACCGTTGGTCAGAGATAATAACGCATCTGTCGTTTCACCCGTAGTGGCATCACCCAGATCAACCCGCAATGCGCTGGCATAGGCAACGATCCTGCGTTCAAGTTCGATCATCGGTTCATCAACCGGGTGGATCCGGTCTGACGGGCTTGTACTGGCCGACGCGAACAAGTTCGATGATTGCATGGTGCGCATGCCAATCAAATGGGCTAATTCGCTGGTTGCGGCTGTTTCGGCCTGTGATCGCGATGCAGCCAGATTTTCAAGCACCACCAGTGCTTCGCTGTGATATTTCGACGATATTTGATCAAGATTTCGAGAAGCCGACAGCGAGTCTGATCCGCGTTTTTGTTCTTGAACCGCACTTTGCAAGATCAATCGATCAATGCCCGAGCGCGCACGCGGGCGGATGGCCCGGTGGCGTGCTGCAATGTAATATCGGCTAGCTGGATTGGCGATCATGTAACCGCTCAGTGACAGCGGCACGATATCCTGTACCGGAGTGCCATCTGCATCGAACAGTTGGAAATCAAGATCAAGCTCTTCGAGCCGTTTTAGGCCAGACCCGCTGTGCAGGTAAGCCCGCAACAGTGGGCGTTCCGACTTCACAACAAGCTTTTCAAGCGCTTCGCCAATCAGACGATCCGGAGTGCAGCCCAAAAGGCTTTCGGTTGCACCAGCAACAAACAGCACATATCCGTTTTCATCAACTTCCAGCAGCATGTCTGCCCAGCAAAATGCCATGGCAGCCAACAGGTCCTGGTCATTTGTTTCCGCTGAATAGCCAACGCTGTCTGTCATTGAGGACCCATCATCAAAAAACACCTGATCAAACTAGGTGCGATACTACCTGTATATATTAAATAACAATCCTATAGGGGATATGAAGGATTTGCACATTATTCGCCAAAAAATCAGACAAAAACCCAGAATATCAGAAGTTGCTATGCTCGACTATTGCCGCTCAGGTTTCTGAACGGGACAATACGTCTAGACTCTCGCGTGTGATCAGTCAGGTCTCGACGTTTGATATGGGGGCTTTGGCAATGGAATACGGTGAAGGGACGAAGATTTTTATCACTCAGGCAGGACACGCAAATCGTGCTTGGAGGGTCAGGCTGCGTTATGATCGGTTTGGGCGGGTTTTTGATTGTTGCGGCCTGCGTGCTTGTTTTTATACATGTCTTTGTCAGCATCGCTTATCAGGTCGGAGATATCATTCTTGGTGGTATAGACCGAAAACCCGAAACTGGCCTGAATACGAAGTGGCGTACCATGCCAGATCAGCGGGAAGCGTGCCGTTGCCTGTTGAAGTTGTTTAAGGCGTTTTTCTGCGGCATCGGGGTCGCTTCCGGTCATGAGAATGGCAAACTCGTCGCCACCAAACCGTGCAACAAAATCATCAGCCCGGGTATGAGTTCGCAGGTTTTGGCCAAAATGACGCAAGACTGCGTCGCCCGCCGCGTGGCCGTGCTCGTCATTTACCTGTTTGAAACCATCAAGATCGGCGATCACCATAAGGCCTTTTTCGCCACTGCGCGCCGAGCGGGCAAGAGCTTCGCGGGTGCGGCGCATAAAGCCGCGACGGTTATACAGGCCGGTGAGTTCATCGGTTTCGACCATTAGCTCAAGCTGGCGAATACGGTTTTGCTGCTGGTCCAGCCGGGCTTGCATGTCACGCGCCAGATCAACCAGCGTCGACAGTGCGTCGCTTTGCTCGGATTCCTCCGTCGCGCGATTGTTAATCGCAGTCTGTTGCTGAAATTCTTCAGCAAGTTCTGTCAGAAATTCGATTTGCGACTTTTCCATAACCCGTCTGGTAACCCATGACATCAGATTGCGAAACCCGTAAAAGGATGAATACCTTTTTACAGCTGGCTGCGTTACAAGAACCTTAACGCGACACGAAAGAGTTTGTGACGAAGAACAATCGTTCACACACAGGAGATTGAAGAATGAAGACCGGTTTAATGGCAGGACTTTCAGGGAAAATTGCGATTCTCACAGTTGCAGTCGTATTGTCAGCCTGTTCATTTATACAAAAGAATAATTTCACCATTGCCGGTGAAATTACCGATCAGGGACAAGAATGCGTAACTTTCCGTGCCGATGACGGAACATTGTATGCGTTGGCGAACAAGGCAACGAAATTCCGCCCGGGCGATAAGGTTCGTGTCACGGGACATGAAGCCTTGATGACGACCTGCACCGAGGCGTCGACGCTTATTGTTGATAAGATCGTTCTGCTTGTGCCTGCGAAATAAATCGGGACTTTGTCCCGCCATCGTTTACGGACGGATGGCGAAACAATCGGTGCCGTCAGCAATAAGCTGGCGGCATTTTTCATCAGCGGTTACCTGATTGGGAAAGCCTCCCAGACGAAGGCGATGAAAAATGCCTTTGCTTCCCAGGTCCGCCGTGGCGATTTCGCGCGGGTGGGATTGGGCCAAGTCGGGATAGCGGATACGAAAACTGGCCCAATATGTTTGCGCACTGATGGTGTCGTGAAAGGCGCCAAGTTGTATCTGATACTGGCCCGTTGTCTCACCAAGTGACGCGTTCTCAACGGATGGTGACGGTGTGGCTGCGACTGTCACAGTTTGCATCGGGGCAGGGCGTTTGACTGCCGGTGTTTTTTGGGGCGCCGAAGAGACTTTTGGTTTCTTAGGGGCCTGCTTGGTCGCGCGGGGGGCTGTGCCGCTTATTGTTTGATGATATTGCGCTGCTAACGACGGAATTTCTTCAACAAACTCTGCTGAGTCGATGATTGGAATGGTTCCGGGCAGCAGGCTTACCGGCTGTTTGGGATCGCGCACAGTCGAGGCATGCACAGGAAGGTCTGTTGGAATGGCGTCAATCCCGCTGATTGGTGCATCATCAGAATTTTGCTGTGCAAGGGCCGCGTGTGGAGTGGCAATAATCATCACAGAAAACGAAATTATGCTGGCTTTGCGGATGTTTAGAAACCCCCGCCATAAAACCACGCAAGGGTTATGCGAAGCAGGCTTCGCATAATGTGGTCTATGGCGGGTGGGTTCTGACATTCTCTTAACGCTCTCCCCGTGGCGGATAGGCATATCTGTCACGCAATATAATGTCATTCTGGCGCAACCGTTCCATGGCCTTGCCGTAAACACTTTCGGACGGATATTGCCCGTCGGCACGATCCCCCGATGGCATGCCGCTTAGAAGTTCAATTGCATCATTGATGTGTTCAATGGTCCAGATGTTGAATTTGCCCTGACGGATGGCCTGCACGACTTCCTCGCGCAGAACAACATTTTCGGCGTTTGGTTGGGGGATGATAACGCCCTGATCGCCGGTAAAGCCCTGATCGGCGCAAATGCGATAGAAACCTTCGATCTTATGCGAAATACCGCCAACCGGCTGAGCTTCGCCAAACTGGTTCATCGAGCCAGTTACGCCGATGTTTTGACGCATCGGAATGTTGGCAATCGACGAAATGATCGCACAAAGCTCGGCCATTGATGCCGAATCGCCCTCGATACCGCCGTAATTTTGCTCAAACGTGACGTTACATGCGAACGAAAGTGGGAATTGCTGAGCAAAGCGTGATTTCAGGAACCCTTCGATTGTCATAACCGACTTTTGCTGAAGCGGACCCGACATATCCACCATGCGTTCAATGTTTAAAACACCAAGACTTCCGACATAGGAGCGTGCAGACACGCGCGCAGGCAGACCAAAGGCGTGATCGCCATAGTCCAGAACGGTGAGCGCGTTCACTTGACCGGCAACTGATCCGTAACTGTCGATCAGGATTTCACGGCGCTGAACCCGTTCATGGGATTTGTCTTCAAGGCGGCTGTTGCGGTGTCGGCGTTCTTCAATGGCGCGGCGCACGTCGGCTGCACGAATGCTGTCACGGCCATCGGTTTTGGCAAGTGCTCCGGCTTCGGTGCCGACATCTTCCACCCGTTCGATCTGGGCGGTCAGTTTGTCGCGTTCGCCTGCCCAACGGGCGGCTTGACCAAGAAGTTGGCGAATGGCCCCGTTATCGACCGGAATGCCGGACCGTGACAGGGCGGACTCGCGCAAGAGTCCGGTATAGATCGATATGTTGCGACCCGCAGCGGGCATATCTGCGTCAATATCGGCCTTGACCCGGAAATGGTTTCGGAAATCCACATCCAGCGAGAAGAAGCTGTAATAGAATTTCGGTGCGCCAACGATCACGACCTTAAGATCAAGCGGGATCGGGCGCGGCTCTGGCGCACCTGCGGTCGGTGGTCCGCCCTTATGGGTTTCTTCAATGCGGATTTCGCGGTCACGAAGGGCTGCCTTGAGGTAGCCCCAGCTGTCTTCATGTTCAAGCAGCGATTCGGCGCGCAAAACCAAAACGCCACCATTGGCACGATGCAGCGCACCGGGCTTGATCAGGCTGAAATGCGGGTGCATCCCACCCCCCATTGGGCGATACTGGATTTGCCCGAAAAGGTTGTCATAGCTTGGGCTTGGTTCCAGCACGACATCGGGGTGGGTGTCGCGTGAATGATCGATTAAAAGATTAACCGCATAGCGATCATCCACGGTTTCGGGGATCTTGCCATCGCCACTTTCGATGGCGGGTTGATCGCTTTCTTCTTCAAAGGCATCAATATTATCAAGGATGTCTTTTTCAAGTGCTTCAAACCATGCCTTCAGGCCGGGGCTTGTGAATTTGTCGCGGAGTTTCTTGATGCGGGGTTTCAAAACCACCTTTGCGGCATCGCGGCGCAGGCTATCAAGGGTGTCAGCGATTTGTTCTTCAAGGTCGCGGGTCGAAAGCAGGGTTTTGCGGGCTTCTTCGGCGACGTCTTCGAACGATTTTTCGGCCTTCCGACGGCGTTCCTTGGGGATTTCGTCAAGCGATACCGGTTCGCCTTCCTCGTTCAGGGCGACGATCATGACACCTTTTTCGTTTTCCTGAACATCAAGGTCGCGTTCACGGGCGTATTCACGCAGGGCATCAAACTTTTCGCGCACCTGAGCACGGGCTTCTTCCGTTTGTGACTGGGTGTCGGTCAGATGGGCCGGGGCATTGAAGGCGGATGAAAAGGCTTCGCGCAGATGCGAAATCAGCGTTTCCATCGCCGTCATCAATTTGTGACCGTCACCGGCCGCCATCGCATAGGGGCGGGGCCGGTTGGTACGTGAGAAATTGTTTAGATATACCCAGTCGTCAGGGGCCGCGCGTTCTTCCATTGCCTTGTTCAGGTAATCAAGCGTCGCGGTCATGCGACCGGCCCGATCAATCCCCAGAACAAAGATGTTGAACCCGGGTTCTTGCATGGAAAGCCCGAATTTCAGGGCCTCTGCGGCACGGTAGTGCGATGAAAAATCAAAAATCTTTGGCGTTTGGTCTTTGTGTGGGCTTCTAATCCGAAAGTGCGGAAAACCGCAATCTTCTGCGTCGAGACGGGAAACTGGCATCTGCTGACTTTCTTCTGCCCAAGATAATAAATGGCGACGGGCTTTTAGGCCGTGCATCATATCTTGGAAGCAACGCAATACAGTGGTCAAGCGCTGCTTGGAGAAATTGTTGTTATCACAACAAAAACCATCGTCCCAAAGATCGCGGCGATTAAAAGAAAGACCAAAACAACAAGCTTTAAGTGCGTGATGGCGGGGGCGCGGTGCGCCCGAAGGTCCACGCCACGCAACACCGCATCACGTCACATTACATGACAACTGAATTGCCAAAATCGCTACTTTTAAGCAGCCGGTCGATTGTTTGAACCCCGCGACGGAGCCGCTCAACCGACTTTTCGGCCCCAAAGCACAGGCGAAGCCCACGCGGGACCGGGCCGACAGCAAATTGCTGAGCCGCGGTTAACAACACACCGCTGTTGGCGGCGTTCATAACCAGCTCACCGGGGTCAATGTGGTCAGGAAGGTCAAGCCAGATGTGATAATTCGTCGGGTGCGACCGGATGTCGTATCCTTTGAGCGTACCAAGGATTATGGCAAGACGTTTGGCCGCTTCTTCACGGTGCCATGCTTCAAATTGTTGCAGGCTGCCATCCATGATCATCCGCGACACCAGTTCAAGGTTGATGGTTGAAACCATCCAGCAGGTTGCGCGGATGGCACTTGCCAGCTTGCCGATGAGTTCGCCGGGTGCATGGATATAACCAACGCGCAATCCGCCACCGATGCTTTTGGATACACCATCCAGATAGATGCTGCGTTCTGGTGCAAAACATGAAAGCGGGGGCGGGGCGTTCGGATCAAGGAAGTGGTAAATGCCGTCTTCGATCAAGGTCAAATCGTATTTGCGCAAGATTTCGGCGATATCAATGCGACGTTGCTGGCTCATGGTGCTGCACAGCGGATTGTGAAGGGTTGGCATCAGATAGATAGCGCGCGGACTGTGTGTGCGGCACAGGTTTTCCAAAACATCGGGGATGATGCCATCGTCATCCATTGCAACACCGCGCAGACGAAATTGCAGCAAATTGGCAAGGCTGCGCAAGTTCGGATAGGTCATTTCTTCACAGAGAACCAGATCACCGGGGCGAATGGTTGCCAGCAACGACACGGTCATGCCGTGTTGCACGCCAGCTGTCGGAACAACGCGTTCGGGGTTATCGTCCAGCCCAAGTCGCCCAGCCGCAGCCGCAAGGGCCTTGCGCTGATGGGCCATGCCATATTCCGACTTGTAGGTAACCATGTCGTCAAGCGGCATGGTTTGGGCAATTTCAAGTAACGTATTGCGCAAGTGATCATTCTGCGGCGGCAGAGGACAATTCATCCGAAAATTGATTGGTCCGGTGTTTTCAACTTCGACTTCCGGCGTGCCATGGCGCATCGGACCGATGTTGTTGGTAAATGACGGTGGCAGCGGCGTTGTTGCCGCCATGTCGAGTTGGGCCTGAATGTTATCAAGAACATACGTGCCGCGTCCGACTTCCCCGGCAACAAGCCCAATCCTTTCTGCTTCCCGATACGATCGGGTGATGGTCCCGACGGTGACGCCCAGATGATAGGCGAGGTCACGGTGTGTGGGTAAGCGTTCGCCCGGCTTTAACGTGCCGTCATCGACCGCCGTGCGGATGGCCTGTGCGATCTGTCGATAAACAGGACCACCGGCATCTTTAAGGTTTGGAAGCCATATTGTCATGGTGACAATGTTTAAATTGACACAATGATGATGTCAATGACAAAACAATATCGAGACAATTACCCGATAGGAGATGGATATGGTAAATTGTAACGATACAATTCGAATTTCCAATATCGGGGTCGATGATCGCAATGTGATGAACGGCCCCACGACGGTAAAGACCGTAACTTGGCGTTCAGCGATGATTGGTACTGCCATCTCCGTTGTCGAGAAGTTCCGCCTTTTACAAGAACGTGCACGTGATCGTAAGGCTTTGCAAAACCTTGATGATCACTTGCTTAAGGATATCGGGATGACGCGTGCCGAACTTGATCGGCAGCTGTCGCAGTCACACTGGACCAATTTCCCCCCGCGCGGTTAGCCACTGCCGCGTTGAACGGAGGCACCATGCTCCCGGTGTCTCCGTTTCGGTCCGGTTTCGATGTGCATTGCGTGCACATGTGTTGATATTCTTCTTGTTATGGATTGAAGGGGTACAATGCCTTTGTTTAATGTGACCGAATTACGTGATGCGGCGGAATTTGTGCATCAGCATGTTGCGCCAACCCCGACGATACGTTGGCCGGTTCTGGATCGTGCAACGGGATTGTCGCTGTATGTGAAGCATGAAAACCACACTAAACTGGGGGCCTTTAAGGTCCGTGGTGGTTTGACATTCTGCCGATATCTGGGGAACTCCGTTGATGTGAACCGCGGGGTGATCAGTGCAACACGTGGCAATCATGGACAAAGCATTGCGCACGCTGCCAGCCGGTTTGGCATGGCTGCAACGATTGTTGTCCCGCATGGAAATTCGGTTGAGAAAAATGCCGCGATGCGGGCGTGGGGTGCCGAGGTCATCGAACATGGTGATGATTTTCAGGAAGCTGCTGAATTTGCCGCCAAGCATGCCACGAACGAAGACCTTGTAATGATTCCACCCTTTCATCGCGAACTTGTGCGCGGTGTGGCGACCTATGGGCTCGAACTGTTTGATGCCGTTTCCGGGCTTGATCGCGTTTATGTGCCCGTCGGGATGGGCTCAGGGATTTGTTCGCTGATTACGGCGCGTGATGCCCTTGGACTTGAGACTGAAATCATCGGAGTTGTCGCCAGCGGCGCGGATGCGATTGCCCAGTCGTTTAAGGCCGGTAAGGTTGTTGAGACGGCGGCTGCGCGTACCTTTGCCGATGGGGTGGCGTGTCGCAGTCCAAATCCGTCTGCCCTTGATATCATCCTAAAGGGGGCTGCGGATATTGTGACGGTCGATGAAGAACAAATTCGTGACGCCATGCGACTTTATTTCAGTTCGTGTCACACGGTGGCAGAAGGTGCAGGTGCTGTACCGCTGGCCGCGGCCATTGCCGGGCGCGACGACAACATCGGCAAAAAAGTCGCCGTCATTTTGACCGGCGCGAACATTGATCGGGCTGAATATGCCCGAATTCTAGCAGGAGATATTTGATGAACCGCGTCGAAAACCGTGCCGAAAGCAGCCCCACTGCCGATACAGCACGTCATCTGATGTTTGATGACCTTGAAAAGCTTGGCCGCATCCTTGTGCAAACAGGGGACGTCGCACACAGCTTTGTTCAAGGCGCGGATGACATGGATGCGACATGCCGCGACTTTTCTGCATTTGACCCTTCGCGCCCACTACCGCAGAAAGGTCGCGGCACACTTGATGCGTTGCGCGCAGTGCAGGATGAAATTCTGCCGCTGCTCGCCGCCTCAATTGGTCCAAGATATCTTGGCTTTGTGACCGGCGGCACGACGCCAGCAGCCCTTGTCGGCGATTGGCTTGCCGGGGCCATCGATCAAAATGCCACCGGACCAGAAGGATCGGTAAATGCCGCCGTCGAAGAACAGGTCATCAATTGGTTGTGCGAAATTGCCCACCTGCCAGCAAAGAAATTTGATGGCGTTTTAACGACTGGGGCGACGGTATCAAACCTTTTGGGGGTGGTCGCAGGTCGCCAATGGTGCGGTGAAAAAGTTGGTGTCGATATTGACGCGGACGGTGCGGGTGCTTTGCCCGATTTGGAGCTTTTTGCCGCCAGCCCGCACGCCAGCATGGTCAAGGACCTTTCGATTTCCGGGATTGGACGGAACAACTTTACCAAGGTTGCGACCCTTTCCGGAACAGAGCAAACCGACGTTAATGCCCTCAAAGCCAAACTTGCTGCCAGCGATGCACGCGGTAAAATCGTGATTGCCTCGTCCGGGACGGTTAATGCGACGGACTTTGATGACTTGACTGCCATTGCAGATCTTTGTGCGGCCTATGGCGCGTGGCTGCATGTTGACGCCGCATTTGGAATGTTTGCCGCCCTTGATGATCGGCGGTCACACCTTTTGGCGTGCCTTGATCGGGCAGACTCGATTACGTCCGATGGGCATAAATGGTTGAACGTTCCTTATGATTGCGGAATTTTCCTGACCCGTCATATCGGCGTTTTGGAAAAATGCTGCCGGGCGTTTGCGCCGTATCTCGACACCAAGGCCGAAGGCAACATGTATATCAACCGCGGGGTGGAAAATTCGCGTCGGTTCCGAGCCTTGCCGCTTTGGGTGTCAATGCAGGCCTATGGCCGCGAAGGATTTGCCGGGATCATTCGTGCAAACTGTGATCAGGCAGCCGATCTTGCCGCGTGGGTTAGAACCCATGAAAAGCTTGAACTGCTTGCCGAGCCAAAATTGAATGTCACAATGTTTGCCAGTGTTGGATCAGATGATGACAATCGTGCCTTGCTTGAACGGATCAATGCAAGTGGCAAGCTGTTCCTTACACCAACGGTATATGGCGGGCGGTTTGGGTTCCGCGCAGCATTTAGCAATTGGCGGACGCAGGATCATGACCTTGTCATTATCAAGCAGGCAATTGACGCTGTGTTGTAATGCTGCGGTGTTATAATGGGCTGCTATATATCGGAAAACAGCACTGTTTCAGGAAGTGACGATGACGACCAAGAATTTGCCGATCTATCAGATTGATGCCTTTAGCGACGTTTTGTTTGCCGGTAATCCGGCGGCTGTCGTGCCGCTGTCGACATGGTTGCCTGATGATGTGCTTCAGAAAATTGCAATGGAAAACAATCTGTCGGAAACGGCGTTTTTCGTGCCGGTTACGGCAGGGAACGCAGACTTTCACATTCGCTGGTTCACCCCGACAGTTGAAGTTCCGTTGTGCGGGCATGCGACCCTTGCGAGCGCCTATGTGATTTTTAATCAGCTTGGGTTTGAGGGCGACATTGTCCGTCTTCAAAGCAAAAGCGGCATTCTGACTGCCCGCCGTTATTTAGGTGCCATTGTTCTGGACTTCCCAAAACAGCCGATTGTGCCTGAAACAATCGCAGATGATGTGATTGCGGCCCTTGGTGGCGATACGCCGGTGGAAACATTTGGCGTGGCAAGTCGCGATACTGATCTTGTTGCGGTTTATGACGATGCGACGATTGTTCGTTCGATGACGCCCGATATGTCACTCTTGGCCAAGCTTGCGGATCGTGGGGTTATCGTGACGGCACCGGGGGACAAGACCGGACTTGACATGATTTCACGCTATTTCGTGCCGGCCATTGGCATCAACGAAGACCCGGTGACGGGATATATGCACTGTGTTGTCGCGCCGTATTGGGCTGATAAGCTCGGTCAGGACGATGTTGTCGGTTATCAGGCATCCGCACGTGGTGGTGTCGTTGCCTGCAAGGTGGTTGGTGATCGGGTACATCTTACGGGGGAGGCGGTGCTGTACCTAAAAGGTGAAATCACCGTTTCAGCCTGATTGGCTGATAATGTCGAATATGAATTTCGCGAAACGGGCATCTAGTGAGGGTGCCCGTTTTTTGATGCGGATATCGTGAGGATTTACCTGTATTTTGGTCATCGTGCGACTACCGACTAATCCGCATTGCGCTGGTTTCGGTTTGTTTTTTATTGACCACGGCATGGGGCTTTCGTCTAAGTAATGGGAAAATACGATGATTGCGGCAGGGCCGGACGGGAAATTCCGTTGGTCTGAAACCGCATGGGTTTGCAACAGCAGGGGAAGATAGATCGTGATCGAAAGTGTTGTCGCCAGTTCTGCAACACCAATGCAGATGTGGGTGGTTCTGGCACTTGTTGCTGGATCGCTTGTTCTGTATGGGCTGGAGCGTATTTCGCTTGAACTGACCAGCATGGCGCTGATCGCGACCTTGTTGTTGTTCTTCAACTTCTTCCCGCTTGCCGATGCCAATGGTGACAACATGATGGGGGCGGCGACCATCATGTCTGGCTTTGCCAATCCGGCATTGTTGACAGTGCTGTCGTTGCTCGTGGTCGGGCAGGGCATGGTTCTGACTGGCGGGGTAAGCTATATCGCCGGTCTAATTACCGAACATGGGGGCAAGCAGCCCGCTGTGGCCATCTTTATCGGCTTGTTCGTTGTGATGTTGATGTCGGCATTTCTGAATAATACTCCGGTTGTCGTTATCTTTATCCCGATCATTCAGGCGCTTTCCGAGCGTATTCAGCGATCGCCAAGTGCGCTTATGATACCGCTGTCATACGCGGCCATCCTTGGCGGGATGACCACCCTGATCGGCTCATCAACCAACCTTTTGGTGTCGAGTTCGTTGATTGAACTGGGGATGCCGCCGCTTGAATTCTTTGAGTTCACCGTGATCGGGAGTGTGTTGGCTCTGGTCGGCTTCGCCTATGTTTTGTTCGTTGCGCCGCGGCTTTTGCCTGCACTGGCCTCCATGAGCAGCAAGCTTGCCAATCCTGATAGCAGCGGCAAACAGTTCATTGCCCAAATCACGGTCGGTCCTGCCTCGCAAATGATCGGAACGCGTCCGGTTGCCGGGTTCTTTAAAAACTTGCCCAACATCACCATCCAAATGATTGTGCGCCGCGAACATGCCGACTTGCCACCATTCGAAGATGACATGGAAATTCAGGCGGGTGATGTTCTGGTGGTGGCTGCGACGCGCAAGGCCCTTACAGAAGCGCTGCAAAAAGATCCCGGTTTGCTGCATGCTGATGCCGCAGCGGTCAGTGACAGTGGCGAGGACACACCGCAAAAGTCGACCCAGCTTCTGGCTGAGGTCATGTTGCCACCTGGTTCGCGCCTGATTGGTTTTAACCTTGAGCAGATCGGTTTCCGGTATCAGTACAAATGCCTTGTTCTGGGCATTCAGCGCCGGTCCCGTATGATCCGCACCCAGATGACAGAAATCCGGCTTGAGGCCGGTGACGTCTTGCTGGTGCAGGGCCGTTCCGAAGATGTCGAAGCACTTCGCACAATCCGTGATGTGGTGTTGCTGGAATGGTCAACACGTGCCTTGCCCCGCCCGTTCCACGCCCGTCGTGCGGCAACGATTTTCCTGACTGTGATTGCCTTGGCGGCGACGGGAATTGTCCCGATCATGATTTCAAGCTTTATCGGTGCGGGATTAATGATTGCGTCAGGCGCGCTTAACTTGCGTCAGGCATCGCGTGCGATTGATCGCAAGATTGTTTTAATGGTTGCCGCCGCACTTGCGCTTGGCAATGCCTTGCAAATGACCGGTGGTGCGGAATTTGTTGCTGATCAGTTGCTTGCCGCGACGCGTGGTGCACCGGCCCCTGTGATCTTGTCATTGTTCTTCCTGATCGTTGCAGCCTTTACCAATGTGTTGTCAAACAATGCCTGTGCGGTGTTGTTTACCCCGATTGGAATCGGTATGGCGCAACAACTTGGCGTGCCCCCGCATGTGTTTGCGATTGCCGTGGTAATGGCTGCAAACTGTTCGTTTGCGTCCCCGGTTGGCTATCAGACCAACCTGCTTGTCATGGGGCCGGGGCATTATCGCTTTATCGACTTCCTTAAGGCCGGGACGCCCTTGATTATACTGCTTTGGGTGACCTTCAGCCTGTTTGCGCCCTGGTACTACGGTATCCCGTTTTGATCTGGGGCTTCACGCAATAGCAATCCCCAATGACTACCCGGGTCAGCCATGCAAATTTGGCTGGCCCGTTTGTGGTGATGGCGTTTGACTTTTGCCTTCGTCTCAATAGGATCACCCCCGTAATTTGATCTGAATTAATTCATCCAGATCGTTCTTCTTGCTCAGGAATATGCCGATGGCCCAGAATGCTGCGAACGCCAAGCCCGTCCTTCGTCCTGCCAGTCCGAACTTTTCATCGGGTCCGTGTAAAAAGCGTCCCGGTTGGTCCGCAGATGCGCTTGAGACAACAGTGCTCGGTCGTTCACATCGTTCGAAGCTGGGTAAACAACGCATGGAAGAGGTCATTGACCGTTCACGCGCAATCCTGAACCTTCCTGATGATTATTTGCTCGGCGTTGTGCCCGCGTCCGATACCGGGGCGGTGGAAATGGCGCTTTGGTCGATGCTTGGCGCGCGCGGTGTCGATATGCTGGCGTGGGAAAGCTTTGGCGCGACATGGGTCACCGATGTGATCAAGCAACTGAAGCTTGAGGATGTCCGAACTCTTGAGGCCGATTACGGCACGTTGCCCGATCTCAATACAGTTGATTTTGACCGCGACGTGGTTTTCACCTGGAACGGGACGACCGCTGGGGTACGTGTGCCCAATGGTGACTGGATTGCCGATGATCGCAAAGGGTTGACCATTTGCGATGCGACGTCAGCGATTTTTGCCATGGAACTGCCGTGGGATAAACTCGATGTTGTGACCTATAGCTGGCAGAAAGTTCTGGGCGGTGAAGGCGGCCATGGTGTGATCATCTTGAGCCCGCGTGCCGTTGCGCGTCTTGAAAGTCATGTGCCAGCCTGGCCAATGCCGAAAGTCTTCCGCATGACCAAGGGCGGGAAACTGATTGATGGCATCTTCCGGGGCGAAACCATCAATACCCCGTCGATGCTTGTGGTCGAAGACGCGATTGATGCCTTGAAATGGGCTGAGGACATTGGTGGACTTGAGGGTCTCTTGAAACGGACTCGGGCGAACCGTGCGCATCTTGATGCTTGGTTGGCGACCAGCGACTGGGCCGCAGATCTGGCCGAGAACCCGGAAACGGCGTCAAACACGTCGATGTGCATCAAAATCGTCGATCCGTGGGCGTTGTCATTGCCCGATGACCAGCAAGCAACCTTGCCCAAGCGCATTTCACAGATTTTGGAAGCCGAAGACATCGCAATGGACATCAATGGCTATCGCGATGCGCCCCCGGGCTTGCGAATTTGGGGCGGGGCAACGGTTGAACCCGACGATGTAAAGGCTCTTTTACCATGGCTTGATTGGGCATATTTGTCTGTAAAAGCTGAAATTCAGACTGGATAAGACGTATTTCGTACGTATTATTTGCGTTTTAGGACTTTTCCCCGTTGCCCTGTCCGGCACAAAGCGGTAGTAACCGCTACCGGATAGTGAGCCATGACCAAGATCAGGCTGCCATCAACTTGAATTTGCGCGCCCAGTCCGGAAAGCACACAAAATGACCGAACTCGCCAGGAAAGCACTTTTGCCCGCCGGCCTGCAGGATGTTCTGCCAGGAACCGCCGCACGGGAAGCTGAAATCCGTGAAAAGCTGATGGCCAGTTTGGCACATGCAGGCTATGACCGGGTGAAAACCCCGTTGGTCGAGTTCGAGGAAAGCCTTCTTGAAGGTGCCGCCCCCGAACTTTCCACCCAGACATTTCGCCTTATGGACCCCGAATCGCGTCGCATGATGGGTGTTAGGTCCGATATGACTCCGCAGGTTGGTCGAATTGCTGCAACCCGATTGGTTGATGCGCCGCGTCCGCTGCGCCTGTCGTATTCGGGGGATGTTCTGCGGATTAAAGGATCGCATTTGCGCCCGGAACGTCAGTTCGCCCAGGTTGGCGCTGAACTGATTGGTGTCTCAAGTGCCGCAGCCGATACCGAGATTGTTCTTTTGGCCCTCGAAGCCCTTGATCGCATCAATGTGCCGTTTGTTTCGGTTGACCTCAATTTGCCGACCTTGCCTGTCCGCCTGTTTGATGCCTTTGGCGTTAAGGGCGATGAGCGTGAGGCGCTCATTGAGGCGCTTGAGCGTCGTGATGTCGCCGCCCTTAAGGGGATTGATGGCAAGGTCACTGATGTTCTGGTGGCATTGCTTGAGGCGGCAGGCCCGGCCAAAACCGCATTGCCAAAACTTAAAAAACTCGAATTGCCGCTTGGTGCATCTGATGAGTTGTATCGCCTGATTGATGTTGCTGAACGCGTTTTGGCTTCGGGGCTTGATGCCGCGCTTACGATCGATCCGGTTGAAATGGCTGGTTTCCGATATCAGACCGGTGTCAGCTTTACCCTGTTTGCCAAAAACGTTCGCGGTGAAATTGGCCGGGGCGGTCGTTACCGTGCCGGTGGTACGGCGGGCGAAGCTGCAACCGGCATGTCGCTTTATATGGATAGTATTTTGCGTGGCTTGCCGGACGGTGACGCGATATCGCGGGTTTATCTGCCGCTTGGCACGCCGCAGCGCGAAGCACGTCAGCTGCGCCTTGATGGTCATTACACCGTTGCTGCCCTTGAAGGGGCGGCTGAGGCCAAAACAGAAGACGGCGCACGCATTGAAGCGCGCCGCATGGGCTGTGACTTTATTTACCTTGGCGGCCAAGTGATGCCGCTAAGCGCTTAACTTTACGAAATCTCTATCGCACAAGGAGTTTTGCGATGACCAATGTTGCCGTGATCGGATCCCAGTGGGGAGACGAAGGAAAAGGCAAGATCGTCGATTGGCTGTCAGAACGCGCCGACGTTGTTGTTCGTTTCCAGGGGGGGCATAACGCCGGTCATACTTTGGTGATCGACGGGACGACCTATAAGCTGAGCCTTCTGCCGTCTGGCATTGTGCGTCAGAACAAGCTTTCAGTGATTGGCAACGGTGTTGTTGTTGATCCGTGGGCATTGCTGACCGAAATTGCGCGCCTGAAAGAACAGGGCGTGGATATTTCGCCGCAAAACCTGCGTGTGGCTGAAAATGCCTGCCTGATCTTGCCTTTGCATGGCAACCTTGACCGTGCCCGCGAAGCTGCGGCTTCGGGTGACAACAAGATCGGCACGACCGGTCGTGGTATTGGCCCGGCATACGAAGACCGCGTTGGTCGCCGTGCGATCCGTGTTGGTGATCTGGCCGATGAAGATCTGCTTGAAGCCAAGGTCGAAAACCTTCTGACCCATCACAATGCGCTTCTGCGCGGTTTGGGTCAGCCGGAAGTCGATGGCGCCGAGCTTCTTGCTCAGCTTAAGGAAATCGCACCGAAAATTCTGCCGTTTTCTGACACGGTTTGGAAATCGCTGAACCAGTTCAAGGAAGCTGGCAAGCGTATCCTGTTTGAAGGTGCGCAAGGCACGATGCTTGATATCGATCACGGCACGTATCCGTTTGTGACTTCGTCAAACACTGTTTCCGGGCAGGCGGCGGCGGGTTCAGGCATGGGTCCATCGGGTGTCGGTTATGTTCTTGGAATCACCAAGGCCTACACCACGCGCGTTGGCGAAGGTCCGTTCCCATCCGAGCTGTTTGACGAAAACGGTACGCGTCTTGGCGAACGTGGTCATGAGTTCGGTGTTGTGACCGGTCGTAAACGCCGCTGTGGCTGGTTTGATGCCGCACTTGTCCGTCAGTCGGTCAAGGTCAACGGCATTACCGGTATTGCGCTGACCAAGCTTGACGTTCTTGACGGGTTTGAAGAAATCAAGATCTGCACAGGCTATGACATTGATGGCACGATCTATGATCATTTGCCAGCAAACCAGCGTCTGCAGGCCAAAGCCAAACCAGTTTATGAAAGCATCGAAGGCTGGTCAGATACCACGATGGGCGCACGCAGCTGGGCCGACCTTCCGGCCGCGGCGATCAAATATGTCCGTCGTATTGAAGAGCTGATTGAAGCACCGGTTGCGTTGCTTTCGACCAGCCCGGAACGTGACGATACCATTCTGGTGCACGACCCGTTCAGCGGGTAACATAAGATTTGTTTCATGCACTGCAAAAGCCACCAGTCTCGCTGGTGGCTTTTTGCGTTCTAGATGAAAGACTTGCTGGCACGCTTTGCCATACCGGCGGCTTATAACCGCTTGCTACGGTGTGATATCAGAAGTATCGTTTTATCAACCTTTTGAGGGTAGCGTATTGATCGTCCTGTCAGGCAGACATTTGGTCAATGCGATCCTGCCACTCAGGGAATGATACAGTCGGTAATGAATATCGGGACCATGGCAGAGCAAGCGGAAGACCAGAAACAGGACGTTTCAAACGACGCTGGGCAAAAACCAGAAATGGACAAGCCCGGCGGTGGTGCGCCTGTGGACGAAACCGCGGATGCCAACGCCAATCGGGAAGAAGAAATTTCGACTGGCGGTAAAAATCTGGAAATCGGTAACTTCCGTGTCTTTACCGATTTGCGCTTACCTGAATTTGATATGGGCCATTGCAAGGCCTATGCCGCCGACAATCTGCGCCGGAGCGAGGGCAATGCATTTGCGCTTGTGACTGACCCGGTTTTGCCGACACGTTATGATTTGATCAAGTTTCTGTCTGGCGTTCATATGGCGGGCCAGATTGATCTTCTTGATAGTGCTATCGCGCATTGGCCGATTTTCGGGCGTAAAACCATGGTGCTTTTCTTTGAAAAGCCAAAGGGTGGCCACGTTATCGTTTCTTCTGGCAAGCAGCGCTCAATTAATGAACAAGACATCGCCGCATCGGTGGTCGAGCCACTGATGAATGTGCTTCAGGCACTTGGCGAGAAGGGGCTTACACACCGTGCGGTCCGGGCGACCAACCTTTTCTTTGGCGATCCGGAGGGGGGGAAAGTCATTCTGGGGGATTGTGCTTCGGGCCCCCCCGGCTATGACCAACCATTGGTCTATGAAACGACTGCCCGCATGGCCGCAGATCCAGCAGGCCGTGGTGTCGGAACCTTGAGCGATGATCTTTATGCGCTGGGCATGACGCTTGCTGAATTGGCAATTGGGCGTCGGCCATTGGCGAGTATGACCGATCAGGAAATCATGGACATCAAATTGTCCAAGGGATCGTTCCAGGCCATCGCGTCACAAGAAAAACTCCCGCTTATCATGATTGAACCAGTACGTGGATTGCTGTGTGACGATCCCGAAGAACGTTGGGGCTTTGCCGAATTGCACGCATGGCTTGACGGGCGTCGTACCAAGCCGGTTCAGGGCAATACGGAAAAGCGTGCTGCGCGATCACAAAATATTTCTGGCAAGGATTACTACACTGTGCGCGCCCTTGCCCAAGGGGTTGCCAAAAACTGGGTAAATGCCCTGACACCTTTGCGCGATGGCACGGTGGAAATCTGGTTGCGCCGGGGGCTTGGTGACAACGATCGGGCAAAGGCCATGGCCGATGCCATGCGCCAATTACAATGGGCCGGTGCGGATAAACGATCAGCCGAGGAAGTTCTTGTTGCCCGGTCGATCCTCATCCTCGATCCGAGCGGTCCTGTTCGCTACAAGGGCTTTTCGGCGATGGTCGATGGGTTTGGTAATATGCTGTCTTATGATGTGCAGCATGGCAGTGGCCCGCAGCGTTTTTCCGATGTTATTGTGCGCGATATTCCTGCTTTCTGGTTTGGCCGCCAGGAAGGTTACAGCCCTGAAGTTCAACGGCTTCAAAGTGCATATAAAAACCTACGCTACTACATTCAGCAAAAAAGTGCTGGATATGGGTATGAAAGATGCCTGTATTCGATGGTGAGGAACCAACATTGCCTAAGTCCGATGATCGAACAGGAATATGTTGTTGATATCGCGCAATTGTTGCCTGCGTTGGAAAAGGCTGCTGAAAATGTATCGGACGATGCATGGCCGGTAGATCGTCACATAGCAGCCTTTATCGCAACACGTCTTGAAGATGATGTTGAAGGCCAGTTGATGGCAATGCAAAACCCGTCTGACGAGGTTGAATATAGCCGTGCGATCATCAGTATGTTGGCGGTTGTTCAATGGCGTCACGGGCCGGACAATTTGCAGAACTTGTCGCACTGGGTCGCACGTCTGATGGAGCCTGCTGTGAAGGTCTTCCATAGCAAGGCACGTCGTGAACGTGTTGAAACCGAAATTCCAAAACTGGCGAAGCGCGGCAACCTTGTTGAACTTTATAACCTGATCAACGATGAACAGGAACGTCGTAAGGACCAGTCTGAGTTTGTCGAGGCGGTGGCGGAATATTCCGAAGCCGAAAGCGAGGTCTTTGACCTTGAATCTTCTGGCCCCGCACGTCTTGAAATGGCCGAAAAAGTCGGGCAGCAGGCAGCTGCTTTCGCATCAACCATGATCGCACTTCTGACAGTGTCCGCGCTGTTTTTGATGCATATCTTTTAAGGGACTGACATGGCAGCAAGAGGTAGAAAGCCCAAAGGACGCAGCGCATTTTCCGGCTTGTCGGTTATCGCATCAGCCGTTTTGTTGTTCATGGTTGCGTTGCCGACATTCATTACACTGACGGTGGGGCTATTGCCGTCCTTGGTCGCCTTCATCTTTGACCGCAGCCCGGGACGCATGATGGCGCGTTGCGTGTTTGGTTTGAACTTTTCTGGTGTGGCACCCTATATTCTTGAGCTTTGGCAAGATGGTGCACAGACTGTCGGCGGGGCAACACAACAGATTTTCCAGCCACTTGCTCTTTCAATTATGTATGGTGCGGCTGGTTTAGGCTGGTTGCTGTATCTTGCGATGCCGCCAATTGTTGCAAATGTTCTGAACCTGTCGGCTCAGCGCAGAGTTACCGAATTGCGCAAAAACCAGCGCGGACTGATCAAAACCTGGGGCGATAGCCTGATCAAGGAAGTAGATCGGTCGGGCTAATTAAACCTGCACGCAGTCAAATCAACGATGTAACAAAAAAAAGACGGCGGACAATGTCCGCCGTAGTTTTGTTTGATGAAGGGACGCGTATCAGGAACTCAACCCGGGAAGGGTTCAGTGCGGAAGATCAGTGTGAATTGATTTACGGACTTTCTCAAACGCGCGAACTTCGATCTGACGGATGCGTTCGCGTGATATGCCATAAGCAACACTCAGGTTTTCCAGTGTTACCGGGCTTTCCAGCAAGCGGCGTTGTGTCAGAATGTCACGTTCACGTTCATTGAGATGCGACATCGCACTTTTGAGCATATCCATACGCTGAAGGAACTCTTCGCGCTTGCCGTATGTCGTTTCCTGATCTTCTTCGTTGCTTTCGAGCCAATCAAGCCATTCACCATCACCTTCAACACGTACCGGCGCATTTAACGAGTGATCAGGACCGGCAAGACGACGGTTCATCATGATTACTTCGTCTTCGGTAACGCTCAGCTTGGTGGCAATGAATTCGACCTGCTCTGGCTGCAGATCACCTTCATCAATAGCCTGCATCTGGCTTTTGAGTTTGCGAAGGTTGAAGAATAGTTTTTTCTGAGCAGCAGTGGTGCCCATTTTGACCAGCGACCAGGAATGAAGGATATATTCCTGAATGGCGGCACGGATCCACCACATCGCATATGTTGCAAGTCGGAAACCCTTGTCCGGGTCGAACCGTTTGACAGATTGAAGAAGACCTACATTGCCCTCAGAGATCAGCTCGTTGACGGGCAGGCCATATCCGCGATAGCTCATCGCGATTTTGGCCACCAGCCGCAAGTGGCTTGTAATCATGCGCCCTGCGGCGGCATCGTCATCGTGGTCTCGGAAGTCACAGGCGTACTGCGTCTCTTGTTCCGGTGTTAGCATCGGGTAACGGCGAATACGCTGTAGATATACAGTCAAACCATCTTGAGAAACTGTTGGAAGTGCATTTCCCTGTTTCATTGAAGCCTCCCGTTATGCTTCGAAATGGTGCGGTTTATCCCCTGGCACCTTCCATCATGCTATACATGGGTATTAGTCTTCGTCAATGGTATTTAGACCATAAAGTCTAGTTCAACCTATCTTAATGGATAGGTTCAGGCTTTCAATAAGAGCTATGAGGTCGTCGGGGAGGGGGGCTGTCGTCGAAATAAACGTACCTGTGTTTGGGTGCACAAACCCAAGGGTTCTGGCATGTAGGGCTTGTTTATTGAATGCGTTCAAAATTTCTTGCGTTTCGAAGTTGAACTTCTGTGAATATTTATTCTTGCCGTAAACAGGATCACAGACAAGTGAGTGCCCGATATGGCTCATATGAACGCGGATTTGGTGGGTTCTACCGGTCGCGAGGCGGCATTCAACCAGTGATGCCAGCGAGTCGTCGCGTTTTTGCAGTAATTTGTATCTGGTAAGTGCGTATTTCCCCCCAGATTTCAAGACCGTCATTTTCTTGCGATTGCGCGGACTGCGGCCGATGTTTCCTTCGATTTCGCCGTCGCTTTTGGCTGGAACGCCCCACACGACCGCAAGGTATGCCCGGTCGATATTGTCTTTATCTTCGGAAAACAGGGTCGAAAGACCACGATGTGCGGCATCGTTTTTGGCAACAACCATCGCCCCGCTGGTGTCTTTATCAAGTCGATGGACAATGCCCGGGCGTCTAACCCCGCCAATCCCCGACAGGCTGTCGCCACAATGCGCGAGCAAGGCATTTACCAGTGTGCCGCTTTCATTGCCTGCGGCCGGGTGGACAACCATGCCGGCGGGCTTGTTGATCACAAGAAGGTCATCGTCCTCATAAAGGACATCAAGCTTGATATCTTCGGCTTCGGGCAGGGCTGGCTCGGCAGGAGGGATCGTAAGGACGAATTTATCGCCGCCTTTGACCTTTCCCGACATTTTCAGAACGGTTTGATCATTTTGCAAAAGATGCCCGTCTTCAATCAGGGACTTGATCCGGGAACGCGATTGTTCCGGCCATGCACCAGCCAGAACCCTGTCAAGACGTGCACCTTCGTCCGCGGACGTGGCGGTATGTTCAAGGATCTCTGTACTCTGATCGGTGTCGTTCATCTGTCAAATGTATGTTGTTATGCCATGCAAGGCGACATCGTTATGACGTCAGGGCAGGCGTGATACCTTTGTTTTGCAGGTTTTAGCGCGTCTGACGTGTAATGCAATCAAATGAAATGTGGTGACAGACTTTTAATCATGCTTGATCCTCATCACAATCACGGATCAATCGCATTTTGGGAACTTGCAATTCGTTGACCATGGCGCTATGGCGTTGACATACGTTTTGCGTGATCGGTTTCACAAGGTCGAAAATGCAGCGATCACACAGTTTTATCGGTTGGAAATACGATGCGTATCGTTAAGGTTTTAGTTCTTTTTATGGGTGTGCTGATTGTTGTCGGCATTGGTCTGGTGGCCTATGGGCTGTCCCTTGACAAGAATGCAGATGATCCAAAAACGACACCGGTTTCACCTGTAACCCCGTCTGTTCCTTTGGCGGGGGATGTTGTGTCATCAAATGCGGCACCAATGATGCCCTCTGCTTCGCTGTCTGCATTTGGCGATATTGCGGTTGATATGGCCCCCGGCGAGAAACTTATTAGCTATTCCCGTCAGGGCGACGATGTGACCCTGCATATCGAGAGTGATGAGGGCAACGCTTCACGCCTTGTCATCGTATCGATTGAGAAAAAAAAGGTTCTGGGGCGTATCCTGCTTGGAACATCCGCGCAGTAGGCGGCCATACGGGCCAATCAAAAGGAAAACAATGCATGGGGGGGCAGGGCAGTGAACAGAACCGGCAGAACCAAAACCGGGTTTACTTTTCGGCACGCCTGCATGGAGAAATTCGGGATCTTTGCGCCCTGCATTGGCCCGAGGAAACCTGTGGCCTTCTGATTGCGTCAAACGCCGTTCCTGATCGCATTCAGCGCGTGGTTGTTGCCCGAAATGTTGCTGATGAACCGCAAAAGACCTTTGAAATTGATCCGCAAACCTTGATTGATACCCACCGGACCGTCAGGGAAACCGGCGAGGAAATTGTCGGCTGTTTCCATTCCCATCCGAACGGCAACGCCTTACCATCCAATACCGACCGGGACCGGGCCGATGAACACGCATTCTTGTGGTTGATCGTCGCGACTAACCACACCGGCGCACTGGCCAGTGGCATGTATCGGATCATGCATCAAAAAATGATCGATGCCGATAGTGGTGAAAACATCCGCTATTTCCAGCGCTGCAAATTGATTGAACAAGATATCTGAGCACGAAAACGCACGCGATTTGATCGGTATGAGCATGGGGCGGGGGACCGTGTTAGGCTTTCAGCGCACCAGGGTTTTTCGCCTGCTCTACCGGTGTCCAATGCTGGGTCATCACATGTGCAAGTGCACGAACAAGAGCCCGCTCAACTTTACCGTCATCGGCCATCTTCATCAGAATGGAGATGGATTTTTCGATGCTAAAAGGTGGCTTGTAGGACCGGTCTTCGAGTAAGGCGCCCATGATGTCACATATGGTTAAAATGCGCGTTAAATCGGGAATTTCGGGCGCAGACAGGCCATCGGGATAGCCACTGCCATTGAGATATTCATGATGATGCCGCACACCATGCAGGATCAACGGATCAATATTGCCCTGTGAGGACAGTTTGTTATAGCCATCCATCGGGTGACGCTTGACGATGTCAAACTCATCCGCAGTTAACTTTCCAGGTTTGTCGAGGATCTCCTCGGGGATCCAAACCTTACCGATATCATGTAAAAGCCCCGCCTGGGTTAGCTTGGCAATGTCTGAATTGCTCATGCCGGTGTTTTGCGCAAATGCACAGGCAATGCCGGTCACCAGCAGGATATGCTGGAATGTGGATTGGTGATAAACTCGGACTGTGCTGAGCCATTCTGAAATACCGAGATCAGCAATAGAAGCCGCAATGTTCTTACCAGCTTCGCTTATTTTATCGATATTGACCGGTGTGTCGTCTTTGGCTTCGTCAAAACTGTCCTGAATGGCTTGGGCACCGGCTTGTGCTGCGGTAATGGCTGTTTGCCCGGTCATGCCCAAGGCAACGCGGCGTTCTTCAATATGTTTGGCCAATACTTTTTCGGTGATTGGCTTGGTGATGGTCTTTCTGGCTCCCAACGCGGTTGCCTGTAGTTCGTCTTGCAAATCGTTTTTGCCAATGGCAAAGATCTGATCCGAACCACGTTGTGATACTTTGCGAAATTCGCGCAATCGGGCGACCATTTCCGGATTCCGAAGGTCGACATCAACCATCAAAATCATCGTGCTGCCCGGGATTGGCTTTTGCGGATCAAGCAAACGTACCCCGAACCCCATAAGTGCTGATGGCAACATATGGCGGTGTTCTTCGTCGCAGAGGACATGGATAATGTTCTGTCTGTCGTTCACCGCGGCCCGCTATTTAAAGTGTTATCTTTGTTATTCCTGTCGACTTATACCTGTATGAGATGAAATTCAACTATAAGCATTTTTTCATGTTATCGAGACAATGCGGAAATAACTTGATCTCGGTCAATCAATCCCACCCGATTGTCATCTCGATCCATTACTGAAATGGTCTGTCCGGTTTTGAGCGATATGCTCACGATATCCTCAAGCCGTGTGTCGTCGCGAATGACAGGCGCGTTACTGTCATCCTCAGATCGCTCCGACCCGGGTGTTAAACGCTGCATGACGCTTCGGGCTCGCAGCACACGACCCCGGTTCACATCACGGGTAAAGGCTTGCACATAATCATCGGCGGGATGAAGGATGATTTCCTCGGGCCGTCCGACTTGCACCAGTTTGCCGTCTTTCAAAATTGCGATCCGGTCGCCGAGTTTAAGTGCCTCGTCCAGATCATGGGTAATAAACACAATGGTTTTATGAAGCTCTGCCTGAAGCTTCATCAACTCATCTTGCATGTCACTGCGAATAAGCGGATCAAGGGCCGAGAAGGCCTCGTCCATCAAAAGAACTTCCGGGTCGGTTGCAAGTGCTCGGGCAAGGCCGACACGCTGCTGCATGCCACCTGAAAGTTGATCGGGGAATTTGGCTTCGTATCCGGCAAGTCCAACCCGCTCAATCCATTTTGATGCGGCGGCCTCACGAGATTTACGATCTGTACCCTGAATTTCGAGGCCATAGGCAACGTTATCCATCACATTGCGATGGGGCAGCAGTCCAAACCGTTGAAACACCATGCCAAGCCGTTTGCGCCGAAACGCATTCAAGGCCGGAATATCCATCGCAAGGATATCTTCACCACCAAAAGAAACGCTTCCTGCCGTTGGGTCAATCAGGCGGTTTAAGTGTCGGATCAGGGTTGATTTCCCCGATCCGGAAAGACCCATGACGACAAAGGTTTCCCCCTGTTCAATCGACAGCGACACGTCATGCAGGCCAACCGTATGGCCCGTCTTGGTAAGGATTTCATCCTTATCAGAACCGGCCCTTGCCAGTTCAAGTGCCCCCTCGGGATCAGGGCCAAAGATTTTGAAAATATTGCGGATTTCGATGTAGCTCATCACACGTCCTCCGCATGGCTGCGCTGTGATCGTTTGCCATAAGCCTGTCCGATCCGGTCAAACACAACCGCCAGCAACACAATCGCAATTCCGGCTTCCATGCCGGCCCCAACGTCCAAACGCTGAATGCCCATCAATACTTGCTCGCCAAGGCCGCGTGCGCCAATCATCGATGCGATCACGACCATTGAAATCGACATCATCGTGGTTTGATTGATCCCGGCCATGATATTGGGAAGCGCTAATGGCAACTGGACGCCAAACAGGATTTGTTTGCGGCTTGCACCAAACGAGCGCGATGCTTCGAGAACTTCCTGATCGACAAGGCGAATGCCCAAATCGGTTAGTCGGATGACCGGTGGTGCGGCGTAAATAACCGTGGCCAGAATGGCCGGAACCTTGCCAAGGCCAAACAGCATCAGGGCAGGGATCAGATACACAAAGCTTGGCATGGTCTGCATGGTATCAAGCACGGGCAACATGATGGCCCGCAGGCGGTTTGACATCGCCATGGCAATGCCGACCGGCACCCCAATAATCACTGAAAGCGACGTGGCAACAATCATTAGGGCCAAGGTTTGCATCGCCTTGTCCCAAAGGCCGAGTGTGCCGATGGCAAACATCGCAATCACGAGGCCCACCGCCAGTTTCCAGTTCTTACTGGCATGCCACGTGATCGCGGCAATCGCAATCAGGACAACCCACCACGGGGCACCGCGCAAAACCTGTTCTAACGCGACCAACACTGTCAGCAGGCTATCGGCAAAGGCCTCAAACGCCGCGCCATAATTGATCACCAGCCAATCAACGAACTGATTAACCCATTTGCCCAACGGCACATTCAACTGTTCTGGAAACATGATGGCGCTTTGCCCGATCTGCTCAATAAATCAACGAGCGGAGGAGCCTAACAAGATCAATCTCGTAACACACGGTTAAAATGACCCGAGCACGGTGCTCCTGCCAGACGCTCCTGACATTCAGACCCTAGTGAAGCGTTGGGGAATGCAAATCTGCAATCAAGAGGCAGAAAGCGAATTTATCGAAATAATTTTAATTGATATCTGTGTGGCAATTCCCACGTCCAAACTTGTTTGTATTCATTGATGAATGCAGCCCACCTGTCGAACGTTGAAATGATCCGGGAGAGTATGATGTCACTGAAATTGGTAACGATAACGACGGCATGCGCACTAACACTTATGTCGTTTGTTAGTGTAGGCACCGTGCATGCCAATGAATATGAGGCCGAATTGAAAAGCTTCGCCGAGGACGTCAAAGGGTGGATTGGTGATCCGGTGGTGATTGATGCGGTCAAGATGCAGAACGAAAAGAATGCGTCACTCGGCCAGGCCGACATTGATGAGTTGGACAAACAGTGGCGGGCAGAAACATCCGCCGCTACTCAGCCCATGATCGATGAGGTTCTTGGTCGTGATCTGTCGAGCTTCCTGAAACAGAAATCCGAAGAATCCGAAGGACTGATTACTGAAATATTCGTCATGGATAACAAGGGCCTGAACGTCGGGCAAAGTGGCATCACCAGTGACTACTGGCAGGGTGATGAAGCCAAATGGCAAGAAACATACAGTGCCGGAAAAGATGCCATTCATCTTGGCGATGTCGAACTTGATGAATCGACCCAGACCTATCAGTCGCAATTAAGTCTTCCGGTGGTTGATGCCGCTGATGGCAGCGTCATCGGGGCGGTCACAGTCGGCATTAACGTCGAACTCTTGCAATAGAACCCTGATCAAAACAAATGCCGGATGGATATGTCTATGTCTCATCCGGCATATAAATTTTGCAATATGACCGGAGTGATGAGATGAGCCTGGCAGCGCAAAGTTCCAGTATCCCGGACTTTAAAAAAAGCGGGTGGTCGATCCGGGGGAAATTGTTGGCAGTGGTCGCTGCCGTCGTGACAGTGGCGTTTTTGGCCGTGATCTATCTGGGGATCGCGTTCTCTGTTGACTCGGCCCGTACAAAACTGTCTGAAAGCAACCGGGTCGTTACGAACCTGATTGCCTCGCAGATTGGTGGCGCGGTCAAATTTCGCAAGGAAGATGCGATTGTTGCCAGCTTCGGCTCATTGATCGAAAATAGTGACAGTGGTCTGGCATCTGCGATTGTGTTTGATATTGCGGGCGAAGAAATAACCAGATTTCTCCAGCCTGATGAGGCCGCCCCTGACGTCGCAGAAGTTCAAAAAATGGTTGCTGCTGTGCTCGCTGATGGCGCGCCGCAGGAAACAATGATCGCGGGAAAGCAAGTTGTTGCATCGCCATCGTTTTTTGGTAAATCGGATGCGCCCAACGGTGTGATTGTATCGGGTTGGGGGTTTGATGCCCTTGAAGCGGACATGCGTGATAACGCATTTCGCCTTGCCGCAATTGCCTTTGTACTACTGGCGGTACTGTTGATTGTGCTGGTTGTTATCATTCAAAAGATCGTGGCAAGCCCCTTACAGTTGATGTCCGGGGTCATGACCGATCTTGCCGATGGTCATCTTGAGGTTGATATTCCGGCCTCAGGCCGCGGAGATGAAATCGGTGAAATGGCGCACGCGCTTAGTATCTTTAAGGCCAATGCCATTCGGGTCGAGCATCTGCGTAAAGAACGCGATGAACTCGAAGAACGCAATCGTTCGGAAAACAAACAGCGGCTTGCAGACACGTCCGTGTCGTTCCGAAACACCATCGGGCAAATTGTCGATAGCGTCCGTAACGCGGCAAGCGCTCTGAGCGGCAATGCGCAAACACTGTTTACAACAACAGATGACTCTCGTCAGAAAACTGAAAAAGTCCTTGAACGGGTCGCAGAAGCAACCGCCGATGTGCGCTCAATCACCGAAGCTGCCGGAACGTTACGCATCGCACTCGAAGAAGTATCTCAGCAGGTGTTTGGCGCACGGGCGGTAATTGAAACGGCAGTTGATCAAACTCGCCACACGGATGAGACGGTCGCTAGCCTGTCGTCAGAAGCTGAAAAGATTGGCGATGTTGTTAAACTCATTCAGGACATTGCCGAACAAACCAACCTTCTTGCCTTGAACGCAACGATTGAGGCCGCACGCGCGGGCGACGCAGGCAAGGGCTTTGCCGTTGTGGCCAACGAGGTCAAGACACTGGCAAATCAAACTGCCAAGGCGACGGAGGATATCACCCGTCAGATTGCGTCGGTTCAGTCGATTTCAGGACAAACCGCCGATGCGATTTCCGAAATCCGCGAATGTATTGATCAGGTGCAGAGCGTTTCAATCGAGATTTCAAACGCGGTTGAACGGCAATCAAGTGCGGCAAACGATATCACAACAACGATTGAACACGCCGATACCACCATCCACCGGGTGAGCCGCGATATCGAAGACGTCTCAAGCTCAATCCATCACGCCAGCGAAATCACCGAAGAGGTCCGTCGGTCTTCGTCTGACTTAACCGGCGAGGCGGATCGCCTGCACCAAAATGCCAACAAGTTTATTGAAAACATTCACTAAACCTGTGTGACAGGCAAATGGGCCCGTGACGAACACCCCAGATAAGTCAAACACCCCGCAAGATGTCTCCTGCGGGGTGTTTAGTGATTGGCGATCAGGTTAAATCCTAATCGCGGTAGTCAATTGGATTACTTCGCCGCAGCGCGGGCTTCTTCGAGCCAGCCGTCGAAGGTTGCGCGATGGCCTTTGATCCAGGCATCTGCATGACGTGCGATGTCTTCGGCGGATTTTTCGCCGTCGCGCATGGCAAGGTTTTCAGCCGAGATGTCATTGGCCGACAGTTCCATGATCGCAAACAGCTTCGCCGCTGCCGGGTTTTCATCAGTCCATGCCTTATTAGCGATGATCTGCTGATTGTTGACCTGGAAGCCATAGTTGCTGCCGTCAGGAAGGGCAGTATCAGCATCCTTGTTTTCACCCGGAAGCGATGAGAACGGAACCTGCAACCAGGTCACGTCTTTACCCGGGACCAGAACACCTGACACCCAATACGGGGTCCATGTGTAATACAGGACCGATTCACCGGCTTTGTAACGGGTGATCGTATCGGCGATGATGGCCGAATAGGAACCCTGATTGTGGGTAACGGTGTCGCGCAGGCCATAGGCATCAAGGTGGTTTTCAATCACACCTTCACAGCCCCAACCCGGGTTGCAGCCCGAAAGGTCGGCTTTGCCATCGTCATTGGTATCAAACAATGCCGCGATTTTCGGGTCTTTAAGCTGTTCGATATTGGTGATGTTATATTCATCAGCCGTTTTTTTATCGATCAGATAACCCTGAAGCGCGCCCGGTGAATAAACACCTTCGCGATAGATTTTCTCAGCACCGCCAGCGGCCTTGTAGAAATCGGCATGCAGCGGATTCCAGTGATCGGCCATAAAGGTCGCATCACCATTGCCAATGGCAACATGGCCAGCCGCATATTCGATTTCCTGGATGTCTTTAACGTCGTAACCAAGCTCTTCAAGAGCCTTCATAACCACAACGGTCTGAAAGGTTTCTTCAGCGATGGAGCTTTTAAGCGGCTGAACTTCAACGCCTTTACCCGGCATCATGTTGTCAGCAAACGCAGTGCCGGTCATCAGCATCGAGCCGGTAACGGCAATAGCAGCACCCGCAGAAAGTTTCTTCAGGAACGTCATGAACTTCTCCTTGTTGATAGATTGAGGTCGTATTGGTTGACCCCGTTCTCCAAACAGACGGAACCACAAAAGGTTCCGTCCGCTATCTCGTTTAAATGTATTATTTTTTGCCCAGAACTGATCGGACAAGTGCCGCAGGACCAGCGTCATACCAGTGCCGCGTGCCTTTGGACCGTTGGTCCTTGCCCAGTGCCTGGGTCATGCGATCGAGAACGATGGCCAGAAGGACAATGCCAACCCCGCCAATCGTTGCCAGCCCCATATCAAGTCGGCCAATACCGCGCAGAACCATCTGGCCAAGACCGCCAACCGCAATCATCGACGCAATTACAACCATCGAAAGGGCAAGCATCAAGGTCTGGTTGACGCCGGCCATGATGGTCGGCATCGCAAGTGGCAACTGCACACGAAACAGAAGCTGTTTCGGGCTCGCCCCAAATGAACGGGCGGCTTCAACCAGATCGCTTGGGACCTGACGGATGCCAAGGATGGTCAAGCGGATCAGGGGTGGCAGGGCAAAGATAATGGTCACCACAACACCCGGCACATTGCCGATACCAAACAGCATCACAATCGGCACCAGATAAACAAATGCCGGGGTGGTCTGCATCGCATCAAGGATTGGACGGACTGCATTCGACGCACGTTCGTTGCGCGCCAGCCAAATGCCAGTCGGAAGCCCAATAACCACACAGAAAAACACAGATGTCAGCACCAGCGACAAGGTCACCATTGCTTCGGACCACGCGCCGATCAAGCCGACAATAACCATCGAAATCAATGTGCCGATGGCCAAACGACGCCCGGCAAGTTGCCATGCAATCAAGGCCATAATGATGATGATGATAATGGCCGGTGTTGCCTGTAAACCGGTTTCAACACCGCTCAGAACAGCATCAATTGGCCAGCGGATGGCCTGAAAAATACTACGGAAATGCGTGACAATCCAATCAAGACCATCATTGACCCAGCCATCCAGCGGGATCACCGCATCCTGAAACGGATGCAGGATATCAAAATGCTTTTCCGGGGCAGGGGCGGCATTGGACAGCCAATCGGTTGATGATGCCGCGTCGCCAGTGCCTCCGCCCGGACCTGATGGGCCGCCGGGGCCAGTCGCACCACCACCCGGGCCAGATGCACCAGTTGATGCAGCCCCTGATGTGCTATCAGTACTCTCGGTAGTGGCGTTGGTCTGGCCCCAAGGATTACTGTTGTCAGCCATTGGTGCCTTCTCCTTCACGGTCGAGTGTTGCCAGCAGGTTGGCTTTCTTGATCACGCCCATATATTTGCCGTCTTCACCAACAACCGGCACGCCACACGGGGCGTGCGCCACAGTTCCAATCAGTTCGGAAAGCTGTGTGTCATGGGAAACCGGTTCAACGCCGGGTAAAAAGGCGGCTGAAAGTTTATCCGCGCCCGATTTAATGGCGGCATCAAGGGTGTCGATCGAGATCACACCGTGGAAATCAAGCTTGTCGCCAACAATATAGGCGTATTCGCGGTCTTCCTTGTTCAAACGGCTGAGCGCGGTTTTAAGGCCGACACCTTCGCGTTCGATCACGGTGACTTCGCGTTTTGACGCAATGTCCTTGGCGCTGAGGATGGTGGAAACATCAACCCCGCGGAAAAACGATTTGACGTAGTCATTGGCCGGATTGTTCAGAATTTCTTCTGGAGTACCGACCTGAACGACAATGCCGCCTTCCATAATTGCGATACGATCCCCGATCCGCATGGCTTCATCAAGATCGTGCGAGATAAAGATGATCGTGCGTTTATGTTCGCGCTGAAGGGTCAGGAGTTCATCCTGCATTTCTGTGCGGATCAAAGGATCCAGTGCGGAAAAGGCTTCATCCATCAACATCACAGCCGGATCATTGGCCAACGCACGCGCAAGGCCAACACGTTGCTGCATGCCGCCCGACAGTTCGTCAGGATATGAATTGGCATGCGCGGGAAGGCCAACTTGCTCAAGTGCGACAAGGGCGCGTTTGTGGCGCTCTTTTTCATCCATATCCGCCAGCTCAAGACCAAACGATGCATTATCGATGACCGAAAGATGCGGCATCAGGGCAAAGGATTGAAACACCATCGCCATGTCGCGGCGGCGCAGATCGCGCAATTCTTCGTCGGACATCGCGGCAATATCAACGCCATCATATAAAACCTGACCCGATGTCGGTTCAATCAGGCGGTTCAATAGTCGCACAAGGGTCGATTTTCCCGAGCCAGACAGCCCCATGACGACAAATATTTCACCTTGTTTGACGGTGAAGTTTGCCCCGCAAACACCAACGGTTTGTCCGGTTTTGTCAAAGATTTCGTCTTTGTCGATCCCGTCATTGATCATTTGCATTGCCTGATCAGGACGGTCGCCAAAGACTTTATAAAGGTCTTTTACAACGATTTTTTCGGTCATGAGTCCTTGTCGATTTTTGGCGAAAAACAACGCACATCACGCAGGCAAACAGCCTTTGCGCGGCAAACATCGTTCATCAGTCTGTTTTTATGTCGATGGTGGCATAAGAGGCCAAAAGCCCCGCAGGTTTCCCCAAGCCATGTCTGAATTTGTCGACGGATGGTTACAGGTCAAAACATTTGATGTCAAATTATAATCACGTTACGCTTCCGACGATCGGGGAACGAGGAGACGTGGTGTTATGGTTGAAAAACAACAAAAAAAGCGGGAATTTCTGGATGTTCTTGTTGCGTTGCGGCAGATTATTCGGGCAACAGACCTTCATTCAAAATATGTTATGAAAGTTTGTGGTCTTACTGTTCCGCAGCTTGTTGTTCTGCTCGCGATTGAGGAGCTCGGGGCTGTGACCGTGCGGCAGATTTCCCATCACGTGTCGCTCAGCCAGGCAACGGTAACGACAATCCTGAACCGACTTGAAACCCGTGATTTCATCAAGCGCACGCGCAATGCCACGGACAAACGCGTTGTGAACAGTTGTCTGACCGATAAGGGACGTGAGATTCTGGTGGATACGCCGCCCTTGATGGACGGGCACTTCATGCGCCGCTATCAGATGCTTGATGTTGCCAAGCGCGGCGAAATTCTTGAGACACTTCAGCATGTCGCACACCTGATGGCGTCCGATGACGTCGACACCTGCCCATCGGTCAGTGATGACGAACTGGATCCGATATTATCGTCATTCCCAATCCATCTTGAATCCAGCCAAGATCGATGAATGCGCAAATAGTGTGATCAAAAGCTGACAAGGCGCAGATATTTCACTGCGCCTTGTTTGGGAAGTCTATTGGTATCAAGGGCCTTAAAGCGCGCTTTCAACCTTTTGCGCAACACTTTCAGGAACCCATGATTTCCAGATATCAGGTTTCTGTTTCAGGAAATAACGCGCAGCCCCATCTGGCTTTTCATCATTTTCCTGCATGTAGGCCAACATTTCAGAAACCAGCGCATTGCTTGTTTCATAGTTGGTCAGGAACGTGATCAGATTGGGGGCTGCTTCCTTGAAATCATTATTCACACCGACCGTTACCGTACTTTGTGGATAGGCTGTTGCCTTGGTCGGTGTGGCATCGGTTTTCAGCGCATCAAAGATTTCCTTGTCATACGCCGGTTCTTCAAGACGATAGCTGTCATAAAGACCCATCACCCACGTCGGACCCCAGTAGTAATAAAGGGCTGGCTTGCCGCGTTTGTGTGCCGATGCGATGGCTGCTGAAAGTGCCGCCCCGGTACCAGGACGGAAATTGGTGAAGCTGTCATCAAGACCATAGGCCGCGAGCTTACCCGAATTGACCTTTTCACAGACCCAGCCCGACGGGCAGTTGTAAAAACGTCCTTTTCCGGGTTCTTCGGCATCGGCAAACAGGTCGGTGTATTTGGGCAGATCATCGACCGATTTCAGATCAGGGGCCATCGGTTCGATACCACGTTCGGCATCGCCTTCAATGACATAGCGCGGGACAAACCAGCCTTCAACGGCGTCATCGAAGTTAACCCCGATCTGGCTGACATTGCCGGCGGCCTCTGCTTTTTTCCAGGCGTCAGCAACATTGTCGCGCCAGATTTCCATGACGACATCAACATCGCCCTTGCCAGCCCCGGTCAAAAGCGGGATGACATCGCCGGGCAGGGCATCGGTTTTACAGCCGTAGCCTTTTTCTATGATGAAACGGGCCACGGCATTATGGAACAGGGCGCTGTCATAGTTCAGTCCGGCGAACATCACCGGCCGATCTATTTCACAGGATGCGTCCTGTGCCTGTGCTGTGGTTGCGAATGTGGTAAATGCGAGGCCAGCGGCCATCAACATTGCGGCTCCGGTAGGCAGGGTGTTCATCCTTCTGTCCCTTCGTTGTTGCGGTCCGGAATCGCATCAAATGCAATGTCTTGCAGGTTTGTGCCGTGATCTCGCGGGTTCAAACCAGACCTTGCCCCTGATACAGGTGATGTGAGTTTAACCGTGGGTTCAAAAGTCATGCAACCCTGCGCATTGGTATTTATCGCAAAGAATGCCGGACACGGTTTGAATGATCATCGCAGAAGGCTCCTGACATCCATGGCAGGAGCTGTCAGTGGAATGCATTTTTATGTGGCGATAATTCCGTGAATTTAACGGGTTTTATCGTTATGTTGGGCAAAACAAACCTGTGGGGCCTGTCATGATGCATACCAGTCTGTTCGTCTTTGATATCGAAACCGTTCCCGATATCGACGTCTTGCCGCAATTGACAGGTGAAACCGCCCCGGACCCGGAAACCGGGCGCAAGATGCTTGAAGACTATCACCTTGAAATCACTAATGGACGCAATGGCTTTCCCCGTCAGCCGTTTCACAAGGTTGTCGCCATCAGTTTTCTGCGCGCCACCATCCAGCGCGATGAAAATCTTGAAATGTACGAAATCGAAGAGCTGCGGTCGGGCGGTGATCTAACGTCCGAGGAAAAGGATTTGGTCAACGGGTTCTTTGCCTATTGCGGGAAACTGTTCCCGCGTCTTGTCAGTTTCAATGGGCGGGGGTTTGATCTACCGGTTTTGAAGTACCGAGCGATGAAGCACGGTGTGACGGCGCGCTGGCTGCATCAATCGACCAACAAGTGGGAAAACTATACATCGCGTTATGCACCGAACTGGCATTGTGATCTGGCCGAAGTTCTGTCGGATTACGGGGCATCGGCGCGCACCAAAATGAATGAAGTCTGTGCTGCCCTTGATCTGCCGGGGAAAACCGGGGTCGATGGCAGTAAGGTGTCGGGCATGTTCGATAACGGCGAGATTGATGGCATTCGACGCTATTGCGAAACCGATGTGCTCAACACCTATCTTTTGTATTTGCGTCATGCGCTGCATACCGGGCTGACCGACCATGACAGCTATAACCATGCAATCAATCTAACCGTGGCGTGGCTTGAAGAACGCGCTGGCGATATTCCTGCCTATCAGGAATTCCTTGATGGATGGCGGGCCTCCAGTGGCGGGTCGTTTAACGTCCTTTGACCAATCAGTGCCACGTAACAAGCTGGTGTATGTATGTTTTGGCGGAAGTGATGCATATCACATCGACGCGTTGATCCAGACGAAAGCTTGTTGAAACAGCATGGAATAAGGCTTACATGTCGAATGCATATGCAACTGATTTGCATCTGCATTCGAGCATCAAGGGAAACGTTCAAATGGATATCGGAAAACTCGTCAGCGCCGCGGTCTTCGGCGTAACAGTAATGGCCGCAACGGCGGCCTCTGCACAGGAAGTAAATGTCTATTCCTTGCGTCAGGCATTTTTGGTCGAACCTCTGTTTGAAAAGTTCACCGAACAGACCGGGGTAAAGGTCAATGTGATCTTTGCTGAAAAAGGGCTGGTTGAACGCATAAAGCAGGAAGGCGTAAACAGCCCGGCTGATGTCCTGATGACGGTTGATATCAGCCGTATCCAGCAGGCCGTTGATGCCGGTGTGACCGAAACCCTGACCAATGATGTTTTGGCGACCAACATTCCGGCCCATTTGCGCGATCCCGAAGGGCACTGGTTTGCCCTGACCCAGCGTGGTCGTGCGATCTATGCCTCCAAGGACCGGGTTGCAGAAGGCGAAATCACATCCTACGAAGATCTTGCCGATCCGAAATGGGAAGGTCGCATTTGTACCCGTTCGGGCGCCCATGTTTACAACGTTGCCTTGTTTGCTTCGATGATTGCCGTTCACGGTGAAGAAAAAGCCAAGACATGGCTTGAAGGCCTGAAATCAAACCTTGCACGTAAACCGCAGGGCAATGATCGCGCACAGGTCAAGGCGATCAAGGAAGGCGAGTGCGATCTGGCAATTGGTAATACGTATTACTATGGCAAAATGCTTGAGAATGAAGAACAGCGTCCATGGGCAGAAGCGGTCAATATCGTCTTCCCCAATCAGGATGGTCGCGGCATGTCGATGAATATTTCCGGCATGAGCCTGATCAAGGGTGCCCCTAATCAGGAGAATGCGGTCAAGCTGATGGAATTCCTAAGCGATGACGTGGCACAGAAAATCTATGCCGAGGTAAATTACGAGTATCCTGTCAAATCGGGTGTCGAGTGGGCCGAAAACGTTAAATCATGGGGCACGTTCAAGGCTGATACCGTGTCATTGGCCGAGATTGCCCGTCTGACGCCAGCGGCAATCAAGATGGTCGACGAAATCGGGTACAACGAATAGTCAGACAATTTGAGACAGCATTGTTTTGCAAAGGGGATGGTCATATGCCATCCCCTTTCTACGTTCGTGATCACGTTATTTTGACAGAGTTTCGGGACGTGAGCATTGCTCGTATGTGGTTTTGGGGCTTGCAAAATGGGGGGCAGGGTCGTTAATTTCGGCCAAAGCAAATACAAATCATTCCTAATTGCTGCAAATTCGCGTGGCACACCCAAGAGAGGCATTCATGATTTCACTGCGCAAAACGGTCTTTGGTCTTGTTGCGGTCGCAATGGGCATATCGTTGAACCAGCCGGCCACTGCAGCAGAAGAAGTGAATGTCTATTCCTTACGTCAGCCATTTTTGATCGAACCGATGTTCAAACGCTTTACCGAGGAAACCGGTATTCGGGTCAATACGCTGTTTTCACAAAGTGGACTGGTTGAACGGATCAAGCACGAAGGGCGTAACAGTCCGGCGGATTTGCTTTTGACCGTTGATATTGGCCGTATTCAGGATGCCGTTGATGCCGATATTGCCCAACCCCTTCAAAGCGATATAATCCGTAGTAACATCCCTGATCAGTTCCGTGACGAAAATAATCTCTGGGTCGGGCTGACAACCCGCGCACGGGTGATTTACACCTCACTTGATCGTGTTGCACCCGATGAAATCACCACCTATGAAGACCTTGCTGACCCGAAGTGGAAAGGCCGTATTTGTATTCGTTCAGGTATGCATGTTTATAACATTGCGTTGATCGCATCGATGATTGCCAATCATGACGAAGCATATACCAAAAAATGGCTGACAGCCCTTAAGGACAATCTTGCGCGCAAGCCTCAGGGGGCTGATATCGACCAGATTGAAGCCGTGTCACAGGGCGTATGTGATATCGCGATTGGTAATTCGTATTATTACGGCAAGATGCTTGATGATCCCAATAAGGCCCCGGCAGCCAAAGACGTGCGCATTGTCTTCCCCAACCAGGGGGATCGCGGCACACACGTCAATATTTCCGGCGTTGCCCTGATGAAGCATTCCCCCAATCAGGAAAACGCCATCAAGCTGGTGGAATTCCTGTCGGGTGATGAAGCACAACACATGTATGCCGATGTCAACTTTGAATATCCCGTCAAACCGGGCGTGGCCTGGTCGGAAATGGTGCGTTCATGGGGCACGTTCAAACACGACGATTTGTCGTTGAATGTCGTTGCCGCAAAACGTGGGGATGCGATCCGCATGATTGATGAAGTCGGATTTAACGAATAGATTCGGCGCATTAATCATATCGTCCGTCGTGTTGGGCGTATGTGTGGTCGAAATGTCGTGCAATGGTGCATTTACCGGGGTGAGTTGCGTCTGAACGTTTGCCTTTAAGCGCCATTGCAGGCTATCACGATGTGGCCAAACAGCTTTTGGATGATGTGGCCTTCGACGAAGAAGACGAGAACGATATTGAACACCGCACGCCAAACAAGCCGCAAAATGAAAAGGGACGAAGATATTCGTCCGACCGTCGCCACGGAAACGTTTGATCCGATGCGGACACCAACCGGAAGCGTTGCCATGCGCTGGTTGCCGCGTCGGCAGTCGGCGATATGGTTGTTTGGCGCGTTTGTGATTGCCCTTCTGGTGGCAGCCCCGATTGTCGCGGTGATTTATATCGCGCTCTTTCCGACCGAAAACATCTGGCCGCACTTGGCATCGACGATGCTGCCCCGATACCTCAAAAATACAGGCATTTTGATGCTTGGCGTCGGGGTCGGGGTGACATTGATCGGGGTTTCAAGCGCGTGGGTTGTCACCATGTGCAAGCTCCCGGGTAAGCGGTTCTTTGAATGGGCGATGTTGCTGCCGATGGCGGTTCCGGCCTATATCGTTGCCTATGTTTATACCGATCTTCTTGAATATGCCGGGCCGTTGCAGCGAATGTTGCGTGATGTCTTCGGCTGGCAATCCGCGCGCGATTACTGGTTTCCCGATATTCGTACCAAGGGCGGGGCGATTGTGGTGCTCAGCCTGACGCTTTATCCGTACGTCTATATGCTGGCGCGCGCCGCCTTTTTGGCGCAATCGATCTGTGTGCTCGAAGCCGCCCGCATACTGGGACGCAGTTCATGGAATTCATTCATCACGGTGGCCTTGCCCTTGGCCCGTCCGGCGATTGTGGTCGGGGTTGTCATTGCATTGATGGAAACGCTCAATGATTTTGGCACGATTGACTTCTTTGCTGTCCATACCCTGACAGCGGGCATTTTCAACGTCTGGCTGGGTATGGGCAATGCCGGTGGGGCAGCACAGATTGCCTTGACGATGCTGGCTGTGGTGATTGCGCTTTTGGTGATTGAACGCTATTCACGTCGTCGCCAGCGGTTCCACGATACCACCAACCGGTTTCAGGAATTACCGGGCTATGATCTCGGCCCCATGGGCAAGGTGGGTGCCTTGGCCGTCTGTATCCTGCCGATCCTGCTTGGTTTTGTCGTACCGTCGGCTGTTCTGATCTATTATTCCATCGGCTATTTTGATCAAAGCTGGACGTCAGACTTCTTTGAGTTTGCCGGGAACAGTCTGCTGGTGTCAGGACTGGCAACGCTGGTTGCGGTTGGATGTGCGATTTTCATGGGCTATGCCCTGCGCCTGTTCCCGCAACCGCTTTTGAAATTCTGTGTTCGATTTTCTTCGGTGGGCTATGCAGTGCCCGGCGCGGTTCTGGCGATTGGTGTTCTTATCCCGTTTGCCCGTCTTGATAATGCGGTTGATGCGGTCATGCGCGATACATTCGGCATTTCGACCGGTTTGTTGCTGAGTGGAACGGTGTTTGCGCTTGTCTTTGCCTATGCCGTGCGGTTTATGGCGGTATCGTATGGCTCGATCGAGGCGGCATTGGGTAAAGTTCGCCCCAGCATGGATGACGCGGCGCGTACTTTGGGCGAAAGCCCTTGGGGAACGCTAAAACGCATTCATTTCCCGATGGTGCGCGGCGGCATTCTGGCGGCATCGGTGCTTGTCTTTGTTGACGGAATGAAAGAACTCCCCGCAACCTTGATCCTGCGGCCGTTCAATTTTGATACACTGGCGACGTATGTCTATCAGTTTGCCAAGGATGAAATGATTGAACAGGCAGCTCTTGGAGCCTTGACCATTGTTGTGGTCGGGGTGATCCCGGTTATTATGCTCAGCCGCGCGATTTCACGGTCACGTCCTGGCCACGGCAACTGATTTTATCCTTGCGGTGACATCGCATCAGATTATCTAAGTCAGGTACATCACAACAGGCTCCCAGTTTTATGCAAACCATCAAACCCGGATTGACGACACTTTCCGATGCGCTTGTTATCGCCTTTGCCGAGGTTGGTATTGTGCAGGATGTCGAACAACGCCCGCTTGACGACTGCTTTGGTGCGGTGTTGCGGCGTGATGTGATTGCGAAGGTTGCTGTCCCATCGGTTGATAATTCGGCCATGGATGGCTATGCGCTAAGGTTTGCCGACCTTGCGAATATGACGGGGGCAATTGATGTGGTCGGCAGTTCCATGGCCGGCCATCCGTTCGAAGGCACACTTCCTAAGGGAAAAGCTATTCGGATTGCCACCGGTGCTGCCATTCCGAATGGTGCGGATTGCGTGATCATTCAGGAAAACGTTTCCGCCAATGAAAATGAAACCATCATTGAAATTCGCGATGATGTGATTGCACGCACCCAACTTGCGCAGAACATTCGCCGTGCGGGCGAAGATATCAAGCAAGGAACGGTGGTCCTTTCATCGGGCAGGGTCCTTCGACCCCAAGATATTGCGATTGCCGCCGGGCAGGGGCGTGGGACTTTGGCCGTGGCGCGGCCTTTGTCGGTCGCGGTGTTTTCCACCGGCGATGAACTGGCAAAGCCGGGTGACCCGTTGCCGCCTGGCGGGATTTATGATTCCAACCGGTTTGCCATGATTGGCATGCTGCGCAATATCGGCTGTAAGGTTACTGATCTTGGTTTGTTGACCGATGATTTCGATGTTTTGCACGATGCCTTGGATAATGCGGCCAAGACCCACGATGTGATTATGACGTCGGGTGGAGTATCAGTTGGTCGGGCAGATTTGCTTAAGCCGGTTGTTGATCAACTTGGTGAAATTCACGCATGGAAGCTGGCGATAAAACCCGGAAAGCCCTTGATGCGGGGCAAGATTGGGAGCTGTCTTATCCTTGGCCTACCGGGTAATCCGGTTTCGGTGCTGGTTGCAGGGCTGTTGTTTGCTATGCCGTTGTTGCGCCATATGATGGGGGCGGATCGTGCGCAAACGGTCCCGGTAAGGATGCCCGTTCGTGCCGGATTTGATTTTAAGCGCGGGACCGGACGGCGAGAATGGTTGCGCGCACGACTTGTGCAAAATGAGGATGGCGCATTTGAAGCGATTGCCTTTAATTCCACGAGTTCCGGGATGCTGTCATCGATGGTCTGGGCCGACGGTTTGATCGAAATACCGGAAGACTGCGGTCAGGTTGTTGTGGGTGATGAAGTCGTTTACCTTCCGTTACGTGGGCTCCAGTAAAGCAGTTCTGCGTGATCCATGTCATTGTTATGTCGTGATCTTTGCGTGATGGTGATGAGATAATCAGAAACCGATTGAGGATGTCATGACAGTATCAGTAACCTTTTGCGGTGCCGCTGGCGGTGTGACCGGGTCGTGCTATTTCCTGCAAACAGATCAGGGTAACATCCTTGTCGATTGCGGGATGTTTCAGGGCAGCAAAACCGTTCGGGAACTGAATTACGAACCTTTCGCATTTGATGTCAGCTCAATATCGGCGGTCGTTCTGACACATGCTCATATTGATCATTCAGGTTTATTGCCAAAACTGGTCAAAGCGGGATTCAAAGGGCCGGTTTTTGCGACGGAACCGACGTGCGATCTCCTGACATACATGTTGCCGGATTCGGGATATATTCAAGAATCAGAAGTTGAACGCCTTAATCGTCGCAATGCCCGACGCGGTCGTCCGCAGGTCACGCCGATTTATACCCGTCACGATGCCGAAAATACGCTCAGCCAGCTAAGTGTCGTTGAATATCACGTTTGGCAGGATGTTATTTCAGGGGTTAAAGCACGGTTTTGGGATGCAGGCCATTTGCTCGGATCGGCATCAATTGAAATCGAAGTGGCGGCCACGGAACCTGATGATAAGCCGACCCGTTTGCTGTTCTCTGGCGATATTGGAACCGGTGAAGCGGTCTTTAATAATGCACCAGAGGCCCCCACTGATCTCGATTATCTCTTTGTTGAAACCACCTATGGCGATCGCAATCGCGACGATATGACGGACGATGAACGTCGTGCATTGCTCGGTAAGGAGGTTCGTGAGTCTCTAAAAGCGGGAGGAAATCTCGTTATTCCAAGCTTTGCTGTCGCGCGAACCCAAGAGTTACTGGTTGATTTGGCGCATTTGTTTAATCGTGGCGAATTGCCCGAGGCGACTGTCTTTGTTGATAGTCCGCTTGCGCAACGAGCGACCGACGTTTTTGCAAAGCATCTAACCGGCTCGGATGCACGTGCGTTAGCACATCCAAAGTTTCACATGGTACCGGATGTCGAGGCCAGTAAGCAGCTTGCGTTGGTTAAAAGCGGTGCAATTATTATTTCCGCAAGCGGGATGTGCGATGCCGGGCGTATTCGCTACCATCTGAAAAACAACCTTTGGCGCTCGGAGGCGACAGTTCTGCTTGTCGGGTTCCAGGCTGCGGGGTCTCTTGGGCGGGTGTTGCAGCGTGGTGCAAAAGGGGTACGCATTCATGGTGAGGAAATTGAGGTTCATGCGCGTATTCGTACCCTTGATGTCTATTCCGGTCACGCCGATCAGGACATGCTTTTGCGATGGACACGCGACCGCCTGCCTGTCGAGAGGCAGATCTTTTTGACCCACGGCGAAGAAGGGGCGCGAACCGCCTTTCAGCAAGTATTGCTGGCCGAAGGGATCGATAGTAAAAAGATAGCCTTGCCTATGCTTGACGAGACCGTAATCTTGAGATCCGGGACAGTTAAAACGGCAAAAATCCGACCCAGATTATCGGGAGAAGAATTATCGCGGGATGACTGGCATAATCTGTATGCTGGAACGATTACGGCACTTTCGGAAAAACTGCGTTCTGTCGAAAACGATGCGCAACGTCGTGATCTGCTTGAAAAAGTCTTGCGCGATATTGCCTCTGTGTGAGAGCAATAGGGCGGATTAAAAATTACGGTTTAAAAGTGTATCCAAAACGGATTTACTTACCGATGAGGGATATCTTGCCATCCATGTTTTTGGTTGAATAGGTATCAGGGACCACTGCGTAAGCGGGCGAATATATGTCAATCGTAGGGAACTCAGGCTATCGGGTTCTAATCTATAGCCACGATACCTTTGGGCTCGGCCACTTGCGCCGGTGCCGGACTATTGCGCATGCGCTGGTCTCACGCAGGGATGATGTTTCTGTTCTTATTTTGTCGGGGTCCCCAATTATCGGCAGTTTCGAGTTCCGTTCGCGAGTCGATTTTGTTCGTATTCCCGGCGTGATCAAACTCTCGAACGGGGAATACACGTCACTTAATCTCAATATCGATGTTGATCAGATACTTGAGATGCGTGAATCCATCATCAAACATACCGCAGACGTGTTTAATCCCGATATTTTCATCGTCGATAAAGAGCCGCTTGGTCTGCGCGGTGAGGTTGAGTCCACCTTGCGTATGTTGCGCCATCGCCGCACCCGTCTTGTCATGGGGTTGCGCGATGTGATGGATGATCCGGTTCATCTGCGCGAAGAATGGGACCGCAAGCAATGCGTGCCTGCCTTGGCCGAGCTCTATGACGAAATCTGGGTTTATGGTCTGCAGGAAATCTGTAACCCGCTTGAAGGGATTGATTTGCCCCCGGGTGTGGAAAACAAAATGGCCTATACGGGGTATCTGCCGCGTACCGCAACCCAGCGTCCAACACCGGAGCATGGGGCCCTTGGTCTTGAAGAACCTTATTATCTGGTGACCACGGGTGGTGGTGGTGATGGGGTTAATCTGGTCGATTGGGTCATCAGTGCTTATGAAGCCGATGAGACCATTGCCGTGCCGTCGCTTGTCGTGCTTGGGCCGTTCATGGCCCCGGCCGAACAGAAATCCTTCATGGAACGGGCTGAAAAGATCGACAAGCTATCGGTCATTACATTTGATGCCAATGTCGAAATGCTGATGCATAATTCTGCCGGTGTCATTGCCATGGGCGGCTATAATACGTTCTGCGAAATTCTGTCATTTGATAAGCCCGCTGTAATTGTGCCGCGCACCGTCCCGCGTCTTGAACAATATGTCCGTGCCTCTGCGGCGGAAAAGCTCGGTCTTGTCAAAATGCTCACGGAAGACAAAGGTCGGGATCCGCGCCAAATGGCCGATGCGCTTCATGGATTGATTTCGCAGCCCAAACCGTCGCATGTAACCGTTCCCAACCTGATGGGCGGGCTTGATCGGGTCGGTGATCTTGTTGATCGCTGGCTCCCGCCGCAAATGGCGGCCGAATAAGTAACGCCGGGATGCCCAATTTATGACACGCGACACTCTTGCAATCGTGGTTAAAGGTTATCCGCGATTGTCGGAAACCTTTATTGCGCAGGAAATCCTCGGCATTCAGCAGGCCGGAATTCCCTATCGAATTGTGTCGCTGCGTCATCCCACGGATAAAAAACGTCACCCGATCCATGAAAGGATCACGGGGGATATCGATTATCTGCCAGAATATGTCTATCAGGAACCGCTGCGTGTTGTGCGCAGTTGGTTAAAAGTCCGAAAATTGCGCGGCTATCGCCGGGCAGTCAATATTTGGTGGCAGGATTACCGCCGTGACCGCACACCAAACCGCGCCCGACGGTTTGTGCAGGCCATTGTCATGGCGGCTGAAACTCCCGATGACATCACCCGTATTTACGCCCATTTCCTCCATACACCTGCATCGGTCGCACGCTATTGCGCGATCATGCGGGGAATTCCATGGTCCTGTTCGGCGCACGCCAAGGATATCTACACCAGTGCGGATTGGGATATGCGCGAAAAGCTGCGCGATATGGATTGGTTGGTGACCTGTACCAAGGCCAATGTCGATTACCTGCAGGAGCTGGCCGAAGACCCGTCAAAGGTTCATCTGCTCTATCACGGACTTGATTTTTCACGGTTTCCCGAAAAGCTGCCAGATCGTGAAATGCACGATGGCGTTAATGCCGATCAGCCAGTAACGATCTTGTCGGTCGGGCGTTTGGTCGGCAAAAAGGGTTATGACGATTTGCTGCGTGCCTTGGCCAAACTGCCCAAGGACCTTTCGTGGCGTTTTGTGCACATCGGTGGGGGAAGTGGCGATAAATACCGTAAACTTGCCGCTGAGCTTGGCATTTCAGGACGTTGTGAGTGGCAAGGTGCCCGCGATCAGAAAGAAGTCATTGCAGCCTGTCAGTCTGCTGATTTGTTTGTTCTGGCCAGCCGGATACAAAAGGATGGTGACCGTGATGGTCTGCCCAATGTGTTGATGGAAGCACAGCTTTGTGGTCTGGCAGCCGTTTCAACCGCGATTTCCGCAATCCCGGAACTGATCGAAGATGGTGTGAACGGCCTGCTGGTTCCTCAGCGCAATCCCGATGAACTGGCCAAGGCCTTGCAAACCATGATCACAAACCCGAAACAGCGCGATGAAATGGGCCGGAAGGGAAATGAAATCGTACGACGCGATTTTTCCTTCTACAGCGGTATGAAGGATCTCGCCCATCGCTTTGGCGTAACGGACGTCAATCCGGAAAGCATTTCTTCCAGCCATTCTCAGAAACCCGCAGCAGAGTAGGAGGCTACCATCGTAAAGGTTGCCTTCTATGCTCCGCTAAAGCCTGCTGACCATCCAGTGCCATCGGGCGACAGGTTGATGGCGCGGATGTTGGTTGCCGCCCTTGAAGGGGCTGACATGCAGGTCGATATTGCAGCGCGTCTGCGCAGCCGGGTTTCAGATGGCAATATCCTAAAACAGGCGCGTCTGGCCGAGTTGGGGACGAAGCTGGCTGCACGACTTTTGCGCCAATATCAAACCGGCTTTCGCCCAAAGCCCGACATTTGGTTTACCTATCATCTGTATTACAAGGCACCGGACTGGATCGGTCCGATTGTCGCCAATGCGCTGGGCATTCCCTATGTCGTGGCCGAGGCATCCTTTGCCCCCAAACGCGCAGATGGCCCGTGGCAACAAAGTCATCAGGCGGTCGAACTGGCTCTGCGTCACGCAGATGCGGTCTTTTCGCTTAATCGTGCGGATATGGAATGTCTAAGACCAATTTGTGATGCCAGAAAATTGCATTATCTTGCACCCTTTACCCAGATTGAAAACTGGCAGGTGGCCGAACGGGCCGATATCGATCCTGCTTGCGTAAAACTTGTCACAACGGCAATGATGCGCGATGGCGACAAGATGAAATCCTTTGAGGTCTTGGCAAGCGTGCTGGGCCGCCTTAAACGTGAAAATGTTGAAAACTGGCATTTGACAGTCATTGGTGATGGTCCGGAGCGGACATCAGTCGAAGGTTTGTTTACCGCGCAGGGGATCACGACACAGAACCTTTGTTTCGCCGGGCTGTGTAGTCCAGATCAAACACGCAAACACCTTGCGTCTGCAGATCTGTTTGTTTGGCCTGCGATTAACGAAGCATACGGTATGGCCTTACTTGAGGCTCAGGCGTCGGGGTTGCCTGTGTTGGCGGGAAACACGGGGGGTGTGCCTGGTGTGGTGTCGGATCAGAAAACAGGTTGGCTTGTCCCGGTTGGGGATGAAGATGCTTTTGGTGCGCAGCTAACAAGATGTCTGACAGATCAGATTGATACACTGCGTTCTTTCGGGCGCAATGCGGCCGCAAAAGCCAAGCAGGATCACACAATCGGCGCAGCATCAGATGTATTGGGTTCTGAGATTCGCAATATCGTTGCGAATGCAACGGTGGGGGGCGCATGAACAAAATACGCTTTGCCCTTTTACGCCACGGAGTGACCGACTGGAACGCGGAAAAACGTATTCAGGGCCGTTCTGACATTTCATTGCGGGCTGATACCATCGCCAAATACCAGACCCGACGTTTGCCAAACGATTGGCAAGCCGTTCCGTGGTTTTGCACGCCACTGTCACGCACACGTGAAACAGCCGATGCCTTGGCGATTTCACCGGTCACACCGCAACCCGATCTGATTGAGATGGATTGGGGCGATTGGGAAGGCCAACGATTGCCAGATATTCGTAAGGTGCTTGGGGCTGCCATGGCACAGAATGAAGATCGTGGCTGGGCGTTTCGCCCAGATGGCGGCGAAAGCCCGCAAGATGTGCTTGTGCGTGTCCAGGGTTTCCTTGCCAGACAGATAAGTACGCATGGCGCCGTAAAATTTGGCGCCATCACCCACAAAGGCGTTATTCGTTCTGTTTATGCTGCGGCACGTGGATGGGACATGATGGGAAAAATCCCCGATAAACTAAATTGGGAATGCCTGCATGTTTTTGACTGGTCTGAGCAAGGCGGCTTTGAGGTTGTGAAACTCAACATCGCCTTAATTCCCGCCGGTGGGGGCGCTGTATGACCGACGTCATGGTCTATGTGCAGCATTTGCTTGGTATTGGACATGTCAGGCGCATGGCCGTGATCAATCAGGCTATGCGCGGGCATGGACTAACGGTGACTGTCGCCAGTGGAGGCATCCCGGACCCGGCACTTGATTTTGCCGCAGACGAAATTGTGCAATTACCCGCATGCCGTACAGCCGACAGCAATTTCTCGGGGCTTGTTGATGCCAATGATTGTCCGGTCGATGAGGATTGGAAAATCTGCCGGACACAGGACTTACTGGCAGCATTCAAAAAGGCGTCGCCAAAACTGCTGCTGATTGAAATGTTCCCGTTTGGACGGCGAGCATTTCGGTTCGAATTGATCCCCTTGATGGACGTAGCAAAGAAGGCCGGTGTGCCCATTGTCTGTTCGGTGCGCGACCTTTTGGTGCGTAAGAAAGACCCGGGAAAGACCAAGTGGATGCGTGATATCGCCCGTCAGTATTTCGACAAGGTTCTGGTGCACGGCGATCCCGATCTGTTTGGCTTTGACCATAGTTTTCCATACGCCAATGATATAGCCGACCTGATTACCTATACCGGCTATGTCGCGCCAACCAACGCATCGGAATATTTGACCGGACAGGATGATACACGAAGTGGGGTTCTGGTATCGGCGGGCGGTGGTGCGGTTGGTGCGGAACTGATTGAAATTGCCATTGCTGCGCGGGAGCATTCAGATCGGTTTCGAAATGCACAGTGGGACATCGTTGCCGGGCCACATTTCGCGCAAGAACGCTTTGACGCAGTATCGCAAACATTGCCGTCGGGTATGATTTTGCATCGCTTCCTGCCAGACTTTCGCGCCCGCATGGCCAAGGCTGCTGTGTCCGTTTCGCAAGCCGGGTATAATACGTTGATGGATGTTCTTTCGACAAAGACACCTGCGGTTATGGTGCCGTTTGCCGAAGGTGGCGAAAGTGAACAAAAAGAGCGCGGCGAAATTTTATCAAGTGCCGGTGTCATTTCCCTGCTTGATCTTAGTGGCCTGACTGCGCAATCATTAGCAAAACAAATAGATCGTGCCAATCAACCGCAAAATCTCAGTATTGCGTTGGATGGTGCGCAAAGAACTGCGGCACTTATCGCAGCTTTGATAAAGGGATCGGCATGAGCAGTTGGGATCATTTGCGCGCAGAACTTGATCTGTGGCAGTCCGAAGGACGGATTGCCACGGCATGGTGGCGCGATGATGATGCTGTAACGGTAACCCCGCAACTCGATACCATTTTGGCATTTGAACAGAAATACAAGGTGCCGCTTGCCTTGGCCGTGATTCCGGCAAATTTGCAAAATAATCTGGTCGAACGGCTGGCAGAAACTCTTGATACCCGCGTGTTGCAGCATGGATGGGCCCACCAGAACCATATGCCCGATGGGCGCAAAAAACAGGAACTTGATGACGTGCGCGATCTTGGTGCTGTCGTTGCCGATTTGCGCAAAGGGTTTTCGGTGCTGTCATCACGGTTTGGGAACCGGTTTCTTCCGGTGGTTGTTCCGCCGTGGAACCGGATCGCCGATGATGTGGTCGCAACCCTAAATTCCCTCGGGTTCTGTGGTTTAAGCACCTTTAATGCGCGCCAAACTGCCGAGCCGTACAAGGGGCTGTTGCAGGTAAATACCCATGTCGATGTCATTGATTGGCGGGGCAGTCGTGGATTTGTTGGTGAAGACGTGGCGCTTGGGTCTATGATCGCCCATCTTGCCGCCCGTCGTACCGGTGCAGCTGACCCAAAAGAGCCGACTGGTATCCTGACCCATCATCTGGTCCATGACGAGGCAACAACACATTTTCTTGATAATCTTTTTTCGATGGAACATTCAGCACTCAGCTGGCTAAGAATTCCCGGAGTATTTCCATGGCAATAAGTCCGAACAAACATCCGGAGCTTGATGACGCGCCAGTCGTCGACGAAGCGGTTGATCCGGTAAAACCAGCCGGGGTACATGATCGTGATGTGCAAATGCTGGCCTATCCGACAAAAACAATGGCGCCTGATTTGGCCAAATCAATTGTTGGTTTGCTGATTTGCGGGGTGATTGCCCTGATCCCGGAAATGCTTGCCATCATTCAATGGACCGCAGCCGGGCTGTCCTTGCTGTTCATTTTTTACTTTGTGCGGACTTTGCTGCGGTTCCAGTCGAAAATTTACATTTCCGAATATGGCATTCGTCTTTCAAGCATGCGGGGCGGGACGGCGTTTGCCTGGTCGGAACTTTCGAAGTTCCGTTTGCGTTACTTCAGTACCAAGCGCGATGGCAACAAAGGTTGGTTTGAACTCACACTGCAAGCCGGAGATGCCAAGATTGTTGCTGAATCCACCTTGGTCGGCTTCGACGAACTTCTTGATATTTCTCGTGATTGGGCGAAAGATAACCAACTTCTTGTGGACGACGTTACACGTACCAATCTGATGCGCATGGATGAGGCTGAAACGCTTGTTCGGGCTGTCGCATCAGAAAGGTCAAATGGTGGTGCCTAAGAAATTATGACTGACATTCTGCGTATCAAGGACCTGAAGGTTGAATTTGTTTTGCCCCATATGCGGGTCAATGCAGTCGAAAACGTCACTTTTCGGATTGGTGCGCAGGAAACAGTCGCTTTGGTAGGCGAATCAGGGTCGGGCAAGAGCACAATTTCACAGGCCATCATGGGGCTGTTGCCCAAGGCCGCACAGATCACCAACGGTTCGATTATATTTGCAGACCCCGATAAGCCCGGAACGCGCGTCGATATTGCTATGCTTGACCGTTCTGGCGCGCAAATGCGGTCAATCCGCGGTGGCCGGATATCGATGATTTTTCAGGAGCCGATGAGCTCTCTGTCCCCGCTTCATACCATTGGCGATCAGATTTGCGAGGCCGTCCGCCTTCACCGAAAGGTCGGCAACAGCGAGGCCCGCGAACTTGCCAAGGAAATGCTAACGCTTGTCGGGTTTGCCGACCCAAAACGCGCGCTTAAGACATATCCGTTTGAATTGTCTGGTGGCCTGCGTCAGCGTGCCATGATTGCCATGGCCATGGTGTGTCGACCGGCCCTGCTGGTTGCGGACGAACCGACGACTGCACTTGATGTCACCATTCAGGCTCAAATACTGCGTTTGATCCGGGAAGTGCAAAGCGAACTTAAAATGTCGGTGCTGTTGATTACCCATGATCTTGGGGTTGTCGCCAATATGGCTGATCGCATGGTGGTTATCTATGATGGCCGGGTTGTTGAGTCGGGCAGGACCGATGACGTGTTTATCAATCCCGGCCATGCCTATACCCAATCGCTGCTCGCTGCTGTACCGCATTTTGACATGGGGCCCGACGAACGGCTAAAGCCGTTGCGTGAAATCAAACCAAAGACCGGTAGTCTTTTAGCGCTTAACGAATCCGAAGATGATCCACGCGAACAAACCGAAGTTCCACCGTCATTGGCCTTACATCCAAGCATGGCGAGCGAACCTGTATTGGCCGTCCGTCATCTCAGCAAAAGCTTCACCCAGCGTAAGGGCAACTGGTTTAAGGCCGAACATCATTCAATCCCGGCAGTATCGGACGTATCGCTTACGGTGAACCGCGGCGAATGCGTTGGTCTGGTTGGCGAAAGTGGTTGTGGCAAGACAACGCTGTCCAAGCTGATTATGCGGGCGATGAACCCGGATGATGGATCGATCCTGTTTCGCGGTGAAAGCGGTCAGATGACCGAACTGACGGGTCTTGATGAAGATCAGCTAAATCCATATCGCAAACGCATCCAGTTTGTTTTTCAGGACCCGTTTGGGTCGCTTAATCCACGCATGACAGTGCAGGATATCATCACAGAGCCAATGATCATCCATGGGGTCGGCAATAGCGCCTATCACCGTAAGATGGTACTCGAATTGATGGAAGTTGTCGGGCTGGATCCACGCTTCCTCAGCCGCTACCCACATAGTTTTTCCGGTGGCCAACGCCAGCGTATCGGCATTGCCCGTGCGCTTAGCCTTAAGCCAGACCTGTTGATTTTTGATGAGCCAACATCGGCACTTGATGTGTCAGTTCAGGCGCAAATACTTAACCTTTTAAAAGATTTGCAGCGCGATCTTAATTTGACTTATCTGTTTATCTCGCACAACCTCGCGGTCATAGATTATGTCGCGGACCGCATTGCGGTGATGTGTGCTGGTCGTATTGTTGAGTCTGCACCACGTGAACAACTGTTTCGCAACCCGCTGCATCCTTATACGCAGGCGTTGCTCAATGCTGTTCCGTTTGCTGATCTGGACCATCCACTTGATTTCAACAAGATTATGGATGGCAAGGCGTCTGATCCGGCGCGCTGGCCGGCACCTTTTACGATTAACCGTAATAGCGACCCGAAAATGATGCAGTTTGCCGAAGACCATTTTGTACGCGCCGAGCGTGCCGATTTTACGGAGATAGCAATATGACCCGGTGGCCCAATGACAAAGGTTGTGTTTTCCGCCATGCCATCATGGGGGCTATCTTCGCCGGAGGGCTTTGCTCCGGTGGGGCAGTTCTTTCGACATCAGCGCAGGCCGAGGTGCCGTATTTTGAGGATGCCGTTGCCAGTGGCGAGTTGCCTCCGATGCTTGATCGGTTGCCTGAACATCCCAAAGTGATCGATTTCGACGCCGAGGATAAAACTGTTGGCAAGTATGGTGGCCAGTTCGTGACCATCATGGGCCGGTCAAAAGACATCCGCATGGCGGTTGTTTATGGCTATGCACGGCTGATCGGCTATGATGAAAACCTTGATCTGAAGCCTGACATTCTTGAAAGCCTTGATGTGAATGACGAAGGGAATGTTTTTACCCTTCATCTTCGCAAAGGTCATAAATGGTCTGACGGCGAACCCTTTACCGCCGAAGACTTCCGCTACTACTGGGAAGACATTGTTAACAACGATGAACTGTTTCCGGTCGGTCCGCCGCGGTTCCTGTTTGTTGGCGATGAACCCGCAACCTTTGAAATTCTTGACGAATTTACGGTGCGATATAGCTGGTCACAGCCCAATCCGTTCTTTTTGACCGAACTTGCCGGTACAAGGCCACCATTCATTTATCGTCCGGCGCATTACCTAAAACAGTTCCATGAAAACTACCGCGATGCGGCCGAACTGGATGCTATGGTCAAAGAACGCGGCTTGCGCAGCTGGGCCGTGTTGCACACCGATATTGACCGGCCCTACAAGCTTTCAAATATCGACCGTCCGTCGCTTGAGCCATGGTTGATCACCACGGAAGAACCATCTGATCGGTTCGTCTTTGTGCGCAACCCGTTTTATCATCGGGTTGATCCGGCCGGGAATCAGCTTCCCTATATCGACAAGATGATCTTTAACATCGCCAACTCCAAATTGGTCCCGGCAAAAGTCGGGGCAGGAGAGGTCGACCTGCAAAGCCGCATTCTGTCGCTAAAGGATTACACCTTCCTCAAACAGGCCGAACCACAACAAAACTATAACGTCCGCCTGTGGGATGTCGGGGCCGGTGCCTATGCCGCACTTTATCCAAATCTGACCTGCTCTGATCCGGTGTGGCGTGGTGTATTACGCGATGTTCGATTCCGTCGGGCATTGTCGCTTGCTATCAATCGCACCGAAATCAACCGCGTTATGTTCTTTGGTCTGGCACAGCCAACCAACAATACGGTTCTGCCAAAAAGCCCGCTGTATAAGCCGGAATATCGCGAAAACTATATCCAGTTCGACGTTGATAAGGCCAATGCCCTGCTTGACGAGATGGGGCTTGATGAACGCAATGGTGATGGCATCCGGCTTTTGCCTGATGGTCGGCCAATGGAAATCATTGTTGAGACAACAGGCGAGAACCCCGAACACGATGATATGCTTGAGCTGGTTGGCGACAGTTGGCGTCAGGTCGGGATTAAGATGTTTGTCAAAGGGCTACAGCGCGAAGTTTTGCGCAACCGGGCCTATACTGGCGAAACCATTATGTCGATTTTCAATGGCATCGACAACGGTTTGGCAACACCCAATTCCGTACCGTCCGAATTTGTCCCGGTACAGCAAGACACCCTGCAATGGCCGAAATGGGGGCAGTACTATCAAACCGACGGCGAAGCTGGCGAAGCACCAGATATGCCTGCGGCAAAGGAATTGATGGTGCAATACCGCAAATGGCAAACCGGCAATGATGCAGCACGGATGGCGGCTTGGCAGTCGATCCTTGATATCAATTCGGAAAACATGTTTTCCATTGGATTGATCGGGAATGTACCGCAACCGGTTGTTGTGGATAAAGACATGCGCAATGTGCCGGAAAAAGGTATCCATAGTTGGGAGCCGGGTGCCTTCTTTGGCATTTATCGACCAGATACATTCTGGTGGGATCGATAAGACGAACAATTTGATTATTCGACGGTTTGTTCCTGATGTGGGATTGGGAATAAAACGTTTGGGGGAGCGTAACCGCCGATGCTGACCTTTCTGGCTAGACGGCTTTTTGTAATGGTGCCGACACTGATTATGATCAGTGTTCTGGTATTTGTGATCATTCAGCTTCCTCCTGGGGATTTCCTGAGCACGTATCTCAACGAGCTGCAGTCACAGGGCGAGGCGGTTGATCCGGCAAAAATCGAATTCTTAAAGCACCAATACGGCCTTGATCAGCCGCTTTACGTACAATATTTCGATTGGGCTTGGGGGCTTTTACACGGCGATCTTGGGTTTTCATTCGAATATAACCTGCCGGTGACCGAAGTCGTCGGCGACCGATTGTGGTTGTCGCTGGTTCTGAATTTCAGCACCATTTTGTTCATCTATATCGTCAGCTTCCCAATCGGCATTTATTCCGCCACCCGGCAATATAGCTGGGGCGATTATGGTTTTACGCTGCTTGGTTTCCTTGGCCTTGCGATGCCAAACTTCCTGTTTGCTTTGATATTGCTGTATTACGCCAATGTGGTGTTTGGCACCTCGATCGGCGGGCTGATGGATCCGGAATTCATCAATCAGGGTTGGTCGTTTGCCAAGGTCATGTCCGTTGTCGAACATTTATGGGCGCCGGTGCTCGTCATCGGGACATCGGGAACCGCATCCATGATCCGGCGCTTGCGCGCCAATTTGCTTGATGAGTTGAGCAAGCAATATGTGGTCACCGCCCATGCCAAGGGCCTGTCACCGCTTAAGGTGCTGTTTAAATATCCGCTGCGCATGGCGCTTAACCCGTTTATTGCCGATATTGGTAATATCCTGCCGCAGGTGGTTTCGGGTTCGGTCCTTGTATCGGTTGTCATGTCCTTACCGACAACCGGGCCGATGTTGCTGACTGCCTTGCAAAGTCAGGACATGTACCTTGCTGGTTCGTTCCTGATGTTTCTAGCCCTTCTGACGGTTGTGGGGATGTTTGTTTCCGACGTGTTACTGGCCTGGCTTGATCCACGCATTCGATTGCAGGGAGGGGTCGGTAAATGAGCAGTGACGAAGAAAAGCGCAACGCGCATTTTGTCGATAAAGCACCCTTTAATCCCTACGAACGCGATGCCCTGACGCCGGAACAGGAAAAATACTATCTGGCATCGCAGTGGCGTTTGACGTGGTGGCGCTTAAAACGCCATCGGTTGGCCTATGTCTCACTGATCATTTTGGCTGTGATGTATGCGTCGGTGTTTATTGTCGAATTCATCGCACCCTATGCGCAGGAAACGCGTAATTCGAACTTTATCCATCATCCGCCGCAATCCATTCACTTGTTCCATGACGGGGAATTTGTCGGCCCGTTTACATATGGCACCGATTTCTCTGTCGATATGGAAACGCTTAAGCCGAACTACGTCCCAAACATGGACCGGGTTGATCGGCTTCGGTTCTTTTGCTCTGGCGATGATTACGAATTCTGGGGCCTGATTAAAACCGATTTTCATTTCGTGTGTCCGGCGCAAGACGGCACCTTATTTGTCTTTGGCACCGACCGCCTTGGACGCGATATGTTTTCGCGCATCATTTATGGTGCGCGGGTCTCGCTGACCATCGGTCTTGTCGGCATTACCGTCAGTTTCTTCCTTGGTATCGTGATTGGCGGGGCGGCGGGCTATTACGGTGGTTGGGTGGATGCAACCGCACAGCGCGTGATTGAGGTGATCCGTTCCTTGCCCGAAATCCCGCTTTGGATGGCGTTATCAGCAGCCTTACCGGTCACCTGGAGCCCGATCCTGATCTATTTCGGGATAACGATCATTCTCGGCTTGATTGACTGGACCGGGCTTGCACGTGCTGTGCGTTCCAAGCTTCTCGCTCTGCGCGAAGAGGACTATGCGCTTGCTGCCCGTCTGATGGGCGCAAAGCCCAAACGGATTGTCGCACGCCATCTTCTGCCAAACTTTGCCAGCCACTTGATTGCATCCGTAACCCTGTCGATCCCCAACATGATCCTTGGTGAAACTGCGCTTAGCTTCTTGGGGCTGGGCCTGCGGGCACCCGTGACAAGTTGGGGCGTGTTGCTCAATGATGCGCAAAACATCAACGCGGTTGCAGTCTATCCATGGCTGATGTTGCCTGTGGTGCCGGTGGTGATCGTTGTTCTGGCGTTTAACTTCCTGGGCGACGGCCTACGCGATGCGGCCGATCCCTATAAGAATTAGGCGAGATTAAGCAGCGCTCATTTACACCAAAGGGCAGCTCTCTGAGCTGCCCTTTGGTGTCTGTATAAGCTTGATCTTATGGGTACGTTATTTCTTATGCAGCCACAGGCTGGTCTCAATCGCATCCTTTGGCAGATGGATGCTCTTTGCCGGTGACGCGTCAACAAGATCTTGCAGCCTTGTCGTTGCATAGGCACTCGACCACAGGATTTCAAAGCCGTTCCCGGCCAGAAGGGACGCGACACCCTGTTGTTCGTTATATCCGCGCCACTGCCATTCTGACGGATAATCATCGGGCAGGGTGATGTCGTGGATATGAATGATCGTGCCGCTGGGCAATGTCGGGATGACTGATGAGAACAGCAAATCAACATCGGTGCCGGGCATCAGGATGTGGCTTGAATCAATCGACAGGATATCGGCCCCTTCGATTGTCTCAAAAATTGTCGGGTCGGCCTTTTGTACGATGGTTTTCTCAACGGTAATCGGCAGTTCGGCGATATCGGCACGCGGTGCCGGATCAATCGCGTGAAACGCGGTTTCAAGGTCGCCATCACGGATCGCACGGTGATAGAACCGGGTTGAGTGACCCGATCCGATTTCAACAATCCGCTTGGGGCGAAATTCACGGGTCATGACATAGGCCATCATGCCATCAAGACGCGGGAACCAGCTTTGCTGCCAACGTGGTTCGGGCGGCACGGCATCGTTTAGCGTATCAAATATGCTTTGGTATTTTTCCGCCTTGGTCAGCCATGCTTTCATGGTTGGTGCTGCATGATCCATCATGCGTTCAATCGCCGGGTATGTCGGTTGCCCAACTGCCTTGGCGGTTTCATCGGCGTAGCGATACGGGATGAAATATCCTGCAGGTGAACTGCCAAACAGGGTTTTCAGACCGAATTTCCAGCGGCGTATTCGGCGTGATAACGGCATTGACGTCATGAAGGCTCCCGTTTGGCGGATTTGTTTGTGTTTGCGGTCGTTGAAATTCTGTCAGTCACAGAATGTTTTGTCCTCGCCGCGCCAACTTTGCATAAGCCAGAAGGCAAATACCAGCGCAATCCCTGAAAGTCCGGCCATGGCGTAATAGGCGTGCGATCCGAAATGTTCATACAGCGGGCCGGATGCCCAGATGCTGCTGCCCAGAAATACCCCCATCGACAAGGTCGCCATCAAGCTTTGTGCCGAGGTCGCCAATTGCTGCGGAATGGCGCGTGCGATAAAGCTGACAGCTGCCAGATGGGTGATGCCAAAGGTCATGGCGTGTAACGGCTGTACAAGCACAATCATCCAGAATGCATCACTGCTGCCTAGCACAATCCAGCGCACGATACCCGCTGCTGCACCAAGGGCAAAAAGGATCCCCGGATGGCGGCCGCGCACAAACTTGCCCGCAACTGCAAACAGCGCGATTTCGGCAATCACCCCGATGGACCAGAATGTGCCGATCATTTCATGGGAATAACCAACCGTTTCCCAATGGACAGAAGCAAAGCTGTAATAAGTTCCATGCGACCCTTGGGCAAAGCCAATACAGCCAAGATAGATCAGGAAAACCGGCTTGCGCAGCAGATAAACAAGCGATGATCCGGACCTCAGAGAACGGTCTGTTTGCGGATCAGGCATGCGGGTTGTGATGGCAAAATTGACAATGCCAGCAATAAACAGCATCCAGACAATCCATGTGGTTGAGGTTCCATCGAGAACCCAACCCGCACCATAGGATGCAAAAATAAACGCAAGTGATCCCCAAAGCCGGACGCGCCCGTAATCAAGGTCGCGGGTTTTGCATTCATGGACTGTGATTGTCGTGCCAAGTGGTAAAAGCGGTGATAACGTAAAGCCAATGACCACCGATAACCCGGCAAGCCACCAAAAGTTGCTTGAAACCGGAAAGGCCAGAACGGTCAGGACATAAATACCCGCCAGCCACATCATGGGTGTTTTACGATTGCCCGTATGGTCGGCGCGCTGGGCAATCAATGGATCGGCAAACACCCGCACCCAGTTTGGCAGCGACAGCAAAATACCAATTTCACCGGCCGACAATCCTTGCGCCTTCAACCACACCGGCCAATAGGGCAGGAAAACGCCTTGGATCAGGAAAAGCCCGACGAAAAACAGCGCAAGGATCGTTGCTGTTTGCATCCGTTCGGACGATTGCAGGGGAAATTTGTCGCGCATACTCATGCCGTGATTTTCCGCCGTTTCAATCCGCGAATGATGAACCGTGCTGGATGGATCGCATGCATCAGCTGTTTTTCCAATGGCAGGGGCATGGCGCAAATCTCACTGGCAAGAATTTCGGCGGCAAGTGGGGCGGCAATCAAACCGCGCGCCCCAAATCCGGTACAGATATACACGTCCTTGTGGTAAGGCGCATTGAAATATCGCGCGTAATTTTTACCTTTGTCCAGATCGGGATAGGCCGACAGAAAGGCATCATAATCAGGGGCCGGGCCGACAATGGGCAAATGATCGGTTGTGACAGTACGAAGTGCCGCACGACCGCCAAGATCGCCGGGCGAAAGCATTTTTGCCACATCGGGTAACACATCGGCCAGTTGGGCAATGTTAGCGGCATGGTCGCTTTCGCGCAGATCGGTTTGTGTGTCGTCACGTGCAAATGTCGCCCCGAAGACATGAACACCTTTGCGCGCCGGGGTGATGTATCCCTTATGGCTCAACACACAGCGGATGTCATCGCGACCATGTACACCACGCACAAGACTTTGCGGAAATGTACTGATCTGGCCGCGAACGGGTTGCATATGCGCGCTAAGCCACGCTGTTTGTGAAAGTTGCCCGGTTTCGGTGGAACCGGCGATGATCACGGCATCAAACGGGCCGTGCTGCACCCCATCACCGGATGTCAAAACCTTGCCCGATGTATCATCGGAAATTGTGACGATTTCTGTGGAAAGATGGATGGCAATCCCATCCAACAAGGCGTTGACAAAGGACGGCGGATTAACCCAGCCAGCATTCGGGTAAAACAACCCGCCAGCAGGAAGGGGCAAACCAAATGCTGTGCTGGCCTCATCACGGTTAAGGGCTCTGACCAAATCGGGCTTGTCGGGCAGGCGGGCCATCAGGCCATTTTGACGTTCTTGCGTGCGCGGATCCGTTACCATGGAGAGCACACCACAGAAATCAGCATCAACCAGCCCTGCCTTCGCAAGGCGTTTGATCATGTGATGGCTAAATCGGAACCCGGCTTCGTAAAAGCGCCCCATAATTGCGTTATCGACGGTTAAATAGGGTTCGAGCATCGCAACCGCATTGCCCGATGCCGCACTGGCCGTATGGGTATTCTTTTCAAACAGATGGACGTCGCACCCACGTTGTCGCAGGGCTTGCGCACAGGCCGCACCCGCCATGCCGGCCCCAATGACAGCCACTGACCTGGGTGGACGTGCTTTGGGTATGACAAACCATGGATCATCGGCAATCTTTAATCCGGCCTCCGACGGTGTCTTGGCAGGCAGGGTGGCGATGATCATGTCACGCTTGTGATTAAAGCCCCGGCGTTTGCTGACCGTGAAACCTGCATCTTTAAGCCCGTCACGCGCAATGCGCGCGGAGCTAAAGGTCGCCAGTGTCGCCCCGTCATCATTTGACGCCGATGCAAGAGCATCAAACAGCTTTGGCTGCCACATGTCGGCATTGCGCGACGGGGTAAAGCCATCAAGGAACCAGCAATCAATCGCACCGTCATAATCACCAAAACAGTCAGTCGCATCACCGATCAGGACCGTCAGGCTGATTGTGTCATCGCCAAGGATGAAACGATGGGCGCCGGGTAACATGGTCTCTTTCGGCCAGATATCGACAAGTTGGTGTGAGAAATCCGAAAGCTCCGGCCAGCTTTGATGAGCACGGATCATATCGTCGCGCGAAAGCGGGTATTTTTCGACAGTCACGAAATGCAGGCGTTTGGATCGCTTGGGGTCTTGTGTCCAACACTGCCAGGCCGCCAGAAAATTGAGCCCGGTGCCAAACCCTGTTTCCCCAATCGTGAAATTATCGCGCGTTTGCCATGCAGCTGGCAGGTTGTTGCTTTCAAGAAAGACATAGCGTGATTCTGCCAGACCATCTTTGGGGCTGAAATACACATCGCCAAAATGCGGTGAAAACGGCACATTTCCGTCATGCCAGATTATGTCACCGGCAACGGGATCTGCGTTTCCACCCCGAGTAGACGGTGCATCGGCTGTCATGCCGACAGGACCGCGTCTTGCTGCTCAGGGACAAGGGCGAGTGCTTCGCGCACAACCTCTGTCCCGGCCCCTTTGCGGTGTGCATTTTCGCTTAAATACCGACGCCATTGTTTAGCACCACGCATCTGTTGAAAAATGCCCAGCATATGACGGGTGACATGGCCAATCGTGCCGTTTTCTTCGCCAAGGTGTTGTTCGATATAGGGCAACATCGCCTCGACCACCTGATGGCGGGTCAAGGGCGGGGTATCATCACCATAAAACCGCTGATCGACATCCGATAAAACATACGGGTTTTGATAGGCCTCGCGCCCGATCATTACCCCATCGACATGCTTAAGATGATCTTCGGTCTCATCAAGCGTCTTGATGCCACCATTGATCAGGATTTCCAGTTCGGGAAATTCCTGCTTAAGCTGATAGACCAGCTCATAGCGAAGTGGCGGCACTTCGCGGTTTTCCTTGGGCGACAGGCCCTTAAGCCACGCCTTGCGGGCATGGACGATGAACGTCTTGCACCCGGCATTGGCAACCGTTTCGGTAAACCGTTTGAGCGACGGATAATCTTCCTGATCATCAATGCCAATTCGATTTTTGACTGTGACTGGCGCGTCGCTGGCCGCAATCATCGACTTAACGCACTCGGCAACCACATCCGGTGTCGCCATCAAACATGCGCCAAACGCCCCATTTTGCACGCGATCCGACGGGCACCCGCAATTAAGGTTGATCTCGTCGTAGGCATATTGATTAGCGATATCACACGCACGCGCCAGATCATCGGGATCACTGCCACCAAGTTGCAAGGCAACCGGATGCTCCGCATCGTTAAAACGCAGATGCCGGTCCACACCGCCATGAATGATCGCACCTGTTGTGACCATTTCGGTATAAAGCAACGTATGCCGACTGATCTGCCGCAAGAAAAAGCGATCATGCCGGTCCGTCCAATCCATCATCGGGGCGACGGAAATACGTCGATTAACAGTCATATCTGTGCCGTTCGTCATCAAATCAGGGTCAATGGGGTTGCCGTCGTCAAGGCGTGGTCTTTATATAGGTTCAATGATTTAGGGTCAAAACCGTTTGTGTCGTGCATGGCTGCATCGCACAGACATCAAAACAGGAATGAACATGGTTACGATTTACGGCATCAAGAATTGCGACACGGTGCGCAAATCCCTGAAATGGTTTGACGCCAAGGGCGTTGAAAACAAACTTCATGATTTCCGTGTCGATGGCATTGATGTCAAAACCATTGCGGGCTGGTTGGATGAAGTTGGTGGCAAGGTGCTGATCAATAAACGCGGGCCAAGCTATCGCAATCTGTCAGACACCGATAAGGCAACGCTTGAGCAGGGCGGACCAGCGGCGGCGGAAATCCTTGCGGCCAATCCAACCGTGATCAAGCGTCCTGTGGTTGATTTTGGAAATACCCGCACCGTCGCCTATGACGAAGCCCGGTGGGCAGAACTGGCTGGTGTGTAAGGATAATCAAAACATGACCAAACCAGTTGTACGCGGTGTAATCTTTGATTGCGATGGTGTTCTTGTTGATACCGAAACACTTGCATGTCGTGTCTTGACTGAGCAGCTCTGTGGCTATGGTTGCGATATGGATATGCAAAAAACCCATGATCTTTTCATCGGCGGTACACTTGCGATGGTGCCACCCAAAATGAAAGACCTGTTTGGCATTGCCTTGCCAGAAGACTGGCTGTCAGAATGCTATTCGCGGACTTTTACGGCATTTCGCAACGATCTTGAACCCTATGCCGACCTCGTCCCGATCCTTGATCTTCTGGATGCCAAGGGTATCCCTATGGCGGTTGGTAGCAATGGTCCACATGACAAAATGGAAGTGTCATTGGGCAAGGTTGGGCTTAAAGAACGCTTTAACGGCAATATTTGTTCGGCCCACGATGTCGCTAATGCCAAGCCACACCCGGATGTATATTTACTGGCAGCTAAAAAGATCGGTGTTCCAATTTCAGAATGTGTCGTCGTTGATGACAGTCAGAGCGGTGTGCGTGCAGGTGCTGCGTCCGGTGCGACCACCATTGGTTTGGTTGATATCACGCCCGCCGACATGCTGCGCGCAGCGGGGGCTGATTACATTGCAAGCGACCATAAAGAGCTGAATGCTCTTCTTGATGATTGGCTAACTGGCAGCTAAGCCTGAATGTATGACGTTTCCAATGAAAAACGGGCAGACACACCATGTGCTGCCCGTTTTGTCTGACCAAGGTGGTTACTCCCCGATCACGATACCTTCGCGCCGTGGATCGGCGCCACCAATCAGCCCATCCTCGGTGATCATGATGGTATGGATACCGGAATTAAGATCCCGAATGCTGGTCTCAAAGCCCATGTCCTCAAGGGCCGGGGCAAGGTCCTCGGCCCAGGTACCTGCTTCCAGATCAAAGGTGCCGAACCGGTTGACCAAATGGGGCATGGTGACCGCTGCCTGAGGATGCTGTTGCCAGTCAATCATGGCGATGATCGACTGTGTGACATAGCCAATGATCCGTGACCCGCCGGGCGATCCGGTTGCGATAAATGGTTTATTGTCCTTCATGACGATTGTCGGCGCCATTGAGGAGCGGGGGCGTTTGCCCGGTTCAAGCCGATTGGCAATGGGAACGCCGTCCGTGTGCGTGCGGAAGGAAAAATCAGTCAATTCGTTGTTGAGCATGAAGCCCCGCACCATCAGGCGTGAGCCAAAACCGTTTTCAATCGTGGTCGTCATCGATGCAACGTTGCCGTAGGCATCAACAATGGAAAAATGGCTTGTGCTGGGAAATTCGATGGCGTCGTCGTCAGAAAGGTTCATCGCGTGGCTAAAGGCTGGCGTTCCCGGTGCGACATCTTCAAGCGCTTTATCGCGGTTAAGCTGTTCGGACCGGTCTGCGAGATAGTCCGCGTCAAGCAACCCGGTTAACGGCATAGGAACGAAATCAACATCGGCCATATAACGCCCGCGATCCGCAAAGGCCAAGCGGGATGCATCCCCAATCAGGCGCCAGTTTTCTGCTGAATTCGGACCGAGCGATGCAATGTCATAGGGCTCGAGCAGCCCAAGCGTCTGACCAACCGTGAGGGCACCTGACGACGGTGGCCCCATGCCGCAAACATCATATACACGGTAGGTCGCGCAAACCGCTGCGCGTTCTTTGACCTGATAACGGGCAAGATCGTTAAGCGATAAAACACCGGGGTTCCAGCTTGCGCCAGTGACTTTGGCGACGATGTCTTTGGCTATCTGTCCGGTATAGAAGTTCGTTGTCCCGTTTTCGGCCAGATCTTTTAGGGTCGTGGCATATTGCGGGTTTTTTAAAACCGCCCCGACTGTTAATGGTGCACCGTCTTTGTCAAAGAAATAGCTTTTCGCAACCGGATCACGTGAAAGCTTTTCTTGGTCACTGGCGATCAGTTCTGCCAGTCGCGGGGAAACTGAGAAGCCGTTGGTCGCTGTGTTAATTGCCGGGGCAAGCAAATTTTCCCATGGGAGTTGCCCCCACTTTTCGTGGGCGGATTTCATCAAGGCCGGAGTCCCCGGTGTTCCGACCGACCGTCCACCAACAACTGCATCATAGAATTCAAGCGGTTCGCCGTTTTCATCTTGAAACAGGGTCGGTGTGGCATTTTCCGGTGCGGTTTCGCGTCCATCCAGCGTTGTAAGCTTTTCTGAGTTTGCATCATAATACACCAGAAAAGCGCCCCCGCCGAGGCCCGAGGACTGCGGTTCTACAAGGCCAAGCATCGTTTGCACGGTCACCATCGCATCAATCGCATTGCCGCCACGGCGCAGGATGTCTGCTCCTGCCTGAACTGCAAGCGGGTTAGCCGCCGCGATCATCCAGTTATCGGATGTGATCGATCTGGCGAGCCCGATGCGTTGTGTGTTGCCGGTTTCTGGCGCGACGGCGTCGGTGGCTTGCTGGGCATGTGCCGAGGGTATGGACATGCTGGTTAAGCAAGCAATCGCTACAAAGGATGCAAGGCGAGAAGATGTATTTTTGCGGGGCATATCAACAACCTTTTATCTGGTGAGACTTTAAATCCAGAGGTTGTTCATGCTTCCAGAATTTCCACAAAATGGAAAGCGCTTGTTTTCGCCGTTGTCATGCAGCGCTTTTGTTGCCTTTGCGACGTTCCTGAGTAACGAGTGTAACTTCAAGCCATTGCAGGATAGTTTCTGCAACCTTTTCCCAGTTTTTATCAAGCATCATGGCATGCGCGATATCATCAATCAGCGCATAGTCGGCGTTATAGCGCCGGGCAGTCCGATGGATCAGCTCGCTTTGGATAATCTCGTCATTGCGTGCGCCAAGAACAAGCATCGACGGTACTTCTGTGGATGACAGGAAAACAGGATTTGCCCCCATCATGTCCATCAATGCCCGATGACTTTCGGTCTCGAGCCGTCCAAAATAGATCATCCCTTCATCTTCGGCGATGTCAGGCGATAGCATCGCACGCCCAAGACGCTCGCGGAGCAATGTGTGTGGTCCGATGGCCTGTAACCAGAACATCTGGAAAAACAGATCAGGCTGGGCCATCGCCATCATCGCATTGCTTGCCAAAAGTCCCTCTGGCGGCACGGATGCCAAAAGAACTGCCGCCTCGGCGGTATGGCGTTCAAGATATTTCTGAATAACATAGCCGCCCATCGAATGACCGATCAGGATAGGCTTTTTACCCAGTGTCTCGACGATTTCTTCCAGATCCTCGACATAGTCGTCAATTGAAGCAAGGCTGCGCAATGCGCGGCCTCCACTGCCGCCATGGCCACGAAGAGAGAAGGATATTGTTTCAAACCCCTGATCGGCAAACCAGGTGAGGAAATGCTCGTTCCAGCACCAGGCACCGGTATAAGCGCCATGGACAAAAACGATTGGGTTTTTGCTTTTGGCTTTGCCAGTCGGGCTGCGGCGAAAGATTTCCAACTCGGGACTCATGGTCGGTCTCCTTGGTAATGGGACGGACGAAAGATGAAGCCTTGTCTGAAAACGTCGATCACATGTTCGCACATGCAGCATAGACAAGTCTATCTTGATCTGGTTTCGAACATTTCAATGCGCAATGATTGTCAGTCTACCTTTGTTTGCATATGATCAAACTTGATACTGCAATGGGGTGGACCTTCCTGTTTAAGACAATGGGCTGTTCTCATAAAAACAACACAAAAGCGAAAAGCACGGACACATGGTTAAATTATCTGTCGTCGGGATTTTGGCGGGTTTGGACGAGGAGGCGCTTACTGATGTGGAGCGCCACATTAACCGGAAAAACTTCTCGGCCGGGGCACAAATGATCGAACCGGAAGCCGACAGTTCAGATGTTTATCTGATCCTGTCTGGTCGGGTGCGGATCGTGAATTACTCGCTGTCCGGGCGTGAAATCACGCTTGAAGAAATCGGGGCAGGTGGCTGTGTCGGCCAGCTTTCAGCCATTGATGGGCAGCCAAGGTCGGCCTGTGTGTTTGCCGTGGACGATACAGAAGTCGCCATCCTAAGTCCGGCCAATTTTGAAACGGTTGTCAAAAGCCATCCGTCGGTCGGCTGGAACGTCATTCGCGAACTCGCACGCATTGTACGCACATCCACACGGCGCATTGTCGATGTCAGCACCCTTGGTGCCAACGAACGGGTGGTTGCCGAAATCATGCGCCGTGCACAGCAAGTCTCAGACGATACAGGCGCCGCAGTATTGTCACCGGTGCCGGTGCATTCCGAAATCGCCGGACGTGTCAGCACATCGCGTGAAACGGTGGCCCGCGTTATGGGCAGTCTTGGCCGCAAGGGGCTTGTGAACAAGGTCGATAACGGCCTGCATGTCCCCGATGTGCGCCGACTTGAAGAATTCCTGAGTGAATCCATCCACTAAGCTGTGATCTGTTCTGGCTGGGGGTTTTGCATGACTGTCTCGGATGGGCTGTCATCGCCGAAAATTATTTTCTAATTGTGATGGTTGTCACAGAAATTCGATGATCGCAGGGGTAGTAATAGTCTTGTGACGGACAGTTAGATTGTTCGACACATCTCCCCCAAGAGAGTTTACTGGCCGTACATTTTTATGTACGGCCATTTTTTTTGCGTTATCGCATGGCTGTTTTACCAATCGCCCGGTAATGTCGCGCATGACTTTCATGGCGTAGCCAAGCAGGAGAAAACCCATCATGCGTATGTCTGTTATTCTGGCGGGGCTGAATGGCGCTATCGCGGTCGGACTGGGCGCATTTGCCGCCCACGCGATGGCCGGAAGCGACATGGACTATGCGCGCGGTCTTGTTGAAAAGGGCGCACATTATCAATTGATCCATGCCGTGGCCCTTGTTGCAATCGCGGCAGTTGTTCGCCAAGTGCCCGATGAAAAGCTTTTGCGGGCTGCTGCCTATGCCATGCTGGTTGGCATCGTGTTCTTTTGTGGCGCGCTTTACGTGATTGCGTTTACCGGCTTGTCAGTTTTTGGCGCCGTAGCACCCATTGGGGGGATCGCATTTATTGTCGGCTGGTTGTTGCTTGCTGTGGCTGGGTACCGGCAGTTTTCGTCTTAGGCGACGTGCGGGTGTGGACAGGACGTAATGGTCGTCCTTTAAATGTGGATGCCATTCAGCTCGAACTGGCACAACCTTCCGGGACAAATAAAAAAAGACGTGCCCATAAGGACACGTCTTTTTTAAAGTCTGAGTGTAATCAAGTTCCGAAGAACCAGATTACTTCATTTTCGCTTCTTTGAACACGACGTGCTTACGCACGACGGGGTCGTACTTGCGAAACTGGAATTTCTCGGTGGTATTCCGCGGGTTCTTCTTAACAACATAGAAGTAACCGGTATCTGCGGTGCTTACCAACTTTACGAGGATCGAAGCGGGCTTCGCCATGTCTCTGCATCCTGTGTTCAGGTGTATCTCAGGCGCCGGAACATAAAGGTTATCGACAGACTGTCAAGCCATTTTGGCAAAAAATAATGCATTTTTACTCGACGTTAAAAATGTCCGCGATTTCCTGTTGTCCAGCAAAGACGAGCGTCCTGTAATAAGGGTGGTTTTTGATCAATTCAAGGGCAACTTCAACGTCAAATCCTGTGCCATGCGTATCGGCCGGGCAGACGTCCCGAAGCTCTCGCCGTGTTGCTTCATCCTGATAATCAAGACTGCGCCACTTTGTCATGATCTTGGTGATCTGATCGTGATGGGCCAGAGCATTTGTTACTTGATCGGACGCATTGATTTTCTGCGTCGCCGGTGTGCCCGTACATACCGCCGGGAACAGTCCAATTCGATCGAACGTATAGCCAGAAGGTGCCGTCATGCGTGACCACGTGAACGTCAGCGTACCTTTGTTAGGAAGATCGTTGATGGCCTGAACAGAACCCTTGCCAAAACTGGTCGATCCAATCAGCACGGCGCGATTGCGATCTTGAAGTGCTGCTGCGACCAGTTCCGCCGATGATGCCGTGCGCCCGTCAATCAACACGACAAGCGGGACGCCAGAACTGACATCACCTGTTTCAGCTTTAAACACATGGCGTGCGGCCATCACGCGCGAAAACGTGTTGCCAATGGGACCGTTTTCCAAAAACAGGTCGGCAACTGCCACACCCTGCTGCAAAAGGCCGCCACGGTTGCCACGAAGGTCAAGGATGACCCCTTTGAGCCCGCCAGGACGTAATTGAGCCGTTAGAAGGCTGTCACCAAGGGCAGAGGCCGTCGCATTGTTAAAACTGCTCAGGCGCGCAATCAGCACATTGTCGCGAAACTCGGTAAAGACTGTCCGGTCAATCACCCGTTCACGCACAATCTCCATCGGGATGATTTGTAGTGAACTGGCGGTATTGACCTCCATGCGCACACTGCTGCCTTCTTCGCCATGCAAAAGGTCTGCTGTGAACTGGCTGGTCTGGCCATACATGTCATCGCCATTGACTGAGATGATCTCATCACCCGGATGCAAACCGGCCAAATCGGCTGGACTATCAGGATGAACCAGTTTGACCACAGGGTATCCTTCCCCGCCAATCACACGGACCCCGATCCCGATATAGCCATCACGACGGTTGCGCGCCGTTTCAGCCTGCTTTGGGCCTTCATAACGGCTGTAGCGATCCAGATTGCGGATCGCACCGCTGATCAGGGCGGATTGAATGTCTAGTGTCGAACTGGAACGCAAATCCGGCGAATAAGCCCGGTATGTACTCAGTCCCTTGATGGTGATCTCTGACCACACCATCGGGCTGCCGCCACTGTCGGGCGTTTTGGGAAGCTCGATGGTTTGCACTGTTTGCGTGCCATAGTTCAGAACAAGGTCATCAGGGGTAATATTTACCCGAATGTTGTTATCCAGATCAGAAAGGCCATCAAGTGTGTTAACCAGAATCTGTTCGCGGCTGATCGGATCAATATAGCGTGTCGCAACCAGTTCAATGGTCTGGTTAAGCAGATCTCGCGTTTGCGGATCATCAACCGATGTTATTGCGGGCTGGTTGGATGTGGCACATGCTGCTTGCCAAAGACAGGCACCAACAAGTACGACCATACGCAAATGTCTTCGCGGACGGCACGTCAAAGAGCAAGTGTCGGTGATTGGCAAAGCAGCTGTAACCAATTAAATGTTCCGGTTCAAATAAAGTGCCAAGAGGACCAATTCTAAAGGAAAACCGCCATCAGGCCAATGGCTATCCTTTGATCCCCATGGCCCACTGCGTGCCCAGAACAGCTCCCTTGACGAACGGCAGAATGCCAAGGCACAACACAACCGTTGTCGGCAGCCAGACAACCAATTGAAGCGTCATCGACGGGCTCATGGATTGTTCCATGGCAAGGGCGCCTGACACAACAATGTGTCCCACCAGAAAAATGGTGAAATAGGGCGGGGCATCGTCACAGCGGTACTCGCCAATCGGATGTTCGCAGACGTCGCATTCAGATCGAAGTTTAAGATAGCCGCCAAAAGCAAAACCTTTTCCGCAATTGGGGCATTTGCGGCGAAAACCACGGCGCAGACCTGTCATTAGTCGGCTGCCGCGGCTTTGGTGTGGGGCGTGCGCGTCGGTCATGGGGCGAGAACTCCGGTTTCTTTTTTGTCCCCTTGATCCGGGGGCTAAAAAGGGGCATTGAAACGTCAAACCATCATCATGATGTTCAATAGCGTAAGCAAGAGAATTCGTTCCAGCCAATTCAGCTCCTGCGCGAACTAAAGATTATTGAACGTTATCAAATACCTGCCAAAGGAGTGACCCAATGGGAAATGCCGACGATATCGTCGCCAGTCTTAAACAGGACTTCATTGAGGACACCGTGGACCGGGTCGACCGGATTGAAACCACAATTGATCGTATCGCAGGTGGTATGGATGAAGCCGGACCGGGGATTGCCGAACTGCGCCGCGAAGCCCACACCGTAAAGGGACTTGCGGGATCATTTGGTTTTCCACTTGTCGGGGCAATTGCCCATCGTCTGGAAGACTACATTGCCGAACTGACCGAGATTAATGATCTTGAGGCGGCTTCGCTTGTAGATTTCACCAGTTGGATCCGCGAGATCATTGAAAGCGGGACCAACCCGGCTGCTGATGAAGAAACACGTATTCTGCGCTCTCTGCCAACCCGTAGCGCCAAAGCTGACGAAGAAGGAGCAAAAGATACTGCGGTCACGGCCAATGACAAGGAAGTCCTTTTGGTGACGGCGACGGCTGTACAGGCACGTTTTCTGCAGCGCGAGTTGCGCGAAAAGGGTTTCCGCACCATCACGGCACGCACTGCTGTCGAAGCATTTGAAACCGTTGTGCAATCACATCCTGATGCCGTGATCACAGCCGCCGTTCTTGATGGATTAAGCGGTATTGAATTGATCCGTGCGCTGGCTGCGATGAAAACTCTGACCAATAAAAAACTTGGTTTGCTGACAAGCTTCGATGCCGGTCATCCCGACCTTGAAGGCTTGCCGGGCAATGTCGCGATTATCAGTAACCGTGGCAAACAAACGGCCGACCAACTTGCAAAATTCATCGATACAATGATGTAAGCAATGTTTGTGGAAACCAGATCAGTGCGAAAAAGGGCGGCCACCTAAACGGGCCGCCCTTTAAACGTCTTAACGGATGTCTTGGGTCTTATTGCGGTTTGTCACCGCGTTTTGCATTGCTGCGTGCAACGCGATCGGATGCGACCATTTTACGCTGCTTTTTTGGGGTTGTTTTCTTTTTGCCCCCGGGCTTGGCCGCACCTTTCCCCTTGGACTTTGTTGCAGACGTCCCACCCGGACCAGCGGCATCGCGTGGGCCGGATCGGAAACCCGGCTTGCTGCCGTGACGGTGGCTGCGATCCCCCGGGCTGCCGCGGCGGTTTTGTGGGCCACGACGGCCACTGCGTGGGCGTTCTTCCAGATCGCGTGCCGTGATATCGGCATGTTCGGCCAAACGCAGTGCCAGCGACCCCGTTGCGGCATCAGCATCGGCAATGCGCACAACAACCTGATCCCCCAGACGGAACGTCTTGCCACGGTTTTGGCCAACCAACGCGTGGTTGGCGGGGTCGTGAACGTAATAGTCGTCGGGCAGGGTGGAAATCGGTACCAGACCATCCGCGCCGGTTTCCTGCAACGAAATGAACAGGCCAAAATGCGTCACACTGGAAATCTTGCCGGGGAACTCGGCTCCGACCTTGTCAGACATATAGGCTGCAACATACCGGTCAACCGCGTCGCGTTCTGCCATGGCTGCACGGCGCTCGGTACCGGAAATGTCGGCACCGATTTGCTCAAACCGTTCCCCTTCTTCAGGTGGCAGAGCACCTTCACCAAGTTTCAAACCGGCAATCAATGCGCGATGAACCAAAAGATCGGCGTAGCGTCGGATCGGAGATGTGAAATGCCCGTATTTGTTCAGTGCCAAGCCAAAGTGCCCGATGTTGTCGGGGCTATACATCGCCTGTGACTGGCTGCGCAATACCACGGTATTGATCAGTTCGGCCTCTGGCGTGTCTTTGGCTTTTTCAAGGATCTGGTTGAAGTCACGCGGTCGCAGAACCGCTGCCTTATTCAGCGTATAGCCAGCCCCTTCAAGGAATTCACGCAGCGCTTCAAGCTTTTCCTCGCTTGGTGCATCGTGGATACGATACATGCAAGGTTGCTTGATACGCTCAAGTTCCTCGGCCGCGCAAACGTTGGCCGCGATCATGAATTCTTCGATCAGTTTATGGCTGTCAAAGCGGGCACGCGGTGCAATGGCAACGATCTGACCCTGATCATTAAGTTCGATCTTGCGCTCGGGAACATCAAGTTCCAGAACACCACGGCGTTTGCGTGCCTGCAGGAAGGCGTCAAACGCGCCATAAAGCGGTTTGATGACCGTATCGACCAGCGGACCCGTTGTCTCGTCTGGCTGGCCATCCACGGCGCGCTGAACCTGATCATAGGTCAAACGTGCGGCGGAGCGCATCATGCCGCGACAGAACTTATGCCGAAGCTTGTGGCCATTTTTATCGAGCCACATTTCAACAGCCATACAGCCGCGGTCTTCATGGGGAACAAGCGAACACCAACCGTTTGACAGTTCAAACGGCAACATCGGCACCACGCGGTCAGGGAAATAGCAACTGTTACCGCGTTTTACTGCTTCGCGGTCCAATGCGTCGCCCGGACGTACATACCAGGACACATCGGCAATCGCCACCATAAGGTGCCAGCCGCCCTCGTTTTCCGGGTCGGTGTCGGCTTCTGCCCAGACCGCATCATCAAAGTCACGCGCATCGGCGCCATCAATGGTGACAAGCGCGATGTCGCGCAGATCTGTACGTTTGTCCATCGGCGTTGCCTTGGACTCACGGGCCTGTAATTCGACTTCTGGCGGGAATTCAAATGGAATGCCACGCGCATGGATCGACACAAGGCTGATCGACTTTGGTTCGTTGATGTTGCCAAGAACTTCGGTGATGCGGCCTTTGCGCAATCCAAAATGTTTGCCCGGCAGAATTTCGGTTAAAACCAGCGCACCGGCCTCAAGATCGGGATGATCATCTAGTGGCACCGCGATTTCGCCGCTATCCTTGCGGTCTGTTGGCACAACACGGCCTTCGCGCTCGTTCGGTCGATAAAGACCCAGAACGCGTTGAGGACCGCTGCCCAGAACCTTCATGATGCTGGCTTCGTAGGTTTGCTTGCCAGTATAGCGCAACTTGGCGAGGATCTTGTCACCAACGCCCGGTGCACTTGGTCCACCGCGACGGATCGACTTGACCGTGATCTGTGGCGGTTCGTAGTCGTGCTTCCAGACATTTGGCTTGGCAAGAACTTCGCCGTCATCGTCAATGCCGGTGATTTCAAGAACATCGACCGGGGGCAGGCGGTCTGGTTTATCAAACCGTCGACGTCCCTTGACGACGTCACCGCCGATATTCAGGTCTTTGAGGACTTTTTTAAGCTCAATTTTGGCCGCACCTTTAATGTTAAAGGCGCGCGCGATCTCGCGCTTGCCGACCGGGGTCGGGCTCATGCCGATGAACTCAATGATTTCTTCCCGTGTCGGGAAGTGCTTCTTATCGTCTCTATCGTTCGCCAACTTTGCGGCGTCCTTTCAATCGTGTCACCCGAAAAAGGAAGGCGGCGATTACGTCGCCGCCGCCTTTTTCGTGGTTGTCTTTTTCGCTGCAGGTTTCTTTGCAGCTTTCTTTTTAGCGGGGGCTTTCTTGGCCGCTGTTTTCTTCGGAGCCGCTTTCTTCGCCGTGGCTTTGGTGGTTTTGCCCGACTTGGCTTCCTTTTCCTTAATCGCCTTGATCGCCATCTCCAGCGTGATGTCGTCACGTTCAACGTCGCGGATGTTGGCGATGGTCTTTTTGTGCTTCACAAACGGACCCCAGCGACCAACGGCAACAAAGATCGGTTCATTGTCGTCAGGATGCTTGCCTATTTCTGTGCCGGCCTTTTCACGTTTGTCCGCAATCAGGGTAATGGCGCGGTTTTCGCCAATCGTCAGGACGTCATCATCGGCCTTAAGCGACGCAAATATGCTACCTGCCTGAACATAGGGGCCGAAACGACCAACATTGGCTTTCATTTCTTCACCGGTATCAGGATAAATCCCGACCAGCCGCGGCAACGTCAGAAGCTCCTCGGCTTTTGACAGGTCAACGACCGACGGTTCCAGCCCCTTGGGCAAGGATGTCCGTTTCGGTTTGACCTTCTTGGGCTTGCCGTTTTTGCCTTCGACTTCTTCTTCTTCGCCAAGCTGCACGTAAACGCCGTATGGGCCTTTGCGTAGCGTAATTTCCTTGCCGGTTTCCTTGTCAATACCAAGGACCTTTGGTCCGGCATCAAGTTCGGAATCACTGCCGTTTTCATTGGCAACCAACGGACGGGTGAAATTACATTCCGGATAGTTTGAACAGCCAAGGAAGGCGCCAAACTTACCCAGTTTCAGGCTCAATTGCCCGTCTTCGCATTTCGGGCATTTGTGTGGATCTTTGCCGTCTTCGCGGGTCGGGAACAGATAGTTTTCCAGCATCACCTGAAGCGCATCAAGCACTTCGGTGATTTTAAGTTCCTTGGCTTCGTCAACGTTACCTTTGAACGAAGACCAGAAATCTTTCAGAACATCTTTCCAGGCCAGATTGCCCATCGAGACTTCATCAAGTTGGTTTTCAAGGTCGGCGGTGAAGTTGTATTGCACGTAGCGTTCAAAGAATTTCGACAGGAACGCTGTGACAAGACGCCCACGGTCCTGCGCGACAAAGCGACGACGTTCGAGCAAGACATAGTTACGATCTTGCAACACTGAAATGATCGACGCATAGGTCGACGGTCGGCCAATGCCGAGTTCTTCCATCTTCTTGACCAGGCTCGCCTCGGTATAGCGGGGCGGCGGCTGGGTGAAGTGCTGATCAATGCTGACTTTGCCAAGATCGGGTTTCTGGCCTTCTTTTAACGGCGGCAGGCGACGATCTTTTTCATCGTCTGAATCATCATCCTTGCCTTCCTGATACAGTTTCAGGAAGCCGTCAAACTTTACGACCGAGCCATTGGCACGCAAAACAACGTGATTGTCATTCGATGACAGATCAACAGCAACCTGATCAAAACGCGCGTCTTCCATCTGACAGGCGACGGTCCGCTTCCAGATCAGGGTATAAAGGTTCAACTGATCTTTATCGAGGTGTCGCGCCACCTGATCGGGGCGACGGAACAGATCGGTTGGACGGATGGCTTCGTGGGCTTCCTGCGCGTTCTTGGATTTGTTGGCAAAGCTGCGCGCATTTGCGGGCAGATACTGATCACCGTAATCCTTGCCGATCAGGCGACGTGCCGCGGCCAATGCTTCGCCCGACAATATGACGGCATCGGTACGCATATAGGTGATCAGACCAACGGTTTCGCCGCCAATATCAATCCCCTCATACAGGCGCTGGGCAAGCTGCATGGTCCGCTTGGCACCAAAGCCAAGCTTACGCGATGCTTCCTGCTGCAAGGTTGACGTGGTGAAAGGCGGCTGCGGACGGCGTTTAACGTCTTTGCGCTCAACCTTGGAAACCGTGTAGCTACGCGATTCGACTTTTTCTTGCGCAATCTTGGCGGCGTCTTCGTTGCCAAGGGCAAGTTTGTCGAGTTTTTCACCATTCAAATGGGTGAGACGGGCCGAAAAATTGCCTTCCGGGATCGTAAACCCAGCTTCGAGCGACCAGTATTCATCGGCGCGAAATGCTTCAATCTCGATTTCGCGTTCGCAAATCAGACGAAGTGCGACCGATTGCACACGGCCTGCCGACCGTGAACCGGGCAGTTTGCGCCACAGAACCGGTGACAGGTTAAACCCGACCAGATAGTCCAGTGCGCGGCGCGCCAGATAGGCGTCGACCAGCTCTTTATTAAGCTCACGCGGATTGGCAATTGCCTCGGTAACAGCCTTTTTGGTGATCTCGTGAAACACGACGCGATGGACGTCACGCCCACGGAGCAATTTTTTCTGCTCAAGCACCTCAAGAATGTGCCACGAAATGGCTTCACCTTCACGATCCGGGTCAGTCGCGAGATAGATGGTATCGGAGTCTCGCGCCGCTGACGCAATTTCACGGATCTGTTTTTCAGATCGACCGTCTGTTTCCCAGATCATCGAAAAGTCGTTATCGGTATCGACCGAACCGTCTTTGGACGGAAGGTCGCGGATGTGACCGAAAGAGGCCAGCACCTTAAAATCATCACCGAGATATTTGTTGATCGTCTTGGCTTTGGCCGGGGATTCGACGATGACAAGATTCATTACGTTTTTCGTGTCCGGTTCTTGCGCCCGAAGGCGATCATTATGCTGTGTTTCGAATAATCCGAATGAGCGACACATATATATAGTGTATCGGAAGTCCAGACCAGATTGCGCAAATTGCAGCAAATCACAACAATATTTGTCACGCCCGATTTCGACGCGACTCTCATTTGGCGATACGCGATACCCTATTTCCGGGGTGACGTTCAACCCTTCCTGCAAGTTCGAGTTCAATCAGAATGCTCGAAATGCTGTTTGCCGGAAGCTCAGACGCCCGAATAAGGTCATCAATCAGAAGCGGTGTGGTCGATAAAAGATCAAGAACTTTGCCACTCTGATCCGCATCGGTGTCGATGGGGGATAAATCCCCCAGTTCGCTATCAATTTCAATGCTTTGTGACGGTTCTTTTGATCCAGAATTTTCCGCATCCTGAACAATCGATTGTGCGATGTCATCATACCGCGCCGGATCGCTATTTGCCTCAGGGCTGTGTGCGTTCGTGTTAAATTGATGAAAATCTTCAAAAAGGTGCGTGTTTTGCGTCGCATCACGCAAGGCATCCAAAATCACATCCGCAGAGTCGCATAATATTGCGCCGTCCCGGATCAGGCTATTTGGGCCTGCTGCACGCGGATCGGTTGGGGAACCGGGGACGGCAAACACATCGCGTCCCTGTTCACCGGCAAATCGTGCCGTGATCAAGGAACCGGAATTTCGGCCCGCTTCAATCACGACCGTTCCGTATGACAGGCCGGAAATAATGCGGTTCCGCCTTGGGAAATGCCGCGCTTGTGGCTGTAAACCGGGCGGCATTTCCGAAATAACACAGCCCTGTTCGCACAGTTTGCCATAAAGATCGCGATGTTCGCGTGGATAGATGACATCAACCCCACCGCCCAGAACGGCAATGGTGCCGCCATTCGCTTTTGGATCGGCCGTAAGGGCCGCTTCATGGACTGCCCCATCAATGCCGCGCGCCATGCCCGACACCACAACATACCCCGCATCACATAGGCTGTGGCTAAGCTTTCGGGCAAATCCGCATCCGTTGGCCGATGCGTTGCGTGCCCCGACCAGCCCAATCGCAGGGCGGGCCAAAAGCTCAACACGGCCGACGGCATAAAAATAAGGTGGGGCATCTTCGATCCGGGCCAGAAGGGCGGGATATTCAGGGTCACCCCAAATAACCGGTTTTGCACCGCATTTTTGGGCCAGTTCGATTTCCAAAACCGTATCGTTCCTGCTGGCTAGAACGATTTTACGAAATCCTTTGGTTTTGGCAATAATGTCAGGCAACTGTTCGATCGCATCACGGGCCGTGCCAAATCGATCAAGAAGTTTGCGAAATGTGATCGGGCCAATATTGCTGCTGCGCGCCAGTCGTATGCGCGACAGACGTTCAGATTGCGATAATCGCGAAGGTTGCTCATGATCAAAAAACATAACGCCCGGATTGTGCTCATCCGGGCGTTAATTCGTCAAGTACTTCAAAAGACTGTCGCTCAGCTCGCTTGGATATCTTCGTCCTTGTCGCCGTCTGCTTGTGCGTCTTTTTTCTTTTGCCCGATTTTGGGTTCTTCACCGCGCAGAAGGCGTCTGATGTTGGCGTGATGGGCCAGCCAGACAATCACCGCCAAAAACACGCCAAGCCATCCAGCACCCGGATCATTGGCAATAAAGAAAGCGGCAAGTGGGGCTGCGATCATTGCAATCAGGGCCGAAAGCGATGAAATGCGGAATATCAGCGCCATCACCAGCCATGTAAGTGCCGCGCTAAGCCCCATGATCCAGTTTACGGCGGCCAGGGTTCCAAGGGTCGTGGCAACACCTTTGCCGCCCTTAAACCGCAGCCAGACCGGAAACATATGGCCAATCACGGCGGCCCCACCGGCAAAGATGCCCTGTTCGACGCCGACAAGGTGGGTGAAAATCAGAACCGCAAACGCACCTTTGCCCGCGTCCCCAATCAGTGTCAGGAAGGCAAGGCCCTTGCGTCCGGTGCGTAAAACGTTGGTTGCACCAATGTTGCCCGAACCGATTTTGCGAATATCACCAAGACCGGCCATGCGGGTGAGGACAAGGCCAAACGGAATGGACCCCAGCAAATAACCGCAAACTGTTGCCACCTGAAGCGACATCAACATTGCTTTGTAGGTTGCATCAAGTTCCATCTCAGGCACCTTCCGTAAAGACTTCGCGGCCATCAATCAGGGTGCGCAAAACGCGGCCCTGCGTCAGACGACCATCAAAGGGCGAGTTTTTTGATTTGGACTGGAATTGGTAAGGATCAATTTTCCACGGACGGTCCGGATCAAAGATCACAAGATCCGCAGGTGTGCCTTCTTCAAGCGTGCCAGCCCCCTTGATGCGGACAAGCGCTGCTGGAACACGGGTCAATTTCGTGATGACCTCAAGCAGCGACATATGCCCGTTGTGATAGAGCTCAAGTGCGATGGGCAGCAACGTTTCAAACCCAACACCACCGGCGGCGGCTTGCGCAAAAGGCAGGCGCTTTGAGTCAACATCTTGCGGGTTATGGTCCGACGCAATGGCATCAATCGTGCCATCGGCCAAACCGGCAACAATCGCCTGACGGTCGTCTTCGGATCGAAGGGGTGGGGACAGTTTGGCAAATGTCCGGTAATCAGACACCGCGTTTTCATTGAGCGCAAAGTAAAACGGTGCCGTGTCACACGTGACTTTTAGGCCACGTTTTTTGGCCTTGCGGATCACTTCAACCGATTCACCTGTCGAAATATGGGCAAAATGCAAACGTCCACCCGTCATTTCAACCAAACGCAGGTCACGTTCAATCTGAATAACCTCGGCCAGGGGCGAAACACCCGAAAGTCCAAGGCGGGTGGCAAGTTCGCCACTGTTCATCGCCGCACCCTTGGAAAGTTCCGGTTCCTCGGGGTGCTGAACAATCATGCCATCAAAGAAAGTCGAATAGGCCAGCGCCTGACGCAAAAGGCGTGCGCTGGCAATTGTTTGAATGCCATCGCAAAAGGCAACCGCACCAGCCTGATGCAATAGGCCAAGCTCGGTAATTTCCTTGCCTTCAATGCCTTTGGAGACCGCGCCATAGACAAAAACTTTTGCCAATCCAACCTTGCGCGCGCGCCGTGCGATGAACTCAACACCCGCCACGTCATCAATCACCGGATCGGTGTTGGGCAGGGCAATGATCGTTGTAATGCCACCCGTGGCAGCCGATTTTCCCGCGGTTTCGATGGTTTCCTGATGCTCAAACCCCGGTTCGCGCAATTGCGCGCGCATATCCACCAGTCCGGGAGCGAGACATGCTCCGTTCAAATCAGTGACCTGATAACCGTCGGGCACTGTATCGGCCGTAACATCGGAACCGCTTTTAAGGATTTTATCGTCGTTGATCAGAATACCACCAAGGGTATCGGTCTGTTTTGCCGGATCAATCAGGCGGGCATTGATAAATGCCTTTTGGCCAGCGCCTTTGGCGCGAATGGCGGGGCTCATGCCTGACCTCCCATCGTTCTATGGTTCTGGACAAGCAGTTCAAGTGTCGCCATGCGCACGGCAACCCCCATTTCGACCTGTTCGCGAATGACCGACCGTTCGACGTCATCAGCCACTTCACTGTCGATTTCGACACCACGGTTCATGGGGCCGGGATGCATGATCAGCGCGTCGGGTTTGGCATTTGCCAGTTTGGCGCGATCAAGCCCATGGAAATGGAAATACTCACGCACCGAAGGGATAAAGCTTCCTTCCATGCGTTCAAGCTGAAGACGCAACATCATCACGATGTCGCAGTCTTTCAGGCCTTCTTCCATGTTATGGAAGATCTCAACACCCATCCGGTCGATCTTTGACGGGATCAAGGTCGGTGGGGCCACAAGGCGCACCCGCGATCCCATAGTGTTGAGCAAAAGGATATTGGACCGTGCCACGCGTGAATGGGCGATATCCCCACAAATCGCAACGTTGAGACGATGCAGGCGACCTTTGTGGCGACGAATGGTCAATGCATCCAGTAACGCCTGTGTCGGATGTTCATGGCGACCATCCCCGGCATTCAAAACCGCACAATTGACCTTCTCGCTAAGCAATTTGACAGCACCACTGTCGCCATGGCGCACGACAAGCGCGTCCGGGTTCATCGCATTGAGTGTCATTGCCGTATCAATCAGGGTTTCACCCTTTTTGACCGAACTCGTTCCCACCGTCATGTTGATGACATCCGCACCAAGCCGCTTGGCGGCAAGCTCAAAGGACGTCAGGGTACGGGTGGAATTTTCGTAAAACAGATTAACAACCGTGGCACCGGCCAGAATGTTACTGGTCTTGTCAGCAGAACGGTTCTTTTCCGCGTAATGCTGTGCCCGATCAAGAATAAGGGTGATTTCCCCGGGGGTAAGACCCTCGATGCCGAGGAGGTGTGGGTGCGGATAATGATCCGCCGCTGGTCCCATGACGCTCATGGCGTTGCACATTTCCCTTGGGTGATCCTGGAAGAATTTCGCGCGGAGCATACCCAATTGGCCCGGTCACGAAAAGGTAAATATTGTGCTGTTATACTGCCTGTTTCCTGACTGTATGGTCAAGTTTTCGGGCCGGTTGCGTGGACAGGGCCCGCGTTAAACCGCATGCACCAGAATGGCAATGATTGGCATGCTCGCAATTGCCACCAGTGTATGGACAGTAATGATACTAGCCATCATCGGCGCATCCCCGCCCATCAGGCGCGCCAGTACATAGGCACTGGCCGAACAGGGCAGGGCGGCATATAGGACAACGGCTGCCATGTCGGTCGTGGGTAATCCCAATGCGATGCAAAGCCCCGCGGCGATTGCCGGGCTGATTGCCAGTTTTCCAATTGTTGAGATACCAACGGGAATGCCCGCCTGCCGGGCTGCTGTCAGATCAAGTCCGGCTCCAACCGCAAGCAACCCGATCGGAAGGGCTGCCCGGCCAAGAACCTCAAGAAACGGACCAATGACCGGGGGCAAACCAATCCCGATGACGTTCACAAGGCTTCCGAGGACACAGGCCATCAACAGTGGATTTTTGCCGACATCGCGCAGCAGCGACAACACACCGGGTGTACGGTCATTGTCACCCCAATGCGCGCAGGCAAGAACCGAGATAACATTGACTGTTGGCACCACCAGTGCAACGCAAAGGGCGGTCACTGTTAATCCATGCGTCCCTAGCAAGGCGGCCGCAACGGCAAGGCCGATATAGGTATTGGGCCGAATGGCCCCTTGCACCAGCGATGAAAATGCCGCCGGGCTGACTTTAAGCACCGGTTTGATTGCAAGAATTAAAAGCGTACAGATCGCAATTGTCCCCAGCATTGCCCCGGCAATCCCCAACAACGGCAAACTGCCAAGGTCGGCCTTGGCCGTATTGGAAAACAGCAAGGCCGGGAAGGTGACAAAATAGGTCAGTTTTTCCGCACCCGGCCAAAACGTGTCTGGCAGAAAACGCCGTTGACGTAAAACATACCCCAGAATGATCAGGGCAAATGTCGGTAGCAGGGCGGAAAGAATGGCGATCATCAAATGTCTTTCAACATGGAACTGCGAGCACTGTTTGTCTTTCGATCAGCAGTCTGGAGCTTGATTTACAATTGTAAAGCAACCACTTGGTCTAGGGAACTGGTTTGCAGAATATGATCTGACCGTGAGCCAGTTGTGCTTTGCCGATGATATCAGACTGTGATAGTCAGCACAGGGTTCATAATGCTGACAATGTACACTGATTTCAATTGAAAGCGTTTTCTACGCCACCACCATAAGGGGTTACCAAATGCCGCGCGCGATTGATCATCTTGTTTTGTGTGTGAACGATCTTGATGCCGCAATTGCCGCATATGTTGAGCTTGGCTTTACCGTAACGCCGCGTGCGATCCACCCGTTTGGGACCGGAAATGCGCTGATTCAGCTCGATGGTATGTACATCGAATTACTGTCGGTCATTGAGCCAGCCAAGATTGCCGAAACCGATCTGGCGTCGCCATTTTCCTTTGCCGTTTATAATCGTGACTATCTGCGCCATCGTGAAGGCATGTCGATGCTGGCCCTGCAATCACACGATGCGGAAAAAGATCGCGAAGATTTCATGGCTGCCGGGGCGGCTGTACCGCGCGTCTTTCATTTCGAACGAGATGCCAAAACCCCACAGGGCGATGAGGTTGGTGTGGCGTTTTCGCTGGCATTTGCCAACCATCCATTGTTGCGAAATGCGGTCAGTTTCGTCTGCCAGCACCGGCATCCTCCCCAGAATTTTTATTTCCCCGAATATCAGTCACATCAAAATACGGCCTGCGCGATTGGCAAGGTCTTCTTGTCGCATTGGGCTGCGGATGCCGTGCGCGAATTCTATCAAGGCATTGATGTCGATGGGGTGATCGAAGCCCTGCACGGCGATGAGCTGATCGATAAATATGGCATTGATGATCCAAACTTCCCAACAGACGGGTTTGCCGGATTTGAGTTGATTGTCGATGATATGTCCAAGACCGTGGATGCGGCCAAATCGCTGGGAGCGATTTATAAGAAGGATCAGTTGATCCTGCCGCCCTCGAAATTCTTTGGCGTGATGGTCGTGATCACTGCCAAATAAAAAAGCTGCCTGAAATGTCAGGCAGCTTTAAAATTGGCATTATGTCGTTTGCGCTTGGGGCAGGGCGTTTATGCCTCGTTGCCCTCATCATCAAAATCGTCTTCTTCTTCATCGGGCACGGCATTCTCGCCCGGATCGGTATGACGGTTAAGGTTGTCAAGCGCACCTTGCAGGATATAGGCGGCCGCCGTTTTATCGACGACTTCCGCGCGACGTTTGCGCGTCATGTCGACTTCCTGGATCAGGATGCGCTCAACCGCATTGGTCGACAGGCGCTCGTCCCACATCAAAACGGGCAGGTCGATATATTTTTCCATCTCGTCGATGAACGCGTAAACCCGATGGCAAGCTTTCCCAATCGTACCGTCAAGCTCACGCGGGAAGCCAATGACGATGCCCCCGACATTCTGCTTGGTGACGATTGATGAAAGCTGTGCAACGTCGCGGGTGAATTTCTTCCGCGAGATCAGCTCATAAGGTGATGCAATCTGCAGCCCGACATCTGAAAGGGCCACGCCAATGGTTTTGGTGCCAAGATCAAGCCCCAAAACGCGCGCTGCTGGTGTCAGGCACCGCAGCAATTCCTGTGTATCATTGCAAATCATGGCGACCTTATAGGTTCGTTGGCGATAAAATACCAGCGCAAAGCAATCATGTTGCCCATCCGTGAACGCATAGCAGGCTGCACCCCGGGTAGCAGTCGATAATGCTGCTTTTGGTGTAATCTTTGTGTGGTTATGTCGCAATCCTTCTATATTTGGTGTTTCTTTAGGTTGAACTGAAGCAGCTTGTTTGTTCTAATGTGTGAATTCAAAATTTGAGCAAAACTGAAAACAGCACAAAATTTGTGCGAAAACGAAACTCAAAGTGAATGAAGATAAAACAGGGGGTATTTGGGCTTGACCGACGGTGCATCTAATGACGCGTTTGTTGAATTTGAACGCGTACAGAAAAGCTACGATGGCGAAACGCTTGTCGTGAAAGATCTCAACCTATCGATGCCAAAGGGCGAATTCCTGACGATGCTTGGCCCGTCAGGGTCTGGCAAAACGACATGCCTTATGATGCTCGCAGGTTTTGAGACAGCCACACATGGCGACATTCGTCTGGGCGGTATTTCCATCAATAATATCCCGCCGCACAAGCGCGGTATTGGCATGGTGTTTCAGAACTACGCACTGTTCCCGCATATGACCATTGCCGAGAACCTTGCGTTCCCGCTCGAAGTTCGCAAGCTTGGTAAGGCCGAGCGCGAAGAGAAGGTCAAAAGGGCACTCGACATGGTTGAGATGGGCGATTTTGGTGGTCGCCGTCCGGCACAATTGTCGGGTGGACAACAGCAACGTGTCGCTTTGGCGCGCGCACTGGTGTTTGAGCCAGAACTTGTTCTGATGGATGAGCCGCTAGGCGCACTTGATAAACAGCTGCGTGAAAAAATGCAGTTTGAAATCACCTATCTGGCGCATCAGTTGGGCATCACCACAGTTTACGTGACCCATGACCAGACCGAAGCCCTGACCATGTCAGACCGGGTTGCCGTGTTTGACGATGGCCGCATTCAGCAGCTTGCGCCGCCAGATAAGCTTTATGAAACACCGGAAAACAGCTTCGTCGCCCAATTCATTGGCGAGAACAACACACTTGAAGGTGTTGTCAAAGAAATCAAGGGCAATACTTGCGTCATTGAGCTCGATGGCGGCGAAGTCATTGACGCCGTACCGGTCAACGTAAGTAAAGTCGGCGAACGCACCCGTGTGTCGATCCGCCCAGAACGCGTTGAATATAACCGGGATCGTCTCCACGAAGATGCCCACACGCTCAAAGCCGAGGTGCTGGAATTCATCTATATGGGCGATATTTTCCGCACACGTCTGCGTGTGGCCGGAAACGACGAGTTTGTGATCAAAACAAGAAACGCACCAGATCAGGTACGCTTGAAGCGGGGCCAGCAGATCGAAATCGGCTGGCTTGCAGAAGATTGCCGCGCTCTAGACGCGTGACGATCAGACTTTAGGCAGAAACAGGATTGGCACGCCCGGGTGCCTTCCGAAGTCAATAGTTCCGGGAAACAATCAGGGAGCATACTATGCAACTCATTAAGACCCTTTCGGCGACGGCACTGCTCGTCGCGGCCAGTGGTACGGCATATGCCGACGATATGGCTTCGAACATGACGCTGGTAAGCTGGGGTGGTGCCTATCAGGCCAGTCAGGTTGCGGCTTACGCCGAGCCATACAAAGCCATGCATCCAGATGTTACGATTACCTGGGACGAAAGCTCGAACGAGGCTGTTGCCAAGCTACGTGCGATGAACGAAGCCAACAACGTCACCTGGGATCTGGTTGACGTCGTTGCTGCTGACGCGTTGCGCCTTTGCGACGAAGGCCTTGCAATGGAAATTGACGCCAACGAACTTCTTGCGCCTGCTCCTGATGGGACGTCGGCCGAAGATGACTTTGGCGACCTTCTGGTCAGCGATTGCTATATCCCGCAGATCGTTTATTCAACCACCGTTGGTTTCCGGACCGACATGGTTCCGGAAGGCACTGCTGCGCCGACCGATATCTGTGCACTGTTTGATACCAAAACTTATCCGGGCATGCGTTCGCTCGAAAAACGCCCGATCAATAACATGGAATGGGCACTGCTTTGCGACGGTGTTGCCAAGGACGAAGTTTACGACGTTCTCGGTACCCCGGAAGGTCAGCAGCAGGCACTTGATAAGCTCGCAACCATTAAGGATGACGTGATCTGGTGGAGTGCTGGTGCAGATACGCCGCAGCTTCTGGCTGATGGCGAAGTCTTCATGGGTTCGACCTACAACGGTCGTCTGTTCTCTGCGATTGTTGAGCAGGACCAGCCGATTGGTATGCTTTGGGACGCACAGGTCTTCGATCTTGACGGTTGGATCATTCCGGCCGGCCTGCCAGAAGATCGCCTTGCCCGCGTAAAAGATTTCGTTCGCTTTGCGACCGACACGCAGCGTTTGGCCGACCAGTCCAAATACATCTCTTATGGTCCGGCCCGTGCATCTTCGGCTCCGTTGGTTGGCAAACATGCCACACTGGGTATCGACATGGCGCCGCATATGCCGACCGATCCGGCAAACAGCAAGAACACGTTCCTTTATAACTACGAGTTCTGGGCTGATTACCGCGACGATATCGATGCCAAGTTCCAGGCTTGGTTGGCTCAGTAAGAGCTAATTGGAAGGGGGCCGCCTGCGGCCCCCTTTTCCCATTAAAGTGTGACCAATCGATATAACAGACCGACAAAACGGCGGGCTGACGGGGGCGTGATGAGTGATACGACACAAGAGTTAGTGCTAGCAGCGGATGGCAGGCCACTAAAACAGAGCTTGCGACGGGCTTTAATGCGGCAAAAGATACGAGCGCTGATGCTGATCGCGCCACTTTTGCTGTTTGTGGTCGTGACCTTTATCGTTCCTATTCTATCGATGCTTTTCCGCTCTGTTGAAAACGACATCGTGCCCGACACAATTCCCGGCGTGGTAACCGAACTTGCCGAATGGGATGGTTCCGCCGGGCTGCCGCCGTCCGAACAAGTATTCCGCTACCTTTATCTGGACCTGTTTAAGGCATCAGAAGCCAAACAGCACACCAGACTGGGGACGCGTCTGAACTATGAGAAAACCGGACTGTCATCTTTGTTGCGCACCACCGGGCGTTCGCTTGATGACGTTGGTGAAGAGTGGCAAGACCCGCTCGAAGATATCGATGCGAATTTCAAAGACGGTGCGTTCTGGTACCAAATGATGTCTGGCACCGACGGCGAAGATCTGCTTGAGGAGCGCCGCGATCTTTGGGCTGCAATGGTTGGTGAAAGCATGGCCGGGGATGTCGGCTTTGTCCCGTCAGAGCAGGTTGCTCAGATGTTGCCCTGGACCACGCGTGCCTATACAGATTTCGCAATCTGGACCGCAATCGAGGACGAAGACTCCGTTGCCGAGGAAGACCCTTGGGAAGCAGTCTATGGTGCCTTGGGGATGGATTTGACCAACCCCGAAACTGTCACCGCGATCCAAAGTTATACCGGGCCGGGGGCTGATGCCTTGAAAGCTGCGGCTGCCAATGTCGGCCAACTGCCGCAAACCGGCTTCCGCGAGGCCTTCGCGGCTGAGAATGAAGACTGGCTGTCGCCTGATGTCTGGGCCACGATCAAGCTCTATTCATCGAGCATGACGTCAGGATATTTCCTCAATGCGGTCGATATGCAATTGACCCCGGACGGGATCGAACAGAAACCAGAAAACCAGCAAATCTATACCCAGCTGTTTATGCGCACACTTGTGATGGCACTGATCATCACGGCAAGCTGTGTCGTGCTGGGGTATCCGGTTGCGTGGCTTCTGGCAAACTTGCCAATGCGCACGGCCAGTATTCTGATGATCCTTGTTCTTCTGCCGTTCTGGACGTCGCTTCTTGTTCGGACCTCGGCATGGAAAGTCCTTTTGCAACAACAAGGGGTCATCAACGAAATCCTTGTTTGGCTTGGTTTTGTGAATGATGCTGATCGTCTGATCCTGATGAACAATGCGACCGGTACGATCATTGCCATGACACATATTTTGCTGCCGTTCATGATCCTGCCGCTTTACTCCGTGATGAAAACCATTCAGCCAAGCTACCTTCGGGCGGCCAAATCACTTGGTGCGACCAACTGGACCGCGTTCTGGCGGGTTTATTTCCCTCAATCGGTACCGGGTATCGGCGCAGGCTCGATCCTGGTCTTTATCCTGGCGATTGGCTATTACATCACGCCGGAAATCGTTGGTGGCACAAGTGGTGTCTTCATCTCAAACCGGATTGCCTATCACATCTCAAGTTCACTCAACTGGGGCCTGGCGGCGGCATTGGGCTCGATCCTTCTGGTGGTCGTGCTCGGTCTGTACTGGTGCTATGACAAGATTGTCGGCATTGATAACGTGAAGTTGGGGGGCTAAGGGCATGAGTGCTGCAATCATTGAAATCAAACGGCCGGACCTTTTGACCTTCACGATGCCCATCGTGGCAGTATTGGGGGCGATGTTCGGCTTTATCACCGGCAACATCTTTGGTGATCCATGGATCGGGTTGATCGGCGGTGCCATTGTCGGTGCAGCATTGGCCGGTGTTCTGGCAAAGATCACGTCGGTCAAGCGTTGGAAAAGCATCTGGGGCGTTGCCGTGCTTTTCGGTGTCGTCGGGGCAATGTTCGGCGGTGTTGGCGGTTTGTTTGGCGGATTTCTTGTCGGCCTCTCGATGGGCTGGTTCGCGACATGGGTCGGCACCGGTCAGTATCGTAAACGTGTGCCAATCTATTACACACCGGGGCAGGTGCTGTGGCACAGTACGTTCCTGTTCATCTGTGCTTTCGTCTTCTTCTTCCTGATCGCACCCTTGGTTCCAGTCATTTGGCTAAGCTTCAATGCTGAAAACTTCTTCACCTTTACGCCTGAAATGCTGAGTTTTAAGGCCGAAGGCTATAGCCTGAAGCATTACCGTGACTTCCTTGGGACGGATGAGTGGATGGTGCCGCTCAAAAACTCGCTGATCATTGCGCCGATTGCGACGATTATATCGGTGTCGCTTGGGACGTTGGCGGCTATTGGTTTGAGCCAGTCTCATGTGCCCGGTCGGCAGGCAATGATGGCTATCCTGATTTCTCCGATGATTGTGCCATTGATCATTTCTGCGACTGGCATGTTCTTTTTCTATGCGCCGCTTGGCAACTGGCTTCAGGTAAATCTCGGCCTTAATCAGGCATTTGTTGGTTATGTGAAGGTGATCCTGGCCCATGCTGTGCTGGGGATTCCCTTCGTTATTATCACTGTCACGGCGACATTGGTGGGCTTTGATAAATCGCTGACGCGTGCAGCGGCGAATATGGGGGCCAACCCGGTCACTACGTTCTTCAGAGTACAGATGCCGCTTATTCTGCCGGGCGTGATTTCGGGCGGTTTGTTTGCTTTCATCACCTCGTTTGATGAAGTGGTTGTTGTGTTGTTCGTCGGCTCAGCCCGTCAGCAAACTCTGCCATGGCAGATGTACACTGGTTTGCGCGAACAGATTTCTCCGACCATTCTGGCCGCAGCGACAATCCTTGTATCGGTCTCGATCCTGCTTCTGCTAACGGTTGAGTTGCTCCGCCGTCGTTCCGAGCGTCTGCGTGGCATGAGCCCAGGATAAGCCGAATGCATCAGACCAGAACTGTATCTCGTTAAACAGACCGGGATACATCTGAGTTAAATCGGGCCGGCGGCATTCTGTGTCGTCGGCCCGTTTGTATATTCGGCCTGTAAAATTCCGCCCAATCGCATGTGCATTATGGTGATTGTTATCGTGCATTGATGCGCGAGGGTGTTGTGCCAGAACCATGGCGTAAAATCTCAAAACCGAAACGACCGGTGTGGCGCATGATCATCGGCATTACCGGCCCTTGCGGCGGGGGCGTCGGGGTGCTAGTTTCCGCGCTGTAATTCACGTTCTGGCAGATGGATCATCTGCCGGGTTTTTTGTCATTCCTTAAGAGAGACTTTCATCCATGTCGTCTTTGGATAAGGAAACAGTTCGCCGTATTGCCTATCTTTCACGTATCAACGTGTCCGAAGAAGGCCTGACCGAACTGGCGGGTGATTTGACCCGTATCCTCGATTTTGTCGAGGAACTGCAAGAAGTTGATGTCGAAGGTTGTGAACCCCTGACGTCGGTTGCCGATCTGACCTTGCCGCTGCGCAAGGATGAAGTCACCGATGGCAACATCCAGCAAAAAGTGCTGTCAAACGCACCGATGACCGATGCTGGCTGTTTTGTTGTGCCCAAGGTGGTTGAATAATGACTGATCTGACAAAGCTGACACTTGCCGAGGCCCGCGACGGTCTTGCAAAGGGTGATTACACTTCGGTCGAATTGACCCAAGCACACCTGAAATCGATGGAAGCGCATCGCAACCTGAACGCTTACATCACCGAAACCCCGGACAAAGCCATCGAGATGGCCAAGGCATCCGATGCCAAGCGCGCCAAAGGTGACGCTGGCAACATGGAAGGCCTGCCGATTGCGGTCAAAGACCTTTTCTGCACCGAAGGTGTTCAGACCACCGCCGCATCGCACATCCTCGAAGGGTTCAAACCTGAATATGAATCAACCGTCACCAGCAAGCTGTTTGATAATGGCGCTGTGATGCTCGGTAAGGCGAACCTTGATGAGTTCGCCATGGGGTCTGCCAATACGTCATCCTACTACGGTAATGTAATTAACCCGTGGAAAGGCAAAGACGGCAAGGACCTTGTACCCGGTGGCTCGTCGGGTGGTTCGGCTGCTGCCGTTGCCGGTGGCATGGCGCTTGCCGCAACCGGGACCGATACCGGTGGTTCAATCCGTCAACCCGCATCCTATTGCGGTATTGTTGGCTTGAAGCCGACCTATGGTCGTTGTTCACGCTGGGGTGTCGTTGCCTTTGCAAGCTCGCTTGATCAGGCCGGTCCGATGACCAAAACCGTGCGTGATGCGGCCATCATGCTCGGTTCAATGGCCGGTCACGATGCCAAGGACAGCACGTCTGCCCCGATGGCAGTGCCTGACTTCGAAGCCGCCCTGACCGGCGACATTCGCGGTATGAAAATCGGTATTCCCAAAGAATACCGCGTTGATGGCATGCCCGAAGAAATCACCAAGCTTTGGGAAAATGGCGTTGCCATGTTGCGCGATGCCGGTGCGGAAGTGGTCGATGTGACCTTGCCGCACACCAAATATGCGCTGGGTACCTATTATATCGTTGCCCCGGCCGAAGCATCGTCGAACCTGGCACGCTATGACGGTCTGCGTTATGGCCAGCGTGTCATGGACGAAGGCGACAGCCTTGATGACATGTATTCCAAATCACGTGCGGCTGGTTTCGGTAAAGAAGTCCAGCGCCGCATCATGATCGGGACCTATGTGCTGTCGGCTGGCTATTATGACGCCTATTACAATAAGGCGCTTAAAGTTCGTCGTCGCATCTACGAAGATTTCGCAAACGCCTTTGGCAAAGTTGATGCCATTCTGGCACCGACCGCACCGTCTGCGGCCTTTGCGATTGGTGAAAACGAAGACGATCCGGTCAAAATGTATCTCAACGATGTGTTCACCGTTCCGGCAAGCCTTGCGGGTCTTCCGGGCCTGTCATTGCCGGCTGGTCTGTCGTCCGAAGGTCTTCCGCTTGGTTTGCAGCTGATTGGCAAACCGTTTGACGAAGAAACCGTTCTGCGTGTCGGGGGTGTACTTGAAAGTGCGGCCAACTTTACCGCAAAACCATTCGGGCAGGAGGGCTGATCCATGACCTATATCATCGAAGGTTCAACCGGCCCGTGGGAAATCGTTGTCGGTCTGGAAGTTCACTGTCAGGTGGTTTCCAATTCCAAGCTGTTTTCAGGTGCCTCGACCAAATTTGGTAACGAAGCCAACAGCAATGTTAGCCTTGTTGATGCCGCCATGCCGGGCATGTTGCCTGTCATCAACGAAGAATGCGTGCGTCAGGCTGTGAAAACCGGTTTGGGCCTAAAAGCCCAGATCAACAAAGAAAGCGTCTTTTCGCGCAAGAACTATTTCTATGCCGATCTGCCGCAGGGCTATCAGATTTCGCAGTTCGATAAACCGATTGTCGGCAAGGGCACCATCATCCTTGATATGCCCGATGGCACGACCAAGTCGGTTGGCATTGAACGCCTGCATCTTGAACAGGATGCCGGGAAGTCGATGCATGATCAGGACCCGAAATATTCGCACATCGATTTGAACCGTTCGGGCGTTGCCCTGATGGAAATCGTCTCGGACCCTGATATTCGCCACCCCGAAGAAGCCGGTGCTTATCTGACCAAGCTGCGCGCGATTGTGCGTTACCTTGGCACGTGTGATGGCAACATGAACGAAGGCTCCATGCGTTGCGATGCCAACGTATCGGTTCGTCGTCCGGGCGAGCCATTTGGCACACGTTGCGAGATCAAGAACGTCAACTCCATCCGTTTCGTGATGCAGGCGATTGAGATCGAAGCCAAACGTCAGGTCGAAGTTCTTGAAGCCGGCGGCGAAATCATTCAGCAAACCCGTCTGTTTGATCAGCGTCTTGGCGAAACCCGTGCGATGCGTTCCAAGGAAATGGCACATGATTACCGCTATTTCCCGGATCCCGATTTGCTGCCGCTGGTGTTCGACGATGCGTTTATCGCGGAAATCGAAAAAACTTTGCCGGAACTGCCAGACGAGAAAAAAGCCCGCTTCATCAATGAAAACGGCCTGTCGGCCTATGATGCTGGTGTACTTGTCGCCGAAAAGGAAAAGGCCGATTACTACGAGATCGTCGCAAAGGGCCGTGATGGCAAACTGGCGGCGAACTGGGTGATCACCAACCTGTTTGGTGCGCTGAACAAGGCCGAAGTCGGCATTGCTGACAGCCCGGTCACGGCTGAAAACCTCGGTAAGCTGATCGATCTTATTTCCAATGACACCATTTCTGGCCGTATCGCCAAGGATGTCTTTGAAATCATGATCGAAACCGGCGGTGATCCTGAAAAGATCGTCGAAGAAAAAGGTCTCAAACAGATCACCGATACCGGTGCGATTGAGTCTGCCATTGACGAAGTTATTGCGGCCAACCCGGACAAGGTCCAGGAAATCCGCGACGGTAAGGATCGTATGCTCGGCTGGTTCGTCGGGCAGGTGATGAAATCCACGGGTGGCAAAGCCAACCCGGGCATGGTCAACAAAATGCTGCGCGATAAAATCCTCGGCTGATTTTAGTCATCAGACAAATAGGAAAGCCGCCCGTTTCACGCTGAAGCGGGCGGCTTTTAGTTTGAAATTAGTGGCACTAAAATACGATAATCAATCTGGTTAGCTTTTCAGTTCGTTTAGCTTTATCGACTTCGTCTATACGCGTCCGGAAATTAATGTCTCTTGGGGAAATAGTATGAACAAAATCGCGATATTTGCATTTGCCATGCTGTTAGTGGCTTGCCAGAAAACAACTACTTCTAATTATTCTGATAGCGCTCGCAAATACATAGCAAAAGATATAGACCGTGTTTCTGATATTATTTTAGCAACATGTGTTGAACATATCGGTGACATTGATGCAATTAATCTAGCGATAGAAAATCAGGGTGGCATCTACGTGCCTGACCAAGATAAAACTTTAAAGATTAACGACGCTGAATATAGGTCTTTAAACTATTATTTTCTTAAAGATGGAAAATTTTATGCAGGATTTTCTGTTACAGAGAATGGAAAGTTTTGCACTACAGCGTTTCCCAAAGAAGCTTACGTGCCAAGTGAATTGCTAGGTCTTTTGGGTGCGCAAATGTTTGATGGCTCGTTTAAAGGTGCCCAAGTTGGCTATGTTGGAAAGCAGAAGTTGCCGCTGCTCTTTATCCCGGATTTTAAGGGTAAAACCGCAAACGATATGGTTATGGTAATGGACCAAGATACTTATCGTGGGAGGCAAAATTTTTTCGGTTCTCCCGACATAGATTGAATACCTGTTTGGCGATAAGTAATGCAAGCAGAGTACTGAAAATCACCAACATAAAAAGCGGCCCGTTTCAAGACGAAGCGGGCCGCTTTTTCAATTTTAGGCGATGCCACGTTTCTGATGCGAAAATCCGATTACGTTCTTCAATACGCCAAGTGACTGATCCAATAATCCGACCGTTTCCGGGTCGTTTAAAATGTCTTCGGCACTATAATTCTTGCCATTAAGCGCAATGGTCAGACAGGCTTGCTCAATGATATTTGCATCCATGGTGCGGATGGTTTCGATCAAAGCCGCCTGCGCAATCGTGGCCCGGCCCGATGCGTTGATGGCTGCGACCGGCATTTGCATGAACTCGCCACTGGCAACCACCCAATCAAGCGCGTTTTTAATCGCCCCGGTCACCCCGTGGGCATATTCCGGACTGGCGATCAAAACCGCGTCGCTTTGTGCAAGCTTGGCCCGAAAATCAAGAACACTTTTGGGTGGTGTTTCCTCATTATCAGGATTGAAAATCGGCAAATTGCCTAACCCATCATACAAATGGATTTCTAACCCGTGCGCTTGCCCGCATTTCTGTGCGGCCAGCAATAAGGTGCGATTGATTGACTGCGCCCGCAGGCTTCCACAGATAGCAAGAACATGACGGGGCATCGGAATGATTTCCTGACGGTTGGTGTGTGCTGACGGCGAATTTCGGATGGCAGTGTAGGGGGCTTTGTACCGCGATGAAAACCCCCGGTTGGACAAAATACGATTATGTCTCGGTGGTTCGGTAATCGCGGGGTGATGTGCCAAGAATGCGTTTGAACATATTGCTGAACGCTGCTGGATTGTCATAGCCAAGGTCCAGCGCAATGGTCGTGATGGCCTGACCCGCGGCCAACCGTGGCAGGGCGGCAAGGATGCAGGCCTGTTGCCGCCATTCGACAAAGCTTGATCCGGTCTCCTTGCGAAACAGGCGGGTAAAGCTGCGGCGGCTCATGCCCAGATGATCACACCAGTCCTCAATCGTTTCATGCGGGGTCGGGGATGTCAGAAATGCTCTGCATTTTGCCCCAAGGGATGCATGTTTCGGCAATGGAAGAGACAAAGGCAAAACCGGCAGCCGCTTAATTTCATGCTCAATTAACGTCATCAGTGCCCCGTCGCGCCCGTCGACGTCATACTCAGCCGGAATTGTCACCGCCTCGCTCAGCAAGTGCCGCATCAGCGATGAAATACCGACCACCTTACACTGGCGATCCGGCGTTCCGAGTTGTTCCGGGCGCAGATACAATGATCGCATTTTAACATCGCCAAACAGTCGGACTTCATGCACAACTCCGGCCGGAATCAGCATGCCGCGCTGGGGCGGCATCATCCATGCGCCTTGCGGGGTGGATGCCATCAAAACCCCGGTCAAGCCATACAGCAACTGGTCACGGTCATGGCGATGGGCGGCAATCACATGACCGTCGGGATAATCGGTGCCCAATGCAATGACCGGGCGGGGAACTTCGCGAAAAGATGACATGGCAATACCTATGCCGATGAATTGGCCCAATCTCGTAATAAGTTGACCCTAACGCGGTGGTGGGCCGAATGGCAATTTTTATAATAAGGACCGCGCACCGGAAACGGGCACAGTTGCCACTTAACGAGGTCCCTCATGAACGAAGCCGTTCTCAAATCACCGCAACCAGCCCGAACCGTTTTATCGGTTCTGGGGGCGGCCAGTTTTTGTCATTTGCTGAACGATATGATTCAGTCGCTATTTGTGGCGGCATATCCGGTGTTTAAGGGCGGCTTTGATCTGTCATTTGCCCAGCTTGGGTTGCTGACACTGACCTATCAGGTCACGGCATCCCTGTTACAGCCGTTCATCGGTCACTTCACCGACCGGCGCCCGCAACCCTATTCCTTGCCGTTTGGTATGGGGATGTCGCTTTCTGGTTTGCTGGTGCTGTCCTCGGCCCCAAGCTTTACGGTGTTGTTGATCGGCAGTGCCATGTTGGGTGTGGGGTCGTCGATCTTTCACCCGGAATCCTCGCGTCTGGCGCGGTTGGCATCTGGTGGGGCACATGGTTTTGCCCAGTCGTTGTTTCAGGTTGGCGGCAATGTCGGCTCGGCCATTGGGCCATTGCTGGTGGTGGCGGTTGTGCTGCCATACGGGCAGGGTAGTCTGGCGTGGTTTGCCTTTGTCGCCCTTGGTGGGGTGATTATCCTGACCCTGCTGGGGCGCTGGTACAAACGCAATGGTCATGCTGTGCGGCGTCCACGTGTAATTGTCGCGCCAGAAGATCGCCCCGCCCGTCGTCAGGTGATCGGTGGCCTGAGCGTCCTGTTTTGCCTGATGCTGTCAAAATGGTTCTATCTGGCCAGTTTCACCAGCTATTACGTGTTTTATCTCATGGAAAAATTCCCGCTTTCCGAAGGCGATGCCCAGATTTACCTGTTCATCTTTCTGGCCGCGGTTGCGGCGGGAACATTAATCGGCGGGTCAGTCGGGGATCGGATCGGGCGCAAAAAGGTCATCTGGGGATCGATCCTTGGGGCGTTGCCCTTTGCGCTCATCCTGCCCTATGTGGGATTGACGGCAACCGTGCTTCTTTCCATTGCCATTGGCCTGATCATGTCCTCGGCGTTTTCAGCCATTGTTGTTTATGCACAGGATCTTGTGCCCGGACGCATCGGTATGATTTCGGGCCTGTTCTTTGGTCTTGCCTTTGGGCTTGGCGGGATCGGAGCGGCGATTTTAGGTGTGTTGGCCGATGCCGTTGGCTTGGAAGTTGTCTATCAGGTCTGTGCCTTTTTACCCGCCATCGGGTTTCTGGCGGTGTTTCTGCCCGATATCGAACATGGGCACAAATCCTGATGCGCAAGTACTCGAATGGTACCAGCCTGAGAGCTGTGAACGTCTTTCAGGCTGGTACTCTTGGAGTTTTAGCGTCAGAAGGTCAGGCGATTATTTGCCCAGAAGCTTCATAACCGCATCGGCGGTCGCATCGCTTGATCCCGGGTTTTGGCCGGTGACGAGCTTGCCATCAACAACCGCATAGGACGCCCACATTTCACCGCGTTCATAAAGGCCGCCCTGTTTGTTGAATTCGTCTTCAATCGACAGTGGCACAACCTTTTCAAGACCAACGGCCTTTTCTTCGTCATTGGTAAAGCCGGTAACTTTTTTACCTGCGACCAATGGCTTGCCATCGGTGGCTTTGGCATTCACCAGTGCCGCCGGGCCATGGCAAACAGCAGCAACCGGTTTGTTCTGGGCAACAAACGCCTCGATCAAGGCAATCGATTTGGCATCGGTGGCCAAATCCCAAAGTGGCCCGTGACCACCGGGATAGAAGATGGCGTCATAATCATCGGCCTTCAAACCATCCAGTGTGACGGTATTGGCAAATGCCTTTTGCGCCGCGTCGTCTTTTTCAAACCGTGCGGTCGCATCGGTCAGGGCATCTGGCACCTGGCTGTTGGGGTCAAGGGGCGGCTGACCTCCCTTGGGCGATGCCAGCGTAATTTCGGCACCTGCATCACGGAAACGGAAATAGGGGGCTGCAAGTTCTTCAAGCCAGATACCGGTTTTGTGGCCGGTATCGCCCATCTGGTCGTGGGATGTGACAATCATCAGGATTCGCATAAGATCCTCCATGCGTTGATTTGGTTTGAACCGAATATAGTTGGCTGACAAATTTTGCGAAAGATCGTAGATATGAACAGATTGTCAAATTTATTGAGCATATAAAATGTCGGCATTGGATGAAGTACGGGCCATGATGATCTTTGCCCGCGTGGTTGAAGAAGGTGGGTTTTCCGCCGCTGCGCGTAAAATGGGGCTAAGCCGTGCGGCGATTTCCCATCAGATCAGGCAGCTTGAGGCGAAACTTGGCGTGCCGTTGCTTCGGCGCAGCACCTGAACGTTCAGCCTGACCGATGCCGGAACGCGCTATTACGACAGTTGCCGCACCATCACGCTTGAGGCCGAAGCAGCGCGCAAACGCGTTGAAGAACTCCGTGATGAGCCGGTGGGCAAAATATCGCTGAGTTGTTCGGTTCACATGGGCAATTTGCGGATCGTGCCGATCTTAAGCCGGTTTCGTCAAACCTATCCCGGCGTTGCGCTTGATGTGCGCCTGACCGACGAGGTTGTCGATCTGATCGGGCAGGGGATTGATATCGCCATTCGATCCGGTCCGTTGCGCAGTTCGGAACTAAAATCCATCCGTCTTTATGAAACCCGCCGTGTCATTGTCGCCAGCCAACAATATGTGGCCGCCTTTGGTATTCCAGACCAGCCCGAGGACCTGACCGATCATAACTGGGTGATGTATAGCCGGGTGCCTGAAACCCTGCGATTGGCACAAGGTGATCAAGAACGCAAAGTCCCGGTATCGGGCAGTGTTCAGGTCGATAGTGCAACCGCACGGCTGCAATTTCTGCGCGATGGTCACGGGATGGCTGTGGTGCCGTTTTCGGATGTGGCCGATGATATCTCAAACGGCGACTTGATGCGGATTTTGCCTGATTGGAACCTGCCGGATCTTAGCGTTTATGCGGTTTACTCCGGTGATGTCATGCGCAGCAGCAAGGTCAAAACACTGCTTGATTTCCTGCGGGCCCAACTGGCCGATATTGACGAAAGCCGACATTAAGAAAACTTGCGCCTTAAGCCATATTGATCAATCGGCACTGATCGGCTATTCCCCATTTACGATCATTCGGGGGACCCATGGCCAATCTGTTCTTTTATTATTCGTCGATGAACGCCGGAAAATCGACGACATTGCTTCAGGCAAGCTTCAATTACCGTGAACGCGGGATGCAGACGCTGTTGCTGACCGTGTCGTTTGATGACCGGTTTGGCGAGGGCAAAATCGCATCGCGTATTGGTCTGGAAGCCCCGGCACTGCTGTTTGATGCGAAAACCGATATGACGGCGCTGATCTTGGGGGAGTTGGAAAAGGGCAAGGTTGATTGTGTTTTGCTCGATGAAGCGCAGTTCCTGACCAAGAACCAAGTCTGGCAGCTTTCCGACATTGCCGATAAGCATAAGGTTCCCGTGCTGTGCTATGGCATCCGTACCGATTTTCAAGGCGAGCTGTTCGAAGGATCGAAATGGCTTCTAGCCTGGGCCGATAAGCTCAATGAGCTTAAAACCATCTGCCATTGCGGGCGCAAAGCAGGGATGGTTTTGCGGGTCGATGAAAACGGCGATCCCGTCCGCGAAGGGGCACAGGTCGAAATCGGCGGCAATGATCGTTATGTCCCGGTATGTCGCCGTCATTTCAAGGATGCGATGGGGCAATAATCCCGCATCCTTTTAATTGTATGATGAATTGATTTTGGGCGGTCAGCCACCAATAAGCGCGGCAATTTCCGGCGCCAGCAGGCTATAGGCCACCAGCCACATGACCGCACAGGTCAAGGCATCAACGATCTTCCACGTGATCGGTCGTGCCACATAGGGGGCAAGCCATGACGCACCCAGCGCAATGGCAAAGAACCACACGAAACTGGCACTCATCGCGCCGAGCGCAAAGCCAAGCCGCTCATCGGCTGGATACTGCCCGCCAATCCCGCCCAGCATCACCACCGTATCAAGATAAACATGCGGGTTAAGCAATGTGACCGCCAAGGTCGTCGATAGAACGGCTTTCCAGCCGGTTTTGGAGATATGTTCTTCGGCAAGGGTTTCGGTATCAAACAGGCGGCGCAGCGCCCCAAACCCATACCAGATCAGAAACGCAGCACCGCCCCATGCGGCGATCTTGGTCAAAAGCGGGTAGGCGGCGATTAACGTCCCCAAACCCGCAACGCCCGCGGCAATCAAGACCGCGTCACACAGCGCACAGACAAATGCCACCATCATCGGATGATTGCGGCGCAATCCTTGGCCAAGGACAAAGGCGTTCTGTGCACCAATGGCAATGATCAATCCGCCGCCAAGGCCAAATCCGGTCGCATAGCTTAGAAACATATTCGGAATTCCTGTGTGTGTTGGGAACCCAGTCATAGCAATTTGATCAAATAAGAAAATCGAATTATGGTCATGTAGGATTAGAATATTTAATGTGAACGAGTGGGAATTTGGGATAGGCCATGCTGGATTACAAATTACTGCAAGCCTGTGCCGAAGTGATCCGTCATGCCAGTTTTGAAAAGGCGGCCCGCGAACTGGGCCTGACGCAATCGGCGATATCGCAACGGGTCAAATTGCTGGAAGACCGTTTGGGACAACCCCTGATCATTCGGGCCAAACCGATTGTCGCGACGGCGTCTGGTAAGCGCCTGTTACAGCATTACCAAAGTGTCCGGTTGCTGGAACACGACCTTCAGGATGACTTGCCCGATATCCCGTCTGATGGCGGTTTTGGGCAGGTGGCTCTTGCGGTTAATGCAGATAGTTTTGCGACATGGTTTGTCAATGTTCCCAAGTGCTTGTTTGATGAATTTGGACTTCTGGTTCATTTAAGTGTCGATGATGAATCGCTTAATCACGAGGCCCTTTTGGATGGCAGGGTGCTTGGCGCCATTAGCCTGCGCCCGACCCCGATGCAAGGCTGTCGGGCACGACCACTTGGTAAGATGCGCTATGTCATGGTGGTGTCACCGGAATTTCAAAAACGCTATTTTTCGGCCGGGGTGACGGCAGATGCATTGCGGTCCTGTCCGGCGGTGAATTTTTCACACCATGATGAATTGCAAAACCAGTACCTTAAAACCCATTTCGGTTTGAACCCCGGCGATTTTCCTGCCCACACGGTGCCAAGTTCACAAGGGTTCGTGACGGTGGCCGAGCAGGGCATTGCCTATGCCGTGGTGGAAATCCATCAAGCCAACGATGCCTTGCGGACCGGGCGGCTGGTCCAGCCCTGTGATCATGTGATTGAACGTCCGCTTTATTGGCATCACCGAACCATGAAAAGCAAACTGCTCGATCGGGTCAATGAAACAATCTTGTCCGAAGCGCGCCGTTTTTTACCCGCAATTGATCGCTAACACATTCAGATAACAAGGCGTTTTACCAAAATTTGGAATGACTCTTTTCTGATCCGGTTTGACTTCAAGGCCAAACTGGCGCTTACTTTGGCGGGTAAAACAAATTCGATAACGGTCTGTTTAAACAGGGAAACCATGGCGCATCGCCTGATTGCTTGTGAACATTGTGACTATGTGCATGTGGAAAACGACATTCCCGCAGGCAGTGTCGCGTGCTGTATTCGATGTGGGTCACCGCTTTATGCAGCCGAACAACAACGTTTTGACAAGCCATTGGCACTGGCCTTTACGGCCCTCGTGTTGTTTGTAATCGCCAATATCTATCCGCTTTTGACCTTCTCGATGGAAGGCCGTGCCGAGACCAATACCCTGGGCAGCGGCGTTTTGACATTCTGGCAGGAAGGGTTTCCATTTCTGGCCTTTATGGTTGCACTCACATCGATAGCCGCCCCGATGGTGGTGATCGCTGCCCATATCTATGTCTTGTTGCCGATCTCAATGGGGTGGACTGTGCCGGGGGTTAAACGTGTCTGGCGTGTTCTGGCAATCATTCGTCCGTGGTCGATGCTTGATGTGTTTTTGATCGGGCTTTTGGTCGCCCTGACCAAGTTGACCGATTTCGCTCAGGTGATCGCAGGACCGGCATTCTTTGCGGTCTGTTGTTTGATCCCGACCGTGCTTTTAATGAATACCACGCTTGATCCCCGGACGATTTGGCGCCGCATTGCGCCAAAGGGTTTGCGATATCTTACTGAAAATGACCTGATAGAAAGCCGTTCCAACGGTTCGGGACAAGACAACACCAAAGGATCAGGCGCAGGACTTATGACCTGTCATACCTGTTCTATGGTTGTTGCCGCGCCGAATGTCGATCATGGGCATTGCCCGCGCTGTGGTGCGGTTGTTCATATGCGTAAGGCCCGCAGTCTGTCGCGGGCTTTTGCCCTGCTGTTGACGGCAATTGTCCTATACATCCCGGCAAATGTTTTTCCGATCATGACCGTGACCTATCTTGGTCGGGCGGAGGCCGATACAATATTGTCTGGTGTGGCGGCACTGGTTCAAGCCGGGGAGTGGCCGATTGCCATTGTTGTCTTTACCGCAAGTATCCTTGTGCCCATTATCAAGATTGTTCTGCTCGGCTGGATATACCTTGCAACATGGCTGGGCCTGTCCGGGCCGTTGCGGCAACGCACATGGGTCTATCGGATTACGGAACTGATTGGACGCTGGTCGATGGTGGATGTGTTTATGGTATCCATCCTTGCGGCCCTTGTGAAACTGGGCAACATCGCATCCATTCAGCCGGGATTTGGCGCAGTTGCCTTTTGTGGCGTGGTCATTTTAACCATGCTGTCGGCGATGGCCTTTGATCCACGGTTGATCTGGGATCGTGCCGGGATGCGCCGGGAAACACTGCGTCAGAAAACCTTGCGCAGCAATAGTCTGAAAGAAACACAGGGGAGCCCGTCATGAGTGACGACAATATGACGCCACAAGGGCCAAACGAACGACAAATCGGTCAACCTGACGTCAAAAAAGGCTGGGGCAGATTTTCAATCATCTGGCTGGTTCCGTTGGTGGCGCTTCTGGTTGGAGGGTGGCTTCTGTGGCGCGATGTTGTGTCAAAGGGCCCGGAAATCACCCTTACGTTTGAAACGGCTGACGGGCTGGTGGCGGGGAAAACCCCGATACGGTATCGCGATGTTGATGTCGGGCAGGTCACCGAAATCAGCTTGGCGAAGGGCTTTGATCACGTACGTCTGACCGTGCGGATGAATGCCGATTTCAGTGACTATCTGACGGATAAGACCCAGTTCTGGGTCGTCCGTCCCCGGGTGTCGGGACGCGGCATTACTGGTCTGGAAACAATTGTTTCTGGCGCATACATCGAAGTAGCTCCTGATGATAGCGGTGCTGCGCAAGATACCTTTGTCGGTGCCGAGGAGCCCCAACTCATCACAAGTGACCAAGAAGGGACGCGCTTTGTCCTGACGGCGGACAAACTTGGGTCATTGTCGGTTGGTGCGCCGGTGTTGCTGCGCGGGGTTGAGGTTGGCGAAGTTCTTGATACCGAACTTGATGACGATGCCAAGGGGGTTTCCGTTCCCGTATTTATTCGAAAACCGTTTGATCAGCTGGTGAAGCGCGATACCCGTTTTTGGGATTCAAGCGGGATTGCGGTTGATCTTAATTCCGATGGGCTGTCATTGCGCGCGCAATCGGTTAAATCGGTTCTGGCCGGGGGCATTAATTTTTACACCCCCGATGACAGTGAACAAAGCGAAAGAGCCCCGTCTGACACGGTTTTCAATCTGTTTAAAACGCTTGAGCAGGCTGAACTTCTGACCGAAGGATACAGTAAGAAATACATTCTTTATTTCGACTCATCCGTACGCGGACTGTCACGCGGCGCACCGGTGGAATTCAACGGTATTCGTGTTGGTACAGTCGAAAGCGTTGATCTCGAATATGTGGTTGATCAGCGCGCCTTCCGGGTCCCTGTCGTTGTCACCCTTGAACCGGAGCGGGTCAGTGTTGTGGGCGGTGATTCTGCTGAGATTGATCACACAGAAACCATTGGAACCTTGGTCGAGAATGGCCTGCGGGCGCGGCTGAAAACAGGAAGCTTCATCACCGGTCAGCTGTTTGTTGATCTGTCGATGCACACGGTCGCGCCAGCCCGATATCTGGGCAATCAAAAGGGCGATATACCTGAATTGCCAACCTTGCCGCAGAAGCTTGACGAGATTGCCAATTCACTGAGCAGTTTGCTTGAAAAGGTTGAAACGTTCCCGATTGAAGAAATCGGCATTCGCTTGCTTGGAACGGTCGAGGGGATGGAAAACATCGTCACATCTCCTGCCTTGAACGATGGCATGAAAAGTCTTCAACAGGCGGCAGATGGCGTGAACAAGCTGGTTGAAAACCTTGACAGCAGTGTGCTGCCAGCAACCCAAAGCGCACTTGATGCCGCCCGCGAAGCATTGGGTGGTGTCCGCGATGTGACCGGCCCGACGTCGCCTGTGCGCTATAATCTGGAACAGGCCCTTAAGGAACTGACGGCAACGGCACGTTCGTTGCGCGATCTTGCCGAGTTTCTTGAACAAAACCCAAGTGCACTGATACTTGGCAAAAAAGGCCCGAGGGAGGACGAATAATGCGTCAGACATTGCCAATGCATATCCGTGCGGGGGTGCTTCTGTTTCTTATCGCACCCTTGATGGCGGCCTGTTCAACACCGGCCCCGGATCGGTACTACCTGCTTTCGGCGACCCTTAACCCGGCGGCACCGGTTGCCGGGCAGGGGACTGTGATCGGAATTGGGCCTGTGACCATCCCAAGTCATCTGGATCGTTCGATGATTGTGTCACGCAGCAGTTCCAACCGGCTGGAAGTCAATGTCGGCCATCGGTGGGCCGAACCGCTTGATGAAAACATCAATCGCATCCTGCTGGAAAATATAGACCACACCGGCAAGGCAGTCCGGTTGGAAACATTCCCCTGGACATCGCGCGATGGCGTCGACTGGCAGATTGTGGTTGATATCGACCGGTTCGAACGTCAGGCGGATGGCAAGGTTCTTTTGGCAGCCCGCTGGAAACTTGTTGCGTTTGAAAGTGGCGATATCACTGCATCAAACCGGTACGAGAAGGTTGTTGACCCCAAAAACACCGATGTTGAAAGCACGGTTTCCGCCATGAGTGACCTTTTGGCGGATATGTCGGTTGATATTGCAAAATACATTCCGTGATACGTGTCGGGGTCACGGTTTAAGCTGCTTTTGGGCCCAGCCGTGGCATGTCGCGCTGATCTAGGCTGGGCGGGCTTCTACGGCCAATGATCAGGCTTGGAAAGGTGTCCGACTTCACATCGAAATCGCTGAAGATTGGAAAAGATCAATATCAACCTATTGTTTTCATCATACGAATGGGCTTATATAGAAGATATAAATATAAAAACTATGGGACACGCGCCTGACTGCAAAAACGGCATGTAGATGCCGCCCAAACAGGAAGTTAGGGAGCCAGAGCGCGTTATGTCGGATACGACATTTGAAGTACGGGTTCAGCGGGGGGATCGCTGGATCATTCATTCGACATTTGATGTCGAAAAAGAAGCGGTAACAGAAGCTGAAAAGCTTCTGAAAACCAAGGTTTCGGCCGTGCGTGTTGTCCGTGATTGGGAACGCGGCGACGGTAAGCATATTGAAAAGGTTCTTCTTGAAAAAGAAGGGGCTGGCGACGAAGAAGAAAAAGATGTGCGTGTCACGTCGATTGACGAAGCGCCGCTGTGCGAAACCGACAATGACCTTCTCCAGAAAGAAAGCCGCGCGACCATTAACCGGTTGCTGCGCAAGTATTTTGAACAGGAAATCCTGACTCCTTGCGAGGTAATGTATAATTACCAGAATCTGCGCAAGTTGATGTTCCATGATACCTTGATGCCGACTGCGGTCGACAAGGTTGCCGGGCTGCATGCCAAGGCAACCGATGGCGATCATATTGAGGCGATGAACAATCTGCACGGCGCGATTGAGCAGCTTGCAGCGCGCGCCCGTGAGGTTGAAAAGGTTGATCTTCCTGAATTTGAAGACGCAACGATTTCAGAAGTGCGCGATGAAATTCGCCGCCTGAATTTGGCCGAAGATACTGATTTCCTTACGATGGTAGCGCTAACACGCGTTATGTCCTCGACGCGCAACTGGGTCGGCAAGCTTGATCTGGCACTTAAGGTCAAAGGCGACGAGAAAGACGAAGCCGCCCGTAAACTGCTTGATGATGTCATCGCAGATATTCTGGGATCCCCGGTTGCACTTAAGGAACTGCTTGGCAGTTCACGTAGCTTCGGCGAAGCGGTCACGCTTCACATTGATCTGGCGCTGGGGCGGGCTAAGGGCAATCGCGGTGCCGCGAATGATATTCTTGAACTGATGAACCCGCTGTTTGGTTCGGGTCTTTTGGCGACCAGTCAGGAAGCGATGTTTGATTACATCGTGCGTGAGCTTAAAAGCCCCAACAACCTGACGCGCCACGAAAGCGATCCGGACCCGTTGACCGATATTCTGGATCGGTTGGTGACGGAAAATGGCGTTATCTATGGAACGCCAATGACGGCGGCACTGGCAGAACGTGGTGCACGTTTGCGCAACGTTGGTGGTCCACGCGCCATGATCGAAGGGGTCGAGGAAATCTGCGGGCGCCTGATCCCCAACTGGCGCAAGCTGACTTGGCTGATTGCGGTTGCCAACAGTGGTATCGCCGAAGGTTTCGAAGACGAGCTGTATGGCATGATGACCGATGCGGTCAAAGATATGCGCGCACTGCGGGCGTTCTGCGATGCCGACGCAAAGCCGCGTGACAAGATGGCCAATGTCAAACACATGAACGATATCCTTGAAGCATCGGTTATACCCGATGACAAGAAAAAGGAAATCGGTGGCAAGCTTGACGACGGGCTGGCGGAATATCTTGTGCGCGAAAAGGTAATTGAACGGATCGACAACCCGTCACTGCACTTGCGCAAACGCGCCTATATGCTGGTGCAGTTTTGTTCTAGCGGCGTCTTGATCGAAGGAAAGTCGGCCAGCATGGCGCGAAAACGCGTGGTCGGGTACCTTAAGCAACCCAACTTTACCGACAAGCTGGTCGATGACATTACCGACATGCCCGCCAAGGAAGGCACCATTCGTGACTTCTATGCGCTTTTGCAGCGAAGCGGGTTCTAGCGACGTTCTTTCTGACAAGCTGACGAATACACAACACCCCACCAAGCCATCGTGGCAAGATTGGTGGGGTGTTTGTCATTGTTGCCAGTTTTGATTTCCGGCATTGTTGGGGTGCGTAAGGGAGATCACGCTATGTCAGCACAAACATCCGATACCCGGTTGATCGTTTGCTATGCCTATGACGAGGTCATGAGCCTTGATATCGTCGGGCCGTTGCAGGTGTTTGCCACTGCCAATGACGAATTATTATCGCTGGGCCGTGCGCGAACTTACGAGAATATGGTCGTGGCAGATGACGCAGCCCCGGTCAAAACGTCATGTGGCATTCGGCTTTATGCCGATATGGCGTTGCGTGACCTTGATCTGGCTGGTGTCGATACCCTGCTGATCCCGGGCGGCAATGGCATGCCTGAGCGCCGCAAGGATAAGGCGTTGCATCAGTGGGTACGAGATGCGGAAAAACAGATCGCACGTCTGGGCTCTGTGTGCTCCGGTGCCTTGATCCTTGCCGAGGCCGGGGTGCTTGACGGGCGCATGGCGACAACCCATTGGTCGCGGTGTGATGAAATGGCGCGCGATTTTCCAAAAATCAAAATGATGGGCGACCGTCTGCACAGTTATGACCCAACGGGGTTTGACGGGGATCCTCATGTTTTCACATCCGCTGGTGTGACCGCCGGGATTGATTTGGCATTGGCAATCGTCGAGGCCGACTTTGGCCGTAACCTTGCCTTGTCCGTCGCCCGCCGGTTGGTGATGTTTTTAAAGCGCCCCGGCGGACAGGCACAGTTCAGTTCCTATCTTATCCCGCAAAAGGGGGCGACCGCGCGCCTTGCCGGTTTGCTGGCATGGTTGCCGGGCCATCTTGAACAGGACCTGTCACTTGACGTCCTGGCGGGTAGGGCAGGAATGACACCCAGGACATTTTCACGTGTGTTTGCGCGCGATATGGGTATGAGCCCGGCGCGATACATTGAACGGATCCGGGTTGAGGCCGCAAGAGCATTGCTACAGGACGAAGCCATGACGATTGCAGAGGTCGCGACCTTATGTGGCTTTCGCCACCCTGAAACCCTGCGGCGTACGTTTCAACGTCATTTGGCCGTCAGCCCGCAGGAATATGTTGAACGGTTTGCCCGAAAGTCACTTTCACCCGTTTAGGACCTGATCCTTAACACCTGTCATGACGGGCGAATATTTACCGTAAAATTGAATGTTTGTTGGGAGTTGGAAACATGTTGTTGCTGACCAATGGATCATTGCGTCTGCTGTTTGTCGCACAGGCACTGTATTGGTCCTGTTCACTGATCGGGATTACGCTGACCTCGATTGTTGGCGTGTCGCTTGCGCCAACGGCGGTCTTGGCGACTTTGCCGTTGGGCATTTTGATGCTTGGTAATCTGGCGTCTGTGCATCCGCTGTCGATGATCATGCAGAACTATGGCCGACGCACAGGCCTGTTTCTGGGGGCTTTGTGTGGCGTTGCTGGCGGGTTGTTGCTGTCTGTGGGGATTTACATCGGCGCGTTTTGGCTGGTCGCGGCGGCCCCATTTTTGATTGGAACCTATCAGGCATCTGCGATGTATTACCGCTACGCCGCCCTTGAAACAGTTGATGCCGCCCATAAAGGCCGTGCCGCAGCACTGGTTGTCGGTGGCGGTGTTTTGGCCGCCCTGATCGCACCGGAAATTGCTGCGTCCAGTCGTGACATGCTGCCCGTCCCATTTGCCGGTGCGTATGTTGCACTGGCGGCGCTGGCGGCTGTGGGCGCGCTTTTGATGATAATGCTGCCTGATGGCGGTATTCCGGTCAAACCGCACACCAGTCGGGGCATCATGCGCGGCCTTTTGCGCCGTTCGGCCATTCGCGGGGCAATCGCGGTCAGTGCCTGCGGTCACGGCATTATGGTGCTGGTGATGACCGCAACGCCGCTTGCCATGAAGTATTGCGGTTTTGATGTCGATGTATCGGCCAATGTCATTCGCTGGCATTTGGTCGGCATGTTTCTGCCCGCATTTATTGCGGGGCCGATGATTGATCGGTTCGGTGCACGTCGTGTCGCGGTTCTGGGCAGTGGGGTGCTGGTGGTCAGTGTGATGGCGGCCTTGTCCGGGGTGACGGTTACGGCCTTTTTGGTCAGTTCGTTTTTGCTTGGGATTGGCTGGAACATGATGCTTCTGGCGGGTACGACCTTGTTGGGCAAAGGGCACACGGAGGCCGAACGTGGCCATGCGCAAAGCCTGATGGAGTTGGGCAACGGTATTACCGCAACCGTCGCATCCGTTATATCAGGGGCCCTGATTGCCGGGGCCGGTTGGGATTTGATCAATTATGGTGTGCTGCCGTTCCTGTGTGTGGCGCTGATCATGATGTGGCGCGCACGGCAGGACCAGATTCCGGCCAACGTCTAAGCACGATAAAAGAAACCGCCGGTCATCGCGACCGGCGGTTGGAGTTGCGAGGCGAACGGGGAGGCTCGCCTCGGCGCGATTTGATGTCCGGATCACAAGATTATGCTTAGCTATCAGGTTCTTGGATCCCAAAATCCGGACAATAAAAAACCGGCCATCAGGCCGGTTGTGCGTTCATTGACGGTGCATTGCCCGCGACAAATTCCTTGATCTTCTGCAACACGAACTCTCGCGAGCTGTTTTCACGGGTGCGGAAAAGAACCTCGCGATCCTGAATGACCAGCCCCATATACACCGGATCGGTATAACCTTCCGGGGTCATTTTGAGGGCACGAAGAGTGTGGCCGAAATCATCGGTGCTCTGATAGATGGTACGCATGTTACTCCAACCAGCTTGTAGCGTCTTCTGACGGTGAAAAACCAATCGACTGTCGCTTTATGACAGGTGTTTTTTGCCAACAGATGACAGCTGTGTGATGGTTTGAAGACTCTTTTGGCTTTCAACCGGAAAATGCCATGAGACGGGGTCTCAAAAAGCTGCTGGTTTTATTTGATGGGCCTGTTAAAAAGAAAACGTCGTAAACGCTGGTTTCGGGCATTGACACACGCCGTGCCGGTGTTTAAGAAAGGCGTCGTTCCGCAGGGAACACCAAGGACATAGAGGGCAAGTGGCCGAGTGGCTGAAGGCGCTCCCCTGCTAAGGGAGTATAGGGTCAAAAGCCCTATCGAGGGTTCGAATCCCTCCTTGCCCGCCAATGTTAAAGGCACCCCAAAAGGGTGCCTTTTTCTTTGCCTAAATGGCAGAAAACTTCCTTCTCAAGCGTTGTCTAGGTATCGGGGGCTCGCATTTTTGCGAAAAGCCCTCATCTGATCATGACTGCGATACCACAATGATTGAGGAAAAAATGCTCAGTAAAACGACAGTTTACGCAGGATGCATAACCAAAGCGGTTGCCGTTGCCTGTGCGATGTTCTCAACACCATCGGTGATGGCGCATGCGTCAAACAGCGCGCATGATCATGGATATGTCGAAATCGCACAAAGCGGCGGTATTTTTTCCGATGAAGAACGCCGCATCATCCGTGATGTTCTCGATGTCGCAACTGGGACCGTTGATGCCGATCAGGGGCACGGCAACGACAAAGGCGGTAAAGGCCACGGAAACAAAGGCAAGGGCAACAAAGGTCTGCCGCCGGGAATTGCCATGAAGCTTGAACGGGGTGGTTCGTTGCCACCAGGAATTGCCAAGCGCGACCTTCCGGCTGATCTGCGCGCACGCCTGCCAAATCGCACAGACGGTGCTATCCGCCAGATTGTCGGCAATGACGTTGTCCTGATCCAGAAGGGCACCGAGCTCATTCTTGATGTGATTTCGGACGTCGTGCGCAACTAGACGAAATGTCTGACGACACACAAACAAAAAACGCGGCGAAGATTTTCGCCGCGTTTGTCATTTTACGCCCTTGCCTGAGTGATCAGGTGAACGCGTTAAACGTGATGATGGTTTGGGTGTCCTTGATATTGGGCAGCTTGTGGATTTGTTCGTTCACATAGCGCCCGATATCCTGTTCGTCTTCGACATAAACTTTGACCAGAAGTTCGAACGGGCCGGAAATGGAATAGACCTCCGAGACACCTTCGACTTCTTCGACAAGATTGGCGGCGACGTCATAGGCTTTGCCCAATTCGCATTTCACGAAGATGAAAAAGGGGTGCATCGGCAGTGCTCCAGTAGGTTTGAATTTCAGATAAGCTATCGCGACACGGCAGGGCTTGCAATCTTATCGCGCGTGTAACCGTTCAAGATAAGACACACCAACTCGATCCGTGACGGTTAAATCAGTTTTTTAAAGGCGTGCTCAGCGCGTGTGTCAACCGCACTCTGTGTCAGGTTCCAAACGGTGGTGCCTTCGGTTTCAGCCGTCAGGCTGGCCATGGCCAAACCTTCGGCAACCGCATCATCCATCATCGCGCCCGGTTTGGTAAACCGTGACAGGAACCCGGAATAAAAGGCATCACCGGCCCCGTTGACGTCGCAGACCTTTGTTGGCAATGGGTGCCAGAATGCTGTGCTGTCGCCAGATGATGACACAACACCCTTTGCCCCCAGCGTAATCACCACGTCACAAACACCTTTGCCGCGCAGAACGTCAATGGCGGTCTTTGCCTGATCAATCTCATTGATTTCAATGCCGGTCAGGACTTTTGCCTCAGCCCGGTTGGCGATCAAAAGGTCAAGCTTGTCAAGAACCGGGGCAAAGCGCGCCCCCTTGCTTGGAGAAACGGTTGCAGCACAGAATTTTGAGCTGCCCTTGTTTTCCGTCAGCCAGTCAATGGTGGGGGCGGGCAGATTGGCATCAATCAGCCACCATGGCCACGCCTGAAGGTTGGCCAGTTGATCCTTCAAAAGGTCGATGCTCAGCAGGTCATAGACTTCGGCGTCCATCATGCCCAACGCCAGTTCGCCGGTGTCATCAAGCACTGCGGTATAACCTGCTGTATGCTTACCGTCGAGCTTGTGCATCCGGCGGGTATCGATCCCCAGTTCAGACAGGGCGGCAATCACCTGTTCGCCGTCACCGTCATCTCCAACCGCGCTCAGCATTGCGACATTGTTGCCAAGTAACCGCAGATGAACCGCAATATTGCGCGCAACACCGCCGGGTTTGCGGTGCAGGGTTCTGACGGGATTTGAGGCCGCCGGGACAAACTGTTCCGTACATTGCAAGGTGCGGTCAAAATGAGCGGCACCAAAACAAAGAATATTGGCCGAGGGCGTGATCACAGGTTGTTGCTCTTTGTGGTGAGGGTCAGGGAGTGACAGGCAATTTCAAACAAGCGACTTTCTAAGCCGCGACACCGATCAAAGGCAAGAAAAACAACAAAGGGCGACCCACGTGGCCGCCCTTTGATATCTTATGCCATATGTGCGGCACTTATTTCAGCATGATCCGGTCACCCGCCATTGGGGTCACTGGCGACTTCATACCGATATAGTCGGCAACCGCCTGCTCAAGGTTGGGACCAAAGTCATAGACATTGGTCGCATTATCCCGGAACAGGGCATAGCCATCGCCGCCATTGCGCATGAAGTCGTTGGACACAACACCATAGGTCTTGTTCATATCAATCGGGGCATAACTGTCACCCTCGGCGACCATGACGTTTGAAACGCGCGACCCAACCGGCTTGGACAGATCAAGATCAAATTTAAGACCGGCGACTTGCGGGAACTGGCCTTTGTCCTCGTCGACTTTCGAAACACCATGTTCAAGCGATGCGACAACATCCTTGCCCGACAGGTTAAACGTTGCCAGCGCGTTCTGGAACGGCAAAACCGTCAGGACTTCGCCCATGGTAACCGTTCCTTCGTCAATGCTGGCACGCACTCCACCACCGTTCTGAATGGCAATCTGATAACCGTCGCCTGCTTTCCACAACATCGCATCGGCCACCAATGAGCCCATGGAACATTCCATATGGCGGCATGTTTCGCGCGATCCGTCTGCGGGGGCAGTAAAGCTGCCGACATCGACATTGCGAACTGCATCAACCTTGCCGCTGGACAAGGCAATAACGTCGAGAACGTCCTGGGCCGGTTTTATGCTGGCATCAAGGGCAATCGGTTCACCTGACCACGCGGTTGCGACACCATCATCATCAAAGGTGACATTCAACTCACCAAGATAGCGGCTATAGGCGTATGCCTGAACCACAAGAACAGGTTTACCGTCCGGTGCGGTTTCAACAACCGGGTAGGGGTAGTTGGCCTTTTCATTGGTATTGGAAAACAGCTGGTTGTCATGGCCACCGACAATGACATCAATGCCACTCACGGTTTTTGCCAGTTCGAAATCCTTGTAGGAACCCGAATGGCTCATGACGATGATTTTATTGACCCCCTTAAGGCGCAAACGCGCCACGGAATAGCGCAATGCCATCTCGGAATCTGTGATTTCAACCTGATCGCCCGGGCTTGAGATATCCGGGGTTTCTTCCGTCGTGATGCCGATCAGGCCAATTTTTTCACCGCCAAGTTCGATAATGATGTCTGGCTTGATTTCACCATCAAGGCTGGACGCCGCAGTCGGATGCACATTGGCTGACAGGACCGGAACAGTGCTGGCTTTGATAAAAGCCTCAAGCACTTCGGGGCCATCGTCAAATTCGTGGTTGCCAATTGTCATGGCGTCATAGCCAGCCATGGTCATCAACTGGGCGGTCAGTTGGCCCCGATAGGTCGAATAATAAAGGGACCCCTGAAACTGATCGCCACCGTCAAGAGCCAGCACATTGCCGCCTTGGGCCTTGGCATCACGGATGGCGGTCGCAAGACGCGCGTATCCGCCAAAACATTTTCCGTCGGCATCGTCTTCGACCGAGCAGGTATTGTTATACTTGGTGACAGATTCAACGCGATCATGAACGTCATTGGTATGAAGAATACGCAAATCATAATCTGCCAATGCGCTTCCGGCACCAAGGGTCAACATGGTGCATGCCGATAGAAGCCCTGCAATCTTATGTTTCATTATTGATCTCCAGCAATGGGCCAGTTTTGCCGATCCCTCGCAGCAAGCTGGCATGATATGACAAAGCCTTAAACGTGCGGAATGCTAACACCAATTAATCGCCGGTGGTACGCCCGGTTGATGACGGTGCGATGAAAAATATAATTTTTCAACCGTGGCCTGCGCGTTGGATGCGTATGGTTTTATGTAGCCGGTAAAGAATCGGCAGCACAGAATGACCGTGTTGCGATGGCGAACGTCATAAAACGGGTTTGGTTGATTATTAAGTTTGCCAAGAAAATCTATCGTGCGAAATATCGTCGAACCTGAATGAGGAATGCGCCCTAACCTAAGGGAAACCCCGCAGGAAGGGGACGTGCAACGGCGGAATTGCTGCATGCCTTTTTTGACCAAATGGACAGGTTATGCCGCAGTTTGCGCGGTCTTCTATTTACAGGGTACTATCTTTTGTAGTTACCATAAGCATCTCGCAGTGCAGACATTCCGGTTCAATCCGGTAGAGGGGCCAAATTTTGGTCGCACTGCGGATCAGGTTTTTCGATGAGGGAGTTCCACCGGTTAAGGGCACCGGCGGAAGAATAAATAGAATTCAAGCAAAGAAGGGCATCGGAATGAAAAAGCTTCTGACCTCCGTGGTCGCGGCTGTCGCCTGCTATGCAGGTGTTGCAGCGGCTGCAGAAATCGAACCGGCAGTTATCTATGACATGGGTGGACGTTTTGATCGTTCGTTCAACCAGTCAGCCTACACGGGTGCCGAGAAATACAAAGAAGATACCGGTACCGAGTATCGCGACTTCGAGATCCAGAACGATTCCCAGCGCGAGCAGGCGATGCGCAATTTTGCTCGCCGTGGTATGAGCCCGATCGTGGCAATTGGCTTCAATCAGGCGTCCGCACTTGAAAAAGTCGCCAAAGAGTTCCCCGACACCAAGTTCACCATTGTTGATATGGTTGTTGACCTTCCGAACGTTCAGTCGGTGGTGTTTAAGGAACATGAAGGGTCTTTCCTCGTGGGCCTTCTTGCTGCGATGGCATCTGAAACCGGGAAAGTTGGCTTTATCGGCGGTATGGATATTCCGTTGATCAGCAAATTCTCCTGTGGTTATGCGCAGGGTGTTAAGTACGCAAATAGCGATGCTGAAATTTTCCAGAACATGACTGGCACGACCCCCTCGGCATGGAATGATCCAGTCAAAGGCGGTGAATTGGCAAAGTCACAGTTTGATCGTGGTGCAGACGTTGTTTACCACGCTGCTGGCGGAACGGGTGTTGGCGTTCTCCAGGCAGCGGCAGATGCGGGCAAGCTGGGTATTGGTGTTGACTCCAACCAGAATGGAATGCACCCGGGATCGGTTCTGACTTCGATGCTTAAGCGTGTTGATGTTGCCGTCTACGAAGCATTCAGTTCAGTGGCAAACGACAGCTGGGAGCCGGGCTTGACTGTTCTCGGTTTGGCAGAAGGCGGTGTTGACTGGGCTCTTGATGAAAACAACGAGAAGCTCATCACCGACGACATGAAGGCGGCTGTCGCAAAGGCCAAAGAAGAAATCATTTCGGGTTCGCTTGAAGTGCATGACTACATGAGTGATAGCGCCTGCCCAATGTAAGGCAGTGGTGAAGCAAACCGGGGATTTGTAGTGTCGGATACGATGCATCAAATGCACGGCACCGGGGAAACCGGTGCCGTGCAACCCGCTATTGAACTGCGTGGAATAGACAAGCGGTTCGGAGCGGTACATGCCAATAAGGAAATTGACCTTAAGGTCGATAAGGGAACAATCCACGGCATCGTGGGAGAGAATGGCGCAGGTAAATCGACGCTGATGAGCATCCTGTACGGATTTTATCAGGCTGACGGTGGCACCATTCATGTCGATGGCAAGCTGTGCGATATCAAAGGGTCGGAAGACGCCATTGCCGCCGGTATTGGCATGGTCCATCAGCATTTCATGCTGGTCGAAACCTTTTCTGTTCTGGAAAACGTTATTCTGGGTGTCGAAGGCGGGGCTGTTTTGCGCGACGGGGTCGATAAGGCCCGCGTGGAGCTTGAACGGCTTGAACGCGAATATTCGCTCGACATTGACCCGGATGCAATTGTCGGCGACCTGTCGGTTGGCCTGCAACAACGTGTAGAAATTCTCAAAGCACTGTATCGTGGTGCGGAAATCCTGATTTTGGACGAGCCGACCGGTGTTTTGACACCACAGGAAGCGGATCATTTGTTCCGCATTCTGGCAACCCTGAAGGAACAGGGCAAAACGGTCGTGCTGATCACCCATAAATTGCGCGAAATCATGGCTGCGACGGATAATGTTTCCGTCATGCGCCAGGGCGCAATGGTGGCGGATCGCAAAACCGCCCAAACCAGTCCCGAAGAATTGTCCGAACTCATGGTTGGCCGCCGTGTATTGCTCCGCCTTGAAAAAGGCGAAGCCAATCCGGGGGCGACAGTTCTTCAGGTGAACGATCTTTGTGTTGATAACGCCCAAGGTGTTCGCAAGGTCAAAAATGCGAGTTTTACCGTGCGTGCCGGTGAAATTGTCGGCATCGCCGGGGTGTCTGGCAACGGGCAAAGCGAACTTCTTGAGGCTCTTGGCGGTATTCGTTCTGCCAGTGAAGGCAGCGTTTTACTCAATGATCAGGATGTCACACCGGGCAAGGGCGTTGATGCGGCCGAACTGCGCAAACGCGGCGTTGCTCATGTGCCAGAAGACCGGCATCGCATGGCGATGGTTACTGGCTTTACGGCAAAGGAAGCCGCCATTCTGGGCTACGAGGATGACCCGGCCTATAACAACAGCATCCTTTTGGACTGGCACGCGATTTCCAAGGCCACGGCGAACATGATGTTGGAATTTGACGTACGCCCGGATGATCCCGATTTAAAAGCCGCCAATTTTTCCGGCGGCAATCAGCAAAAACTCGTTCTGGCGCGTGAAATCATGCGGGACCCTGAACTGTTGTTGGTTGGTCAGCCGACCCGTGGTGTTGATATCGGTGCCATCGAATTCATTCACAAACGTATTGTCGCCATGCGGGATGCTGGCAAGGCTGTCCTTCTGGTGTCCGTGGAGCTTGACGAAATTATGTCGCTTGCCGACCGAATTTTGGTGATGTGCGATGGTGTCATCATCGGCGAAGTCTCTGCTGCTGAGGCAAATGAACGCGTTCTTGGCCTCATGATGGCCGGGGTTGATCCGAACGAAGCCAAGGCAGTGGAGGGGCAGGCATGAGTAATGTTGTCCAACTGCCGCGCTGGATTGATGTCGGTGTCTTGCCGCTTTTGAATCTTTTACTGGCACTGGTGGTTTCCGCTCTGTTGGTGCTCGCAATCGGTGAAAACCCGGTCGAGGTTGTCGAAATTTTGCTGTATGGCGCGTTTGGCTATGACGAGGCATGGGGCTATACCCTTTATTACACCACCAATTTCGTCTTTACCGGGCTGTCTTTTGCCGTCGCATTCCATTGCGGTCTATTTAACATTGGTGCCGAAGGGCAGGCTTACGTTGGCGGTCTTGGTGTAACCTTGGCGGCCCTTTATCTTGATTTTCTGCCATTTCCGCTGATGCTTGTGGTGGGCATGATGGCTGCGGCAATCTTTGGGGCGGCATGGGCCTATATTCCGGCTTATTTGCAGGCGCGCCGTGGATCGCACATCGTGATCACGACCATCATGTTCAATTTCATTGCGTCATCCCTGATGGTGTATTTACTGGTCAATGTCTTGCGCCCGCAAGGCTCAATGACCCCGGAAAGCGAACAGATTGCCGAACATCTTCGGTTGCCGTTCATCCATGACATGGCAGCAGCCTTTGGCATCGACATGGCGTCAAGCCCGCTGAACCTGTCATTTGTCTATGCGATTGCGGCCAGCATCCTTGTCTGGATGTTTATCTGGCATACGCGCTGGGGCTATGCGATCCGTACCGTTGGTGCCAATGCGGTGGCGGCAACCTATGGCGGGATTGATCCGGGGCGCTACATCATCATCGCCATGATGATTTCCGGGGCCTTGGCATCCTTTATGGCGCTGAACGAAGTCATGGGTGTGCAGCACCGGTTGCTGATTGATTTTACCGCTGGCTATGGCTTTGTCGGGATCGCGGTTGCCCTTATGGGGCGCAACCATCCGTTTGGCATTTTCCTGGCCGCATTGCTGTTTGGCATGCTCTATCAGGGCGGGGCGGAGCTTTCATTTGAAATTCCAACCATCTCCAATGACATGGTCGTGGTTATTCAAGGTCTGGTGATCCTGTTTACCGGGGCGATGGAACACATGTTCCGACCGCGCGTGACCAAGATTTATACCGCTTGGCGTTTGCGCCGTGACCGGATGGAGGCTGCGTGATGGAAAATTTCGAACTGGTCATTCTGCTTCTTGATGCAACACTTCGCACATCGACACCTCTGATCCTTGCCGCCCTTGCAGGCATGTTTTCCGAACGGTCAGGGACGATCAACCTGGCCCTTGAAGGCATGATGCTGGGCGGGGCCTTTGCGGCTGCTGCGGTGGCCTATTACGCCGGTAGCCCATGGGTTGGGCTTCTGGCCGCGATTGCCGCAACCATTGCGCTTTCCTTGCTGCATGGCTTTGCCTGCATCACACACAAGGGCAATCAGGTTGTCTCGGGCATGGCGATTAACATCCTGATGTCGGGCTTTACCGCCCTTGTCGGCATCGCACTCTTTGCCCAAGGCGGGAAAACCCCGGCTCTTGATAAGGCATCGCGTTTTCAGCCGATCACCCTTCCGGGGGCTGAGGCCGTTCGGGATGTGCCTATACTGGGACCGATTTACTTCGAACTTCTCAGTGGCCATAACATCCTTGTGTATATCGCGTTCTTTGCCGTTCCAGCGGCATGGTGGGTGATGTATCGCACCCGGTTTGGGTTGCGGTTGCGTGCTGTTGGTGAAAACCCCGGTGCGGTCGATACTGCGGGCATCAGCGTTGTTCTGATGCGCTATCGTGCGGTGGTGTGTTCTGGCGTGCTTGTCGGCATGTCGGGTGCGTATCTTTCAACAGCCCAAGGTGCGTCGTTCCTCCAAGACATGACGGCGGGTAAGGGTTATATCGCGCTGGCAGCCATGGTCTTTGGCAAATGGCGTCCGTTCCCGGCGTTGTTTGCGTGTTTGCTGTTTGGGTTTTTGGATGCGGCGGCGACCCGTTTGCAGGGCGTTATTCTGCCCGGTATTGGCGAGGTCCCGGTCCAGTTGGTGCAGGCATTGCCCTATGTGCTGACGGTTATCCTGCTGGCCGGGTTCATTGGTCGCGCCACACCACCCAAGGCACTTGGCCGTGCCTATGTGAAGGAACGTTAATCGGGATGCGGTTCGGTTGATGGTCTAAAGGGACCATGCGCCGGACCGCGAACCCCCGATTTGTTGCGTTGGAGACATTCATGCAAAGAAAACCGCTCCTTGGTGCCATCGCAGTTCTTTCAGCGTTTCTGCCTGGGATCATCGCGACGAGCAGCCCCTCATTTGCAGACGAAACCATCAAACCGGCTGTTGTCTATTCGACGGGTGGCAAGTTCGATGGTGCGTTTAATCAATCTGCATTTACCGGGGCAGAGAAATTCAAAACCGATACCGGCATTGACTACCGCGAATTTGAACTGCGCAATGACACACAAAGCCAGCAAGCCATCAGGACCTTTGCCCGTGATGGGCATGATCCGGTCGTTGTGATTGGTTTTCAGCAGGCGTCGGCCTTGGCCGAAGTCGCACCGGAATTCCCCGAAACCCGGTTTGCAATTGTCGATATGGTTGTCGATCAACCCAATGTGCAATCGGTTGTCTTTCGCGAACACGAAGGCAGCTTCATTGTCGGCATGCTGGCTGCCATGGCGTCAAACAGCAATACAATCGGTGCCGTCGGCGGGATGGACATTCCGCTTATTCGCCGGATGACATGCGGCTATCAGCTGGGCGCGCACTACGCAAAACCCGATGCAAATGTTCTGGTGAATTTCGTTGGCACAACTGGTGCGGCATGGAACGATCCAATCCGTGGCGGTGAACTGACCAAAACCCAGATCGGTAAGGGGGCGGATGTTGTCCTGCAACTGGCTGGTGGAACGGGGATTGGCGTTTTGCAGGCGGCTTCTGACGCAAAGATTCTTGGCATCGGTTCAGATGCCAACCAGAATGGATTACACCCGGGGCAGGTTCTGACATCCATGGTCAAACATGTTGATGTTGCGGTGTATGAGGCCTTCAAGGCGGCCCGCGACGGGAACTGGCAACCGGGTATCAAAAGCCTTGGCTTGGCCGAGGGTGGCATTGACTGGGCGCTGGATGAAAACAACCGTGATCTGATGACCGACGATATGGAAGTGGCCGCCAAGAAGGCAAAGGCCGACATTATCAGCGGTAAAATAACGATCCATGACTACATGATAGATAACACGTGCCCGAATTAGGCTGCACGGATATAGAAAACAGGACGAAAACGATGGGTACGACACAACAGGCACCGCGCGATTTGATTGACGCGGCCCTTGCTGCTCGCGACAAGGCATATGCGCCTTATTCAAAATTCCATGTCGGGGCGGCATTGCGCACGGGCAATGGTCAAATCATCGCTGGATGTAACGTTGAAAATGCGGCCTATCCCGAAGGTGTCTGTGCCGAGGCCGGGGCGATTTCGGCCATGGTTTTGTCGGGTGAAACCAAGTTTGATGAGATTGTCGTGGTTGGTCTGGGTGACGTTGCCTGCACACCATGCGGCGGCTGTCGTCAGAAAATCCGTGAATTTACCGGACCAGACGCAACCATTTTCATCATCAATGATCAGGGCGAAACGCTTCTGACCCTGACCCGCGAAGCCTTGATACCGCATTCCTTTGGGCCGGAGAACTTGAAATGAGCAATGTCAAAGCCGCACTTGAGGTCATCGCATCAAAGGCCCCGGATTTTAAGGCCGATGTCGCCATGGTGCTTGGCAGTGGGCTGGGCGGGGTGGTTGATGCGGTCAGTGACCCGATCAAGATTGCCTATGAAGATGTGCCGGGCTTTCCGTTGCCGACAGTGCACGGACATGGCGGGCAGCTTGTCCTTGGGCGGATCGGCGGTGTGTCGGTTGCGGTCATGCAGGGGCGCGCGCATTTTTACGAACATGGCCGTTCGGATCTGATGGCCGAACCACTTGAAACTCTGCGTGAACTTGGCGCGGATCGCTTGATCCTGACCAATGCGGCTGGGTCGCTTGTGCCCGATGCCGTGCCGGGAAGCCTGATGCTGATCACCGACCATATCAGCATGTTTGGACCCAATCCCTTGATTGGCTATCACGGCGATGACCGCTTTGTCGGGATGGATGTGCCCTATGATCCGGAAATCGGGGCAGGCTTGCATCAAACGGCGGCACAGCTGGGCATTAAACTGTTTGAAGGCACCTATTGCTGGTGCACCGGGCCAAGCTTTGAAACGCCGGCTGAAATCAAGATGCTTAAGGTGCTGGGCGCGGATGCGGTTGGTATGTCAACTGTGCCTGAAAACATCCTTGCCAGACGGCTTGGTTTTAAAGTCGCAGCCGTTTCAAACATCACCAACCTTGCCGCGGGCATGAGTGCGACGCCGCTTAGCCACGCGCAAACTCTTGAGATGTCCAAAGAAGGTTCCGCCAATCTTATCCGTATCTTGTTGCAGTACTTTTCACGTTCTGCATGAACTCGAATTTTCGGGTCTGGACCAAGTTAAATTAACGATAAGCCCGCAGGAGACAGCTTATGCTGCCCCAAGAAATCATTCGCCGTAAACGCGAAGGCGACGTTCTTAGCGACGCCGAAATTGCCTTTTTCGTCAAAGGCATTGCCGATGAAACCATCAGCGAAGGGCAGGTTGCTGCCTTCGCGATGGCAGTCTTCTTTAACGGCATGACCATGGATGAACGGGCGGCCCTGACGCGCAACATGCGCGATAGTGGCACGGTTCTCGATTGGAAGGCACTTGGCCTTGACGGGCCGGTTGTCGATAAGCATTCGACCGGCGGGGTTGGCGACAAGGTCAGCCTGATGCTCGGGCCAATTGTCGGCGCATGCGGTGCCTTTGTGCCGATGATTTCCGGGCGTGGTCTTGGCCATACGGGCGGCACGCTCGACAAATTTGACTCTATTCCGGGCTATCGAACCGCACCGACACTCGAAGAATTTGCCAAAGTCACCCGTGAGGTTGGCTGTGCGATTATTGGTCAGACGGCCGATCTGGCACCAGCCGATAAACGGTTTTATGGCATTCGTGATGTCACCGCGACGGTCGAAAGCATCCCGCTGATCACCGCGTCCATTTTGTCAAAGAAACTGGCGGCTGGACTTGATGCCTTGGTGATGGATGTCAAATTCGGGTCGGGTGCCTTCATGAATGAATATGAACGCGCGCGTGAATTGGCACAAAGCATCACCGAAGTCGCCACCCGCAATGGTGTGCCGACAGTGGCCCTTCTGACCGATATGGAGCAGGTTCTGGGCGATACGGTTGGCAATGCGCTTGAAATGCGCGAAGCGATTGATTTCCTGACCGGAAAGCATCAAGAACAGCGGGTCTATGACGTCACCATGGCGCTTGCTGCTGAGATGCTGGCGGTCAGTGGCGTTGCAACCGATGTCGCCGATGGGTTCCAGATGGCCGGTGAGGCACTTGAAAGCGGCAAGGCCGCCGAAGTGTTTTCCAAAATGGTTTCAAGCCTTGGCGGACCGTCAGATTTCGTTGAGAAACACGACAAGTACCTTGAAGCCGCCCCGATGGTGCAGGTGGTCAAGGCGGCCAAAACCGGACGGGTTCTGTCGATGGATGCGCGCAAAGTGGGCTTGGCTCTGGTGGCCCTTAAAGGCGGTCGGACCCGAGCCGATCAAAAGATCGACTTTGCCGTTGGCTTTAGCGACTTTATCAAGGTCGGCCAGCCGGTGTCGGCTGAAACGCCATTGTGCATGGCCCATACCCGCGATCAGGCCCAGCTTGATGAAGCAACGGCCCTGCTGCGCGATGCAATTGAAATCGGCGAGGGTGAGGTGGCTCAAACCGGTAACGCACCTGCCGTTCGCGAACGGATCGTTGCCAGCAAAAAGTCCTAAGACGTTCTTGCAAATATGAACCATCAAAAGCCGGGGATCATCCCCGGCTTTTTGCGTATTAAGCGTTGGCTGCAGCCTTGATCATGGCCGCAGCTTTTTCTGCGATCATGATGGTCGGCGAATTTGTGTTGCCCGAGGTGATCGTTGGCATGACAGACGCATCAGCAATCCGCAAACCTGTCAGCCCGCGAAGACGCAGTTCCGGGTCAACAACTGATGCCGGATCCGCCCCCATTCGGCATGTGCCGACAGGATGGAAAATGGTCGTGCCGATATCACCCGCCGCACGAATAAGGTCATCCTCAGTTTCATAAGACGGACCGGGTTTGAATTCTTCGGGGCGATAGGGGGCCAATGCAGGCTGTTGCGTAATCTTACGCGTTAGACGAATTGAATCAGCCGCGACCGTTTTATCCGCATCCGCTGAAAGGTAGTTTGGCGCAATGGCAGGCTGTTCACGGTAATCGGGACTGCTGATATGAATGCTGCCGCGGCTTTGCGGGCGCAGATTACACACGCTGGCGGTAAAGGCGGGGAACGGATGTACCGGATCACCAAACTTTTCCAAGGACAGCGGCTGCACATGGTATTGCAAGTTTGGTGTGTCAAACGAGCTGTCTGAGCGCGTAAACACGCCAAGCTGGCTTGGTGCCATGGACATCGGACCAGACTGTTTGAACAGATATTCAAGCGCGATACTGGCCTTGCCAATCAGGCTGCTGGCTTTTTCATTCAGGGTGCGAATACCGCTGACCTTATAGGCACAGCGCAATTGCAAATGGTCTTGCAGGTTCTCACCGACTTGCGGGCGATCAAGGGTTTGTTCGATGCCATACTGTTGCAAAACGTCTCCACGACCGATCCCCGACAGCTCAAGGATCTGGGGCGACCCAACTGATCCCGCACATAAAACGGTTTCGCGCGATGCGGTCACGGTTTCGATCTGACCATCTCGTTCATATTCAACGCCCGTCACGCGGCCATCGGCGATGGTCAGACGACGCACATGGGCATTGGTGCGGACTTCAAGGTTCTTGCGATTAAGGGCAGGGCGCAGAAACGCCTTTGACGTGTTCCAGCGAATGCCGCGCTTTTGGTTCACATCAAAATACCCGGACCCTTCATTGGTACCGCGGTTAAAGTCCGATACTTTCGGAATGCCTGCCTCGGCTGCGGCATTTTGAAAGGCATCAAGGATGTCCCAGCGCACACGCGCCTGCTCGACACGCCATTCACCGCCCGCGCCATGCATCTCGTCCGAACCCTTATAATGGTCTTCGGACTTTTTAAAGAATGGCAAGACATCGTCCCAGCCCCAGCCAGAACAGCCCGCCTGTTGCCATTGATCATAATCATTGGCCTGACCACGCATGTAAATCATGCCATTGATTGACGAACATCCGCCCAGAACCTTGCCGCGTGGATAGCCCAATGACCGGCCATTCAGCCCCGGCTCGCGCACGGTCTTAAAGCACCAGTCAACATTGGGATTGCCGATGCAATAAAGGTATCCAACCGGGATATGGATCCACGGGTTGCGATCCTTTCCACCGGCTTCAAGTAGTAAAACTTTCGCATTTTCGATTTCGGAAAGCCGATTGGCCATCGTGCAGCCGGCCGAGCCGGCACCAATCACGATGTAATCAAAATGATCCATGCGGTCCTCCGGCCCTCAAAGCATCGGGGACGCATATCAATGTGCGTAAATGGTTGGTCATTGTGGGACCCTCCCTGGTGGGCATATTCTTGTTTTTGATCGAATATTTTATGTTTATCGACGCTACCATTGATCCGATGAGCGGGAAATATATTCATTGGGAATATGCTTTCCAGCATACGGAAAATTGATGTTGCCCGCATATGGAATGGCAAAGGGAAAGGTCAAAATAACCGACGTATTCTGATGCGATCATCGCATCATATGTTCGATTACAATGATCCCAATTCTTTTGACTTCAAATGCTTCGCAATCAGAAAAGGTTGCATCTTGTGCGGATAGATCGCATTTTGATCGTCAATGAAAATTCGCCGTCCAAGGTGAAAATCCGCACAACAGGAGAACGTCATGGGTAAATTGGATCGTCGCCGCCGTGAAATACTTGAACTGGTGGCTTCCAATAGCTTCATGACCATTGATACCCTGGCGGACCATTTTTCAGTCACCCCGCAGACCATTCGCCGTGACATCAACGAAATGGCCGAAGAAGGCCTGATTGCCCGCTATCACGGAGGGGCTGCCAGCGTTTCGACCACGGAAAATACCGCCTACACGGACCGGCAGGTTCTTAATCTTGGCAGCAAGCGTGAAATCGCCCGACTGGTCGCCGACCACATTCCCGAAGGCGCATCGCTGTTTATCAATATCGGCACCACCAACGAAGAAGTCGCCCATGCCCTGTCGGGCCATACCAGCCTTAAGATCATCACCAACAACCTGCATGTCGCCGAAATTTGTGCGGCCAATCCGGGATTTGAAGTGATCATCGCCGGGGGTGTTGTCCGCCAACGTGACTTTGGCGTGATTGGCGAGGCGACCATCGATTTCATCAACCAGTTCAAGGTTGATTTTGCAATTGTCGGGATTTCCGGTGTCGATGAAGACGGCAGCCTGATGGATTTTGACTACCGTGAAGTCCGCGTTGCGCGGGCAATTATTTCCAACGCACGGCAGACGTTCCTGTGCACCGACGCGTCAAAATTCGGTCGCCGTGCGATGGTGCGTCTTGGCCATCTTTCGGAAATTGATGCGCTGTTTACCGATCGCCATCCGGGGCCGATTTGGTCCGATGTTATCCGGGATGCAGACGTATCGGTCTATACCGCCAACTAATCTTAAAGCTGATCGCCGTCATCAGGCGTAAACGCCATCATCGCGTTTGCCTGCCCGCATGGTGATTGGACCATGTGACGATCCCTTGAGCATCTGGGTCAGATGGTCGTTGTGCGCGTCATCAATGCGACTGGTCGGGCCAGACCAATAGACCTTGCCATTATGCATCATCATCAGGTTCTGATACCGGTGGCGCGCGATCTGCATGTCATTGGTGATTGAGATAACAGTGGTGCCGCGTTGCTCGGCTATTTTGGCAATCATCAATTCGATATGATTGGACAGAACCGGGTCAAGGCCCGCTGTCGGGTTATCAAGCAACAACACAGCTGGATCCGATGAAATGGCGCGCGCGATGCCCACACGTTTCTGCATGCCACCAGACAGGTCGCTGGGTGACAGGGTGGCACTTTCTTCGGCAAGCCCAACATGCCCCAGAAGGTCAATCGCGTGCGCCTTTGCTTGGCTGCGGTTCATGGTGCCAAGCTCAATCTGGCGAAAACAAATGTTTTCCCAAACCGTCAGGCTGTCAAACAGGGCATTTTGCTGAAACAGCATGCCGATTTTTGATGCCCATTCCGGGCGTTTGTCCGCATTCGGTTTGCTGACATCATCACCATCAAGAACGATGGTGCCACTATCAGGGCCGTAAATACCCACCAAACATTTCATCAGAACGCTTTTACCCGCCGCTGACGGCCCGATAATCGCAAGCGTCTCACCCTTTGCCAGACGCAGATCAACACCATCCAGCGCCAACGTGGTGCCAAACCGTTTGGTAAGGCCATCAACCGTGATGAAAGAAGGCGTGATCGGTGCTGTTGATGTTGGCTGTGTCATATGACTTCCGGGTTTTGCTTCGGCTTTGAAAGTGGCTTGGCCGCTGATGGAGGCGAGTTTCGGCAATTGGCGGGCAGGGGGCAAGCGAGAAATTCACAAAAAACAAAGCGGCCCCGTTTGAGGCCGCTTTGCAGATGTGTTTTGGGTCTTGATAAACCGCTTAATGCGACAGGATCTGGCTGAGGAACAGCTTGGTCCGTTCGCTTTTGGGGTTATCAAAGAACTCGTGCGGTCCAGCCATTTCGATGATCTGGCCTTCATCCATAAAGATCACGCGATCAGCGACCTCCTTGGCAAAGCCCATTTCATGAGTCACACACAGCATGGTCATGCCTTCTTTGGCCAGTTCGACCATGACATCGAGCACTTCCTTGACCATTTCCGGATCAAGGGCGGACGTCGGCTCATCAAACAGCATGATTTTCGGCTGCATGCAGAGCGAACGGGCAATTGCCACACGCTGCTGCTGGCCACCCGAAAGTTGACCGGGGAATTTATGGGCCTGTTCGGCAATTCGAACACGCTCAAGATAATGCATCGCCAGATCATTGGCTTCTTTCTTGGGCATCTTGCGAACCCAGATTGGTGCCAACGTCAGGTTTTCCAACACGGTCATATGCGGGAAAAGGTTGAAGTGCTGGAACACCATGCAAACATCCCGGCGCACGGCTTCGATGTTTTTAACATCATCGCCCAGCAGGATGTCGTTCACGGTGATTTCGCCTTGTTGATAGACTTCAAGACGGTTCAGCGTACGGATCAGCGTTGATTTACCTGAGCCCGAAGGTCCGCAAATAACGATACGCTCACCTTTACGAACGGACAGGTCAATATCCTTGAGAACATGGAAATTGCCGTACCATTTGTTCATTTTGGTGACGGTGATGACATCCTCCGAAGAAGGAGGAGGAACAGCACCGGTTTTGGTTTCAGTTGCTACAGTCATTGTTTTTTCCTCAACGCCTTACCTGCGTTCGCCTTTGCGAAGTTCTTTTTCAAGATAGGCGGAATATTTCGCCATCGAGAAACAGATCAGGAAGAAGATTGCCGCGGCGAAGGTGTAACCTTCGACGTAATACTTGGTCCAGGCCGGGTCGCTGCGCAGTGCCAGCTTTACCGTACCAAGGAAATCAAACAGGCCGATGATGACGACCAGTGTTGTGTCCTTGAACATGGAAATAAAGCTGTTCACGGTTGGCGGTATAACCAGACGCAAAGCTTGCGGCAGGATGATCAGTCGCATGGACTGCCAGTATGAAAGTGCAAGGCTTTCACCTGCTTCAAACTGACCGCGCGGTACCGCCTGCAAACCACCACGGAATACCTCAGCAAGGTAGGCGGCGGTAAACAGGATGATACCGATCTGTGCACGCAGCAACTTGTCGATGGTCACCCCATCAGGCAAAAACAGCGGGAACATCACGGACGCCATGAACAAAACCGTAATCAGCGGTACACCACGAATGACTTCGATATAGACGACCGACAGAGTTTTCAGTGCGGGCATGTTTGACTGACGCCCAAGGGCGAGCAACAGGCCAAACGGGAACGCAAAGACGATACCAATCGACGACAGGATCAGGGTGAGCGGAAGGCCACCCCAATAGCTGTTCTGGACATAGGTAAGACCCAGAACGCCGCCCCACATCAAAATGGCAATGATCGGAACGCCAATCACCCACATCGGGATGATCCATTTGCGAACACTTGGGTATTTAACACCGCCCAAGCTGGCGCAAATGATCCCCATCAGCAAGATCATGGCAAGCAAGGGACGCCATTGTTCATCATACGGGTAGGTGCCAAACAGGATCAGTCGCAGGTTCGCATTGACAAACCCCCAGCACGCACCTGTTGCCTCGGCACAGCCTTCAATCGTCGGAGTAAGGGTCGCATTGATGATTCCCCACTCGATGATTGGCGGTATTAGCCAAAGCAGAAAGGCAATGGAACCAAGTGTCAGGATGGTGTTGAACCAGCCGTCAAACAGGTTCTTCTTTGACCAGGTTACAGCACGTTCCGTAAATGTACCGACCGGTAGAGGAGGTAATTTTGCTTTTTCTGACATGTTACCTCTCCACCAGAGCCATTTTCTTGTTGAACCAGTTCATAAAAAGCGAGGTCAACAAGGACAAACCAAGATAGACAGACATGAAGATCGAGATGGCCTCAATCGCCTGACCTGTCTGGTTCATGGTCGTGTTGGAAACGGAAACCAGATCAGGATACCCGACAGCCACAGCCAAAGAGCTGTTTTTGGTAAGGTTAAGATACTGGTTGGTCAGAGGCGGGATCGCAACACGCATGGATTGTGGCAAGATCACCTTGCGAAGCGCAACAGAGCGTTTGATGCCAAGGCTGTCGGCCGCTTCCCACTGGCCCGAGGACACTGCTTGAATCCCCGAACGCACGACTTCTGCAACATAAGTCGACGTATAAACCGTCAAGCCGATCAAAACCGCCATGAATTCCGGTGAGATGTTATATCCACCCTGAATGTTAAAGCCCTTGAGGGCTGGCGTGCTAAGTTCGGTTGGCGCACCACCGATAAGATAGGCCAGGAAGACAAGGCCGACAAAAATACCAATGCCTGTTAACAGCATCGGGAAGGGTTGTCCTGTCGCATCCTGACGTTTGGTCGCCCATTTCTTGATGAAATAAATGGCCACAAACGCAATGATCGCGGCAATGCCCATCAATGTATAGGCGTTGTCAGCCACGGGAACAGGCAAATACATGCCACGCGACGTCAGTAAAACACCCGGTAGGGGCTCAAAGGCATCGCGCGGATGCGGGAACGCTGCCGGAATAAGCGCATACCAGAAGAAAAGTTGAAGCAAAACCGGGATGTTACGGAATGTCTCGACATAAACAGTTGCCAGTTTGCGAACGATCCAGTTCGACGACAAGCGGGCAACGCCAAAGATAATTCCAATAATCGTGCAAAGGACGATGCCAAGCACCGCAACCTTCACGGTATTGAGAAGACCGACAATCAGTGCCGTCGCGTAATCGCTTTGCGCACTGTAGTTGATCATTGTCTCGCTGATCTCGAAGGATGCTTCAAGATCGAGGAACCCGTAACCGGTAGAGATGTTCTGTTTTTCAAGATTGTACAGGGTGTTGGACACCAGATACCAGCCAGCCAGAATAACAAGGCCGATTGCTATAATCTGATATAAAACCGCACGCACATTCTCGTCATTGAGATAATCGACGAGGCTCTTGGAACGAACATCCCCCGGGGCATGTTGAGGCTTACTCATATGACCCTCAGGTGTAGATTGTATCCAATGAATGGGCACCTAACGAAAAGCTCCGCCCATGCGTCAAGGCAGTGGGGCGGAGCTTCGTAGGTTTAGTTAGCCGTTGCTAAGCGAATTAGCGAACCGGCCAAGCGTACTGCAGGCCACCATCGGTCCACAGAGCGTTCAGACCACGCTCAAGACCAAGTTTCGCGGTAACGTTTTTCTCATAGCTTTCGCCATAGTTACCAACCTGCTTGATGATGTTGTATGCCCAAGCTTCATCAAGACCAAGAGCTTCACCCATGCCCGGTGAAACGCCCAGCAGACGCTGGATACCCGGGTTGGTGCTGTTCGCTTTCATGTCGTCAACATTTTCCATGGTGACGCCGAATTCTTCAGCTTCAACCATGGCAAGGAATGCCCAACGTGCAACGTCCGACCACTGTTCGTCACCCTGGGCGACAACCGGGCCGAGCGGCTCTTTAGAAATGATTTCCGGAAGGATCATATAGTCATCCGGGTTTTCAGCCATGGTGGTGCGGATCGAAGCAAGACCCGAAGCATCCGTGGTGTACACGTCGCAACGACCTGAGAAGAAGGCTGCAGTTGCTTCGTTGATGTTTTCGATCACGACCGGCTCAAAGCTCATGCCTTTTGCACGGAAGTAATCAGCAAGGTTCAGCTCGGTGGTGGTACCTGGCTCAACACAGACGGTTGCGCCGTCAAGCTCGGTCGCGCTCGAAACGCCAAGAGCTTTCGGGATCAGGAAGCCCTGACCGTCATAGTAGTTGATGCCGACAAAAGTCAGACCAAGTTTCGCATCACGGGTCGTGGTTGCAGTGGTGTTACGCGACAGGATGTCGATTTCACCAGACTGCAGAGCCGTGAAACGCTGTGCTGCGGTCAGCGGGGTGTACTGCACGCTGTTGGCATCGCCAAGTAACGCTGCTGCGATACCACGGCAAATGTCAACGTCGATGCCTTCCCACTTGCCTTCAGCGTTGGCAGCAGAGAAACCCGGAAGACCGGTGTTCACGCCACACTGAACGAAACCTTTTGCCTTAATACCGTCCAGTACTGCACCAGCGTGTGCGTTCTGTGCGGCGATGGCTGCAACAGTCATTGCGCCAGCGGCCAGGATCGTTTGAATTTTCATAAGAAAGAGCTCCCTTATTAGCAAAGCATTGTTTTTAGCTTTTGTGCCACCCTGAATATGCGTTTCGGCATATCCATCAGTCCAAAACTTAATCGGACAGCCAAAATAAGAAATTTTAGGCCGCCATGTGTCAAGTATGAAAAGTTTTCAGTGTCCACCCATACTGTCAAATAAGCAGTAAAATCAGCTGTTTTTACCCCCTAGCGACGCTTTAAGCAGGGGCAGGTGATGCGCGTAAATTAGTAGAAAATTGTGTTTTTTCAATCGCTTGATGAATTCATTCGTTGAATGTTCGCTAAAGTAGGAAAATGCACGAACTTTTTTTCGTAATGTTAACGACAGTGATTAAAAATATGCCACATCAGGTTCATGATTAAAAAATAAACACTGTTGCGATGCGGAATCGGAGTTTGTGATCATTCATTCTAATCTTTCCCAGATGGACGGGATGTGCACGGGGCAAAAGAAAACCCCCGCCGGTTAGGGCAGGGGTAAAATTCAGCTTTTCAGTTCACCAAGATTGGAAAATAATTCCAGTGCTGTCGGGTTTGCTAGGGCTTCCTGATTTTTAACCGGCCTCCCATGGACCACATCACGTACCGCAAGCTCGGTTATCTTGCCCGACTTGGTGCGTGGAATGTCTGCCACGGCAATGACCTTGGCGGGGACGTGTCGGGGCGTACAGTTGGCCCGTATCTGCTTCTTGATCTTGTCGATAAGTGCGGTATCCAACACGTTGTTTTCGCGCAGCACAACGAACAGGATCACTCGAACGTCATTATCCCATTCCTGACCAATGACAATCGATTCCTGAATTTCAGGCAGCATTTCCACCTGTCGGTAAATCTCGGCGGTGCCAATTCGAACGCCACCCGGGTTCAGGGTTGCGTCGGATCGGCCGTAAATCACCATGCCGCCCTCATCATCAAGTTCGACATAATCGCCGTGACACCAGATGTTCTCGAATTTATCGAAATAGGCGCTGTGATATCGCGATCCATCCGGATCATTCCAGAAACCAACCGGCATCGATGGGAACGGTTTGGTACAGACCAACTCACCTTTTTCATTGCGAACCGGTTTGCCGTCGTCATCAAAAACATCGACAGCAACGCCAAGGGCACGTGTTTGAATAACTCCGCGCTTAACAGGCAGGACAGGCGAGGCCAGCACAAAGCAGCCAAGGATGTCTGTGCCGCCTGAAATCGACGCCAGATGAATGTCATTTTTAATGTCGCGATAGACATAATCAAAGCTTTCCGGCGCCAATGGCGATCCGGTTGACGTCATTGCGCGCACACTTGACAGGTCATGGGTTTCACGCGGCTTGAGATCGGCCTTGGCCAGTGCATCAATATATTTGGCAGACGTCCCAAACAGGGTCATGCGTTCCGCATCGGCATAGTCAAACAGGATGTTTCCACTTGGATAGAACGGGGAACCGTCATACAGCAGCAAGGTCGCACCGGCCGCCAGTCCTGCCATCAACCAGTTCCACATCATCCAGCCACATGTGGTGAAATAAAACACACGGTCACCGGGCGCTACATCACAGTGCAGAACATGTTCGGATACCTGTTTAAGAAGCGTGCCGCCGGTCCCATGCACAATGCATTTTGGTTTACCGGTCGTGCCCGATGAAAACATCACATATAGCGGATGATTGAATTCGACCTGTTCGAAAACGATCGTCTCAGTGCGAAATGGTGCAACGAAATCATCATAGGAAATTCCGCCGCGGATCCCGGTGGTGTTGGTGCCATCGAATGCATAAGGAACAATGACAACCTTCTTGAGGCTATCGATGCGGTCCACAACATCTCGGACCTTTTCGCGGATGTCATGCTGCTTGCCATTATAATGGTAGCCATCCACCGTGATCATGATGGCGGGTTCGATTTGCCCAAACCGGTCAACCACACCCTGTACGCCAAAGTCAGGGGAGGCCGATGACCACGTCGCACCAATCGTCGCGGTTGCAAGCATCGCGACAACGGTTTCATTCATGTTGGGCATATAGCCACATACGCGGTCGCCTTTGACAACACCCTCGGCGCGCAAAGCTTGCGAGAATTTTGAAACAGCGATGTTGAGCTCGGCCCAGGACATGCGCGATTTGACTTTATCTTCGCCCCAGAACACCAGTGCATCGCTGTCGTCATCGCGCACCAGCAGGTTTTCAGCAAAATTCAGGCGCGCATCGGGGAAAAACTGTGCGCCGGGCATCTTGTCGCCATCAATCAGGATGCGCTCGCCCCAGCTTTCTGCCTTAAGCCCAGTATATTCAATAATGGCAGGCCAGAATGCCTCGATGTCATCAACCGACCAATCATACAGGGCTGTGACGCTCTGCAGGTTGAGCCCATGCTTGTCGTTCACCCAGCGGCGGAAGCGGGTGACATTCGCATTTTCGATACGGTCTTTCGCAGGTTGCCAAAGTAAGTCGCTCATGATGTGTCCTCTGTTTCCTGCCAATGTCTGGTTTTCGGTGCGGCGCATCGTTTATCTGGCGCTAAATTGGTATCTCGTTACCGCTTTTTACGGCTAAAAATATTGCACTTCAAGAACAGTGACAAGGAAGTCCATAATTGGTAATACCAATTTCTGGATATTTTTTAAAGTTATCTGTTATTATCGTGTGCTTAGAGTTCTGTTTTTAAACATATATTTGATCGATTTATGTGATGAAAAATAGTTTGGTGATTGTGGCCTGAAATCTGACAGATTGATAATAATATAACCGAAATGGGTGTATTTTTGTTTCTTCATGATTCGTCGTCTTGGTGATTTCAGGCCAAATACGCAAAATTTCTTGCGCTTGCGACAGGGCGTACTAGGTTGGCGGGGCACCGAGCAAAAAGGGAGACTGGTCTTGGCTGGGATTGATGAAAGTCGCGCGTTTGTACCGATTAATATTGCCGTCCTGACGGTCAGCGACACCCGTACCCAATCCAATGATACATCTGGCGATATTCTTGCCGAACGTATCGTGCAGAAGGGGCATTGTGTCATTGATCGCAAAATCCTGCCCGATGATCAGGACAGTCTTGTGGCGCAACTCGACGCCTGGTGCGACGCGCCTGATGTTGATGTGATCATCACAACTGGCGGGACCGGCGTGACCGGCCGTGACGTGACGGTCGAAGCCCATCGTCGGCTGTATGAAAAGGAAATCCCGGGATTTGGCGAATTGTTCCGTTGGCTTTCGTTTAAAACAATCGGGACCTCAACCGTTCAATCGCGCGCAACAGCAGGCGTGTGCCGCGGGACGTATATGTTTGCGCTGCCCGGTTCAACTGGCGCCTGTAAGGATGCGTGGGATGATATTTTACACTATCAACTCGATATCCGTCATCGCCCGTGTAATTTCGTTGAATTGATGCCGCGCCTGACCGAGGTTTAAGCCGTCGTCCGTCCCCAGTGTGCGATGCCCGTCAGGGTGTTGCATCCCTCCGATCCAAACAGGAAGCCCCATGGAATTCATCACCGACCCGTTCTTTTATGCTGTTGGTATCCCCGCAGTTCTGATTGCAGGCGTATCAAAAAGCGGCTTTGGCGGCGGGTTGGGGGTCATGGCCGTTCCCTTGATGGCGCTTGCGGTATCGCCGCAGGCTGCTGCGGCCATCATGTTGCCAATCCTGTGCATGATGGATCTCGCCAATGTCTGGGCCTATCGGAAACGCTGGGATCGTCGCAACATGATGATCCTTGTCCCTGCCGCCCTGGTTGGCATTCTGGTTGGAACCTTGTCGTTTAGCTATCTGAGCATTGCAGCGGTAAAACTGATCATTGCGGCCATCGCGATCATCTTTACGCTTGATCACTGGCTGCGCGGCAAGAATGCCGGCGACACGCCCAAGCCCGCGACATGGGGCAAGGGGACGGTGCTTGGCGGGTTGGCTGGTTTTACCAGCTTTGTGGCCCATGCAGGCGGGCCACCCGTATCGATGTTTTTATTGCCGCAACGCATGGATAAATCGGTCTTTGTCGGAACGACGGTAATGTTCTTTATCGTTGTGAACTACGTCAAGCTAATCCCGTACTGGTTTCTTGGGCAGTTTGATGCCTCAAACCTTGGTACGGCGGCCCTGTTGATCCCGGTGGCACTGTTTGGCACATGGCTTGGGCTTTGGGCGCATGACAAGGTCAATGTCGTGGTATTCTACCGCGTTTGCTATGGCCTGCTTTTTGTGACCGGGCTTAAGCTTTTGTGGGATGGGGTGACGCACTTCATTTCGGTTGGCGCGGTTTAAGCAAGGCGCCCCAACCGGCGTCTTCGGTCGCCCTTGGTCTGTTCCGATTTTCAAAGAGAACATGAACACTTCTGCGGTTTGGATCGTTCACCTATCCATACGTCGCATAGGGTGCTGATCTGACGGCGAACATATCGGTTGTTTACGGTTGGTGATAACTGCATTAAGAGTTTTTCTGCTGATAAAATAACCAGAAAAAATGGCTGATTAAAATAAACACAAGCCAAAAGCTGGAGGAGACGGGTGTGCATCGAGGAGCTTGGTTTAAATGCCAGAAAGAATTCTGCAGGTGGCAACGGACATGTCCGGGCAGGCCAACGAAAAAATAACCGAAATCAAGGCTGTTACGCGCGCAACACGAACGCTGGCACTCAACGCCTTGATCGAGGCGGCCCGGGCCGGTGATGTTGGTCGCGGCTTTGGGGTTGTCGCCAATGAGGTCAAGGATATCTCGCAGCGCGTCACCATAATCACCGAAGAGCTTGAGAAAATGTTTCTCGATCTCGCCTTTGATCTTGAGCGGACAGCACAAACCGCGCGCGGGGATCGATTTGCCGATCTTGCGCGTTATGCGGTCGAACTGATGGATCGCAATTTGTACGAACGATCCTGTGATGTGCGCTGGTGGGCAACGGATGCAGCCGTGGTCGATGTTTGTGAGCATGCGCATGATGATGCGATAGCGGCGCGCGCGTCTGAACGACTGGGCGTGATCCTTGATTCCTACACCGTCTATCTTGATCTTTGGGTTGCCGACCGTGATGGCAATATCATCGCCAACGGACGCCCGAATGAGTATCGCCTCAAAGGTGTAAATATCTCAGATCAGAAATGGTTTCAGGATGCGCTGCGTTGTCGCGACGGCGGGCAATATGCGGTTGCCGACGTGGCGCGCAACAGTCAACTCCGCGATGCCGCAACCCCGACATATGCGACGGCTGTGCGCAAGAATGGTGCCGCACATGGTGAGGTTATTGGTGTTATGGGGGTGTTTTTTGATTGGGAAAGTCAGGCACCCATGATCGTAAAATCATTGAATTTCAATGATGAAGAACGTGAACGCACCCGGGTTTTGTTGATTGATGTCCACAATCGGATATTGGCCGCCTCCGATGATAAGGGCGTTCTCACGGAGAAATTTGACCTTAAGGTCGATGACCCTGCAATCGGCTCATACCTTCTTGAGGATAAATCCCTTGTCGCCTATGCGTTGACCCCCGGCTATGAAACATATCAGGGGCTTGGGTGGCGCGGTGTTATTGTGCAGGCACCCAAACCAGTGAAATAGCATTCAGGGCTCTTTATGTGCGACGTTGTGAAACAGGCTCCCTTGTTTGGGGGCCTGTTTTTTTTATGTCCCGGCCCTGCAACGGGAACCACCTGAAATGGTTCATGCTTGTCTAATGCCCGCAAAGGCGATAGCGATATAAGCAGATTATCGATAAATTGTTTTTGATGCGAATGGCGGAGAACTTCGATTGGCGCTGATTTTGGCAAAGCTTGCAGTTTCGATTGGCGTGGTGCTGGGCCTGTCGATGCTGGCGGAACGTGCCGGGCCACGTGTGGCCGGTGTCTTGGCTGGATATCCGCTGGGAACGGCAATCCTGCTGTATTTCATCGGGATTGAGCAGGGGATCGATTTTGCCAGTAAAAGTGCGGTCTATGCCTTTCCCGGTCTGATCGCGACCTTATCGTTTCTGTATGCGTATTTTCTGGCGTCGCGCCGCTGCACGCAGCTTCCTGTCTTGCCGCAAATATTGCTGTGTTCGCTATGCGCCTTTGCAGCCTTCCTTGGCGTGTCCTGGCTGTTCCAACTGACCGAAATGTCCTTGACGCAGGCGGCGATCATTCTGCTGGTGGCGATGTTTGTTGCCCTCATCCTGTTTCGAAAAATCGAAAATGAAAGCATCCTGAACCGTGTGCGCCTGACAAAAAGCGTTGTGCTGTTGCGCGCTGCTCTGGCGTCACTGATTGTTTTGATCATTAGTGGCCTTGCCGCATGGATCGGCCCGCGTTGGTCGGGGTTACTGTCGGGGTTCCCGGTGACGCTGTATCCGATCATGCTGATCTTGCATTTCACCTATGGCGCGGGACCGGTTCATACCCTGATCCGTAACTTCCCGCGCGGCATGGGGGCTTTGTGGGTGTATATCCTGACCGTGTCGCTGGGCTATCCTGTTATGGGGCTTGAGCTTGGGACGCTGGCGGCGTTTGGCATCGCAACTGTTTATCTGGTCAGTTATTCCACTTTCGTCTGGATGCGACGAAAGTCCGTGCAAGCATCGGGCTGATTTCATACCATCACGACCTAAAAGTAAAATAAGGGCCCGTCCCGAAAGGCCACTTCAGGGAGATTACGCTGCATGCAGCAGGTACAGTCACTGGTCAGGGCATTAAGCATCCTCAACGCGCTCGCCGAGAGCGACGACGGCATGACGCTGACCGAAATTGCCGGGCAGGTTAAATTGCCCCCATCAACCGCCCATCGATTGCTGACCACGATGCAGTACGAACGCTACGTCGCCTTTGATGGCGAACGGACATTGTGGTTCGTCGGCGTGCAGGCATTCAGTGTTGGCAATTCCTTTACCAAAAACCGTAATCTGAGCCAGATCGCCCGACCCTATATGCGGGCCCTGATGGAAGACAGCGGCGAAACCGTAAATCTTGCCGTCGCCGATGGCGGCGAGGTGATCTTCCTGTCTCAGGTCGAGTGCCGCAAAATGATGCGCGCACTTGTCACACCGGGGCGCCGGGCATTGATGCATTGTTCTGGCGTGGGAAAGGCCTTGCTGGCGTTCCTGCCAGACGAAGAACTCAGTGCGGTGATTGAAAAGCACGGCCTGCCAAAAATCACCGAACGCACACTGGTAACCACAGGTGCCCTTAAAAAGGATCTGGAACGGTCCCGTCAGCTTGGCTACGCGCTTGATGACGAAGAACACGCTGTTGGGTTGCGCTGTGTTGCCGGAGTTGTCCGTGACGAAACCGGCAATCCGATTGCTGCCTTGTCGCTGTCCGGGCCTGCGGCACGCATTCCCAATGACCGTATTGAACAGTTCGGTTTAAAAGTACGGCGCGTCTGTGCCGACCTTAGCCGCGAATATGGCGGGGTTCCGGTTTAACAACCGATTGGCATTGGCGGGCTGCTTCCGCCCGTTTCGGGCAAGGCCGGCTGTCGGGCTTAGCTGTTTTCGGACCGCTTGGTGGTGGCGAACCGGAATGTATTGCGCCCGTTTTTCTTGGCCATATACATCGCACTGTCAGCCGCCGATATAAGCTCGTCAATGGTTTCGGCGTGATCGGGATAAAGCGATATGCCAATGGATGCTGTAACAAGATAGGGCGCTTCGTCCGGGCCAAGGTCAACCGGGCTTGAGGTCAGGGCATCTTTCAGTTTGTTGGCGACAATTTCGGCATCCTCGGGGGTTTCTGACCCCGACAGGATGACGGTAAACTCATCGCCACCAATGCGCGCAACCGTATCGACATCGCGTAACTTCGCACTCAGCCGTGCGGCGACGTCCCGCAGGACTTTGTCGCCAATGATATGGCCGCGCGTGTCATTGAGAGTCTTGAACCCATCCAGATCAATATACATCAGCGCAAAGCATTCCCGTCGACGTTTGGAAAGCTTGATCGCAAATGTCAGCCGATCCATAAACAGATATCTGTTGGGAAGCGACGTCAGCGCATCGTGATTTGCCTGAAACCGGATTTGTTCTTCGGCGGTTCTGCGTTCGGTAATGTCACGGAAACTGGTCAGGCGAAGTGTCTTGCCATCAATAAGCACGTTTCGCCCATTGATCTCGCAGGGGAACTGACTGCCGTCGTGTCGTTTTGCCATCGCCTCATAGGGTTTGTCATAACCCGACTGGATATTGTCCGTCACGGTTGGCAATGTTTCAGATGAAATAATATCCGCCGCACTAAGGTTCAAAAGTGCGGTGCGCCCATACCCGAACATGCGTTCCGCCGCATTGTTGGCATCAACGCATTTACCGCTGTCATGAAGAAACAAAGCTTCATTGGAAAGATTGGCCATGGTTTCCAGACGGGTCTGGCTTTCACGGCGCAAATTGCGTTCGCGCACCAGCTCGGTAATATCCCAGACAATACAATCAATCTGGCAATCGGACGTATATGGCGGCAGGGCGCGCATCTGAACCCGCAACCAGCGTTGTTCGTGTTCCTTGGTGGTAAGCGGAAGTTCCGCCACCGTGATGTCGCCTTGGGCGGAAATTGCGTTTTCCCGAAGGTTTATAAGAGATGCATGGTCAAGAATGTGATCGCGAAGATCGGGACGACTGTCTGTCGCAAGATTGGCCCCAATCCAGTCCAGACCCTGTTCGGAGGCAAATTCAATCAGGCCATCTTTGTCGATCCGAAAAACCAGACCGGGCAGGCGGGCAAAGAACCTTGCACGGGCGCGGGCATTGCGGCGCACGATAAGGTGCAGGCCAATCATGCCAAGTCCGGTCAGTACAAAGAAAACAACGGATGAGGGGAATGCCGAAGAAACCATCAAGGTTTCTGTGGTCCCCAGTACAACATGGGCACCACCGCACAGCCAAATTCCCAGCAAGCACCAGAAAATCAGCAGGGCGACAAAATATCGGTTCTCTAAAAAGGGACCGGGCATAGCGTTTGGTATATTCTTTCACCGTGATGACGGCGAAAGAATATACCTACGGTCGAGTATTACAAGTAGCTAATTGTCGTATGTGGATCGGTTTGGGGGCTGTGTTCTTACATCCCCGGGCAGGAAACGCCTGTTCCGCTAATCCCGCAGTAGCCATCCGGATTCTTGTCCAGATACTGCTGATGGAAGTCTTCTGCGTAATAGAAGGTCTGGCCATCGGCAATCTCGGTCGTAATCTCGGAAAGTCCGGCTTTGCCAAGGGCGGCAAGGTACTGCGTGCGCGAACTTTCCGCGGCCTCCGCCTGATCATCATTCATGGTATAGATCACGGAACGGTATTGGGATCCGATGTCGTTGCCCTGGCGCATGCCTTGGGTCGGGTTATGGTTTTCCCAAAACACCTTCAAAAGCGACGGATAGGAAACCACCGTCGGATCAAACACGACAAGAACAACTTCGGCGTGACCGGTCATGCCACTGCAAACTTCGCGGTATGTCGGGTTTTTGGTATAGCCACCGGCATATCCTGCGGCCGTTGTGTAAACGCCGGGAACCTTCCAGAAAAGCCGTTCAGCCCCCCAGAAGCACCCCATGCCAAACACGGCCACTTCAAGACCATCGGGAAACGGGCCTGTCATGGGGTTTCCGGTCACAACATGCCGGTCTGCAACAGGAACTTCCTCGTCGCGCCCGGGCAGGGCCGTATCGGCAGTTGGCATTTTCGCTTTTTCAGACATAAGGCCGGAAAACATCTTCGTCACCTGATCAAATTTGGGTTTCTGATGTGCAATGTAACCCAGAGCACGGCAATAGCAATTCCCCTGTTGGTAAAATGTCTTTGAACGTTCTTTTGGCAAGGGCAAGCCGGGCGATGATACTGCGCTGTAAACCTGTCGCCCGTCATCGGGCCGGTCATCAGGGAATTGTATGGTTCAGCGCCTAAAGCATTTAAAATCAACGATTTTGATGATCGGCGGTGTCGTCTGTCTTCTCATCGGGGTTGCCTTTTTGCCCTTGCCGCCACCATTTTTCGGTATGGTTTTTATTGCTGCCGGGATTCCGATGCTGGCCGCCGGGTCAAAACGCACCAGACGCTTTATCCAGTTGATGCGATGGCGTCATTATCGCCATAACCAAAAGGTCGAATATCTGGTGTCGCGGCTGCCATCTTTCTTGCGAAAACATGGTCATCGTACGCGCCCGGATGTGTTGGTGCGCCTGCGCGGCAAAAACAACGCCAAGCAAGGTTAGGTATGCCGTCGTTGGCAGGGGTTTGACGCCAATTGAATGTGCTGCAACGTCACACGGACCAGACAATTAAGGTGTTATCCGCCGGACAAGGCAATCTACACCCTGATTTTTAAGTGCCGTACATGCCTGAGCGGCCTGATCGTTGGTTGCGTATTGCCCGGTGATCAAACGGAAAAACAATCCCTGACCCTCAATTGCGATGGTGGAAACGTCATGTTGGGCGTTGGTCAAAACACCATTTGATCGTGACTGAAAAACCGACCATGACGATTCCGCGCGCTCACGTGTGCGATACGCTGCAAGCTGCACCGCGTAATAGGGACCCGATGGCGCAACCCCCGATGGCGCAACTATGGGCTCGTTTTGTGTTGTCGGCTGCGTGGTCGCTACTGGTATTGGTTTTGGCGTCGGCGTGGCTTGAGGCGCGACATCTGGCATATCATTGGCCGTCGCTGGCGCCTTGGATGCCATCGGCACTTCGATCATCGAGGTTGCGGGCGCACTGTCAGTGATTTCAAGCTCACCCTGTTCAACGGGGCGCGCGTTCGTTGCAACCACGGCACCGGTATGGGTTGTTTCCTGTTGATCCCCGGCAATGGTCGGGGCCGACATTGCCTCAATGGCCATGGAACTGCCCGGTTTCGGGGCCGGTTTTGCCGTTTCTTTCAGGACAGGAACGGGGGCAACAACGGCAACAGGTGCCTTCGATGCCGCCTTCGCCGGTGCGGCTGCATTGACTGTCGCCGACGAGGTGCTTGTTGCTGGGGCAGGTGCGACTGTAGGTGTTTTGCGCTCAACAGATGTCAGGCGTGCCGTGTTTTCGCTGACATTCATTTCCATCGGCGGTGTTGGGGATGCGCGGTCTTCCGGCTCGGCGGCGACCACGCCGCCCGTTTTATAAAAGTCACGGTTCCGGTCGACCTGTGGCGGATTGGGAAGGTCAGGGCCGGGGGCAACGGTGGCGGCGGCGACCACAGTATCGATTTCAGCCGACCGGGCAAATTGCGGTTTGCTACGATCAAGGGCAACAAGGCGACGCTGTGCCAGACTGTTTACACTGCCCGAAAGGCGGATACCCTGACCGCAATCAAGATCAATCTTCAAATCCGGTGACGACGCGGTAAGCCAGACATAAAGCTTGCGCGCATTGTCGTAATGACCATCAAGGTCATAGGATATCGCTTGTAGCAGATTGTCCTGCGGACTGGCATCCAGCGAGATTGGCTGCATGTCGGTTGACGATGCGGTTTCTGTCGCTTGATCACGCACATGATCCTGATCAAAGAATAGCCCACAGGTCGCCCGATCAAGGGCTGCGCGTTCGCTTGGCGGTGTTTCCATCGGCATGTCAGCCGATGTTGATCTGGCTTGCGGATCGCTTTCAAACCAGAATCCCGACATATCCGATGAGCTGCAAGCCGCCAGAAGCGGCAGAAGTGCTGCGGCAGTAAACCAAACCCGTTTTCGTGATGCTTTAGAGGTGGTTGTCGCAGACCTGATTTTCACACTTCACCTGATGATCACTGTAATTGCATATGCGCACTGTTTATTGCCCTTTGCAGGGAAATACAACTGTCGCAAGCGCTTCAGATACTGTCAAGCATCCCGCAATTTCAGTGGGATAAACAATCAGGCGGAAAATGAAGGGAAATTGGTCAAACGCCATCAGATGATGGTGGGATAAAGCCGACTTTTAAATCAGCGCATCGCAATCGGAACGAGGATACCGCCCAGCAGTATCAGCACAGTGACCGCAATCACGATATAGACGATGCCTTTGGTTGCCTGATTGGCAACTTCGCGCGATACACCTGTCGAACCCTTGGTATTTCTACGGGCCGATGATCCGCCAGATCCGGTTGATTCAGGGGTCAGGATTTTGACGATCTGCTTTTTGTCCTTACGGGTCGCAGAATCGTATTTGTTCTCGACCACGCGGACTTCAGTGTTTTTGCTGTTTGTCAGGGCTTCTTTGGCGGCATTCACCGCCGCTGCGTAATCTGAGACCGTTTGGAGCTCCATCGGCTGTCCGGTCGTGCGCACGCACACGACCGTATAGCTTTTGCGCATGATGGTATCAGACATAACTTGACCGTTCTCCAGAGTCCCGTAAACGGCCTTTACATGGCGCTTTCAGAGAAAAATGAAAAGCTATCCTAACGAATAGGTCATCACATCTTCGCGATCAGGACTTAGGATCAGGATCTGTTCAGTTCCCGATTTTCGCCGACAGTTCCTTGTATTCATCACAAGACATGCCGCAAATCTGTTCAAGTCGCGCAAGGTTTTCGCGTGCCATGTCGGGCTTTCCGGTCTGAAGGAAAAGCTCACCCTGATACTCAAGCGCACCAACATGTTCCGGATCTATCATCAAAGCCCGTTCGTAGTTTTGGGCTGCACTGTCAAAGTCGCCCTGTTTACGCTGGCTGTAAGCAAGATAGTTTAACAGGTCGGCGTTCTCAGGATCGTCTTTCAACATTTCCTTGATGGTATCGATAGCCTTGTCATACATGCCACCATCGACCAGTTCGGTAACGGCGGAAAGATCGGTGTCTCCTGAACCCCATGAGGTCGAGTTGCCCATTGCCAAGGCGTTGGTTGCCGCCATCGGGCTTGCAAACATCATCGCGAACGCAACAGTCATGATTATTTTTGGGGTTTTACCACTAAGGGTCATCGTCGTACCTTTCATTGGTCGTTATCGTTTGTAAATACGTTCGATGGGACGGAACAGATTTGTGATTTATCACAACTGGAAGTTTTGCATAGTCACTTGTTGGTGAAAATCATGACATTAAAAGGGCAAGTTCTTTGGGGGTAATCGAGACACTTGCACTGGGAATGGGCGGTGCCTGGGCCAGTGGAATCAATCTTTACGGCACCGTTGTTGTGCTGGGCATGATGGATAATTTCGGCCTCATAACCCTGCCGCCGGATCTTCAAATCCTGACGTCATGGTGGGTGCTGTGCTTTGCTGTTTTGTTCTATCTGATCGAGTTTATCGCCGACAAAATCCCGTTTGTGGACAGCGTCTGGGATGCCATCCACACCTTCATCCGCATCCCGGCTGGCGCATTGCTGGCCGCTGGTGCCATGAGTGGCCTTGACGCTGGTATGGGCGAGGACGTCCAAACGGTGATTACGTTATTGATTGGCGGGACTGTCGCGGCCGGAAGCCACTTTACCAAGGCCGGCAGCCGCGCTGCGATCAACACATCGCCCGAACCTGTGACAAACACCATTGCATCAGTAACAGAAGACGTCGCCGTATTCGGCGCGCTCTATACGGTTGCGTTTCATCCGGTTGTGTTCTTTGTCTTGTTTGCGATGTTTGTCTTGTTGCTGATTTGGTTGGTGCCAAAAATCTGGCGCTTTATCGGCGATGTGTTTGGCAATGCCCGTCATCCGTCGGCAGCCTGTAGTCAGGCACGCGCACATCAATCCGCACCAACCATGAACCAGACGGGAAAAATTGATCTGTCAGGGGCGGGCCACAATGCCCAATTGCCACCGCATGATCCAAAGTAACTGTCGCATGATCCGGGTCGATACTTAACTAAAATAGACAAAGAAAAACCCCGCAAGCAATTGGTCTGCGGGGTTTTTTGATTTTTATCTGATCAACTTGAAGGGATCAGAAATCCGCTTCGATGACGCGATCACGAATTTCAGCAGCCATCGCCTCGGCAATCTCATCAATGCCAAAGGTTTTCTGATGCTTGAACCCGATGCGGCGCACGGATGCGGTTTTTTCTTCGGCTTCGCGTTTACCAAGGGCAAGGATCATCGGGATCTTTGCGTGGCTATGTTCGCGGACCTTGTAGTTGATCTTTTCATTGCGGGTGTCGACTTCGACATTCAGCCCCTTGGCCGCAAGGGCGGCTTTGACTTCATGTGCGTAGTCATCTGCTTCATTGGTAATCGTGCAGATCACCGCATGAACCGGCGACAGCCACAAGGGCAGGCGACCGGCATAGTTTTCAATCAAAATGCCGATGAAACGTTCCAGCGATCCAAGGATCGCACGGTGAAGCATGACCGGACGGTGTTTTTCACCGTCTTCACCCATATAGGATGCATCAAGACGTTCAGGCAGAACAAAGTCCGCCTGAAGCGTGCCACACTGCCAGTCACGACCAATCGCATCGCGCAGAACAAATTCAAGTTTCGGCCCGTAAAACGCGCCTTCACCCGGATTAATCTCAAGCGCAAGACCAGCTTCTTCCGCGGCTTCACGAAGAGCGGTTTCCGCCTTGTCCCAAATCTCGTCGGACCCTGCACGCACTTCCGGACGGTCCGAGAATTTGACAAGAATGTCGGTAAAACCGAAATCCTTATAAACCGATTTCAGGAGGTCACAGAAAATCTTGGTTTCCGAGACAATCTGGTCTTCGGTACAGAAGATATGCGCATCATCCTGAATGAACTGACGCACACGCATGATGCCATGCAGGCCGCCAGATGGCTCATTGCGGTGGCAGCAGCCAAATTCCGCCATGCGCAGCGGCAAATCGCGGTACGATTTGCTGCCCAGACGGAAAATCTGAACATGGCACGGGCAGTTCATTGGCTTAAGCGCCAGAACCTTTTCAGGATCATCTTCATCCGGGGTGGTGGTGAACATGTTCTCGCGGAACTTTTCCCAGTGACCCGATTTTTCCCAAAGCACACGATCCACAAGCTGCGGCGTACGAACTTCCTGATACCCGGCATCATCAAGACGATCCCGGATATAGGTTTCAACCTTGCGATACAGCTTCAAACCCTTGTCATGCCAGAAAACCGACCCTTGGGCTTCTTCCTGCATATGGAACAGGTCCATCTCGCGGCCAAGGCGACGGTGATCGCGCTTCTCGGCTTCTTCAAGCATATGCAGATAGGCATCAAGGTCTTCTTTGCTTTCCCAGCACGTCCCATAGATGCGCTGAAGCATCGCGTTATCCGAATTGCCACGCCAATAGGCACCGGCCACCTTCATCAGTTTGAAGGATTTACCGATTTTACCCGTGGACGGCGCATGCGGACCGCGGCACAGATCGATGAAATCACCCTGGCGGTAACAGGTAATGGTCTCGGTTTCCGGCAGATCGCGGATGATCTCGGCTTTATAGTTCTCACCTTTTTCAAGGAAGAACTTGATCGCCTCATTGCGGTCCCAGACTTCACGCACGATCGGCTCGTTGCGTTCAACGATCTTGTGCATCTGCTTTTCGATCTTGACCAGATCGTCGGGCGTGAACGGGGTTTCGCGGGCGAAATCGTAATAAAAGCCGTTTTCAATCGACGGGCCAATGGTGACCTGCGTGTCGGGATAAAGTTCCTGAACGGCTTCGGCCATCACATGCGCGCAATCGTGACGGATCAGGGGCAGAACCTCTTGATGCCCCTTGGTCACGATTTCGATGGTCGCATCGGTGTCAATCTCACGCGCAAGGTCGCGCACTTCGCCGTTGACGATGATGGCAAAGGATTTCTTTGCCAGTGAAGAACTGATGCTTTTTGCGACATCGAAACCCGATACGGGACCGTCGAATTCGCGTACGGCGCCATCGGGAAGGGTCAGGGCAATCATGGTTGGCTCAACTCTGTTTTATCTGCGGGCACACAAGTGAAATGCACATTTCGAACCCGCATGTTTACGCGGGCGCAACGCACAAGAAAAGGAATTTCAGGATGAGGTCAAGTTCGCTCTTTGAAAAAAGCGACATTCGGGGCAGCACAAAACGCCGCGACACCATTGCAGCGCGCAGGAGTTACCTTAAAGATCAACTTTTTGTCGGCATGGCCGTTCATTGATGCTTTCCCGTTTCGTGATCAGCCAATATAACAGGTGAAACGCACACGGCAACATAGAAGGTATCATAGCCTGCGACCTGCAATGTCGATGACAAGCCATTGCCAGTTATGGCCTTTACCCGAATGTTCATGTCTGTGTTACAAAACCAAATAACGGCGCGTCACCACCGCCAGAAGGGAGCCCCACATGTCCAGCCCGGAAGTTCGCCGGAACATTATGTTCTTGAGCTTATGCGTCGCACTGTCTGCCAGTGCGATGTCCCTGATTTTTACGGTTGCCGCCGTCATCGGCTATTCGCTTGCCACCGATAAGTCGCTTTCGACCCTGCCGATTGCCTTCATGATGATTGCCATGATGGCCATGACCGCACCTTCGGCCATGGTGATGGCCAAATTTGGCCGTCGTTTCGGGTTCTGGATGGGCTCAGGCATCGCCATGCTGGGCGCGCTGTCTGGCATGGGGGCGGTGTATTACAGCAACTTCTGGCTTTTGTGTGTGGCTTGCGCCTGCATCGGTGCTGGCAACGCCATTGCCATGCAGTACCGGTTTGCTGCGGCTGAGGCGGCCCCGCCGGAATTTCGCGCGCGCGCCATTTCCTACACCATGCTCGGTGGGTTGGCATCCGCCTTTATCGGCCCCAATTTGGCAAGTTTTGCCCGTGACTGGTTTGAAACCGTACCCTTCCTTGGCACCTTTGTCGCCCTGATCGGATTGCAGGTCTTATTAATCATTGCCATTGGGCAATTGCGTCTTCCTGATGCGCGCGGTGTCAAACATGTCGAACCGGCCCGCGCGCTTAAAACCGTTCTGGGCCAACCGGCAATCATCATCGCCATTTTTGCCGGTGCGCTGGGCTATGCCGTGATGAGCTTTGTTATGACCGCAACGCCACTTGCGATCCTTGATTGTGATTACGTGTTTGGCGATGCCGCCTTTATCATTCAGTGGCATGTGGTCGGCATGTATGCGCCGGGCTTCTTTACCGGCAATCTGATCAAACGCTTTGGCGCACTTAAAGTCATTCAGACCGGGGCGATCTTGAATTTCGTCTGTCTGGCGGTTGCTTTGTCCGGTGAGGATCTGCTTGCCAACTTCTGGGTGTCATTGGTGATCCTTGGGGTTGCGTGGAACTTCATGTTTGTCGGGGCCACGACCTTCCTGACGGAAAACTATCGTCCGTCCGAACAGGCCCGCGTGCAGGCCATCAACGAATTTGTCGTATTTGGCACGGTTGCCATCGGCTCGTTGTCGGCAGGCACGATCTATGCCGCATCTGGCTGGATCACCTTGCTCTATAGTGCGGCCTTGCCGGTTGGTCTGGTTTTGCTCGTGGTGTCGGTCTATGCGCTGCGCCGCCCCAGACAGATGGCTTGAACTTTAAAAGCACAATCAAACGACAAAGGGCCGCATCAGCGGCCCTTTGTGCGTTCAGAAGCCCGATCAATGATGCCCGGTCAGAATCTCAAGCGCATGGGACCGGAATTCACGGTTATACAGCACAAGTGTCACCCACGCGGCACAGACGATAAACGCCACCGGATGGTAAAACCATGCCAGGGCGGACAGTGCGAAGAAATAGGCGCGAATGCCGCGATTGAAATTATGGGCCGACATCATGCTCATGCGTGCGGCCCGGGCGGCGGCGCGCGCGGCATCCGGGTCGCTTGGGTCCGGTGCCGCCCCAATCAGGATCGAACAATAATTCGACAATCGAAACGCCCATGTGAACTTAAAGAACGCATAGATAAAGATCACCACCAGCAGCACCACCTTGCATTCCCAAACCCCCGGCGTGGTGACCGCAGCAAAGGGCAGGGTGGCGACGGTTTCAATCGCCTTTTGCGTATAGCCAAGCAAGGCGACCAGACCGATCAGAACCAGAATGGTCGTCGATGAGAAAAAGCTGATGCCCGTAATCAGGTTGCCGGCAATCGATGTATCGACCATGCGAATGTCGCGTTGGAGCATCTGCTCCATCCAGCGATGGCGATTGCGCGCCATATGGGCCGAAATGGAATTGCGCCTGCGCGGGCCCGCATCGGCAAAGATCGTATAGCCAATCCACCAGGCAAATGCCCAGCAAATCGCAACAACATCAAGAACGGTAAATTCGGGCATATCTGATCCATGCAAAAGGATGTTTGGCGCATATTGGCCTATATCCTACTGACATGTCGGCATTCTTCGCAATCTTCTTTGGCAATGCTTGGGGTAAGGGCCATATCGTCGGGATGTTCCCTATGCATAGCTGATGGTCATATCACCAGTTCGGGTTGAGTTTTGCCGCAATTCAGAGTATCAGCAGCGCAAATTTTCATTGGAGAGTGACATGAGCGAACTCGAGAACGATCTTGGCGAAGACATTGATTTCGATGATTTCGAATCTCATACCGAAAAACTGCTGAAAGACGGACGCACCAAGGACGATCTGTTCGAGTTTGTCGGCTTTATGAACATCAACGAAGTCGGCACGCATATGATTGCCGCTGAAATGGTGCTCGACGAAGATGCCATCAACCAGATGAGCCGCGATCTGCGCAAACTTGAACTCGACCTGTCCCCACTCGGTGAATTGACCGGCGGGCTTAAGGGCGGCGAAGACGTCAAACGTGCCCTTGGTGCGCTGTTCCTTGAACTGGTTGAGCTGTGCGACCTTGACGCAGATGACGAAGACGCTGGCGAGCTGTCCGAAGAAGCCCTGCTGTTGCTGAACTTCATCAAACGCTTCAACCCGCAGATGCGCCGTTTGACGGTCGCACTGACCGACACCGACGATGACGATGTGTCGTGCGAATATGAAGTCACCAACTGGTAACCAATGGCTTGCCGTTACGGCGAAATATATGTAGGCAAAAGGCGGGGCTGTAACACCCCGCCTTTTTCTGTTTTGGAGCCACGCGCGTGACCGCCCAAATGCCAATAGATGCGACCAAACGTTTTCAATCCTATCTTGATCGTCATGCAAGCGGTCAGGAAGCCATGCCCGATGCAGAACGCCTGCGCCAATGGATTGCCGATCATGCCGATGATTTTGGTGCGGTGATGGAATGTGATCTGAAAACCTGCCCAAAAATCGTCTATGATTTCTCGAGTGAGGGCGATGTCGTGATTGGCAACACCAGCGACCCGGCCCATCAGACCGATATCATGTGGCAGCAACTGGCAAACGCCAATGCGCCGGTCGGCATCGGGCGTTACCGCGAAGACCGCGTGTGTTATCAGTCCGATCAATTCAAGACCGACGGCGAAGCCCGCAGCCAGCATCTCGGCATTGATCTGTTTGCCCCGGCGGAAACCCCGGTCTTTGCTCCGCTTGATGGGGTGGTCCACAGCTTTGCCGACAATAACCTGCATCTCGATTACGGCCCGACCATCATTTTGGAACATAATCCCGAACCGGGCATTCGGTTCTATACCCTCTATGGTCATCTCAGCCGTGAGTCGCTTGACGGATTACACAAGGGCAAAGCCTTCAAAAAGGGCGATCTTGTCTGTCGGTTTGGCAATTTCCCGATCAATGGCGACTGGATCCCGCATCTGCATTTTCAGATCATCTTTGATATGCTCGGCCGCGAAGGCGATTTCTTTGGGGCTGCCAAACCGTCCGAATGGGATATCTGGGCAAACATCTGCCCGAACCCGAACCTGATGTTGCAGATGCCCGAAAATGTCACCGCCAGCCGGGAAGGGGTGTAAATGCAGCCCCGTTTAAAAGCAGGCCTTTGGGTGCGTGGTCAAATCGCCATTTGCCAGTCATCGTCGATCATCGCCATGATCGCCCATATGGGCAACGAAGACGCCGGGGCTGTACTGGTCAAACTCAACCGCTTTGCCAACGGCTGCTTTGTTTATTCGCGCGTAACCACCCTTGATGGCGATATGGGCTGGATGCAGGTCGCCGGCGGCCCGGAGGGGGGCCGCGAAACCGAATTTAACTGTGACGAATACTGGCGCAAACAGGTCGCCTTTGACCGCGATGTCTGGGTGCTGGAGGTCGAAGACCACAAAGGCCAATACGAACTTGATGCCCCAATCGTCGATTTCTAAGGGTCGCAATCGGTTAAAATAAAAGGCCGGCAACATTGTGCCGACCTTTATAAATGCGTCTCTGTAGGGGGCGTCGCCTTAGGCGGTGCGCTGCAACAGGTGGTAACCGAAATCGGTCTCAACCACATCAGAAGTCGCACCAACATCCATGGTGAAGGCCGCCGCATCAAATTCCGGAACCATCATACCACGGCCAAAGAAACCAAGATCGCCACCCTGCTGACCGGACGGGCAATCGGAATTGGCTTTGGCCAGCTCTGCGAAATCACCACCATTGGCAACCTGATCTTTAAGACCATTGATTTCAGTCAGGGCTTCTTCTTTGGTACGGGTGGCGGTCGAGCGTGCCGAACCGGCATACATCAGAAGAATGTGCGACGCGCGAACTTGTTCACTCATAATGGGTCCTTTCATCCGCCAATGGCTTGCGTTTGGCGGGTTTTATGCAAGATTAGAAATTATGGATAAGGCCCAGGGTCCAAATTCATGTACAGCCGTATACGCCTATACATGAGCTTGAACCCTAGACATTGACCATGCCTTGTGGCTTGTTACGACAAAATGATCAGAGATGAAAGAGAAGAGGCAGATAGATGCTTGCTGTTGTGTCCCCGGCAAAGAAACTGGATTTCGAAACAGATGCGCCAGAAATGGCTGTTTCCCAACCTGTGTTTCTCGATGACACCGAGGAGCTTATTGAAGTTGCTCGCAAAAAAAGCCGTCGCGATTTGATGAAGCTGATGGGAATCAGTGAAAATCTGGCTGACCTCAACTATCAGCGCTTTGCCCATTTCTCACGGCCTTTTGATCGGACCAATGCCAAACCGGCGGTGTTCGCATTTCGCGGTGATACCTATATCGGGCTTGATGCCGATACCATGAAGGCCAAGGATATCGATTGGGCCGAAGATCATTTTCGCATGCTTTCGGGGCTCTATGGCCTGCTGAAACCGCGTGATTTGATGCAGCCCTACCGGCTTGAAATGGGTACAAAGCTTGCCAACGCACGCGGCAAAGACCTGTATGCCTTCTGGGGCGATAAAATTGCCCATGAGATTAACCGCCTGACCGATGGCCACAAAGACCGCAGCCTGATCAATCTGGCATCGAACGAATATTTCAAGTCGGTCAAGACCCAAACCCTTGAAGGCCCGGTCATTACCCCGGTCTTCAAAGAGGTCAAAGCCGGGGTTGCCAAGGTTATTGGGTTTTCGGCCAAGCGTGCACGCGGTATGATGGCGCGCTTTATGATCGATAATCGCCTTGAGACCCCCGAAGGTCTTAAGAAGTTCGCGGTAGATGGCTATGGCTATCAGGATGATCTTTCGACAGAAACCGAGTGGGTCTTTACCCGCGTTCACTACTGATAACAAACAAGACTGGCAACAAATTCGGTGACAGAAATGACCGACGAGCATCTTGAACAGCTCGAGGAAGAAAACCACTTGCCCGAGGCACACCCGTTCTCTGGCTATTTGCGGACTTTCTTCCGCGGGCCGGGCCGCTCACGCAGCCTGACCCGCGAAGAGGCGTTTGACGCCTTTTCAATGATCCTGCGCGACGAGGTCGAACCGATCCAGCTTGGCGCGTTTTTACTGATGCTGCGGTATCGGGCTGAAACCCCCGACGAGCTGGCCGGGATGATTGAAGCCGTGCGCAAGGCCGCACGCCTTGATACCGACGATGGCCCCGAAGCCGAGGCAGAAGGCCGTCCCATGCTGGATTGGCCGTCCTATGCGGCGGGTCGGTCGCGTGGCTTGCCGTGGTTTGTTCTTTCCGCACTTCTTTTGTCGAAAAACGGCGTGCCGGTTCTGATGCATGGCTATAATTCGCATCTTGTGAATGGTGTCGGCACAGAAACAGCGGTCAAGGCACTTAAATTGCCGGTGGCGATGTCTGCCGAAGAAGCCCGGTCTGACATTGCATCACAAGGGTTTGCCTATCTTCCGCTGCGCCACATGCATCCGAAATTGCAGGAACTGATTGGTCTGCGGCCGCTGTTGGGGTTGCGCAGCCCGGTTAACACCTTGTTGCGTCTGTTAAACCCGCTGCAGGCACGCGCCGCATTCCTTGGCGTGTTTCACCCGGCATTTCTGGATGTCCATCGTGAAACCGGAAAACTGCTTGATCTGCCGCGTATTGGCGTGATCAAGGGCGGTGGCGGGGAGGCCGAACGCACCCCGTTCAAACATGTCGATTTGCGTATGCTCGATAATGGCGAACTCGGTGATGTGCGCTGGCCTGCCTTGCTGCCCCGGACCGAAAAAGACATCGAAGAACAAAGCCCGGTAACCTTGAAGCATTTTTTCGATGTCTGGCGGGGCGATGTCGATGATGCGCCTGCGATTGCACGGATCAAGGGCAGTGCCGCCATGGGCGCGTTCCTTGCCGGTAAGGCCGATTATATCGACGAGGCCGAAACGCTGATTGATGGCTGGTGGGATGCGCGCGACAAAAATGTCGGATAGGGCGTTTTGATCTGACCCTTATGTCGTCACGCACGGCACCAGAAAGAAATCAAAAAAAGGGACGGTTGCCGTCCCTTTTTTCATGCTCAGAACGAAGAGTTCGGTTCTTTAAGAAACGCCAGTTCGTCATCTGTTGACGTCCGGCCCAGAATATCATTGCGGTGCGGGTAGCGACCAAAACGGTCAATGATCTGCTTATGCTTGATTTCAAATTTCAGGTTGTTTTCAAGGCCGGGCTGATCAAACAGTTCCATCGCAATGTCATGCATTGCCTCGGATTCCGAGTGCATATAGGGCATATACAAGAATGCCCGTTCCTCGGGTTTTACAATCTTCTTGTCTGCCCCTGCGGCAATCGCTTCCTGTGCCAGAACAAGGGCAAGTGTATCAGTGGCAAAGGATGCAGGACTGTCGCGAAACATGTTGCGTGAAAACTGATCAAGCACAATGATTTCCGCCAGACGCCCATGGGCGGTTTTACGCCAGCGATAAAATTCCCCCGCACTGGCCGCCGCATGAAAATCGGCAAACCGTTCGGTAATATGACGGTCAAGCGCAAGGTCCTTCTCGAACCACTGCTTCTGATCAAGTTCCTTGAACCAGAAAACCAGAACTGTTTCAGGTGTCATAACGCATCCGCCCCTTATTCTTGAGATTTTGGGTGTTGAAGTTTGGCTGATCTTAGGGGGGCAGGCGCGTAACGTCGAGTTTTCTGCGGACGTATGACGAAATATTTAAAAGTATGAATTGTAATGGTTGACACCCCATCACCGCCGATGGATTATGACGATGTCTTGGGTGTCGATCTTAACGATCGGCTTAAAAGGGAACGTGGTGCGTTTTGGGAAAGTCCCTTAAGCAATGCCACGGCTGCCCCCGCAACTGTAAGCGGTCTTGAGCGTTACACATGCCACTGGTGATGACCGGGAAGGCGTAATGTTCTGAAAACCGCGAGCCAGGAGACCTGCCTTGGACCATCAGCCACACATTGGTTGATGTGAAACTGTTGGACGCCGGGGTGAGCGTCAGGTTGCAGGGAAAATGCGGTTTCTTTATCGATCCGGACATCTGCTTCCAGCCATCCTATCGTTCTTGTCCTAACCCTGTGCGTTGGTATTTGCCTTACGCACATCGTTTTTGGAAGAGACGATACCATGTTGAAAACGCCTTTAAGGCTTGCTGTCGCAGCAGTCTGTACTTTACTGGCTTCTGGCTCTGCGCAGGCGCATTTCCAGTTGGCCTATACGCCGGAAGTAAACATCACCAAAGCCGGTGATCACGCCGTCAAACTGATTTTCTGGCACCCGTTTGAAAACGGCCATGTCATGGATATGGGCGAACCGCTTGAGTTTTATGCGGTGCATCGCGGTGAAAAGATTGATTTAAAATCAACGCTTTCCCCAATGACCTTCAAGGGATCTGAAAACAGTGCTGCGGCATATGACGGCACACTGACGCTTAAACGCAGTGGCGATTACGTCATGGTGGTGGTGCCCGAGCCATACTATGAGGAAAGCGAGGATATCTATATCCAGCAGATCACCAAATCCTACGTCAACCGCAATGAAATCCCGACCGACTGGATGGATGCGCAAGGCCTGAAAACCGAAATTCTGCCGCTCAACCGTCCGACCAACATTGTCGCGGGCTCAACCTTCACCGGCCGTGTTTTGTCCGAAGGCAAACCTGCCGCCGGGGTCGAGATTGAAATCGAATATATGGCTGCTGAACCCGATATGGCCAACAACCAACCGCAAGAACCAACCGCATCTCCGATGCCGGGCGGGGCGATTGTCGCCATTTCCGATGACAATGGGTATTTCACGTTCGGCGTTCCCAAGGCCGGTTTTTGGGGATTTGCCGCGCTGGGCAGTGGTCCTGATAAAGAATATCAGGATAAAGAACTTTCGCAGGATGCAGTCCTGTGGGTTCGCGCCTATGATGTGAAATAGGTGTAGGGAAAAATTAGATGCATATCGTTGACGGGGCACTGGCTCCTGAAGTTTTGATTGGCGGGGGTGTTCTTGCCGTTGCGGGCCTCGGTCTTGGCCTGCGAAAACTGCCGATTGATAAAATTCCAGCAACCGGCGTGCTGTCGGCAACCTTCTTTGTCGCATCCCTTATTCATGTGCCGGTTGGTCCAAGCAGTGTGCATTTGATCATGAGCGGTCTGGCCGGGCTTGTGCTGGGCTGGACCGCGTTTCCTGCCTTGTTTGTTGGCTTGTTGTTGCAGGCGGTCTTCTTTGGCTTTGGCGGTTTGACGGTTCTCGGCGTCAATACCGTCAATATTGCACTGCCTGCGGTACTGATCGGGTTGACGTTTCGCGGTTTGGTAACACGAAGTTCACCGACAACCGCCGCCATTTGGGGCGGGATTGCCGGGGCGTCTTCGATCGCGGTAACGACCGTCTTTGTGGCGATCTCATTGGGGCTCAGTGGCGAGGGTTTCGTAGCCGCCGCGAAGCTTGTGTTCTTTGCCCATATCCCGATCATGATCATCGAAGGCCTGATTTCAGCCGCTGCCATTTACCTGATTTGCAAGGTAAAGCCGGAACTGATGCGGGCTTCTGACTCTGCTTATGATCGGGCCTATGATGATGCGCCGTACCCAATGACCACTGGGCAAACTGCACAAGTGACACCGGCGACGAGCGAGGCCAATAATGGCTAAATCTCTATCCGTGCTGGCCGTTACGGTGCTCTTTTTGGCTGCCGCAACCGGACAGGCACAGGCCCATAAGGTGATCGCGTCTGTTTTTGCCAGTGGCACCGATATCGAAGGTGAAATTGGCTTTTCCAATGGCGACATGGCCGCCGACACAGTGGTTGAGGTGTTCGACGAACAGGGCAATAAACTTGGTCAGACCAAAACCGACAGTGACGGCTTTTTCACCTATACGCCGACAAGCCAGGTCAACCATGTCTTTCGCGCCGATCTTGGTGCGGGCCATATTGCCAAGACCACCTTTGATATTTCCGAATTGTCATCGGTTCTAACGGGCGATCAGCTTGCGCCAACCACGGGTGTAACGGCCAAGGGCACCGGGGACAGTCCCAATACGGCCTCCGGGAATGTCGCAGTCACTCAGGAACAGGAAGTCTTGATTGCGGCCATCGTGCGCGATGAGTTGCGTCCGCTACGCCGCGAAATTACCGCCTATAAGGAAAAGAATGACTTTCAATCGATTCTTGGCGGGATTGGCTATATATTCGGGTTCTTCGGAATTGCCTATTACATCGCAGCACGCCGTCTGAGAGCCAAAGATAAACAAGCATGAGCCATCTTTTCGGGCATGACCAGCCATTGGGCGTACAGGCAAGCGGCGGCACTGCGCCGTCGTTTGTCGGATCATTTGATCCGCGTGTGCGCGTGGCGACGGCAGGCCTGTTTGCTGTGATGGTGGTGGCCTTACATCAGGTTGAATTTGCCTTTGGCGCATTTCTGCTGGCCCTCGGGACTGTGTTTCTGACCGATCTTCCCCTGCGCTTGACCTTAAAACGCATGGCGGCGATGGACGGCTTTATCATCGTGATGCTGGTGATGTTGCCCTTTACAACACCCGGCACACCGATGTTTTCGCTGTTGGGGGCGGATGCCAGCAAAGAAGGCCTGATGCATGCGGTTTTGATCGGTGTGCGGGCCAATGCGGTTGTCCTGATGATGCTAAGCCTGCTGTCTGGCCTGTCGCCGGTGGCATTGGGGCATACCCTGTATCGCTTGAAATGCCCGGCGGCACTGGTGCATCTGATGATGTTTACGGTGCGCTACATCTCTGTGCTGCATGACGAATATCACCGTTTGCGCATGGCGATGAAGCTGCGCGGGTTTCGGGCGCGCAACACATTCCATACCTACCGCTCGATTGGCTATCTTTTCGGCATGTTGCTTGTCCGCTCCCTTGAACGGGCCGAACGCGTGCTTGAGGCCATGAAATGCCGTGGCTTTAGTGGCCATTTCCCGATGATTGATCATTTGGAATTCAAGGTCCGTGACGGCATGCTGGCCGTTGGTTTTGGCGTCATGATTGGCGCACTTGTCCTGTTGGATCGAATGTATGTCTTCGCTTATTGAACTCAACGATATTTCGTACGGCTATCGGTCCGGGCAAAAGGTGCTGGATCGTGTCAGTCTGACCCTTGATGCCGGAGAACGACTTTTCATCACCGGTCCGAACGGGGCAGGGAAAAGCACGCTTTTGCGCATTCTGGTCGGCCTGATCAAACCGCATCATGGTCGGATATCGGCATTTGGTCAGCCGCGTGTTCAGGAAGCCGATTTTCATGATCTGCGCTGTCGGGTTGGGTTCATTGTGCAGGACCCCGATGATCAGCTATTCTGTCCGACTGTGGTCGAAGACATCGCCTTTGGTCCGCTCAACCTTGGCGCCAGCCGCGATGAGGCACTGGCGATTGTTGATGAGGTGCTTGATCAACTGCATCTGCGTCATTTGCGCGAACGCATCACCCATGAATTATCCGGTGGGGAAAAACGGCTGGTGTCGGTGGCGGCTGTTTTGGCCATGCGCCCCGATGTGTTGTTGCTCGACGAGCCAACCAATGCGCTGGACGAAGAAAACCTCGAACGGCTTGAAGAAATCCTGCGCGACCTGCCGCAGGCCATGATCCTGATATCACACGACCCGCATTTCCGCCGCAAACTCGCCACCCGGACACTTGAACTGCGCGGCGGTAAGCTATCAGATCGTTCTGCCCCAAAATGCAGTGCCGCTGATCGTGGACGCGACGCAGTCAACGCCAATGCCAATGCCAGCGCATCTGCCGCTCAGTAAGTTTTGATGAATGGTTTCATCCATGTCGCCATTTTCCGTTTCTGCCTTTCGCCATTTGTTTGGCGCACAGATCACGTCCTTGGTTGGGACGGGCCTCACCACAGTTGCACTGTCACTTCTGGCATTTGATCTTGCCGGGGAGGACGCCGGGCTTGTTCTGGGCTCTGTTCTGGCGCTTAAAATGGTGGCGTATCTGCTGATTGCGCCGGTCGCGGGCGGTATTGCCCATCGGGTGCCGCGCCGGGCGTGGCTGGTCGGTTTGGATGTGCTGCGCGCCGCAATCGTTCTCTGTCTGCCGTTCGTTGACCAAATCTGGCAGATTTTCGTTCTGGTGTTTGTCATCAACGCGGCATCGGCCGGGTTTACACCGGTGTTTCAGGCCATCATCCCCGAAATACTTGATGACGAAAAAACATATACCAAGGGGCTGTCCTATGCCCGGTTTGCCTATGACCTTGAAAACCTTGCCAGTCCGGCAGTCGCCGCCGCCTTACTGTTTGTCTGGCAATTTGACAGCCTGTTTATCGTCAATTGCCTGACCTTTGTTGTCTCCGCCATCCTGATTGTTAGCGCTAACATCCCCGCTGCGGCTCAGACAGACCGGGTCGGCGGGTTTTACGAAAACACGCTGTTTGGCTTGGTGGCCTATCTTAAAACACCGCGCCTGCGGGGATTGCTTGCGGTCTATTTTGCGGTGTCATGCGTCGGTGCAATGATCATCGTCAACACCGTTGTTTTGACCCGATCTGTGCTGGGCGGCAGCGAAATCATGACAACGGTGTTTCTTGGCTGTGCCGGGGCGGGGTCGATGTGTGCCGCCTTCCTGATCCCCAAGGTGATTGACCAGCTTGGCGAACGCAGATTGATGTTATCTGGGATCGTGTTTGCCGCCGGGGCGATGCTGGTTGGGGGCATCAACATGATGCTCGGCTTTGGCAGTGCGGTTTTCTATGCCGTTCTGTGGGCCATTGCCGGGGCAGGGACAACATTTGCTCAAACACCCGGCGGCAGGCTGGTGCAACGTTCCGCCGCAGTCGGCGATAAATCGGCGTTCTTTGCGGCAAACTTTGCGCTGTCGCATGGTGGCTGGTTGGTAGCCTATGCCATGGTCGGCTGGCTGGGCGGCTTGGTTGATTTGTCCGTTGCCTTTCTGGCGTCGGGCAGCATGGCGTTGCTGGGGGTCGGGTTGGCCGTTTCAGTCTGGCCGCGCAAGGATCCGCTGGAAATTCATCACAGCCATCCGGGGTTTTGGCATGACCATCCCCATGACCATCATGACCCGCACCACACGCATGCACACCCGGGAACGCAAACCGATGCGGTTGATGCCAATGATCATACTCATGCGCATTCTGACGATGATGAACGCCATCGCCACGAACACTTCCACCCGCCGGTCACGCACAAGCATCGCTTTGTGATCGACAGCCACCACAGCCGCTGGCCGGTCGAAAGTGGCGAACAGGTCTAGTAACGCTTATGCCTTGCGCTGACGGCGCGCAACCACCCAGGCGCCGACACCGAAAATCCCGATGATAATGCCGATCCCGCCCAGAATGTCGGACATGCGGACATCATTGCGATAGGCATTGATCTCGGTGCGCAACGGCCCGACCTGCCGCGCAACCGCCCGGTTGATCAGGGCTGTCAAATCATCCTCAGACAGCCCCTTGATACCGACATTGCCATTACCCGCAACGGCATTGGTGTCGTCATCTGCGCGGGCAGGCGAAGCCGTGGGGGTGGTATCGGTCAAGGGTGCCGCGTCATGCAGGGCGCTAACCGTGATGGCGTCGCCATCTTTTGCCTCGGGCAGGGTTTCTAAAAACTCGGTTTTGGGCAGTGCAAAACTTGCGATATGCCCATCCCCTGTATCGGCGAAAACGGCATAATCGGCCCGGTGGCTGACGCGCAGGGCAAAACCGCCATCAGTGTCGGCTGTGGTCGTCAAAAGGGCGGTGTCAGAACCATCCTTTAGCGTCACGGTCGCATTGCGCGCCCGCGTGCCGCCGGTAAAATAGACATATCCCTCAATCACTTCGCCGTCGCTGATCGCAAAGACATTTAAGTTATGCGCCTGTGCCACGCCAACCGGCAGAACAAGCAGCAAGGTCAGGAGACTTAAGAATTTGCGATAGGGTGAGGTCATCGGGATTGCCTGTTTTATGGATGTCGCAACGGAAAATGGCGGGCAGGAACCTGCCCGCATTTCACGCCAATCAGTTCATTGCGTCGGTTTTCACCCAGATCACACCACCACGCTCGACAGGAACTTGTTCATCGCTGTTGGGGGCGGCCATCGTGCCGTCTTCGATCAATGCGGCAAACACCCACCAGCCATCCTTTGGCATGGCGTAATGGAAAATGCCGTTGGCATCAGCCTTAATCACCTGTGTGGCAAATGTCGCATTGGGCAAGGTGACACTGCCGTCATTGGCATATTCAACTTCGACCTCGGCAAACGGGACGGGGGCGCCATTGTGGCGCACCATTCCGGAAAACACATTGCCGGTCCAAATGCCATACGGCCGGGTCAGCGGTTCGATCTCGACCGGAAAACCGACCATCTGGTCCCAGTCTTCGCCTGCGTCAAAGGCATCAATGACGGTCTTGGTATATTGAATGATGTATTTGCCTTCTGCTGGCTCAAAGTAAGGAACCGGCTCAAGGTAAAAGGCGTACCCCCCCGGTGCCTTAATAGTCGTCTTGGCGTCAAATGCGCCCTTGCCATCCACCGTCTTGGCGGTCAGCGACGACATAAGGTCGGTTTTTTCCCCATTGTGCTGCACACCAAACTGCAACGGTGTGAACATTTCCATCGCCGGGCCATTGGTCATCGGATGGGTGAAGGTCAGATCAAATGTCACCTGCGTCCCGCTGTCCTGATCGACCACATTGGCCGACGGGATCATTTTCTGAAAATGCGCCTGCGCCGTGCCAACGACGGCGGTACTCAAGGCCAGAGTAAGGGCAAGTTTGGGTAAAAAGCCGCTGGGCAGGGACATTGTGCAATCCTTTGTTATGAAGTCTTTTACGCGAACAATTTCAGATCGTTCTATGCCCTTTGAAATAAAGTAAATCATACAAAAACGCAAAAGGTATGAATCGTTATTTTGTGACGTCACCGTCAGTGCCCTGCATCAAACACACTTTGCATTCGGTGTTTTTACGGTATCGTGCTTGCAAAATCACAGGGTGTGCTGCGAAAAGGGAATTGTATGAGGATTGTATATGTATCGCCAAATGCGCAGGAATGCTGGATTGATGCCGCATGGCGATCGACCAAATCCCTTGATGTGGCGGTCAAGGACAGCATGCCGGGCGACCTGATCCGGCTTGTTGCAGGGGATTACCCCCTTTCCGAGCCATTGGTCTTCCCGCGAAGCGGTCACGAAGGAGCCCCGATCATCCTGCGCGGGGATACCGGATCGCAACTAAAAGTGAATAATAAGCCGGATTATTCAGTTTCAGCGAATAATCCCGGCCGCGACCGGTTCGCGGCATTTAAGCTGATTGATGTCGCCCATATCCGGATCGAGAACCTGTCGATCATCCGCTCCTGGCCAAGTGCGGTCTATATCGAAAACAGCCATGATCTATGCTTCACCGGGCTTGATATCACGGCGGGCACCTATGCGGTGTATGCCAACGGTGTCACAACGCAAGCCATTGAAATTACACAATGTCGCTGGACACAGGATGATGAAATCTGGCGCGCCATTCGCTGGGATGACATCCATGATGGCAACATTCACCCCGACGGAAAAGCCCCGTTTCGCTATCTCAACGGCGCGTTTTTTGGGGCCGATGACATCACAGGCAACGTCCTGATCGCGCGCAATGACATCCGCGATTGTTACAATGGTGTCCGGATGGATGTGTCCGCCGAAAACCTTGCCGCCCCCATCGGCAGTTTTAACCGCGACGTTCGCATTTTTGATAATAATTTCAGTTATATACGCGACAATCCGGTCGAGCCCGAAGCCACCGCAGTTGGCTGGTGGATTGGGCGAAACCGGTTTTACAATTGCCATAAACTGTTTTCACAAGACGGTGTGCGCGGCGGTTTCTGGTACTATTTTGGCAATATCTGCTGGTTCGATAGCCGCCCGGGACCCGAAGGCGATGAATATAACGGCGGGGCGGTGTTTAAGCTGGGCAAAGGCGGCACAGTGCCGCAGCCTGACTTCATATCAGCCTGCTTTCACAACAGCTTTTTCCTGCGCCAGAAATACATCAAAAAGGGCACAACACGCGGGTTGATCAATGCGCGCAATGCGATTGAGCATGCGGACCCATCCGCTTTGCCAACCGACTTTATGCCAGCCGATCAGACGTTTTTTGGCGATGCCGATGGCCTTCAACTGTCTGCAGAGGCACCGTTGCCGGTGATATTTTCCGGCGATCTGGCGAACCACGCAACCTATCCGGCCGTTTTTGACCGCTATCCGGGCGTGCTTGCCGATCCAAGAAGTGCGCAAACGCCGCTTTTTGAGGATGGTTTGGCCGGGCGGTTTGATCTGCGCCGCGCATATCAGACACCATATGACAGCAACCTTGCGATCCCGATGCCTGATGGAACCGTTTGGACAGGTCATCAGGATCAGTGGCCCGGCGCGATTACAGATGGGAAACGCTATGGGGGACCGGAATTTGTTGCCGTCAATCTTGAATATGTTCGCGAACTTTTGAACACGCGGGATTAAGACAGCGCCATAGAGGGCCAGAACCACGACGTTGCCGTTAGGGCCGTCATTGGGCGTGTCATGGTGACGTAAGCGTAAATAGGTTGACTGGTATGTCTTAATGTTGCGATGGTGTCGCATGGTCTTTAACAAACAAGAAAAATCATGAACGATAAGCTTTATAGTATTACCGAGCTGGCCGAAGAGTTTGACATCACGCCGCGCGCAATCCGTTTTTACGAAACCAAAAACCTGCTTGCCCCGCAGCGTGCAGGGGCCACGCGTGTTTACAACTACCGTGACCGGGCACGCTTGATGCTGGTTTTGCGCGGCAAACGGCTTGGCTTTTCGCTTGAGGATATCAAGGAATACATCGATCTTTATGATGCCGAGCGGAGCGGGACAGAGCAACTTGCACATTTGATGCTGGTCGGGCGTCGCCGTATTTCCGAGCTTGAACAGCAGCTTGATGACGTTCAAACAACGCTGGGCGAACTCCGCAAGATTGAGCGTGAGGCGGCAGATGCGCTGACGCAAAAGGGCATTGATCCGGAAAAGGCGCTTTTGGATATCCGGTCTAAATTGGCGATGGAAACCGTATAAGCAGATCCAAGACAAACGCATCTAGCGATATGTCCGATACGCAAAAAGCCCGGCATTTGAGCCGGGCTTTTGTGTTTGGGCGACAGTTTTTCTATTGCGGGTCACGCTGCAAGGGCAGGGTGACTTCAAAGACTTCTTCGTCGGCGAGATACTTGCGGCTAAAGCCGAGTTTTTCACACAGTGTCAGCATGCGCCGGTTGTTGGGCAGGACCTGACCAATGAAGGTTTCCGTCCCCTTGCGGCGGCAAAACTCGATCATTTGTTCCATCAGTACCCGACCAAGACCGCGCCCCTTGATGTCGGACCGGACCATGACGGCGTATTCGGCGTGTTCATTGTTCGGATCAATGACAACCTGCACCATGCCGTGGATTTGGCCTTGTTCCGGGCCATCGGGCACAATGGCGAGAAACGCCATGTCACGGTCGTAATCAAGCTGTGTCTGGCGCGCCATTTCGGAATGGGGCAATTCACGCACCGACCCGAAGAACCTAAAGTGAATGTCTTCGGGGGTGAGTTTTGACATGAACTCATAGTGCGCCGGTTCGTCTTCGGGTTTGATCGGACGTAGCAAATAGGTCGTGCCGTCATCCAGAACCAGTTCCTTTTTCAGATGCCGAGGATAGGGATGAATGGCCAGACGCTTATCATCGCTGATGACTTTTGGTGTGACCTTGATCCGGGCATCAAGGGCGATGACACCGTCCTTATCGGCAAGCAACGGGTTCATATCAAGTTCGAGGACTTCGCCAAGATGCACCACAAGCTGCGACAATTTGACCAGCGTCATATAGAGGTCTTCAAGGTTGACCGCCGGGACGTCGCGGTAACCTTTCAGAAGGTTATAAATCCGCGTGCCTTCAACAAGTTCGCGGGCAAGCTTCATGTTTAATGGTGGTAAGGCCATCGCGCGGTCACGCACGACTTCGACTTCAACCCCACCATGACCAAACAGGATCACCGGGCCAAAAATCGGATCGGTGGTCATGCCAACAATCAATTCGCGCGCACCGGATCGCTTGACCATTTCCTGTACGGTAAAGCCGCGCACCCGCGCGGTCGGGAAGGCCTTTTTAACGGTACGCAACATCTTGGTCGCCGCGTTTTTAACCTCGTCACTGCTGTCAAGGTTGAGCGCCACACCCCCGATATCCGATTTATGGCTGATGTCATCTGACAGGATTTTTAGGGCAACTGGATAGCCAATGTCGTCAGCCGTTTTGACAGCATCTTCGACAGAGGTGGCTGCGAGTGTTTTAACCGTTGGGATGCCGTAGCATTCCAAGACAGCTTTGGCTTCGGGTTCGGTCAGCATGTCGCGCCCGGCGTGAATGGCGGCATGAATGATTTGGCGCGCCTTGTCGATTTGCGGGGTAAAGTCGCGCGGCATCGAAGGCGGCGTTTCCATCAGCAGGTCTTGCAGTTTGCGGTAATTGACCATGTGCTGGAAGGCGGCGACGGCATTTTCCGGCGTGCGATATGTCGGGATGCCTGCGGCATAGAACATGTTGCGGGCTTCGGCGACGGTGGCTTCGCCGACCCAGTTGGTCAGGATGTTTTTCTTACTGGTTTTAATAACGTCAATTACGCCCTGCGCGACTTCGACCGGATCGGTAATCGCGGTTGGGGCATGCATGACCAAAAGGCTGTCGATGTTGCTGTCTTTTAAAACGCACTCAATTGTTTTGGCATAACGTTCGCCCGGCGCATCCCCAATGATATCGACCGGGTTGGCGTGCGACCATGTGCTGGGCAAAACATCATCAAGCGCGCTGATGGTGTCGTCACTCAACTGTGCCAGATGGCCATGGCGTTCAATCAGGGCATCGACGGCCAAAACCCCGATGCCGCCACCATTGGTGACAATGCCCAGTTTATCGCCCCGGAACGGACGCATGCGCGACAGTGTCTCGGCGGCTGAGAACATTTCGCTGACGGTGTAAACACGCAAGACACCCGCACGCTTGATCGCTGCATCAAACACATCATCGGCCCCGGCCAGCGCGCCCGTATGAGACGCGGCAGCCGCCGCACCCTCGGCAAAGCGGCCAGACTTGATACACAGGATCGGCTTATTGCGGGATGCCGCACGGGCAGCTGAGATAAAGCTTCGGCGTTCATGAATGGATTCGATATAAAGCATGATCGCACGGGTTTGTGGATCAGACCCGAGATAGTCGATGACATCGCCAAAATCGACATCGTCGCATTCACCCAAAGATATGAAATGCGAAAAGCCAATGCCGCGCGCGGCAGCCCAGTCAAGCACAGCGGTACACAGCGCACCGGACTGTGACACAAAGGCGATTTTACCATTTTCAATGCTTTGGTGGCTGAAGCTGGCGTTTAGACCAATGCCCGGAACCATAAGGCCGAGACAGTTCGGGCCAAGAAGGCGCATTTTGCGGCTTGCGGCAATGTCGAGCATTGCCTGTTTGATGCTGCGCGTCTCATCAAAGGGTTCCGCGCCAAGCCCGGCAGTCAGGACAATCGCCGCAAGGCATCCTTTGTCGGCAAGGCATTCCATGGTCGGGACAACGGCCTGTGGCGGCACGCAAATTACCGCAAGTTCCGGTGTCACCGGGAGGCTGTTGACATCAGGATAGGCCAGGACACCGCCAATCGATTGACTGTGCGGATTGACCGGCATGATCGGCCCTTTAAAGCCACCAGCCAGAAGGTTCCGCATCATGACCTGCCCAACAGAATGGGGGCGGTTTGATGCGCCAATGACGGCAACAGATTTGGGTTTAAACAGATGGTCGAGGTTGATCGTGCTCATGGCCGTGTTCCCGCGTTATGTCTGGGGCCGGTTCAGTGCATCCGCCAATGCGTCTATGGTCGTGACGGCGTTTTGACCGATGCTATTGTTTCAGCTGCGAGATCGTATGTCAGGCCAAATTATATTGATTTGCTTTGCATCAATAAAGCACTGAAGTGACAAAGTTTTTATGGAGTTGTCACATATCTGTCCGGGCGGGTGAGGTGCTGCGTGTGCTCATCAGTGCATATGACCACGATGGCTGTCGTCGTCATAACGTTCCGATTGCTCGATCCATTGTTCGACTTCATCGGCACTTTGCATCGCCAGTGCGATTTCAAGATCATTTTGAACATGGGCAAGATTGTCAAACATCGGGCACCAGCCGAAGGCCTGAATGCGGGGATCGGTATTTGATGAAATTGTAAACAATTCCCCGTCAATCGGATGAACCATGCCGTGAATGACGTCTTGTTCACCGATAATCAACCAGCCCTGACTGGCGCCAGACAGCGTGCCGAGCTTGACTTCACGCAGTTCAATTTTCACTGTTTTCATGGTGATGCGTTCCCGTAAGATCAGGCGGCTAAAAACAAAAGGGACCGAACATAAAGTTCGGTCCCTTTTTAATTGGCTCCGGCAGCAGGACTCGAACCTGCGACCCAATGATTAACAGTCATTTGCTCTACCAACTGAGCTATGCCGGATCAGGTACGCACCCCGTTTGAAGCGCGTGGCAGGTGTATAATCAAACGACCCAAACCCCGCAAGACCTTTTTACGAAAAAAGGGCCAATTCTTTGTCTTTTTGCGAATTTTCACGCCAATGGCGCGCCGGGGTTAATCCGTTGGCGTTTATATGTCGAAATATGGTTGAGGCCGATTGAGGGGGCGATGGTGCGATATTACATTGCCGATGGCACTTACGGCTGTTTTTGACTGCAGGAAGTGCTGTTAAGTGTGGACCCTATGAATACGGTGCCAAAGGTCGGGCATCGGCCCATTGCAGTTAAATTTGATCAAACCTGAATGTACAACTCATGGGGATATGCCGCACACATGCGCACGAACAAAGTCGGGTAGGGTGTCTTTTGAAACAGCAAAGCGCTGTTTTGGTCCAGAATGCAAAAAACCCCGGAACAAAGTTCCAGGGTTTTTTGGCTCCGGCAGCAGGACTCGAACCTGCGACCCAATGATTAACAGTCATTTGCTCTACCAACTGAGCTATGCCGGATCAGTGGAGGCGCGAGCCGGAATCGAACCGGCGTGCAAGGATTTGCAGTCCTCTGCGTAACCACTCCGCCATCGCGCCTTAGCGTTGGCTGGCCGGTGTATAGCCCCATCGAATACGACCCGTCAAGCACCCAATTCCAGATTTTTCGACCAGCGTGTTGATTTCATGCCCAAAACAGAAAAAAGCGCCCGGAAAGCAATCCCGGGCGCCTTGAATGACATCGCCATCGTGTTTGCCGACAACGATTTTATTTTGCTTCGTTGCGATCGAAATCATGGTCATCAATGCAATCAGAGTTTCTCAAATGTTGTCAAAAGCACGAAATTCCAGCATCGGCTGAATTTTCGAAATTTGATGGGGTTGAATGCGCGTCAGGAGCGCCGTGACGTACTTATATTGTGGTTTTTATTGTGCAATTGCTGCTTTGCCATTGATCGGATGTTGTCAGGTGCTTATGTGCTGACTATAAACAGGGCAATGATCGCAAGCGGCTTTGGGGACGATAAAGACGGTTGCGGTGTTTTTCTCGCGAGAATTTTCAGGTCAGATAAACATGGATTACCAAATCGCGCGCCATAACATGGTGGAAAATCAGGTTCGGACCAACAAGGTCACCGATCCCTTGGTCATTGCTGCGATGGAGGAAGTTCCACGCGAACTGTTCCTGCCCGAAGCAAAACGCGGCGTTGCTTATGTCGACGAAGATATCGCCGTTGGCGGCGGTCGCTATGCAATGGAGCCGATGGTGATCGCGCGCCTGATGCAGTGTGCCGAAATTGCCGAGACGGATGTCGCCCTTATTATTGGTGCCGGCTACGGTTATGGCGCAGCACTTCTGTCGCGCGTCGCTGAAACGGTTGTCGCTGTTGAAAGCGATAAGGATATGACCGCTTCGGCCGAGGCGACCTTCCAGAGTGCCAACTATGACAATGTCATTGTTGTCGAAGGCGATCTGGCCGCTGGCTATCCCAATCAGGCACCTTATAACGTGATCGTGTTTGACGGTGCGGTAACGGAAGTTCCGGCAGGCGTTCTTGAACAGGTTTCAGAAGGCGGTCGTCTTCTGGCGGTTGTGCGCGCCGAGGGCAAAGTCGGGATTGCGCGTCTTTATGAGCGTGAGAACGGTGTTATTGGTCATCGCGATCTGTTTGATGCCAACATCCCGTATCTTCCGGGATTTGAGCCGACCGAGAGCTTTGTGTTCTAATTTGATATTCGGAATGCCCGGCTTTGGTCGGGCATCTCTTTTTGCGTATGTACAACAGGTTGTCCTAAATGGTCCGAGACATAAGTTGTCGTGAACTTGCTGCCAGCCTTTCGGGTGAACAGCCTTTGGACGTGTTGGACGTACGTGAAGACTGGGAAGTTGAAATTTGCATAATTGATCGTGCCCGGCATATTCCGTTATCGGAGTTGCAGGTCAGGGTCGGGGAGTTGTCGCCAGAAAAACCACTGGCGGTGATTTGTCATCATGGCGTTCGCAGTCGCCATGCGGGCATGCTCCTTGAAGAATGCGGATTTAAAGATGTTTTTAATGTTAGTGGCGGTATAGATATCTGGGCGCTTGAAGTAGAGCCGGATATGACACGCTACGATTGATGGTCGTGACGACGGAAAAAGAGGCAAAATACTTTTTTTGGGTACAAGCGCCTCTTTTGTTGGAAATTTTTCGTTCCGTCGTTACCATACGTGAAACTGCGCCGGGGTCGGGACTTGGTGTTGGATTTTACAAGGGTAGATAAATGATAAAACGGTTCTTGCTGACCTGCAGTATTTTGGCAACCGGGGGACTGGTTGCGCATGGCGCATCTGCAGAAAGCCTCGAGGACGCTCTTATTAAGGCATACCAGAGCAACCCGACACTTGAATCCGGTCGTGCTGCATTGCGCTCGACCGATGAAGAAATTTCGCAGGCGCTGTCGAACTGGCGTCCCAGCGTATCGCTGAATGGCGATGCCGGTTTTCGTGAAAACGAAACTGAAGTCAACGGGACGGAGACGGATAACAGTCTCACACCTTATACCGTTGGTCTGAATGTGACGCAGCCGCTGTATCGTGGTGGGCGGACGACTGCTGAAACCGACCGTGCAGAATCACGTATTCAGGCGCAACGTGCTTCGCTTCGCTCGACCGAGCAGGATGTGATGTTGCAGGTCTCAACGGCATATTTCAATGTGCTGCGTGATACTGCTGTTGTTGAACTGAACCAGAACAATACGCGCGTTCTTGATCGTCAGCTTGAGGCGACCCGTGATCGTTTTGAAGTTGGTGAAGTGACACGTACGGACGTATCGCAGGCCGAGGCACGTCTTGCTGGATCCAAAGCCGATCTGATTTCGGCACAGGGTGCGTTGGCAAATACGCGTGCGCAGTATGAGCGCCTGGTGGGTAATCCGCCGTCCAATCTTGAAATTCCAAACTCGCTTGCGGGCTTGCCGACCAGTGTTGCCGATGTTTTGGCAATCGCGCAGGATCAGCATCCTGATGTTTTGCAGGCCATTTATACCGAAGAAGCGGCAAAATCAGATATCAGTCTGAGCGAAGGTTCGCTGTATCCGGAAGTCAGTCTTTCGGCCGGTGTTGAACGTGCATATGAAGCATCTAACGAGGATATGACGGTCGACAGTGCGGACATCATCGCATCGGTTTCGGTTCCGCTGTATCAGCAGGGGGCTGTTTATTCCTCTGTACGTGCTGCCAAGCAGACCGCAGGGCAGGCACGTGTGCAGGTGGACGAAGCCCGCCGGGCTGTGATTGAAAATGCGACCAGTGCGTGGGAAACGCTTGTGACTGCGCGTGCACGGATCGAGTCTCAGCAGGCGCAGGTTTCTTCGGCTGAAGTTGCTCTTGATGGTGTTCAGCGTGAGGCCTCTGTCGGGTCGCGTACGGTTCTTGATGTCCTTGATCAGGAACAGGAACTTTTGCAGGCACGTGTTGATCTTGTTGGATCGCGCCGTGATGCTGCCGTGGCTGAATTCCAGGTTAAGGCCGCCATGGGCGCATTGAATGCGCAGGTGCTTGGCCTGCCTGTGGACGTTTATGACACTGAGTCCAACTATAATAAAGTCAAGGACCAGTGGTGGGGAACAGACTGACCTGTTAGGGCGCCAGGACGGGATTCTTTTGTATCCCGTCCGCACCAGGGGACGGATCGGTCTGGGTAATGACACTAGTGCGGAAGTTTAATTATGAGTGACGGGCAACAAGAACCTTCAATGGAGGACATCCTCCAGTCCATCCGCAAAATTCTTGCCGATGAGGGGGATGAAGAAAAACAGGAAGCCGCTCCTGAACCCGAACCAACGCCAGAGCCGGAACCAGAACCGGAGCCCGAACCCGCGCCAGAACCTGAGCCGGAAGAAGAAATTGACGAGCTCGTTCTTGATGAAGAGCCCGAAGAGCTTGAGTTTGACGAAGAACCCGAAGAACTTGAACTTGACGAGCCCGAAGAAGAGCTTGAACTTGATGACATGCTTGATTTTGATGAGACTCCGCTTGATGATGAGCCGGAGCCTGATCCCTTCGAAGACGAGTTTGAAGAACCAGAGCCAGAACCATCGATCCCGGCTGTCTATGACGACGAAGACGATGATGAGCCGCTTATTTCCAATTTGACGGAATCAACGGCCACCGGGACCATTTCGGAACTGGCGCAAGCTGTTGCAAAGAAACGCGCAGTTGCTCTTGGGCTTAACGCAGGTCACATCACGCTTGAAGATTTGGTGCGCGATATGCTGCGCCCGCTTCTTAAGGAATGGCTTGACGAAAACCTGCCCTATATGATCGAACGCCTTGTGAAAAAAGAAATCGAGCGGATTGTGAACCGCGCCGAAGACTTGTAGGCGAGCCGATATTCGAATTTAAGCGGCGCGCCCAAGGTGCGCCGCTTTTTCTTTGTAAGATTGATGAAAACCCGCAGCGGACAAAAGACCATGTTGGAGAAGACCTACAGCCCGGCCGACGTTGAAGGCAGACTTTACGATAAATGGGAAAAATCGGGGGCATTTGCCAGCGATTCGGCGTCAAAAGCCGATCCCTATGTCATCATGATGCCGCCGCCCAACGTGACCGGCAGCCTCCATATGGGGCATGCGCTGACCTTTACGCTTCAGGACATTCTTGTGCGTTATAACCGTATGAACGGTAAGGATACCCTGTGGCAGCCCGGCACTGACCACGCAGGCATCGCAACCCAGATGGTTGTTGAACGCCAGCTTGGCGAACAGAACGTCACGCGCCATGACCTTGGCCGTGAAAAGTTCATCGAAAAAGTCTGGGAATGGAAAGAACAGTCGGGTGGCACCATCACCAATCAGCTGCGCCGCCTTGGCGCGTCGCCTGATTGGCAGCGTGAACGTTTCACCATGGACGAAGGCCTTTCGGCGGCTGTGCGCAAAGTGTTCGTGACTTTGCACAAACAGGACCTGATTTACCGTGACAAGCGTCTGGTGAACTGGGATCCGAAGCTTCTGACGGCGATTTCCGATCTTGAAGTCGTTCAGAAAGAGGTCAAAGGCCATTACTGGCATTTCAAATACCCGATCGAAGGCCGGGACGGTGAGTTTATCACTGTTGCCACCACGCGTCCGGAAACCATGCTGGGTGATACCGGTGTTGCGGTTCATCCCGATGATGAACGTTATCAGGACCTGATTGGTCAGTATTGCATTCTGCCCATCGTTGGGCGCCGGATTAAAATCGTTGCCGATGAATATGCCGATCCTGAAAAAGGGTCCGGTGCGGTGAAAATCACCCCGGCGCACGATTTCAATGACTTTGAAGTTGGCAAACGCTGTGGTCTGGAAAAGATCAACATCCTTGATGACCATGCGTGCATCAACGATGAAGCGCCCGAGGAATATCGCGGTCTTGACCGATTTGAGGCGCGCAAGCTTCTTGTCGCGAAGATGGATGAGCTGGGCCTGCTTGAGAAAATCGAAGACACCGTTCACATGGTGCCTTATGGCGACCGTTCAAACGTTGTGATTGAGCCGTATCTGACCGACCAGTGGTTTGTGAATGCCGAAGTTCTGGCCAAGCCGGCGACTGAGGCGGTTGAAGACGGTCGCATCCGGTTCGTACCCAAGAACTGGGAAAACACCTATTTTGAATGGATGCGCAACATCCAGCCATGGTGTATTTCACGCCAATTGTGGTGGGGGCATCGTATCCCGGCATGGTTTGGCCCGGACGGCGAATTCTTTGTTGAAGAAACCGAAGAAGAAGCGATTGCCGCAGCCAAGGCCCATTACGGCAAAGACGTTGAACTGACTCAGGAAACTGACGTTCTTGATACGTGGTTCTCATCCGCCTTGTGGCCGTATTCGACCCTTGGCTGGCCCGACAAAACCCCGGAGCTTGATAAATATTATCCGGGTGACGTTTTGGTGACCGGGTTTGACATCATCTTCTTCTGGGTTGCCCGCATGATCATGATGGGCATGCATTTCATGGATGGGAAAATCCCGTTCAAGGATATCTATATCCATGCGCTGGTGCGTGATGAAAACGGCCAGAAGATGTCCAAATCCAAGGGCAATGTTATCGACCCGTTGGAACTCATTGACGAATATGGCTGTGATGCGCTGCGCTTTACCCTGACGGCTTTGGCCGCACAGGGGCGTGATATCAAGCTTGCGGCATCGCGGGTTGAGGGATACCGCAACTTTGCGACCAAGCTTTGGAATGCCGCACGCTTTGCCGAGATGAATGAATGCAAACCGGTGGATGGTTTTGATCCGGCGAACGTGAAATCGACCCTTGGCCGCTGGATCGTTGGTAAAACGGTTGAAGCATCCAAATCGGTTGGTGCAGGTATTGAAGCCTATCGCTTTAACGAGGCGGCAAGCAGTGCCTATCAGTTCGTCTGGGGGTCTTTCTGTGACTGGTATCTGGAACTGGCCAAGCCGGTTCTGATGGGCGATGACGAAGAGGCCAAGGCCGAAATCCGTGCGGTCACCGCATGGGTTCTTGATCAGATCCTTCTGATTTTGCATCCGGTCATGCCCTATATCACCGAAGAACTGTGGGACAAGATTTCTGATAACCGCAGCAGCATGCTGATGTCGGCAAGCTATCCGAAGTTTGACGAGACCCTGATTGATCGTGCGGCCGAGGCCGAAGTTGATCTGTCGATCCGTCTGATCGGTGACATCCGTGGTGTGCGTTCTGAAATGAATGTCCCCCCGGGGGCGGAGGTTCCGATTTATCTGGTCGATGCCACCGATGCGATGAAGGCTGCGGTGAGCGCGCAAGAAGCACAGGTTAAGCGTCTGGCACGTGTTGCCGAAATCGGCTTCAAGGGGCAGGGCGATATCGAAGCCATCGCCAAGGGGGCCATCCAGACCGTGGTTGACGGTGTGACCGTGTTTGTTTCGGTTGCTGATTTCATTGATGTGGCGGCTGAAAAGTCCCGTCTGGAAAAAGAAATCCAGGGCAAAGCCAAATACATCAAGGGTCAGGAAGGCAAACTGTCGAATGAAAACTTCATCAGCCGCGCGCCGGATCATATTGTGGCAACCGAGAAAGCCAAGCTTGAAGAAGCAAAAGATACGCTTGCCAAGCTGAACGAGGCATATGATCGTATTGCTGCAATGTAATGCGGCTTAAATAACGCGATGAAAAAAGGGTCAACCGAGTGGGGTTGGCCCTTTTTTCTTGGCTTGAATTGGCACCTTGCGCGCTGTGATAAAAATCTTCCCCTGTGCGGTAACGAATCGCATAGATTGTCGCCAACGTTATGCAAACGGTCTCGCGGCTTGGCTGATTTTTGGCTTTGGGTGCGGATCGTTGTTCCATCACTCCCGCAAGACTGCCGCGTGCCATGCTGATTGAAGAATGTCCCTTTATTGAACCGGTTGATGCCTATGGGGCTTTTGCGCCCTTTGCCGATAGCCATTTTCTCGATTCCGGGGACAGGGACCGCTATGCCTATATCGCGGTATCACCGTTTCATAAGCTAACAGCCAAGAACGGGCAGGTGACCCTTGATGGTTTTGCTGTGCCGGGCAACCCGTTTGATGTTTTGGGCGATCTCCTTGCACGGTATCGCCGCGAAAAACAGGAAGACCTGCCTCCGTTTCAGGGCGGCGTGGTCGGGTACTTTGGCTATGAATTGGCCCATCAGACCGAAACGCTTCCCGTTGCCGATGACGACTGGCTGGAAATGCCCGATATGGCCGTTGGTATTTATGATCTTGTGATTTCATTTGATCTGCACCAGCGCCGAATGTGGTTGATTTCAACGGGGATGCCTGCACCAGAAAACCAAGCACGCGCCCAACGTGCAGCTGAACGCATGACCATGTTGCGCAAGTATTTGCGGTTGGCCCGTCCGCTTTTTGATGTGCCCGATGTGCCGCACCAACCTGATATCACCACATGGGCGTCCAACTTTGATCCGGCTGCGTATCAGCATGCTGTGGGTAAAGTGATTGAGTACATCTTTGCCGGGGACATTTTTCAGGCAAATCTGTCGCAAAGTTTTCGGGCGGAATATGCCCAAGGTTCCATTCCGGAACGGTTCGGACTGTATCGCAGGCTATCGACTGTTAGTTCCGCGCCGTTTGGGGCCTTCCTGAATTTTGGCGATGTTGCGGTTCTGTCGAACTCGCCAGAACGGTTTTTAAAGGTGACGGACGGCGTTGTTGAAACACGCCCGATCAAGGGAACCCGCGCGCGCGGAGAAACCCCGATTTTAGATGCCGAACTGGCACAGGAATTAATGTTATCTGCAAAAGATCGCGCAGAGAACGTTATGATTATTGACCTTTTAAGAAATGATATTTCCAAGGTCTGTAAGCCGCATTCGGTCAAAACACCAACGATTTGCGCGCTTGAAAGCTATGCCAATGTGCATCATCTGGTATCGACTGTGACTGGCAAACTTGATGATGATGCAACAGCAATCGATCTTTTGGCTGCCTGTTTTCCCGGTGGATCGATTACGGGGGCTCCGAAAATACGTGCGATGGAAATCATCACCGAACTTGAACAAACTACACGCGGTGCATACTGCGGTGCGATCGGCTATATCGGGTTTGATGGCAGCATGGATACCAATATCGCCATTAGAACCATTTGCATGAACAAGGGTCGAATGGCATTTAACGTTGGTGGCGGCATTGTTGCGGACAGCCAACCGGACCATGAGTATGCCGAAACCATGGTCAAAGCCGCCAAAATGTTCGAAGCGCTGGGGATCGTCCGATGATCCTTTTGATCGATAATTATGACTCGTTTGTTTTCAATCTCGCCCGGTACCTGCGTGAGCTGGATCAGGAGGTTGAGGTCATCCGTAATGATGAAATCACCACCGATATGGTGCGCGAACGCTGTCCGGATGCGCTGGTGTTTTCGCCCGGTCCTTGCGGGCCAGATGAGGCAGGCAACAGCCTTGCGCTGATCCGGGATCTGTCCGGGGAGTTTGCCATGCTGGGCGTGTGTTTGGGGCACCAGTCGATTGCACAGGCGTTTGGCGGAAAGGTCAAGCGCGCCAAAAGACCAATACATGGCATGACATCGGATGTTGACCATGATGGTGATGGCATTTTTAACGACTTAAAGCAGCCGTTGCGCGTAACGCGCTATCATTCCCTGATTGTCGATTTGCCTGTTGATGGCAGTCTGGTGCAAACTGCGACCGGACCGGACGGGGAGGTGATGGCGTTTGCCCATACGGCGTTGCCGATTTATGGTGTTCAGTTCCATCCAGAAGCGGTCCTGACCGAACAGGGGCATGACTTGCTGGCCAATTTCCTTAAACTTGCGGCAGATCACAGAGCCACAAAGCGGAGTGCCATATGCAAGTCTGGTTGAATGGCACATATTTAAACGCGCAAGATGCGGTTATTCCTGCAACGGATCGCGGGTTTCTTTTGGGGGATGGTTTTTTTGAAACAATGCGTGCCCATCGTGGCACGGTTGCCTGGCTTCATGCGCACATGGAACGGCTGGCGGCACATGCCGCTGTGATCGGGCTGTCGTCACAGGTGTTGCCATCTGGTGATGATATTGCCGAAATTATTGCCACGCTGTGTCAGGGCAATGGATTGCAAAGTGCGGTTGTTCGCCTGTCTCTGTCGCGCGGAAGTGGTCAACGCGGCTTGTTGCCGCCGGAAAACCCAACGCCAACCATCATGGTGACAACAGCACCCTTTACGCCAGCTCCGTCATCTGACGGGTTGACGTTGATAACGGCGCAAAAAATCCGCCGTAATCCGTGGTCGGTTGCCGGAACAATCAAGAGCCTGAATTATCTTGATAACATCGTTGCCAAACAGGAGGCCCAACAGGCCGGGGCAGATGACGCATTGATCATGTCGGTGGACGGATCTGTGGCCGAAACCACGATTGCAAACCTGTTTGGGATCAAGGATGGGGCGCTTTGGACCCCGGACGGTACTACTGGTATTCTGTGCGGGCTGGCGCGTAGCTTTGTGATCAATTGTGCCAAGGCAAACGGCGTTGAAACCCGTTTTGACCCGAGAACACCACTTGAGCTGACCGAGATGGATATGCTGTTTACGGCCAATGCGTTGCAGGGAATGAGGCCGGTCATGGCCCTGGATGGGGCACCGATCGGGAATGCCAAACAACCCCAAGATATCTTTACCATGCTGACACGAATGGTGGAGGGTAATCTATGCAATGGTATAAGAGTTTAGAGTAAGTTAATAAACGGCTGTCAGTATCGCGTCCTTGCCTTAAGTTCAGGATTGCCGATGACCGCCCAAGCTGCCAAACCCGCCGTCCCACTAAGCCGTTTTGTCGATAGCCTGCGCAAGCATGCCGCAAATGGAAAAAAGCCGCATCTCGGGATTCTTAATATCCCGATGGATTTGCGCTTGGGAACAGAAGATTATCGGGCGATTACCCGTGATGCATTTCACCATTTGCCAGAAAACACGCAGGTCCATCGTCTTGAAAACGGGATGGTTGCCTTTGTGCGTGGCGGGAAATGGGCGGAAGGTGACGATAACTTTGTCGACCATGTTCGCGAGACCCTTTCCGATGTCATTGAACGGCAAGGTCTTGGCCATATACCCGACACGCTTTGGAACCGGTTCCAGTGGCCGATTGACGAGAAACAGGTCTTGGAATTACTGGGATTGCCAGCCATCGGGCATTTTTCAAATGAGCCATCCCAACGATTTGATATGGCGGAAATGCTGCGTGGTGCCGTGACGGTAGATGCGGTTTTCGATTCCTGTCGTCGCCAAGCCATCGTTGGCGTCCACGACAACAGTCGCGAAATTCTCGGCCATGAACTTTATTGTTCGCTTGATTATTTGCGTCAGCACCACCTTGCCAGTTTTCTGCTTGAAGGTCCCGGAGAGCTTGAAATCCTGTCGCGGGTCCTCGATGAAAAGGTCATGGATGTGACGCAATCGATTGCGTCATCGATTTTCCCGGATCGGCTGCATTTGAATATGCAGGTGCAAACGGTCTTGAGCGAAACATTCAGTGACTTTATCGGATCGGGGAATGGCAAGCTGATTGAGAATTTGGCAGTTGAGTTTTCGATGGAAAATGCGATTGCCAATTGGTGGGAGTTCGAAGATGCCTGCGCGTTTCTTAAATCAGTTGGGATTCGTGTTGGCCTAGATCGCATTACACTTCCGGCACTTGAATTTTTGTCGCCCAGAAAAATGAATGTCGATTTCGTCAAGGTGATCTGGGATCAGAACATTATCGGGTCACGCCGCACAGAAGTTACCGAGCGGCTCCGGGAATTTGCCAATCTGTTTGTTGATCAGAGCCTGATACTGACGCGGTGTGATAGCCGCACGGCCCTTCGTATGGGGCGCAGTCTTGGCGTTGAAGCGTTTCAGGGAACCTACATCGATGCGGTGCTTGGCCCGTATCTTAAGCAGGAATGCAAAACCCCAAAGCGATCATCAGACAAACGCTGCGCGGTTTGCCAATGGGCACCGCGTGAAGCCCGTAAAAACGGATGCGATTTCCATTTCCGGCTGGGGAAGGTTCTCTCAGAAGTCTAAACCGTGCGTTTAGGATGCGTTTGGTCGTGTTTTAACAGGTTTGACAAGCGCGCAGAGCTTTTCTAAAGTGCGGCGTACCTGATCAATTTTGATCAGGTTTGTCGTTGAAACACGGCGCTTATTCTCAGGGCAGGGTGCAAGTCCCTACCGGCGGTAAATTCAGGCAACTGAAAAGCCCGCGAGCGCCTGTTGATCCATCTGGGTCAGCAGGGTCAGCAGATCCGGTGTAAATCCGGAGCCGACGGTAATAGTCCGGATGGGAGAGGATAAAGCGTGACAGGCAAGATCACCCGGTTGGGTGGAAATTGCTTTTTGTCTACGACCGGTATCTGGTGCAGTGTGCCAATATGCCGGGCCTTTCTTTTGTGCCCTGATTCGTAAGCCGCCATCCGAGGAGGACGGTTATGAATCAGAGTGTTCATCAGGAATCAGGTCTTTCGACCTTTGGCGATCCGCAGGAGCGTTTAGAACGTGCACTTGCTGACATCCGCCAAGGCAAAGGTGTTCTGGTTGTCGATGACGAAGATCGCGAAAACGAAGGCGATCTTATTTTTTCCGCAGAAAATCTGACAAACGAACAGATGGCGATGCTGATCCGCGATTGCAGCGGCATTGTGTGCCTGTGTCTGACAGACGAAAAGGCCACGGCGCTTGATTTGCCGCCGATGGTTGCGGATAACACATCAAGCATGGGGACAGGCTTTACCGTCACGATTGAGGCCAAGGTCGGTGTGACGACCGGGGTGTCGGCGGCGGATCGTGTGACCACCGTCAAAACGGCGATTGCCGATGGTGCAAAGTCATCCGATCTTGCGCGTCCGGGCCATGTGTTTCCGCTGCGTGCGCGGGCAGGTGGTGTTTTGGAACGTCGTGGCCACACCGAAGGTACAGTTGACCTGATGCGTTTGGCCGGGCTTAAGCCATCCGGCGTGTTATGTGAGGTCACAAACCCTGACGGCACGATGGCGCGCCTGCCTGAGCTGATTTCCTATGCCAAACAGCATGACATGGTTGTGATCAGCATCGAAGATATCGTTGCCTATCGCACCGCCATGCAAAAGGCCGCGGAATAGAAGCTGCACGCCAGTCTGGCGATTGGCGAAGATGAAGACAAAACACAAAGGGCAGCCCGGTTTCGGTGCTGCCCTTTGTGATGTTTAACAGTGGTTTTGGCGCGGTATGCTGCCAGCCAAAGACGTTAATCGTCGATCATGCACCAGACCGGGGTGTGATCGGATGCCTTTTCCTTGCCGCGTGGGTCACGGTCAATGTCCGACGCACTCAGGCGATCTGCGGCAGCCGGGGTCAGCAGCAGGTGATCAATGCGCAAACCATTGTCCTTGTTCCACGCACCCGCGCGGTAATCCCACCAGCTGTATTGATGGCCCTTCGGGTTGAAGGTTCTGAACGCATCGGTGTAGCCCATGTTCATCATGGTGCGCAGACGTTTGCGCTCAGTTGTCGAACATAAGACCGCTTCATGCAGTTTTGCCGGATCATAAACATCCGAATCGTCCGGCGCGATATTGTAATCGCCCCCCATGACCGCAGCTTCGCCCTCTGCGCGAATTTTTTCAAACCGCGTGATCAGGCGATCAAGGAAGTTCAGTTTGTAGTGGAATTTTTCATCGCCAACAGCCGTTCCCATCGGGACATAGATGGATGCCACACGCACCGGATGGGGGGAACTGATCGTCGCTTCGATATAGCGGGCTTGTTCGTCGTCATCATTGCTCGGCAGGCCGCGCTCAACATCCTCGATCGGATATTTCGACAGGATGGCGACCCCGTTATAGGTTTTTTGGCCGTGAATCGCGATGTTATAGCCAAGATCCTCGATTTCCATCGCCGGAAAACCGTCATCAACCGTCTTGGTTTCCTGTAACAGGACAACATCGGGTTTGGCTTCTTGCAGCCACTCAATAACATTGGGCAGGCGGGCCTTGATTGAATTGACGTTCCAGGTAGCGATTTTCATTCAGGCCTCGATTCCAATGGGATCAGATGAGTTTGGTCAAACAAAACGGGGTTCGCAATAACGAACCCCGTTTTATAAATCGTTTTGTCGGTACGGATCAAATCGAGAAACTCGATCCGCAACCACATGATGACGTGGCGTTTGGATTGTTCACACGAAATGCGGACCCAACCAACTCGCGGACGTAATCAATTTCGGCACCGCCCAGAAGATCGAGCGAGACTTCGTCAATCACCATTTTCGCACCGTGATTTTCGAAAACGCAATCTTCGTCAGTGGTGTCAGCATCCAGTGAGAATTCGTACTGAAAACCACTGCAACCGCCGCCGGAAACCTGCAAGCGGAGCATCGTGTTCGATGCACCTTCGCTTACGATCAGTTCCTGAATACGATTTGCAGCACTTTCGGTCATCTGGACTTGCTGTGAAGCTTCGGTCATTCAATACTCCTTGATCTTCAACCCGCCAGATTTATGGCGGGGGTCGTTACGATCCTTGGCGACATCATAGCACGGTCAGATCATAGTATTTAAGTCACTATTTAGCGTGCATGGCTGAAATGTCAAAACCTGTAGGCATTCGAAAGACCCGTTGCTTGCCTTTTGGTCGGAAATGTCCCAAAACAGCCGCAGTCACATGGTCCGATTGACCACAAACAAAAATATGCAAAGACCAAAGTTATGAATGTTTTCAGCCTGTTGAAAAGCGACATCGAGAAACAGCTTCTCGCCCTTGAGAATGATGGTGTTCTTCCTACTGGAAGTGACACCGCGCGCGTGACGGTAGAGCCGCCGCGCGATGCGTCTCATGGGGATGCCGCGACCAATGCCGCCATGCTTCTGTCAAAGGCTGCGGGCATGAAGCCACGCGACCTTGCCGAAAAACTGGCTGAAAAACTTCGATTGCTTGATCACATCGACACGGTCGAAATCGCCGGACCGGGCTTTATTAACCTGCGCATGGCCGATCAGTTCTGGCTGTCACAGGTGTCCGAAGTGCTGAAAGTTGGCACCGGATATGGCAGCAGCGATCTGGGCAAGGGCGAAAAAATCAACGTCGAGTATGTTTCAGCCAACCCGACGGGGCCGATGCATGTTGGTCATTGCCGGGGGGCTGTGGTCGGGGACGTTTTGGCCAATCTTCTGGCCAAGGCGGGCTATGCGGTTACCAAGGAATATTACACTAACGATGCCGGCGCGCAGGTTGATGTTCTGGCCCGGTCGCTTCATATGCGGTACCGCGAAGCACTTGGTGAAGACATTGGTGAAATTCCACAAGGCCTGTATCCGGGCGATTATCTGGTTGCACCGGGCAAAAAGCTGGCCGAGCGCGAAGGTGACAAATGGGTCAACGCCGCCGAAGCCGACTGGCTTGAGCAGTTCCGGACCTTTGCCATTGTCGAGATGATGTTGTTGATCAAGGAAGATTTACGTCTTCTGGGCGTCGCACATGATGTCTTTACGTCCGAAGACGGTCTGGTCAAGGCAGGCAAGGTTCAATCGGCCTTTGAACACCTTGAGAAAAAGGGTGATATTTATGTCGGTGTGCTGGAGCCGCCAAAAGGCAAAACACCCGAAGATTGGGAACCGCGCCCGCAAACCCTGTTCCGCGCCACCGATTTTGGTGACGACGTTGACCGGCCGTTGAAGAAATCCGATGGCAGCTGGACCTATTTTGCATCCGACATTGCGTATCACTTTGACAAGTATGAGCGCGGATTTAACCTGATGATCGACGTGTTTGGCGCCGATCACGGTGGCTACGTCAAACGCATGAAAGCAGCAACCAAGGCCATCACAGGTGGCGAAGGTGATCTGGACGTGAAGCTTTGTCAGCTTGTCAGCCTGTTTGATAAGGGCGAGCCGGTTAAGATGTCCAAGCGTGCCGGGACATTTGTCACGCTGCGCGATGTTGTCGAACGTGTTGGTAAGGACGTTGTCCGGTTCATCATGCTGACGCGCAAAAATGATGCGTCGCTTGAATTTGATTTCGCCAAAGTGACCGAACAGTCCAAAGACAACCCGGTATTTTACGTTCAGTACGCGCATGCACGGGTAAGCTCGGTCTTCCGTCAGGCCAAAGAAGCCTTCCCGGGGCAGGATTTTTCGGTAAAAACGCTTGAGACGGCAGACCTGTCGTTGTTGTCTTCAGACGAAGAAAAGCTTCTTGTGCGCCGGATGGCAGAATGGCCGCGTATTGTCGAGCAGGCCGCAACCGCGCATGAACCCCATCGCATTGCCTTTTTCCTGACAGAAATTGCAGCTGAATTCCATGCATTGTGGAACAAGGGACGCGACAATACCGAGCTTCGCTTTATCATCGCCGATGATTTGGCGACGACATTGGCGCGTCTTGCGATGATCCGTGCAGTGGCCACCGTCATTGCATCGGGTCTTGATGTGATTGGTGTCACGCCTGTCGAGGAGATGTAAAATATGAACGAAGAACACGGTAACAACCTTCATGCCGAGCGCGAAGCCCACTATGCAGCCGAGCCGGGTGCTGGCAAAAGCAAGTTGAAGGGAATTATGACCGTGTTCTTCGGGGCGGCTGTTGTAATCGGCGGCCTTGGCGGGGCAGGTTACTGGTTTTACAATCAGGGGCAACCCATTCAGGATGATGGAAAATTGCCCATTCTTCTGCCTGATCCGGCCCCGATCAAGCTGCGGCCCGAAGATCCGGGCGGAATGGAAGTGCCCCACCGAAACACGACGGTCTATGACCAGCTAAGCGATGTTGATCCGGACGCGGATGTCGTGCTTCAGGAACTGCCAGATATGCCGCGCACGCCGGATGTGATGCCAACAGCACCGAAATCTTCGGATGTGGTGGCATCGAATGATGACGGGGCCGTTGACGGTGACGGTGACGTGAAAGTCGACCCTGCAGCCGAAAGCCCTGCTGATGATGCGGCGGATGCGGCGGATACGTCTTCGGGCATGGCCGCGCCGGAAATTAAGGCCCCTGATACGATGAGTGACGCCGAAAAGGCGATTGCCGCGGTTGATGCGCGGGCCAAAGAAACACCGCAAGCAGCGTCCCCGGAAAAACCGCAAGAGAAACCCGCGGCAACCGGAGATTTCCGCATTCAGCTGGCCTCACTTCGTGAGGAAGACAAAGCATCGGCGGAATGGAAAAGATTATCGTCGAAAAACAAAGACTTGTTGGGTAACCTTCAGATGTTCGTGCAGCGTACCGAGATTGAAGGCAAGGGGGTTTACTATCGCCTGCAGGCAGGCCCGGTTGCCGATGCCTCGGCGGCAGAAAAGCTGTGTGGTGATTTGAAACAACGCAAAGTGGGGTGCCTGATTGTCCGGCCTTGAAGTTAAAAAGCCGCGCGCCTGTATCCTTGGGATTGGCGGAACGGAACTGAGCAATTGGGAAAAGGGCTTCTTTCGCGAAGCCGATCCTTATGGCTTTATCCTGTTTGCGCGCAATGTCGAAGATCACAATCAGATACGCACCCTGACCGATCAGCTGCGTGATGTTGTTGGCAAAAACAACGTCCCGATCCTTGTCGATCAGGAAGGCGGCCGTGTGATGCGGCTTAAGCCACCCCATTGGCGCAAAATCCCGGCGGCCGGTGTGTTTGGCGAGTTGGTTGATAAATCCCCCGAAGACGCCCGTGAAGCCGCCTATATCAATGCCCGTTTGATGGCGATGGATTTACGCGAAGCCGGGTTTAACACCACCTGCGCACCGGTTCTTGATCTACGTTTTCCGGGCATGAGCGATGTTGTCGGTGATCGTTCTTATGGGGCGGATGTGGCCCGCGTTGTGGTTTTGGCCAGTGCGGTTTCCGCCGGGTTGCTTGACGGCGGGATTGCACCGATCATTAAACATATCCCCGGACATGGCCGTGCTGCGGTCGACAGTCACAAGGACCTGCCGATTGTCAGTGCCACGCGGGCTGAGCTGTCCGAGTTTGATTTTGCACCGTTCCGTCAGATGAAAGACGTTATGGCGGCGATGTCGGCACATTTGCTGTTTACCGCGATTGATGATCAACGTCCCGGCACGGTGTCCGCGACGATTATCAATGATGTCATTCGGGGTGATATCGGCTTTGAGAACCTTTTGATCAGTGATGATCTGTCGATGGAGGCACTGGGTGGTTCGATTGCAAGTCGCACCCATGAATGCCTGAGTGCGGGCTGTGACATTGCGCTTCATTGCAATGGCAAACGCACCGAGATGGAAGAAGTTGTTTCCATGACGCCGTTGTTGAGCGGTGCGGCACTTCTGCGGTCGCAAAACTTTACCAATCAGATTTCCAGTTTCAAAATCGACAAACCATCATCAAGCCAACTGACAGATTGGCGGATGCGTCTTGCCGATCTTCTTGCGCCTGTTTGGCAGGCTGAGGATACCGGCACGTGAGTAACGCGATTGAATTTATTATCTCGGCATCAACGTGGGTTGTGCCGGTGCTGTTTGCTGTGACATTGCATGAAGCAGCCCACGGGTTTGCCGCGAAATTGTTTGGCGATGATACCGCCCAGCGTCTTGGCCGGTTAAGCCTGAACCCCATTCGCCATATCGATCCGGTTGGCACCATCCTGATCCCGGCATTGTTGTTGATCACCGCTGCACCGTTTTTGTTTGGCTATGCCAAGCCTGTGCCCGTGGCGTTTCATCGTCTGCATCCCCAACGCCTTGGGGTTATTGGCGTTGCTGTTGCCGGGCCGTTGACCAATGTTTTGCTGGCGATTGTATCGATCCTGCTTCTGGTTGGGTTGCCAAGCTTTTCCCCGGCGGTCAATGACTGGCTTGGTACGATGCTCAACCAGTCGATCTGGCTGAACTGTATTCTTGCAGTGTTTAACATGCTGCCGATCCCGCCACTTGATGGCGGGCGGGTCCTGACTGCGATTTCACCGCTTCCGGTTGCACGGGTCTTGGCGCGTATGGAAAAAACCGGCATGATCATTTTGATCGGTCTGGTATTCTTGTTGCCATATGTGACATCAAAGCTTGGCATCTACCTTCCGATCTTTCAGTGGTTGGTGATTGAACCGGCCAATGCGTTGGTCCATTTTCTGGCAGCGATATTTGCCTGACGCCCAGCATAATGCGCGGGTTTGGGCAGGGGGATAGATGGCAGACCAGTTCGAGTTGGAAATTCCAGATGAGGTGTTCGACAAGAAACCGGTCGACGATGATGAACCGAGCCTTGCCGAACGCCTGATACTTGATCTGGACGGGTTTGAAGGCCCGCTTGATGTTCTGCTTGAACTGGCACGCGACCAAAAGGTCGATATCATCAAGATTTCGATCCTTGATCTTGCCGAACAATATCTTGAATTCATCAATACGGCAGAAGGGCTTCGGCTTGAACTGGCGGCGGATTATCTGGTGATGGCGGCATGGCTGGCCTATCTGAAATCCAGATTGCTGTTGCCCAAGCAAGACAACGACGAGGACGAGCTCAGCGCCGAAGAAATGGCAGAGCTGCTTGCTTTCCAGCTAAAACGTCTTGAAGCGATGAAGGCGGCCGGTGAAAAGTTGCTGGCACAACCCAATCTGGGGCGCGATTTCTTTGCCCGGGGCGCGCCGGAGGACATTCGCGTGACAACGGCATCGGTCTATGACGCGTCGCTTTATGATCTTTTGAAATCCTATGCCCAGATCATGTTGACGTCAGAAGCCAAGACGCTTGAGATTGAGGCGTTTGACCTTTATGCGATGGATGATGCAATCCGGCGGTTACGCGATCTGTTTGGGCGACGTGTTGTGCCGACATGGACCAAGTTACTTGAGTTTATGCCCCATGGCTTGGGCTCTCCTTTAAAAGCCCGGTCGGCCTTGGCTGCCCATTTCGTCGCCAGCCTTGAGATGTGCCGGGATGGGGAGTTGGAAATCTCGCAGGAAGAAACATTTGGTCCGATCATGTTGCGGTCGCCCCAAAAACCGCGCGAGGGCGATTTGCCCCGCAATGATCGACCTTATGATAATTTGATCGAAGAATAAGGGGCAGGGGTAAGTGAATGCCAAATGATGTAACCGGTGACGCGCAGCTTAAAATCGATGGGGTCGAAACCGGCCCGCAAGTCGATTTTCAGCATGTCCGCATTGTCGAGGCTGTGCTGTTTGCATCTGCAGACCCGATCAGCGAACGCGTCATTGCCGCACGTTTGCCCGAAGGAACCAATATTTCAGACGTGCTGACGGTTTTGCAGGACACATACGCATCACGCGGCGTCAATCTGAACCGGGTTGGCGATAAATGGGCGTTTCGCACCGCTGTTGATCTTGCCGGTGATCTTCATATCGAGGTCGAAAAAGCCAAGAAAATGACGCGTGCAACGCTCGAGACGCTTGCGATCATTGCCTATCACGAGCCAGTTACCCGTTCCGAGGTTGAGGAAATTCGTGGTGTGGCGCTGTCCAAGGGCACGCTTGATATTCTGCTGGAGGCCAAATGGATCCGGCCACGTGGGCGTAAACGTGTGCCGGGGCGGCCTGTCCTTTGGGCGACAACGGATGAATTTCTTGATCACTTTGGTCTTGAAGACCGTGATGATTTGCCCGGTCTTGCGGACCTTAAGGCCGCGGGCCTGCTTGATAGCCGTCCGGGAATGGGCCGGTATGGGGCGAATTCTGATGACGAAGCATTGCCTGACCTTGTTGATGACGGTGAGGTGACCGATTCTGTTGTCGAAGAAGCCCTGACGACGCGCAATCTCGAAGAACTCGACGAGACGATTTATTCCGACAATCCCAATCTTCTTGATGAAAAAGAGGTATCGGACACCTGATCGTTTAGGGTCCGGTAACCGAAGTTATTCTGCGCCTTGCAAGAAGGGCGGCGGGCGCTTAAGTTCTGTGAAAGATTTCGCTAATCATTTGCACCTTTGGTGCGTTGACCACGTCCAGATAAAGAGTTTGTTGATGCCCGACGGTTTGAGGATGTCGAATGTCAGTCACGAATTCGGTTCCAACCGGGTTCTGAACGACATTAGTTTCGATGTCGCCCCAGGAGAAATTGTCTGTTTGCTTGGTCCGTCTGGTTGCGGAAAAACAACTGCGCTGCGGCTGGCGGCGGGGCTTGAAAAACTTCAGTTCGGGCAAATTGCCATTGATGATCAGATCGTGGCCCACCCGGGTGACTATGTTGAGCCGGAAAAACGCGGCGTTGGTATGGTTTTTCAGGACTATGCACTGTTTCCGCATTTAACCGTTGCCAAGAACATCGGCTTTGGCCTGAAGCATTTTAGCGACGCCCAGCGCCGTGAGGCGGTTGAACGTGCGCTGACACAGGTTGGCATGTCAGAATACCTCGATGCCTATCCGCACGAACTTTCAGGTGGTCAGCAGCAACGGATTGCATTGGCCCGCGCATTGGCACCAACCCCGCAAATCATGTTGCTTGATGAACCGTTTTCCGGACTGGATGTCGCACGGCGCGCAGATTTGCGTGATACGACCCTTCATGTTTTGAAAAATGCCGGTATTGCAACCATCATGGTGACCCATGATCCTCAGGAAGCGATGTATATGGGCGACCGTATTATCGTGATGAACGAAGGGCAGGTCATGCAGGACGGGACACCGGAATCGCTTTATTTCCAGCCGGAAAACCGTTTTGTTGCGTCATTCTTTGGCGAGGTGAACCAATTTGCCTCAACTGTGCGCAATGGCATTATTGAAACACCGGTCGGTCAGATCACCACCGATGAATTTGCCGATGGAACCGAGGTTGACGTATTGGTGCGTCCCGAAGGACTTCATGTCGGTGATTCCGTGAATGGTCACGATATCATGGCCAATGTTGATGCCGTGCGGGCATTGGGTGAAGTCAACCTGATGCATTTGACGCTGGAAAAGGGCGGGCACATTCATGCACGCGTGCCACGGCGCTTTTCGACATTAAATCAGAATTCGGTCGCTATTACGCTTGATCCAGAGATGACCTTCGTGTTTCCTATGTCCTGATACGGCCAACTGTCCCTTGAAATCTAACCGGGACAGAATGCTAAATTACAATTGGATTGCAATCACGGGTATTAACCCATCCGTCGCATTGCACAGTGGGGGGCTTTCTGCCATTATCCGTGCATAACGCCGGAAGGCAGAACGGATCTTTGGAGAAAGAAGTTATGGGTATTGGCGTTTGGCAAATTGTTCTTATTCTGGCGATTGTCCTGATCATCTTTGGCGCAGGTAAACTGCCGAAAGTGATGGGCGACATGGGTAAGGGCATCAAGAGCTTCAAAGCGGGCATTAACGAAAAAGAACAAGATGATGATGCTGGCGCTTCGGCCAAGACCATCGAAAACACGACCTCTGCATCGGTTTCGACCGAGAGCAAAGACAAGGATTCAGTGAAATCCTGATCGTCTGTCGGGTTTCCTTCAGATAGGCGTGTCATATGTTTGATATCGGCTGGACCGAATTGGCTCTTGTGGCCGTCGTGGCATTATTTGTCGTCGGCCCCAAGGAGCTTCCGCATCTTCTGTACAAGTTGGCGGGGTACTGGAAAAAAGTGCGCGGAATGGCGCGCGAATTCCAAAGTGGCATTGATGACATCATCCGCGAAGCGGAACTTGATGATCTGCGCAAGCAGGTGAGCAGTGCCAGTACCAACCCGACCGATTTTATGGAAAAGACGATTGGCGCACCCAAAGCCGACGGCAAAGCAACAGATGCGAAGGCATCTGAGGCAAAGCCGGCGGACAGTGGTGGCTCGGACGAAAAACCGGCTGCTACTGAAAGCAAGTCGTCAGATACCAAATCGTCAGCTGCTAATAGCAAAAAGAAAGACCACCCGGAGAGCCAGGCGTGAACATGCAATCGCATGACGAGCAGATGCCGATTATGGAGCATCTGATAGAGCTAAGAAATCGCCTGACATGGGCTGTCTTGGCGCTGTTTCTGACCTTTGGGCTCTGCTATTATTTCGTCGAGGATATCTATGGTTTCCTCGTGCGACCGCTGGCAGAAATCATGGGGCCGGATCGGCGCATGATCTACACGGCTTTGACCGAAGTATTCTTCACCTATGTCAAAGTATCGTTCTTTGCCGCTTGTTTCGTTTCAACCCCGGTGTTTTTGTCGCAGTTTTGGGCATTTGTTGCACCGGGTCTGTATAAAAACGAACGATCGGCCTTCATGCCGTTCCTGTTTGCGACACCTGTTCTGTTTTTGGCAGGTGGGGCTTTGGTTTATTACTTCATCATGCCGCTGGCGTGGAAGTTTTTCCTGAGTTTTGAGCAGGTCGGCGACGCATCCAACCTTGCAATTCAGCTTGAAGCCAAAGTCGATGAATATCTGTCTTTGGTAATGAAGCTTATCTTTGCGTTCGGTCTTTGTTTCCAGTTGCCGGTCTTGCTTACGCTGATGGCGCGCGCAGGGATCGTGACGGCCGATAGCTTAGCGAAGAAACGCCGATATGCTGTTGTTATTGCCTTTGTTTTTGCCGCTGTTCTGACGCCGCCCGACCTGATTTCGCAGGTTGGGTTGGGGATTCCGATCATTATTCTCTATGAGATTTCCATCATTATGGCCCGGATTTCTGAACGCAAGCGCGCCAAGCGTGCTGCGGAAGCCGAGGCAGAAGACGAAGACGATGGTGATGATCCGGAAGATGATCCTTCTGGCGGTAGTTCTGTTGCCAAAACCGATGATACGGTTGATCAACAAGGGGCTGCTGCGGCAGGTGCATCCTATGATGATGGCCAGACATCTCTGACCCGTTCATCTTCTTCTGAAGATGGTTCTCCGCGCTTGTCGGGACCGTCTCGCGATGATGACGGGGAAGACGATTTCAATAACGCACGTTAATTGAAATCATCGGCCTTCAAACGTCTGATTTGATGGGGTGGACCTTGTGTCCACCCCATCGTATAAAGCCACAAATAATTGACTGACAGGGTGCTGTTCGATGCACGACATAAAATGGATTCGGGACAACCCCGAGGCTTTCGACGCGGCGATGGCCGTGCGCAAGCAGGAAATTACTGCGAAACGTCTGATGGATATCGACGTTGAGCGTCGCAAACTGATGACAGAACATCAGGAAATGCTGGCACGCCGCAAAACGATTTCCGGTGAAATCGGCAAGCTTCGTAAAAATGGCGAAGATGCTGACGAGTTGATGGCCGAAATGGGCACGCTCAAGGACAAGATCAAGGATGCGGAAGACGGTCAGGCCAGCCTGAACGAGCAGCTTGATCTTCTGCTGTCATCGTTTGCCAACATTCTTGACCCTGAAGTACCGGTCGGTGACGACGAGGACGATAATGTCGAGGTCAACCGTTGGGGGGAACCTGCGACGTTCGATTTCACGCCAATCGAACATTTCGAAATCGGCGAAAAGCTTGGCATGATGGACTTTGAAACCGCAGCCAAGCTGTCGGGTTCGCGGTTTGTCATCCTGCGCGGCGGGTTGGCCAAACTTGAACGTGCGTTGTCGCAGTTCATGATTGATTTGCACACCACTGAACATGGGTATGAAGAAACCATCACCCCGATGCTGGTGCGTGATGACGCCATGTTTGGCACGGGGCAATTGCCGAAATTCGCCGAGGATTCGTTTAAGACCACCAATGATTACTGGCTGATCCCGACGTCTGAGGTCACCCTGACCAATCAGGTTGCTGGCGACATCATTGAGCAGGCAAAGCTTCCGTTGCGCTTTACCGCATTGACGCAGTGTTTCCGGTCCGAAGCCGGTTCGGCCGGGCGCGATACCCGAGGCATGATCCGGCAACACCAGTTTTCCAAAGTGGAAATGGTGTCGGTGGTTGAGGCGGAAAAGTCCGACGAGGAACTTACCCGTAAAACACGTTGTGCCGAGACGGTTCTTGAGCGTCTTGGTCTGCCGTATCGTACGGTTATCCTGTGCACGGGTGATATCGGGTTCTCGGCCTGCAAGACCTATGACATTGAAGTCTGGTTGCCAGGCCAGGGTAAGTACCGTGAGATTTCGTCTTGCTCGAACACCCGTGATTTCCAGGCCCGTCGCATGAATGCGCGGTATCGCGCGGCTGGCGACAAAAAGACCAATTTCGTTCATACCCTGAACGGGTCGGGACTTGCCGTTGGCCGTTGCCTGATCGCGGTCATGGAAAACTATCAGCAGGCAGATGGTTCTATCCGTGTTCCGGATGCGCTGAAACCCTATATGGGCGGACTTGAGGTTATCTCACCGCGCGGTTAAGGCATCACGGCATGATTGATCTATCGAACGCACGTATCCTGATCAGCAATGATGACGGCATTGACGCGCCGGGGATCAAGCTGCTTGAACGCTTGGCGCGTGAATTTTCCGATGATGTGTGGGTTATTGCACCATCGACGGAACAAAGTGGTGCAGGGCATTCATTGACCCTGCGCCGCCCGCTTCGCATTCACAAACGTGATGAACGCCACTACGCGGTTGATGGTACGCCGACCGATTGCATCCTTTTGGGGTTGCAGCAGGTCATGCGCGATACACCGCCGGACATTATTCTGTCGGGCATTAACCGGGGTGGAAACCTTGGCGAGGATGTGACCTATTCCGGGACGGTTGCTGCTGCGATGGAGGCAACGCTTCTTAATGTGCCCGCAATTGCGTTTTCGCAGTATTTTTCCGGTGACATGATCAATTGGACGATTGCCGAAAAATACCTTTATGACGTGACAAAAACACTGGTGAAGACAACCTGGCCAAAGGGTGTTTTGATCAATGTGAACTTCCCCGAGCACGAGGCGCAAGGTGGTGCGCGTGTGCGGATTTCCAAGCAGGGACAGCGTAAAATTGGCGATCACATTGCCGAACGCCATGATCCGCGCGGGGAGCCTTATTACTGGATTGGTGCAATCCTGTCGGAACTTCCCGAAGATCCAAATGCAGACTTGCGGGTGATCGAACAAGGCGATATCTCGGTAACACCGATCAGTCTTGATTTTACCCACTACGAAACGCACGAAAAATTGACGAAAGCATTTCCGTGAACGAGCCGGTCATTACCCGTGAAACAGAAATAGCCAATCTGCTTGAGGCGCTTCGTGATGATGGCATTCATGACGAGACTGTCTTGCAGGCATTGGCCGATGTCCCGCGCGAGACATTTGTTGCGGACCCCTTTGTTGAGCGTGCGTGGGAAAATGTCGCCTTGCCCATCAGTAAGGGACAAACCATTTCCCAGCCCTATATCGTAGCACTCATGACGCAGGCACTTGAGCTTAATGATCGGATGAAGGTTCTTGAGGTCGGAACGGGGTCAGGATATCAGGCGGCGATTTTGGCCAAACTTGCACGCCGGGTTTATACCCTTGAACGACACAAGCCGCTTTTGCGCGAGGCGGAGGAAAAATTCCGTGAGCTTGGACTGCACACGATTTCGACTTTGCATGGCGATGGCGGGCTTGGCTGGAAAGCGCAAGCGCCGTTTGACCGGATCATTGTGACCGCAGCAGCACAGGATGTGCCGCCGGTTCTGGTTGATCAGCTTGCGGTTGGCGGGATTATGGTTGTTCCGGTTGGCGAGGTATCGCATACGCAGTTGCTGTTGCGTGTGTTAAGGACACCAAGCGGGGTTGAGGTTACTGAACTGATGCCAGTCCGTTTTGTGCCGATGTTGCCTGGTACTGAAGAATTCTAGGCTTTCTGTCAAAACGCACCCCGAATTTACAGTAAAATTTTCCAAATGCGGTCGGTGCTTACTGATTGTTAACCGCTGATCATGGACACTAGGTCCCATGATGGAAAATTGTGTCACACAGGCTGTCCAACGTGGGAAAAGTCTGCTGCTTGTCTGTATGACAACTGCGGCCCTAAGCGGCTGTTTGCTGAACTCTGTTCCTGTGCCTGTCGTGTATGGCGATGGCGCAAGCTATAGCCCGTATAGCATGCCGAAACTCAAAAACGGCGAACGCGTCGTTACCGTTGAACCCGGTGACACGGTTTCGCAGATCGCGGCACGTTACAGCACAGACTTTCGTCGGTTTACATCGCGCAATGATTTGCGTGAACCCTATGTGATTTACCCGGGCCAACGATTGGTGTTGCCGCCGTGGCAATCAGATTATGACAGCATGCCCCCGACCGCTGTTGCGTCATCCAAACCCAGTGCGCCAACAAAAACGGTGACCATTGGTGGCAAGCGACAGGTGGTTAATGTTCCGACCAAAAGTACGCCGTCCTCAAGTGCGCCTTCACGGCCAGAAACCGTCGTTGCCCGTGTCGCGCCAACAGGGGGCGGAAGTATCCCGACACCCGGCATAAAACCACGGGACTATGCCGCAGCCGCCGAACAGGAATTCTCCACAACGCGCAGCTGGCAATCAGATCGGAAGTCGACTCCCGAAGCCGGGCAGGGCAGCAATGTTCGCAAAGATGTTGTTCTGGCCGAACCAACAGGCCGAAAAGGCTTCATCTGGCCGGTTCAGGGCAAAGTTGTTTTGAAATACGGTGCGGGCAATGGCGGCTTGTTTAACGACGGCATCAATATTCAGGCCAACCGTGGGACTCCAATTACAGCAGCGGAAAACGGTGTTGTGACTTATGTCGGCAATGAGTTGCGCGGGTTTGGTAACCTGATCCTGATCAAGCACGCCGATAATTATGTGACGGCCTATGCCCACACGGAAAACCCCATGGTGGCACGTGGTGATGTTGTGACCCGTGGCCAACACATTTCAAGTGTCGGGTCAACCGGGGCCGTGACCTTCCCGCAATTGCACTTTGAAATACGGCGAGGACGGGAATCATCTGACCCGATGAAATTTTTACCAAGTGTTATGGTATCACGATAAAAAACACCCGGTGCGAAACCGGGTGTTTTTGTATGATGATTTGATTGAGCGTTGAAGTCAGTCGATTGATTTCCCAAGTTCACCGGCAATTTCCTGAATAAATTGCCATGCGACACGGCCAGACCTGCTGCCGCGCGTGACGGTCCATTCCTTTGCGCGGGCATGGAGTTCCTCGGTGGGAATGTCGAGGTTGAATTCCTTGGCGTATCCTTCGATGATTTCGAAATAGATATCCTGGGAAATATTGTGGAAGCCAAGCCACAGACCAAACCGGTCGGACAGGGAGACCTTTTCTTCGACAGCTTCTGACGGGTTGATTGCGGTTGATCGTTCATTTTCGATCATGTCGCGGGCCATCAAATGGCGACGGTTTGATGTCGCGTAAAAGATGACGTTCTTTGGCCGCCCTTCAACACCGCCTTCGAGTACGGCCTTGAGCGACTTATAGCTTTCATCATGCAAGTCAAACGACAGGTCATCACAGAACAGCACGGTTTTGCGACCACTTTCCTGAAGGATATGCAGGAGAGTAGGCAGACTCGGGATGTCTTCGCGGTGAATTTCCACCAGTGCCAGTGCCGCAGGCGTTTCTGCGTTGATCTTGGCATGCATGGCTTTGACGATGGAACTTTTACCGGTTCCACGTGCACCCCACAAAAGGGCGTTGTTGGCGGGCAGGCCATCGGTAAAGCGTTTGGTGTTATTATAAAGAATCTCTTTTTGTTGGCCGATGCCTTGCAATAGATCGATATCAATGCGGTTGACGTTGCGAACCGGCTGAAGATAGCTGTTTTCGGCCTGCCAGACGAAGGCATCTGCGGCACTTAAGTCGTTTTGCGTGCGTGCAGGTGGGGCCATGCGTTCAAGTGCGGACGCAATTCGTTCAAGGGTTGGCAATAATTTGTCGAAATCTGTGGTCATTGAGGCCTCTTGGATGTTTCTTGTTCTTGGTGACGGTGGTTTATGGCGCGAAAGCTAGCATACCCGTGGCGTAAAGGAATAGGATGTTGACGCCAGAAAGGCGAGAAAGCTGGTGAACAAGGCCACATAAATGGTGATTTAACCCGGAAAAATCCGGTTCTTCCTTGCTTTGACGTTTGACACCGTTATATTCCGGCAGTTGATATATTTTGTCCTGAGGGATTAGGAGTTACTAATGTTTATTTCGACTGCTTTTGCGCAGACCGCAGGTGGTTCTGATGGTGCCGGCGCACTTATGCAATTTGCACCGCTGATCCTTATTTTTGTTGTTTTCTATTTCCTGCTTATTCGTCCGCAGCAGAAAAAGCAGAAAGAACATAAAGCAATGCTCGGGGCGATCCGCCGTGGCGATAAAATCGTTACCGCAGGTGGTCTTATTGGCTCCGTTGCAAAAGTTATTGGTGACGACGAGCTGTCGGTTGAGATTGCCGATGGTGTAAAAGTCAAAGTCGCACGCGGCATGGTTTCGACGGTTCTGTCGAAAACGGAACCGGCCAAGGGCGACGCCAAAGAAGAAAAAGAAGAAAAAGACGAAGAAGAGACCAAAAAAGACTAATCTCTTCGAGCAAAGCAAGGCGGAGCATCTGGCTCCGCCTTCTTGCATTTTACCGGTGGCCTGAGCGGTACAAAATACCCGTTGTTCCAAGGACCTTGGAACCAGACCAAGGTTGATCCAGACAAATCCGGTCAAAGAACACATGCTTTATTTTACAAAATGGAAAGCAGCACTGGTTCTTTTGGTGTGTGCTTTGGGTGTGGTTTACGCCGCACCGAACTTCTTGCCTAAGGACGTTCTTCCGACAGAATCGAGCCTTCTGCCGAGCAAACAGGTCAATCTTGGCCTCGATCTGCGCGGCGGGTCACACATGTTGTTGGAGGTTGATACCGACAGCGTTGTGCGTGAACGTTATGATGCATTGGCAGATTCTATTCGATCAGAATTGCGTCAGGCACAGATCCGTAACCGTCCGCGCGAAGCGACTTTGCAGGGTGCGGAAGTTACCGTTCTCAAAGCCGAGGATGCCGAGAAGGCCCGCGAGCTGGTGCGTAATATCGAACCCAATACCGTCATGAGCGGCGAGGGGAACAATATCATTGTTTCCTATAACGAAGTTGCGATGAAGGAATTGATCGATAGGGCGCTTAGCCAGTCGGTTGAGGTGGTACGCCGTCGTGTCGACGAACTTGGCACAACCGAGCCGTCCATTCAGCGTCAGGGCACAAACCGCATCGTGGTGCAGGTTCCCGGCCTTGATGACCCATCGCGTTTGCGTGCGATCCTTGGTCGTACGGCAAAGATGAACTTCCATCTGGTCAATGGCCAGAAAACGGCTGCTGATGCGCGCTCCAGCGGCTTGCCGCCCGGGACCATGATCCTTCCGTCTGCGGACGAAGGGGACAAGGCCGCAGGCATTCGGGAATACCTGATTGACCGCCGTATTGTTGTGTCGGGGGACAACCTTGTTGATTCCCAACCAACCTTTAACGAAGGTCGTCCTGTGGTTTCGTTCCGCTTTGATGCGGCAGGCGGCGCACGGTTTGGTGACGTCACCAGCAAAAGTGCCGGACGCAGCCTTGCGATTGTTCTTGATGGCGAAGTGATTTCAGCCCCGCGGATCAATGAACCGATCCTTGGTGGCAGCGGCATCATTACCGGTCAGTTCAGTGTGCAGGAAGCAAATGACCTGGCACTGCTGCTGCGCGCGGGTGCATTGCCTGCACCGATGCAAATCCTTGAAGAACGCTCGGTTGGTCCGGGGCTTGGTCAGGATTCTGTTGAGGCAGGTGAAATCGCAGCCGTTCTCGGCCTGGTGTTTGTTATCGCGTTTATGGTCATCAGCTATGGCCGGTTTGGCATTTATGCCGATATCGCGCTTATGATGAACCTGATCCTTGTGCTGGCGGTGATGTCTGTGCTTCAGGCGACCTTAACGTTGCCCGGGATTGCGGGGATCGTCTTGACGGTTGGTATGGCGGTTGACGCCAATGTGCTGATCTTTGAGCGTATCCGTGAAGAACGGCGTAACGGGCGGACGATCATTAATGCGATCGATGCAGGGTATCGCAGTGCGATGTCGACCATTTTGGATGCCAACATCACCACGCTGATTGCGGCACTGGTGTTGTTTAGCTTTGGCTCTGGCCCGATCAAGGGCTTTGCCGTGACGCTGGCAATTGGCATCATCACATCCATGTTCTCGGCGATTTGGCTGACCCGACTGCTGATTGCAGTCTGGATCAAGCGTCGTCGTCCGAACGAGCTGGTACTTTGAGGAAGGGAACAGGGAAGATATGAAACCTTTGCATCTTATCCCGGATGACGTGAACGTCCCGTTCCTCAAATTCCGGAAGATCTTTTACATCGTGTCCTTGGTGATGGTGCTGGCCTCTGTTGGCCTGTTCTTCACCAAGGGGCTTAACTTCGGCATTGATTTCCGCGGCGGTATTCTTGTGGAAATCAAAACGGACGGCCCGGCAAATATCGGCGCATTGCGTGATAATCTTGGCAGTCTTGGTCTTGGTGATGTGTCTATTCAGGAATTCGGCGAACCCGATGACGTCCTGATTCAGTTGCAGCGTCAGGATGGGGACGAAAAAGCCCAGATGACCGCCTTGGCCCAGGTGACTGACGCCCTTGGCGACAGTGTCACCATTCGCCGAAGCGAACTTGTCGGCCCGAAGGTCGGTGACGAGCTTAAGGAAGCCGGTATTTATTCGGTCGTGATCTCTCTTTTGCTGATCATGGTCTATATCTGGTTCCGGTTCGAATGGCAGTTTGCAGTGGCATCCGTCATCGCACTTTTGCACGACGTTCTGATCACCATTGGCTTCTTTGTCATTACCGGTGTTCAGTTTGACCTTGCGACCTTGGCCGCCATTTTGACGGTTGCCGGGTATTCGATTAACGATACGGTTGTTGTGTTTGACCGCATTCGTGAATATCTGCGCAAGTTCCGCAAAATGGAGCTCACGGATCTTTTGGATCTGTCGATCAATTCGACCCTGTCGCGTACGACAATGACGTCATTTACCACATTGCTGGCCTTGATTGCGTTGTTTGCATTTGGCGGGGAAGCGATACGTGGCTTCACCATGGCGCTGATCTTTGGCATCGTTGTCGGCACATATTCATCGATTTGCGTCGCGTCGCCATTGCTGGTTGTTTTGCGTCTTAAGCGTAAAATTCCAGAAGGCGAAGAAGGGCAGGAAGCCAACGCCTGATCAACCACAGTTGATCGATAGACGTTTACAGAAAGGCCGGGTTTGTGCGACAACAAACCCGGCCTTTCTTTTGGTCTGTTCCTAACAAGTGTCTTCGAAAGCTCGGTAAAAATCCTTCAAAAACAGGCTGCTGCACATGACGCCCCACGCAGATGCGCGCAACGTTCATCGCGCCAATTTGATCGGTAGCCTTTGGATGATGGCGGCCATGGTGGCATTTTCCTTTGAAGATGCGTTTGTTAAAGCGGTCTCGGAAACGCATCCGGTTGGGCAGGTTCTTATTGTCTTTGGTCTTGGCGGAACGCTTCTGTTTGCGGTTATCGCGCGGATCCAGAAGAAAAGTCTGCTGAACCCTGATGTTCTGTCCCGCGCCATGGGGATACGGGTCGTGTTTGAAGTTATTGGCCGGTTGTTTTACGTGCTCGCATTGGCACTGACCCCGCTTTCCTCGACCACGGCCATTCTTCAGGCGACACCTATTATCGTTGTTCTTGGTGCGGCTATTCTGTTTGGCGAAAAGGTCGGCTGGCGGAGATGGGGCGCAATCCTGATTGGTTTGATCGGTGTTTTAATTATTCTGCGTCCGACCACCGACAGCTTTTCGGCTTTGTCGTTACTGGCAGTGATTGGAACAATCGGTTTTGCCGGACGGGATCTGGCAAGCCGTGCTGCGCCAGTATCACTCAGCACATCTCTTCTGGGTTTTTATGGATTCGTTGCCATCATTCTGGCCGGTGTGTTGTTTTCGATTTGGGATGGGAAAGCGTTCACCTGGTTTGATGGGAAAAGTCTTTTCTATTTCCTGGGCGCTGTGCTAATGGGCGCATTTGCCTATAGCGCCTTAATGAAGGCGATGCGCAGCGGCGATGTGTCCGCAGTTACACCGTTTAGATATACGCGGCTTTTGTTTGGTATTGCTTTGGGGATGACCCTGTTTGGGGAAGAACCAGACATGATGATGATGATCGGATGTGGTATCGTCGTTCTATCGGGATTGTTCATTCTGTGGCGCGGAAAAGTTACGGCGCAATCGGTTGCCCCGCGCTGATATGTACCTAAATCCAGAGAAAATTTATCGAACGACGAAAAGAGGGCCCGTATGGCTACTGAACTAAATCCGATGGTCGCCGAAGGCAGTAAAATGGTTACCAGTTATGGTGACGGTCTGTTTCGTTTTGGCGAAGATTCTGTTGCCGGATCAATCCTTATGTTTCCTGAAGCGGTTTATTCGTGGAATGTGACATCGGTTGATGACATTACGGTCGATTCCTTCGCCCGCGTTATTGATGCCGCCGATACTGTTGAAATCCTGCTGCTGGGCATGGGGAACCGCTTAACCCGCGTTCCAATGGAATGGCGCAGTGCTCTTAAAGAACATGGCATCGTCATTGAACCAATGGATACCGGTGCTGCATGCCGGACCTATAATGTTCTTCTGTCTGAAGGACGTCGGGTTGCTGCGGCAATTATCGCCATTTAAACCGAGAAAAATGTTTGTAGTTGACGACGGACTTGTTTGACGCTGGCAAAAACGGCGGCGGGGCCGGGGGCATATTCGGCGGGAAACGAATCCCCACATAGAAACAGGTTCTTCCAAGGGGGCTGCAGCCGAAAACGCAGAGCCGCCAAGCCGGGTGTGAGTTCGGGAAACGGGGCTTCCGCGTCCACAAAACTGAACTTAGGGGAGCCCTGATTATTGGTGTTTTCCGACCGCGCACTAAGGTCGAGGTTCAAATACTGGTCACAAAGCCAGATGCACCTTTGCCAAATACGGTGGGCAAATTGATCCGCCGTGCCATCAGATGGCAGATGAACATTGCTGCCTAGGCTGACCTGAATATGGCGACGGTTGCAGTAAATCGCCCGAACAAGATCGTCAGACGTAAACAGGCAGCGTGGTTCGGCAAATGGCCGACGCATTTCAAATGCCATTGTCTGGCGACGGGCCGGGGCCGGGGCAAAGCCGATGTCGGGAACCGTGTCACATAGTTGCTTTGGATGAAGCGCAAGCACGACCGCATCATCAGGTTTGAGAACGATCTGGGTATCTTCGCCAAACAGCAAATCCGTTGCGTATTCCGATGTACTGTCGATGTCGCCAAGTGGCGCCCACGCCGCGACACTACCACCCGCACTGACAAACCGGTCGCGCAGGGTTGGTAGCGCAATGTCATTTAGGATGATCGGGTCAATGGCTGAAAAAACCGGTTCATGATTTTTGGAAAACAGGGATTTTACCCGTGGCAACATAACTCGCCCAAGCAGAGCGTTCGAACACCGGTGTGCCGGCATTGAAAACAGAACTTCGGCCAAAACCGCCAAACCGTCCCGGTGGTAAGTGCCCGGATTTTGGCGGTCATCGTCGGGATCTATGCCAGCATGGCCCATGCCTTTGGGTAATTCAACGCGACTGTCTTCACTGGCGTAACGTTTTTGCCAAAGACCAAAAGCCGTGATAGCACGCATCAGTGGGCCGCTTCGCCGGTTGACCAAGGCATGTGCCAGGCCCTCGTCAAGGGTAACGATAGCAGGTTTACGTCGGCCGCGCTTCAGGCCAAGGACACCATGTGCCGGTCTGACAAGTTTTCCCGGAATTTCGGGGAAGCGGGCAAAGAAATCGGCGACGAGCCCTTCGGGATCGTAAAATATTTCCGGTTCAGAAACCTTGTGGCTTTCAGGAGATGTCTGCATGCCACGCGTCCAGCGGCTTTCAAACGGTTCGGCCTGGTCGTAAAGGGTAACGTCGACACCATCTTCTGCCATCAGTGTTGCAAGGGCGGAACCGGCTAAGCCGCCGCCAATGACGTGTAGTCGGCCAGATGTCAATGATGCCATATGCCTGTGCCATTTTAATTGTTATACAAAGGCCTTCTAAGTGCAGGTCGCTGCTTTTGCGCGCAAGGCCTATCGTCAATAAACATTAACAGTAGAACGCTTTAGAAGTCATGGATGAAATTTCGACAGAACTCGACAGCCTGAATACCGAAGTCATTGGCCAACTGAATAATTGGGTCGATATGATTGGTGGCGGTGACATCGGAAGATGGATTGGTGCGCTTGTTGTCCTGATTGTGTTTTTCATCCTCAAACGTGTTTTAGCCGCTGCTATTCTGGGGGGCATGCGCCGATTGGCACATCAGAATAAGCAAAGCACGGTTGCGAATGTACTTGATGCTTTTGCGTTGCCGCTTCAGGCCCTCGTGATGATTGTCGGCATTTATTTTGCCATTGAGCTGCTTGATCTTTCCCTGGAAATCGAAACGGTGCTGTTTGATGCCACCAGCCTTGCAGCAGGCTTTAGCGTGTTCTGGGCGATGTTTCGTGCGGTCGAGCCACTTGGACTGTCGTTTAACCGCCTGATTGGCCGGTTCGGTGCCGGGTTGGGCGATGATTTAAGGCAGTTCTTTATCCGTGGCATTAAAACCCTGATTGCCGTAATCGGGATTGTCATTTTGCTCGAAGGGTGGGGCATTGATGTTTCGGCCTTCCTCGGTGGTCTTGGCCTTGCGGGGATGGCTGTTGCATTGGCGGCAAAGGATTCTGTTGCCAACGTTTTCGGTGGGCTGACGATTTTCGCCGATAACCTTTACAAACGGGGTGACTGGGTCGAAACGCCGCATTTTGAAGGGACCATCGAAGTTGTCGGCCTACGTGCCACAAAGGTCCGGACCTTTGCCAAGGCACTTGTCACCATGCCAAATGCGCAAATCGTCGATTCACCGGTGATTAACTGGTCACGCATGACGCATCGGCGTATCAAGATGTCGATTGGTCTGGAATATCGGACCACTGCAAAGCAGATGGAAGCTATTGTTGATCAGTTACGTGACTTTCTGAAAAATGATGAAGACGTTGCACAAACAGCAGTCGCACAGATGGTGCATTTGTCTGATTTTGGGGCAAGTTCTATAAATATTGATCTGTACTATTTCACCACCACGACCGACTGGGTGACGTGGCGTGAAATTCGCAACCGTCATATCATTGCATTCAAGCGGATTGTCGAGGAAGCGGGGGCCGGATTTGCATTCCCGTCGCAGTCGCTGTATGTCGAAACCATGCCAGAAAATCCTTCAAACAGCAGCGACGATCAGCGCGAAACGCGTAAGATCGGATGAAGACGATGACAGATACGCCGAAATTGCCTTACTGCGCGGACTATGTTCGTCGCCACGACCGGGATCGCTTCCTATGTGCACTTTTCGCAAGCCCCGATAAGCGTGATGATCTTTTCACGCTGTATGCGTTTAATCAGGAAGTGTCGAAAACCCGCGAAATGGTCAGCGAAGTGATGCTGGGGCACATTCGCGTGCAATGGTGGCATGATGCCTTGTCTGATCTGGCAGAAGGCACTGTGCGCAAGCATGAGGTGATCGAGCCACTGGCAGAGCTGGTCAAATCTGGTGATTTGTCTGTTGAAGACCTTGGCGCATTGGTGACAGCACGCGAATTTGATCTTGAAGATCGTCAGCCGGAAAATCAGGTCGAGCTTGATCGCTATATCGATCAGACATCTGGTCATCTTTCTGTGCTTGCCGCCCGTTTGCTCGGTGCTAAGGGTGAGGATGCTGAACATGCCGCCCGGCTGGCCGGAAATGCATATGGTCTTGTAGGTATCATGCGCGCAATTGTTTTTCACGGTCGTGCAAAACGCTTGTATCTGCCCAAAGATCAGATGGAACTCCATAACGTTGCCCAAGGTGATATTTTTGAGTTCCGTAAAAAGGATGAGGTCAAAACTTTTATCCGTGCGCTGGCTGAGCTTGCACGTCAACGGATCAAGGATGCCCGTTCTGCCCGCAAAGCATTGCCCAAAAGTGCCCTGGCCGTAGGACTGCCGGTTGTGCTGGCCGACGGGTATCTTCGCAAGTTGGCAAAGGCCGGTTATGATCCGTTTTCTGCGGAGTTCGGGCTAGCTCGTCCGGCAAGTTTGCGCCTGACATTGAACGGAATGTTCAAGCGATACTGAATTAATTTCGCGGTGTTGCTGGATATTGCGAAAATGTCATCTAAATTAAGCAAAAGAATAAGGCAGTTCTGATCTGGCCGTGCTAGCGTTAAAAACGCTTTGATAACAGGGCACAATGGCGGCTTGATCCTATTAGGCGAGGACCCGAATGGCACATAAGAACATCGGCAAAAGATATCAGTGGCTTGCTAGTTTGTTCATGCTGAGCTGGCTTTTTTTGCCAATTTCGGCGCAGGCAGCAAGCATTGAGCCGTTTTTGGGTGAGTATCATGGTGAAACCATTGAGCACGCCGAAGGGGAATTGCAAGCCCGTGATCTTGATGTCAAAATCGTCAAAGCAGACCGTGGTTTTGTCGTCGATTGGACTACTGTCATTCACAAATCCGATGGCCGAGAAAAGACCGTTTCACTGAATATTGAATTCTATGGCACGGATCGACCAGACATCTACGGAAGTGCCATGCGGTCCGGTTTGTTTGGCAAACGAGTTCCCAATGATCCGCTTAAGGGAGAACCGTTCTTTTGGGCGCGGATTGTTGATCGTACATTGACGATCCATGCGCTTTATATCACCGATGACGGTGGGTATGAGATGCAGGTCTATGAACGCAAGCTCGATGATGAAGGCAATATGGAATTGATCTTCAAGCGGTTCCGCAATGGCGAGACGATCCGCGATATTACCGGAAAGCTCCTGCGTCAGGAAAAAAAGGGCTACTGATCAAAGGGCTGCTGCCCAACCAAAAAGCCGCTTCGAATGAAGCGGCTTTTGTCGTTTTATCAGGCAGCAGCGATTTCCGATAACCATGCGTCAAACAGCGGGATAGCGCGATCTGAATAAAGCTTTTTACGATCCCGCCCCTTAACGCGCTTGGTCAATTCAAGGTCAGGGAATAGACCAAAATTAACATTCATCGGTTGGAATGTGCTTTCATCCGCACCGCCTGTGATGTGGTTGAGCAATGCACCCATTGCGGTTGCAAGCGGCGGTGTGGGAAGTGTTTTTCCGCTTTTTTCTGCGGCGGTGAACCGACCAACCATCAACCCGACAGCCGCACTTTCAACGTAGCCTTCGCAACCGGTGATTTGACCGGCAAACCGCACATCAGGACGTGATTTAAGGCGCAGGTTGCCGTCCAGAAGACGCGGTGAATTCAGGAACGTGTTGCGGTGAATGCCGCCAAGACGGGCAAATTCAGCCTTTTCCAGTCCCGGAATGGTGCGCAGGACGTCGGCCTGTGCGCCGTATTTCAGTTTGGTCTGGAAACCGACCATATTGTAAAGCGTACCAAGGGCATTATCCTGACGCAGCTGAACAATGGCGCGTGGCTTATTGGTTGGATCATGCGGGTTGGTCAGGCCAACCGGCTTCATCGGGCCATGACGCAGGGTTTCGCGGCCACGTTCAGCCATAACCTCGATCGGAAGGCAGCCATCAAAATAGGGTGTGTCTTTTTCCCATTCCTTAAACTCGGTTTTATCACCTTCGATCAGGCCATCGATGAAGGCGTTATATTCGGCCTCATTCATCGGGCAATTAATGTAATCCTTGCCGTCGCCCTTGTCATAGCGCGACTGGAACCATGCCTTGTCGAAATCAATACTTTCCTTATAGACAATCGGCGCAATCGCATCAAAGAAGGCGAGGCTTTCTTCGCCGGTTTCGGTCCGAATGGCTTCGGCGAGTGGACCAGAGGTCAGCGGGCCGGTAGCAATGATGGTGTGTTCCCATTCCACGGGCGGTAGGCCATCAATCTCGCCACGTTCCATCGTGATCAGAGGATGACTTTCCAGTGCAGTTGTTACAGCAGCAGAAAAACCCTCGCGGTCAACGGCAAGCGCACCACCGGCGGGAACCTTGTGTTCATCGGCACAACGCATGATGATCGACCCGGCACGGCGCATTTCATCATGGATCAGGCCAACAGCATTGTATTCCTTGTCATCGGAGCGGAACGAGTTCGAACAGACCAGTTCGGCGCATTTGTCCGTATGGTGGGCATCGGTTGGTCGCACCGGGCGCATTTCATGAAGGGTGACGGGCACGCCAGCCTCGGCCAGTTGCCATGCGGCTTCACTACCGGCCAGACCGGCACCAATAATATGAACAGGTTTGACCGTACTCACGTGTGCGAACTCCTCGCGAAGAATGTGTTTTAAAACCTGGCACACACATAGCGGTGCAAAGGGGCAGATTTCAAGTCAATTACGTAACTGTGGTGCCGGTTTCATGCATGTGGATATGAATTTTTCACAATGCCACATCAGGCGCGTCATACAGGACAGAGCCGTTCTATCCCGAAACAGGCGAAAATGGCAGACATATGAGCTACCCGCATCATCCCTATGGATATGAACCGACCCATTGTCCGGTCATCGGTCTGGTGCCCAGTCGCCGTTGGCGTCGTGACCTCGACTGTCCTGACGTCCCAGATAAGGGCACGTCACCTGATGCCAGCCCCAAGCCATTGGTCATCGGCCATCATATCGGATTTCCCTTTGCCAGTTCTAGCGATGGCGTGTTTGCAACAGCAGATATCGACGCCATGATTGAATATATCATCACCACCCGTCAGGGATGGCGCGCGTCGCTGGTGATGCGGTCATTCTTGCGTTGGTGGCGCGTAAATGACGCGTTTTCCGATATTCCAGAAGAACGAAAACTGTCGGATGCCATGATCATGTTGCTGGCCCTTAATCAGGGACGGGAAGGGTTTGTGCAGGGCTATTTGCATGACCTGCAGGGGGATAGCCGTCGCCCCGTACCGAAAGCGGAACCTAATCCGGTCGAAGCAGCTTTTTATCGCAGCCTTCGGATTGCCGCCATTGCATTGGCGCTGTCGCCAATTTTTCTAGTGTTCGCTGTTTTGCTGTTTGTTCAGGTCGATACCCTGATCAGCGGCAGTTCGGGCAAGATATTCGGGTTTAGTTATGACCTGTTGTTCTTTGTTGGCAGTTTTGGGGCGATTGGGGCGCTAACCAGCATGATGATGCGGCTTGGCAAGGATGTGAAATGGAACGAGATGGAACCAGCCTCGGTGTTCTTTAATTTCCTGTTCCGGCCCTGCATGGGGTTCTGCTTTGCACTTCTGGTTTTGTTGGCACTACGGGCAGGGATATTGCCGATCCCGCTTGATCAGTTGCACAATCTTGATGACTTGGACCAGATTGGCAACTCGGCTGCTGCTGGACAGCAAATCTCAATTGTCTTGGTGTTTGCATTCCTGTCAGGATTTAGCGAACGGCTTAGCACCGCACTAGTCAAGCGCGTTGAAGACAGGGTTGCCCGTACAGATTGATCACAGCAAAACGGGGCAGAATATCACTGCCCCGTTTTGGTTCTACTTAAGTCCCAGATGACGCTTAAGGTAATGTCCGGTATAGCTTTTCTTATTGGCCATGATGTCTTCGGGCGTCCCGCATCCGACAAGCTTCCCGCCGCCGTCGCCCCCCTCAGGTCCAATATCAATGATCCAGTCGGCCGTCTTGATGACGTCAAGGTTGTGTTCAATCACGACAACTGTGTTGCCTTGATCGACAATGGTATGGAGCACTTCAAGCAGCTTGCGAATATCATGGAAATGAAGCCCGGTTGTGGGTTCATCAAGAATATAAATCGTACGTCCAGTGGCACGTTTTGATAGCTCCTTGGCCAGTTTGACACGCTGTGCTTCGCCACCCGACAGGGTGGTAGCCTGTTGACCCAGATGGATATAGGAAAGACCCACCTGTTTTAAGGTTTCCATCTTGTCGCGGATTGATGGAACAGCCTTAAAGAAATCCGCACCTTCTTCAACGGTCATATCAAGAACGTCAGATATCGATTTGCCTTTAAACGATATATCGAGCGTTTCACGATTATATCGTTTGCCTTTGCACTGATCACATTCGACATAAACGTCGGGCAGGAAGTGCATTTCAATCTTGATAACACCATCGCCCTGACAGGCTTCGCAGCGGCCGCCCTTAACGTTAAACGAAAAACGTCCCGGCTTATACCCGCGCGTTTTGGCCTCTGGCAGTTGGGCAAACCATTCACGGATTGGCGTGAATGCACCGGTGTAGGTTACCGGGTTGGATCGTGGTGTTCGGCCAATCGGGCTTTGGTCGATATCAATGATTTTATCGATATGCTCAACACCGGTGATGCTGTCATGGGCGCCGGGATGGTTGCGCGCATTGTGCATCCGCTTGGCCAGCGCCTTATAGAGTGTTTCAATCACAAGGCTTGATTTACCACCACCTGAAACACCTGTAACACAGATGAATTTGCCCAGCGGGAATTCGGCATCGACACCTTGCAGGTTGTTGGCTGTGGCGCCTTTGATCGCAATCGACTTGCCATTGCCTTTGCGGCGTTCCTTTGGCACGGCAATCTGTTCGGTCCCGACAAGGTATTTGCCCGTCAGGCTTTCGGGGTTTTGCTGAATTTGTTCGGGGGTGCCTTCGGCAACGATGCGACCGCCGTGGATACCGGCACCCGGGCCCATATCGACCACATAGTCAGCCGCACGAATGGCGTCTTCGTCGTGTTCGACGACCAGAACCGTATTACCAAGATCCCGCAGACGTTTAAGCGTTTCAAGCAACCGGTCATTGTCGCGTTGATGCAAACCGATAGACGGTTCATCAAGGACGTAAAGAACCCCGGTTAAGCCCGAACCGATTTGTGATGCCAGTCGGATACGCTGACTTTCACCACCTGAAAGGGTGCCCGATGTGCGTGACATCGACAGGTAATCCAGTCCGACATCGCGCAGGAAGCGCAGGCGATCATTGATTTCGCGTAAGATTCTGCGCGCAATCTCTGTTTCCTTGGGGTTCAGTTTGTCTTCAAGGGCCAGAAACCAATCGGCCGCCTTGGCGATTGAAAGGTCGGTGATGCGCGATATTTCAGCCCCATCGACCTTAACGGCCAAGGCTTCGGGTTTGAGGCGCTGCCCGTTACAGGTCGGGCAGTTTGACACCATCTGGTATTTGGAAAGTTCGTCACGGGCCCACTGGCTGTCGGTTTCACGCCAGCGACGCGACATGTTTGGAATGACGCCTTCGAACGGGCGTGAAACCTTATAACTGCGCGATCCATCGTCATAGGTCACGGTGACGTCTTCGTCGCCAGAGCCAAACAGGATGGTGTCCTGTGCGGTTTTGGGCAGCTTTTCCCACGCAACGTTGGTTTTAAACCCAAAATGCTTAGCGACGGATTTCAGGGTTTGCAGATAATATTTCGATGTTGAGCTGGCCCACGGTGCAACCGCGCCATCATCAAGCGTTTTGCTTTCATCGGGCACCACCAGCATCGGATCGAATTCCATCTGGGTGCCAAGACCGTCACAGGCCGGGCAGGCGCCAAACGGGTTGTTAAAGGAAAATAGACGCGGTTCGATTTCCTCGATTGTGAAGCCGGAAACCGGGCAGGCGAACTTGGCGGAAAACACCGTGGTGTCGCCCGTTTTGGCATCCTCGGCAAGGACAATGCCATCGGTCAGTTCAAGGGCGGTTTCAAAGCTGTCGGCAAGACGCGTTCCGATGCCGTCCTTGACGATCAGACGATCAACAACAACAGAAATATCGTGTTTGAGTTTCTTGTTGAGGTCTGGCGCGTCATCAATGTCATACATTTCACCATCGATTTTGACGCGCTGGAAACCGCGCGACCGTAGATCACGCAGTTCCTTTTTGTATTCACCTTTGCGACCACGCACGATGGGGGCCAGAAGATACAGGCGTGTTCCTTCTTCCATCTCGAGCACGCGGTCGACCATCTGCGATACGGTCTGACTGACAATCGGCAATCCGGTGGCCGGTGAATAGGGGATGCCAACACGCGCCCAGAGAAGACGCATATAGTCATAAATCTCGGTGACAGTACCAACGGTCGAGCGCGGATTGCGCGACGTTGTTTTCTGCTCAATCGAAATCGCCGGTGACAGGCCGTCGATGTATTCGACGTCAGGCTTTTGCATCAATTCAAGAAACTGCCGCGCATAAGCTGAAAGGCTTTCGACATAACGACGCTGGCCTTCAGCATAGATTGTATCGAATGCCAGCGAACTTTTACCCGATCCTGACAGGCCGGTAATCACAACCAAGGCGTCACGGGGCAGTTCAACGTCAATGTTCTGCAGATTGTGTTCTTTCGCACCGCGAACCGAAATTTTCGTCAGCATGTCGGGCCTTTTGTTCCTGAATTGTTCGGAAAGTGTATAGAGGAGGCAACCTGTATACGCAAGCATGCCCCTGACAGTTCCTGTCAGTATTTGTCAGGAGAGATCTTTTTCGCAACCAAGGTCGACATGGATGCATGAAAAAGCCCGCCGAACAAGTCCGGCGGGCTTCACAAATCTTTTGACCGTTTCAGGCGGACTAGCCTTTGGTCACCGAACGACCGGTCGCACCAAGATCCTTGAAGGCTTCTTCGAGGCGCGCAGCCATCGAGAGTTCGGCTTCGCGGATCCAGACACGCGGATCATATTGTTTTTTATAAGGTTTGTCGGTTTCGGGATCGACCTGATATTTAAAGGCGCGATCGTTTGCTTCGACATATTCGCCAACCGGACGGGCATAAGCGAATTGGGTGTCGGTATCGATGTTCATTTTGAAAACACCATAGCCGACAGCTTCTTCAATTTTCGCTTTTTCCGAACCCGAACCACCGTGGAACACGAAGTCCAACGGGCTGTCGCCCAGACCATGCTTCTCGGCGACGAATTTCTGGCTTTCGAGAAGGATTTCAGGGCGCAGTTTGACGTTGCCCGGCTTGTAGACGCCGTGCACGTTACCGAACGCTGCTGCGACCGAGAAATGGCCGAGCGGTGACAGGCGACGGTAGGCTTCTTCGACTTCTTCGGGACGGGTGTAAAGACGCGGATCAATTTCCTCGATCGAGGTGTCGAGTTCATGGCCGATCCCGTCTTCTTCGCCACCCGTGACGCCCAGTTCGATTTCCAGGCTCATTTCGATGGCGGACATACGCTTGAGGAAGGTTTCACAGGTCGACAAGTTGTCTTCGAGTGGTTCTTCGGAAAGATCAAGCATGTGCGAGCTGTAAAGCGCTTTGCCTTCTTCGGCATAGGCCTTTTCGCTCCATTTTAGCATTTCATCGACCCATGGCACGAACTTGCGGTTCGCGTGATCGGTATGCAGGACAACCGCAACACCATAATACTCAGCCAGAAGCTGTGCATGGCGTGCGGCTGAAACGGCGCCCACAACACGGGCAGCCGCGGCGTCCTTGATGCCCTTGCCGGCAAAGAACTGTGCACCGCCATTCGAAAGCTGAATGATAATGTCAGAACCGGCATTTGCAGCGGCCTCAAGGGCGGCATTCATCGTGCTTGACGATGTGATATTGACAGCAGGTAAGGCGTAACCGTCCTGCTTGCAGGCAGCGACAAGGTCACGATAGGCAGCACCGGTAACAACACCGGGTTTAACGGAAGGCATGTGGGTACTCCTCCTGGGGGTCAGAGTAAAACAGGTGCCCCCGTTCGAACCGACTGGTCCGCAGCAAGGGCAATCCGCAAAGAGCCCAATGCATCTTCCATATGCTGCGTAAGGTCAAGATTTTCCGTTATAGACTTTAGGAAAAATTGCTGTTCACGCAGACACAGGCCGTCATGATCGGGCTCGTCATCAGTTTTGATGATCTCGTCCAATTGTGTAAATTCTCCGGCACTGTTTGTGGCAGCATGGTGAAGTTTGAGTGCATTTGTCTTGGTGTGGGTATCAATATCGGCTGAACCAGCGCCTTTTTCTTCGACATCGGTGATGGAAACGCTGCCCTTTGGCCCGATCACGTCTTTCACAAAAAAGGCGGTTTCACTGATCATCGGGCCCCATCCGGCCTCGTACCAGCCGATGGATCCATCATCAAAGCGGACCTGAAGTTGGCCATAGTTATACATGTCTGGTGCGACGTCTTCGGAAAGGCGCACGCCCATGGCATTGACCGACACCGGCTTGGCCGCCGTCATCAGGCACATCATGTCAAGGTAATGAACCCCGCAATCGACAATCGGTGACACGCTGTTGAGCAACCGTTTATGGGTTTCCCAAAAGGCACCGCTGCTTTGCTGATTGAGGTTCATGCGCATGACAAGCGGTTTGCCGAGCGTCTTGGCGATTTCAACAAACTTTTCCCAGGACGGATGATGGCGCAGGATATAGCCAATCACCAGTTTGCGATCATGCTTTTTGGCTGCGGCAACAACCCGTTCGGCGTCCTCCACTGTGGCGGCAAGTGGCTTTTCGATAAACACATGTGCACCGGCCTCAAAGGCGGCGACGGCAAAGTCAGCATGGGTTTCTGTATAGGTGTTGATCGACACGGCATCGGGTTTGGTTTGCGCCAATGCGGTATAAAAATCGGTAAACTGCGGGTAAGCAGCAAACCCATCTGGCAGCTTTTCCGCAGGAATGTTTGACCGGGCACAAATGCCAACAATTTCGTATCCATCAAGCGCATGATAGGCCTTTGCGTGCGACAGGCCCATATTGCCAAGACCGATAACCAGAATACGAACGGGCTTCATTTTGTGCCTCCTTAAAACCTGATAATATATTGATTGTTATGATTATTCCGCACCGTTAATCCAGCTGCGCGACACATTGAATGCGTCATCAAACAGGATCATATCGGCCTGATATCCCGGTGCAATCCGGCCCATTTTGTCATCGAGTTTCAAAAATTCCGCCGGATAAAGGGACGCCATACGCAGCGCTTCGCCCAGATCAAGTCCGACCATTTCAACGCAGTTTTTCACGGCACTGATCATATCAAGGTCCGACCCGGCCAATGTTCCATCGGCCAACGCACAGCGACCATCAGCTGCAATGATTTCTTCACCGCCAAGGGTAAAACGTTTGTCATCGGCCCCCACGGTTGGCATGGCGTCGGTCACCAGCATGATCTTGCCCGTGGCCTTGGCGTGAATGGCAACCTTAAGTACGGCGGGGTGAACATGATATCCGTCTGCGATCAGACCGCACCAGGTTGTGTCATCGGCCATTGCCGCCCCAGCCACACCCGGTTCCCGGTGGGTCATCGGGCTCATGGCGTTAAACAGGTGGGTAAAACCGCGCAGGCCCTCGTCAATGGCACTTTGAATATGAGCGTAATTTCCGGCTGTATGCCCGGCACAGACCAGAACACCTTTGTCCGCAAGGGTTTTGATGGTGCCTTTGGCGGCCTTTTCCGGGGCCATGGTGACCAGAATGCGACCGTTTGGTAGCCGGGTCAGCAGCTCAATCGCGTCATTTTCCATCGGCCGGATGATATCTGCACTGTGAACGCCCTTACGTTCTGGATTGAGATACGGTCCTTCAAGGTGAATGCCGACAATGCCCGGAACACCTGCATCAATCGCATCTGTCACCGCCGTAATGGCGGTTTCCATCTTGCCTCGATGGTCGGTGATTAATGTTGGCAGCATGGCGGTTGTGCCATATTTGCGATGCGCTTGCATGATGGCGCGCACACCATCGACCGTGGGCTGATCGTTCAGCAACACACCGCCACCACCATTGACCTGAACATCAATCAGACCGGGCGCAAGCATCTGTCCGTTACCGTCAATAACGGTGAGGTCAGCGGGCAGGGCGGCCGCATCGACAATCTTATCAACATTGCCATCGCGCACGATGACCGACTTGCCGTCCAGAAAATCTGTGCCGTCAAAGATACGGGCATTGGTAATGGCAAATGCAGACATCAGTGGGTCTCCGTTACTTTCGAAAGATGCGGCGGTGCATCGGGATTGCAGCCACGCGCAAGTGCCACGTTTTCAGCCAGCGTATAGAACGTCTGGATCATGGCAATCGGGGCGAGAAGCGGGTGGATATCCTCGACCACCGGAAGGTGCCCCTTGATATCGGCATAGCCGGTTTCGGCTGCAAACAGGTTATCTGTTTTCCCGCGCATTTCAGTCAGGAAATCTTCGACACTGTCACGCGATGCATCCTGCTGTGAAAACACCAGCATCGGAAATGTTTTAGAGACCAAGGCCATTGGGCCATGCTTTACCTCAGCAGCACTGAATGCTTCGGCGTGCAAGCTACTGGTTTCCTTGAATTTCAGGGCAGCCTCCTGCGCAATCGCAAAGGCCGGGCCGCGCCCGATGACATACAGACCATCAGACTTGGCAATGGTATCAGACGCACCGAGCCAATCTTGATCAAGTGCGGACGTTAGCAGGTTCGGAAGTTTGCTTAGACCGTCGTTAAAGCTGGTGTCTTGCGTCCATGCGCCAACAATCTGGGCAATCGCCGACAGGGTCGCAATATAGGACTTGGTGGCGGCAACACTTGTTTCCGGTCCGGCAAGCAGCGGAATAACGTGATCAACCGTATCGGCCAGAGGAGAATCAACAACATTAACCAAGGCCACAGTCCGCGCACCGGCATCCCGGGCTGCTTGGGCGTTTTTGACAAGATCCGGGCTTTTGCCAGACTGCGAGACCGCAATGAAAAGTGCGTCCTTGCTGGCAACGGTACGGTTATAGATAGATACAATCGACGGGGCCGCAGAAACAACCGGAATGCCAAGCTGGCTTTCAATCAGGTATTTTGCGTAAAGGGTGGCGTGATCTGAACTACCACGACCGCATGTAACAACGAATTTCGGCGGATTGGCGCGAAGTTCCGTTGCAAGCGTGTCGATTGCAGTCTTGTTGTGGGCGAGTTGTTTGGCAACAACATCCGGGGATTCTGCCAATTCGCGGCCCATCTGAGTTTTCGGGCGCCAGCTTGTTGTCATATCCAGTGTTCCCTCATTTTCTGCAAGGTGCCCGATCTTTTGATCAGCGGGCATCTACCTGCATTTCAGCGATAAAGTCATAACTGTCACCACGGTAGTAGGACCGTGTGAATTCGACCGGTGTCCCATTGGCAAGGAACGAGCGGCGTTCGATATAAAGTGCTGCACTGCCGTCCGGCACACCCAGAATTTTTGCGGTTTCACCATCAAAAAGTTCAGCCCGAAGGCGCTGCAGGGCGCGTTCGGGTTTCTTGTTGTATTTTGCCAAGGCGTCATAAAGTGATTTATCCACTTCATCGGGACTTGGCAAAAATGCACGCGGAATGACCGCATATTCCAGGGCCATTGGCTTGTCGTTGGCGGTACGCAGACGGCGCAAGCGTGTGACTTCGGTGCCGGGGGACAAGTTCAGAGCCATGGCTTCTTCCGGGGATGCGTGACCAACTGTTTTTTCAAGCCAAATCGCCCCCGGATCCATGCCACGTGTGATCATGTCTTCGGTAAAGGATGTCAGGCGTGAAAGCGCCTGTTCAACACGCGGGGCTACGAACGTGCCCGCGCCATGGCGTTGAACCAGAACGCCTTCATCGACCAATGAACGCATGGCGTTACGTACCGTGACACGCGAAATGCCCAGTTCGTTGGCAAGGTCACGCTCGCTTGGCAACGCATCATCAACTTGCAAAACCCCATCATCAATCACGGCCTTCAGTGCGGATTGAAGGCGGCGATAAAGCGGCCCATTTCCAGTGTTTTCGATGTCGCGCGTGCGCAGGTTCTCAATAATGTCCTGGGTTGTGATCATGCCGCAGTTCTTTCGCGCTGTTTGGCCATCAGAATTGCGCCATGCATTGCATCGTGCTTGGCCGAAACCAGTTGATCCGCAATGTCGCGGGGCATGCGGTTGGCCATTTGATCGGCCAGTCCGCCCATAAGAGTGATCTGCGATGCGCCAAACGCCGTCAGTTTGCGCAAAATCTGCAAATTCGCCTGAACCGCGATATCAATGATCACGCCAGCCGCAGCGTCACCCTTTGCTTCGGCGTCAAACACCAGTGGACAGAAACTGCCATAGTCGGCCGGACGTGCCGTTTCGGCAAAGGCGACGATATCTTCGGGGTTGTTGTTAAATTTCCCCATGACCTGTTTTGTCAGATCGGTTTGATTAGCCAATCCGTCATGGGCGAGTAGGGCTGTTTCGATCGCGGCACGGCCAATGCGTGCGCCACTGCCGATATCGGAAACCTCAAACCCCCAGCCCGCGACCGACAGCTCCCGGTTGCCGACGATTGCCTGACCACAGGTTCCTGTTCCGACAATCAGGATTGCGCCATCTGCACCATCATGGGCGCCAAGACAGGCCGTATAGGCGTCGGTGGCAAAACATATGCTGGCGAAAGGATGAGGATAGGCATGGGCAAGTTTACGTTCACGTTCCAGTGGAAGCCCGGCCAGTCCTAACCCAGCATGAAGGTCGCCCAGTCTAGAGTCATCCATGCCTGCTTTTTCAAGTGCAAGGGAGGCGGCCGCGACAATTTCACCAAAGACGTGGTCCATGCCAAGTCGGGTATTGGCACCACCAGAAACGGCTTCTCCCAGTATATCGCCGGACGCATTTACAATGCGCGCGCGGCAGCGGGTGCCGCCGCCATCAATACCAAGATAAAGCCGTTCGTTTTGCATTGTTTGTGTAACCGTCTTCTAGTTGATGTCCTAACCATACCAGAGTGGTATCTTAAAAATCAATACCAATATAACGCCACTATAGATGTGAATGGTCTGTCTTTGGAATCCGTAGATACACGTAGAATATGTAGCGAGAGATTTAAAAATCCTCATAACAAATTGAATTATATTAAATATATGCCTCTATATAGTGTCGTCGCATAAAATATTTACGAAGTGTCTTGCGTCGCTGGTATCACAATGGTATTTAATTTGGAGAGGGAGACGGAAAAATGGCATCACGCACCGAAGAATTTGATTTGCGATTTGCCGGGTTGGATCAATGGTCCGACGCCGATTTCCTTATGGCCTTGTGGGAAGGCCAGATGCGTGCTGTGGCCTCGGTTGGTCCAGTCCTTACGGATTTGGCGACAGCCGCAAACGGGATAGCGCGTCGCCTGGGGGGCGGCGGGCGTCTCGTTTATGTCGGGGCAGGCACATCTGGTACTGTTGCATGGCAGGACGCCAAGGAGCTTGGCGGAACATTTGGCTGGCCCGAAGAGCATACCATTGTCATGCTGGCAGGCGGGTTGCAAAGCGCGCCGAATGAATTTAACGGTGCGGAAGACGACGTCGATCTTGCCACGCGCGAAATCCATCAACATGAAATCGGCGAAAACGATGCCGTGATCGCCATCGCAGCCAGTGGATCGACGCCCTATACCGTGCGTGCGGTTGAACTTGCGCGCCAACGCGGCGCCTTCACCGTTGCCATTTGCAATAATCCGGATGGCAAATTGATCGACATCGCCGACAGTGGCATTTTCCTTGATAGCGCGCCTGAAGTTGTTGCCGGTTCGACCCGCATGGGGGCAGGGACCGCACAAAAGGCCGCGCTTAATATCCTTTCGACCCTTGTGATGAACAAGCTTGGTCGATTGTTTGATAACCTGATGGTTGGCATGCGCGCAGAAAACATCAAACTGCACGAACGCGCCATCCGTATTGTTGCACACATCGCATCTTGTGATGGTGCGCACGCCAAAGACGCGTTGACACAATCAGATTTTGATATTCGCACCGCCGTTCTGGTGGCCAAGGGCCATAGTATCGCGCGGGCAAAAGAAATTCTTGGACTGTCTAATGGAAATCTCCGGGCAGCACTTGAGTATCGGGACTAACATCTTTTGGGTGCTGGTCCGCCGACATTGATCAGAGGAGGCATAAATGTCGAATAAAGTCTTAGCAAAAGGCCTGGCCGGGGCCCTGGCGGCAAGTGTCGCCCTGGTTCCGATGATGGCATCGGCCGGCGAGCTTGTTATCGAAAGCTGGCGTAACGATGATATTGATATCTGGAACGACAAGATCATTCCGGCATTCAATGAGCAACACCCGGACATTAAAGTGTCCTTCACACCGACCCCGCCGACTGAATACAACGCTTCGGTCAATGCCAAGTTGGCCGGTGGTACTGCGGGTGATCTGATTACCTGCCGTCCGTTTGATGCGTCGCTTGAGCTTTACAAGCAGGGTAACCTTACTGCTCTTGACGACCTTAAGGGCATGGACAACTTCTCTGACGTTGCCAAATCTGCGTGGCAGACGGATGACGGATCAGCGACCTTCTGCTTGCCGATGGCATCGGTAATTCATGGCTTTATCTATAACAAAGAAGCCTTTGAAGAAGTTGGCGTTGAAGTACCGCAAACCAGCGAAGAATTCTATGCGGCCCTTGATAAAATCAAGGAAGAGGGCAGCTACATTCCAATGGCAATGGGAACGGCCGACCAGTGGGAAGCTGCAACCATGGGCTTCCAAAATATTGGTCCGAACCACTGGAAAGGTGAAGCGGGTCGTAAAGCCCTGATCGACGGCAGCGCGAAATTCACCGACAAGCCATATGTCGATACCTTTACCGAGCTTGCGACCTGGAAGAACTATCTGCCGGATGGCTATGAAGCCATTTCATATCCGGATGCGCAGAACCTCTTCACGCTGGGTCGTGCGGCTGTTTATCCGGCAGGTTCGTGGGATATCTCGCTGTTTAACAATCAGGCTGATTTCGCATTCGGCGCATTCCCGCCGCCTGCACCGGCTGGTTCTGATACCTGCTACATCAGTGACCATACCGATATTGCGCTTGGCCTGAATGCCAAGTCCGACAATGCGGCTGAGGCTAAAATCTTCCTCGAGTGGATGACTGGTTCCGAATTTGCCGAACTCTATTCCAACGAGCTTCCGGGCTTCTTCTCGTTGTCGAAGCACAACGTTGAAATCACCGACCCGGTTGCAAACGAGTTTGTGAGCTGGCGTCAGGAATGCGAGTCAACCATTCGTAACTCGTATCAGATCCTGTCGCGTGGCGCGCCTAACCTTGAGAACGAACTGTGGAACCTGTCTGCTCAGGTTATCAACGGTACGATTTCTCCGACCGATGCCGGTGCCGCTGCCGAAGCTGGTCTGGCGAAATGGTACGCTCCGCACCAGTAAGACTGTGAAGGGATGGCGGAAACGTCTGGTTTCTGCCATCCTTCTTTGATTGCCCGTCAGACGCATCGGTCTTGTGATCTGCGTCATTCCGACCGCCGGGCATAAATGAGCGGTCACTAAGTTCCGAAGGCAACAGACAGCCTTCAACCTTTTAATCTTGGAAATACAGGACAGGGTATGGCGCATTCCGGCCCCATGACCGATTGGCGCAAGGCAAGATTGCCTGTGATCGCCTTTCTGGCTCCGGCAACGATCATCTACACATTGTTCATGATCTATCCGCTGGTCGATTCCATCCGCCTTAGCTTCTATGCGACGCCAAGTGGCGGCGAGGCGGCTTTTGTTGGCCTGGACAATTATCGCACCGTTCTGGCTGACCCGGACTGGGCGGCGACCTTTTGGAACAGTTTCTGGAACAACATGAAGTTCTTTGCTGTTCACATGTTGATCCAAAACCCGATCGGGATTGCACTTGCCGGTATTTTAAGTTTGCCGCGCCTGCGTTTTCGCAACAGCTATCGGACGATGATGATCATGCCAACAATGTTGTCCGTGGTGATTGTCGGTTTTATCTGGCAGTTGATCCTAAGCCCCGTTTGGGGTGTGGGTGCGGACCTGCTTGATATAATCGGGTTGAAATCGCTGTTTGGCCCATGGCTTGGCAAAGAAGGAAGTGCGCTGATTACCCTGTCATTCATTTCAGTCTGGCAGTGGGTCGGTATTCCCTTGATGCTGATTTATGCTGCCTTACTTGCCATTCCCGATGATTTGGTTGATGCCGCCGTTGTCGATGGCGCGACCCATTTTGAAGTGTTCTGGCACATCAAGTTGCCGCTTGTTTTCCCAACGGTTGCCATGGTTTCGATCCTGACATTTGTTGGTAATTTCAATGCGTTCGACCTGATTTATGCCGTAAAGGGTGCGCTGGCCGGGCCAAACTTTGCAACCGATATCATGGGGACGTTGTTCTATCGCACGTTCTTTGGTTATCAGTTGCAGCTGGGCAATCCTCATCTTGGGGCGACGGTTGCATCACTGATGTTCCTGATCATTCTGGCGGGTGTTTTGTTCTATTTGTTCGCCGTGCAGCGCCGTCTTTCGCGCTATCAGTTGTAATCGGGGGCGATCATGAGTTTCAAAAACATACGTAGAGAAGACGCAAGCCGCGCTGTCATCGTGCATGGTATTCTTCTGACCTACACACTGGTTGCGCTGTACCCGATTTTCCTGGTGGTGATTAACGCTTTTAAAACACGCAAAGCCATTTTCCGCGATCCGATGGGATTTCCGAATGCGGAAACCTTCAGCCTTGAGGGCTTTACCAAGGTTTTGGCCAAGTCGAATTTCGAGGTGTTTTTCTACAACAGCTTTACAGTAACGGTTATCACCATCGCGATTGTCCTGTTGCTTGCCGCGATGGCAGCCTGGGCGTTGTCGGAATACAAATTCCCCGGCAATACAGTGCTTGCACTGTACCTTGCCATCGGGATCATGGTGCCGATCCGCCTTGGCTCGGTATCGATCCTTAATCTGATCGTTGATTTGGGATTGATAAATACGCTGACAGCACTTGTGCTGGTGTATGTCGCCCAAGGATTACCCTTGGCGATCTTTATCCTGACCGAGTTCATGCATCAGATCCCGAAGGATTTGAAAGAAGCCGCGCGCTGTGACGGGGTGGGGGAATTCAAGATTTTCTTCGCGGTTATCCTGCCACTGATCCGTCCGGCTGTGGCGACGGTGGCTGTGTTTACGATGATCCCGATCTGGAACGATCTTTGGTTCCCGCTGATCTTGGCACCGGGTGATGGCAAACAGACCATTACGCTGGGTGTGCAGCAATTCATCGGGCAGTACGTGACGGACTGGAACGCAGTTCTGGCGTCGCTGAGCCTCGCGATCATCCCGATCCTGATCCTTTATCTGATTTTCTCCCGACAACTCATTCGCGGCCTTACGTCTGGCGCAGTGAAATAAATGTTGGCTGACAGGAGCTTTGAATAAATGGCTGACTTGAAACTTGACCAGATCCACAAAAGCTATGGCGCTGTTGATGTGCTTCACGGCATTGATCTGGATGTAAAAGATGGTGAGTTCGTTGTCTTTGTCGGGCCGTCAGGCTGCGGTAAATCAACCTTGCTTCGCATCATTGCCGGGCTTGAAGATATCACCAGTGGCGATCTTATGATCGATGGTGATCTGGTAAATACCAAAAGCCCGCGGGATCGTGGCATTGCCATGGTATTCCAGTCCTATGCTTTGTATCCGCATATGACGGTCTATAAAAACATGGCCTTTGGCCTGAAACTCGACAAACAGGACAAGGCGGCAATTGATGCGCGGGTGCGCGAAGCCGCCCGTATCCTGCAACTTGATCAGTTGCTTGACCGTCGTCCGTCGGAACTTTCCGGTGGGCAGCGTCAGCGCGTTGCCATTGGCCGCGCCATTGTGCGCCAGCCAAAGGTGTTCCTGTTTGACGAGCCGCTTTCAAACCTTGATGCAGCCCTGCGTGTTCAGACACGCCTTGAAATCGCCAAGCTGCATCAGGAACTGAAATCAACCATTGTCTATGTCACACACGATCAGGTCGAAGCCATGACCCTGGCTGACAAGATCGTTGTGATGAATGGTGGTAACGTCGAGCAAGTTGGCTCCCCGATGCAGCTTTATCATCATCCTCAGACCCGCTTTGTCGCAGGCTTCATTGGGTCACCGGCGATGAACTTTACCAATGTCAGGATCGACAAGGTTGAACCCGGCAAGGTAACCGTTTCAATCCCGGGCGGCACCCCGTCCGTCCTGCCATTTGATGTTGACCAGAATGAGCTTGGCAAACAGGTTGAGCTTGGCATTCGTCCCGAACATCTTTCTCTTGGCGATGGAGGTGAGCTGACAGTCCATGGCGAGGTTGATGTTGTCGAAAAGCTGGGCGATTCGACCTATCTTTATCTGAAACTTGCCAATGGCGATCATGTCACGGTACGCGCACCGGGCCACAGCCGGGTCAAGATCGGTGAAACCGTCACAGCATCCGCATCCGCAGGGGCCGCGCATCTGTTTAATGGTAACGGCAAGGCCTTTGCCAAGGTCGATTGCCCGGCGGAATATAGCGCCGACGAATAACCGACAGCGTTCCGGTGGAAGAGCAAGAAGGGGTGTCGCATGCGGCACCCTTTTGCTTTTGGAAGGGCCTTAGAGAGGGTTGAAATGTTGCGTTGCGGCGGGAAAACTGTTGCAGAACTTTAACTTGCCCTTGATGGACGCATGGCGCAAAAATGAATTCGAGGTGTTCAAAGGAAAGAAAAAAGTTCATTTTTCCTTTCGTATCAACAAATGAGTTTGCGATAATGCCCCCGCCTGGATGCAGCCAAGCCTAAAAAGGGTGTGCTCCGGGTTCAGGGAAATGCCATCACGTTCATTTAGAGGGTTCAAAATGTCTAAAAAACACGGCGCATTGCGTGGTTCCTTACTCGGCCTTACGGCAATTGCAGGAATGGTTTCTCTTGTTTCGGCCGCACAGGCGGATGAACTTCGTCTTCTGACCTGGGGTGGCTATGCCCCCGATGAGGTCATCGAGGCATTTGAAAAAGAAACTGGCATCGATGTTGAAGTGACGTTGTCAAACAACGAAGACATGATTTCCAAACTTCGCGCCACGGGTGGCGGGGGCTTTGACCTTGCGCAGCCATCGCAGGACCGTATTGCCGGCGCACAGCTTGAATACGGCATCTATAAGCCGATGGACCTGTCGAAAGTCGACAGCGCGAAATTCATTCCGTCCATGCTTGCTGCGACCAAGACCAACACAACGGTTGATGGGGAAGTCTACGGCGTGCCACACGTTTGGGGCACCAGCGGTTTGATTGTTGATAAAACCAAGGCTGCAAACGTTGCCGATTACACCGATCTTTGTGCCGATGATCTTGCAGGCAAAGTTTCCTATCGTCTGAAACGTCCAACCTTGATCGGCTTTGCCTATGCGATGGGTCTTGATCCGTTTGCTGCTTATGGCGACGAAGCAAAGTATCAGGAAATCCTTGATGCGGTTGAAGCCAAGCTGATCGATTGCAAAGCAAACGTCAAAACCTATTGGGAAGGTGGCGATGCGCTGCTGAACCTTGTGCGTTCTGGTGAAGTTGTTGCCGCCATGGCTTGGGATACCGGTGGGTGGAAATTGAACAACGACAATGCCGACATCACCTTTGTCGCCCCGAAATCGGGTGCCCTTGGTTGGATCGATACCTTTGTTCTGCCGAGCAAAACCAAGAACGAAGATGCCGCTTACAAGTGGATCAACTTTGTGATGCAGCCTGAAATTGCCGCGATGATTACGGCGAATGCCGGTAACTTCACCGCGTCCAAGGGTGCTGACGAGTTTGCAGATGACAAGCTTAAAGCTCAGTTCCAGGGCAGCTTCCCGGCAAAAGACCTTGATAATATCAAGTGGTATCCGACCGTTCCGGCGGGTCTGGAAGTACTTGAAGGCAAGACGCTTGACCGTGTGAAAGCCGCACAGTCGAACTAAGGCCTAACACGACGCCAATATTCTGGTCCCCGGCATGGGTTTATGCCGGGGACATTCTGCTTTTTACGATGGCAATTGCCGTCATGGTTATTTCATTAAAAAATATAACGAGAACAGGGCTCCCATGGCTGATCAGTTTGACCTTGAATGCCGCAATGTGGTCAAAAAATTTGACGACTTTACTGCTGTGGATGACATCTCGCTTGCCATTCCCAAGGGGTCGTTCTTTTCCATTCTAGGGCCAAGTGGCTGTGGGAAAACCACGTTGCTTCGGATGCTTGCCGGTTTTCAGGCGCCGACTTCGGGCGATATTCTGATTAAGGGGGCATCGGTTTTGGGCGTTCCACCAAACCGTCGCCCGGTGAATATGGTTTTCCAGCATCTGGCACTGTTTCCGATGATGAATGTGGCGGAAAACGTGGCGTACGGTTTAAAGCGTCGCGGCGTAAACAAAGCCACCATCGCGCAAAAGGTCAACGAGACACTGGCACGCGTGGGGTTGCCCGATTCCGGTCCAAAACAAATCAGCCAGCTTTCAGGTGGGCAGAAACAGCGTATTGCGATTGCGCGCTGTCTTGTGCTTGATCCTGCGGTGCTGTTGCTTGATGAACCGCTTGGCGCACTTGATTTAAAGCTTCGTGAACATATGAAGGTTGAGCTCAAGCAATTGCAGCACGAGATCGGCACCACCTTTGTCTACATCACCCATGATCAGTCCGAAGCACTTGTGATGTCTGATCAGGTTGCCGTGATGAATGCGGGCCGGTTTGAGCAGGTCGGTGCGCCACAAGATCTTTATTACAATCCGCAAACGGCGTTCGTTGCCGGATTTGTTGGGGAAAGCAACCGATGGCACGGAGTTGTCGGTGGCGGGAATGAACATCAAGTCGAAATCAATCTGGCGGCTGGAGGCAAGGTTGTCGCCAAGCGCGACGCGAATGCGGCCCTGAAAGACGGGCAGGCGGTTGACGTCTTTGTTCGCCCTGAGGCCATCGCCATTGACGGCGAAGGGGCGGTTGATAACACTCTGTCGGCCAAGGTTGAGAACGTGCTGTTTAATGGTGCTGCCAGCAGTCTTCAGGTACGCGAAACCACCACAGGTCACGAGATGACCGTCGCATTGCCGCAAACCGGTGCGTTCGCGTCGGTCAAGGCTGGCGATAACATCAATCTGTCCTGGAGCTTTGAGCAGACCAGATGCTTTGCCGCGTCAGATAGCGGAGCAACGGCATGAGCAATGGCACTTCTGTAAAAGGAGGCGGCACATTTTGCTTTGGGTTGCTGTTATTGGCATTCCCGTTGCTGTTATGGCTGTTCCTGCTGGTGGTTCTGCCGCACATCGACTTGTTTCTGGTGTCGATGCGCGAACGCATTTCGTATGGCAAATACGAGTTCAGCCTGATCAATTATATCGAGTTCTTCTCAGAGCCGCTGTATTGGAATACCTACGTTCGCACCGCCGTCATGTCGATCTTTGCAACCTTTTTGACTTTGGTAATCGGCTTTCCAGTATCCTACTACATTGCAAAATTCATGCGCGGAAAGGGCAAGAACGTCTTGTTCCTGATGTGTTTGATCCCGTTCTGGGTGTCGGAACTTGTCCGCACATTTGGTTGGATGATCCTGCTGCGTGAAAGCGGTGTGGTCAGCAACTTCTTGCAGTGGTCCGGAATTGCCGATGGGCCGGTTGAAATGCTGTATAATGATGCGACGATCATGGTCGGTCTGGTTTACACATCCATGCTGTTTATGATCGTGCCGCTGGTATCGGTGCTCGACAGTCTTGACGATAGCCTGATCGAGGCGGGGTACGATCTTGGCGGCAATGGCTTTACGGTCACCCGCGACATCGTCATCCCGCATGCAATGCCTGGTATTGCATCGGGGTGTATCGTTGTCTTTATGTTGACGTTGGGAAATTACCTGACACCGAACCTTTTGGGCGGGAAAGACAGTCTGTGGTTCACCGAGCAAATTTACACCCAGTTCATCACGCGCTTTAACTGGGAATCAGGTTCTGCCTTTGGCTTCTTGTTGTTGGTGCTTTCATCGTTGATTGTCTGGGTCGGATTGAAGCTCAGCAAACAGACACTTTCAGAAACCGTGGGCTAGGGGCGCATCATGATTCCAAGTATTCCGCAGCCCAAATTCTATAAGGGTCTTTATTCGGGCTATATCACCCTATTTTTCATCTATCTCAGTGCACCGCTAATTGTTGTTGGTGTTTTTGCGTTCAACGATAGCCTGTTCCCATCGATGCCATGGGAAGGAGCCACACTGGCGTGGTTCTTTGGAACCGAAGGGCCGTATATCGGGATTTTCAACGACAGTAAGTTGCTTGAAAGCATTGGTGTCTCTGCTTTTGTGGCCTTTTGGGTGACGGTTCTGTCGGTCACGGTTGGTACATGTAATGCGTTTCTGTTTGAACGCAGCCAGTTTCCGGGCAAGAACCTGCTGTATATCGTGTCGCTGTCACCGCTGGTCATTCCCGGGGTTATTCTAGGCATCTCGATACTCGTCTTTTCCAATGCAATTGCCAATGGCGTAGAGGAGGCTATTGGATGGGATCTTGAATTCCTGCGTCCGGGGCTGTTCCTTGTGATTATTGGCCAGTTTGCCTTTATCACAACGATCACGACCTTGGTGATCTCAGCTCGCCTGCGTAAATTTGACATCAGCCTCGAAGAGGCGGCCTTAAATCTTGGCGCGTCGCGGCGTGCAGCCCTTTGGACAGTGACCATTCCGTTCCTGAAACCCGCCTTGGTGGGGGCAGGTATCGTTGCGTTCTTGATGTCGTTTGAGAATTTCAACACGACCTTGATGCTGGTGGGGTCGGATGCCCCTCTGACAATCGCGATGTTTGACCGGTTAAAACAAGGGTCGACGCCAGTGTTGAATGCATTGTCGCTGTTGCTGATGGTGGTGTCTGGCGGGCTTGCGTTGCTGTCGGTGTTTGTGCAGCGCGACAAGACGTCATGATCGTTTAGCGCACTTAATTTTCACAAATGAAACTATTGGAAGGGCGGCAGATTTGCCGCCCTTCTTTACGTTCAAGTTGTTATTTGCCGTCACTGCGCGTGTTTCTATAATGTGGCAGAGTCATATTATTTTAACATAAGTGTCAAATATCAAACGATAAAATATCTTCACTCGTATGGGATTCAAGGCAAAGTATTCGTGATCAAGGAAACCTAAATAGCTCTGATATCTGTTCACTTGAACATTTTAGTTTATGGATATCGCGCAAAATACCCCCGTTAAATAGTCATTATTGCGTATTTATAAGTTCAAAAAGTAAATTTCCGAAAACTGTCACTTGAGGAAATGTGGTTCTCGACAGAAAAAAGACGTGTTGCGCTCAACCGAACAACAGGCGGTTTGACGCAGACGTATTTTTATTTGGGAGCTAACAAATCATGTTTCGCAAAACTCTAATGGCAGCTGCCGCAGTGTTTGCCCTTGGCAACACCGCACAGGCCGCAACCGAGATCACCTGGTGGCACGCAATGGATGGGGCACTTGGTGGCGTTGTTGATCAGATCACCGCAGACTTCAACGCAAGCCAGGATGAATACCATCTCGTGGCTGTCAACAAGGGCGGTTACGAAGACACCATGACGGCTGGCATCGCAGCGTTCCGCGCGAAAAACCAGCCAAACATCATCCAGATCTTTGATGCCGGTGCTGCCACCATCATCAATGCAAAGGGCGCGGTTAAGCCAGTTCAGGATCTGCTTGAAGCCAACAATGTCAAATTCGACATCAACGACTACATCCCGGGTGTGCGTTACTTCTTTGCCGATTCAGACGGCAAAATGATCGGCATGCCGTTCAACAGCTCGACTCCGCTTCTGTATTACAACAAAGATGCGTTGGCCAAAGCGGGCGTAGATGTTCCGAAAACCTGGCAGGAATTCGAAGCGGCTGCACCGAAGCTTAAAGAAGCTGGGTACACCGCCCTTGCGCAGTCGCACAGCCCATGGATTTTCTTTGAGAACTTCATGTCGCGTCATAACCTGCAGATGGCAACCGCCAACAACGGTTACGACAGCACCGATGCCAAAGTCCTTTACAACAATGACGCGCTCAAAGATCACTGGCAGCACGTCAAAGATTGGAAAGATGCAGGTTACTACGGCTACTACGGTCGTGCATGGGGTGCGAACCAGGACGCGTTCGTTCAGCAGCAGGTCGCAATGTGGATCGGTTCTTCCGGCTCATTCGGTGGTTTGCGAAAATCCGCACAGTTTGATTTTGGTACTTCGACCCTTCCATATTGGAAAGGTGTCGGTGACGCGCCGAAATCGACCTTTATCGGTGGCGCTGCACTGTTTGCCTTTGCCGGTCATAGTGCCGAACAAGATGCCGGCGTTGCTGAATTCTTTAAATTCCTGACCAAACCGGAAACCCAGTACTACTGGCACAAAGAAACCGGTTACGTTCCGATCACCAACGCTGCTTATGAGTTGGCTAAAAAAGACGGCTACTACACGGAAAGCCCGGATGCAGAAGTCGGCATTCAGCAGCTTTCGGAAGAAGGTGGTGACTGGACCAAAGGCTATCGCCTTGGTTTCTATGTTCAGATCCGTGAAGTTATTTACCGCGAAGTCGACAAGATGATGAACGGTGAAGAAACCATCGATGCAGCCTTTGCAACGATTGAAGAAGAAGCAAACGGTCTTCTGAAACGTTTCAACGACACCTATTCGAACTAATCTACTTTTCGCAAATGCGGGGCGGCCCTTGTTGGTCGCCCTGTTTTGCATTTTCCGGACTTGCTTGAAGGTGGCGTAGGCGATGAAGCGCGTACAATTTGAACATAGCGCGGTGCCCTATCTTTTTGTTGCACCCCAGATTCTGATTATTTCCATATTCTTTCTGTGGCCTGCGGCCCAGGCTGTGTATCAGTCATTCTTGCTTGAAGACGCGTTTGGCATGTCTTCGCAGTTTGTCTGGTTCAGAAATTTTGAAGACGTCCTGTCGAGCAGTTCATGGACGCGGTCGGCTATTTTTACGGTCGTCTTTTCTGTTCTTGTCTCGGTCTTATCAATCGCAATTTCCTTGTTTTTGGCGGTACGCGCCGACGAAGTCGTGCGCGGTGCCAAATCGTACAAAACCCTTTTGATGTGGGGCTATGCGATTGCGCCACCAGTGGCCGGCTTGCTGGGTAACATGCTGTTTAATCCCCTGATGGGGGACCTTTATATGGCGTTCAACAGCTTTGGCTTTGAATTCAATCATATCGAGAATGCCAATGACGCAGCATTTGTCGTCATTCTGATTGCCGTCTGGAAACAGGTCAGCGTGAACTTCATCTTTTTCCTGTCCGGGCTTCAGGGCATTCCCAAATCAGTGCAGGAAGCAGCCACACTTGATTGCAAAAGCCCGGAACGCCGGTTCTGGACAATTACGTTCCCGTTATTGGCACCAACCACCTTCTTCTTGCTGGTGATCAATCTGACGTACGCCTTCTTTGAAACGTTCGGCATCATTGACGTATCGACCAAAGGATCGCCCGGCGGGGCGACCGCAACGCTTGTCTACAAGGTCTATGTCGACGGGTTCCTTGGTGCGGATTTGGGCGGCAGTTCGGCCCAGTCGGTCTTGCTGATGATCATGGTCAGTGTTTTGACCGTGTTCCAGTTCCGCTTCATCGAACGCAAAGTTCATTACTAGGGGGCCGTTATGTATCAGTCGAAATGGCGTATATTTACCAACCACGCAATTTTGATCCTCGGCGCGCTCTTTATGATCATGCCCGTCTGGATTGCGTTTGTGTCTTCCACCCACACCCGTGAATTCGTTTTTCAAAACGGATTGCAGTTTTGGCCGGGGGAGCACTTTTTTGAAAACTATGGTGCAATCCTGTTTGATCCCTCGGCAACAAAGGGCAGGGTGACCGCCCTTGAGATGCTGTTTAACAGCATGGTGCTTGGTCTTGGCTTTGCCATTGGCAAGGTCATCATCTCGATGATGGCGGCTTATGCCATTGTTTACTTCCGCTTTAAGCTCGCTGTTCCGCTGTTTTGGGTGGTTTTCTCAACCCTTTTATTGCCGCTCGAAGTGCGTATCGTGCCGTCATATGAAGTTGTCGCAAGCCTTGGCTTGCTGAACACCTATACGGGATTGATATTGCCGTTGATTGCGTCAGCAACCGGGACGTTTTTCTTCCGGCAGTTTTACCGTTCGGTGCCAGATGAGTTGCTTGAAGCAGCCCGTCTGGATGGAGCAGGGCCCATTCGATTTTTCATCGATATTCTTGTGCCGTTATCGGTCACGATGATTGCGGCGATCTTTATCATCATGTTCGTTGTTGGGTGGAACCAGTATCTCTGGCCGCTTTTGATGACCACCGATGATCAGCTCTATACGATCGTGATCGGGATCAAGCAGGTCTATAACTCGCTTTATGAAGGCGGGCAGATTCCGCAGTTCCCCAAGGCATTCGCACTGACAATCATGGCAACCATTCCGCCGGTTTTGGTGGTGGTGGTCTTTCAACGCATGTTCGTCAAAGGTCTGGTCGAGACAGAAAAATAAGCTCTGTCTCCCTTGATCCGCAGAATTGACAATAACTTGTCCGCATACAGGATACTACGATGGCAACTGTTACACTTAATCAGGCCGAAAAGACTTACGCAAACGGCTATAAAGCGATCCACGGGATTGATCTTGAGATTCAACACGGTGAATTTACTGTACTTGTCGGGCCGTCAGGATGTGGCAAGTCCACCTTGCTGCGCATGATTGCTGGTCTTGAAAGCATTTCGGACGGCGAGATCAGCATTGATGACAAGGTCGTCAACAAGGTTGCGCCAGCCGATCGCGATATCGCGATGGTTTTCCAGAACTATGCGCTCTATCCGCACATGAGTAATTACAACAACATGGCCTATGGTCTTCGCAACCGCGGCCACAGCAAATCAGAAATCGACAGCAAAGTGCGTGAAGCTGCGCGCATATTGCAACTTGAAGACCATCTTGAGCGTAAACCAAGCCAGCTTTCCGGTGGCCAGCGCCAGCGTGTGGCCATGGGGCGTGCCATTGTCCGGCAACCAAAGGTTTTCCTGTTTGACGAACCATTGTCCAACCTTGATGCCAAACTGCGCGTTGATATGCGCCTTGAAATCAAAAACCTTCAGCAACGCCTTGGGATTACATCGGTTTACGTCACCCACGATCAGGTCGAGGCCATGACACTGGCCGACCGTTTGATCGTCATGAAGGGTGGTATTGCCGAACAGATCGGAAGTCCGATCGATATTTACGAAAAGCCCGAAACCCTGTTTGTTGCGGGCTTCATCGGGTCACCGGCGATGAATTTCCTTCCCGGGAAAGTATCAGATGATCGCACGCATGTTGTTGTTGGTGATAAGGTCAAACTTGACCTTGATCACGATGTCGAGGCCGGACGCAATGTGACGGTTGGCATTCGTCCCGAGCATTTCCGCCTGTGTGGCGATGATGCCGGGCCGGTAAGCGCCTCTGTGCGGATGGTCGAATCGCTTGGTGCGGAAACGCTTGTGTATCTTGATTTTGGCATCGGGAATGAAAACGTGACATTGCGTGTTCAGGGAACCCATCAGTTCGCCAAGGGCACGGTGCTTACGTTGTCCATTACCCCAGACATGATCCATCTGTTTGACTCCGAAACCGGCAAGCGTATTTGAACATATCTAATTTGTGCCTGACGACCCCCCGGCGATGATCTGTCGTCGGGGGTGCTTTTGTTTTGGGATATGGATCAATTTAACCTTGTCTCAAGCCTGACGAGCGGGTAGTTCGTAGTCTCTCAGAATTCAGGAGACCATCATGCAGGCGGATCAGAAAAAGGCGCTTTATGAAGAGGCGACAAAAGAACTGGTTAGCATCACCGAAGGCGAAACAAACGTCACTGCGTTGATGGCAACAGTGTCTTGCATCTTGTCCGAAAAGTTCGACTATTACTTTTGGACAGGATTTTATGTTGTTGATCCCAATAAACAAAATGAACTGGTTGTCGGGCCGTATCAAGGCACACTTGGCTGTTTACGCATCCCGATCGGGCGTGGTGTCTGTGGGACAGCCGCGTCAACGCGCGAAACGCAATTGGTTGCCGATGTGCATGCCTTTCCGGGACACATCGCGTGCGACAGTCGGTCCAATTCGGAAATCGTCGTGCCGGTTGTTAATGCGGATGATCGGTTGATTGCTGTGCTCGACGTCGATAGTGTCGAGCTCAATTCATTTGATGAAATAGACCGCGTCGAACTTGAAACTTTAATGCAGCGCATTTTTGCGCAATGATAACTCACAAGTCCTGTGCATACAGGGCCACGGACAAACACAAACTTTGGAAGATAACCCATGGCTGGCAGTGTCAATAAAGTCATTCTCGTCGGAAACCTCGGCCGCGACCCTGAAATTCGGTTCACCCAGGCTGGCAAGAAAATCGCCAATTTCAGTATTGCGACCTCCGAACAGTGGCGGGACCGTCAGTCTGGTGAGCGCCGCGAGCGTACCGAATGGCACCGCATTGTTGTCTTCAACGAAGGCCTTGCAGATGTCGTGGAGCGCTTTGTTAAAAAAGGCAGCAAGCTTTACATCGAAGGCGTTCTTCGGACCCGCAAATGGCAGGGGCAGGACGGTAAAGACAATTACACCACTGAAATTGTCTTGGAAGGCTTCAACTCCAACCTGACCATGCTTGATAGTCGTGGCGGTGAAGGCAGCGGAATGGGTGGTGGATCGTCGTCTGGCGGCGGATATGGCGGCGGCCAGGACAATGGCGGCAACTTCGGTGGCGGCGGATCTGACGCAGGCTGGGGCAACGGTGGTTCGTCCTCTGGTGGCGGTTCCGCCCCGACTGGCGCCCCGGACCTTGATGACGAAATTCCGTTCTAAGTCAGACTCCAAAGTTATTTTTCAGGCACCCCAAAACGCGATCTGTGTTTTGGGGTGTTTTCTTTATGCCGATCCAATGCCATTTTAATGCGATCCAACGTTGGAATAAGCAGATCATATAATGACGACACCTCAAAAGCTTACGCTTGAAGACATTACAGCACGGGCAGAAGACGAACAGATATCACCCGTCAATTTCAAACAGGTCAAATTAACCAAGAAATACCTTCTGCCGCGGATCAAGGAATTGCATAACGATATGCTTTTGCTGCGCCAGCAGTATGACCAAAGTTTTGATGTGTCGCTCAGCAAGGGCGGCAAATCCTACCCGGAAGGATTTTGTCAGGAAATCACGCTTGGGGTTAAAAGCCTTCTTGAGCAAAAGGTTGGTTCTGCAACAAGTCCCGGACTAGTTGCACTCCGTGACTTTGTAAGCAACGGTGGCTTGGCAAAACGTGTCTGGGGCAATCTGCGAAATCAGTATTTTCAGAACGCTTTTCAGTTTGGCAGTCTATATGTCGATGTCTCAAATGACACGGTCGACATCCGCAAGGATAAAGTGGAAATATTGCCACTTTCCAAAGCCAGAATGTTTCCGATTAATGATTATGATGGCTACGCAGATTTGGCTGAAAAGTATTGGAAAGGCCAGGTTTACCCCAATCGCGTATTGCCGGATCTTGCCGTGATGTTTCCGTTGTTCCTGATTACGCCGGACGGGAATATCGGCCTGCATACGAACTACCAGACAATTTTGTACCGCAACATGCAGCATGATTTTGCATTATCCGAGAAATTCCTGTTCAGGAACAAATGCAAGACGCTTGATCTGCCGACACCATACCATGAAAAACTTGTCGCTGAATGTGGGGCGTGTGTAACCCCGGCAAGCGACGCGGAATTACATTCGTATTTCGACAATGCACGAGAAACGTCATTGCGGTTTGATGTCACACGTTGCCAAGGAATGCTTGATCGCGCTATTGCGGTATAAAACAATTATACGATCCTGCACAGCAGGGGGTGCACTCACAGGTCGAAGGCAAGGTTGCCCATTTTGGTCGCTCCGATATTTGGAACCCCGCGCATGGGGCAAAGTTACACAGTCCAGGATTGTGCCTATGCGGTCATCAAGGATGATCAGGGCAGGGTTGCCGTGGCCAAAACACCAAAGGGTGTGGTCCTGATTGGCGGCGGGGTTGAACCGGGCGAAAGCGAACGTGATGCCCTTCACCGTGAAGCCTATGAAGAATCGGGCTATCGGGTTCGGATCCTGTCCCGGATCGGATTTGCATCCCAGTATATTAATAATCCGGGCAAGGGCCGTTACCGATTAAAGCGTGCGACGTTCTTTCAATGTGAAATGGTTGAACGTATTGGGCCGCCACTTGAAGATGATCATGAACTGATTTGGCTGTCCTATGACGACGCGCACAGCCAGCTTATCCGGTTATTTCACCAATGGGCACTCGAAGTCGTCGGGAAAGGCTGACGACCCCCCCAGTTTCTCAGCCAGTGTATAATTATCCACAGCATTTTTTAAATTTCTTGCCAGATCCACACGGGCAGGGATCATTACGTCCGACCCGATGGGGCGCTGCGCCCGGTTTGATACCATTCGCATTTGGGAAATCACCATCGACATATACCCATTTACCGGCACGGCGTTCAAAGCTTGACCGTTCATGGAGGTGATGGTGCTGCCCGTGTTCATTAAATCGGGCAATGAATTCGACCTGTCCCGTCTGATCGAGTAATCCGCCCGCTTTGCAGTCAATGATCTCAAGCCCGATCCAGTCGGTTTGATCGCGTTCAATGCTTTTTGCGTCGAACGCACCGCGCTTTTCAGCGGCGATGGTATCGGACAAATAGGCGCCATTGCGAAGAACAAAGGCACAATAGCGGGATCGCATCAATTCTTCCGCTGTGCTCGGATAATCTGCGCCGGATAAAAACCGACCGCAGCAGTGATCAAATCTGCGTGAGCTGCCGCACGGGCAAAGGTCTGTTTCTGAGGAAACGGGCATGGTTTGGCTTCCGGTCTTTATCGTTTGCGGGCACACATAATGGTATCGCGCAATCGTATTGATTTCCAGCTCGGCGGGAACATTTTCTGGGTCAGGATCGTTGGAAACCCTAGTACGTGACTGATGGTCAACTCTGCTGCGCAATTTGGGTCGTTTGCCTTTGTTTCGCCTTATATCGTTTATACCGTGAGTTATCGGCGCTTTTAATTCCCGACAGGAAAAGTCGGGTATAGAAATTAAAACGCTGATATCGAGTGATTAATATAACTGAAACGCTGGTCAGAAGTTCTTGACGGATTTGGTCGGGTTTAGATATATTAATTGTGCGGGTGGGGGCCCAAAGGCACCGCCGGATCGAAGTCCGGCCTATTGGCGGACAATGAAATTGTCGATTTGCTTCAAGTAAGGATGAGACACCATGAATACAGACTCTTTTCGCATCAGCTGTCCTCTCCCATAGACCTTTCAATGGGATGAAAATGCGACCGGACGACTTTGACCTTATTGGTCTTAATCCGGTCATCCACGTGAATAAGTTCACAAACGACAGTGTTCGCGCGTCATCTAAATTCTGACTGGCCCCGTATGCATATACAGGTGTCGACGCGTTAACCTCTCAGGAGGACAGAAAATGAGCGCCATTAAATTACCAGCTGTTTCCCAGGAAGACGGTTTCTCGGGATATCTCCGCGAAGTTTGGAAGTTTCCAATGCTGACCGTGGACGAAGAATACATGCTTGCGCACCGTTATCAGGATCATGACGATACTGCTGCTGCGCACAAGCTTGTCACCAGTCACTTACGCCTTGTTGCCAAAATTGCATTCGGGTATCGCGGCTATGGCCTGCCGATGGCTGATCTTGTGGCAGAGGGCAATACCGGCCTGATGCGTGCGGTTCAGAAATTTGACCCGGAACGTGGTTTCCGCCTGTCGACTTATGCGATGTGGTGGATCCGTGCTGCCGTAACTGAATACGTCTTGCAAAGCTGGTCGATGGTCAAGCTTGGCACGATGGCTGCACAGAAAAAGCTGTTCTTCAGCCTGCGCAAAGCCAAACGTCAGCTTAACATCTATGATAATGGTGAATTGTCGCCAGAACAGGCATCTCAGGTTGCCGAACGCCTTGGCGTTACGGATCGTGAAGCGCTTGATATGAACCGCCGTCTTGCGGCGCGTGATTTCTCGCTGAACACCCCGATGCCCAAAGACGAAGGCATGGAGTATCTCGATACCCTGTCATCGGATGCGCCAAGTCCAGAGGCACTGGTCGGGAACGAAGAAGAACGCGTGCTTAATAATGGTATGCTGAAAAACGCGATGGGTGAACTCCCGGAACGTGAACAGGAAATCATCAAAGCCCGTTTCCTCAGCGACGATCCGATCACTCTTGAGAAACTCGGCGAACGTTTCGGTGTGAGCCGTGAACGTGTCCGCCAGCTTGAGGCTCGTGCCTTTAAGAAGATTCAGGAAAGCGTTCTGAGCCAACACGCCGCAGCGTGATCAGTTCAATCATCCGACAAAATCAGGCGACATCCAATGGGTGTCGCCTTTTTGTATGAGGAATTAGAGGCATTGCTGGTATCGGCACAGGTCGCTTTGGTCAGACGCATTCTGGTCTCATGACGTGAGCCTTTAGCGTGGCTGCGCATTACCGCGCACACGTCTTGCCTTTTCGATCATTTCAATCGTCTTGTTCCAAAGCTTATAGGGGGCAAGTCTGGTTGCGTCGACCCATTGCGCATCGGCGGCATCTCCGCCGGCACATAAATCCGCACCAACTGCCTCGGCAGTAAAATCAATCAGGGTATAATGATACTGGATGATGCCATTCGGTGCGGGGGAAATCAGGTCCACCGTATCGACAAGGATCGGGGGGGATATTTCGATGCCAGTTTCTTCAAGAATTTCGCGTCTGACCGCTTGTTCAAGCGTTTCACCTAGTTCTTGAGCCCCACCAGGAAGACTCCAGCTACCAATGTTGGGTTCTTTGGCCCTTTTGATCAGCAAGATCTGATCGTCACGCCAAACCACAGCCCCGACGCCGATGATGGGGCGCGGCAGGAATGTACGAACATCGGCGTCAGACATCGTCTTCGTCGTCTTCAAGGTCATCATCGGGGTCAGGGACCTCGTGAACGATTTTCCCGGTCATTTCGCGGGCGCGAATGGTCGGGGTTCCCAAAAACTGTTCTTCTGATTCAGGACGCAACGACATGACAAAATCAACCGCCGGGGCATCTCCAACCGCAAATTGACGCGCCGTGTCATAGTCAGGTGCGCGTACCTTGGATGTTTTGATGCCGACTGACCCGTTGTCGTCGTATATGTATTCGACAATCCAGACCTTCAAAATAACTCCATCGGGCTGCTATTTGATGATTTGCTGTTTGTTTGGTTGCACCGCAATCTTGAATACTGGTATCACTTGAAAATAGGGAGTTATCCCTGATCCAATGTCGCAGTAGTACCATATTCATACTGATAAATGGTGAATGCCAAAAGCTATTCTTACGGTTTGGGTATTCTAATGCGGCTTATCAGTACAGGTGACCAATGAACGCCAAGCGCGACGATAAACATGACGCGGACAAGCACGGCTCCGCACTGCCGAGCCCGGGTTTCTTTGCGCGTGTGCGCGCCTATTTCCTGACCGGCGTTCTGATCAGTACACCGCTTGCGATTACCTTTGGACTGGCTTGGTGGTTTATCGAGTTTGTCGACAGCAAGGTGATGCCGCTGATCCCGGCACATTACAATCCCGAAGCATATCTTCCTGACGGCTACCAAGAATACGGCATTCCGGGATTTGGTCTTCTGGTCATGCTGGTGTTCATCACCATGGTTGGCTGGTTCACCACCAACTTTGCCGGTCGTGCCTTGATTAAGCTGTATGAGCGCATTCTGGGCCGTATTCCGGCAGTGCGCAGCATCTATGGTGCGATCAAACAAATTCTTGAAACGGTTCTAGCTAATCAGTCCAATGCATTCCGCCAGGCGGTGTTGCTTGAGTATCCACGCCGCGGCATGTGGGCGATTGGGTTCATTACTGGTGAAACCAAGGGTGAGGTTCAACACCTTACCGAAGATACGGTCATCAACATCTTTTTGCCGACAACACCAAACCCGACATCGGGTTTCCTGTTGTTTGTGCCGCGTCAGGATGTCGTCATTCTTGATATGTCGGTCGAAGAGGCCATCAAGATGGTGATGTCTGGCGGTATTGTAACCCCACCGGATCGCCGTTCGCCCGAAGAACAGAATCAGCCGCGGGTTTCATCGAAAACCTACGAAGACCTTGATGTGCTGCGCGAAAAAGAAAACAGCCCCATTTTGGTTTCGCGTGACATTGCCCCCCGTCAAAAGCCCGATAGTACCGAAAATACCGGGAAGGCCGGGCAGGGCGAAGATGACAAACATCGCGAAGATGCCTGATCACTTGGCCGTTGCCGGTGACTAACAGTTAAAACAAGGGCGCATGCCAAGCTGGCTGCGCCCTTTGTTGTGTCTGGCTATACGGTTTTTTATCGCGGCGTCTTTTTTACCCGGATCGGAAGTATCGCACGGCTTCATCGCGTTCGAACAGGTACAGCAACAAACGCAACGCTTCGCCACGCGTTTTTTGTAAATCTGGATCACGATCCACAATCAGACGGGCATCATCGCGGGCAATTGCCAATAAATCGCCGTGCAGTTCCAGATTGGCCAAGCGATATTCCTGAAGCCCGCTTTGACGCGTACCAAGAACTTCACCCGCACCGCGAAGTTTCAAGTCTTCTTCGGCAATGATAAAGCCGTCCTCTGTTTCGCGCATGATCTTAAGACGCGCCTTGGAAACCTGTCCCAACGGGCTACCATAAAGCAGCAGACAGGTGGACGCCGCATCCCCACGGCCAATACGACCGCGCAACTGATGAAGCTGGGCCAGGCCAAACCGTTCGGAATGCTCAATCACCATGATGGTGGCATCAGGTACATTGACGCCGACTTCAATAACGGTGGTCGCAACAAGGATCGATGTATCGCCATGGGCAAAGCGCTCCATAACTTCATCTTTTTCCTTAGCCTTCATTTTGCCATGCACAAGCCCGACGCGGGCGTCACCGAACAATTCAACCAAGATGCGATAGCGTTCCTCGGCAGCCTGAAGGTCGAGAATTTCTGAATCTTCGACCAACGGGCAGACCCAATAGATTTTGGTGCCTGTGCGCATTGCGCGCCCAATGCCCGAAATGACGTCATCGACCTTATCAATCGGCAAAACGCGGGTATCAACCGGTTTTCGCCCCGGCGGCTTTTCATCAAGCCGCGATACTTCCATATCGCCAAATGCGGTCAAGGTCAGGGTGCGCGGGATCGGGGTCGCGGTCATAACCAGAACATCGACGGCTTGACCTTTGCCAGCCAGCATCAAACGTTGATGAACGCCAAATCGGTGCTGTTCATCAACAACGGCAAATGCAAGGTCAGAAAAAACAACATCATCCTGAAACAGCGCGTGGGTGCCGACGGCAATCTGCACATCACCATTGGCAAACCCTTCAAGAGTTGCCTTACGGGCTTTACCCTTGTCGCGCCCGGTTAGGATCGCACATTTAATCCCGATTTGTCCGAGTAATGGACCAATCGTTTCAAAGTGCTGACGGGCCAGAATTTCGGTCGGTGCCATTATGGCTGCTTGGCGACCGCATTCGACAGCGTTGAGCATTGCCATCAACGCAACAACGGTCTTGCCCGAACCAACATCGCCTTGCAAAAGGCGCAACATCCGGCCTTCACTGGCCATATCGTCATAGATATCGGCCAGTGCACGTTGTTGTGCGCCTGTCATGGCAAAGGGCAGGTTCGCGGCAAGCTTTTGTCGCAAATCACCCGCACCATTGGTCACACGCCCACCAAGCTTGCGCATTTTTGCCCGGATCAGCGACAAGGCCAGTTGATTGGCGAGCAATTCGTCATAGGCAAGCCGTTGGCGGGCCGGATGATCTGGCGATAGATCAGCGGCGTCTTCGGGATTATGAATGGTACGAAGCGCACTGGCGAGATCAGGCCATTTATTACGCGCAACCAATGCGGGATCGTGCCATTCCGGAAGTTCTGGGACCAATTGAAGGGCAGCACGCATTGCCTTGGTCAATGTTTTGCCCGTCACACCGGCAGACATCGGATAGACCGGCTCGACGGTTTGAATTTCCGCGCGCTCGGCTTCTGTGCCAATCCGATCGGGGTGGGTGATCTGATATTCGTTACGATAATGATCGACCTTGCCCGACACGATGCGTTTTTCCCCGACGGGAAGCACATCATTGAGGTATTTGGCCCGCGCATTAAAAAATGACAGGACCAGAGTGCCGCTGAGTGTTTTGCAGATTACGCGATAGGGGCGGCGCCGGTTTGGGGGGGGCTCGTGGCGTTCTACCCAAACATCCATTGTCACAATCGAACCATCGATTGTTTCATCAAGTGGTGGCGAAAAACGACGGTCAATGATCCCCGATGGCAGATGCCAGAGTAAATCGGCAACATGTTCGCCACCGATCAAGCGTACGACCAGTGGCTTTAACCGCGGCCCGATACCGGGCAGGGTTTCGATTTCGGCAAAAAGCGGGAATAAAATTTCCGGGCGCATGTCGGTTTTCGTTGCAACTTTCGACGAGAACGTTAATAGAACAAATAGGTTTCCCGGACGGGTATACAACAAAATTATCGCGCAACAACCATCAAGTCACCCTTTGATGCAAAATCACCTGATCACGGCATGGACCAAAAGCGTATTTTACCGTACAAACCATGCCACAGAATATCATATAGCGCCGTGCAAAAGGCTGCTGTGCAGAATAAGTCAGGAGATCAATTATGACAGATAACATTTCGGAACTTGAAATGCGGCGCAAGAAGCTGCTGTTCCGTGGTGGTCATCGTGGTACCAAGGAAAACGATATCCTGATCGGTCGCTTTATGGACGAGCATCTTGCGACGTTGACCGCAGAACAGCTTGATACGTTTGAAGCCCTGATTGTGGACGTTCCCGATGCAGATTTCTTCAAATGGGCGACGCGTAAGGAAGCAGCACCGGCGGAGTATGATACCGATGTGCTGCATATGATTCAGGATTTGAGCAACGCCTGATAAAACATTGAAAAAAATCAAAGAAATCTTATCATCCAAAGGTCGAAAACGCGTCGGCGGTGTTCCCGAAGGTGCGGACGCACTGGTCTTGCGTGAACTGCTTGATGCCAAGGCGTCGAACAGCACGATCTTGCATGTTGTCAGCGATGACAAACGCATGGCGCAGCTGGCAGAAGCATTGCGCTTTTTCGCTGGTGAGGTGGAAGTCCTGACACTGCCGGCGTGGGATTGCCTGCCGTATGACCGGGTCTCGCCGATTTCGGAAGTCACCGCACGTCGTGTGGAAACGCTGACCATTTTGGCCGAAGGGGACGCCCCCAAAGCCGGACACGGGCGAATTGTCCTGACAACAGCAGCAGCGATCCTGCAGCGGGTACCGCGCGTTGATGTGATGCGTGCCGGTAAACTGGCCTTTAAGGCAGGGGCTGAGTATGACCGCACGGAACTGACCGCCTATTTCGAACGGATGGGCTACAACCGGTCGGAACAGGTGATGGAGCCGGGCGACTATGCTGTGCGTGGCGACATCGTCGATATTTTCGCACCTGGCATGAATGAACCAGTGCGTCTTGATTTCTTTGGCGATGAGATCGAAAGCATCCGGCGTTTTGACGTTGAAAGCCAACGCACGATTGGTAAGGTCAAGGAAATCGCACTTCTGCCGGTTGGTGAAGTGTTTCTCGACCCAGAAAGCATTTCACGGTTTCGCAGCAATTATCGGGAATTGTTTGGCGCGGTTTCGCAAACCGATCCGCTGTATGAATCGATCAGTAACGGCCTGAAATATGGCGGCATGGAACATTGGTTGCCGCTGTTTCATGATGGGCTTGATACGATTTTCGCCTATCTGCCCGGTACTGTCATTAGCCTTGATTACCAATACGGCGAAGTCCTTGAAAACCGTCTTGAGATGATCGATGACTACTATCAGGCGCGCTTGAACATCAAGGGTGGCGGGCTTTCGGGCGACAACGTCTATAAACCGGTGCCAACCGAACGGCTGTATCTGGATCAGGCCGAATTTGATCGGATGCTGTCGGACCGGGTCGTCCTTGAATTTTCCCCTTATTACGAGGCCGAAGATCCCGAACGCGGGATTTACGACATTGGCGCGCGTGCCGGGCGTGATTTTGGCGATGTGCGCGCACGGGCCGACACCAACCTTTACGAAGCGTTGCGGGACTTCATTACCGAACAACGTGGCAAGGAAAACCAGATCGCCATTGCAGCCTATTCTGATGGATCGCGCGATCGTATGGTTTCGCTTTTGCGTGAACATGGTGTTGGCAAAGTCGTTACCGCAGAATGCTGGGAAGACATTACCGATGATCTGACATTTGAGCAGGTTGCGGTTGTTATCCTTGATATGGAACGCGGTTTTCGCCGAGAAGGTTTTTGGTTCGTCACCGAGCAGGATATCCTTGGCGACCGGATGAGCCGCCCGGGTGGGCGCCGTCGCAAGGCTGATAATTTCCTGCGTGAGGCCTCCGAGATTTCCGAAGGCGATCTTGTGGTTCATCTTGAACATGGGATCGGTCGGTATCTGGGCCTAAAGACCGTTACGGCTGGTGGTGCACCGCATGACTGTCTTGAGCTGGAATATGACGGCGGTGACAAGCTGTTCGTCCCGGTGGAAAATATAGAAGTCCTGTCGCGCTATGGCTCGGACGAGGGACTTTCAATCCTTGATAAGCTGGGCGGCGTTGCCTGGCAGGCGCGTAAGGCCAAGCTGCGCGAACGTATTCGCGATATGGCGGCCAAACTGATTAAAGTCGCGGCTGAACGTCATTTGCGCAAAAGTGCCGTACTCAGCGCGCCTGAAGGCAGCTATGATGAATTCTGTGCCGGGTTCCCGTTTGCCGAAACCGAAGATCAGGCACGTGCAATTGTCGATACGCTCGACGACCTTGCGGCAGGAAAGCCGATGGATCGTCTTGTCTGTGGCGATGTTGGCTTTGGCAAGACCGAGGTCGCCATGCGGGCCGCCTTTACGGCCGTGATGTCAGGCAAACAAGTTGCCATCGTCGCCCCGACGACACTGTTGTGTCGTCAACACTACCTGAACTTCAAGGAACGCTTTGACGGGCTCCCTGTGCGTGTTGAGCAACTGTCGCGTCTTGTGGCCGGTAAAAACGCCAAGCTGGTCAAGGACAACCTTGAAAGCGGACATGTTGATATCGTCTGCGGCACGCATGCTTTGCTTGGCAATGGTGTTCATTTCAAAGACCTTGGTCTTTTGATAGTCGATGAAGAACAGCACTTTGGCGTTAAACATAAAGAACGTCTGAAAGAGCTTAAATCTGACGTCCATGTTCTGACCCTGACGGCTACACCTATCCCGCGCACCCTGCAATTGGCCCTGACCGGGGTTAAGGAACTGTCGATCATTGCGACACCGCCGGTAGATCGTCTTGCCGTGCGGACATACATCACACCCTACGATCCGGTGGTTGTCCGAGAGGCAATTTTGCGCGAGCGCCATCGTGGCGGACAGGTGTTTTATGTTTGCCCACGGGTCAATGAACTTTCGCGTGTTGCCAAGGAACTCGAAGCGCTTGTTCCGGAAATCAAGTTTGACGTTGCCCATGGTCAAATGGGTGCACGTGACCTTGAACAGGTGATGACCGACTTTACCGATCGCAAGTTTGATTTGTTGCTGGCGACCAACATTATTGAATCGGGCATTGATGTGCCCAACGCCAACACCATGATCATTCACCGTGCGGATATGTTCGGTCTGGCTCAGCTTTATCAGCTGCGCGGTCGGATTGGGCGGTCAAAACAACGTGCCTATGCCTATCTGACACTGCCCAATGGCAAGAAACTGACGGCAACCGCGCTTAAGCGGCTTGAGGTCATGCAGACCCTTGATAGCTTGGGTGCCGGATTTAACCTTGCCAGCCATGATCTTGATATTCGCGGGGCAGGGAACCTGTTGGGCGAAGAACAATCAGGCCATATCAAAGAAGTCGGGATCGAACTTTATCAGCAAATGATCGAAGAAGCTGTGGCCGAAGCCAAGGGCGAGATCGAGGCATCTGACGAGGCAAGCTTCATCCCACAGATCAATATCGGTATGCCGGTTCTGATCCCGGATCGCTATGTGCCCGATTTGGGCGTGCGTTTGGGGCTGTATCGGCGGATTTCTGAATTGCGATCACGCGAAGAAGTCGATCAGTTTGCAGCAGAAATGATTGACCGGTTCGGCAAACTCCCCAAAGAGGTCGAGAACCTTTTGGATGTTGTGACCATCAAACAATGGTGTCGCGTTGCCAATATTGAAAAGCTTGATGCCGGGCCAAAAGGGGCATTGATTACCCTGCGTAACAATGAATTCCCAAATCCGGGCGGATTGGTCGGCTTTATTCAGCAACAGGTCGGTGTTGCCCGATTGCGTCCCGACCATAAGATCGTCTATGCCGCGGGCTGGGATGGACCGACCGATCGGTTGGAAGGTCTGAAACGCTTAATGAAACGACTTTCGGATATCGCAGAAAAAGCATAAAGAAAAGGCGGGTAACAAATTGTTATCCCGCCTTTTTTTTTCTTCATTGATCCACCTTTATGATGCGGGTGTTTCTTCTTGTCGGGCAAGCCGTACCATGCGCTGAAGAATTTCAGGTTCCTGTGCGCCCGACAGTGCATGACGACCGTTAAAGACAAAGCACGGAACACCGGTCACACCCATCTGATGTGCAACCCGGTTTTCCTGTCCAACGAAATCACGGTCCATATCGCCGGCAAGGTAATCCAGGATTTCATTTCGGTCTTCGCCGTGTGTTACGGCAATTTCCGCCAGAATATCAAGGTCGCCAATGTTTTGACCTTCAAGGAAATAGGCCACAAACAGGTCCTCGACCAAGGCATTGCCAACGGCAGGGCGTTCTGAGCACACCTTGAAAATCAGGCGATGTGAGTCTGTTGAATCTGGTGTGATTTTGATGTCGTCGAACTTAAAATCAATACCAACAGCCGCCCCGGCCGTTTCGATAGCCTTGTAAACGCGTGTGGCACTTTCAGTCCCGCCAAACTTGGCCGACAGATAAAGTTTCCGGTCAATACCACCATTTGGCATATCAGGATTAAGCAGGAAGGGCCGCCAGTTGATAATCAGGTTATCAAGCTGTTCGCGCGACAATGCCTTTTCAAGGCGCTTTTTGCCAATGTAGCACCATGGACAAATCGTATCGACGATTGCCTCAATACGGATCGGCATCAATGATGTTTCGTTTTGTCCAGCATGCCAATTCATTGCGTTATCCGTTTAAAAAAGACGTGCCTGTTGCAAGCGGCGCAATGCCTAAATGATCGGCGACCGTTTGCCCGATATCGGCAAAGGTTTCGCGCATTCCAAACGGGCCGGGCGCAATCGCAGGACCAAAGGCCAGTACCGGCACAAACTCACGCGTGTGATCATTCCCACGCCAAGTCGGGTCACAGCCATGGTCGGCGGTTACAATCACCAGGTCACCCGGTTTCAGGGCGTTACGCAATTCCGGAATACGGACATCGAACTCTTCAAGTGCATTGGCATAGCCCGGAACATCGCGACGATGGCCGAATTCCATGTCAAAGTCGACAAGGTTGGTAAACACAATGCTGTTATCAGGCGCTTCGGCGATTTCTGTCATCATAGCGTCAAACAGGGCCATATTGCCCGATGCCTTGACCTTTTTCGCAATCCCACGGTGGGCATAGATATCGGCGATCTTGCCAACCGAAATGACCTTGCCGCCCGCATTGCTGAACAGATCAAGCAAAGTGGATTTGTGCGGCGGGATGGCCAAATCACGACGGTTTGCAGTACGTTTGAAATCCGCGGGGCTTTCGCCGACGAACGGGCGGGCAATCACGCGGCCAATATTATACGGTTCGACCAGTTTGAATGCGATTTCGCAGATATCATAAAGCCGATCAAGACCGAAATGTTCTTCGTGTGCGGCAATTTGGAACACGCTGTCGGCCGATGTATAGCAAATCGGCATGCCGGTTTTGATATGTTCCTGACCAAGATCGGCAATGATATTTGTGCCAGATGCATGGCAATTACCAAGAATCCCGGGCAGCTTTGCCTGTTTGATAAAGGCATCGGTCAATTCCGCTGGAAACGTCGGAACCGTTTGCGGGAAATATCCCCAATCGAAATCGACGGGCACACCGGCAATTTCCCAATGACCACTTGGGGTGTCTTTGCCGCGTGACAGTTCTTTGGCATGGCCAAAGGCCCCAAGGATCGCACCGCCATGATCCAATCCCGGTGGAACGCGACCAGTGGCGTCTTTTGCGGCTTCGCCCAGACCAAGTGCGACCATGTTTGGAATATGCAATGGCCCGCTGCGTTGATCGTTATCAGCAAGGCCCTGTGCACAATGCTCGGCAATATGGCCCAGAGTATCAGAACCCTGATCACCGAATTTGGCCGCATCCGGTGCGCTGCCAATGCCAAAGCTGTCTGCCACGATGATGATGGCACGTGCCATTAATGTTGTCCTTTAACCATGTTCTGCCGTCTTATTCTGTCTGGCAGATAGTAATTTTTTCTAGTAGTTGCCAGTCGCCGCAGGTGCATTGTTCTGATCAAGGCCGCAGGTTTCCAGCAGGGCAGTTAAAACGCCACTAGCCCCAAACCGGAAGGTTTGCGGTGTGGCCCAGCCGTCGCCCATGATCTCGTCGGCAATCGCGAGATAAAGGGCGGCGTCAGCTGTGGTTTTCACCCCGCCAGATGCCTTGAAACCCGAAACAGCGCCATCTTCATCACGCGCATCACGAATGGCCGTCAGCATGGCAACGGCCGATTCCGGTGTGGCACCAACCGGAACTTTCCCGGTTGAGGTTTTGACAAAATTCGCACCGTGTTTGATCGCAAGGCGTGCGGCGTCATAAATCTTTGACAGGTCATCAAATTCACCGGTTTCAAGGATGACTTTCATGGTGGTCATGGGGCCGCAGGCCGTGCGTGTCGCGTCAAGAACATCAACCACACTTGCCAAATCACCCGACAGAAACGCCTTATAGGGAAGAACCAGATCAACTTCATCGGCACCCTTGGCAACGCAGTCGGCTGTTTCATCGCCAACGCGCTGGGCATTGGTGCCGCCTTCGGGGAAGTTAACAACCGTCGCGGTTTTAACCCCGCTTTGGCCCAGAGCCCGCCATGACGTTTCAACGAACGGTGAGAACACACAAACCGCAGCTGTATTGCCCGCAGGCGTTTGCGCGCGTTTGCACAGGGCCTCGATTACCTCGGGCGTATCGTCATGATTCAAGCTGGTCAGATCCAGAACGGAAATGGCGCGACGCGCGGTTTCGGCGTCAGAAACCGCCTTTTTCGCGGCCATTTTAATAACGTCGGGAACGGTTTTCGGGTCGAACATCAGGTCATCCTTGCAACGCGTAGAACGCAAATTATTCTGGTGTGCATCACCATTTAACGATGATGACGAAAGACGGTTTCAATCACGGTCTGATCGAGACCGAATACCGGCGACAAAGGTATCCAACCTTGGCCAAGCAATCAATCAATCCGTCCCAAAACACAGTTTCAATCAGAACATGCCAATGGCCTATCTGATGGATTATTTTGACAGTAAAAGTTGCCCTTCGCGGCCCGGTAATGGTTCTGCGCCAGCGACAGAACACAAATACCCACCCGGAACGATCAGGCGAATGCCAATGCGCGAATAAAGAACGCCGTTGGTCCGGCTTGAAAACGTGGTTTTCTGCCCGGTTTCACAGTCAAGAACATATCCAAGTTCCTGACCTGCTTCGACTTTTTCCCCGGCTTCAACATGAAACACCACCATACCGCCATGCGGCGCCATTACCCGGTCAACACCTGAAAGCGGGGTGGCATCACATTTGGCATCAGGAAGGGCCCCCGGATCACCTTTGATCAGACCGCGACGCTGCAGGAATTTAAACAGATTGTCCGCATCCTTAATCGCATAGTCATCATACACATCGCGATCGCCGCGAAGCTCAATCGTTGTGGCAAGGGTCGCCATTGGAATGGGGAATTTATCGCGATAGACCCGGCGCAACTCGACCCAGGGACGGCTGAATGTTTCGTCAAACGGATTGTCACCGCTGATCTCTGCAATCAGGCTGCATTCCGAGCCAATCTGGGCTGAGAGGTCAGCCGCATCTGGCCAGTTATGGTCGCTGATATAAAGATGCATTGGCGCTTCCCAGTCGCAATGCAGATCCATCACATAGTCCGCATCAATCGCCAGTTCCGCAAGTGTCAGACGCAAATCAACAAGATCGGTTAGCGGTGCACTGTCTTTGCGGCTCTTGGCAATCAGGCGTCGTAATTCAGCTCGAATGATTGCAACATTCTGATCGGCATCCTGCGTCAGCTTGGATGCTACCGCCTCAATCAGGGCCGGGCTTAAATCCGGATAATGCCGGTTAAAGTTTTGACCACTGCGCATTTCAAACCGGCCAAGTGGTTTCATATCGACATACTGGGTAAAGCCGATTGGGTTGGCGAATGGAACAACAACGATTTCGCCGGTGATTTCACTTTTGGCGTCGGCTTCTTTAAGCAACGCCTCAAGGTGATGAAGGGTAATGACACCAGGAAGTTCATCGGCATGCAATGCGGCCTGAAAATAGGCCTTCGGCCCGCTGCCAACTTTGCCATAGCGGCGCACGGTCAGTGCTCTGGATGTCCCCATCTGCGGACGCACAAGGTTAATGCGGTCTTCTTGCATTTTCTGGTCCTGCGTTGGCAACGATATGACGTGATGAAACGATATAAATTTTTGATATCAATACTGCGTTCTCGACACACATATTGACCAAAAAATATTCAAATCAGACCCCCATGGGTTTGATTTTACCGGGAAGTTTATCCTTACGTTTTTCGCTTCGCCGCAAATACCGCTCGATCATCTTAAAACCAAGTGTCAGGACATACACAATGATCAGATAAATCAAACCAGCGGAAATAAACGCCTCATAGGGCAGGGCGGTGCGGGCAACAATCTTGCGGGCGGCACCGGTTAATTCAATCAAGGTCACCGTCGATGCCAGCGATGTGGCTTTAAGGGTGAAAATGACGTCATTGGTATAGGCAGGCCAGATCATCTGCCACATACGCGGGAAAATAATGCGGCGGTAGGTGGTGAACGGAGTCATCCCGCATGCGCGTGCTGCTTCGATTTCACCGCCCGGAACGTTTTGAATGCCACCGCGCATGATTTCGGCGACGTAGGCCGCGGTATTGAGAACAAATGTCAGAAGACAGTACCAATATGGATCGCGCAGATATGTCCACGTCCAATGGTCCTGAATGCCATCAATGTTGGCAACCAGCTGGCCGACCCCGTAATACATCATGAACAACTGCCCAATCAGGGGGGTGCCGCGGAACATATAGATGAAAGCAAAGGGAACGGCCTGTATCGAGACTTTCTTGGACACACGGGCCACCGCAAGCGGAATGGCCAGAACTGTGCCAAAGGCAACTGAAATTACCAGAAGTTGCGCTGTCAGCAAGAAACCCCGCCATAGCCAGACATCATATTTTGTCAGAACATAAATAAAATCTTCAAACATTTATCAGGCCCTCGCGATCCCGCGGGCAGCCCGCTTTTCAAGTCGGTTGAAAACGAAAAGAGAAATCGTCGTAAAGGCCAGGAACATCAACATCGCAACAAGATAGAAGGTAAAGGGGGCTTTTTCGGTTCCAGCCCCGATGGCGGCCTTGCGCATGATTTCCTCGACACCGACCACAGAAATAAGGGCCGTATCCTTGATCAAAACCTGAAACAGATTATTCAAACCGGGCAGTGCAAACCGCCATAATTGAGGAAGCTTGATGCGCAGGAATATTTGACGGGGTGTCATGCCACATGCGGTTGCTGCTTCAATCTGACCGACCGGGATGGATTGCATGGCTGCGCGGAAGACTTCAGACGCAAACGCGCCCTGAACCAATGCCAAGGCCGCGACCCCTGACCAGAATGCTGGAATATCAACGCGGGTTTCTTCGCCCGACAGCCACTCAGCAAGATTCTGAATGGCAATGGTACCACCGAAATAAATCAACAAAATAACAAGAAGTTCGGGAATTCCACGAATAATGACAGTGTAACTTTCACCGATAACACGCAGCACGCGGAACGACGACAATTTCGCCGATGCCCCCAGCAACCCGATAATGATCATAAAAGGCAACACAGACAGGCAAAGCTGAATCGTGACAAATCCCCCTTCAAGCATTTGCCAGCCGCGGCCGTATAAATCAAACATGGTGTCTCCAGCAAACCTTGATGCCCATCGATCTCATTCGTGCGCTATGACCTGAACCAACAGAAACGGAAAGGGGCGGCAACTATGTGCCGCCCCGAAATATCCGTTGATCAACGCGAATGCAGGTTGACGGATGTGAAGTATTTTTTGTTGATTTCTTCATAGGTGCCGTCGGCAAGAATGTCCTCCAGCGCCTTGTTGAAGATTTCTTTCAAATCCTGGTCTTCCTTACGGATACCAATACCTTCGCCAGCACCAAACCATTCTTCCGGTGCAAATGCATCCGATACGAATGCATATCCGGCGGCGTCATCAGACTCTACCCATTTCAAAAGTACGCCGGAATCAGCCAGGGTCACGTCGATACGACCAGCAACCAGATCGAGCAACGCGTTGTCCTGGGTGTCATAAAGACGGATTTCAACGCCCGGGAAGTTATCTTCGAGGAACGAAGAATGCGTGGTCGAACGCTGGACACCAACGACCATGCCATCGAGTGCATCTTCAACAACTTCACCATCGGCATAGGCATTGACTTCCATGCCTTCTTTACCAACGAAAACGGCCGGGCTGGCGCTGTAATAGTTGGTGAAATCGATCGAACGTTTCCGTTCTTCGGTGATCGACATCTGGGCGATAATGGCATCGTATTTTTTAGCCAACAGGCCAGGAATCATGCCGTCCCAGTCCTGCGTGACAATTTCGCAGGTCAAGCCAGCTGATTCACAAAGAGCATTTGCAATATCAACATCAAAACCGATTGCCTTGCCGTTGGCATCAATCTCGTTAAACGGGGGGTAAGCCCCCTCGGTCGCAATAACAACTTTTTCCCATGCGGCATTTGCCGCAGAAGCACTCATTGCCACGCCAAGCGCAGCAGCGGTTGCAACCTTGATCCATTTTTTCATTCATAGTCTCCCTTGTTGATTGGAACAGCACGCAATTCTTACGGCTATTCTTGGACGGCTGCATATCAATGCAGCTGTCACCCCAGATCAGAAATCACGCTGAAGAAATTGTTTCATGCGGTCTGATTTTGGATTCTCGAAAACTTCTTTCGGGGCGCCGAACTCTTCGACGCATCCTTGATGCAGATACATCACGTGGCTCGATACCCCTTTGGCAAACCCCATTTCATGGGTCACCACAAGCATTGTGCGGCCTTCTTCTGCCAGATCTGTCATGACACGTAAAACTTCGCCAACCAGTTCCGGGTCGAGTGCGGATGTTGGTTCATCAAACAGAAGAACTTCGGGCTCAATGGCAAGTGCGCGTGCAATTGCCGCGCGCTGTTGTTGCCCGCCAGAAACATGGCCCGGATAGTAATCGCGACGCTCGTACATGCCAACTTTATGCAGCAGCGCATCCGCGCGTTCGATGGCTTCCTTTTTCGGAATGCCCAGAACATGTACAGGTGCTTCGATCACGTTTTCCAGAATGGTCAAATGGCTCCAGAGGTTAAAGCTCTGAAACACCATCGCCAATTTGGTGCGAATACGTTGGAGTTGTTTTTTGTCGGCTGCATCCTGACTGCCGTCCTTGAGGGTGCGCATGCGGATCAATTCCCCATGAACAAGGACGTTCCCAGCGTTCGGGGTCTCAAGAAGGTTAATGCAGCGCAAAAATGTGCTTTTGCCAGAGCCTGAAGAACCAATGATGGAAATTACATCGCCAGTGTTGGCTGTCAAATCAATGCCCTTGAGAACTTCGTGGTCCCCAAAACTTTTGAACATCCCTTCAACCTGCAAGGCGGGTATGTTTTTGCTCATATCGAGTTAAAAATTCCCCTGTTGAAAGTTCTGAAATTCGAATTCGTCTTTAACATCCGCAACCGGATGTCCCCCTACAATTCACGCAGTAGCGTTCCTTGTGGGGTAAATAATTGCCTGTCGGTCGCAGGTATTTCCACTGGTTTTTGCAGTTTTATGAAGAAATCTACGACTTTGCCTGCTTTATAAGCACTTTGCGCAATCTTCCCGCAAAAATCGTGCATCAGTACGTGTTTTTACGCAATAAAAAACCACTTAAAAATATTGGATTATCTGATGAATGGCTGAATTTTGCGGGTGGAAACTGTCGTCGAAACGATCATAACATGCAAAATGCCCTCGGTTACAACAAACCCGGTCCCATTTTCGATGGAACCGGGTTTGCAAAAAAGTGCTTCGTCGTGGATCAGGGGAATTCACTGATTACTGCGCACCGATTTTAAGAAGCCGAGAACCTCATCTCGTAGCCGGTGGGCTAGGGACCGCATATCATTTGAAGATTGCAGTAAGGAATTGGCTTCTTCACTTACCATGGTCGATGCCGCCGACACGGCGCTAACGTTTTGCGATACTTCCTGCGTGCCCGATGCAGCGCGAGACACACTATCGGCAATTTCCTGAGTTGCCGCTCCTTGCTGTTCGACAGCAGCTGCGATGGCATTGCAGAATTCGTTGATCCGTCCAATCGTTGCAGAAATGGAGTCAATTTCGGAAACAGACCGATTGGATGATCCCTGAATGCCGTCTACCTGTGTCTGAATATCGCCGGTTGCCTTATCGGTTTGATTGGCAAGTGATTTAACCTCACCCGCGACAACCGCGAACCCCTTGCCAGCATCGCCCGCACGTGCTGCTTCAATGGTTGCATTGAGCGCAAGAAGGTTGGTCTGACCTGCAATGTCTTGAATAAGACCAACCACCTTGCCAATCCGTTCGGCGGATTCGGCCAGTTCCGTTACCGTCGCACTTGTGTTGCTAACACCGTTCACAGCTTCATTGGCAACATCAATCGACTGGGTGACCTGTGCGGCAATCTCGCGGATGGCAGCAGAAAGTTGTTCTGTCGCCGACGCGACGGCCTGAACATTTTCACTTGTCCGAATGGCGGCTTCGGACACGGCAGATGCCCGTGTATTCGATTCATTGGCATTCGCCGTTAGCTGTGTCGCTACGTTTTGCGTGTGTTCGGCTGCTTCCGCCACTGTTTCAACAATTGAAAGAACAGATTTTTCGAAATTGTCGGCCATCTGATTGAGGGCCTGTCTTCGATCTTCTGCAGCCCGTTTTGTTGCTTCTTCATTTTCATGGGCAAGGCGGTCAACCTCTGCTGCATTGGTTTTGAACACAAGAACGGCAGCCGCCATTGCCCCGATTTCATCCTTAAGTTCAGTGCCTGGCACTTCAATGTCATGTTCGCCTTTGGCCAGACGTGTCATCGCAGACGTCATGCTCAAGACCGGGCGTGAAACCCAAATACGCACTAGGATGCCCATAAGGCCCATGATCGCCAAGACGGCAATAATCGCGGTGATAATCCCGGTGTAGCGAAATTCGGTTAAGGATGCATAGGCCGCATTTTTATCAAGAGCAAATCCAAGGTACCATTTAACCGACGGAAGCCCGTTTACCTTAAAGAATGTGAACAGCTGATCGCCGGTACCATTAAGAACATTGTCCATTCCCTCGGTAACCGTCGGGGTATCGGTTGGAAAGACTTCCTCGATGGGTTTGAGCGTAAAATCTGCATTGGGATGAATAAGAATTGTCCCCTGATCGTTAACAAGGAAGCTGTAGCCAATTCCGCCCAGATCGATGCTACGCACAAGGTCGCCGAGGATTGTGATGTCAATATCACCGCCAACAACGCCAAGCAGGCTCGTGCCGTCAAATACCGGTGTTGTTGCGGTTACGATCAATTGCCCCGTTGAGGCATCCTCGTACGGTTCAGTCAATGTGCTGTCACCAATCGCGACGGCATCGCTATACCATGGACGCTTGCGTGGATCATAATCTGCGGGCAATTCCTCGGATGGATACATCGTCATGATGCCATCGGCACTGCCGAAATATGAAAAGATAAAGGATTCTGAAAGGGCTTCGCCACTCGCGAGTTCGCTAACATTTTCAGGTGAACTGTCACGTGCAATATTGTTCGCCAGACTTTCCACCAGCAATCTTCGCCCATCAAGCCAGTTGGCTATGCCCGCTGTTGCCAGAGAACCGCTTTCAGTCAACTTGGACTGCAGAGCGTCTTGGATTGAATTGCGCTGCTGATAGTCGAAGTAGAGGATAAAGGCGACAAACGTCGCGACGACGATCATTGCTGCGGCCAGCAATATTCTACTTCCAATATTCAACCCCATGGCCCCAAACCTTTTAAAAATGCCAATTCTTCTTCAGGTTGGGTCGATTACAGGGCTTTGCAAGCCACTAATTGGCTGATTTTAAAGTTACATAAGAAAAATATGCGGTATTCTTATTTCCCTATGAAATACGAGACGTACGACCAAAGTATCAGGGGCGCAGAGATCGACATCACTTTTCAAATGAAGCGTTTTACCTATTGATAATGTAGCGCATTGCCTTCAACCTTTGGTTTCCCCATATGAGGAAATGGCTTTGGGGGCAAAGTCTTAAAAATTACCGTCAATCGGAGGAAATAAATGAAACGCGCATTATTTGCAGGGATGGCTGTCGCGTTCGCGTTCGGGAGCACCGCAGCCGTTGCACAGGATCGTGCAGGTTGGCCTGACAGCTTTACTGTCGGCACCGCTTCTCAGGGCGGAACGTTTTTCGCATATGGTTCTGGCTGGGCAAACCTTGTTGCCGAAGAGCTTGGCATTTCCGGTGGTGGTGAAGTCACCGGTGGTCCGATGCAAAACATGGCATTGGTTCACACCGGTGAAGCAGCCTTTGGCATGACCACAATGGGCCCAGCAGCAGAATCACTTGCTGGCACCAACCCGATTGCACCGGGCGTTCAGATGACCAACGCATGTGCAATGTTCCCGATGTATCAGACACCGTTCTCGATCACCGCACTTTCGTCTTCTGGGATTAAGTCCGTTGCCGAAATTCCGGATGGTGCAAAAATTGGTTTTGGTCCAGCAGGCTCCACCTCGGACACCTATTTCCCGCGGATGCTGGAAGAACTGGGTGTTAATTTCGAGCGTCGTAATGGTGGGTGGTCCGACCTTGGTGGCCAGCTTCAGGATGGATTGCTTGACGTAATCGCGTTCGCAGCCGGTGTCCCGGTTCCGGCCGTGAGCCAGCTTGAAGTCCAGACCGATGTTAACATCATCGAGTTCACTGCTGATGAACAGCAAAAGATCATGGATGCCTTCCCGGTATCCGAATTTGATATTGCAGCAGACACCTACACCACGCTGACGGCACCGGCACGTTCAGTGTCGATGTGGAACTTTGCAATTGCCAATTGCGATCTTCCGGAAAGCTTTGTCTATGCCGCAACCGACGTTGTGATGTCGGACAATGATCGCATGGTCTCAATTCACCGTGCGGCACGTTCGACTGTTCCTGCCAACTGGGATAAAAACAAAGTCATGAAGTGGCATCCGGGTGCTGCGAAGTGGTTTAACGAAAATGGTGCGAACATTCCCGCAGACATGATCAAATAAATCACGCCTGAGAATGTCGATAAAGCGGGCCGTCCAAGGATGGCGGCCCGCTTTTTTTCAATTGCCGCATAAAGTGGCCAAAAAACAATGAACCAAGAGTGTGGGGAAACCTGATGACCGAAAAAAGCCAGGTTGAAGACGAACCTCTCATCGCTGAAGGCGTGGATGATGAACCGGTTGAAAGCAATCGCCGTCTTTTTGAGGGCAGGGGACTAACCTTCATCACCCTGGCCGCTGCGATCTATGCGGCCTTTCATATGCTTGCCCTGAATGGGGTATCTTTGTCAGGTATGACAGGCGGCCTGGTTGATCTTGCATTCTTGCCCGATTTCCCACTTGAAACGTGGAATTTCCGCATAGTCCATGTAGCAGGTGCTTTAGCACTTGGTTTTCTGTGGTATTCGGCAAACAGTTTTGTCGAAGACAACAGCAGCGAGACGCCGCTTTTGGGGTATCTTTCCTACGTCTTGCTCGTACCCGCCTTTGTCGCCGTTGGAACCGCCGTCAGTTTTGCCTTTGAAATTGACAATGGAGTCATGTGGAATGGCATTGATGCAGGCATTAAATTCAATGAAACATGGCTGTTTGGACTGCCATTGATGGTGGCGACCGTTGGGGGCATTGTCCTTTCATGGTTCCATAAAACCAGTCGCGAAAAATATTCCCCACCAGATTTCGTGCTGACTGTCTGTGGTCTGGCTGTTGCACTCTATTTGATTACGATTTACGGCACCTTGATGCGCAACTCTACCGGCACGCCGTTTGCCCCAATCGGTATTTCGATTGCGGCGGTATCGGGGACGCTTTTGATCATGGAGCTCACACGCCGGGTTGCGGGCCTTGCACTTGTGATCATCGCAACAATCTTTTTGTGCTACGTCTTCATTGGCGAGTTTCTGCCGGGATTCCTGCAATCACCTGCTGTCACGTGGCAGCGTTTCTTTAGTCAGGTTTACACTGATGCCGGCATTCTTGGTCCAACAACGGCCGTTTCATCGACTTACATCATTCTGTTCATCATCTTTGCAGCATTCCTTCAGGCATCAAAGGTTGGCGATTATTTCGTCAACTTTGCCTTCTCGGTTGCGGGGCGGGCACGGGGTGGCCCGGCAAAGGTTGCGATTTTCGCATCGGGTTTGATGGGCATGATCAATGGCACGTCGGCGGGCAACGTTGTTGCGACCGGGTCGTTGACCATTCCGTTAATGAAAAAGGTGGGTTACCACAAGAAAACAGCTGGTGCGATTGAGGCTGCGGCCTCGACCGGCGGGCAGATCATGCCGCCGATCATGGGGGCAGGTGCCTTCATCATGGCCGAGATCACGGGCATTCCCTATACCGAGATCGCGATTGCCGCAATTATTCCGGCCATCCTTTATTTCGTTTCGATCTATTTCATGGTCGATTTCGAAGCCGCCAAGCTTGGTATGCGCGGCATGAGAGAAGACGAACTGCCGCGCTTTAACCAAATGATCAAAAAGGTATTTCTTTTCCTTCCGATCATCATCCTGATCATCGCCCTTTTCATGGGCTATTCGGTCATTCGTGCGGGTACTTTGGCTACCGTGGCAGCGGTCGTTGTCAGTTGGCTGACCCCCCACAGGGTTGGCATTAAATCGGTTGCCAAGGCATTCGAACTGGCGGGGGCAATGTCGATCCAGATCATCGCAGTTTGTGCCTGTGCCGGTATCATTGTCGGGGTTATCGCCCTGACAGGTGTTGGCGCGCGGTTCTCCAACCTTCTGCTTGGTTTGGCCGAAGCATCTCAGCTATTGGCGCTAGTGTTTGCGATGATGATTGCCATTCTTTTAGGCATGGGGATGCCAACAACGGCGGCGTATGCGGTTGCGGCATCTGTGGTTGCGCCAGGGTTAATTGAGCTTGGAATTGAACCGCTTACGGCACATTTCTTCGTGTTTTACTTTGCGGTTGTTTCGGCAATTACACCGCCCGTAGCACTCGCGTCTTATGCGGCCGCCGGTATATCCGGCGCCAATCCGATGGAAACATCAATGGCATCGTTCAAGATCGGCATTGCTGCCTTTATCGTGCCGTTCATGTTCTTCTATAACTCCGCCATTTTGATGGACGGTACCTATCTGCAGATAGGCCAGGCGCTGGTAACGGCCATTGCCGGCGTGTTCTTGTTGTCTTCTGGCGTGCAGGGCTGGTTCCTTGGTCGAACCGCGGTCTGGTTCCTGCGTATTGCATTGGTGGCAGCTGCCCTATTCATGATCGAAGGCGGTATTCTGACCGATCTGATCGGTATTGGGATTGCCATTGCGACCTTCTTCATCCAACGGATCGTTAACCCAAAACCGGGAACGACGTTCCGAACAGGTGGTGCGGACTAACCTTCTGCACACCACCCTAAACGACAAAAGCGCACCAAAATCTGGTGCGCTTTTTCTTTGGCGATCAAGGCTGTAATGATCAAGCAGTGTTATTCCGCGACCTTTTTTACAAACTCTGATTTCAGGCCCATTTGCCCAATGCCCGGTATTTTGCAATCGATATCATGATCGCCACCGACAAGGCGGATATTCTTCACCTTGGTGCCAACTTTGACAACGGACGAAGATCCCTTGACCTTGAGGTCCTTGATCACAGAAACGGTATCGCCATCCGCAAGGGGAGTGCCGTTGGAATCGCGAATGACATTTTCTGATGCCGCATCACCGCTTTCAGACCATTCATGTGCGCATTCTGGACAAATCAACAATTCACCATCTTCATAGGTGTAAGCTGACTGGCATTTAGGGCAGGGTGGTAGTTCGCTCATATCTTGGGCCTTTGTGATGTGGTTTGCGTTACTGCGAACACAGCCCGGCATCTTTCAGGCTGTTTGGCCTGTAAGGCTTTTTAGACATTTGATCTGAGCCGGAAGGAATGGCGGAGAGGGTGGGATTCGAACCCACGGTACCCGTAAAGGCACGACGGTTTTCAAGACCGTTGCATTCAACCGCTCTGCCACCTCTCCGCAAAATCGGTTGGAGCATATCGCTCTGGGCGCTTTCAATAAATTGGCAGTGCCTTACTGTCAATAGGGCAATCGCGTATTGTATCAAAAGCTGGTCAAAAAGCATCGATACAGTATGGTGGCCGCAACTCTGGATCGACTTTCATTAGGCTGATTTCTCGTGTTTTATTTTTTATCCAAAACCGTTGGCTACCTGATCGATATTGGATTGGTCCATGGCGTTATTCTGTTGCTGCTTGTGCTGTTGCTATGTCTGAAGCGAACCCGCCGGTTTGCCGTTATGTCGTTGATTGGCATTACCGTCATGACGGTTTTGATCACAATCATCCCCGTTGGGGGATTTCTGTCACATACGCTTGAAACACGTTTTGCCAAGCCAGACCTTGATCATACCGAGTTTGCTGGCGTTATTACCTTGTCTGGCACTATTGATCCCGCCAGCTACCTAGATCGAGGCGATGTGCAGTTTTTAAGCGCCCCGGACCGCGTGTTTACGATGTTGCGCCTTGCCCATCGTCATCCTGACAAACCGGTGATTTTTACGGGAAAGGACGGCGTCTTGGTTGATCGTGGGTTTAGTGAAGCGGAAGTCTTGCAGAAATGGCTAAGCGATTCGCGCCTGCGAACCCCGAACATGTATTTTGAGACCGAAGCACGTAACACACATGAGAATGCTGTGAACACGCGCACATTGGTCTTTGGCCGTTGGCCGGAAAAATCACAAAAGCCTTGGGTCTTGGTGACTTCAGCGGATCATATGCCACGCGCTGTTGGTGTTTTCCGCCAAGCGGGATGGAAAATTATTGCCTATCCGGTCGGAAGATTCACTTCTGATGACCTTCATTTAGCAAGTCTTAACGTCTCAGGCGGTATCAGATCCCTAAGCCATGGTCTGCGTGAATGGGCTGGATTGACCGCCTATTACTGGACCGGGCGAACAGATGAATGGTTTCCTGGGCCGATGCCTAAGGAGGCTGGTAACTGATATCTTGGATGAGGCTTTTGATGAAATTCTGGAAACTCCTGACTGCCGCTTCCGCACTTGCCGTAATCACCGCAAGCGCGCCTGCCTTTGCGCAGACTGACGAAAAGCTTCCGGAATTCACCACTGAAGGGTTCGAAGACTGGCTTGTCGCCTTTAAAAAAGAAGCTGCTGCCAAGGGCATTTCAGATCCGACGCTTGAAATCGCGTTTGCCAACACCAAACCGATCCCGAAGGTCATTGAATATGACCGCAGCCAGCCTGAATTCAAACTGACGTTCGAGCAGTACCTTCAGCGCGTCGTGCCACAATCACGTATTAACGAAGGTCGCGCGAAATATGCAGAGAACCGCGCCGTCATTGATGCCGCGGCCAAGAAATATGGCGTGCCTGGTCAATATTTGACGGCGTTCTGGGGAATTGAAACCGGGTTTGGCCGCCATACGGGTGGTTACTCGGTGGTCGATTCACTTGCCACTCTGGCGTTCGAAGGCCGACGTGCGGAATACTTCCGCAAAGAGCTTATGAATGCGCTGACGATCATTGATGCCGGACATATTGCGGCTGAGGACATGACCGGATCATGGGCCGGTGCAATGGGGCAGGCCCAATTCATGCCATCGACCTTCCTGAACTACGCCCGTGATGGAAATGATGACGGGAAGATTGACCTCTGGGGCGCAAAGGAAGATGTCTTTGCCTCTGCAGCGAACTATCTTTCAACAGTTGGGTGGAAAGCGGATGAACGTTGGGGACGTAAAATTTCGCTCCCCAAGGATTTCGACAAGGAACTTGAAGGACGCGACATTCGCAAACCGATCAGCGAATGGCAAAAAGTTGGCGTGAGAATGCCAAATGGCAGTGATCTTCCAAAAGCGGACATGGATGCGTCGATTATCATCGTAAATGACGGTGAAGGTCCTGCTTATATGGTTTATAACAACTTCCACACCATCATGCATTGGAACCGGTCAACATACTTTGCAATTGCTGTTGGCACCTTGGCTGATGCAATCGCCGGGTACTAAGATCAAGCATACGCTATGTGATATTCAGTAACGGATGTTGCAAAGAACAGAGCATCTTTAAGCGGGGACACCTTGATGCCAGATACGAATAACAATGCGTTTCGACGGATGTTTACCAAAGGACGCATTGGTATCACTGCTGTTGCCTTGGGGGTGCTGCTTTCAGGTTGTGCCGAAACCCAGCTTGCCGTTCACGGGGTAAAACGCCTTGGGGGTGGTCAGTCACAGCCCACTCAGGTTGGGAACTATAAAATTGGCAACCCTTATGAAATTGCAGGGCAGTGGTACTATCCAGCAGTTGATTATGAGTATAGCGAGACGGGCATTGCTTCTTGGTATGGACCGAAATTCCATGGCAAGAAAACGGCAAATGGCGAAACTTTCGACCAGTACGAAATTTCAGCTGCCCACCGAACCCTTCCTTTGCCAAGCATCGTGCGTGTTACCAATCTTGAAAACGGGCGTTCACTAAAAGTGCGTGTTAATGATCGCGGCCCATTCGCACACAGCCGGATCATCGACATGTCGCGCCGCGCGGCCCAATTGCTCGGGTTTGAGAAAAAGGGCACCGCTAAGGTCCTTGTAGAAGTGGTTGAACTCGACAGCAGGCAGATTGCAGCCGTTGCAAAAGGCGAAGCCGCACCAACAGTCGCAGTATCAGCAGCCGAACAGAAAACTGTCACGGCGGCGCCACGCGATACTGTGGAAACAGTGCGTCTTGATGATGGTCCGATTACGGATAGCGGCGAACCAACCACATCCAAAATTATCCTGACGCCGCCAAGCACGCAGGCCACTGTTGAACAAACCTCCCTTGAAGGTACAATCGAGGAAGCAGCCGTCATCAGCGTAGAGCCGGTGACGACATCGGCAATTTATGTTCAGGCAGGTGCCTTTTCGATCTATGACAATGCGCTTAATCTACGCAACCGCCTGTATGACATGGGGCCAAGCAAGATAGAGCCAATTGAGGTTAAAGGGACGACATTTTACCGCGTTCGGTTGGGGCCGCTTAATACCGTTCCCGAAGCAGACATTCTGCTTGAACGGGTGATTGCGACAGGCCAGAACGGTGCAAAAGTTGTGGTCGAATGCGCAGAAAACGTTGGTGGAGCTCCGAAATCAAGCTCGGTTTGCTAGACATCGTTTATGTTTTTGATCTGTTTGCGAATGTCACATGGTCAAAAACCTACGCACCAAACAGATTTTTGTTTTATGAGAAAATTCTCAGACTGTTGCACAATTTTGCCGGATTTGCGACATAAGCAACAGCTTGAAGACGCCGGTCGCCCGGTACCACTGAATTCTAGTTTACAAGGTTAGGACGCTATGACTTTGATGCCGCCAATTCCGTTCAAGAAACGTCTGAACCGAGTAGTGGCAGGTGCTGCCATACTTGGGTCTATCATGGCGATGTCAATGACCAGCGCCTATGCCCTTGAGACTAACGCGCGCGAAGCTTTTATCATGGACTTTGATACCGGCACTGTTCTGTTGGACAAGGAAGGCGATACGCTGACCGAACCGGCCTCCATGACCAAAATGATGACTGTCCATATGCTGTTTAAGCATATCAAGGACGGCAGTGTATCGATGGATGATACGTTCCACGTCAGTGAAAAAGCCTGGCGCAAGGGCGGCTCCAAGATGTTTGTGGAGGTAAACTCCGACGTTTCGGTTTCCGACCTGCTGCATGGGATTATCGTTCAATCAGGAAATGATGCTGCCATTGTCGTCGCCGAAGGGCTGGCAGGGACCGAAGACGCCTTTGCCACTGAAATGACCGAAGAAGCCCGCAATATCGGCATGACCAAGTCGGTGTTTAAAAATGCGACTGGCTGGCCGGCAGAAGGGCATCTTGTCACCGTACATGACCTTGCTACACTGGCGCGCGATACAATTCGTAACTTTCCTGAACTCTACAAACTCTATTCAGTGAAAGAATTTACCTATAACGGCATTCGTCAGCCCAACCGCAACCCGCTTTTGGGGACCAGTGCTGGTGTTGACGGCCTTAAGACCGGCCATACTGAAACGGCGGGGTACGGCCTGACGGCTTCGGCAGAACGCGATGGTCGTCGTTTGATCCTTGTCGTGAATGGCCTTGGGTCGGTGCGTGAACGTCGTACCGAATCACAGAAACTTCTTGATTGGGGTTTCCGTGAGTTTGACAATTACGATCTGTTTGCCAAGGACGAAACAGTTGGTTCGGCCAATGTCTGGCTTGGTGCGGAAACAAAGGTTGACCTTGTTTCGGATAAGGACATTCTTCTGACCTTGCCACGCAGTGCGCGTAATGACATGAAAGTTTCCGTTGTTTACGAGGGACCGATCCCCGCACCGATTACCAAGGGCGCACAAGTCGCGTCGTTGAAAGTCGAAATGGCTGATCAGGAAACCCGTGAATTCCCGCTCTATGCCGCACATGATGTCGGCCGCCTTGGGTTCATTGGCCGCATTGGGGCTGCGATCAAATATCTGCTGTGGGGAGCAAACGGGTGAGTGAAAAGCCCGGCCTTTTCATCAGTTTTGAAGGCGGCGAAGGCAGCGGAAAAACCACTCAAATTCGGCGTCTTGAAGAATGGTTCCGCCATCAGGGACGCGATGTTGTCGTCACCCGCGAACCGGGTGGGTCACCTGGTGCTGAGGAAATCCGTAACCTGCTACTCACCGGCGATCCCGGTCGCTGGGATGCCGTGACTGAAGCTTTTTTGATGTTTGCTTCACGCCGTGATCATGTTGAACGCACCATTCGACCGGCCTTGGCCGATGGTAAAGTTGTTCTGTGTGATCGATTTGCCGACTCATCAGTTGCCTATCAGGGCTATGGCCATGGCTTGGGGGCTGAGTACATCCGCAATCTCTGGGCTTTGGCCATTGGCGATTTCAAACCGGATCTTACCTTGATCTTTGATCTGCCAATTGAAGTCGGTCTTGACCGGGCAGGGGCACGGTTTGCCAATGTCAGCGCTGCCGAAGATCGGTTTGAGCGCATGGGCGTCGAATTTCATCAGCGCCTGCGTGACGGGTTCAAGGAAATTTCGCAAACTGATGCGGATCGCTGCCGCATGATTGATGCTAACAGTGACATAGATACTGTCGCCGAACGAATGATTTCCGCGGTGAAAGACGGTCTAACCAGGCAGGGGAGCTAACCTTATGGCCCGTGCTGACGAGACGGAAACCGAAGACGACATTTTCTCCCCACGCAAAAACGATGCCTTTCTGGGCCACGAAGAGGCCGAGAAAACCATTCTGGATGCTTGGAACAGCAAACGCATGCATCATGCGTGGCTATTGTGCGGCCCACGCGGGGTTGGCAAAGCGACACTTGCCTACCGTACGGCGCGCTTTATCCTTTCAGGTGGGGGCGAGGACGGTGGTGCAGGGTTATTTGGTGACAGCCCAAACGGTCTTTACGTCAATCCGGAAAATCCAGTTTTTCGCCGTATCGCGGGTGGTGGGCACGGTGACCTTAAGGTCATTGAACGCAAATACGATGAAAAGAAAAAGCGTCTACAGGGCGAAATCACGGTAGACAGTGTGCGGACAGTTGGCAATTTTATGTCGAAAACCTCGGCCGAGGGCGGGTGGCGCGTTGTCATTGTCGATGCCGCAGACGAGCTTAACCGAAATGCAGCCAATGCGATCTTGAAGGTTCTGGAAGAACCGCCTGCCAACGCCCTGATGATCCTGGTTGCGCATCATCCGGGCCGGTTGTTGCCGACAATCCGGTCGCGCTGTCGCCGTCTTAATCTTGGGGCACTTGAAGAACATCAGGTTGTTGACCTTTTGGGGCGTTATTGCCCGGATATGGATCTTGGCGATCGTGATGCATTGTCTGGTTTGGCAGAAGGCAGTGTCGGCCGCGCCTTACAGCTTCACGAAGTTGGCGGGCTTGAGCTGTATACCGAATTGGTCACCCTTATTGCCGCACTCCCCAATGCAGATGTCGCCGGACAACACAAGTTTGCCGAACGTTTTTCCGCCGCCGATAAGGATGCATCGTTTGCGACAATCACTGAACTTTTGCATTGGTGGCTGGCACGGATGATCCGTTTTGCCGCGACTGGCCAAGCCCCACGTGAGATTGTTGACGGTGAATTACCAGCCATGCAGCGTATGGCTGCATCGCAACCGCTTGATCAATGGCTAGAGGTATGGGAAAAGATCAACGAATTGATGGGCGCGACCCGTGGTTTGCATCTTGATCGTAAACAAGCCTTGCTGAATGCATTCTTCATGCTTGAAGAAACCATGCGAAACTGACATCAACGACCAATAATCGAAATTTCGACCATCACGGCCCAATCGGGCCGTTTTGTTTCACGACTTGCGCGAAGGATTTGCGGCCATGACCGGGCACAAACAGCCCTATTACATCACGACACCGATCTATTACGTCAATGACAAGCCACATATTGGCCATGCCTATACCACCTTGGCATGTGACGTATTGGCCCGCTTTAAGCGCCTTGACGGTTTTGATGTGATGTTCCTGACTGGTACGGATGAACACGGTCAGAAAGTCGATAAATCTGCTGCGGCCAAAGGCATTGATCCGCAGACCTTTACCGATCAAGTGTCGCAGAACTTTCGCGATCTGGCCGGACACATGAATTTTTCCAATGACGATTTCATCCGCACCACGGAAGAACGCCATAAGAAAGCATGTCAGGCATTGTGGAATACGCTGCTCGAAAAGGGCGAGATTTATCTTGGCTCCTATGACGGCTGGTATTCGGTCCGCGACGAAGCATTCTACGCCGAAAAAGAACTGATCGAAAAAGACGGTGAAAAAATCGCACCGACGGGAGCCCCGGTCGAATGGGTGTCGGAACCGAGCTACTTCTTCAAGCTGTCGGCTTGGGGTGATCGTCTTTTGAAATTCTATGACGACAACCCCGATTTCATCGCACCACCTTCACGTCGTAACGAAGTCATCAGCTTTGTTAAGGGGGGCATGCACGATCTTTCGGTATCACGCACCAGCTTTAAATGGGGTGTGCCGGTACCGAATGATGAAGATCACGTCATGTATGTCTGGCTTGATGCGCTGACCAACTATTTGACCGCCATTGGCTATCCAGACGTCGATCCGGCTAAACTTGAAAAATTCTGGCCGGCTGACCTGCATATGGTTGGAAAAGACATCTTGCGCTTCCACGCTGTGTATTGGCCGGCATTCCTGCTTGCAGCGGGCATCGCTCCGCCCAAACGTGTGTTTGCGCACGGCTGGTGGACCAACGAAGGTCAGAAGATTTCGAAATCAATCGGCAACGTCATTGATCCTTATGATCTGACGGAACGCTATGGCCTTGATCAAACCCGTTATTTCCTGCTGCGCGAAGTCCCGTTTGGTAATGATGGTGATTTTGGCCATCGCGCCATGGTCAGCCGGATGAACAGTGAATTGGCCAACGACCTTGGCAATATGTGCCAGCGCGTGTTGTCGATGATCTATAAAAACTGCAATGCAGCGGTTCCGACGCCCGGTGAATTCACCGATGCTGACAAGGATATCCTTGGCAAAGCATACGACATGCTTGGTACCGTGCGTCCGCTGTTTGACGAACAGGCCTTCCACAAGGCACTTGAAGCAATCTGGAGCCTGGTGGGCGATGCCAATCGCTATGTCGATGAAATGGCGCCTTGGGGCCTAAAGAAAACCGATCCAGCACGCATGGAAACGGTTCTTTATGTTCTGGCCGAAGTCATCCGCCATGTCGGGATTCTTGTGCAACCGATTATGCCGGATTCTGCTGCCAAGATTCTTGATCTTCTGGTTCTTGCCGATGACAAACGCGGCTTTGAAACCCTTGGTCCTGATCACGCATTGGCAGTTGGCACCGAGTTACCCAAACCGGAAGGCGTCTTCCCACGCTTTGTTGACCCGGAAGCCGAAGGAGAGAAGGCATGAATGTCGCCCTTGTCGACAGCCACTGCCATCTGGACTACCCGCAATTTTCCGATGATTTTGCCGGAACCATCGCGCGTGCGAAAAATGCCGGTGTTGGCATGATGGTCAGCATCGGCGTGAAACTGACGACATTCGATCAGGTTCGTGCGGTTGCCGCGCAGGCAGACCATATTTATTGCACGATCGGGGTTCATCCGCACGAGGCGGGCGAGGAGGGGATATCAACCCCCGACGCCCTGATCGAAAAGGCGTCTGATCCCAAAATCATTGGTATCGGTGAAAGCGGCCTTGATTATTTCTATGATAATGCCCCGCGAGATGCACAGCAGGAAAGCTTCCGTGCGCATATCGCGGCCTGTCGTGAAACCGGGTTGCCCTTGATCGTTCACACCCGGGACGCGGATGATGACACGATGGATATTCTTGAAGAAGAATATGAAAAGGGGCCGTTTCCCGGCCTTATCCATTGTTTTTCAAGTTCTGCGGCCTTGGCGCAACGAGCCTTGAAAATCGGATTTTACATTTCGTGTTCGGGCATCATCACGTTTAATTCCGCCAAGGAAATCCGTGCCGCCCTTGAAGATGTACCGCTGGATCGGTTGCTGGTTGAGACAGATGCGCCGTATCTGGCACCTGTACCAAAACGCGGCAAACCCAATGAACCCAGTTATGTTGCCCATACGGCGGCAAAACTGGCGGAAATTAAAGGTGTCAGCGTCGAAGAAATCGCCCGCATCACAACGGATAATTTCTTTAATCTGTTTACCAAGGCCGATCGCAATAACCTTCTGGCGCTGGGGGATAGCGCACAGTGACGAAAATAACCATTTTGGGCTGTGGATCATCAAATGGTGTGCCATCTGTTGGCCTGGGATGGGGGCAGTGCGACCCGAAAAACCCTAAAAACCGACGCTTGCGCAGCTCAATCCTGATAGAGGAAGCCGGCAAGAAGATACTGGTAGATGTAACACCTGATTTTCGTCAGCAAGCATTGTCTCACGATATCAATCATCTTGACGCAATCCTGTTTACACATGCGCATGCCGACCACGTCCATGGTATTGACGATGTGCGTTGGCTCAATGTTGCAATGGGACAACCGATCGACATTTACGCATCGGCGCAGACAATCTCGGACATTGATCATCGGTTTGCTTATGTCTTTACGCCGCTTCCTGATGGCGTCGCGTTCTTTTTTAAACCGGTACTGGTGCCGCATGTGATCTCTGGACCGTTTGAGGCAGCAGGGGTCCCAATAACAGTTTTCTCTCAGGATCACGGCTACTGCGAGACGTTGGGCTTTAAGATCGGGAAGTTTGCCTATTCGACCGACGTGGTTGATTTCCCCGAGGCGTCCAAACAACACCTCTATGATCTTGATGTCTGGGTCGTCGATTGCCTGCGCCATAAACCGCACAACACACATGCCCATGTTGAAAAGCTGTTGAGCTGGGTTGAGGAATTCAAACCCAAGCAGGTCTATATGACCCACATGAGCATCCAGTTTGATTACGCGCAGGCGATGGCGGATACACCGTGCAATGTTGAACCTGCGTATGACGGGCTTGTTATTAACGTGAACTGATCAGAACGAGCGTTTCACGGAGCCGGATTGTTAGAGGAAAAAGGGCTCCGTTCTCCTATGCCGATTAGTTCTATAATATATATTATGACAAATAGTAACCAGCCGTAGCTTCAGCGCGCCCCAAACCCTACACTAAATGTCACATATCCACTCACGCCACCTATCAATTGATACTATTATGTTTTCTCCTGCCTGAAGCGATCAAACGCAACCGCAATGACAATAAATGCCCCAACGAATGTTCCTTGCCAGAATGTACTGATGCCTAACAGAATGAGGCTGTTTCGGATCACTTCAATTAATAGTGCCCCGATCACAGCCCCGAATGCAGTACCGCCGCCGCCAGCCAAATTAGCCCCACCAATCACAGCCGCAGCAATCACGGTCAACTCCATAGCTTGCCCCAGATTGGTCGTGACACCACCAAGCCAGCCCACTTCAAGAACACCTGCAATACCGGCCATCAGGCCAGAAAACATATAGACGCTGACTTTTATCCGCGCGACAGGGATACCGGTCAGAACAGCCGCATTCTCATTGCCCCCAATTGCGAACAAATGCTGCCCCCAGCGCAGCTGACGAAACGCGAAAGCCGTTATAACCGCTAGGATGATCAAAATGATCAGCGGATGTGGCAAACCAAATGTCGCGCCGCCGCCAAGCCACAGCAAAAAGTCATGGTCAGGACCAAATTCATAAATCATCTTGTTGTCCGACAACACCATGGCCAGACTACGCGCGATAGACAGCATACCGAGCGTGACGACAAACGGTGGCATCTTGGCATATGCGATCAGAACGCCATTTATTGCGCCAACAAGCATTGAAACCGAAAGTGCTGCGAGACACCCTACCCAGAACGGCATTCCCGCAGACATTATGACGCTTACAGTCATCGCAGAAATCACCAAGGTCGAGCCAACCGATAAATCAATGCCGCCCGAGGCAATGACCGCTGTCATGCCGAGCGCAATAATCCCGACAAACGCAAAGTTGCGTGTGACATTGAAAAGATTACGTTCCGTGGCAAAGCTGTCTGTGAGAATAGTTAATGCAAGACAGGCAAACACAGCAGCCATAAACACCCAGAAAATCTGCTGGCTTGTAATGCGCGCGATCAATCCGTGATGCTGTGAACGGTTAATGGCATCAGCAAGAGTAGGATCTGACATGCTCATTGTTCCTTTTTCATTTCCACTCATGCTGTTTCAATTGCCCCGGTAATCAGGCCTGTGATTTCTTCTGGCGACGAGTCTGACGCTTTTTTGTCGGCCACAAGTTCCCCACGCCGCAACACAACAACTTTATGAGCAACTTCAAATACATCGGGCATGCGATGGCTGATTAAAACCACTGCGATCCCATGATCACTCAATTGCCGGATCAGATTAAGAACCTCTGCGACCTGACGAACGGAAATCGCCGCTGTCGGCTCGTCCATCAGAACGATCTTTGCATCACTCAAAAGCGTTCTGGCAATTGCAACTGCCTGACGCTGCCCACCAGACATTCTGTGCACCAAATCACGTGGTCGGGTTTCTGACTTCAGACGTGCAAACAACTCAGCAGACCGTTTACGCATGAATGCATAGTCGACGATTTTTATCGGCCCGATTTTACGGGTCGGTTCGCGCCCCAAAAATACGTTCGAAGCGGCCGTCATATTGTTGCAGATTGCAAGATCCTGATAGACGACCTCGATACCAGCTTTTTGGGCATCCAATGGCTTGTGAAATACCGTTTTTTGATCAGAGATCAAAATATCACCAGAACTTGGTGCGAAATTGCCCGCAATGACTTTGACCAACGTGGATTTCCCAGCACCATTATCGCCCATAAGACCGACAACTTCCCCGGGCTCAATCGCCAAAGAAACGTCCCTAAGTGCCTGAATAGCCCCATAGCTTTTGGATATGTTTTTTAATTCCAAAACGTTCATTAATCCCCCCTCCTCTGCCGCCGTACCGATTTATCAGGCAATGCACAGAGTGCTTCTTATTGTGATTTATGATTTTTGCAGCAAACCCAAAGCGCGCTCAGTATTCTTTCTGTTGCGATAGGCAGCAAATTGCTGATCTGCCAAAACGCCAAGCAGGATAACAGCGCCCATCACTGCGAAGTTCAGCGAAGACGGAATTCCCAACAGGTTGACAAGATTTTGCAGTTCCTGCAGCAGCACGGCGCCAAGAACAATGCCAATCACAGATCCTTCGCCGCCACGAAGCGAACATCCGCCCAATACAGCCGCGGCAATCGCGTACAATTCATAAAAGTTGCCGTGCGATGACGGCTGAACAGACTTGGTGAACATCGCGAAATAGATCGCCGCGATAGACGCCAACACCGCACATATTACGTAAGCCGCGATGGTCACAAACCGGGTATTGATCCCTGAGAAACGTGCCGCTTCTTCATTCTTGCCGACTGCGCAAAGATGCCTACCAAAGACGGTATGGTGCAAAACAACCCACATGATTGCAGCAACGATCAGCATCGCAACAAACGAATGCGGCACGCCAAAGCTGCGCCCGATTGTTAGCCATTCAAGTTGCGGGTAGCTCGACCCGAATGGGAAACCAGCTGTAGATTCCGCCGTATATCCCCGCGCAATCCCGCGATAAATCAGCAACCCACATAGCGTCACGACAAATGGCTGCAGTTTAAACCGGGTTATTAAAACGCCGTGCGCTAGACCGATCACCACCCCCAACACAATCATCAGTGCGACGGCCAAAGGCCATGGAACGCCAAATTTGCCAACCATATCGACAAAAAGGACGCCCAGCAGGGCAATAACTGATCCAACAGAAAGATCAATGCCGCCCGTCATGATGACAAACCCCTGCCCAATGGCAAACAGTCCAAACAACCCAATCAGGTTTGCCGTATTACCAAGGTTAATTGGCGAAAGGAAAAGCGGGTTTCGCATGTAAACAATGATACCCACAACGATAATCAGAACTGCCAAACCGATGTCTTTTTTTTGCATTTCTCAGGCCTCTTCCAGTACCCTGCCAACGGCAAGATTAAGGACGCTACTTTCGGAAAATTTCAGGCGTGGCAATTCCCCAGTGATCACCCCGTCTTTCATTACGACAATCCTGTCTGAGACACCGATCACCTCTTCCATATCACTCGATATCATCATCACCCCTACTCCACGATCAGCCAGAGATCGCATCAAACTGTAAATCTCGGCTTTCGCCCCCACATCGATCCCGCGGGTTGGTTCATCGAAAATGATCACCTTCGGATCCATCGAAAGCCATTTTGCCAGAACGACTTTCTGTTGATTTCCGCCTGACATTTCATTGGCCGCGCGGCAAACATCATGTGTCTTGATCGACAAAGAACTCCGCTGCACCTCGGCCACTTCAATCTGGCGCTTTTGCGAAACCAGCCCGTGCGACGTAAAGGCCGAAAGACTGGCCATTGTAATGTTCTCAACCGTTGGAAAATCCAGAATTAATCCGGCACGTTTACGATCTTCTGGAACAAGATAAAGCCCGGCTGCAATCGCATCGGCCGGCGATTTCGCGTTTAAGTGCTGACCATCTATCAACACCTCTCCGCCAAGTTTTTGACCAACTCCAAATATGGCTTCGGCCAATTCCGTACGCCCGGCACCAATCAACCCTGCGACGCCAAGGATTTCGCCTGCCATCAGGTCGAAGCTTGCCGGACGATCAGGTTTGCTTTTGATGCAAAAGTTTCTGACCGACAGGATTGGTTTGGACGACATTTGTGCAGGTGGTGTGTAAAGCGCCTTCAGATCCCGTCCAATCATCATGTGGATCATGGCATCATGGGTAACGTCTTCACGTTCCAGTGTTCCCACATTATGGCCATCGCGCAAAACCACTGCGCGGTCGACGCATTCCTCAACCTCACCCAGACGATGGGAAATATAGACAACAGCAATCCCCTGCGCCTTTAGATCCGCGATCACCTTTAACAGCATATTGGTTTCAGACAGGGTAAGGCTTGACGTCGGTTCGTCCATGATGACCAACCGCGCATTCATCGATAAAGCCTTCGCAATCTCAAGCAACTGGCATTCCGCCAGCGACAAGGTCGAAACCGATGTGTCTGAGTGAAACCGTGCACCAACGCGATCAAGGAGCGGTTGCGTCAATTCATTCATGCGTTTTAGATCAGTAAGACGCAGCGGTCCCCTTACCTTTTCACGCCCCAAAAAGATATTGGCCGCAACATCCATGTTATCGAAAACATTCAGTTCCTGATGAACGAAAGCGATACCGGCTTGCTGTGACTGTTGAACATCGAACCGGAGATACTCCTGACCATCCAACATGATCCGTCCGGAAGTTGGCGCAATCAAGCCGCCTAGAATTTTCATGAGGGTTGATTTACCTGCCCCGTTTTCCCCAAGAAGGCCAACCACTTCACCAGCTTTGATCTGCAAAGACACGTCGTTCAATGCGACGACGCCTGGGTACACCTTAGTGACACCCTCCAGTCTTAGATCAAGCCTCTGCACTGCACTCATTACATTCGGCTCCCCAATGTCTTCGATATCAACAGAAGGTGCGAGTGGGCATGGCGGCAGTCTCATATCCGCACACCCCCACTCGCTAGGCAGGGGGAAGAAATTACCCGCCTATTCTTTCCTTAACGATGGCCTCGAATGCATCGACATTGGATTTATCGATCACTTTGGTGGGCACAATAATAAGACCATCATCTGGAACCTGCGATGTATCACCCTCCAGATAATCCGCCATCAGGTGCATGCCCTGATACCCCCACTGATAGGGGTCCTGAACCACCGTGCCGGCAAAGCTGCCCTCACGCACAGCCCCAAGGGTCACAGGGTCTTCGTCAAACGCAATGACAGTGACCTGCCCCAATTTTCCAGCTGCCTGCAATGCTTCGTAAATTTTAGGCGGGTTGTAGGAATAGAACCCAACCATGCAGTTGATGTCCGGGCTGGCCGCAAGTACGTCATCGACGTTTGAGCGCGCGCGGGCAAAGTCAACATCATCGCCGCGAACGTCAATGAGCTCGATCCCTGCCCCTTCGACTGCCTGACGGAACCCTGCAATACGTTCGATGGCGTTATCCGCACCAAGGAAACCGACAAAACCCATGCATTTTCCACCGTCTGGCATAGATTGCACCGCGATTTCACCAGCTTGAACACCAGCAGCGACGTTCGACGACCCCAAATAGGAGATACGGTCGCTTTGCGGCGCATCACTATCTGTGGTGAACAGCGGAACCTGGGCTGCAATGCGGTTAAACGCATCGATCGAGTTCTTCGGATCTGCCGATGAAATCATGATCGCATCGGTCCCGCCTGCAACCAAGTCATCCATCAATGCATTTTGGAGCGCAGCGGTCCCCTGTGCAGGATAGCGAAACTGCAACTCGTACTCCGGTAGCTCAGCCTGTGCAGCTTCAACACCCGCTTCGGCAAGTTTCCAAAAGTCAGATGCAGCATTAACCACAAAAGCCAGTTGTTGTTTTTCTTGTGCGAATGCTCCGCCTGCCAAAACCATCGACAAACTGAACGCCGCAACTGTTGATGCAATTTTCATTGTTAGTCCTCCCGATAAATTGCCAGCACATCTGTATTTATAAATTATCTTCGTGCTGATTAATTAATAATATAATTAATAATATTGGATCAAGCTATTTTCGTCAAAAAATCGTAAGTTGATATCTCAACTCAGACATTGACCCATTTTTGTTGGGCTTCGCTTGCGAAAATCGCGTCAAGGACGCGCATGGAGGCAATGGAATCTTCAATCCCGTATGGCAATGGTGTTTGCGTCAGAATTGCTTGGGCAAATTGCTCAGCCTGCTCGGTGTATTGATCACATGGCGGTATGACCTCGCACCCTGCCATGCTGCCGTCGAAACTTTCACCGTGATCAACGATTACGATTGTTTCCTCGCCTGCTGGCGCATTATAGGGAATCATGACCTCAGCACGGGCCTTTGTTCCGAACACATTTAACGTCTGGTACGGACATAATTGCGTCGACACAACGAAGGACAACTGCCGACCTCCCCCAAAGTCCGCAACGACACTCGCAGTGCGATCGGTCTTAAACTGCGGGTCGCGCTCGATCAACGCGGTTACCCGCAAGGGTTCCGTTTCGAACAGGAAACGGCCAGCAGTAATTGGGTAACACCCAATATCCATCATCGCACCACCCCCGTTTTCCGGGCGATTGCGAATGTTATTCTTATCATCATTAAAGTAACTGAAGGCCGCCTGAATGGCGCGCACCTGCCCCAGCTCTCCGCTTCGGACCATTTCGCGGAGACGAAGCCATTGTGGATGGTAGCGAACCATAAAGGCTTCGGTGACCATTACATCTTTTGGGCAACTGCGAAGCCGTTCGGCATCTTGCGCACTCAGTCCGATAGGTTTTTCACACAGCACGTGCTTGCCTGCTTTTGCCGCGGCTATTGTCCAGTCTACGTGCATATCATTTGGTAACGGGTTATAGATCGCGTCAATTTCCGGATCCGCAATCAAGGCCTCATACGACGCATATGTTTTTTGAATCCCAAGATCCCTAGCCGCCTGCGTTGCGCGCTCCACGCTCCGTGATGCAATCCCCAAAACATTCGAAGAAGCCGAGTTCTGAATTGCGGGTATCACCTTCTCCAGCCCAATATTGGCTGTCGAAAGAATGCCCCAGTTGATTTTTCTTGTTGCCACGCCCACTGCCTGCTTTGCCATAAGTTGATAAAATTGGGCCGGATCTGAAAAGCAGACCCGGCCCAGCTCATGATTTCTCGATGTTAGTTGTCCGCGCAGAAGCCCGGATCAGACTGATTGCAAACATCAAGCCCGGTGAACAGCGGATCATCGACTGATTTTCCGTTGATCAACTCGATCATGACGTCTGGCGCGCGGTAGCCCATTTCAAACGGACGCTGTCCGACCTGAGCATGGCTACGCCCATCACGGAAAGCCTGCGTCTGCGGAGGAAGCGTATCGCCTGCAATCAAAATCATGTCTTTGGATTTCAGACGATGCATCACCTGATCGGTGACTTGCGCATAGGCTTGTGGTGCAAACTGGGCCCATCCGCCAATCAGAATAAAGGCGTCCAAATCTGGATTTGCGGTAAAGGTATCTGCCATCTGCTGATTGGCCAGATCGACCTGGTCATTTGTAAATACAGGGCAACCCTCGATTTCCGTCCAGCCATTGGTGCTTTCAAGGCGCTCAATGCCTTTGGTGCCGGCAATCGTGTCCCGGAAGCCGGCGGCACGCGCATTAATATTGTCTGCGGCAACATTCCCCAACTGAAGACACACAGACCCACCAGACGGTTTCAATGCCATGGCTTCTTCGGCCATTTTGACACCCATCAGGTAGTTGTCCGTCCCCAGATAGGTCGTACGCAAATCGCGATCTTTTTCAAGGAAATCAGCATCGATCGTCATCACCGGCACATCCGGATTGATCTGACGGATGCGATTCGCCATTGCCGGCGCATTTGACGGTGAAATTGCAATCGCCGCAACACCACGGGTCAGTAGATCGTCGACGATCTGAACTTCACCTGCCTCGTCCGCACTTGAGGCGGGCCCTGTGTACAGGCACTCATATTCCGAGTCTTTGTTTTCGGACATCCACTTCTGACACCCCAGATTAATCTGCTCGAAAAAGGGGTTATCCAAGCCTTTAACTACAATGGCCAATGTCTTTTTATCATTGGCATTTGCGGCACCAACACCTGTCGCAAGAATCAACGCAGATGTGAGAGTTAATAACATCTTATTTTTCACGTTTCGCTCTCCCTAGTTGGTCTGGCCCGGAGTTGATTACCCCGGATACCAGATTGTCCGAGGATCGTTCGGCTTCCTTTCATAAGACCAGGCGCGCTCGATCATCCCCTCGAAATCGACTTGCGGCCGCCAACCCAGCGCCTGACGCGCCTTTGTGTTGTCCAGCCAGTTGCTATGAAATGGCGTAGGTATTTCAACAATCTCCATCCCCCGCGTCCGCAGAAGATATTCAGCCACCGACGCGTAATCGACCGGCTCATCCATCGCTATATTAAAAAGCTCCTGCTTTGCATGCGGGTTATCCAGTGCCGCCAGCAAGGCAGCAACCAGATCATCAACATGGACAAAGTTGCGTTTAAGCGACGCCCCGGTGCTGTCGCGCATTAACGGAACAAATCCCCCGTGACCAAGGCGCGCTGCCTTGCCCGTACTCATCAAATCACTCCAGATTGGCCCACCAAATTGGTCTGGACCGAATGAGAGCGCGTGTTTGAAATCATCTTTTTCCATGATCCAGGGCGCACGTAAAACAGTGCCGTTCAGGCCATACTGGATCTGATATTGCTCGACCATGACTTCCTCAATCACCTTGGTCAGCGCATAGCACCCGCTGTATGCTTTCCGCGGCGAGTTTTCAGTAATAGGTGCTGGATAGTCCTTGAAAATATGCCCGACACTGCAATCCCCTCCGATCAGGATGAATTGCTTTAGTGTCGCTGACTGGCGGGCTTCCTCAAGTAACAGGAACATTCCCTTGATCGCCACATCAATCACCAGATCGGGGCTTTCTTTCACTGCAGCCATGTGAAGCACGTGGGTCACACCGTCCATTGCCGATGCAACAGCTTGCGGATCTGCGAGCGATCCGGTCACGACCTCCACCCGTTCACCCGCCTCAATTCGACGGTTGTGACACAGTGCCACGACCTCCGCGGATGAAAATTGCGGTTTTTCAAGGAATGCTGGCAAGAACGCTTTGCCAACCTTTCCGGTTGTGCCCGTAATCAGAATCTTCATTAATTTTTCTCCCAGTTGAATTAATAATATTTATTAATAATAATGAGTCAAGTAACCTTGCGATAAATGAACCGGATAAATTCATGATTCAGACCAATTAATAATTATTACCTTTCTCCCGCCTGACGGGTTGTCTTGATACGACCGAAAAGGTATTACCATTGGCGCTTTGGTGACCTACCCCGCGCCAAATCGATCAAGTCGCCGAATTAACGGCTGAATTTGTCAGTCCGTTTCGGGACACCTGATGCAACCGCTCAAGAATAGTGCTTGGCCAAAAGACCAGAGGCAGACAAGTCAATGTCGGAAAAGAAACACTACGGTGGCAAAAACCGTCCTACGATGATGGATGTGGCGACAATGGCCGGTGTGTCGCAGGCGACGGTATCGCTTGTGCTAAACGGTAGCCCTGCCAAATTAACCGAAGCAACCCGACAGCGCGTGATCGATTCTGCCAACGACGTTGGTTACCAGCTTGTTCGTCGAGAAAGTCAAATGGCGCCAAGCAGTAAAGTCCGCTCTGCGATTATCTTCATCGTAGATGAAATCAGCACAGACCCCTGGATGGCCCTCGCCTTTGAAGGCGCGCATAATAAGGCACTGGAATACGGGATTAATGTCTGCCTGGCCGTTAGCCATGGCAATGCCAACATCGAAGCCAGTATCGTTAATCAGATGGCAGATTCAAATGTTATTGGTTTTCTCTACGGTACGATCCTCACCCGACTGGTAGAGTTGCCGCCAGCACTGTCAAAAAAGCCAACCGTTCTCGTTAATTGCTACGATAGCACACGCACACTACCGTCGGTTTTACCAGGTGACCTTGTCGGGGGACGTGCCGCGACAGAACGACTGATCAGTGCCGGACGCAAACGCGTTGCTATCATTAACGGCCAAAAAGGTGTCGACGCATCGCGAGACCGGCTTAAAGGATACAAACAGGCACTTGCGAGCAACGATATGCCATTCCACCCGGAACTCGTTCGTCCAGGCAATTGGGAGCCTTCAACAGGCTACTCAATGACACACGAACTTATGGCATTGGATAATCCGCCGGATGCGATTTTTTGCGCCAATGATTTGATGGCACTTGGCTGTTTTGATGCCTTGCGCGAACTGGGCCTTAGCGTTCCGGAAGACGTCGCTGTGATCGGCTTCGATGACCGGGAAATTGCGCAGCACACCCACCCGTCTCTTACTACGCTAATTTTACCACACTACGAAATGGGGGAAATTGGTGCGGAACTCCTGATTGATAGCGTTGGCGGCTTACTCGCAAACCCCAACCAAATCAAAGTCGAGTGCCTATTGGTAGAGCGCGATTCTGTCGTAAAGTCCTCAGAAACCGCCTAAAACAGGTAAAGTCAGATTTGGAACTCCGCAAATAGGTGTCTGTAATCTGATATGCCTCAAACATACTGCGGGTATCTGGCCGAAAAGACAAAGCGACACGAGCTGTGTTTGATCGCAAGGTTCCGATCCATACGCTAATGAGCGACTTTGAACTTGGCGACTGTCGATCCTGAATTTGCGGAACTGTATTGTGCAGCGGTCGCCACGCGCGCCATTCTATAATCCTCTGCTACCATTCGGTCTGCCTTTTAGGCAGATGTATCGCTTACCGCATCCGCCCGTTCGAATTGAACGGTAAAGACACATCCGTTGTGATCATCAGGTTTTGTCAGTTTCACAGTCGTATGGTGACGCAGCGCAATTTCACGGACGATCGATAATCCAAGCCCACACCCGTCCTCTCCGTTCTCGGCTATACGATAAAACCGTTTGAAAACATCCTTATGGTACTTCGATGGAATTCCCGGACCGTTGTCCTCGACCGTCAAGGTTACACTGTTGCGCACCACGTCATCTTCCAGTCGGACTGTGACAGCACTTCCTTCCGGGCAATATGTCAGCGCATTGTGCACAAGGTTCTTCAAAAGCTCCTCAATCAACGTGGCATTGCCCATGATCATCGTGGGTTCTGTGATACCTTCATATCCAAGATCAATGCCGCTTTCGATGGCCGTCATGACTTTTGATGCTGTCACTGTTCTGGTGATGTCACACAGATCAATTTTCTCAAACGGTCGACCGGCAAGGCCTTCCGGTGCGGCACGGGCCGATGCCAGCAACTGATTGGCCAAATGCGACGTTTGCTGGGTGGACGTTGCGATCGTAGCCATGATCTGGTGCAGCTTTTCCGGATCATCTTCACGAAGGCCCAACTCAGACTGCGTGCGCAATGCGGCAAGTGGCGTGCGCAACTGATGGGCAGCATCCGCTGTAAAGCGCTGCATGGTTGCCAAACTGTTTCCAAGGCGTTGAAAAAGATGATTAATCGCGCCGACGAGGTGCCGCACTTCATTGGGAACATCATGTTCAATCGGCCGCAAATCGGTTGGTGAACGACGGTTAAGTGCCTCTTCAAGGCGCGTGAGCGGTTTGAGCCCCTGCCCGATGCCAAACCAGACAATAACAGCCGCAATCACAATCAGTGCAATCTGACGCGCAGCCGCACTGGCAAGGATGTCTTCGCTCAGACTTGTTCTGGTACCCATGGTTTCAGCAACAAGTACCTGAAAACGTGTTGCCTTTCGAACGCTGGCGACATAGCGCGACAATGCGCCAATGCGAACATTTTCGCCGTTATACACCGCATCATAAAACACCGGATTTTCGCGCAGTGGCAATAACGCCTCTGGTACCGGCGGCAGATCTTCGTACCCGGTGATAAATTCACCCTGTATGGTGCCAACTTGATAAAACACGCGGTCTTCGGCCGAACTTGTCAGCATCTCAAGTGCGACATACGGTACATCAACTTCTATCTTGCCCCCGATCAGGACAACACGGTCGGCAATCGCCAATGCAGAACTTAAAAGTGCGCGGTCAAATGCTTGATTTGTCGAGCGAACAGCGTTGCTTCGCACTTCAAGAAGCATTAATGAACTGATCACCAAAAGCGGGATCAGAAGCCAGATAATCAGCCGTCGCCTGAGTGATCCGTTACGCCACTTCATGTCTTTTTCAACAAATAACCAAGTCCGCGTACCGTCTGAATTTTGACCTCAGCCGCTTCAACGCGTTTGCGTAAACGACTGATATAAAGCTCTACCGCGTTCGCACTGATATCGTCCTCAAACCCGGCCAACTGGTCGGCAATCTGTTCCTTGCTCAGAACATGCCCCAGCCGCAACAGCAGAATTTCAAGGATATTAAGCTCGCGGCGTGGAATTTCAATGTCATCGCCATGGATCATGACGCGCCGTGCCACCGTATCAAACACCAACTGACCACATCTGATCTGGGTGTTGTGAGTGCCTGCATTCCGCCGCATCAGTGCCCGTACGCGGGCCTCAAGCTCGACCAGTTCAAACGGCTTTGCCAGATAATCATCCGCGCCAAGATCAAGTCCCTTGACCCGATCTTCGATATCTCCGCGCGCGGTCAGGATCAAAACAGCACTTTCGGCACCGCGATGACGCAACCGGCGCAGAATTTCAAGCCCGTCAAGCTTTGGCAAATTAAGATCAAGCACGACCAACCCGTATTCCTGAGTGCGCAGAATATCATCGGCTTCTTCACCATCTGCGATCACATCAACGGCATAGCCAGATTGCCGAAGCGATCTGGCTATGCCGTCCGCCAGTGCGGCATGATCTTCGACGACGAGGACTCTCATTGTTTGTCGTACTCTTCCCTGATAAACCGATAATCGGGTTCCGCAGATTTGGTGCATCATACCAAGTCGGTAGTTCTGGCCGATGAAATCGACAATCGACGCCCGCTTAGGATAGTACACTATGACCTTGGGACGTTCCTGTATTCGTTTATGTGTCATTGCCGTCGCGATGCAAGCATCTTCTGCGTTTGCCGAGGTGTTTCAGTTCCCTGCCCTGCACGCAAGCCAGCCCGCCGACCCAGAACAAGCCCTTCTGACCGATTACAATCAGGTGGCCGTTATATACGGCTCTGCCGACATTGGCGCTTTTAGCCCCGCCATCGAAGCATTTCAGCAGAACAACCCGCAGGTTGGCATTGAATATCATCAGCTTCAGACACTTGAAATGTATGACATGACGATCAAGGAACGCGCCAGTGGTGCCGCCAATGCCGATCTGATCATTAGTTCATCCATGGATTTGCAGATGAAGCTGGCAAATGACGGATATGCAATCGCCCACCAAAGTACGCAAACGGATGCCCTGCCCAATTGGGCGCGTTGGCGCAACGAAGCATTCGCCGTGACGCAGGAACCCGCCGTCATTGCCTATAATCGGGAATTTTTCCGCGAAAATGAACTGGAACCACCACGCACACGCGAAGCATTCCTTGAACTGCTGCGTGCAAATGATGATTTACTCAGCGAAAAAGTAACAACCTACGATATCGAGCGCAGCGGCGTTGGCTTTCTCTTTCTTGCCCGTGATGAACGATTTTTCCCCGGTATATGGGACTTCATCCGGCAGCTGGGTCAATCCAAGGTAAAGCTGTATTCAAACACCTCACCCATGCTGGAAAAAATCGCCGACGGTCAGGTCGTCCTTGGCTACAACCTTCTCGGATCCTATGCGGAAACCTTTAGCCACAGAACACCCAACCTTGGCGTCATCCTTCCCGATGATTTCATTGTGGTTTATTCGCGTATTGCCATCATCCCGCGCGGAGCGCGCAACCCGAACCTCGGCGCACGTTTCCTTGATTACATGCTGTCGATCGAAGGACAAACCGTTCTGCAGGACGCAGGTAATTTTAACCCGGTGCGCGCCGATGTTCCGCAAAGTCCATTTTCCTCATTGATCTTTGACCGCTACGGAGAACGTGTACGCTCCTTTCCGGTTGGTCCCGGCTTGCTGGTCTATCTTGATCAGGCAAAACGTCAGCGGTTTATTCGTCGATGGCAGGATGCACTTTTAAACCGGCGTTAAAATACATCCCGCCATGCCTTTGAAAACGATTAACCTTCCTGCTTTTCCATAGGTACGGGGCGCGGTTCATGCCCGGTATAGTTCCAGATCATGCGACGCGGGATTGGGCCTTTGTTACGGCCACCTTGCTGGGTTTGCTCCCACGCATGGGCAAGAATGCCCACCGACCGTGACAGGCAAAACAACCCACGTGCCAGGGGCGCATCAAATCCCAACTCGGCATAAATAACCGCCGTCGCACCATCTATGTTCATCGGGATTTTTTTGCCTTTACGCGCCTCAAGCGTCTTTTCGACTTCACGGGCAATCATGCCAAAATACCCGTTGACAATGCCATCTTTGGCCGCATATTCCACCAGTCGCAACAAGCGCGGCGCACGCGGGTCGGTCGGATGGAAACGATGCCCAAATCCGGGAATATGTTTGCCATGTTCGGAAATCTGGTGATCAAGCCCGTCCGAAACCGCCTGCGCGACGGATACGCCATCATCAATACGTCGTGCAATATCGCGATATAAGGCAACCGCCTGCTCGCCCGCACCACCATGAACGTCGCCCAGCACATTTACGGCACTTGCCATTGCATTGTTAAGTCCAACGCCACAGGTTGCCGCCATGCGGGCAATGGCAATGCTTGGGGCTTGTGGACCGTGATCGACAGCGGCCACCAGTGCCGCCTCAAGCAATTTTGCCTGTTTTGGATTGGGCAGCTCACCCCGTGTCATCAACCAGATCATTGCCGGAAAGCTGACATTGCCAATCAAATCTTCGATGGCATACCCTGAATAGCGAATTTCGCCGGGCTTCATATCGATGATCGAGCTTTGCCACCAGTCCGATACTTCGTGTTCGACATCACGTGCTGTTTTCTCGCTCATAATACACCCTCCGCTTTCAGCGTTTTGATTTCGTCAACCGACAATCCAAGCCCGGCCAAAATGGTTTCATTGTCCTGTCCCAAAACGGGCGGCGGCGCATCGACACTTGGGGCTTCGCCATTAAGCTTCATGCCCGTGCGCAAGACGCGAATGTCACGTTCAACACCCGGCACGCTCGCGAAATCGGCGATCATTCCGCGGTCGGCGATTTGTGGTAATGAAAGTGCCTGTGGCACGGTTAGAACCGCCCCGGCTGGCACCCCAACTGCATTAAATGCCAGTACCCAGTCATCGGTACGACCTGTTTGAAGCACACTCTCAAGCAACTCGGCCAATTCTTTGCGGTTTGAAAGACGATCAGAACGGGTCAGAAAGCGTGGATCGGCTTTAAGCGCGTCTAGTTCAAGCACATCACACACGGCTTCAAACTGTTCCTGCTTATTCGCCGCAATGTTGATTTGACCATCTGCAGTACGAAAGGCTCCGGACGGTGATGACGTAAAGTTATCATTGCCGTTTGCGGTCGGTTGCTGCCCGGCAATAAGGAAGTTCGAAACCACCCAACCCATGGTGGCAACGACCGACTCCAGCATCGAAATATCGATAAAGCTGCCCTTGCCCTCATTATTGCCAAGCGCCCTGCCCGCAAGTGCTGAACTGATCGCACAAGCTGCCGTCAGGCCCCCAATGGTATCGGCAACCGGATATCCGACCCGATAGGTTCCCTTATCTTCTTCACCAGTGATGGTCATGATACCAGAAAGGCCCTGCACGATCTGATCGTAAGCTGGCAGCTTTTTCATCGGACCATTTTGCCCGAACCCGGATATCGCACAATAGATCAAAGCCGGGTTCACCTTGGACAACGCGTCATAGTCAAGCTCAAGCCGATCCATCACGCCGGGTCGAAAATTCTCAACTAATACGTCGGCCTTCTTGACCAGTTTTTTAAGGATATCCTTGCCGCGCGGGTCTTTCAGATTAAGTGTGATCGATTTCTTCCCGGCATTCTGGGCGAGGAACGAAACCCCCATCAGCTTTTCATTCAAACCGGCATCCGCACCCAGCTGACGGGCCAAATCACCGCGCCCGGGGGCTTCGACCTTAATCACTGTTGCGCCAAGATGTGCCAGTTGATGACAACAAAACGGTCCGGCAAGCACATTGGTAAGGTCCAAAACCGTGACACCATGAAGCGGTTTGGTATTTTGCATGCTATTTTCCAATATTCTGCCTGGTAGAATTATGTTCTATTATATAGAATTTATAGTCCTCGCAAAACGGTTCAATCAGTAAGCAATCAGGCTGCCACCTCTTGGAACTTGGAAAGACCATGTCAGAACAAACTGTTAGTGCTGTTGAACGCGCATTTATGATCCTTGATGTCTTCACCGATCAGGATGCGGATCTGTCGCTTAAGGACCTCGCTGAACGCACCGGAATGTACAAAAGCACCATCTCAAGACTGGCCGGAACATTAGAGTCGAATGGTTTTCTGATGATTTCGGGGCGTGGGCGATATCGATTGGGCCCGGCCTTATGGCGATTGGGGTCTATTTACCGGCGATCATTTAGGATGGATGACGTTGTCCGCCCACATCTAAGCGCCCTTGTTGATCAAAGTGGTGAAACAGCCTCTTTCTACGTCCCGGAAGGGTCAAACCGCCTGTGCCTGTTTCGCGAAAACTCATCCCGCAGCCTGCGCCATCATCTTGAAGAAGGTGCTATCCTGCCCTGTGACCGTGGGGCCGCCGGACATGTTATTCGTGCGTGGGGCAACGGTGTTGATGATCGGGCGCTAGAAGTCCTTGAACACGGTTTTGCGCAAAGCCACGGTGAACGCGACCCTGATATTTCAGCCATCGCTGTTCCGGTTCTTGACCGACACAAACAAATGTTGGGTGTTTTGTCATTGTCGGGTCCGGGCAGCCGGTTTACAGCAGAAAAACGCCAGAGCGTATTGTCTTTATTGAAATCTCATGCCCTCGAATGTGGCCGCTCTCTTTCGGCGTAAGGCCCACTTTCCCGCCATATTCAGCACCGTCTATGCCACAGCTTCATAAAACATATGCCTTTTTTTCACCTGATTGTTGGCAATGACAGGTTGGTGACAGGTTTGACTGTTAACGTCCTGCCACTGCCGATCAGGGGGTAAAACCGCCCAAGGATCAAAAACAAGAATATCGGCAAGGGAGGACTTACTTTCAATTCGACAGTCAGGTTGCGTTTGCACACCTGAAAGGTCGTGATCGTTCTCCGTTGCTGAAGTTCTGTCCTTAATGATCGGCGCGCCACCGTTTTGGTGGCTTGGGAAAATGCTTTAGTGTCTGGAGGAGACCCTGATGAACAAGCTGACGATGTTCTCGCGTCGCGGATTTATGGTTGCAGCAACTGCTGTCGCTGTTTCGACGGCTGCTTTTGCTGTTACGACTGCCAAAGCTGCAGAAATGGATGAAGTTCACTTCATCATTCCGGGCGGCGCAGGCGGCGGCTGGGACGGTACCGCACGTGGTACAGGTGAAGCCCTGACCAAATCCGGTCTGGTTGGCACCGCATCTTATGAAAACATGTCTGGCGGCGGCGGCGGTAAAGCCATTGCTTACATGATCGAAGCTGCTGATCGCCTTGATAACACCTTGATGGTCAACTCCACTCCGATCATCGTGCGTTCGCTGACCGGGGTCTTCCCGCAGTCGTTCCGCGATCTGACCCCGATTGCTGCTGTTGTTGCTGAATATGCGGCCTTTGCCGTACCAGCAGACAGCAAATTTGAATCTTTCACCGACGTTGTTGCATCTGTCAAGTCTGACCCGTCATCGGTCAAATTTGGTGGTGGCTCAGTCCGTGGCGGCATGGACCACATTGTTGCAGCCTATGCTGTGCAGCAGGGTGGCGGCGATGCCAAACAGGTAAAATACATTCCGTATGATGCCGGCGGCAAAGCAATTGCAGGTCTTCTGTCGGGCGAAACCGACGTTCTGTCGACCGGTCTTGGTGAACTTCTTGAACTCGCCAAAGCAGGCCAGATTCGTATTCTTGCGGTAACCTCGAACGAACGTATCGAAGCAGCTCCGGAAGTTCCGGCTCTCGGCGAACTCGGCATTGATGCAGAATTCATCAACTGGCGCGGTTACTTCGGCTCACCTTCCCTGTCGGCTGACAAAGCAGATGCGTATGCAGCACTTCTCAAAGACGTGCAGGCAACCCCGGAATGGGACACCGTGCGCAAACGTAACGGCTGGGAAAAAATCTATAAAGGTCGTGCAGAGTTTTCCACCTTTATGGAAAACCAGGAAAAGGTCGTTGGCGACCTGATGCGCGATCTTGGCTTCCTGAAATAAGCCATTAGAAAACCGATAAAAAGACTTCCGAAGGAAACCACGCCATGTCCATCAATCGTGACAAATTCGGCGCACTGCTTTTTCTATGCCTTGCGCTGATCTACGGGTTTTATGTCGATGATATCCCGTTGCTGTTTGGCGACGAAGATGCGCCGTTTAATGCTCAAACCCTTCCTAATGCGCTTGCGTGGATATTAGGTTTGGTTTCCTTCATCCAACTGGTCATGCCGGCTAATCAAGAGGCAGGCAACCTTTCGTCCGCCTTCCGCGGTTTGAAATGGGGCCGTGTTGTTCAGCTTGGTGTGCTGATGGTCTTTTATGGATTTACCATTCGCTATCTCGGCTTCCTGATCTCAACCACGATCTTTTTGGTCGGTGGCTTTGCCGTTCTTGGTGAACGCCGAATCAAGGTTTTGCTGGGTGCATCCATCCCCGTTGTTTTCATTTTCTGGTACCTGCTGACCCAACTGATGGGCATTTATCTGGCACCGGGTGACATCTTCGAAATGCTGGGTTAGGGCGAAAGAAATGCTTGAAGGAATTTTCTCCGGTCTTTCGACCGCAGTCATGCCGATCAACCTTCTGATGGTTGCTGTCGGCTGTTTCGCCGGGACCTTTATCGGCATGTTGCCGGGGCTCGGTCCGATCACCGCAATTGCGCTGATGATCCCGATCACCTACGGCTTTGATCCCTCTACCGGCCTGATCCTGATGGCCGGTGTCTATTACGGTGCCATCTTTGGCGGTTCGACATCGTCAATCCTGATTAACGCACCCGGCGTTGCCGGCACCGTTGCGACTGCCTTTGACGGTTACCCAATGGCCCAAAAAGGTCAGGCTGGCAAGGCACTGGCAATTGCCGCCTACTCGTCATTTTCCGGCGGCACGATTGCGGCGATCTTCTTGTTGGTTGCGGCCCCTGTTCTTGCTTCTGTTTCGCTATCGTTCCAGTCGGGTGATTATTTCGCCCTGATGGTATTGGGCCTAACGGCGGTATCGGCCTTTGCTGGTAAAGGTCAGGTTCTCAAGGCGATTACCATGACGCTGTTTGGCATCATGCTGTCGACCATCGGCACTGATCCGGCGGCTGGTGTTGCACGCTTTACCTTTGGCAATATGGACCTTATTGACGGCATCAGCTTCCTGTTGCTTGCCATGTCGACCTTTGCGCTCTCCGAAGCCCTTCTGTCGATCCTGCGTCCGACCAAGGACACACGCACCGACGAAGAACGGGCGTTAAAAAACCTTGGCTCGATGAAGCTGTCCAAAGAAGAAGTCAAAACCATGATTCCGGTGATCGGTCGATCCTCGGTGCTTGGCTTCTTTACCGGCGTTCTGCCCGGTGCCGGTGCGACAATTGCATCCTTCCTTGCCTATGGCATGGAACGCAACATTGCATCCGCCAAGGAAAAGCTTCAGTTCGGCAAGGGGTCTATTCGTGGCCTTACTGCCCCTGAAACAGCTAACAATGCTGCTTGTTCTGGTTCGTTCGTTCCGCTTTTGACCCTTGGTATTCCGGGGTCTGGTACGACGGCGGTCATGATGGGTGCTTTGATTTCATATGGCGTTCAGCCAGGCCCACGTCTGTTTGTTGAACAGCCGGAAGTCTTCTGGTCGGTTATTATTTCGATGTATATCGGCAACATCGTGCTTCTGGTGTTGAACCTGCCGCTGATCCCTTACATCTCCCGCCTTTTGGCGTTGCCGCAGCAATTGTTGGTCCCGTTCGTGCTGTTCTTCTCGCTGATCGGTGTTTATCTGGTGACCTTTAACGCCTTTGATATTCACATGATGGTTATTGCCGCAGCAATCGCCATTGGTTTGCGTCTTTTGAACTATCCGATGGCGCCGATGCTGCTGGGGTTCATTCTGGGCAGCATGATGGAAGAAAACCTGCGCCGTGCATTGATGATCAGTGATGGCTCGCTGGCCTTCCTTTGGGAACGTCCGATCACGCTTGTGATCCTTCTGATCAGCGCCCTGTTCCTGTCAGCACCTTTGGTCGGCAACCTGCGCCAATGGGTAAAAAACCGCAAAGCGGTGCCAAACGACGGTGAATTCTAAGACCTGAAAAGCTTCCGACGCGAAGGAATTGGATGAATGCGCTTTCTTGATAATTTGGCGATTGGGCCAAAAACTCTTTTGGTCCCGGTCTTTCTGATGGTTGTGATCGTTGCAATGGGTATTGCGACGGTCGCCACACTTGAAAGCGAGAAAAACACCCTCACCAGCCTTCGCGTCGAAGCCTATGAGCGGCGGTCTGACGCACTCACACTCAGTAACGCACTGAACGAGATGCATGGATCGCTGTTTCGTATCCTAACATGGGATTCCAACGGCATTAATGCTGCGACTGTTCCTGAGTTGCGCGAACAGGTCAGCCATATTTCAGAAGACCTTGCCCCGCTCGCACAACGGCTTGCGGTTGTTGGTGGCGACGAGTTCACCAGCAACTATGAGAAATACATCGAACAGGTTGACCAGTTCCTGATTGAAAGCGAAATGAACATCTACGGCGCACTCGAAGTCATTGCGCAGGCCGATGAAACATTCCGCGCCCTTCAGGTTCCGCTTACTCAAATTCTGGTGCAGACCCACGAACTGGCCCAAACATCCTTTGCCAATGCATCGTCACAGGCAGAAGCCTTGCAACGGGTATTCGTGATTGTTGCCATCCTTGTTGTGTTTATTGCCGGGGTGGTTTCTGTGTTCGTCTCCCGGCGCATTTCACGCCCCATGACCGACCTCTCACATCTGATCGAACAAATCGCCAATGGCGATCTGGACATTGATGTTCGTGGCGTTCAACGCCGTGATGAAATCGGCACAGTTGCACGATCTGTAACTGTTTTGCGCGATCAATCCAAAGAAGCCGAAAGCCTGCGCAAAGAACGCGAACGCGTCCGAACGATCGAAGGCGAACGCCAGCAGGATCTGATCCGCGCTACCGATCATTTCCAGCGCACCGTTCAAGATGCCCTTTCCGGATTTGATCGTGAATTTGGCTCACTGAACGGATCGGCAAGCGAAATGGAACAGATCGCAACGTCGGCAAGAGCACGTTCCGCTGATGCCAATCAGCATTCCGAACAAGTTCTCCACCATATCGAAGCCGTATCGCAAACCACGGCAAGCCTGTCCGAAGCCATTGCCGAAATCGGCCATCAGGCACAGAACTCGGCCGAAGTCGCTGGCAAGGCCCGCTCGGAAAGTGAACAGTCCCGCGCCCTGTTTGAACAGCTGACCAACGCGACACAGCGGATTGGCGATATTGTCGGTCTGATCGAAGACATCGCAAGCCAGACCAACCTACTGGCCCTGAATGCCACCATCGAAGCAGCACGTGCAGGGGACGCTGGCAAGGGCTTCGCCGTCGTTGCCGGTGAGGTTAAAAACCTTGCATCGCAAACAGCACGCGCGACCGAGGATATTTCCAATCAGGTCGATGAGATCCGTGGCCTGACAGACAATGTCGTCGGCGCACTGCAAAGTGTTGCAAATGTGATTGGTGAGGTTGATCAATCGGCCGCGGCGATTGCCGCAGCTGTGGAAGAACAACAGGCATCGACGGCTGGTATTTCCGATAGCATCCATGATGCCAATGGCGGCATGCGCACGGTGGCTGAGGCTGTTGGTGCTCTTGATACCGAAACCGCCCGCGTTCACAACGGTTCGGAAAATGTCACGCGCGCAACCAATACACTTAATGCCGAAGCATCGCGACTGCGCGATGCGATTGATGGGTTCCTCGAACAGATCAACAAGAACAAGGCCAGCGCATAATGAGCGGATCACCCGAAGATCCAGCCACGTCCTGTTGGATCAACCGTATTTCGGGTGTCATGACACCGCGCTTTTTCAAAAGACTCTCTATTGCCCTTGGTATTGGCCTTGTTGGTGGATTGATCGCACATAGCCTAGACATGCCACTCGCATGGATGATGGGACCGATGCTTGCAACTTTTGTGGCAAGCTTGATGCGCGTTCAGATGGGCATTCCGATGGAGTTTCGCTCGGTCATTCTGGGGGTGATCGGCATTTTTCTTGGCGCGTCCTTTACCCCTGAAACCCTTGATCAGGCCGCCCGCTGGCCAATCAGCATGATTGCGGTGCTGATTTACGTGCCCGTCGTGACGGTTCTTGTGACGTGGTTCTATACCAAAATCGCCCGACTTGATCCAGCAACAGCCCTGTTTTCAGCAACACCAGGTGGTTTAACGCCTATGGTCGTCCTTGGCGCTGCTGCGGGCGGAAATGAACAGGAAATCGCATTAACGCAAGGCTTGCGCGTTCTGTTGCTGGTCATGTCCGCCCCCTTGATCGTTTTAATGATTACGGGTGTCGTTGCCAGCGGTCATGGCGATGGTGATGCGGTCTATATGACACTGTCAGAAGGTCTTTTGACAGGTGGTGCCGCCCTTCTCACTGTATTGCTATTTCGCAAGCTTCGCGTCCCGGCTGCCTATATGACAGGTGCAATGCTTGCCAGCATGGTTCTGCACGTTACCGGGATCGTTGAAGGTAATTTGCCTGATTGGCTTTTGGCCGGAAGCCTTTTGATCCTTGGTTCCGCCATCGGCAGCCGCTTTGCAGGCGTCAAATTATCATTTCTGGCGCGACTGGCCGGTTATTCGATCTTTGCCACGCTAGTAATTTTGGCTTTTACCGGCGGCGTTGCCTGGATGGTATCGCAGTGGCTTGATCTTGATTTCATTGCTGTGTTGCTGGCGTTTGCGCCGGGGGGCGTGGCTGAGATGTCGTTGATCGCGCTGGCACTGAATGTCGAGCCAAGCTTCGTTGCCTTCCACCACATCGTGCGTATATTTGAAATCGTCTTACTTGCACCGATCATGGCTAAGTGGTTCCAGCGCCATATGCAGCGCAAGAACGCGCAGAATAACACCCCTGCCCGGTAAGCGTTCTGCACCGACGGAATTTTTCCGCCTTTAAGTACTAAGATTTCCGGGAATCAAAAAAGACGGGATGACGCTTAACCGTCAGTTTTTATCGACAATTACATCATGATCAAGCAGTGGCGCGACATCGATGTCGCTTGCATCCATCATGCCGGACACACGTTGCAAGGCAGCGATCAGGAACGTCTGTTCCCATTCTTCAAGATCATTGAAGTTATCTGAAAATCTGTCATGCAGTGCCATGGGAGCCCGATCAAGGATGGAACGTCCTTGATCCGTTAAGCGGACAAACACTTTGCGCTTATCCGTGTCACCACGCGCACGCAAGACAAGCTCCATCGCCTGAAGCTTATCAACCAATGAGGTTGTTGATGCCTGCGCCAGATTCACCTTTGCGGCAATCTGGCCAACCGTCATCTCGCCGTATTCTTCCAGTGATTGCAAAACCAGAAGCTGCGATGTCTTCAACCCGGTGATTTTACCAAGTTTTTTAGCGTGAATATCGCTCGCGCGTAGAATGCGGCGAATGGAGATCAACGCTTCATGCAATTTGTCCATTTGAATTTCCGGGCGTCAATTGTTGTTCTGCTACAAAAGATGTTTTAGCCCCAGAACCGCGAAACCGCAACGGTTTAAGATGACCTTCCATCGATATCCGATGTTTTATTTCATCGATTTTCGGTATTTCATGACGAAAATATGTCAGCGACATCGATCCATCAATATCGAAGACCGATTAATTTATGTTTTATTTTATATCAATAACTTACTTGGTTTCACGTTATTTTCATCGAGAAAGGGTTGATCAATTTGTATCGCTATTCTATACATCTCTCGCGACATGAATGATCGCATATCGAAATAACAGAGCAGGCAGACCGATGAAAATTGCCAACAATCAAGGCAACACCGGCCGCAAAGCCAACCTGATTATCCGAAAACCGAAGGCCACCGACGGCGCAACGGTCAATGCGTTGATCGCCGATTGTAAGCCTTTGGATGAAAATTCGATGTATTGCAACTTGCTGCAGTGCTCGCACTTTGGCGACACATGCGCGATTGCAGAACTCGATGGCGAAGCCGTGGGCTTTGTTTCCGGTTACATCGTCCCAAGTACGCCTGAGCAGCTCTTTATCTGGCAGGTTGCCGTTTCCCCGAAGGCCCGTGGCCTTCGTCTGGCGAAACGTTTGATCCTTGATATTCTGGATCGCCCGGCATGCTACAATGTGTCGCAACTGAACACGACGATCACGTCAACCAATGCACCGTCTCAGGGTGTGTTCCGTTCAGTCGCACGCGAGCTCGGCGCCGACGTCAAACGCAAAGTTCAGTTTGAACGCGAAACGCATTTTGACGGCGCGGCTGCCAGTGAGATCCTGTGGCAGATTGGCCCGTTTGAACGTGAAGACGTCGAACGCGTCGCGGCCTGATCCTCAATAAGCATTTTCACCGCTTTCATGCCTCAAAACGGCAAAGCCGTTATTGGGAACATCCGGTTCGCCGGGACGTTTGACATGACAAGTGGACTTGACTTTTCCCAATCTGAAAGAGGGAACCATGACTGTATTTGATCGCCTTGAATCGGAAGTTCAGAGCTATGCACGCTCCTTCCCCGTTACGTTTGAAAAAGCCGAAGGCGCCTGGCTCACCGATGAGAACGGCAACCGTTACCTTGATTTCCTTGCCGGTGCCGGCAGCCTGAACTATGGCCACAACCATCCTGTTCTGCAGGAAAAGCTGATTGATTACATCAAATCAAACGGCATTACCCATGGTCTGGACATGCACACCAAGGCCAAGGAAGCATTCCTGACCGCGCTTGAAGACAAAATCCTCAAGCCGCGCGACATGGACTACAAGGTTCAGTTTACCGGTCCAACCGGCACCAATGCTGTTGAAGCCGCATTGAAACTTGCTCGCCGCGTCAAAGGCCGCGAAACGGTGATCTCATTCACCAACGGCTTCCATGGCTGCACCTTGGGTGCGCTTGCCATCACCGGTAACGAGCATCATCGCGGGGCTGCCGGCGTATCGCTTGACAACGCCGTTGCCGTTCCGTTTGACGGCTACATGGGCGACAGTGTTGATACCGTTGACTACCTTGATCGTGTTCTTTCCGACAACTCAAGCGGTGTGTCACTTCCTGCTGCTGTAATTGTCGAGGCAGTACAGGGTGAAGGCGGCTTGAACGCGGCTGACTTTGGCTGGTTGAAAAAGCTCGAACAGACCTGTCGTAAGCACGACATTCTGCTGATCGTTGATGACATTCAGGCAGGCTGCGGCCGTACTGGCACGTTCTTTAGCTTTGAACCCGCTGGTATCAAACCTGACATGATTACGCTTTCGAAGTCGCTGTCAGCTTATGGTCTGCCGTTTGCGGTTGTTCTGATGAAGCCGGAATTTGACGTCTGGCATCCGGGCGAGCACAACGGCACTTTCCGTGGTAACAATCATGCGTTTGTCACCGCTACAGCAGCCCTTGATCACTTCTGGTCAGATGATAAGTTCGCATCCGAAGTGTCTGACAAGGCTGAATTCCTTGGCAAGCGTCTCGAAGAAATTGCCGAACGCTATGGCGACGGCAAAATCTATCGCAAAGGACGCGGCCTGATGCAGGGTATCTGCTTTGAAAGCGGTGAACTCGCATCGAAGGTTACCAAGGAATGCTTCAAGCATAACCTGATCATTGAAACCAGCGGCCCGGAAGATGAAGTTGTCAAATGCCTTGTGCCTTTGATCATCTCCAAGCAGGATTTGGGTCACGGCCTTGATATCCTTGAGCTGGCAACTGCCAAAGCCATGGGCAAGGACGTTGTTGCAGTCAAAGCCGCTGCGGAATAATAAGGTTGGGCGATGCTATTGGGTGTCGCCCTTCCCTACCACCTAGATAGCCCCACACCTTAAATAATTCAAAGAGTTAAAAATGATTGTTCGCACCCTGAAAGAATGTGAAGCATCCGGTCGCCGTGTGGTTTCTGATAACTGGGAAAGCACGCGTATGTCGCTTGCTGAAGATGGTATGGGCTTCTCTTTCCATATCACCACCATCTATGCCGGTACCGAAACCGAAATTTGCTATGCCAATCATTTCGAGACCGTCTATTGCATCTCAGGCAACGGTGAAGTCGAAACCATCGCGGATGGCAAAAAGTACAAAATTGAGCCAGGAACGGTTTACATCCTTGATAAGCACGATCGCCATTATCTGCGCGGCGGCACCGAGGATATGGTTGTCGCATGCGCGTTCAACCCGCCGCTCAATGGCCGTGAAGTCCATGACGAGAACGGGGTTTACCCGCTCGATGGCGACGCACTCGCCAGTTAAGCTTTTGGTTTGGGGCGGTAGATAAAAGCCGCCCCAGACTTTAAGAAATAATAGTTTTCAAGGATACGCCCCCAAAGGAGGCAACATGCTTTCAGCCCAGAAAAAAACGGACGCTGGGCATAGCGTTCACAAGATCGGTGGTACGTCGATGACCCAGGTTGAAGCGGTCATGGACAACATTCTGGTCGGCAATCGCAGCGAAGAAAAACTGTATAATCGGGTCTTTGTCGTTTCAGCTTATGGCGGGTTCACCGACCTTCTGCTGGAAAACAAGAAAACCGGTGAAGCAGGCGTCTATCAGCTTTATGCCGGATCGGAAACCGATTGGGCTTGGGGCGATTCTCTGACCAAAGTTTCCGAGAAAATGTGTGCCATCAACGAAGAAATCTTTGGTGATGCACCCGAACTGAAACTGGCCAATGCCTTTGTTCAGGAACGCGTTGAAGGTACGCGCAGCTGCTTGATGGACCTCCATCGTCTGTGCAGCTTTGGGCATTTCAAACTTGAAAAGCACCTGTTGACCGTTCGTGAGATGCTGTCTGCCATTGGTGAGTCCCATAGTGCGCACAACACCATGTTGCTGCTGCGTGCCAAGGGCGTGAATGCTGTGTTCGCCGACCTTTCGGGGTGGCGTGAGCCAGAAGCATCAACCCTTGATGGTCGCATCTCAAAAGTCTTCGATGACATTGATCTTGGCAGCCAGCTTGCGATTGCAACCGGCTATGCCCAGTGCAGTGAAGGCCTGATGAGCATCTATGGCCGTGGCTATAGTGAAGTCACCTTCTCGCGCATTGCATGTCTGACGCAGGCGCGCGAAGCGATCATTCACAAGGAATTCCATCTGTCGAGTGCAGATCCGCGCATCGTCGGCGAAGATGCCGTGCGCCCGATTGGCCGCACGAGCTATGACGTCGCTGATCAGCTGTCAAACATGGGGATGGAAGCCATCCATCCGCGTGCAGCCAAGGGATTGCGTCAAAACGACATTCCGTTGCGTATCGCCAATACCTTTGAACCGGAACATCCCGGTACGGTCATTGACGATCATTGGGATCCGGAAAACAGCCGGGTTGAGATTGTCACTGGCGTTCCGACCGCGTTCGAGATTGAGGTCTTCAATCAGGATATGGTGGGCATTCCGGGCAGCGAGGAATCAATCCTTAGCGTGCTTAAACGTTATAAGGTTCCGACCGTTACCAAGAACCTGAACGCCAATACAATTACGCATTATGTATCAGCACCGCTGAAGCAGATCCGTCGTTGTGTTGACGAGATCGAGGAAAAGCACCCTGAAGCAACCGTTCAGACCCGTAAGGTCGCGATTGTTTCGGTGATTGGCGCCAATATTGATCAGCCTGGCCTGTTTGCACGTGCTGTGACAGTCCTTGATGAGGCAGGCGTCGAACTGGTTGCCTCGCACTTCCCGAGCCGTCGCGTCGATCTGCAGTTTGTTGTGGCAGAAGGCGATTTCAACAAGGCAATCGTTGCCCTGCATCGCGGTCTTGTTGAAGGTAAAAAAGAAGAAGGCGCGTCAGACAAAAAGACCAAGAATGACAGCGCTAACAAACAGGACAAGCTTAAGGCTGCATAAGCCTTAAGGCATCCGAACATCACATCAAAACCCGCAGTGCTTGCAAAAGCCTGCGGGTTTTGTTTTGTGCCAACCCCATACTTGCCATTGTCAGAGATGGTGCGTCGCGATAGGACTTATCTGTCTAGTCCAGTCCAACGCCCGTTTCTCAGGAAAGCCCGCATGAGCACTCATAATAGCAAAGCGATTAACGACCTTCTTGATATTATGGCCAAGCTGCGCGACCCGGATGGCGGGTGTCCTTGGGATCTGGAACAAGATTTTTCGACCATCGCCCCCTACACCATCGAAGAAGCCTATGAAGTTGCCGACGCCATTGCCGATGGTGATATGAACGAACTTCGCGATGAGTTGGGGGATTTGCTTCTGCAGGTGGTTTTCCATGCGCAGATGGCACAGGAAGAAGGTCATTTCACCTTCGAAGATGTCGCCAACAGCATCAATGCGAAAATGATCAGCCGTCATCCCCATGTATTTGGCGAGGGAGACGCCACCACAACCGATGGCGTCAACCAGACATGGGAGAAAATCAAGGCTTCTGAACGGGCGCAAAAGGCCGAAACCAAGGGTCACGACCGTCACAGCGCGCTTGACGGTGTTGCCAGCGCCCTCCCCGCACTCATGCGGGCTGAAAAGCTGACCAAACGTGCTGCACGTGTTGGCTTTGACTGGCCAAGCACGGATGACGTGTTTGACAAGCTTCATGAAGAAATTGACGAGCTTAAAGCCGAAATGACCGAAAACCCCGATCAGGACCGTATCGAGGATGAACTGGGCGACATGTTATTTGTCATGGCAAACCTTGGTCGTAAGCTTGGCGTCGATCCCGAAGTCGCCCTGCGGCGCGCGAACCATAAATTCACCCGTCGCTTCCACTTCATCGAAGATGAACTGGCGAAAGACAGCCGCACCGCGTCACAGTCCGATTTGCAAGAAATGGACGCGCTTTGGAATAAGGCAAAGAAGGTTGAACGGGGGCAGGCATAAGTGCACCGGCACGACACCTGCCCCTTCATATAATATGTGCGTCAACCTTCAAGCGGCATATAAATCTCGGTCAAAAGCTCGGTTGGTGCCGTTTCACGCGGGTTGTTCAAATATTCCTCGAACACGGGGCCCTCGCGTACTTCTTCACCAGACTGGGGCAACCAATTGCCAAATAACCATAAATAAGCTGACTTCATATCAGCATATGGTCCCTTGTACCGCAGGCATGCGTATCTTCCGGCCACCACCACTGTGCGTTCAACCGGCGCCTCAATCGTAACTGATTCCGTCTGATCAAGTAGCGCACCCGCCTTTGAGAACAGATCGTTTTCGGCAAAGGCATCTGGGTCGGTGTGATACACGCCAATCAGTCTGACATTTGGTTCAATCAGGTCACGCACCGCAAGCCATCCAAACAGGCGATCAAATGCCTCACCAATTTGCATGAATGATCCGTGGTGATCGATGGTCAAAAGCGACATTTCAGGCACATCGCGTATTTCGACAGTCCAAGGACCACAGACGCTTTCACCCTGCTCTTCAAGGGCGTCATGGAATTGGCGATGGCTGCCTTCCTTGCGATAGCGCGCCGGTGGCATCCCATAGCTGTCAGAGAATATTCGGGTGAAAGATTGTAGATTGGGATAGCCACATCGTTTGGCGATCTTATCAATCTGAATTGCACTGTTTGCCAGCATACCGGCCGCGCTATGAAGGCGAACGCGCTTTACCGTCGCGGCGACGGTTTCACCAAACACACCGTGATAAATGCGATGCCAATGCGTTGGCGACATACAGGCAATTTCGGCCAGTCGATTTAAATCAAGTTCGTCAGAAATATGGTCATGGATGTGGGCCTGCACGCGGGTAAGGCGGTCTTGGTAGGAGCGTTGGGCATGTAATTTGTTCATCGTTCTCTCATGCAATTTGTTGTGCACTTTGAAAACGCTAACACGCGTCGATTTGACAAATCTTGCGATCTTGCGTCAAGCCGTGGCTCGGATCGACTTACGAAAACAGCGGCAGAAGAATTTCATTCATCTCAGACCACAGGTCTTCGGAACTGGCACACAAAAGTCCGGGGGCCTCTGTATTGGCGTTATATTCATTATTACGGTCTGCGGTAATATAGCGGGCATACCCACCAGCTTCGCGCACCAAAAGCGTGCCCGGTGCGTGGTCCCAAGGCTTTAGAGTCCGATAGGCGCAAAAATCGAAATCACCACGTGCCAATTCTTCATACTCAGCACCGCAGCAGGAATAATGCGCAACGGTGTCAAAGAAATCCATATGCCCGTAATGGCTTACAAGACGGTCACGCGCATAGGAAATCAGAAACCCTTTGGCATCGCTGGCTTTTGTGATGTGGGATCGCACCGAAACAGGATTGTCCTGATAACGCGTCCCAGCACCCTTTTCGGCCACGGTTGCGGTTCCCTCAATCGGGTCAACAATCCATGCCGCAACCGTTTCACCCGCAACATACAAACCAACCATGCAGCGAAACGGTTGACGATTGTGGGCAAAGTTTTTGGTGCCATCGACTGGATCAATGATCCAGACGGGATCGGATGCGGCAAATGCACGGTCCTGTAATTTCGGATCGGCATGTGCTGACTCTTCGCCCAAGGCGATACTGCCCGGTAACAGGTCGGTTAACCGGGCAGTTAAAACGCGTTCGGCTTCTGTATCGGCGATGGTCACCAGATCAAGCGCGTGGGTTTTAGCCTCGATATCTTCATCGGCCAGTTGTCCAAAGCGCGGGGCAATTTCAGCAGCCGATACTTCCCGGATGATACCGGTTACTTTTTCAATATCGACTTTCACCACAACGCAATTTCTCCTTCTGGCGTTTAACGACAATCAGACAACGTGTATTTCAAAACCAGATTTAGCACACCAGTCTTCAAAACGCCCCACCCGCGTAGAATCTATCCGCACCTGAATGGCAATACCGTCATCGCCTTCTGTGCGCTGAAGAACTTCACCATGTTCATAAAGACGTGCCAGCGATTTGCCATCCGAATACGGCACGCACAGCTCAAACACCGGCATATGTTCCGTAAGCCGGTCTTCAACCAAGCCCAGAAGCGCATCGCAATTCGTACCCTTAATGGCCGAAATGGCGATCGTGTTGTCGTGGCGCGCCGCTGACTCGTTCACCGCCTGCAGGTCATCACCTTTAAGCTGGTCAATCTTGTTAAGCGCTTCAACAAGTTCTTCGCCGTCAATTGCCTTTTGCAGCCCAAGTTCCTTAAGAACTTCAAGCACATCAAGCCGTTGCTCTTCTGTTTCTGCCGAAGCCACATCACGCACATGGACAATCAAATCCGCTTCAAGCACTTCTTCAAGTGTTGCACGGAATGCTGCCACCAGATCGTGCGGCAAATCGGAAACAAATCCGACAGTGTCAGACAGAATGACCTTGCGTCCACTTGGCAAAATCAGACCGCGCATGGTCGGATCAAGAGTTGCAAACAGCATGTCCTCGGCAAACACCTCGGACGTGGTCAGCTGATTAAACAGCGTCGATTTTCCGGAGTTGGTATAGCCCACCAAGGCCACAATAGGATATGGCACACGGCGACGTGCTTCGCGGTGAAGCTCACGTGTCCGTTTAACTTCCTCAAGCTCACGCCGAAGTTTGGCAAGCTTGTCACCAATCAAACGACGGTCAATCTCGATCTGACGTTCACCCGGGCCGGCAAGGAAGCCGCGACCACCTCTCTGACGCTCAAGGTGGGTCCATGTGCGAACCAGTCGTGACCGCTGATAACTCAGCAATGCCAATTGTACCTGCAAGCGTCCCTCACGGGTCCGCGCACGGTCAGCAAAAATCTCAAGGATCAGACCGGTACGGTCAATAACCTTGCACTTCCACTCTTTCTCCAGGTTACGCTGCTGGATCGGGGTAAGTTGGCCATTGATCATAACGATGTCGGCTTCTTCTGCCTTGATCTGCAGACCGAGCCGTTCGGTAACGCCCTTCCCAAATAAGGTCGAAGGGCGTACTTTTGCGATGGGCACAATATCTGCGCCCACCACTTCAAAATCCAACGCGCCAGTCAAACTGATTGACTCGGCCAGACGCGACGATGCGTCACGCCAGGACGCTTTCTGGTCCGCGCGTTTTAGTTCCGGGTGGAAAACGAGGACTCGGGGGGCTTCCGGCTCAGTGCCTCCCCCCGACGTCAGAGATTCTTCAGCTATTTTCTTCTTCCGTTGCTGGCTGGCTCGGATCAAACAGTTTGATCGGTGTCGTCGGCATTACCGTCGAGATCGCGTGTTTGTACACGAGCTGGGTGTGAGCATCGCGCCGCAGCAAAACAGAGAAATTGTCAAACCAGGTGATAATCCCCTGCAATTTGACTCCGTTGACCAGAAACACGGTAACCGGCGTTTTGTTTTTACGGCAATAATTCAGGAAAACGTCCTGAACATTTTGTGATTTTTCCGCCATTGGTTAGACCTAGCCTTCTTTTATGAGCGTTTTTTTAGTTTCGGGCGGCCAAGCAAAATGCGGAACCATCGACGTCAAGTTCGTCACGGTTCCAGCCCCATCTTAATGACCAACCTGAACTATAAGACTTTCGTAAAGGTTTTTACAACCCTTACAAGCGCTTCGCAATCAGCGAAATGCCAATCAGGGTCGAGATTCGCGGAATTCTGCGCATCACTGTGTCCGGTAATTTCATCCCCAATCAGGATTGCAGTTGCCCCGACGTTGCGCGCGCATTGAATATCGACAACACTATCGCCTACAAACCAGAGATTCTCATATTGCGGCGCCGAAGAGTCGCCCATTGCCATATGCACAGGGTCGGCGGCAGGTTTATCATTAGCGGCATCTGTCGCCCCGACAATTTGACTAAAAAACGTGGTCCAGCCAAGATGTTCGGCCTCTTTGCGCAAAAAGTCACCGTTCTTATTGCTGACGACACCGATGTATGTCCCGTTTTCACGCAGCGCACACAAAAGATCATAGGCACCGGTCAAAGGTGTCAACGTTTCAAGGTGAATGCTGCGAAAATGTGCGTAAAAACTATCCTTGGCAGCTTCCCAGCGATCTTCGCCAAACAAAACAGGGAAACTATCACGAAGTGATCGGGCAACCCGTTGCTTGGTTTCATCAAGCGACCATTTGGGTTTGTCGAACTCTTCAAATGTCATGTTCAGGGCTGCCTGAATGGTACCCCAACTGTCAACAAGGGTATTATCCCAGTCAAACAGGACGGCATTTGGTCGATGAGGCAATTGGTCAGACATAACGAAATCCGGTGGCTTGGGTGGATATTATTTGTATGAGGATTATAGAAAGCCCGACGCAGATCAGAAGTATTCGAGACGTACAGCAAACATTTTCTCGACCTTTTTGATCTGCTCAGACCCGGCAAAGACAACAATGCGATCGTTCGCTTCGATCACGGTATTGGCACGCGGCATGACAACTTCACCATTTCGCAAGATTGCGCCAAACACCACACTGGCTGGCATGGCAATATCCTTAATTGCCTTACCGACAATCGGTGCTGTTTCAAGTGCCTCTGCCTCAAGCACCTCACCAAAGCCTTCTGACAGGCTATGAACCGCACGGATACGCCCACGGCGCACATGATGCAGGATCGTCGACACTGTCGTCATGCGCGGGCTGATGACCACATCAACGCCCAGTTCAGACACCAGCGAGTTATAGGTGCTTTTATTAATCAGCGTCAGAGCACGCGGGCAGCCATACCGCTTTGCGAGCAAAGATGCCAGAATGTTGGTTTCGTCATCGTTGGTAAGCGCAACCACGGCCTCGGCATTGCCGACGTTTGCTTCTTCAAGCAATTCTGGATCAAGCACGTCTCCGTGCAAAACCACGCTTTTCTTTGGCAACTTTTGGGCGACATAGCGCGCGCGCTCGGCGTCGGCCTCGACAAGGCGTGTGGTCACGCCCGGGAAGTTCTTGTTGATTTCTTCGGCTAGGAACAGCGCGATGTTCCCCCCGCCAAAGATGACAATACGGCGTGCTTCGGGGTCTTCGTGCCCGAATGCGGACATTGCCCGATCCACCTGATCGCTTGACACCGCAAGATACACAAGGTCACCGGCCAGCATTTGATCATCGCCCTTGGGATAGACCGGCTTGTCATTGCGGATCATACCAAGGATCGAAATATTCAAATCCGGGAACAGCTGATGAAGCTGACGCAGTGGCGTATTGATCACCGGGCAGTCTTCGCTACACCGCAGGCCAAGGATTTTGACCTTGTCATCGGCAAACGGGATCATATCGAACGCCCCGGGCGCCTGCAGACGGCGCGCAACGGCACGGGCCACTTCCATTTCCGGAGAAATCACCACATCAATTGGCAACTTTTCACGGCCAAACAAACTGGCCCATTCCGGCTGCAAATAGGTTTGGCTTCGGATACGGGCGATCTTGGTCGGTACGTTGAACAGCGAATGAGCGACCTGACAGGCAGTCATGTTGACTTCGTCAGCAAAGGTCACCGCAATCAGCATGTCGGCTTCTTCTGCGCCTGCCTGCTGGAGAATATCAGGGTGAGAGCCAAACCCGATGATGCCTTTGACCTCTAGCGTGTCCGAAATTTTCCGGACCAGTTCTTCGGACTGGTCGATCACGGTTACATCATTGTTTTCTGCAGACAGATATTTGGCAATGTGGAAACCCACCTGCCCGGCCCCGCAAATGATGACCTTCATCGTGTATTCTCCCGTTCACAGCAGCCTGCGATGTCGCGACTGGTAATCAGAGTTATCCTAACACTGATATCAACAGGCTGATAATCAGCCGCCAACACCTAGGCTTTTAAGCTTGCGATGCAACGCGGAACGTTCCATCCCGACAAAGGCCGCTGTTTTGGAAATGTTGCCCGCAAACCGGTCGATCTGTGTCTGCAGATATTCTTTTTCGAACATCTCGCGTGCTTCGCGCAGCGGCAATGCCATGATTTCACTGGTTTTGTCAAAACTTAGCGATGTTGGCATGTCCGAAAACAGCTCAGACGGCAGCATCTTGCCCGTGATGATATCGGTTGTATTGTCGTCCGGCGCCATGATCATCAAACGTTCAATGACGTTGCGAAGCTGCCGGACATTCCCTGGCCAATCGTAAGCGTGAAGGGTCGCCATGGCTTCTGGCGACAGCTTACGTTGGGGAAGCCCGGTCGCCTCGGCATAGCGTACCAGAAACCGTTCGGCGAGTTCGGGGATATCATCGCGACGTTGCTGAAGTGATGGCACCTCAAGCGGCACCACGTTCAAGCGATAATAAAGATCCTGACGGAATGTTTGCTCGGCAATACGGGCTTCAAGATCACGCGCGGTTGTCGCAATCACACGGACATCGACACTTACCGGAAGCGCACCACCGACACGTTCAAACGTCTGATCTTGCAAAACACGAACAATTTTTCCTTGCGTTTCCAAGGGCATATCAGCCACTTCATCAAGCAAAAGCGTGCCGCCATGCGCCAGTTCAAGAACCCCGGTACGCGCGTCGCGATCTGATGACGCCTCCGCACCAAACAGGGATTCTTCCATCGTTTCAGGCGAGATATTTGCGCAGTTCAATACGACAAACGGGGCTTCTGACCGTGCCGACTTCTTATGGATAAGCCGGGCAATAACTTCCTTGCCCGACCCTGCCGGTCCATTGATCAGGACACGACTGCCCGTTCTGGCAACACGTTCGGCCGCCTGACGCAAATTATTAACCGCAGAAGACTTGCCAATCAGTTCGTTATCACCGCCAGCTTTAAGGGTGAGTTCACGGTTTTCACGGCGAAGACGCGCATCATCAATGGCGCGCTCGACAACCAGCAACAGACGATCCGTATTAAACGGCTTCTCAATGAAGTCATAGGCACCGCTACGCGATGCTTCGAGTGCGGTTTCAATGTTGCCGTGGCCTGAAATCATCACAACAGGCACTTCGCTGTGTTCACGTTTGATCAGCTTAAGCGTCTCAATACCGTCATGGTCGCTCTGATCCATCCAGATATCGAGCACAACCAGACTGGGGCGGCGCGCAGAAACCTGCGACAGCGCTTCCTGACTCGAACCCGCTTGTCGTGTGGTATAGCCCTCGTCTTCCAAAATACCGGAAATAAGTGCCCGGATATCTTGTTCATCATCGACAATCAGAATGTCGTGCGCCATATCGTGACCAAATCAATTTTCTGTTTTCATTGTAAGGCAGGCAATTGGATCAACTGCCTTAGGAATGTGTGTCGTCCGCTGGATCGTCCGTTGCAAGATCAACAACCAGCGGGAAGGAAAGCGTAACCGTTGCCCCCGCTTCAACACCGTCAGACAGTATCAGTTCTCCACCATGATCTTCCATGATTTTCTTGACGATCGCCAATCCAAGTCCGGTTCCCTTGGCACGGGTCGTTACATACGGTTCGGTGAGACGTTCACGATGTTCAACCGGAAGCCCACGGCCATTATCGGAAACCGCAACAAACACACGTTTTGTTTCATCTGATTGCGTGATTGATACTTCGATCCGCCCCGGTGGCAGATCACCGCCATCGCCATCGCGACCATCAATTGCCTCAGCCGCGTTCTTCAGCGTATTTGTCAGGCATTGGTTCACCTGCCGTGAATCACATGAGATTTTCAGATCGCGAAACGCGTTCGAATCAAAGTCATACGTAATCTTTGTGTGCGCCTGTTTTTGAAGGAAAATAGCGCTCTTAACAAGATCGGTTATTTTCTCTGAACGCATTTTGGGCGTTGGCATCCGAGCGAAACTGGAAAACTCGTCAACCATACGGCCAATGTCAGATACTTGACGAATGATCGTGTCGGTACAGGTCTGGAAGACTTCCTTGTCGTCGCCAATCTGCTTGAGGTAACGCCGCTTAAGCCGTTCAGCCGAAAGCTGGATCGGGGTAAGCGGATTTTTGATCTCATGGGCGATACGGCGTGCAACATCGGCCCAGGCAGCCATTCTCTGGGCAGTTTGCAACTCAGTGACATCATCGAATGTGACGACGTAACCGAAAACAGCACCATCGTCGGCCCATTCTGCGGTAACACGTGCCAGAAGTGTCAAATTGACGCCATTTCGGCGAATTTCGATCTGGCGCGGCTTGCTGCGATCGCCATCACGGGTCAGATCGCCAAATAACGGCTCAAACTCGGGGATAACAGTGCTTAGTTTCTGCCCCAGATAATCTTCGAGATCCACGCCCAGCAAATCGGATGCACTGCGGTTCGGCAGTTCGATATTGCTTTCAGGGTCTAGGCCAATCACACCCGCAGTCACCCCGCCAAGGATCGCTTCGGTAAAGCGTCGTCGTTCATCATTTAGCCGGTTTGCAGCGACCAACTCATTGCGTTGCGTATCAAGCTGCGCGGTCATTCGGTTAAAGGCACGCGACAACGCTTCGAGTTCGTCGCCCTGCCCGTCGAGTGGCACACGGTAGGTCAAGTCACCATCGCGCACACGTTCAGCAGCAATGATCAACTGGGACACCGGTTGCACCAATCGGGTGGCAACCATAAGACCAAGCGTCACCGCGGCCAGCAACAACACAACCGAGATCAACACAAAGATCATCACAAAGGTGATGACAATCCCTGATCGTTCGCCTTCAAGACTTTCATAGGCATCAACAGCACGGCGCGCCTTATCGATACGATCAAGAACATTCGGATCGACAAACCGGCCGACCAGCAAATATGCATCTACAAAGCTTGGGATTTTTGCCAATGCCCGGATCCGGTTGTCAGACGACCCGATCATCAGAACCACATCCTTGATCCGTGCGTCGTCAAAAACTTCCGGTGGGATATTTTTTAATTCGAAATCATTTGAAAAACTGTAATCGGACTGGGCAATAATCTGCCCGGAACCGTCAATCATCAAGACCTCCGGCAACCCACGCGCCAGCGCCTGATCGGTTAGAATGTCAGAAATTCGATCCGCATTGGTCGAGAAATTCACACCAAACCGTTGAAGATCGTTGGTCGTTGCCAGTACGTCGGCACGGATCAATTCCTGATGCTCTTTAAGGTAAGCATCCGCAATCACCATGCTTTCTTCGACCGCCGTTCTGATCCGGTCACTAAACCAGCCCTGAATCCCGAAATGCAGGAACAAGGCCGAAAAGACGGCAACCACAATCGCCGGCGTCACCGCCACAAGCGAAAACATCAGGACCATACGAGTGTGAAGCTTTGCGCCCGCAACACCACGCCGACGTTCGACCCAAATCTGCACCAGTTTCCGGGCCACCAGTGTTGCCAGCAGCAACACCAACACCAAATCGGCATTCAACAGCAACAGGATCAGGCGCGGGTCGGGCTGGAATGGCGCCGTTCCCGTCATCGCAAGATAGGTTGCCGTTACTGATATGAGTGCAGCTGCGACCAAGCCAAACGCAAACCTGCGCGATTGGCCCAACCGCCCCAGAAACCGTACAAAGCCCGACCGTAAAAACCGGTTGGAGATCGAACGGTCGGTATTATTCATTTCGTGCCTCTGACGACTTCCAGCCCAAGATCACGAATTTTCTTACGCAAGGTATTTCGGTTTAACCCAAGAACTTCTGCCGCCTTGACCTGATTTCCACGGGTCGCTTCAAGGGTGATATTCAAAAGCGGACGTTCCATTTCGCGCAAGATGCGATCATACAAGCCAGCAGACGGCAAGTCTTCATCATGGGCGTCAAAGTATTCACGCACATGGCGTTCGATAGATTCCGATAGCGACTGTGGTTCGGTACTTGGTGCTGCATCATTGAGGCTGTTTTCGGAAAACTCGGTCTCGATCACATCAACGCCGATCACGTCGTGCGAATAAAGCGCGGTAAGACGGCGAACCATATTCTCCAGTTCGCGAATGTTACCCGGCCAGCGATGCGCCTTAAGCCGTGCCATCGCGTCTGATGACAGGGTTTTACGCGGTAGTCCCTCTTCGCTGGCTTGCATCAGGAAGTGATTAACCAGTTCCGGGATGTCTTCCAGACGTTCGCGCAAGGACGGCAAACGGATAGGTACAACGTTCAGGCGATAGAACAAATCTTCGCGGAAGGTGCCTTCGCGGATCAATTTGCGCAAATCACGGTGGGTTGCCGCAACAATGCGCACATTAACCCGGATCGGTGTGCGACCACCCACACGGGTATACTCGCCTTCCTGCAAAACGCGCAAAAGTCTGGTCTGGGCTTCAAGCGGCATGTCACCGATTTCATCAAGGAACAGTGTTCCACCCTCGGCCTGTTCAAACCGACCAACCTTGCGTTCGTTGGCACCGGTAAAGGCGCCCTTTTCGTGCCCAAACAGTTCGCTTTCGATCAATTCGCGCGGAATTGCCGCCATGTTAATCGCCACAAACGGTCCATGACGGCGCCCGCCATATTCATGTAAGGCACGTGCAACAAGTTCTTTACCCGTCCCGCTTTCGCCAGTCACCATCACCGTAAGGTCGGTATTCATCAAGCGCGCCAGCGCACGATAAATTTCCTGCATTGCAGCCGAACGGCCGATCAACGGCAGGCGATCATCGCCTTCTTCATCCGTGGCAGCACGTTTTTCGTCTTGCTGCGGCGTTTCGAGTGCCCGATCAACAATACTTATCAACTCATTGAGATCAAATGGCTTTGGAAGGTATTCAAACGCACCACGCTGGGCAGCTTTAACCGCAGTCATAAGCGTGTTTTGTGCGCTCATAACAATCACGCGCAGATCCGGGCGCAGTTTGCGAATACGCGGAACCATATCCAGCCCGTTTTCATCAGGCATCATCACATCCGTGATTACTAGATCGCCATCCCCATCGGCAATCCAGTCCCAAAGTGTGCGGCCATGGCCGGTGCTGCGGACTTCATGCCCCTGACGGGACAACGCCTGTGTCAGTACTGTACGGATCGCACGATCATCATCGGCTACAAGAATTCTTGCCGGGCGCGTGGTCATACGGTTTCACCCCTGTTCTTCATTGTTTCCCCCTCGTCGACATCTTCGGCCAGCGCACGGTTATATATCGGCAGCATGATCTGGAATTCAGCGCCGCCCCCCGGCACATCCTTGACCTCAATCACGCCGCCATGGTCATTAATAATTTTCGCCACCAGTGCAAGGCCAAGCCCCGTACCAGTTGGTTTTGTTGTCACAAATGGGTCAAACAGGCTTTCGCGCATATCTGGCGAAATCCCCGGACCATTGTCGCGGACCGACACGACAAGCGGCAAATGCACCCGCGCATCCGCACCCGCAACCGCAAGACGGACACCGTGTTGATAGCGGGTAGAAATGATGATCGTACCATCGTCGGCATCGACCGCCTCACCAGCATTTTTCAAAAGATTGAGAAACACCTGAATGAGCTGATCGCGGTTGCCAAACACCGGCGGCAAGGATGGATCATATACCTCTTCGAAAACCAGATGTTTACCAAAACCATTTTCAGCCAGGCGACGCACGTGCTCAAGAACCGTATGAATATTCACAGCCCCACGTTCGAGCGGCTTGTCAGAGAAAATCTCCATCCGGTCGACAAGGTCAACAATCCGGTCGGCTTCATCGCAAATCAGACGCGTCAAAACCCGGTCATCCTCATTGCTTGTCTGTTCAAGCAGTTGTGCAGCGCCACGAATACCCGAAAGCGGGTTTTTGATTTCATGGGCAAGGATGGCCGCCATGGCACTGACAGAGCGGGCAGAATTTCGGCTCAGCAGCTGATTGTCAATTTTTTGCGCGATAGAGCGTGGTTCAAATGTCAGAACAGCACAATCACTTTCATCTGGCATCGAACCGACGGTCAGATTGACCGTGTGCTTACCGATTTTCGGGCTTTCGATCATCAGATTGTGGTCTGCAACCAAAGTAGCGCCATCAATTGCCTGCCTGATCAAAGAAAAAACCGGGCTGTCACCGGGAATATAGTCCGTCAGATTGGTGCGGCACAGAACACTTGCACTGGTGTTAAACAGCTGTTCCGTCGCCTGATTGACAAAACGGATATTACCATCCCGGTTGGCAACGACGACGGCGCTCGCAATGGCGTTAAGTACGCCCGTCGGGTCAACCCCGTTGCCTTTTCCAAATCCCAGTCTCATTCAATTCTTCCCCAACGATTTTCATCGTCATTTTATTGTTATAATACGATCAGGCTACTTGCCGATCGAGTTTGATTTCGTTTTCTACCAGCGGCTCGTAGAAAGCGCGGATTTGATCTTTCACCTTATCTGGATCATCCAATACATTGACAACACGCCGAAATTCCGTCGCGTTGCGAAGGCTATTGCAATACCAGGCCAGATGTTTGCGCGCGATCCGGACACCCTGACGACCATGATGGGCAATCATCGCGTCATAGTGACGCAGGATGGTTTCAAGCTGGACTGCCAGTGATGGTGCAGCCAGCTTCTCGCCTGTTTTCAAATAATGTGAAACTTGTTCAAGGAACCAAGGCCGCCCCTGCGCACCGCGTCCAATCATGACACCATCGGCCCCTGAGCGTTTCAAAAGTTCAGCAGCGTCTTCTTCGCTGTTAACGTCCCCATTGCCGATCACGGGAATGGAAACTGCATCCTTGACCAGCGAAATAGCGTCCCAATCCGCGTCGCCTTTGTAAAACTGGCACCGAGTACGACCATGAATGGTTAGCATCGCAATGCCGAGGTCTTCGGCAATTTTGGCAAGAGCCGGTGCATTCCGGCAATCATCGTCCCAGCCCAACCGCATTTTAAGCGTCACCGGAACAGACACCGCATCCACGGTGGCCTTGATGATATCAGCTGCAAGGCATTCATCGCGCATCAAGGCCGAACCCGCGTATCCCTTGGTCACTTTCTTTGCCGGGCAGCCCATGTTGATATCAATGATGATGGCACCGCGTGCTTCATTCATCTTGGCGGCTTGCGCCATTTCTTCGGGCTCGGTCCCGGCCAGTTGAACGGAAAGCGGGCTTTCGGCTGCACAATCTCCATGCATCTTGCGCACTTCCTTATCGTGGCGCTGGATGCGAATCATGGCGTCTGACGCAATCATTTCAGACACAACAAGGTGACCGCCAAACTGGCGGACCTGCTGTCGAAATGGAAGGTCAGTCACACCTGACATGGGTGCCAGAATGACATTCTCTGGCACGTGTACAGAACCAATCTGCAATGACATGAAGGAATTCCGATTGCCTAAAACTTGGGCAGATTAATAAAACTGGCCCCCAGTTGCAACAACTCTAAGCGTATCATCTGAAATAACGTTGTGCGAAAGCACGTAAACGATCAGGAATATACTGAAAACAGGGGATGTTTTAAGGGGCTGTCGACTTAAGGCGAAGACATATCGCACCGCACACTGATCAGCAATTACGCACTGATCAGCCGACGATATAACCGGTAACAAACCGAACGCCCGGAAATGCCAGCGTCAGCAGCAACCAAGCCCCAAGAACAAAGCGCACAGCCATTCTACCGCGCAAGGTAGACTTTTCATGAATAAAAATAAGCGTACAGATGGTGGCAAAACCCAGAAGGGTCAAAAGCATTTTATGGTCAATCGACCAAATGGGGCTGCCTTCGACATAACGAAGCGCAAAGCCCGATACAATGCCGATCACCAACACCCATGCCGACCATTTCAAAAAGCCAACCAACATGTATTCACTATCGCGAAGCGGTGGCAAGCGACGGCTCCACCGTGTCGGTTTTCGATGTTTGAGAGCATGTTCCTGCACAACATAGGCCATTGCTGCAATCGCAGCCAAGGTCACAAGGGCATAGGTCACAAGCGAGCTGCCGATATGCGCCCACAGCCAGCCAGAATATAAAGCCGGACCGTGAACAGTTGCCGGCTCATGTCGATACAACAACACACTGAAAACAGCCGCCAACACCGCAAACAGCAACAAATACCCGCCGATATAGCCCGCCAGTCGCCAAACCTGTTGCGGCCCCTTGCAAATCACCAATCCGCCGAATATCACAATAACGGTAAGCTCGGACCAGTGCAGGGCTGCGGCAAATCCGCGTGACTGCACTTCTTCACCGGTCACCCCAAGCAAAACCATTGTCCCGATCGCGGCCAGGAAAATCGATCCATACAGCCATATGTCGCGACGCGGCTCCTGACGCAAAATCTGCGCGGTCAGCGGTAACAACGCCAAGATATGAATGTATGCAGCCAGCATAGGAAGGTCCGTTGATCCGTTTGTCTTGATCGAAAGATCTCGATAGGCAAAATGCCGACTTGGCAAATTCTCCGCATAAAGATAGCCTGCGGCGCAATTCAGACAAGCGACGGCATAATATTTATGACCCAAAAAATCGGGGTTGTCATCGTTGCTGCGGGCAGCGGTAGCAGATTTGGTGACCCATTACCAAAACAATATCACCAACTTGGCGGCAAAAGCCTGCTGGCTCATTGCGTTGATTGCTTTGTCGGTCATACATCCGCAGACCTTATTCAAATCGTCTATAATCCAGTCCATCAGGATTGGTATGAGGATGCCATGTCCGACGTTGCCTGCAAGGCCGATATCCCAATGCCGGTTAACGGTGGCGAAACCCGCCAGCAATCCGTTTTAAATGGTTTACGGGCACTGGCGGGCAAATCGCCTGATGTTGTTTTGATCCATGATGCCGCCCGGCCGGGAATTTCCGATGCGGTTATTTCGCGGGTTCTTCATGCCTTAAAAACCCATGCCGGGGCCATACCCACCCTGCCCGTCGCGGACACCATCAAGCAAACAAATGAAAACAACATCATTTTGCGCACCATTTCGCGCGATAGCCTTCACCGTGCCCAGACCCCGCAAGGGTTTATCTTCAAGACCATTTTGGATGCCCATTCGCAGTTCGAGGGTCAAGAACAGACCGATGACGCGTCCCTTCTCGAGCAACTTGGTCTGGACGTGGTCTGCGTCGAAGGTGCAACAGCGAATGACAAGATCACCCTGCGCGATGATTTTGGCCGGGCACAAAACTGGATCGCCCCCACTGAAATGAAAAAAATGGAAGATACGGCAATGCCACAGGAAGAATATCGTGCGGGAACCGGCTTTGACGTGCATCGGTTTGCACCGGGCGACCATTGCATCCTGTGTGGCGTCAAAGTGCCGCATACCGCCCGCCTTGAGGGTCATTCCGATGCCGATGTTGGACTGCATACCCTGACCGATGCGATCCTTGGTGCGATTGGTGCAGGCGATATTGGCCAGCATTTCCCTCCCAGCGATATGAAATGGGAAGGTGCGGCGTCCGATATCTTTCTTAAGCATGCCGCAGACCTTGTCCGTCAACGCGGCGGCAGGATTGTGAATGTCGATCTGACGTTGATTTGCGAACGGCCTAAAATCGGACCGCATACAAACGCGATGCGCCAGAAAGTCGCAGAAATCCTTGCGATTGATATCGACCGGGTCAATGTCAAAGCCACCACCACCGAAAAACTTGGCTTTACCGGTCGCGAAGAAGGCATCGCAGCACAGGCTGCGGCCAGCATCGCACTCCCGATCACATAATCATCCGGGTTCGCGCGTAGCGCCTTTCGCTGAAGAACGAAGGGGCAGGATTTATATCCTGCCCCTTCGTCTATTTTTATGTCCGGTCGATCAGGAAGCCGCTGGGCCGCCCTCTTCTTCTGGCAGCTGATACTTCATCAGCACCGGCACTTGCGCCATGCCAAAGACCATGGTGAGCGGCATGATGCCCCAGACCTTGAACGCAACCCATGTGTCGGTCGAAAAGTTGCGCCAGACCACTTCGTTGATCACCGCCAGAACAACGAAAAAGATCGCCCAACGCCACGTCAGAATACGCCAACCTTCATCGGTTGCCTTGAACGCACTTTCCAAAACCAGCTTGAGAAAAAGCTTTCCGGCCATCAGGCCGCCAAACAGGATTGCCGCAAACAACAGGTTCACAATCGTCGGTTTGATTTTGATAAACAGATCGTCATCAAGATAAAGGGTCAATCCACCAAACACGATCACGAAAGCACCACCAATAAGTGGCATAATCGGGATGGTGCGCGCGATGATATAAGATACGCTAAGGGCGACAATGGTGGCCGCAACAAACACAGCCGTTGCCGTCATCAGATTGGTTGTCGCATTGGCAGCAAAGAATAAAATCAAGGGCCCCATTTCAAGGGCCATTTTAGTAAGCTGGTTCATTAAAACACGTCACCTAATGGATTAAATTTGCGCCATCCTAGGGGGCAAATCGCTGCGATGCAATCACATCAACCGTGATCTTGATCCCATCTGCTTTTGCAACCAGCTGACATAGTCGTGGTTCCCCCGTCCAAGCGGTATTTCAAGAATACAAGGCACCTCATACGGGTGATTGTCTTCGATCCATTTTGCCAGAGCAGATGCGGTTGATTTTGCGGTTTTAAGGATCACAATAAGTTCGCTTTCCTCTTCGACATCCCCATCCCATTCGTAAATAGCCGTCATTTGGGGCAACACGTTTGCGCATGCGGCCAATTTTTCACCAATGGCACCGCCCGCAATCACACGCGCCATGTCCATATCCGGAACGGTGACATACAAAAATGACATTTCGCTTGGCTGAAAGTGATCTGCTGTCATTGCGATTGCTCCAAAGTTGATTATCCGCCACACTGATGGCATCCAATGTTGAATATATCACTGATACCATAACGGTGCAGGGAGTACCGATGACGGGTAAAAAACATTCAAAACCAACCGATGTTCAGCTTGAATGGCTACGTCGGGGCCTGAGCCAACCGGGCGGAAAACTGCCACTGTTTGACAAAAATGGCAAACAGATCAGCGATAAAACAGTCCAAAGCTGCATTGATCATGGCTGGGCGGCCCCCTGGTTCGACAATCCGATCAAGCCCGATTGGCTGATCTGCAAACTGACCGACGAAGGTCGCCGTGTTTCTACGACCAATGCATAGGCGTGGCCCTTTGGCATAGGGCATAGGGCATTTTAGAATGCGCAGGACGGTCTGCTTGCTGGCAAGTCGTTGCGCAAAACCTGTGATCTGACGATCCTGCTCACGTGCGACAAAGCAGATAAACTGATCCGTATGACAGGTCACCGGGTATCAAGGACACCTCCTTGTCACCAACGAAGGTGAAGTGTCATGCGATCCATCCTCACAATAGTATCTGTCTGTGTTGCACTAACGCTCGGACGTATACCTGCCAATGCGCAATCATCCCCACAAGACCCATGGGAAATATTGGCCGAACCGGGCGTTCATGCCTTGATGCGCCATGCAATTGCGCCGGGAACCGGTGACCCCGCCCAATTTAAATTGGGCGATTGCAGCACCCAGCGTAATCTTGATGACACCGGAAAAAGTCAGGCACGCACTACAGGGACGCTTATCCGCGCGCAGGGCGTTGCGATTGATATCGTGCTGAGCAGTCAGTGGTGTCGGTGCCTTGAAACCGCAGCACTGCTTGATCTGGGGCCAGTTCAGGAAGAACCAGCACTTAATTCGTTTTTCTCAGACCGTGGTATGCAAAACAGCCAAACCAATCAGACGATTGAACGCCTTGGCAGTCTTCCGACCGGCATGACGGCCTTAATGGTTACCCATCAGGTGAATATCACAGCTCTGACCGGGATTTACCCACAGTCTGGCGAAATCATTCTGATCCGTGTCACGGATAATGGTGACATCACAACTGTCGGGCGCCTGATGCCTGACGCATTACAAGGCATTTGATGTGGGATTTATCTGTAAGGGGAAATAATTGGTCGGAGCGAGAGGATTCGAACCTCCGACCCCCTGCACCCCATGCAGGTGCGCTACCAGGCTGCGCCACGCTCCGACCGTATGTTTGCGCTCTTTAGCGCGGCTCGATAAATAGCCGCGCGGCGCCAAAGACGCAAATGGTTTTTATGGATTTTTTTTGATGTCCCGCAAGCTGGCACGAAGGATGTCCTGCAGTTCCTGTAATTCACCAAGAACCGTCTCAACCGCAGCTTTATTCAAGCCGGTATTGCTTGAAACACTTGACGCAAAACCAGCAACAGCCCCCTGATCAACATCACTGGCATTTACCGTGATTTCACCGGGGAGTTTGCCCTTGTTCTGATCAAGCAGCTTCTGGACACCTTTGATGGTGAAACCCTGATCATGCAACAGTGTCCGAATACTGGCGAGGAATTCGATATCCTCCGGACGATAATAGCGCCGCCCGCCAGCCCGTTTCATTGGCTGGATCTGAGGAAACTTGGATTCCCAAAACCGCAGCACATGCTGTTGAAGACCAAGTTCTTTTGCTGCCTCGCTAATTGTGCGAAAGGCAGAATCAGACTTTGCTGTCCGGCGGGATGGTCCCGCCGCAGCCCCCAAGTTCGTTTTCATGACTTCTTTTCTTAAGCGTTAATGCGGGCTTTCAGCACCTGCGACGGTCGGAACACAAGAACCTTCCGCGGCAAGATGGGCACTTCGTCACCCGTTTTAGGATTCCGTCCGATACGCTGGCCTTTCTGACGTACAGAGAAGCTTCCAAACGAGGAAATCTTCACCACTTCGTCTTTGATCAGCGCGGTCGAAATTTCATCAAGAACAGTTTCAAGTAGCTGGGCGGACTCGTTCCGCGACAGACCTACTTCCTGGTAAACGGCTTCAGCGAGATCCGCACGGGTAATCGTTGTTTCCGACATAACAGGCCGCCTCCTTATTTCGGGACTATATACACAAGGCTATATCTGGTGGCGAAATCAGTCAATATCAACAGGATACACTGCTTTATGGCGGAATGTTGTGATTTTTAAGGAAATGGCGTTCTTTTCTGCCTAACAGCAAAGATAACTGCCGTCATTTTACCAGCGAACGAGCGATGCGCCCCAGGTAAAACCACCACCCATCGCTTCAAGAATAACGATATCGCCGCGTTTAATGCGTCCGTCATGCACGGCTTCTGCCAATGCCAGGGGAATCGACGCCGCCGATGTATTGGCGTGACGATCAACAGTCACCACAACCTTGTCTGGCGAAATTCCGAATTTCTTGGCCGTGCTGTCAAGGATGCGACGGTTCGCCTGATGGGGAACCAGCCAGTCAATGTCAGCGGCTTCAAGCCCGGTATCAGCAAGAACTTCACGAATCACACCGGCCAAATTGGTTACGGCATGACGAAAGACTTCTTTGCCTTCCATCCGCAGATGCCCGACGGTCTGGGTCGCAGATGGACCACCGTCAACATAAAGAAGTTCATACTTGCTGCCGTCTGAATGCAAACGGCTGGCATGGATGCCCTGATCTTCGAGCGTTCCGGTACCTTCAAATCCCTGAACGACAACAGCCCCTGCCCCGTCACCAAACAACACACAGGTCCGGCGGTCTTCCCAGTCAAGGATACGCGAAAATGTTTCGGCACCAATCACAAGGGCGGTTTTGGCCTGACCGTTACGGATATACATATCAGCTGTCGTCAAGCCATAGATGAAGCCAGAACATACCGCCTGGACGTCAAAGGCAAAGCCGGTCACACCAAGACGATGTTGAACCTTGGTCGCGGTCGCCGGGAATGTATTATCAGGTGTCGCAGTCGCAACAATAATCAGATCGATATCAGCAGCCGTAACGCCGGCATGTTCCATCGCCTTTTTTGCCGCCTCAACCGCCAGATCACTGGTGGTCTGGTCTTCGGCTGCAATGTGACGTTGACGAATACCTGTACGCGCAACAATCCATTCATCGGATGTATCGACGCGCTTTGCCAACTCGTCATTGGTTACGACATTTGCAGGAAGGTAGGAGCCGCAACCAATAATGCGAGAACGAACTGTCATGATGTGAAGACCGCCAGTTTTCTAGTATTTTGTTGAATTTATCAGTCGGCCTGACCGGCAGAAACAGCAATTTCTTCTACTGTTTTACCCGACATGGCCTGTTCAAAGGCAGCAAGTTCATTTTTGATGCTGTCATTGAGATTATTCACAATCAGATCATGGCAAACGCCAATCGCATTTGAGAACCCAAGAGCATCCGTGCCGCCATGGCTTTTAACAGCGATACCATTAAGGCCAAGCAACATCGCACCGTTGTAGCGGCGCGGATCCATACGGTCGCGAAAACGCTGAAGCGAACGACGCGCAAGAAGATAGCCAAGTTTGGCAAAGAATGAACTTTTGAAGGTTTCACGCAGGAAATGCACAAGAAGTCGTGCTGTGCCTTCTGCGGTTTTAAGGGCAACGTTGCCGGTAAAACCATCGGTGACGATCACATCGACCGTACCTTTTGCAAGATCATCGCCCTCAACAAAACCAGCAAAGCGGATCGGCAAATCAATTTCGCGCAGGATCACCGCAGCCTTCTTGACCGATTCGTTGCCTTTGAGCTCTTCTATGCCAACGTTAAGCAAGCCAACCGACGGTTTTTCAAGGCCAAACAGAATGCGGGTAAATACTTCCCCCATCAGGGCGAACTGCACCAGATTGTTTTCATCACATTCAATGTTGGCACCAAGATCAAGCATGACGGTTTCGCCACGCTGAGTTGGCATATATGTCGCAATGGCGGGACGATCGATACCGCGCACGGTTTTCAGAACGAATTTTGCCATCGCCATCAACGCACCGGTATTCCCGGCCGATATGACACCCTGTGCGCTACCGTCTTTGACCGCATTGATCGCCAGACGCATGCTGGAGTCACGGCGTTGACGCAGCGCGACAGAAGGCTTGTCGTCCATCGTGACTTCTTGCGAAGCGTGGCGAACCTCGCTCACCGCTTTCAATGCTGGGTATTTGGCAAGCAGCGGCGTAAGTCGCGCTTCATCGCCAAACATCAAAAACTTGAGATGAGGGAGCCTCTTAAGTGCGATCTCCGCACCAGCTACGACCATCTCTGGCGCGTGGTCTCCTCCCATCGCGTCAAGTGATATGCAAACCTGTTCAGGCAACGTCTTCTCTTATGGTTGTTCTAAAACATCTGAACCGGATATTCCGGCAGGTGGCCCTTTGGACCGTCACCTGTCATCTATTGGCCGGAACGCCCGTAATTACCGGAATTCTCGACCAGATACAAGGTAAAGCACACGAACCGAACCAACCTTACCAGCGTAACCGACCCGCACTGTATTCCATAAAAGTGAAATGCCGGTAAAGACCGGCATCCCACCTGACACATCGCGTCAACTTTTCAAGCCGAAACCGGCTTACTTCTTCTTTTCAAGCTGTTCTTTTAGACCAGCAAGCTTGGCAAACGGGTTCGGGCGTTCTTCATCAGCTTCTTCTTCGATCAAAGCAGCGTCAGGAAGTTCTGCGCCATCTTTGCGCGGATACGGGTTCATTGCGACGGCCAAAAATTGCGAAACGACCTCACCCACATCAATTTTGCCATCAACAAGCGGTTCTGGCTGATCAAGAAGCGCCATCAGTTCATCTTCCGACAGGTCTTCAAGGTCATCAGGGTTTGACGGCATGTCTTCTTCTGAAACGTGCGGTGAAAACAGTACTTTGACCTCGTCTTCAACCATTTCAGGCACAGGCTCAAGTGTCGTCACACAGCTCTGTACGATCTGCGCATGCATTGGGCCGCGCACCGTTACTTCGCCATTTGATGCCGCAATGATTGTCAGTTCAGCCGTCAGGCTGTCAATCGAGACCAATTCAAACCGCTTGGCCAAGGCCGCACGTTCCTGTGCGCTAGCTTCAAGGATGATTTTCTCTTTTTTACTGACCTGTTCTTCGGTGTTGACGATGCGGGAAAATTCCGGGGTATATTTTTTAGACATGGGTGGACTCTTTTTTCAATTAGTTTGCGGTTACGGCGGGCACCGGCACAGCCGGGAAACGCACATCGCCGTTTTGTATTTCTGAGATTGGCTGTTTTTCAAGCATGGTCAGTGCGTCATGCACATAGCCAACCAATGCCATCAGTTGTTCGTCACGGACTTCGGTATCGGCATAAAGATTGCGGCTCAAGGCAGCGGCAAGTTCGGCAGCACCACTTTGCACACCTTCTTCATATGCAACGATCCGACCGTGGTAGGATTCCGACATTTTACGAATGCGCTTTAAAATTCCAACGTCGCCAATGCCCATTTCACGCATGTTTTGATCAAGATCAGCAAACATCACGTCAAATACCTTCTGCGCCAGATCCTTGTCACCATTTTCGGTTTTCAAGCGGCGAAACAGGATGAAGGCATGGACCAGAATAAGGTCAAATCTGCCCTCCAGCGTGTCGGCAACGCCCAGCTTTGAATAGAATACGGGCTGGCGCGCCTGGGTGACCATTGCGGTGTAAAGATCGAACGCAGCCGACTGGTTGCGGTCTTTTTTCTTAAGCCATCCAAACAACAGTAACACTCCTTCGTTGACATTCCTGTCGTGGCACGCAGAATGCCGTAAATCTTCAGGGGCGACTCTGCCCCAAACATTGCCCGGCAATATCATGCGCATCGCGCAGAAACTCAAGGCAATTCCGGTTTGGTTTCAATAAGAGGGTCGCTCTGGTGAGCTTCATGCACAATAAAACTACACGCATTCCCCTGATGATGCTGGCAGGACTGGCCGTCCTGTATGTATCGGCTTGCAGTCCCCGGGTCGCGTCGCGCGGTAACGCGCCGGAACCAGAAATGCTTGAACAGATCACAATCGGAGAATCGACCAAGGGCGATGTCACCGATATTTTGGGCTCTCCATCCACCGTCGCCGCGTTTGACGAAAATGTATGGCTTTATATTTCGCGCAGGACGGAAACCGTCGCTTTTTTTGCCCCCGAAACCGTTGAGCAAAAAGTTGTCCTGATCAGCTTTGACAAGGCAAACCGTGTCGACATCCTCAGCGAATATGATCTTGAAGACGGCAAACCAGTTATTCCGTCGGATCGGGTCACGCCGACCGAAGGTCGTGAAATGACCATTCTGCAACAGCTGTTTGGCAACCTTGGTCGTTTCAGCGAAGGCAAATAGAACAGCATCCTGATAAAATATTCAGGCTTTATCGAAAATGGTCGAACCCGCCCGGTGCGAGTTCGGCCATTTTGCCATCTGGTCCGATCAATTCGACTTGCCCAACCTTGTCGGTAACCGTGCCGATAACTGTCACCTGATCACCCAATGCGGCCACGTAATCTGGCGCGCCCGCGATCAGCAACTCATAGTCATCGCCACCTGCCAAAACGTTCTGCCATCGGTGTTCATCATGCTCAACGGCTTGCGCAGCCGCATTTGACAGCGGGATTTTCATTCGATCAATCGTCATGCCAACGTTTGATGCTGCACAAATCTTGCGACAATCCCCCGCCAATCCATCCGATATATCCATCGCAGCAAACCGTTTTCCCAATGAAATGCAGGATTTCGCGATATCAATGCGTGGACGAGGCAACCAATAGCGGTCTTTTAAGTGATCCCGCGCCGCGTCATCAAGGTCATTACAGTCACCCGCCAGGACAGACAAACCAATCGCCGCGTCACCCAACGTGCCGGTAACGGCCAAAAGGTCACCGGGCCGCGCCTGATCGCGTCGCAGAGCCCTGCCCGTCGCGATATAGCCGAATGCCGTCAGACTGAAAAATGTTGGACCGGGCGTTCCGACCGTATCGCCGCCCATCAACGCAACCGAATAGGCCGCACAATCTTCGCCAAACCCTTTGGCGAAGCGTTCTATCCAGTCTTCGGACACATCCGGGCCATATCCTGCCGTCAGAACAACGCCAAGCGGGGTCGCGCCCATTGCCGCCAGATCAGAAAGGTTCACGCGCAGAACCTTCTTGGCGATCAACTCAGGGGCATCAAGATTGCGGAAATGGACGTCGGAAACCAACGCGTCGGTGGTGACGACAACTTCACAGCCGGTTGGCGGTGTAAAGACCGCGGCATCATCTTTAAGCGACAATGCCGCAGGGTCACGCTGTGCAATAGGCGCAAAATGGCGCGCGATCAGATCAAATTCCCCTGACCGCGCTGCCATATCAGTTTTTCCCGGCTTCACCGGGACGCAGCGTTTTGCCAATGCGATCAAGAACCGCATTCACAAGTTTTGGTTCATTCTCATCAAAGAATGAATGGGCTGCATCGACATATTCGGTGATAACAACACGCATCGGAACGTCTTCACGCGCCATAAGTTCATAGGTACCGGCACGCATGATGCTACGCAGAACCGTCTCTAAACGTTTGGTTGTCCAGCCTTTTTCAAGCGCACCATCGATCAACGCATCGATATCAACCATGCGGGCCGCGACCCCTTGAACCAGATCAGCAAAGAAGCCGCGATCCGGATCAATCAAATCATCATTGGTGATATCAAGATCACGTCCACCTTCGCCATCAAGACGAAAATCGGAATATTCCCGAACGATGTCACCGGCCGAAAGCTGCGACAATTCGGCCTGGTAAAGTGCCTGAATGGCAGAAAAACGCGCTGCGCTGCGCCGCTGTGCGGCAGATGCCTTTGGTTTATCAGTCATTACTTGTGATGGATTCCAAAATGGTTTTGAACTTCGATCATCCGCAGAACAGCTTTGGCAGCTTCGCCACCCTTGTTCTTCTGATCGGCCTTACAGCGTGCAATTGCTTGTGCCTCATCCTCAACGGTCAGGATACCGTTCCCGATCGCCAGTCGAAGATCGAGGCAAAGCTGCATCAAAGCACGGTTGGCTTCTTCGCAGATGTGATCGTAATGGGTCGTTTCCCCGCGGATAACACAGCCAAGAGCCAAATACCCGTCATAACGCGGACCGGTTGCAAGCTCTTGCATTGATTGTACCGCATAACGGATGGCAATTGGCACTTCGAACGCGCCTGATACCGAAATACGGTCCCACGTTGCGCCACCAGCTTCCAAAGTAGATGCAGCCCCCTTCACGAGGTCTTCAACGATATGCGTGTAATACGGCGCATCCACAATCAAAATGTGGGGGGCGTTTTTCATGGTTTTATTCCTCCGAGACGACAAGCGGACGCTGATCAACCAGATTTAGACCGAAGCCGTCAAGTCCTACAATGTGGCGTTTGGTATTTGAAAGCAGAATCATGTCGCGAATACCCAGATCATGCAAGATTTGTGCGCCAACGCCGTAATCGCGCAAATCTGTTTCACCTGTCGCCTGCGCCAGTTCCTGACGCAGGGCTTCGCCGTCTCCGCCATTCAACTCAATCAGCTTTGCAACAGAAGAAGACAAGCTGTTGGGGCGCGGCTCACGGATCAAGACAACGACGCCGCGCCCTTCGTCGCCAATCTGGCGCATGGCAGCCGCCAAATGGCCATGATGACCCGACTGGGTATCCCCGAGAACATCATCAAGGACATTAAGCGCATGCACACGGGTCAGAACCGGCGCGTCATTGCTAATGTCGCCTTTTACAAGCGCGATATGTTCGGCATAGGTGACGTTGTTGACATACAGATGAAGGTCAAACTCGCCGCCATTGGAACTTTTGATCTTCGTCGTTGCCTTGCGCTGCACAACTTTCTCGTGCTTGCGGCGATACCGGATCAAATCGGCAATCTGTGCGATTTTTAGGTCGTGTTTCTTGGCAAATTCAACAAGCTCTGGCAGGCGCGCCATTTCACCGGAATCGCTCATGATTTCGCAAATCACGCCCGATGCATTCAATCCGGCAAGACGCGCAATATCAACTGATGCCTCGGTATGACCAGCCCGAACAAGCACCCCGCCTGCCCGCGCACGCAGCGGAAACACATGGCCTGGTGTCACGATATCATGCCGCCCCGCGGTCGGATCAATGGCAACCGCCACCGTACGCGCACGGTCCGGGGCAGAAATCCCGGTGGTGACACCTGTTTTTGCCTCAATCGACACGGTAAAGGCCGTTTCGTGACGCGTGCCGTTATGGGCACTCATCATTGTCAGGCCCAATTCGTCGCACCGTTGGTTCTCAAGGGTCAAACAGATCAACCCGCGCCCGTGGGTCGCCATGAAGTTGATGGCATCCGGGGTTGCCATCTGGGCGGGAATGACAAGATCACCTTCGTTTTCGCGGTCTTCATCATCGACCAGAATAAACATCCGACCATTGCGGGCTTCTTCGATGACGTCTTCAATCGGCGAAAGATAATTGTTTGGCATCTGTGATCAATCCTTGCCCAGCATGCGCGCAACGTAGCGTGCAAGCATGTCGATTTCGAAATTGATCCGGTCACCCGGCTGCTTCGAACCCAACGTGGTGTGTATCTGTGTATGAGGTATCAGATTGATACCGAAAGTGTTTCCGTCAACCTCATTGACCGTCAAAGATACACCTTCAAGGGTTACTGATCCCTTTGACGCGATATATTTGGCAAAGGTTTCCGGCACTTCAAAGGTCAGACGCAAGGAATCACCTTCAGGAACACGTTTGGTCAGTGTCGCGACACCGTCCACATGGCCCGACACAATATGCCCGCCCAGTTCGTCGCCAACACGTGTCGCTTGTTCAAGATTAACTTTCGATCCCGTCGACAAATCACCAAGCGTGGTCCGGTCCAGACTTTCGGCAGATGCTTCAATCGCAAACCAGTTATCGCCGGTTTCAATCACGGTCATGCACGCGCCATTACACGCAATTGATGCCCCCAAAACGATCTTGGACGTATCAAATGATGTGGTGAATTCAAAACGGGTATCGCCCGTTTTTTCAATTGCGCGAACGTTTGCAATATCGGTAATAATGCCAGTAAACATGCACTTAATCCGTTTTATTGTCGTAAGTTACCACGATATCTTCACCTATTTCGCGAACCGAAACACGTTCGAACCGTGGCATATCTGAAAGCTGTTTGACACCCAGTGACGCAACCATTGCCTTACCGTCATCGCCAATCATCGCCGGAGCAACAAAATGAATGACCCGGTCAACCACATCGGCCTTCAGCAGACCGGCCGCAAGGTTGCCACCACTTTCGACCAGAATACGCGTTAGCCCCAGATCAGCCAACTTTCGCATGACGTCATGTAGGTTCAAATGATCGTCTGCGCATCCCGCAGCGATCACTTTTACCGAGGTTTCTTTAAATTTTTCCGATAGTTCGGCAAAATGATCGTCTGATACGACAAGCCAGGTAGGAACCTCATTCGCGGTTTGAACAAGTTTCGCTGATGCTGGCACAGCCCCTGTCCGATCAAGAATGACGCGCACAGGCGATTGATGCTCCCGCCCGGCAAGACGACATGTCAGGGTCGGGTCATCGGCAACAACGGTACTGGCACCGACAAGGATTGCATCATGACTAGCACGCAAAAGATGCCCGTGTGCGCGTGCCTCTGTCCCAGTGATCCACTGGCTTTCACCGCGTGCGGTGGCCGAACGTGCATCAAGGGTCGATGCCAGTTTCAGCGTCACGAAAGGACGATGTCGCTCAACCCGCGACAGAAACCCTTCGTTCAGACGACGTGCATCATCGCCCAGAAGGCCAACATCAACATTTATCCCTGCATCCCGCAGCATTTGGTGGCCACGTCCTGATACACGGGCATCGGGGTCCTCAAGCGCACTGACAACACGGGAAACACCCGCATCAATCAAACCTGATGCACATGGTGGAGATTTGCCAAAATGACTACAGGGCTCAAGGGTGACATAGGCCGTAGCCCCCTTTGCAAGGCTGCCTGCCATATCAAGGGCAACACGTTCAGCGTGCGGACGACCACCGGGTTGGGTATGACCACGCCCGACGGCCACACCGTCAGGAGAAACAAGAACGCACCCAACAGCCGGGTTTGGCCATACATTTCCCAAACCGCGTTTAGACAGGCTTAACGCGACCCGCATGAAATGCCGGTCGTCTTCTGTAAACGCGGGGGCTGTCATTACTCTGCGTCCGCCTCTTCTTCCCCGTCCTGCATGTTTTCCACGAATTGTTCGAAATCACGGGCTTCGCGGAAGTTTTTATACACTGAAGCGTAGCGCACATACGCCACCTGATCGAGTGCGTTTAACGCCTCCATCACCATTTCACCGATGGTATCGGTGGTAATGTCGCTTTCACCGCTGCTTTCGAGGCGTCGTTGAATGCCATTTAAGGCCTTTTCAACACGCTCGTCCTCGATCGGGCGTTTACGGCAGGCCAGAAAGATCGACCGCGCCAGTTTGTCGCGGTCGAACAATTCGCGTTGCCCGTCGGTTTTGACAACCATCAGTTCACGCAGTTGAACACGTTCAAATGTCGTAAAACGTGATCCGCATGCAGGACAGAACCGGCGACGGCGAATAGCATGATGCTCTTCGGTCGGACGGGAATCCTTGACCTGTGTGTCAGTATGTCCGCAAAACGGGCAACGCATTTTCTTTACTCGCTCTTGACGCGATCAGGAATAGATCGGGAAGCGTTTGCAAAGGTCTTCGACCTTCGCACGCGCAGCGGCTTCGACCTCGGAATTGCCTTCCGGGCTATCGACCATTGCGTCAAGAACATCACCGATCAGCTCACCAATCTGTTTGAATTCCTCAACACCAAACCCGCGCGTGGTGCCAGCCGGTGTTCCCAGACGGATACCCGACGTGATGGTCGGTTTTTCGGTATCAAACGGAATGCCGTTTTTGTTGCACGTGATGCCCGCACGCTCAAGTGCGACTTCTGCTGTGTTGCCCTTCAGCCCCTTGGGACGAAGATCAACCAGCATCAGATGGGTATCCGTGCCACCAGTCACGATATCGAAACCGCGTTTCACCAGAACTTCTGCCAGTGCTTTGGCATTGTCGATGATCTGCTGCGTGTAATCTTTAAATTCCGGACGCAATGCTTCGCCAAAGGCAACCGCTTTTGCAGCAATTACGTGCATCAACGGACCACCCTGCAAGCCTGGGAAAACCGCCGAATTGATCTTTTTGCCGATATCAAGATTGTTCGACAGGATCATGCCGCCACGCGGACCACGAAGGGTTTTATGCGTGGTGGTGGTTACAACATCAGCATAAGGAAGCGGGCTCGGATGCACACCACCGGCAACCAGACCAGCAAAGTGCGCCATATCAACCATCAAAAGTGCACCGACCTTATCGGCGATTTCACGGAACCGCTTGAAATCAATCTGGCGCGGAATGGCAGAACCACCTGCAATGATCAAGGCAGGCTTGTGTTCAACAGCAAGGGCTTCGACCTGATCGTAATCAAGGGTCAAATCGTCTTCACGTACACCGTACTGGATGGCATTGAACCATTTACCTGACAGGGCCGGACGTGCGCCATGGGTCAGATGGCCACCAGCATCAAGCGACATCCCCAGAATGGTATCGCCCGGCTTGCACAGTGCCAGCATAACTGCACCGTTCGCCTGCGCACCGGAATGCGGCTGAACGTTGACAAACTCACAGCCAAACAGTTCTTTGGCGCGATCAATCGCAAGCTGCTCGGCAACATCAACAAATTCACACCCGCCGTAATAACGACGCGAAGGATAACCTTCGGCATATTTGTTCGTCAGAACCGTTCCCTGAGCTTCGATTACGGCTTTGGAAACAATGTTTTCCGAAGCAATCATCTCGATCTGGTTTTGCTGACGATCCTGTTCATCGGTGACGGATTTGAACAATGCCGGATCGGCGTCGGACAAGCTGGTCGTGAAAAAGCCTTTGAACGACATGCTGGGGCCTCTCTCAATGCAATATGACGGGTTGGTGCGAACCGAAGCGAACCAACCCGGTCTGGTTGATGCCAGATGGCGGTGTAATTGGTAGGATTAAGACATCTTCGCAACACGAAGCGCGTGACGACCGCCTTCAAACTCGGTCGAAATAAACGCATCCACGCAATCAAGTGCCTTGGCGTCACCCACGATGCGCGCGCCGAGACACAAAACATTCGCGTTGTTATGCTGACGGCAAAGCTCGGCCGAAAGGCGATCATGCGCCAAGGCAGCACGCACTTCCGGGAAACGGTTGGCGGCAATGCTCATGCCGATCCCAGAGCCACATACAAGAATGCCCGCTTCGGATTGACCATCAATAATCGATTTGGCAACGGCATGTGCATAGTCCGGATAATCAACAGATTCGGAGCCGTTCGTTCCAAAATCGAAAACTTCAATGCCGCGATCCTTAAGAGCACTGATAATTGCGGTTTTAAGTTCGACGCCACCATGATCGGCAGCAATGGCAATGGTCTTTACAGTCATCGGCGCGCCCTTGAACGAAGTCAGTGATTAAATTTGAGCGCCTTGTAGCATATAGGACGCAAACTGCCAACGCGCAGGACACCCTGATCTGCAAGTTTTACGAAGACCAGATATGCGCCCCAACAACAGAAATCGTTGCGCCAGTCATGTTGTGAAGCTTCACACACGCTATAATATTATTATTGCCCTCACATACGCGCAAATGATCAAAGCGTGATGAACTTAAAGAAACACCATTAAGCACACCCAGCACGATTATTCGCAGCCTACAATATTAGTTTTTCGGACATGACCGCCTTTTAATGACAACAGACAATTGGGTGCCACTGATGTAATCGAATGTACTTTGATTGAATCATTTTATTATTAAATCCTCTTGCTCTTTTCTGTTGTTTGACTATATCGGGTAATTAGTGCATTAATTTTTATGTAATTTTCAAACTAAAGGAAACTATCACTCATGGCTGACGCCGATAATAGCGTGCTTGATCGCGACGAACTCTTGCAGATGACCGTAGATATTGTTTCTGCATATGTGAGTAACAACGCACTTGCCGCGGCACAAATCCCTGAACTGATTTCGACCGTATTTGGCTCACTCGACGAAATCCGCGCCGACGAGAGCGAGCCAGAGCAAGAACCGCTTAAACCGGCTGTTCCGATCCGTAAATCGGTTGGTGATGATTACATCATCTGCCTTGAAGACGGCAAAAAGCTGAAAATGCTGAAACGCCATCTGCGCACGACCTACAACCTGACGCCGGAAGAATACCGTGCGAAATGGGGTCTGCCATCTGATTACCCGATGGTTGCGCCGAACTATGCAAAACAGCGTTCGCAGTTTGCCAAGAAAATCGGTCTTGGTCGCAAGGCGAAGTAACACACCCTGCCCGATCACCAAACGACTAAAACAAAAACGCCGTTCTGTTTGTTCAGAACGGCGTTTTTGTTTGAACTACCCATAAAAAAGCCCGGCAAGAAGCCGGGCTTTTCCCAAATCAGATGATTTGATTATTTTGCGTAATCGTACGAACCGTTTTCCCATTCGTAGAAAACATAACCCGGAGCAGCAACATCACCTTTGGCATCAAACGAGATGGAGCCAAGAACGGTGTCGAATGCATCTCCGCTGTGCAGAGCTTCGATAACAGCTTCGGAGTCAGTGGTACCGGCTTTGGTTGCAGCCTGTGCCCAAGCCTGGATCGCACCATAGGTGTAAAGGGTGTAACCTTCAGGCTTGTAGTTCTGAGCTTCGAAGTATTTTACGAGTTCAGCGTTGCGCGGATCTTTTTCAAGAGCCGGACCTGCGGTGAAGAGCGTGCCTTTACCGGCATCACCCGTGATTGACCAATACTCAAGCGAGTTCAGTGCATCACCGGAGATTGCAAGGGTATCAAGGCCCTGGCTACGCATCTGACGAACAATCAGGCCCAGCTCGGTGTGGTAACCACCGTAATACAGGACGTCGACGCCTTCAGATTTCAGCTTGGTCACCAGTGCCGAGTAATCTTTTTCACCCGGGGTGATGGCTTCATACATCACTTCTTCAACGCCAGCAGCGTTCATGTTTTTCTTGGTTTCGTCAGCCAGGCCTTTGGAATAAGCCTGTTTGTCGTGAACGATGGCAATTTTCTTGTCGCCATAGTTTTCAGCCAAGTATTTACCAGCAACTTCACCCTGCTGGTCATCACGACCGCAAACACGGAATACGTTGTCCATGTCACGCTCGGTGAGCTGCGGATTGGTCGAAGCCGGAGAAATCTGAACGATGCCTTCTTCGAAGTATACTTCAGAAGCCGGGATCGAAGAACCCGAGCAGAAGTGACCAGCAACAAGTGCAACGTTTTTGCTGACGAGCTGGTTGGCAACAGCCACAGCCTGTTTCGGATCGCATGCGTCATCGCCGATTTCGAGAACGACTTTTTCGCCGTTAACACCACCAGCAGCATTGAGGTCCGCCACAGCTTTCTCGGCGCCCTTGGTCATCTGTTCGCCAAAGGCGGCATAAGGGCCGGTCATCGGACCAACGGTCGCGATAACGATGTCTGCTTTTGCCACACCCATCGAAAGTACAAGTGCAGAAGCAGTTGCCAGAAGGCCGAGCTTGGTTTTCGACATTAGAGAAGTCTCCCTGTTCCAAAGGTTGGTTCCGTCACCATGACAGAACCGTCTTTCTGGACACAAAACCGGCTCGTTTTATCTTCCGATTACCGGTTTCATCTCCGTGTACTTTAACACCCATAAATTGGTGTGCAATAGTACAAAGCAATGCGCTGCCAACAATTTAGCAACGCGATGGTGGCAACACCCTGCCACCATCGAATGATCAGACGTCCGCCCCTTCACGTGCGCGGAACCCAAACGGTCCGACCCGCTCATAAAGCCATGGATATTGCGACAGCATCTTGTTGACCTTTGTCACGCGGAAGGCTGCCGACATGATCGCAAAAATGATCACCGTGTCAAAAATGTAGCCCGAAAGCGAAAGCAACTCGCCCTCGAACAACGCATAGGTCAGAAACCGGTCAGTCAGCCCCAGCAGCAATGAATACGCATAGAGCTGATGGACAGAACGCCACGTATTGGCAATCGCCTGCCCGGTCATGAACGCACAGAACCCCATCAGGATGACGGTCATTCCGATCGTGACACCAGTACTGGTACCTGTAATCGCTTCCATATCCGCCCTCCTAGTGGCCACCCTCGAGATAAGCTGCGCGGACTTCCGGATTGGCCAGAAGTTCGGCACCTGTTCCCGAAAGGGTAATGTTGCCGTTCACCATCACATAACCGCGATGGGCAAGCTTAAGCGCATGGAACGCGTTCTGCTCGACCAAGAAAACCGTAACTTTCTTTTCCCGGTTGATCTTTTTGATGGTTTCAAAGATCTGCTTTACGACCAGCGGCGCAATGCCAAGCGACGGTTCATCAAGCAGCAACAGACGCGGACGCCCCATAAGCGCACGGCCAATCGCCAGCATTTGCTGCTCACCACCGGACATCGTTCCGGCACGCTGGTTGATACGTTCCTTCAAACGCGGGAACAAATCGAACACCATTTCAAGATCGTCTTCGAAATACTTCGGATCCTGGGTGTTGGCTCCCATCTGCAGGTTTTCATGCACAGACATGCGCGGGAAAATGCGACGCCCCTCAGGCGACTGCTGAATACCAAGATGGCAAATCTCATGCGTTGGCATGCGACTGATATCCTGACCTTCGAACAAAATGCGTCCTTTGGTGGCCTGCGGTGATCCACAACACGTCATCAGCAACGTCGTCTTACCAGCACCATTGGCGCCGATCAGTGTAACAATTTCACCTTCGTTGACTTCCATATCGACGCCCCGGAGGGCTTCGATATTGCCATAGAAGGTATGTACACCTTCAATTTTCAGCATGGACATATCGATCTACTCCCTCACTGCGCTTTCGGATCAAGATGAAGGTCGGCAGCGACTTCCGGTGGCAATTCGTCGTCTTCATCCTCACCGAGGTAAGCGCGAATAACAGCCGGATCATTCTTGACGGCATCAGGATCGCCATCGGCGATCTTTTTACCGTAATCAAGCACGATCACATGATCGGAAATCTTCATGACGACGCTCATGTCATGTTCAATCAGCAAAAGGCCAATCCCCTGATCATCACGGATGCTCTGCAACAGAACATTAAGCTCCGCAGACTCACGGGGGTTAAGACCAGCTGCCGGTTCATCAAGACACAGCAGTGACGGGTTCACACACATCGCACGTGCAATCTCAAGGCGACGCTGTGAACCATATGGCAGATTGCCAGCATTCCAGTCGGCCTGATCATACAAACCAACCTTGTTCAGCCAGAATTTGGCGGTTTCAAGCGCCGCTTTCTCCGCCTTGGCATAGCGACCAAGATTGAACAGACCCGCCAGCGAAAAGGCCGATGCATCCATCAAGGCATTATGCTGTGCCACGATCAGGTTTTCGAGAACAGTCATGCCGGTAAACAGGCGAATGTTCTGGAATGTCCGTGCCACACCATTGTTGCGTGGGATGCGGAAGCCTTCACTACGCTCCAAAAGACGCGGTCCGTCATTGGCATAAAGCGTCAGACGACCTTCAGTCGGAACGTAGAACCCGGTCAGACAGTTAAAGACCGTGGTCTTCCCTGCGCCGTTCGGGCCGATGATTGCCGTGATCTCACCCTTTCGCGCGGTGAAAGAAAGATCATCAATGGCGACCAGACCGCCAAAGCGCATGGTCAGGTGTTCGACTTCAAGTTGGACGTTGTTGTCGGTCATTTGGCTTCTCCGGCAACTTTTTCTTTCTTGCTCATATTCAAAAGGATGGTTGGATCACGGAAAGACAACAGTCCACGTGGGCGCCACAACATGATGGCAACCATACCAGCCCCAAAGATCAGCATGCGATACTCGGCAAGCTCACGGAACATTTCCGGGAAGCCAATCATCACGACCGCGGCAAGCACCACACCAATCTGACTGCCCATACCTCCCATCACAACGATGGCCAGGATCACAGCAGATTCAAGGAAAGTGAAGCTTTCCGGGCTGATGAAGCCCTGACGGGTTGCAAAGAACGCACCGGCAAAACCACCAAACATCGCGCCGATTGCAAATGCAGACAGCTTGGTGTTGGTTGGATTAATGCCAAGAGAACGACAGGCGATTTCGTCTTCACGCAACGCTTCCCACGCCCGCCCGATCGGCAATTTACGCAAGCGCATGGTTACAAAGTTTGTAACCAACGCCAGAATAAGGATCAGGTAGTACAGGAAGATCAGGCGATGCATGGATGAGTATTCAATACCCATCAAATCACCAAACCCGATGGAGCCTTCGGGAACACGGCGCGAAAATTCCGCCAGCCCAAAGAAGCTCGGACGCTCGATAGACGAAATACCGTCTGGCCCACCGGTCAAATCATACCAGTTGATGAGGATAACACGGATGATCTCGCCAAAGCCCAAGGTCACAATCGCCAGATAATCACCCCGAAGCCTTAGAACCGGGAAGCCCAGAACAATGCCAAAGCTTGCCGCAAAGATGCCCGCAAGCGGCAGGCACAGCCAGAAGCTCAGATCGAAGTTCTGCGACAGCAATGCATAGGAATATGCGCCAACAGCGTAGAAAGCCACATAGCCAAGATCGAGAAGACCGGCCAGCCCCACCACAATGTTCAACCCCCAACCGAGCATGATGTAAATCATAACAAGGGTTGCAAGATCGATTGCAGAACGGTTTTCACCAAAGATCAACGGGAAGATGAAGAAGAAGATGATCCCGATTAAACCGATTTTTTTGGTATTGGACCGATAGGCAACCTGAATTTTCGATGAAATTTTCGTGCTTTCATCAACGACGACAGCACTCTTTTCCTTCATCGAGAAGTACGCGATGGCAAAAACAATCGCGAGGAAACAAACCGTCACAACAATGCTTGTGAAGCTGCCAACCGCCATATCAAGAACCACAGGCGATGCCCAACGGTCGTCCATGTCGCGGAAACGCACAAACATTTCGAAAACGCAAACCGCAGCCAGCGTAATCATGAGGGCCTGAACCAGCCGTGAAATACCTTCACGACGAACGATCAGGGCAAGACGGCCAATAACCGTCGATCCAATGGCGATCAGGACAAGGTCCCACCGCACAGCCAGTTCAAGACCAGTAGGACGGTCAACGGTCTCGACCCCAAGGATCATGACCGACATGAGCAGCGCAATCACGGCAAAGAACGCGAGTTCCTTGACGATCTCTGAGCCGCTGGTACGAGATGAAGCAAATGCAGAAGACATCAGACTTTCTCCACCTCAGGCTTACCAAGCAGACCCCAAGGGCGGAAGATCAGCACGAGAACGAGAATACCGAACGTCGCAACGTCCTTGTATTCAATCGTGAGATACCCCGACCAGAATGCCTCGATCAGACCAATCAAGAGCCCGCCGAGCATCGCACCTGGAAGTGAACCGATACCGCCCAGAACAGCGGCGGTGAAGGCTTTCACACCAGCAAGGAAGCCGATGTAGAAATCAATCACACCATAATACAGTGTCACCATCATCCCTGCGACCGATGCCAGGGCAGCCCCCATAACAAAGGTGGTCGAAATTGTGCGGTCGACATTGACGCCCAGAAGGCCCGCCATTGTGCGATCCTGTTCACAAGCGCGCTGCGCACGACCCAGTGATGTTTTGGCAATCAGTGTGGAGAACACGACCATCAGCACAAAGGTCAGAACAATAATGATGATCTGCATATAGCTCAGCTGAACATCGAAGTTCGCACTTTTCATCATGGTAATGCCGCCTTCAATAAGCGGCTGCATCGGTTTAACGCGTGCACCTTGCGAAATCTGAACGAAGTTCTGCAGGAAGATCGACATGCCGATGGCAGAAATCAGCGCTGCAAGCCGGAATGATCCGCGCAGCGGCCGGTATGCGACCCGTTCAACGCCCCAACCATAGATCGAGGTCAGAACCATTGAAACGAACAGCATCAAAAGAAGTGTGAGCGGTAAAATACCGCTAATCCCTGCTGCCTGACAGATCAGGAAGGTGATCAGGGAGTGAAACGCACCGATCATATAGATCTCGCCGTGCGCGAAGTTGATCATGCCGATGATGCCATACACCATGGTGTAACCGATGGCGATCAGACCATAGATGGCTCCCAGCGTCAGACCGTTGATCAATTGTTGTAGGAAATAAGCCCAATCCATTGCACAACCTTAGATTTGGCACAGACAAACAAGGTCTTCGCCTGATCAACAGAAGGCATCAAGTCATAGATATATGTATTGATTGGATGAGACATAGTCTCCCCCTTGCCCCCTTGCAAACCCCGCAAAGCCTCCGTCTTATTGTTATCGGGTAGGACCCCGTTTAGCTCCCGGAGACGGCCATTCTTTTTGTGGCTCTTCCGTCCGGGAACGCGATTAGAGCGCAAACCTTAGACACATGTGTTCAAAGGCTGCAAGCGGCTTTCGGAATTTAGCAGAAATCACCAAATCCGGATTTGGAATTGGAATAAAACACTGACCGACATCGCCACCCGCTCTTTATATTGTATACATTATCCCTTGTTGAGAACGTATTCAAGTTTTCGTGCAGCAACCCGCTTCAACTGCTCCGGATTCCGGCTGACCGGCCCTGCCACAGTCACTTCTGTTCCCGTCTGTCCGTCAATCGCTGTGCACCGCAAATAGGTTCCGACCTGACGCAGCTCGAAATAAATCTCTCGGGTCGTGGTTGGGCGCGTGCTCATGTCGAACGTAAAACCTTACTCGGGACAAAATACCGCTCTATTTTGCGCGCATTTTCAGACAACGCAATAGTTATAACAAAAACGGGCCCGGCGAACCGGACCCGTCGTAACAAATCGTCAAGATGATGCGTTACTTCTCACCATCAAGCATTTTGACAATCGCCGAGAAATCCATACCGCCATTTCCACCATTGGAATAAAGCGCATAAAGGCTTTCCGCCAGCGCCCCCATCGGGGTTGTTGCCCCCGATGCCGCCGATGCTTGCTGGGCCAGCTTCAAATCTTTAAGCATCATGTCCACGGCAAAGCCCGGTTGATAGTCCCGGTTTGCCGGTGACGTCGGCACCGGCCCCGGTACCGGGCAATAGCTGGTCAAGGCCCAGCACTGACCTGACGCCTTTGATGAAACATCAAACAGCTTTTGCGCATCAAGACCAAGACGCTTGGCCAGCATAAATGCCTCGGACACGGCAATCATATTCACGCCAAGAACCATGTTATTACAGATCTTGGCCGCCTGCCCGGCCCCACTGTCACCCGCGTGGATGATATTGCTGCCCATCGCATCAAGGATTGGCTCGGCACTGGCGAAATCAGCTTCGCTACCACCAACCATGAACGTCAACGTTCCTGCGGCCGCCCCGGCCGTACCGCCCGATATCGGTGCATCAACAGCGCCAAACCCCTTGGCCTTTGCCAAGTCTGCGGCCTTGCGCGCGGCATCCACTTCAATCGTCGAGCTATCAATCAGGATCGTTCCGGGTGCTGCATTGGCAACCACGCCATCTGGTCCATCATAAACCGACAAAACATGCTTGCCCGCCGGCAGGACCGTGACAACAAAGTTCACATTGCTAACAGCCTGGGCAACTGTATCTGCCTTGGTGGCACCGGCTTCAACTGCCTTGGCCACCGCATCCGCAGAAAGGTCATAGACCTTCAGCGCATGACCAGCCTTAAGCAGGTTTTCCGCCATTGGCCCACCCATATTACCCAAGCCGATAAAACCGATATTCGCCATTTGAAGTCTCCTCTGACGTCCCGTTTGCGGGACTTTGTTTTCATCACATTCGCCACAGATCGCTGTGACTTAAAGGTTCAGTTCCCGATCCGCTGGCAACGGTGCGAAATATTCGGCCACTTCACGCGGATCAACCTGCCCAACATCACCATGCTGCCATTTCGGCGCATGATCCTTGTCAATAATCACGGCACGCACCCCTTCAAACAAATCGGGCTTGCGGACCATGCGCTGTGACAGGCGAAATTCCATATTCAGCACCTCGGCCAGCGTCATATCCTGCCCTTGGCAGATTTGATCGAAACTGACGCACAGTGCTGTTGGCGACTTGCCACTTAATGTCTTAAGACAATCTGCGTTGAACGCCGTGTCCTCACGCCCCAACGCATCAAAAATTGCCGCAACACTGTCAGCGGAAAATGTCTGATCAATCTTATCACGCTGCGCAACAAGGCTGGCCTCGCCCATGTCGGCATGAAACCCGGTCAGAATCTCTGTGACTGCGGCAAAAGCATCCGAACCGTAATCGGCCTGCACCAACGCAGCTTTCACTGCCGCGACCTGATCGGCATGAACACCGTGGGTCGCAAGACCTGCATAAAGACAGTCTGCCGCCTTAAGGCGCGCGCCGGTCAGACCAAGATACATCCCGATTTCTCCGGGGCATCGCGACAGGAAATACCCACCGCCAACATCCGGGAAAAACCCGATGCCGGTTTCAGGCATGGCAAACATGGTGCGTTCCGTCACAACACGGAACCGACCGTGAATGGAAACCCCGACACCGCCCCCCATCGTGATGCCATCCATCATCGCGACATAGGGTTTTGGGTAATTGGCGATGACATGGTTCAAATGATATTCACGGCGATAGAACGCATCGAGCATATCTTCATCATCGACAGCGCGCGCATCATAAAGACCGCGAATATCGCCACCAGCACAAAACGCCTTCTCGCCAGCCCCCTCGACAACAACAACCTTGACCGCAGGATCATTTTCCCACGATTTCAGTTGGGCCGCCATCATGTCCACCATATCGAGATTAAGCGCATTCAGCGCGCGCGGACGGTTCAACAGGATATGACCAACCGGTCCGTCCTTTTTGAACAAGACGGGGGCTTCAGACGGCTGGCTCTGATCGTTGTTTTTTTCGCTGGTCATCTCTCAATCCTTTAGGGCGGCACGCGATATGATCAGGCGCATGATTTCGTTCGTGCCTTCCAGAATTTGATGCACCCGCAAATCGCGCAGCAACCGTTCAATCGGATATTCGCGAATATAGCCGTATCCGCCATGCAGTTGCAGGGCCTCGTTACAGACCTGAAATCCGATATCGGTCGCAAACCGTTTAGCCATGGCGCAAAACTGAGTTGCGTCATCGGCCTTAAGGTCGAGTTTCCATGCGGCTTTATGCAGCATCAAGCGGGCGGCTTCGAGTTCCGTCACCATATCTGCAAATTTGAACTGCAACGCCTGAAACTGATCAAGGCTACGGCCAAATTGCTTTCTGACTTTCATATGATCGCGCGCATGCTCCATCGCGGCACGCGCCCCACCGATTGAGCAGGCAGCAATGTTAAGGCGCCCACCATCCAGCCCCTTCATGGCAAACTTGAACCCTTCGCCTTCGGCACCAAGGCGGTTTTCGGCTGGAACCTTGCAATTGCTAAAAATAACAGCCGAGGTAGGCTGACTGTTCCAGCCCATCTTTTCTTCAAGCTTCCCAAAGGACAGGCCCACGGCGTCCTTTGGGACAATAAAGGTCGAAATCCCGCCCGGACCATCATCCCCGGTACGCGCCATGACAACATAGATATCACTACGCGATCCGCCGGAAATAAACGCCTTCTCACCATTTAGGATATAATGATCGCCTTCGCGTACCGCACTGGTCCGAAGGGCACCCGCATCCGACCCCGCACCGGGTTCGGTCAGGCAGTAACTTGCAAAATGCTCCATCGTGACAAGCTTTGGCAGAAACTGGGCACGTTGTGCATCCGTTCCAAAGCTGTCAATCATCCAGCAGGCCATATTGTGAATGGAAATATAGGCCGCAGTCGACGGACATGCCGCTGCCAGTTCCTCAAAAATCACAACCGCGTCATGTCGCCCAAGGCCCGACCCGCCATATTCATCACGGGTATAAATCGCGGCAAAGCCAAGCTCAGCCGCCTTGCGCAGGGTTTCTTCGGGGAAGATATGTTTTGTGTCCCACTCACCCGCATTTGGCGCCATTTCGTTCTGGGCAAAATCGCGGGCAGCATCAGCAAAAGCCTGCTGATCGTCTGTCAGGTTGAATTCCATTGGATCGCCGCCTCTGATGTTCTTCTATTTTCCCTTTACGTAAACGTGAAACGGCCTGTTTGTCAATTCATTCGGTATAACAGTACCGAATTATCACAATGCATCGCAGCCTCACCAACGACGTGCAAAACATTTGTCGAAATCACCAAATGTTTCTTGCTGACGCCCTATCGGTGCGCGTACCTTTTTTGCCTCAGAGAAAAATCATAAATCAGGGAAAACGACATCATGACGTCCATGAAACCGGAAACCATTGTCCTCCATGCTGGATACCGCGCCGAACCGACAACTGGTTCTGTTGCCGTACCGCTTTATCAAACCACCAGTTATCAGTTCCGTGACACACAACACGCAGCGGACCTTTTTGCGCTGAAGGAACTGGGCAATATCTATACCCGTCTGATGAACCCGACCAATGATGTGCTTGAACAACGCGTTGCCGCCCTTGACGGTGGTGTCGCAGCCGTGGCACTGGCGTCCGGTCAGGCCGCATCAACCTTTTCGATTTTGAACATTGCCCAGGCTGGCGACAATATTGTCAGTTCCACCGACCTTTATGGCGGGACGTGGAACCTGTTTGCCAATACCTTTAAACAGATGGGGATCGAGGTCCGCTTTGCCGATCCGTCCGACCCTGAAAACTTTCGCCGTCTAACCGATGACAAGACACGTGCCTATTACGCCGAAACCCTGCCTAATCCGAAATTGCACGTTTTCCCGATCCGCGATGTCGCCAATATCGGTGATGAGCTCGGAATTCCGTTGATTGTCGATAATACTGCCGCGCCTGTGATCTGTAAGCCGATTGAGCATGGTGCAAGTATTGTGATGTATTCAACAACCAAATTCATTGCTGGCCATGGAACATCGGTTGGCGGGATCGTGGTTGATTCCGGTAAATTTGATTGGGAAAAACATGCAACCCGTTTCCCGCTCCTGAACGAACCCGACCCCAGTTATCACGGGGCTGTCTGGACGCAGGCCGTCAAGCCGATTGGCCCGGTTGCCTATGCTATCAAACTGCGCTGCACCGTGCTGCGTGACATTGGTGCTGCCGCCTCCCCGTTCAATTCGTTCCAGACCATTCAAGGCATGGAAACGCTGGCCCTGCGCATGGAACGCCATTGTGAAAACGCCAATAAGGTTGCCGATTTCCTATCCAAGCACCCGAAAGTTACAAAGGTCAATCACCCCAGCCAGCAAGATGGAGAAAGCCGCAAACGTGCGGACACTTATCTTAAGGGCGGGTACGGATCCTTGATGGGCTTTGAACTTTCGGGCGGCAAGGAAGCCGGTGAGAAGTTTATCAATGCGCTGGAACTTCTTTATCATGTTGCAAACATCGGTGACACACGCTCACTCGCCATTCATCCGGCGACAACGACTCACAGTCAGCTTTCAGAAGAAGATCGTCTTTCATCGGGTGTGACCGATGGCTACGTTCGCCTTTCCATTGGAATCGAGCATATTGACGATATCCTTGCTGATCTGACACAGGCGCTTGCTAAAGCCTGACAATCTGCACGGTTACGATAAAGCAATCGCATCAGACCAAGACCGGCCATGAAATGGCATGGCCGGTTTTTTGTTGACCCCGTTGCCCAAACGCCGTAAATGCGCATTATCGGCAAAACATGCAAAACGTGCAATTTACGCAACAGGCAAACGATCATGTCCGTCACCACCCGGCAACAGGAAATACAAACTTTGATCCGTGCCCATGGCACCGTCCATATCCATGATCTGGCCGCTTTGTTTCATGCATCCCTTGATACGATCCGACGTGATTTGCGCCAACTTGAAGACGAAGGACACCTGCGCCGAATTCATGGTGGGGCAATCCTGCCCAATACTGCCACAGCAACCTATGACGAACGCGCCAAGGAACTTCAGCCCGAACGCGCGGCCATCGCAAAAAAAACCGCAAACGACCTTATCCCCGACCACGGTGTGTTCTTTTTCGACAGCGGCACGACAATCTGCGAGGTCGCCCGGCATCTAAAACCATCGTTCCGCGGCACGATCATTACGGTTAACCCCATGGTTGCGGTTGAACTGGCCAAGCACCCCAACGCCAACGTCATCATGATTGGTGGTGTTCTGTTGAAAGACGACATGGTGGTCAGCGGCCCGACAACGGTTGACGAAATTCGCAACTACAATGCCGATATCGCCCTTTTGGGGACCTGCGCACTTCACCCCGAAGCCGGTCTTTCGACCAGCACGGCCGAAGAACGCGCGACCAAGGCCACCATGATTAACCAGTCTGCTGAAATCATTGCTGTCACAACGGCCGATAAACTCGAAACAAGCCTTCCTTACCGCGTATGTGACATTGACGCGATTTCGTACCTTGTGACCGGGCGGAAACTTTCGGCGGGATACCTCGCCAATTATTCTGATCGCGGCCTTAACGTTATTCAGGCGTAAACGACATGCACGATTACACCAAAGCCCATAACAGGGTCCGCGCCATTTTCTTTTTGCATGGGGCTGCGTTTTCAAGCTGGGTTCCCCACATCCCGCTGGTTCAGGAACGTCTTGATCTTGGTCACAATGATCTTGGCGGCATTTTGCTGGCGGCGGCCATCGGTGTTTTGGCCGTAATGCCAATTGCCGGACGGCTGGCTGACCGTTTCGGCAGTGAACGTGTCGTGCGCTATTCGGGGTTATTCTACTTTGTTGCAGTAGGACTTCCCGCATTCATGCCGTCCTACCTTAGCATTACGATTGCGATGTTTGCCTTGGGCTTTTCTGGCGCGTTTCTGGATGTCGCGATGAATGCCAATGGATTGAATGTGGAACGCCTTCGGGGCCGTAGCATCATGTCGGGCCTACACGGCTTCTGGAGCCTCGGCGGCTTTGCTGGTGCCGGGATCGCGGCCGCGTGGTTTGCCCTGCCCATCCCGATCGCAGCGCACTTGCCAACCGTGCTGTCTATCTTCCTTGTCGCGCATGTGATCGTGCAGGCGGGCCTCGTCCCTGATGCCGCCGTCCATGCTCAAACATCTCAACCTGACATACAGCAACCCAACCCGAGCACCCAAAACCTCAAACGGCGCCCGCTCATTGTGTTTCTGTTGCCATTTGGGGTCTGTGCCTTCATCGGGCAATTTGGCGAAGGCGTGATTACCGACTGGGCAACTGTCTTTATGAACAGCGAACTGTCGTCCGGCCCAACTATGGCGGCGGTTGGATTTGCGATCTATTCATGCGCCATGGCCGCAACGCGATTGTCAGGCGATATGCTGGTGATGAAATTTGGCCGAGCACAGGTCCTTCTGGCCAGTTCATGTTTGGCGTCCCTGGGCACATTCATCATCGCATTGTCTCCGCATTTCGTTGTGGCGTGGATCGGATGTGCCATCGCGGGGATGGGACTTGCCGTGATATTACCATTGCTGTTGTCTGCTGCATCAAAAGCCACGGGCAAAGGCGGCGGAACGGTTGTTTCCATCATCGCGGCCACGGGGTATTCAGCCATCATGGCTGGACCGCCGATTATTGGTGCCATTGGTGAGTTATTCGGGCTTGTAAATGCCTTTATCGTCACGGCCAGTTTTCTGTCTCTGATCATCCCTGTTTATCTGCTAACCATGCGTCGGCGTTTGCAAATTGCGGGCAATGGTTGATCCGGCGTGCATTCTGCCGCATAAATTGACCAGCCGGTCCTGCCGGTGACACAGCCCCACAAAGCAGCCCACAAAACAGAGAACAGATCATGGCCAAATCCCATACCTATGGCGCATTCCCCCGCAACCGCCAGCGTCGCAACCGCATGTCCGACTGGTCACGGAAAATGGTCGCGGAAACCCGGCTGACACCCCATGATCTGATTTTGCCGGTGTTTGTTGTGGATGGCACCAATCAACGTATGCCAATTCCATCCATGCCCGGTGTCGAACGTCAATCAATTGATGTTTTGGTTGCAACAGCAAAACATGCGCAAAGCCTTGGCATTCCGGCGCTTGCCCTGTTTCCCTATATTGATGTAAGCCTTAAAACCAAGGACGCACGCGAAGCATACAATCCAGACAATGTTGTCTGTCGCGCGACCAAGGCCATCAAGGACGCCTGCCCTAACCTTGGCGTGATCACCGATGTCGCCCTTGATCCGTTCAATGCCGATGGGCAGGACGGCATTGTGGTTGATGGTCAGATTCTGAACGACGAAACCACCGAGGCACTGGTCCGTCAGGCACTGGTTCAGGCGCAGGCAGGTTGTGACGTAGTCGCCCCATCCGACATGATGGATGGCCGCATCGGCGCCATTCGCGACGTGCTTGAGGGCGAGAACCTTAAAAACGTGCAGATCATGGCCTACGCCGCGAAATACGCGTCATCGTTCTATGGACCGTTCCGCGATGCCATCGGATCGGCAAGCGCGCTGGGCAAGGCTGACAAAAAAACCTATCAGCTTGATCCCGCCAACACCGACGAAGCCATGCGCGAAGTGGCTTACGATTTGAACGAAGGTGCAGACTCCGTCATCGTCAAACCCGGTTTGCCCTATCTTGACGTGCTTTATCGGGTCCGTCAGGAATTTGGCGTTCCGGTCTTTGCCTATCAGGTGTCGGGTGAATACGCGATGCTGCGTGCGGCCGCGGCAAATGGCTGGCTGGATTATCTTGGCTGTGCAATTGAAACACTGTCGTGTTTCAAACGTGCCGGCGCATCTGGCATTCTGACCTACAGCGCAATCGAAGTTGCCGAAGCGCTTTAATCTGCAAATGTAATTAGCTGACTTAAAAGATTATTGAACGAAACAAAGGGCCTCACCAGAGGCCCTTTGTTGTATGGTCTATGTGGTTTATTTTCGATCAGGCGACTTCGGTTTTGATATTGTCGCCGATGCCAAATCCAATCGCGCGGGCACAGAAATGCGGGCGAAGACCGGCACGGGCAAATACGCCTTCGATATCCTGCCCATCAAGGAAACCACCCTGATGCACCAAAAGGGTCTTAATCCCGACAGAAAGCCCGCCCAGCACATCGGTATGAACCGTATCCCCAACCATCAGCACACGGTCCCGGTCAACACCGGGGTGACGGCGCAGGACTTCTTCGAATACGTGATGATACGGTTTACCAACACATTGCGGCATCACACCGCAGGCGTCCGCCGCCAAATGCGCGAAATAACCTGACTCAACCGACAGGAATTCCCCCATCGGGGCGCAGATATCCGGGTTACCCACCAAAATCGGTCGTGGATTGTCACGCAGGCTCTGCTCGAGCAGGTTCTGCTGGGAGTCAGACCAGCTTTCAGAATCAATAAGAAGGAAACCACCGACCGCATCATATAGTGCGCGGTCTTCGCCAAGCGGCTCAACAGTGTCAGGCAGCACATGGAACGGCCAATCTTTTGGCGCCATTGCCCCCCAATACGTAATGTCGCCATGGCTATTCATCATCGGGGCGACAAATTGCTGGCTGCTGATCAGACTGCTGGCATCAAAATCAAATCCGCGATTACGGTGGCGGGCCAAAATAGCCTCGGCCGAGCTTGACGCGTCATTGGTAACAACAGCAATGCTTTTGCCCATGCCCTGTAAATGCGCAATGGTATCAACTGCACCGGGGATGGCTGTTGGACCGCTGTTAAGCACGCCAAAGGCATCAAAGACGATCAAATCAAACTGATCCGCAATCGACAGAAGGTTTTCAACATATTCTGTCTTTGGGGGCACCGCATCGGCACGCACCTCCGGCAAACGGGGCGCATAATGCAAATAGGCCTCGATTGCCTGCTCAAAATTGAGCCTGGGGCGATTGATGCTCATGTTCGATTCTCCTGATCGTATGGGGTGCGGAACGCATAGCGGGCCCATTCAACCCGATTAAGCGACCTTTTTACATCCCAATTTTTTAATGCAAGACCATTCGGGACTAAACAACCTTTACGCGTTAAGCAACTTCGTTAGCCATGCGCCGCAAGCATAGCAATAAAACATCGAAAAGCATCGCTTCATGACAGAATTAAAACCAATTCATTGCGATTCGGTGACTTTTTGCACTTTCCAAGCGACTGCCATGCAAAAAATGCATTGGAATTACACAAATGCCGAGCGTAGATTGCCCTCACGAAATGAATAGGACGTATCGACTGGTGAATGCGCCAACAAGCAGATGATCACTCGATACATTGTAAACAAACCGACACGTCAAACCAGTTAACTATTCCGCATGCGGAATACCTTCGGTGAGAACATGCCGGTTATCTGAACAGGCGCCGAAAAATCGGCCGGTTTGAAATAGGTGATGAAATGATCGTAACTAAAATTTTTGCTTTCCTCCGCGCTCTTCGCGTTCAGTACCAGACCCAGGTTGCGCTGCGTAAACTTGATCCGCGCGAACTTGCCGACATCGGTCTGAACCGCGACATGATCGACGATGTAGCACACCGCGTTGCTTTCGGTCGTTAATCAACGACTGAAACGTCCGACGAAAAAACCCCGGCAGTTTTGCCGGGGTTTTTCTTTATCTGCTTTATGCAATCGATCGAACGAACGAATGACCTACCCCGCAGAGCTTATCAATGTTCTGCCGTCTAATTGGCAAATAGCGCCTTGTGCTCTTCGCGCAGGATATTCTTCTGCACCTTGCCCATCGCATTGCGTGGCAGTTCGCCCACAAAAAATACCCGTTTTGGCACTTTGAAATTGGCCATCTGTGATTTGATGGCACCGATGACATCGTCTTCTGACAATTCATCACTGTTGCGCACGATCACTGCGACGACCGCCTCGCCAAAGTCCGGATGGGCAACACCAATCACAGCACTCTCAACAACACCATCCATTTTGTCGATCAGCGTTTCAATTTCTTTGGGATAGATATTAAACCCGCCGGAGATCACCAGATCCTTGGCCCGACCGACGATATGGACATATCCCTTGGCATCAATCTTGGCGATGTCACCGGTGATAAAGAAGCCATCATCGCGAAATTCCTCAGCCGTTTTTTCGGGCATCTGCCAATAGCCGGCAAATACATTCGGACCGCGCGCTTCAAGTACCCCGACTTCATCGGTTGCCAATATCGTGCCGGCATCATCACAAACGCGTACATCCACGTCGGGCAATGCCGGCCCGACTGTATGCACTATGCGGTCACCATCCAGCGGATTTGATGTCGCCATCCCCATTTCAGTCATGCCATAGCGTTCAAGCAAGGCCTTGCCGGTACGTTGTTCAAACGCGGTAAAGGTCTCGGGTAGCAACGGGGCGGAACCGGAAATAAACAACCGCATGTTAGCGCTAACATCGGCAGTAAAATCATCCTCGTACAACAATCGGACATAGAAAGTCGGAACACCCATCATGACAGTACTGCGCGGCAAAAGCGCCAGAACCTGATCGCGGTCAAACTTCGGCAGGAAGAACATCTTTGAGCCCGACAACATCACGCAGTGACAGGCAATGAACAGACCATGGGTATGAAAGATTGGCAAGGCGTGCAGCAAAACATCGTCGCCGGTAAAGCCCCACAGCGTTTCGAGTGTTGATGCATTGGACCACAGGTTCATCTGGGTCATCATCGCGCCCTTGGGCTTGCCGGTTGTTCCCGACGTGTAAAGGATTGCGGCAAGGTCATCATCAGCACAGGCCACGGGTGCGAAATCATCGCCCTGCTCTGCTGCGCCTGAGACCAACGTCCCGTCCGCTTCCGTGCCAAGGGTCAAAACAGATTTAACACCCTGTTCTGCGGCGATTGCGCTGACTTCTGTTTCACGATACGGCTGACAGACAAAGATCACCGGCGATGCATTGCCCATGAAATACGCCAACTCACCGGCCTGATAAGCTGTGTTGAGCGGCAAATAAACAAGACCGGCACGAATACATCCAAGATATAAAAACAGGGCTTCGGGTGATTTATCGACCTGAACCGCGATCCGGTCGCCCTTTTGGGCCCCCAAAGAGATCAAAAGCCCCGCAATGCGGGCTGAATACGTATCCGCATCGCCATAGCTATAAGTCTTGCCATCTGGTGTTTCGATCAAAACCGACGACAAATCAGCCGGGAACCGATCCCGAATACGCATAAAAAGGCTGTTGGTCACAGTAACGCTTCCCCGATGAATTATCATTGAACCAGCAGCTTTCTGCTGTCGGTCATGCTCGCGGGCAGCATAGTGCAACCAACCATTATCGGTAAACAAGTACTATTTTACCGTAATGGTTGGTTTTATGCGAAATCAGTTAGGCGAAAAGATTACGCAACGTACGGGAATTCGCCGTCAACAAACGGGAAAGCCTCGCCGACGGTGACTTGCACTTCCGGGTGGAACCCATTGAAATTCGTCGCAAGTGCGTTGCTATAGGCCCCAATATGACCAAATTCGATCCAGTCCCCTTCGCGAATGTCTGCGGGCAAATTCACGGTTGCTGGCAGAACATCCATATTGTCGCAGGTTGGTCCATAGATGGTGAAATCAAGCGTTTCCTCAGGATCAAATTCACCCTTAAGACGCATCGGCCGCACAGGATAGCGTAATTGACCGGTGACGGTTTCTGATAGACTGCCATACACACCATCATTGATGAAAAGCTGATCTTCCTTGCGCAGTTGCACCTGGGTAATCAGCGACACGCCGCTTGAAACAAGGGCTCTGCCCGGTTCGCACATAAAGGTGGTTTCAGGCATATCAAGCCACCGGATGCAGTCCTTGATTTCATCCATGATTTCTTCAAGTGCCGGGCCACGCTGGTTCATATACTGGCCAGGGAACCCGCCGCCCACATCAATATGTTTTACCTTCACGCCCGAGAAATCGACAACTTGGCGGATCAGCTCAATCGCAATGCGATAGCCGTTTGCCGTCGTGCATTGCGACCCAACATGGAAGCAAAGCCCGGCCTCATAGCCCAATGCGTCAACCTGCTTAAGAAGTTCGGCCGCGGCCATTGGGCGAGCACCAAACTTTGCTGACAGATTATAGATTGCACCGGCCGGCGGGGTCGCCAAACGCACATGAATTTTTAGATTGGTGTCGCCGTCGGTTTCTTCGCGGATTTTTTTAAGTTCATCTTCAGTATCAATCACATAGTGATCAATGCCAAAGACCCGGTGCGCGCTGCGAATGCCATCGCGGCTTTTAACCGGGTGCATGAAGTAGGACTTCATGCCGGGGAACTGGCGGCGCACCAATGCAATTTCATCTGGCGAGGCCGTATCAAAATGACGCACCCCACCTTCATGCAGATAGCGCATGACTTCGGGATGCGGATTACATTTCACCGCATAAAGAACGTCACCAGGGAACATATCGACAAAGCGCTGCGCTGTTTCTCGAAGGATATTGGGCCTGAGACAATAGACCGGATAGGACGGCTTAAGTTCCTTAACAACATCGAACGTCGTATCGAAATGACGCGGCATGTAAACTCCATCGTTCACGGGTATCTGGCGCCCAGACACGCATTATCGCCGGGCTGGCCATTTATAAACACAAGGGTAGCAGCCCTTTTGGGCGCTGTCATGCCCCAACCGGCGAATTGATCTTGATATTCCAAACGCCCGCCGATAAATTGGTAAACCAATACCAAATAACCAATATCGTGTGATTTACGCTTTTCTGCGCCACAGCACGCCAACATACAGGGAGCCTGAAATGCCCATCGACCCGATCCTTGATCCCAGCAGCCTTGCCCGCGAACTTTCTGGCCGCCACCTGATCAATGGAGAACTCGTTGCATCCCAAAGCGGCAAAAACTTTGATGTCTTAAACCCCGCAACCGGCAAGGTCATTGGTCAGGCGGCAGACGGGGACGTCCAAGATGTGGCAATTGCCGTTGGAGTTGCAAAGAAGGCACAGAAAGACTGGGCGGAGCGCCCTGCCCGCGAACGCGGAAAGCTGGTTGCCGAATGTGGTCGTGTGCTGATGTCACACACCGAAGAACTGGGTCGTTTGATTGCCCTTGAATCGGGCAAAGCACTGCGCACCGAAAGCCGGGTTGAGGCATCGGTTCTTGCCGATATGTTTGTCTTTTTCGGCGGGTTGGCTTCCGAGCTTAAGGGCGAAACCGTACCGTTTAATCCCAACATGATGACCTTGACCACCCGTGAGCCGGTTGGCGTTGTCGGTGCAATTATTCCCTGGAACGTGCCGCTTCTTTTGATGGCGATCAAAGTTGCACCGGCACTGGTTGCTGGTAACGCAGTCGTTGTAAAATCGGCCGAAGACACCCCGCTTGCAGCTTTGCGCGTCTGTCAGATCATGCAGGAAACCCTGCCCAAGGGCGTTCTAAATATTTTGTCTGGCTTTGGCCCGTCCTGCGGTGGACCACTGGTCGAACATAAGGACGTCAAAAAAGTATCCTTTACCGGCTCTGTCGAAACCGGCCGCACGGTTTACAAGGCCGCAGCGGAAAAACTGATCCCGGTCACGCTTGAGCTCGGCGGTAAATCACCAATGATCGTGATGCACGATGCCGACCTTGATAAGGCAATTGCCGGTGCTGTTGGTGGTATGCGCTTTACCCGTCAGGGGCAAAGCTGCACGGCATCATCGCGTATTCTTGTTCATGAAAAACTTCATGATGCGTTTGTTAAGAAGCTGATTGACAAGGTCAATGCCCTTAAGATGGGGGATCCGCTTGACGAAGAAACCGATATCGGCACCATCATCAACCGCAAGCAGTTCGACAAGGTCCGCAGCTACATTGATATCGGCGAAAAAGAAGGTGCGACCAAGCATGAACTAAGTGCCCTTCCAACCGATAGTGCGCTCGCCGATGGCACGTTTGTGCGCCCGGTGATCTTTACCAATGTTGATCCGAACGCCCGCGTCGCCCGCGAAGAAATCTTTGGTCCGGTGGCATGCGTGTTCAAGTTCAAAACCTTCGAAGAGGCACTTGAGCTTGCCAACGACAGTGATTTTGGTTTGGCGGCAACAGTATGGACAACCGATCTTAAAACCGCACTGACCGCAACCAAGCGCCTTGAAGCGGGCTTTGTTCAGGTCAACCAGAATCTTGTTGTTCAACCCAACCTGTCATATGGCGGGATCAAGCTTTCCGGGCTGGGCAAGGAAGCCTCGCTTGAAAGCATGCTTGAACATTTCACCTACAAGAAAACCATCATTCTTAACATGGAATAACGCCAAACCAACCCTATGCCAGGCGTTTAACCTTGCCGGGTTGCATCTTTTGCAACCCGGTTTTTCTTTTGCGGCCCTTGACCTTAGGCAACTAATCCGCAAAGCTGCGCTCGAACACACGTCCATAAACCTGAAAGAACATGGCAATGTCTTTATACAATGACATCCCCGCATCGCATTCCCGTCCGACGCTTCGTGCCGGTGCGATGGCCATGATTATTGGGATTTCCGACCTGCGAATGTGATCCCTGTCATTCGCGAATGACAGGACCGGTTTAAACCCGTTTATCACCCGTTACATGATAATATTGCCACCACATCAAGCTTGATGGTGGCCGCAGGAGCATGGAAATTATGGCTGTTTCCTATCACGATATCGTCCGTGCAGCTGGACTTTTAGAGGGCATTGTTGCCAAAACACCTTTGGTAAAGTCCTTAACGCTTTCAAATATTTGTCAGGCAGAAGTTTATCTTAAGCTTGAAAACCAACAATACACCGCGTCCTTCAAAGAACGCGGTGCCTATGTCAAACTGGCAAGCCTGACACCGCAAGAACGCGAAAAAGGCGTGATTGCCGTATCGGCGGGCAACCACGCACAGGGTGTGGCCTATAACGCCAAACGACTTGGCATTCCGGCAACCATCGTGATGCCCAAAAATACCCCGTTCACCAAAGTACATCACACGCGATCTCATGGCGCCGAAGTTGTCCTGATCGGTAATGTATTTGCCGAAAGCCTCGAGGCTGCTGGCAAAATTCAGCAAGAGCGTGGACTGACTTTTGTGCATCCGTTTGATGATCCGCATATCATCGCAGGACAAGGCACTGTCGGACTTGAGATTCTCAATGAAAATGCCGACATCGACACCATTGTCGTTCCGATTGGCGGCGGTGGCCTTGCGTCGGGTATTTCAACTGCGATCAAGGCGCGCCGACCCGACATCGAAATCATCGGTGTCGAAACAAAGCTATATCCGTCGATGCTAGAAGGCATGACAAATCAGGAGTTCACTGGCGGTGGCGTGACAATTGCCGAGGGCATTGCAGTCAAGCAACCCGGTGGCCTGACACTTGAAATCTGTAAGGAAAAACTTGATGACGTGGTTCTGGTTGAGGAAAGCTCAATCGAACGCGCCATCCAGATGCTGATTGAAATCGAAAAAAGCGTTGTCGAAGGTGCCGGGGCGGCACCACTTGCCGCTCTGCTCGACCATCCCGAACGGTTTAAGGGCAAAAAGGTCTGTCTCATCATAAGTGGTGGCAACATAGACACCCGCCTTCTCGCACAGGTCCTGATGCGCGGCATGGCCCGTCAGGGCCGCCTTGTGCGCGTTCGCATTGAAATCCCTGATGTCCCGGGTGCATTGGCAACCATCAGCACCCTGATCGGTGAAGAAGAAGCCAACATCATTGAAGTCTATCATCAGCGCCATTTCTATGATGTCCCGGCCAAACAGACCGACGTTGATATGGTTCTTGAGGTCCGCGACACCGTACATGCAGAACAGGTCATTGCACGCCTGATTAACGCTGGATTTGGCGGAAGACTGCTTGGCAACACATCACTTGATTGATCAATATCTTTATGCGAAATAAAAAACGGGCCGCAAGCATTTCGCTGCGGCCCGTTTTTTCTAACTTTGATGTTTGGTGCTGTTAGCAATCAAGTCCGCGGTAACGCCCGCCATAATACAAAAGCGGATTCCCGGTTTTACCCAAGTCAATTTCCTGAACTTGCCCGACAATGATGCTGTGATCCCCACCATCATGGATCGCGTGGCGCTTACACGAAAATGTTGCAAGGCTGTCGCTAAGACACGGAACACCGTGACAATCATCGCGATAGGTCACACCATCCCAATCATTCTGACCGGGTGAGGAAAAAAGATCGGACAGGGTTTGCTGTTCCTGACGCAGGATATTGATGCAAAACCGGGTGCATTCGCCTGCAAACATGTCATGTGTCGCCGCCCGGCAATCGACAGAAAACAGGACCAAGGCCGGTTCAAGCGACACGGAGGCAAAACTGTTGATGGTGATACCTGCTTTGGTCCCATCCAGTGCGCGTGTCGTCACAACAGCAACACCTGTTGCGAACTGACCCAGACAGTCGCGAAAATCGCGCGGAGAGAATGACATATTGAAGAATGCTCTTACTGACTAAACATATAATCTAACGGCCCTTGCTCAGGGCAAAGGGAAAATGGCGATTAATCTTCGCGCTGTCAAACCTATCTCGCAGCAGATTTAAACGCGATATTAATAACATTAAAAGTTAATAGGACCATATAGATGGGGCTTGCGTCTTATCTGGATGCAAAAAACAGCTTGGGGCCAGATAAATGTATCGTGAATTAATCCGGTATCGATATCGGCGTAACGGGGAAAAATAGTGTTTCTGATAATCGGTTATATCATAGTACTCGGCTCGGTGCTGGGCGGTTATTTACCACACGGGTCATTTGACATTCTCGTTCAACCGCTTGAAGTCCTGATTATTTTCGGGGCTGCATTTGGTGCGTTTTTGACAGCCAATCCGCTAAACGTTGTCAAACGGTCGTTCTCCTACACCTTGCGTGCCATGAAGGGCCCCAAGAAGAAGGTCGCCTATGTCGAGCTTCTGACCTGCCTTTACGCAATTTTTCGACTTGCAAAATCTAAGGGCGATCTCGCCCTTGAGAGCCACGTTGAAAACCCTGAAAGTTCCAGCCTTTTTGCCAATTTTCCGATTCTGACGAAAGATCACCACGCGCTGGAATTCATGTGTGACTATCTTCGCCTACTGACCCTTGGCACAACCAATCCGTATGAGCTGGAAGCTGTCATCGATCAGGAGCTCGAAACCCATCACGAGGAAGAGCACGCGGTTTCCGATGCTGTTCAGACTGTTGGCGACGGGCTTCCTGCCCTTGGCATTGTGGCTGCTGTTCTGGGCGTGATTGTAACCATGAGTTCCGTGACAGAACCCCCCGAAATTCTTGGTGGCCTGATCGCGGCAGCACTGGTAGGGACATTCCTTGGTATTCTCGGCGCATACGGCTTTGTCGCCCCGACGGCTTCCATCATCAAAAACACCGTTGATACAGATGCAAAATATTACACCTGTATCAAGGCCGCATTGATCGGACACATGCAGGGATATGCGCCTCAGGTTTCGGTTGAATTTGCGCGAAAATCCCTGCCGCACGGCCTAAGACCAAGCTTCAAGGAACTTGATGAAGCCTTGCAAAATGCACCAACAGCTTGATTTTCTTGAATAGTGAAGTTCCGGTTTAGGGAAAAATACGACGCATGCCTGATATCGTCATAAAGAAAATCAAGAAAGGTGGACATGGCCACCATGGCGGCGCATGGAAGGTTGCTTATGCCGACTTTGTGACGGCAATGATGGCGTTTTTCCTGTTGCTCTGGCTGCTGTCAAGCGCCACCGAAGAACAGCTTCAGGGGGTCTCGAACTATTTTACCCCCGAAACCATTTCGCAAAACGACTCTGGGTCGGGTGGTTTGCTAGGTGGCACCAGCCTTGCCGAAGACGGTGCGTTGCGGTCTGAATTTGGGTCGCCGACCGTCAGTATGGATATTCCGCCACAACAGTCGCCCGATGAACGCGAAGCCATTCGCGTGGCCCAAATGGAAGAACAGGAATTCAACGAAGCTCAGGAAGAACTTCGCAAAGCCATAGAAAGCAGCGAAGAGCTCCAAGGGCTCGAAAAGAATATCCGCATTGAAGATACCGATGAAGGCCTTCGCATCCAGCTGCTTGATGAAGACGGCACCGCAATGTTCCCAAGCGGCAGCCCCTCGATGGCCGAACATACCAAAAAGCTTCTGCAAAAGGTCGCTGAGATCATTGCAAAACTGCCACAAGACGTTGCAATTGAAGGCCATACAGACTCGGTCCCGTTTAACCGCGCCGACGGCTATTCAAACTGGGAACTTTCCTCTGAACGCGCACTTGCAACACGCAGAACCCTTGAAGACCTTGGTCTGAATACAGATCGCTTTGCCAAAGTTGCCGGTCTTGCCGATACCGATCCGCTGATGCCCGAAGCCCCTGATAACGAGCGCAACCGACGTATCAGCATTACGTTGCTGCGCGGTACCGGTGAACGCACCGCACTTGAGGGTGGTCAGGAAAATGGTGCAGGTGGGGAAACAACGGGCACGTCGGGGGAAAATATTGACCCAAGGACGTCACCAGCCCCGGTGCGACGTCCGTCATTCTCCGTCCCGTCACAGCCATAAAACAGCCGCGCAAACCGGGTTTTGCGCGGTCCTTTTGTGTTTCAGCCCTTTAAACTGTCATAAACAACACTTAATCTCATATAATAGAGAAGGTTGAATGTGACCGGGACACAGAAAAGCTAAATGACAGTCAATCAGCGCCGACTTACCCAGCATTATTTCATGACGGCCCCAATGCCCTGCCCCTATTTGCCCGGGCGTTTTGAACGCAAGCTGGTGACAGAATTGCGTGGGCCAGAAGCCAATGGCGTTCATGATCTTCTGTCACGTGCCGGGTTCCGTCGTAGTCATTCAATTGCGTATCTTCCCGCCTGCAGCGATTGTAACGCCTGTGTGCCAGTTCGGGTGTCGTGTGCTGACTTCAAACCCGGTCGTTCCTTTCGCCGCATTCAAGCCAAAAACGACGACATTGTGCGCAGCATCGTGCCTGCGTCAGCTACTCAGGAACAGTTTCAGCTTTTTAGCACCTATCAGGATGCACGCCACGGCAATGGTGACATGGCACGAATGGATGCGCGTGATTACCGCGCGATGGTCGAAGACAGCACGATTGACACATCCATCTTTGAATACCGGCGTCCGGATGGCAGCCTGATTGCCGTCGCACTGGTTGATAATCTGTCTGATGGTCTTTCGGCGGTTTATAGCTTTTTTGATCCCAAGGAGCATAAGCGTTGTCTTGGGACCTACATCATTTTGGACTTGATAGCCGAAGCACAGACGTTTGAGTTTCCTCATATTTATTTGGGGTACTGGATTTCTGATTGCCGTAAAATGTCCTATAAAATGCGTTTCCAGCCGCTTGAAGGCTTCAAGAATGGTCGATGGGAAATCATGTCAGAAGACGCAAACAAAGCCCGTCCCGACGACACTGCCTGACCTTTCTTTTTCTACATTATACTAAAGTCCAATCACGCAACTCGATCCCCGGTTGCCTGCACCCAAAGACGCATATAAGCTGCCTGACAAAGCCAATTAACTGGCTTTTACATATAAATCATGAGCTTGCATCTTTGGGAGGCTGTAACAAATGAAACGTCGGCAATTTCTTTCTGGCGCCGCAGTAGCAGGTGCAACTGCTGCCGCTGCATCTACCTTTGCCAAACCGGCACTGGCACAGGACGTCCGTGAATGGCGTCTGGTCACGACCTGGCCGAAAAATTTTCCGGGTCTGGGAACCGGTGCAAACCTTCTTGCTGAATACATCACCAAGGCATCTGAAGGTCGCCTGAAAGTCACCGTTTACGGCGCTGGCGAAATCGTTCCGGCGTTCGAAGCCATTGATGCTGTTGGGAACGGCACCGTTGAAATGGGCCACGGCGCGCCTTACTACTGGAAAGGCAAAGTCGACGCGACCCAATATATCGCGGCAATGCCGTTTGGCTTGAACGCACAGGAACAAAATGCATGGTTCCAGTGGGGCGGTGGTCAGGAGTTGGCCGATAAGGTCTATGCCGAACTCAATTGTAAATTCTTCCCGTCGGGCAACACCGGCACCCAGATGGGGGGCTGGTTCAACAAGGAAATGAATACCATTGACGACTATAAAGGTCTAAAAATGCGTATTCCGGGTCTTGGTGGCGAAGTCGTCAAAGCAGCGGGTGCAAACGTTGTGAACCTTCCGGGGGGTGAAATTCCGCCGGCGCTGCAGTCTGGCGCGATTGATGCGACCGAATGGGTTGGTCCTTATAATGATCTGGCCTTTGGTCTCTATAAATCCGCGAAATACTACTACTACCCGGGTTGGCATGAGCCAGCGACCGTTCTTGATAACTTCATCAACCTTGATGCATGGAATGCCCTTCCTGATGACCTCAAGGCAATCGTTACCCAAGCCAACACCGCTGTAAACCAGATGGTACTGTCGGAATTCACCGCACGAAACAATCAGGCGCTTGATACCCTGCGTAACAAGCACAACGTTGATGTGCGCCCGTTCTCTGACGACATCCTGACAGGCCTTGGCAAACTGTCCGGGGAAGTTCTGCGTGATCTGGTTTCATCCAACCCGCTGTCTCAGGAAGTATTCGAAAGCCTGATTAAATTCCGGACCCAGTCGATCGCATGGTCGAAATTCTCGGAATCGGCCTTCGCACAGGCACGTATCCTGCCGTTCAAATACTAAGTCTCCGTCTTACGGAAACGAACAAGGGCTGGCATTTTGCCAGCCCTTTTTTTTGCGTCTAACCGCACCGTATTTGATCTGTAAAATAGCACCCCGAAAACAAAAAGGGCACCCGGTTGGGTGCCCTTCTCGTAAGATTGTTTGAGATGCTGTTATCTAGAACAGAACGCTTGGCAACCACGTTGCAAGCCACGGGAAGGCTGCGACAAGGCACAAGCCCAGCATCTGAATGACCACGAATGGAATAATACCGCGATAGATATCCATCGTCTTGATCGAGGGTGGAGCCACCCCGCGCAGATAAAACAGCGCAAACCCAAATGGTGGGGTTAAGAAGCTGGTCTGAAGGTTGATGGCAATCATGATGCCCAGCCAGACCGGGTCAATATCCATCTTAAGCAAGATCGGACCAACAATCGGGACCACAACAAACACGATCTCGATGAAGTCGAGGAAGAACCCCATGAAGAACATCAACAGCATCACCACCAGCATCGCGCTAAACGCGCCACCCGGCAGGTTGTGCAAAAGGTCTTCAACCAGTTGATCGCCACCAAGACCACGGAACACCAATGAGAACACCGACGCACCGAGCAGGATGACAAACACCATCGCGCTAACCTGAACCGTCTGACGCACAACATGGCGCAGAACTGCCATATCAAGACGACGATAGAATGCGGCCAGAACCATCGCACCAACAGACCCGAAAGCAGCCGATTCTGTTGGTGTGGCAATCCCCGTTAGGATCGATCCCAGAACCGCAACAATCAAAAGAGCCGGCGGCAAAAGCGCGCGCAGCACTTCCCCCCAAAGCCCTTCCGGACGTTTGCCTTCGACAAGGGCTGGTGCAGATTTAGGATCAATGATCGACTTGATGATGATCCAGCCGATATACAAGGCAACCAGCATGATCCCAGGGATAAAGGCACCTGCAAACAAGTCCATCACCGAAATCGGCTCAGGGGCCCAGTTGCCAATCGAACGCTGTGCTTCGGCATAGGCCCCTTGCAGGATATCACCAAGCAGAACCAGCACGATTGACGGCGGAATGATCTGCCCCAAGGTGCCTGACGCACAAATAATACCAGTCGACAGTTTCGGGTCATACCCTGCCTTGTTCATAGCAGGCAGGCTCAATAAGCCCATGGTAACAACCGTCGCACCGACAATACCGGTGGATGCTGCGAGCAACATGCCAACAATCACCACCGAAATACCAAGACCACCCCGCATGGTGCCAAACAGCATTCCCATGGTGGTCAGCAGTTTTTCGGCGATGCGTGCACGCTCGAGCATCACGCCCATAAAGACGAACAGCGGGATCGCAACATAAAGCTCGTTGGTCATCACACCGAAATAGCGTGACGGCAAAGAGCCCAGAAGCGGCATATCAAACGACCCAAGCGCATTGCCAATCAGCGCAAAAGCAAGACCGGTACCCGCAAGCGAGAAGGCAACCGGAAAACCAAGAATAAGCACGCCGCACGCAACGGCGAACATTACCAGGCTAAGAACTTCACCTGTCATCAAACGCCCTCGTGCTCTTCTTCGTTGATTTCAAATTCTTTATGACCGGCAAGCACCAGAACGCTACGCGCTGCCAGAGACATCCCTTGCAGCAGCATCAAAACGCAAAACACCAGAATCACGGATTTATAAAGGAACAGCCCCGGAAGACCGCCCGTTTCATGCGACCCTTCAAGACGGTGCCAGCTGGTCACCACATACGGGTAGCTATACATCAGAATCATGATGATAACCGGCATCAGCAAGAACAGCGATCCAAACAGATCAACCCACGCCTTATAGCGCGCAGATGCCGGACGATAAAACACGTCAACGCGCACATGACCACCATGCAAAAGCGTATATCCCGCGCCGACCATGAACATGATGCCGTAAAGCCACATATAGCTTTCCTGCATCGAAACCCAGCCGATCGCAAAGCCGTATCGTAATGTGGCGACCAAAAAAGTAATCACCACCATCGGGATCACCAGCCAAGCGACCCCGCGACCGATCAGGTCATTCAGACCATCAATCGCGCGGACGAAATTTCCCAGAAATCTCACTTTCCACTCCCAAGCCCTTATGTATCGCACAGGAAAATTGCGGGCTTCCTGTTATTCAGGTTGCGAAGTTACATATTAAACATCGAAAACGCTATATCTTTTGGTGCGTATTTCCGCCATTTCCGGGCATTTTTACTGTCATGGATATTGTTTCAGATGTCTTTGGCCCGTCCGAACATAAAAAAAGCCGGATGGAACGGCTCCATCCGGCTTTTCAATCGTTCTGCGTTCAACAAATCAAAGCTTATTCAAACTTGTTGGACCGCGGGAAACCATTTGGCGGCAGGCGCCCTGCCCCGGCACGTTTGCCGGTCCATTCGGCGAGATCAGTCACAGTCCGGGTACGGCCTTCGTTGCCGCCCATAGCCCAGCTCAGACCGTCTTCAAGCTTGAACATGATCAGGTCTGAAAGACCGCCTTGACGGTATTTCTGCAAAATCACGCCGCGGCCGCGCGTCATTTCAGGCACTTCGGCAATCGGATAGATCAAAAGTTTACGGTTATCGCCCAAAACAGCCACATGGTCGTGTTCGACCGGCAGGCATATCTTGGCAACTTCACCCGCGCCAAGATTAAGGATCTGTTTGCCGTTCTTGGTCTGGGCAACAACGTCTTTCTCAGCAACCTGGAAACCACGTCCGGCTGAACTTGCCACAAGCAGGTTACGATCATTCTTGTGAACGATCATGGAGACAATGTCATGTTCCTGTGGCAGGTCGATTGAAAGACGGATCGGTTCACCATTACCACGACCACCGGGCAGCTTGTCACACGACATGGTGTAACAACGTCCTGCCGTTGACAAGATAATCACTTTGTCGGTCGTAAAGGCCTTAAGCGCAAAGCGGCCTTCGTCGCCATCCTTGAATTTAAGGTCGCCAAGGTCGGCAACATGCCCCTTAAGGGCACGAACCCAGCCCATTTTCGAACAAATGATCGTAATCGGTTCGCGTTCAATCAGGGCCTCTAGCGGGACTTCAATTTCCTCTGGCGCATCACCGATCTCGGTACGGCGTTTGCCAAGTGCTGTTTTCTTGCCAAACTTTTCGCGCATCAGTTCGACTTCGTCGCGAATGCGTTCCCAACGCATTGTCTCGCTGGCAAGAAGCGCTTCCAGACCTTCCTTTTCTTCGGTCAGTTTGGCGTGCTCGTTCTTGATTTCCATCTCTTCGAGCTTGCGCAAAGACCGCAGACGCATATTCAGGATCGCATCAGCCTGAACTTCTGTCAGGTCAAACGCCTTCATCAAAGACGCCTTTGGCTCATCCTCAAACCGGATGATGCGAATGACCTCATCAAGGTTCAGATAGGCAACAAGATAGCCTTCCAACACCTCAAGACGATGATTGATCTTGGCCAGTCGATGATTGGAACGACGGATCAGAACATCCTGACGGTGGGCCAGAAACGCGCGAAGAACTTCGCGCAAATTCATCACACGCGGCGTGTTATCCCCATCAAGAACGTTCATGTTCAAACCAAACCGGATTTCCAGTTCGGTGTTTTTGAACAGCATTTCCATCAGATGTTCTGGTTCAACCGCACGGGTGCGTGGTTCCAGAACAAGACGGATAACATCGGTCGATTCATCGCGAACATCATTAAGAAGCGGCAGCTTCTTGGCAATCATCAAATCGGCGATGCGTTCAACCAGCTTGGCCTTTTGAACCTGATAGGGAACTTCAGTGATCACAACCTGATAGAGGCCGTGGCTGAGTTTTTCGACTTCCCACTTTGCACGCAGGCGGAAGGATCCACGCCCGGTCGCATAGGCCTCAAGAATATTTTCGCGCGGTTCAACCAGAACACCACCTGTCGGGAAATCAGGTCCCGGCACACAGCGCACAAGCTCGGCAATCGAGGTTTCCGGGTTGTCGATAAGCTTGATCAGACCTTTACACAGCTCGTCCGCATTATGGGGGGGTATGTTGGTTGCCATACCAACTGCAATGCCCGACGCACCGTTCGCCAAAAGGTTCGGAAACGCGGCGGGCATAACGATCGGTTCTTGTTCTTCACCGTCATAGGTCGACCGGAAATCAACCGCGTCCTCGTCCAGACCGTCCATCAAAGCCGCCGCAACGGCGGTCATACGGGCTTCGGTATATCGCATGGCCGCGGCGTTATCGCCGTCAATATTGCCAAAGTTACCCTGCCCGTCGACAAGCGGATAACGCACTGCAAAATCCTGTGCCAGACGCACAAGCGCGTCATAGACCGACTGGTCACCATGCGGGTGATACTTACCGATCACGTCACCAACCACACGCGCGCATTTCTTAAACCCGTGTTCCGGGTTCAATTTCAATTGGCGCATGGCGAAAAGAAGACGGCGATGTACTGGTTTCAATCCATCGCGAACATCGGGAAGAGAACGCGACATGATCGTCGACATCGCATAAGCAAGGTAACGTTCGCTCAGCGCGTCGGCAAGGCGGGTTTCCCTGATTTGGCCGGCACCGGCCGGGTCGGAAGTCTTGGTGCTCATGAACGGTTTTTCTTATTTCTTTGCAGAATGGACAGGTGTGACAACACAAACGATTTTGGCGTCAATGTCTCACTGTTCTGGCAACATACTACGCCCGGCGTAGGAGTGGTCAACATGTGCTGTACAAAATGGGTGATTTATTTTTCTTGCACGGGCACAGACCGCCAGACATGGCTGACAAGACGGTCGCGTGCCGCGACAGGCTTTAGGGCTTTTGCTTCGAAAATATCGCGATGAATGAAGAACCCGGTAAGCTTAAGCCCATCGCGTATCTGGTCGGAAAGCGGTGCGGCCTTGCGTGCGTCCGATCCCTGCCCACCGGCAAGAAAGGCCGGTAATGGCAACAGACGATCACGATAGGCATGACCGGCTTCTTCCGCCACAGCCCGCCCACTTTTGGGCGACACATAAGCAAGCCCCGTGGTCGCATTTGTCGCCGCACAGCAATCAAGTGCAAGACCATAACCAAGTTCTTCAAGAAGGCCGACCTCCCAACGGATATAGGCAGGCAGCCACTGTTCGGCCTTTAAAGCCGACAGCAATGCGATGGTTCCATGGAATAAATCAGGATGGGATTCACGTTCGGGCAAGGTCGCATCAAGCATGGCACAGGCCGAACTCATCGCCATCAACGGCCCCGCAGACAGCAAAAGATCAGCCGCGTGCGCACCAGTTAACTCACAGCGAAATTGTCCAAGATGTTCCGCCAGCCGTGCCGACCACCCCACCCGCACTTCATTTCCCGGCTCAAGTGTACCGCGCATTGATTTGCTGGTGGCACCTCGCACCATGCCAGCATGACGGCCATAATCACGGGTCAGGACGGATAAACGAACGGCATTTTCGCCGAGTTTGCGTGTCGAAAGAACAATGCCGTCATCACGCCAGTCCATGCACGCACCTTAGAAAAAGCCGCTGGGCACTATCAGTCGGGTCACAAGGAAAAAGAAACCAATCAAGCAGGACGCAAGACAGAAAAGAGCCACGCCCAGAACAGCTTTTCTGCCCCATGAACGGTTTTCGACGTCTTCGACAGCCATATCGATTGGATCGGTGGAATGTTTGGTCATTAATTCGGGCCTCCGCCCGTCATCTTCCAAAACAACCCGAGCAAAAAGATGCTCAGCGCTGCCAGCAGTGCAATAAGGTTAAGTGGGCGATGCAAAAAAGAGGTTTCGCGACGTACGGACGAACGATCAATCCGTTTCCGGAAAGGTTTTCTGGCAATGCGCGCAACAATCATTGCGGCAACAGCGCCAACAACAATCAAGACAACGCCCCAAAACGATCCGATTTCCATTATCTATCCCGTGATTGATAGCTCATCCGTACGGCGCGTTTAAGTCAGGCGTTGGGGTCCAGGCCCCACATGGCGAACCGATTGGGATCGTCGCCCCAGTTTTCACGCACCTTAACAAACAAGAACAAATGAACACGACGTTCGAAAATCGCCTCAAGTTCCTTGCGCGCATCACTGCCCAGTGCCTTGATCCGTTTGCCACCCTTGCCCAGAATGATGGCCTTTTGGCCCTCACGCTCAACAAAAATGGTTTGCTCAAGCTTGACTGAACCGTCTTTACGCTCTTCCCAAAGCTCGGTTTCCACCGTTGCAGAATACGGCAACTCCTGCTGAAGCTGATAGTATAGCTTCTCGCGGGTGATTTCCGCTGCCAGCAGACGAAGCGGCATGTCAGACACATCGTCTTCTGGGAACATCCAAGGGCCATCAGGCATTTTTGCCGAAAGGAAATTAACCAGATCCTGTGTTCCGGCACCCTTTTTAGCTGAAATCATAAACACATCGGTAAAGACTTCATGCGCAAACAGATCTTGCGACAGGCGCAAAAGTTTTTCCTTATCCGTAACCTTGTCGACCTTGTTTAAGGCCAATATGGCTTTGCGGTGCTGATCTTTAAGCTGCTTGATGATGGCCTGATCTTCTGCGGTAACACCTGCCCCGGCATCAATAACAAGAACAATCAGATCCGCATCATCTGCACTATTCCACGCGGCTTTGACCATGGCGCGGTCAAGGCGGCGTTTGGGGGCGAAAATCCCCGGCGTATCAATGAAAACAATTTGTGCATCTTCGGTCATGACAATACCGCGCACACGGGTACGGGTTGTCTGCACCTTGGGCGAGACAATCGATACTTTCGTACCGACAAGCTGGTTCAGCAGGGTCGACTTGCCCGCGTTTGGTGCACCAACAAGTGCAACAAAGCCGCAGCGCTGCTGATAAGGTAATCTGTCTTCACTCACAGGTGTGGGAACCTCATTCATAGCTCAGTTTATCCAACATCAATTGGGCGGCTATCTGTTCCGCCTCACGTTTTGATTTGCCTTCGGCACTGACACTGTCGCCATCACTGGTGGTCAGTTCGATGGTAAAAACAGGTGCATGAGCCGGGCCTTCGCGGCCAACCATTTCATACTTTGGAAGCGGCTTCCCGCGTCCTTGCAGCCATTCCTGCAACTGGGTTTTCGCATCCTGGGGCGGCTTGTTATCTTCATCAAGAAGCGGCGTCCACAGCTTTTCAATAAAGCTACGCGCCGGTTCCAAGCCACCGTCAAGATAGAGTGCGGCAATCACTGCTTCCATGCAATCAGATAAAATTGCCGGATTGGTATCGGCACCCGCAGCACGTTCGCCTTTTGCCATCTGGATGTGATCACCCAGATGGATCTGGACTGCAACACGCGCAAGTGTCTCACGCCGCACAAGGGCGACGAAGCGCTTGGCCATAGCCCCTTCGCGTTCGCGCCCGAAACGGGTGTATAGCATATCAGCCACGACCAGACCAAGAACACGATCGCCAAGGAACTCAAGGCGTTCGTTGCCCCCACTCAGTGCGTCTTTGCCCTTTGCCGCACTACGATGCGTTAAGGCGACACGCAGAAGGTCCGGGTCAGAAAAACCGTGATCAATTTCTGGGATCAGCGGAGCACCATCGCCCATCAGTTAACCCCTTGGAACAGGCGGTCATAGCGGATGCTGCCCAAATCATAGATCGGCTGCGAACTGTCCTTGGAATAGAACAGGAATTCAGCGCGGCCAACAAGGTTCTCAATCGGAACGAAGCGGAAGCGTGACGGGAATGCGCGGCTGTCTGCCGAATTGTCGCGGTTATCACCCATCATGAAGAAATGGTCTTCAGGTACGGTAAATGGCTCGGTGTTGTCACTTGGCCCCTGATCGCCAAACAGCTCAAGGATACGGTGTACTCGACCATTGGGAAGCGTTTCAAGATACTGTGCAACGGCTGCTGAACGCCCGGTCCCATCGGTCAGGATGTAATCTTCGATCCGTTCGCGTTCGACCATCTTGTTGTTGATGTAAAGACGCCCGTTGGTCACCTGAACGGTATCACCCGGAAGTCCGATCACACGTTTGATGTAATCCTGCGACGTATCAGACGGCAGTTTGAAAACAACAACGTCACCGCGCTCAGGCTGTGATTCCATCACACGACCCGGTATCAGCGGCAGGCTGAAGGGCAAACTGTGTTTGGAATACCCGAACGAAAACTTTGACACGAACAGGTAATCGCCGACCAGCAAGGTCGGAATCATCGACCCGGACGGAATGTTAAACGGCTCATATGCGAATGTGCGAACCAGAAGCGCGATGAGAACGGCCCAGAAAACGGTTTTCAGAGTATCGAGAATTCCACCCGTTTTCTTTTTATGCACTAGCTTTTCCATTCCGTGTCTTACCAATCACTTTAATCTGTCAATCCGCCGAAATAACCACAACAGCGTTGGCCAATGGATATTCATCCGTCAACGTCACATACACTGATGCAATTTTCCCGTCAGGGGTCAATTCTTCAAGTCTTTTCAAAGCACCGTCTATCAAAACCATGTCAGGTTTACCACTGGGTTGATGCACAACCCCCATCGTATTGTGATAAACACCCCGGCGAAAGCCTGTTCCCAATGCCTTTGAGCACGCCTCTTTGGCAGCAAAAGACATGGCAAGCGACGATGCAGTCCGATGTGGGCGGCGCTTTGCACGGGCAATTTCAACCTCGGTAAAGACACGTTTCATGAAACGTTCGCCGTGACGCTCAAGAGCCGTCTCTATCCGGCGGATGTCACACAAATCTGTGCCAATCCCGATAATCATTTAGCACCCGTTTCAAGGCCACGCGCCTCATCCATAAGACGGCGCATTTTGCCAATCGCAGCTTCCAGACCGACAAAGATCGCCTCGCCGATCAAAAAATGCCCAATGTTAAGTTCCGCAATAGCAGGAATCGCCGCAATCGGTTTGACCGTGTCGTAATTCAGACCATGCCCGGCATGGATTTCAAGCCCGATCGCAGAACCATAGGCAACTGCCTTGCCGATACGCTGAAGTTCCCGGTTACGATCATCCTCGGTCTGCGCATCACAATAGGCACCGGTATGAATTTCAACAACGGGTGCGCCAAGACTTTTGGCAGCATCAAGCTGTTCTTTCGATGCTTCGATAAACAGCGACACCCGGATACCGGCATCACCAAGCTCAGACACAAACCGCTTGAGATGATTGTGCCCACCAGCGACATCAAGACCGCCTTCGGTCGTGCGTTCTTCACGTTTTTCCGGAACCAGACAAACAGCGTGCGGCTTTGTTTCAAGCGCAATCGCCAGCATCTCATCGGTTGCGGCCATTTCAAAATTCAACGGAATATCAATATGTTCACGAAGCTTCTTCATGTCATCATCAGAAATATGACGACGGTCTTCGCGCAAGTGCGCGGTAATTCCGTCTGCACCGGCGGCCTGCGCAAGGGCCGCCGCACGTGCAGGATCAGGTGCAACACCCCCACGGGCATTCCGTACAGTCGCAACATGGTCAATATTGACGCCGAGCCGAAGTTTCGAACTCATGAAGTTTCATCCTGCTTTTTGGTGGCACTCTTTGCCGCACTTCCGATCTTTTCCTTCGCACTTTCAAGCATCGGCACCAACCCATGGCGGTCCGATTTTTTCATGCGACGCAAAATACGGTTATGGCGATAAATCCCCACAGCGCGACGCACCGGGAAGTAAAACAGCATCCAGACCACAAGTGAAGTCGGAACACAGCCAACGATCATCGGCCAGATAATATCGACAATGCCGTGCCACAGATTTCCCAGTGTCGTGTGATCGGCCGGATCCCAATGGCCAAAAATCAATCCCCCGCCAATATAGCTCAGCCCCAAGGTGATGAAATCCCAAAGAACGGTCATATCAAAATGAACCGCCTGTGCGGTTTCATCCACACCGAGTATCCAGTTTCCGCTGGTATAAAGCCATATCCAGATAAACGGGAATGTCCAGGGATTACCGATAATCGTGCCCAGCAGCGATGCAACAAGGTTGCTTCGCAAGACAAAGCTTAGAATCGCAGACAGAACAAAATGAAACCCGATAAACGGCGTAAAGGAAACCGCCGCCCCGATCGCAAAACCCGACGCAATGCTGTAGGGCGACCCCGGCAAGCGTGCGACACGATGGGCAAAATATTGCGACGAGCGCCGCCATCCGCCGCGCGGCCAAACCACGTTGCGAAATTTTTCAAAGGAATTTGGTTTGATGCGGCGCCGAAACATGTGGGATCAGTTCTGGGAAAAATCAGGTAAACCAAGACAAAGTCGAGGCATATGGGTAAGTGCTACCTGCGCACTTGGCAAGGCTTTTACGCCGAAACAATCGAAAAGGCGAAGGACGTTACGTTTCCCCATTACCCGCGCGCGCGCTCCACAGTATTGACCACCGGGGTTGCCCGCAAAGCGGCAATGATATTGGTCAGGTGTTTGACATCGACAACATCGACATCAATCAACATCTCAAAGAAATCCGTGGTGCGGTTGGTAAAGCGCAGATTGGTGATATTGCCATGATTCTTGGCGATCACACTGGTAATGGAACTAAGTGCGCCCTGCTCGTGCCCGACGGTCAAGCCCAGGCGCCCGATAAAGTGTTCAGGATCGCCATCATTGTCCCAGCCAACATCAAGCCAGCGTTCAGGCTGCTCGGTAAAGGTTTCAAGCGTGTCACAGTCAATCGTATGGATCGTAACGCCCTTACCTGTCGTCACAATCCCGACAATGCGGTCGCCCGGCAAGGGATGACAACACCCGGCATAATGCACCGCCATGCCCGGAATAAGCCCCTTAAGCGGGATAGCATGCTCGTGCTTGCGGGTGCGCCCTTTTTCAAGCGGTATAATCTTGCGCGCGGTTTCGGTGTCTTTCGATCCCGGGAATACGGCATGAACAACTTCACGCCCGGTATGATGCCCTGCCCCGACCGAGCTTAGCAAAGACTCAACCGTCGGCAGTTTGAAGATTTTCAGAACACCATCGATGGCCTTGTCGGAATAATCGTAGCCTTCCTGACGGAACGCCTTTTGCAGGATGGCTTTACCAAGGTCCTTGTATTGGTCTTCTTGCTGCTGGCGGATGAACCGGCGAATTCGCGCGCGTGCTTTGCCGGTAACAACAAACCGTTCCCACGTCGGATTAGGCGTTTGTGCCTTAGACGTCACGATCTCAACCTGATCGCCGTTATTCAGCACGGTGCGCAACGGCACCATCGCCCCATTGACCTTCGCCCCGACACAGGTATCCCCGATGTGGGTATGGATCATATAGGCGAAATCAACCGGGGTCGCGCGTGCAGGCAATGCAATGACTTCGCCCTTCGGGCTAAAGCAAAACACCTGATCCTGGAACATTGCGAGCTTGGTGTGTTCAAGGAACTCTTCTGGCTCTGACGCATGTTCAAGAATATCCAGCAGATCGCGCAGCCAGCGATACTGCACACCTTCTTTTTGCGGGCCAGCCTTTTGCGAGCCACCTTCCTGCTTGTACGCCCAGTGTGCCGCAACACCGTTATCGTTGACTTCGTGCATCTCACGGGTACGTATTTGCACCTCGATACGATGGTTTTCCGGGCCAAGAACGGTTGTGTGGATGGACCGGTAGCCGTTCGGTTTTGGGGTCGAAATGTAATCCTTGAACCGCCCGGGTACGACTTTGTAATTGGCATGCAAATAGCCAAGAACCTCGTAACATTGCGGCATATCTTCCACCAGCACCCGAAATGCCATGATGTCAGACAGCTCACCAAAGGTGATGTTCTTGCGCTGCATCTTCTGCCAGATAGAATATGGCCGTTTTTCACGCCCATAAATATCAACCTTCAGGCCCTGGCGCACGATAACGTCTTTAAGCTCTGAGACAATGCGATTAACAACATTGTCGTCCTTCTCGCGCAGGAATTCCAACCGGGCAAGGATCGAGTCACGGCCTTCAGGATTGATATGCTGAAACGCCAGATCTTCGAGCTCTTCCTTGATGTCATGCATACCGATGCGTTCAGCAAGCGGGGCATAAATTTCAAGCGTTTCTGCGGCAATGCGCACCCGTTTTTCGGGTTTGTCGATGTAATGCAACGTGCGCATATTGTGCAGGCGATCCGCCAGTTTGACCAACAGAACCCGAATGTCTTCTGACATGGCAAGCAGCAGCTTGCGGAAGTTCTCGGCCTGCTTTGAATCGGCTGATTTCAACTCGATCTGGGTCAGTTTGGTAACACCATCCACCATCTTGAGGATGTTGGTGCCAAACAGCTTGGTGATTTCTTCTGGCGTGGCATCGGTATCTTCGATGGTGTCATGCAGAAGCGCCGTGATGATCGTGTCGCAATCGAGCTTGTAATGGGTCAGAATGCCCGCGACTTCGATCGGATGGGAAAAATACGGATCCCCCGAGGCGCGCTTTTGAGAACCATGTTTCTGGGTCGCATAGACATAGGCCCGATTAAGCGTGGTTTCGCACGCATCAGGGTCGTAAGCCTTTACCCGTTCAACAAGTTCATATTGACGCATCATTCAGGGGGCATCTCCGCAAATCACGACTGGGGCACAAACCACGCCCCGTTCATAAGATAGTACGATTTAGACAAAAAAAAGCCACGGAAGATAAACACCGTGGCTTTTCTTTTGAAACGGTCTCACAACAACGTCGCTGTGACCTTATTCTTCTTCGGATGGTGCAACCACACCAACCGACGCATCTTGTACAGCTTCTGCAACCAGTTTCGGTCCGAAATCATCTTCGGATTCTTCTGGTTCATCAGGTTCAACATGTCGCTGCAGACCCTGAACCAAGCCATTGCGCAGTTCGTCGAAATCAACTTTTTCTTCAGCGATTTCACGAAGCGAAACAACAGGGTTCTTATCGTTGTCACGATCAATGGTCAGTTCAGCGCCAGCCGAAATGTTGCGTGCACGCTGAGCAGCAATCATAACCAGCTCAAAGCGGTTCGGAATCTTGTCTACGCAATCTTCGACGGTAACGCGCGCCATAAATGTCTCCAGAAAAACTTTTGGGGTGTCCAGACCGAGCTTTATAGCGCCGGATCGTTTGTGTTGCAACAGCGAAACCACACTTCAGAACAGGTTTTCACTGCATTTTTCAGCGATTTGCCTGTTGTCTGATCTGCTGATCGGATGGAAGATCGGAAATCAGGTCTTCGACCGACCTGTTCAGAACCGGATGCACCCACCCTGGCGCAACATCGCGCAACGGCAAAAGAACAAACGCCCGTTCGGCCATTCTGGGATGGGGCACCTGAATTCCGCCATCTTCCGCGATCAACTCACGGCCATAGGCCACCAGATCAAGATCAATCACCCGTGCGGCATTGCGTTCGCGACGCACCCGACCAAATTCAGATTCAACGTCATGCAAACGTGATAGCAAATCATGGGCCGAAAGATCCGTCGATAACCGCGCAACACCATTCACATACCATGGCTGATCGGAAACCGGCACCGGGGCTGTTTCATAAAATGATGACACACAATCGACCAAAACATCGCCATCCTTGGCCAAATGTTCCAGTGCCGCCTTCAATGTTTGCGCTGGCGCACCATATTGATCGGTAGGCAGATTTGCACCGAAAGCGATCAGAATAGCGTTTTCAGACGTATGGTGACTGTTGGACGTCGACGAGGTGCTCACAAAGCAGGCTTTCGGGTCTGTGGGTGTCGGGAAAGACGGCATATCTAAGGGAGTCAGCATATTCTGTCTATGACATTCTGTGACATTTTCACCTTTCCTTGTCCACCTACCCACGGTAAACATTTGGTGTTCCGTTTTTTTTAGGAACAGCATACTTAAATTTGATGTTTGAGGAATTTATATGATGATTTTTTACCCGCAAGAGCGGATCGGGCTCTTTATTGATGGCTCCAACCTCTACGCTGCGGCACGTGCGCTTGGTTTTGACATTGATTACAAACGCCTTTTGGAACTGTTTTCGCAAAAAGGTCAGTTGATCCGTGCATTTTACTACACGGCGCTGATTGAAGATCAGGAATATTCCCCCATTCGCCCGCTTGTCGATTGGCTTGATTACAACGGCTACACCATGGTCACAAAACCGACCAAGGAATTCACCGATGCCACTGGCCGTCGCAAGATCAAAGGCAACATGGATATCGAGTTGGCGATTGACGTCATGGAAATGGCGCAACACCTTGATCATGTTGTTATTTTCTCAGGCGATGGTGATTTCCGCCGTCTGGTCGATGCCATCCAGCGCAAAGGTGTCCGTGTAACGGTTGTCTCCACGGTTAAATCGAACCCGCCGATGGTTGCCGATGAGCTGCGCCGTCAGGCCGACAATTTCATCGAACTGACCGACCTTGAAGGCACTATCGCACGCAAGGTTCAGCAACGTCGCGACGATGATCATCCTGATATTGATGATCACCCCGACCACCCTGAACTTGATGACGAGTTCGATTACACCTGATTGAACGCCGTGCCCGCCCATCCTGATCACGACCGGTTACGGCCCGCACCGTAACCGGCAAACTGTCAGATCTGCCATGACCACCTATCAGCAGCCCGACCGAGATTGCCTGCTTTGCCCGCGCCTTGTTGAATTTCGCCGGGCAAATCAGGAAAAATTTCCCGATTTCTATAATGGCCCCGTTCGGCCATTTGGCCCGATTAATGCCCGACTTTTGATTGTCGGCCTTGCCCCCGGCCTAAAGGGTGCCAATGCCACAGGCCGCCCGTTTACCGGCGATTATGCCGGCGATCTTCTCTATGACACGCTCAAAAAATTTCGGTTTGCCAAGGGCACCTACGACAAACGCCCTGATGACGGGCTGGAACTGCTTGATTGTCGCATTACCAACGCCGTTAAATGCGTTCCGCCGGAAAATAAACCGACCGGGCCAGAAGCCAACACCTGCCGCCCATTCCTGATCAGTGAATTTGACGCGATGACCAACCTTTCGGCCATTTTGTGCCTTGGTCAGGTCGCCCATCAGGCGATGATGCGCACCTATGGCTTGAAGCTTTCAGCATTTAAATTCGCCCACCGTGCATCACATCGCATGGAAAATGGCATCACATTGTTTGATAGCTATCACTGTTCGCGCTACAACACCCAGACCTATCGCCTGACGCCAGAGATGTTTGAAAACGTCTTTGTCGACATCCGCGCACATCTGGACGGTTAAATTGCCCGATATACCACCCATGCACGACTTACTCGACCGACCTGCTCAACGTCTGCCGATTGACGTTCTGCGCGACGTTTTTGGCTATGACAGTTTTCGCGGTCAACAGGCAGAAGTCATTGACCATGTGATTGCCGGCAACGATGCGCTTGTCCTGATGCCAACCGGCGGCGGCAAGTCGCTTTGCTATCAGGTTCCAGCCCTCTGCCGACCGGGGACGGCGATTGTTGTCTCCCCCCTGATTGCCTTGATGAAAGATCAGGTCGACGCGCTAAGCCAGCTTGGTGTGAAGGCCGCCTTTATCAATTCGACACTGGCCCCCGATGCCGCACGCGAGATCGAGGCACGTGCGATTGATGGCGACATCGATCTGCTTTATGTCGCACCGGAACGCTTTGCATCTGATCGATTTTTGAACCTTTTAGATCGCATTAGCATTTCGCTGTTTGCGATTGACGAGGCCCACTGCGTATCGCAATGGGGCCATGATTTCCGCCCGGAATACCGTCGCCTTGATCTGTTGCCGACGCGCTTTGCCCATGTGCCGCGCATTGCCCTTACCGCAACGGCAGACACACCAACGCGTAAAGACATCGCAGAAAACCTTCATCTGACGGATGCACAGTGCTTTCTGACCGGCTTTGACCGCCCCAATATCACGTACCGGATTGAAACCAAGGGCAACGCCAAACAGCGGCTATTGTCATTCTTAAACCGTGAACACGTCGAAGATGCCGGGATTGTCTATTGCCTGTCGCGTCGCAAAACCGAAGATATCGCCCAATGGCTGACCGATAATGGTCGCCCGGCCCTTCCCTATCACGCCGGCTTGACACAGGACGTGCGCCAACGCCATCAGGACCGATTCCTGCGCGAAGATGGAATGATCATTTGCGCCACTGTGGCCTTTGGCATGGGGATCGACAAACCCAACGTCCGGTTTGTCGCCCACCTCAATCTGCCCAAAAGCATGGAAGCCTATTATCAGGAAACCGGCCGTGCGGGCCGTGATGGATTGCCTGCCAATGCGTGGATGAATTACGACCTGTCTGACATCGTATCAATCCGCAGCATGGTCGCCGGCTCCGAAGCCCCCGAAGCGCAAAAGCGCATTGAATCGCGCAAACTCGACGCGCTTGTCGGTTTGGCCGAAACCACCAAATGCCGCCGACAAGTCATCTTGTCGTATTTTGGCGAAGATCGTCACGAACCGTGCGGTAATTGCGACACCTGTCTTGAGCCGGTGGAAACATGGGACGCGACCGAGGCATCACGTAAGGCCTTGTCGGCGGTTTACCGCACCGGACAGCGGTTTGGACCGGCCCATGTAATCGAAGTTTTGATCGGCCGCAAAACCGAAAAAATCCGTCAGAACGGCCACGATAATATTTCGGTATATGCGATTGGCAAAGACATCGCCCAGCCGCAATGGCGATCTGTTTTTCGTCAACTTCTGGCGATGGGGTATCTGCAAGTCGATGTCGAAGGTCATGGCGGCGTTTACCTGACCGAGGAATCACGACCGGTCTTACGTGGCGAAAAAGTCGTTGAAATGCGTAAAGACCCGGGCGAAAGCAAACGCGCAACAACGCGGCGCCTGCGCGATTTCGATACCGAATTTGAAAATGAAGAAGACCGCGATCTTTGGGAACGGCTGCGTACCATGCGACGTGAGCTCGCCACGGGTCAGAATGTCCCGCCGTATGTGATCTTTAGCGACCGGACACTTTGGGAAATGGTACGCTTCAAACCCCGCACCCTTGAAGACATGATGTCCATCAATGGCGTTGGCGTGAAAAAGCTCGACCAATATGGCTTGGCATTTTTGGATGTGATGGACGGGCGGCGTTAATCACAGCCGCCCATCTATCTGAAGTCAAGTCAGGCTACTCGGGAAATGAGTTACTAATCTGCAAGTCCGGCCTTGATCGCCGTGATGACCTCGTCATCAGCGGGTTTGACGCGCGTTTCAAAGCTGTTGATGAGCGCCCCGTCCCGACCAATCAGATATTTATGGAAGTTCCACTGCGGCGCATTATCCGCACCAAGTGTTTGTTCTGCCCACTTAAAAAATGGGTGAGCATCTGGTCCCTTGACCCCGGTTTTGGACGTCAGCGGGAAATCGATATCAAAATTGACTTCACAAAAATCCTGAATTGCTGCGTCGTCACCATATTCCTGCCCCCCAAAATCACCTGACGGCACGCCCAGAACGACCAAACCATCGTCCCTGTAATCGTCCCACAGCTTTTGCAGCCCCTCATATTGCGGCGTGTAACCACACATGGATGCGGTATTGACCAATAAGACGACCTTATCACGATAATCTGACAGATTAATTTCACCACCATCAATGGCAGGAAATGAAAAGTCATACGCAGTGTGCGCATCACCCGATGCCATACTTCCTCTCCCGGAAAAAATGACTGTTACAAAAAGAAGTGAAAACAATACAACGAATTGAAATGACTTGCTACTTGGGTAATCGCGTCTAGCCATATCGTTCCTCCGTCCAGGGATCGGCGTTATTGTGATATCCACGTTCTTCCCAGAATCCCGGTTTGTCGTGCTTGGCGAAATTGATCTCGCGCACCCATTTCGTACTTTTCCAGAAATACAATTTCGGAATAACCACGCGAACCGGACCACCGTGCTCCTCGGTCAAGGGCTCACCTTCCCAATGGTGGGCGATGAGCACATCGTCATCAAGGAACTGATCAATTCGGACATTGGTCGTATAGCCGTCATGGGCGGTGAACAAAACATGCGTCACATCCTTGGTTGGCTTGACGATATCGGCCAGTGCCAACGCCGACACACCATGCCAGTGATTGTCATATCGCGACCAACTGGTCACACAATGAATGTCATTCTTTGCCTGAACATTTGGCAAATCAAGAAGCCGCTCAAAATCAAGGATAAGCGGATTTTCCACCTCCCCCGTAATTGACAGTTCAAAAGCATCTGGGCTGATATGCGGTGTAATGCCAAGATCAAGAACCGGCCAATCCTTGACCAAACGTTGGCCCGGCGGCAAACGGTTCTCGTGCTTTTCATCCGCCGTACCGGTCAAAAGACGCCCGTCTTCGGCCCATTTGCGTTTGGCCGCAATCAGCTTGTCCTTGATTTTGCCACTGAAACTTTGCGTCACAGAACTCTCCTTTACTACAAGCTGATACGAAAAATGGCGCCGACATGTTCACCATGACGACGCCATTTAATCACTAAATCGTGGGCCGCGTGCAATTCACATGCGCGCGATGTTACCCGCTAACATTCAATATCAGCTGAAATCGCGCAGAATACGCGCTTTATCGCGCTGCCAATCACGCGCTTTAACTGCTTCTCGCTTATCGGCTTTTTTCTTGCCTTCTGCGATGGCGACTTCAAGTTTGGCGATGCCGCGTTCCGTAAAATACAGCTTCACGGGAACAAGGGTGAAACCCTTTTTGTTCAACGCGTCGTGCATCTTTGTGATTTCACGCTTACGCAGCAGCAACTTGCGCGGACGGCGTTCTTCGTGGCCGAACGGCATTTTGCTTTGATATTCAGGAATATAGCAGTTCACTAGCCAAACTTCGCCATTTTTGGCCTCGGCATAGGATTCCTGAATATTGCCTTTGCCTTCGCGCAGCGATTTGACCTCGGTTCCACGCAAAACGATCCCGGCTTCAAAAGTTTCCGTCAGGAAAAAATCAAAGCGGGCTCGCCTGTTTTGCGCGACAATATTCGTGTTATCTGTCTCTTTCTTGGGTGCCATAAATCAGCTTTAATCGCCTAGTGGCCGAGAATACCAGCGCCCTTAAGCGCGGCTTCGACCTTGCGTTTGGTTTCATCGGCAATCTCGACCATCGGCAGACGCATATGACGTCCACACAGGCCGAGAAGTTCTGCCGCGTATTTTACAGGTCCGGGGCTCGATTCACAGAACATCGCCTTGTGAACCGGCATCAGTCGATAATTCAACTCCTGAACCTTCGAAAGGTTCCCTGCCGCCCATGCACTATGAAGATCAGCGCAGAGTTTCGGGGCAATATTTGATGTCACCGAAATGCAACCATGTCCGCCCTGTGCAAGGAACGGAACAATTGTCCCGTCTTCGCCCGAAAGCTGACAGAAATCAGCCCCTGCTGCCAAACGGGTCAATGCAGGACGCTCAAGATCGCTGGTCGCATCTTTAACACCAACAATGCGCGGCAGTTTCGCAAGCGACGCCATGGTGTCAACCGACATGTCAACGGTCGAACGGCCCGGAATGTTGTAAATCACAATCGGGATGTCGGTCGCATCGTGAATTGCTTTGTAATGCGCATGCAGTCCCGCCTGGGTCGGTTTGTTGTAATAAGGTGTCACAACAAGGGCTGCATCCGCCCCGGCATTCTGGGCATGACGTGTCAGCGAAACGGCTTCTGCAGTCGAATTTGACCCTGTACCGGCAATAACCGGACCGCGCCCCTTGGCAACTTCCAGTGCCAGTTCAACCACGCGATGGTGTTCGGCATGGCTAAGGGTCGGCGATTCACCGGTGGTTCCGACAGGCACAACACCCGCCGTGCCCTGTTTAAGCTGCCAATCCACAAAATCCTGGAACGCCTTTTCATCGATCGCACCATCACGGTCAAACGGTGTAATCAAAGCGGTAATAGAACCCTTAAACATAGAGATCTCCAAATCTTGGATGGATTGAAAGCGGACGCGAAAATAGCGGCTGTTGGTCATTCCCGCAAGCACTGTATACATTAATAAGTCGGTTCTGCGATTGCGGTTGCAATTTCCGACGAGGACTGTTTGGCTTTTGTCAAATTCACTGCCATAATGCGCAGGTCTAAAGCGCAAAAGCTGCCGAAAGGCACAAGGGGACAATTACATGGCGCAAGCGTCTTTCCGCAAGATTTCGGTCTGCGCATTGGCACTGGGCTTATCAATGCTGATGCCAACGGGCAATCAGGCAAAGGCCGAGGCATACGAAGACAATCTTCTTCTAACGCAACCGCCCTCGCCTGCCTATTCCGCAGTCAGCCGGGCCAGACTGAATGCATTTCTTGATGCTCTTGAAAACGGGCGTACAGAAACGTTTGAGCAATTGCTCCCGAATTTTGAGGATCCGTTGCTGCAAAAAGCCGCAGAATGGATGTGGCTTGTTGCCCCGAATTCGGGGCGCAGCTTTGAAGAAATCACCACTTTTATCGACGCCCATCCAAAATGGCCCAGTCAGTCATTACTGCGCCAGCGTGCCGAAGAAGCCATGACCGATGCGGTGCCTGACGCCGAAATTCTCGCATGGTTCAAACGATCTGCACCGGTAACTGCCGATGGCGCAACCCGCCAGATCAAGGCCCTTTTGAACGCTGGACAGGTGTCTGCTGCAACCGCCTTGATCCGCACAAGTTGGATCAACGAAAATTTCGGCAGCGGACAGGAACGCCGTTTCCTTGATCGGAACAGCAAATACATCGATCAGGATACCCATCAACAGCGCCTAGACCGCCTGTTGTGGGAAGGCCGACTGGGCCCGGCATCGCGCACGATGGAATATGTCAGTGACGACTATCGCCTACTGGCAAAGGCCCGTGCAGCATTGCGCTCAATGAGTGGCGGTGTGGATGCGGCAATCAACCGCGTTCCGGAAAAATACCGCAATGACCCGGGATTGATATACGAACGTGTTCGCTGGCGTCGCATCAAGGACCGTGATCAGGAAGCCCGTGACCTGCTGCTGTCACAGGCAAATGATCTGGCCTACATCTCGATCCGCCCACAATACTGGTGGCTTGAAAAGGCCATTTTGGCGCGTCGCGCCCTGCAAAAGGGCCATATCACCGATGCCTATCGTTTGGTCGCCAACCATGGTCAGACCGATGCCGGAGATATTGCAGAAGCCGAATGGTATGCCGGGTGGATTGCGCTCGAGTTCCTTGGCGATGCGGATATCGCCCTCACGCACTTCCAGAATCTTTATGATGTTGTGCAGTACCCGATCAGCCTGTCTCGCGGTGCCTATTGGGCCGGTCGTGCCAGTGAAAAAATTGGCGACAAGGACCGTGCACACCATTGGTATAAACTTGCCGCGGAACATGCCCATACATTCTATGGTCAACTGGCAATCGATGCGCTTGGCGCCAAACCAAGCTATTCAGTGATCCAGCCGGTTCCGACAGCAGAACAACGTGCCGATTTTGAAAATCAGGAACTGACACAGGTTGTTCGCAAACTTGGCGATCTTGGCCTTGGCAACATCATCCGGCCGTTCATCATGGCACTGGTTTATGAACATGATGAACCGGAATATCTTGCCATGGCGACCGATCTTGCACGTGAATATGGCCGGGCCGACCTTGGCATTATTGCTGCCAAACGAAGCATTCGTTCTGGCAGCGGCTATCTTGATGCCGCCTATCCGGTCCATGAACAGGTTCCGTTGGGACGCAATCCAGATCCTGGCCTTGTACATGCGATCATGCGCCAGGAAAGCCTGTTTAACCCGAATGCGGTGTCATCTGCCGGTGCACGCGGTTTGATGCAATTAATGCCCGCAACGGCAAAACGCATGGCACAGTCGCTGGACCTTGAATATGAAACCGAACGTCTGACCGAAGACCCGTCGTTCAATATTGCTGTTGGACGTGCCTATCTTGCGCGGCTACTCGATCGTTGGGGCGGCGAAGAAGTCCTGACAATTGCCAGTTACAATGCCGGACCAACCCGTGTGCGCCAGTGGGTCAACGAATATGGTGATCCACGCGATCCCGATGTTGATGTGGTCGACTGGATTGAAATGATCCCCTATAGCGAAACCCGAAATTACGTGCAGCGCGTGATGGAAGGAACCTATGTCTATCGCAGGCGTTTTGCCCGCGACGAAATCGCGATGGGGCAAGACAACGCCAAGACCGACGAATAAACTCACCGTTGCGCATAGTCGAAAAACACACCGGCTTGCGCAACGGTTACCATCGCACCAAATTTGATCCATCCTGCTTGTCAGAAGAAGGTCGAAAACATGTCCGATAAAGAACTTTCATCCTGCCGCGCATTTGTATTCGATGCTTACGGTACACTTTTTGACGTCGGCTCCGCCGTTGCCAAGTTTCGCGACACGGTCGGCGACGAGGCAGAGCGACTTTCCGCAGTCTGGCGGCAAAAGCAACTTGAATACACCTGGCTGCGCAGCCTGATGGGTGATTTCACCGACTTCTGGACCGTTACCGGCGATGCCCTTGATTTCGCCATGGAACAGACTGGTAAAAAAGACCCGGTTTTACGCGCCAAGCTGATGGAAACCTATCTGTCACTTGATACCTTCCCGGAAGTTGTCGAAACGCTCAAGACCCTTAAATCGCAGGGCCACAAACTGGCCATCCTGTCGAACGGGGCCAAGCATATGCTGATTTCGGCGGCAAAATCATCGGGCATACTCACCTTGTTCGATCACATTATCTGTGTCGATGATCTCAAAACCTATAAGCCGCACCCAGATGTCTATCAATTGGCCGTCGATCAGCTCGAAGTTGACGCCGCCGAGATATCGTTCCAGTCGTCTAATGGCTGGGATATTGCCGGTGCCGGGCATTTTGGTTTCCGCACCGCCTGGATCAATCGCACCAAACAACCGATGGAACGCCTGTCGCATCAGGCTGATGTGGTCCTCAACGGTCTGGACGAACTTTTGCCCCTGATTGAGGCACCGCAAAAAGCGTAACCGGGAACACTGGACAGTGCTTTTCTGACAGACGAGATCACGACCAATAAAAAAGGCAGGCCAAACGGGCCTGCCTTTCATTTTATGGAACCAGCGGATCGCGACTTGTTGGTCGCGCCCAGATGATCATCTTTAGATCACTTGCTGTGTTGTTCTTTTTTGATATGAGACGCAACAACCTGCCCTGCCTGAATAACCGTCAGGCCGCCTTCTTCGGCAAGGCCTTCAATACGGCGGCAGTGCCCTTCGATATGGGCACCGGGCTCGATCGACAGGCTTTCATGAAGGATATCGCCCATCATGCGTGCTGTGTCTGCCAGCGATACGTCACGGGCTCGGACTTGCCCGGTGACGGAACCGCAAATGCGAATCTTGTCGGCAACGATTTCGCCGCGGACTTCGCCAGATTGACCAATGGTCAGGTTACGGGTGCGAATGTCACCATTCACAGAACCATCAACCTGCACATCAGATTCCGAAATCAGATCGCCGGTTACCCGAAGATCCGCATTAATTACTGAAAGGCCACCCTTCTTCTCGGCAGCAGAACCACCGTGATTAGTTGTTGCCGTTTGTTTCGTCTTGCTCGTTTTTGAAAACATAACGTCCCGCCTCAATGAACTTTATCGGATTGACCGGTTTGTCATTAACCAAGACCTCGTAATGAACATGGCTTCCCGTACTTCGACCGGTACTTCCCATCAATGCAACGATGTCTCGATAACCTACTTCATCGCCCTTCTTTACGAGGACCTTGTATAAATGCCCAAAACGGGTTCGAACGCCGTTCCCATGATCGAGTTCGACCATTTTCCCGTATTTGCCACTCCACCCTGCATGCACCACTTTTCCGGGTGCTGTAGCAAAGATCTTTGTTTTGACCGGCCCGGCAAGATCGACGCCGGAATGAAAGGCCCATTTCCCATTGATCGGGTCTTTTCGTTTACCGAACGGACTGGATAGATAATAAGCCCCTGCCGGTTCCCCGATCGGTGCCTTCGTTATTCGCTCATTCAGATTGGCAAGATGATCCATGCGATCATTCAAGGCCACGGCTGTATTGACGAATTCCTCGTCCTGCGGATGTTCGGGCTCAAACGCCACGAACGGACCACCAATCCCCGGTTCATCGGGCTTCATCGGCGGCAGGATAAATTCTTCCGGCTGCAAGCCGGTCATTTCAAGAACACTTTCCAGTTCAAGAATAGTACTGTCTGCGGTTTCTGCCACCCGCTGCATCGCCTGTTGCTGCACGGTATGCAGATCAGCAATACGTTGGCGCGTGTCACTCAGTTCAACCTGCAACTTTTTTGACCGCTGCAAGGCCTGATCCCGTTCACGCATGAGCCGCGACATCACGGTTTCAACTGTTTCGAGTTCATCGCGCAGTGCCAGATTGCGGTTGGTAATCCCGTCGATCTGCCCCTGAAGGGCCGACATCTGGTTGTCCATTGACGTCCGAAGCGCAGAAATACGGGTTTTTTCTTTCTCACTGCTTTCGAGCTTGGACGTATAATCCTGTACACGCGCTTGAAGCTGCATGTTCTTTTCGGCCATCGACAGAAGGTTGCGGTGCGTCCCTTCCATCTGGGTCGTAATTTCGCCAAACCGGCGCTGACTTTCTGTAACCCGCGTGATCAGCTGGTTATAGGACAGCTCGCTGCGAAAAAGTTGCTGTTCGCGCGTCGCCAGCCTTTGATCAAGGTACCAACTATACCCCGACACACCGACCATCCACGTGATGGCAGCGGCCCCGAGCGAAGCCAAACCGAGCTGTGCGTATTTTCCAAGCCGAAGCTGGTAAACAGAATCGTTTGATCGGACCAGTATCTGCCGGTCCGGGAACCATTTATTCACCAAGCGACGCGTGCGTTCAAACGCCGACATATTCAGTATATAACCCCTACTTGCCCGTACTCACGCATCCGGGACCCCCGATCACGCATTGTTTCTTCTTAGCCCCGTCGATCTTATTTTTTGCTTTATCTTTACGCTACCTGTAACTCGCCACTCAGGCAAGCATGTTAACGCAACCTTAACTTCAAAATTTTCTCCGGTCGGTTGCTTTGCTATGGTACTTAATGGCATGTTCAATAGCTAATGTGCGGATCAGTAATGCCTTTTTCCCGTTTTTTGATCACCTGCTCCGCCACCTGGTTCTATAGCGGAAAAAGTCCAAAGGCCCCCGGCACGATGGGGTCTTTTGCCGCATTACCGTTCGGCTGGTTGTTGTGGGCTTACGGTGGCAACACCGCCCTTATCGTTGCCAGCATCGTTGTTTTCGTTTTCGGCGTGTTTATCGCTGATCGATACAGCCACATGATCGGCGTCCATGATGCCGGTGAAATCGTCATTGATGAAGTTGTCGGTCAATGGATGTGCCTGATGGTCATTCCGCTTGGCAATGGCTGGATTGATCTGGCCTGGCTGTTTGGGGCTTTCGTCGCGTTTCGTGTGTTTGACGTTTTAAAACCATGGCCGATCCGCTGGGTTGATCGTCGTGTCGGGGGTGGATTTGGCATCATGTGTGATGATGTTCTGGCTGGAATATTCGCAATGATCATACTTGCCGGCATCCATCATTTCATCAGCGGGGGATTTGTATGATGATAGATGACGATATCCTGACCGCCGCACGTAACCTGATTGAAAAATGCACCCAACAGGGCGAAATGATCGCAACGGCCGAGTCTTGTACCGGTGGATTAATCACCGGCGCCCTGACCGCCGTCGATGGCAGCTCATCTGTGGTTGATTGCGGGTTTGTCACCTATTCCAACGAGGCAAAGCATAGCTTGGTCGGTGTAAGCCAGGATGTGCTGGCCGAACATGGTGCCGTGTCACAACAGGTCGCCAAGGCGATGTGCGAAGGCGCATTGCAGCGCGCCCCGAATGCAACCATTGCCGTCTCCGTAACCGGCATCGCCGGTCCGGGGGGCGGAAGTGCGTTAAAACCTGTTGGTTTGGTTCATTTTGGCTGTGCAGGCAAAGGACGCCCGACCCGACTGTATCACGAAGTCTTTTCCGGTGATCGCCATGCAGTGCGTAAGGCAACCATCCTTCACGCCTTTGCCATGATCAACGACATGCTAAGCGACTGATCAAGCAATATACGCCTGCCCCAGCCTCCATGATCGAGATATAAAAGGGGAATTAGTCGCCCGATGGCGGCACGTTCGGCGCGCCATAAACTTCGCGGGCGCGGTTTTCAAACGCCCCCACCATTCTTTTGACCGCTTCGTTAAAGACCACCCCGATCATCTTTTGCAAAAGGGCTGATCGGAATTCAAAATCAACGAAGAAATCAAGCCACGTCCCGCCGTCCTCATCCTTTTCAAACACCCAATGGTTGTTGAGGTATTTGAACGGCCCTTGCAGATATTCGACGTCAATCCGGTCCGGGCGCTGCAAGGTTACTTTGGATGTGTATTTCTCGCGGAACATCTTAAAGCCAATCACAAGATCGGCTTTAAGAACATCACCCTCGCGGCTGCGTACACGCGATGCGACACACCACGGCAAGAACTCGGAATAGGAATCGACATCCTCGACGAGTGCAAAGAGTTGTTCCTGCGTATAAGGCAGCTTCCTGCGCTCTGCATGCGTCGGCACTCGATATCTCCCCTTATCGTCGCGCGTATCGTTTCTAACTTATTCGGCGGCTTCGGTTGCGCGTGCCGCTTTTGCTTTGGCCTGATCTGCCGCCGCCAGCTTTTTCTCACGTGCTTCACGCAGTTGTTCGAAATCTCGGTCCGCGTGATAGCTCGAACGCGTCAGTGGCGTTGCTGACACCATCAAGAAGCCCTTACCACGTGCCATCGATGCATATTCATCGAATTCATCCGGCGTCACAAACCGATTGACCGGCTCATGTTTCAGGGTGGGCTGCAAATACTGCCCAATTGTCAGGAAATCGACATCAGCAACCCGCAGGTCATCCATTACCTGTGAGAGTTCCTTACGTTCTTCGCCAAAACCAACCATCAGGCCCGATTTGGTAAAGATCGTCGGATCAATCTGTTTCACCCGATCCAGAATGCGCAGCGACTGGTAATAGCGCGCGCCCGGACGGATGTTGGTATAAAGACGCGGCACGGTTTCCAAATTGTGGTTAAACACATCCGGGCGTGCCTTGGCGACGATTTCAACCGCCCCCGGCTTATCGCGGAAATCCGGGGTCAGAATTTCAATGGTGGTTTCCGGCGCTTTATGACGGATCGCTTCGATCACGCGGGCAAAGTGAGCTGCCCCGCCATCGGCAAGGTCATCACGGTCAACAGACGTGATCACAACATGCTTAAGCTGCATGTCGGCAACCGCCATCGCCAGATTTTCCGGCTCAAACGGGTCAAGCGCGTTTGGCATCCCGGTTTTAACGTTACAGAACGAACATGCACGCGTGCAGGTGTCGCCCATAATCATGAAGGACGCGTGCTTTTTCTGCCAGCATTCACCGATATTCGGGCATGCCGCTTCTTCGCAGACCGTATGCAGGTTCAGACCACGCGCAAGTTCGCGGGTTTCCTGATACCCCTTCGACGTCGGCGCCTTAACACGGATCCAGGACGGCTTGCGTCCTGATGGACGATCCGGGCGTTTTTGCTTTTCCGGGTGACGAAGTGCTTTCGCCTCGTTCTGCGCCGTCGACATAGAGTGACCTCCGAAGGATTTGACGGGCGGCAATGTGCCGCCACGTCACGTATTTGTCAAACCGACATTCGTCAAATTACGTCATACCGGGCATGCTTGCCCGGTAAAACGCGATATTTTAGAAATGGATCGCACGCCCATAGGCGTCAAGGACCGACTCATGCATCATTTCCGAAAGTGTCGGATGCGGGAAGATCGTATGCATCAGGTCTTCTTCGGTCGTCTCAAGCCCCATGGCCACGACAAAGCCCTGAATAAGCTCGGTCACTTCGGTCCCAACCATATGCGCGCCCAGCAATTCGCCGGTTTTCGCATCAAACACGGTTTTCACCAGACCTTCGGGCTCACCCAATGCAACCGCCTTGCCGTTGCCAATGAACGGGAATTTGCCAACTTTGACATCGTATCCGGCGTCTTTGGCCTTGGCTTCGGTCAGGCCGACACTGGCGACCTGCGGATGGCAATAGGTACAGCCCGGAATCTTAAGCGGATCAATCGGGTGAACATTTTTGACACCGGCGATTTTCTCAACACAAATCACACCTTCATGCTCGGCCTTATGGGCCAACATCGGCGGACCGGCAACATCGCCAATGGCATAAATGCCCGGTTCTGCGGTGCGCGAATATTCATCGGCACCAATGACGTTGCGATCAACTTTGACCTTGGTGGTTTCAAGACCGAGGTTTTCGGTATTGCCAATCACGCCAACAGCCGAAATCACGCGATCAACGGTGATTTCCTGTTTCTTGCCGTCTTTGGTCTCAACCGTCACAACAACGTTATCCGCATTGCGCTTCAGATTGGCAACCTTGGCTTCGGTCAGGATTTTCATCCCGTCCTTGGTCATCATTTTCTGCGCAAGGGCGGCAACTTCCTTGTCTTCGACCGGCATGATCTGCGACATGATTTCAACCACGGTCACATCCGCACCCATGGTGTGATAGAAGCTGGCAAATTCGATCCCGATTGCCCCCGACCCGACGACCACAATGCTTTTGGGCATTTTGTCCGGCGTCATCGCCTTTTTGTAATCCCAGACCACCTTACCGTCGGCCTCAAGCCCCGGCAGCGAACGTGCGCGTGCGCCGGTGGCAATGATGTAATGCTTTGCCGTATAGGTGCCTGCATCCTTGCCTTCAACAACGATCTTTTTCGGGCCATCAAACTTGGCTTCGCCGTTGATGACAGTGACCTTGTTCTTCTTGAGAAGATGACCAACGCCACCGGTCAGCTGTTTCGACACGCCGCGTGACCGTTGGATCACCGCATCAAGATCAAAGGACGGCTTTTCGCACGAAAGGCCATATTCCTTTGCATGGTTCATATTGCGATATACTTCGGCTGAACGCAGCAACGCCTTGGTCGGGATACAGCCCCAGTTCAGGCAAATACCGCCAAGATGTTCACGTTCAACAACAGCCGTTTTCAGGCCAAGCTGGGCAGCACGGATTGCGGTTACATAACCACCCGGACCTGCACCAATCACGATTACGTCGAAATTGCTATCCGCCATCGTAGGATCTCCTTCGCCTGCCCGTCACCGGTTACAGGTCTTGAAATTCAAATGCTTGCGGGGACTAGTTAAAGTCCCCGCGCAACTTTGGACCCTCAGAGCAGCATGCTCAGCGGATCTTCAATCAGCTTTTTGAATTCGGCCATGAACTCGGCACCGACCGCGCCATCGACCGCACGGTGGTCAACAGACAGGGTACAACTCATGACCGTGGCAATGGCAAGTGCGCCGTCTTTAACAACCGGACGCTGTTCGCCTGCACCGACGGCAAGAATGCAACCCTGCGGCGGATTAATGATGGCAGAAAATTCCTTAATGCCAAACATGCCCAGATTGGAAACCGAGAAGGTCCCGCCCTGATAATCTTCCGGCTTAAGTTTGCCATCACGTGCTTTGCCAGCAAGTGCCTTCATCTCGCCCGAGATTTCAGCAAGGCCCTTGGAGCCCGCATCACGCACAACCGGCGTAATCAGCCCACCCTCAATGGCAACCGCCACCGAGATATCCTGTTTCTTGCACATCAGGGTCGCTTTGTCGGTCCAGATGGCGTTCGCCGCCGGAACTTTTTTAAGTGCCAACGAAACAGCACGGATGACAAAGTCATTGACCGAAATTTTGACACCGTCACCAGCTTTTTCATTTAGCTGCTTACGGGTGGCAAGAAGGTTGTCGAGTTCGCAATCGACCGTCAGGTAGAAATGCGGAACCTGCTGTTTGGATTCCGTCAGGCGACGCGCAATGGTTTTGCGCATGCCACTGTTCGGAACTTCTTCGTATTCCGGAAGACCAGTCAAATCCGGGTTCCAGCCAGATGCCGCCGGTGCAGCAGAAGCAGCCGGTGCAGATGGCGCAGCCTCTGCGTCCGATTTCTTTTCTGCCGGTTTCGACGACATGGCCGCTTCGACGTCACGTTTGACAACGCGACCACGCGGACCAGAGCCGGTTACAGCCGCAAGGTCAACACCTTCGTTCGACGCAATGCGTCGTGCAAGCGGGCTGGCCTTAACGCGCTCACCACCAGACACAGGGGCTGCTGGTGCCTGACTTGCTTCTGCCGGGGCAGAAGCAGCCGCTGGTGCGTCTTCTTTGGCGGGTGCAGGCTCTTTTGTTTCTTTGGAACCTGCCGCCGAGGTATCGGCTGCTGACGTATCAGCACCGTCAAGCGCGCTTTCGTCTTCGTCTTCTTCAAGCAGAAGCGCGATTACCTCGTTTACAGGAACACCCTCGCTGCCTTCGGCAACAAGGATTTTACCGATTTTGCCTTCATCGACGGCTTCGACTTCCATCGTGGCTTTGTCGGTTTCAATTTCTGCGATGACATCGCCCGATTCAACGGTATCACCTTCCTTGACGTGCCATTTTGCCAAGGTGCCTTCGGTCATGGTCGGCGAAAGCGCCGGCATCAATACTTTTACAGGCATGAACACATTCTCCCGGTAACGGGGCGGTGCGTTCTATAACCGCACCTGCCCCTGTCCGTATCACTTAGCGATAGCAAACGGCCTTGGCCGCATCGACGATGTGCTGCTCTTGCGGAAGTGCAAGCACTTCCAGATTTGCAGCATACGGCATCGGAACATCTTCCCCGGCGACACGCGCAACCGGTGCGTCGAGGTAATCAAATGCATGTTCCATGACCGCCGATGCGATTTCCGCACCGATACCGGCGAAGTGCCAGCCTTCTTCACAGGTGACAATACGGTTGGTTTTCATCACCGAGCGAATGATCGTGTTCACATCCAGCGGACGGATCGTACGCAGGTTGATGACCTCGGCCGAGATGCCCTGCTCTGCCAGCTGTTCAGCAGCTTTCAGTGCCTTGCCAACCATGATCGAGAAAGCAACGATGGTGACATCGGTCCCTTCGCGTTCAATTTTGGCCTGACCGATTGGCAGAACGAAATTGTCGTCATCAGGAACTTCGAAGCTCTGACCGTACATCAGTTCGTTTTCAAGGAAGACAACCGGGTTCGGATCGCGGATCGCCGCCTTGAGAAGACCTTTGGCATCTGCGGCCGAATACGGTGCAACGACCTTAAGACCCGGGCAATGTGCATACCATGATGCATAGCACTGCGAGTGCTGGGCACCCACGCGCGATGCGGCACCGTTTGGACCACGGAACACAATCGGGCAACCAAGCTGGCCACCAGACATATAAAGCGTCTTTGCTGCCGAGTTGATGATCTGGTCAATCGCCTGCATGGCGAAGTTGAACGTCATGAATTCGACAACCGGTCGCAGGCCCATAAATGCGGACCCCGTCGCAAGACCGGCAAAACCCTGTTCGGTAATCGGCGTATCAACAACACGCTTGTCACCAAACTCATCAAGCAGACCCTGGGTAACTTTGTAGGCCCCTTGGTACTCCGCAACTTCTTCGCCCATGACAAAGACGTTTTCATCACTGCGCATTTCTTCGGCCATTGCATCACGCAAGGCTTCACGCACCGACTGGGTTTTAAAGCTGGTGTAGGTTTTCTCATCCTGCGTTGCGTTAACAACACTCATGGCGCGCGGATCGGACTCCGCACGTTCAATCGTACCACTTGCGGAAACCGGGGCGGCCTTTGCCGTGCTCGGTGCCGGTGTTTCTTTTTCTTCGGCGGGTGCCGGTGCGGCTTCTGCTTTGGGCGCAGGTGACGCAGAAACGTTATCAAGTGCAGATGCATCCTCGTCTTCGTCGAGGATGTACGCGATGACTGCATTCACCGCGACATTTTCGGTACCTTCAGCGATCACGATCTTGCCCACAGTACCTTCATCGACAGCTTCGACTTCCATCGTCGCCTTGTCGGTTTCAATTTCTGCGAGGACGTCACCGGATGCGACAGTGTCGCCTTCCTTGACAATCCATTTGGCAAGCGTGCCTTCGGTCATGGTCGGCGACAGCGCCGGCATCAAAACTTCAATCGGCATTGTTCCCTCTCTCCCGGGAAAAATCGTTCAAAAGCGGTTCGCGAGAGTTAGCGATCACGCGTCGATCAGAATATCGGTAAACAGCTGCGAAACATCCGGCTCCGGGCTGTTCTGTGCGAACTCGGCTGCTTTTGCGACGTCGGATTTCACTTCCTTGTCGATATCTTTCAGGCCCGCTTCGTCGATGATGTCGCCATCAATAAGAAGCTTTTTGACCATATCGATCGGATCGTGTTCTTTGCGCATCTTGTCGAGTTCGTCCTTGGTGCGATATTTCGCAGGATCCGACATCGAATGACCGCGATAACGATACGTTTTCAGCTCAAGGATATAAGGGCCCTTGCCTGCGCGGCAGTGTTCAACCGCACGTTCGCCAGCGGCTTTCACCGCCAGAACATCCATACCGTCAACCTGTTCACCCGGAATGCCATAAGCAGAGCCGCGCTGATAAAGATCAGGACTGGATGAATGACGCTGGGTAGAGGTACCCATGGCGTACTGGTTGTTCTCGATGCAATAAATCACCGGAAGCTGCCAGAGTGCGGCCATATTGAAGGACTCGTATACCTGCCCCTGGTTGACGGCACCGTCACCAAGATAGGTCAGGCAGACCTTGTCTTCACCGCGATATTTGTAATTGAAGGCAATACCGGTCCCAAGCGGAACCTGTGCGCCAACGATACCATGTCCACCATAGAAATTCTTTTCCTTGGAGAACATATGCATCGAGCCACCCTTACCTTGGGAGTACCCGCCTTCGCGACCTGTCAGCTCGGCCATCACGCCACCGGCATCCATACCACATGCAAGCATATGTCCATGGTCACGGTAACTGGTGACAACACCATCGTCGCCGGTAACAGCAGCCTGCATGCCGACAACGACTGCTTCCTGCCCGATGTAAAGGTGACAGAAGCCACCGATGAGACCCATGCCATACAACTGACCGGCTTTTTCTTCAAAGCGACGGATCAGAAGCATTTCACGGTAATATTTGAGGAGATCGTCACTGCTCGCCTGATTGTCGGCGCGCGTTGTGGCGCGTTTGCGTTTCGTGGTCGCCATGTTTCCTCCCGGTGGATGGCTGTCGCTTAAGCATCATGTATGAGCGCTTAATTCGGTACTGGACCACCGAAATGACTACCTAAAACCACGTGGAAGGGCAAGTAATCTAACACTGAATAAACCGTTGTTTTGCAACGCACAATTGCTGATAAACCATAAAGTGGTTAATTATCGCAATTTCACAAATATACAGATTTTCAGAGTTTTCAGCTACTTGGGGCGATCCTTTAAAATCCGTTCATTCCCTGACGTCACAAATGCTATGCTTTTATGAACATAATATCGCATAGCCGTAAAAGAACAAATACAACCCCAGAAGGCATTCAATATCAACGCCCTCAACTGTTTTCCTGAGGAATTGGCATTTCAACCAAAAGTCAGTTGAAACAAAACCTTATCCAAAGGGATTTATTACTGAAGCCATTTCACAACTGTAAATATTCACATCAAGCACAGGATTTGTGCCAAACCGGCGCCAAAACGGCAAAAGTTACAACAATTGCAATCAATGGATTCTCCGGCCTGTTTTAAAGCACCGGAAGAAACGATGACGTAGTGCCGGGAAGATTACTTCTGCGCTGTGATGGTTGCGGTGTCGCTGTAGCCATCATGATGGAAGATAATCACATCATCTGGATGGGCGGCATTAAGCATCGCACGCGCGCGTTCATCAAGCAGATCGGGGTCAAGATGCTTCGCGCGCAAGGACACAACATGTTGTTCAAGCAGTTTGCGCTTTTGCGTCGTCTCATCGCGGACCAAAGCAATCTCGGTGACACGATCCTGCATCGACCAATAGGTCAAAAGACCGCGATCACCTTCCACACTGTGAAAGATGAAATACGCCATGACTGTAAATGCGATGACCGGTGCAACAGCCTGTTTAAGGCGACGAAAGACCGGTGATGTTGAAGACATTTACCCCTGCCCGTGCGCACAAAGCCGATTTTCACGGCTTAAAAAGTTATTCCGGCTCCGCAACATGAAAACAACATACGTTATTCCCATGCCTTATCAGGTAGATAGCACCTGTTAAGGTCAGAAGCCGGGTAATATTACCCGTCAAGTAACACCCAAACGCGTAAAAATAGAGTTAACCGCGCGCCTCAAACGCACAAAAATACGGTCAAACAGGTAATTCTGAATTAGGAAAATGGTGTTGCAAGAGAGCACAGAACCAGCCGTTTCATCCACCACTTCTTGGCGTCTGGGCCTTTTCGGGCACCGCTCATCGCCCATAGAAAGCGGGCCATCCCGGCATTCCCGGAACGGCCCGCTTTAACATCTATCGATCTTTAAAATCGATCCCGCTTACTTCAGGATCGAACGACCCGGATAATACGCACCGGCATCAAGCATCTCTTCGATGCGGATCAACTGGTTGTATTTGGCCAGACGGTCAGAACGTGACAGCGAACCGGTTTTGATCTGACCACAATTGGTGGCAACCGCCAGATCGGCAATGGTCGAATCTTCGGTTTCGCCCGAACGGTGCGACATCACGGCAGTATAGCCTGCGCGATGGGCCATCTCGACAGCTTCAAGCGTCTCGGACAACGTGCCGATCTGGTTGACTTTGACCAGGATCGAGTTCGCCACACCCTTTTTGATGCCGTCGGCAAGACGGATCGGGTTGGTCACAAACAGATCATCGCCAACCAGCTGGGTTTTAGCACCGATTGCTGCGGTAAGTTCTGCCCAACCGTCCCAGTCATCTTCGGCCATGCCATCTTCGATGGAGAAGATCGGGTATTTCCCGACAAGATCGGCCCAGTATTTGACCATACCACCGGCATCAAGGGTCTTACCCTCGCCCGCCAGCACGTATTTGCCATCCTTGTAGAATTCGGTTGATGCGGCATCAAGCGCCAGCACAACGTCTTCTTCCGGGCGATAACCAGCGGCCTCAATCGACTTCATGACATAGCTGATTGCAGCTTCGGTCGATGCGATGTTCGGGGCAAAACCACCTTCATCCCCGACCGAGGTGCTCAGACCGTCTGCGGACAGTGCCTTTTTCAGGTTATGGAAGATTTCCGCACCCATACGGATCGCGTCTGACCCGGTTTCGGCGGAGACCGGAACAACCATGAATTCCTGAACATCAATGGCGTTATCGGCATGCTCACCACCGTTGATGATGTTCATCATCGGTACCGGAAGGGTTCTGGCAAACGAACCACCCACATACCGAAACAGCGGCAGGCCTGCATCTTCTGCCGCAGCCTTGGCTGTGGCAAGCGACACACCAAGGATCGCATTTGCGCCAAGGCGGGCTTTGTTCGCCGTGCCGTCAAGATCGATCATCACGGTATCAACAGCAATCTGGTCTTCGGCATCCATACCAACCAGTGCTTCAAAAATCTCACCATTGACCGAAGCCACTGCCTTGGTGACACCTTTGCCCATATAGCGGTCTTCTTTGTCACGCAGCTCAACAGCTTCGTGCGCACCGGTTGACGCGCCAGACGGAACGGCAGCACGACCAAAGGCGCCATTTTCCAGGGTGACATCAACTTCGACCGTCGGGTTACCACGGCTGTCAAGGATTTCGCGGCCGCGAATATCGATAATAGCGGTCATGACTGAAACGTTCTCCTTAAGGACGAGGAAGCAAGCCCTTTATTGGGCCTGCGGGTTACAGCAAAAACAATGCCGCCAGACATGTTCTGGCGGCATTTTTATTTTCAGACGTCAAACATATCCAGACGAACCGGGTTGGCTTTGGCCACCTTGTCGAGTTCTATCAGGACCGAAAGAACTTCGGGGAGTTTGTTCAACGGAATTTGGTTCGGGCCATCGGAAATGGCCGTCGCCGGGTTATCGTGGGTTTCGATAAACAGTGCCGCGATGCCAACCGCAACGGCCGCACGTGCAAGCACCGGCGCGAATTCGCGCTGGCCGCCTGATGTCGTGCCCTGCCCGCCCGGCTGTTGAACCGAATGGGTTGCATCAAAGACAACTGGATAGCCCTGACGGGCCATGGTGGGAAGTCCGCGGAAGTCTGTAACGAGCGTGTTATAGCCAAAGCTGGTTCCACGGTCGCACAGCATAATATTTTCATTGCCAGTGGCAGCAATATTGTTGGCGACATTGGCCATGTCCCAAGGGGCCAGGAACTGACCCTTTTTGACATTAACCACGCGCCCGGTTTTGCCCGCTGCCTGCAAAAGATCGGCCTGACGGCACAGGAATGCCGGGATCTGCAGAATATCGGCAACTTCACCAACAGCCGCACACTGATCAGGCAAATGCACATCGGTTACAATCGGAAGGCCGGTCTTGGCTTTAACTTCGGCCAGAATATCAAGCCCCTCGGACATGCCAACACCGCGTTTGGATGTGGTGCTGGTCCGGTTGGCCTTATCAAACGAGCTTTTATAGACAAGCCCAATGCCCATTCCCTCGGAAAGTTCCTTAAGGGCGATGGCCATTTCAAGCGCATGCGCACGGCTTTCAATCGCACACGGGCCCGCCAATACAGCAAACGGCCGGTCATTGGCGATTTCGATATTTCCGACTTTAACGGTTTTGATTTCGGTCACTTCACTGACTTTCACTCAGGGCTTCAGGCATGCAAGCGATTGGATCACACCAGACGACTGCGCTCTTTGGCAGCCTTGATGTAGGACACAAACAGCGGATGCGGATCAAGCGGACGCGACCGCAGTTCCGGGTGGAACTGAACACCGATAAACCACGGATGATCCGGGTATTCGACGATTTCCGGCAACCGCCCATCCGGCGACAGGCCCGAGAATTTAAGCCCTTTTTCCTCAAGCTGCCCCATGAAGTTTACGTTAACTTCATAGCGATGGCGATGACGCTCAAGCACGGTCTCACTGGCATAGATGTCGCGCGCACGCGATCCGTCAACCAGTTTGCACTCATAATTGCCAAGGCGCATGGTGCCGCCAAGATCATCTTCATCCGAACGTCGCTCAACCGACCCACCGTCTTTCGACCATTCGGTCATCAGACCGACAAGCGGTGTTTTCGTCGGACCAAATTCCGATGACGATGCATCTTTAAGGCCGGCCAAATTACGCGCTGCTTCAAGAACCGCCATCTGCATGCCAAAGCAAATGCCAAAATACGGCACCTTGTTTTCACGCGCATAGCGCGCAGCGGCAATCTTGCCTTCTGCGCCACGCTCGCCAAAACCACCCGGCACCATGATCGCATCAAGCTTGGACAGGATTTCGCTAACGTCACCCTCTTTTTCAAGCGCGTCAGACGCAATCCATTCCAGCTTAACCCGGACCTTATTGGCAATGCCGCCATGGGTCAGGGCTTCGGTCAGGGATTTATAGGCATCGGGCAACTGAATGTATTTGCCAACGATCCCGATGGTGACCTCACCTTCCGGATTGCGGATGGTGTTGCAAATTTCATCCCACGGACGCAAATCGGGGTCCTGTGCCTGCAGGCCGAAGTGATGAAGCACTTCGTTATCAAGACCATACTGGTGATAGCTGATCGGCACCTGATAGATGTTATCAACATCATAGGCCGGGATAACAGCCGCTTCACGCACGTTACAGAAACGCGCAATCTTGCGGCGTTCATTGATCGGAATTTCACGATCACACCGGCACAGAAGAATATCAGGCTGAATACCAACACTTTGCAATTCCTTGACGGAATGCTGGGTTGGTTTGGTTTTAAGCTCACCGGCCGATGAAATATACGGCACCAGTGTCAGATGCATGAACAAGGTCCGGCCATCGCCAAGATCATTGCCCATCTGACGGATGGCTTCAAGGAACGGCAGGCTTTCGATATCGCCAACCGTGCCGCCGATTTCGACCAGAACGAAATCCTCGGTCGCATCGGACTGAACGAATTCCTTGATCGCGTCGGTAATGTGCGGAATGACCTGCACCGTCCCGCCGAGGTAATCCCCACGACGTTCGCGCGCAATCACATTGGAATAGATCCGCCCGGTGGTCACGTTATCAGAACGGCGCGATGATACGCCGGTAAAACGTTCATAATGGCCAAGATCAAGGTCGGTCTCGGCCCCGTCTTCGGTCACATAGCACTCACCGTGCTGATACGGGCTCATGGTGCCCGGATCAACGTTGATATACGGATCAAGCTTGCGCAGGCGAACGGTAAAACCACGTGCCTGTAGCGAGGCACCCAAAGCAGCCGACGCCAGGCCTTTGCCCAACGAAGAAACAACGCCACCGGTGATAAAGATATAACGAGTCATTTCTTTGCCTCATCTCAAAGCACAAAGCCTCGGTTCCAATGCAGTGCATCATGAACCGGGAAATACAACAATCAAAAAATGAGGCGGCAAGTTTGCCGCCTCGGGTCGTCGGTTATTTTGTCTAGCGGGTCGGAGCCGCGGGCCCGGTATCCTCAGCGGGTTCAGTAACCGCTGGGGCATCCGTGGTCGCCGAGGACGATGCTGCCGGAGCCTGTTCCAAGATGGAAGCTGGCTTGGTGTGGCTGTTGGACTGGAGTGCGAGGATGATGCTGGTGATCATGAACGCGCCTGCCAGTATCGCAGTCGTGCGGGTCAGCAAGTTTGCAGCACCGCGTGAACTCATCACGCCGAAACCGCCGCCGCCACCGCCGCCGCTGTTACCACCGATACCAAGCCCACCGCCCTCGCTGCGCTGTACGAGAATGACGGCAATCATGCCAAGCGCGAGAAGAAGGTGAATTACCAGAATAACTGTTTGCATGGTGTCGAAACTCTTGTCCTAACTTCCGATCCGAACGCAACCTGCCCCGGATCGGGCATAAATTTGATGCGTATTTAACCCGTTTTATGGCTGTTGGCTAGGCGCAAGTTTCAATAATTTTCCAAAAATCGTCAACCTTGAGGCTGGCCCCGCCGACCAAAGCACCGTCAACATCTTCGACAGCAAGCAATTCCGCCGCATTGGACGGTTTGACCGAACCACCATAAAGAATACGGAATTCATCACCGTCTTCAAAACGTTCAACAAGTTCGGCACGAATTGCCGCATGAACCTCGGCAACTTCGGCAACACTGGCCGTCCGCCCGGTGCCAATGGCCCAGACCGGTTCATAGGCAATAATCGTGTTTTTCGCCGTCGCACCGCCTGGAACAGACACGGCAACCTGACCATTCACCACCGCAAGTGTCGCCCCAAGATCACGTTCCTGTTCGGTTTCACCAACACAGACAACCGCCGCCAGCCCCGCATCATGTGCGGCAATGGCCTTCAGACGGATGGTGGTGGAACTTTCATCGTGATCGGCACGCCGTTCGGAATGCCCAACAAGGACATAACCCGCACCAATATCAGCCAGCATCGGTGCGGCCACATCCCCGGTATGCGCGCCTGACGTTGCTACGTGGCAATCTTGCCCGCCGACCATAACGGCACTGCCCTTGGTCGCCGCGACAACATCAGACAACAGAGTTGCCGGCGGACAGACAAGAACGTCACAGCCCAAAGCCCCCTTTTCGGCAGCCTTGGCCGCCAAAGCCGTGGCCAGCGCGATACCGTCCGCGCGCAAACAGTTCATTTTCCAGTTTCCGGCGATCATGGGACGGCGTTGGGTCATGGATGTAGTCCTCTTGCTGGGTCAGGGTCAAACAGGTTCGGTATCTCTAACAAATGCGTCGTCGGGCGCATAGCCCGGTTACGATCTGTTACATTCTATCTTGATACGCGGTTTCTAGCACGCAGTATGCTCTGCGCCAAGCCCCGGAAACGGCGGTGATACGGCCCTTGTTTTGTCCTGCTTATTTGTTCTATGCAATCGGATGTTGCCGGGGGTACCTCTCGCCATTAAGATGCGCGGCAATTCCGCATCGGATTACATGCCGTGACGGACAAAATTATAACCTGTCGAAACACCATTTCGACACCAAACCACGAATTGTTAGGCTTATTCATATGCTTGCTGGCATTCGCAATTTTTCGAAATCAATCTTTGCCAAGATCATCTTTAGTGTGCTTGCGCTGAGCTTCGTCGGCTGGGGCCTTAACGCATCCATGCTTGACCTTGGAACATCACGTCAAGTCGCGGAAATCGGCAATCAGTCGATCACTCCTGTCGAACTGGACCGCGCTTTCCAGCGCAGTGTCCAGAACATGCGTAATGTGTTTGGTCCGAACTTCAACCAGCAACAGGCCGTGCAAATGGGCCTCCTGAACAATACGGTTCAGTCGCTGGTTTCCCAGAAGATCATGCGTGAAGACGCACGTGACAAGGGCATTGGCATCAGTGATGAAAAAGTCCGTGACGCGATCTTTGCCTCGGACAACTTCAAAGACCCGGCAACCAAACAGTTCAGCCGTGATCGTTTCATGCAGTCGCTCTATGCAGCGGGTTACACGGAACAGGAATTCATCGACGGTGTGCGTGGCGATCTTATGAGCCAGCAGATTGTTGGCAGCCTGACCGGCACTGCTGCCGTTCCTGAAGTGATGGCACAGCAGATCGTTGCATATCGGAACGAACAGCGTTCGGGGTCATTCTTTACCCTTAACCGCACAGAGTTCGACGACATCGCAACCCCAGATGACGCCACACTTCGCAAATATCACGAAGACAATGCCCAGCAGTTTACCGCACCTGAAACCCGTGACGTCACCCTGGCGACACTGTCTTCTGCGGATCTTGTCAGCACGATCAGCGTGACCGACGAAGAAGTCCTCGAATCCTATAACCAGCGCATTGCCGAATTCCAGACGCAGGAAAAGCGCACCGTGCAGCAGATCCTGTTTGCTCCGAACGAAGAACAGACTGCCAAAGACGCTTACAAACGTCTGCAAGAAGGCGCTGACTTCATGGACGTCGCCAAAGAAGCCGGCATGGATAGCTCGGTGGTTAATCTGGGTGAATTCACCGCCAATGATATTCTCCCTGATTTGCGCGATGCGACCTTTGCGTTGCCTGAAGGGGGTGTTTCCGAACCGGTTGAAACCGCACTTGGCTGGCACATTCTGCGTGTTCCGTCGATCACAGCGGCGAAAACCCAGTCACTTGATGACGTTCGCGACACCGTTGTTGATGGTTTGAAACAGTTCAAAGCCGAAGACGCGATCTATGATCTGTCGGTAACCTTTGACGAAGAACTTGGTGCAGGCACCCCGATCAAAGATGCCGCACGCGAGGTCGGGGCAAAAACCTATGACCTGTCGGGCGTTGTCCGTGGCGAAGGTCTGGCCGGTGAAACCATCGATGGTTCGGATGAAATCAACGCCAAAATCTTTGAACTCGAAGGTGGCGAAGAGAGCCTGCTTGAGGAAACCGCAAACGGTCTGCGCTATGTCCTGCGCGTAAATAAAATCACCCCGTCAGCCTTGCGTCCGTTTGAGGACGTACGTGACGAGGTTGTGACCGCATGGACAACCGATGAACGTCAACGCCTGATGCTTGCCAAGGCCGAAGAACTGGCCAATGACATCAACAACACAGGTGCTGACATCGCCACCACGGCGGCCAATGACGGTGCGGAAGTCAAACAAAGCGGCCTGACCAAACGTGACGGCAATGGACTTAACGATGGCGTAAGCCCATCTGTTGCCGCTGCCCTGTTCTCGCTTGAGGATGGTAAGGCCAAAGCACTCCAGACCAGCGAAAACGTCATCATCGTTAAACTTGATGACATCAAGGCTGCCAAGACCGATACCGCAGATGCGGCCCCTGTCACCGATGAGCTTAAACAAGCCATCAATCAGGACATCCTCGCGCAGTATCTTGATTACCTGAACGAGGAAATCTCGGTCAGCATCAACAACAGCGTGATCAACGGGCTTTATGCGCCCGCCGCGGCAAACTGATCATCCAACGCAAAGGGCGGCTTGTTTAAACAGGCCGCCCTTTTTCTTATCAAATCTCACTCACACCCAAAGACCGGAAATCGGACATCCCCATGGAAATCAAACCGGATTTCACCAGTTTCAAGCAAAATTACGAAAACGGCATTTCGCAGGTTCTCTCAACAGCGCTCACCGCGGACCTCGATACACCTGTCTCGGCTTTCCTTAAAATTGCCGACGGCATGCCCAACACCTATTTGCTTGAATCTGTTGAAGGTGGTGCTGTTCGCGGACGTTATTCGTTCCTTGGCCTGAAACCCGATCTGATCTGGCGGTGCTTTGGCGATCGCGCCGAACTCAACCGCCGTGCCATGGCCGATGCCGATGCGTTTGTCGCCGAAAAAGACGCCCCGCTCGAAAGCCTGAAAAAGCTGATGGCTGAAAGCCACATTACCCTGCCTGACAATATGCCGCCCATGAGTGCCGGGCTTGTCGGCTATATGGGCTATGACACTGTGCGCCTGATGGAAAAGCTGCCCGACAGCAACAAGGATGAACTTGGTGTTCCCGATGGCATTTTCATCCGCCCGACAGTCACGGCAAGCTTTGACACCATCGCCGATACTGTAACCGTGGTAACCCCGGTCCGCCCCGAAGACGGCATCAGTGCTGATGCAGCCTATGATCTGGCCTGCGCGCGCCTCAATGACGTGGTGTTACAGTTTCAGCGCAATCTGTTTATCGACCGGCGTTCGAAATCGGTGCCCGATACCCTGCCCGCCCCCAAGGTCAGCGTCGACGAAGCCGGGTTCCATAAAATGGTCGATCAGGCCAAGGAATATATCCGCGCGGGCGATATTTTTCAGGTGGTGCTGTCACAACGCTACACGTTGCCTTATCAGCTCCCGCCTTTCGCATTTTATCGTGCGCTGCGCCGGATCAACCCGTCGCCTTTCATGTTCTATCTCGATATCGGTGGGTTTCAGGTGGTTGGCGCCAGCCCGGAAATTCTGGTGCGCCTGCGTGATAACGAAGTCACCATTCGCCCCATTGCCGGTACCCGCCGCCGCGGTCATACACCCGAAGACGACAAAGTCATGGCGCATGACCTTCTGGACGATCCCAAGGAACGCTCAGAACATCTGATGCTGCTTGATCTTGGCCGCAACGATGTGGGCCGCGTTTCCAAGCCCGGAACCGTACGCGTCACCGACCGCGAAAAGATCGAATATTATTCCCACGTCATGCACATCGTTTCCAATGTTGTTGGTGAAGTCGACGAAAAATACGATGCGATGGATGTACTCAAGGCTGGTTTCCCGGCAGGCACCGTCTCGGGCGCGCCAAAAGTCCGCGCCATGGAAATTATCGATGAACTGGAATCGGTCCGTCGCGGCATTTATGCCGGATGCATTGGCTATATTTCCGCCGACGGATCAATGGATACCTGCATCGCGCTGCGCACCGCCGTCATCAAGGATGAACAAATCCACATTCAGGCCGGGGCTGGCATCGTTGTCGACAGCCAACCCGAACTCGAAGACAAAGAATGCCGAAACAAGGCAGGCGCGCTAATGGCTGCAGCCCGTGAAGCGCATCGGTTTGCTTAGTAATACTTCATCTTTCTTTTGTGCTGGCGATAAGAACGAGCAGAAACAAAAAAGATCACAATTATCGCACCACCAACAGCCAACGCTCCAATCGCCAAGGACGTTGATGTTGCTTCACGACGTCCTTGCAGTAGATCCGTGACATCTGAATATTCTGGGTTTAAAGGGAAGTACGTCACCTCGACTTCCATTCCCTCCTCAGGATGAAACGATGCGCGATATGGTACATGCACTCTATTTTCGTAACGTACATTGTTTGCGTCGGAAAACTCGTACCACACTATTTTGAGCTGATTTACTGATTCATATTTGGTCACTTTCGCGATAGTTTTTTCGCTATCGAGCCGGGTGAGAGCATAAGCAATTGCTTCGTTCCCGATAAAACCAGCAAAAAACACACAAGCAAAAAGCAGTAACCCCAAAACTGCCAGACGGTGAATGAAGAAATCCGTTTCTGCTGCCCGTGGATCACGCATAAGTTTACCCTCCTGAACGCTAACTTGTTCAGAACCCTAATTGACATTGCACTTCGGCACCAAAATTTTATAGCAGTCGATGCATTTTAAAAATGTCAATTTCCACTTCAAGCCTGCTGTTGAGATAAAGAAGCACTCAGCCCGTCGCACTTTGCGTTGTACGCCTGAGAACCTCTGTCGCCGGGACAAGCACAAATCCCTTGGCTTTGAGCGATGGAATCCAGTTTCGAAGTGCTTTAAGCGTTCGGTCACGTGGATGGCCAATAGCAATGGCGTAGCCCTGCTTGGCGGCAACCCGCTCTATTCTTGCCAGCATATCAGCGATTTTGGCGTCATCATCGGCATCATCAATAAACACATCACGGGTGATGGCCGGCACACCGAAATCATTGGCGGTTGAAAAACCAACCGATTTGGCGCTGGTGCGTGAATCAAGGAACATCAAACCCCGCGACTTCATGACCTCCATCACGATCTTCATGCGGTCAGGGTCGGATGTGAATTTGCTGCCCATGTGGTTATTAACCCCGACATAACCGTCAAACTGATCCAGCATCCATGTCATTTCGTTTAAAATCTTTTGCCGGTCATAGTTCGCCAGCAAAGCATGCGGCCCCGGATCAACCGATGCCGATGACGGCTCCATGGGCATATGCAGCATCACTTCGTGGCCGGCCTTGCGGGCCGCATTGACCTGTGGCTGCAAATCGCGGGCATAGGGCAGATATGAAATAGTGACCGGTCCGGGAAGCAAGACGGTGCGCGCCGTGCGCGGCTGATCAAGCCCCGCATCATCAATGACAATCGCAATCACCGGCGCATTTCCGGCATTCGGGGCAAGGGCGGCATATTTGCGCCACGGCGCATTCCTATCACTGTCTGGCGCAACACCGTGATCTGATCCACTGTCACCGGGAAGAATATCTGGTTCCGGTTTGGTCTCACGGGGCTTGGGTACTGCCGCCGTTTTGGGCGCAGCACCTTCTGTCTCTTCCTCGTTGCCAACAAGATAGCCCGTCCGACCGCGTGTCGGCGTGTCTTCCGAAAGCTTGTAATCTTTACGCAGTTTTGGCGTCGGGGCAGGTTCGGCCAGGGTATAATCCGGGGCCTTTTGATCGACGGCACGACCAAATTCATCCGAGGCGCGGTCAAGTTCAAGCATACTGCCAACCGCAATGATCGCCGACAGTGTCCCGGCCACAAAAGCCCCGCCCAGCATCAGGCGACCGATACCGCCCGATTTCTTTTTCGGCGCAGACTTCTTGCGGGTTGATTTTTTGGGTGCCGCCTTTTTACGTTTGGCGGGTTGTGCCCGACGTGCCACGTGGTCGTCTCCAGTCTTGTTTGCCCGGCCTCGTTTACCGGATCGTGCTACCCATATGGTGATTATAGACCGATCGTGTCGGCTGTTGTTTTGCTGCTTTTACACCGCGTCTGGTTAGCACCCTGTTAACCCCGGACCATCACCACCCCATGCAGGCGAAAAAATCCTTATCCTGCTTCCGCTTGACGTGGCCGCAGGTGCGTTTATTCTCTGGCGACCTTGAATATGCATAGGCCTTTCCCGCGATGTATCTCCTCATCGACAATTACGACAGCTTTACCTTCAATTTGTGGCATTACCTGCGCGAACTCGGCCCCGAGGTCGAAGTGCGCCGTAATGACGAAATCACGGTTGATGAGGCTCTTGCACTGAACCCCGACGGCATTGTGATATCACCTGGCCCCTGTGATCCGGAACGGGCTGGCATTTGCCTTGATCTGATCAAGTCGGCCGCGGGTAAGGTCAAACTTCTGGGCGTGTGCCTTGGCCATCAATCCATTGGTCAGGCCTTTGGCGGCAAGGTCATCCGTGCGCCAAACTGCATGCATGGTAAAACCGATGCCATGAACCACGACGCGACAAGTGTGTTTGACGGGCTGCCCAGTCCGTTCACGGCAACACGGTACCATTCCTTGGTCATTGAACGCGACACCCTGCCCGATTGCCTTGAAATTACCGCCGAAAGCGAAGATGGTCTGATCATGGGGGTGCGTCATAAAACCCATCAAATTCATGGCGTTCAGTTCCATCCCGAAAGCATCGCGTCAGAACATGGCCACGCATTATTAAAGAATTTTATCGATTTTACCGGCGCATGACCCTGCACCGGACCGCAAACCGAGGACACCTGTATGTCGACTGATTATGATCTCAAGGCCATCTTGGCCGAAGTCGCAACCGGCGAAAAGCTGAACGAAAAACAGGCCGAACAGGCCTTTAACGTTCTGATGTCGGGTCAGGCTACCCCATCACAGATGGGCGCGTTCCTGATGGGCTTGCGCCTGCGCGGTGAAACGGTCGATGAAATCACCGGGGCGGCGCGTGTCATGCGGGCCAAGGCGACCGGGATTATTGCACCTGAAAACGCGGTTGATACTTGCGGTACGGGTGGCGATGGCAGCGGAACCTATAACATTTCAACCGCAGCCGCGATTGTGGCCGCAGCCGCCGGTGCGACCGTTGCCAAACATGGTAACCGGGCGGCATCCTCCAAATCGGGGTCAGCGGATGTTTTGATGGCACTTGGTGTTAATCTTGATGCCGACATGGCGCTTCTGGAAAAGGCGCTTAAAAACATCAATCTGTGTTTCATGATGGCGACCCGTCACCATTCGGCCATGCGTCACGTCATGCCAACCCGCGTTGAAATGGGCACACGCACCATCTTTAACCTTCTGGGCCCACTTGCCAACCCGGCCAAGACAAAACGTCAGGTTCTCGGTGTTTTTGCCCGTGAATGGGTCGAACCGATTGCCAATGTGCTGAACCGTTTGGGATCGGTGCATGCATGGGTTGTTCATGGTCATGACGGGCTTGATGAAATCTCGACCACCGGACCGACTTTTGGTGCCGAAGTTAAAAATGGCAAGGTCACGACGTTTGAAATCAGCCCCGGTGACTATGGTATTGAAACCGTGACCCTTGATGCGCTTAAGGGTGGCGATGCCGATGTGAATGCCAAAGCCATTCTTGATCTTCTGGCCGGTCAGAAAAGTGCCTATCGCGATATCGTTTTGATGAATGCCGGTGCCGCCCTTGTGGTCACCGATATCGCAAGCGACCTTGCAGACGGCATTAAAAAGGCCGCCGACGCCATTGATAGCGGCAAGGCAGCAGAAACGCTGCAAGGCCTTGTTAAGATTACCAACGAAGGAAATGCAGCGTGAGCGACGTCCTTACCAAAATTTGCACCGACAAACACGATCATGTTGCGGCCTGCAAGGCGCGCACGACGCTTGGCGCCCTTGAAGCTTTGGCTCAGGAACAGTCCGCACCACGTGGTTTTATCAAGGCGCTTGAAACGTCTGTGGCCGATGGTCGCTATGGCCTGATTGCTGAAATCAAGAAAGCCTCCCCGTCAAAGGGCCTTATTCGCGCCGATTTTAATCCGCCGGAACTGGCCAAGGCCTATCAGGCTGGCGGGGCGAGCTGCCTGTCGGTTTTGACCGATATTCCATATTTTCAGGGTGATGACAGCTATCTGGTCGCGGCCCGCGCCGCTGTCGACCTTCCAGCACTTCGTAAGGATTTCATGATTGACCCCTATCAGGTGACCGAGGCCCGCGCACTGGGGGCCGATTGCATTTTGCTGATCATGGCGGCTCTTGAAGATGCTCAGGCCGCCGAACTTGAAGATGCGGCCCATGCGCTTGGCATGGATGTTTTGATCGAGGTCCACAACGCCCCGGAGCTTGAACGGGCGTTAAAGCTTAAGTCGCGTCTGATCGGGGTGAACAACCGCAATCTCAAGACCATGGAAACGTCGCTGACCACCACCGAAGAACTGGCCGCCATGGTTGATGAGGACCGCTTGCTGGTCGCCGAAAGTGGCCTGTTCACCCCAGATGATTTGTCGCGCATGGCAAAGGTCGGCGCGCAATGCTTCCTGATTGGCGAAAGTCTGATGCGTCAGGACGACGTTGCCGCGGCCACCCGCACACTACTTGGCCTTGCGGCCTGATTGGGATCGGATAGTTTTATGGCAGACAAACTTTCCCATATTGATGCTGGCGGGAATGCGGTGATGGTTGATATTTCGGCCAAGGCCGAGACTGCCCGCATTGCCGTTGCCAAGGCCCGCGTTCTGATGTCTGCCGAGACGTATGCGCTGATCGCAAATCACGGTCATAAAAAGGGTGATGTTCTTGCCATTGCCCAATTGGCCGGGATTATGGGGGCCAAAAAAACCCCCGACCTGATTCCACTGTGTCATCCCCTGCCGCTGACATCGGTGACGGTTGATCTTGAACTGGTTGACGGCGTTGATGCGGTTGAGATCACCGCCACCTGCAAGACCACGGGTAAAACCGGGGTCGAGATGGAAGCGTTGACGGCCGCGTCTGTTGCGGCACTGACGGTGTTTGACATGTGCAAGGCTGTTGATAAGGGCATGCAGATTACTGATCTGCGGGTGACCCGAAAAGAAGGTGGCAAATCAGGCACCTTCGTCGCGGATTAATCCCCTGTTCGATTATTCACATATTTTGAATAATACCGGCGATTAAACACATTTGATGTCAAATCGTATTGATGCGCTTGACCTGTAAAAAGAACTAAAGTAGAACATCTATGTATTCTTTTTGTTCTTGTTACAGGTTCGGAAAATATCATGCTGACGCGCAAGCAATATGAATTGCTGGTCTATATCGACAATTACCTTCGCGATCGCGGTATCTCGCCTTCTTTCGATGAAATGAAGGAGGCACTGGACCTTAAATCCAAATCGGGCATTCATCGCCTGATTACCGGGCTTGAGGAACGCGGGTTTATCCGCCGCCTAGCCCATCGTGCGCGTGCGCTTGAGGTCTTGCGCCTGCCGGAAAACAGCGATGATGATGCGCCCGAAACGCCAAACAATGTGACATCGCTTGCCAGTGCGCGCAAAACCCCGCATCGGCCAACAACCGTTCCGACGGCCTTTTCAGACAACAGTGACGCCATTTCGCTGCCGCTGTATGGCCGGATTGCTGCGGGTACGCCGATTGAGGCGCTGCGCGATCAAAGCACGATGGTTCAGGTTCCCGCCGCCCTTCTGGGGGCTGGTGATCACTATGCGCTTGAGGTATCAGGCGATTCCATGATTGAGGCCGGGATCCTTGATGGCGATACCGTGCTGATCCAGCGGTGCGAGCAGGCCCATGACGGCACCATCGTTGTTGCTCTGGTTGATGACAGTGAAGCGACCCTGAAGCGCCTTAAACGCGGCCGCGGTGAAGTCATGCTGGAACCGGCCAACGCGCGTTATGAGACCCGGTCCCTGTCACCGGACCGTGTGCGCATTCAGGGGCGTCTGGTGGGGCTTTTGCGCCAGTACTAAGGCAAGCCAGACTAAGCTCTGCCCCATACATACATCCATTTTTGTTTCGCCCGGCTTTGATGAAGTCCGGGCGAAATTAATTTGTATGATGATTACTTTTTGGGTGATTTCGTGCCGTTTGTTACCGGCTGTTTTGCCGATCCCGGTGCAGATCAGTGTGCAATCCTGCCACCAATCACAATCCATGGCCAGCCGCCGGTTTCGGTTCGAACCGATCTCACCGGGTTTTCATGATTGGCCGGATCAATGGTCACCCCGCCTTGCCACCACAACACATCATCATCGACCAGAATGTCAGCCCCTGCTGCGCGGCATTGCGTTTGGGGCAGATCACTTTTGAGATCAACTACGATATCGGCATTGCGACAGGCATAGAACGGGTTGGCGAATGTGTTGGCGATCACGATGGTCTTTTGCCCATCACCGCCCAATACGCCACCCCCCATTACATCACTGCCCATCACAACACGGCACGGATCATTGGCACATGTTTGCAAATGCCGGTCTTCGTTTTCAGGACGCAACCCAAACCGCGCCATCCATAGGGATTTTTGAAATGAAGACAGTTTTTCAGGTATGTGGAGAACCTTCTGGTCGCGATCAAAAACCGCCCAGCTTTCCCTGTCCCCGGAAATCAGAATATCAGGGGAATGATGGCGCGATTGAATGATTATCCCCGCGATCAGTATCGGGATCACAGGTAACACCAACCAGCGATCCCGCCAGATCACGCACCATGTTAGCGCTAACATCGCGCAAGATACCGCCACGGCATCAAGGCTCGCAACGTACCATAATCCCCATTCGACACTCCCCAACCCGGATGCGGTATCAAGCAAGACGGTCAAACCGGGCTGCATCAACCACAGTACGGGGTATTCAAAGCCAAAGGGCATCAGGGCAAGTGCGGCAACAATCAATGGCATGATCCAAAACGCCATTACCGGTATGGCAATCAGGTTTGCCACCACGCCCAAGGCGGATACCCGGCCAAAGTGATAGCCAATGATCGGGGCCGTCACAGCGGTAACAATGATGCCCGTGATGACAAGCCCGACCAGATAGACCATCACGCGTTCAAACAATGGTCGGGCTCCCTGCCCGTCAAGCCAACGCCGTCCCGGTCCATCGTAAAAGGCAACAAGCGCGCCGACTGCGGCAAATGAAAGCTGAAAACTTGCGCCTAACACCACATCAGGTCGCAAGAGCAAAACAATCACCGCAGCCACCCCGACGAGACGCAGCGAAATGGCGCGTCGATCCAGTAGCAAGGCAACCCAAACCACAAGCAGCATGACATATGCCCGTTGGGTCGGAACGGTCGCGCCGGATAATCCGAGATAGACCAGCCCGGCCACCATCGCACCAACGGCGGCCCATTTTTTAATCGGATAACGCAAGGCAATCGTCGGGACTGCTGCCAAGCCCAAGCGGATCAGGAAAAATACCGTTCCACACAGAAGCCCCATATGCAGGCCTGATATTGCCAAAAGATGGGCCAGTCCGGATTTTCGCAAATCTTCGGCAATATCGGGCCGGACATCACCCCGTTCACCAATGATCAGGGCCTTGGCGATTCCGGCTTCCGGGGGGCGCATACCATCGTCAATCCTGCGCGATACGTTTTGTCGCAGAACCTCGAAATAACTTAATAATGAACTGATTTCATTAGATTTATCACTTTGGGATCGAGACACTTCGAATTGACGACCAAAGGCAAAACCGGTTGCGCCAATATCACTAAAGTAAAGGTTGCGGGCAAAATCGGGATCACCGGGCACGGACGGCGGGCGCAATGGAAACAGGCGGGCCTTGGCCGATATCTGATCGCCAATCGCAAGATCGCTATCGCCCAGAAAACTGATCCGCACTTTCCAATCAAAACCGTCCTGATCCAAACCATCAATATGCGTCGGATCGATGGTTGCGCGCAATCGGCTTCCACGCGGTTCAAGGCCAGAAACCACGCCGGTCACTGTGGTTGAATACAACGTCCGCGTCAGAAGATTCGTTGGTCCGGCCTGGGTATGAAGAGCAGCGATCAAAAGTCCGGCGACAAGACACGCCAGAGATTGCAGGACAAACGCCACCATGGCCCGGCGACGGGACCGCCAAAATCCGCACAGCAAAAGAATCAAAGCCAAGGCGGCCTGATGCGGCCAGATACGCGCAGGAAGACAAAAATACAGCGCACATCCCAACCCAAAGAAGAGAACCGATGACAGGAACCATTTATTTCTTTGGCGTGCAACAGCGGATGCAATCTGTGAAGGTACCTCCACAAGATATTGTTTTTTCAATATTCCACTGAACTGTCTTCGACGAATGTCCAATAGCCTACCCGACGGTTAGTTTCTATCTAACATCGGCTGTGGTGCAACAGCGTGTCATTTGTGCTATAGCCTGCACGCCAAAAGTCCTTGCGACAAGCGACAACATCCAAATAACGGATATATTGAATGACGGTTGTTACCCGTTTTGCCCCGTCCCCGACCGGGTTCTTACACATCGGCGGCGCACGTACCGCCCTTTATAACTGGCTTTATGCCAAACATACTGGCGGCAAGTTCTTGCTGCGTATCGAAGACACTGACCGCGAACGTTCAACCCCTGAAGCTGTCGACGCTATTTTTGACGGGTTGAACTGGCTGGGCCTGACCGCCGACGAAGAGCCGACTTTCCAGTTTGCCCGTCGCGACCGCCATGCCGAGGTTGCCCAATCCCTTCTGGATGCAGGCAAGGCATATTATTGCTATTGCTCGCCCGAAGAACTGACCACCATGCGCGAAAAAGCACGCGCAGAGGGCCGTCCGATGAAGTACGACGGCACGTGGCGTGACCGCGATGCGTCTGACGCCCCCGAGGGCATCAAACCTGTCGTGCGGCTGAAATCGCCACAAGAAGGCGATGCGGTGATCAATGATCAGGTGCAGGGCGAAGTCCGGGTCGGCAATGAGCAGCTTGACGATTACGTCATTCTGCGCGGCGATGGCACGCCGACCTATATGCTTTCGGTTGTTGTCGATGACCATGACATGGGTGTCACCAATGTCATTCGCGGCGATGATCATCTGACCAACGCATTCCGTCAGAAAGCTTTGTATGACGCACTGGGTTGGGATGTTCCAACATTTGCCCATATTCCGCTTATTCATGGCCCGGACGGTGCAAAACTTTCCAAACGCCATGGCGCGTTAGGTGTTGATTCCTATCGCGATGAAATGGGTTTCCTGCCCGAAGCGGTTAACAACTATCTGCTGCGCCTTGGCTGGGGCCACGGTGATGATGAAGTCATCTCCCAGGAGCAGGCAATTGAGTGGTTTGACATCACCGATGTCGGTAAGGGTGCGGCGCGATTTGACTTCGCGAAGCTGACAAACCTTAACGGCATCTACATGCGCCAGGCAGATGACAAGAGGCTAGTAGACGAGATTTCCCAACGGGTTGCGGCCCTGATTGGAAGCGATGCAATTGATGCAGCGCAAAAAGAAATCTTGATCAATGGCATGTCAGGCCTTAAAGAAAGGGCTAAGACACTCATCGAGCTCGCCTGCTCTTCGGCCTTCTACGTTACGGATGGCGTTACGTCATTTAACGAGAAAGCTCAGTCCCTCATTGATAGCGCACCCGAAGGTCTGTTTGCTGAACTGGCCAACAGTCTCGAAGCGCTTGATAGCTGGACCGAAGAGAACGTTGACGCAAGTGTCCGCGAAACTGCCGAAAAACTCGATCTTAAACTCGGTAAAGTCGCGCAACCCTTGCGGGCGGTGCTCACAGGTTCCAATTCTTCACCAGGCATCTTCGACGTAATGATCGTGCTTGGCAAAGAGCAAACGCTGAAACGCATCCGACATTTCGATGCATAACAACAGCGAATAACGAAAAAGTTAATAGTCTGTTTGCGCTTGGTGCGCCGCAGCATTATGCTGCATTCAACTTGAAACCGTGTTCGTTCAAACAGGGAAGGAAAAATAGTCATGGCTGATAATTCCAAGACTTCCCACACCGTAACCTTGACCGACAACGCCACAGGCAAGTCGATCGAGATGCCGGTGCTTAAGGGTAGCGTAGGACCGGATGTTATCGACATTCGTAAACTCTATGCTGAAACTGGATTTTTCACATACGATCCTGGCTTTACGTCGACCGGCTCCTGCCAGTCCGAGCTGACCTATATTGATGGCGATGTGGGTATCCTGCGCCATCGTGGGTATGCGATTGACGATCTTGCAGAAGATTCAGACTTCCTGGAAGTTTGCCACCTGCTGATTTATGGCGAGTTGCCAAACGCCACCGAAAAGAAACAGTTCGAAACCGACATCACCCTGCACACCATGGTGCATGAACAGATGCGCAATTTCTATAACGGCTTCCGCCGCGATGCGCATCCGATGGCCATTATGGTTGGTGTTATTGGCGCGATGTCTGCTTTCTATCATGACAGCACCGACATCAATGACCCGCAGCAGCGTCTGATTTCGGCATATCGCCTGATTGCGAAAATGCCGACCATCGCAGCGATGGCGTATAAATATTCGATCGGTCAGCCGTTCCGTTATCCGAACAACAAACTCGGTTATGCGGAAAACTTCCTGCAGATGATGTTTGGCAACCCGTGCGAAGAGTATGTTGTTAATCCTGTTCTGGCCAAAGCAATGGATCGTATCCTGATCCTCCATGCCGACCATGAGCAGAATGCATCGACCTCGACCGTACGTCTTGCCGGTTCTTCGGGTGCAAATCCGTTTGCATGTATTGCTGCTGGTATCGCGTCCCTTTGGGGGCCGGCACATGGTGGTGCTAACGAAGCCGTTCTTAAAATGCTTAACGAAATCGGCGATGTGAAAAACATCCCGGAATATGTTGCAAAAGCAAAAGACAAGAACGATCCGTTCCGCCTGATGGGCTTTGGTCACCGCGTTTACAAAAACTACGATCCGCGCGCCAAAGTCATGCAGGAAACCTGCCACGAAGTTCTCAAAGAACTCAACGTCAGCGATCCGTTGCTTGACGTTGCGCAGGAACTTGAACGCATTGCACGTGAAGACGAGTACTTCATCGAGAAGAAACTCTATCCGAACGTCGATTTCTATTCGGGCATCATCTTCAAGGCGATGGGCATTCCGGTCAGCATGTTTACCGTGCTGTTCGCGGTTGCACGTACCGTCGGCTGGATCGCCCAGTGGAAAGAAATGATCGAAGATCCTTCACAGAAAATCGGTCGTCCGCGTCAGCTGTTTACCGGCGTCGCAGAACGTCCGTTTGTTCCGGTCGACAAGCGTTAATTCGCGGCGACCACAGACGCGATCTGAACAAAAAGAAAGGCCCGGATTTTTCCGGGCCTTTCTTGCATCTAAGGTATGAAGCGACGGTGCTTTACCAGCTTCCGGTGTTTTCCATGCTGGCCCATGGTTCAGCTGATTTGAGGTTTTCACCCTTTTGCAGGAACTCGATGGAAATGCCATCAGGGGAACGCACAAATGCCATCCGGCCATCGCGGGGCGGACGGTTAATGGTCACACCGGCATCCATCAGTTTCTGGCAGAGCGCGTAGACGTCATCAACTTCATAGGCCAGATGGCCAAAGTTGCGACCGCCTGAATAGCTTTCCGGGTCCCAGTTGTAGGTCAGTTCAAGTTCCGGTGCCTTGGTTACCTTGGCACTGTCAACGTCGGCAGGCGGTGCCAGATAAATCAGGGTAAAACGCCCCTGCTCGCTTTCGATGCGGCGGGTTTCGCTCATGCCGAGCAGGTCACAATAAAATTTCAGCGAATCATCGATGTTTTCGACACGCACCATCGTGTGCAAATAACGCATAACAATGTCTCCGTCATGAAGTGATCAATGACGTGAAACTATGCGTTATCAGGCAATAACGCCACCCTGCGTCGATTATTTTTTGGCGATGATTTTCAAAATCTGCTCGGCGGCCTTTTCACTTGGCGCACGCCCGCCAAACCCCAACAGGTGGCAGGCTTCGTCAAAGCCGTCCTTCTGCTCCTGGCGGATCGGACTATCTCCGAGCAAGCCATCAAGTACGGGCGTAATATTGCCCGGCTGACACTTATCTTGCAGGAATTCGGGGATCAGCTTACGCCCCAGCACCAAATTGACGATGGTTACCGTATCAATCTTGATCAGGCGTTTGGCAATCCAGCCGGTTATTGCGTTCAGCTGATAGGCAATAACATGGGGCACACCGGAAATGGCAAGCTCCAACGATACTGTGCCCGATGCGGCCAAGGCACAGTATGAAGCGGCAAACGCATCGTGACGTTCCTGATCGGTTGAAACAACGATTGGCGACAATGGCCAATCTTTCATTTCCGCGGTGACCGTATCGGCGACCTTGGCTACGGTTGGCACGACGATGCGTGTATCAGGATATTTGGCCGCAATGTCCATGATCACGGTCTTAAACACAGGCAACAGACGTTTGACTTCTGAATTGCGGCTGCCGGGTAAAACAGCGAGCAGCTTTGTGGTATCGCTGAGGCCATGCTTGGCCCGAAAACGATCTGCATCCCCATCGTGACGCTCTTCGACGGCTGAGTGGCCAATAAAGGTGGTTGGCAGGCCTTCTTTTTCGAAATAGGGCGGTTCAAACGGTAGAAGTGCCAAAAGATGATCAAGGAAACCGGCAATTTTGCGCGCCCGCCCTTCGCGCCATGCCCAGACAGAGGGTGCGACATAATGGACAAGCGGTATGCCCTTGCCCTTTAACTTCTTACCAACACGAAAACTGAAATCGGGGGCATCGATTGTCACCACGACATCGGGTTGTTCGGTTTGGGCAAATTTTGCGGTCTGTGCAATACGTTTGAGAAGATGCGGGATGTGCGGCACGACTTCTGTCAGGCCCATGACCGACATTTCATTCATCGGAAACAGGCTGCTTAGGCCTTCGCGTTCCATGCGCGGGCCACCAACGCCGATAAAGCGCGCATCGGGTGCCTGTGCCTTGATGGCAGCCATCAAACGCCCACCCAACTGATCGCCAGATGCTTCACCGGCAACAAGCATGATCTTAGGGCCGTTAGAAACGGTCTGATTGGTCATTGATCATCATCCGCGCGCAGACCAACAATAAACATCCCCAGCGCATCAGCACGGGCCAAAACCGCCTCACGGTCAATGATCATGGTCCCACCGGCAAGAAGTGCGATGCCACGCAGGCCTGCCTTATGAGATTCTTCAATGGTTTTCAGTCCAATGGCCGGCAGATCAAGGCGTTTGTCCTGTTGCGGCTTAGCCGATTTCACCAGAACACCACCGACGCCTTCGCGTTTATAGAGAGCAGAACGGCGGAGCATTTCATCGGTGCCCTCAATCGCCTCAAGGGCGAGAACAAGTCCTTGTTGAACCACACAGCCCTGCCCGACATCGGCCTGACCAAGGATCCGGGCCACTGAAAGACCGTGTTTGGCGTCGCTCATCGCCTGTTCATCTGGTTGAACTTTGCCAAGAACGCCTTCTTCGACCGCTAAATCGGTCAGGATTTCATGCGCCCCGATCAGCCGGAAACCTTCGCGTTCCAGTTCCTGACCAACAAGACGCAAGAGCCCATCATCGCCCAGCGCCTTCATGCCAACTTTCATCAGAATTTTGGTGGCGCGCCAATCAGGCCTCATGGCGGAAAAGCTTGGTCGTGCGACCTTGCCTGCCAACACAATATCAACGCAGTCCTCTGCGCGCATGGCATCAAGGATTTTAGCTGCGGCACCAAGGCGCAAGGTGGTTTGCGGGTAGCTTTCAAGCGTCGGGTCATTGGCATGACCATCAAGCATCACAACGAAAACAGCCCGCCCGGCAGCCTTGGCAGCAGCAGCCAAACGGGCCGGAAGCGCGCCGCCCCCCGCAATGATGCCCAATTTCGGCGGCGAATTATCCTGAGGAGCTGTCATATTTTGGTGTGCATACGGAACGCATGCTTTCTGCTTTCAGGAAGTCGATGATTTCCATCACCGGACCGAGGCCTTCGAAATCCTTGGAGACTTCTTCGACACGTTCGGCAAGCGTCCCTTCCTGTGCGAACAGCAAGCGATAAGCTTTGCGCAGGGAATGGATCGTTTCACGATCAAACCCGCGCCGTTTCAGACCAATGATGTTCAACCCGGAAAGATAGGCCCGGTTGCCAATCACCGATCCATACGGGATCACGTCGCTGTCAACACCGGTCATGCCGCCGATCATGGCGTGTTTGCCGATGCGGACAAACTGGTGAACGGCCGACAGACCGCCAACAATGGCGAAATCCTCGACCAGGACATGGCCCGCCAAGGTTCCGTTATTTACCAGAATGCAATGGTTCCCGACATGACAATCGTGACCGACATGGGCCCCGGTCATCAAAAGGCAATCATCGCCGATTGTGGTTTCCATCCCGCCGCCTTCGGTGCCGGGATTAAGGGTGGCACCCTCGCGGATTTTGGTACGGTTGCCAACAATCAGGCGGCTTTGTTCGCCCTTGAATTTAAGGTCCTGCGGGGCATGGCCGACAGAGGCAAACGGATAGACTTCACATTCGTCGCCAAGGGTTGTCACGCCCGCCATTGCCACATGGCTGTGCAGTTTTACCCGGTCCCCCAAGACAACCTTCGGGCCGACCACGCAATAGGGCCCGATTTCGACATCCTGACCAATCTGCGCGCCATCTTCGACGACGGCGGTTGGATGCACTTTTGACATTATCAGTTATCCCGGATCATCGCGGCGATTGTGGCCTCGGCAACGACTTGCCCATCCACTTTGACTTGGCTTTCGAATTTCCAGACCGGACCACGGCTTTGTTTTTTGACCACTTGAATGTGCATGACGTCCCCCGGCGTTACCGGTTTGCGGAAACGCGCACTGTCGATGCTCATGAAATAGACGAGTTTGCCTTCGGCACCCTCACCAAGGGTCTGAACAACAAGAATGGCCGCCGTTTGCGCCATACTTTCGATAATCAGAACGCCCGGCATGATTGGTTGCTGCGGGAAATGACCGGTGAACTGCGGCTCGTTCATCGTGACGTTTTTGATGCCGGTCGCCGACTCACCCGGGGCAATATCGATTACTTTATCGATCAGCAAGAACGGGTAACGATGCGGAATCATTTCCATAATGCGCTGAATATCAACACTTAACAGTTCGGTCATGCGTATCGTCCTTATTTCTTTTTTCGTATCAGACGCGACAAGGCCACCGTCTGCTTATGATAGTCCATGACCGGGACAGCGGGGCTTCCGCCCACGGTCTCACCCGGTCCGATATTTTTCATGACACCTGATTGCGCGGCAACTTTGGCGCCATCGCCGATTTCAAGGTGCCCGGTTATGCCAGCCTGACCGGCAAGAACAACAAAATTGCCAAGCTTGGTCGAACCGGAAATCCCGACCTGGGACACAATAACACAGCCCATGCCAAGTTCGACGTTATGGCCGATTTGCACCAGATTGTCGATACGGCACCCGTTCCCGATCACGGTATCTGGCCCTGCCCCGCGGTCAATCGTTGCGTTTGATCCAACCTCGACATCGTTGCCGATGACAACGCGGCCAAGTTGGGGAACCTTTGCATGGCCTTGCGGGCCCATGGCAAAGCCAAAACCATCCTGACCGATACGTGCGCCGGGATAAATCAGGCACAGATTGCCAATCAGGCTGTGGCTGATGGTGGCACCGGCACCGACTTTGCAGCCCGAACCAATAATAACACCGTCGCCAATCACCGCATTGGACGCAATGATTGTGCCGTCACCGATTTCACAGTTGGCACCAATCACCGCACAGGCATCAATTTGAACCCCGGCGCCAAGCTTGGCCGATGGATCAATCACCGCGCGATCCGAAATGACGCCATTACCGGTTTCAAATGGATAGTACGCGGTCGCGGCCTTAGCATAGGCGCGGTACGGGTCATCGGTGGTAAACAGCACCATGTTTTGGGGGGCGCGATCTGCAAATTCGGGACGCACGAAACACGCACCGGCATGACTTCCGACAAACGCATCAATGTATTTGCGATTGTCAAAGAAGCTCAGGATTGTGCTGTCGGCGATTTGCAGCGGTGCGACATCATCAAAACGGCGTTCCGCGTCCGGTGCATTTACCGGGGTCGCACCAGTCAGCTCAGCGATATCCTTAACGCTGAACGGTCCTTTGCGATGAAAGAAACGCGGATCAGCCATTACGAGCCTTCCTTGAATTCAACCTGGATAGTTGGCAGTTGCGCATTGATGCGGTTGAGGATTTCAGCCGATGCATTCATCCCCTTGGCATGGAGGATGACCTCACTTTTACGCAAAACCAAGGTTGATTTACGTTCTTCGGCCAGTGTGGCAACGATTTCAATCAGCTTTTTCTGAAACGTGCCGTTGGCAACCGCACGTGCTTCGTCAAGAACGCGGTTACGTCCCTGTGCGAATTTCTGAAAATCGGCAACTTTCTGCTGAAAGGCTTTTTGTTTTTCCTGAAAGACATCGTTGGCAAGCAGGGTTCGCTGCTGGGCCATTTGTTTGTCTTCTTCACGCAGGGCCTGTTGGCGGGTTTCGATTTCCTGCTGATAGGCCTGCTGACGCTCTTTAAGCTGCTTATTGACGTCGCGCATTGCCGACGATTCACGCAAGATACCGTCGATATCGACGATCATGACGTTTGCAAGCGTCTCCGTCGAAAGCGCATCTTGCGCCCGAACTTCGGTCGACAGACCGATGCCCGAGATAACTGCAACAGCGAACGCGACGTTACGGATCGATTTCATAATGCTCATATTAGAATCTGGTCCCGAAGTTAAGACGGAACACTTCCTCTTTGTCGTAATCTTCTTTCAAAACGGCCTGTGACAGATCGACACCGATGGGGCCAAACGGCGATTCCCAACCAACGCCAACCCCGACAGATCCACGCAGTGAACCTTCGTCATAGATTTCGCCAGGCCGGGCACCGTCTACACCTTCGGACGAACCGAAGTCACTAAAGACGCGACCTTTCAGGGCAAACTCAGACGGCAGTCCAAGCGGGAAGTCCATTTGCACAGACCCCGTATAGTAGGTTTTTCCGCCAAGAGCATCGCCTGTGGCGATGTCCCGCGGCCCAACGCCAGCTGATTCAAACCCACGCAGGTTTGCACCGCCTGTAAAGAAGCGCTGGGAAATGCGCGTGTCGTCCCCAATACCAAAGATGTACCCCGTCGACGCACGTGTCGAGAGCACCCACTCATTTTCCCGATCCAGCGGATAATAATATCCACCTTCAATACGCGTGCGAAGATAGGTTTCATCACCACCGAGCCCGGCGAAATCGTTCGACAGCCGTGCGAAATAACCTTCGGTGGGAGAATAAGAGCTATCACGTTTGTCATAGGTCAGCGTGTGACCGATCGAAGATTCAACGAACTCATTTTCTTCTGCCAGCAGAAGACGTGATGCATCACTGCTAATGTTAGAATATGAATTCTGTTCCAGGCCGTAACGGAACGAATGTGACAATTCCTCTGAATATTTAAACCCGGCGCGCAGGCGGCCACCTGTTTGCTCTTCATCATAGGAACTTTCGTCCTGATTATCTGTTTCGCGACGGTACACATCAAAGCCAGCGGCAATTTCGCGGTCCAGGAAATACGGTTCGGTAAAGGAAAGATCGACCTGTTGATCTGAGGACCCAAGTGTAAAGTTAAGGCGCAGATCCTGTCCCTTGCCAAGAAGGTTACGTTCACGAATGCCAAGCTGACCAAACGCACCATTGTCCGTACCGTACCCGGCCCCAATCGAGAATTCGCCTGTCGATTTTTCTTCGACGTCGACTTCAAGAACGGTCTGGTCAGGCGTTGTGCCCGGCAAGGTCTTGACGTCAACCGATTTGAAGAAGTTCAAGTTCTCGATACGTTGTTTAGACCGTTTCATCTTGGAACTGCTAAATGCATCGCCCTCGACAAGACGGAATTCACGCCGGATCACTTCATCAAGTGTCCGTACGTTGCCAACCACGTTGATGCGCTCGACATAGACCTTTGGTCCTTCGGCAATGGTAAAGGTCACATCAATCGTACCGTTTTCACGGTTACGCTCAACATTTGGCCGAATATCAATGAAGGCATAGCCCTGATCGCCAACCTGGGTGGTCAAAACTTCAATGGCTTCATCGACCATATCGGCATTGTACCATTCTCCAGCCTCGATTTCGATCAAGGGCACCAATGCTTCGGCATCAATTTTATCAATCTGCGACACAACATTGATCGTGCCAAACTGGTAACGGCGCCCTTCGCTGACGGTATATGTGATGAAGAAGTCCGAGCGATCCGGTGTCAATTCCGCAACAGAAGACAGCACCTGAAAATCAGCGTAGCCCGCCGAAAGATAAAAACGACGCAGCAGTTCACGGTCAAACGTCACGCGGTCCGGGTCGTAATTGTCGTCAGATGTCAGGATTTTCCACCAAGCACTTTCGGTGGTGCGAATGACTTCGAGAAGCTCACCATCGTCAAAGGCCTTATTGCCAACGAAGTTGACTTTCCGAATGCCTGTCGCCTCGCCTTCTTCAATCTCAAAAACCAGATCGACACGGTTTTGCTCAAGCTGGATGACCTTGGGTTCAACCGTGGCGGCAAACCGGCCATTGCGACGGTAAAGTTCGAGAATACGCTGCACATCGGACTGAACCTTGGTGCGCGTGTAAACCACACGTGGACGCAATTGAAGCTCGGTGCTGAGCGTATCGTCTTTCAGGCGCTGATTACCTTCAAAGGCAATACGGTTAATGATCGGGTTTTCAACGACATTAACCAGAAGCACACCTTGATTGAATGAAATCGACACATCGGCAAAAAGTCCTGTCGAAAACAGGGCTTTAAGGGAATCGTTGATTTTCTGCGCGTCGTAAGGGTCGCCTGCTGCAACCGTCAGGTAGGCATCAACCGTCGCACTTTCGATACGATTGTTCCCATCCACCTTGATGTCGCGGATTACACCCGAACTTTGGGCATAAGCAACCGTGGAAACAATCATTGGCGTCGTCGCGCCGAGCAGAGCCGCAACAATCGCGGCCGCTTTTACCGTACGCAGCAAGTTAACCCCCCTTTTGCCGTCATTCATTAGCCAGCAAGTCCTTTGAGGAAACTAAAGACGCCCAACTGCGTCAAATCGTTCCAGGTTGCGAAAATTATTAAGCTGAATACCAAACCCGCGCCGATACGGAAACCATATTCTTGTGCTTTTGCGCCCAATGGCTTACCGCGAATTGCCTCAATCGCATAAAACACCAGATGGCCCCCATCAAGAACCGGAACAGGCATCAGGTTAATCAACCCAAGGCTGATGGACAAATACCCCATAAAGAACAGCAAGGGACCAAAGCCACCTTCCGCAACTTCGCCAGACATTTGCGCAATGCGGATCGGCCCGCCCAATTCCGAACTATCACGATCACCACTGATCATTTCGCCAATGGCCGAGAATGTTTGCGTTGTTAAGGTATAGAACGACGTAAAGGCCCGCCCCGCGGCATCAATCACACCATCCCGACTGGTTTCAAAAGCCCCGGCTGTAATACCAAGACGCCCGAACGTCTGCGTTCCATCGCCATCTTCGGGCGTTACAGCTTCCGGGGTAACAAGCAGGTCAAGCGGTGCATCGTTGCGAACAACCGACAAACGCAGTTCTTCGGCCGGATGAGCGCGGACAATTTCAGATAGATCGGAGAACCATTCGACCTGATCACCATCAATCGCGGTAATGCGGTCTTCGGCCATAAGGCCGGCACTCGCGGCCGGGCTGTTGTCCATGACCTCGCCAACCACGGGTAAAGCGCGCTGTTGACCAACGGCAGCAAACAGAAAGGTGAAAACAACGATTGCAAACAGGAAGTTGGCAAGCGGGCCCGCAAAAACAATGGCAGCCCGTGCGGCAACACTTTTGTTATGGAACGCGAACTGTTTTTCGTCTTCGGCAAGGTCATCACGCTGCCCGGCACTTGCCGGGTTCATATCGCCAAACATCTTCACATATCCGCCAAGCGGCAGAAGACTGACTTTCCAGCGGGTTCCTTTTTTATCAACCCAGCCAAACAGTTCCGGCCCGAAACCAATTGAAAAGGCTTCGACTTTCACGCCGTTTTTGATCGCAACCCAGTAGTGCCCGTACTCATGAACAAAAACGAGAACCGAGAGCACAAATAGAAAAGAAAGCAAGGTTTCCATCAAGACGTCCCTTATCCGGTAAAACCGGTGTTATTTACTTAAACAGCAGCAATGCGTGCTGCTGTTTCACGTCGGACCATGGTATCTGTCGCAAATACCTGATCCAGATCGACAAGGTCTTCCTTGCCGATTTTATCCATCATGTCCTCGACGATTTCCGCAATCGCAAGGAAGCCGATTTTGTCGCCAAGGAACGCTGCAACCGCAACCTCGTTTGCCGCATTCAAGACAGTAGGCAGTGTGCCCCCCGCCTGCAAGGCTTCTCGTGCCAAACGCAGTGCCGGGAAGCGAACAATATCTGGCGCCTCGAAGTTCAAACCTCCGATCGTGGCAAAATCAAGACGCGGTACGTCAACCTTGATCCGTTCAGGCCATGAAAGCGCATAGGCAATCGGTGTTCGCATATCGGGCGACCCAAGCTGGGCCAGCACAGATCCATCAGCATATTCGACCATGCTGTGCACGACCGACTGGGGATGGACAACAATTTCGATCCGTTCTTCGGGAACCGGGAAAAGGTGGCGCGCTTCAATCAGCTCAAGCCCCTTGTTCATCATGGTTGCCGAATCAATCGAGATTTTAGCCCCCATGTCCCAGTTTGGGTGAGCCAGCGCCTGCGCGCGGGTCACCGATTTCATCTCGTTCAGTGACCATGCCCGAAACGGCCCCCCGGATGCGGTGAGCAAGATACGCTCGATCTGGTCTTCGGCGCGGTCTTCGAGGACCTGAAAAATAGCACTATGTTCCGAATCGACGGGAATAAGGGTTGCGCCGTGCGCCACAACTTCCCGGGACATAAGACTGCCCGCACAGACGAGCGTTTCCTTGTTGGCAAGCCCGACCCGCGCACCACGGCGAATGGCCGCAAGCGTTGGCTTAAGGCCCGCCGCCCCGACAATGGCAGCAATAACAATGTCAGACGGCCGTGAAGCCGCCTCGACAAGGGCATCTTCGCCAGCCGTCACCTCAATGTCGGTATCTGACAATGCGTCACGCAGTTGGGAGAAACAGTCGGGATCCCCAATGACAGCACATTTTGCGCCAAGGTCACGGGCGGTTTTGGCAAGTGCATCAACATTGCGGTGCGCGGTAACCGCATCGACGCAATATTTGTCAGCGTGCGTTTTTAGAATATCGACGGTACTTGTGCCGACAGATCCCGTGACGCCAAAAACACTGACGGATTTCTTCAAATTCATCAAACACCTGTCAGAAAAGAACCTGATGGATATCAGGCTCTATCGCAATGTGAGTCCAGCGAAACAGACAATGGCAAAGGCAACTGGAAACACCGTCAGCATTCCGTCCGCGCGATCAAGCAGCCCACCATGCCCCGGGATCAAATTGCTGCTGTCCTTAACCTTGAAACGCCGTTTAAGAGCAGACTCACCCAGATCACCGATCTGAGCCACAATCGCCAGAACCATACTGACCAGAACAATGAGCCAGTTGACCGCATCATTGCTGAAATAGGTCACAAGACCGCCAATAACGCCAGCACAGAACATGCCCCCGATCAAACCAGCCCATGTTTTCTTTGGGCTGAAACGCGGTGCCAGTTTTGGTCCACCAATCGCCCGACCAAAGGCATAGCCGCCTGTATCGGTCGCCCAGACAAGGAAGAATAACCACATGATGGTCAGAAGACCGTCAGCATCCTGATTGCGCAACCATAATGCCGACAATCCGGCAAGTGAGATGTAAAGAACACCAAATCCAGCCAGCAGCCAATTTTTGCCCCCACGGGCAACCGCAATAATCACACCGATCGCAATTGGCATAAATGTAAGCGGACCCTGCCCGGTCATTTGCATCAGCATGGCAACGCCAACGGCCACAGCCGCGACAATAGACACACCGTTATAATGGGCAGGCACGCACATGCGCGCCCACTCCCACATCATACCCGCACAAAACAGAAATAACAGAATGTCGAAATAGGGTGAACCAAACCAGACAGCGGCAATTGCCACTGGTGTCATGACCAGCGCAGAAAGAATGCGTGGTTTTAGTCCGGAATTCGTATCTTTTTGACGTTCGGTTTCAGATGACTGCACCAAAACGCCGCTCCCGTCCGGCAAAGTTGTCAATGGCTCTTTCCAGATGGCTGCGGTCAAAATCAGGCCAGAGAACGTCTTCAAAGACAAACTCTGTATAGGCCGATTGCCACAGCAAGAAATTGCTGATCCGTTGTTCACCACTGGTTCTGATCAGAAGATCAGGATCGGGCATGCCAACGGTCGACAAGTTCTGTTCGATCAAGTCTTCGGTTACAGCATCTGCTGAAACCTCCCCCGATGCGACTTTGCGCGCGATCTCGCGCACGGCCTGCGTAATTTCGGCCCGTGCCCCGTAACTCAACGCAATCGTCAAGTTAAGGCGCGTGTTGTCACGGGTTTGGTCTTCGGCCTTGGCCAGAAGATCGCGAATATCATCGGCAAAACGTGTCCGGTCGCCGATGATGCGAATTTTCACGTTGTTTCGGTGCAACGTCGCAAGCTCACGCTTTAAAAACAGCCGCAAAAGTCCCATCAGATCACTGACTTCGCTTTCCGGGCGTTTCCAGTTTTCCGTCGAGAACCCATAGAGCGTCAGATACTCAATGCCAAGCTCGGCAGATGCCTCGACCGTGCGACGCACTGCTTCAACCCCGGCACGATGCCCCATCGTACGGGGTTTTCCACGCCCACGGGCCCAACGACCGTTGCCATCCATAATGATGGCAACGTGACGCGGAACACACGGCAGTTCTTGTTGTTGAGTTTGCGAAGACAGAACAGCCATGGTCAGACTTGCATGATTTCCTGTTCTTTGTGCGACAGCGTCTCGTCGATGTCGGAAATGACCTTATCGGTCAGCTTCTGGATCTCTTTTTCTTCGTCATGCATCTCGTCTTTGGAGATGTCGCTGTCCTTTTCCCATTTTTTCAGCTGGTCCATGCCATCGCGGCGGACGTTACGTACTGAAATTTTGGCTTGCTCGGCATATTTGCCGGCAACTTTGGACAGCTCGGCACGGCGTTCTTCGTTCAATGCCGGAATCGGAACACGAACAAGGGTGCCATCAGCCGCCGGATTGAGGCCAAGGCCAGAATCGCGGATAGCCTTTTCAACGGATTTGACCATGGTTTTGTCCCATACCTGAACCGAAAGCATCCGGGATTCAGGAACACTGACAGAAGCCACCTGATTGAGCGGGGTCGGAACGCCATAGGCTTCGACCATGACCGGCTCAAGAAGGCTTACACTGGCACGTCCGGTGCGCAGACCGGTAAACTCCTTGTGCAGTACTTCTACGGCCCCTTCCATACGGCGGGACAGGTCCTTTTTTAGGCCAGCAACGTCAGACACGTTCAGTCTCCATTCGAAATAATCGTAAACGTCCCCTTTGCAGAGACAACATCTGCGAAGGCACCCGGATTATGCAAAGAAAATACGATAACCGGAATATCATTTTCGCGTGCCAAAGAAATAGCCGATGCATCCATCACACGCAAATCTTTGGACAAAACTTCCATATAGGTAAGTGAGTCGTAGCGCTCCGCGGTCGGATCCGTTTTCGGGTCAGCGGTATAAACACCATCGACCTGCGTGCCTTTAAGCAGCGCATCACAGCCCATTTCAACCGCACGCAATGCCGCAGCAGTATCGGTGGTAAAGAACGGATTGCCCGTTCCCGCAGCAAAGATCACAACGCGACCTTTTTCCATGTGGCGAACAGCACGGCGGCGAATATAGGGTTCGCAAACGGAAGACATTGGAATGGCAGACTGAACGCGAGTCTGGACACCATGGCGCTCAAGCGCGTTTTGAACCGCGAGCGCATTCATGATGGTTGCCAGCATGCCCATGTAATCGGCTGTGGCACGTTCCATGCCCTGAGAGGCACCTTTGACGCCACGGAAAATGTTCCCGCCGCCAATCACCATGCAAACTTCAGCCCCCATGTCATGAACGACCTTGATTTCGCTGGCAATCCGGTCGACCGTCTCAGGATCGATACCATATTGCTGTTTACCTAGAAGTCCCTCACCCGAGAGCTTCAAAAGGACGCGGCGAAATTTCAGTTGGTCGTTTTCTGCCATGTCTTCAATGCCTCTTAATGCCGATGTCACACATTCCCAAAACGACGGGGAATGCAAAATTCAGATATAAAAAGACCGGCGAGTAACAGGGCGGATTTGCGCTGCCGACCTCGCCGGTCTGGATCATACACGAAATGGCGCGTAACGCACCATTTCGAAAAGATGTTTTATTTGTTCAGCTGCTCAGCAACTTCGGCTGCAAAATCTTTCTCTTCTCGCTCGATGCCTTCACCGAGTTCGAAGCGAACAAAGCCCTTAAGGGTAATCGGCTTGCCAGCTTCTTTAGCGACATTCTCGATTACGTCTTTAACTTTGTTTTCGCCGTCAATCACGAAGGTTTGCTCAACAAGAACAACCTGCTCGTAATATTTACGGATACGACCTTCGATCATTTTTTCGATGATCTCGATCGGACGGCCCGATTCTTTAGCCTGTTCGGTCAGAACGGTTTTTTCACGCTCGACCAGTTCCGGATCAAGATCGGCAACGGTTGCCGAAGCCGGGTTGGTTGCCGCAATGTGCATCGCGATCTGTTTGCCCAGACCTTCGAGAACAGCAGCGTCTGCTTCGGATTCCAGAGCCACCAGAACGCCGATTTTACCGAGATCGGTAGCAACAGCAGAGTGGATGTAAGAAGCAACAACACCTTTTTCGACTGACAGGCCAGCCGAACGACGAAGCGACATGTTTTCGCCAATGGTGGCGATCATGTGGGTGACCTGCTCTTCGACGTTACGCGATGTGCCCGGGAAAGCAGCAGCTTTCAGCGCATCGACGTCGCCATCAACAGAAACGGCCTGAACGGCAACTTCGTTGACAAATTTCTGGAAGTCTTCGTTACGCGAAACGAAGTCAGTTTCAGCGTTCAGCTCGACAACAGCACCTTTGGTACCGTTAACCGCAACGGCAACAAGACCTTCGGCAGCAACGCGGCCAGCTTTCTTGGCAGCATTTGCAAGACCTTTGGTCCGCAGCCAATCAACAGCAGCGTCGACATTGCCATCGGTTTCGGAAAGCGCTTTTTTGCAATCCATCATGCCAGCGCCGGTGGTTTCGCGAAGCTCTTTTACGAGAGCAGCGGTAATAGCCATTTCTTAAAGCCCCTATTACGCAATCAAGTTAACACCTAAAGAAACGGCGGCATCCTAGCCGCCGTTTCCCCGGGTACAAAATGAAAGTTATGCGGAAGCTGCTTCTGCAGCTGCTTCTTTCGTCGCGTTCGCTTCAGTCGGAACTTCTTCCGCTTCACCGAGATCCGCGCCAGAAGCGGTCATTTCTTCCTGAATACCATCAAGAACAGAACCAACGAACAGATCGCAATACAGCTGGATCGCACGGATCGCATCATCGTTGCCCGGAACCGGGTACTGAACGTTCGCCGGGTCAGAGTTGGTATCGAGGATCGCAACAACCGGGATGTTCAGGTTCTTGGCATCTTGAATGGCAAGTGCTTCTTTGTTGGTGTCAACCACGACGATGATGTCAGGAAGACCACCCATGTCCTTAATACCGCCCAGAGCGCGTTCAAGTTTGTCGCGCGAACGGGTCAGGTTCAGGATTTCTTTTTTGGTCAGACCTTCGGCACCCGAAGTCAGGATTTCGTCCTGTTCTTTGAGGCGTTTGATCGAATTGGAAACAGTGTTCCAGTTGGTCAGCATGCCACCGAGCCAGCGATGGTTCACGTAGTACTGGCCGCAACGTTTTGCAGCTTCAGCAACGATCGGGGATGCCTGGCGTTTGGTACCAACGAAAAGAACACGACCACCTGAAGCGGTAACGTCACGAACGGCCTGCATCGCACGATGCAGCATCGGGACAGTTTCCTGCAAGTTCAGGATGTGGATGTCGTTACGTGCACCAAAGATGAACTGCTTCATCTTCGGGTTCCAACGGCGGGTGTGGTGACCAAAGTGGACACCAGCTTCCATGAGCTGGCGCATGGTAAAGGTTGGCAAAGCCATGATAATTCCTACCTTTTTCCGGTTAATACCTCCGCGAAAGGGAATTTCATGCCTCATGCATGAAACACCGGATGGACGAGTTGCCATATGACGGCAGTCGCCGCTCTTTCGCGTGCGATGTTCGAGCGGGTTTTAATCCCGTCCCGTAAAGAATGCAAGCCCTAAAGTACCTGCAAATGCGCGGTTTGTGAACCTTTGGACTGTTCGCATTACAATTCCCCCCGAAACCATCAGATTTCCTCGGCAAATTCAACGCCTGGAATAGCCCCGATGGCACCGATCAGAGATGGCCCGACCTTATAACTGTCTTCAAGCTCGATCTCGGCCATGCGGCCATCGCCACACATGGACGACAAGGTCACAAGGCCCCTTCCCTTACCCGCCGTTTCCAGCAACTCGCGAATTTCTGAAACCGGATCAGGGCGGTTCAACCGAATGCGAATGCCTTCGGCCGCACCAGATACGGCTTGTTCAAGGTCCTCGACCCGCTGACCCTGAATACGCAGCTGCCCCTCGCGCATCTCGGCTGCCACGATCAACAAGACCGGGCGTCCGGCATTGATGATTTCCTTGTATGCCGCCCAGGCTTCTGCCCAGAAAGCAACTTCGAAGCTGCCGGTCGGGTCAGAAAACATGACAAAGGCAAATTTCGAACCGTTCTTTTTCGAAATCATTTCACGGGCATTGATCAAGGTTCCGGCGAGTTTGATCGCGCCTTTGTTCTGCGCACGCATGCGGGCAGGCAATTCCTTGATCGGTGCAATGCCAATCCGCTGAATACTTTTGCCGAACGTATCAAGCGGATGGGCCGACAGGTAAAAACCAATGGCCGAGAATTCCTCGGTCAGTTTTTCCATCGGCACCCAGTCACGCTCATCAGGCAGTTTGATCGCGTCCTTGGCAAAGGCGCTTTCATCACCAAACATCGAAATCTGGTCATCATTGCGCGCCTGCATTTCGCGCTGGGCAACGGCGATGACTTTATCAACATGCTCCAGCATGACTTTGCGGTTGGTTGCCAGACAGTCCAGCGCACCGGCACGGACAAGGTTTTCAAGCAGTCGTTTATTGACGGCCCGACTATCGATGCGCGATGCAAAATCGGTGAGGTCTTTAAACGGCCCGTTGGCTTCACGCTCGGCCACAAGGCTTTCCATCGCCGCATCGCCGACATTGCGGATTGCCGCCAGCGCATAGCGGATTTTACCGCCGCTCTCGTGGTTTTCGACCGAGAAGGCGACTTGCGAATGGTTGATGCAGGGCGGCAGAATTTCGATTTCAAGCCGTTCGACTTCTTGTTTAAACACCGCAAGTTTTTCGGTGTTGTGCATATCAAGCGTCATCAACGCGGCCATGAATTCGACCGGATAGTTGGCCTTTAGAAACGCAGTTTGATAGGCCACCAGCGCATAGGCGGCGGCGTGTGATTTGTTAAAGCCGTAGGATGCGAATTTGGCGACCTGATCAAAGATGTCGGATGCCTGTCCGCGATCAACACCGTTCTTTTCGGATCCTTCGACAAACAGCGACCGCTGCTTTTCCATTTCCTCGGCGATTTTTTTACCCATCGCACGACGCAGCAAATCTGCACCACCAAGCGAATAGCCCGCCATGATCTGGGCCAGCTCCATGACCTGTTCCTGATAGATCATGATGCCATAGGTTTCTTGCAGGATCGGCTGCAACATCGGGTGCATGTAGTCAGGTTCTTCCTGACCATGCTTACGCGCGATGTAATGCGGGATATTATCCATCGGGCCCGGACGATACAGCGCCACGACAGCGATAATATCTTCAAGCGTATCTGGCTTCAGACCGCGCAAAACGTCCTGCATGCCTTGCGATTCAAGCTGGAACACGCCGACGGTTTCAGCGGCAGACAACAGTTTAAACGATGGACGATCATCAAGCTCAATCGCACTGATATCAAAGTCTTGCGGGACGTCTTTGCGTTGACGCATTAAATTCACGGCTTCGATAATCACCGTCAGGGTCTTAAGCCCCAGGAAGTCAAACTTTACCAGCCCGGCATTTTCAACATACTTCATGTTGAACTGTGTCACCGGCATATCCGAGCGCGGATCGCGATAGAGCGGGACCAGCTCATCAAGATCGCGGTCACCGATCACAACCCCGGCCGCGTGGGTCGAGGAGTTGCGATACAGCCCTTCGATCTGCATGGCGATGGTGAGCAAGCGGTCGATGTCGGGGTCTTCACGCGCAATCCGCCGCAGGTCCGGTTCCATATCGATCGCTTCTTTGAGCGGGATCGGTTTGGCCGGGTCACCGGGAATCATTTTACAGATTTTATCGACATAGCCATACGGGATGCTCAGCACACGCCCAACGTCACGCACGGCGGCCTTGGCTTGCAGCTTACCGAATGTGATGATCTGTGCAACGCGGTCATGACCGTATTTTTTCTGCACATACTCAATCACTTCGCCGCGTCGATCCTGACAGAAATCAACGTCAAAGTCAGGCATCGACACACGTTCCGGGTTAAGGAAACGTTCGAACAGAAGCGAGAACCGTAGCGGATCAAGATCGGTGATCAGAAGTGCATAGGCCACAAGCGACCCTGCACCCGACCCACGGCCCGGCCCAACCGGGATTTCATGATCCTTGGCCCACTGAATGAAATCAGCAACGATCAGAAAGTAGCCCGGGAAACCCATCTGATTGATGATGCCAAGCTCATACTCCAGACGCGTCCAATAGGGTTTGGCCGTTTCTTCCTTATCCGCGTCCGACATGTCCGGGGTATAGACGTATTTTTCCAACCGGCCCTTAAGGCCCTCCTCGGACATATGGCGCAGTTCATCAACCTCGGTGCGGCCTTCGCCACAATCAAAGGGCGGCAGGATCGGATCGATTTTTTCGACGTGCCACGAACAGCGTTTGGCAATCGCCACGGTGTTATCACAGGCCTCAGGAATATCGGCGAATAAGTTGCGCATTTCATCTGCGGTCTTAAACCGGTGATCGCGCGTCAGTTTCCAGCGTTCATCCTGCCCGACAACAGCCCCCTGCCCGATACAGATGAACACGTCATGGGCTTCATACATCTTGCCCGACGGGAAATAGCAATTGTTGGTCGCAACAAGCGGCACGTCATGATCGTAGGCCAGCTTGACCAAACCCGGTTCGACCTGCTCCTCAAGCGCCTCACCGTGTCTTTGCAACTCGATATACAGGCGGTTGCCAAAGATGCCCTTTAATTTCGTCAGGCAGGCTTCGGCCTTATCGAGCTGTTCCTCGGCCAGAAGACGCGCCAGCGGCCCGGTTGGGCCCCCGGTCAGGCAAATCACATGATCGGAATATTTTTCGATGTGCTCATATAACGCTTTGGGCTCGCTTCCGGCCTCAGACGTCATATGGGCGCGCGAAACAATTTTCAGAAGGTTGAAATAACCTTCCTTATTCTGGGCGATCAGAACAAGGCGATCGGGCATCGGTTCGCGCATGATTTTGCCAACAGCAGGCTTATCACCAAACCGCTCAAAACCCATTTGGACGCCAAGGATCGGCTGAATACCCGCACCACTCATGGCGCCAGCGAAATCAAGCGCGCCAAACATATTGTCGGTATCGGTCATCGCAACGGCGGGTTGGCCGTCGGCTGCGCAAAGTTTGGCAAGCTCCTTCGTCGTGATGGCACCTTCGGCAAGCGAATAGTTGGTGTGAACACGAAGATGGACGAAACCGTTTTCCATCGTAATTTTACCCCGGAAAAGAAGACAAAAGACTGGTCACGCGGTGTTTCGCACACTGGCGAAACACCGCGTTCGATCAGCTTAGAGAATTTTGAGCCGTTGCGAAAGATCGCTTAGGGACAGAACCTAGGCGAGTTCGGCTGGATCAAGTTCGACCAAATGACCGTCACGCAAGGTCACAACCCGGTCCATCTGGCTTGCCAGTGCCGGGTTATGGGTTGCGATCAAGGATGCCAGACCCGTTTCACGCACCAGCGACATCAACATGCCAAAGACAGTTGCCGCGGTTTGCGGATCAAGATTCCCGGTCGGCTCATCGGCAAATAAAACGTCTGGCACATTGGCAAGGGCACGCGCAATGGCAACCCGTTGCTGCTCACCACCCGACAAGCGTGCGGGACGATGTTCAGCCCGATTTTCGAGACCAAGACAGCGCAGCAGTTCAAGACCGCGCACTTCGGCTTCGGAGCGTTTCAGGCCATTGATCATTTGCGGCATGACGACATTTTCAATTGCAGAAAATTCCGGCAGCAAATGATGGTACTGATAGACAAAGCCGATATGGCGACGGCGCATTTCGGTCCGCGCGAGATCGGACAAGTCCGTGCTGCGCTGACCACCAATCGACACCAAACCGCCGTCAGGCTTTTCAAGCAATCCGGCAATCTGAAGCAAGGTTGATTTACCCGCACCCGACGGCCCGACAAGGGCGACAATTTCGCCCTGATGGATTTCAAGATCGACTGATTTGAGGATTTCCAGCTGATCGGGGCCCTGATTGAAAACACGATCAATCTTTTCAAGGCGCAGAACAACAGTACGCGAGCGTTCCTGAGCGGTTGTTTTGACCTGATCACTCATAGCGCAGAGCCTCCACCGGATCGAGACGCGACGCGCGCCATGCCGGATAAACCGTGGCAAGGAAGGTCAGTGTGAGCGACATGACGCAAACCAGAACGACCTCGCCCGTATCCATATCGGCCGGCAGTTGCGACAGGAAATAGATTTCAGCATTAAACAAATCGGTGCCCGTTAGGGTCTGAATGAATTGGCGGATGTTTTCGATGTTCAGGCAGAACAACACACCGATGATCAAACCACTCAGCGTGCCCAAAACCCCGATGGATGCGCCCGCCAGGAAGAACACCTTCATGATTGATTTGCGGGTCGCCCCCATGGTGCGCAGGATGGCGATATCGCGACCCTTATCCTTGACCAGCATGACCATGCCCGAAATGATATTGAAGGCGGCAACAAGAATGATCAATGTCAGGATCAGGAACATCACATTACGTTCGACCTGTAATGCATTGAAAAATCCGGAATTTGATTGTTGCCAATTGACCAGCCGCAGCTTTTCACTGGCAAGCGTTGTCAACAGCGTATCCATGGTGTCATCGAGTGACGAGATATCATCAAGCATCACTTCAAAATGTGTGATTTTCTCGGGCAGGCGGAAATAAAGCTGTGCGGCAGACAGCGGCATAAAGATAAACCCGCTGTCATATTCATACATGCCAATATCAAACAGCCCGGCCACGGTATAGGCGCGTACACGCGGGACGGCGCCAAATGCGGTGACATTGCCCTTGGGCGAAATCAGATTGACGGTATCACCGACCCCGACACCAAGCTTCATCGCAAGACGTGCGCCCATGATGATGCTGTCATCACCCTTAAAATTATCAAGCGACCCAAACACGATGTTATCGGCAATAGTTTTACGCTGTTTAACATCGTCAGGACGCATGCCGCGCACAATGGCACCGCTTGCCCGGCCATTTTTCGATGCCATGACCTGTCCTTCGACGACAGGAACAGACAGCTTTACATTGCCGGTTTCAGCGATCTCTTTTTCAATCGCATCGTAATTGGCAATGCCGTCATTGCTTTGTGCATAGACCGATATATGCCCGTTCAAACCCAAAATCCGACCAAGTAATTCGGCGCGGAAACCGTTCATGACCGACATCACAATAATCAGCGTTGCCACACCAAGCATGATGCCCAGCAACGAGAAAATGGCGATAACGGAAACGAAACCTTCCTGCCGACGTGGACGCAGGTAGCGAAAGGCCACCATACGTTCGAACGGACTGAACATGGGCACTCTATCCTTGTGGAAGCTGGTCAGGAAATGGCCCCGCATGCCTAAACATCAAACGAAGCCGGAAATCACAACGGGGCAGCAATCGCTGCCCCGTGTTTTAATATTTGATCAGGCGCTAAGCTGGTTCAGAGCAGCATCGAAGGTAACTTCGGTTTTCTCGCCGCTTCTGCGGTTTTTAAGCTCAACCACACCGTTTTTAAGCCCCTTCGGACCAATGACGATCTGCCATGGCAAACCAATCAGGTCCATGTCGGCAAACTTGCCACCGGCACGCATGTCACGGTCATCATAAAGAACCTCGATACCAGCATTGGTGAGCTTGGCATAGGCGTCTTCGCAGGCCGCGTCACAAGCATCATCACCAGTACGCAGATTGATCAGACCAACCTTGTACGGGGCAACAGCGTCGGGCCAGATGATACCGTTTTCGTCATGGGATGCTTCGATCAACGCACCGACAAGACGCGAAACGCCAATTCCGTAAGACCCCATCTGCACCGGGGTATCCTTGCCATCCGGGCCAAGAACAGTTGCGCCCATCGGTTCGGAATATTTCGCACCGAAATGGAAGATATGACCAACTTCGATCCCGCGCGTCGTCACCAGGTCATTCCCCAAGGACTTTACCGCATCCTGTTCTGGATCGTGCATGTCCTCGGTCGCGGCGTAATCTTTAAGTGTCGTCTGCACCCAGCTTTCAAGGCCGGTACGGTCATTGAGGTCAACACCCTGCCCGCTCAGATCTTTTTCCAGCCATTTCTGATCGCAGAAAACTTCACTTTCACCGGTTTCGGCAAGAATGATGAATTCGTGGCTCAAATCACCACCAATCGGGCCGGTATCAGCCACCATCGGGATCGCCTTCACACCCAAACGGGTAAAGGTCCGGCAATAGGCCAGGAAAATCTTGTTATAGGTGTGACGCGCGCTTTCGTAATCGATGTCGAACGAATAGGCATCCTTCATCAGGAATTCGCGGCCCCGCATCACGCCAAAGCGCGGGCGGATCTCGTCACGGAATTTCCACTGAATGTGATAGAGCATCTGCGGCAGCTGCTTATAAGAACGCACATCATTGCGGAAGATATCGGTGATGGCTTCTTCGTTGGTCGGCCCAAACAGCATTTTACGATCATGACGGTCGGTAATGCGCAGCATCTCCAGACCGTAATCATCGTAACGACCACTTTCCTGCCAGAGCTCGGCGGGCTGAATGGTTGGCATCAGCAGTTCGTTAAAGCCGATCTTGTCCTGTTCTTCACGAACGATCTGTTCGATTTTCTTGAGAACACGGTGGCCAAGCGGCAGCCAGGAATAGATACCCGCCGTGAGCTGGCGGACCATACCAGCGCGCAGCATCAAACGGTGAGAAGCAATCTGGGCTTCTGACGGGGTTTCCTTCAGGGTCGGCAGAAAGAACTGGGAAAGACGCATCAATGCCTCGTGATGAACAAATCTGAATTGTTGGGTTTATGAATTACCTTGCCCGGAAAATGCGACAGCATCGCGCGAAACGCAAGCTGGAACTTATGTTATCTGATCGCAGTCTGATTAGTTTCCAATGATGGCAAAACTACGATTGTCCACGAAGGCCTGCATCTATGTGTACAGATTGCCCCCATAACGCCCAACGGGCGGCGTTATCTGAACCCCGCCTGACGACAGGCTTCGATCAGTTCGGCACTTGCACCATCGTCGTCCAATGGCTGATCGTTAAAATAAACCCGGCCGTTACGATAGGAAATCTTGCCAATGCTTTGCTCTCCACTGACGCCCTCAGGGACGGAAATCCCGGAATATTCGAAGAAATCAATCGTTACCGGAAACTCAATTTCCTTTGGCAAGGAGTTCAGAATGTTGCTGCCACCGTTAAGATCAGCCGGTGCAACCTTGTTGCCCCGCACATCCACACCCGACTGATAGGCAACATCGTCGTCGGGCATATGTTTGACCAATTGCTTACAGGCCGAACGCGTAACCGTAATCGTCGGTTTGGCGTCTTCGCCCTGCGGCATTGCTGCAGCATCATTGCCCGCGCCAACGCCATCTTGCTGCGATGACGGAAAAGGAGAATCGGCTTGCGCCCACCCCGTAGAAGGCAAAACAGAAATCAGAACGACTGACGCCAACACCTTCAATAGTCTGATGTTAAGACCAGAAACATGGCATCTAATAGGTTCAGCCAATGGATTCTTATTCATCTTTTAGTTTCGCCCTATCTGTGTGCAATGCAGCATCGAATCATTTGTGAATATTCGTCAAAACATCTTGCATAAAACGGAAACATGTGGCTTTTTAGTCCTCCGCTAACGGCGCAAGATCGTTGCGGTAGGCGTATCGCAGCCGCTCATAAAATTGCGGGAGGCTTTAGTTGCCAATAAGCATACAAGAAGCTGGCGCGACGTCGAATTAAAACCTGTGCTAGATGCCCAGGTCTTAGGAGGAAGCATAAGAAGATTACGGGAAAAACAGCTATAAAAATAGCATCTTAGCAAGATCCTTTGGATCTTGCTTTTTTTTTGGGCTTATCGCCTTCTCGATCATTTTTGTGCAGGCCCAAACGACAAAACCCCGCAACATATGTGCGGGGTTTTCTGTTTTGGCAAAGGACCGTAACGCTTATTGTGGCGGACGGACTTCAATCATACCGCTGGTGATCACGAACCATGCCACCACCCATAAAATGCCTGAAATGGCACTGGTGGCCAGAACCTTTTTCCACATATGAGCTTGCTGCGGTGCGCCACTGTCATGACCGGCTTCGACATTTTCGGTGCGTTTGACGCCAAAGGGCAACACCATAAACAGAACCAGCCACCAGATGACGATATAGACCAGAGTTCCGGAAAACCAGTTCATGAAATGCTCTTTTTGTTGATGGTGAAGCGTGTGTAGATCACTTGATCAGATTGCAAGGCGGTTAATCGGGAGCCCCACAATCAGCTAAACCTGTTCGAGTTCAACCAGTGTGCCGTTGAAGTCCTTGGGATGCAGGAAAAGAACCGGTTTGCCATGCGCCCCGATTTTCGGATCCCCGTCTCCCAAGACGCGTGCGCCAGTCGCTTTAAGCTTATCACGCGCGGCCAGAATATCATCGACCTCGTAACAGACATGATGAATACCGCCAGAGGTGTTCTTTTCAAGGAATCCCTTGATCGGGGAATTTTCCCCCAGCGGATACAACAATTCAATCTTGGTGTTGGGCAGTTCAACAAAAACGACCGTCACCCCGTGATCCGGTTCATCTTGCGGTTCGGAGACCTTAGCCCCCAGCACATCGCGATATTGCGCAATGCTTGCCTCAAGGTCGGGGACTGCGATGGCGACATGGTTCAGCCGTCCGATCATATTCTTACTCCTGCAAAGTGATCTGCCCGATCACTTCTAATCTAGGTTAGCGTCAGTACCCGTGACAATTGCCCATTTGGTCGAATATGGCCACCAAACGGGATTTCAAAGCCCCTTGCTATTCCTTAACGCGGACCAGATGGACTTCGATCAGCGGACGCTTGCCAAGACGCTGACGCACAGGACGGCGCAAAGCTTGGCGGATCGCCAGGATCACAGCAGAATCATCAAGGACTTCCTCATCACCCAACCGATCTACCCGATTGCCGATCTCAGCAGCAAAATGATCAAGACGGACATCGTCATCTGCCTCATCAAACAGGCTAGGTGCGGAAATCATCGGATCCTTGACCATTTCGCCAAACTGATTGAGCACCACGGTGACAAACATCACGCCATTCCAGACGATACGATTGCGGTTACGGATGGTGTTTGCATCACGTTTGAGCAAGCGTCCGCCATCAAGGGCAAGAATGCCAGCTTCGGCCACCCCAATGACCTGCGAATTGCCCGGCGATAGACGGATGACCGTCCCATCATGCGGGATCACCTGTTCAGGGATCTGGCATTCTGCCCCAAGGGCGGCCTGTTCGCACAAATGGCGGGTTTCACCGTGCACAGGGATCAGGATTTTTGGACGGGTCAATTGATACATCCGCGCCAAGTCCTGACGGCCCGGATGCCCCGATACGTGGATCGGTTCATCGCGTGCGGTGATGACCTTAATGCCACGACGGATCAAAAGGTTCTGGATATAACCGATGGATTTTTCATTGCCGGGAATCTCACGCGCAGAGAACACCACCGTATCGCCCGGATCGAGTTCGACCATCGGGTGATCGCCCTTGGCAATGCGCGAAAGTGCCGCACGCGGTTCGCCTTGTGACCCGGTGCAGAGAAACAGCACCTGATCCTTGGGCACTTCCATCGCGTCCTGATCGGTCAGAAGGTTCGGATAGGATGTCAGATAGCCGACTTCGCGGGCTGCCTCGGTCACGCGGTATAGCGAGCGCCCGACCAAACCAACACACCGGTTGTTTTCGTGGGCCGCTTCGATCACAGACTGCAGACGCGCAACATTGGTGGCAAAACACGCAATCGCTATGCGTCCTTGCGGATGTTCGGCAAACAATTTCGACAGATTCTTGGCAACATCGCCTTCGGAGCCGGCTTGGCCTTCGGAAAAGACATTGGTTGAGTCACAAACCAGCGCCATAACACCCTCGTCGCCAAGCTCTTCGAGCTTTTTGACATCGGATGCTTCGCCAATCTGCGGATCAGGGTCAAATTTCCAGTCGCCGGTATGAACGATCAAGCCCTTTGGCGTGCGAATGGCCAAGGCATTGGGCTCAAGGATCGAATGGGTCATGGTGACAAATTCAATGTCAAAGCATCCCAAGGTAAACCGGCCGCCCAGTTCGATCACATGGATCGGAACTTCGTCGGCAAAATCGGTTTCCGAAAGCTTGGCTTTGAGGAATGCTGCGGCAAAGGGCGTCGCATAGATCGGGCACTTAAGGCGTTTCCACAAATACGGAATGGCCCCAAGGTGATCTTCGTGTGCGTGGGTCAGCACCAGCCCAAGAAGCTTGTCCTTACGCTCCTCGATAAAGGTTGGGTCGGGCATGACGACATCGACACCCGGCAGGCCTTCCTCGCCAAAGGAAACCCCCATATCGACCATCAACCACTGATCATCATACCCGTAAAGGTTCATGTTCATGCCGATCTCGCCAGAACCGCCTAGCGGCACAAACAGCACTTCGTCTTTTGGCAAATACAAATCCACGGACGGTCTTCCTTTACATTCGGCATTCTGATCAGGCGGGGCTTATGCCCCTGCCCGGTGCAAACCCTTATTGGGCCTGAGTATCTTTTTCCTGGCTGTTGCGACGGTAAATCATCAACAGGCCAAGCATGGTCAAATCGCCATGCAAATGTTCAATTTCGTCTACTGCCTTGGTAAACAGTGGCGCAAGCCCACCGGTTGCAACCACCTTGATGGTTTCAAGGCCCTGCTGTTGGCGAATACGCGCGAGCAACCCTTCGATCATCGAAACATAGCCCCAATACACGCCAGACTGCATGGCTTCAACGGTGTTTTTACCAACAACATTGCGTGGTGCTTCAATTGCGACCATCGGCAACTGGGCAGCTGCCATATGCAATGCCTTGATCGACAGATTGACGCCTGGCGCAATCACGCCGCCAAGGTAGTCGCCGTTGTGATCAACAACGTCAAAGGTGGTCGCAGTTCCGAAATCGAGAACCACAAGCGGACCACCAAACAGCTTATGGGCGGCAACCGCATTGACAAGACGGTCTGCCCCAACCTCGCTTGGCCGGTCCATGATGATGTTCATGTCCAGTTTAACATCCGGATCACCAACCACCATCGGATCGACATTGAAATACCGACGACACAGGGTCTTTAAGCTAAATTCCGCGGCCGGTACCACCGTTGCGATAATCGCCCCGGAAATCGCATCAACCGGCACGTCTGAAAGCGTGAACAGATGATGCAGCCAAACGCCCAATTCATCGGCAGTACGTTCGGTTGTGGTCGAGCAACGCCATTGCCCCTTGATGGTATCCCCATCAAAGACAGCAAAAACGATATTTGTGTTCCCGGCATCAATCGCAAGCAACATGAAGCTTACACGCCTCCACTTCGCAGCAAGATATTATTCAATTTAGCCCCTGAAGAAAACTTCGCCAGCACCAATTCGATGCTCAAACCCGCTGCCTTCTCTTAGGATAAGGGAACCATCATCATCAAGTCCGACGAAAGTTCCCTGCAACTCACGTTCCGTCAATCGGGCAACCACCGGCTCGCCAATGCCATATCCCCGTGTCAACCACGCTTCGCGGATTGGCGTAAAGCCCTGCTGTTCCCAGATCGGCAACCAGTATGCAATACGTTCGACATAGACAGAAACAAGTTCATGAACCGAAACCGGTGCGCCAAGGGATGCAAGCGAGGTTGCCGGACGTTCGGAATCGTCTGGATAAAACGCCACATTCACCCCTGTTCCAATGACCAGATAGTCGGTCGACGACAGGTGATTGGATGCACTTTCCAGAAGAATACCGCAAATCTTGCGCCCATTGACCATCAGATCATTAGGCCATTTGCAGTCAGGTCGGACCTGCATCCCCGTGACCGTTTCAATCGCCTCGGCCATGGCAACGGCAATCAGGAACGTCAGGCGTGCGGCCTCGGCAAGTGAACAGGTCGGACGCAGCAACAACGACGAATACAGGTTGCCCACCGGGGACGACCATGCCCGCCCGCGGCGACCGCGACCGGACGTTTGTGTTTTGGCTAAAACAAGGGCGCCACTCTGGGCGCCCTTGTCTGCGAGGCGTTTGGCCTCTTCATTTGTGTTATCGACCGAGTCCAGTTGGTGAAGGTAGAAACCTTCTGGAAGACGGATCGTGTTCGACTTCATACTTACTGGCCGAACAGTGAAGCGGCAGCAATAGCTGCGCTATCCATCAACGGGTTCGGGAAGAAGACAAAGGCCAGAATGGCGATCGTGGCAACCGCCATGATAACGTTCATTTCCGTGCCATTGCGATCAAACCCTTCGACCGGCTCGTCGAAATACATGACCTTGATGATGCGCAGATAGTAGTACGCACTGACAACCGAGGTCACCAGACCAATGACAGCCAACGTCACAAGACCAGCATCAACGGCGGCCTTAAAGACATAGAACTTGCCAAAGAACCCGGCGAGCGGCGGGATACCCGCCATCGAGAACATCAAGATTGCGGTAATCGCCGCCATCAGCGGTTTGGTTTTGGCCAGACCAGCAAGATCGGTGATTTCCTCATTCATCCGGTCATTACGACGCATGCAGAGGATCACGGCAAACGTGCCCAGGTTCATCACAAGGTAAATACCCAGATAAACCAGAACACCGGTCACACCTTCCTCGGTGCCTGCGGCCAGACCGACCAGCGCAAACCCAACGTGACCGATGGACGAATAGGCCATCAGACGTTTGATGTTTTCCTGACGCAAGGCGGCAAACGAACCAACCAGCATCGACAGGATCGAGATCAGAACGATGATCTGCTGCCAGTCTGCAACGACGCCGCCAAACGGTCCAATCGCAACACGGACAAACAGTGCAAGACCCGCGATCTTTGGTGCGACCGCAAAGAAGGCCGTTACCGGGGTCGGTGCACCTTCATAAACGTCGGGCGTCCACATGTGGAACGGAACGGCGGAAATCTTAAAGCACAGACCGGCAAACATGAATGCCAGACCAACCATCGCCCCAACCGGCAGATCACCGCCCGTAAGGGTATCGGCAAGAACTGCGAAATTGGTGGTCCCGGTAAAGCCATAGACCATTGACATGCCATACAGCAGCATGCCCGAAGCAATCGAGCCAAGGATAAAGTATTTCAAGCCCGATTCTGTCGACCGGATCGTGTCACGGCGGATAGCAGCAACCACGTAAAGTGCCAGCGACTGCAGTTCCAGACCAAGATACAGCGACATCATGTCGGATGCCGAAACCATCGCCATCATGCCGACCGTGGCAAGGGTGATCAGGATCGGAAACTCGAAACGTGCCATGTTTTCACGTTCGGCAAACTTCATCGACATGATGATGCCGATACTTGAGCCGATCAGGATCATGACTTTGCAGAATTGTGCAAAGGCGTCAGCCGTGAACTGGCCAAAGAAGGCAGGACCGCCCTCGCCCGTCACCACAAGGATGATGGTGATGACCTGGGCGGCAACGGCCAGCCAGGACACGGTGCGGAACGCTTTGTCCTTGCCGGCGAAAACCCCAAGCATCAACAGAGCCAAGGCAGAGACTGCCATAAAGATTTCGGGCAGTGCGGCCCCGAGGTTGAGCATAGAAACTCCCATGATCATTCCCCTCAATTCACAGCCAGCTGGGCGGCACTTGCCGCGGCAGCTTGGGCCGTTTCGACCTGGTTGACGAGGTTCTCAACCGAGACATGCATGATGTCGAGGAAGGAGACCGGATAGACCCCCATCCAGACAACAACGATCACAAGCGGTGCAAAAAGCAGCCATTCACGCGGGCTCAGATCGAGGATCGATTTGAGGTTATCCTTTGTCAGGGCCCCAAAGATAATCCGGCGATAGAGATAAAGCGCATAGGCCGCACCAAGGATCAGACCGGTTGCAGCAAAGAACGCGACCCAGGTGTTGGCTTCAAACGCACCGAGCAACGTCAGGATTTCGCCGACGAAACCACCGGTACCCGGAAGACCAACAGATGCCATGGTAAAGAACATGAAGATCAGCGCGTAGCTTGGCATGCGATGAACCAGACCGCCATAGGCGTCGATTTCGCGGGTGTGGATGCGGTCATAGACAACACCAACACACAGGAACAACGCGCCCGATACCACACCGTGGCTGAGCATCTGGAAGATCGAACCTTCGATACCGTGCTGATTAAAGGTGAAGGCACCGATCGTCACAATCCCCATGTGGGCAACCGACGAATAGGCAATCAGCTTTTTCATGTCCTGCTGGGCAAGCGCCACCAGAGACGTATAGATAATTGCAACAATCGACAGTGTGAAGATCAGCGGTGCAAAGGTTTCAGACGCCAGTGGCATCATCGGCAACGAGAACCGAAGGAAACCATAGCCGCCCATTTTCAAAAGCACACCAGCCAGAATAACAGAACCAGCTGTTGGTGCTTCGACGTGGGCGTCCGGCAGCCAGGTATGAACTGGCCACATCGGAACTTTCACCGCGAAGGATGCAAAGAACGCCAGCCATAGCCACAACTGCATATTATAGTCGAACCCGTATGCCATCAGGGTCGGGATGTCGGTGGTGCCTGCTTCGAAATACATCGCGAGCAGCGCAACCAGCATCAGGACCGAGCCCAGAAGCGTATAGAGGAACAGCTTGAATGCAGCGTAAACGCGGCGCTGACCGCCCCAGACGCCGATGATGATAAACATCGGGATCAGGACGCCTTCGAAGAACAGATAGAACAGCAAACCGTCAAGCGAGCTGAACATGCCGATCATCATCGTTTCAAGAACGAGGAAAGCGATCATGTATTCCTTCACGCGCTTTTGGATCGCTTCCCATGCCGACAGAATACAAATCGGGGTCAGGAAGGTCGCAAGCAGGACGAACAGAACGGAAATACCGTCCACGCCCATGTGATAGGAAATGTTCAGGCCCGGCATCCAGTCCGCCTGTTCGACGAACTGGAAGTCAGCAGTTGTTTTATCGAAGTTCACCCACAGCATCAAAGATACAAGGAAGGTAAACACCGACGTCCAAAGCGCAACTCCGCGGGAATTGCGGGCGACATTCGCCTCTTCACCATTGATGAACAGCAGCAGAACTGCGCCCAGCAACGGCAAGAAGGTGACGATCGAAAGAATTGGCCAATCACTCATCGCCCGTTAACCCATCTTCCAAATTGTGTAGGAGACCAGCGCAGCAATGCCAATCAGCATTGCAAATGCATAGTGATAGACAAAACCACTCTGAATGGCGCTGACGCGACGTGCGATGTTACGGCAGGCAGCAGCAACCCCATCAGGGCCACAACCATCAATGATCGCACCATCACCCGATTTCCATAAGCCGTAGCCAAGTGCAAAGGCCGGTTTTACGAAAATCTTGTCGTAGAGTTCGTCGAAATACCATTTGTTCAGCACAAAGCGATACAAACCGTTGAAGGTGTTCGCAAGCGTGCGTGGCAACGACGGAACAAGCTTGTACATCACAACCGCAATGGCAAAGCCGGTAATCATCGCAACAAACGGTGCCAGTTTAACCCAGCCCGGAACATGGTGTGCACTTTCAAGGGCTGTGTGGCCCTCGGCCATGAAGATCGCACCGTTCCAGAAGTTCAGCATTTCTTCGTAGTTGCCGCCACCGAACCAGTCCTTGGCAAACCAACCGGCAAAGATCGCGCCGACAGCCAGGAACAGAAGCGGTGCTGTCATGACAGCCGGGCTTTCATGCACATGTGCCATGGTCCGTTCATCAGCGCGCGGGGCACCAAAGAAGGTCATGAAGATCAAACGCCAGCTATAGAACGAGGTCATAAGGGCCGCAAGGATCCCTGCCCAGAAGGCATAAAGACCAACATTGGTATGGGCCGCATAGGCACTTTCGATGACCAGATCCTTGGAATAGAAGCCCGCAAGCCCCGGAACACCGGTGATGGCCAGCGTACCGATCATCATCACACCAAAGGTCAGCGGAACCATTTTCCAGATGCCACCCATTTTGCGCATGTCCTGTTCATCAGACATCGCATGAATGACCGAACCGGCCCCAAGGAACAAAAGCGCCTTGAAGAAACCATGTGTCATCAGGTGGAACACACCCGCAGAATAAGCCGACACACCGCAGGCAAAGAACATATAGCCGAGCTGCGAACAGGTCGAATAGGCGATAACGCGTTTGATGTCGTTCTGAACACAGCCGATGGTCGCCGCAAAGAACGCGGTCGACGCACCAACGATGGTAACGATCATCAAGGTGGTTTCAGCATATTCAAAGATCGGCGACAGACGCGCGACCATGAACACACCGGCCGTCACCATGGTTGCCGCGTGAATAAGGGCGGAAACCGGGGTTGGGCCTTCCATTGCGTCAGGCAACCAAGTGTGCAGACCAAGCTGTGCCGATTTACCCATCGCACCGATAAACAGCAGGAAGCAGGTAATTTCCAAAGCCGAGAATTCATGGCCAAGGAACATCAGCGTCGTGCCCGCGACTTCTTCGGCATTGCCAAAGATCACATCGAACTGAACGCTATCAAACAGCACATAGACCGCAAAGATACCAAGGGCAAAGCCAAAGTCACCAACGCGGTTAACAAGGAATGCCTTGATCGCAGCGGCCGATGCCGACGGTTTTGAATACCAGAAACCGATCAGAAGGTAGGACGCAAGCCCCACCCCTTCCCAGCCAAAGAACAGCTGGATCAGGTTGTCGGCGGTAATCAGCATCAGCATCGCAAAGGTGAACAAGCTGAGATACGCCATGAAGCGCGGCTTGTCCGGGTCATGCGACATATAGCCGATGGAATAGATGTGAACCATCGAGGAAACGCCGGTCACAACAATCAGCATCACACAGGTCAGCGTATCAATACGCAGCGCCCATGAGACATCAAAGTTGCCCGAGGTAATCCAGGTAAACAGTTCAATCGTCACCGGGTTGCCGCCAAGGGCAACATCGACAAAGGCAAAGATCGAAATGATAAAGGAAATCACCACGCCGCAAACGGTGACAAGCTGTGCCACGCGGTCGGCGGAGGAAACACCATGATGGTGATGACCGTGCGCGTCATGCGGGGCATCTTTCGCAGTCGACATGGCGCCGACCAGCGTGATGGTCCCGGCAATGGCTGCCGCGATCAGGGGCAGGAATACAATCAACGGATACATATCTGCCTTACCCCTTCATCATGTTGATATCTTCAACCGCGATGGTGCCGCGGTTACGGAAGTAGACGACCAGGATCGCCAGACCAATTGCAGCTTCGGCCGCCGCAACCGTCAGAACGAAGATGGTGAAAACCTGACCGACGAGGTCGCCAAGGAACGACGAGAACGCCACAAAGTTGATATTGACCGCCAACAGCATCAGTTCGATCGACATCATGATGATGATGACGTTCTTACGGTTCATAAAGATGCCGAAGATCCCGAGTGTGAAAAGGATCGCCGCGACGGTCAGATAATGTGCAAGACCGATTTCCATCAGATCCCCCTTCCGACCGGAACTTTTTTGATTTCAAGCGTATCAGCGCGGGTACGCTTGACCTGCTCGGAGATTTTCTGACGGCGGACACCTTCACGGTGACGCAGCGTCAAAACAATTGCGCCAATCATCGCAACAAGCAGAACCAGTCCAGCCGACTGGAAGATGTATGCGTAATCGGTGTAGATCAAACGACCAAGTGCCTCGACATTTCCGACCCCTGCGGGCGTTGGCTGGGCAAGAACCGCAACCGCCTCGTCGGTCAGCGTCCATCCGGCACCGACAAACGCCAGTTCGACGAACAGAACAACCGCGATCAGAACCCCAATCGGCAGGTAGTTCAGGAAACCCTGGCGCATTTCAACAAAGTTGATGTCCAGCATCATCACGACGAACAGGAACAGAACCGCGACCGCGCCGACATAGACGACGACGAGCAGCATGGCGAGAAACTCAGCACCCAGCAGGACGAAAAGCCCGGCTGCGTTAAAGAATGTCAAGATCAGCAACAGTACCGAATGCACCGGGTTGCGAACGGTCACAACCGCTGTCGCGGATAGAACCGCGATGGTAGCAAACAGGTAAAAAGCCAAAGCCTGTACGACCATAAGGTACCCCCTTGGCGAATCGTTGCCGCCCCATTGGCAAACAACGATCCATGAACTCTCTTTATAACGATCAGACGCGACACTTACCGATAAGGTGCGTCTGCCTCCAATCGTGCAGCAAGCTCGGCTTCCCAGCGCTCGCCGTTTTCGAGAAGCTTGTCTTTGTCATAAAGAAGCTCCTCGCGGTTTTCGGTTGCGAACTCAAAGTTCGGACCTTCGACGATGGCATCCACCGGGCAGGCTTCTTCGCAGAAACCGCAATAGATGCATTTCGTCATATCAATGTCGTAGCGGGTTGTACGACGTGAACCATCGTCACGCGGCTCTACCTCAATGGTAATGGCCTGTGCCGGGCAAATTGCTTCACACAGTTTACATGCAATGCAGCGCTCTTCCCCGTTCGGGTAGCGGCGCAGGGCATGTTCACCACGGAAACGCGGGCTCAGCGGGCCTTTCTCATACGGGTAGTTCAGCGTCACTTTTGGCTTGAACATATATTTCAAGGTGAGCGCCATACCCGATACGAGTTCCGCGAGCAGGAAGCTCCGGGCCGTCCGATCAATAAATGACATCGTATACCTCTCTCTTTCCGATGCGCGGCGATCAGGCCGGGACCTTGTCAAAAACTACCAGGAACGTAGCAACGAGCATGACCCAGGCAAACGACAGCGGCAGGAAGATTTTCCAACCCAGACGCATCAGCTGGTCATAACGGTAACGCGGGAATGTTGCACGGACCCAAAGGAAGATGAACAGAACGAAACAGATCTTCAGAATGAACCAGATCGCGCCCGGGATGAAGTCAAGGAACGGCAACGGTGCGGTCCAGCCCCCCAGGAACAGAACAGCACACAGGCCGCTCATCAGGATCATGTTGGCGTATTCACCCAGGAAGAACAGCGCAAAGGTCATTGCCGAATAATCGACGTTATAGCCTGAAACCAGTTCTGCTTCCGCTTCGGGAAGGTCAAACGGTGCGCGGTTGGTTTCTGCCAGGATGGACACGATGAAGACGATGAACATCGGGAAGTGATAGATAAAGTTCCACTCCCATACGCCGCCAATCTGGCCGCGGACGATGTCGCTCAGGTTCAGTGAGCCGGTTGTTAGCAGAACCGAGATGATGATCAGGCCAATCGAAATCTCGTACGAGACCATCTGAGCGCCAGAACGCAGCGCGCCGAGGAATGCGTATTTGGAGTTCGAAGCCCAACCCGCCATCACGATGCCATAGACACCCAGCGAAGAAATCGCGAACAGGTACAGAATACCAACGTTCAAATCTGCCAGAACCATGCCCTCGTCGAACGGAATAACCGCCCAAGCAATGATGGCCAGAATGAAGGTCAGCATCGGGGCGATGATGAACACGCCCTTGTTTGCACTTGTCGGAATGATTGTTTCTTTCAGAAACAGCTTCAGACCATCGGCAAGCGGTTGCAAAAGGCCAAACGGCCCCACAACGTTCGGGCCCTTACGGAGCTGAATAGCACCGATAACCTTACGCTCAGCGTAGGTCAGATAGGCGACAGCAACCAGCAGCGGGACCACAATCGCCAAAATCTTGGCGACGATCCAGACAAGTGGTTCAATATATCCGTCCCAAAGAAGTTCCATCGGTCAAACCGTATCTTTTGCGTTTCGTCCCTGAATTGGGACACCCCCTTGCGGAATAGGCGACGATCAGATCGCCGCCCCCCTTACTCAGGCAACCTTCTCGGCAGCCGTATCTTTGACAAAGGCCTCAGTACATTTGGCCATCGTCACCGATGCACGGCTGATCGGGTCGGTCATATAGAAATTGCGAACCGGGGACATAAAGCCATCTGACTTCATCTCGCCTGCTTTACCGAAATCGGTCCATTCGGCCTTGGTCGGAACGTTCAGTGACGCGAAGGTCGGGCTGAGTTCCACCATGCGCGCGCGAACGGCATCGATATTGTTGTACGGCAGGGTTTTGTCCAACGCACCGGAAAGTGCCCGAACAATCGCCCAATCCTCACGTGCATCACCACGCGGGAAGACTGCACGCCAGCCCTGCTGGGCGCGGCCTTCGGTGTTGACGTAAGTTCCGTTCTTTTCGGTATAGGCAGCACCGGGCAAAATCACGTCCGCTGCCTGCGCACCGGCATCCCCCATCGCACCCTGGTAAATGACAAATGCCTTTTCCAGTTTGCTCATGTCGACTTCGTCGGCACTCAACAGATAAACAACTTCAACAGCGCCTTTTGCAGCACCATCAAGGATGTCGTTGGTTGCCAGACCGCCCTCACCCGGGACAAAGCCCAGATCAAGGCCACCGACACGCGATGCTGCGGTATGGAGAACGTTAAAGCCGTTCCACTCACCGGCAACCATGCCGAATTTCTCGGCAATTGCGCGGGTTGCGGCCAGAACAGCATCGCCATCTTCACGGTTCAGAGCGCCCATGCCGACGATGATCATCGGTTTATCGGCGGCTTTAAGAACCTTGGCGAAGTCGTTTTTACCATCAAGAATTTCGGCAAGGGTTTCCGGACCGGCACCAAGATAATCGTTCTTGTAGGTCGGGTCCCACTTCTCGCCGATGATACCAACGCGGAAATCACCGTTGGTCGCACGCCAGCGCTTACGCAGGCGGGAATTGATGATTGGTGCTTCGGCGCGCACATTTGCGCCAACGATCAGGCAGGCGTCTGCCTCTTCGATGCCAGCAATGGTGGTGTTAAAGATATAAGAGCTCCGCGGACCGCCAACTTTTGATCCGTCCTGACGACAATCAATGTTCGCAGAACCAAGGCTGCCCATCAGATCTTTAAGCGCCGTCATCGATTCACAATCGACCGTATCCCCGGCAATGGCGGCAATCTTTTTGCCATCCAGACCGGAAACCTTGGCTTTGATCGCGGCAAAGGCTTCGTCCCAGCTTGCCGGAACGAGTTTGCCATCGACACGGACATAAGGACGGTCGAGACGCTGACGTTTCAGGCCATCAATGGCGTAACGGGTTTTGTCCGAAATCCATTCTTCGTTCACGTCTTCGTTGATGCGCGGCAGAACACGCAGAACTTCGGAGCTGCGCGCATCAATGCGAATGTTCGAGCCAACCGCATCCATAACGTCGATGCTGTCGGTTTTCTTCAATTCCCAAGGACGGGCGGTGAACGCATATGGTTTCGAGGTCAAGGCACCGACCGGGCAAAGATCAATCAGGTTGCCCGAAAGTTCGGAGTTGATCGATGCTTCGATGTAAGGCCCGACTTCGGTATCTTCGCCGCGGTAGACAGCACCCATGGTGCCAACACCGGCGACTTCCTCGGAGAAGCGCACACAACGGGTACAGTGAATGCAACGGGTCATGATCGTTTTAACGATCGGGCCCAGTTCCTTGTCTTTCACGGCACGTTTTTTCTCGGCGTAACGTGAAGAGTCAAAACCATAGGCCATGGCCTGATCCTGAAGGTCACATTCACCACCCTGGTCACAAATCGGGCAATCAAGCGGATGGTTAATCAGCAAGAATTCCATCACGCCATTACGCGCTTTTTTAACCAGATCAGAATCGGTTTTAATCACCATTCCATCTGCTGCAGGCATGGCACAGGATGCGACCGGTTTCGGCGCGCGTTCCATTTCAACCAGACACATACGGCAGTTGCCGGCGATTGACAGGCGTTCGTGATAGCAGAAACGCGGGATTTCCTTACCTGCCTCTTCACAGGCCTGAAGGACTGTCGCCCCGGCTTCTACTTCAACTTCTATACCGTCAACTGTTAGTTTCGGCATGTCTCAATCCCTCTCAACAGGTCCTTCTCAGGCCGCGATCCGCGCGCGATATTCCTTAATCCGACGTTCCATTTCGGGACGGAAATGACGGATAAGGCCCTGAATTGGCCATGCAGCAGCATCGCCAAGCGCACAAATGGTATGGCCCTCGACCTGTTTGGTCACATCCCACAACAGATCAATTTCATCAAGCGTAGCCTCGCCGCGGACCATACGCGTCATCATGCGCATCATCCAACCGGTACCTTCACGGCACGGCGTGCACTGGCCACAGCTTTCATGTTTGTAGAATTCCGACAGACGCGCGATGGCATAAACAATGTCAGTCGACTTATCCATGACAATCACTGCCGCCGTACCCAGACCCGAGCCCACTTCACGCAGACCATCAAAGTCCATCAGCACGTCGTCACAAACGTCTTTAGGCATCAACGGAACTGACGAGCCCCCCGGAATAACCGCCAGAAGGTTATCCCAGCCGCCGCGAACACCGCCGCAATGCTTTTCGATCAGTTCACGCAACGGAATGCTCATGGCCTCTTCGACGGTGCACGGCTTTTCGACGTGACCGGAAATGGCAAAAAGCTTGGTGCCGTGATTGTTCTCGCGGCCGAAGCTTGAGAACCACGAACCGCCCCGACGCAAAATGGTCGGAACCGCTGCAATGGATTCAACGTTGTTCACCGTGGTCGGGCAACCATAAAGGCCCGAGTTCGCCGGGAATGGTGGTTTCAGGCGCGGCTGACCTTTTTTACCTTCGAGGCTTTCGATCAATGCGGTTTCTTCGCCGCAGATGTAAGCACCGGCACCAAGATGCAGGTAAATGTCAAAGTCCCAACCCGACCCACAGGCATTTTTACCAACGAGCCCTGCTTCATATGCCTGATCAATGGCCAGCTGCAGGTTGGATGCCTCGTGATAAAACTCACCACGAATGTAGATATAGGCCGCATGCGCATTCATCGCGAAGCTGGCCAGAAGGCACCCTTCGATCAGAGTATGCGGATCATTACGCATGATCTCACGGTCTTTACAGGTGCCCGGCTCGCCCTCATCGGCATTAACCACGAGGTAGCTTGGACGACCATCGGATTCTTTGGGCATGAACGACCATTTAAGGCCGGTCGGGAAACCGGCACCGCCACGACCACGCATCCCCGATGATTTCATTTCATCGATGATCCAGTCGCGACCTTTCTCGATCAAACCCTTGGTACCATCCCAGTTCCCACGTGACTGCGCGCCCTTAAGGCCAAAGTCCTGAAAACCATAAAGGTTGGTAAAGATACGATCCTTATCCTGCAGCATATCAGGCGTCCCCTTTGCTTGCATCGGCGTCCTGCGGTGCAGCACCGCAACCACAGAATGCTTTCAGAACCTTCGGACCATCAATCGGCTCGCAACCTTTACGGCCACTTTGCGGACCGACTTTTGGCTTTTCACCCTTTTTGAGGGCATCAAGGATGGCCTTGGTCGTATCTGCGGTCAGGTCTTCGTAATAATCGTCGTTGATCTGCATCATCGGTGCGTTAACGCACGCGCCAAGGCACTCAACTTCGATCATGGTGAACTGACCGTCTTGCGTCGTTTCGCCAACACCAATGCCGAGTTCCTTTTTACAGGTATCGACAACGTCGGCAGAACCGCGAAGCCAGCACGGCGTTGTGGTGCAGACCTGGATGAAGTTCTTACCCACGGGGGCAAGGTTATACATCGTATAGAAGGTCGCAACCTCATAGACACGAATGGCAGGCATTTCGAGCATGTCGGCAAGGTAATCCATTGCGACTGTCGGAACCCAATTGCCTTCGGTCTGACGCTGTGCCAGATCAAGCAACGGCATGACCGCACTTTGCTGGCGGCCTTCCGGATACTTGGCGATGATCTTTTTCGCTTTATCCAGATTTTCTGGCGTAAAGGCGAAGCTGACAGGCTGAAGCTCTTTCGGAGCTGGTCTTCTCAAATGGCTCATCGGTCAATCTCACCGAACACGATATCTAGCGACCCGATATTTGCAACGACGTCGGCCAGCATGTGGCCTTTTGACATAAAGTCGATGCCTTGAAGGTGCGGGAACCCCGGGGCGCGGATTTTGCAACGATACGGACGGTTCGAGCCATCCGAAACAAGATACACACCAAACTCGCCTTTAGGTGCCTCGACCGCGGCATAGCATTCGCCAGCCGGAACGTGGAACCCTTCGGTGAAGAGTTTGAAGTGATGAATAAGGGCTTCCATCGAACGCTTCATCTGCGCGCGCGACGGCGGTGCCACTTTGTTATTCTGAACAATAACAGGACCATCAGGCATATTCTTGACGGCCTGCTTGATGATCTTTAGAGATTGCCACATTTCTTCGAAACGCACGAGGAAACGGTCATAGCAGTCACCGTTCTTGCCGACCGGAATGTCAAAATCGAAATCTTCGTACGAGTCATAAGGCTGCGACTTGCGAAGATCCCATGCCAGACCGGATGCGCGAATATTCGGGCCGGTAAAGCCCCAATCAAGCGCCTCTTCGGCGGTCACGGTCCCGATATCAACCGTACGCTGTTTAAAGATACGGTTGCCGGTAAGAACGCGATCAAAATCGTTCAGGAAGATGTCAAACTGATCAGCCCAGGCATCGATGTCTTCGAGCAAACCAGCCGGAAGATCGGCAGCAACACCGCCCGGACGGAAATAGTTGGCGTGAAGACGGGCACCACAGGCGCGCTCATAGAATTCCATGAGCTTTTCACGTTCTTCAAAGCCCCAGAGAAGCGGCGTCATCGCACCAACGTCGAGCGCAAATGCCGTCATATTCAGGATATGGTTCAGGATACGGCCGATTTCGGCGTACAGAACACGGATATACTGAGCACGCTTGGGAACTTCGACGCCCATCAGCTTTTCGATGGCCAGGCAATACGCATGTTCCTGGTTCATCGGTGCGACATAGTCGAGACGGTCAAAATACGGCGTTGCCTGAATATAGGTTTTATATTCGATCAGCTTTTCCGTACCACGGTGCAGAAGACCAATATGGGCATCCGCACGTTCAATGACCTCGCCGTCCATTTCCAGGACCAGACGCAGAACCCCGTGTGCCGCAGGGTGCTGCGGGCCGAAGTTCATGGTCATATTTTTGATTTTTTGCTCGGACATCAGGCCTTGCCCTCCGCCTTTTCATCGCCCGGAAGAACATTCTGGATGCCTTCCCATGGGCTTTCGAAATCGAAATTGCGGAAATCCTGAACCAGTTTGACCGGCTCATAGACGACGCGCTTTTGCTCATCGTCATAACGAACTTCGACATAACCGGTCAGCGGGAAATCCTTACGCAGCGGATGACCTTCAAAACCGTAATCGGTCAGGAGACGACGGGGATCGGGATGACCGGCAAAGAAGATACCGTACATGTCCCACGTTTCGCGCTCAAACCAGTCGGCGACGCTGAAAAGCGAGACACAGCTTGGTACCGGACTTTCTTCGTCGGTACGTACCTTAACGCGGATGCGCAGGTTATGCTTAAGCGACAGCATATGATAGACGACGTCGAAACGCTCTACGCGTTCCGGGTAATCCGCACCACAAACGTCGATAAGCTGCTTGAACAAGCAGCCGGTATCATCCCGAAGGAAGGTCAGAACTTTTAGAATGTCATCGCGCTTGGCAATGACGGTCAACTCGCCGTAACGAATCTCGGTTTCGAGAATTTCGTTTGCAAGCTGGGACACCACAAGATCTTTAAGATCTTTCAATGCGGCGCTGTTATCGCTGAGCAGTTCGCTCATGCAAGCCCCCTATTACGGATCAGCGTGTCAAAACACCAGTTCGGCGGATTTTCTTTTGCAACTGCATCACGCCGTAAATCAGCGCTTCGGCTGTCGGCGGGCACCCCGGAACATATACGTCAACCGGAACAACACGATCACAACCGCGCACCACCGAATAGGAATAGTGATAGTAACCGCCGCCATTGGCGCACGACCCCATCGAAATAACCCAGCGCGGCTCTGCCATCTGGTCATAGACCTTACGCAGTGCCGGGGCCATTTTGTTGGTCAGTGTACCAGCAACGATCATGACGTCTGATTGACGCGGGCTTGGGCGGAAGACAAGACCATACCGGTCAAGGTCATAACGCGACGCAGCCGAATGCATCATCTCAACAGCACAGCATGCCAGACCAAAGGTCATTGGCCACATCGAACCAGTGCTTGCCCAGCTTGCGAGCTTGTCAAGATTGGCAAGGACAAAGCCCTTGTCATTCATCTCGTCAAACACGCCCTTAAGCAGGGTATCCTGATCCGTGCCGGGTGCCAGGGATGCGCCTGTATTGGTGCTCACTCCCATTCCAAAGCTCCCTTCTTCCATTCGTAGATAAATCCGACCGTCAGAACGGCCAGGAAGATCACCATCGAAACGAAGCCGAATGTGCCGATATCACCGAGGGTAACAGCCCACGGGAACAGGAACGCGACTTCAAGGTCGAAAATAATGAACAAGATTGCAACCAGATAGAACCGCACGTCAAACTTGATGCGCGCGTCTTCGAACGGCGCAAAACCGCACTCATATGCGGACAGTTTTTCGACATCCGGTGCCTGTTTGGCAAGAACCAGCGACGCGATGATGATTACCGCCGAAAGACCGACGGCGATCCCGATAAACACCAGGATCGGAAGATATTCCGAAAGAAGCTCTTGCATCTCTCTGACCTCTCAAGAACAGGCCTTCTGACCCGACCAGGTCCCCACCTGGCCAATATCGGCGCACCATAGCGTATGCACCGCACAAGTTCCAGACATTCGAACAGTTTGACCCGCCTTAAGTCCAGAAACTTTCTAATCTTTTCGTACCGTTTACTATCGTCCGATATCGGGCCGCACATCAATATGATCAAGACCCAATCGTGCGAAGCAACGTTAGCAACACATGAAAAGGCGATCGCGGAAAAGACGAAACGCCCGATAAAAGGCAACAGATGAAGGGTCATGGCGCGAGCGACGAGACTTGAACTCGCGACCTCCGGCGTGACAGGCCGGCGCTCTAACCAACTGAGCTACGCCCGCAAAATGACCATCATTCGGCGCGCCTTTGTTAGACCACACCCAAAACCAAGTCAAGCAGCTAGCAGTGTTTTCAACCCTTTCGACATTTAGGCGCGCCAACATCACCCTGTGAATGACAATTTCGCCTCCTTTTGTACTGAATTAACCCTTTCTGCACATTTTACGCCCTCAATTCGTTTGGGGTTTTGCATTGGGGCGTCAGCTTTTATAGAATTGTTGACAAATTTCTCCTATCTTACGGTGCGATAGGGGCAAGTTCGAACATCCCACAACTGATTTCGAACAGAGTCATTAGGACGGAGAAGACCACTCGTGGGGCGCGTTAAAGAAGAATACAGATCACTGGCCGGTCCTGAGAAAGCTGCGATTCTCATGCTCGCACTTGGCGAAGAACACGCGACCAAAATGTTCAGCATGATGGATGATGAGGAAATCAAAGAGATTTCCCAAACCATGTCGAGCCTTGGCACCATCGGGTCCAACATCGTTGAACGCCTGTTTGTCGAATTTGCAGATCAGCTTTCTTCAACCGGCTCGCTTGTCGGCTCGTTTGATACAACCGAACGTCTGCTCTCGAAAGTTCTGTCCGAAGACCGTGTTAACGGCATCATGGAAGAGATCCGCGGCCCTGCGGGTCGCACCATGTGGGACAAGCTCAACAACGTTAACGAAGCCGTTCTGGCCAACTACCTTAAGAACGAATACCCACAGACAGTCGGTGTTGTGCTCTCAAAGCTTAAACCTGGCCACTCTGCGGCCGTGCTGTCGCTTTTGCCGGAAAACTTCTCGATGGAAGTGATCATGCGTATGTTGCGCATGGAGGCCGTGCAGAAAGAAGTCCTCGACAATATCGAAAAAACGCTTCGCACCGAGTTCATGTCCAACCTTGCGCGCGGTTCGCGCGGGGATAACCACGAACTTATGGCCGATATCTTCAACAGCCTTGATCGACAGAGTCAGGACCGGTTCCTTACCGCACTTGAGGAACGTAACCGTGACTCTGCGGAAAAGATCAAAGCCCTCATGTTCACCTTCGAAGACCTTGCACGCCTGGACAACAACGGTGTTCAGACCCTGCTGCGTCAGGTGGAAAAAGACAAACTGGCCTTGGCGCTCAAAGGGTCGACCGATCAGATGCGCGACCTGTTCTTCAAGAACATGTCCGAACGTGCAGGCAAGATGATGCGCGAAGACATGGACGCACAGGGGCCTGTCCGCCTGTCGGATGTCGAAGAGTCGCAAATGATGATTGTGCAACTGGCCAAGGAACTGGCGGCACAGGGCCAAATCGTTATTTCCGAAGGCGGCGGCGAAGACGAAATGGTTTATTAAACCTCGCGGCCACGTCAAAACGATTTCACAAAGGACAGCCTCGCGCTGTCCTTTTTCTCTTATGCACCCTCAACAATGGCTAAGGCTGCTTTGCAGCGCAGCCTACCCCTGCCCGCCATTTTAATTATGTGCTTTGATCATCCAATGATGACGTTCGGGACCGGGTCGGTAATCGACTTGATTTCCCAACGCAGGCGGTTCTGCCCCCCAACCTTGGTAAACTCATCTGCGTTATGGCTGCGGATGCCAGCAGACGTCCGAACTTCAATCTTGCCGGTCATTTGATAGCCCAATGCGGTCAGGCGCTCCTCATAGCGATCAGGAACGAACCCGCCACGAATTTCGACGGTATTGGAGTCTGTGTAAAAGAACATCTCGAGAATACGGGAATTGCGGCGCACAAACACAAAGCTTTTATCGCGCATGATATTGCTGCGGCGTTCATAAACAATGTTGAACACCCCGCGCCCGTTGTACGTTAGCTGCCGCACACCGGAATCGCGTTTCAGGTCGGCCAAAACAACTGCGACCTTTTCCTTTTCCGCATCAGCATCAAGGGTGCCATCCAAAAGGCCCTCTGTGATGGTTGGCTGCACAAGCAAGCCCCGGTAGCTCAGCCGATAATCACCGTTGCGCTCCATACTGAGATCAATGGTGAAGGCTTCGGGGAGATAACAGCCAACAAGGACCACAGGCATCAACAGCGCTAGCAGGAAGCTCCTGAGGCGTCGTAGAGCGACTTTGCCGCCCAGTGATGACAGATCCAGGCAAAACGGTGTGAGCCACGTTGAAATCAGTTTGGATTGACGGTCGTTCATTATGGTTATTTTCCAATTTCTCATGGCCATAAGGGCAAGATTGCCTGTCAGGCTGGCAAGCGTCAACTTTTACAGTCATTTACACCGGCCAGCGCCATGAATGGCCCTGATACGCCACCGATCCGATTCGCCAGGCCTCGCGCGATTTGTGCGTATGCACCGCAAATATCATCACACTGCGACACTGTGGGCCCAACATCCATATGGATCATACATTTTATGGATGACGCACTGCAGGATGTCCTGACGCCGTTTGATCCGCAAAATGGATTTGGTACACCAAAAGCGTGGCTGTTTTGGACGCACTGTGAAAACTGGCGTTATGTGGGGAAATGCAGGAATTATCGGGAATGTGAAACAGGCAAAGAAAAAGGCACCCTTTAGGGGTGCCTTAATCGTGGTGGGTGATGAGAGATTCGAACTCCCGACCCTCTCGGTGTAAACGAGATGCTCTAACCAGCTGAGCTAATCACCCGATGTTCCCGCGCTGTATTCTGCGGAAGCGGGGCGGAACTTAGCATGCTTTTTGCAAAAAGCAATCGATACATTGCAGAAAATTGAAACTTCTATTTCAAGGGTATTTAACATTGCCACATGGTCAACCGTGGCACCCTGTTTTACGCGTTTTACAGCAGAAAATGGCGCGATATCGAAACAGCTCGAAACGAATTTAATGGCGATGTGATTCGATCAAAAACAGACAAAGAAAAAAGGCACCCTTTAGGGGTGCCTTAATCATGGTGGGTGATGAGAGATTCGAACTCCCGACCCTCTCGGTGTAAACGAGATGCTCTAACCAGCTGAGCTAATCACCCGATGTTTCCGCGCTATTTTGCGAAAGCGGGCGGAACATAGCATGGATTTTAGAAAAAGCAATGCCGGTGACTAATGTCACCGGCATTTTTATTCAAAACATCGCCAAACTTAGTTGACGGCGTCTTTAAGGCCTTTACCAGCCTTGAATTTCGGCTGTTTCGATGCCGGGATGTCGATTTCTTCACCGGTGCGCGGGTTGCGACCTTTTGAAGCAGCGCGAGCAGCGACAGCGAAGGTACCGAAACCAACCAGACGAACTTCGTCGCCGGATTTCAAAGAATCGGTGATGGAATCGAAAACAGCATCAACTGCCTTAGCGGCGTCAGCTTTTGAAAGATCGGCTTTAGCAGCTACACTTCCAACGAGATCGTTTTTATTCACTTCCTGGCCCCCTTGTTTGGACGTTCGGAGTTATGAGGAAATTTGGTTTGCCCCAAACCTGTTGCATGGGCAGTGTAAGCAGGTCGCAAACACCTCGTCAATGCGAGAGACGCAGTTTTCTGCGGTTTTCGACGTTTTTTTCAATTTTTTGCACTTTACACTCCCCCAGACATAGACCTTTGTCGATTCTTGGCCAAAGTTATCCACAGAAAAAGGGGAGCAATCATGCTGCTCCCCTTTGATTTCTGCCAGTTCGGGCGTTTGTTAATGCGTGGTCACACCACCAACATCCGATTCTTCGTCGTCTTTGGATTTGACGACAACGTCATCGACACCCTCTTCCCATTCAATCGGCACCAGCGGATTGACCAGTGCGTGGCTGAGAACCTCGTCGACATGCGACACCGGAATGATTTCCATACCGCGTTTGACGTTATCGGGAATCTCTTCGAGATCCTTTTCGTTTTCCTGCGGGATCAGGACAACTTTCACCCCGCCGCGCAATGCGGCCAGAAGTTTTTCTTTCAAACCACCAATCGGAAGAACACGACCACGCAAGGTGACCTCGCCTGTCATAGCGACATCTTTGCGCACCGGATTTCCTGTTAGAACCGAAACAACCGACGTCACCATGCCAACACCAGCGGACGGACCGTCTTTTGGTGTTGCGCCCTCAGGAACGTGAACGTGAATGTCACGTTTCTGGAAAAGGGTCGGCTTGATGCCAAAGTCTACGGCACGCGAGCGCACGAACGATGTTGCGGCCTGAATCGATTCAGTCATGACCTCACCAAGCTTACCGGTGGTTTTCATGTTGCCTTTGCCCGGTACAGTGACCGATTCAATCTGCAACAGATCGCCGCCAAATTCGGTATAGGCAAGACCGGTAACAACACCGACCTGATCTTCACCCTCGGTTGCGCCATAGCGGAACTTACGGATCCCGGCATATTTACCAAGGGTCCGCGGCGTTACACGCACAGATTTGATGCTTTCGAGCAAAATCCGCTTGGTCGCCTTACGGGCAAGACGGGCAAGTTCACGTTCAAGACTACGCACCCCGGCTTCGCGGGTGTAGTAACGGATCAGATCACGCAACGCGTCGTCCGAAATGCTCCACTCATCCTTTTTCAAGCCGTTATCTTTGACCTGTTTGGGGATCAAGTGACGTTTGGCAATTTCGACCTTCTCGTCCTCGGTATACCCCGAAAGACGAATGACCTCCATACGATCCAACAGCGGCTGCTGCATCCGAAGCGAGTTCGCCGTGGTGACGAACATGACATCAGAAAGATCGTAATCGACTTCAAGGTAGTGATCATTAAAGGTCGAGTTCTGTTCGGGATCGAGCACCTCAAGCAATGCCGACGCAGGATCGCCACGGAAATCCGATCCCATTTTTTCAATCTCATCAAGAAGGAAAAGCGGGTTCGAATATTTGGCTTTTTTCATGCCCTGCACGATCTTGCCCGGCATGGACCCGATATAGGTCCGGCGGTGACCGCGGATTTCAGACTCATCACGTACGCCACCAAGCGACATCCGCACAAAGCTGCGACCGGTCGCATTGGCCATTGATTTACCAAGCGAGGTTTTACCAACGCCGGGAGGACCAACAAGACACAGGATCGGGCCTTTGACTTTTTTGGTTCGTGCCTGAACCGCTAAATACTCAAGGATGCGTTCCTTGACCTTTTCCAGACCAAAATGATCCTTATCCAGAACCTTTTTAGCCTTTTTCAGGTCGTGCGACACGCGCGAACGCTTGTTCCATGGAATAGACACCATCCAGTCAAGATAGTTGCGCACCACGGTGGCTTCTGCCGACATCGGGCTCATATTGCGCAGTTTCTTGAGTTCGGCTTCGGCCTTTTCCTTTGCCTCTTTGGGCATTTTGGCTTTGTTCAGCTTCTCTTCGAGTTCAGAAGCTTCATCCTTGCCGTCTTCACCCTCGCCCAGTTCTTTCTGAATGGCTTTAAGTTGCTCATTCAAATAGTATTCGCGCTGGGTTTTTTCCATCTGGCGTTTGACGCGATTGCGGATCTTCTTTTCGACCTGCAGCACACCGATTTCGGATTCCATGAACCCGAAAATACGTTCCAGACGGTCACCAACAAGGGCGGTTTCCAGAAGTTCCTGTTTTTCGGAAATCTTAAGCGACAGGTGCGATGCAACCGTGTCAGCAAGCTTCGCCGGTTCTTCGATCTGATTGACCGAAACCAGGACTTCTGGCGGAATTTTCTTGTTGAGTTTGATGTACTGTTCGAACTGTGTGACCACAGAACGGGCAAGGGCCTCGAGTTCGCTGTCGTCTTCGTCAGTATCCTCACGCACACCGGCATGGGCCTGGAAGAATTCCGGATTATCAACGTATCCCGAAATTTCGGCGCGTTTACCGCCTTCGACCAATACCTTTACCGTACCATCCGGCAGCTTGAGAAGCTGCAGAACAGTTGCAACAGTACCAACTTCATAGAGATCTTCGACTGCCGGATCATCAAGACCGGCGTCTTTCTGTGTGACAAGCAGGATCTGCTTGTCTTCGCGCATGACATCTTCGAGCGCACGCACAGACTTTTCACGTCCCACAAACAGGGGGACAATCATGTGCGGGAACACGACAATGTCGCGCAACGGCAGCACCGGATATATTTCGCCACGCGCTAATTCGACCATTATGTTCTATTCCCTAATCTGAGCCAAAACGTTGCTGCGGTCCTGCTTTAGGCCCCGCCAGCAACGCGAACATTCAGAAGATAATCTGAAATTCCCGCACCGCAATAGGTTGCCGGTGCGGGAAATTGATATCAGGCAGAGTGCTCGACACCTTCTTGACGTTCCGCATGGATCAGCAATGGTTTTGCTTTTCCTTCGACAACATCAGCGCTGATGACGATTTCCTCGACACTTTCGAGGGTTGGCAAGTCGAACATGGTATCAAGCAAGATGCCTTCCATGATCGACCGCAAGCCACGTGCACCGGTTTTACGTTGAATCGCCTTCTCGGCAATTGCTTTGAGCGCATCGGTCTGGAAGGTCAGTTTAACGTCTTCCATATCGAACAGACGCTCATACTGCTTGATCAACGCATTTTTCGGCTCGGTCAGGATCTGGACCAAAGCATCATCGTCGAGATCTTCAAGCGTTGCCAAAACCGGCAGACGACCAATGAATTCCGGGATAAGACCGAATTTCAAAAGATCTTCCGGCTCGACACCGCGCAAGACATCACCCGTGCGCCGCTCTTCAGGGCTACGAACATCGGCACCAAAGCCAATTGCGCTGCCCTTGCCACGCTGCGAGATCACCTTATCAAGGCCCGCAAATGCGCCACCTACGATGAACAGGATGTTGGTCGTGTCGACCTGGAGGAATTCCTGTTGCGGATGTTTCCGGCCACCCTGCGGCGGCACAGAGGCAACAGTGCCTTCCATGATCTTCAGCAATGCTTGCTGGACGCCTTCGCCCGAAACATCACGCGTAATCGACGGATTGTCCGACTTGCGCGAGATTTTGTCGACTTCGTCAATATAGACGATGCCGCGCTGGGCGCGTTCGACGTTGTAGTCTGCAGCCTGCAACAGCTTAAGAATGATGTTCTCGACGTCTTCACCGACATAACCGGCTTCGGTCAGTGTCGTGGCATCCGCCATGGTGAAGGGAACATCAAGAATCCGTGCCAAGGTCTGGGCCAGAAGCGTTTTACCGCAACCGGTCGGACCTACCAGCATGATGTTGGATTTTGCCAGTTCGATATCTTCGTTCTTGCTGGCGTGATGCAGACGCTTGTAATGGTTGTGAACCGCGACCGAGAGAACTTTTTTCGCATGGCCCTGACCAATGACATAGTCATCAAGGACCTTGCAAATCTCTTGCGGAGAAGGCACCCCGTCAGCCGATTTGACGAGATGGGTTTTGTGCTCTTCGCGGATGATGTCCATGCAAAGCTCTACGCATTCATCACAGATGAATACGGTTGGACCGGCGATGAGCTTGCGAACCTCGTGCTGGCTCTTTCCACAGAAAGAACAGTACAGAGTGTTCTTGGAGTCCCCGCTATTCGATTTGCTCATACAAACCCCAATTACGTTTGACGTTATCTTTTATCGCCATGTTAGCCGGTAAACGATACCGATCTCAACGTTTAATCTGCGCTTTTCGGCCATTTGGCTACTTGATTGATATGGGATCGCCATTGTGGTTGCGAAACCCCTTACTCTAATCACCCAAACGTTTGAGTAACCCGCAAGTTCCAATCAACGGCCAAAAAGCCACGCACCCTCTTGTCTATGACTTAAAACTGCCATGAGGCAAGTCATAAAAAAACGCCCCGGCCAACGACCGGGGCGTTTTCACCGACCGTTATCAGACGATCAGTCTTTCTTTTCGGCGCTTTCCGTCTTCGGACGCGACGTGACCACCTCGTCAATCAGACCAAATTCCTTGGCCTGATCGGGGGTCAGGAAGTTATCACGCTCCATCGCATCTTCGATCGTCTTGAGATCGCGGCCGGTATGTTCGACATAGATCTCGTTAAGACGCTGACGCAGTGCCAGAATTTCGCGGGCATGGATTTCGATGTCCGATGCCTGCCCCTGGAAGCCGCCAGACGGCTGGTGGATCATGACACGTGCATTTGGCAGGCAATAACGCTTACCTTTTGCACCGGCCATCAACAACAGTGAGCCCATGGAAGCCGCCTGCCCCATGCACACCGTAGAGACATCACAACGGATGTACTGCATGGTGTCATAGATGGCGAGACCAGAAGTCACAACACCGCCCGGAGAGTTGATATAGAGCGAAATATCCTTATCAGGATTTTCCGATTCGAGATGCAGGAGCTGCGCGCAGATCAACGACGACATGCCGTCATGAACCTGACCGTTGATGAAGACGATCCGCTCCTTGAGCAAACGCGAAAAGATGTCATAGGCCCGTTCACCACGGCTGGTCTGTTCAACCACCATCGGTACGAGCGAGTTCATCCGTTCTTCAATCATCAACTGCAATCCTCCTGCATGATCCCAAACCGATTCCGGTAAGGATGTATTCACTTCCGATTAGTCAGCTTTCTTTTTAGCAGCCGGCTTCTTGGCAGCAGCTTTCTTGGCCGGAGCCTTTTTCTCTGCGTCCTTTTTCGCCGGTGCCTTTTTGGCAGCCGATTTTTTCTTCGGAGCTTCTTCTTCCTCTTCAGGCTTCAGAAGCTCTTCAACGGTAACGGTCTTTTCTTCAACCTTGGCAAGCTCAACGATGAAATCAACGACCTTGTCTTCATATACAGGGCCCTGAAGCGCCTGCAAGGCCTGCGGGTTATTTTTGTAGAATTCAATAACCTGCTGTTCCTGACCCGGATATTTCTGGGCTTCGGCAACGAGAACCTTGTTGACGTCTTCCTGAGTAACCTGAATGTCGTTGTTACGACCAACTTCAGCCAGAAGCAGACCAAGAAGAACGCGGCGTTCTGCGATTTCGCGGAACTCGGCGGTCAGCTCTTCTTCGGACTTGCCTTTGGTTTCGTCGTCTTCCTGTCCAGCTTCACGGGCCTGTTTGATCTGACCAATGATACCTTCGAGTTCGTTGTCGACCAAGGAGGTCGGCAGTTCGAACTTGTGGTTCTCAGCCAGCGCGTCAAGCAGTTCGCGCTTCATTTTCTGACGCGCGACCGATTCGTACTCACGACCGTAATCCTTGCGGATTGCGTCTTTGAGCGCCTCAAAGCTGTCCTGACCGAGTTTTTTGGCCAGTTCATCATCCAGCTCAGCCGGTTTCTTTTCTTTGATTTCTTTGACGGTTACGTCGAACTCGGCATCTTTGCCGGCAAGTTCAGCAGCACCGTATTCTTCCGGGAATTTAACTTTAACGACGAGTTCGTCGTCTGCGTTAACACCGGTAAGCTGCTCTTCGAAACCTTCGATGAACGAGCCGGAACCCAGCTCAAGTTCGTAGGCTTCGGCTTTGCCGCCTTCGAATGCTTCGCCATCGATTTTGCCGAGGAAGTCGATAACGACAACATCACCGGTTTTCGATTTGCGTTTGCGCGCCAACGGAGCAGTGGTGCCCTGTGCCGCTGCAATACGCTCAAGCGTTTCATTGACTTTGGCATCGTCGAGTTCAACGACTTCGCGGGTCAGCTTCAGCTTTTTGAAGTCCATGGCTTCGATCGCCGGGATGACTTCAACAGCAATGTCGAACTCAAGATCCCCGCCTTCATCGAATTTGGTTACTTCGATTTTCGGCTGAACGGCCGGGCGCAGGTCATTGTCGTTAAGAACTTTGCCTGTGTTTTCGTTCACAGTGGCTTCAAGAACTTCGCCCATGACCGATTGACCGTAGCGCTGACGCAGGAGTTTCGCCGGGATTTTGCCCGGACGGAATCCTGGAAGGCGAACCTGGTCTTTGATCTCGTCAAGCTTGGCGACGACTTTTTCTTCGATAAGTGCGGCTGGCACCACGACTTTGAACTCGCGCGCCAGGCCTTCGTTTTTGGTTTCAGTAACCTGCATAGATAACTCTTTTGCTTGGTTCGAATAATGTCCGTTACGCGACGCAGTCCGGACGTCAGAAAGTCAAAATGACTAAACGAATATGTAATCTGGTCCAAATGTATGGTCTGCAGAGTGGTACGGGCGAAGGGACTCGAACCCCCACGAATTGCTTCACCAGGACCTAAACCTGGCGCGTCTACCAATTCCGCCACGCCCGCACACAAGCATACCAAACACGCCGGACGAACCGGCATGAGTGCGCCTTAATACAAACTTCGCTGACCTCATGCAAGCATCGCCTTTCGACATTTGCGTTCTGGCTTCAATTAAACCGCTTCAACACCCCAAAACCTTGCGGTTCTGCTGGCTTCGTTATGTCATGAAACTAACGCAAATGGCGCTTCACACTGCTTGAAACAGCGATTTCGCCCTGCCCGACATAGTTTTCATGATTTTTTTCGATCATCGGCAGGTGATAAAGATAATTGACCATCATACCAAATGACTGCACCCAGCCGTCCGGCTTACCATTACCGTTCCAGTTTAAACGCTCGATGCGTGCGCCATTGCTGAGATGGAAATGTGCGACTGGATCAAATGCCGACCCGGTTTCTGGTCGTTTGGCATTCAAAAGATACCATGCAGTCAGAAACTCGATATTGGTTTTGGTGCGTTCCCCCACCGCATCAGGGCTTTGTGCAGGTGGTTTTGGCCCCATCAATTCATCACAATCGTTTAATGCCGCTTCGATAACCTTCGGTAAGCCTGTTTCCGCACCCTTTGCCATGGCATTAAGCTGACGATCCATCCATGTCCGCAGCCCCGGTATGGGGGACAAGGTGCAAAACTGTTTTAGATGCGGCAAATCGCGTTGTAGTTGGCTTACCACCCGCTTGATCAGGAAATCACCAAAGCTGATCCCGGCCAAACCGGCCTGCGCATTGGAAATGGAATAGAAAATTGCTGTATCAGCCCGCTCGACTGATCCCGCGTCATCGCCATCATGACCTTCATCATCATCGTCGGCTTGAATAAGCTTGTCGATGTTTCCGGCAATTCCGTTGACCAAGGCAACCTCGACGAAGATCAAAGGCTCATCTGGCATTCCCGGATGGAAAAAGGCAAAGCAACGCCGGTCGGGTGCAAGCCGACGTTTCAGATCATCCCAGCTTTGAATGGCATGAACGGCTTCATAGGCAATCAGTTTTTCCAAAAGCGACGCGGGTGAATTCCACGTAATCCGTTCGAGTTCAAGAAACCCGATATCAAACCATCCCGCCAGCAAGGTCTTGAGATCACGTTCCAACATTGCCAGTCCGGGGGCTTCTTTGCGCCACCGCAAAAGATCACCGCGCAGATCAACCAGAAACTTCACCCCCTGCGGTAATGAATTGAATTCCTTAAGAATTGATCGAAATGGCGGCACAAGCGCATCGCGCAGTTCAGATTCGAGCAACGCCCTTTCCGCCAGATCATCGGCCATATCCCAATCTGTCATGATGGCCGCAACCCGGTCACGATCAATCCCAAATTCATTGACCAGCAAATGCAAGAACGCCCGCTTGCCATCGTCATCAAGACGCAAGAAATCATGACCAAGGGCGGCCGCCCGCCCCCGTGCCGACACCGCCCCACCGCGCCCGGCAAGACAATCAGCAATCTGCCGACGCCAGTGTTCCTGACGGCTCTGGTTTTCGTCGCGTCCCAAACTGCGTACGACCGAACTGTCACGCAGTTCACGCCACGCACCACGCAAATTATCAAGTGTTCTGTCGAGAAATGTTTGCGACATGATGGCCTCCAACGCTCTGTTGGGAGAAATATTGTACTGCGCCGGCAATTTCAAAATCTGGCATGACAACAACAAGATACGCATCGCTTCGTCATGCTTGATGTCCTGATATATCGGTGTTGTTTTGTTCTGCGTCCAGCATCGCAACAAAGATGTCATCGAAATGACCACGCAAAGGCTAAGTAAAAGCTATTTGCGCGATGCCAGCCACAATTCGCGCAAGATCACCGGCAAATGATCGGGGATGTCCTCGGCAATCAAACCCGGCCCGATGTCCGTGCCACTGCGCCCGTGCAACCAAACACCCATGCAGGCCGCATCAAACATCTCCATGCCTTGTGCCATAAGCCCTGCAATCACCCCGGCCAAAACATCCCCCGACCCGGCTGTTGCCAACCATGGGGCATCAACCGCACTGATGGCGGCACGTCCATCCGGGGCCGCAATAACGGTGTCCGCCCCTTTTATCAGGACCGTGGCACCACTGCGCTTGGCCGCCGCACGCGCACGGGCCAGCTTATCGCCGTCAATATCGGGAAACAGGCGTGTAAATTCGCCTTCATGCGGCGTCACAACCGTTGGTCCCTGAACGGCAAAACATAATGTGGATGGATCGTCGGAGAAACTGGTCAGCGCGTCCGCATCCAAAACGGTTGATCGGCAAAGATGCAAAAGCTGCAACACCAGACTGCGCGTACTGTCACCAACCCCGTAGCCCGGCCCAACAACAAAAGCATTATGCCGACAGTCGTTCAAAAGGGCTTCAAGCCCGGAAATGGATGCCGTCATAGTGCCCGGGGCATCGGCGGCATAGACCGGCAATACAGACGCATCGGAAACAATGGTCAACAACCCAACGCCCGAACGCCGTGCGGCGCGCGCGACAAGTCGTGTCGCACCCGTCATCATGGTCCCGCCAAAAGCCAGCAAATGGCCACGATGATATTTATGACCATCAAGCCCCGGCCAGCGAATACCAGCCCGCCACAACACCGGATCATTGCGCCAGCATGTCGGACGGATTTCCGACACCACCTGATCGGAAATGCCAATATCACGGATGGCAAGTTCACCGCACAGCTGCCGTCCCGGCAACAAATAGTGCCCCGGCTTGGCCCGACAGAATGTCACCGTCAGATCCGCCTTGATCGCACACCCCATAATGCAGCCGCTGTTTCCGTCAACACCGCTTGGCACATCGACCGAAACCACCACAGATATGCTGTCATTGACCGATGCAACAAGGTCGGCAACGTCGCCGGTAATGTCACGCGCCAGCCCCGCGCCAAAAATACAATCAACAATCAGATCCGCACCAACCACCAATGCCGGTGACAAGCGTTCGGTTGCACCGTCCCACTGTTTGGCATGAAAGGCTGCATCACCGCCAAGGTGTTCAATCTCACCCAGTAACCCAAGCCGTACTGACCAGCCTTCGTCACGCAGCAATCTGGCAATGACAAAACCATCACCACCGTTATTGCCCGGACCACACAGAACCGAAACTGATCTGGGTGACCAATGGCGTATGATTTCCTCAAACACCGTCCGCCCGGCATTTTCCATCAGGACATCACCGGGAATGCCACCGTCAATCGTCTTTCGGTCAGCGTCATACATCTGGTCGGTTGTTAGAATTTCAAACATTTTTCACCCTCAAAATTCCCTACCAACATTCCCTATCAACATCCTCTGCTCAGTCAACCTAAGCACCGACTGTAAATCAGCAACAGACATCGGTAGCCATTTGTTTTTCGGCTCAGTATATTGCAAACGATTTCGCGAGTCAGACAGTTAAGACAGTTACGATCATTTGCATCGGTGTTTTGGTCTGATCGGCCCGCATACGCGAGAATTCACAACGAGGCTTTTCCGGCATGCATGTTGTCGTTTTGGGCGCTGGCGTCATTGGGACGACGGCGGCCTGGTATCTTTTGGAAAATGGCCATCAGGTTACTGTCATAGACCGCCAACATGCCAGCGCACAGGAAACCAGCTTTGCCAATGGCGGGCAAATTTCGGCCTGTCATGCAACACCCTGGGCCAATTCAAGCACTCCCAAACAAATCCTGAAATGGCTGGGCCGCGAAGAAGCACCCCTTTTGTTTCGGATGCGCTTTGACCCAAAGCTGTTTGCCTGGGGGCTTCGTTTCCTGCGCAATTGCACCGATGCACGGGCAAAAGAAAACCTTGAAAAGGCGTTGAGGGTTGCGGTCTACAGCCGTGACTGCCTAAGGCAACTGCGCGAGGATACCGGTCTTGACTATGATCACCGCCAACAGGGCATCCTGCACATATGCCGTGATGACGATGAATTAACCGCGGTTGAGACAGCCACCGCGCAAATGCGTGACTTTGGTCTGAACCGGCGCGTGGTCAGTGCCGAAGAATGTTACGAAATTGAACCAACCTTGCGTCACAGCAAGGCCCGCATCATCGGCGGCAGCTTTACCCCCGACGATGAAAGCGGGGACGCGCAAAAATTCACCAGCCTTCTGGCAGAAAAATGTATCGAACGTGGCGCAATTTTCAAATTTGGCACCACGATCACGGGCCTTGACCATGATCAGGGGCGCGTTACGTCTGTGCGCACCGATCAAGGGAAGATTTCCGGCGATGCCTTTGCCGTCTGCTTGGGCAGTTACAGCCCGTTTTTGACCAAACCCCTTGGTATCCATCTTCCGATATATCCCTGTAAGGGCTACTCCATCAGCATCGACACCACCGGGCATGATGGTGCTCCGCAAACCGCCCTGATTGATGACAGTGTGAAAATGGTTTATGCGCGCCTTGGCAACCGGCTTCGCGTGGCGGGAACAGCCGAACTGGATGGATATTCCCTGCGGATGTCCGAACGTCGCAAACAGTTGATTGTTGATAAAGCATTCGAATTATTCCCGAATTCCGGAGATCGGTCCAAAATTGAGTTTTGGTCAGGCCTGCGCCCGGTTACCCCGGATTCTGCCCCTATTCTTGGGAGCACAAAATATGGTAATCTATTTCTAAATACGGGGCATGGGACGTTGGGTTGGACAATGAGTTGTGGATCAGGCAAGGCAATCGCCGACCTGATAAGCCGCAAACGCCCAGACATTCCACTAACGGGGTTAGGTATCGAACGTTTTTGAACGGGCGTTACTGACGAATGATGGGATCAGGGGACGACATGACCAGCAATACACCGATTGGCACGCATACCGTACCATTGGCAGATCAGGTCGTTCTTAACGCCCTTCCGTATGCCGCGATCATTTGTGACCGCAACGGAAAGGTCCTGCAATGTAACGAAGCCATTGCACGGATGATTGGCGTTTCCAAGGAACGCATGCTGGGCACCACCGCCGGCTTCCTGTCCAAAGGCCTTCTGAACGACATTGAAGATGTTTTCGCATCCGGGCGGTCCTGGCGCGGTGACATTGTGCTGGTCAGCGCAAATAACGACAGCCACGTCTGTGACCTGTCGATTGCGCCGCTGGAATACTTCCAGAACAATGAGACCCGCACGGCTGTCTTGATGACACTTCTTGAAAATGACCGTCAAAAACAGGCCGAACGCAGCCTGATGGAACAAAACCGCAATCAGTCCGATGCCAATGCGTCAAAATCCGACTTTATCGCCAATATGGGCCATGAGTTGCGCACACCGCTGAATGCAATTATCGGCAATTCCGAACTGATTGCCGAAGGTGTGCTTGGCGATATTACCGACGGATACCGTGATTGTGGACGCGATGTTTTTGAGGCTGGCAAGCACCTGCTGGAACTGGTCAACAACGTTCTTGATGTTTCCAAGCTGTCGGCAGGGTCCATGACGTTGCAGTTAAACGACGAAGACCTTGTGTGCGTCATCAAAGAAGCCACAAAGCTTGCACGTGAAGATATTTCCCGCCACCAGCACAGCCTGCACTTCAATATTGCCGAAACACCAGTTCCGATGCGCTGTGACAAGCTCAAGATCAAGCAAATCCTGATCAACATCCTGAGCAACGCGGCAAAATTCACCCCCGACGGCGGTGTCATAACCGTTGAACTTGCCCAGACGGACAAGGACATCACGATTTCCATCGCAGATACTGGTGTGGGCATGAGCCCAAATGACATCCCGCGCGCCTTTGCGCGGTTTGCACAGCTTCATCCTTCCGGAGTTAAGGAAAGCACAGGGACCGGTCTTGGTTTGCCGCTGGCAAAGCTTCTGGTCGAACTGCATGGTGGCCGCATGAGCATCGAAAGTGCGCTTGGCAAGGGAACGACTGTGGGCATTACCCTGCCCCGTCTCTGATCACCGCCTGAATAGACCGACCCAAAACACGCAAAGCCCGCAACGGAGCACTTTGGCTCTGATGCGGGCTTTGCTGTCTGTTGGCCTCTGGTCTGGCTTATTGCTGCTTGGCAGAAAGGTTTATTTGATCGTGGCGTTGCCTGATTTCGGCGGGCCAACGGCTTTTGACGTAAGAAAGGCTGGCCAGAATTTCCTCATCCGTTAGGACATCCTCAAACCCGGGCATCGCCGACTGATAATCCTCCCCGGCCATGACCGATGGCCCATATTTGGTTAGAGCAAACAGCACCGCATCAGGATGATGCCACGTATGTCCGGTTTCATCATGAGGTGGTGCAGGTAGCAATCCGTTGGCATCGCGTTCACGCCAGTTGTCCTGTCCTTCGAATTGCCGACCGTGGCACGACGCACAATTGGCGTCATAGACTTTCTTGCCAAGTGCGACCAACTTCAAATCATCCGGGCGAAGTTCAACGGATTGATCTCCACCAGCCCCCGGCCCGAAGAAAGTGATGATGCCATAAACAATGGCGGCACCAACCACCCCGCCGATGACGAAAACGCCTTTATCTTTCACTGTGAACTCTCTCTTTGTTTATATCGCGCGTTTTTAACTGGCGAGATCATTGATGATGGGGCAATGCGGGCGATCATCCCCATGACAGGCATGCACCAGATGAGACAATGTCTTTTGCAGGCTTTGCAGCTCAGCAATCTTGCGTTCGATTTCCGCCAGATGGGTTTTTGCGATGTTTTTGACGTCCGATGACGCGCGGTTGCGGTCTTCATACAGCGACAACAACACGCGGCAATCCTCAACCGAGAACCCAAGCCCGCGTGCACGCTGTAAAAAGCGCAACTTGTGCAAATCATCCTCACCATAATCGCGATAACCATTGGCAAGACGTCCCGGCGTCACCAGACCGATATCTTCGTAATACCGGATGGTTTTGGCGGGCAACCCGCAGGCACTTGCAGCGTCGGAAATATTCATTTTTGTGCCCCCCGCGCTTTCCAGCGTCGCAGCATCACAGAGTTACTGACAACCGATACGGAACTAAGTGCCATAGCCGCCCCGGCAATCGCCGGGCTCAGCACACCAAAGGCAGCCAAAGGAACACCGATGACGTTATAGGCAAAGGCCCAAAACAGGTTCTGGGCAATTTTGCGACGGGTTGCGATTGAAATATCAATGGCGTCGGCCACCAACGCTGGATCGGAACGCATCAGTGTAATGCCAGCCGTTTCCATGGCAACATCGGTTCCCCCGCCCATAGCAATACCGACATCCGCTGCGGCCAACGCTGGTGCATCATTGATCCCGTCGCCAACCATGGCGACATGACGGCCTTCTTTACGCAGTTTTTCAACTGCCAGCGCCTTGTCCTGCGGACGAATACGCCCTTCACCGCGTTCAAGACCAAGTTGTTCGGTGACATAGCTTGCAACTTCCTGACTGTCACCTGACAGCATGATGCTGTTAATCCCGCGCGCCTTAAGGTCGGCAATCGTCTGTTTGGCACTTTCGCGAATGCGGTCTTCAAGGGTTATAAAACCGCCATATTTGCCATCAATCGCGATCAGGATGACAGTTCGCCCACGCGCCTCATGTTGCGAAATATCAGCCGAAATGGCATCGGCATCCGGCATGGAAACTGATTGATCGCGCAACATGGTGTCCGTTCCGATGACAACAGATTTGCCTTCGACCGTTGCCATCACGCCAGCACCGGTTTTGCCCCGGAACTCGATCACATCTGGGATATCCATCCCCTTATCACGAGCAATCGACACCACAGCACGGGCCAATGGATGTTCGCTGGCCGCCTGAACCGCAGCGGCAAGACGCAAAAGATCATTTTGATCAACACCGTCAACAGGTTTGACATCGCGCACCGTCGGGCTGCCTTCGGTCAGGGTGCCGGTTTTATCAAAGATGACGGTATCAATGTTATGAGCCTGTTCAAGCGCATCAAAATTGCGGATCAGAATACCCGCACGCGCTGCACTGCCCGTACCGGCAACCAGCGCCGTTGGTGTTGCCAGACCAAGCGCACAAGGGCACGCAATCACCAGCACTGACACAGCGGCCACGATGGATTCTTCCATCCCGAAACCGGCGAACAACCAACCAGCCAGCGTCACAAGCGCAATAACGATGACGACGGGGACAAAGACAGCAGAAACCCTATCCACCAGTTTTTGAACGGGTGCCTTGCCAGTTTGTGCCTTTTCTACCAAGCGAATGATGCGCGACAACGTGGTGTCATCGCCAACAGCACTGACCTTGATATCAATCCGTCCGGTGCCATTGACCGCCCCACCGACAACCTCATCCCCGCCCACGCGTGCAACCGGGCGTGTTTCACCGGTGATCAGGCTTTCATCAAGTTCGCTTTCGCCCGCGTCAACAATGCCATCAACAGGCAAACGTTCACCGGGCAATACCCGCACGATATCGCCAACCTTCAGTTCGTCGATGGCAACATCAATATCCTTGCCATCGACGATTTTACGGGCACGGCGCGGACGCAATGCCATCAATTCGCGAATGGCGGCAGATGCCCCGCGTTTGGCGCGATCTTCCATGATCTTACCGCCAAGGATCAGGGTAATGATGGCGGCAGACGCCTCAAAATACAGATGTGATTGGCCACTCTGGGCGACAATCATGTTGTACAGGCTCAGGAAATAAGCCGATGACGTGCCCAATGCGACGAGAACGTCCATATTGGCACTGCGATGGCGTAATGCGGCAAACGCCCCGCGATAAAACCGCCACCCGATCAGGAACTGAACCGGTGTTGCCAAGGCAAGTTCAACCCACGCAGGTAAATGATATTCAACGCCGAGATACATCCAGACCATCTGAAGCACCAGCGGTGCGGTCAGAACTACCGACGCGCCCAGCAACAGCAACGACCGGTCAACCGGTTTGTCTGACCGCGCCGCGGTTTCGCTATCATTATTGTCGTTTGCAGATGATTTATTCCGTGATGTCGCATGATACCCGGCGCCTTCGACCGAACGAATGGCGATGTCGTCACTCATCTGACCGGGAAGTGCGGTGATGCTGGCCTGCTCAAGAGCAAAGTTCACAGTGGCCTCTGTCACACCGGGCAATGCGGCCAATGCCTTTTCCACACGACCGGCACAGTTGGCACAGGTCATGCCATCAATGTCATAGGACCAGGTTTCTTCGGCGACGGAATAACCGGCATCCGCGACCGCCTGCGCAATGCGCCGCACATCCACTTTGTCGCCATCAAAGGCGACATGTGCGGTATTGAGGGCAAGATTGACATCAACGCTTGTGACCCCCTCAAGTCCACCAACCGACTTTTCCACCCGTCCGGCACATCCGGCACAACTCATACCGGTGATTTCAAGGTTCACGTCGCGGCTGTTGGCGCTTGGGCTTTGTGGTGTTTTCGCGTCTGACGCAGGATCGTTGATCGCGGCGTCTTTTGCTTTTGTCCGGCTATTCATTTTCCTGAACCCTTAACGTGGTTTCATGTCTGATATAGGCGACGATAGACCTTCCAGCAACTGGAAGGTCAAGCAGGAAAATCAAACAGCCGCAAACCAAATGCCAAAGCAAGGTCGCCACAAACAAAAAGGCCCCGAAATGCAACACTGCATCGGGGCCTTTTTGATCTTAACGTATCAAGCCTTACCCCTGCGGGGTTGGTTCACCTGCGGCTTTGAACTGGATGTAGTTTGGCAGACCCATCATATCGATCAGGCGAATTTGCTGTTCGATCCAATATGCATGGTCTTCCTCGCTATCATCAAGCAGCACGGTCAGCATGTTCCGGGTCTGGAAATCGTCTTCTGCTTCGGCAACCTTGATCGCCTTTTTGAGAAGATTGATCACATGATACTCGTGTTCGAGATCATTTTTCATCATCTCGGGCACGGTTTTGCCAATCTTGATCGGCTCACGTGATGCGGTATCTGGCACACCTTCAAGGAACAAAATACGCTCGATCAAACGCTTTGCGTGTTCAAGCTCTTCGTCCTTTTCATGATGCATGCGTTCATAAAGTGCGTGCAGACCCCAATCAGCATACATTTCTGCGTGGGTATTATATTGATCGGCTGCCGACAATTCAGCTGTAAGCTGTTTGTTTAGCGCGGCGATAACCTTTTTACTGCCCTTCATGGCGTAAGCTCCTGATCTGATTAATCGCCGTCGCCCGAACGGCTCTGGATGTAATTCTGCATTCCAATGTTCTCAAGCTGCCACTGCTCGGTCTCAAGCCAATCGACATGCTCTTCCTGTGCTTCAAGGAATTTAACCAGCAGGTCGCGGGTTATAAAATCCTCGGCGGTTTCACAGGCCGTGATTGCTTCGCGTAGCAGCGGCAAGGATGCCAATTCAAACTTCATGTCGCAGGTGACGATTTCCTCAACATTCTCACCAATCATGAGTTTATTGAGGTTCTGAAGATTGGGCAGCCCTTCGAGGAACAGAATGCGCTCGATGGTATCATCGGCGCGTTTCATTTCCTGGATCGAGAGCTTGTATTCATACTCGCCCATTTCTTCGACACCCCAGTCACGGAGCATACGGGCATGCAGGAAATACTGGTTAATCGCAGTCAACTGGCTGGTCAAAATGCGATTAAGATACGTGATGATCTTGGGATCACCTTTCATCGTGGCTCTCCTGATGGTTCGGCTGACCAGATATTGGTAACCATACACCCTTGTTTCAAGGGAAAACCACGCCTTTGATTACCATTATCAATAATTTAGGCGTTTTTCCCAAAATCCGGTTTCAATCTCGGTTTAGTAAAAATCATTCGCACACTGCCACATGAGAATGCAAATCGCTTAGCGAAATTTCCAACGAATTTCGATCTTTTGGTGGTTTTGGTTCGTACGAGTCGTAACTGTTATGCAACCAAGTGATGCCGAATATAATGTCCCATTATAGCACCATCCGTTTCGTACTTGGCGATCAGCTGAGCCGATCCCTGTCGAGCCTGTCTGATGCCAATCCCGATCATGACCTGATTGTCATGGCCGAACCACGGTGCGAGGCACGCTATGTTGCGCATCATCGTCAAAAGATTGTCCTGGTCCTATCGGCCATGCGCCATTTTGCCGCCGAGTTGCGCGAACAAGGCTTCACTGTCGAATATTTTGATTACACACATCACCCAACAGACAGTTTCACCGATGCGCTGCAATTGGCGGTGTCCAAGCACGATATATCGTCCGTGATCATTACCGAACCCGGCGAATGGCGGGTCCGGCGCGAGATTGATCGATGGCCACAAGAAGCCAATGTCTCACTGACCATTCGCCCTGATGACCGTTTCTTTGCTCCGTTGTCTGCCTTTGCAGACTTTGCCGAGGGCAGAAAAGAATTGCGGATGGAATATTTCTATCGCGGCTTGCGACGTGACACCGGAATTCTGATGGAACCCGATGGTACGCCCGTCGGCGGTCAGTGGAATTTTGATCACGACAATCGCAAACGTCTGCCCGACGATGTCACGCCCCCTGCCCCAAAATCGTTTTCGCCAAACGATCTTACCCAGAAACTTCTGGCGACAGTGACCGACGATTTTCCAGACGCGATTGGTACGGTGGATACATTTGGCTGGGCGGTAACGCGACAAGATGCACTGGAAGCACTTGATCATTTCATCACCCATCGACTGCCCAAGTTTGGCGATTATCAGGATGCGATGACGGTTAAAAGTCCCACCGTTTATCATTCCCTGATCAGCCCCTATATCAATGTTGGCCTATTGTTACCCGATGAAGTCTGTCGCGCGGCCGAACGGGCCTATTATGACGGCATGGCCCCCTTAAACGCAGTTGAAGGATTTATTCGCCAAATTCTGGGCTGGCGGGAATATGTTCGCGGGCTGTATTGGTTCGTGGGGCCAGATTACGGAAAAGACAATTATTTCAAGGCAGAACGACCCCTTCCTGATTTTTTCTGGACTGGGGATGTGCCGATGAACTGCCTGCATCAGGCGATTGGTGAGACTCTTGAAAACGCCTATGGTCATCATATCCAACGCCTTATGGTCATTGGTAATTTTGCATTGCTGACTGGACTTGACCCCAAAGAGGTCTGCGACTGGTATCTTGGCGTTTACATTGATGCGTTTGAATGGGTCGAGTTGCCCAATACATTCGGCATGGCGCTTTATGCTGATGGCGGGGTCATGGCATCAAAACCCTATGCCGCCAGTGGTAAATATATCGACCGAATGTCGGATTATTGCGCTGAATGCCAGTTTTCACCGCGCAAGAACACTGGTCCGGATGCTTGTCCGTTTAATGCGCTGTATTGGCACTTCCTTGATCGTAATGCCGATAAACTTGGTAAAAACCCGCGCCTTGGCATGCCCTATCGCAACTGGGCCCGAATGAAAGATGATACGAAACGCGATCTGATCACGCAGGCTGATATTTTCCTGCGCCAGCTTGATGGCGGCAAGCTGATCAAACGTCCGGAACAACCCACCTTGTTATGAAGGGTACTTTTCGAAACATGTCAGAAATCAAAGGGAATCTGCGTATCTGACGTATCACGACCACTGGCGGGTCTGCGTTATTTGATGGTACGACTGCCGCGCTGATCAACAATTTGGCGGGCTTGATCGCGGAAGGTGTCATTCTTGCGAATGGCCCAAATTTCTGTGTGTGCACGGCGTGCAGATCGGTTTGGGCTCTTAAGTCCCCGCCCCAAACACACCTCCAGAAACACAAAAAGCCGGACAGATGTCCGGCTTTCGCATGGCATTCCCTTATTGAAAGGGCGCCTATATATCGCTGGCGTTATGCAATCGCGTCGCGAGCTGCCTTACGTGCAACGTCTCGGATCTGCCATGGGGAAATCCCGACATCATCAAGGTCGCGTTTATCAAGACCGTAAAGTTCATTCGCAACAGAGCGAGCATAGGCCCAACGGCGAACAGCAACAAAAATACTAGATAAGATCATGTTGAACCTCCTTGGGTTACTAAAAAAGAACGCGGCCTAAAGCCTGATCGTTTTGAGCTTCTGTATTTGTTGGCGCGTTCTGCTCGTCAACTTCTGCGATGCAATATGCCCAAAACTCTTTCGATCCTCAATTACCTAAGTTTGCATATCATCTATTCCAAAAATTCACAGATAGCAGCGTATCGCTGGAACTTACCGTTAAGCTTTGGACTAATAGCCATGTTTTTCGCGCGACATTGGTAACAGCCACACATGGCCAAACTACACCGCAACGCAACAATTTCGCTATTGCCTAACGATTTCTTCTCTCCCCCTAACACCATATAATCTGCATTAATTTTCCGCGCTGATGCTAGAAAGACACCCACTTCACAGTCCATATATTAGAGCTGAAACATTTACACAGCGACATCAATTTATTGAGGAAAACAAAGAGATACAGACCATGTTAGCGCTAACATTTTTTGGTAACAATTTGTTTCAATTTGCCCCTTAGACGTAATTCGTTACAGTTCTGTAAGTGCAAACATTCTGATCTGCTTGTTAAGGTCCTCCGGTCAAAATAAAAAATTCCGGGAGGAAAAAATGAACCGCACATATAAATTTTCAAAACGCCTTGCCTTACGCGCAGCGATCTGTCTGCCCGCTTTGCTCCTGAACCTAACCGCCGCACAAGCAGAACCAACAGTTGAGGTTCTGCACTACTGGACGTCCGGTGGGGAAGCCAAGGCTGCAGCGGCACTCAAAAAGGACTTTGAAGATCACGGTGGAAAATGGATCGACAGCCCGGTTGCCGGTGGTGGCGGATCCGCCGCAATGACCGTTTTGCGGTCACGGGTTCTTTCAGGAGACGCCCCAACAGCCGTACAACTTAAAAGTCCTGCCATTCAAGAATGGGCGGATCAGGGCGCATTGGCGAACCTTGATGAGGTCGCAGAAAAAGAACACTGGAACGATGTCCTGCCCAAACGATTGCAAACATTGATGCAGTATGACGGCCATTATGTTGCAGTACCGGTGAACATTCACCGGACAGACATGATCTGGGCAAATCCCAAACTTCTTGCCAGTGTCGGAGCAACGGAAGTTCCCAAATCATGGGACGAATTCAACACCGTGGCCGAAAAACTTCAGGCGAAAGGTGTCATCCCACTCGCAATTGGTGGTCAGCCCTGGCAGGAAACTATTCTTTTCGAGAACGTCGTTCTGGGAATTGGTGGCACCGACTTTTATCAAAAGGCATTGATCGACCTTGATGAAGATGCCCTGAAATCGGACACGATGAAAAAGGTGTTCGATCAAATGCGCACCCTGCGCGGTTTCGTAGACGCCGACTTTTCCGGTCGAGACTGGAACCTTGCGACGGCCATGGTGATGAATGGCAAGGCGGCCATGCAGATCATGGGGGACTGGGCCAAAGGCGAATTCCTTGCTGCTGGCAAAGAACCGGGCAAGGATTTCCTGTGTGAAGCAACACCATCAAACGATGGCTATCTGTTTAACACCGACAGCTTTGCAATGTTTGACGTTTCGGGCGACGACAAAATTGCGGGTCAGAAACTTTTGGCCGAACTGATCGTTGGCGAAAAGTTCCAAGAGACCTTTAACCTTCTCAAAGGTTCCATCCCTGCCCGCCTTGGGGTGCCGATGGACGATTTCGACGAGTGCGCCCTGCAATCGGAAAAAGACATGCAGGATTCTCAGGTGTCTGATGGGTTCTTGCCATCAGTTGGGGTCGATATGGCATTGCCTGGTGCATTGACCGGGGCGATCGTCGATACAGTCACGTCACATTTCAATTCAGACATGGCATCAGAAAGTGCTGTCGCCAAGCTGCTTGAAAATATCAACCTTGCACGCGACTAAAACAGGACGGACCCGTTGCATGTCAGCTTCAATGCGTGTGCAACGGGTCATTTCCATATTTCAGCAACACAGAATTTCCGATCTTTCATACAAAAAAAATTTGATAACTTGGTAGCTTGATAAACTTGCACCTACCCACTTCGGACAAAGGCGCACAGGTTCGAGGCCAGTCCACCAACAATTATTCCCATGCGGAACAACTGTCATTCCGATGTGGTGGATAAAAATAATCGCCTGCTGGTGTATTATCAGCATTTATCATGTTATTTTTGTAACACTTTGTTTCAGTTCGCATTCTGGAAACGCCCTGTTACAGTTTTGTGGATGCAATAGATCGCCTCTCGCAGCATGTTGTCGCTGTAATTGGTTTAAAGCCAGGGAGGAAACATATAATGTATCTGCGCAAAACCATCCTCGCCACAGGTGTGGCGTTATCAGCTCTCGCAACTGCCAGCTTTGCTCATGCCGAGCCAACCGCTGAAGTCCTGCATTGGTGGACTTCGGGCGGCGAAGCAAAAGCTGTCGCAGCTCTTAAAGAAGATTTTCAAGCCAAAGGCGGCAAATGGGTCGATAGCCCGGTCGCTGGTGGTGCTGGCGATGCAGCCATGACTGTTCTGCGTTCGCGCGTTCTGTCGGGTGATGCACCGGCTGCTGTGCAGCTTAAAGGTCCGGCGATCCAGGAATGGGCCGAAGAAGGCGCACTTGCTGATCTCAACGACGTTGCCGCAGCCGAAAATTGGGATGATGTCATTCCGGCAGCAATCCAGGACGTCATGAAGTACGAAGGCGACTATGTTGCTGTTCCGGTGAACATCCACCGCGTTGACTGGATCTGGGCAAACCCGACCCTTCTGGCGAAAGTCGGTGCTGATACGGTTCCGACCACTTGGGACGAGTTCAATGCCCTTGCTGACAAACTGCAGGCTGCTGGCATTACGCCGGTTGCCCATGGTGGTCAGCCTTGGCAGGACGCAACCATCTTTGAAACCGTTGTTCTTGGCCTTGGCGGCCCGGAATTCTATCAGGAAGCACTGGTTGATCTGGACGACGACGCACTGAATTCCGACACCATGAAAGCGGTGTTTGACCAGATGCGCAAAATCCGCGGGTATGTCGATGCTGACTTCCCGGGTCGTGACTGGAACCTTGCAACCGCAATGGTCATGAATGGCGATGCCGCCATGCAGATCATGGGTGACTGGGCCAAAGGCGAATTCCTTGCTGCTGGTAAAGTCCCGGGCAAAGACTTCCTTTGCGCACCGACCCCGTCAGAAAATGGTTACCTGTTCAACACCGACAGCTTTGCAATGTTCAACGTTTCGGGCGACGACAAAATCGCTGGTCAGAAACTGCTTGCTGAGCTGATTGTTGGTGAAAAATTCCAGGAAACCTTCAACCTTCTCAAAGGTTCGATCCCGGCACGTCTTGGCGTTCCGATGGACAAGTTTGATGATTGTGCGAAAAAATCCGAAGCTGACCTCAAGTCTGCTCAGGATGCTGGCGGCTTCCTGCCGTCGATGGCACATGGCATGGCGCTTCGCGGTCACCTTTCGGGTGCCATCGTTGACGTCGTGACAGCACATTTCAACTCCGACATGACGTCTGACGAAGCTGTCTCACGTCTTGTCGAAGCTGTTGAATTGGCCAAAGACTAATCTCATCTGATCAGAACAGTATTTCTGTCTGAATAGCGCGCAGGCTCCGGTTTTCCGGGGCCTGCTTCCCACTACTTTAACTTTTGAGGCAAAGGGTATGGGGGCTTCTCAAAGCACCGAAAGCAACCTGGCGGCCAGCATCCAACGTCATCTTTCCAAGATCGTGGTTGCACCGTCCTTTGCTGCGTCCCTGTTTTTCGTTTACGGGTTTATCCTGTGGACCGGCTATATGGCGTTTTCCAAGTCGCGCATGCTTCCCGTTTGGGATTGGGCAGGCTTGCGGCAATACGAACGTCTGTGGCAGATGGAACGCTGGCATGTTGCCATTGAAAACCTGTTTATATTTGGCGGTCTGTTTATTGTGACCTGCCTGTTTATCGGGTGCCTTTTGGCAGTTCTTCTCGATCAGCGTATTCGCGCCGAAGGCGCTCTTCGCACGATCTTTCTCTATCCGATGGCCCTGTCGTTCATTGTGACGGGTACTGTCTGGAAATGGCTACTTAATCCGGGCCTTGGTCTTGAAAGCATGATGCATAACCTTGGCTGGGAGAGCTTCAAGTTCGACTGGCTGGTAAATTCAGACATGGCGATTTACACCGTTGTAATTGCAGCCGTCTGGCAAGCATCGGGCTTTGTCATGGCAATGTTCCTTGCGGCATTGCGCGGCGTTGATCAAGACATCATTCGCGCAGCCTACATGGACGGTGCCAGCCTGCCCCGCATCTATTTCGGCATTATCATTCCGTCAATTCGCCCGGTCTTCCTGAGCGCGATTGTCGTTCTGGCCCATCTGGCCGTCAAAAGCTTTGATTTGGTCATCGCCCTTACCGGTGGCGGCCCGGGCTATTCATCCGATCTTCCGGCAACCTTCATGTACACCATGGCATTCCAGCGCAACCAGCTTGGTATTGGCGCGGCCAGTGCGATGATGATGTTGGCAACCGTTATGGCGATCATTGTGCCGTACCTGTATTCCGAACTGCGCGGAGGCAAGAAAAATGGCTGATATTCAGACCTATAGCCAAGACGCAGGCTGGAAAAACGTCGTACTGCGCGGGTTGCTGTATCTCGTTTTGATCCTGTTTGCGATCTACTACCTCTTCCCGCTGATTGTCATGATTTCAACTTCATTGAAGTCGCTTGACGAAATTCGCGAAGGCTCCCTGATTTCACTTCCGCGTGTCATCACATTTGATGCCTGGAACTATGCCTGGAACGAGGCATGTGTCGGCGTGGAATGTACGGGTATCAAAATCTATTTCTGGAACTCGGTCAAAATGGCGGTTCCCGCTGTTCTGATTTCGACCTTCCTTGGTGCGATCAATGGCTATGCGCTGACCAAATTCCGGTTCAAGGGTGCGAACATCGTCTTTGCCCTTCTGCTGTTTGGCTGCTTCATTCCGTTTCAGGTCGTTCTGCTGCCAATGTCGCAGGTTCTTGGCAAGCTTGGTCTTGCCAGTTCGACCCCGGGCCTTGTGTTGGTCCACGTCGTTTACGGCCTGTGCTTTACCACCCTGTTCTTCCGGAACTACTATGTTTCGATCCCCGACGAACTGGTTAAAGCAGCCACCATTGATGGTGCGGGTTTCTTCACCATTTTCTGGCGTATCATTCTGCCGATCTCGACCCCGATCATCGTGGTTTCGGTCATCTGGCAGTTCACCCAGATCTGGAATGACTTCCTGTTTGGTGCCTCATTCGCCTCTGGCGCAAACGCACCAATGACTGTCGCACTCAACAATATCGTCAACACCACTACCGGCGTAAAGCAATACAACGTTGATATGGCCGCAGCCCTGCTGACGGGTCTTCCGACGTTGCTGGTTTATGTTCTGGCAGGCAAATACTTCGTCCGCGGCCTGACCGCTGGTTCGGTGAAGGGATAAGCAAATGGCATCACTCACCCTCGATAAAGTTCGCAAGGCATTTGGCCCTGTTGAAGTTCTCAAGGAAATCAACCTGTCGATTGACGATGGCGAGTTTCTCGTCCTTGTCGGTCCATCAGGTTGCGGTAAATCGACCCTTCTGAACCTGATTGCAGGTCTGGAAACGTCCACGGACGGGGAAATCCGCATTGGTGATCGCGTCATTAACGACGTGCATCCCAAAGACCGTAACATCGCCATGGTGTTTCAGTCTTATGCACTCTATCCGAATATGACGGTGCGTAAGAACATCACCTTTGGTCTGGAAATCCGTGGCGTCTCAAACGCGGAACGTGACAAGGCAGTTGCCGATGTCGCGAAACTTCTGCAGATCGAACCGCTTTTGGATCGCAAACCAGCCCAGCTTTCAGGTGGTCAGCGCCAGCGCGTTGCCATGGGTCGCGCACTTGTGCGCGATCCGGACATCTTCTTATTCGATGAGCCGCTGTCAAACCTTGATGCCAAGCTGCGCGTCGACATGCGTACCGAGATCAAGAAACTGCATCAGCGTCTTGGATCGACCATTGTCTATGTGACGCACGATCAAATCGAAGCCATGACCCTCGCATCGCGGATCGCTGTCATGAAGGGCGGCATCCTGCAGCAGTTTGATACCCCGCAGAACATCTATGAGCGCCCGAACAACATGTTTGTTGCTGGCTTCATCGGCTCACCGTCGATGAACTTCATGGATGCGACCCTGCGCGATGAAAACGGCACGCTTTCGGTTCATATTGACCGCGAAGGCAGCCCGATCAGTCTTCCGCTGTTTGAAGCACCGGAAAGCTACCGCGCATATGCTGGCAAGAAGGTTGTCTTTGGCATCCGTCCTGAGGCGCTTACGCACAAACGTAGTAGCTCAGACTCTGCCGACAGCCAGTACGTCAATTTCGATAGCAAAGTCGAAGTGATCGAACCGACAGGTGCCGACACCATGACTGTGATTGAAATTGCCGGCAAAGAAATCGTCGCACGTGTCCGGCCAGACCGGGCACCGACACCGGGCGAGAGCATGACGTTCTCGGCCGACATGTCTCAGATCAGTCTGTTTGACCCGGATTCCGAGTTGCGGATCTGATCTGACTGGCGGGTGGTTCTGGGGGCCACCCGCCATTCTTCTTTTTGGCGTATGCCCAAATCGAAGGCGGCGTCAGAACATGCATCAAATGGCAGGTTCACGTAGATTGTAAACGGTCCCGATGTGGGCCGTTTTTTTTTGTTACCGCATTCAACAGATCACGGATTGACCGTAACCCGACGGGGCAGCGATATAATCACCTCAAGCCCCCTGCCCGGCATGTTGCGCAACGCAATATGGCCATCATGGGCATCAACCACGGTTTTGACAATCGACAGTCCAAGGCCACTGCCGCCTGTCTTTCGCGCGCGTGATCCTTCAACCCGATAGAACGGTAAAAACACCTTATCCTGATGCTCATCGGGAATACCCGGGCCTTCATCACGGATCGTGACCAAAACCGTGTCGGCTGTTGCTTCAAGACTGACTTTTGCCCGATGACCGTATTTCAGGGCGTTTTCAATCAGGTTGGTAAAGGCACGTTTGAGAGTACCCGGTCGACAGGACAAACGAATGCTGCGTTTGCCGTCGAAGGAATGTGGTTCATCCCCGCCGCCAAACACCGTATGGACGGAACTGAATTGCAATGGTTGGGGGCCATCAAAGGACACAGGGCGACCAAGATCGGCGTAATCGTCACAGATCGCCTCAAGAACAGACACGAAATCAACGGTGCGTTCTTCTTCCTTCTGAATCCAGTCGCCCAGAAAGTCGAGCGCATCGTTTAAAAGGCTGTCCATTTCATCAAGGTCGCGCAGGACCGTTTCGCGCAACTCATCATTTTCAATGAATTCAGCACGTAGACGCAACCGCGTGCTGGGTGTGCGCAAGTCATGCGAAATCGCCGCCAGCATCCGGGTTCGGTCGCCAAGCATGCGCGATATCCGTTCGCGCAAATCGTTATAGGCTGCTGCCATCGACCGGGCTTCGGTCGGGCCACGTTCTTCGACTGGCGGATTATCGACTTCATCTCCGTGATTGATGATGGCACGTGTCAGGTTCTTGAACGGTCCAGCCAGTAAATCGGCAAGGGCTGCAAACACCGCCAAAACGGCGGCGACCCCCATCAAAAACATCAAGAAAACAAGCGACGGCGACGAATAGTTTGCCCAAAGTTCATCATGGCTCACCAGAAACCGTTTGCCAGATGGCATCATGATTTCGACCTGGGCTTCCAGACCAAGCCGTGCAATTTCGCGCGACAGCTCGGCGAGAAACAGGCTGGGATTTTCGGTGGCCTCGATGACGGCGCGCTGTTCAGCACTGAGCCGCCCACGCAGAAAATGAACCTTTACCGAAATCGGCCACCCGGTGTTGGCCAACCTGACCGGAAGGGCAATGTGCTGTGCCGGGCGTGAGAACAAAAGCAACGTCCCCAGATCATCGGGTGGTAATATCCGCAGTACCATGCCATCGCGCGCCGCGATATCAACGATATTGGACTCAAATTCGGGATTTTCGGCAATACGAAGCAATTCGCGGATGGTGAAGCCCAGTGTATAAGCCCGGCCGATCCGCTCGTTGCGTTCAATGACATAGAGGGATGCCATGGTACTGAGAATGGCGATGATCACGCCCCCCAGCATCATGAGCATAAAGATGCGCCCGCCAAGGGTACGCGGTTTATAGCGGCGAAGATGGTTGCTAAATTCCGCGAACATACCGCCCATCAACCGACCCTAAAGCGTTTGCGTATCTGCGCAGAACTGATAACCGATACCGCGCACGGTCTTGATCAGTTTGGGGTTTTTGGCATCTTTTTCGATTTTGCGGCGCAGGCGGCTGATCTGGATATCGATGCTGCGATCAAACGGCAGCGAGCTTTGCCCGCGCACGATATCAACCAGTTGTTCACGCGAAAGCGCACGCTTGTTGTTTTTGACCAATGCCAGCAACAGCGAAAATTCACCGGTCGAAAGGTGAACCGCCACGCGGTCGGCATCAAGCAATTCGCGTGACCCAATATCAAGGGTCCATTCGCCAAAAATGATCCGTTTGGTTGGCGCGACTTCATTATCAACCGGCCCCGCAGTACCGGTTTCAAACCGGCGGAACACGGCACGAATACGTGCCAGCAATTCGCGTGGATTGAACGGCTTGGTCAGATAGTCATCCGCACCAAGTTCCAACCCAAGAATACGGTCCGTATCCTCACCCACCGCCGTCAGCATAACAATCGGCACCTTGGATGTACGACGCACGTCACGGCACAATGCAAAGCCGTCTTCACCTGGCAACATGATATCAAGGATCACCAGATCGATTTTCCAGTCGCGTAAAGCCCTGTGCATCTCATTACCATCAGACACCGTGGTGATCCGAAAGCCATGTTGCAGCAGGAATTTTTTCAAAAGCTTCTGGATTTCCTGATCGTCATCGACAACCAGAATATGAGGTTCACGTCGCGTAGTCAGAGTCCCCACCTCCCTATGGTAGACAGGCCCGTTTGAGCCTTGGGCGGAGTTTAGTCGATAATGCCAACGGTTTGAACCATTTTACCAATTGTCGCTGATAAAAGAAAAAGCCGGGTGTTTCCCGGCTTTCCCCAATGCGTTTCAACGCCTTCACATCCTGCAATGTGATGGACTATTTCAGGTCATAAACCTTCGTGCTGCCCGATACTTCAGACGCAACAATAAGCATCGCATTGCCGGTCGGGCTGTCTGTGGCCGCGACAAACTGGAAGCCCTCCGGTGCGAGTTCACCAGCAGTGTCGGCTTCCGGACTTCCCGAAAAACGACGGTCACTGTGATAGGTGACAAATTGCGGGTTGGTCGGGTTTGTCAGGTCATAAACCATAAAGCCACCCTGACGTTCCAGACCGATAAAGGCATACGGCGTGCCGTTGACATAGCCCGATGCGATGCCTTCGGGTTCTGGCCCCTTGTCATCAGAACGGTTGTCGCGGCTGTAATTTTCGGTATCCGATGCGTTAAATACATTGGCGTAATTTGCTGCCAAGTACTGCTCAAACGCATCACCACTGTCAAAGACCATTTGGCCATCGGCATCAAGGACCGAGAACGACCGCGCCCCATAGCTGTAAATCACATCGACGTCACCATCGCCATCGGTGTCGCCTTGTGCAGTTGTTGTTTTCAACCGGCCCAGATTTTCATCTTTCTGAAGGCTGCTTGCATTCGGGAAGGCAACCGGATCAAGGGTCAGCTTACCGACACGCGTTTCTTCGCTGTACCCGTCGTAATCACGTGAATCGCCCTCGTTGGCGATCAGAACCCAGGTCTTGCCATCAATCTCAATCGCATCAATGGTGTCTGGCATATACATGCCCATGACCGGCCATGGGCGGATGTTGATTTTTTCATCCTTGTCGCTGGCATCAAACGCATGCACCGAATGATCCTTGAAACCAAGCCCGGCAACGCGTTTTACGCTGGCTGTTTCAATATCAATGATCGCAACTGCATTGTTTTCCTGAAGCGAGACATAGGCGGTTTTACTGTCTTTGCTAACCGCAATATATTCCGGCTCGACATCCTGCGCGACGCTGGAGGTGCCGGGGCTTGATGTCCGCATGCCATATGGCAGGTCGGCATTATTGAGGAACGTAAAATCAACTGTGCGCACATCGGAATCGCTCAGCCCATCAACACCGCCTGACAGTGAAATGATCGAAACACTGCCTTCCGGGTCGTTGGTAAACGCATCGTTCGGCTCACCTTCATTGGCAACCAAAACATGTTTACCATCCGGGCTGAATTTGATCATGTCGGGCAATGCCCCGACCGTAACAGCCGAGATGAAGTCGCCATCAGTATTGAAAAACACAGCCTGTCCGGAGGCCTGCTTGTCGGCATTTTCAACCGCAACCGCGACAACCCCATTCATGATCGCAACGCTGTTGGCACCCTTGCCCCACGCCGAAAGTGTTATAGCACCGACCTTGATCAGTTCATCCGGGTTCGACATGTCAAGAATATCAATCGCCTTGTCGGCACCATTGACCACGAAAATACGCTTTGTTTCCGGGTCGAAGGCCGGAATTTCAGCCGCACTTTCGTCAAGTATTCCTGTCCGATATTCGCCCATCGGGACAATCGTGAGTGGATGTGCACCAACATTGGTGTTCTCATCGGCCATCATGACACTGTTACTGGCGGTCCCGGCACAGGCACTCAATAGTACGGAAACGGCGGCAGTTGCCAGAAGTGAAGAACGCATAATTCCCCCTTGGTAAATGGTTCATCAAAACAGACAACCTGCGGATTTGATGTAACGGTTTGATGACCAAATGGTGACCATTTCATAAATATCTTTCGGCAATGACTGCTCCAATCGGCGTGCGAAGCCGTAACAATAGTCAAACCGTCGCGTTGTCAGGACCCAAGCCAGACAGGATTGCCTTCATGCCACAGATTAACATCGCCGTTATAGGTGCGGGAATGGCCGGTCTAAAAGCCGCCAGCACGCTGTATAATATTGGAATGAACGTCACCGTCTTTGAAAAAAGCCGTGGTCTTGGCGGCCGTCTGGCATCCCGGCGCACCGATTTTGGTCATTTCAATCATGGTGCTCAATATGTGACTGCCCGAAATCCCGGATTTGATGCATTCCTGCGTCAGGCAACCGATCATAAATCCGCGCGAAACTGGCGCCCGAACCTTCATCGCGGCGACATAGAAAGTGGATCGATATACCCTACCAAAGAGACATCACAAAACCCCGACACCATATCGCAACTTGATCAAACAGCTCAGACCAGCACGGTCGGTAACCTTGCGGTTGATTGCTGGTTTCAAGGCGCACCGCAGATGAATAAGCTGATCCATCCGCTGGTGGATGAATTTGGCATCAAAAAACAGCATCGCATCATCGCGATTGAGCCATCCGGCCCGCGCCAGTTCATATTGCATGATGATCTTGATGGCGCATTTGGGCCATTTGACGGAGTGATTGTCTCCGCACCCGCACCACAAACTGCGGATATTTTACGCCCGCTCAGCCCCCGTTTTGATCCGATTGGTGATGTGGTGATGGCACCCTGCTGGGCGGTAATGGTGGCATTTGAAAAGCCGCTGCCGACGGCCTTTGATGCCATGCTCTATCCGTCTCCGGAAATTAGCTGGGCGGCGCGCAGCACACAAAACGAAGGCGTCTTTCATACCCGCACCCCCGACCCATGGGTTTTGCACGCAACACCACAATGGTCGCGCGACCATCTCGAAGAAGACAAAGACCGGGTGATTGAAAAGCTTCTATCGGCCCTTCGCGCCGCAAGTGGTGTCAAACTGCCCGAACTGCATAGCATCGCCGCCCATCGCTGGCGCTATGCTCGTACGGAAGTGCCCCTTGGCAAAAGCTATTTAAACGGTATGAATGGTCGGGTGATTGCCGCAGGTGACTGGTGCCTTGGCGCGCGGGTCGAAGCCGCATGGCGCAGCGGCCAAACCGCCGCGCACGCCATGATGGAAACCCTGATAGGGTAGCGCTAACAACAGAACGTACCAACATGCCGCGTAACGCAAACGGACAACGCCCTTCAAAGGCCGACTTGCCACAAAAGACCTGCCCGGCCTGCAATCGACCATTTTCATGGCGGCGTAAATGGAAGGATTGCTGGGATACTGTGCGATATTGTTCGGAGAGATGCCGCAACCAGCGTTCACAAAAAGAGCGATGTTAGTCAAAGCCAACGTCGATCTTTTCACGCATTAAATGCACGCGATGACCGCCCCCGGCAGTCAGCTACGTAACGATTGCAATTGCTTGACAAGCCCCGCAGTCGAGGCATCACGTGATGCAGCACTTTCAGTGCCCTGCACCATTGGAAGCAGTTCCTTGGCCAATTGTTTGCCAAGTTCAACACCCCACTGGTCATAGGAATTCACATTCCAGATGATGCCCTGAACAAAGATTTTATGTTCATACATCGCCACCAAACGGCCCAGCGTAAACGGGTCAAGCTGCTTATAGAGGATCATCGTGCTGGGCTTGTTACCGGCAAAAACTTTTTGCGGGGCAAGCACATCGATTTCAGCCGGGGTCAAATCACCACCAGCAAGCTCGTCACGAACTTCTGCTTCGGTCTTACCGCGCATCAGGGCTTCGGCCTGTGCAAAGCAATTGGCAACCAGCTTGTCATGATGGTTTGACAACGGATGCAGCGCCTTAGCCGCGACAATGAAGTCCACCGGGATCAGTTCGGTTCCCTGATGGATCAGCTGATAAAACGCATGCTGGCCATTGGTGCCGGGCTCCCCCCAGATGATCGGGCCGGTTTCATAGGCAATTGGCTGACCATCACGGGTCACTGATTTACCGTTACTTTCCATATCGGCCTGCTGCAAATAGGCAGGCAACCGCGAAAGATGCTGATCATATGGCAGGATGGCCTGGCTCGATGCGCCCAACACATTGCGATACCACACCCCAATCAGGGCAAGGGTCACAGGAATGTTGGCGTCAAGCGGTGCCGTCTTGAAATGAGTATCCATCGCCTGGGCACCGCGCAGCAATTCTTCGAACTTGTCATAGCCGACCGCGAGAATAATCGGCAGGCCAATCGCCGACCACAGGCTATAGCGCCCACCAACCCAGTCCCAAAAACCAAACGCATTATCGGTATCAATCCCGAATGCCGCTACCTTTTCAAGCGCAGTTGAAACAGCGACGAAATGCTTGGCGACGGCATTTTCGTCGCCCAATGCCTTAATCAGCCAATCGCGCGCCGAATAAGCATTGGTCAAGGTTTCATCGGTGGTGAAGGTTTTGGATGCGATGATGAAAAGCGTTGTTTGCGCATCAAGGTGTTTCAGCGTATCGACAATATGCGCACCATCCACGTTCGACACAAAATGGCACCGGATGCCGTCAACATGATACGGGCGCAGCGCCTCATTAACCATCACCGGACCAAGGTCCGATCCACCAATGCCGATATTGACGACATCGGTAATTTTTTTGCCCGTATGGCCCTTCCACGCACCCGAATGAACCCGCGCGGCAAAGGCTTTGAGCCGGCTAAGAACGTCCTTGATCGCGGGCATGACATCTTCGCCGTCAACCTCGATCGAACCGCCATCAAGATTGCGAAGGGCCGTATGAAGAACAGCACGGTTTTCGGTGACATTGATCCGGTCCCCGGCAAACATCCGGTCGCGCCAACCTTCGACATTGGCCGTCATCGCGAGTTCGCGCAGGGCGACCATGACGTCATCGCTGATCAGGTTTTTCGAATAATCAACAAACAGGTCATCCAGTGACACGTTAAAGCGATCAAACCGTTTGGGATCGTCGGCGAACGCCTGACGCAGGTTCAATTTTTCGGAAACATCCGCACCAAGGCGATCAAGTTTTTCCCAGCTATCGGTCATTTTATCTGCGGACATACCACCCTCGGCCAATTCAAATCATTTCACACACAATCAACATGCCAGGCAGCCTAGCACGGTGATCACACTGTTTGTGGGACAGTTTGCGTAAAGAGTGTGGCGGTGATGGGGCTGCCGCCACGCTTACACGGTATTCCTAAATCCTCAACGCGCGGAAAGAAAGGCTTCGACTTCTTTCTCGGTCGGAAGCGCGTTGATCGCACCGCGTTTGGTGGCTGTAATCGCGCCCACCGCATTGGCAAAGGCGCATGCGGCGCGCAGCTTTTCTTCTGATCCCAGCAAAGCCGGGTCTTTTAAAAGTCGCGACAGGAAACCCGCCGTGCAGCCATCCCCTGCCCCAGTCGCATCAACAGCCGTGATTTTATAAGACGGGACAAAACCATCAAATTCCGGGGTGATAAAGCGCGACCCTTTGGGACCATAGGTCACAACCAAGGCCCGCCATCCGTCACACCACAAATCCTTGATGCCGTCTTCAAGGTCATCCTTGCCCGATACAAACAGGATTTCCTCATCCGACATTTTGACAATGTCGGCCTGACTGATCGCCAGACGCAGGATTTCCTGCGCTTTCTCTTCGCTTGGCCATAGAGGCAAACGAAGGTTGGGATCACAGGAAATAATCGCACCGTTTTCGCGCGCGATCTTGATTGCTTCAAGCGTGGCTGCACGCGGATCATCATCAATCATACACAGCGTTCCGTAATGGAACAGATCGGTCGATTTCAGCATATCCTGATCAAGATCAGCCGGTGACAGCAGCATATCGGCCGACGGGCTGCGATAGAACGAAAATTCACGTTCCCCATCAGCGCGCAACGACACAAAAGCAAGCCCGGTCAGGGCTTCCTTGGTCAGGACGATACCGGATGTATCAACATCGGCACTTTTAAGCGTATCAACCAGAAAATGACCAAAGGCATCATCGCCCAATTTGCCAATAAAGCCGGTTTCAATACCCAGACGTTGCAATCCCACAGCCGCATTCCCCGGCGCGCCCCCCGCAGCCTTGGCAAAAGCAGGCGCATCGGCAAGGCCGGTTCCCGTCACAGTCGGCACAAAATCGATCAGAAGTTCCCCAAGGCAAACAGCTTTTGCCGTCATTACGTTTCTCCGTTTTTATCACCCGGATCATGGATCGGGATCATATCATTTGCTGTGGGACGCACCGCTTTTAAATCGATTCAATTCATCACGCAAAGGAATTAGGCCGTTTCTTTCGAAACGACCTGTTTTCCGATCTTCGAACTATGACCGCGCGGCACTCAGACCGCCCACCCCTGATCCACTTCACGTCCACGATCAAGGGACCGCATCCACTCATCAAAACTGGCATCGCGATCAAGCTGTGCGCGGTAATGGCGATGCAACGCCGCAACCAACCGGCCATCACGGCCCAGTAAATCATCGGCATAGCCAATCATGCGTGAATTTGGCCACGCAATCGGACGAATGGTCCGAAGCTCGTTAAACAGACTATCTTCGTCAAGGTCAGGCTGCGCTTGTGCCATCAATGTCAGCATTGCCGCAGTCGAACGTGACACCCCCATATGGCAATGAACAAGCAAATGCCCGTTTGACCGCTGATCCACCGTATTTTTCAGTGCTTCACCAAAACGCAGCACCTCTTCGACAATGTCGGGGCTCGGCGCAATCATGTCGGCTTTATCATCAATAATGTCATGAAACCGCAGCAAGGTCCGTTCATGCGGGCTGTAATGCGTAAAAACATCGGGATCATCCCGATCAGGATCAATCATGGACAACACATGTGAAACAGCACTGCTGCGATGGGTTGGCAGCTCATCAATGCCGCAAATTGTCAGCATGGAAATGGAAATCTGTTTCATGTCGTCCTCCTAAGTGATGTTTTCACGACATAAGAGCACAGCAATCTAAAAAAACAAGGGCCGGACTCATGAAATAAGCCCGGCCCAATGCGTTAAACACTTATGTCGCAATGCTTATTTCGAACGGTTAACCGCATGAATGTTTAGCATTTCCCATGCCATTGTCGCCCCGGCAAGCGATGTGATGTCAGAAACATCATACGGCGGGGAAACTTCAACAACGTCGCTGCCGATCAGATCAATGTGTCCGGCAAGGCCACGCAGGATTGAAACGGCCTGATGGGTGGTCATCCCGCCCAGAACAGGTGTTCCCGTCCCCGGTGCATAGCACGGGTCCAGACCATCGATATCAAAGGTGATATAGGCCGGACGATTGCCAACCGTTTCCTTGATTTTCGCGACAATGGCGTCAATCGACATGTTCTGAACATCCGGGCCATACAGTATGTTAAACCCATGCGCCGACTCATTGTGGGTGCGAATACCGACCTGAATGGATTTTGATGGATCGACAATGCCCTTCTGGGCGGCGTGCCAGAACATGGTGCCATGATCAATCCGGTCGCCGTCATCTTCCCAAGTATCGGAATGGGCATCAAACTGGATCAGCGAAATACCATCGCCGTATTTCTCGGCATGGGCCTTTAACACCGGATAGGTGATGAAATGGTCGCCACCAATCGTCAGCATCTTGGATCCTGACTGCACGATATCGCGCGCATGATCTTCGATCATATCGGGCAGCTTTTCTGGATGACCCGGATCAATGACCATATCGCCGTAATCAATCACCGACAGTTCGGCAAAAATATCACGACCTGATGGGAAGTGCGGCGCCCATGCCAGATTGGCCGAGGCACGGCGCACACCTTGCGGGCCAAGTCGCGTGCCCGGTCGGCTTGATGTCGCCAGATCATAGGGAATGCCCGTTACCGCCACATCAATGCCGGTAAGATCGCGGGAATATTTGCGACGCATGAACGACAGTGCGCCGGAATACATCGGCTCGCTGGTGTTCTGATGCACGGATTTCGCCGTAAAGGCGTTATCGCCGCCTTTGGAATCAATGACCCCGGTGCTGCTCATTTTTCATCCCTTATCTCTGAATGAAGACTAAAAGTCTGCTCAGGCGTCGCCCAGTGCAATCCAGGTCGACTTCATTTCACAATATTTGTCCAACGCATGCAGGGAACGGTCGCGACCTGTCCCTGACTGCTTGTAGCCACCAAACGGCATGGTGATGGAGCCGCCATCCCAACAATTGACCCAGACAAGACCAGACCGCAGTTTCTTTGCGGTCAGATGTGCCTTGTTGATGTCTCGCGTCCAGACGGCTGCGGCCAGACCATATGGCGTATCATTTGCGGTCTGAACAGCTTCTTTCCAGTCCTTGACCGAAATAACCGACAGAACCGGACCAAAGATTTCTTCCTTGGCGATGGTCATGTCGTTTTTGATACCATCAAACACGGTCGGCTCAACGTAATAACCGCCGGTTTCGGTGCGCGCACGTTTACCACCGGTGCGCAAAACGCCGCCTTCGGCAGAACCCTTTTCGATGTAGCCCAGAACACGGTTCATCTGACCTTCATCGACAATAGCACCCATCTCGGTTTTGGGATCGAGCGGGTCACCCGGCTGCATTTTTGCACCCGCAGCAATGACTTTTTCGATCAGTTCGTCCTTGATGCTTTCTTCGACAATCAGGCGCGAACCCGCGGTACAGACTTCACCCTGATTATAGAAAATACCACCTGCGGCAGCCGCCGCCGCCGCATCTATATCCGGGCAATCGGCCAGAACGATGTTCGGGCTTTTCCCGCCACATTCCAACCAAACACGTTTCATGTTTGACAGACCGGAATACTGCAAGAACAGCTTGCCGACTTCGCCAGACCCGGTAAAGGTCACGCAATCGACATCTTCATGCATGCCAAGCGCCTTGCCCGCTGTTGGGCCAAAGCCCGGAACAACGTTCAGGACACCTTCGGGAATACCCGCTTCAACCGCGATCTCCGCCACTCGCAGGGCGGTAAGCGGCGATTGTTCTGCCGGTTTCAAGATAATGGAATTGCCCATCGCCAAGGCCGGGCCAAGTTTCCACACCGCCATCATCAACGGGAAGTTCCAAGGCACAACAGCCGCAATCACGCCAAGCGGCTCACGGGTAATCATGCCAATTGCATTGATTTCCGATGGCGATACTTCGTCATAAACCTTGTCGATCGCCTCGGCATACCAACGAATGCATTTGTATGAAAGCGGGATATCATCGCGCGACGCCAGCGTGATCGGCTTACCCATATCAAGGCTTTCAAGCAAGGCGAGTTCAGCAGCATTCTTTTCGAGAAGATCGGCGAAATGCAGCAGGATTGCCTTGCGCTTTGCCGGTGCTGCTTCCGACCAGCTGCCTTTTTCAAACACAGCACGGGCTGACGCCACCGCGCGGTTGACGTCTTCGACATCACATTCGGCAACCTTGGTCAGAACCGAACCATCACGTGGACTGATGCAGTCAAAGGTCTTGCCGGACGCCGCATCAACATAGGCGCCATTGATGAACGCCTTATTGCGAATATCAAGGGCTGCGGCCTGTGCGGTCAGCTGTTCAAAATTCAACGGATTGGTCATCGGAAGTCTCCTGACGGATGGCGCTTTGGGCCTTGTTCGATTTAGATAAACATACACGGGCATTTTGCCCGTTTTATGACGTGATCAATAAGATGGCGGTGTCGCGGCACTGACAACTTCGCATTCACCATCCCCGACATTTCGGAAACGGTGCGGGATTTCCGCATTGAAATAATATGCGTCTCCGGGGCCAAGAATCTTGACCCGCTCCCCAACGGTTACCTCAAGTTTGCCACGCACGATAACACCGGCTTCTTCACCCTTCTGGACAATCAGTTTGTCACCCGTGTCACCGCCAGCCGGATAGGTTTCATGCAGAACACGCAAATTACGATCCTTGCGCGTTGCCCCGACAAGACGCATCGACATCGTCCCGTCGGCCAGCTCAACAAGATCTTCCTTGTTAAAGAAAATCTCTTCACCGGTATCAAGATCGATGGTGAAGAAATCGATCAGGGTCATGGGGATTCCTGCCAAAACCTTGGCCAGACTATCAATCGACGGGCTGACGCGGTTTTGTTCGATCGTCGAAATCGTGCTGTTGGTGACACCGGCACGCCGTGCCAGTTCCCGTTGTGACAGCCCATACATGCTGCGCACAGCCTTCAGGCGATCCCCTACCTTCTGTGACATTCCTGTTCTTTTCCCTATCGCACGCTTTTTATATTTTTATGCGCGGTCAGACCGCATCAAGGTACCAGCGATATTCAAGCTGCGTCACCTCAGAGAAAAACTCGTCATATTCGGCACGACGGCAAATGTCGAAAACTTCAACAAACTTCTCGCCCAAATATTCTTTGACGATATCGCCTTCAACAAACCGGTCGAGGGCAGAAATCATGCTGCGTGGGACGATCTTGCCTCCGTGCTGTTCATAGCCGTTGCCAACTGTTGGCTCACCCGGATCAAGCTTGTTTTTCATGCCGTAATGCACGCCAGCCAAAACACAGGCCAAAACCAGATAGGGGTTTGCATCCGCACCAGATACACGGTGTTCAACACGTGCGGCCTTCGGACTGCCTGCGGGAATACGCAATGCCACAGTCCGGTTGTTCAAACCCCAGTTCGGCGACATCGGCGCATAGGCCTTGTTCTGGAACCGACGGAATGAATTCGGGTTCGGCGCAAAGATCGCCATGCTTTCAAACATCGCTTCCTGCAGGCCACCAATGGCAAAGCGCAGATTGTCTGACACTTCTTCATCGCCTTTGGGCGACATAACATTATTGCCGTCTTCATCGCGCAAACTAACGTGGACGTGCAAGCCGTTACCAGCCTGATCAGAATACGGCTTTGCCATGAAGGTCGCGGTTACACCGTGATCCCATGAAATGCCCTTAACCACGCGTTTAAGCTGCATGGCATGGTCTGCGGCCATCATCGGGTCACTGACATGGCCCAGATTGATTTCAAACTGTCCGGGGCCTGCTTCGGCAACGATGGTATCGGCCGGGATACCCTGACGGTTCAGTTCGGCAACCGCATCATGAAGAACCCGTTCGAAATCCTCAATCTGCTGAAGACCATAAACCTGCACACCATCCGATGCGATCCCGCCACCAAGCGGCTGCGGGGGCAATGGCACGGCTGTTTCCCGATCCTGATCGGCAAGATAGAATTCAAGCTCAAGTGCCACAGTCGGATAAAAACCGTCCGCGGCCATGCGATCAACAACCGACTGCAAAACATTGCGCGGATCGGCAAAAAAGCGCGAACCGTCAAGGTTATACAAGCTCATCATCACTTGGGCCAAAGGCAGTTCGCCATATGGAACACGGCACAGCGTACCGGCAATAGGCTTTGCTATATTGTCCTGATCACCACTGGACCACAGAAGTCCCGTGCCTTCCGGATTGTCACCGGTGATATCGACAAGACAGACGGAACCCGGCAGATTAACGCCTTCCTGAAAGCTTTTAAGGAATTTCTGTTTGCTGATTCGCTTGCCACGAAACACCCCGTTAACGTCGGGGATCAGCAATTCAATAAGTTCGATATCAGGATTTTCTTCAAAGAATCGTTGGGCTTCTGCCCTACTGTCTTCGACGAACGACTTGTTCATCGTCTTGTACTCCCAGAAAAGGCCTCGTATTCGCAGGGTTTATCCCTGCCGCATCGTGCCGTGCCAAACAGCCCCGGTCAAGCCCATTCGTGCGATATATCGTGCAATTCGCGCAGCGCACAATTTCTGAATACGTGAAATTAATCAGCTGACACCAGCATCCCACAACAACCAGCAGATAACAAAAAACAACGCATTTTACCGCAAAATATTATCCAAAATTTCCTCTTGCAAAGGTGTTCAAAAAAACGAACACTAAAAGCAGATGTTCAACATATCGCACAAAACAGGCAAGTACCGCTGTCAGGAGACGCTATGAATAATTTCGACAAAACCGCCTATTGGCAGGACATAGATCAGGCACACCATATTCATCCGTTCACCGATACGGCGGACCTGAACAATCGTGGCACGCGCGTTATTACCAGCGCCAAGGGCGTGTTTATCGAGGATTCCAACGGCAAGCGCTATCTTGACGGCATGGCGGGTCTTTGGTGTGTCAATATCGGTTATGGTCGCAAGGAACTTGCCGAAGCGGCCTATAAGCAGATGCTTGAACTGCCCTACTACAACAACTTCTTCCAGTGTGCGAATACGCCTGCGATTGAGCTTTCCAAAGTTCTCGCCGAAATCACGCCCAAAGGCCTCAACCACGTATTTTACGCCAATTCCGGGTCTGAAGCGAACGACACGGTTGTTCGTATGGTGCATCAATACTGGAATCTTAAGGGCAAACCTGAGCGCACCCACATCATCAGTCGCAAGAACGCCTATCACGGCTCGACCGTGGCCGGTGCATCGCTTGGCGGCATGTCGGGCATGCATGCGCAGGGTGGCTCACTGCTGCGCGATGTCGTTCATATTGATCAGCCCTACTGGTACGGCGAAGGCGGCGACCATACCCCCGAAGAATTCGGTCTGCTGACCGCGCGCAAGCTTGAAGAAAAAATCGAGGAACTTGGCGCAGACCGCGTTGGCGCCTTTATCGGCGAGCCGATCCAGGGGGCTGGCGGCGTAATCATTCCGCCGTCAACCTACTGGCCAGAAATTCAGCGTATCTGCAAAAAATACGACATTCTTCTGATTGCCGATGAAGTCATTTGCGGCTTTGGTCGGACCGGCAATTGGTTCGGGTCTGAGACCTTTGACATCAAACCCGATCTGATGCCGATGGCAAAGGGTATGTCGTCTGGCTACCTTCCGATTTCGGCGGTTATGGTTGGCGAACGTGTTGCCGATGTGTTGATCAACCAGTGCGGTGAATTCACCCACGGCTTTACTTATTCCGGCCACCCGGCCGCCGCCGCTGTCGCCCTTGAAAACATCCGCATCATGCGCGATGAAAAAATGGTCGAACGGGTCCGTGATGACATCGGCCCGTATTTCCGCAAACAGCTTGACACCCTTAAAGACCATCCGCTGGTCGGGGCGGTTGAAGCGGTTGGCCTGATTGCTGGTATGCCGCTGGTTGATGACAAGAAAACCCGCAAAGCATTTGATAAGCCGGGCACCGTTGGCACCATCTGCCGCGATGCATGCGTTGCCAACGGCGTTATCTCACGAGCCTGTGGTGACCGTATGGTTCTGTCACCACCGCTTTGCATTACTCACGACGAAGTCGACGAGCTGGTCAAACGGCTCCGTGCGGCACTGGATGATACTGCCAAGAAGATCGGCAAAATGTAATCATCATACAATTTCTGTGACTTAACGAAATACCCGGCATGACCTATCATCGCCGGGTATTTTTAATCCAGCGCATCCGATCCCATCGTTTTACCCCATCGCAACGAGTGCCCCATGCTCAAACGCATTTACCAGCCCGCCGCCTATCAAACTGACACCCTGCCCGACAGCTATTGGGTCGAAAGTGCCGCACCACTACCAGATTGCGAAAAGCTTCCGATTGTTGGCGCGCTTAAAACCGACGTCGCGATTATTGGCGGCGGGTACTGCGGCTTGTCAGCGGCCCTGGAACTTGCGACGAGCGGCACAAATGTTACCGTCTTTGATGCCGGGCGCAGTGGTTGGGGTGCATCGGGACGAAATGGCGGGTTTTGTTGCATGGGCGGCAGTGGCAAGGGATACGGCTATCTCGCCAAACGATTTGGCGAGGATGAAACCCGTAAATTTGCCCGTATTCAACGCGATGCAATTGATCTGGTCGATCAACGCCTGAGCGATTGGACCATTGATGCCGACCGCCATTCGGATGGCGAGGTCGTTCTGGCTCATAAACCCAACCGGGTGCGTGAACTGCACGAAGAAATCGACGAACTCAACCATTTCACTGACATTAAATCAGAACTTCTTGATCGTGATGCCCTTGTGGAACGTGGCCTGAATGCCGGGGAAACTTACGGCGGGCTGCATGTGAAAGCCGGATTTGGCCTCAACCCGATGAAGTATCTGATCGGATTACACGCACAGTGCATCAAGGCCGGTGTTCGAATATTCGAACAGGCAAAGATCGGCCGTTTTGACGAAGCTGACGGCAAATACACTCTGCATGCAGGCGCAACCCAAATCACTGCCAACAAGATCATCATCGCCACCAACGGATACAGTGCGGAAAACCTGCCCGACTGGATTGGGGGCAAGCTGATGCCGGTTTTTTCGGGCATTTTTGTCACCCGCCCCATGAGCAACGATGAACTTGCTGCACAGGGCTGGACCAGCGACCTGATGGCATTTGATAGCCGGATTTTACTGCATTATTTCCGCAAACTGCCCGACAACAGGTTTCTGTTTGGTGGACGCGGCGGCATTACCGCCACCCCGGCGGCCTTTGATGCGGGCAAACGTGACTTGCTGAGCAACTTTAACCGTATGTTCCCGGCATGGCGTGATATTGAGCTTACCCATCACTGGAATGGGCTTGCCTGTCTGTCGCAAAGCTGGCGGCCCTATATCGGGCGGGTTCCCGGTCATCGGGATGTGTGGACAGCCCTTGCCTGGCACGGCAATGGTGTTGCGCTGGCAAGTCAGGGCGGCAAACTTCTGGCCCAACGGATGCAAGGTGCAATTGGCGACGAAGATCTGGGCGCGGTTCTTGGCACGCCGATGGATAATTTCCCGTTGCCAAAGTTGCGCCGTGTCGCCCGGTCAGCGGCCTATCGATATTACGGATTACGGGATCGGTTTGCGTAATTGGGCAAACTGACATATGTCATGATCAACCGTCGCAGGTTGCGCTAATCCTGTGACATTCTGACCGCATCACAGGCCGATTGACCATGTCCGACAAACAGCCAACCCTTGCCGAAATCAAGGAACGCCGCGAAATCGCCACCAGGCGGATCAAGGAAGACACCGGGATTGATCAGGACATGATCAAAAACATCGTGCATGGCTTTTACGCCAAGGTCCGCGACGATAATTTACTCGGCCCTGTATTTGATGAGAAAGTCGAAAACTGGGACAACCATCTGGATCGCATGGTGATGTTCTGGTCATCGGTTGCACTGGCAACAGGCAATTATGATGGCCGCCCGATGCAAAAGCACATGCCGCTTAAAATCACCCGTCACCACTTTGACCGCTGGTTGCAGCTTTTTGCCCAAACACTGTCGGAATATTGCGACGAACCTGCCGCCAGACATTTCATGGAACGGGCCCTTCGCATTGCTTCAAGCTTTGAAATCGGCATTGCCGCGCATAACGGCGTGATTCTGTCCAAAGGCGAACGCTATGACCCGGTTGCCAACGGGGACCCGAGCTAAACTGTTTGCCCGGACACACCGAATTCAATTAAACGAAATCATCGAGGCACAAGAACAAGGAACGGTTTTCTCGCGATTATCACACCAGATTTGTCAACTCAGTTGACAAAACTCATTGGATACGTTTCAATCGCACAATGGAAACCAAACCAGTCTTGCAAACCGAAAATCTCTATCGCGCCATACAGTTGACGCGCCCCTTGTTGCGACGTATTTCGGCATATGTTGAACAGGAACTAACAGACACGGGTGTTTCCGTTGGGCAACGCGCCGTGCTTGAAGTGCTTTACAATCAAGGCCCGCTTACAGCACCTCAACTAACCCGAATGCTTGAACTCAAACGCCAGTTCGTAGCGCGCATGTTGTCCGAGGCATCCGATGCAGGTCTGGTTGAGCAGCTCCCAAACCCTGATCATGCACGCGCCCATATGCATGTACTAACCAATGCGGGTCACGCTGCCATCGAGACCATTCGCGATCATGAGATGACACGCCTAAGCGAACTTGAAAAACAGTTTAGCGCAGACGAGATTGAAGCTCATTTCAAAGTACAGCAGAAACTCATTAGTTGGTTCTCGCAGAACCTGAAATCCTGAAACAAAATCACTCCACGGACCCAATCGAACGACAGGGAAAGCTGCCATGTGGCTAACGATGATCCTTATCGCCATTCCGCTTATTGCACTGATTGCCTATACTCTGTACGGACATCGCCGTCATCTGGCCATCAGCACCGGCCCGAAAATTGACCCGGCATCACGCCCAAACACCGCCCTTCTGTTGATTGACCTGCAAGACGATTTTACATCGGACAGCGCAAAACACACCTATCCCGCCGATGCGATGACAAATGGCATCATGGCCATCAACAAACTTGTCGAAACCGCCAATGCCAATGGTTCTCCGGTCATTTCGATCCGACAGACATTTGCAGGCTGGTACATCAACGTTCTTGTGAAATTGCTCAATGAAGGACGCGGCAGCCCGAAATCAAAGGGGCTGGACATTGATGCCCGGATTGACGGCGATATCGACCATGACATCGTTAAATCGCGCGCAGATGCCTTTCATGAACCCGAATTGTCGCGGGTTCTCGACCGGCATCATGTTGGCAAATTGATCGTTGTCGGACTGGACGGGGATTTTTGTGTCAACGCCACCATGAAGGCCGCCCTTGATCGCGGTTATGATGTGTCGTTCAGTGACGCAACCACGCTGGCCCACAATCCGCAAAGCTGGCGCAAAACAAAATCCCGCCTTATCGCCCTTGGGGCAAAAGACGGGATTGAAGAAAAACCCGGCGATGCAGTTTCAGACAGAACAACCAAGCAAAACGAACCGGCTTAGGATTAAGACCCTAAAGCCGGTCGCGGATCGAATACCAGACCATTGCTGCGACCAAAAGCGGGAAGCGCAATGCTTTGCCGCCCGGGAAGACCGGAATTTTCAGGTTCGACATCACATCAAACCGTTCCATCGTTCCGGCAACCGCATCGGCCATGATTTGCCCGGCCAGGGTCGCCATGGCAACGCCGTGCCCGGAATAGCCGGTTGCGGTAAAGATGTTATCTTCGATTTTACGGAAGAACGGCATGCGGTTCATCGTAATCGCAAGTGTCCCGCCCCAGCCATAATCGATTTTGACGCCTTTCAGCTGCGGATAGACTTCGATCATGTGGGGTGACACAAACGATTTGATGTCTTTGGGGAAATTATATCCATAGGTCTCCCCGCCGCCAAACAACATGCGGTTATCCGCACTAAGCCGGTAATAGTTGATCACGAATTTTGAATCGGCAACCGCCACATCGTCGCGAATCAGGTCGCGCGCCAAATCATCGGAAAGCGGCTCGGTCGCAATGATGAAATTATTGATCGGCATCACGCGCTTTGCCACACGGTCTTCAAGAGCATCAAGATACCCGTTGCAGCCAAGGATCACTTTGTTAGCGCTAACAACCGCACCGTTGCTGGTTTTAACCATGACCTTGCCCGACTGGTTTTCATAGGATGTCACCACCGCATTTTCAAAAATGCGTGCCCCTGCGACGCGGGCTGCATCGGCAATACCAAGCGCGAAGTTCAGCGGATGAATGTGCCCCGCCCCCATATCAAGCGACCCGCCATGGTAAAATTCCGTCCCCAGCATCTCGCGCATTTCAGCACGGTCAACAGTGCGGATCTGGTTATAGCCATATTCGTTTTGCAGCTTTTCGGTATAGGCATGGGTATCTGACACAAACCGCGCGCGATGATCCGCATGTAAAATGCCCGGTTTCCAATCACATTTGATGTCGTGTTTAGTGATCAGGGATTTGACAATATCCTTGGATTGCTCGGCAATATCCCAAAGTTTTTTGGCATCATCGCGCCCGACCATTTTTTCAAGGTCATCTTGTTCACGCCGCTGGCCCGATCCGACTTGCCCGCCATTCCGGCCCGAAGCCCCCCAGCCAACCCGGTGCGCTTCAAGCAGGATGACGTCAAAACCACGCTCGGCCAGATGCAAGGCTGACGACAACCCGGTAAAGCCGCCACCAATGACCACAATATCGCACGACTGATCCCCTTCGATTGTCTCGAACGGAGCGGTCGTATTGGCGGTCGCGGCATAATAGGATGCCGGATAGGTTCCTGCCTTGTCATTGGCGGTCAGCAAATTCGGGGTAAACACGAGGGAGCCTCAATTTGGTTGTTCTTTATCGCGACATCCTGCCCGATCAGGGGCATCTATCAAGGGAAAACAGCCGTTTCCAGCTCTATTTGGATGGATTTCACCGATTATACCAAAATAGGCATCGCCAAGGAAAAAGGATTGCGCAAAGACGCCGATAGAACGCGATACCTGCGGCCCTTTTTAATCTCACCGACCAAGACCTGCGCAATTAAAACAGAGTCTTAGGCCCCTTGGGTCACAGCTTCGACCATACGAAGGGCGGTTTTGGTTGCGGCACAGCCCCCACGCGCTGTGCAGCGCAAATCAGGATGCATCATCGCACCAATTTTCACTGTCTGATCAACCAGTTCGTCATAGGCCAGAACCGCATCGAACCCGGCCAGAACGGCCATCGCCGATGAAAAGGCGTGTGATACCCCCGCGACATTGCGCGCATGACACGGAATTTCAACATCCCCGCCGACCGGATCACAGACCAGACCAAGCGTATTCATCAAACACATCGCGGCTGCGTCAAAGCATTGCTTGGCATCCCCGCCGTGTGCTTGCGCAACACCTGCGGCCGCCATCGCGGCCGATGCGCCGGTTTCGACCGAACATCCACCACATTCGGCGGCAAATGTCCCGCGAGCGGCAAACACCGCCCCGATCACAGCCATGACCTGAAGTGAATCGGTGGCACCTTCGATATCAATCTCATGGCGGATCAAGCCATACAGCGTTCCGGGCACAACACCGGCACTGCCCGCCGTTGGTGCGGCACAGACCAGCCCGCGGTTTGAATCCCGTTCCATCGCCGACAGTGCGCCCGCCATGGCATCCTGCAAAACCGCACCGCCAAGACCAGCTGGCAGATTGGCATCGCGGACTTTCCGTGCGCGCAGAGTTAAAAACCGCATCACGTTGTCTTCAGGTTTGGCATCGAACCCTTCGGCAACCACGCGCAACATCAACTCACACCGTTCGCGGAAAAGGACGCGCGTCGCGTCGCGTGACAGGCCAAGACGTTTGGCCTCCAGCACAAGGGCGGCATCGGCCAATGATCCGCCCTGCTCCTCGGCAACCGAGATCACAGCATCACTGGTTGAAAACAAATCATCGGTCGCACAAACCGGATATTGCGATGCATCAGCATACCGAAGGTCAGTAACACCCTCACGCCCACGCACAGCGGCAATCAAAGCCGCACTCGGCAAAGATTGCAGGGAAACTTCAATGCGGTTGCGTTCCGGATCAACCGATGTTCCAAGCAGCTTGTTGCCGCCAGCCGCCAGTTGCCCGGCAATATCATCGACCGCCAAAACAGCAGCCTCGCCCCAGATAAAGACAGTGGCACTTTTACCCGTTTGAAAAACCGGTGCACCATTCATCGCGTCGATGTAATACATCCCCCCGCCAACTGATGCACCGGCATACAGATCGGTTCGCGCTTCCCCCTCGACGGTTTCAACCGTCAGTTCAAGGTCAACGCGGTTAGGATGGTTGTTGTTTTCAAGCTCACATATCTCAATGGCGAACTGAAATCCCTCTCCCCGCATCACGCGCGGCAAGATATCGCGGTAATCCGCATCGGTAAGCTGCGCCCCGGCAAGACCGGCAGCAAAATTTTCATCCGAACTTTGCGCCTTATACACCGGCGCAAAAGAGCCGCGTGGATCAAACCTTACAACCGCATCTTTCAACACTTCCCCGTTTGAGCAAGACAGTTCACGCGCCAGTTTCGCCATCATATAGGGCGCGGCACAGTGCGAACTTGACGGCCCACGCATGACGGGACCAATAACGGAATTCAGCAGACTGATTTCTTGCATGACAGGATACTTTAAAGGGGCGCGGGAAAGTGCGATGTGGTCGATACAATATGTTCGAATGATCACCTGCTTATGATGCGAATGCAATCACCCAAACAAAAAATCCCCGGCCAATCGACCGGGGATTTTAAGAACAAATAGCGTCCTTCGCAGCATTTTAACGCTGTTTGGTTTCCCATTCAGGATGCACGAAATACGGCGCATTCGATGGTGCCAGCGGATCACGCCCGCGAATGATATCAGCCGCCTTTTCGCCAATCATAATGGTCGGCGCATTCAGATTACCTGTGGCAATCGTTGGCATGATTGAACTATCGACCACGCGCAGGCCTTCGACGCCATACACACGGGTTTGCGCATCAACCACCGACATGTCATCACTGCCCATTTTGCACGAACATGACGGGTGATAGGCACTTTCGGCGTGATCGGCGACCCATGCGTCAATTTCCGCATCTGTCTGAATGTCTTTGCCCGGGGCAATTTCACGCCCGCGTAAATCGGCAAAGGCTTCCTGACCAAATATTTCACGGGTCAGGCGCACCGATGCGCGCATTTCTTCCCAGTCCTCGGGATGGCTCATATAATTTGGATCAATGATCGGACGGTCTTTGGGGTCTGCTGACGCCAGTCGCACCGTGCCGCGTGATTTCGATCGCATCGGACCAATGTGGGCCTGAAAACCATCACCTTCGGCGGCCTTCGACCCATTGTAGTTAATCGCCGCTGGCATGAAATGATATTGCAGGTCCGGATGCTTGACGCCTGCTTTGGACCGAATGAAACCACCCGCCTCGAAATGGTTGGTCGCACCAAGGCCGGTTTTAAACAGATACCACTCCAGACCGATCTTAAGTTTGCTCCACCAATCAAGCTTGCTGTTCAGGCTGACCGGTTTGGTACATTCCATTTGAACATAAAGCTCAAGGTGATCCTGAAGGTTTTCACCAACGCCGGGAAGATCGGCGACAACATCAATGCCATGTTCGCGCAAATGGGCCGCTGGACCAATGCCCGACAACATCAAAAGTTTGGGCGAATTGATTGATCCCGCCGATAGGATGACTTCACGGTCAACTAAGGCACGCCTTGTTTCGCCTTCGTGGATGAAATCAACACCAATCGCACGTTTACCTTCAAAAACAACGCGCTGCGCGAATGCCTTATTGTAAACTGTGACGTTATCACGCTTGGCTGCCGGGTGAAGATACGCCTGTGCGGTGGACCAGCGACGGCCTTTATAGACCGTCATATCCATGGTCCCGAGACCCTCCTGGCGATAGCCGTTCTGATCGTCAGTATGGGTATATCCGGCCTCAACACCGGCCTTCATCCATGCCTTGTGAAGATCGTTTTGGCACGCCCCGGTGGTCACATGTAGCGGACCATCCCCGCCGTGATATTCATCGCCACCGGTATTTTCATTACGGGTATCGGCCTTGCGGAAATAGGGCAAGCACCGCGCATAATCCCATTCCTTAAGTGCGGCGTCTTCTTCGGCCCAGCGATTGTAATCAAGCGCGTGACCACGGACATAGGCCATCCCATTGATCGAACTTGAACCGCCCGAAACCCGCCCACGCGGCGTTTCCATGCGGCGGTTGTTCAGATTGGTTTGTGGGGTGGTCCAATAGGCCCAGTTATAGGTTTCCGACTGCATCGGATAGGACAAAGCCGTTGGCATATGAATGCGCCAATCCCACCAATGATCGACGGGGCCAGCTTCAAGTACAAGCACCTTAACATCACGGTCTTCAGATAACCGGTTGGCCAAAACAGCCCCGGCGGAGCCAGAACCGACAATTACGTAATCATATTTTTCAGTTTTGGTCGGGGTCGACATGTTTGATCCCTTTATCTTTCAAGCGTTGCGCGCAGCCATTCTCTGATTGGTAAAAGCCAATCAGTACGGCGCCTCTACATCGCCGGTTTCGACATAGACCGATTTGATACGGGTATAATGTTCAATCGCCGCGCGGCCATTTTCACGACCCACACCCGATTTCTTGACCCCGCCAAACGGCATTTCAATCGGGGTAATGTTATAGGTGTTGATCCAGCAGGTCCCTGCTTCAAGGCGCGACACAACACGATGTCCGCGCGACAAATCCTTGGTAAAGACGCCTGCCGCCAAGCCATATGGCGTATCGTTGGCGCGCTTGATGGCTTCGTCTTCATCGGTGAATGTCAGAACCGACATCACCGGGCCAAAGATTTCTTCGCGCACGATGGTCATGTCATCAGTACATCCGGCAAACACCGTTGGGGCAATAAACAGACCGCCTTCTGGCATGCCGTCTGAAACCGCATGGCCACCCAGAACGCATTTCGCGCCCTCTTTCTTGCCGGTTTCGATGAACGACATGATCTGGTCATACTGGGTTTTGGTCACAATCGGGCCGACCTGTGTATCGGGCTTTTCCGGATCGCCCAACACAAGATCCTTGCTGCGCGCGATCAGTTTTTCGATGAAGGCATCGGCGACACTTTCATGGACAAAAACCCGCGTCCCGTTTGAGCAAATCTGGCCCGATGAATAGAAGTTCGCCATCTGCGCACCCGACACCGCGTTATCAAGATCGGCATCTTCAAACACGATCATCGGTGATTTTCCGCCAAGCTCCATGGTCACGGCCTTCATGCCACCCGCCGCAACAGACGCCACCTTGGCCCCAGTTGCCGCCGACCCGGTCAGCGATACTTTATCCACGCCGGGATGCTCAACCAGCGAAGCACCACATTCGCGCGCACCCTGCACGACATTGTAAACACCATCTGGAAGACCTGCTTCCTGCAAGGCTTCTGCCACCGCAATCGCCGACAGCGGGGTGACTTCGGACGGTTTGTAAACAACCGCATTCCCGCACGCCAAGGCCGGGGCAGCTTTCCAGCAGGCGATCTGGATCGGATAGTTCCATGCGCCAATCGCGGCACAAACGCCAACCGCTTCGCGGCGGGTATAGGCAAAGTTCGCCCCAAGATCGATATGCTCACCCGCAAGGCTCCCGGCGACACCGGCGAAATATTCCAGGCACTCGACGCCGGAAACCACATCGACAATTTCGGTTTCCTGAATGGCGCGGCCCGTATCGCGGGTTTCAACCAGTGCCAGTTCATCGTTGCGATCGCGCAAAATCTGGGCTGCTTTGAACAACACGCGCGCGCGCTGTGCGGCAGGTGTCGCTTTCCAGATTTCAAATCCGGCCCGCGCGGCCTTTACCGCCGCATCAACATCGGCGGCTGTACTTTCATTGCCCTTGGCAAGAACAGTATTGGTCGCGGGGTTCAGCGTGGTCATTTCCGCGCCAGAACCGTTGGCTTTCTTGCCGTTGATGAAATTCTGTATCTGGTAAAGGCTCATGTCAAAACTCCTGCGGGCCGCATCCAAACCGGGCGACCGTGATCTTGGTGTGTCTGTTCGGCTCAGCGCGCCGGCGAATTGGCCAAATAGAGATGCATGGTACCCAGAACCATCACACGCGCGGCCCCGACATCTGCGCGTCCGGACGAAAGCCCCGAACGTACCCAGATGCCATCAATCATGGCCGCCATTGCGGCCGAAATTTCGTCTGCCCGCTGATCTGTTGTCAGTTGGCGCAGCTCGTGGCGTAAATTGGATGCCAGTCGCTGGAAATAGATGCTGTTGATCCGGTGCAACGCCTTTGAAAACGGCACCTGCGCCCAGAAGGACAACCACGCCACAGTCACCTGTGGGGTGAATTGTTCTTCGTTAAAGTTGGTGTTTACAATCGCTTCGAGCCGATCAATCGGCGTCTTGGCACGATCCAGACGCATGAGGTAATCGTTGCGCAATTCCTGCATCAGAAACCGCATGGTTGCTTCGAGCAACGCGTTCTTGCCACCGAAATAATGCGAAATAATGCCCGATGACATCCCCGCCGCACTTGCGATACGCGAAATCGTCGTATCGGCAAACCCATGGCGGTGAATGGTTTCAATCGTTGCGTCGATCAACTGCCTGCGGCGTACAGGCTGCATACCAACTTTGGGCATTCAAGCAATCCAATTCAAAGCGATCTGAAGGGCTTGAAACCGCTGCAACGTCATGCAGCGTACTTTTTAACCCTTCTTAATTGACGTATCGGGAATATGCTGTATTTTAATTGAACAATCAATCAATAAAACACGCCGATATTTGCGGCGCAATGATCAAGGGTGCTTCCTTTGCTGCGCGGCTTTGCGGCTGTTTTTGTGATTATTCCGGTCCATACGGACAGGTTCGGGGGAACCTTTTCGTATGGCTCTGGGCGAGTGTTAGCGACAACGATATTGCGTTGATGTTCGTCTGGCCTCCGGAACCGAGAGCTTCTGCAGACCGCCGATTGCGGTCCGCAGTAACATTAGGTTTACACAAGGGAGAACCAGAAACATGACCAATCTTTCCACTTTCGGCCGTCTTCTTGGCAGCACCATTATTGCCGGTGCACTTTTTGGTGCGGCAAGTGCCAAGGCTGCTGATAGCGAAGCCTGCAAAACCGTGACGTTCTCTGATGTTGGCTGGACCGACATCACCGCAACCACGGCAACCGCATCGGTTATTCTCGACGCATTGGGCTATAACACCGAAACCGAACTTCTGTCGGTTCCCGTAACCTACACCAGCCTTGCCAATGGCGACGTTGACGTATTCCTTGGCAACTGGATGCCAACCATGGCCGCTGATATCAAGCCCTACCTTGACAAAGGAACGGTTGTTAGCGCCGGTGCAAACCTTGAAGGGGCGAAATACACCCTTGCGGTTTCCAAGAACGCCTATGACGCAGGTCTGAAAGATTTCGCTGATATCGCCAAGTTCAAAGACAAACTTGATGGCGAGATTTATGGCATTGAACCGGGCAACGATGGCAACCGCCTGATTCAGGACATGATCGATGGTGATCAGTTCGGTCTCAGCGGATTTGAGCTGGTTGAATCTTCTGAACAGGGCATGCTGTCGGAAGTTAAGCGCAAATCATCGCGCGATCAGTTCATCGTCTTCCTTGGCTGGGAACCGCACCCGATGAACGCGAAATACGACATGGCCTATCTTGATGGTGGTGACGACGTGTTTGGTCCGAACTTTGGCGGTGCCACGGTTCACACCAACCTGCGTGCCGGTTACACCGATGAATGTCAGAACGCCGGTAAATTCGTTACCAACCTGAAATTCAGCCTCGCCATGGAAAACGAAATCATGGATGCGATCCTGAACGATGGTACCGACCCGGCCAAAGCAGCCTCCACCTGGCTTAAAGCCAACCCGGACGCGGCATATGCATGGCTTGACGGTGTGACCACCTTTGACGGTGGCGATGCCAAGGCTGCCCTTAAAAGCGATCTTGGCCTTTAAGCTTCACATCTAACCGGCAACGTCCGGTTTTATGATCCTGCCGATACGCCCCGCACCCGATAATTCGGACCTTTGCGTGGGCGTATCGTGCATTTAACTGATTTTAAAAACAAACGGAAATATTCCCATGGAATGGCTCACGGAAACAAAGATTCCGCTGGGACAGTGGATTTCGTCTTTGATGGATGCGCTTAACGAACATGCCGATTTCGTTTTCTATACCATCTCGGATGTTCTTGAATTCATTATTGAAAACACCATCGATTTTCTGCTGTGGCTCCCACCGCTTTTGATTATTGCCGGATTTGGCGCACTTGCTGCTGTGTTGCATAGGTCCTGGAAACTGACCGCCTTTACCATTCTTTCCCTGCTGTTGATCGTCAATCTTGGCTATTGGGAAGAAACCATGGAAACGCTGGCGCTTGTGATCTATGCGTCGCTGTTTTGCATGGTTATCGGGGTGCCGCTTGGTGTGGCGTCCGCCCACCGCCCGTGGCTGTATCAAGCCATGCGTCCGGTTCTTGATCTGATGCAGACGATCCCGACCTTTGTCTATCTGATCCCGACCCTGATCCTGTTTGGCCTAGGGGTTGTACCGGGTCTGATTTCGACCGTCATCTTTGCCATTGCCGCCCCGATCCGCCTGACACATCTTGGCATTTCCAGTACGCCAAAGGCACTGCTTGAAGCGGGCGAAAGCTTTGGCTGCACGCCGCGCCAGTTGCTGTTTAAGGTCGAACTGCCGTCCGCCATGCCATCGATCATGGCCGGTCTGACCCAGTGCATCATGTTGTCACTTTCGATGGTGGTGATTGCTGCCCTTGTCGGGGCAGATGGCCTTGGCAAACCGGTTGTGCGCGCCCTTAATACCGTGAACATTGCCCAAGGGTTCGAGGCCGGTCTTGCGATTGTGATCCTTGCCATTGTGCTGGACCGCATCTGCCGTCGTGATAACAACGAAACATCGGGGCAGTGATCATGAGCAATGCTGTTGAATTTGATAATATTGACGTGATCTTTGGCAACCGTCAGGCAGAATCACTAAAACTGCTTGATGAAGGCAAAACACGCGCAGAAATCGCCAAGGTGACAAACAACGTTCTTGGCGTTGCCGATGTCAGCTTCAATGTCCCACAGGGCGAGATTTGCGTTCTAATGGGTCTGTCAGGGTCTGGTAAATCGTCGCTTTTACGCTGTGTGAACGGGTTGAACAAAGTCTCACGCGGGTCGCTGCGGGTATATGATGGCGACTGGTCGGTCGACGTCACAAAGTGTGATGGCCCGACGTTGCGCAAATTGCGCCGTGAGTGTGTCGCCATGGTGTTTCAGCAATTTGGCCTTCTGCCGTGGCGGACCGTTGCCGAGAATGTCGGTTTCGGGCTTGAGCTCCGCGGCCTTGCCCCAAAGGAACGCCGCGACATCGTCGATGAAAAGCTGGCCCTTGTCGGCCTAGATCAGTGGGCGGATAAATATGCCCATGAACTGTCGGGCGGTATGCAGCAACGTGTTGGCCTTGCACGCGCGTTTGCCACCGACGCGCCGATCCTTTTGATGGATGAGCCGTTTTCGGCACTTGATCCGCTGATCCGTAACCGCCTTCAGGACGAATTGCTTGATCTTCAGGAAAAGCTGAACAAGACCATTCTGTTTGTTAGCCATGACCTTGATGAAGCCATGAAACTTGGTAATTCCATCGCGATCATGGAAGGCGGCTATGTCGTTCAGCACGGCACGCCCGAAGACATCGCGCTTCGTCCGGCCAATGGATATGTTGCCGACTTTGTCGCCCATATGAATCCGGTCAATATCCTGCGCGGACGGGCAATCATGCATCGCGTGACCAAGGATCAACGCGACGCAACCGGGGACGTCGCGATTGACGATGAAGATCTTCGCATCACGCTTGATGATGGGGTGGTTCAGGCCGCCAGCACGACTGAAAGCGGACAGCTTAAGCTGATCACTTATGATGGCACCCTGCCCGTCGATCTTGATGCCACCGATAACTCGGTGATCTTTGTCGCACCTGATGACGTGTTGCTTAAGGTCCTGATTGAAATGCGGTCGATCACCCAGAACCCGGTCATCCTGACCCGCGAGGGCAAGATATCGGGCACCTTGGGCCGTCGGGAATTCTTTGACAGCCTGACGCAGACCGCATCTGCACCGGACTGACTTCAAATCATCACATTAAAAATGGCGGCTCAATCATGGGCCGCCATTTTTGTATGAGGAATGCAAATACAACCTATCCGCCCGTTACCGGCGGGAATAAGGCAACTTCGGATGCCTTGGTCACATCGGTTTGCGGTGTGGCATATTCCTGATCAACCGCAACCCGGATAATCGCAGGCTCGGCCAGCGCATCGGCGAAATTCGCCCCGCGTCCAGGCAACCATTCCAAAAGATCGGCAACGGTTTTCACATCTTCTGGCAGTTCAACGGTTTCTTCGGCCATGCCGATACGGTCTTTGACCCACGAGAAATAGACCAGCTTCATTTCATTTTCCGTACTTCAAATTCATCTGTTGCCGCATCGTTGCGCATTCAAAGACGCCGCACAAGCCCCCATCGCACGCGATAACCACTGGTGCGCTCATGACCGCGTGCGGGCTTCTGCCTTGCAGCACCATCATTTTTCGCATATATAATCAAAATCACCTTACAAAAGTGATAGTGTCTTACAAACAACACATCTAGGGAGGCATAAGATGACACGCACCTTCACCCGCCGGTCAATACTGGCAACAGGCATTGCTGCAATCGGAACCGTCGCATTGCTTGGTTTTGGCAATGTTGCGAGCGCTGCTGAAAAAACAAAACTTCGTTTTTCGGCCGTTTTCTCGGAACAAGACATCCGTGCCGACATGATGAAGAAATTCGCGGCCGATCTTGGCGACAACTATGAAACTGAGCTGTATTACGGCGGCAACCTGTTCAAGCAGACCACCGAAATCCTTGCGATCCAGCGCGGCAACCTCGAAATGGGGAACGTTTCCCCGCAAGACATCGCGACACAGGTTCCGGCTTTCTCGATCCTGAGCTCGGCCTATTTGTTCCGCGATGCCGATCACATGCGGAAATTCTTTAAAAGTGACGCCGGTCAGGAAATGAAGTCACTGGCCGAAGACCAGCTGGGCATTCATATTCTCGGCCCAACCTATTTTGGTACCCGTCAGGTCGGCCTGCGCACGGATCAAAAGATCAATACGCCCGAAGACATGGCAGACATCAAATTGCGCATGCCCGGCGGCGATGCATGGCAGTTCCTTGGCAAGGCGCTTGGTGCCAATCCAACCCCGATGGCATATGCCGAAGTCTATACCGGCCTTCAGACCGGTGCGATTGATGGTCAGGACAATCCGCTGCCAAATGTCGAGAACATGAAGTTCTATGAAGTCATGAAGCAGATCGCATTGACCTCGCATCTTGTTGCGTATGACATGCTGGTTGTTTCGTCCAAGGTCTGGGACGATCTGAGAGCTGACGAACAAGAAGCATTCCAGAAGGCTGCTGATGACGCCATCAACTGGAGTCAGGAACAGCACCTTGCCCGCGAGCAGAAACTGGCCGACTTCTTTAAGGAGCAAGGCCTTGAAATCTACACACCTGATGTAGATGCCTTCCGCGCCCATGCCCAGAAGATGTATCTTGAATCGGACCTGTCGAAAGATTGGCCGAAAGGCATGCTTGAACGCATCAATGCGCTTTAAGCACCGTCTTCCGACGTAAAGATAACACCGCGCGCAGGGGCAACCCTGCGCGCGCAGACTGGGTCACAATACATGACGAACAAGATCAGACAGATCGGCCAATGGCTACATCGCCGGGCCGAGAACATCGCAGCCCTGATGCTTGCGGTAATGTTCGGTGCCTTTATCGTTCAGGTGGCATGTCGCTATTTGCTGAACTTCCCGATTGGCGGCGCATCGGAACTCACAATCATCATGTGGCTGTGGATCGTCCTATGGGGGGCTGCATTTGTTTTGCGTGAAGACGATGAAATCCGTTTTGACATCGTCTATAGCGCGGTACCGCGAAAAGTCCGCCGCGTCATGACCATTCTCGCGGCACTCGCACTGCTGTTCCTGTATGGGGTATCGCTCCCAGCGACTTGGGATTTCGTGACCTTCATGAAAATTCAGGACACGTCATATCTCGACATCCGGTTTGACTGGCTTTTTTCAATCTATGTGATTTTCGCCGTTGCGATCCTGATCCGTTACACGTGGATTCTTATTGCAGCACTCCGGGGCAAGGAAGCATTCCCCACCGGTACACTGCATGAAAACGCGCCTGATCCTCTGGATCACTCAGACACGGATACCCGCCCATGAGCTTTGTTGATCCTTTCACACTTTGCATCATCTCGATTGTCTGCCTCAGCCTTCTTGGCTTGCCAATCGGGCACGCGATGATTGCGTCCTCGATCCTGTATTTGCTGATATCCGGGCTGGATATGGGGACGGCTTCCGAACAGCTGCTGAACGGTATGTTTTCAAGCTATATCCTGCTGGCGGTTCCCCTGTTCATTCTGGCGGCCGAACTGATGAACTCCGGCACCATGACAATGCGTCTTCTGGGGTTCTGCAACGCTGTTGTTGGGCGTTTTCCCGGCGGCTTGGCCTTGGTCAACGTCGTTCAAAGCATCATCTTTGCGGGCATGTCAGGATCGGCAATTGCCGATGCGGCGGGCACGGGCAAGATGATGCAACGTATGATGACCAAAGACGGCAAATATCCGCCCGCCTTCGCCGCGGCCCTTACTGCGGCCTCCGCCGTGATTGGCCCGATTATTCCACCATCCATTCCGATGGTGGTCTATGCGCTCGTATCCGACGCATCAATTGGGTATCTGTTTTTGGCGGGCGTCGTTCCGGGCATTATTATGGGCCTGTTTCAGGCCGGATATATCGTGTTTTCGGCCCGTCGGCGCAATTTCCCGGTTGAAGCCCCGGTACCTCTGCGTGAACTGCCCAAAGTTACCCTGAATGCGTTTCCGGCACTTTTGATGCCTGTTGTCCTGTTGGGCGGTATTTACGGAGGTGTAACCACCCCGACCGAGGCTGCGGCCATCGCGGCCCTTTATGCCTTGCTTGTATCGGCGTTCCTGTATCGCAGCGTCAGTTTCCGCGACCTGTATCATTCCCTGTTATCAAGTGCGCGAACAACAACATCGATTGGCATGCTGATCGCAGGCGCAATGGTCTTTAACTATGTTGTGACTGTTGAAAACATCCCATCAATCCTTAGCGTCTGGCTGGGTGGATTTGATCTTTCGCCGGTGACGTTCCTGTTAATGGTCAATGTCATCTTGCTTGTGCTTGGCTGCCTGCTGGAAGGCACCACCATTCTTTTGGTGATCGTGCCTGTCTTTATTCCAACGGCAAACATGCTGGGCATTGATCTGGTGCATTTTGGCGTGGTCTGCGTGATCAACATCATGATCGGCCTGATCACACCGCCATACGGATTATTGCTGTTCGTCATGACGGCAATTTCAAAGCGCCCATTGCGTGAAATTGCCCGTGAAATTTTCCCATTCTTAACGGCCATGCTCGTTGCATTGCTGTTGTTTACACTGGTGCCCGACATCGCGCTCTGGCTGCCCAGAGTCTTCGGTTACAAAGGTTAAGAGGATCCCATGTCAAAACCCATTTACGTCCTGAACGGCCCCAACCTGAACCGTCTTGGCCGTCGTGAACCGGAAATCTATGGTCACACAACGCTTGCTGATGTTGAAAAAATGTGTCGCGCAGCGGCTGGTGATACGCCACTTGAGTTTCGCCAAAGCAATTCTGAAACCCAGTTGATCGACTGGCTTCATGAAGCCAGCGACGAGGCAGCCGGACTTGTCATTAACCCGGCGGCCTATACATTCACATCCATGGCGATCATGGATGCCCTGAAAATGTTCCCTGCTCCGGCGATTGAGCTGCACATCACCAACATTCACCGGCGCGAACCGATGTATCACAAGTCATTGATGTCAGGGGTTGTGACGTCTGTCATTGCCGGGCTGGGCGCACGTGGGTATCCCACCGCAGTTCAGGCCCTAAAGGAAATGATCACCGAAGCAGAAAAGGAAACGGTCCCCGCCTAAGCAGGGATTTTTCCGGTGCCGAGTACGTGGTTTAATCCGCTTTCGACATGGCTGGTCAAAAGCTTTATCGCGGCCTCGGCATCGCGCGCAATCACAAGATCACGCAGTTGTGCGTGCTCATCGGCCGCCGGTTTCCCCCGAAAATCAAGAACCAGCATGTGATAGCGCAGGAAACGGTCAAATGCGGTTGAATGGGCCGCCATCATCGCGGGGGATGCACAGGCCGAAATGGTTGCATGATGGAATTCCCAATCTTGCTGTACCCATTGTTCAACCTGACTGATGTCACCGTCTATCAGCTTGGTTTCAACAACCTTAAGCATGTAGTGCGACGACACAACCCGGGCTTCCCACTGAAGATCCCCGGTGGCGATGGATTGGCGCAAAGCATGGGTTTCAAGTAACAACCGCAATGCGGCAATATCGCGAAGTCCAGCCTCGGACACACTGGTCACTTCAAAGCCTCGCTGGCCTTCGGCCACGACAAATTCTTCAGCGGCCAGTCGGCTAAGGATTTCACGCAATGTCGGCACCGCCACACCGTAATCAGCTTTCAGCTTTTCCAGCTTCAACTTCTGACCCGGTTTTAATTTGCCACGGATAATATCCGCACGAATATTGCGAAAGGCAACCTCACCAACGGTTTCGTTCTCTGAGGCAATAAAAAATGACTTGTGTTTCATGCGCGATACGGTCTCTAAACCAATTCAATTACATTATTTCAATACTTTACAATATATTATCCAAAATATAAGGCAAAATTGAAAAAATATATATTTTGCCAATATTGTTCATTTGGTCTTTCGAAGACCACACTCATCCCACGCACCCTGTACCAGCCATCAGGGATATACAAAGTATCCCTCAGGCGCGTTTTCCAACCGTGCCGTTAGATTGTCGATGAAGAACCGCTCCGCCCGGCTTTGCGACATGCGCGGATTGGTGACAAGGTAAATGTCAATTGCGGGCGGGGCGTCATAGGGCGGCAACCGCCAAAGCTGCCCCCGTTCCGTGGCATTCTGCACAACGTGGATCGGAAGCGGCCCAATGCCAAGCCCGGCATTGATCAACCGCCGGACTTCTTCAAGGTGGGGACTGACCGCAACCACCTTACCCTTCATGCCTTCCTGTGCGCGCAAAACCGCCACAGGTGCCAGTGCGTCGGAAAGCTGATCGGTGGAGAAGGACACAAAGGCCTCGCTTTTTAAATCGGCGAGTTTGAGGTCCTTTCGGCCAAACAAGTGATGGGTCGGCCCACAGAAAAACCCGAAATGTTCGCGGTAAAGTCGGCGATATTCCAATCGGGGATGCTGTTCGCGAACCAGGCAGATGCCAAAGCTGGCCTGCTGGGACAGGACCTGATCAATCACATGGCCCGATGTCGCGACATTGATCTCATAGGTCACTTCCGGATGGGATCGGTTAAACTCGAACAACGCATCATCAAGTGGCGGAAACACCACATGACTGGCCAACCAAAGATGCAAATGCCCGGTCAATTGATTGCCGCTGTCTGACATTACATCAGACAATCGCCCAATAGCGCCGCATATTTCCCGGCACTCATGATAGAGTGCCAACCCCTGTTCGGTGACCTCAAACCGGCCGCGTTCGCGGTCAATCAACCGCGCACCAATCTGGTCTTCAAGCCGCTTCAACGCGTTGCTCACACTGGGTTGGCGCAACAACAGCCGATTGGCCGCCCCGGTGATGGAGCGTTCTTCGACAATCACGGTAAAGGTATGCAAAAGGTTCCAGTCAAACTGGCGGCGCAGCAGTTCATTCATACCCGTTTCTCCCCATTCCTTTGCACCCATAGACATTGGCTATGGGATCTATTCTACTTATCTATTTGCGCTATATGCAAGTCTGGGGTGGAATAGCTTCACCATTTAATCACGGCCAAATAAATTCGCACGGCACAGCCGGAGCACATAACGGGAGGCATAAATGGCCGCAGATATCGCCGGGGAGCGCAGAGCCCCGTGGGTGCTGTTATCACCATCGCTGGCAACAGTCGGGTTGTTACTCATCATCCCGATGCTGTTTATCGTCGTGTATTCGTTCTGGCTGCGCACCGCAACCGGGGCGGATCAGGTTGGCTTCTATCTTGATAACTGGATCGAAGTGCTGGGCGACAGGTTTTACCGCGATATCCTGTTTCAGACCTTTGCCATTGCCTTTTACACCACGGTAATTTGTGCGTTTGTTGGCTATATCCCGGCCTATTTCGTGGCCAATACGCCGATGAAGTCCAAGGCATTTTTGCTTTTGATGCTGATGCTGCCATTCTGGATCAGCTACATCATCCGCACCATGTCGTGGATCAATATCCTGGGCACATCGGGCGCGCTCAACACGCTGTTTCTGTCGATTGGCATCATCGATGAACCGATCCAGATGCTTTATAACCAGACGACCGTTGTGTTGGGTCTGGTGCATTATCTGCTGCCGTTCATGATCCTCAATGTCTATGTCAGCCTTGATGGCATTGATAAAAACCTGACCGAAGCTGCCCAAAGTCTTGGCTGCACGGGATGGCAGGCATTTCGCGAAGTCACCTTGCCGCTATCCATGCCGGGTTTGGCCGCCGGATCGCTTCTTTGCTTTGTGCTGGCAGCGGGCACCTATATCACCCCGATTGTTCTGGGCGGACCGCGCGATGCGATGTTTGCCAATCTGGTGTTTGAGGCCATCGTCACCCAGCTCAACTGGCCGCTTGGATCGGCACTTTCACTCGTCCTGCTGGCCCTTTTGGGTGTGCTGGTCGTCATCTACACCCGTTATCTTGGCGTCGATCAAATCGCCAAGAGTTTCAAGTAAGGGGCAAGAAGATGAAAATCATGTCTGGCTGGTCCCTGATCCGAATTGCCACGATCCTTGTCTATCTGTTCTTGTTTGCCCCGGTCGCGGTTGTGATCCTGCTGGCGTTTAACGCCAATCAGTTTGGCGGGTTTCCGATCGAGGGATTCTCGTTGCGCTGGTTTGATGCGCTTTGGAACAATGATGCCATTGTGCGGGCGTTTAAAACATCGCTCTTGCTGGGGCTTTTGACCAGTGCGGTTTCGACCACATTGGGCACCCTCGCCGCCCTTGCCATGGTCAGATACGATTTTCCGGGAAAACGGACCATTTCGACCCTGTTGGTTGCCCCGATCCTGATCCCGGAAGTCGTTCTGGCTGTGGCATTGCTGCTGTTCTTGCAGTTCCTGTCCATGCCCAAAAGCTTTGGCCTTCTTTTGATGGGGCATGTGGTCTTTACCCTGCCGTTTGTTGTGCTGGTGGTTCAGGCCCGGCTTGTCTCCATCCGCCGCGACGTCGAAGAAGCCGCCATGAGCCTTGGCGCCACACCGATCCAGACATTCTTTGAAATCACCCTGCCCTTGATGCTGCCGGCGGTGATGGCTGGGATGCTGTTTTCATTCACGATTTCCTTTGATGACATCACTGGCACGCTGTTCTGGAAACCCGGTGGCGTTGAAACCGTTCCGACCCAGATTTTCGCCATGCTGCGCAATTCCATTAGCCCGGAAATCAACGCACTGGGCGCTGTGATGGTGATCTTTACCATTGCGCTGCCGCTGGTGGCCGCATCGGTATCACGCGTTCTTTCAATGCGCAAAATACGCGCCAGTAACAGAACAAATAACCGTGCCAATAACAGCTCTGAACAAACTGCTTAATATGGACTTTAGATATCGCGGGAAACCGCCAAAACCAACAACAAGACCAATACAATAACAACGACCAAGAACATAACCGATTAACGGATAATTCCTTACCAGGAGGCCTAAATGGACGATACCAAACGTTACGAACGCCTGCTTAATCGCTATCGCGACGGTGACATCAGCCGCCGTACTTTCCTGACCGCCCTTGGTGCTGCCGGTGTTGTTGCCGGTGTCACGGGTGGCCCGATGGGCATGCTGGCTCGCAAGGCACATGCCGCAACACCTGAACAGGTCCGCTTTGACGGCTGGGGCGGCGTTGTGTCCGAGGCGTTTGAGAAATATGCCTTTGCACCCTATACTGAAAAAACCGGCATCGACGTTGTCTCGGGCACCTTTGGCGGGGCGGATGAATATATCGCGCGTGTCAAAGCCGGTCAGCCGGGTGAGTTTAACCTCGCCCATCTTTCCGGTGTGTTTGACTATGCCCGTTATCATGGCCTGGAACTGACGTCGGAACTGAACGAAGACAACATTCCAAACCTTAAAAACGTCATTCCCAGCCTGATTGAGCCGTTGCGCAAAATCACCGGCGGCACCCTGTCGGCTGTACCATATGACTATGGTACCACCGGCATTGCCTATAACCGCAAATACATCAGCGATGAAGAAGCCAAGGCCAAAGGTGCAAAACTGATGGTCGATGAAGCCTACAAAGGCAAAATCGGCGGCTGGGGTGAATGGAAAACCCGTATCTGGTACGGCGCACTTCAGTCCGATCAGGATCCGAACAACATCAAGGACATTGATGCGGTTTGGGACATGATCCGTTCGCATCGCGATCTGGCTCTTAAGTATTGGAGTTCAGGGGCCGAATTGATGAGCCTTCTGGCCGAAGAAGAAATCTATGTCACCGAAGGCTGGTCTGGCCGTATCAAGGCACTTCAGGATCAGGGCCATGACATCGGCTATCATGATCCGGCCGGTGGTCTGGGGTGGCAGGAATGTATCTTTGTCCTGCGCGGAAGCCCGATGGCTGCCTGTGAAGAGCTTTTGAACTTCATGCTTGAGCCAGAAGTCGCGATTGCGGTTGCCGAAGGTCAAAGCTATCCGCCTGCCCTTGATCCGAACAAAGTCGAACTTGGCAAGATCATCCCGACCTTGCCAGCATTCGATCCGTCCGGAACGCTTTCATCACTCAGCTTCTTCGATCCGGCGTATTGGAACGAAAACGAAGCTGACTGGTCGAAAACCTTCTCCCGTGTGCAGCGCGGCTACTAAGCCCCGCCTGCTTACGTGAACCGGTGTCCTGGCCATTGCACAACCGGCCAGGACACCTTCGCCGCCTTTTTCAAGCTGCGGCTTATTTCTGACAGGGTATTTAACAATGGCAGACACCAAAAACGCCGTTGAACTGCAAAATGTCGTCAAACGCTACGGCGAATTTACTGCCGTCAAACGCATTGACCTGACCGTACCAGACAACAGTTTCGTCACGTTTCTGGGTCCGTCGGGCTGTGGCAAAACCACGACATTGCGCATGATTGCCGGTTTGACCGATATCACAGAGGGCGATTTGCTGATCCGGGGTAAGCGGGTCAACAGCCTGCCGATCCACAAGCGCAATCTGGGCCTTGTGTTTCAGAACTATGCCCTGTTCCCCCATAAATCGATTTTCGACAATATTGCCTTTGGCCTGAAATACCGCAAAATCAGCAAGTCTGACATCCGCGACAAGGTCAATCGGGCCCTTGATCTGGTGCAATTGCCCAATGTTGCCGAACGCTATCCCAGTCAGCTTTCCGGTGGCCAGCAACAGCGTATCGCGCTTGCACGTGCCATCGTGATTGAACCCGATGTTTTGCTGCTTGATGAACCGCTATCGGCCCTTGATGCCAATCTCCGCGAAGAAATGCGCGTCGAGCTTAAACGCATTCAGCGCGAACTGGGTATTGCCACGGTATTCGTCACCCATGACCAGTCCGAGGCATTGGCGATGTCTGACAAACTTGTTGTGATGAACAATGGCTTTGTCGAACAGGAAGGCGCGCCCCAAGACGTCTATAACAATCCGGCGTCGGCCTTTGTTGCCGACTTCCTTGGCCATTCAAACATCATTGCCGGGGCCCTTGGCGGTCCCGATGCGGCCTTTACCAATGTAAACTTGCAATCGGGCGAAACGCTTTTGACCACCGATGAGCAAACGGCCAAGGCCAATGGCTCCAAAGACGTCCGCGCAGTTATTCGGGCGGAAAAAATTGGTCTGTCCGAACAGGACGGATCGGGAGACGGCGTCATTTCCATTCCCGGCAAGATCAAGACTGTCGATTATCTCGGTCAACAGGCCCGATATTTTGTCGAAGCAAATGGCCGCGATTGGCAGGTCATAAATCCGATAGATGCCCGCCCCCATCAGGAAGGTGCCGATATCTTTATGCATATCGCTGCCCGTAATTGTGTGTTGTTGCCCGGTCACCAGGATTGATTTCACCAAGATTGATTTGCCAATCTGACCGGATCAGGAGAGCCACCAAAAATGACGCATACCGACAAAGCCCCGGTCGGTCACAACCGGGAATCCCGCCTGTTTTACCAAAGCCGGTCGCGCCGTCCGCTGATTGACCGTGCAAAAGGCGTCTATATGTGGGACGTCGATGGCAAACGCTATATCGATGCATCCAGCGGTGCCATGGTCAGCAATATCGGCCATAGCGACCCACGCGTGATTGCCGCGATGAATGCACAGCTTGAAAAAGCCAGCTTTGCCTATCGCCTGCATTTTGAAAATGATGCGGCGGAAAACCTTGCGTGGCGTTTGGCCGAACGCGCACCGGGTGATCTGGAACGGGTTTTCTTTGTGTCTGGTGGGTCCGAGGCTGTCGAAAGCTGCATCAAACTTGCCCGCCAATATGCACTGGCAAAGGGTGATGCCCAACGCACCAAGGTTATTTCACGGTTTCCAAGCTATCACGGTGCGACACTGGGCGCGCTGGCCCTGACCGGCTATACGCCAATGCATGCGCCCTTTGCACCGATGATGGTCGATCAACCGAAAATCCCCGCCCCGACCTGTTATCTGGATCGCGATGATCTGACCGACCATGAACGCGGCATCAAATATGCCAATTTGCTTGAGGCTGAAATCCTAAAACAGGGTCCCGAAACCGTCCTTGGTTTCATCATGGAACCGGTTGGCGGGGCCGCGACTGGGGCACTGGTTGCGCCCGACAGCTACTATCACCGCATCCGCGAAATTTGCGATCAATACGGCATCCTTCTGATCTATGACGAGGTCATGACCGGGGCCGGTCGTACCGGCAAATATTTCGCCGCCGAACATTGGGGTATCACGCCCGATATCCTTGCCGTGTCCAAAGGATTGGCGGCGGGTTACGCCCCGCTCGGTGCGATGATTGCGCCCGACCGCATTGTCGGACCGGTACTTGATCACGGCGGGTTCATTCATGGCTACACTTATGCTGGCAACCCGCTGGCCTGTGCGGCGGGCAATGCGGTTCTTGATGTCATTGACGAAGACGGGCTTCTTGAAAATGCCGCAACCAGTGGGGCTGCGTTAAAGACCGAACTTGGCAAACTTGCCGATGACTTCACCATGATCGGTGATGTGCGCGGCCTTGGTTTGTTGCTCGCGATTGAACTGGTTAAAAACCGCAGCACCATGGAACCGCTTGATCCCAAACATATGGCAGCCGCCCGTTTGGTCGATATCGCCTATGACATGGGCCTGATCATTTACTGGCGCCGCACACGCGGCGGGTATCGCGGCGATCACGTGATGATCTGCCCGCCGATGTCGATCACTCCAGATCAGTTTTCCGACATTCTGGGTCCGCTGCGCGCCGCCCTTAGCGATCTTCAGGACGAACTTGCCCTTGCCGGAGCCTTCTCATGAACCGCAAAGTCATCATTACCTGTGCGATTACGGGATCGGTTCATACCCCATCCATGAGCCCGCATTTGCCCATCACCCCCGATGACATTGCCAAACAGGCCATTGATGCCGCCAATGCCGGGGCATCGATCCTGCATCTGCATGCGCGTGATCCCAAAACCGGTTTTCCCAGCCCAGACCCCGATCTGTTTTTAGAATTCCTGCCCAAGATCAAGGCCGAAACAGATGCGGTGATCAACATATCAACCGGTGGCGGCATGACCATGACGGTCAAAGACCGCATTCGCGCCGCCAGCATTGCTGCGCCCGAAATGGCATCGCTGAATATGGGAACGATGAATTTTGGATTGTTCCCCGCCCTTGCGGTGGATCGCGACTGGCAACATGACTGGGAACCGGAATTCCTTGAAAACAGCCGCGACTTTGTTTTCAAAAATACCTTTGCCGACATCGAAACCATTCTCGCCGATCTTGGTGAAGCCAATGGCACGCGGTTCGAATTTGAATGTTACGACGTCGGGCATCTTTATACGCTGGCCCATTTTGTTGAACGCGGCCTGATCAAAGGCCCGCTTTTCATCCAGTTTGTCATGGGCATTCTGGGCGGCATCGGGGCGGACCCGGACAACCTCGCCCATCTTAAACGCACCGCCGACAAGCTGTTTGGCGACCAATACCAGTTTTCGGTTTTAGGCGCGGGTCGCCATCAAATGCCACTTGCCAGCATGGCCGCGGCCATGGGCGGAAACGTGCGGGTCGGGTTGGAAGACAACCTCTATCTGCGTAAGGGCGAACTGGCCCCCGATAACGCATCCCAAGTCCGTAAAATCCGAGAGGTTCTTGACGGATTATCGCTTGAAATCGCAACCCCCATTGATGCCCGTGCTCAACTTGGGTTGAAAGGCGGCGACAAGGTCGCCTTTTAGCCAAAACACCATCGCGCGACCAGCGCCAAGGAACAAAGACAAAGACGCCATCACCCGTTACGACCACGCTTAACGTGAAAGGCGGCAGCCATGATGCATGCCTATTTCTCAGACGATCAGTTACGCCATCACGGCAAAACATTCATTGTTGCCGGTGAACGCAAACCGATCCCCGAAGTCCCCGAACGCGCCGAAATCCTGAGTGGTGCGGTATCGCGCCTTGGGCTTTCTCTGCATACGCCGCGTGATTTCGGGATGGACCCGATTGCCGCCATTCACGATGCCAATTATCTGACATTCCTTCAAACCATCTACTCGGAATGGCAGGCCGCTGGTGGGTCGGAACTGGTGATCCCCAATATTCACCCCTTTGATCGCAATGGTCCCTATCCGCGTCATCATGTCGGTAAGGCAGGCTTCCATCTGGGTGATACATCCTGTCCGGTATCGGAAACTACATGGTATTCGGCCTATGCCAGTGCGCAAACCGCCATTGCCGCCACGCGTCATGTCCGTGATGACGGGGCCAACACCGCCTATGCACTGTGCCGCCCACCCGGCCATCACGCCAGTTCCAACATCGCCGGTGGGTTCTGTTATCTCAACAACAGTGCGATTGCTGCACAGGAATTGCGCGCCAAATATGACCGGGTGGCGATCCTTGATGTCGATCTGCATCATGGCAATGGCACGCAGCATATTTTCTATGGCCGTGATGATGTCATGACGCTTTCGATCCATGCCGACCCCAGTGATTTTTATCCATTTTTCTGGGGCCATGCGCAGGAACGTGGCGAAGGTGCCGGGGTTGGCTTTAACCATAACGATCCCCTGCCCCTTGGCAGCGGTGACACCGCTTTTCTCGGCGCACTTGACCGGGCATTGGCCGTGATGGATGATTTCAATCCGGGGGCGGTTGTCATCGCCCTTGGACTTGATGCATCGCGCGATGATCCGTTTGGCGGCCTGACCGTCAGTCCGGACGGATTTGCCAAAATCGGTGAAAAAATTGGCACCCTTAAGTGCCCAACCGTGCTAGTGCAGGAAGGGGGGTATGTCAGTAACACGCTGGCAGAAAACCTGTATCAATTCATCAGCGCGTTTCGCACCACCAACGACAAAAACGCCCCAAAAAACGCTTAGACATCAGAAGGCCCCAAATGACCCATTCCGACATCCTGATTATTGGCGGCGGCATCGCCGGTATGTCTGCGGCATTCTTTCTGGCAAAGGCCGGAAAGTCCGTCACGGTTCTGGAACGCGAAGACCAGCCCGGGTATCACAGCACCGGCCGGTCTGCGGCCCTGTATAGCGAAACCTATGGTCCCAAAATCATTCGCAAGATGTCGACGGCAAGCCGGGATTTCTTCATCACCCCGCCCGACGGGTTTACCGACCACCCAATCCTGACCCCGCGCGGCATCATCATGACCGCCGCCCCCGGCGAAGAAGCCAAACTTGACGAAATCCTGACCGAAGGCCGCGCAAACGGGGCAAATTTTGTTTCCCTGACCCCGGCCGAGCTCAAAGAAATCATCCCGGTGATCAATACCGATCTGATTGCCAGTGCGGCCCATGAAACTGATGCCATGGACATTGATGTTCACGCACTTCATTGGGGCTTTATCCGCCAGTTCAAATCACTGGGCGGTACGTTGATCACCAAGGCCGATGTCTGTGCGATCAGCAAAACCGATGGCACATGGCAGGTAACCCTTGGCAATGGGCAAACCCACAGCGGTGATATCATCGTTAATGCCGCAGGCGCATGGGTCGATGACATCGCCACCAAGGCCGGTGTCAAACCGCTTGGCATTACGCCAAAACGCCGCACCGCCGTGATGGTGGATTTACCATCGGATGTGAATGCCCATGGCTGGCCACTGGTCGCCAGCCTTGATGAAAGCCTGTATTTCAAGGAAGACGCCGGACGGTTGCTGGTCTCCCCCGCCGATACCACCCCGACCGAACCCCATGATGTCCAGCCCGAAGAACTCGATATCGCGATCACGATTGACCGGCTGATGACTGCAACCAGCATCGAAGTCCGCCGTCCCGGCGAAAGCTGGGCCGGGTTGCGCAGCTTCTTTGCCGATGGCGACCCGGTTTCGGCATTTGATCCCGCCGATGGCAGTTTCTATTGGCTGGCCGGTCAGGGCGGATATGGCATTCAAACCGCACCGGCCATGGGCGAATATGCCGCCAGCCTGATCTGTGGCGGCGGCATTCCGGTCCACATGGAAAAGCTTGGCATTACCGAGGATGCGCTCTCGGCAACCCGGCCGTCGCTGGTGACCGGGAAATAACCGGCTGCACCGCCCCGAACGGAGACACATCAATGACCCGCTTTGACCGCAACAGCTTGCGCAAGGCCGTATCAAACCGCACGACGCAGGCGGTCGATGACCTGTGTGCGCTGGTGCGTCATGACAGCCTGCTGGGCAACGAAACCTCTGCACAAGGCTGGATTGCCGATCAGTTTGCCGATATGGGCCTTGATGTCGAACGGGTTGCGATTGATATCGACGCTCTGCGCGATCAACCAGGATTTTCCCCGCCGGTGATTGATGATTATGACGGACGCGAAAACGTCATTGGCCTGCACCGCCCCAAAAACCCAACCGGGCGCAGCCTGATCCTTAATGGCCACATGGATGTTGTGCCAACCGGGCCAGCAAACAAATGGCGGCGCGGCCCGTTTGATCCTTATGTCGAGGGTGACTGGCTTTATGGGCGTGGTGCCGGGGATATGAAGGCCGGGATTATTGCCTATTGCCACGCACTTCGCGCCCTTCACGATATCGGGCTGGAACCCGCCGCACCGGTGATTTTACAATCGGTTATTGAGGAAGAATGCACGGGCAACGGCGCGCTGGCCTGTCTTCATGCCGGGTATAAGGCCGATTGTGCGATCATTCCCGAACCGTTCAACCAAACCCTTATGACCGCCCAGCTCGGCGTGATGTGGTTTCAGCTTCATGTGTCGGGTAGCCCGGCGCATGTTCTCGATACCTCGGCGGGCAGCAACGCGATTGAAGCGGCCTTTGGCTTCTTTGAAGTTCTTAAAGAAGTCGAAGAAATCTGGAACCATCCAACCCACCGTCATGCCACCTATGGCGCGCATGTTCATCCGGTGAACTTTAATCTTGGCAAAATTGACGGCGGCGAATGGGCATCAACCGTACCGCCGGTATGCACTGCCGACATCCGGGTTGGGTTTTACCCGGGCATGGAACTTGAAAAAGTCCGCGAAACGATTGAGGCGGTTAAACAAAGTGCGATTGACAACCACCCGGCGTGCAAGGGTGCGTCGTTTGACATCACCTATCGCGGGTTTCAGGCCGAAGGATGCGAGATGGATGTCAATCATCCGATGATGACGATGATGGGCGACATCCATCAGGAAGTCACCGGCAACACGATCAAAAACTATGCCTCAACCGCAACAACCGATGCCCGGTTTTTCCAGATTTACGGCAACATCCCGGCCACCTGTTATGGTCCCAAAGCCGAACGCATTCACGGCATTGATGAACGGGTTTCGATTGCCAGCATGATGGAAGTCACCGAGGTCCTTGCCCTGTTTATTGCCGACTGGTGTGGCGTGCAAAAGCGTGCTAGCTAATTAGTATTATTGAATAATATATACTAAACCCCACAAGGAGAGTTTCATGACCATTCAACGTTTTCACACCGGCCCACGCATGAGCCAGGCCGTTGTCCATGGCGACACCATCTATCTTGCCGGTCAAGTTGGCGATGCCAACAGCGACATCACCAACCAGACCAAAGAATGTCTGGCAAAGGTTGATGCCCTTCTGGCCGAATGCGGTTCGAGCAAAGAAAACATCCTGTCGACCACCATCTGGCTGGCCGACATGAAAGATTTCGCCGCCATGAATGCGGTTTGGGATGCATGGGTTCCGCAGGGTCACACCCCGGGCCGTGCCTGTGGCGAAGCCAAACTTGCCACCCCTGATTTTCTGGTCGAATTCATGATTATTGCGGCAAAGCCGTAATATTTAACGACCAACAAAAAACGCCCGGCAGAGCAATCTGGCCGGGCGTTTTGTTTTAAGCGATCCATGCTGATATGTTCAGGCGCGTTCTTCGCGGGTCACGATCAAGGATTTGGCTTCAAGTGTGCGATGCACCGGGCATTTATCGGCAATTTCCAAAAGCTTTGCCCTAGTTGCATCATCAAGATCACCGACGAAGGTGATCTTGCGTTCGAACCGGTCAATCTTGCCGCCTTTTTGCGTATGTTCCTCGGCACACTCCGCACAATCATCGGCATGAATTTTATCATGCAGGATTTCGACCCGCACAGCTTCAAGCGGGATGTTTTTATGGTCCGCATACATCCGAACCGTCATCACCGTGCAACTGCCAAGGGCGGCTGACAAAAACTCATAGGGTGACGGGCCGCTGTCAAACCCGCCGACATTTTCCGGCTCATCGGCCAACATGCGATGACGCCCGGCCATCACCATCGCCTGAAACTTGCCCTGCCCGGTTTCGCGCACGACAACACCGTTGCCGATGTCATTTTCCACCGCTTTATCGGCGGGAATATACCGCCCCGCCCAAGCCGCAATCACCGATGCGGCATACTCCGCATTCGCCGGATCACGCAGCAAATGATCGGCATCATCAAGGGATACAAAGCTTTTGGGATGCTTGGCCGCGTCAAAGATTTTCGCCGCATTTTCAATCCCGACGGTTTGATCCATCGGCGCATGTAAAACCAGAAGCGCCTTGCGCATCTGACCAACCGCGCGCGCAAGATCATGATTGGCAAGATCATCGACAAACTGGCGCTTGATCACGAACGACCGCCCGCCGAGCGAGACTTCCGCCTCACCGTTGTTTTTAATGTCGTCAAGATGGGCGGCAAAGTTATGCGTTACGTGATCAACATCGGCTGGTGCGCCAATCGTCGCGATTGCCGTTGCTTCGGGCACGCGGTCGGCAACGGCCAGAACCGCCGCCCCGCCCAACGAATGCCCGATCAAAAGCTTCGGTGCCTCAAATTCATCACGCAAAAAGTCCGCCGCCCGTTCAAGATCATCAAGGTTCGATGTAAAATTGGTCGAGGCAAAATCACCGCTTGATCCCCCAAGCCCGGTAAAATCAAACCGCAGCACCCCGATGCCTTGCAAGGTCAGGGCTTCGGCAATTTTGCGCGCCGCACTTAAATCCTTGGTACAGGTAAAGCAATGGGCAAACAGGGCATAAGCCTTTACCGGCCCGGTCGGCATATCAAGCCTTGCTGCCAGCTTGGCACCATGGGCGCCGTCAAAAGTCAGTTTAACGGGTTTTCCGAGCATCGACAGTCTCCGACCAAGGCAATGAACAAAACGAACTTTTATCTTACGTCACACACGATAAGATTGCAGTAGCGCCACCACCGTAACACGGAAATTTTAATGACCATTCTGCAAACACCGCGCACCATCGTGCGTCAGGCAACCCTTGATGATGCTGCATTTGTCATCGAATTGCTTAATGAGCCGGGCTGGATACGCTTTATCGGGGACCGCGACATCCATGATCTTGATGCGGCGCGTGCCTATATCCACGAACGGCTGCTTTCAAGTTACGCAAAACACGGTTTTGGAAGCTATGTCACATGTGAAAAATCAACTGGCAAACAGATCGGTCTGATCGGCTTTGTCAAACGCGATACCCTTGATGCACCCGACATCGGCTATGCCGTTTGCCAAGCCCATCAGGGCAAGGGATATGCCTTTGAAGTCTGTCAGGCATTGATGCAGCACGGATGGGAAAATCTTGGCTTTGATCAGCTGTATGGCTATTGCCTGCCCGACAATGTTGCATCGGTCAACTTGCTGGAAAAACTTGGCATGACATATCTGCGCGACGAAGACGTCAATCAATCCGATGAGATGTGTCGACTTTACAGGGCAACCCACCCATAAATCTGGCACCGTCAGCCCCAAGAAAAAACCCCGCATCTGGCAAAAATGCGGGGTTTATATTATTTGCGCCGAATGCCGATCTTGCGCCCGACACCTGACGGAATTTCAAGGCCCGCGTGCGCATCCTTGATCTTGTTCAGTGTCACCATGATATCATCGGGAAACGGTGCGGAACGCCGCTGTTCCATATTGATATGCATGGTGATGATTTCGTTGGTCGATGCCAACCAACCCTCGGTCCCATGACGCATTTCATGATACATGTGAATGCGTTTCGGATCGCAATCCAGCACGCGCGTATGGATCACAAACGGCGCATCAAGGTGAATTTCGCGGTCATAGGTCACATGCATTTCAAGACCAAACGTCGATCCGCCGCGCTCCTTGGGATAGGTTGCCCCCATCCCGACCGCGTTTAAAAACGCCATCGACCCCAGATCAAACGCCACCACGTAATAGCCGACATTCATATGGCCATTAAAATCAATCCATTCCGGTTTGATCGTGCCGCGATATGCCTCAAGCGGTTGTGGCGCAAAAAGATCCGTACTGATCATTTCCCGACGGCCTTGACCACGGCAACGGCGGCAGCGAAATCTTCCAGCGAATGACCAACCGATTTAAACACCGTGCATTCACCGTCACTTTCGCGGCCCTTGACCTCACCGCGCGTCAGGCCAAACAGATCGCCAATAATATCGGATTTTGCAATCGCACCACTGTCGATTGCCTGCACCACATCACCGCCCTCGGCACTCGCGCCCTCAAAACTATCGACATAGATGCGGCATTTTTTCATCACCGCATCATCGGTTTCGCGCATGGTCGGTTTAAACGCCCCCACCAGATCAACATGGGTGCCATCACGCAACCAATCGCCACGCACCAGCGCCTCGGTCGAAAGCGTCGCACATGAAATCAGATCAGCTGCTTTACATGCACCTTCAAGATCATCCGTACCGGTGGCATTAAAGCCAAGTTCGGCAATCTCGCCCGCAAGCTTGTTTGCCTTATCGCCATTGCGATTCCAGATTGTGACATTCTTGATCGGACGAACCGATGCGTGTGCGCGGATCAATTGCGGTGCCATCGCCCCCGACCCGACCATCACCATGTCGGTGGTGTCTTTACGCGCAAGGTAATCCGCGGCCAGTGCCGATGCCGCCGCCGTGCGGCGCGTGGTCAATTTGGTGCCATCAATCACCGCCGATGGCTGCCCGGTCACCGCATCAAGCAGGATATAGGTTCCCGACACCGCCGGAAGGTTCCGCGCCGAATTCCCCGGCACCACGGCGGCGACCTTCACCCCCGCTGCACCATCTTTTTGCCAGGCGGGCATAATCAGGAAGGTCGCATCATCCTCGTTACTGCGTTCCATGTTGAAATGACTGCGCAGCGGCGCCTCACAACCATGGGCAAACCCGTCACGAAGGGCTTCGACCAGATCACGGGGCGAAACAAACTTGTCGATATCTTCTGCCGAAACGAAACGCATGAGCCTTCCTGTATAACTATTTTTGATTTCAGTGTGGTAGCGGCCTCTTTTATACCACGTCACACCGTCTCAGTCACAGGAAGACCGTTGGATTTTATGCTGTTTTTCAGGGGTTCTTCAGAAGGTTTACGGCTGTAAAAACCGTTTGAGATGGCCAAACAGTGATCCTGTGCCCAGAAAAACTTCTTCAAGCACGGTAAAGTGGTTCGCACCCCACGCCTTATAGACCGGAACGGTCAGGCCAGAACGCCTGCAATATGCGGCATAGGCATCACTTTGCCGAACAAATTCCGGGCTTTCATTGCCGCCAACAATTGCCATCATTTTCACATCCAGCGGCACCGCATCAAGCATCGGTGAATTGTCCGCCGCCGATGCTTCATCAAGGCGGATATCATCATTCATCGTTGTATGGCGCACCGGTTCAAGGTCAAACACACCTGAAATCGGCACCACGGCACAAAACGGGTTGGGATCGCCAAGGATATCTTCCCAGTCACAGGACGCCAGTCGCGCAACAATCTGCCCACCGGCCGAATGACCAGAAATTGAAATCCGGTCCTGATCGCCGTTAAACTCACCCACATGCTGATAGACATATTTCACGCAACGCACCGCTTGCTGGGTGATGTCGGCAACCGTCACATCGGGACATAAATCGTAATTTGCACAAATCACCGTAAAGCCCGCCGCCACCAAATCACGGGCGACAAAGGCATAATCCTTTTTGTCCTGACTGCGCCAATAGCCGCCGTGGAAAAAGATATGTACTGGTGCGCCTGTATCGGCCGACAGAAACACATCCATGGTTTCTTTTGGCCCGTCGCCAAAACGGACATCGATCTTAGGTTTGAGTTGTGCCCGCGTCTCATCAGACAATTTCACGAACCGGTCGAAATGGGTCATGAACTCCGGCACGGTTTCGCGCGGATTATATTGCCATTCCAATTCTGCTGCTGTGAAACCGCCCCAACTCATCCGCCACCTCGAATTTACGGGTCTGTCTTGTATACGATTGACTATTCTACAACGATCTTTGTTTAATTTTTGACCATTTGCAAACACTTCACATGCGCTCTACGTATTTTTTGCACTCAATGGCCAACAATGATTGAACCTACCCGACCGGAATGCGAAAATGTGTGAAAGCAATTTCAGATCAACTGGATAGATCATGACGACTGCCCCAAATCAAAGCCCGTTCCCCGCATCCGACCTTGATCGCAATCAGATTTGGCACATGCTGGTCCCGCGCGACATTGCCGCCTTCGTCGCCGCCGACTGGTCTATGGTCAAAGATGATTTCAAGGCCGATGGGTTTTACGCGATTGATGCCGGTACGTCCGATGATCCCGACGTATGGAAAATGATGTTCCCCGACCTTACCGCTTACCGGGACGAATGGCTGCGCCAAGCAGTTGCGGCCAAGGAAGTGCCCTATGCCGAAGACCTCTATACGGCGGTCTTTCGCGCCACCACGCTTGATAAAATCGACATCACCGGCAACCGTGCGCTGGTCCGCAAACATTTTAACGGGCGCATAAAAAAAGCAGACGGATCCGAAGACCGTCTGCTTTGGAAAACCCATTATTACTGCGAAAAACAAGATAGTGGTAAATGGCTGATTACCGGATTTACCGGCTATCTGCCCAATCACGATCCGGCTTAATCGCCTTAAAGAACCTTGCCGCGCGCCGCGACATCAACGGTTTTGATGGTATCCCCTCGCACCAGATGCACCTGATCAAGCATATTGCTAACCACACAAACATGGTTGGGAATGATTTCGATCCGTTCGCCAATTTCAAATGGCGTCAAATCCGGCTCGAAATGCAAAACACCGTGTTCTTCGGAAAGGCCAACCACATCGACCTCGGGATGGCCGACGACATAGCCAAATCCTTCAAGCCCCAAAAGATCGGACGTCAGGACCTTTGACCCGGCATCAATCACGGCCCGCCCCGGCGCCGGAAGCGACACCACCTCGGCCACAACCCGCAACGCGCAATCGTCTTCACCGCACACATCGCGCGCCATCAACGACCGGTCGTTATAGATATACGTCCCGATGCGATGCTCGGTGACATGGGCAACTTCGTGCGCCTTCCACATATCTGGCGTCCCGCCGGAACTTCTGATCGGGCAGGCAATGCCAAGCCCGTCAAGCAACGCCATCACATCGCCAAAAAATCCACCGACCTTGGGGCCACCGCCAGCCGACGGATAGGTCATCAAACCGGCAAAGGACACACCGGGCAAGCTTTCAATTTTCTGCGCCAGTGCCACCGCCGCCTTTGGCGTTTGAACCCCGCAACGCCCGCCACCGGTGTCACATTCGACCAGGATTTCAAGCGGCTTGTCACTATCGGCAAAAGCACGCGAAAGCCCCTCGACCACGGCCGTATTATCGGCCACCACGCGTAGCGTTTTCACCCGATCAAACAACGCGCGCAGGCGTGCCAGTTTTCGGGTCCCCAGCACGTTATAGGTCAAAAGGATGTCATCAAGCCCGGCATCGGCCATGACTTCGGCCTCGCCGATTTTTTGGCAGGTAATACCCTTGGCCCCGGCGGCCAGTTGCTGTTTGGCGAATGCCGGGATTTTGTGGGTTTTGATGTGCGGGCGCAATGCAATCCCATGTTTATCGCAATAGGCCTGATAGGCATTTACGTTGCGGTCCACGGTATCAAGATTGATCACCGCACATGGGGTATCAAGTTCAGGATATTGCGGCGAGCGGGTCATAAAAACCGTCCTTCATTTTCGGTGGTGACGCGACGGGCATTTGATCATCAACTTGCCTTGGCAGCAAACGGATCATCAACAATTGGCCAAAGCGGACGGTTCAAATGACGGTATCCGTTGGTTTTGGGATCCGACGGATAGGGACCATGCACATCCACATAAATGATTTCACCGGCAATCTTGGCAAAGGAATCGTAGAAGTGATTGGTCGATTTGATGAACAGATATTTTTTTGATTTTGGATCAATGCCCATATTCGAAAACAGGCTGGGATCGAAACTTTGCGACCGGTTGGAATTCAGGATTACCTCCCCACCGCCCGGCAGCTCAATCACCGCACAATCACCAAGTGGCACGATGCTTTCGCCAAAATACTGCCACGCATTGCGTTCAAGTTTTTTGACTTTGACCTCGGCATCAATTGGCGCGCCGGCATGGGCGCCGGTCTTCCCACCAAAACGAAGCGGCAAAGTCGCCCCCTCGCCGGCCGAAAAACAGGTCCGCACCGCCATCGGGTCCCAAAGGGTGCCTACGGCAAAATCACGTAGCCCCCGTTTCATCACCGCGCGCAGCAACATGGTGCTGTCGCCGGGCACCCCACCGCCCGGATTGTCCCAGACATCGGTCAGAACGATTGGTTTGGCATCTGATGCCAATGCCTGATCAAGGGCGACGTCCGGTGTGACAAAACTGGGTCGGGTGGCCCCACGGAAACCAAACAGCTCGACCCCCAGGTCGTTTGCAACCTGCTTGGCTTCCGCAGGGTTATTATTGGTGGTGACAATCACCTTGGCCCCAAGGTCGGGGACGTCACCGGCCATAAATCCATGGATGAACGATACCGACAGGATATCGCCCGTGCCTTCCATATCCTTGGCGCGGTCGATAAAGGATCGCATCGGTTCACGCGACGTCGGCAACACCTCGATCATATGGCAGTCAAATACTGCCTTGGTCGGAATGATTTCGCCCCGCAGTGTTTTCAAAACAAGGTCAACAACCGCGCGCCCTGTTTCGACAAAATCGGTGTGGGGGAATTCCTTGAACGCGACAATGACATCAGCGTTTTTCACGCGCAAATCGGTCAAATGGCTATGTGGATCAAAACTGGTACCAATCACCACATCCGGCCCGACCATAGCGCGAATGCGCGCAATCAGATCGCCTTCACAATCAAGGTAATCCTGTGCGACCATTGCGCCATGCAGGCCAAGGATAACACCGTCAACCGGCATGGCGGCCCGCAATTGGCCAAGGACCTCATCACGAAGCTTTTCATATGTTTCGCGGTTGACCAACCCGCCGGGCTCGGCCCAGGTGGCGGTTCCTTCGATCAAATCCCAGCCTTCTTTGGCGGCCCGCAGGCGCCCTTCGGTAAAGACGGCACTGCACAGGGTCGGGGTGACCGGATGCTGACCCGGCGGTGCATAAAAGCTTTCCTGAAAATCGGAAAAATCAGTGCGTAAAGGTGAAAATGTATTGGTCTCGGTTGCAATCGAGGCGCAAAAAATCCGCATGGCCCGTGCCTTTTGTTTTTGGTCTTTTAATAACGGTTTAGGGTTTGAAGGGGCGAGGTTCTCGCCCCTTCAACAATGCAAAAGCTTATTCGGCCATGTAGCGATTATCGTTGGCTTTCTCGACTTCTGCTTTGAACAGGTCGAGCAACTCAACACCTTCGTCACCAAGGCTTTCCTGAACGTGTTTGATCACGACCGGCTGGGTTGCCTCTTTGAACTTTTCACGGTCTTCAGCCGACAATGCGGTGATTTCCATTTTGTCCTTAAGACCGGCCAAACCACGATCAGATGCCTCGATCACACGCGAAACACCCCGGCTTGCAACAACGCAAGACTGGGCGGCATAGCGCACGATTTTCTGCTGGTCTTCGGTCAGGTCATCCCAGAATGCTTTTGACAGCATCATGGTGTAGGGCGAAAACAGATGGTTGGTCAGGGTCAGATAGCCCTGTACTTCGTTGAACTTGGCAAAGGTCACGGTCGGAACCGGGTTCATCTGACCATCGATCACACCGGTCTGCAGACCGGCATAAACTTCACCCCATGCCATCGGATAGGCTTCGGCACCCAGTGCCTGCATGATTTTCTGATGCGATGGCAGCGACATGGTGCGCACACGAATGCCTTCGAAATCTTCAAGTTTGGCAATCGGGTGTTTGGAGTTGGTTACGGCAAAGAACCCGCCGGTATCGGGGAAGCCAAGAACCTTAACATCGGCAAGGGTTGCTTCGATGTCTGCGGCCAGTTTTTCACCAAACGGACCATCAAACACATCATAGGTCGATGCGTTGCTGTCAAAGGCGAATGCAAGGTTCAAAACGTCGATACGCGGGTAATAAGATGCCAACGCGCCGGTGGAGGTCAGGGTTGCCTGAATGATACCATCACGCACCATCTGCACATGTTCAGCAGCCGAACCAAGCTGGTTGGACGGATAGACTTCAACTTCGATTTCGCCATTGGTGTCGGCTTCGACGATGTTGGCAAAAACAGCCGTACAGGCATGGGCCGGATTTTCAAACGGATCGGCCTTGTTATCATGGGCGAATTTCAGGACTTTCGTCTCGGCAAATGCCATTGACGTGCTGCCCATCAGCATTGCGGTTGCCAGGGCGGCTGCGCCCAAACGTTTTGCGGTTTTCATTATACTGCCTCTCCTTGATTAACGACTTTATGGTGTCCGATTGTTGGTTCATGTCGCACCCCGGCCCGGACCTGACCGGGGGCTATTTCGATGCCCCGTGCTTAGCGGAAACCCAGCAATCGCGGTATCGCGAGGGCCAAGTCCGACCAAAAGGCAAACAGGAACAGCACACCCAGTTCGGCCAGCAAAAACGGCCAAAGCTGTGCTGCAATTTTTTCAAGTTTTTCGCCCGTGACTGATGACAGCACAAACAGACAAGCCCCAACGGGCGGCGTCATCAGTGAGATATTGAGTGCCAGAACAAAGATGATCCCGGCATGGATCGGGTCCATCCCGATCTGCATGGTCAATGGCACCAGAACCGGGGCGAGAATGATCAGGATCGCGTTGATATCCATCACCATGCCGATCATCAGCAGCATGCCGACGATCATGAAAATGACGATGTACCGGTTGTCCGAAACGCCCAGAACCATGTTCGCGACTTCTTGCGGGATGCGGTTAAAGCTCAGCCACCAGCCAAGGATCGATGCAAAGGCAATGATGACAAAGATCACCCCGGTCACACGCGCCGTTCTGATCAGCATCCTGAAGAAGGCATTGAATGTCAGGGCCCGGTAGATGAACACACCGATAAATAAGGCGTATGCAACCGCGACGGACGCCGCCTCGGTCGGGGTGACGATCCCACCCAGAATACCGCCAAGGATGATCAGTGGCATGATGAGCGCCGTGATCGACGATTTGAAAATCTTCCAGACTTCCAAAAGCGACGCCCGGCGTTCATTTTTGGGCAGGTTCTTGGACCGTGCCGTCACGGCAATCACGGTCATGCAAATCAGGCAAATCATAAGACCGGGCAAAATACCGGCCGCAAACAGCCCGCCAATTGAAACCCCCATCAACGACCCATACACAACCATCAAACCCGATGGTGGAATGGTCGGACCAATGATCGATCCCGCCGCCGTCACTGCACAGGCATAATCACGGCGATATCCGCGTTCGACCATGGCCGGCACAAGAGTCTTGCCAAAGGCGGCCGCATCGGCGGTTGCCGCCCCGGTCAATCCGGCAAAGAACACAGACGCCAGCATATTGGTATGCGCAAGGCCACCGCGCAGATGCCCGACAAGTGCTTGGGCAAACAACACCAACCGGCTGGTGATGCCGATATGGTTCATGATCTCACCGGCCAGAATAAAGAACGGCATGGCAAGAAACGGAAACACGTTCAAACCGTTGAAAACCTTGCTTGGACCCTGGGATAAGAAAATCCCCCCGCCCATATCAAACAGGCCCACAACACCGGCGACACCAAGGGCAAAACCAATCGGCATGCCCAAAACCATCAGAACGACAAAGATAATGGCGACGATCATTCTGCGCCCTCCGCAATATCAATCGGAACGAAGCGGCCCTGATCGCGCAAGGCAACAAGCAAAAGCTGAATGGCCGCCAGCAATGACGCCACCGGCACAGCCGCATAAGGCAGCGCCAGGGACATGCCAAAAATCATGGCCTGTCGGCTCATGCCGCCCATGGCAAAATCAAATCCGTAAATCGCCAGATACAAAAACGCCGACAATGCGATCAGATCGACCAGAAACAGGATGGATCGCTGTAGCGGCATGGGCAGACTTAAAACAACCATGCCAATGCCAATGTGTTCGCGCCGTGCGATCCCGGCCGATATCGCCAGTAAGGCCGACCAGATCATCAAATAGCGCGCCAGTTCTTCGGGCCACGGCAACTGCCAATGAAAGATGTATCGATCAATAACGCCAAGCCAGACATCGAGAACAAGGGTCAACATCAAAACCGCGATGACGCGTTCGACGACCCAGTTCAAAGACCGGCTCATGGTTGCTGCTGCTGTTTCAACACGGCGTAATGCCATCTTCGCCAAACTCTCCGCTGATGAATCTTTTATGTAATTTTTCTACATACTGAGTATCATTTTGTAGCTTGTCTACATATTTTTGACATGTATCGAGCGATTTTTCCACTATTGACCTTCTCCACAAGCTGATTTAGGTAGTTAAACTACATTTTTAGACGGGCGTCGTTTTCAATCGACCCCACCAGCCACAACAGGGAGATTATCCATGGCGATCAAACATTACGGCAATGAACGCAGCGGTGCCGGTGGACAGAAGCTGCCATTTTCACCCGCTGTTCGTGCAGGCGACTACGTCTATATTTCGGGTCAGGTTGCCATGAAAGAAAATGGTGAAATCGAATATGGCAGCATCGAAGATCAGACCCGTCGCACCATGGAAAACGTCAAGGCGACCTTGGCACTTGCCGGGTGCACGCTTGATGATGTGTTCAAAATGAATGTCTGGCTGGCCGATACACGCGATTTTTGGACGTTCAACCGCGTCTATGCCGAATTCTTCCCGGGCGAGCGCCCTGCACGCTCCACGGTACAATCGCAGATGATGGTGGACGCCAAGATTGAAATTGAAGCTATCGCTTATAAGCCTGAATAGTGATACTTCCCAAGGGGGTGCCGTTGATGGCCCCCCTACCCGTCCTTTGAACAGCACCGGACAAGACCCATGCAACCAACAGCCGACATCATCAGTCTGTTGCGCAGTCAATCGGGGAAATTCCCCAACCGCGAACAACAGGTTGCCGATTATGTCAGCGAGCATCTCGAAGCGGTGACCACCATTGCCCTTTCGGAACTTGCCGAAAATGTTGGTGTAAGCGAACCAACGGTAATCCGGTTTTGTCGTACATTGGGCTGTGACGGGTTTCGCGATTTCAAAATGCAGCTGGCGCAAAATTTGGCCGTCAGCATGCAATATCTAACGTCCGAGGATATATCGGACGACACCACCGCTGCCGATGTTTTATCAAATCACGTTCTTGGCGTGATCATTGATAACCTTCGCCTGCTACGTGATCAGCTTTCATCCGATCAGGTTGATCAGGCCGCCGACATTCTGGTCAAGGCCCGACAGATTGCCTTTCTGGGCGTCGGGGGCGGTTCAACAACCGTGGCCTTTGATGCCGCCAACCGTTTTTTCCGGCTTGGCATCCCGGCACAATCGCAAAGTGATGGCTATTTACAGCGCATGCTGGCGTCCACCCTTGGCCCGGAGGATGTGATTTTTGCCATTTCCACCAGCGGCCGACCGACCGAGCTGATCCATTCTGCGGCCATTGCACGGCAATATGGTGCCAAGGTCATATCACTGACCCATCCCGACAGCCCCCTTGCGGCCGAAAGCGATCTGGTGGTGGCGATTGATATGCCAGAAAACCCCGATATCTATAAACCGACCGCCACCCGCCATGCGTTTCTGGCAACGATTGATGTGATTGCCACCGCCGTTGCGCGACGCATGCCCAATCAGGCCAAGGAAAAGCTGCGCCGCATCCGCTCGTCCCTGTTAACCATCAATCCACCAACGGGCCGTCAGCCGATTGGCGACTAAGCCACCACGCACATCCGTATCCAGCATCAAAGGTTCCCCCAATGTCCCATATTGCCTTTATCGGTGAATGCATGATCGAACTTTCGGGCTCAAAACCCGATGCGATTTTTGGCACTGCACAGCTTGGCTTTGCCGGGGATACCTTAAATGCTGCGACCTATATGGCGCGGACATCGCGTCTTCTTGCTGATGGAGATGCGCAGAATACCAAAGATGTTAGCGCTAACACCGCATCCTACATCACCGCATTGGGCACAGACCCCTACAGCAACGCGATGCTGCACGCATGGCAGCAAGACGGCATTGGAACCGACCTCGTGCGCCAGATTGACGGTGCTTTGCCCGGCCTTTATGCCATTCAGACCGATGCCCATGGCGAACGCAGCTTTTCGTACTGGCGCGCACATGCTGCGGCCAAACAAATGCTGTCTGATGGTCATGACGATAAAATCAGAACCGCCTTTGCGCAGTTGGACGGCATCTATCTTTCGGGAATTACGCTGGCGATCCTGTCGGAGTCAGATCGGACAAAAATGATCAAGCTGGTGGCTGATTTCGCCGATCAAGGCGGCAAGGTTTATTTCGACACCAATCACCGCCCACGTCTTTGGTCTGATAGCAAAACCGCCATTGCCGCCTATAAGGCGATTGCCCCGCTATGCCACACGGTTCTGCCAACATTTGATGATGATGCGGCCCTGTTTGGTGACGCATCCCCGACTGATACCGCCAAACGCTGGCTGGCTGCCGGGGCTTGGGAAGTCATCGTAAAGTCGGGCGGTGATCCGACATTCTATGCAACCCAAACCGGCGACACCGGATCGATCACGCCCCCCGTTATCACCGACATTGTCGATACCACCTCAGCCGGGGATTCGTTTAACGGGGCATTCCTTGGCGCAAAGTCGCACGGCAAGACAACCCAACAGGCCATTGTAATTGCACAACAAGTGGCCGGTCGGGTCATTGGCCGCCACGGGGCACTGGTCGACATCAGCGACCTTACCCTCGCCTGACATACCCCCTAATAATCGAGCCTATATTGAATACCAGCCGTACTATCAATCTCGGTGGTTTCGCTGGTCACACTGATGTTCGGGGTGATTTCAATTTCGACTTCGACCCCGCTTGATCCCGGGGTTGAACCGGCCTTGGTGCCGACATAGACCCCGTCGGTCAGATACTTGCCAACCTTGACCTCCGGCCCGTCTTCACCGCCACCGACCTGTAAAACATCGGCACCAATAAACCGACGCACACTGCCGACCACATCAAGGCCGCCGCCACCGCCCGACAATTCATTTAACGCACTGGCAAGCTGGACGGCCTCAACAGCGCTCAGGCTGCCTTGCGACTTACCAAACAGGACTTGAGACAGAATTTCATCTTCCGGCAAGGACGGATTAGACGTCAACACGAGTTCAGGGTCACTTGCTGGCCCCTGAAAACCTGCCGTGACTTCAAGCTCGGACGTTGTATAGACCCCCTTGATGTCGAGCATCGGATCAGGCGGGGATGCGCCGGCAAACGTGATGCTGGAATCCTTGATCACGAATGTTTTGCCAATGATATCAAGCTGCCCGCGCAACGCCGACAATTTGCCGACAATGCGCGGATCATTGGTTGTGCCTGAGATATCAAGCGTGCCGCCCCATTCGGAATCAAGCCCCTTACCGCGGACAAAAAGTCGTGCGGGGATGTTTACCGTTACATCCAGATTGCCGACAAAGCCGCCTTTTGCTTCCTGTTCTTTTTTGGCTTTTGCTTCTTCCTGCGCACCCGGAAGGTTGGCAACATCAAGGCTTGGAACCGATTCAGGCAAGGCAAGGCTCAAGTCGACCTCACCGCGCTGAAGCGTCACGGTGCTTTTGATGTCCGCCCCGCCTTCGGTGCCCGTGACAGATGTGTCAACATCGGCCCAGAATTGCAGCTCATCTTTGCGCGACAACGCCATATTGGTAAGCTTAAGTCCGACATCGTATTTGACCATTGATCCTTGATTAAGGGCCAGATCAACCGACCCATCAAGTGTCCCCGAACCACCATCGGTCGCAGTTATCGACGGGATTGAAAGCCCGGTCTGGTCAAAGTCACCGGTGAATGTCAGCCCATCAATAATGGTGCCGTATTCAAGGTTTTCATACGCACCATCGGCAAGCTTGATGTCACCTTTCCACGCGATGTCATCAAGACGCCCACTGACATCAAGGGCCAGCTTGATGTTGCCCGAAAGATCATGATCAGGCGCCGGGACATAAGGCCAGAATTCCGCAATCTCACCGTCAAGACGCACCGATCCGACAACAGGTGCCGACATATCGGGACTAAATTCCTGTGCAAGGATTGAAATCGCCAGAGGCACCTTGCCATTGGCTTTCAGAATCTGCTCATCGTCATTGCCCAGAGATGCGGCACCGGAAAGCTCGGCATCTTTAAGGCTGACGTCCAAATCCATTTTAAGCGGCTTGAGCCCCTTGGCCGCCTTGGCCGTAATGCCGTCAATTTGACCTTTGACAGATGCGGTTGGCGTCTCACCCGGCTTTTCACGCAGCATGGCCGCAAGGTTCGCAGTCCCGTCAAGGCCATCAAACCCGGCAATCGCCCCCCACGGGCCAAGATCAACTCCCTCAAGCGTGACATCCGCAGAAATCATCTGCTTTGCCTTATGGTCAAGAACCGCACGCAACTGACCACTGCCAACCGTGATATCGGCATCAAGCTGCTGGGTACCATCGCTTTTCTGAACAAAGCTTAATGGTTCACGCAAGGCAACTTTCTGGTCCGCGATAAAGACATCAAATTTACTGGCATCCACACGCAGATCATCACCAAGGCCAAGCTTGGTAAGCGCATCAACTGAAAACGGCACGTTGGCTTGCCATGTGCCACGGGTCTTAAGCGACACATCAAGCGCGTCCAGCCCACCATCAGCCCCAACTGTCACGTCATTGATCGCAACGTCACTGGCAAAGATATCTTTGCCTTCAACGGTCGCACTGATTACGGGGGCCTCAAACGCATTGGTAACGTCTGCGGCAAGGTTGATATGATCGACCCTGACCGGGTCTTCACCCGGTGTTGCCTCCAGACGCAGCCCCTTGGTCGTCGCCGTCACATTGACGGTTTGCTGCGTACCGTCAGGCACCAGCGCGATGTCAGCTGTCATTGCACCATTGGTAAAGGGCACACCAAAATCAGACAGCATCACCGCATCAAGTTTCGACAGCGCAAATTTGCCCTGCATCGGCACGGCGTATTCAGGCAGGGTGATGTCCCCGCGAAGGTCAATATGCTCCCCGCGCAGGGAAATGCCCTCAACCCGCAAGGCGTCACTTGGCAGAACAACATTGGCCGCAAGATCATATTTGGCATTCGCGCGGTTGAATTTGACCGTATTCGTCAGTGACAACACCGATTGCGCCGACCATCCCATCTTGCTGACAAGCTTGACGTTTTCAAGAACCTGCCCCGCCGCATCGACCTTGGCAGTGCTAAGGTTAATCACCCCGGCGGGTGCACTGGTCGGGCCATCAAGTGCGATGGTCAATTTCGCCGGTGCAATCGCAACCCCGATCCCCGGCGGCACGGTTCCCGGTGCAATATCAAGACTGGCGTCGATGGCCATTTGACCAAATGTTTCAGTCAGATCGACCTTTGCCGCCCCCGTCACTGTGGCGGTTTGCACCTGATTAAGGTCAATGGCCATATCAAATGCCGGACTGATCGCAACCGATCCGGCAAGGGTCGGTGACGGGCCAACAATCCGATCCAGATCAGAAACGCCAAATCCGGTTTGCGTGCCATTGACCGCAACGTCAAAACCGCCACCATTTTCCATCGACCATTTTATATCCGACAGGGCAACTTGTCCCTGCCCGGATAAATCAAGCCCGGAAATAGGCCCAAAGATCGAAAGATCGGCCACATCAGCCGTCAGACCCGCATCGGACACAACCATGGCATCATCAAGCATTGCCTGCCCCCGCACCGTCATCGCGGGCGTTTCAAGCAACAACTGACGCAGATTGATATTGGCAAAGTCCGATGAAATCACACTTTCAACCGACAGAGACTGATTGTCCCCGACAATCGCACCAAGCCCCTCATCCTGCCAAACATGGCCTTTGGTGGTCACCGTAACCGATGCCGCAAGATCATCATTGCCAATAATCCCGCCAGATACAGGTGCAAGATCGGCACGGGCCGAAAGTCCAGCAATGGATGAAACTGGCGTTTCTATATCGCGTCCATTGATCGAAAGCTGCACGTCGGGCAGATCAAAACCACCCTTGGCGGCAAGATCAACATTAAGCATCCCCCAGCGGACCTGATCATCAATCAGGGACGATAATACAGGATCAACATTGGCCGATATTTTTGCCACAACCTGACTTTCGGCAAGATCGATATCCGCCGTACCCGACACATCCAACGCACCGGGCATCTCAACAGCCAGACGGTTAAACGAAAGATGGTCACTTTCAAGGTCAAACGCCCCGGAAATGCCAAGCTCGATCACCTTGCGCACTTGTTCGGGCAATTGATCAGAAATCAGCTCAAGCGGTTCCAACCCGCCGTCAAAGCCAAAACCAACCGCATCCGACGACAGCTGCACACCAACATCACCACGAAGGGTCGCATAACCACTGGCCGAAAGGTCAATATTACCCTTCCAGTCGTCCGCAGGCCCCGCCCCCTTAAGCAATATCGTTATGTCAGCTGCACTTTCCGGGTCCAGCCCGGCAAGTGTCATGACAAGGCCTTCGCGGTCAATCTTACCGTCAATGTCGGCACGAAGTTTCTGGTCTGGACCATCAAAATCCAGATCGACTGCCAACCGGTCCGCACCACCATCAAGCGGGGTTAAATCAAGTTTCGCCTTGGCCGAAAGATTACGTCCCGCCGCCGCACTGGCATGCAATTCATACAAAAAGCTTTTGCCAGATACCGGATCAACAATCGCGATCTGATCAAGGGCCAGTTCATCCAACCCGATCTCAAGTGGCAGCGAAAACCCGGAACTTTCTTCGTCGGTTTCTTCTTCGGGTTCGGATGGTGCTGTTCCATCTGGCAAAATCACGCTGGTGCGCGCCATTGACACCCGGTCGATCTGTAACCGCCCCGTCAGAAGGGCCAGGGGCGACCAGTCAAACACGCCGTTATTAAGTTCAAGATGGAAACCATCGACGTCGCGGGCCATTAGAAGGCTATCGATCTGCAATCCGGTCCAGATGCTGCCTTCGACCCGGCCAAGTTCAAACTGGCTGTCCGTGGCAGCAGCAACCGTTTCATTGATCATTGGTGTGATCGCACGCAAAACGGGCCCGGTACCGGCAACACCAATGATCACCAGCAAAAGCACGATGAACGCACCCAAAGCCATCGCACTTCGGCGCACCCACTTTATCAACGGGCGTTTCGATGCGGCGGGCTGGGTTGGACGTGGGGACAACGGATCAGACTTGGTCAAAATGCCTGCCCCAGACTGATATAGAACTGATAATCGTCATCAACATTTTCACGTTTATCAAGTGGCACGGCGACGTCAAAGCGCAACGGCCCGACTGCCGTGTAATAGCGGAAACCAAGCCCCGTCGCCCACAGCAACGAAATGTCGTCAGGATTGTTGCTTTCATACACATTGCCGCCTTCGATAAACGGCACGATGCCAAAACTTTCGGTAATGCGCGCACGGAATTCAAACCCGACTTCCAGCACAGAACGCCCACCAACCGGATCGCCATCATCGGCAAGCGGCCCGACCTTTTGATACTCATAGCCCCGGATCGAACCACCACCCCCGGAATAGAACCGTTTGTTCGACGGTAAGTTGCCGCGTTCTTCACCAATGATGGTACCCGTGCGCGCCCGGGCCGCCATGACGTAATCACCGTCATCATCAATCGACAAATATTGCGACCCGCCCAGTGAAACGGACGTAAAGCTGGTGTCGGTATCGGTCAACCCGACATAGGGCGATACATTAAGTTCAAGACGGTTACCCTCGGTCGGGTCAAGCGGGTTGTCGGTATTGTCATGCTTTAAAATGCCGCGCAAACCGCCCAGATAGAATTGCTCATTGGGGGAATCCGCACCGGTCAGGTCCGAATATTCCGCTGTGAAGCCAAATGTCCCCGACCAGTTTTCACCCAGCCTGCGTTCGACACCAACAAAGCTGTCGACCAATTCCCCCTGATACGCATCGGTATCATGGTTCTTGGCATTGCCCTCGGCAACAAGGGCCTGACGACGACGCAAGAACTGCGGTTTGCGAAATTCTGATGTGAGCCCCTGCTCCTGACCAGATGCCTCAACCCCCAACCGCAATTTTTCGCCCGCACCAAACAGGTTGCGATGTTCCCAAAACGCATTGGCCCCCGGGCCGTCGGCGGTCGAAAAGTTAACACCACCACCAATCGAACGGTGTTTGCGTTCAACTACTGTGATGTCGACGGGTATTTCGCCGCTGTCACTGATGGGGCCAACCGGCTTGACGATGACGCTGTCAAACAGGTTGGACTGCGCAAGGTCGCGTCGCGTGGTTCTGACCTGTTCGGGATCGTATTTTTCGCCCGCCCCCCAACTCCGGTAACCGGCGATGAAGTCGGCATCGACTTCCTCTGCCCCATTGACTTTGACAGTACCGAAATTGGCCTCGGCCCCGGCATTAAATGCATATGTTACGGAAATTGTCTTATTGGCGGTGTTGGCCATGACGGTGCGTTTCCCTGCCTTGGCCAACGGGTATCCGCGGCTACGCAGTAAATCAACGCCATACTGTTCGGCTAGAATAATCGGTTCCGCCGTGGCGCGCTGCCCGATTTGCAAATGGGTTGCTTCAAGTTCGGCATCGGTTGCGGCGCGCTCGATCACCTTGTCGGGATAAGTTGTTTTAAGATCAACCGCCTCGATCAGGTAAGGTGTTCCGACATCAATCTGATAGCTCAGAACAAGCGGTGTTGGTGCATCGGCACCTTCGGCCTGTTCACTGCCCGCAGCACTGCCGTCAATATCGCCGTTTTTATTTTCTGTCGACTTTCCCGACGCGTTTCCAGCCCCATCTTCGGCGTCTGGTGATTGGGCATCGACCGGATCAGTTGATACTTTTTCGGCAATATCAAAGGTGACCTGCGCCTCATAGAAACCCTTTGAACGCAACACAGCCTGAAACCGTTCAATGTCATCTTCAGCCCGGCGTTGAAGACCCGCACGTGACGCAGTCGGGCGCGACTGCAAACGCCGTGCGGTACTGGCCCCATTCAGACTTGCGATCAATTGTTCTTCTTGCGGATCAATACCGGTAAGTTCCACTTCATAGGGAATGGTCGAACGGAGGTCGTTCTGCTGAACGACTTCATCCTCGCCAAAGCCAAACCCCACAGCGCCCTCATCCGACGAACAGCCTGCAAGCAACGTTCCCGCCATTAAAAGCGGTACGAATGCAACACGTCGGCCATAAGACCGGAAGTTGTGGAACATGCAGTCTGTCAAAAAAAGTCGTATCCTTTTGCTTCGTTCCAACCGGGCCTTTGGGGGCCATTATTTTGACCGATAACAGTCTTTTGGTTTGCTATCATTTACGGCGATGGCGCGTATTGGGATCAGAACAACTTTTAAAGCAGTTATCTGAAAACACCATATTTTCAATTACTCTACAGGTCGAGGACCAGCTGTGCCAACTCGCATGTAAAAATGGCATGGCAATGACCAATAATCGCACTTGTCAGAAAAATACATTGAGCGTACCGGGGGTTGAATGCACGATGCAGCGTGCCCACAATTGCAGGAGATCCATCTCGTGACATCGACACAGTCCAATGCAGTCATTCTTCGTAATGCCATGCCTGCCGATATTGACGGGCTTTGCGCACTTGAGACAGCGAATTTCACAAGTGATGGTATCACACGTGCATCCTTTTTGCGTTTTCTGCGCCGAAGCTCGGCGCGTCTTCTTGTCGCGGACGCCGGCGACGGCGAACATCCCAACGTTGTCGGCTACGGCTTGTTGTTGTTGCGCGAAAATTCGATAACAGCACGGATATATTCACTGGCCATTTCCAAAGACTGGCGGGGCATCGGTCTGGGCACGCAACTTCTGGCCGGGATGGAAAACCTTGCCATCGAAGCAGGCTGTCTTCGCATTCGCCTTGAAGTGCGCATCGAAAACGATACCGCGCGTGGCCTTTATGAACGTCATGGATATCAAAAAGTTTCCGACCTGCCCGGATATTATGAAGATGGTGCGGATGGCATCCGTTTGCAGCATGACCTTTATGATGTCATTGCCGAAAAATCGCCTGCAGTTTCAACCGGTGCACCGCTCATCCTTGTTGATCGGCTGTCTGACATCCCCTTTGCCGTTTCGGGCGCGCGCGTCATGCGGGTGCGCGATTATCTCGCCCTTGATCACGGGGTGCGCAACCGCCGTGTGATCAACCTGTGCCGGTCCTATGAATATCTGTCGCGCGGCTATTATTGCAGCCTGCTGGCCGCGGCCCGCGCCGAACGGGTCATCCCCGAAGCCGATGTTTTGCTGGACCTCAACTGGAAACGCCTGCAAAAGGCCGCTCGCAATGATCTTGGCCCACAAATTACCGAGGCCCTGACAAAACCGGGCGATCATCCGACCTATGTTGATGTCTATTTCGGGCGCAGCACGGATAAACGGTTCCGCCACATCGCCCAGCGGGCCTTTGATCAGTTCCGCTGCCCGATCCTGCGGCTGCATCTGAACAATAAGGATGGCAAAGCCTCTTTACGCGAAATCGAAGCCCCATCGCTAAGCCAGCTTAACAGCGGCCATATGACCGCATTCGAAGCCGCCTTGCGCGCCTATTTGCGTGGACGCGTGCGCAAACAGGGCAACGTCACCCAACCAACCGCCCTGGTCGCTATCTTGCACGACCCCGACGAAGTCATGCCACCATCAGACAAGGATGCCCTTGCCCTTTTCGTGCAGGCTGCAGCCGACCTTGGCGCACGCGCCGAATTGATCACGGCAAAGGATTTCCATCATCTGTCGGAATTTGATGCGCTTCTGATCCGCGAAACCACCGCCCTTGACCACCACACCTATCGCTTTGCCAAACGGGCGGTCAAGGAAGGCATTCCGGTCATTGACGACCCGGACTCGATGCTGCGCTGTACCAACAAGGTTTATCTGGCGGAATTGCTGCGCACACATCGCATTCCGGCCCCCAAGAGTGCGATTTTTGATAAACGCCGCATTGGTGAAATCGGTCAGCAGTTTAGCTTCCCGTCGGTTCTGAAAGTGCCCGACGGATGTTTTTCGCGCGGCGTGCGCAAGGTGAAATCACCCGAACATCTGGCCGAAGTCGCCAGCGATATGTTCAAGAATTCCGAATTACTGGTCATTCAGGAATATGTCGAAACCACCTTTGACTGGCGCATTGGCGTTCTGGGCGGCGAAGCGATCTTTGCCAGCCGCTATTTCATGGCGCCGGGTCACTGGCAGATCGTCAAACATGAAGACGACGGTAAAAGTTACGAAGAAGGCGGGTTCGAAACTGTCGCCATCGAAGACGCCCCCGAAGACATCGTCACAACCGCCCTTGCCGCCGCACGACTGATGGGCGACGGGCTTTATGGTGTTGATATGAAAGAAACACCGCACGGTCCGATGGTGATTGAGGTCAATGACAACCCCAACATCGATGGCGGGGTTGAGGATGCCGTGCTTGGGATGGAGCTGTATCGCCGCATCATCGCCCATCTTCTGGGCAAGATCGCCCGTCCTTAATCACGCGGCGTGCAGACAAATCAAAGGCCGGGGATCGAAAGCGCGGATCACCCGGCCTTTTTGCTAACAAATACCGCCGCCTGCACTTTATCGCGGCCATAGCGCGCCATCAGATCAAACTCATGACGCAGGATCGGAAATGACAGGCAATCACTGCCGTTAAACGGGTCATGATCATCGCCAATATCAGGATCGGTGACATAGACAAACCGGTCATCAAACCCCGACACCACCACCCAGTGGGGAATTTTATCGCCGTAAATGCGGTACTGGCTGATTAGAACCAGCGCCATCTGGCCGTTGCGCATGCGGTTTTCGATCTCGGTCACGCCAAACGCGCCAACAGATACGGGAATGCCTGCCTGTTCGATCTGACGGGCAAAATCATAATGCACCAGTTCGACCACTTCGCGGCTTTTGGCTTTGCGCACGGAATCAACAAAAAGCGGCCCATCGCGACTGCGCAAGACCTCGACGTTAAACCCGCGTCGATCTGCCGCCAATGCCAAGCCCAACGGACCACAGCCGCCATGACCTGAGGTCATGAAAATGGTTGTGGCTTCGCGCCACAATGCGATTTCAAGGCTCCTGTCCATTTCAACCAACGGATCAAGCGCATTCATCGCCATCATCAAGGATGCCGGACCACAGGTGAATGGCAGGGTCTGGTGATAAAAATGGATCGGCGACGGCAGGCGCATTGATTGGGGCACAAGAACCCGTTCCATGCGCAGGGCATCGGAATGATCAGGATAATAATCGGGATACAGCGCAAATTCACGGTAACCCGCACCGTGAAATAGTGCGATGGCAACCGCGTTGCCCTGACTGACCTCAAGCCGCAAAATCGGCGCACCGTAATCAAGGCTAAGCTCTTCTGCCTGCCCCACAAGCGCGCGCCCGATGCCTTTTTGGCGAAAGTTCGGATCGACCGCCATCGAATAAAGCCGGGCCAACGCTACGTTGCTACGAAAAACCACCAAGGCATAGCCAACGACCGCGCCATCACATTCCGCAACGCGCAGACGTGCGGTTTCACTACCGATAAAGCGTTTGAACGCCCGGCGGCTTAGTCGGTCAATGTCAAAGGAACGGTTTTCAATGTCACACAGGGCATCAAGATCCCCGTCATGTGCCAATCGAAACCCGATCTGGCTGTCATCAAGTTGGCCCAAAATCACACCTGCATTGCGCACCCACGACATTCAAAGCATGTCACGGCGTCATATCGACACGAAACGTTTAAATGCAATAGTGCAATTTCGGTAAGCGTGCCGCGCGTTTATGCCATGCGGCACTTCATGCAAGCATCTAACACTCAGCCGCGTGCGGAAATGCGTGGTACCAACGGCGACATATCATATCCGGCATCTGACGCTGATTTGATGATGTCTTGCACCGGCAGCTTACCCGCACTGGCCAAAGACCACAGGATCGTGCAACGCGTGCCGCTGCGGCAATAGGCAAATACCGGTTTGGGTGCCGCGGCAAGATTGGCGGCAAACGCATCGGCATCAGTATCGGCAACATTGCCACTGGCCACAGGCTGAAAAATCGCTTTCATGCCCGCGGCTTCGGCCTTCGCGGCAATTTCCGCAAATGATGGCTGTCCCGGATCTTCGTCATCCGGGCGATTGCACATGACGGTTTTGAAACCGGCTTTGGCAATCTCGTCAATGGCCTCTATTGGCAATTGCGGCGATACGGTCAGCTCATCACACAAGCGTTTCATTTTTGTCTGTCCCCTTACAGCAGTTGCTATAACCGATGCCATTATCTGGCGGCTATGGCAACTGCCTGCGGGAAAAATACAGACAAAAACCCATCATCCTCGATGTCCGTCCGCTAGACATCTACCCGATGTCTGACCTTATTTTCCGCCGATTACATCCGCGTCGAACAGGTCCGTATCCCCAAAACGCGATACATCGGGCAAAACCGGAATACTGCGGTCACCAGCATCACAACCCCGGCGGCAACCATCAGCCAGCCATAAGTCCCGAACGCGACGATTGCGTCATCGGGTTTAACCATCACGAACGGCACAGCCAAAAGTGCGAGCCCAAGAACAATTCGAAAGACACGATCCAACCCGCCAATATTTTTCATGGTTCTTCCTCGTCAACAGATACTGGTAAAACACCACATAACCATTACATCATAAAATAATGGAATACATTGACATGGCGCAATGTGGCGCGAAAATCTGTGACGACAACGGAATTACGCTGCCAGTATCTTGTCGCGATGCCCCGCACGTGCCAAAAGACAAGAAACTTGAATGGGAAATCCGATACATGAGCACCCTCGCCGCGACGCAACCTGCACCCAAAATTGACCCCGCTGATGACTTTCCGGTTTGGCAGGAAACTCATCCATCGGGCACATTTTCCGACTGGCTGAAAGCATCGGTCTGTGATGACTGGAAACGGGTAACACACCATCCGTTTACCGATGCGTGGGGTGACGGTGCTCTGCCCGGCGCCAACCTGAAAAATTACCTTATTCAGGATCATCGTTTTATTGACCGGTTTGTCGCCTTGCTCGCAGCCGCAGTTTCCCGTGCGCCGACGCTAAAGGACCGCATTCCGGGGTGTCAGTTCCTTGCCCTGTTGACCGGCGCTGAAAACACCTATTTCGAACGATCATTTGACGCGCTTGGCGTTTCAGACGCGGACCGCGAAAATCAACCCGACTGGCCCGCAACCGCAGCCTTCAAACAGCTGATGACCGATGCAACAAACAGCAACAGCTACACCAACATGCTTGCGGTTTTGGCTGTTGCCGAAGGCACCTATCTTGGTTGGGCAGACCGGGTCAACACGGCCATCGCCAAACGCCCGGATGACTTTTGGTATTCCGAATGGCTCGATCTTCACATCGGTGCGTATTTCGAAAGTGTGATTGCCTATCTAAACGATCAGCTTGATCAGTGTGGCCCGGGTCTATCGGCCGATGATCGCGCGCAATGCCTTGATCATTTCCGCCGCGCGACATCGCTTGAAGTTGCCTTTTTCGATACCGCGTGGGGACCACAGGAATGACGACCATTCGCCAGTTCAAAGACAGTGACGCGCCACAGATGACGGCGATTTATCTTCGTGCTGTGACCGAACTTGGCAAACTTCGCTATCACCCAGAACAAGTCGCCGTCTGGGCAAAGCTAACCCCTGATGCGGACCGATTGTCCGAATTGATGAACGATGGACGTAACGGATTTGTGGCCGTCACACCAGACGACACAGTCGTCGCGTTTGGCGATCTTGAGGCGGATGGTCACATCCATTTTCTTTATGCCGATCCTGACGTCGCAGGGACCGGTGTCGTCTCCACCCTTTATGACGCGATCGAGGCCAAGGCCATCGCCGACAACCTTGGCAAGATGTATTGCGAAGCCAGCGAACTTGCCAAAAGCTTCCTGCTGAAAAAGGGATTTAAGGTCGTCGAACGGCGCGACTTTGAAGTCGCAGGCGTTGCCATTCATAACTACGCCGTTGAAAAACGCCTGCGCGCACCGTCGGCCCCGACAGTAGCTTAAACCAACTCAGATTGACGCCAGCCAATTGCCCAGTTCGGTCATACGGCGCTCCGCAAGACGCGCATTGTCATCAACGCCATATTGCCACGCCAAATCTTTCCGTCCGGGATGGTTATGCAGGGTCTCCCAGTCGTTTGCCATACGATCAAGCGCGCCCTGATCGGCAAACAGACCCGCATCAATCAGGCGCTGCCCATAACGGCGGAAAATTGCCGCCAGTTCCGCAAGCGTATATTCCGGGTGATATTGCACGCCCCAGAATCGCAGCCCGTCATTCTCCATGACAAACGCCTGAATATCGCTGTAATCGTTGCCCGCCAGAATAACCGCACCCTCGGGCGCAACGGACACTTCGTCCATATGAACCGTCAAGGCCGAAAAACACGCCGGCTTTTCCGAATACATCGGGTGTTTCACACCTTCCGGGGTCAATTGGATCATGCGCCCGATGCCAATTTCACGCCCCTTGGGGATGGCACGCACCTGCCCGCCAAACGCGCGCGCAACGATCTGCATGCCCCAGCAACTGCCAAATACCGGAATACCACTGGCGACCGTCGATTTCGCAAGCGGTAACTGGTTAAGCACAGCTTCGTCGTCGATATAAGCGTTCAGCGCCGATCCGGTCCAGGCAATGCCATCAAAATCCGAAAGCTTTGCCCCGCTTGGCAAACAGTCGGGGCCGTCATCAGCAGGACGAATGATCGTGATATCAAGATCGGGATCAAGGTGCTTAAGGGCCGCTTCATATCCCTCGCCAGATGGTGTTCCGCCCAGAGAACGGTTAAGTTCGTTCACCGCACGTACATTGCCATCGACAATTAAAATTTTCATGCTTCCCTCATTCCAACACCCTGATCCCGCAAAAGACGCGTTTACGCGATGACCCTAGCCGAGATCACCGACACAGGCCCGGCGGAATATCGCCGTATAGTCGGCAACCGAAAGTTCAATCGGGTTGCCACCATCAGACGGATCGCCCTTGGCCTTGACCGCAACTTCGTCGGCGCGATCAACATCAACACCGATTTCGGCCAGGGTATTAACCACTCCCAACCGTGAACGAAACGCCATGACCCATTCAAACAAGGTGTCAAAACCAGGTGACGCAAGGTCTAAAAGACGACACACGACTTTGCATTTTTCTTCAATCGCGCGGCGGTTGGCCTGCATGACATAGGGCAGCAAAATCGCATTGGTCAGGCCGTGATGGGTATCGAAAATCGCCCCAACCGGATGGGCCAGTGCATGAACCCCACCAAGCCCCTTTTGGAAGGCGGTTGCCCCCATGGAGGCCGCAGCCAGCATATCGGCACGGGCCTCGATATCGTTTCCGTTATCGTAGGCGCGCGGCAAGGCCTCAGCAATCAGGCGCATGCCCTCAAGTGCAACACCTTCGGCCATCGGGTGATAGCCCGGTGCGCAATACGCTTCAAAGCAATGCACAAAGGCATCAACACCCGTCGCCGCCGTCACATGCGCAGGCAGACCAACCGTCAGTTCTGGATCAGAAATAACGATGGCTGGCAGCATCTTGGGATGGAAGATGATTTTCTTTTCGTGGGTGTCTTCCTTGGTGATCACACTGGCACGGCCAACCTCGGACCCCGTGCCCGATGTTGTCGGCACGGCAATAATCGGTGCAATACCGTCTGGGTCCGCACGCGTCCACCAGTCACCGATATCCTCGAAATCCCACATCGGACGGGTTTGTCCGGCCATCAGGGCAACGGCCTTGGCCGCATCAAGCCCCGATCCGCCGCCAAATGCGATGACGCCGTCATGGTTCCCTGCCCGGTAAACAGCCAGACCATCATCAACGTTCTTGCCCGTAGGGTTTCCCTTGACCCCGGCAAACAGGCCGGTCGGAATTCCAGCAGCCTCATTTGCGGCAATCGCCTCACGCACCATCGGCAGGTCTTTAAGACCCTCATCCGTGATCAGAAGCGGCTTTTTCATGCCTGTCGCCTTGCAGGCATCGGGCAGTTCGGAAATACGGCCCGGACCAAAGCGAACAGAGGTCGGGAAGCTCCAGTTTCCAACAATCTTTTTAGTCATGTCTGTATCCTTTGCGCCAGTCGGCGTCGTTAAATCTTTGTCCGCAGATGGAAGCTTTTAGGACGGGTAAGGGACTCATAGCCGACTTTCGACAACGTACATCCCCGTCCTGAATTCTTAACCCCGGTCCAAGCAAGGGCAGGATCAAGATAATCCGCCCGGTTCATAAACACCGTACCGGTCTGAAGCTGATCACCAATGCTCAGGGCCGCATCCTCATCCGTTGTCCAGATTGACGCCGTCAGACCAAATTCGCTGTCATTCATCAATGAAATGGCTTCTGCATCCGATTTGACTTTCATGATGCCGACAACCGGACCGAAACTTTCTTCGCTCATCACCCGCATCGAATGGTCAACATTGATCAGAACCTGCGGTGCCAGATACGGCGTCCCTTCTGCGTTGGCAGCAAATTTTGTCGGATCAATCAGGGCCTTTGCCCCATCACGGACGGCATCGGCAATCTGACCGCGCACAAATGCCGCCGAGGATGCACGCACCATCGGACCAAGATTGGTATCCGCATCAATCGGGCTGCCAAGTCGGTACTGCCCAACAAGGTCAGCAGCCTTCTCGACAAACGCGTCAAAGACGCTTTCGTGGGCGTAAATACGTTCGATCCCGCAACAAGATTGACCGGTGTTAAAGAACGCACCGTCAATAACGTTTTCTACAGCATGGTCCAGATTGACATCAGAACGGATATACGCAGGATCCTTACCGCCCAGCTCCATGCCGGTTGCAATGAATTTGCCGCCAACAGCTTTCTGAACGGCATGTCCGCTGGGCACCGATCCGGTGAAATTGACAAAATCGACGCGAACATCACCCATCAGTTTTTCAGCATTGGCATGACTAAGATGCAGATACTGGAACAATCCCTTGGGCAGGCCTGCGGCCTCAAACGCCTGTGCAAAGCGTTCTGCGCACAGCGGGGTTTGATGCGAATGTTTCAGAACCACGGCATTACCTGCCATCAAGGCCGGTACGACACCATTTACCGCCGTCAGGTATGGGAAGTTCCAGGGCGCGATGATTGCAACAACGCCAAGTGCCTCACGACGGATAAACCGGTTGAACCCGTCCTTCTCGCCCGGATGATAATCGGCAAGGGCTTCGGGCGCGATGTCGATCATGTAATCGGCACGTTCTTTAAAACCGGCAACCTCGCCTGCACCCTGGGAAATCGGACGGCCCATTTGCCAACTGATTTCTGCGGCAATTTCGTCCTTCTTTGCGACAAAGGCGGCAACGGCCTTGCGCAGGATTTCCTGACGGGTTGCAACTGGTACGCTGCGCCATTCGGCTTGCGCCGCCCGGGCAACATCAAGTGCGGTATTGATCTCGGCCGCACCAGCAAGCGGGCGCTCGACATAAACCGAACCGTCAACGGGCGAGATAGTGCGTAAACTCTCAGACATAGTGCCTCACAGTTAAAGATGTGATGAGTGATTTGATCGAGGTATCAACTGGGTTGGTTCCACTCGATAGTCCCGATCAAATAATTTCGAAATAACGCTGCAATTCCCAATCGGTAATCGCCTTGCGAAACTCGCGTTCTTCCCATTCGCGTGACTGGGCGTAATGGGTGACGAATTCTTCGCCAAACAACGATTTTGCCGCTTCGGAATTGCGCAGGCGTCCGGCGGCCTCAAAAAGCGTTGCTGGCAATGTCACGTCTTCTGGGAATTCTTGTTCATAGGCGTTGCCGACAACCATTTCACCCGGCTCCACCTTGTTCTCGATCCCCCAAAGTCCTGAACCAATCGCTGCTGAAAGCGCGATATAGGGGTTTATGTCCGCCGCAGCAATCCGATATTCAACCCGCTGCGATTTTTCACTCCCCGGAATGACCCGAAGAGCCGTTGTACGGTTTTCAACGCCCCAGGTCGCCGTCGTTGGCGCCCAGAAACCGGGAACCAGACGGGAATAACTGTTTACCGTGCACGCCACCATCGACAGAAGTTCAGGCATCAGTTTCTGCTGACCGCCAAGGAACCACCGCATTTCATCGGACATGTTATCGGGCTTATCGGCGTCATAGAATGCGGCACGGCCATCCTTGCCCTTAATCGAGACATGCATATGCCCCGACTGTCCCGGCCAATCGGGCGACCATTTTGCCATAAAGGTTGCCATCCAGCCGGCCCGCTGCGCCAAAACCTTGGTAAAGGTCTTGAAAAGTGCCGCCTTGTCAGCAGCCATAAGGGCCTCGTCATGCATGATCGCAGCTTCGAGAACCCCCGGACCGGTTTCGGTATGCAATCCCTCAATCGGGAAATCCATGCTTTCGCCAAGTTCAAGCAGGTCACGATAGAATTCCGAGTGCACTGAATTGCGCAACATCGAATACCCATAGAAACCCGGCGTGATGTTGGTCAGATTGCGATAGTTTTTCTCCCGCACGGAATGCGGCGTTTCCTCAAACAGGAAGAATTCGAACTCGCATGCGGCTGAAACGTCGTATCCCATGTTCGATGCCTTATCGAGCACCCGGCGCAGCGTTCCACGCGGACAAACGGTTTCCGCCCGTCCTTCGAACTCGCCCAGAAACAGGATTGTGTCGTCTTCCATCGGTAATTCACGGCAGCTTTCCGGGATCACCCGTACCGGTGCATCCGGATAGGCCGTATGCCAGCCGGTGAATTCCGATTTATCATAAAGCTGATCATTTGAATCCCAGCCCAGAACCACGTCACAAAAAGCAAAACCGGAATCAAGAGCCGACAAAAATTTATCGCGATGCATATATTTGCCGCGCATAATTCCATCGACATCGAACACCCCGATTTTGACGAATTTGATATCACGTTCCTGAATAAGTTTTCGTGCGTCATCGGCGGTTTTGACATCTTGCGCCTGCATCGGTGGCCTCCTGTTATTTGGGCTTTGTTATTACGTCAAATTGGTCGTTTTTCCCGGTTTTCTCGACGCATTTTTTTTGATTTTCTCAACGAAAAATATATTACATTTTCGAACAAATATACATAAATTTTGATTTTTTGTATTATTTATTACAACTTAAAAATACTTCAAATTCAAGTAGATGCAGGGCACCGAATATCCGAAAATATCTGGTGCCCTGCCCCTCAGTTTGATCGGCTTAGCTGTAACGATACGGCTTACCAGCCTTCTCCATCACAGCAGCATACTGCTTGAAGATATCAACAACCTTCGCGCAACGCGGACTGGTCTGTGCGATCTCATCCCAGAACTTATGTGCTTCGGCTTCAACCGTTGCCCATTCGCTGTCCGGGATTGAGGTCAGCTTCATTTTTGTGCCCTGTGTACGGAGTTTGGCCTCGCCACCCCAGTACCAGTGCTGACGATAATAGTGGGAACTGTCCATGCACAATTTAAACAGCACTTTCAGATGGTCAGGAAGCTCGTTCCAGCGTTCTTCATTGGCAAAGAACGACCCACACCAGGCACCGGAGATATTATTGGTCAGGAAGTAATTGGTCACATCTGCCCAACCGACCGTGTAATCCTCGGTAATGCCCGACCATGCGATGCCATCCAGCTCGCCGGTCTGAACTGCAACCTCAATGTCTTCCCATGGCAACGTCACCGGAACGACCCCGAAACGTGACAGGAACTTGCCCGCCGTCGGGAAGGTAAAGACGCGCTTGCCCTTAAGGTCGGCAAGGCTGTTGATTGGCTCAACAGTTGCAAAGTGGCATGGATCCCACGAACCAGCCGAAAGCCACTTAACGCCTTCAACTTCGCCGTATGCCTCTTCCCAGATTTCGTTCAGGCCGTATTCTTCAAACAGGACCGGAACATCAAGGCTATAGCGGGTGGCAAATGGGAAATAACCGCCAAAGACCGAAACATCAACCGGGGCTGCGATCGAGTCATCGTCTGACTGAACCGCATCAATGGTACCACGCTGCATGGCACGGAAAAGTTCACCGGTCGGGACCAGCTGATCGGCATAGTAAAGCTCGATTTCCATTTCACCATTGGCGACCTTGTTAAAGGCATCAATCGCCGGTTTGATCACATGCTCGCCCAGTGCCGGGCCTGCATATGTCTGCAAACGCCAAGTGATCTTTGCGTTCTGCGCCTTGACGTAAGGCGAAGCGAACGCTGTGGTACCGGCTGCAGCAGTTACAATACCGGCTTTTTTTATAAAGTCGCGTCTCGTCGTCATTGTATCATCTCCCTGATCGATGAAGTTTGTTAACGCACTTGTTGTACTGCCCTGCCCGTCCATCGGGCTCGACAGCGCCTCCTCTTCTTGAAAATCAACACCTCCCCTGAATTGCTTTTTTTAGTGGCTGGCGGGGCCAATCCGACCCCGCCAGTAGTGGGTCTTCAGGCTGTTCACCGGGCGTAGTGCCATTCTGGCAGCCACAGCGCGATTTGCGGGAACACCATCACAACGCCAAGCGCAATCGCCATAATGATCACAAACGGCGTAATCGACTTATAGATGTCCTTTAACGTCACCTCTGGCGGTGCCATGGCACGCATCAGGAACAAATTGTACCCGAACGGAGGTGTCATATAGGCGATCTGACAGGTGATCGTATAAAGCACGCCATACCAGACCAGATCGAAACCAAGTGCGCCGACCAGCGGCACATAAAGCGGTGCGACAATCACCAGCATTGCGGTGTCATCAAGGAACATCCCCATCAGGATGAAGGAAATCTGCATCATGATCAGGATCTGCCACGGACCAAGTCCGAGCTGATCAACAAAGAAACCCTCAATCGCCTTGACTGCGCCCAAGCCATCAAACACTGCCCCGAATGCGAGGGCCGCCAAAATGATCCACATAAACATGCAACTGATCGACAGCGTCTTGCGAAGGGTTTCTTCCATGACCGACCGATTAAGGCGACGCTTGGCCAAGGCCGCAAGGGTCGCAGCAAGTGCGCCAACAGCCGAACTTTCAACAAGCGATGTAATCCCCATCAGGAACAAACCGGTCATCGAGAAGAAGATGAAAAGCGGAACAACCCCGGCCTTGAGCAAGCCGATTTTTTCCGACAACGTGATTTCCGCACGCTCTTCCTTGCTAAGTGCTGGCCCCATATCAGGCTGTATCCAGCACCGAACGGCAATATAAAGGATAAACATCCCCGCCATCATCAAACCGGGGAATACGCCCGCAAGCCACAATTGCCCGACAGGCTGACGCGCAATCATGCCATAGAGCACCAGAACAACGCTTGGCGGCACCAGAATACCCAGCGAACTGCCCGCCTGGATCACCCCGGTCACCATGACTTTGTCATAGCCGCGCCGCAAAAGTTCCGGCAAGGCGATACTGGCCCCGATGGCCATGCCCGCAACGCTCAGGCCATTCATGGCCGAAACTGCAACCATCAAGACAATTGTCCCGATGGCAAGCCCCCCGCGCACCGGCCCCATCCAGACATGGAACATCCGGTACAAATCATCCGCCAGCCCGGATTCCGACAGCATATAGCCCATGTAAACAAACAGCGGCAACGTCAGAAGCGGATACCATTTCATCAGCTTCATGGCGGCACTGAACGCCATTTCTGATCCGCCGTCGCCCCACATGCCAAGGGCAAAAACAACCGCGACAAAACCAATGGCACCGAAAACCCGTTTCCCGGTCAGAAGCATCAGCATCATCGTGGAAAACATCAGAAGAGCAATCATTTCATAACTCATGAAAGGCTCTCCCCACGGGCTGCGGCCAGATCCTTAAAGAAGGTCGCAATCGCCTGAAGCAACATCATAAACACGCCAAATGTCATGATCGACTTTATCGGCGTCATGGGTGGCGACCACGCCGAATAGCTGGTCTCGTTATATTGAAAAGCATAAGAGGTCGACGAAATGCCGCCATACAGCAAAAATGCCAGATAAAAGATCAGAAACAGGATTGTAATCGCATCAAGTCCGGCCTGTTTGCGCGGCGACAATGCGCCATACAGCAAATCCATCCGGACATGTGAGTCCAGTTGCATGGAATAGCCGCCCCCCAGCAGAAAATACGACACCATGATAAATTGTGCGGCTTCCAGCGTCCAAAGAGCCGGGAACTCCATCAGCTTGGTGACCGAGGAATAAATAAGCACGGCAAGCATTGCGAAGATCAAATACATGGCAAACCGGCCAATAATCCGATTAACGCGATCCACCCATCTGACATAGGTTTTGATAAACTCAGGCATTTAACGCCACTCCAACATCTCCCAGTTTATAGGTCGTAACGGCCCGTAATGCCCCGGTCAGACGCAAACATACCTGTTGCCGTCCACACCATGTGCGGACAGATCCAGTATCGACGTCTGCTTTGAACGGAAAGACTTCAGGCCCTGACAACCCATATTACGCCCCCTTGAATGCACGCCCCCATGACGGGACATGCCGCGTGATAACCCGCCTCCCTGAAAGACCGAACAATCACCAAGTCATTGAATTATTTTGCTGCTTTTCGCGGCATGGGTTTAACCCTTTGTAATGAACGTTACATGAATTCAATTTTCATGACAAGAACATCAGTTGTTGTAAAATTCATTACAATCATTGTATTTGTATGACAGGCAGGTTAAACCGCGCCTGACCCTACCTATACAGGGGTATTTGACCATTCTGGGTGGATGGTATGAACGGGGAAAGTTGCACTTGGACGTGACGCAGCAGGACACAAAACCAACCGTCGCCGAACAAATCACGCAAAAGGCTGATACGCTGACGGCATCGGAACGCAAGCTGGCCCATGCCCTGCTTGGCAATTATCCAATGGCCGGGCTTGAGACGGTTGCGACTTTTGCTGATCGTTGCGGCGTTTCTGCCCCGACGGTCCTGCGTTTCGCCAGCAAAATCGGCTTTGACAGCTACCCCGACATGCAGGCCAGACTACGTGGTGAACTCGAAGCCCGCCTTCAGTCACCCTTGACCCGAAGCAGCCTGCCCCGGTCACGCAACCGGTCCAGCCATCCGATGGGTGAATTGCTTCATGAAATCGCCGAAGCAGCAACCAACAACATTCGAACCAGCCTTGCCAATATCAATCCGGCGGAATTGCAAAGTGCAATCGAACTGATCGGTGATTGCAAAGGATCGGTTTACTTGCTGGGGGGGCGTTTTACATCGGCACTGGCGGTCTATGCCTATGAACATCTTCGCACCATGCGAAGCCATGTCCGCCGTGTGTCGGGCCAAAGTGCAAAATGGGCAGAAGATCTTCTTGATATCGGCAAACGCGACGTTCTGGTTATCTTTGATGTTCGTCGCTATCAGTCTGATGTAATCGCCTTTGCCGAAGCCGCCTCAAAACAGGACGCAAAGATCATCCTGTTTACCGACCAGTGGCTAAGCCCCATCGCCCAGTTTGCCCGCCACGTTTTTCCGGTGCGCATCGAAACCGGCACGACATGGGACAGCTCGGCCGCCAGCATGGTCATGCTTGAAGCCCTGCTCGAAGGTGTCGGTCAACATAACCCTGACCAAGTTCGCGCGCGCATCAAACATCTTGAAGCTTTGCGCCGCCCCTCCCAACCATAAGTTCGGGGCCGCGCACCTCAAGAAAACCGCTCCCATACATCACATCACGTGTGTCAGCAGTATCTAGTCGCGCAATCCACGCTTGGCCGTGGCCAGAACCCGGTCGATATAGGCATCCGATTGCCCGACATAATTGGCCGGATTACGCACCGCTGCCCAATCGACCGGCACATCGGTCAGTTTGGGCAATTCATCAAACAGGTTCGATTGATTGGCCGCCGACTGCGCCAAGCCGTCCTTGACCAATTTATCCGCCGCATCGCGCCCCACATGGTCGGCCAGCGCAAATGTCGCCGCCTCGGCCAGCATCGCACCGCGTGACAGATCAAGGTTGGCCACCATACGGTCCTGATTAACCTTAAGCGCGGGCACCATATCGACTGCCTGCGCAAGTGCGGTTCCCGCCGCCATGATCATTTGCGGCAAGGTCAACCATTCCAGAAGCCAGCTTGACCCGGATCGTTCGTGATCATGAAGCTGCGACTGGGCAAAGGTTCCCAACTGACCGGCATTAAACCGCGCCAAAGTCACCAGCATTTCCGCCTGCACCGGGTTGGATTTATGGGGCATGGTCGATGATCCCCCACCCTTGCCCGGCTGGACTTCGGCAATTTCCGACTGTGCGAGTAAAACAAGGTCCTGCCCCATTTTACCAAGCGCGCCGGTTAACGCTGTTAACTGGCTGGCGAAATCCACCAAAACGTCGCGCTGCGCATGCCATGGCATGTCGCTGGTTTCAAGATCAAGTTCCTCGGCCAGATTGTTTTCAACCGCCGCGGCCTTACCCCCAAGGGATGCCAGCGTTCCCGCAGCCCCGCCAAACGACAGGCGCAGTAAATCATGCGAAAGCCCCTCAATCCGACGATCAATCCGCACCAACGGTGCTAACCAGCCCGCCGCCTTAAGCCCGAATGTCGTCGGCACCGCCTGTTGGGATCGGGTCCGCCCAATCATCACAGTGTTGCGGTGTGTTTCGGCAAGGGTTGAAAGCGATTTGGCCAGCTTGCGAATGCGCCGCCGAATGATCGAAATGACATCGCGTAGCCGCAAAACAAGCCCGGTATCAAACACATCCTGACTGGTCGCCCCGAAATGCACATAGCGCGCATCATCGCCACCAATTTCCGCCTTAAGCGCCTTGACCAGTGCCGGAACCGGCACGCCCGAACTTGCTGTACCCGCCGTCAAACTTGCCGGATCGGGTTGAAAATCGCGGCACACCTCGGCAATTCTGGTCGCACTTGCTTCGGGGATCACGCCCGCGCGCGCTTGGGCGGCGGCAAGGGCGGCCTCAAACAACAGCATCGATGCAATCTGCGCGCTATCCTCAAACAGCTCGGCGATTTCGCGGTCAGCGAAAAGATCGCCAAGCAGGGCGGAATCAAAGGGCGAAATGGTCATCAGGCTTAATCCACCTTCATCAACAGGTGTGAAATCGGTTTGCGAGTGTCGCGCCACCAACACCGTTGGTCAACACCGCAAAAAACAAAGCCCCTGCCCGTCAACCGGCACAGGGGCTTCGATTTAAAAATCAGTCAAGATTAAACAGCTTCAAGCGCAATCGCGATGCCCTGACCAACACCAATGCACATGGTCGCCAGCGCATATTTACCCCCGGTGCGTTTAAGCTGAAGGGCTGCCGTCCCTGCAATACGTGCGCCTGACATACCCAACGGATGACCAAGCGCAATCGCCCCGCCATTGGGGTTCACACGCGCATCGTCGTCGGCAATGCCAAGATCACGAAGGGTCGCCAAACCTTGGGATGCAAAGGCTTCGTTCAACTCAATCACATCAAGCTGATCGGTGGTCCAGCCCAAACGCGCCAAAAGCTTTTTGCTGGCCGGTGCCGGGCCAAAGCCCATGATGCGCGGTGCAACACCCGCCGTCGCCCCACCAACAACCTTGGCAATCGGCGTCAGGCCGTATTTTTTAACCGCTGCTTCGGACGCGATGATCAATGCCGCCGCGCCATCATTGACACCCGATGCATTGCCCGCCGTCACCGACCCGCCTTCACGGAACGGGGTCGGCAATTTAGACAGCTTTTCCGCCGTCGTGCCCGGACGCGGATGTTCATCCTTATCGACAATAACCGGATCGGCCTTGCGTTGTGGAATGGTCACCGGGGTAATTTCCTCGCCCAGAATACCATTTTCCTGTGCCGCAACGGCTTTATCCTGTGATCGGGCGGCAAAGGCGTCCTGATCTTCGCGCGAAACTTTGAAATCCTCGGCGACGTTTTCACCAGTTTCAGGCATGGACTCCACGCCGTACTGTTTTTTCATCACCGGATTAACAAACCGCCAGCCAATCGTCGTGTCATAGATTTCCGCATTGCGCGAAAAGGCCGAGGTCGCCTTGGGCATCACAAACGGTGCACGTGACATGCTTTCAACACCACCCGCAATCATCAAATCGGCTTCACCGGCCTTGATCGCACGCGCGGCAATAATGATCGCATCCATGCCCGACCCGCAAAGGCGGTTGACCGTGGTTCCGGTCACTGTTTCAGGCAAACCGGCCAAAAGTGCGGACATGCGTGCAACGTTACGGTTGTCTTCACCGGCCTGATTGGCACAGCCAAAAATGATGTCTTCCACCGCGCCAAAATCGACACCGGGATTGCGGTCCATCAACACCTTAAGCGGAATAGCGCCCAAATCATCGGCGCGCACCTGCGACAGGCTGCCACCAAAGCGGCCAATCGGGGTGCGGATGTAATCGCAAATATATGCGTCAGCCATGTTCTTGATCCTTGCTGGCAGTCTTACTGCTGGCCTTCATGGGCCTTGGCGGTACGGGCATGCAGTTCACGCAGAACTTTAAGCTCGTTTTCATTCGGGATCGGAGTTTGCGCAACTTCGTCTGCAAATTCAACGTCCCAGCCGGTATTTTCGATGATATCTTCGCGTGTCACACCGGGATGGATCGACGTCACGATGAACTGTTTGCCCACCGGATGCGGTTCCATGATGCAAAGATCGGTAATCAAACGCGATGGTCCCTTGGTATCGACACCATAGGACGCGCGATCATCCCCGCCCGTGCCATGACCAAGCGAGGTGACAAAATCGATCTTTTGCACAAAACCGCGTTTGCTTTGCTTCATCACCAAAAACACTTCGCCGCAGCTCGTCGCAATCTCCGGCGCACCACCACCGCCCGGAAGGCGGACTTTGGGATCGTCGTAATCGCCAATCACAGTGGTGTTGATGTTGCCAAATTTATCAAGCTGCGCCGCGCCAAGGAAGCCGACCGAAATCTTGCCACCCTGTAGCCAGTAGCGGAACATTTCCGGCACGGCCACGGTGTTCATCGCCGTTTCACACAGCTCACCATCGCCGATGGACAACGGCAAGACATCGGGCTTGGTGCCAATCGTGCCACTTTCATAAATCAATGTCAGTTCCGGCGCATGGGTCAACCGCGCCAGATTACAGGCCGCAGACGGCATACCAATACCAACAAAGCACACATCGTCGTTTTTAAGCGCGCGTGCGGCGGATACCGTCATCATTTCAGTCGGGGTATAGTCAACCATGATCTTTTCTCCGCTTACGCTTTGTTGGCGCGACACTTGGCCGCGAAATCTTCGGGCCCGCCATTCATCACATGTTCTTCGATCCAGGCGGTAAACGCCTCACGATCGCGCGCAATCGGGTCCCACGCCTTATAAAACGCATTGTCACGCTTGTAATATCCTTGGGCATAGGACGGATGTGCGCCACCCGGCACCTCGACAATCGCGGTCACGGCCCAATTCGGCAGCATCACGGCATTTGGCGAAATATCACCAAAATCATCGACAATCTCTTCGACCGTGATGATCGATTTCTTGGCGGCCAGAACGGCTTCTTTTTGCACGCCGACAATGCCTTCAAACAGGACATCGCCCTTTTTGTTGGCTTTCTGCGCATGCACAACCGTCGCATCCGGGCGGATTGACGGCACCGCGGCCAAACTTTCGCCAGTGAACGGGCATTCGATGAACTTGATGTTCTTGTTCACACGCGGCAATTCCGCACCACGGTATCCTTTAAACACCGCACACGGCAGGCCCGCCGCCCCGGCGTCATAGGCATTTGCCATCGCCGCATGACTGTGTTCTTCGATTTCAAGTTTATGCGGCCAGTGTTCCTGAACCGCTTCGCGCAGACGATGCAACGATCCAACCCCGGGATTACCACCCCATGAGAACACCAGTTTCTTGGCACATCCCGCCCCGATCAACTGATCGTAAATCACATCTGGCGTCATCCGGATCAGGGTCAAATCCTTGATCCCCTGACGGATCACTTCATGCCCGGCGGCATGCGGGATCAGATGGGTGAACCCTTCCATCGCGATGGTGTCGCCATCCTTAATGCAGGATGCGACGGCTTCTTTAAGCGTCATGAAACGTGCAACCACGGCAAAAACTCCTGTGGTATCAAACCAACAAAACAGAACAAACGCGGGGCCAGAGCCCCCGATAACGTTAGGAATAAGGGTCGATGGCTGTGACAGCTGGCTTTCCCCAAAGCAGCACCCACAGCCATCGCGCCAGATCGACTTACACGTCGAAGAACACGGTTTCCGCATTCCCCTGCATGTGGATATCGATCCGGTATTCAATCCCGGTCGACGTTTCGACACGCTTGGCAATCAAGGTGTCGCGACGATCGGCGGGTACTGATTGCAGGACATCGTCCTTGGCATTCAACGCGGCCTCATCATCGAAATAAAACCGGGTAAAGGCGTGGACAAGCATGCCGCGCATAAAGACAATCACATTGACAAACGGTGCCTTGGCATCTTCGACGACCCCCGGTTTGATCGTCTCAAACCAGAACCGGTTATCGGCATCCGTGCCCGTCCCGCAACGGCCAAGGCCGCGGAAACCGCTATCGGCAACATCAACCGGATTTTCGCTGTAAACACCATTGGAGTCGGCCTGCCAGATTTCGATCATCGCATCATTTACGCGATTACCTTCTCCGTCAAAAACGGTGCCAGTGATGCGGATGTGCTGCCCATCGGCATCCGGGCCGGCAACGGTCGGATTGACGATATCGCTAAAGTCGTATCCATACTGTCCAGCGGTCAGGCCATAGGCGAAATACGGGCCAACCGTCTGTGAGGGGGTTTCACCATATGCCATGACTTAATTCTCCATCGGGGTGCCGTTGCGTCCGCGAAGGACAATGTCAAACTGATAACCAAGGGCAAAGCCCTCCTCGGTCTTCTCAATCGAGAATTTGGCAATCAGGCGTTCACGCGCCGCCGCATCCTTGGTCTCAAGGAAGATCGGATCAAGATCAAGCAACGGATCGCCCGGAAAATACATCTGGGTGACAAGACGGGTGGCAAACCCCGGACCAAACACCGACAGATGGATATGGTTTGGACGCCACGCGTTGAAATGGTTGCCCCACGGATAGGCCCCCGGCTTGATCGTATAGAACATGTAATTACCGTTGGCATCGGTCATGCACCGGCCCGATCCCCGGAAATTCGGATCAAGCGGTGCGTCATGCTGGTCAACCTTATGCACATAACGCCCGGCCGCATTGGCCTGCCAGACTTCGACAACAATATCAGGCTGCGGGCGGCCATCGGTATCAAGCACACGCCCATGCACCACAATGCGCTCGCCAAGCGGCGCACCATTGGTAATGCCGTTTTTGGTCAGATCGAAATCAAGTTCGCGCACCGATGCCGGGGCAAAGCGCGGGCCTGTCCCCTCGGTCAATCCTGATTTGATCGCAAGGGGCGCGCGCGACGGGCCACGCAACAAGGTGGACTTGTAACCCGGCGCAATAAGCGGGGCGTGGGATCCCCAATCACGCGGTTTGAAAACGGACATGTGACTACTCTCCCTTGGGCGCCGCGTCGATCTCGGCATAGGTTTGTTTGGCAATGCGGAATGCCGTATTGGCGGCGGGAACACCGGCATAGACCGCAACATGCATCAGGGTTTCACGGATATCATCACGCGTCGCCCCGGTATTGAGTGTCGCGCGAATGTGCATGGCAAGTTCTTCTTCATGACCAAGCCCCGCCAGAAGCGCGATGGTCACAATCGAACGTTCACGCTTGGTGAATTTGTCACTTGTCCAGACACCGTTCCAGACATTTTCAGTGATATAGCGCTGAAAACCTTCGTCAATTTCGGTGATGTTTTTCGATGCACGATCCACATGCGCATCGCCCAAAACAGAACGGCGGGTTTTCATGCCAACGTCATACCGGCTCTCAGACAAGGTTATTCTCCTTGGTAAATCGGTCGATCAACCGGGTAAGCTGTTCCGGGGTTTCGATGCATGGCAAATGCCCGACCCCGTCGATCAGTTCAAATGTCGCATTCGGAATCATGTCCGCCATCGCGCGCACCACATCGAGCGGCGTTGCAAGGTCAACTGATCCACAGACGCATAAGGTCGGCACAGAAATTTTGCCCGCCGCATCGCGCAAGTCCCCGTCGCGAAGTGCGACACAGGTACCGATATAGCCATCTGCGGTCGTGCGAACCAGCATGTCGCGATACATCGCGGTTTCAAGCGGACGGTTGGCACGGAAATCGGGCGACAACCAGCGTTCCATGATCGCATCGCCCAGAACCTCGATCCCGTCGGCCTTGATCGCCTCAATCCGGCTGTTCCAGCCATCATAATCGCCAAGTTTCGATGCGGTATCACACAGGATCAGGCCACGAATACGTTTGGGCTGCTCGGCGATAACTTTCTGGGCAATCAAACCACCCACCGACAGACCGCAAATGATCACCTGATCAAGACCAAGATGATCCAGCAACCCGATCAGGTCATTGGCATGCAGCGAAACGTCATATGGCGCATCACCAATCCCTGAAAGCCCGTGACCGCGCTTGTCATAGGTCACAATGTTAAACCGGTCCGAAAGCCCGGCAACAACATCGTCCCAGATCCGCAAATCGGTACCGAGAGAATTCGAAAAAACCAGCACCGGTCCGTCTTTTGGGCCGGTCTGGGCATAATGGATATGTGTCCCGTTGATCGGGGCGACGTGTAAACTCATGTCGTTTCCACCCTGACTATTTCGCCCTACATTCTCAGACGGTTTTGGTTATGTAAAATGATGATTTGCGTATTTTGCATAACTATATAAGTATACAAGCATCGTAAATAACATAACCGTAATAACGATCCGCCGCAGGGAAGCATGCTGGACCAACGTATTAAGTTTCGCCACCTGACGTGTTTTCTCGAAGTTGCCCGCCAACGCAGCGTTGGCAAAGCCGCCGATACACTGTCAATCACCCAGCCCGCCGTCTCAAAAACCATCCGCGAACTCGAAGAACATCTTGATGCGCGGCTGTTTGACCGATCCAAACGCGGTGTCACCCTGACCGATTTTGGCAAGGTGTTCCTGCGCTATGCCGGGGCCAGTGTTACCGCTCTGCGCCAAGGTGTCGACAGCATCAGTCAGGTCCGCATGCAAGGTGGACTGTCGATTAATCTTGGCGTTTTGCCAACGGTTGCGGCAAGTGTGATGCCCGCCGCCATTCGCCGGTTCAAGGCGCTTAGCCCTGACACCACCGTGAAGGTTGTCGCCGGGCCCAATGTCATGTTGATGGGGCAATTACGCGTTGGTGAACTTGATCTGGTGGTCGGACGGCTTGCCGAACCCGATCAGATGTCGGGATTGTCGTTCATCCATCTCTATTCCGAACATATTTCGCTGGTGGCCCGCCCCGGCCATCCATTATTGGCCGATAAAAATCCTGACATCACCCGCATTCGCGAATTCACGGTTCTGGTGCCGCCCAAACATGCGATCATTCATTCGACGGTTGATAAAATGCTGATTGCCCATGGGATCGGTGCCCTGCCTGACCGGATTGAAACCGTTTCGACATCTTTCGGACGCGCCTTTACCCGTGAAACCGATGCAATCTGGATCATATCAAACGGGGCTGTGGCATCCGATATCGCGGAGGGTAACTTGGTTGAACTGCCGATTGATACCAGCGACACCTTTGGCCCAGTGGGCTTGACCACCCGAATTGATAGCCCGGTATCGCCCCCCGTTGAAATGTTGATCAATGCCGTCCGTGAAGAAGCATCCGCCCATCACACAACACTTTCGAACAGGAAGTCATAATCGTTTGGTTATGCATATGTGCTTACATATCATTATACATAACCATCTCGCGCCCACTAGATTGATTCAAAATCGGCATGGCAGAATTGCGTCAACCGCAGGCCATCCCTAAAAACAGTAATAAAAACAACAACAAAATACCTTGGAAAACTTCGTACTTTAAGGGTGCGCATCGTGGCTGAAACGTTTGCCAGCGGTATGAACGCGGCAAAACGTTCAAAGGAGGAAGAATGAAACACATCACCAAATTGCTGGCTGGTGCTGCTGTCGCGACCATGGTGTCGTTCGGCGCACACGCACAGGAAGTTACCCTGACCGTTCACCATTTCCTGGGTCCGAAAGCACCGGCCCAGTCGAAAATGATCGAGCCATGGGCAAAGAAAATCGAAGAAGAATCAAACGGCCGTATCAAGTTTGAAATCTTCCCGTCCATGTCTTTGGGCGGCAACCCGCCGGAACTGTATCGTCAGGTCCGTGATGGTGTTGCCGATATCGTCTGGACCCTGCCGGGTTATACCCCGGGTGTGTTCCCGCGTTTGGAAGTCTTTGAACTTCCGGGCGTTCATCTTGGCGACGCACGCGCAACCAACCTTGCGATGTGGGACCTCAAAGACGAATACGCCGAAGACCTTAAAGACGTCCACACCCTTGCAGTTCACGTTCATGCCGGTCAGGCCATCCATCTGACCGAAAAAGACGTCCGCACGGTTGAAGACGTCAAAGGCCTGAAACTGCGCACCCCGACCCGTACCGGGTCATGGATGATCGAAGCATGGGGCGCTGAACCTGTTGGCATGCCAGTCCCGGCCCTGCCGCAAGCTATGTCACTTGGTGTTGTTGATGGTGGTCTGGTGCCGTTCGAAGTGGTACCGCCGCTTAAACTGGCTGAACTGGTTTCCTATTCCGTTGAAGGCGAAGGTGTAAATTCCCGCTTTGGCACCTCGACCTTCCTGTTCGCGATGAACAAGGAACGCTATGACAGCCTGCCTGACGACCTCAAGGAAATCATCGACCGTAATTCCGGTCGTGAGTTTGCCGGTCATATCGGCGATGTCTTTAACGACGTCGAAGACGTCGGTCGCAAAATGATCAACGATGGCAAAGGTCAGGTCGTTAAACTGACAGCAGAACAAAAAGCAACCTTTGACGCGCCGGCCGCAACCGTTGTGGATCGCTGGATCGAAGAAGCCAACTCGAATGGTATCGACGGTGCAAAACTGGTCGAAGACGCCAAAGCAGCCGTTCTGTCCCATACCAAGTAACCTTTTCAAGGTACTGGAAAATCTTGTGGGGTCACGTATCATGCGATGCGTGACCCTGTTTTTCCCGCGAGATTGTTTGAATCATGAAAAACGTGCTGAATAAGGCCGCCGCCTGGTTTGCCGTTGCTGGCGGGTTTCTTGCCCTGCTGATTGCTGTGGTGACGATGGTCAATGTGACCGCCTTTGGCCTCGACAAACTGGCTCGACTGTTTGACGCCAATGTCCCTGCGATCATCGGCTACGAAGATTTCGTCAGCATGATCGTCAGTTCGGCGGCATTGATGTTCTTCCCCTACTGCCAATCGCGCCACGGCCACGTCGCTGTTGACGTGTTCATTAAAATGTTTCCGACGTGGTTTGCCCGTGTTGTTGACACGGTATCGGGCATCTGCATGACGGTACTGGCACTGTTCCTTGGCTATATGATGGTGCATGGACTGATCGAAGTGCGCAGCGACAATACTCTTTCCGCAATTCTGGGCTGGTCGATCTGGCCGTTTTATCTGCCGGGCATCGCATCGATGTTCCTGTGGGCGCTGATTGCCGGAAATCAGGTTTTCGAAAGAGAGTCCAATGTCTGAACGCGAATTAATCGGCCTTGGCGGCCTTGGGCTGCTGTTCTTCATTCTCGCACTGCGCGTTCCGGTTGGTCTTGCAATGGTGGGGGTCGGGATTGGCGGCAACTATGTGCTCAGCCTGTTCTTCCCGTTCCTGCGCTTTGATCCGTATCTGCAGCAATTCAAATCCCTGCTGTACGGGATTGTGTCGAACTATGAACTGTCCGTCGTGCCGCTGTTTGTCTTGATGGGCTATCTTGCCAGTCAGGCCAACCTGTCACGCGATCTGTTTCAGGGGGTCAATGCCATCCTTGGTCGTTTCCGGGGTGGCGTTGCCATGGCCGCCATTGGTGCGTGTGCCGGGTTTGGTGCGGTCTGCGGCTCATCGCTTGCCACCGCATCGACCATGGGCAAAGTCGCCCTGCCTGAACTCGACCGGCTGAAATATTCGCCGCGTCTGGCAACCGGCACGCTGGCGGCGGGCGGCACACTTGGCATTCTGATCCCGCCATCGGTCGCCCTTGTGATCTATGCGGTCACCGTCGAAGCATCAATCATCCAGATGTTTCAGGCCGCCATCATTCCGGGCATCATCGCGGTTCTGTTCTTTATGGCAGTGATTGCCATTCAGGTGCGCATCAACCCGTCACTGGCCCCCAAACCCGCCCCGATGGAGCCTGCTGAACGTAAAGAAGCCCTGCTGCGCCTGATCCCGGTCATGGTGATCTTTGGCGCGATCATTCTGGGCCTTGGTGCCGGTCTGTTCACCCCGACCCCGGCGGCCGGTGTTGGCGTGTTCGCCATTCTGGTATATGGCGCCTACATGCGGTTCCGTGGCAAGGGTGGCCTGACATGGCAAGGTCTGCGTCAGTCGCTCAAAGACACCGCGGTTACCTCCTCGATGATTTTCTTCATTCTGCTGGGTGCGGAAATCCTCAAAGGCTTCTTTAGCCGTGCCAACCTTCCGGCCTACATGGCCGAAGCAGCCGCCACCAGCGGCCTTGATCCATGGTTGATCATGGTTCTGATGCTCCTCGCCCTGATCGTTCTGGGCTGCTTCATGGAAAGCCTGTCGATGATTGTGGTCGTGATCCCGTTCTTCTGGCCGGCCTTGGTCGACATCAATGGTGGCGACTGGGCAACGGCAGCGACGGCGGCCTATGGCATGGGGGCGGAGGACCTTAAAATCTGGTTTGGTATTCTCGCCTTGATTGTCGTCGAACTGGGGCTGATAACCCCACCCGTCGGGCTGAATGTGTTTATCATCAATGCGCTGGCCAAGGGTGTCCCGATGAGCCAGACCTTCCGGGGTGTGATGCCGTTCTTTGGCGCAGAGATCATCCGTATTTTGCTGATCATCTTCGTCCCGGCACTCACCTTGTTTGTGCCCTCGTTCCTCGGTGGATAGCCAGATACCAATAAGATCACCAAAGCCCGCCATTTCCGATGGCGGGCTTTTCTTTTGATCACACCCAAAACAGGGTAAACTCGGCCATCCGTATCAGTGCCCAATCATAAGAAAGCCCATGCGCAACAGCATCCCGATCTATAAACTCTATGGCGAACGTGATGCCGATGCCCGAACGGCGGGCGGGTTTGATGCCACGCGCGATCCGGAAAACAGCACCGCCGAACCACAACCGATCACCGAACCAGAATTCTTTCACCTTGAAAGCATTCCCGAACGATCGCGCCTGCATGACTGGCACATCAAACCGCACCGCCACACCAATCTGTTTCAGTTGCTTTACATCACGCAGGGCTCGGCAAACATCAGTTTTGATGACCAGCATTTCACCATGCAATCGGGCCATCTGATCACGGTCCCGCCGGGCACTGTGCATGGCTTTAAATTCAGTGATGATATTGATGGCTGGGTGATTTCGCTGACCGATTATCACCTGCAACAAACGCTGGCCCCCGCCCCCAAACTGCTTGCCCGGCTTGATCAGGCTGTCTGCGTTGATACGGTCACCGGCACCACATCCGCACAGCAAAGCCCGATCGACTTTCTGATCCATCAACTGGTCCTGGAATATTACAGCCACAAAACCGGCCGGATGTTTGCGCTGCGCCATATTCTGGGATTGCTGTTGCTTGATATCGGGCGCAACACCCCACAGCACAGCACCACCACCCGCCTGTCGCGTCAGGAACAGAAAACCGGCAAATTCCGCAAGTTTCAGGCCCTTGTCGAAACGTTCTACAAACAGCACAAACCGCTTGAATTCTATGCGCGTGAAATCGGCATCACCACCACACAGCTTAACCGCATTGCCAAGGATATCTATGGCATGACCGCAAGTGAGGTGCTGCAAAACCGCCTGATGCTGGAAGCAAAACGCACCCTGATCTATACCGACATCGCCATTCAGCAAATCGCCGATGAACTGGGCTTTCGCGATGCCGGTTATTTTTCACGATTTTTCGCCAAACATGCCGGAATCCCGCCAGCAGAATTCCGGCGCGATCATCGCTAAGGTCTGCGCTGTACTGCGCCCGGAATGACTGATTTCTCCATTCCGGGCTTTCGCAACATGGCCCTATAACCAGCCACCCGTCCCGCTTAGATGTTCTGGCAAATCCTTAAGCGGCAGCTTGGTCAAATCCTTGGTGATTTCACCCTCAACCGTCATCTCAACCGCCTTTGACATTTTCTGGCGGACCGTGCCCATGATTTTTGGCGGTGCCACCACAATCAGATTATCAAACTTGCCGTCATTACGCTTGGCCGTCAGGTACGACATCACATCATCAACAAATTCGACCTGTGCATGTTCATGCGGGTCGGAACTGGGCGGCATGGCGTGGCGTTGCTGATTGCCGCCGGGGTTGGCAAAACCGCGACCGGGCTTGTCACTGGCAATTTCCGAACTGGATCGATTATCGGCAATCATTTCATGAACGGTTTCCAGATGACGGCCTTCGGCATCGTGATGCACGGAAATCACATGTGCGCGGCCACCATCGGCGACAAGGATCCACTGGTTCTTATGGGGCATTTCAAACCTGCCATTCGTTGTTGCAGATACCTCGCCAACGCCCGCAAACGCCATGATGTTCCAGCCAATCCCCGGAAAAACAAAAAGGGCCGATCCTCTGACCGGCCCTTTGATCTCTTTCGCGGAATGTCGTTGCGTCTACCGCCAGCCCAGCAACCAGCGATCCAGCCGCCCCAGCAACCAAGAAACGCACAAGCCCATCAAGGACAACACCACCACACCGGCAATCAATTGATCGGTCTGATACAGGTTCCCGGCCGCCAGAATAAGCGCCCCGATCCCGTATTGCGCGCCAATCATCTCGGCGGCAATCAACAGGATAATCGCAATCGATGATGAAATGCGGAACCCCGACAGGATGGTGGGCAATGCACCGGGCAATATGATCTTGCGGACCACCGAGGTCATCGGCAAATCAAAGCTTTGCCCCATACGGATCAGGTTGCGCTGAACGTTATCCACCCCGCCAAACGTATTGATCACGGTCGGGAAAAACACGCCAAAGGCAATGGTGGCAAACTTCGATGGTTCGCCAATGCCAAACCAGATGATAAACAGCGGCAACAGCGCAATCTTCGGGATCGGGAACAGGGCCGACACCAATGCCACACCGGGCGACCGCGCCCATGTAAACATGCCAACCAGAAAACCAACCACCAACCCGGCCACCGTCCCCATGATCCAGCCACCGACAAGGCGCTGTAACGACGCACCAAGGTGCAGCCAAAGGTCACCCGACACAATCAACTGCCAAAGTGCCTTGGCCACCGCAACCGGGCTTGGCATCGCAAGTTCGGAAATAAACCCGGTGCTTGATCCCAATTGCCACAGCGCAATCACCACCACAAAGCTGGCCCATGCCGCCACCGGATTGGATTTCGGGTTAAACCCCGTCGCCCGGAACCGCACCAGTGATGCAGGTGCGCCCTGCTCAACATCACGCGACATGCTCAAGCTCCTTATCGGCCGCAATTGCCTCATCACGGATCAACGCCCAAAGCGCCTGCTCATGCGCGATCAGTTCAGGCATGCCCTCAACCCGATCCTTGATCGGCACATCAATGTCATGGATTTCCTTGATCGTGCCCGGACGCCGGCGCAATGCCACCACCTTATGGGCCAGCCGCACCGCTTCATTCAGGTTATGGGTCACATACACCGCCGTCATGCCGGTACGCGCAAACATGTCGGAAAACTCATCAAGCAATAAAATCCGCGTCTGCGCATCCAGGGCCGACAGTGGCTCATCCATCAACAAGACTGCGGGCCGCACCGCCAACGCGCGCGCAATCCCCACCCGCTGCTTCATGCCACCCGAAAGCTGCTTGGGGTACGCATCGGCAAAATCTGAAAGGTTGGTTTGCGCCAAAACTTCGGCAATGCGGTCATCACGTTCGGATTTGGACAATGCGTGGTCTTCCAGCACCAGACTGATATTGCCCGCAACCGTGCGCCACGGCAAAAGTGCAAAGTCCTGAAAAACATACGTCAGCGGGTTTAAGCACCCCTCGGGCTTTGCCTGATCACACATCAGGACCTCCCCGCCGGTCGGTTTAAGCAACCCGCCAATAATCGACAGCAACGTCGATTTCCCACAGCCCGACGGCCCGATCAGGGCCACGACCTCACCCGGCTCAATGCCAAAATCAATGTCGCGCAATGCCTCGACCTGATCATAGCTGTGACTGACATTCTTGATATGAAGGCGCATCGCGCTCTCTTTTTAAAAGGACTAAAAAAATAACAACCGGGCCGAAGGCATGTCGCTTCGGCCCGGCTTAAAATCAGATGATCTTACTGACCCAGCGGCGCGATAAAGCTGGTATCGATGAACTCATCCGGGTTGGCATCGGCCGAAACGTACCCACGCTCCTGATACCATTTGACCTGCGCTTTGACGTCCTCGACATCAAGCTTGCCTTCCTCGGTGATGAACATCGCGCCATTGCGGATTTTCGGATAGGCCTTCTCGGCCGGATCGTCGCTATAGACATACTTGTGCACGATCTCAAGAATCTCGTCGGTGGTGTCACTTTTCACAAGCTTGCCATCGCTGTCCGTTGCCAAAAGCCCCGCCCGATAATCGGCAACCCCTTTTTGATAGGCGCGCACGAATTTCTCGACCACATCGCGACGTTCTTCAACATTGCTGGCCGATGTAAACAGACCACCAACCTGATAAGGCACATAATCCTTCACCCAGCCAATGATGTGTGCGGCCCCGGCATTGGCCAGCGGCTTTGCAATGTGCGGCACAATGATCATGCTATCGACCTGCCCGCTTTTAAGCGCGCCAATCATGTTGGGCACGGACTGAAGCGGCTTAAGCTCCATGCTTGCAAGGTCAACACCGGCCTTCTCGGCCACATTGCCAATCATGTAATGAAATGACGATCCAACCTGCGACAGCGCAAAGCTATGCCCGCCCAGCTTATCAACCGACGTCAAACCGGCCTCAAACGCCTTGTTCGATGCCAAAATCGCCGATCCGTCATAGCCCGCATCTTCATGAAGCTGCGCGCCAATCACCTTAAGCGCGCCCTTGCCCGCAAGGTTAAAGAAACCACCCGTAAACGCCGTCACGCCAAAATCAGCATCCCCCGATGCAATCGCCACCGCAACCGGCTGGGCCGACCGGAAAAACGTAATTTCCGCATCAAGCCCTTCGTCGGCGAAATAGCCCTTTTCCTTGGCGATAAACAAGGGCGAGCTTGAAACGAATGTCAGCGCGGCAATGTTGATTTTCTCCGCCGCATGTGCCGCCCCGCCCCCCAAAACAGCCGCACCAAGGGCGACGGCCAGCACCGAACGACGGGCGGCTGTTGCGGCACCCCGCCATAAATCATGTGAACGCATGTTTCCTCCTCAAAACCATTTTTTGTTCATTTATGTGTTCGCAATTTTGGTAGCCGATTAAGCGCCAAATTGCCAATGTTTAGCGCCTATTGCATGAAAATTGGCGGGTTTTGCCCCTTATGGGCTAATCGCACGAAACGATCTTTCGCCCGCTGGTGGAACGCCCGGCACGAGATTCCCGCCTGCGCGGGAATGACAGTGCCTGACAATCAGATCAATACAAACGTCATCCCCGCGAAACCCTTCCCCGTCATCCCCGCGAAGGCGGGGATCTCGCCCCACAAACTCCACCCTCACCGAGAACACCCCACACAAAATTGCCACCCCACACAAAACAGGCTAAAACCAGCACACCACCTTCACCCCCGTGACAAGGCCGATCATGCCAGAACAATCCCCGACATCCGCCCCCACCCCCAACGGCAAAACCGCCATGATCATCGGTGCCGGTCCCGCCGGGCTGATGGCCGCCGAACGGTTGGCGGGCGAAGGATATGCGGTGACATTGTATGAAGGCATGCCCAGTGCCGGGCGGAAATTCCTGATGGCCGGAAAATCGGGTCTGAACATCACGCATAGCGAAGATTTGGAAACCTTCCTGACCCGCTATGGCGCATCGCGCGAACGCCTCGAACCACACCTTAGAAAATTCGGCCCCGCCCAAATCCGCGACTGGTGTGCGGGGCTTGGCATTGAAACCTTTGTCGGGTCTTCGGGCCGGGTGTTCCCGACCACGATGAAGGCAAGCCCGCTTTTGCGTGCATGGCTCAAACGCTTGGATGGCTTGGGCTGTAAAATCCACTATCGCCACTATTGGACCGGCTGGAATGATGCCGATCAGGCCGTTTTTAAAACACCCGATGGCGAAACAACGGCCACGGCTGACATCACCGTGCTGGCCTTGGGCGGCGGAAGCTGGAAACGGCTGGGATCAGACGGCAAATGGATGGATATCCTGCAAAATGCCGGGATCAAATGCACCCCGTTCAAACCGGCCAATTGCGGCTTTGACGTCAACTGGACCGACCATTTGATTGATAAATGCGCCGGACAACCGGTAAAACCCGTCACCCTGACCTGTGGCACGCAAACCGTGCGCGGTGAATTCGTGATTTCCAAAACCGGGATCGAAGGCAGTGCGGTTTATGCCATCTCGGCAACGCTCCGCGATCAATGGCTTGAAACCGGGGACGCCACCCTCACACTCGACCTCGCCCCGGACCGCACACTGGAAGACGTCACCACCCGCCTTACCAAACCACGCGGCAAAAACTCCATGGGCAACCATTTGCGCAAATCGCTCGGCCTTGACGCCACCAAAACCGCCCTGATTTTTGAGGTCACCTCACGCGAAACCCTAAACGACCCAACAAAACTCGCCACCGCAATTAAGAGCCTCCCCCTCAAAATCACCAAACCCCGCCCGATTGATGAGGCCATCAGCACCGCTGGCGGCGTCGCATGGGAAGAACTCGACAAAACTTTCCAGCTTATCAAACGCCCCGGCACCTATTGCTTGGGCGAGATGGTCGATTGGGAAGCGCCTACTGGAGGGTATTTGTTGAGTGCTTCGCTTACGCACTAAATGCAAACAAACAACAATATCCAAAATTAATGGGCTAACATTCATAAGGAAAACTCCTTACCTATGTCAGCCCATTAATTTTTTAAGGTAATCACCTTTCTCATAGTCCCAGATTTGTGTCCATTCTTCAGCATCCTGAAATGAAGGATAAGCTGAATTACGTCTTGGACCAATTGCACGAATCAAAAGTGCTTCCAAATCTCCAATGGTAGTATACGTATCGTCGCTAAGACTATCTACTGGTTCGTCTAAAGTTAGTATCCCTGTTGACGGATCAGGACACCCAATTGGTCGAAATCCATACCAAGAAAACCGATCCCATTTATTTGCTAAATGATCAGAAAGATGGTCTTTTAATCGTTTTCCCAAACCCTGTTGGCGAGTTAAGCCAACGTATGTAGGACCGTAGTTATCAAATAAAATATAGATTCCCTGCTGATTTCGAAAATCACAAATGCGGATTTTTCCTCGATTAGCTCCTACTCTTCCAAGAAAACGAAAACTGTTCCGGTATCCTTTCCCTGGAGACCAATCAATTTCATCTAATCTCCAAAACTGACCAAAACTTGTAACCTTCATTAATTTTCCTATCGGTTCTCTCTTATGTACCATCCATAAAAAGGGGACAGATTTCTTTTCTGCCCCAAGAAAATGCCACGTCAATGACAATGCACCGACCCCGCCTTGTTATCCATGTGGCAACACTGACCGGGCGGGGAGCTTTTGCGGCATCCGCCGCCATGTTCAATCACCTGCCCCGCCGTCTGACCCGCCACAGTAAAGCCGCCCGCCGCATGAGCCGGCATGGGGTCTGCGCAAAGTGCAAACACCGCACCAATCGCCAAAATCATCATCACTTTCATCATCCGTCCTCCCCTGTGTCTTCCCGCATGTTTGCGTGATGATACGCATCAAACCGATGGCCGAATACTACTCACAAGGGCAGGACCAATTTGCATTCATGCGCGGCCTGTGCCTTAATGCCCGCTCCCGAGACAAACACTCCAAAAGCAAAAACAGCGAGGCAAGAACCATGGTCGACGCCAGTGATGGCGATGCCAATCGTCATGATATTTCCGATAGCGCATCTGAACTGACCCGCATGACGGATGCCGATCCGCAACGTCTGGCGGCCTATTACGATAAATGGGCCGAAAGCTATGACGCTGATTTGCCGAAAATGGGCTATGACGCACCACTGCGCGCAGCCGCCATCATGGTCGCACAGGATATCGCGTTTGATGCGCCGATTTTGGATGCCGGATGTGGCACCGGCCTGACCGGGCAGGAACTGGCACGGGCCGGATACACCGACCTCACCGGGATTGATTTATCACTGGAATCCCTGCAAGCCGCCGAGGCCAAGGGTGTCTATCGCCATCTTAAAAAGCGCGACATGAACAAGCCACTGGCCTTTGGCGACAATGGTTTTGCCGCCGTGCAATGCATCGGCACCCTGACCTATGTGCGTGAAAAACGCAAACTGATGGCCGAGTTTTGCCGCGTGGTCAAACGCGGCGGCATTGTCAGTTTCACCCACCGCGCCGATCTGTATGACGAGACCTTTGTTAAGGTCCTGACCGCCACCACGCGTGCGGGACTCTGGGAACAGGTTTCGCATTCCAACCCGATGCCCTATCTGCCGAACCATAAGGATTTCGGGGATAAGACGCATGTTTTCTATGACGTCTATCGTGTGAAATAACCTCGCGATTTCAGACCACTAAGCGACATTTCCCACCCCACACCTGAAACACCCCGCACCATAAATGCGATCCATTCGCATTTTATAGTTGACAAGATCAACCATTTCTAGGTAGTTGATTATGTCAACCAATTAAGCCTGCGCCAGTTAAGTCTGCGCCAGTCGAACCTACGCAAGTGCAAGCCCTAAAGCGCCCCTCGTGCCACCACACGGTCTGCGCATTGTTTGCCGCGCCACCAATGAAAGCAACCTTGCCCCATGCCGACCTTGCTCCACGTTTCGCCCAAGATTTACCCCGACGGCCTGCCACGCCCGCGTGCCGGTTTTGCCGCCATGGCCGTGTTATTGACCATCACCATGGCCGTGCTGGATGGCACGATCATGAATGTCGCGTTGCCCACCATCGCACAGGATCAGGGGGTATCCCCGGCCCATGCCATCTGGGTCGTTACCGCCTATCAGTTGGCGATTGTTGTCTCCCTGCTCCCCCTTGCCGCGCTTGGCGAGGCGATTGGTTTTCGCAAGGTTTACCTAAGCGGCATTGCGATTTTTGGCATTGCATCGGGCCTCTGTGCCATGGCGCCCAATATTGAATTCCTGACGGCGGCCCGCGTGTTACAGGGTCTTGGCGGTGCGGCACTGATGAGCATCAATGGTGCTGTCATGCGCCATATCTTCCCGCAGGCCAAACTGGGCCGTGCCATTGGCTGGATCGCCATGACGGTGTCGGTCTCGGCCGCTGCCGGGCCGACGATTGCCTCTGGTATTCTGGCGGTTGCAAGCTGGCACTGGCTGTTTTTGATCAATGTGCCGATTTCCGTTCTGGCAATTGTCATTGGCTATTTCACCCTGCCCTTTAACGCCCCGACCCGCACCCGGTTTGATTTCATCAGTGCGCTGTTAAACGTGTTTGCCTTTGGCGGCCTGATTTCCGCCCTTGGCAATGTGGGCACGCAAAGTCACCCGGCTCTGATCACCGCGCAATTTGCCATTGCCATTCTGGCGGGCATCGCACTGGTGCGTCGCCAATTGTCCAAAGACCGCCCGATGTTGCCGATTGATCTTTTGCGCCTGCCGGTGTTTGCCTGCTCCATCGGGTCATCGGTCTGTGGTTTTTGCGCCCAGATGATTGCATTCGTCGCACTCCCGTTCTATTTCCATGATGTGTTGGGATATAGCGCGACCGTCACAGGACTTTTGATGACCCCATGGCCGCTTGCCACCGCCATTGCCGCCCCGGTTGCCGGACGGCTGGCGGATAAATATTCGCCAATCCGCCTGACCGGCATGGGCATGGCGCTGTTTGCCTGCGGGCTTTATGCCACCACACTGGTGTCAACGGCGGGAAGTTACGGCGAAATGATTGCCGCGCTGGCACTGTGTGGGGTTGGCTTTGGCCTGTTTCAGGCCCCCAACAATCGCCTGATGCTGACCTCCGCCCCGCGTGACCGTTCCGGCGGTGCCAGTGGGATGTTGTCCACCGCACGCCTCACGGGACAATCGATTGGGGCGGCCACGGCTGCCATCCTGATCGGCATCAGCGGGTCGTTTGAACTGCACACGATCATGAGCTTTGCGGCCGGTGCGGCACTGCTTTCGGCCATCATCTGCGAAGGGCGTCGCCATGCCCTTCGGACCGGATGGATCACACGCCCGGCGGGCATGTAAGGACAGGACCATGACAACCGACCCAAACGCGCCAACCGCCTCAACCGCGCCAAACGCCCCAAACGATCCGGCACATGTTCCCGGCGAAACCCTGCATCGGTTAATCCATGCCTATAAACGCACCACCATGAACGCCATGCAGGCCGCCGATATGCCGATGCCGATGTCGCACAAACGCGTGCTGAAATGGATCATCAAGCTGCCGGGCATCACCGCCCAGCAAATGGCCGAAAAATCCGGTCAGGACAAAGGCCGCATCACCCGGCTTATCAAAGAAATCGAAAACGAGGGCCTGATTGAAAGACGGCCCCATCCCGAAGATCGACGCAGCCAGACCCTGCATTTGACGCCCGCCGGTGACACACTGATGACCGAATTTCGCAGTGTCGAACAGGATGTCAGAACCCGAATGACGCGCGGGCTTACGCCACAGCAGATCCAGACCTTTGTCGAAATCGCCAATCTGATGGCCGACAATCTGGAAAACCCCAATTGCAAGAAAACGGTCCAGCCAGACGAATAAATCCCAATGGACCAAGGAGCCCCCCATAATGAGTAAACCTGCCCCCCGCGATCTGACCGTGATCGGCAAAAAATATGTCACCCCCGACATGCTGCGCGTCACCCTTGGCGGTGATGGCATGGCATCCTTTCCCGAGGATCAGGCAAGTGCTTATGTCAAACTGATCTTCCCGATTGAGGGCGATGAAAAGGACCGCGTTTTGCGCCGGACCTATACCATCCGTCATGACCGCATGACCGATCAGGGCCGTGAAGTTGACATTGATTTTGTCATGCACGGCGAAAGTGACGATGGCACCGACCACGGCGGCCCGGCGTCAAACTGGGCGGTCAATTGCCAACCCGGCGACATGATCACCATCGGCGGCCCCGGCCCGAAAAAGCTGGTGGATACCACCGCCGACTGGTTCCTGATTGTCGGCGATATGACCGCCCTTCCGGCCGTCTCGGTCAATCTTGAAACCCTGCCTGCGGATGCGCGCGGCTATGCGGTGATTGAAATCCATTCCGAAGCCGACATGCAGGATTTGGTCAAACCCGAAAACATCACCATTGAATGGGTGATCAACCCGACACCGGGCACGCAGAACACAGCGCTCAGCGACATCGTCAAAAGGCTGCCATGGCATGACGGTCGCCCGTCGGTCTGGGCGGCGTGTGAATTCACCTCGATGAAGGAACTGCGCAGCTATTTCCGCAATGACCGCAACCTTGGCAAGGATGACTTCTACATCTCAAGCTATTGGAAACTTGGCATGAACGAAGACAAACACAAGGTCATCAAATCCGAAGATGCCCAAAACGCGGCCTAACCCGCACGCCCGCATTTAGGTACCTTTTAAACCGCAACCGGCCCTTGTTTTGGTGCCGGTTGTTTTGCATCTGCCATGATCAAACATATTGCGAATGCAACCGCGCCATACGGCGGCGGGCGAAAAAGCCGGTATATTGGTCGGTTTTGACGTCTTCGGGGTGCAGTTCCCCGTCCTCTTTGCGCCAAAAGGCCCGGCTGGCCCCGATCACGCCTTTTTCCGAACTGTAAACCGCCATCACGATGATCTCGACCCGGCACTCATGCCCGGCCCCAATCGCATCGTTCCGGGTGCCGCCATTCTCACTGTTTTTTTGTGCCCGACGCCAGATACGGTTAAGCAGATTTTGAAACGCCCCAAGCTCAATGCATTTCCCCGATCCAAGCGGGCCCTGCAAGGTCACTTCATCCAGTCGGGCCGACAGCATGGCGTTCTGGTCTTTCTCGCCTGAACTTTGTTCGGGATCAGCATCGGTCACCAGTTCACAGACCCGGTCCTCACCGCTGCCCATACACACCAGCACCTTATCAATATGGATGGCTTCCTGGCTCATATTGCTGATCAGAAAGCGGGCTTTGTCGGAATTGCCCAGCATCTGATTGATCACGATTTTCGGGCGGCGAGCCCGGCGGTAGCTTTGAAACAGCAATTGCGCATAAAAAATCCAGATCAACAATGTGGCCACACTGACCCCGACCTGAAGCAAGGTGGCATGTTGTTCAATCCACGTTTCCATGTGCGTCCTTTGCTGACTTAATCCAACGGCATGCTCTGCCAACCTATATCCCAACGCACCCACACGGGTTTTGGTTCCGCAAACCCGGTTTAACGCCCGCTGGCTTTGGTTTTGGCTTTGGCGTTGGCTTTGGTCCCGCCCGCAACGCAAAACACCCCGGCCAATGACCGGGGTGTTCGATAAGGTGATAGACAAAGCCGTTAAGCGTTAATCAGGCCGCGACACTCCCATGCGGATCAATGACGAATTTCTTCGCCGCCCCGCCGTCAAAATCGGCATAGCCCTTTGGTGCCTGATCAAGGTTGATCATCTGCACATTGACGGCCTTGGCGATGTCGATCTTTTCAAACAAAATCGCCTGCATCAGGTTGCGGTGATATTTCATCACCGGGCACTGACCGGTATGCAACGAATGTGATTTCGCCCACGCAAGGCCAAACCGCATGCTCAGCGCGCCATGCTTGGCCGCATCATCGACCGCACCGGGATCTTCGGTCACATACAGACCCGGAATGCCGATCTGACCACCCGCACGGGTGATTTGCATGGCAGAGTTAAGCACTGTCGCCGGGGCTTCATGACCATGGTTACAGCCACAGCCATGCGCCTCAAACCCGACGCAATCGACAAAGCAATCCACTTCCCGGTCACCCAGAATGGCTTCAAGCTTGTCTTCCATCGGCCCTTCTTGTTTCAGATCGATGGTCTCACACCCGAAACTGCGCGCCTGTGCCAGACGATCATCAATCATGTCGCCAACCACAACACAGGCCGCCCCCAGAAGGTGCGCCGATGCCGCCGCCGCCAGCCCCACCGGACCGGCACCTGCGATATAAACCGTTGATCCCGGACCAACCCCGGCGGTGACACAGCCATGGAACCCGGTCGGGAAAATATCGGACAGCAACGTCAAATCGCGGATTTTCTCCATCGCCTGATCGGCATCGGGGAATTTCAAAAGGTTAAAGTCGGCATAGGGCACCATGACATATTCGGCCTGTCCACCGACCCAGCCGCCCATATCGACATAGCCATATGCCGCACCGGGGCGCGACGGGTTCACATTCAGGCAAATGCCCGTCAAACCCGATTTACAATTGCGGCACCGTCCGCACGCAATGTTAAACGGCACCGAACACACATCCCCGACTTTCAGGAACTCAACATCCCGGCCGGTTTCAATGATCACACCAGTGATCTCATGCCCCAGTACAAGGCCTTCTTCTGCTGTCGTCCGGCCGCGCACCATATGCTGGTCACTGCCACAGATATTGGTCGTGATCACTTTAAGAATGACGCCGTGTTCGCATTTACGGTTGCCCAGCGCCAGTTCAGGAAAGGCAATCGCCTCAATGGCCACTTGCCCCGCACCTTTATAGATCACGCCACGATTTGATGGATTACTCATTTTTCGTTTCCTCTCGCCTGACATTTGTTTTCAGGATTGTGCGTATCGCCTGGGCTGTCTGGGGCTGCTTGGGACTTTTTGTTTTTGTATCTGCCACCAACCAAACTCATAGCGTTTTTACTTTGTCGCCATACACAATCAAAACGGTATGGCTCACCCCATACCTTGTCAAACGAACTGAACGCCGTTCGCTAAACATCCTCTTGTGTTCAGAACATTTGCGACGTTTGGAAAAAACGAACAAAAAAACGCCCCGGCCAGTTTCTGGCACGGGGCGTTTTTATTCAGCCTGATAACCCTTCTGATCAGGGTGCCGGCGGCAGGTCTTCTTCAAGAATGACCAAATTCAGCGAGTAGCTGACTTCGCCTTCGTCCTCGTCACGATGCACGACACCGACGAATTCATCGCCAACACGCATTTCGATCGGGTAGCCTTTTTTCTTCGGCGGGTCGATGGCGATGAGTTTATTGTCAAAGGTGCGGCGCAGATAATCGGTAACGCGCGCAATTTCGGTCGGTGTCATAGAACTTGCCCCTTGTTCTTTGCAGTCGGCTTACATCTGTTAATCCGCAGAATATCGCAAGCGCCATCCGGCGTCAGCAGCGATCCTGCGATGTATAAATCTTGTGCCCATTGTCTTCCACAAACCACCCCTGCAAATCAAGCCCGCGACGGCAAAAAAGACCGATTTGATCAAATTTTACCGCCTGCTGTTTCAGGATATGTCCGATCTTCGACGCTGGACCCGTTTCTCAAACATAGGGAACTTTGCGCATTATTTCCAATCTGCGTTTCCCATCCGGTGTGCTTTGGGGCAAAATCCGCCCAAACCAGTTGCAATCCCAGAGCACAGCCGTTAAGCCGAAGATATGACCGAGATTGACCAAACCACCCCGGCCCAAAGCGACGCCAAAGCCACCGACGCAGCCAGCAACGAAGCCCGCAACGCGGCGACAAACCCGCCCGTTCTCTACAGCTTCCGGCGCTGCCCCTATGCCATGCGCGCCCGTATGGCCTTGCTCTCGGCTGGCATTGACGTCGAACTGCGCGAAGTTGTGTTGCGCGACAAACCCCAATCCATGATCGATGCGTCCCCCAAGGCAACCGTGCCGGTCCTGATCCAGCCCGATGGCACCGTGATTGACGAAAGCCTCGAAATCATGGTCTGGGCCCTGGTCGAAAACGATCCCAATGACTGGATGACACCCGAAAGCGGCACGCTCGATGATATGCTGGCCCTGATCGCGCAAAATGACGGCCCGTTCAAGCATCACCTTGATCGCTACAAATACCATACCCGGTATGAGCACGCCGATCCGGCCGAACACCGCCGCGATGCCGAAAAAATCCTCAACCGTCTGGATGGCCGCTTGGCCGTTGGCCGCTATTTGTTTGGATCGCGCCCGGCTCTGGCCGATTTTGCCATTGCCCCGTTTGTCCGCCAGTTCGCCAACGCCGACCGTGATGCGTTTGACGCCATGCCGTTTGTCCATGTGCAGCGCTGGCTGGCTGATTTTCTGGCCTCAAGCTTCTTTGAACGCGCCATGACCAAATACGACCAGTGGCACGAAGGCGACGCACCGATTGTGTTTAAGGCGGCCTAAAGCGTATTGCTTTTCCGGGCCCAAATGTCGGTTAACCACCTATGTGTGGATCGGCTCAATCGTCAGGGTCAAAAGAAGGGAACTCAGGCACTTGCCATGCGGATCAAGTGCCAGTGACCGTGTAACCCCGCCCCCCAACGCATCATGCATCACAAAGTTAAGCGCACCGATCTGCGGCAACTCATAGCGCAGGACTTCGCCGCGAACCATTGTTCCGAAATGGTCTCGCACCCGTTCTGCTGTGACCTGACGCACCAGAATTGGCCAGTCTTCTGCGCGATAGGCAATCACCGAAACATTGGAAATGTTGCCTTTGTCCCCGGTACGGGAATGGGCAATATCGCGTAGCTGCACCATCAGGCCTCCATCATCTCGAAATGTGTCTTCAAATGCCCCTCGGGCAACAGCCCCGATACGATGGCAACGATTTCGCGTGTTGATTTGGTGACACCCCCGCCACCAGCCGGGCCATTCAGATACAGGCTTTCGACTTCTTCACCGATGCGCGCCGCCGTCGCAAGGTCATCGGTCCTCACAACAAAGCGCAAACGAACTTCACCGGGCGCGTCGTCTGCTGGCTCGGCTTGCGGGAACACGGAATTCACACCAATCAGCTCACCACGGATTTCCTGACAACAAATCCCGGCCAGTTCCATCCGCTGATGCAAGATATCAAGGGCAAGGCGTCCACGCGCCACGGCCCCCGGCCCGGCATAGGAAATTTGCCCTTCACCAACACAGGAATCCACATAGCCGACGGAAACTTTCAGACTTCCGGTTTTCTGGAAACCATTTCCACCGGCGATCGCAACCCGGTCTGGCCCGATTTCTGTAATCTCCACCCCGGAAAAATCCGCAATGACATCGGGCTGGATATATCTTTTGGGGTCGTGGACCTCATAAAGAAGCTGCTCCTTACAGGTCGCAGCAGTAACGCACCCACCCGTGCCACCAAGCTTGGTAATAACTGCATTTCCGTTTTCGGTGATCTCGGCAATCGGAAAACCCAACCGCGCAAGATCGGGTACATCCTTGATTCCCGGATCGGCAAAATACCCGCCGGTGATTTGCCCGCCACATTCTAAAAGATGACCAACAAGCGTACCGCGACCAAGCCGCGTCCAGTCATCCATTTCCCAGCCAAATTCAAAAATCTGCGGCGCAAGAAACATCGACGGATCTGCCGCGCGCCCGGTCAGGATGACATCTGCCCCGGCAACCAGGGCATCAACAATCCCGCCGGCCCCAAGATAGGCATTTGCCGAAACAACCTGTTTGTTGAAATCGCGCAGGGCACAGTTTTCTTCGTCGATATGAAACGTATCAGGCGACAGGATATCAAGGACGTCATCCCCTTGAACTGCCGCCACACGCAATCCCGTCAAGCCCAGTTCACGCGCAATTTCGACCGTCCGTTTGGCGGCACCAACCGGGTTCGCCGCCCCCATATTGGAAATGATCCGAATTCCCTTGTCACGACAAACGGACAGAACTGCGCGCATCCGGCGCTCAAGCAACGGATCAAAACCCGCCTGCGGATCGCGCATTTTTGCCTGCTGGGCAAGGGCAATGGTCCGCTCGGCAAGGCATTCGAAAATCAGATAATCAATTTCACCATGCTTTGCCAATTCAACAGCTGGCTCGATCCGGTCGCCGGAAAACCCGGCACCAGTTCCAATGCGGATTGTCTTCATTGTCCGCCCTCCAGCATCGCACGGCGCGCATCACGCCCGAAAAACAGAAACCCGCCCAGCAAACCTGCCGCGATGAGCGGTGTCAGAAATGCGGGCCAAAGCGCGATGGCAATCACAACAACCAACAAGGCCCGATCAACCCACAGGCGCCCGAAAAGCGGCTGACCACCAAGCAACGCCGGAATAGCAACCACCAGAACCAGCCCGGACAAAATCGCATTGCCCACGGCCATCGTGCCCCCACCGCCGGTCATGCCGGGATACAGAAGCAACATGAACGGCACCACATAGGTCATCGCCCCAAGGCGCACAGCCTCAACCGCGGCGGGCAACCAGTTGGTTTGCGCAATGCCCGACGCCACAAACACCGCAACACAAACAGGCGGTGTAATCACCGAGATGGTGGCAAAGTAAAAAACAAAAAGATGTGCCGTCAGCGGCTCGATCCCGACTGCAATCATGGCCGGTGCCAGAACGGCGGCAACCAGCACATAGGCCGCAGTTGTCGGCAATCCCATGCCCATGATCATGCACACCAGACCGACAATCATCGCCACCAGAACGGTTGAATCACCGGCAATGGCAACAATCATCGAACTCAGCGTCACGCCAATCCCGGTCATATTGATCATAGAAACCAGTATTTGCGCCCCGGCAAGCAAGACACCAATGATCACCATGCCCTTGCCTGCATCCGTGACACCGTCAAGAATTCGGCCAAACATGTCGCGCACCGACAACTGCCCGATGGAGGTTGCGACAAACGCCACCAAAAGCCCGCCCATCCCGTAAAAGGCCGATGTCGCGACCGAACGGCCCATGAAAATACCAACCCCAAGACAGCCAAGGGCGGCAACAATCGGCAATACCCTGCGCAGTGCCAGAATGTCCGACCATGCCGGAAGTTCGTCTTCGGGAACAAGGGCCAGGTTCCGCCGGGTGGCAACGATATGGACGGTGACAAACACCGACAGGTAAAACAAAACAGCCGGAATAACTGCGGCAATCATCACATCGACATAGGCAATGCCAAGGATCTCGGCCATGACAAAGGCCGCCGCCCCCATGATCGGCGGGGCAATCTGCCCACCGGTCGATGCCACCGCTTCTACTGCGGCGGCAAGTGGGGCGGGATAACCAAGCCTGCGCATCATTGGAATGGTGAAATTGCCGGTGGTCGCCACATTGGCAACGGCTGAACCGGAAATCATGCCAAACAGGCCGCTGGAAATAATCGCAATCTTGGCAGCCCCACCGCGCTGACGGCCACCAAGCCGCATGGCCAGATCCATAAAGCTTTGTCCGCCACCGGTATGCAGCAACAAGGCACCAAAAAGAACAAACGCGGCAATCACCGTGGCCGCAACCCCGGTCAGCATGCCCCAGATACCAAGGTCGCCAAGAAAGATCGTCTCGGTAACAAACTCGACGTCAAAGCCGCGGTGTCCAAGGCTTCCGGGAAGATAGTTGCCAAGCAAGGCATACAACAAACCGGCAATAACAAGTGCAGGGAAAATTGCCCCGACCGCACGACGACCGACTTCCAGAACCGTCACGACAAGCCCAACCGTCAACGCCATATCAAGCTTGGTCGCCCATGGCAGGGTTGTCATGATTTCATCGTAGTTCACCACGATATAGCTACACGCGCTGACCGTTATCCCCGCCAGCATGAGGTCAACGACCAGACCAACCTTGCGCCAGGTCGTTCCCTGCCCCAATGGATAAAGACTAAGCCCCAGACACGTGACAAGCGCGAGAAAAACCGCCCTCTGAATCAAACTTTCAAACGGGCCTGTTGCAGCGGTATAAAAAACGAATATCCCCACAAGCAACGCAAACCCGTCGCGGATGCGCACAGACATGGCGGTTTTCCTCTAGATGCTTTGGTTTCTTATTATTTGCTCGGGTCGAGATTGGCCGGGATGTCATAGCCGTTTTCGCGGAACCATTTTGCGGCCCCCGGATGCAGCGGAATGGTCGCATACTGCAAAGTCAACTCGGCCAGATTGACACCCTTCACACTTGCCATGGCAGCCCCCTGAACCTCGGTATCGGCCATGACAGCTTCAACGATCTTATAGGCCGCATCTTCTGACAGGTTCGCCCCCGCACCAACGCCAACGCCAAAGCTCCAGGTCGAATACGCCGGAATGCCGTCTGAAGCACCTTCGGGAATATCCACCACCGAAACATCGGGCATCTTCTCGATCAGGGTCTGTTTCTGTGCATCGGTCAGGCTCAGAACCTTGATCGGGGTAAAGGTCGCAATATCAAGGGTTGAACTGTCAAGCTTAAGACCCGCACCCGATTTAACGTACCCGGTCACGCGGTTATCCTTGATCATGTCAACGACGTCGGTGGTTGACCCACGGACATAGTCAGACGTCAGATCAAGTGCTTCGAAAACAGCTTCGGTCGTACTTTCCGTGGCTGATCCCTTGATCCCCGGATTAAACCGCTGACCGGAAAGATCGGCAAGACTGTTAATACCGGCATCGTCGCGCACAATGACGTTCTGCGGTGCGCCGGTATATACCCAAAGCAGGCCCAGACCGGCCATCGGTTTACCATCGAAACCCTTTGCACCTGCATGGGCATGCTGCGCAACGTTGGTGGTAACCAGTCCAAGATCAATCTGATTGCGCTCGATCCGGCGCAGGTTATCCATCGTCGCACCCGTTTCAACAACCGATGCTTCAATGCCGTTGTCTGCATCGTTGACCAGTTTGGCAACAGAAACAAAATACCCGTAATGCGACGAAGACGCCGAGGTTGAACCAATCAGCAACTTTTCCTGCGCAAAAGCCGGCAGCGAAAGACCAAAGGCGAGCGCACTCGCCAAAGCAAACTTGGCAATTTTCATAGTGTATTCCTCCCTATGCCTGTTCAGGCATGTTTTACGTCCCGCCAGCGACTTTATACATTCGTTATTCTTGGCGGACAGAAAGTGTGGATCAGATTTTTTATTGCAGGAAGATCAAATAGTGAGATAATTGATGCATGAAACGCATCAATCTTGATACAGACGAACTCCGCTCTTTCTGCATTTTGGCAGAAACCGGCAGTTTTCGTCAGGCCGCTCAACGTCTTGGTGTTTCTGGCTCAACGCTCAGCCGACAGATCAGTCGCCTTGAAGACCGCACGCAGGCACGTCTGTTTGACCGCGATACCCGAAATGTTGCCCTTACCGATCAGGGCCAAACCTTCCTCAGGCTCGCCGAACGTGTCCTAAACACCACAGAATCTGCTCTGGCAGAGTTCGACACCTATCTCAATACCCGACGTGGAAAACTGACAATTGCGGGATTGCCGTCTGTGACCGCCGGACTTTTGCCGCCCTTGATTTCCGACTTTATGGATGCCCACCCCAATGTCGATGTCCAACTCAACGACATGTTGTCCGAAGGTGTCCTGCGTGAAGTTGAAATGGGCCGGGCCGACCTTGGCTTTACCGCCGGTGTGGTTGAAAACAGTGACAATCTTTCATTTCAGCGCCTTCTCAGCGACAAGTTCATTGCCGTCGGCGCGCCCGACAGCTTTCTAAAAGAAAACCGCACCTACCACTGGGAAGAAATCCTCTCACAGCCGATGGTCGCAATGTCACGCGAAACAAGTGTGCGCGCATTGATTGATGCGGCCTGTGCCCAGAATAACCTGCTGTTTCACCCCCGGTTTGAGGTCGCCCATCTGGCCACTGCCGGTGCGCTTGTGTCACAGGGTCTATGCATCACCGCACTGCCTTCCTTGACCTTGCCGGTCCTTGGTCGGTCACCCCTGATCTTCAGGCCGCTTGAAAGCCCGGTTCTGCTGCGTCAAATTGGCTTGATCTGGCGATCAGGCCGGACGCTGCCACCGGCCGCACAAGCCTTCCTCAATCTGGTCCGAAGCCGTAATCTAAGCGCCCTGGCCCCCAACTCGACCATTGAAAACACCATTTTATCGCCAACATCATAGCAGTACCCGCAATGTGGAAGCCCACATCACCGCACTGTTTTGACATTCAGGTGAATGGATGTTTGCCTGTCGGGCCACAACCCAAAGGCGACCCGATCCACGTTCTTTGATGATTATGCTTTTGTTACCATTCAAAGGCTGGTCAAGGGCCGCTCCCTATGCTAGCAAGCAGCACACCATATCATAACGCTTCAGGACCGGAATTTATGGCCGATTACGATGTCAAGCCGCTGATAACGGCGGACGAAATTGCCACCAAGATTGATGCACTTGCCGCCCGGATCAATGAAAGCTTCAAAGACACCGAAAAGCTGATTGTTGTTGGCTTGTTGCGCGGGTCTTTTGTTTTCATTGCCGATCTGGCCCGCAAACTGACCGTCCCGGTCGAAGTTGATTTCATGGTCGCGTCAAGTTATGGCGACAGCACCGAAAGCTCGCGCAATGTGCGCATCATCAAGGATCTTGATGGTCAAATCCGGGGCAAGGATGTGCTTCTGGTCGAAGACATCATTGATACCGGCTATACGCTTTCCGAAGTTGTCCGCCTGCTCAATACCCGCGATCCCAACCGTCTGGAAATCTGCACGCTTTTGAATAAGCCGTCGCGCCGCGAAGTCGAAATTCCGATTGGCTTCTGTGGTTTTGATATTCCCGATGAATTCGTGGTTGGCTATGGCATTGACTATGCCCAGAACAACCGCAACCTGCCCTATATCGGCACGGTGCATTTCCACGGCGAATAAGCCGGAAGAACGTCCAAAGACTTAAAAAAATGGCGGGAAGCTGATGCTATCCCGCCGTTTTTGTATCTTCATCCGGGTCGGTATCTTGCACCGGCTTGGACATTGGCCTGTCAAACACGCCCAGCGCCTCCAGATCCGTCATCATCTGATCGAACCCGGTTTGCATGTGGGGCTTGTTGCCCTGCCCGGTCGCAAAGCCGGTTGTCGCCGCATGGAGCAAAAGATCAAACAACACGTCGTCTTCGGTGCGCCCCGCTTTTTGCGGTGCGTCGGCTGTCTGTTTGGCAATGCCTTCACCCGGATCGCGTTGCGCCATAATCGCAAGCCCGACCAGTGCGATGACGATCAAACCGCCGCCAAAGGCAACGGCTGCGGCAATCGCACCAAATTTTGCCGCCACGGCCATAAAGGCCGCTGCCAGCAAAAAGCCGATCCCGATCAGAAAGGTAAGCCCGATCACGGCAAAAACCGCAAGCCTTGCGGCTGCGGCCTTTGCCAGATCAGTTATCAGATCGGTCAGTTTATCAATTAACTGATCGATCATTTCTGAAGCAGACGACCAATCAGCATGCCCACACCAAATGTCAGTGCGACAGAGGCCAGCGGACGGTCGCGGACATGATCCACGGCTGCGTCGCGCGCATGATCAAACTGGTCACGCGCCTGACCGGACACCTCGCGGATGCGTTCTGCTGCGGCCTGCGTTCGGCTATGTGCCGCATCGCTCCCCATCGTCTTCAGGGTCTTGGTCACTTCAGCCAGATCTTTGCGAAGTGCATCGACATCGGCCTGAAGTTTGGCATTCTCAGCAGTCGTCTCGGTCTTGGTCACCATGGTTTTCTCCTGTTGTCTTGAAAACAGCAACACACACCTAACGTGCTAGCCCGCCAATCAGTTCCACACTGAATTGTGATATTTTGTGGGCAATGATGAAAACCGGCCTGTACATTTCATCAATCACGCAGAAATCCGCGCCATACAATGACAAAACGGCCCGCGTGGGAGGCGGGCCGTTGTTCCCTATCGGAAATTCTGGGCGGAATGGAGCATATGAATGCCCCTCGGGGGTGGGTATCCCCGTTACGTTGGGTCAGTAAGGCAAACCAACGTAATTTTCCGACAGGGTGGTTAATCCTGCTTTTGACGACAGGATATATTGTAATTCGGCCTCACGAATGCGGCCTTCAAACTGGTTATGATCATCAAAGGTATGCAGCATCGAGGTCATCCACCACGAAAACCGCTCTGCCTTCCAGACACGTGCTAAAGCCGTATCGGAATAGGTATCAAGCAGATCAGATCGATTGTTCTTGTATTTCGCAATCAGCGCTTCTGACAGGTAATGCACGTCACTCGCCGCCAGGTTCAGCCCCTTGGCCCCGGTTGGCGGCACGATATGGGCCGCATCACCCGCAAGGAAAAGCCGCCCGTGTTGCATCGGTTCGGCGACAAAGCTGCGCAGTGGCGCGATGCTTTTTTCAAACACCTCCCCCTCATTGACCAGTTCGGCGTCTTCTTCGCCAAGCCGGGTGCGCAGCTCGTCCCAGAAACGGTCATCGGACCAGTCTTCGATCTTGTCAGAACTTGGCACCTGCACATAATGGCGCACCACCGTTTCTGATCGCATCGAACACAGCGCAAACCCACGGTCATGCTTGGCATAGATCAGCTCATCGGCCACCGGTTTAGCATGCGCCAGAATACCCAGCCAGCCAAACGGATAAACTTTTTCAAGCTCTTTCACACCCGGCATCGTTTTGCGGCCAACACCATGGAACCCGTCGCACGCCGCAACGTAATCACACGTCATCTCGACCATATTGCCGTCTTTAACGTACCGGACACACGGCTTGTCGCCGTCGATATCCTGCAGGCTGACGTCTTCTGCTTCAAAAACAATCTCGCCGCCATGGGCAAGGCGTGCGGCAATCAGGTCCTTGGTGACTTCGGTCTGGCCATAGACCATCACCGTTGACCCACCGGTCAGTTCTTCGATGTTCACATGGGTGCGCTTGCCGTTCAGGCTGATGTAAATGCCGCCGTGGATGATGCCTTCTTTTTTCATCCGCGCATCAACGCCAACCCGTTCCATCAGGCCAACCGTCCCCATTTCCAGAACGCCCGCACGAATGCGGCCTTCGACATAGTCGCGGCTTTTGCGTTCAAGGATCACCGATGAAATGCCCTGCACATGCAACAGATGCGACAACAGCAACCCGGCCGGGCCGGACCCGATAATGATAACAGGAACATGCATGGCGATTTCCTCACAAGATCATTGTTTTTCTGTTCCTGCTTGAATGGAACAAGAACAATTCTATTGCGGAAATACTACGCCTGTTGGCCAGCGGGCAGAATGGACAAACCGGGATAATAATTGGACAAATCGAACATCTATGACGCCGAAGTTATACGTCACAGCCAAAATGGTTTCACACCGGACCAACGTCCCGATTTGCAACACAACATCACCAACCGGTCATCTGTCGCCTGTTGATGGGGTCGGCACTGACGCAAGACATGCATGCCATTTCTGGCACAGTTCCAGCCCCTGATCGGACGCCATATAACGGTCGAATTCTTCCCAAAGCCGTTTGCCATCAGGATGTTGCCGTGAAAACAGGATAAACATGTCGTCTGTTTTTATCGGTTCTGACGCACCGTAAAGCGTGGCGGCCTCTGCCCCAAGGAACTCCACCATATCCGAACGCCCGACTTGTTCTTCTTCAACAAAGACATCCGCCCGCCCGGCATTGAGGAACCGCCACGCGGATTCCGGGTTGGTGACGATATCGGCATCAATCCCCAGCCGTTGATAGGCTTGCTCATACCAATAAGACCCCACGCCAACCGGACGCAGGCCAAGTGTCGCGATATCGCGAAGGGATGAAATATCCAACCCGCCTGGAAACCGTGATTTTTTGTAAAACACCTTTTGATAGGCGCGCGCAATCGGGTGATCGGGAATGTAAAACGCCTCGGCCCGGTCCGCCGTCGACAGCCATGAAAATGTCCCGACATAATCGCCTTGCCGGGTCTGCTCAGACGCACGCTGCCACGGCAGGAATTCAAGACGAACCCGATATCCCATGGCCCTGAAAACATCCATCACCCGCTTGGAATGAATACCGAAATTTTCGATATTTTCGCCAATCATCGGGGCCCATTCCCCCACAGCGAAAACAACCTCAGACGCCAAGGCGGACGCAGGCTTGCCATCTTCGGCGCGAACACCCTGTGTCGCACTGCAAAGGCTCCCGGCACACATCACGACAGCCAGAAGCCAGCGTCTCAACATCATCAATGGTCCCCAACTGTTATGGCATTTATCTCCGCCCCGACTGGGTGTGGCCTGCACCGTCTTGACACCTCATGATATGGATGGATCTTATAAAACATATGGGTCTTGGTCTGGGCATTTTAAAGCCAGCAGAACCACCATGCCAACACATGCGCCCCATCGCAATACGCATTATTTTTCATCAAAACAACATCTTGCATAAAATTTAACCTTGCGACTGTCGCCCTGCCACAATCGCTGTGCTAAGCTCTCTTTCTGACCGTCCGTTAACGGTCACCCGACAGTTTGAAAAAACCGCAACAGAACGGGACGATGCAACAAACACGCACCATCGCCATCTTTACCGATCTTGACGGCACCCTGCTTGATCATGACGACTATCGCTGGGATGCGGCCCGCCCGGCCATAGAACGCATAAGATCGCTCTCGATCCCCTTGATCGCCGTGTCGTCAAAAACCCTTGCCGAACTTGACCATATTCAGATGAATTACGGCCTGTTTGACGGCTTGATTGGCGAAAATGGCGGGGTCATCTCACTGGATGGCGAAGTTGAACAACCCGGTCCATCATCGCAAACCATTGATTCCGCCCGCGACGCAATCATCGCCGCCGTGAATGTCCCATTGGGCAGCTTTCGCACCGTCCCGCCAGAAATGATTGCGACAGAAACCGGACTGACGCTTGATGATGCCATCCGGGCCGGGCAACGCCATTGCTCCGACCCGTTGATCTGGCAACCAAGCGAACAGGACATTGAAATCGCGACTGACATCGCCAGCCAATTTTCGCTAAAACTGGTCAAAGGCGGTCGGTTCCATACCCTGTGTGGCCCGTCAAACAAGGGGGCCGCGATGAAACGAATGCTTGAACGCCTTGTCGTCTCGGGAAGACTGGGTGCTGGCGATGGAGATGGCGCCGGAGACACCCACGCCACCAAAACCGCCATCACCACAATTGCGCTGGGTGATTCCGCCAATGACATCCCGATGCTGGCCGCGGCCGATATTGCGGTACAAATCCCACCCAAGCGCGGCATCCGCTCCGAACCGCTTTTGACACATTCCGACCTTCGGATTGCGCCCTATCCCGGCCCGGAAGGCTGGAACGCCGCGCTGCAGTCCATTCTTGATCAAATCATCAATACCAATAAGAAAAGCGAGGTACTTCATGGCTGATTTCCATCAGGGCGGCCCGATCACGACCCTGCACCGCATTCTTGACCGCAACCCCGAAGAACTCGCCTATGAAATGAGCGCCTTTGCCCGGCAACGGCGTCAAACCCTGATCCTGCCGTGCCTCTATTCCGAACTTGAAACCCCGGCCATGACCACAATCGTCGAGGGGCTTAAACAGGCCACCTATATCGATCAGATTGTCGTTGGTCTGGACCGCGCCAATGCGCAGCAATACCTCCATGCGCGCGAATTTTTCAAAGACCTGCCGCAACATGTGCGCATTCTGTGGAATGATGGCCCGCGCCTGCGCGGCGTGCATGACCGGCTGGCCGAATTTGATCTGGCGCGCTATGAACCGGGCAAGGGCCGCAATGTCTGGTACTGCATGGGCTATACACTGGCATCGGGCCGCAGTTCCGTCATTGGCATTCATGATTGCGACATCGCGACCTATACCCCGGATCTTCCGGCCAAACTGATGTACCCGATTGCCAATCCGGCGTTTAACTTCGCCTTTGCCAAGGGCTATTACGCCCGCGTTGCCAATGGCACGCTCAAGGGCCGGGTCTGCCGTCTGTTTGTCACCCCGCTGATCCGCGCGCTTAAACAGGTTGTCGGCAAAACCGATTTCCTTAATTACATGGACTCATTTCGCTATTCGCTGTCGGGCGAAATCGCCATTCGCACCGATGTTGCCTATGGCCTGCGCGTCGCATCCGATTGGGGGCTCGAAGTTTCCATGCTCTCGGAAATGTATCGCAACCATACGGTCCACCGCCTGGCCCAGGTCGATATCGCCGATATTTATGATCATAAGCACCGCGATTTTGACCCCGCCGAAAAGGATGACGGCCTGTCGCGCATGGCAAGCGACATTGCCAAATCGCTGTTTCGGAAATTGGCCACACAGGGCACGATTTTCTCGCACGAAACCTTCAGAACACTCAAGGCAACCTATTACCGCATGGCGCTTGATCTGATCGAACAATACCGGGCCGACGCCATGTTTAACGGTCTTAAGATCAACCGCGACGAAGAAGAAAAATGTGTCGAGGTCTTGTCCGAAGTCATCATCAGTGCCGGTCAGCACTATCTTGAAAACCCGCTCGAAAGCCCCTTCATTCCAAGCTGGCAGCGCGTTGAAAGTGCCATGGGCGACATTTTCGAACATCTTTCAGCAGCAGTCGAAGATGACCTCAATGACATGGATATCGGCAAACCCTAAGCCGTATTCAGGACATCAAATCGCGCATCGGAAAAATGGCGAGGAAGATTTGAAGCCGATCTTCCTCGCCAATGTGCTTGCGCGTAATCGGCAACAACAGCCGAACGCCGTTGCGCCAGTCTTTCTGGAAAATCTGTAACATGTGAATTTGCGGCTGGGCTGTGGTTCGTGCCAGTGACATCGACGCGTGCAAAGACGTTGAATAGTGAAAATCAATTTCGCGGGCATAGGCACCGCGCCAGTCTTCACCGGTCAGCGCAATGATGTTCTCCCCTTCCAGCAAAATCTGAAAATCATCCTTGTCGGCTTGATATTCATAAATGCTGATGTCCTCGATCCATGGCGCAAGCGTTTCCGGGGTGAAATCATCGCGGGTTGGCAAGCCCCCCTCACCCTGCCCGGCATATTGCTGCCAAAGCGCCAGCAACCCATATGCCTCGGCCGGGGCATCTTGCGGTAAGGCTTCCTTTGCAAATTCCTTGGCCTGAATCGTATGTTGCGTTGCCATTCTTTAACTTTCAAATGCAATGCATTGGTTCATACGCAAACCGCACACCAAGGATTTGATCAATCGGATCGCCGAACCGGTCAAAGGTTTGCACCGGCAACAAAACCCGAAGCCACTGCCGTGGTTCACCAGAAGCACTGACAATACGTACATAATGGAATGTCGGCTTTTTTTGACGCATGGTCTTAAGCAAGGCCGCCATCAAGCAGGTCCCGTATTTAAGATCAATTTCGCGCGGCGTGCTGTTTTGAAAACTTTCGCCGTTGTTCGCTACGATTGACGGCGCGTCAATCCGCACCAGAAAATCTTCTCTGACCGGCTGATACTCATAAATGCAAATATCATCGCGCCACTGACGCAACCGTTCCGCACTTAAAACCTTGCGCGTCGGAAGTGCGCCATTTTCCATCTGCGCACAGGCATCGCGCCACGTATCGACAAAGCAAATAATTGACTTGTCGATATCGTCCGGAAGGCCCGACAGTTCAACGTCCGTTGATTCCAGCATTCTGTGCCGCCAAGCAAAAATTTCTCCCACAAAAATAAGTGGGTAAGCCGCTACTTAAGAACAAGTGCATGCACGCAAAATAGGGGACTTTTCAACACGAAAACTTAACGCCCACGATAGAAAAAATGGGCAACAAGTACCTGAAGGATCCGCTGCCCTGCACGGTCACGTGTTTGCACCGGCAACAACAGCCGAACCCATTCTTCCCAAACTTTTCGCTCCACCCCGATAATATGGAATGCCGGCTGCCTGCTGTCGATGACATCAAGAAGCGTGGCATGCACCCGCGTGCCAAAATCATGATCAATCTGGTGCGGTGAACACCCCTGATAATTCTCGCCACTCGCCGCAATCATGTTTGGCGCATCAATCCGGACAACAAAGTCACGCCGCTCGGGGAAATACTCATAAATGCCAATATCATTGATCCACGGCGCAAGGGTGTCGCTGCTAAGATCTTTTCGGTCGGGAAGTGCATTCGCCCATGTCGCGGCCCGCCACACGTCGAACAATTTGCGCACACGATCAGGCACATCTTCGGGCAAATTGTTCAGACGGGTTTCCTGCGCATACGCCATCGCGCATTCTGTCCTTTAGTATCTCAAACCAAGTAAAAGAGGGGTACACGAACCCCTCCTAACCGCGCAATCGGGATTAGTACCTATACCGGTAAATCATGATGTAATGATTTCAATCTGCACAGCCCAACCAAAAGAAAACGATGACGCAACACCTCTATCGTCACAGATCCCAAGGCAACTGAGGCAGATTGGGAAACTTCAACTCCGAATAGGCTTTACGTTTCATCAGCGCAGTCGCATAGACGGTTTGTTCTTCGCTCTCGGTCGCAACCTGAAAAACAGCAAGGTTTTCCTCTGCACTAAAACCAAGTTCAACAAAGCCTGCTTCCACCATGCCGGACTCTATCCGCACAAGATCATAATGCTTGAAGACGTCTTGACTTTTACCCGCCAGATTAACAGCCCAGTAACCGCACAAAGATGCATCATCAGATATACCAATAAAAGTTACTTCACCGTCAGGTTTCAAAGACAGAAAATAAAGCAGTAATTCATCGGCAAATGGCTTGGTCCTTGGGTCGTTGACCTTAATACCCGATACACCTGAGAGCCGCTCTGCTGCCTTCGTGATTTTTGCCAAATCACCAATGTTGGGCAGACACACGTCATCAAGCACCTGTAAGAAAATATCCTTTTCCTCGACATCAGGATTGGCATTTTGCTTCTTAAGCATACCAATAACGTTGGCAGATAACTCACTTTCTGCTCGAAATGCTGTCGGTGTCATAAACTCAACCGCATCAAGCGATTTCCCATCATCCGTAATTTGCACGAACTGCTTAACAGGAAGGTTCAGATCGTTGCTAAACCCGTAATAAAGATCCTTCATTTTCACGAAATCGGATGACAGCTGCATATCTTCCATCTCAAGATCATATGTAGTTGCCAAGGTGTCAGGGAAATTGATCGAACGCACGGTTATAACGCCGCAAGTCTCGCCCGCTCTTTGTGCGATAACCCCCGCAAACCGGCCATTCAAACCTATTGGATAAATGGTCGCAGTTACCTGTTTGATGCCGATGTAAGCATCTTCGGTACTGGGGTCCTTAATGCTGATTTTACGCGCGGCGGCATCAATTGCCGTTTCATCACCCAGATTGGCAACGCATACGTCACTCATCGCGTTGAGTAAAAAGTCTTTTTGCGCATTCTGGGCACGCATTCTTGCAGAATCGCTACCACCTGTTGTCTGGCACCCGGCCAAAACCAGTAACGAAGCGACAATTCCCCTCGAAATGCGCATCTCCAGCCCCCTGACAGAATGATTGATTTACTTAAAAAGACACATCAAGCAAACCATATCGACTTCAGATTGCAAAGACCAAATGCCCTCACGGGAAATGCCAAACGTCGGCTAAACCGCCATCGCGGCTCCACTAGATTAAACACAAAGAAGTTTTCTCAACTTTATTAGTTTGTTTTCCATGGTATTACAGGTTTGTTCTGTAACGCGATACGCTCGTAAGCATCGTGACTTAAGTACAAGATACGATGCATTGCCCCGACATCATCTTCAGAGAAACTCTCGATGACAGCTAAGTTTGTAATGGGAAAATACCCTAATCGCGCCCAAGATTTATCCGCCTCATAGTCTTCGATTTCAACGATATCAAAATTACCAAACAAATCCCTTAGTCCGGCGGGTGAACCTATCTCCCAATAGCCACATGCATCTCCATCTTCGGTTAAAGACAGAAAAGAACTCGTAGCGGCCTTCATAGTTTCCAAAGGATACGTCTTGAGCGTAAGACCATACGCGGTGAACTCACTATCAGCTCCGGTATACACCTTCTCGCCAGTTAGTTGGGCCGCCTTCTCAAGAATTTGTTTTGGGTTTCCAACATCATTCGCACACACACTTTGTATGACTTCGAACATCATGCCATCTTGAACGATTGATAACTGATCTCCCTTGATGCTCACACGGTCAAATATCTTGTAGGTTAATTTGCGATCTGCAAGAGACACGTCGGGCGCAAGAAAATCGATAAAATCAATTCGGTCATTTTGCCCGGCAACCATACTGTACTGACGAATTGGCAGCCGAATCTTTTCTGATGAGCCATACGTCAACTCAACATCATCATAGTTAAACAGCTCCGAAACCTTTTCTTCCATCGTGACATCCAGTTCACGACGGATATGTTGTGGCATTCTCAGAGATCGATTGGTAGCCAGACCACAAGCTCGTCCTCCTGCATTGGTTACCCAAGCCGTATCCTCATTATCAAGTTTGATTGGATAGAACTTGGTTTTAACGACATCACCTGCAATCACAGTCTCGCTGAAAAACGGTTCGCCATTCGAATACTCAACGGCCGCCGCATCTATAACCTCTCCAGACCCGATGTTTGGAAAGCAAACGTTCTGCAGCACTTCCATTAGATGGTCGCGAAGTTTCTCTCTCCCACCGAAGTGACCGCTATATGTTTTTGATGAATCGTTTTGCGCTAAAAGAACGCTCGGTTCCGAAAGACCCTGCCCGACTATATCACCCCCACCGCCAAAAGATTGCTCAACAGGCACAATGGTAGAGGAAGCAACACCGAGAAGCACTTTATTTGGCGCAGCCTGACCGACCGAAAAAGAAGCTACGGAACTCAAAAAAAACGAAAAAAACCATATCGCTCGCATCAACCTACCTCGAAGTATTTTTATGTTCGGCGGCCCAAGACCAACAAACCCAATCCGCATCAGACGAACAAAAACTTACCTTGATAGCCTAAAGTGCGAATGATGAATCAAACCGGCATCGCATCCCGATATCGCTGCAACAAACGGCTTTCGGTGCGGTTACGGCCATCCAGATTGGAAATCCAGACAATCTGATAGGGTGCGAGCGTCATGATCCCATCATAATCCTCGATCACTTGTTGAGTGATCAAATCCTGCCAGCCCTCGGTCATGATCAGATTGATCTTTGACAGATCAAGGTTCTGTGGCCGCTCGGTCAGGTTAAACACACAGAAAATGCTCTGCTCATTCAAATGCGACTGACGCCACACACCCAGCAAATCCGGGCCAAGGTTGAGCGTATATTGCGTCGCATTGGGATGGAATGCCGGTTGGCCCATGCGGATCGACATCAAGGCGCGCAATTGATCAAATGCCGATTTTGCAGGTCCCTCGTCGCTAAGAACCTTTTCCGCATCTTCCAGCTGCCAGACCTTGCGATTAAGGCGGCGCGGAATGCCGGTTTCCTCAAACGCCCCTTGATCATTTTCGGTCGCCAGAATGGTCTGAACGTAAATCGCGGGAATGCCTTCAAGCGACATGGCAATCGCCTGACTCATAACAAACCGTTCCAGCCCCATGGTCGCCTCACCGGCGAAGTTTTCCGCCAGCATGCTATAAAGCGTGACATTAAGCTCATAAGGCTTCTGCCCGCCGCCCTTAAGTGCACGGTAACTCACCTGCCCGCCCATCCTGACCGCATGATCTTTAAGCCCGTCGATATCTGCATCCGGGATCAGGTTTTCGGCCGGGCGCAAGCCAATGCCATCATGGCTGGCGGTAAAGTTAAAGAACGTACAGCCCGCAGGTGCCGGTGGCATCGCCATGATGCATTTACGGATATAATCGCTCCGCCCGCTCAAAAGCGCATGAATGATCACCGGGGGCAGCGAGAAATTATAAATCAGATGCGCTTCGTCCTGATTGCCAAAATACGACAGGTTTTCGAGCAACGGCAAATTGGTCTCGGTGATGAAAATCGCATCGGGATGCACCGCCGTCGTCGCCAGTCGCAACGCCTTGATGATCTTATGGGTTTGCTCCAGATTGATCGACGTCGTCCCGGCTTCTTTCCAGATAAACCCGATGGCATCAAGCCGCACGACGCGCACCCCGTGCTTAAGGTATTCCAGAACGATTTTCAGGATTTCAAAGAAAACATCCGGGTTGCCGTAATCCAGATCGACCTGATCATAGCTAAACGTGCACCAGACATGTTTTTCACCATCTTTGGTGACAACGTCATTGAGCAACGCATGGCTGCGCGGGCGGACAACGTCGGATAAATCATCGTCCGGGCTGGCGGTCTTGATGTAATCGACCCCCGGCTTTTCCCCGACCAGAAACTGCTGATACCACGGATGGGATGCGGAAATATGGTTGGCGACAAGATCGGCCATCACGGTCGCGTTTTTCGACAACGCATAAACATCATCCCACGTACCAAGCTCCGGGCGGAGCTTGGTAAAATCGCTGACCGAAAAACCGTCATCGGACGTAAACGGATGGAACGGCAGGATATGCACCCCGGTCAACCAGTCTTTCAGCCATTTTTGATGAAATTCGCCAAGGCTTTCGATGCCGTTTTTGCCCGCCTGTGAAATGCTGTCGCCATAGGTGATCAGGAACGCATCGCGCTGATCCCATTTGCGCAAATATTCTTCACTGGGTTCCGGCCCGTCGCCCTCAATCGGAAGACCCAAAACCTCAAACACACGGCGCACCAATTCGGCTTGATCATGGCCGGGATAGACATCCGCAAGCAGGTTGCGCATCGCACTGGCAAACGCAATCCGTCCTGATGTTCCGACAACACGATCCATGGTGGCTCCTTTAGGGCAGGCAGTCAAAATTCTTGAATTCAATGAAATAATGATTTTGCCTGCGATGCAAGCAGGCATTTAAAGGTGCTAGCAAACTAGGCACAAATATTCCACAAGTCATTTAACATATTGGGAAATATCATTTTAATCAGACACTGAATCTGGCTTGTAAATCACGTTTTCCGCCCCTTCGGCCCCCATGAAAACCACAACAACCCGTGCCGGTATATCGCCGTCATTGATCCCTTCATGCCAGTAATCCATGGCTTCAAGCACACCTTCACCAGCATGATAGGTCGTCTTACCGACATCGCCGTAATCAACCGTGATTTGCCCTTCAAGGATGTATCCATATGTCGGAACACCATGTTTGTGCCAGCCGGTTTTCTGCCCCGGCGCCATGGTCGCCAACATCGACTTGATTTTGGCCACACCCTTGGGATAGCGCACCTGCTCCCCGACAAAGTTCACCCCGCTATCGAGCAATAGCACCCCGTCATGCACATCAATCGCGGGCTTGGATGCCGGGCCAGTATGACCGGTTTTCGTGGTATCTGAACTGTCGCGATTCGTGATCGTCATGCTGCCCAACTGCCTGTTTTTTTTTACAATCTGTAAGAAAACTACGCATAAATATGCAGTAATTCACTTAAAACACTGTGAAATCTCAATTTTAGTCTGAAGTGTCTTCGTCTGAGGCCTCGCTGCCTAATGCGCGATCACCATTTTTAGGTTCTGAAATACCCTCATAGACGTCACTTCAGCACACCAAACACCTTGGTTCGCCTATCAAAGCCGAACAAAGCCCTAAGAATGAGAGGACGCCAAAAGACCAACATAAGTCCCACGATTGCAGCAAGAAGTAGCGCAACGAATGGAAGAAGCCAATACTTCCCGTTTTGAGCGATGACTTTGTAAACGAGCAACAAAAGTCCAAATCCAAAATGTAAAAAAATGAAGTGACACCAGGGGCAAGACCTTCGCTGCCAACTACGCATCCTTGGCCGCATCGCAATTATGCGAAGCATCAATCTTCGCCGAGGAGACATCGAGGTGAAAATGACGAATACGCTCGCGAAAATCAGATCATAAACGACGTTATGCTCTAAAACATTTGCATGAATTAGGAAGCCAGCAAAGACGGGACTAATCAAATAAACAAAGACGAAAAGACAGCATATAAGTTTTGTACGAGAACTAAATCTCCACCGCCGAACATAACCCTTTACCGTCGCATATTTCATCTATTAGCCCCCTGCCCGCACCACAGACATTCAACCTAAAGTAATTTAACTTATGTGCCAACGACTTAGGGCGCCGGTTTCCCGACGCCCTGTCAAAAAGTTTGCCCGCCTGTAATGACTTACGGCGCAATCGTCACTTCCACCAGCGCATGGGTGCGGTGGGTATCAATGTGTTTGATCGCGTCTCGCAAAATCCCCGGCAAATCCTCGGCGCGCGCGGCCTTGGCAACCCAGGCACGGCTGGCCTCGGCGACCTTGGTGAAATCCGGGCTGGGTTTAAGCGCCGTCAACGGCATTTCATTGGTTTTGGACGCATACCCATCGGGATAAATCCCGGTGACCGACTGGCGCACTGCCCCCCATTCGTTGTTATTGAGCACCAAAATCAGGATCGGCAGCTCCAGCGCCTCGGCAATCTGATGGCACGCCGTCGGGTTGGCGAACATATATGATCCATCGCCCATGGTCGCGAGGACAAGCTTGTCCTTATCGGCCAACTGATAGCCCATCGCTGCCGGGAACGACCAACCAAGCCCGCCCGAATGCGGCTCTTGGAACCAGCTGCTGTGTGCGGACAACGACAAGGGTTCCAACGGGCAGCCAAGCTCGGAAAACACCGTTGCCGGACGGTTGGCGATTGCATCGGACAAGCAGCGCGACACATAGCCCTTGCTCATCGGGTCCACCGCCCCGGAATCGGCCAGGCCCAAGGCTTTTTTGCGGGTGTCGGCATTGATCGCGGCGACCTTGGATCGACGCGCTTCACAGGCATCACTGCACTCACCCTGCCGACGATCCATGGCATCGGCCAGCATCATGATCACATCGCCGGTTTCCCCGGCCAATGAAATATCGGCGGCAAAATTCCGCCCCGGGAACCGGGAATACAGCGGGTTTTGCCCGACCTGCACCACCTTGCAATCATCGCGCAATGCATGAATATCGGGCGACCACGGGGCCAGGCAATCAATCACCACCACCGCATCCGCGTCCTTTAACCACGGGGCGGGGTCCATGCCCGCAAACATCGGATGTTCGGTGCCGATTGCAAGCTGGATCGCCCAATATTGCACGACGGGAATGCCCCACTGATCGACCAAATCGGAAAATCGCCCGAACGCCTCGGCCGTCCCCGTGCCACGCTGGGCAATGATAACCGGGTTTTTGGCCTTGGCCAGAATATCTGCCGCCGCCTCAACACTGGCCTGCGGCGGGGCAATCTGAACCGGTTGCTGGCGCAGCGGCCCGTCAATCGCGTCCCCCGGACACGGTTCACACAAAACTTCACGCGGCAGGCTGACATAGACCGGCCCCTTGGGCACAGATGACGCAATCGCATAGGCCCGATCAACAACATCAGGCACCTGTTCGGGGAATTTAAGTTCATATTCCCATTTGGCCGATTCCCGGACCATCGCCCCCTGATCGCGCATTTCCTGTCCCCAGCCAATCGGCACCGTCCGCGCGCCAAGGCGGCCCTTTTCCATCACCGGGGTTCGGCCCGACATCAGGACAACCGGCACATGTTCGGTCGCCGCATTGATCGCGCCAATCGCACAGTTGGCCAAGCCAACATTGGTATGCGCCATCACCGCCTGCGCCTTGCCCGTCGCAAGGTAATAGCCATGCGCCATGCCCATCGCCGCATTTTCGTGCGGCATCACCAACGCATGGGGAAGATCAATGTCCTTTGCCGCCGCCTCGGCCAGCCCTTCGATGATCGGCGGGAAATCCGTGCCCGAATTGGCAAAGATATAATCAATGCCAATCGCCTTCATCCGCGCCAAAACCGCCCCACCGGCGGTCAGGGTAATGCCCGCAGCTTTGTCCATGTCGTTTTTCATCAGACGCCTTCTTACGATATTGCTATATTTGAAATATGATTTATAATATAGTTTATTCTTGAAATCCGGCTGACGTCAAGTGCGGCGACCGGCACCTATGCTTGAACCTGTTATCGACCCTGCGACGTGAACGGAACATCATGACCAGTCAACTCAACGGCTCTGTGCTTAAGGCGTTTAAAATCCTCGATCTGTTTGCGGCGGGGAAAATCGAACTGACCGCACAGGAATCCGCCGATGCGCTTGGCATCAACATGATCACAGCGCATAGGTTTTTGCACACGCTGGTCCATGCCGGGGCTTTGCGCGTCACGTCACGCGGGGTGTTTCGGTTGGGATATATGTTTGCCGATTTGGGCCATCGCGTCATGCGCGATGGCAATCTGGCGGGTCTGTTGCAACCGATCCTTGATCAACTGGCGCGGGTCACCGGGGAGGCCTGCATGGCGACCGAGTTTGATCACGATATGGCGGTCTGCATTGCCAAGGCCCTGCCCGACCGACCACTCTATGTCGATATCCGCATTGGCTCGAAACTCGATGCCTTTTGCACCGCCCACGGCAAACTCTGGCTGGCCCATATGAGCAAAACCGATCAGGACCGCTATTTCGCCAAGGCCGATCTCACCGGCATGACCGACCATACCATCACCGATGTCAAAGCCCTGAAATCCGAACTGCATCATATCCGTGAACACGGCTATGCCACCAATAATGGCGAACGTGAAAACGATATTTACGCACTCGCCGTCCCGATCCTGACCCGGCATGGCAATATGGTTTCGGCCTTTTCAGTGTTTGGCGCGTCCCCGGCATTGCTTGAAAACGGCGGGGACACACGAAACCACCTGCTGGCCGCTGCCAAAGACGCCCAGGAAATCCTTTACAGCACGCCCCAATAAGAGCCGAAAACTGACTTACGACCCCACGGGCAAATTCGCCGGGTGATCAAGAAACAGCTGCATGGTCACAAGATCAAGCCACCGGTCAAACTTGCGCCCGACTTCCTTGGCATGCCCGACTTGCACAAAGCCGAACCGTTCATGAAACCGAATGGAATTAAGGTTTTCCGCATCAATCCCGCCGACCATCACATGCAGACCGGCCGCCCTGGCAATCGGGATCAGCGCGCTTAACAATGCCTTGCCGATCCCCGCCCCGCGATGATCAACATGCACATGCACCGAATGTTCGACCGTAAAGCGATACCCCCACCGCGCCCGCCACGGGCCATAGGACGCAAACCCCAAAACCGTGCCATCCTGCTCCGCAACAAGAACCGGAAACCCCTGCTGCACGCGCCCCTCAAACCAGTCAAGGCGCTCTTCAAGGCTGGAGGGCTGATCATCGTAAATCGCCGTGCTGGTCAAAAGCACATCATTATAGATCTCAAGGATCGCCGGAAGATCCCCCTTGGTCGCTGTGCGAATATGCATTTTTGCCTCCTGCATAGGTCATAAGGAACATGTTGCAGGATTACGTCCATTATAGTAGACAGTCAATATTGATTTTACAGACGATATAGCAACATATGACCATTATAGAAGACGATACCACAGCCTATCTCTCCGCCCGCCTGCGCCGGGAACGCGAAAGCCGCGGCTGGTCGCTTGGCCAGTTTGCCGAGAAATCCGGCGTTTCCAAAGCCATGATCAGCAAAATCGAACGTGGCGAAGCCAGCCCGACCGCAACCGTACTTGGCCGTTTGTCCGGGGCACTTTCGGTAACAGTTTCGGCACTGCTGTCGCGCACCGATGCCGTCCATCATGGTGTACGCCGATATGCCCAACAGCCCGCATGGTCCGATCCCGAAACCGGTTATGACCGGCGCCAAGTGCTTTCCGGGCAGAAAATCCCGCTTGAACTGGTCGAGGTCACTTTGCCCGCCGGGCAAAAGGTCACCATGCCCGCCGCCGCCTACAGCTTCATTCAACAGGCGATCTGGGTGCTTGAAGGATCATTGCTGTTTCACCAAGGCGATCGGGTCCATCACCTTGATACCGGCGACTGCCTTGAACTCGGCCCGCCGCAAGACTGCATGTTTGAAAATAAAACCGCTGAAAACTGCCGCTATCTCGTCGCCGTCGTGCGCAGCGCCTAAGTCCACCGATGGCACAGATTAAGCCACCGACGTTGAATCCGCATGATCCACCCGGCGCACTGCCCCGGGCGACATGCCCGTTGTGCGTTTGAACGCCCGGCTGAATGCCGCGACCGAGGCATAGCCCAGCCGGTCGGCCACCTCATCCATCGGCAGTTTTTCGCGCCCGATCCACTGGCTGGCCAGCCGCATGCGCAAGTTCGTAAGGTACTGCTGCGGCGTTGATTGCGTAAGTTCGACAAACCGCTGCGCAAAGACCGACCGCGACATGCCCATTTCGGATGCCATATCGGCCACCGACCAATCGCGCCCCGGCTCCTGATGCAAGGCGGCCAAAACACGTGCCAGTTTCGGATCACGCACCGCCTCGACCCAGCCACAGACATCACATCCGGTCTCGACCCAGCGGCGCACGATGGCCGCGGCCACCACATCGGCCAGCCGGGTCAGGATCACGCCATAGCCCGGCCGTTTGGATTTAAGCTCGGCGGTCATCACATCCAGAATGGCGGGGATTTGCGGGTCATGATCGGGCACGGTTTCAATATGCATGACCTCGGGCTTCAAGTGTGCGAGGGGGTGCAACCACCCCAGATCAAATTCCATCGCACAGCTGAAAATCAGATTGTCCTTTGTCCGGCATACATCCTTTTCACAGGCCCGGATTTCGGACGCCACATCACACAGCTGCACCTTGTTAAACGCATCCACACTGCGCAGCGCAACCCCGTCCTTGCTGTATAAATCATGAATGCCCGCACAGGGCAGCAACACCGCGTCCCCACAGCCCAGCGTATGCACCGCCCCGCTTTTGGTGCGAAGGTGCACCGTCCCCTGCCCGATGAAATGCAGCCACGCCCGGCAATCATCGACATCCTCGCCAAACCGCAGCCCATAGGGGGCTGAAATCTCGATCCGGCGGTAATCAAGCCCGCGCAGGCGCACCCCCGACAAAAGCTCGCTGACCATATCATGCCCGTTCGCATCAAAGCCGCCATCATACTGGCCTTCGATGTGCGTGGACGGGCTGTTAAACGCGGTATTGGCAATGGGGGACATGGCACTCTCGGACGATTGATCAATAACTTCGGACAAACTGCCATAGAACGTCCGGCCCGTCCAGACTATCTTGGGTGCAACGCACAAACATAAGGGCCGTGGTCTTCCCGGTCCTCAAGCTCAAAGGATCCCCCATGAGTGAACCACAACCCCTTCCCCAGCCCGCGTCTGCGGCCTGGGGGGCTGTTTTCTCCATGACGCTTGGCGTTTTCGGCCTTGTCACGGCTGAATTCCTGCCCGTCAGCCTGCTGACCCCGATAGCCCGTGACCTTCAAGTTTCCGAAGGACTGGCCGGACAGGCGATTTCAACCACCGCCATTTTCGCCCTGATCACAAGCCTCCTGATCGCAACCGTGACCCGGCGCTTTGACCGCCGCCATGTTTTGCTGAGCTTCTCGGTCTTGCTGATCGTCTCAAGCATCATTGTCTCCATGGCCGAAAACTTTGCCTTCCTGCTGGTCGGGCGCATCCTTCTGGGTGTTGCGCTGGGCGGGTTCTGGGCGATGTCGGCGGCCACCGTCATGCGCCTTGTCCCGGCAACAGACATCCCGCGCGCCCTTGCCATCATGTTCAGCGGCGTTTCAGCCGCCACCGTGTTTGCCGCCCCGGTCGGAAGCTACCTTGGCGATATCATGAGCTGGCGCAGCGTCTTTTTGCTCACCGCCGGTATTGGCGCGCTGACCTTTATTGCCCAGTTCGCCACCCTGCCGTCCCTGCCCCCGCGCGGTCGCGCAACACTTCGCGTTCTGGTCGATCTGGTTCAGCGTCCGGGCATGAAGCTTGGCCTGTTTTCACTGGTCCTGATCATCACCGGCCACTTTGCCCTGTTTACCTATGTCCGCCCGTTCCTTGAAAACGTCACTGGCGTTGCAACGGCGGGGGTTTCGGGCGTGTTGCTGGGCTTTGGCCTTGCCAATTTCGTTGGCACCTATCTGGCCGGATCGCTGATTTCACGCTCGCTGCGCATGACCATTGCGCTGATGCCGATGATCATGGGGCTGTGTGCACTTGGCATGGTTGGCATTGACGGCGCGCTGAACCCGACCATCGTTCTGGTCGCAATCTGGGGCATGGCGTTTGGCGGTGTTCCGGTCGCATGGTCGACCTGGATCACCCGCACCGTCCCTGACGAAGCCGAAAGCGGCGGCGGATTGTTCGTCGCCGGTTTCCAGACCGCAATCGCCAGCGGGGCCGTGATTGGCGGGGTGATCTTTGATTATGTCGGATCGCTGGGTGTGTTTAGCATCGGCGGCATTATCCTTGTCGGTGCGGCGATCTTCGCCACTGTCGTTCTGCGCTCCCCGGCCGTCACCCCGGCGACCGAACAAGCCTAACCCCCCGCGCGTCCACCACACCAAACAGAAAGGGCAGCGAACCCCATGCGCTGCCCTTTCTGATTCTTCACCCAACCCCCACCAAAATCCCCACCCTTCCCGCGCTAGGCGAAAATCCATCCATCAAAGCGCACACCCCATCCCCAAAGCACCCACCGTCCCCTCAACGCCCTCACCCCTTGCCACAAAATCGTCACAGGAAAATCTGGAACGTTCCGACACCGCAGCCGTTGGCGGGGTGTAATGTTCGACATCAATGAAAGGAGCGACATTATGCCTGCGATTGATACCGCAAAGATTCTGATCCTCGCCACCGATGGCTATGAACGCTCGGAACTGCGCGTTCCGCTTGAAAAGCTCTCGACCCACGGGGCCGATGTCAAAATCGCATCGCCCAAATCGGGCGCAATCAAAAGCTGGGACGATAAAAACTGGGGCGATACGGTCGATGTCGATGTCGAAGTCAAAAATGTCGACATCGCCGACTATGACGCACTGGTCATCCCCGGCGGGCAGATCAACCCGGACCTTCTGCGCAATGACGAGGCATCGGTCAGTCTGGTACGCGAATTTGTCGCCTCGGGCAAACCGGTGGCGGCGATCTGTCACGGCCCGTGGCTTCTGGTCGAGGCTGGCGCACTGCGCGGTCGCCGTGCGACGTCCTATAGCTCGATCAAAACCGACCTTCTCAATGCCGGCGCGCTCTGGCAGGACGAAGCGGTTGTCTGCGAGCAAGGGATCGTCACATCGCGCACCCCCAACGACCTTGACGCCTTTGTCAGCAAAATCGTCGAGGAAGTCAGCGAAGGCACCCACCACAGCCGCGCTGCCTAACCCCACCAAACCTGACCCAAAACCAAAACGGACGGAGGGATCCCCCTTCGTCCGTTTCCCGTTTCAAATCCCACCGGATGCGCCACCGCACGCGCCCCCAACCACACACCCCGCCCAAAACCCCGTCACACACCCCGGCAACAAAACCCGCCACAAAACCCACCAAAAACCCCGTCATTCCCGCGCAGGCGGGAATCCATGCGCTAAAGTAGACAAAAAGGGGGCTGTCCCCTTTTTAGCCCTTGTGTGCTGTCCTGAAACCGTCAACTTATTTTAGGATGGCACATGTCCCCGTTTTTCTTGAACGGTTAATTTGAGTTTAAAGAGAGTTCCACAAGTCTTTTAAAAAAGTCGGAGGTTTCAAAGGCCTGATCTATCGCAATTAACTTATCTTTGGAGATCGCATTTTCGAAGAGCACATTGTCACCGGCGTTCTCTTTTATGCATATAAGAATCTTCCAGCCCAAAAAAGAAGTCTCACAATATGAGTTATTAATCACCCGTGGCTCCATGACAGTTTGACGACAAACAGGCTCAAATTTTTCTTCACTTTTCCACCTCGAGATGACAACTGGAAAACAGCCTGCAGAACCAACTTCACCTTTAACCAACATCTTGCGAAGCTTTTCTTTCTCTTCCTTTTCCATGTAGACGTCGCAGAAGGCCTCGTTACTGCTAATTTCTGCTCGCCATAACGTCACCAAAACAGCAAGCTTGAGCTTTCCGTAATCATAGGCCTCATCAATAAATGCTGTAACTCCGTTATGCGCTTGTGAGGCGGCAGTATGATTGCGATGCAAGTATTCACCAAGGTAGTTTTCAGCATCGGAAAAAGAATTATCGCAATCACCGCATAGAATTGATTTATCGATAAAACCTTCGGATTTGTTACCCTGATTCCCCTCCCAAGAAGTAAGAAATTGGGGAGGAGCACCTAGCCCTCTTGTTTTGGAGAATATTGTTCTAGGAATGATATGGGCCTTTATCAAATCTCTGGTATCACCGCACAGTTGGCAGGTTCCTTTTTTCATTTTTACATCATCCTCAATTCAAAGCTAATGGCGGAAAAGCGAAAAGGGGCATGCTTATTTTCTCCATTTGAACTCATGTCAGAAAACAGGGGCCCTAAAAGGGGTTCTCCCCCTTTCTTCTGCCCGCTATTTTTAGCCTTTGTTTTCCATAGTGAAAAAAGCGGACAGATTTATTTTCTATCTTAAATCAAAAGCACTCAAAACCGTACTTTAGCAAAACACGAAACAACTAGAACCACAACCTAAAGATTAAAAAGAAAACCCCGGCCCAATCGCTTGAGCCGGGGAAGTTTGTGTCGTTCGGAGGAAGGCGGGGCTTATGCGCCCCTTGGGATTTCAAAAATCCCGAAAACACGCATCAAGTTAGATGGTTTTCACAACCACCTTGCGCGCGGCCTGTGTTGTCAACCGGTTGCGCAGCGCCCTGCCAAACAGCGATGATTCAATTTCAAACTCATCGCCATCCTGTGTCGTCACACCATCGGCAAAGGAAAGCGTTGCCGTGCCAAAGAAATGCGCATGCACGTCACCGGGGCGGCAGAACAGATCATATTTGAAATGATGATATTCAAGGTTGGCCAGCGTATGGGACATATTGTCTTCACCGCTCAAAAACGGTTTTTCCCAGATCACCTTGCCATCGCGATAAAGGCGCGATGTGCCCTCAACATGGCTTGGCAAATCGCCCAAAAGCAATTCCGGGCCCATGGAGCACGCACGCAGTTTGGAGTGCGCCAGATACAGGTAATTCTGGCGTTCGGTCACATGATCGGAAAACTCGTTGCCAATGGCAAAGCCGATCCGCACCGGATTGCCATCCGGGTCAATCACGTAAACCGCGGCAATTTCGGGTTCTTCGCTGCCATCAAGGGCAAAGGACGGGCTTGGCATATCCGCCCCCGGACTGGCAACGATCGAACCATCACCCTTATAAAACCATTCGGGCTGAACGCCGGTTTCACCGGCTTTCGGTTTGCCGCCCTCAACCCCCATGCGAAACATCTTCATGGAATCGGTTTCATCGGCCGCCTTATTGCCCGATGTATGCATGTTGGCCCGGGCCGAGGCCGAGCCAAGATGGGTCAGGCCGGTGCCGGTGACCAGAAAATGCGCCGGATCGGCATGGGTGATCGGCGGCAAAAGACGCCCGCTTTTGGCGACCTCGTCATAACTGATGCGGTCTTCGCCCATGCGCGACTTGGCCGCCGCAATCATGGTGGTACCTTCCTTGATCGCGATTTCGGCCAGTTTCCGGGTCGAAGAAACCCCGGTCAGCACCAAAAGCGTCTCGGCATCTTCAACAACGGCAACATGCTGCGCGCCGGAGGTCTCTTTAAATTGAACCAGTCTCATGAAATGCGTCCTGATATCCTGATATAAGTCTGTCTTATGCGGGAATTATCGTTGTGCGTTTGCCGGGGATCAGACCCAGCCCCCATCAACGATAAAGTTCTGGGCGGTGACCATCCGGCTTTCATCGGACGTCAGGAAAAGCGCCATGCGCGCGATATCCTGCGGCATCACCTTGTTCTTAAGGCACTGACGCTCGTCAATCTCGCGCTCGGCGGCTTCATCAACCCAAAGGTCAAGCTGGCGCTGCGTCATGACCCAGCCGGGCACAAGCGTATTGACCCGGATGTGATCCTTGCCAAGGTCGCGCGCCATGCCGCGTGTCATGCCATGCGTTGCCGCCTTTGCCGTGGTGTAGCCGGGCATGCCGCCCTGCCCCATCATCCAGCTGACCGACCCGAAATTGACAATAGCACCCCCACCGGCCTTTTGCATCATGGGTGCGACGGCCTGAATGGCAAAGAACGACGGGCGAATGTTGATCGCCTGGCGTTCATCCCAATATTCCGGTGTCACGTCCTGCCATTTATGGCGGGTGTCATTGGCGGCATTATTCAGCAACGCGGTGATCGGGCCATTAAGCTCGGCCGCCTTGGCGATGGCGGCCTGAAGCGCGGCAATGTCGGTCAAATCGCATGTGATGAAAACCGGTTTGTTGCGCGCCGTCTTGCCAAGTTTCTCGACCAGTTCATTGCCGGCATCTTCGATGATGTCGACAAAGGCGACCTTGGCCCCCTGCTCGACAAAGGCCGTGACGATGGCCTCCCCAATGCCCGAAGCACCGCCGGTGATGAATACTGATTTGTCTTCAAGGCTTGTGTAGTGTGTCGGTTTGCGATCAGACATGATCGTTCCGTCTCCCATATTCTGGTCTATTGTTCTCTATTCGGTGGTCAAACATACAGGGACTCCGTATGTCAGACATCCGCAATCTCATACCAAAACTGGCAGAATCTGCATCAAGGGGCCGATGGCGCAGCGCAGCGGGGAAATTTTTCCTCAAGCATGAATATGCCCTGTCACACAGGGGGATCACCGCCCTTTTCAGGTGCCAGAGATCTCAATCCCTTGTGTCCACATGATGCTTCCTCCTGACAATCTTGTTTTGGGTCAGGGTCTATTAATTTGGCCCAAAGGACGCCCCGAAGGGGTGCGGCGGCCCGTCCAATCAAATTAATAGACCCTGACCCTTATTCTTCATACAATAACATTAATGATCAGGATATCAGGCCCTGTCAAGCGTCAAACAGGTGAAGTCGTGCCTTTCGATCTTGGCAACTGTGGTTTATAACACATCACCTTTGCACGAAGGATTACATCGCACCGCACAAGTCCCCTGAAATAATTATATGCTTTGCAGCACAAGGGATTAAGCTGCCTAGATAAGTTGCTCTAAAAATTAATTCATATTATATGAATAATATCAGCGCGGGCTTTTCGCCGTTTTCGTATTTAACAAGGCCGTGCCGGAGGGAATTTAATGTCGTCTACTATGTCGAGAACTTATGCCAAACGCAGCCTGCACAGCATTGTTGCGCATGATCTTGGAATGCGCATCGTTTCTGGCAAACTGGTCCCGGGGGATGTCCTGCCGACCGAGGCGGCTTTAAGTGAATCCCTCGACGTCTCGCGCACCGCCCTTCGCGAAGCCATTAAAATCCTCTCGGCCAAGGGACTGATCGAATCACGCCCCAAAACCGGCACGCGCGTCAAACCGCGCACCAGCTGGAACCTGCTTGATCCCGATGTGCTGTCATGGCACTTCCCCGATCCGGACCCGGCGTTTCTCTATAGCCTTCTGGAAACCCGCCTGATTATCGAACCCAATACCGCCGCCATGGCCGCCATCCGTGCGACCCCGGAACAGATCAAGCATCTGGAAACCGCCTATTTCGAAATGGAAAAGGCCGAACCGGGGACCGAGGCTGTCTATATGACCGACCTTGTCTTCCATCAGGGCATTCTGGATGCGTCGGGCAATGATTTCATGAAATCGTTTGGCATGCTGATTGAAACCGCCCTGATCGGCTCGTTCCGCCTGTCGTCCGGCGGGCCCAAGGCGCACGTTAAATCGCTTCCCGATCATCACGCGGTCTATGCCGCCATCAGCCAGCGCGACCCGGAAGAGGCGCGCGCCAAAATGCACGGCCTGCTCCGCCGCACCATGCGCCAGCTCCGTCAGGAACTCGGCATGGAAGCCGAACATGACTGGGACGTCATCGGGCTGTAAGCCTCTCTCAACGGTTCTTCTGGCGTCTGGCGGGCCCAACAGCCCGTCCAGACCGGATCAGCGGATCAACCGATCAGCCGATCAGAAGACCGCGCAGCCGATAGCTCCGCCCTATCGCAAGACCGGACCGCCCCCAGCCTGACACCTCGGCGGGTCGCACGCGTACAGAACGAGCCGAGCCGCATCGCTCCCTGTCTCATCGCGTCGCATCCCGTCGCCCCTCGTCTCATCTCATCCCATCACATCCCCTGACGTGAAACGTCGCACAACCGGCCCTTTGGCCGGTTTTCTTCATTTTAACGGAGAATGTGATGAAACACCTCATGATCGCGCTTGGCGCGCTGTTTGTTTTTGCGCTGGGCACACAGTCCGCAAAAGCCAGGGTCAGGACCTCTTCATTTGGTTGAAATGGTCAATCAGATTTGTGCGGATACGCGAAGCAAAACTGCAGGAAGATATATATCTTTCAAGGCTTTGCGACAAAGTAGCCCGTGCAAATCCGATTGATCCGAAGGACAGCCGTTATATGTGCCAACTCCCGCGTTAAATCCCTTGTTCGGGATTCCGGCCCGTTCTGCGGGCTTTTCCTTGGATTTGGCAAATATAACGACTGCCATTCCAATCAAATGAAAAGGTCCTGCCCCTACCTCAAGAAGGATTACTGCAGCAATCAAGAATACTACACCAATTCCGGTGCCAATAACGGCAGCAAGTACCGGCACCTTCATTGCGGCAAGACCTTCCTGACCTACAGTGCCAGTTCCGGCAAACACTATAACTTTGTCGTCGGCGACGCGCTCAAGACCGGAACGGCGGGCAGTGCCTGCTCCAAAGCCGATGAGCAATCGGCCGATGCGCTGAAAGACATCATCGCCGAGGTTTGCACCGACGACAGCAAAACCTGCACCGGCTGCTGATTAGAACCGCAAAACGCAGGGCGG
>NZ_NXGX01000003.1 GCF_002844275.1 Thalassospira lohafexi
CAAGTTTTCTGGAGATTTTGCCCGATTGTTTTTGGCGTCTGCAAAAGGGGCGGCGCAAACCCTTGTGTTTGGGTGGTTTGGCCAAGGGTTCAGCCAAATGCATGGCATGCACCACATGTGCGCATACCGCCCCAAACCCCGGAGATTTTCAACTTTGAGCGACCAATTACAATATGGAGTCCAATGACTTCGCTGCCAATGCGCACATAGCCGCGTTCAAAACGACACAAGATTTTCGCTTTTTAACAGAAAACAACTGGCGTAAGAGACTCGTAGCAAGTTCAAGCGGCGCACCGGGCAGTGCACACTCCAATTGCCAGTGTTTTGCCGCAACATCACAAAAGGCAAAGCCCGTGTTCAAGATTCCCCACATCATCGCACATCGCGGAGCTTCGATTGAGGCCCCGGAAAATACCATTGCCGCATTCCGCGTCGCCGGTGCGCGCAATGCCAAATGGGTCGAGTGCGATGTGACACTGAGTGCCGACAATAAATGTGTCCTGATCCATGACGAGACACTTGAACGCACAACAAACGGCACGGGGCCAATTCACCAAAGCGATCTTGCCACTTTGCGCGGGCTCGATGCCGGTGCCTGGTTTTCAGATATATATAAGGGTGAACGTATTCCGACCCTGACCGATACACTTGAAACGCTGTATTTTATGGAAATGGGTGCAAACCTTGAAATCAAGCCATCGGGCTGCGATCCGGTGCGTCTATGTCATGAAGTCATTGCCGAGTTAAAGCGCGCCAAAGATCTTCCAATCCTGATTTCAAGTTTCGATGATATTGCTGTTGCCGAAATGCGTAAACATGCACCTGAAATCCCATGTGGCTGGTTGCTTGAAACGCTACCTAAGAACTGGAAAGCAGAGTACGACCGCCTCGGTGCATCCGCCATTCATATAGATCATGCCGCACTGACACCGGTAAGTGCCGCCGAGATTGTCAAAGCCGGAGTGCCGCTTGTTTGTTATACAATTAATGAGGTTGATCGTGCGCGTGAACTGTTCGCATGGGGTGTTACATCCGTAATCACCGATGATCCGGCAAAACTGATCACAGCCATCCCCCATCGACCATTGCCGTCAACACGATAACTCGACACTTAAAAAGTCGTGTCCCAAAGGGCATGATCAACCACGAACCGGCATCTCGCCACCACACCAGATTTTGATGCCTGGCTTTGCGGATATAAAATGATAAGGAAACGTTCCGATGACCATCGCCCCACAGGACGGGACACCGGCACCACCGCCTATTGAGCCAAAAGCATCCCCGACACCGCTTTATCCAAATAACCGGGTACGGCGTCACCTAAGCGAACTGTTCCGACTTGCCCTGCCAGTCACCATTGCGCGGCTTGGCATGCTGATCATGTCGGTTGTCGACACCATTGTGGTTGGTAATTACGACAGCGCGGGACTGGCCTATCTTAATGTCGCCCATGCGCCGTTCACGACCTTGATGGTGACCGGAATCGGGCTCCTGACAGGGGTGATGATCCTGACGTCGCATGCGGTCGGGCGCGACAACATGATCGAAGCCGGTCTGGTCTGGCGAAGTGCCATGCCTTATGCCGTGCTGATCGGTATTCTGTTTACGATCCTGACGTGGCAATCGCAGTGGCTGTTTATCGCGACCGGTCAGCCTGATGATATCACGCAGAATGCCGGCGAGTTGGCAATGATCCTGTCGATCGGAATGCCCGCAGCAATGATCTATATTACCTGCGCATTTTTCCTTGAAGGGTTACAGCGTCCGTTGCCCGGCATGATGATGATGATTGGTGCCAATGCGATCAATCTGGTTTTGGATTACGGTCTGGTTTACGGGGCATTTGGCCTACCGGAACTGGGTGCTGAAGGTGCAGCATGGACATCAACCGTCATCCGCTGGTTCATGGCATTCAGTTTACTGGGCTATATTCTGTTGATGAAGAGCCATAGTCTTTATGGCATTCGTAATGGGTTTTCCGGCTGGTGGCGCGCATCGCACAAGGCACGCCATCTTGGATATGCCGCCGGTGCCAGCCAGGGCATGGAAACAAGCGCGTTTGCCGCCATGCAGCTTTTTGCCGGTCGGCTGGGCGTTGTCGCGGCCGCAAGTTATGGCATTGCCATGACGATGCTGGCTTTGATGTTCATGGTTGCCCTTGGACTGGCATCGGCAACCTCTGTTCGGGTTGGCATTGCCTATGGCCGGCGCGACAGGCCTGACATGGCACTTGCCGGCTGGGTCGGACTTTTGACCACGATGGCGGTGATGTTTGTCCTAAGCGCACCGCTTTATCTTTTTCCGAATGCGGTTGCCCATCTGTTTACCAAAGATGGTGCGGTGATCCTGACGACCGTTTCGGTACTGGTTTTGATGCCGATTATTTTCCCAACCGACGGCGGGCAAAATGCGGCGATCAATGCCTTACGTGGTGCGGGGGATACGTGGGCACCGACCATACTGCATCTGGTGTCTTATCTGTGCATCATGATCCCGGTGGGATATTACCTGACATTCACGCAAGGCATGGGTGTGCCTGGCCTGTTCTGGGGCATAGTGATTGCAAGCCTTGTCGCTGTAAGCGGCCTTGCGATCCGGTTCAAGATTGTTTCAAGCCGACCGATTGCCGCCCACACGCATTAATCACGGCAAAAACAAAAATAGGTCCGCCAGCATGATACTGGCGGACCTATTTCGGTTAGGAACTGTTCTGTGCGATCAGGCACGTGCCGCATCAAATGAACGGCGTGGCATCAACACATCACAGAATGGCAAGACAAGTGTGTCAAACGCAGATGCCGCCCGGGCGGCATCAATGCGAATGATGTGCTGTTCGATATCGCGCTGAGTGGCAAGATCACTAAGCGGGGCCAGTTCGGGCAGGGCATCAACCAATGTCGCATAAAATTCCGATTGATCTTCGCGCGCCGTCCCAGCCGCAAGATTGCCAAGATGGTTATAAAGCGCCATCGCCAAGAACCAGCGACAATAGGGCATCAGACCTTGCAAGATTTCTGCGCGTTGCTGTGGCTGAACATATTGCTGAAGGTCACTGTCAAGCCAAACGGCATTTTGCACCCCGGCTACAAAGGCATTTCGCAACGCGGGATATTCATCATTAAAAAAGACAGCCGTTAGCCAAGCTGAAACATCATCAAGGGCCTTGCGGCGGGTATCAGGTGTGGCAGTGTCTGAAAAATCCAGTGCAGGCATTGGTGGTTGACCCGACATGGCAAGACTTGCCACAGCAGGATCAACCAGCGCATTGGACAGCCAAGCCTGATGCCATATGCGCATCGGGCGGAAATACGGCTCCTTTTCCGTCCCACCGGCCTCAATCCAGCTTTCAATCAGATGCGCACGGCCAAGTGCGATCCCCAACCGCAGGGCATCTTCAAACCCCATACCGTTTACGAGGAACGGCTCGCCGAGCATATCTTCAAGCAGTGGCAAAGAGGCCGCAACATGATCAGACCGAAGCCCCGCACCAAGTGGCTGATAAAATCCGGATCCATCACCATGCCCCAGAATGGCGCGTGCATGACGGGCAAAGTCACCCCAGAACACAAGCTTTACCGGTTCTGCACGCTTGCGCCACAATGGGTGGGTCACATGCCAGTTTTCTGTTTCAAATTCTGCTAGTTTTGCTGTACCGACAAGCCGTGCAAGTGGCTTGGCCACTGCCAATTCAAGGTCATCGGCCGTTCCAACATGGCCAAGCGACAGGCGCCAACCTGGTTCTTCATGCGGATGACGATCAAGCCAAAGCATCGCAAATCCCGTGGCGCCCGCACGCTGAGCAGCCGGTACCACCAGATCAAAAAACAGCGAAAGCGGGGCAGGAATTTCGGGAACCGAATGATCAACCAAACCATCCCCGACAGCCCACGTTTTGATCATGACGTCATCGGCATCTGGCCGATCGTGGAAAAAAGGCGGCAGGAAACCGGCATATTGGCCGTCGTTTTTGGATGCGTTGGTCATGGCAGCCTCGCAAACTGGAAAGATCATCCGCGCCGGGCACAGGATTGTGTGGCATGTGCGATCTGCTGATAAACAAGGATGCCAAAGGGGTCAATCATTGCCCGTTCATTGGTCATCCACGTCCAACGATGGTTACGCCCGTGTCAGTCCTGCATGCCCGTAGCTTGCTTCGCGATAGACCGACGGCGGCATGCTGGCCAACCTTCGGAAATCACGTGAAAAATGCGCATTGTCGGTAAACCCGCACCAAAAGCCGATTTCACCAACGGATAATGTCGTCCCGCACAGAAGACGACATGCTTCGCGCACCCGAACAAGACGCAGCAAATCGGAAAAACGACTGTTGGCATATTGCAGACGACGCTGCAGCGTCCGACCAGACGTATCAAGAGCAGCCGCCACATCGTCAATCGTCCAGCTTCGCCCGATGTCCTGCTCAAGAATGGTACAGAGCTGCTGGACAATGGGGCGCTGTGCAGAAATAGAAGGCGCCGTTCCGGGCATATTGGCCATAAACGGATAAGAGGAGGAAACCGGTTCGAAACTTTTCCAAGTAATGCGAAACCGCAAACCGCGCCCATTGAACTTAAATTTCTCACTCAGACGTCCGTTGCGCATGACCGACACAGCAGGCCCGTGACTTGGCAAAATCGTACTATCAATGAAATCGGCCCCGACGGCCTCAAGCAACCCGATCAGGAACCCGTGCAACAACAGGTTTTCAACCCGTGCCGGGGGCTGCCCACGCACAACACCGCGATGAAAGGTCATGGACTTCCCCGTGACCTGATAGTCGCTTCGCGCGCGTGCATGGGAATATCCTTCGAGCCTACGCCAGCGATCCGCAATCATGCCCGGTGTTGCAACATGGCGCAGCATGGTCAGGATCGGCGCCTGTTCCTTGGCCGCAAGATGCCGCCCAAGGCGCACAAGCACTGCCGGACCATTTGCCTCTTCGAGTGACAGCATGATACTGCGCAATTTGGCAGACGTAACCACCGTCCCCGCCGGCACAAGATCATAACCGCGCGGCAACCACGCCAACTGGCGGATCAACGCAACGTGCAACCCGAATGAAACAAATTCCTGCATAAAACAGTACCAAAATTCAAAATATGGCGTGATCATACAAACTAATTATATGGCTGTCAGGGTCAGATTGGAAATGTCACGAAGCTGTTACATTGCAAGATTGCTGCGACTGCGAAATCAGCGTTATGGTTTTCACCACCCCAAGCAGCCATTGCCTCACATTCCGGCGCATGTCAGTCTTGCGCTTTCCCAATCAAAATTGCTGGATAGCACGTGATCAAGGTTCTTTTTGTATGTACTGGCAACATCTGCCGCTCGCCCACCGCAGATGGCGTGTTTACGGACATGGTTGCAGCGGCCGGTCTGTCTGAGCAGGTTACAGTCGATAGCTGCGGGCTTTCGGCCTATCACGTTGGCGAATTGCCCGACACACGGTCACACCAAATGGCTCAAAGCCGGGGGTACGATCTTGGCCATATACGGTCGCGCAAAATCAAACCCGGCGACTACACAGAGTTTGACTATATTCTGGCCATGGATGACGGGCACTTGCGCGATATGCGCCGTCAGGCCCCTTCGGCAAGTCAGCAGAAACTAAAACTATTTTTGGATTACCACCCAAAACTGTCCGGTCAAAGTGTTCCCGACCCCTATTACGGTGGCCCGAACGGCTTCACTGATGTCTTTGATATGATCGAAGAAACATCTCGTCGCCTGTTGGCCCATATCCGCGATCAACACGGTATTTGATCCATGACCGATCCGATCTTGTCTCAACGGATCACGGATTTGACCGGGGCGAAAATCATTGCCCGATCACACCTGTCGGGCGGATGTGTTGCCAAGGTTATGCGGGTTGATCTAGATAACGGCCAGGCACTGGTTATTAAGGCGGGTGCCAACGCCAATCTGGATATAGAAGCCGCAATGCTGCGGTATCTGACAGACCATTCCCCCATTCGAAGCCCGAATGTACTGTATGGCGATTCTGGCTGTCTGGTGATGGATTTTATTGCCAACAATGGTCAGATGTCTGGATCAGTACAACGTGATTTGGCCAGACAGCTTGCCACACAACATGCAGTAACAGCCGATCAATATGGATTGTCTTTTGACACATTGATTGGCGGACTGCATCAGCCAAACACCCAGAGCAAAAGCTGGGTCACGTTTTTTGGCGAACATCGACTTCGATATATGGCAACGGTTGCCCATCAGGAAGGTCATTTGCCCACACGTTTGGTAAACCGGATTGATAAGCTGATTGTAAAACTTGGCGATCTGATCGCGGATAAACCAGCAGCATCCATGCTGCATGGTGATCTGTGGGGCGGAAACATTCTGTGTCACGACGGCAAGATCGCAGGCCTTATTGATCCGGCGATCTATTATGGCGACCGTGAAATCGAACTTGCCTTTGGCACATTGTTCGGGGATCTGACGCCGGAATTTTTCGAACAATACAGTGAGGTGAGCAAGATTGAACCGGGCTTCTTCGAGGAACGCCGGGATTTGTATAATCTTTATCCATTATTGGTGCATGTTCGTTTATTTGGTGGATCTTATGTCGATACCGTTGACCAAACTCTTTCGCGATTTGGGGTATAAGCTGCCAAAATCCTTATTAAACACACACAATGACAAAAGAAGCAGGGGACAAGAGAGTTGAGAATTTTTATCGGGGCGGTCATAGCCCTTACAATGACGGCAAGCATCACCGCCATTGCCCATGAAGGTGCGACGGGCGTGCTCAAGGAACGCATGGACGGCATGAAGGCAATTGGTCAGCAGGTCAAGATCATGGTGCCAATGATGAAAGGCACCTTACCCTATGACCCTGCGACGGTTGCCAAATCGGCAAGCATCATCGAATCCCATGCGGGCGAAACCTTTACCAAGCTTTTCCCCGAAGGAAGTGACAAACACCCGTCCGAAGCTCTGCCTGAAATCTGGGACGACTGGTCAAAATTCACAGGTTTGGCTTCGCAACTTGAAAGCAACGCCGCGGCACTTAAAACCGTTGCGGCCAATAATGGCTCGGAAGATGACTTCAAAGGTGCGTTGGGCAACGTGCTTAAGACATGCAAATCCTGTCATAGCAATTTCCGCGAATAAGTCAGGCAGCCCTATAAATAGCGGGTTATCTAATCGATCTTGCAAAATTAAAGGCCGCAGCATGATGCTGCGGCCTTTGTCATTCAAATCGATCTGATCAACCGATTATCGACCGATCATAGCAAAGAATTCACGGCGTGTGATTGGATCATCGCGAAACGCGCCAAGCATACGGCTGGTCACCATGGACACACCGGTTTGATGGACACCACGTGTGCTCATGCATTGATGGTTGGCATCAATCACAACAGCCACACCAAGCGGGTCCAGTTCTTCCTGAATAGTGTTGGCAACCTGTGCGGTCATCTTTTCCTGAATCTGCAGGCGCTTGGAATACACTTCGACCACGCGGGCAAGTTTTGAAATCCCCACAACCCGTTTGCGCGGCAAATACGCAACATGGGCAACCCCGATGATAGGGACCATGTGGTGTTCACAATAAGATTCGACACGGATATCGCGCAGCACGACCATTTCGTCATAGCCGTCGGTTTCTTCAAAGGTACGGCGCAAGATTTCCGCCGGGTCCTGCTGATAACCGGCAAAAAACTCGCCATAGGAGCGCGCCACGCGGTCCGGCGTTCCAAGCAGACCTTCGCGCTCGGGATCATCTCCTGCCCAACGAAGAAGGGTGCGAACGGCTTCTTCTGCTTCTTCACGTGTCGGACGTTTTACCGCACTGTGTTCGCTGCACATACTAAATCCTTTTTATCTTTTCCTTGCGGGATTGCATCCCGGCTTGGTGGGGCTCCTGACCCGCACTTATATCAATTTACCGTATGTTGCCCATGGGGGCTGTCGAGTGAAAAGGCCGGAATCTGAATATCAAAATGATTCCCGTCCATATCTGTCATCTCGTAAGTCCCGACCATAAAGCCACTCGGCGTGGCCAATGGCGCGCCACTTGTGTAATTAAAGCTCTCGCCCTCGGCCAACACCGGTTGCTCCCCGATGACGCCGGGACCTTTGACTTCCTGAGTCTCTCCGCGTGAGTCAGTGATACGCCAGTAGCGGTTCAGCAACTGCACGGTTTTTGATCCCAGATTTTCAATCTCAATCCGATAGGCCCAGATATAACGATGGGTGTCCGGATCGGACTGGTCTTCAAGGAATACGGGCTGTACCGAAACCTTGATTTCGTTGGTCACGGTTGAATACATGCAATTCTCCAGGCCAATTTATTTCCAGTCCATCTTCCTCAGCCAAGATCACTGTTGATGACGCATATGTAGACAGTTCAGAGCCACAGTGCCAGATACCTGACATAATTTGCTTAGCTGTTTCGTGCACAGACCAAAATTATGGCCCGAAACGAACCGGCCCGCACTGTTTTGTACGGGCCGAATTACGAAAAGTTCAACACATACTGCCAGCCACTAAACGGCCAAAGCGGCAAGCAAGTCTTCTTTAAGGTCGTCGACATCTTCTAGACCAACCGAAAGGCGCAGCATGCCTTCGGTAATGCCCATGACCACCTTGTCCTCGGCCGGGACGCGCTGATGCGTTGTCGTCCAAGGATGAGTCGCAAGACTTTTGGCGTCTCCGAGGTTGTTGGAGATATCAATCAGCTTGAGGTTATCAAGCAGCGAAAACGCCGCCGCCTTGCCCCCTGCAAGTTCGACCGCAATAAGCCCGCCACCGCGACCTGACATTTGTTTCATCGCCAGTTCATGCTGTGGATGGCTTTTGAGTGCTGGATATATAACGCGCGACACACTCGGCTGTTCCGACAGGAATTCGGCCAAGGCGGTTGCATTGCGAATATGTTGATCGACACGCAGGCTAAGCGTTTCAAGCCCCTTAAGCAGAACCCATGCGTTGAACGGGCTCATGCTTGGGCCGGTGTGACGCAGGAATGTTGTCAAATGATCATCATGCCATTCCTTGTCATTAAACAGAATGGCACCGCCAAGACACCGTCCCTGACCATCAATGTGTTTCGTTGCCGAATACACAACAATATCAGCACCAAGCTCCATCGGCTTTTGCAGGACCGGGGTAGCAAAAACGTTGTCGACAACCACCTTTGCCCCAGCCTTATGCGCCAGATCGGCAACGAAGGCGATATCAATGACTTCAAGTGTCGGATTGGATGGTGTTTCAATGAACACGGCATCTGCCGGCTTGGACAATGCCTTTTCCCAAGCAGCATGATCGGTGCCATCAACCAGTTCGGTTTCAACACCAAATCGCGGCAAAAGCGTTGTCAAAATGAACTCGCACGACCCAAACAGTGCGCGCGAACCAATCACGCGGCCACCCGCCTTGGTGCATGCGATCAACGCATTCCAAACCGCCGACATGCCCGACGCAGTTGCGCGGCAATATTTTGCCCCCTCAATCAGAGCAAGGCGTTCTTCGAACATCCCGACGGTCGGGTTGGCGAAACGTGAATACACAAACCGTTCCGGTCCGCTGCCATCAAAGGAGGCCTCAGCCTCGGCAGCACTTTCGTAAACATAGCCGGAATTCATGAAGATGGCCTCAGAGGTCTCGCAGAAACCACTTCGTTCGGTTCCACCCCGGACAGAACGGGTTGCTGCGCGCCAGTTATCTGAAGCCTTTTTTTCGGTCGTCATCGTCTTGCTCCTACATGCCCGGTCATATTGGTATGATCCGGACACAAAAAAACCCTGACCGGCATGAATGGGTCAGGGCCGAAGCCATGTATCCCCTCTTTAGCGATTTTTTACGTGGTCGCAAGCCGGTCGACAAATCCCACGAAGGGCCAGACGATACGACCAGACTTTCGTAAGGTCAAGAACCTCTGACTGCTCAATTTTGCGCAGAGGCATGTCAGATGACAAAGTAACCGGCTAACAAACGGTTCACGCAATGGTGAAAGCAGTTCAGAAGCCACGGACAAGATTTCGTTCTAATCTGCTGGAAATTAATGCAATCCTGTATTTGAGGTTTTGCGCCCCAGTTTATGCAAATGCGTGAAACGAATGACCAAGACCAGCTCAATGGCGTCTGATTTGACCGATAAAAAATCCACCCAAACACCAGCCCCCCAATCTGGTGCGAAACCAATTTGGCGCAAACTATGGCCTATTGCGATCTTGCTTGCAGGATTGGGAGTTGCCTGGTCTACTGGGGTTCTTGATTTTCTGTCATTTGATACCCTGCGCGAAAACCGCGATATTTTGCGTGACTTTGTCACCAGTAATCCAGTTTCAAGCGTCATAACGTTTATGGCTATTTATGCCGTTTCGGTCGCACTTTCCTTGCCAATCGGATCTCTTTTGACGATTGCGGGCGGCTTTATGTTTGGTGTCTGGCTTGGCACCGCCTATGTCGTGATCGCAGCGACCCTTGGCGCGGTCATTGTTTATCTTGCAGCACGCTATGCGCTTTATGATCTGATGCATGCCAAGGCAGGCAACGCCATCCGCAAGATGGAAAAGGGCTTTGCCGAAGATGCCTTAAGCTATCTTATGGTCCTTCGTCTGATCCCGATCTTCCCGTTCTGGCTGGTGAACCTCGTCCCGGCCCTTTTGGGAGTCAAAATACGATCCTTTGTGCTCGGTACGATCGTTGGCATCATCCCGGGCACATTTGTTTATGTTTCAATCGGTGATGGGTTGGGTGCACTGTTTGATCAGGGCAAAACACCCGATCTGGGTGTTATCTTCGAACCCCGGATTCTAACCCCGATCATTGGCCTTGCCGTTTTGGCAATGCTGCCCGTTGCCTATAAAAAACTCCGCAAAAACAAGAACAGGTTCCCATCCAATGAGTGATGTCATCAAAACCGATATCTGTGTCATTGGCGCAGGGTCTGGCGGGCTTTCAGTTGCCGCCGGTGCCGTGCAAATGGGGGCAGATGTCGTCCTTATTGAAAAGGGCAAAATGGGCGGCGATTGCCTTAATACCGGGTGTATTCCGTCCAAGGCGCTGCTGGCAGCCGGTCACGCGGCACATAACGCCAGAACCGCATCGCGATTTGGCATTTCAACCGGACCAGTCGACGTTGATTTCGCCAAGGCGATGGATCATGTGCACAGCGTGATCGCCGGAATTGCCCCCCATGATTCGGTTGCACGGTTCGAAGACCTTGGATGCACCGTCATTCAGGGCGAGGCAAAATTCACCTCCCCGCGTGAACTCGTTGCCGATGGCAAAACCATACAGGCCAAGCGATTTGTCATTGCCACAGGATCACGTGCGGCCATTCCGCCAATCGACGGATTGGAAAACGTTTCCTACCTTACCAATGAAACCATCTTTGAAAACAAAACATGCCCCGATCATTTGATCATCATCGGTGGCGGTCCCATCGGACTTGAAATGGCGCAGGCCCATCGGCAACTGGGCGCAAAGGTCACCATCATTGAGATGATGACGATCCTGCCCAAAGACGATCATGATATGGTTGATGTGGTCCGTACCGAGATTGAAGCATCGGGGGTCAGCCTTTACGAAAACGCCAAAACTCAACGGGTCGAATTGAACGGCAATCAAATCCGTGTCGTGATCGAACAAAACGGTGCCGATATCACCATCGAAGGCAGCCACCTGTTACTGGCAACAGGACGCGCGCCAAACGTTGAGAACCTCGGCCTTGATGATGCCGGCGTTGCTTTTGATCGACGGGGTATTGAGGTTGATGCGCGCTTACGCACAACAAACCGGAAAATATTTGCTATCGGCGATGTTACAGGCGGACTGCAGTTTACCCATATGGCGGGATATGACGCGGGCATTGTCATTCGCAATGCCCTCTTCCGTCTACCCGCAAAGGTTAACCACAGTGCGGTGCCGTGGGTGACTTATACCAGCCCGGAACTTGCCCAAGTGGGCCTGAATGAAACAGCTGCACGTGAAAAATTTGGCGATAACATTCGGGTTGTAACTTGGGACTACGCAGAAAATGACCGCGCGCGAGCTGAAGATGCGACAATCGGCTTTATCAAAGTCATCACCACCCCGAAGGGTCGCATTCTCGGGGCTGGCATTGTCGGGCGTCAGGCCGGGGAATTGATTGGCATCTGGACGTTGGCGATTTCGCAAAAAATGAAAATAGGTGCAATGGCTGGCGTTATTGCCCCTTACCCAACCCTTGGCGAGCTTTCAAAACGTGCTGCCGGTGCGTGGTACACGCCCAGCCTGTTTAGCGAGAAAACGCGCAAGATTGTTCGGTTCCTGTTGAAGCTTGGATAAAACACTGTTTGTCCCCAAGTTTCTGTATCTCTGTACATTTTTGATCGTCTCTGGCTAACATTCCCTATGGAAAGACCGCATCTTAAACTGCCCCCATGGGCCAAATCGCTGTCGGCACGCTTGCTCGTGCTGACGGTCAGTTTTGTGATGCTCGCAGAAGTCTTCGTTTTTGCCCCGTCGGTTGCACGTTTTCGCATCGACTGGCTAGAAGCCCATCTTGATTCCGCGTATCTGGCCGCCCTTGCGCTGGAGGCAACCCCAGATCAAATGATCCCCGATGATCTGGAAAAAGAACTGCTGTCCAATGCCGGGATCGAAGCCGTCATCCTGCGGCGCGAAGATCGTAAATTGCTGCTGCAGCGTGACGATATGCCCGCAAAGATCGACAAGGATGTCGATTTAACCAGCTTTTCCATTCCGATGGCCTTGCTCGAAGGGTTTTCCACCCTGACCCAAACCGGTAACCGGATGCTGCGTGTTATCGGCATGCCGTCCATGGCCCCGACTTTCGAAATCGAGATCCTGGTTCATGAAAAAAACCTGACTGAGGCAATGCGCGATTTTGGCTGGCGGGTCATGGGATTGTCTTTGATGATTTCGTTCTTTACCGCCGGGCTGGTTTATTTTGCGCTTAATCGCATGATGGTTCTGCCTATGCGGACATTAACCCGCGACATGATCCGTTTTCGTGAAACACCGCAGGATAAAAGTGCTGTTATCGATCCGGGCCATCGGGATGACGAAATCGGTGTCGCCCGTCAGGAACTGGCAAGTATGCAGCAAGACCTGCAAGCCATGCTTAATCAACGAAGAAGACTGGCCGCACTTGGTACGGCGGCCACAAAGATCAGCCATGATCTGCGTAACGCATTGGCCACATCAATGTTGATGACCGAACAGCTTGCCAAAAGTCAGGATGACGAAGTCCGCGCGGTTGTGCCACGCTTGTTGTCATCGATGGAAAGGGCGGTCTACATCAGCGAACAGACATTGTCCTTTGCGCGTGAAACTCCGCCACCGCGTGATTTGGTGAAATTCACACTTGTCGAACTGATCGAAGAAATCCGCGATCAGATTTTGCTGCAAAAATCCGACCCACTTTTGGACGGCGCAACCGAGAGTGAAACGAAACTGTCGCTGCCGTGCACGGCACAGGTCGACATTGATCTGCCCGACGATGTCATGCTTGAAGCAGATTATGACATGCTGTTTCGCGCCTTTAGCAATCTGATGCGCAACCCGCTAGAAGCTGGTGCCGACACTGTATGGGTGTCGGTCCAAAAGGTACACGGTAACAGTCAATCCATCCAAGACGGCCATTTCATTGAGGTTTTGATCTCTGATAACGGACCGGGATTGGCCGAGAAGGCGATCAAGAACCTGTTCATCCCGTTTGCAGCCAGCGGTCGCCAAGGGGGCACTGGACTTGGTCTTGCCATCGCACGGGAATTGATCGCTGTTCACAATGGCGATCTTCGTCTTGCGGCAACAGGACCAGATGGCGCGATATTCTGTGTGAAACTGCCTGTTTCTTCCTGATTTTGTGGTGCGGCCAATCGTACCACACAGGATTAATAGTTTTAAACTATCATAATTTAAATAATATTCGATTTTACCTTTTATGACTGATTTGGCACCTTGGTTTTAAGGCGATGCCGGGCCAAAATCCCGATCCCCGATCCGCTCCTGACCCAAGGTCCGGTATCGCCTGACTTACTTTCCCTCAGCCATACCACCCAACGAAATCATCCCGGCACGCCATCAGACCGGACGCACAAATGAACGTCGAATATCGTCGATTTCGGGTCGCAGATAACACCCGTCGGCATGATCATTGATCAGTCCCATAGCCTGCATGAAGGCAAAGACAGTGGTCGGGCCAACAAATTTCCATCCGCGTTTTTTTAAATCCTTGGACAAGGCAATGGATGTTGGGGACGTCGACATCGTTTGTGGAATGGCAATCTCATCGGCGTCTGGTTCAAATCGCCAGAAATAGGCTGCCAATGATCCTTCGCGTTCGATCATTTCACAGGCGCGTTTGGCATTATTGATGGCCGCTTCAATCTTGCCGCGATGTCGAATAATACCTGCATCTTGCAACAATCGTTCGACATCTTTGTCGTCAAACGTCGCAAGCTTGTGAAAGTCAAAGCCCTCAAAAGCCGCGCGAAAGTTCTCACGCTTGGTCAGGATCGTGCGCCAGCTTAATCCCGACTGAAATCCTTCCAGACAGATTTTCTCAAACAGCCGACGATCATCTGTTACTGGAAAGCCCCATTCCGTATCGTGATAAGCGTTGAATTCCGGCGCAGAATCGCACCATGCACAACGGCACTTTCCGTCCGTACCGATTGTTGTTTTGCTCATGGCTCACCCCATCAGAAAGCTAAGGCGTTCATCTGCCCGCGCCGGTGTGATCTCAAGAATTTCCGCCGTTACAATCCCTTCAACAACAAACGGATCATTCTTGACGCGGGCTTCAAGCGCGTCGCGCGCTATCGCATGCGCAAGGATCGCACCTCCCATATTGGGCTGCAAACTTCCCACCATAAGAAACACCCCGTCATCAAACCCCTGCTTGATCCAGGCCTTATGCCCATCCATGAATTCGGGCGCCCTTGCACGGTGCTCCGCGAACCTCAAAAAGACAGTGAACATGGTTTTCTCCCTGTTTTGATCATTAATATCAACAGAATGAGGGTGTGGTGTACAGTTAGGTCAGTACTTTCGAACCGACGCTATCTGTTCATCAAGCCAGAGACACATCAGCTCTACTTCGCTGCGCAAGAAAACATCATCGTTAAAGGCATTGGCGAGGGCTGCTACACCCTGACTGCGACCAAGAATGTGCATGGCAAGAAAATCTGACCTTCCAGCAAATCCCAGCCGCTCGAATTGCCGACTGAGCCAGCTTCGAAACAGGGTAAAGAGCGATGCGGCATCGCTTTGTGCCGCATGGTTCAGTTTCGCCAGCTCTGATGATAGCGTTCCAACCGGACATCCGAATTTTCGGATTTTCTCACCGTTGACGATCAGGATGTGGATAAAACTACGGATGCGGTCCGCCGGGTCATCACCCTCAATCTCCCAACGATCAAGCATCTGTTCGGTATTGGCCAAACGATGGTTGATAACACCATCAAGGATGTCGTCCTTGGTTTTGAAATGATGGTAAAAATTTCCCCGCGAGATACCGACAGCCAATGCAATATCGGCAAACGAAGTCGCCTCAAACCCCTGTTGATAAAACAGAATATCCGCTGTTTTGATGATCCGGTCCCGGGTCGCGATAGCCATTCGAAAATTCCTAACCAACTCATACCTGCAATGAATGCCTGATGCCCTTAACTCACAGTCACCAGCATTACCCGCCTAGGACAATCGCCCTAAACGCAAAATTAGGTCAAATGCCCTACTTTGTCAATTCCGCATAATGAAAGCCTCGTCAGGTAAACTATCTGACGAGGCTTTGGATTAATAAAGACATGATGTTTTAAGCTGAAGCGGTCCTAATCCCGCCAGAAAGCCGGGAACAACAGCACGAGAACGGTAAAGACTTCCAATCGCCCGATCAGCATCCCGATCGACATCAACCATTTCGCACCATCGGGCAGTGTCGCAAAATTCCCCGACGGACCAACAATCGGCCCCAGTCCCGGCCCCACATTGGCAATCGCAGTCCCTGCACTGGAAACAGCCGTGATGAAATCAAGCCCCATTGCACCAAGGCCCGCTGCCAGCACGATAAAGCAGAAGACAAACAGAAAGAAGAAGCTCAAAACAGATTCAGTAACGTCTTCGGACAGCGGTTTACGGTTATAATAAGCAATGAAAACGCCGTGCGGACGCAGCATGTGCGACAGCTGAATTTTTGCGATTTCATACAAAACCTGCAGGCGGAAAATCTTAACCCCGCATGTGGTCGATCCGGCACAGCCACCGATAAACATCACAAAGAAAAATACCGTGACGGCAAACGGGCCCCAAAGACCGTAATCGGTCGTGGCATAGCCCGTTCCGGTCATGACGGACACAATATTGAACGACGTATAGCGCAATGCGGTCAGGAATGGCACGGCATTCGTTTCTGAATGCCAAAAGGCAAGACCAAGAATAATCGAGGACGCGATGGTGATGAACCAGCGCACCTGACTATCGCGAAAAAGTGCTCTTCCGCGTCCGCGCAACATCTGAAGATACAAAATGAACGGCAACGCCCCCGTCGCCATGCCAAGGGTGATGATGACATCAATCGCCGCACTATCAAAATGCCCAACCGATGCATCCTTGGTCGAAAAGCCGCCGGTGGCAATGGTCGTCATCGCATGGGCAATCGCATCAAATTGCGACATCCCTGCCCACCAAAGCATGATGGCCCAAAGCGCGGTAAAACTGAGATATAGAACCGCAATGCCCATGGCAATCTGGGTTGCACGCGGAAAGGCCTTGTCGGACTTGTCCGAGTTTTCCATGCGGAAAAGCTGCATACCACCAACACGCAGCATCGGCATCACAGCAATGGCCATCACAATGATCCCGATCCCGCCAAGCCACTGCAAAAGCGCACGCCACAACAAAATCCCCTGCGGGGCAGTATCAAGACCGACAATCACCGTCGATCCCGTGGTTGAAATGCCTGACATCGCTTCAAAAAATGCATCGGTGTAGGACATATCAAGATCAGAAAAAGCAAATGGCAGGGCCGATGCCGCCGTGAGAACCAGCCAACTTAACGTCGTCAGGATAAAAGCCTGACGCGAGTTGATTTTAAGGTTCTCCATCCGGTTCATCATGATCAGCGCCCCGCCCACGAACAGCGACACAAAGGATGCCGCCGAAAACACGAGCCAATCCGACTGACCATAATAAAGGTCAACCAGTGCAGGAACGAACATGCCCACTGCCAGCGTACAAAGCAGAATGCCAATGATGAAAAGAATGGGACGGAAATCGATCAATGAAACGCCTCTTGGCATGTTTGCCGCGCTGTTCTACCTCGTGGGCAGGACGGCCTGATGTCTTTGCTGTTGTATCTTGCCAGAGCACTGCATACCCGAAATTGCGGCTGTGATGTACCCTCTTCGTCATATGCTGCGGAATTCTTGGCACATGCGGGAAGAAAGTCCAGACCTTTTCAGTCATCTTATTTGGATCTAAAAGCGCAATCATGCGTGGAAAACAGCCGTTTCTGGGTTGGCTTCACGTATGATCACCATTGTACTGACGATTGCCCGATCAGGCATCCAGCTGACGAAGACTATTGACCACAGCATGACAGCAAAGCCATTACTTTCCGATACTGATCGCAATTAACCGCATATCATTTAAAATCACGAGGATCTGAACCCAATTGACTGACTGGGTAGTTTTTCGCATCCACATGTTCCACCCGAACGACAATCGAGAAGCCGAACCAATTCGGACGATGCAATCGTGTTTGATTTGCCCTACATTACAAACGTCAAATTTGCCGCAGAAAACAAATTAACGGCGGCACAAGCCATTGCTTTCTTTGGGGGCTTTCCATTTTGGGAAAGAAATTATACTTCGCAATTGTCCTGTGTCTCCTGCTGGCGACCGGTTTTCTGACGACAAGTTTTGTCAGTTTCCATGTTGCGCGCGAATCTGTTGAAGAACAGATTTCCGAAACCACATTGCCCCTTACCAGCGACAACATTTATTCCGAAATACAGCGCGATCTTCTGCAGCCGATTTTCATTTCATCGCTAATGGCGCATGACACATTTGTCCGCGACTGGGCGTTGGCTGGTGAACAGGATAACGACAAGATCATCAAGTATCTGGGCGAAATCCAAAACCGATACGATACGATTACGTCATATTTCATCTCCGAAAAAACCCGCAATTATTACCATCCGAGCGGGGTCATCAAAAAAATCAGCGAAGAAGACCCAGCCGACGTTTGGTATTTTCAGGCGCGCGACGACATCAAACCCTATGAAGTCAATATCGACAGCGATACCGTCGACCGGTCCCGCCTGACCATTTTTGTCAATTATCAGGTGCGTGATTACGATGGGAATGTCATTGGCGTCACAGGCGTCGGATTGTCGCTAACAGCGGTCACAAACCTGATTGAAACCTATCAAAAGCGATATGGTCGCACGATTTATTTCGTAGACCGCGAAGGCAAAGTGACCCTTAACGGAAGTGGTTTCGGAACTGCGAATTCGCTCCATGAACGTCGCGGCATGCGCTATCACGCGACCCAAATCTTGACCGCACCCGGGTCGTCGATTTCATATGAGGAAGACGGCGCAACTTACTTCGTCAACAGCCGCCTGGTGCCTGAATTTGGCTGGCTTCTGATCGTTGAACAAAACGATTTTGTCGCGAATGAGCGTATCCAGAACACGCTGCTGATCAATATTGCCATTTCACTTCTGATTACAGTTATCGTCGGGCTCGCCGCCTATCTGACAATTCGAAATTATCAGAACCGCCTCGAAGAACTGGCATCACGCGACAAACTTACAGGCAGCTATAACCGGCAAGTGTTTGACATGCTTTTTGACACCACCCGGAAAAACTGCAAACGCCAGACAAAACCGCTGTCGGTGATGACTTTCGATCTTGATGACTTCAAGGGGATCAATGATGCTTATGGCCATCCGGGCGGGGATGCGGTCCTGCGTGAGGTCCTGACCAACATCCGAACCGCCGTGCGGGAGTCTGATATTGTTTGTCGCTGGGGTGGTGACGAGTTTGTTATTTTGTTCCCGGAGATGGATCGACAGGACGCGCTGACTAAGGCACGCGATCTGGCCGATCACGTCCGCAATTCACCCATACGGTTCGGTCGTGAAGAAATCACCATGACCATCAGCGCCGGTGTCACCGAATATCGCGACGGCGAAGACATCGATACCTTGATGATGCGGGTCGACAATGCGCTTTACACGGCCAAGGCGACCGGGCCGGATCATATTTCGCTGGCATGATTTGACTGATCCACCAGACGATCTAAATCGAAAAAACGGCCCCGAAATATCGGGGCCGTTTTGCATTCTCGTCCAAACCTGTTGGCTTAGTCCGCGATCGATGCTTCTGCGATCTGGACAGCATTCAAAGCCGCACCTTTAAGCAGCTGATCACCGGCTACAAACAGTTCCAGACCATGATCACCAAAGATCAGGTTCGTACGGATACGACCCACCTCGACGTCATACTGTTCTGTCGCGGTCAACGGCATCGGGTATTTGTTGTTGGCCGGATCATCAACAAGCTTCACACCCTTGGCTTTCGCCAAAACTTCACGCGCCGCATCCGGGGTGACAACCTTTTCGGTTTCAATCACGATAGACTCGGAATGGGTACGCTCGGTCGGGATACGCACTGCCGTGCATGAAATCGGTAGATCAGGCGTACCAAAGATTTTCCGGGTTTCCCAGGTTACCTTCATTTCTTCGCGCGTGTAGCCATTTTCCTGGAAGGTATCAATGTGCGGAATGACGTTGAAAGCCAGCGGCGAGGAGAAAACCTCTGCCGGAATTGGCTTACCTGCCAAACCGGCAGCAAGCCCTTCACGCAGCTCGTTCATACCCGGCTGCCCGGAACCCGAAGCGGCCTGATAGGTTGAAACGATGACTTTCTTCAAGCCAAACGCCTGATGCAGCGGCCAAAGTGCCACCGCGGCAATCGCCGTGGTGCAATTTGGGTTCGCAATCAGCTTTGCCGTCTTGGCCAGATGACCATTGATTTCCGGCACGATCAGCGGAACATCGTCATTCAAACGGAATGCCGAGGAGTTATCAATCACCAACGCACCTTCGGCAATTTTCGGCCCATATTCCTTGGCAAAATCACCCGAAACAGCAAGGAAGACAATGTCACACTGTTTGGCTTCTTCGACAGAAAACAGCGCGACGGTCTTAGTCCCGAACTTAGTCTCCACGGTCTTGCCTGCGGAACGCTCGGACGCGAACAGGGTGAGTTCACCTACAGGGAAGTTACGATCAAACATAACGTTGATCAGCTCGACGCCAACCGCACCGGTTGCGCCGATTACACCGACATGGAGATTTTCGGCACTCATAATAATTGTCTAACCTCGTATAAAAATTGCTGTCATATTCGACCACCGCGATCCATCGCGGGCCGCGCATTATAGGGATTTATCAAGCGAAGGCAAATCTACCTTGCCGCATCGCACATATGCTGCGGTAATGTCTGGTATAGAACGTGATGCTGATCGGATTGTTCCACGACATATTTAAGATCAGACGGCGAAAACCGCCGGTTAGAACCTAGTCGCGCCAGAAGGACGGCATCAAAAGCACCAGCAGGGTTTCAAACTCCAACCGACCCAGGATCATCGCAACATCCAGAATCCATTTAGCCGAATCGGGCAGTGACTGGAAGTTACCTGCCGGTCCGATAATATTGCCAAGTCCCGGACCAACGTTGGCAAGGGCTGTTGCCGCCGCACTCATCGACGTAATCAGATCAAGCCCGGTCAATCCAAGGGCGACAGTTACCACCATATAGCTCAACGCCAAAAGACATACATACACCGTCACGGCATTGAAAATGTCCGAGGTGATCTCGTGGCGATCAATACGACTGACCACGACTGCTGACGGGCTGCGCAACCGCATGAAATGCGCCTGAAGCCCGGTGAAAATCACATACAGACGGAACATCTTGAAGCCGCCCGCTGTCGACCCCGAACATCCGCCAATAAAAGTTGCAAAGAAAAACAGCATCACCGCTGCCGGCCCCCACAACAGATAATCCCCCGATGCAAACCCCGTCGTTGTAATCACCGACACAAGGTTAAAGGCCGCCATGGTCAGTGACCGGAAAATGCTGTCATCTGAAATCTGGGCCAGTCGGAACGTCAAAAGCAGGGTAAAGACCGTGATGATCAGGCCGAACAGCTTGATCTGCTGATTGCCAATGATCGCGCCAATTTTGCGTTTACGGATCAAAACCGCATAGGCGGTAAAGGGCAGGGCCCCCGCACACATGAACACAACCCCGACCCAATGCAGGGCCAGATTGGAATCGAATTTTGCAAAAGACATATCCGACGTCGAATAGCCCCCCGTCGCAAGGGTCGTCATGCCGTGGTTGATGGCATCAAACCATGTCATGCCAAAGAACCGGTAAAGCAACATGCAGATGACGCTCAGCGAGACATAAATCAGCACAATCTGCATGCACATGTCGCGTATGCGTGGGCTGAGTTTTTCTGAACGGTCCGAACTTTCCATCTGGAAAAGCTGCATCCCGCCAACACGCATCATTGGCAAAAGTGCTAATGCGGTAACAATGATCCCGATCCCGCCAAGCCATTGCATGATCGAACGCCACACCAGCAAACCCGGTGGCATTTGATCCAGGCCAGACAGAACCGTCGATCCGGTTGTCGTCAGACCGGAAACCGTTTCAAACACCGCGTCACAAAAGCTGATATCAAGCGATGAATACCACAGCGGCAATGCCCCGGTCAGACTGACCGCAATCCATGACACGACGGTCAGGACATAGCCCTGGCGTGATGTCACGCGTGGCCCGATATCGGATCGACAGGCAAGGCACGCCATTCCGCCCAAGCCGATGGTGGTCATCGAGGCTTGGGCAAAAATTCTCCAGTCGGGATTTCCGTAATACAAATCCACGGCCGCCGGCACCAGCATCGAAACACCGATGATAATGACCATGACCCCGACGACGAAAAAGATAGGTTGCAGACGAAACAAAGCCGCTTCCCTGACAGCTGGACCAAAATCCGCTTGTAGCGCCAAACGTCCGTAAATGCATCCGGTTATTGGATAAGCCCTGACGGAATGACATCGCATCAGTCCATCAAGGTCATTATTTCGCCGTTGTTTTTAGATGTTCTGTTGATCTCGCTGATGTGCCATCCTTGCGATACTTGGGGTCTGACCCAATTGCCAACATACCGAGGTTTGCTTGAAACGCTTTTCCCACCTGATTGTCTTGATTGCCGTACCCGCTTTATTTGCACTTGCAGTTTACCTGCAGGATAAACCGGTTAACGCTGCCGGGGACAAAATCGCAAAGACTGGCGAAATGGCACTAGAGGCTGAAGGCCGGGACATACAGGTGATTGATGGCGATACGATCATGATCAACGGAAAGGTTGCCGACATCGCTGGAATGGATGCTCCTGAACTCGGCCAACAGTGCCGTCATAATGGCACCTTCCAGGACTGTGGCATGTCATCGGCCATGCAATTGCGCAAATATTTCACCATGGCGCCCTTCACCGTACAATGCTGGCCCGGTGACCCGGAACGTTCAGAAAAAGAAGGCGACTTCCCGCTTGTTGAATGTGGCATTGGTGAACGGGATGTGGCTGCAGCCATGATTACCGACGGCGAAGCCTTGCCGATACCGGGCTATTCACACCGCTATGACAGCCTATCGATCGAAGCCGACAATGCGAAAATCGGCCTCCATGGCGACGATATGATCGCCCCGAAAGACTGGCGGGACGGCAAACGCCTTGATGGTGAAAATGGCCACTGCCTTTATCGGACTGAGGGGGCAAACAATTATATCGGGCCCCTTGATCCCCATTTCGCCGATAGCACCGCCAAAGAAGACAGCATCAAGATTTGCAGCGATGAAGAAGCGCGCGACAAAAACCTCGTCTATCTGGCACCTGCACCATAAGCCGCACCTTGTCCTGACGGGCCAATACCAGTGCACAGTCTTCAAGTGTATTCTTTCAAATTTTTCCGGAAATTTGAATCCCTCTGCATCCTTTTGCTGGGGCTTGCGTCTTCCTAGATATTACATCGATGTCACAGGAGACACACAATGCGCCTGCAACTTGCCCTGAACGTTCAAAACCTTGATCGCGCAATTGCGTTTTATAGCGATATGTTCGCAACCTCGGTCCACAAACAACGTGACGGCTATGCTAATTTTGAAATTACTCATCCGCCGCTAAAACTTGTTTTGTTTGAAAACGCCAACGCACCAGAGAACCTCAACCACATTGGGGTTGAATGCGAAACTGTCGACGAATTTTCTCAAACCGCAACGCGTCTCACCAACAGTGATCTTGCAACAAGTGAGGTTACTCAAACCGGGTGTTGCCACGCCAAACAAGACAAGTTCTGGACGACGGGACCAGACGGACTGTCATGGGAATGGTATCGTATCCTTGATGATGATCCCAAAGACGGAACACAGAATACAAATTCGTCGATGGCCGGTTGTTGTGACCAACAACCAATGAAGGCATCAAACCCCAATCAAGTATGTTGTGCGTAAAGAGCAATGAAATTCGCATCCTCACACCATAGTTCCGCCGACTGGCAGGCCCTTCAAAAGGGCCTGCACCGGTTTGTCCAAACCCGTGTCCCTGTCAATGAGGTAGAGGATGTCGTTTCCGACATCCTAGAAGCGATCATCCGCACCCAGTCAACGCTTAGTACTGCAAGTAATCCGTCAGCTTGGGTCTACGCTGTCGCGCGCAGTAAAATCGTTGATTTTTATCGCCGACAAAGTCGCAAACGCTCCACAACCAACAATCTTCAAAGTGATCCAACATGGTATGGACACGCTGAAATGATCCCGGTCGATACACAGCCTGATGAAGCCGATCTAAGCGCATGCCTGTCAGATATTATTTCGGGCATGGACGATGACGACCAAAAAATTCTGACCGAGATTGACCTGAAACGAACCCGTCAAACAGAGTTTTCCGCACGTCATGCAATCAGATTGCCCACGGTTAAGTCACGCGTTCAACGTGCCCGCAAACGTTTGCGAAACCGTCTGATAGCATGCTGTCCCGATGGCACGTCAGATGGCTGTGGCAACACATGCCAAAGCAATACGACCTACGCGACAAACTAATACAGAAAGTGACGGTGGAAAGCTTGGAGCGGGTGAAGGGAATCGAACCCTCGTATGCAGCTTGGGAAGCTGCCGTTCTACCATTGAACTACACCCGCTTGAGCGGGGCGTTTTATAGCCGTCTTTGTCGGTCGATGCAAGAACATCGCATCCAGCCCAATCAATTAATTTACGGGGCTTGGCGCCGCGATCACCCTTCAGGCATCATTCGCCAGATCGCACCTGTATGATCGTCCGAGATCAGGATCGATCCGTCCACATAATGCTTCACATCCACCGGACGGCCGACAACTTCACCGTTGCTGCGTAAGAACCCACTTAAGAACGGATTCTCAACGCTTGGTTTGCCATTGCGAAACTCAACCCGAACGACCTTATACCCATCTGGAATGGTCCGGTTCCACGAACCATGCAGCGCCACAAGCGCATCTCCATCGTCAAACGCAAAGCCAAGTGGCGCATTATGGGCGTTAAAGGTAAATGCCGGGAAAGTAACCTCGTGCGGGACCGCCTCATCGTCAAATTGTGGGCTTCTTGTGTCACTGCCCGCATACCACGGATATCCAAAAAATTCCCCCGGCCCTGTAGCACGATTAAGCTCTTCTCGCGGGATGTCGTCCCCTAGCCGATCCCCACCATTATCGGTGAACCAAAGGTCACCTGTATCGGGATGGAACGTCAAACCAACCGAATTTCGAATGCCGCTTGCATAAACTTGCGGTGCACCACCATTCACCGGAATGGAAATAATTGTGCCTTCAAGGCCACTAACCTTGCAGATATTACACGGCGCGCCTACTGCGACAAACAAACGATCCCCATCAGGTGACAGTGCGGCATAACGCCAACCGTGATGGCTTTTATCCGGAAGATTGGTAAATAAAAGACGCGGACGGCTAAGTTTTGTGCCATCAAACCCACTGAGGTCATAAGACACAATCCGGTGCTGATCGGCTACAAACAGGGTACCTGGCCGATAGGCAATGCCGTTGGCCTGTTTGAAATCATCCGCAATCAGATTGACCTCTTCGCCAATCCCATCTTCATCTGCATCGCGCACGAAATACAGGTTGGAACCACGGGTGCCGACAAAAACACCTCCCAGTTCCGGTGCCACGGCCATTGTGCGCGCGTTACGTACTTCGGCAAACACCGACAATCGATATCCGGCCTCTCCGGACAAAAGTGACTGTATCCGGGCAACCCGTTCCGATACCTGCTGTGCGGATGATCCGGTGGCTGTAAGTCCCGAGATACCGAAGACCAGAACGCCAAAACACAAACGCCCGGCCCACCGGGCCGCAAGACGGGCATGACGATGGAAGACCGGGCGTAATTCTGTGCGCATCCTGTATTCTCCTTGTCTGGGCCAACCAGCTACAAGGTAATACGGATACCTTTCAAAAGCCGATTAGCGGGCGCGTTCGGAAATCGGGGCGTTAACCGACAATTCCATATCCCACGGGAAGTAAATCCACGTATCCTGGGATACTTCCGTCACAAAGCTGTCGACGACTTCACGGCCAAGCGGCTTGGCATAAACAGTTGCGAAATGCGCTTTGGGCAGTTTTTCGCGAACAGCCTTGGCGGTTTTGCCGGTATCGACAAGATCATCAATGATCAGCATATCGGTACCGTCACCTTCGATGCCCTTAAGCCATTCCAGATCACCGCGGCTCTTGTCAGAGTAACTGCGAATACAAACGGTATCAATCAAGCGAATATCAAGTTCGCGTGCGATAATCGCTGCGGGTACCAGACCACCACGGGTAATCGCGATGATACCTTTATACGGGCCCTGTTCCAAAAGACGCCACGCCAAGGCACGTGCGTCTCGATGCATCTGTTCCCAGGAAACCGGGAAACCTTTGTTATAAGCTTCGCTCACAAGAATTCTCCTGCGCCAGATCTGTTGGCCAAAACGGGTTTATTCAGATCGTAATCGATGACACACCATTAAGGTCTGCTATCTACAAAATTAAGGCGCTTACCTACGCTTTGTCTGCGATGTTGGCAAGGGGCGCGGCAACGCAATGCGATTTTCGCGTTACTCCACCAACATCATGCTTTCAGCGAACAATCAAACTATATCTTGCTTTTCAATACGTTGATCCGTCTTCTCCGTTTGGGGAACCTGGAGTCAGAAGCTAGGCTTCATCGGCAAACAATGAACGCACGAAAGGTATGTAACTCAACATCCCAAGGCCAATGACGGCCATCCAGTTTACCGGCGCAATCGCAAGAACCCAAAATTCGATAACAATTGCACCAAAAGTGACAATCACAACGCTTACAACCAAATCCAGCACGCAAATCCCAAACATGAACCAGTTTCGTGCCAGTTGTCTGCTTTCACGATCAAAGCCGGTTGAACTTGAATTTTTACCGGTCCACCAAACAAAAACAGCCCTCGGTATGCTGGGAAGAAACCGTACCATCCGCATCAGAGCCACGAACTTGCTTGCGCACATACCAACAACATACTCGCACAATCCGCATTCCTTCTCCGTAACCAACTTTGCGGGAGGAATAGCAGGAAAACTCTTTCGCGCAATCCACCCCAAACCAAAGCGCAACGTAAGGATGACAACCAAGGTGGCTATTTCAACTAGATCGGCGTTCAACCAGCTGCTGAACGTTGAACGGTCGGAAAGATAACCTTCCCCGTTACTCAAAAGGTTTTCCAGCGCCATGGCATGAATGAAGACACCGGGAATATCCACATCAATTGTCGGAGGCCTTACAATATCCTGAAATCCTTGCAGGTTCTGCCCATACATAACGATCCGGCCTTTGAAATTATCAACCCATCGCCCTGCACTTGGCGTTTCGCGGAAAACCTGCTCCGCAGAAATTGTCTGAAACGGTGCGCACTTTACTTCGGGCTGCTGGGTTACCCCAAACAACGCCAACAGATTGCGTATGCTGCGCATAACAGCACTCTGCTCAGTATCCTGCGAACACTCATAAGGTCGAACAACATTGCAGTGCTGGTCATATGCCTTGGTCCAGCTTGTATAATCGGCCTGCTTGTCCGGCCATGACAGCCACATCGGCCGTCCCCTCACGTCCTGTTTCCAGGTCAGCCATCCCGCCTTGTCATCCTTGGAGGGCATAAGAAGGCTCTCATCGCATGTCCAACCGCGTTCAAGTGACCCGGCGCGCTCGGCCTTTGAACAGAGGTGTTGATAAATTGTTGGTGCGGCTGCGGTGATTCCGGCGACATCGCACCCGCGCAAATTCCCGTTACCGGTGCTGCGCATCCGTGCATCATCGCAAAGGGGTAAATTGGCAACATCGGATGCCCCATAAGAATCATCGGCATTACGCAATTCTGGAAACATCGGATATGTCAAAGCGCGAACATCTGCCCGCCCGCGTGCATCCCCCCACCCCGCCACCAGCGTCACATAAGGTGCCAGTTCGGACAAAACTGCGTGATGTTGATAAAAATTAAGGGCTCCGGCCTGAAGATATACCGGAATTCCCATCATCTGATACATCTGCAACGTATTGACCAGCATCATCAAGCTGTCATCACGCACGTAACGTTCCGGCAACCACTCACCGGGCTCACCGCCAGTTGGGGGTGCCTCTGTACGCCGGTCACGAAATGTAAAATCGATGAAGACCGCTTTTGGCGCCGCTGTCAGCAACTTGCGCAAGACTTCTGCGTGCAAGCCGTAAACTGCAGGCCAGCTTGATTTCAGCCCCGCCAGCGATTCATCATCCAGCAAGACAACACCGATATCATCTGTACTCTTGCCGCGATAAATCGGCCCGCCGACTGTCTTGCCAAATACCGCGTAACTGTAATCGTCAACCGCATTGGCGATCGAGTCCGGTTCAACACACAGGACAGCAACGGCAATCAGGACGTTGATAACACCCCACCAGAATGGTCTCAGTCGTAAAACTATTACCGCCCTTTCTTCGGCGGCACCGGGATCCGATTCCTCTACCATTTACATGCTGGACATTTGCATTGTGGATTCTTGTCCCGCACACAAGGCACGCTGCTGTGGATAGCGTGCAACACATCCGATCAGAAGCTCGTTCTCACGCGTTTTATTGCCACTGGCTTTAACAATCGGATACAGGAAACGGTATGCCTCAAGTGGCCACTCATAGTAAGTAGCGACCTGTTCAACGCGCTGGTACGCCGATTTCACATCGCCAAGCGATTTCATGATCTCTGCCCGTTTCATTTCAACTGGCAATGCCAGCACGTCATCTTCGCCATCAATCAAGTCGATATTCTGAAGCGCTTTTTTCAGATTCCCTTGGCGTTCCCTTACTTTGGCGAAGGCCCAGCGTGTATAGGGGTGATTTTCCGTATCTCCGCCAACCGCTTTCCTGGCCTCAGCCTCCAGTGCACGGAAATCAATCTCACGATCATCTTGCTGCAAAGTTTGAATGATCTCGCTCGCAATACGGTAATTGTCCAGCGCCGTTTTGTTTTGTTCAATAAAGCTATCAAATGGTTCCTTGTGAATCATCCGGCTGGTACGTTCGGGCATATATTCGCGCATTCCATAGGCAAAAATCTCTTCGGCCCTTTCTGAGGCGTCATCGTGTTTGGCCGATAGTTGCTGCTGCACTGTGCTTACGGCTTCGCCAAACTCTGACAAAAACTGGTTCAGAAGCACATTGTCCTGCCCCTTAGGCTGGAACTGTGCTTGAAGAAAAAGCTCAAGCTGGTTGCGTGTGACCTGATAACGTGCGTCAAAGTTTTCTTCGGCTTCTTGCGCAACTTCGAAGTAACCCGAAGCACCTTTTGGCTGGTATCCAGCCCTTACCATCAGATCAAGCCCAAGATAATCCGCTTCACGTTCCTGGCTACGATCCCAGTTTGGCAGAAGCAAATCACGCAGGATCAAATCACTGCCATACATCTGACCCGCTTTGCGCAGGAGGTCACTCTGGCTACCTGAATTTCCCAGTGCAACATCCGCGGCCGTCAAAAGATAGGGGCGCAGCACCGAAAACAGGTTTTCCGGGGTATGCTGTAACAATACGTGGCTGTATTCATGCGCAATCAGAAAGGCGAGTTCATCTTCACTCCGCAAATAGTCGAATGCGGAGTGGTACAGGAACAAAACTCCCTCTCGTGCGGCACGTGCACCCGGCCCTGAATTGCCGATAAGCATGATTTCGGCTTTTGGCGAACCCACCGGTGCAACTGCGACAATCCTGTCAAGAACCTCTTGGGCATAGTCCTGCAAGTCGGTAATCGGTGCCGTGCCGATTGATTGGCGCATCACTTCGGATTTTGCAGCATGAATTTCATCTGCCGTGTAAATATGTGTTTTGGCAAACTCTACCTGATCAATAAACTTCCCGTTCTCTGGTACCGAAGTTGTAACAAACGGTATGTCCTTGACACACCCCGCCAACGTCAAGGCACCAACCAGCACGATCAAACCAAATTTTTTCACAATCAATTCCCCTTAGCCGCAATGCAGTCAGCGCCTGCACCACGTGTCCCCTTACCGCCAAGTGCGCCTATTTCTCCACCGCAAACAACCGGCCTGCGTGCAATTTCCTTACCCTCAACCACAATCATATCGTCAGGAATCCAGTACACGTCCTGCTCATCCAGAAAGCGGATTTGGTAGGCCCCGAAATTTTGATCATCATGGGAATAAAAAACGATCTGATCAGGGAAATCTTTCCCCATGACCATGCGCTCACACGTGCGACCTTCACCGCCGGAATCACACATTGCGACCGGGAAATCAGGATGCACAACCTTTACACCACGAATTTCCAAATCCTGCGCCGCAAGTTGTTCCCCCCAGAACACCGACAAGAACGCGACAAGAAGGCTTAGTTTGAATGCATTCCCCAACCCCGAAATTCCCTAATTAGCATTCCAAGATAGTTATACTACTTAAGGCATCATGCATTTTCGAAAACCATTATGTAACTACTCAATAGAGTAAACAACCTAACCTTTCAGGTAGTTACAGCATTCAAAGTAGTGGGGAATCGCCTGTGCCCGCACGGCAATCAGATAACATCAGTCTTGCTGATCAACCTTCGTGCTGCCAAGACGCGCCTGCAATAACGTGGAAAAATCAGCTGACAGCTTTTCAACTGGCGTAGACCAATCTGCGGGCTTTTGTTGGCGATAAATGCGCATGGACGGGTACCAAGGGCTATCAGCGCGATCAACCAGCCAACGCCAATCCGTTGTGTAAAGTTGCAGCATCCAGACCGGAATTCCCATTGCGCCTGCCAAGTGGGCCGGTGCACTGTCGATACTGATGATCAGGTCCATCGCCTGCATCAAGGCAGCACTGTCGCCGAAATCATGGATGTGATCGCCAAGGTCAGTGACAAAGGCCGTGACGCCGATTTTTTCAATATCCGCGCGGCGATCATCAACTTGAAAACTGTAAAACGCAGCTCCTTTGGCCGACAAAATCGGAAGCAGCGTATCAAGCGGGCAGGAACGGTCGCGCGGATTAAGCTTACCCGCCCAAATCAACCCAACCTTAAGCACCGTGCCCGCAGGGGGCGCCAAACGCACTTGCTTTCCTTTAGGCGGAGACAGATACGGATCAGCAGAAATCTTTTTCAGGTCGGCTTCGCCAATGCCCAAAACATGTGGGAGGCTAAGCAGCGGCACATGCAGATCAAATTCCGGTAATGCACGCCCCTTTTCAACCACGGTTCCAACCCCTGATACGGTGCGCATGATCGGCATCAGTTCCTTACGGCACTCGACAATGATATGCGCCGCACGTTTGGCAACCAACGGAATGAACCGGGCAAACTGGATCATGTCACCAAACCCCTGTTCGGCACGCAGTAACAACCGTTTACCGCGCAAATCGCCTTTGCCATCCCATTCTGGCGCAAGGTCGAGCGGACGGATAGGATTGTCGGCCAGTTGGCGGCGGGTTTCATACCCCGCCCATCCCTTGGCGTAATCCCCCAACGCCAGATGTGCGAGCGCACTGTCCCAATTGGCATCGACATACTCCGGGTCCATCGCCAATGCACGATTGAAGTAGCCAAGGGCGTCTGAAAACTTGTTCAAATCACGATATACAAGACCAGTATTAAACGTATGCGACTTGATTGTATCATCAAGCTCAATCGCCTTTTTATGGGCGGCGAGTGCTTCGTCAAAGCGCATCATTTCACGCAGGCAATTGCCCATATTCGACCATAGCCCGGCATTTTCCGGACGCAGATCCGCCGCCCGGCGATAAGCAATCAGGGCCGCTGCAAACCGTTTGCTCCGTCGCAGGGCAACACCAAGGTTATTCCAAACGTCTGGCTGGTCGGGGTTCTGACGCAAGGCTGCACTATAAAGACGGATGGCATCATCAATTTGACCAGCCTGATGGGCAGCAAGCCCACGTTGGAACAGATCATTCACAACACGACGCTTTTGTACCAATGCCGTTTCAGGGTCAGTTTTCTTGCCATCTTGCACCGCCTTTTGCACGGTCTGAACATCGGGGACAGGTGACAGCGTGGTCTGAACCACCGCTGTTTCTTCTGATGCTGTTTTTTTCGGCTGTGCCGGTTTCCGACTGGTCGGGCTTTTCGACGTTTTCTTAGTCGCCCGTTTCTTTGTGGTTGTACTGGTTTTAGCCATCTACGTTCCCCCGCCCCAGATCATGACCAACCTGGACCCATTGCTTTTGCACAAGCAAGCCTCGCTTAAGGTGCCGCCAATTCACATCAAACCGAGTCGACAGCCCCGTACATATGAGCACCCTAGTATATTTTACCAAAAAATACCGCCTGATTGAGTGGATTTATCCAATTGAATTCCCCCAAACCGAATTATCGCCAAAACCATCGATTATTGTTTCGATAATGTGATCCTTTAGAGTAGCTTTTTGATTAAGAACAACCGTTGCACGAGAACGTGTGACGCCTTCCTGCCCCACGGCAGGCAACAAAAAAAGTCGATTGGTTCAGTGGGTGCAAGCCTGAACAACAATTGGCCACAAAACCGATCAGCAAGAACAGTCGTCACCGGAAACGACACAGCTGACCGGGTATTTGGGGAAACTGGGTGTAAATGGCTTCAAAGGACGGGAGACCTTAAATGGCCGAACTAAAAAGATCCGGCACATCTGTCGGACGTAAAGTTATTCTCGTTATTGTTGCATTGCTGGTCGTCGGATTTGGCGCAATGATGACCATTCAGACCGTGTCACAGCGCAATGCCATGATTGAAATCATGTACAATGAATCGGTCGAAAAAACCGAAATGCTGTCGACCGCCGTTCAGCCCGGATTTATCGCGATGGATGGGGCATCCGTCGAAAAAGAATTTCGCAAGATCACCGATAAGGAAGGTTCACAGCTGGCAACACTGTCTGCGATCAATCCCAATGGCGATGCCATCGGTAGCTACCAGTCCGAAACCCTTCCCAAACATGACCTGACTGCTTTGATCGAACCTTATCTTGAGCAAATCGAGAACAAGGAAGTCATCAGCTTTATTTCTGACGACGCTGTTATCGTCGCATCCCCGATCACAAAATATTCCAAACGCCGCGATGCCGACATGTATCGTGGCATGCTGGTCACGGCCTGGAACCTTGATCGCGTCAATGCCGAGGTGAAACAGGCCGTCATTGTCCAACTGGCCCTTGCCACCGCCATCCTGATTGTCCTTCTGGGCGTCACATGGTTCGTTTTGCGCCAACAGATTTTGATCCCGATGGTGAAGATCAATGGCGCGATGGCGGCCCTTGCCGACGGCAACCTTGATATCAATGTTCCGGGCAGTCGCCGAAACGATGAAATCGGTGAGATGGCCTCATCTGTCGAAATCTTTAAGGAAAATGCCAAACGCGTAGCCCAACTTGATCATGAGCGCGAAGAAGAACGTGCCAAATCAGAAGCCAACCGTCGGGACGCCATGGCGGGCCTTGCCGGACGGTTCGAACAAACCGTCATGGGGGTTGTTGACGGTGTTTCGGGTGCTTCGGGTGAGATGCAACAAGTTGCCCAAACCATGGTTGCGGCCGTTCAGCAAAACGAAGCCGGATCTCAGGCCGTTGTTGCCGCGGTTGAACAAGCCAATCACAGCGTTGAAACTGTGGCCAGTGCGGCCGAACAACTTGCGATGTCCATTCGCGACATCAGCGCAAGGGTCAATGAAACATCCAACATCACGGCAAACGCCAGCACCGAAGCCAACCGCGTGAACCAAATGGTGCAGGGACTTGATGTTTCGGCACAGAAAGTCGGTGAAGTTGTCCAAATCATTCAGGCCATCGCCGAACAAACCAACCTTCTGGCCCTGAATGCAACGATTGAAGCCGCACGTGCCGGTGATGCAGGAAAGGGCTTTGCCGTGGTCGCGAACGAGGTCAAAAACCTTGCCAACCAGACTGCGCGCGCGACCGAGGATATCTCGGCACAGATTTCCGGCATTCAGGGATCAACACAGGACGCCGTCGGTGCCATTGATGGCATCACCAGCATCATTTCCAACTTAAACGAAATCGCCACCGAAGTTGCGGCGGCTGTGCAAGAACAAGGTCAGGCAACCACCGAGATTTCAAACTCGGTTCAGCAGGCTGTTCAAAGCACGCAGGAAGTCACCAACCATATCCACGAGATGCAAGCTGCCGCCCGTCAAACCGGGGAGGCAGCACATCAGGTGCTTGGCGCGTCTGATAAGCTCAACACCCAATCGGGTACGCTGCGCGACGAAGTTGGCAACTTCCTTGCCGAGGTTCGCGAAAGCTAACCAAATATCTGCATTAAAAAGAAACCGCCGCCCGGCTTGTCCGTGGCGGCGGTTTCTTTTGTGTTCTGCGTATTCTTGGGGCTGATGACATTCCAGCCGAGCCATTCGTGAACCCCGCTGCTATCGCAATGGTTTTCGGCTTTTAGCCTCTTCATCAACCCGCATCATCATAAGGTCATCAAGGTCTTCATACCCATGCGCTCGATACAACGGCTGCATATCATGGGTCGCCAGAAGCCAACGTTTGACCCGCGCCAAATCAGGGTGCGCATGCAAGGCATCGATCATCTTTGCCGCAATGCCCCGCCGACGGTAATCGGGATCAACAAAAACGTCCGCGACATAGGCAAGCGCGATCAAATCACTGACCACACGGGCAAAACCGACCTGTTTACCGTCGCAATAAGCTCCAACCGGCACCGACATTTCAACGGATTTATCAAACTCGCCGCGTGTGCGTCCACCTCCCCAATAGGAATTGGCGATCACGTCATAGCAATAAGCATGGTCAATACGCGCACGGTCCGTGCTGATTTCCACCATGCAGTCTTGCTCAGCCATCAGATACGTCCCTGCTTTAGGTGTTATTTCAGGAAAACTGCCGCACCCAATGCGGCAATCGCCACCCAAAGGATTAAGGTATGGCGCGAAAACCCGGTACTTTTGCCCTGACCATTTGACGCTTTTCCACGCATGGCGGCAATCGTATCAGGATGCAGGCGAAGTCCCTGATCGGTAAAGACCGAAGCCGCCTGTTCTGCGGCTTCCAGCACGCGCGGCAATCGACGCAGCATCGAACCGGCCTGCAGGGTCGCTTCCTTGATTTTGGCTTCCGGGCCAAGATTTTCGCGCATCCATTCCTCGATCAATGGCCGGGACAATTCCCACATATTCTCATTCGGGCTAAGAATACGCGAAAGCCCCTCGGCAACGATCATGGTTTTCTGCAGCATCAACAACTGTGGCTGGGTTTCCATGCCAAACTGTTCGGTAACCTGAAACAGTTGCCCCAACAAACGCCCAACCGAAATATCGGCCAGTTCCTTGCCCAAAATCGGTTCACCAATCGAACGACAGGCTTGCTGAAAATTTTCAAGCGACTGGTTGCGCGGAACGTAACCGGCTTCAAAATGGACTTCCGCCACACGATGATAATCGCGGGTCAAAAAGCCCAACAGCATCTCGGCCAGATACAGGCGTGTCTGTTTATCAACCCGGCCCATAATGCCGAAATCAACGACGCTGACCTGTCCGGTTTCATCAACAAACAAATTGCCCGGATGCATGTCGGCATGGAAAAAACCGTCACGGAATACTTGCTGGAAAAAGGCACCCGCAGCCTTTGCCAACAGGGCCGAACGATCAACGCCCATACGGTCAAGGGCTTCGACATTATCGATCCGAACCCCTTTGACCCGTTCCATGGTCATGACATGTTCGGCGGTCCGTTCCCAATCAATCTGGGGAATGTAATAAGTCGGGTCACTGTCGAAATTATCACGAAATTCCGAGGCGGCCGCGGCTTCAAAACGCAGATCCATTTCAAGATGGACGCTGTCTTCCAGCGCCTTGACTGTTTCAATCGGTTTCAGACGACGCAAACGCGGCTGGGTAAGCTCGACAATCTCTGCAACCCAGTAAAACAGATCAAGATCACGGGCAAAGCGCACCTTGATATCCGGGCGCAGAACCTTAACCGCCACTTCGCGCCCATCGGGCGTGGTGGCAAAATGCACCTGCGCAATTGATGCCGCTGCAACCGGCTCATCATCAAACTGATCGAACAAAACATCGAACGGTTCGGCCAATTGTTCAGTGATGATGCGCTTGGCAATTTTTACTGAAAATGGCGGCAAACGATCCTGCAAGGAAGATAGATCCGCAGCCACATCATCCCCGATCAGATCGGATCTGGTGGCAAGCGTTTGACCAAGCTTGATAAAGGCCGGACCAAGTTCTTCAAGTGCACGCGCAAGACGGCGTCCCGGCGGCAAATCGGATCGGCGTGAAAAGGGTGCTGTCAGGCGGGCAAAAAAGGCAAGTAGCTTGCCACCCGGGACAAGGGCCAACGGAAACAGCGCATCATGGCGCGCCAAGGTCCGTGCCATGCCAAGCAGGCGAAAACTGTTCCGAACAAACCGGATCATTCGTTACTGTTCCTCAAACCCGCCAGCCGGAATGGATTGCAGCAATCCCGCCCGACAAATTGCGATATTTCACCCGCTCAAACCCGGCATCACGGATCATCGACGCAAAAGTTTCCTGATCGGGGAATTGGCGAATACTTTCGGCAAGGTACTGATATGCCTCGCGGTTGCCCGCAATCATCCGACCAATCTCTGGCAGAAGCTTGAACGAGTAGGTATCATAAAGCTTATCAAACCCCGGCACGACAACCTTGGAAAACTCAAGACACTGAAACTTTCCACCCGGACGCAATACCCGGTAGGCTTCTGAAAGAGCCTCGGTAATGCGGGTCACGTTGCGAATGCCAAAGGCAATTGTATAGGCATCAACCGACTGATCGGGGAGCGGCAATTTCTGCGCGTCACCAACGGTCCAGTTGATGTTTTGCAAGATGCCGTGATCCGCCGCACGATCACGCCCGACATGCAACATTTCATAGTTGATGTCACAGACCGTAACCGCCCCGCCGCCGTTTTTAAGGAACCGAAACGCGATATCACCCGTCCCACCGGCAACGTCGAGCAATTTCATACCCGGACGCGGCTTTAGCTCGTTAATGAATGAATCTTTCCACAAACGGTGAACGCCGCCGCTCATCAGATCGTTCATAAGGTCATATTTGGACGCGACAGTGTCGAAAACCTCGCGCACCATGGATGCCTTCTGGTTTTCAGGAACGTCCCGAAAACCAAAGTGGGTTGTGTTTTCGCCGTTTTCGCCCGCGGCAGGGTCTGTATTCTTGCTCATGGGCGGAAAATAGCGCAGCGAAGGCATTCCTGCCAGTGCAAAGCCACGTAAAATTGTAAATATCCTGTTGGACTGCGGTGCTTTCTGCTAATGGAAAGCATGGGTGCCACGATGCCCCCTTATGATTTGCGTGACGACAAAACAGGATGCCCCAATGAGCTGCATGGTGAAAATCTGTGGGATCAACAGCGAAGACGCCCTGATTGCGGCCATGAGTGCCGGGGCAGATGCCTTGGGGTATGTCTTTTTCCCACCAAGCCCGCGCCATATATCACTCAAAGGGGCCACCACCCTGACGAAACAGGTCCCCAACAGCATCCTCAAGGTAGGTCTGTTTGTTGAAGCCGGTGACGAAGCCCTGCAAACCGCAATTGAAGCCGGCAACCTTGACGTCATTCAACTGCATGGCAAAGAAAGCCCGGAACGCGTGACCGAAGTCAAACAGCGCTTTGGCCTTAAAGTCATGAAAGCAATCTCGGTCAGCACCGCAGACGACATCGACAAAGCCCAGTCTGACTATGACGGCATTGCTGATTTCCTGTTGTTTGATGCCAAACCACCCAAGGACAGCGTCCTTCCGGGTGGAAATGCAGTGTCCTTTGACTGGACGTTGTTAACCGGACGCCATTTCAAAAGCGACTGGATGCTGGCCGGTGGCCTTAACCCCGATAATGTTGCCGAGGCCATCAAAATTTCCGGCGCACCGTGGGCGGATGTTTCATCGGGTGTCGAAAAGATAAAGGGTGTGAAGGATGCGCGTAAGATTGCCGACTTCATCCATGCGGCCAAGGGCTACTAACCCCTTGGGGTCTATGCTTAACCTTTTCTGAAACGATTGGCGCGAAGATCACCGGGCACGATCATCAAGAGTTGCCAGTTGGATACGCGCCGATGAAAAGGACATTCAGATCAAAGGTACAGACATTGCTTCATGGTGTAGACCGGAAGTCGCGTCTATCCTTGATTGTCCATCTGGTCTTGGCCAGTGCGATCATCATCAACGTTGTGTCGGTGATTTTTGACTCGGTCGACGAGTTTGCTGATCGCTATTTTATCGCGTTTGCCGTCATTGAGGGTGTCTGCACCCTGATCTTTACCGTCGAATACGCCTTGCGCGTTTGGTCCGCCCCCGACGACCCCCGCTTTTCAGGCGCTTGGGCGCGTTTACGATACATGCTGACGCCGATGGCGCTGATCGACCTGATTGCCATTCTGCCAATTATCCTGTGGATATTTACATCCATTGATCTGCGCTTCGTCCGTATCGTGCGCTTGTTACGGCTGTTGAAATTCACCCGTTATTCCACCGGGCTGGAATTGATGTTGCTGGTATTTCGTCAGCAGGCAGGCATCTTTGGCGCCGCCAGTGCCGCCCTTGCCTGTATGCTGGTCTTCAGTGCCGGGGCGATTTACATTGCAGAACATCAGGCCCAGCCCGATGCGTTCGGCAACCTGATTGATGCGCTTTACTGGAGCGTGATTACCCTTGCCACTGTCGGGTATGGCGACGTCGTTCCGATCACGCCGTTTGGTAAATTCCTTGCCAGTATCATTTCGCTGACCGGGATTGGTATTGTTGCTGTTCCGGCCGGTATATTGGCATCGGCCTTTAACAGTGAACTACGCCGGCGTGAAACCGCATATCGCCATCAGGCAACCCGTCAATTGCTGGGAAAACGCCTGACCGACCGTGTGCGCAACAAGCTAAAATCCCATCAAGAAGACCTTGGCATCAGCGATGAGCAGGCCCAATCAATTGTCGAAGACATTCGCGATGTCCATCGCACCGAAAGCGACGAAATTCTGACCTGTCCACATTGTCATCACCCCCTGCAACTTGAACTAAAAGACGCGGAATCAAACCCTCCAGCGTAAAAGTCTTGACGCCCGAATTTTTTGCCCCCATGTTTTGGGTCATGAAAACACACGGCATGAACCCGATCCTTATTGCAAATCGTTGGTGGTGGCTCGCATAAGCGGGTGGCCAAAAAACATGCCCTAAAACAATCGGCCGCCTCATTCTTGCAGGCGGCTTTGTGTTTTCAGACTTCTTTTCTTTTTCTGATGATCACGATCCTCCTGCGGCGAAGGCCAACACAGGAGTAAACAACGTGACCACCCCGATCTCGGACATAGAAAACAGCAGCGAATACCGATATACCACCGATGGTGGCATCTCTGTCATTCGTCGGATGACCACCATTACCTATGAAAACGCCACCGAAGGCCTGATTGACGCGCTGGATCAGACCAAAGGTGTTTTGCTGTCTTCAAGTTATGAGTTCCCAGGGCGCTATTCACGTTGGGACATGGGGTTCGATGCACCACCGCTTGAAATCACCGGGCGCGAACGTGGCTTTGCCATTCGGGCCCTCAATGATCGTGGCCGGGTTCTCCTTGATATCATTTCCAACACCTTGGGCGATCACCCGCACATTGAGGGTGTGACCGACGGTGACGACGGGCTTTATGGCTACGTCAAAACTCCGGCATCCTGGTTCCCCGAAGAACAGCGCAGCCAGCAACCAAGCCTGTTTTCCGTGGTGCGTGCGCTGCGTGATCTGTTTGCGCATAAGGGGGATGAGCGCCTTGGCCTATACGGCGCATTTGGCTATGACATCGCGCTTCATTTCGAACAGATCAACCTTACGCAGGATCGCCCCGCCGATCACAAAGACATCCATCTGTTCCTGCCAGACCGCCTGATTACGGTCGACCATGCATCGCGTGTGGCCACCAAAATCGAATATGAATTCATCACCCCGGATGGTCACAGCACCGTCGGACTGGAACGTGTTTCACAGTCCCACCCGCCGTCACGCGGCAATAATGCCGTTGTTGAAAACGACATGAAACCCGGCGAATACGCCACCATTGTCGATGAAACGAAACCACGCTTTGCCCGAGGTGAGTTATTTGAAGTCGTCCCGAGCCGCGTTTTCAGAACTCCTTGTGCCACCGCACCATCTGAAATCTTCCGCCGTCTGAAACGCCGTAATCCCGCCCCGTACGGGTTTTTGATCAATCTGGGCGACGGCGAACATCTGATTGGTGCGTCGCCGGAAATGTATGTCCGGGTCAATGGTCAACGCATTGAAACCTGTCCAATATCAGGCACGATTGCGCGCGGTCGTGATGCGATTGAGGATGCCGAAAACATCCGTACGCTGCTCAACTCGACCAAGGATGAGTCGGAACTCACCATGTGCACTGATGTTGACCGCAATGATAAGGCTCGTGTCAGCAAACCGGGTAGCATCCGCATTCTTGGTCGGCGTCAGATCGAAATGTATTCGCGCCTGATCCACACGGTTGATCATGTCGAAGGCCGTCTGCGCGACGGGTTTGATGCACTTGATGCGTTTCTGACCCATTGCTGGGCGGTAACTGTGACCGGGGCACCCAAACGTGCCGCCATGAAACATATCGAGGCGGTCGAGCGCAGTTCACGTGCTTGGTACGGCGGGGCGATTGGTGCGGTTCTGTGCAATGGCGACCTTAATACCGGGCTTACATTACGTACTGTACGCCTTAAACAAGGTGTCGCCGAAGTCCGCGCAGGCGCGACATTACTCTATGACAGCGTGTCCGAAGCCGAAGAAGACGAAACCGTGCTCAAGGCATCAGCAATGATTGATGCCGTCACCCGTGACGCCAAAGATGATATCGCCATTGATCCGGCGGTATCGGGTATTGGCAAACGTGTGCTTCTGATTGATCACGAAGACAGCTTTGTCCAAAACCTTGCAAGCTATATCCGCGCCACCGGGGCAGAGACGTTGACCCTGCGCCCCGGCTTCCCGGACGAGGCATTTGATGATTTCAAACCTGATCTGGTGTTCCTGTCGCCCGGTCCGGGCCGCCCCGATGACTATCATCTGCGCGACAGCATTGAACGCGCCTTGGCCGCAGGTCTTCCGGTCTTTGGCGTTTGTCTTGGTCTGCAGGGGATTGTTGAATTTTTCGGCGGATCATTGGGTCAACTTGTCACACCGATGCATGGCAAACCGTCAAAGGTGAAACTCGATACAACCGATCCGCTGTTTGAAGGATTACCAGATGACATCGTGGTCGGGCGGTATCACTCGCTCTTTGCCAATGCAGATGAACTGCCCGACGATCTTCGGGTAACCGCCCAAAGTGACGATGGCGTCATCATGGGGGTGCGCCATAAAGTCCTGCCAATCAGTGCGGTGCAATTTCATCCCGAAAGCCTGCTGACCCTGCAGGGTGATGTCGGGATGCGCATGATTGCCAACCTTCTGCGCAATCCGCAGGGCCATTTGCCCGATGAGGATGACGAGAATATTGACGAAACCGACGATCACAGCACACCCAAAACATCAGAGGTAAAGGCCGCCTAACAGACAAAATGCATCAACACCCACGCACCTGACCTGTGCGGCGTCAAAGCCCCCCTGCTAAATGACGCATCAAACCACAGGTCAGATACAGCAACGGCCGTGCCCCTCCCTCACGGCCGTTGCTTTTTTGTCAAAACCGAAATGCGCGGTTTATACGTCGTCTTCGTCGTCAAGTTCCCCATCGATCACACTGTAATCGGGCGGTGGGGCCTTGCGGAATTGTTCAGGATCGCCTTTGCGTTTTTCGCGCGTGCGCGAAATCCAGCCACCATATTGACCTTCGGGCTTGGGTTCAGTCGGCGCACCGGCACGCACCGGTCGTGGGGCAAAACGGCCAAGGCTGATCAAACGGTCATACATCACGATATTGGCGGCAATCGCGACATTCACACAAAAGCTCATCGGGATTTTGATGATGAAATCACATTTGTCCTGCATACCCTGCGACAAATTGCCGCGTTCCGGACCCAGGATATAGGCCGCCTGCGATGGATGCTTGAAACTGGGTAACTCAATCGCATCAGGGGTCAGTTCGATCCCGACCATCCGGCATCCGGTCGGCAGGAAGAAATTATCGTGATTGGGGAAATGATAATATGGCATCTGTTCGCCGGACTTCGACGTATCGGTGATGTTTGAACGTTCCTTGCGAAAGTCCGCATCCACCGTAAAGGCAAAGCTCGCACCAAATGCGTGGGCGGAACGAAACAGGGTACCCACATTCAAAGGCTTGCTTGCCCCTTCAATTCCAATCCCGAAATAGCCGCGCATATCTTCCTCCGTGCCGCACGCTGGTCCCGTGCGATAACAACTCCGATAAAAACAATGGAACGGGCTATACCCCCATGGGCAAAATAAGGCAAGCAACCCGCCCGAAACGACAATCTGTCAGGTCGTCATACCCAAAGGTTTCTGGAACATGTCCTCCGCCCAGCCGTTTTAGTTTGTAGAAGGTGAAAACACCAAAGGCACTTGAAGGCCTTAAACACTGGCAAACTCACGAACAACGCAGGAGATACCAAATGAATTGGGATCAAATCGCCGGACGCTGGAAACAAGTCAAAGGCAACGTCAAAAGCGAATGGGGCCGCCTAACCGACGACGATGTTGACCAAGTCGATGGTCAGCAGGACAAATTGATCGGCCGTGTTCAGGAAAGATACGGCGTTGAACGCGAAGAAGCAGAACGCCAAGTCAGCAACTGGTTCTCGCGTCTGTGATATCTGTCCTGACAGAAACCCCACCCGACCAAAACGCCCCCATTGATCGCTTCATGCTTGATCGATGGGGGCGAAGCTGTTTTTTATTGCCGGTCCGTTAAGTCTCGACCGCAGCAATCAGGAAATCCATGCCCGTTAAATCTCCCTGCACCGGAGTCTGTGTGCTTGATGCCAAAACCGGTTATTGTGCCGGCTGTTTCCGTACGGGCGAAGAAATCGGATCGTGGATGGGATTAAGTGATGGCGGTAAAAAACGTATCATTTCCCAAATCACAAAACGACGAACCAACAGCAACCCCGCCAGCGCAAAAAGCACTTCCAACACCCCAGAAACGGCCCAATACTAAAGAATACCCTTCGGGTTGCTTGATACCCTAGCTGGACGTGGTCGCACGGGATATTCTATCTTTGCTCAAGGATTCAGATGATGGCAGATGATGGGACCAAACAAATCGCGTCGGCATCTGATCTGCGCCGAATATGCCGATATTCCCGCTCGGCTGTCCTTGCCACCAGCGCTGTTGGGCATAAGCAAGTAGATGATGCCTGGCCAGTGGCATCCATGGTGGTGCCAGCAATTGATATTGATGGCACCCCGATCCTGTTGATTTCCGACCTTGCCGATCACACCCGTCACTTAAAGTCCGATAACAGGCTGTCATTGTTTTTCACGGGTTCTCGCGCCACCGATGACCGTTCAATCGCGATTGAAACCGATAATCCCCGCCTGACCCTGTTTGGCCGCGCCGTAGCAGACCGGGCGAAACAAACACGTGCACGCTACCTGCTTGCCAACCCGGACGCGGCGCAATACGCCGATTTTGGTGATTTTGGATTTTATCGGATCACGGTTGAAGCAGCCTATTGGGTGGGTGGCTTTGGTAAACAGCGTCGATTGTCTGGTGCGCAATTCATCATTGGTGACTGCCCTGCACTCGTGACCGGTCATGACGGTATTGTCGACCATATGAATGCAGACCACCTCGATGCCCTTGCCGATATTGTCGGTCATTACACCGACCACCCAAAAGATCTGGGCTGGAAGATGGTTGCAATTGACTGCGATGGCATGGATTTGGCAACCGAACACCCCGAGTCTCCTAATATCAGAATCGAGTTCCCCAACACCATCCACACCCCCGGTGACGCGCGCGAGATTTTGGTCGAAATGTGCAAGAAATCGCGCGACTTCAAGGCATGATTTGGTTTGTGAAGATTTAATTATCAGGTCTGAACAAAGAATTTTCATAAACGCAAAAACACCTACGTTTTCCTTGGTATTGGGCAAAAGGACCGGTTGCTTTTAAGACACCTTTGTAACAATATGTCTCGATGCAAAGAGTTACCCACAATTCTTTGTGTAGAATTGAAATTTAACCCCCAAATTCAATTTCCCACCAGGAGAGATTCGTGCTGCAATCAGGACCCGTTGTCAGCCGCGTAGGCCTTGAAACCCATGGCCTCAAGAACCTTGGCGCCGTTCACTGGAACCTCGACGCTGCCGGCCTTTACGAACACGCGATCCGTCGCAACGAAGGCAAAATCGCCAAGGGTGGCGCGTTTGTCGCACTTACTGGCGAACATACCGGCCGTTCCCCACTGGACCGCTTTGTCGTCGAAGAAGACAGCACCAAGGCCGACATTGATTGGGGCGATGTCAATCGCCCGGTCAGCCCGGAAGTATTCGAGCGCCTCTATCAGAAAGTGCGCGCTTATTTTCAGGGCACCGAACTTTTCGTACAGGATTGCTTTGCCGGTTCCGATCCGCGCTTCCGCCTGCCGGTGCGCGTAATCAACGAAAACGCATGGCACAATCTTTTTGCGCGCAACATGTTTATCCAGCCGCAAAAAGAAGAGCTGCGTGACTTCGCACCGGAATTCACCATCCTGCATGCGCCGGGCCTTCAGGCAGACCCGGAAGTTGACGGCACCCGTTCCGACGTCTTCGTCATGGTCAGCTTTGAACGTAAAATGGTGATCATCGGCGGCACTTGGTATGCTGGCGAAATGAAGAAATCGATCTTCTCGGTTCTCAATCATATCCTTCCGGCCAAAGGCGTCTTGCCGATGCATTGTTCGGCCAACATGGGCAAAGACGGCGATACCGCCATCTTCTTTGGCCTGTCGGGCACGGGTAAAACCACCCTGTCAGCCGACGCATCGCGTACTCTGATCGGGGATGACGAACATGGCTGGGGCGAAGACGGCGTCTTTAACTTTGAAGGCGGCTGCTATGCCAAGGTGATCAAGCTTTCCAAAGAAGCTGAACCGGAAATCCATGCCACCACCGAGCGTTTCGGGACGGTTCTTGAAAACGTTGTGATGAACAAGCAATCGCGCGAGCTTGATCTCGACGATGCACGTCACACCGAAAACACCCGATCATCCTATCCGATCAACTTCATTCCGAACGCTTCGGAAAACGGTCGCGGGGAACACCCGAAAAACATCATCATGCTAACCTGTGATGCATTTGGTGTTCTGCCCCCAATTGCAAAACTGTCCTCCGCACAGGCGATGTATCACTTCCTGTCCGGCTACACCGCAAAGGTTGCTGGCACTGAAAAAGGTGTCAAGGAACCGACTGCTGCATTCTCTGCCTGCTTTGGTGCGCCGTTCATGCCACGTCATCCGTCGGTCTATGCCAAATTGCTTGGCGAACTGATGGAAAAACATGGTGCAAACTGCTGGCTGGTTAATACCGGCTGGTCGGGTGGTGCCTATGGCGTTGGTTCACGCATGAAGATCGGCTATACCCGCGGCCTTTTGAATGCGGCGCTCAACGGTGATCTGGAAAATGCCGAGTTTGCAACCGATCCCTATTTCGGTCTGGCATATCCGACCACCTGTGGCGATATCCCGGCAGAAGTCCTTAACCCGCGTGACAGCTGGAAAGACAAGGCGGCCTATGACAAGGCCGCTGCGAACCTGACTGGCCTGTTTGAAAAGAACTTCACCAAGTTCGAAGAACATGTCACCAACGATGTCCGCGAAGCTTCGATCCGCAACAGCGCAGAAGTCAAAGCCGCTGAATAAGACGATTTGAACCAACACAGAAAAACCGGCACATTTTGTGCCGGTTTTTTTTTGCTCTGCCCGCGCTAACAATCAAGCTGGGCTATTGATTGTCATCTAAGCGAACCTGATATGTAATGGTCATCTGCTTGTACCAATCAATTTCTGGAATGAGCTTGCCGTGGTCAGGGACCAGAAGACAGCACAACACATCGCAGCCCGTCGTATGTTCCGCCTCTTTATAGCGGTATCCGTCACAGGCTTGGCGACAGCTGCTGTGCCGGCATTTGCCACAGACAACGTTACGGATAAACTCGACCGCGAAGTCACTCTTGCCTGCAATGTTTTTCCACCATCGAAAATCGCAAACCGCAAAAGTGAACCCGGTTTTGACGTCGAAATCCTGCGCGCGGCTTTCGCGGCCAGTGGCGTTCGTCTGAACACCCCCTTTTACCCTTGGAAACGTGCGCACCTTTTGGCAGAACAGGGATTGGTCGACGGACTTTGTTCGTGTAGCTACCTTCCTGAACGCGAAGGCATTTTTGAATTTTCAGCCCCAATCGGGCGTCAGCATGTCGGTTTTTTCGCCCTAGACCCGGATGTGATTTCAGGGATTGAAACACTTGATCAGGCTCTAGGGCTGACCATCGGTGTCGTTGCTGGTTACAATCTTGAAAAATTTGCCCGGGAAGCAGGTCTCGATACGATCAGCGCAAACTCTGAAAAAGGACTGTTTGCCCTGCTCCGCGGTGGCAGGATTGATGCAATATATGCGTTCCATGAAACGATGACGACAATGGTCAAAAACCATAACCGTGAAACCAACGAAAACCTGACAACATTTTATCGCGAAACAGCTGCATATCCGTATTTCTCGTGTCTGTCCAAAAAGGCTGGAAATGCAGCGATGATTGCGGATCTTTTAAATTCCGGATTGGAAAAAATCAAAACGACAGGGCATTACAACAGCATTCTTGAACGTTACGGCGTTCTGACAAATTCTACGTTACAGCCAAAATCAAACGACTTTTAGGATCGCGCAAACAATTTCCCTCATAAACTGGCTGCAGCTGCACACATTTAATGCATAGCTCTTGCCCCTAGACCATAGGAGCACTTCGTCTTGGCAGTTGGCATGCTACCATCGCATCTCCACTCAACACTTAATGCCCCTCGAAATCAGGATTAGAGCATATTGTGACCGCTCATTTACCTGCACATATTTTGCGCCTGGCTTTTCGCACTGGTGTTCTGGGCTGTTTGCTTGTCTTGCATCACCTGACACCGGCAATGGCGCAAAACTCGCTCATCTCGCCCCCCGGTGATCAAACGACGGTCACACTGGCCTGCAACCATTTCCCTCCCGCGAAGATCGCCGACGACACCGCCAGACCAGGCTATGACGTTGAAGTCCTGCGTTCTGCATTCGCAACCCGGAATCTGACGCTGATAACGCCGTTCTATCCTTGGAAACGGGCTTATTTCCTTGCTGAGGCTGGTTTGGTCGATGGTTTGTGTTCGTGCAGCTACCTAAAAGAGCGCGAAACCGACTTTTTGTTTTCCGCCCCACTCGGCCAGGAAGAGATCGCGCTTTTTACAACCCGGTCGGAAATTCTCGACACCATCACAACGCTTGAAGATGCCCGGAACATGACCATCGGCGTGGTCAGCGGGTACAGCACGGAAGTCACTGCACGCAGCGCAAACTTGGATGTTATTACCGCCCACGACGAAGAAACCCTGCTAAATCTGATGCTTTCGCGCCGACTGGATGCTGTCTTGTCCTTCAAACCACCCGTTGAATACGCCATGCATGAATTGCAAAAAAGGCGCCCGGAAACCGTCGACATCAAATCAAAAGTCATTTCAACAAGCCCGTATTATTCCTGCATCACACGCCACACCCAAAATGCCGGCGACCTTCTTAAACAGCTCAACATTGGCCTGAAGATCATTCAGGAAAACGGCATTTATGATAAAATCTTGGGGAAATACGGGATTTCATCCGGTGTGAAGCCGGATGGGCCAACATTTAACCGGTAAAGCGTGATTTGACCCTTCGACCAGATCGCCCGCAAGTTACTTGCTGTCAGACGAACAATTGCCCTGCATAGCCATCAAAGATGAAGCGCGGGCATGGCAACCTCAGGGGCAAGAACCATGCCTGCCCATACTATTGCCGCGGTGTTTTGGCATCGCGCCAATATAGGCTGATATCGGCTTCGGGTTTGCCAAACAGATAGCCTTGTGCAAAATCAAAACCGGCCTTGGTGATCAATTCACGCATTTCATCGGTTTCAATCATCTCACCCACGACTTCGACATCGATCGAGTGACACAAATCGACCAATGAGCGCATAAAGGCCTGCCCCTTGCCCGATTTCATCGACTGGCGGATAGACTCACCGTCAATCTTTACATAATCGACCTCAAGCGCGCTGAGATACCGGAAATTGGATGCCCCGGTCCCAAAATCATCCAGACAAATTTCAATCCCGAATTCGCGGAACCGGCTGATCCATTTGGCAGCACCATCAATGTCGGTGATTTCCGATGTTTCGGTAATCTCGATCATCAACTGACCAAGCGCATCGCGATTGCGTTCAAAAAGCGCAATGGCCGACCGGCAAAAATCCGGGTTTTCCAACGAATGGCCGGAAACATTCACCGCAACCCGCACAGTTAACCCGAGATCAAGCTGCGTTCTGATCCATTTTATGGTTCGACGCATCATCGCCAAATCAAGACGATGGACCATATTAACCTGTTCGGCGAACGTAATCAGTTGCTGTGTCGGGATCAATTTCCCGTCGTCGTTATAGAACCGGACCAAAACTTCGAAATGATGAATTTCGGCCGATGGCAGCCGCACAATAGGCTGATACGCCGCGTCAAATTTCAATCGATCAACGCGCGCGCCAAAGTCATGCATCGCAGAAAAGGTGTCATTGACCAGATTGTTGGCCTGCCCCATCAGCCGCGAAAACGTAAACCCGTGTTCCTGACGGTCACAAAACCGTCGGATGGAATATAAAACGCCGCGCGCCAAGTCGCCTGGCGGGATCAGTTCAGCCGTGAAATCCGTCACCGATGAGCTGACTTCAATCCCGACACCTTTGGGGTCGGCATCCCGCGCACAGTCGGCAATGCGTTGCTCAAGTTCGCCAATCCGCACGTCCGGACGATGAAGCATGCCAAACTGGTTGCTGGCAAGTCGGCCTGCAGTATCACCGGCCACCGAATGCGCGCGTAAGAACGCCCCGACACTTGCCAGAAGTTCATCGCGTTCAATCTGTTCCATGCGTTTGCACAACGGATCAAACGCGTTCAGGGTCATCAGGGTAAATTTATGTTCGGTCCCGGTTTCGCGTTGCGCGACAAGGCGCTCGGTCACCACTTTTGACAGGCTTTCTTCGTCCAAAAGACCCGTCGCATGGTCACGTTTGATCGATCGGGCGACATCGGCCGGCAATGCATTGATCGCAACCCGAAGTGCGACAAAGAAATGATCCCCAAGATCGGGCAGGAAATAGCCACTCATGGAAACCGGGGGGCTGAGTTGTTCGTCAGGATGCACAAACCGGACCTGAATATTGTCCATGCGCCCACGTCTGCGCGCAACCTGAAGCATTTCAGTCACCAGCGGTTGAAACTGTTTGGCCAGTAGGCTGTGGAAAAGATGGCCCGACAATTGTTGCGGCCGACGCCCCAGAATGCCGTCAGAAGCACCGGATGCAAAAACGATCCGAAAGTCGCCATCCAGTTCCAGAAGGATGTCACCCCAGACGAACGCAAGTGCTGCAAAGCGATTGCGTTCGTTTCGAAGTTCGGCGGTACGAGCCTTTATAAGCTTATCCAAAGCGTCCTCTTACGCTGCTCAGAAATACCGACATTTCCCATCCCCCGAATTCGAAAACGTCGCCCGCGTCAAAACGGCTTTCACTGATGATCTTCCCATTGGTGTTAACAAGGGTTTTACATCGGCGAGATTTCCCATTCTAACGAGGATAAGTGTAGAATTTTCCCACAAGTAAGAAACAAAGGCCCGTTAACGCATCGGCACCTTTGCGATAAACATTCCATATATCTTTGTTCTCGTGGCGGGTTTTAAACCCCTAAGCCCTTTAATTCGAGCCATAAATGGTTGCGTATTTGGCATACCCACAATGCTTGATTGCATTCGATGGTGTGAAGGTTTGCAAGATCGGGCTGATCGCTTACAAGGAACCATACGTTTTTTGCAATCACACCATATGATATGAGGCCCTCTGATAATGACGTCGCCCCTTAAATCCCGCTCGGACCTGCCACACATGGATGCGGGATCGGTTTTGATCTTTGATCTCGACAACACACTTTATCCGGCGGCCTGCAACCTGTTTGCACAGGTTTCCAACTTGATCGGGAATTATGTCCGCGACACGCTGTCACTCGAACCTGATGAAGCATACCGGGTACAGAAGGACTATTTCCATCGCTATGGCACGACATTGCGTGGACTTATGACAGAGCATGAAATTGACCCGGCGGATTACCTAAGCAAAGTTCATGACATCGATGTCTCGGTGGTCGCACCCGCACCTGATCTGGCGGCCGCACTTGATGATTTGCCCGGACGCAAACTTATTTTCACCAATGCATCGCGCGGTCATGCCGAGCGGGTGATGGAACGCCTTGGCATTGCTGACCGGTTTGAAACGATCTTTGACATTGTCGATGCGCAATACATTCCCAAACCGGAGCAGGCCCCCTATGACCTGCTTCTCGCACGCGATGGCATTGATCCGGGCAAGGCTGTCTATTTTGAAGACATGGCGAAAAATCTGCTGCCTGCCAAGGAAATGGGCATGACAACCGTTTGGGTTCATACCGACCTTGAATGGGCGCAGGCAGGCCGTGACGATCCAAGAATTGATCACCAAACCGACGATATTGTTGGTTTCTTGCGGACCCTCGCCAACGGGTCCTAACCCCCGTTTCGCCACCGTGATCGCCCATCATTTCCCAGCACACAGTACAAGTGCGACAAAGTGCATGATTTGTAACCGTTACAACGTTGAGATTCGCCCCGTCTTCGTTTATTGCTTTCTGCCATACGGATCAGGATCGGAACGCGGCCCGAAACAGGCCCTTCTACGTAAACTGGCGGAGTTGACTTCAAGGCCTGCTTTGACCATTCTCCGCCCGACAGATTTAAGGCTGACCGCAAGGACCTTCGAAAAATGAACAGAACTGAACTTGAAGGCGTGATTAACGTCGCTTGGGAAAACCGCGACGAAATCAGCTCCGCCACACAGGGCGAAATCCGCAAAGCCGTTGACCAGACGCTGGGTGCTATGGATCGCGGTGAACTGCGTGTTGCCGAAAAGGTTGACGGAAAATGGGTCGTCAATCAGTGGGCGAAAAAGGCGGTTCTGCTGTCTTTCCGTCTCAATGACATGACCACCATCGCAGGTGGTCCGGGCGAAAACACCAACTGGTGGGACAAAGTCCCGTCGAAATTTGACGGTTGGGGCGAAGCCGAATTTAAAGAAGCCGGGTTCCGCGCCGTTCCAGGCAGCATCGTGCGCCGATCGGCCTATGTCGCACCGGGAACCGTTCTGATGCCAAGCTTTGTGAACCTTGGTGCCTATGTTGATACCGGTGTTATGGTTGATACTTGGGCCACCGTTGGTTCGTGCGCACAGATCGGTAAAAACGTTCACCTTTCGGGTGGTGCAGGCATCGGCGGTGTTCTTGAACCGCTCCAGGCCGGTCCGGTCATCATCGAAGACAACGCCTTTATCGGCGCACGTTCGGAAATCGTCGAAGGTGTTATCGTCGAAGAAGGTGCTGTCATTTCGATGGGTGTCTTCATTGGCGCCTCGACCAAAATCATCGACCGCACCACCGGCGAAACCTTTGTCGGTCGCGTCCCTGCCTATTCAGTTGTGGTTCCGGGCAGCATTGCCGGAAAACCGCTTCCTGATGGCACGCCGGGTCCAAGCCTGTATTGCGCGGTGATCATCAAACGTGTTGATGAAAAAACCCGTTCGAAAACCTCGATCAACGAACTGCTGCGTGACTGATTTCTGTCACCGTAAGAACGTATGATTTATAAGAGGCAGAACAATAATTGTGTTCTGCCTCTTTTTGTTCGCCAATGCTCCTTGTGAAGCCCCAGCTGTTTCACCGAAAACCAAGAGAATTCCATATGTCCGTCGCCCTTGAACTTGCCCAGTCCCTGATCCGTTGCCCCTCTGTCACCCCGGCTGATGCGGGTGCGCTAGACGTTCTGCAACAGGCGCTCGAAGCCCGTGGGTTTGACTGTAAACGCAAGGTGTTTGACGGCAATGGCAGCGATGCCATTGATAATCTCTATGCCCGTCTGGGCACCAAGGGCCGCAATTTCTGTTTTGCCGGGCACACCGATGTTGTGCCAGCAGGCGACCGTGACGCATGGACCGTCGATCCGTTTGGCGGCGAGGTCAAAGACGGCCGTCTGTTTGGGCGTGGTGCAGTTGACATGAAAACCGGCATTGCCTGCTTTGTCGGCGGGGTGGATGCGTTTCTGGCCGCACATCCGGATTTCGACGAATCCATCAGTTTCCTGATCACCGGCGACGAAGAAGCTGATGCTTTCAATGGAACGGTCAGGCTGATTGAATGGTGTGACCAGCAGGGCGAAAAGTTCGATACCTGTCTGGTGGGGGAACCGACCAACCCGAAATATCTCGGCGAAATGATGAAAATTGGCCGTCGCGGATCGATTACCGGCTGGCTGACAATTTATGGCGCACAGGGTCACGTGGCTTATCCGCATCTGGCGGACAACCCCGTACCGCGCATGATCAAGGTTCTTGATGTTCTTAATTCGCGTAAACTTGATCAGGGCACCGACCATTTCCAGCCCAGCAACCTTGAAGTCACCACCGTTGATGCCGGGAACAGTGCCACCAACGTTGTCCCGGCCAAAGTTTCTGCAGCCTTTAACATCCGTTTCAACGATCTGCACACCGGTGTCGATCTTGAAAAATGGATCAAGGATGTCTGCGCCGAGCATGCTGGCGCGCACGAGCTAAGGGTGAAGATTTCTGGTGACGCATTCCTGTCTAATCCGGGAAAGCTGGCGACACTAATTGCCGATTCATCGGAGAAAATCACGGGCAAGCGCCCGGAAATGAGCACCACTGGCGGTACATCCGACGCCCGTTTCATTCAGAAGTATTGCGAGGTCGCGGAGTTTGGCCTTGTCGGTCAAAGCATGCACAAAGTTGATGAGCATGCGGTGGTCGAGGATATTGAAAACCTGAGTAAGATTTACAGCGAAGTTTTGTCGGGATACTTTAACCACAGTTGAAGATACGCATTGAACTCGCACTGGGTACGTACAGGATATCTGCAGGATGACCGGAACAAAGAATTCAGGCAATCGCATTCCAGAAATCGTAATTGGGGATTTTGTTCCAAAAATCACCTTGCCCGACAAGACAGGAAAATCTGTCGAACTGACAGACCAACTGATTGCCGGCAACACTCTGGTTCTTTGGTTCCTCGATGAAAAGCCCGGCAAGACCGATTGGCAGAAAATTGACCCATTTCTTGAAGAAACCCAATCTGCAGAAGTTTTGACATTTCTGATTGTCTGCGGCAGGAAAAGCCCAAAGAAAGCTGGAAGTTCAAACAAGAAAGTCACTGAGCTGTATGATGAGGAAAATGCAGTCCGCAAGCTGCTTGGCATTGCAGGACCATCCATCATTGTGATTGACCCGAACAATCGGCTTGCTGGAATAGATACCTCGTCCAACGTCAATCAAATCATCAATACGTGTAAGTCCATTCACAACGATAGTGAAGCCCTGGCGGCAAACCATCAAGCCCCCGTGATGGTCATGAAGGATGTTCTTGAACCTGAATTATGCGCAGAATTACTTCGTTATTGGGATGATGGTGAAAAACGTGCTGATGGGGTTTCTTTGGGATCATCAAGCAACAGCACAGCAAAGAAAGAGATAAAGAAACGCAACGACGTTGTCTTGCTTGATGAACTACTATTCAACCGCGTCAAAGCACGCATCGTTTCGCGGCTTGCGCCAGAGCTTATAAAGGCATTTCACTTTAGAACCGCCAGTATGGAAGCGCTGCGGATAGGCTGCTATGACGCCGCCGAAGAAGGGCATTTCGCACGTCATCGTGATAACCGCACGACGTTTACCGCCCACCGGCGGTTCGCAGTCTCTCTTAACCTCAATGCCATAGATTACGAAGGCGGACAGGTGAGGTTCCCGGAATATGGTCGCACTTTGTATGCGCCGCCTCCGGGAGGCGCACTTGTTTTCTCCTGCTCACTCCTGCACGAGGCAGTGCCGGTGACCAAGGGCAAGCGGTTCGCAATTTTCACCTTTCTGACAGATGAGGCTGGCGCATTGGCAGAAAGAAAGATGATGGCCGAGCGTAATAAGCAACTCACCCCATTCTCAATGAAGTCTTGATAATCTCGAGGATCAAATAGTTTTGGAGAGCTTTTTCTTTCCGCTGATCGATTGATTTGCATGAAAATGCGCGACGCTGTGGCGTGCTGAGGCCAGAACCTTGTCAGCGGTTTCATCATCGACCGCACGGCTGAGAACAACAGCCCCAACCATCATCGCCAGCATCGCGATGGCATCCTGTTCGTATTGAACTGGCACATTGCGCAATTTCTGATCTGATTCGAGGTTGATGTGGCGATCAATGCCCGGTACGTCGTCTTCTTTTGCCAGCTTCCATGCCAGTTTTTCAGACGCCTGATTGATCAGTTTTGAAAAAGCTTCCTGTGCACGAACCCCGGATCGGGAGACTTCGGCAGAAAGGGTTGGCAATGCACAGCCCAGTTCCGGATTTTCAATATGTACCCGCGACAAATACAACTTGGCAAAGGATGTCACCCAATCCCCACCGGTCCGTTCCGCTTTGCGCAGCTTTGCCAGTATTGGAGAGGATAAAAGCGACATGCCGTTTTCAACGCAGGCAACAAACAGGTCTTCCTTGTTTTTGAAATGCGCATAAAACCCACCGCGCGTCAGCCCCGCCTCGGCCATGACCTGATCAATTGTCACGTTCTCAAACCCGTTCTTTTTAAACAGGGCCGTTGCCGCATTCAGGATGCGAATACGGGTTTTGGGTTTGTGGGCGGGACTGTAGGGCATTTGTCAGATCCGTTTGAAGGTGGTTTTGCGGCCGATCCAAAAACAATGACACATCCTGATAATATGTTCTTGAACATATTATGTCCTCGTTAATCCTGTCTGCAAGTTCCCTTCACCCGACATTGCACGAACGGCAATGGGAACCCTCGCAGCAAAGGAAGACCGCATGTCTGAATTGATGATCATCGGAATGCCCCGCAGCAGCTTGACGCGTACGGTCCGCATCGCCTGTATCGAAAAAGAAATCCCGTTTGAGTTCAGTACTCGGAATGTGCAGCTCCCCGGGCAGCGCGCAACGCCGGAGGTTTCCAATCGTAATCCGTTTGGCAAAGTACCTGTTCTGGTTCATGGAAAGTTGGTTTTGTATGAAACAGCGGCCATCTGCCGGTATATAGACGACACATTTTCAGGCCCACTTTTACGCCCGGTTCATACAGAAAAAATCGCCCTGATGAACCAGTGGATCAGCCTTGCCATGACCCGGCTGGATCAAAACATTATTCGGAATTTTGTTATCCCAATGGTTTTTGCCAACACCAAACAGCGCCACGATCCGGGCTTTAGCGTGCGCATGAACCAGATGGGCGATCTTATTGCCCACGACCTTGGGGTTCTGGATGATGCTTACGTCGATGGCTGGCTTTTTGGCGACCGCTTTACCATCCCCGACATGATGATCATGCCGATGCTCCATTACCTCAATGCCATGCCCGGCGGACCAGAGATGATTGCGAACGCTCCGAATGTGAAAGCCGCTTTTACGCGCTTCAAGGCCCGAAGCTCCGCCGCCCAAACCGACCCGTTGTTGCCCGATCAGATTCTGAAATCCGCCTGATCTGTTTTATCGCCGCCCTTGTGTTTCCCCTTAATCGCACAAGGGCTTTTCAGCCGCCGCAGACACACATTCCTCCAAGCATGTTGGCCCCTGCGGTCTGTGGCGGCTGCTTTTTATCGGCGACCTATGGCGTCCAGGTGATGGGGACGTAGCCCGGCAAAGCTTCTATGCGGTCAAGCCAAGCCCGAATGCCCGGATACCCCGACAGACTGATTTTTCCGAGCTCTGCGCGATGGGTATAGGCATAGAGCGAGATGTCAGCGATGCTCAGAGCATCTCCCACCAGCCAGTTATGGCTTGAAAGACGTTTTTCCATCAGATCAAGCGCACGTTTGGCCCCAGCCTGCTTCATTGGCCCCAGAATATCGGCATTTTCCGGTAAACCTTTGATCTCATACCAGGAAATCAGCACCGCGATATTGGGTTCATGGTCGTACTGTTCAAAGAACAACCACCCCATCATTTCCGCACGCTCAAAACGGTCATCTGGCACGAAGTTCGTTCCCTCGGCCAGATAGGTGAGGATCGCGTTGCTTTCGGCCAAAACCCGACCGTCATCCAGAACAAGCGCCGGGATCTTGCCGTTTGGATTGATCTTTTCCAGGTATTCTGGTGTCCGGGTTTCGCCTTTCATGATGTCGCGTTCGACATAGTCAAACGCCGTTCCCATCATCGACAGCAGCAAACGAACCTTGTAGCCGTTTCCCGAAAGCAAATAGTCGTTCAAAATCATTGTAAGTGTCCTTGTGGCACATGCGTGAAAAGCATTGGCCGGCCGGGTTTGATATTTGCGGCTGGATGATTGGCAAACAATCGAATAGTTTTGACGCAAATGTTCAATTTCATTGATCAATCATTCTGACCATAGAGGCCATTATGGATTCTGACCTACTGCGCAGCTTTGTCGCCTTTGCCGAATCGGGCAGCTTTAACCGGGCGGCTGACCGGATTGGCCGCACGCCATCGGCCTTTTCCATGCAGATGAAACGGCTTGAAGAACTGGTCGATAACAAACTGTTTGAACGGGACGGTCGGAATGTTCTTTTAACCCCGGATGGCATCACCTTTGTCGGATATGCCCGGCGTATCTTGTCGCTTCAGGACGAGGCCATGGGCAAGTTGCGAACACAGGATGCGTCACGTCCGATCCGCATTGGTTGCCCGGATGACTATGCGCAGAAAATCCTGCCGCTGGTCCTGCGCGGTATCCAGAAAGCCCACCCCGCCGCAAAATTCTTTGTTTCGGTCAATCCGACAATCCTTCTGCGCCGGATGCTGGATCATGGAGAATTGGACCTGTCGATCATTAGCCGATCTGAAACCGGCGAAGAAGGATACTTCCTGCGTCATGAACCCGGCGTCTGGGTCACATCACCGATCCACAAACAGCATGAACTTGATCCCTTGCCACTGGTTTTACCGGCCGAGGATTGCAAGTTTCATGCGTGGGCGCTTGATGCCATTTCAAAAGCCGATCGGCCCTATACACTGTTTGCCACATCCCGACAGGCCGCGTCCCTGTTGCATCTGGTACGCGACGGACTTGGTGTGGCAACACTTGCCGCGGCCAGTGTTACCGATGAGTTTCAGGTTCTTGAGGCGCGTGATGGTTTTCCGCCCCTTCCGGCAGTTGGGGTTGCCTTGATGCTTGCCGAAGCATCCCATCCATTGGTCGACCGGCAACTTGCCATCGTGATACAGGATTATCTCAACCGAAATCTGGATGATGACTTGACCAGACAGGCCGCAAGCTGATTGGATGCCGCGCCATCACGCCCGTACATTAATCAACAAAGATTGCCCCAATGACCGCCAAACCACGCCTGAACATCTGTGTCACCTGTACCTTTTCCGCCGCCGACGGCCAAAGTGACCCCCGCGACGGCAAGGTTCTGTTTGAACGGGTAAAAACCGCCTGTGCCGAACGTGATGTGCCTTTTGACCTGCACCCGGCGGAATGTCTGACCAACTGCAAGTCTGGCTGTTCGGTTGCCTTTAGTGGTGCTGCGAAATGGGGATATGTTTATGGCAATGTTGATCCCGATACGATGATCGAGGATCTATGCGATCTTGCGATCCGATATAGCGAAAGTGACAACGGCATTGTCGCATGGCGTGAACGCCCCGACAGCCTGCGCCGCAATGTCATCGCCCGCATTCCGCCACTGGATTAAATGTTGCGTAATTACGCAGTCGGACAGTGCCAAAGCACGGAAATTTTGTCGGACTTAACCTGATATGCCGCTGTGAATTTTCTGCCAAAGGCGCTGCACCTCACCAGTTGCCTGCAATTTTTCAATCATCTGATTAAAATCAGCAACAGAAATGACCGATTGATCCGCAATGACCGACACTAGGTCATGCATGGCATCGGGTTGCGGGCCAACGGCAATAAGGTCGCCCAATCCGGGAGTAGCGGCCAATTCACGGGCAAGAAAACCTGCTGAAACAATACCGATTGGCGCTTCGCTGGCCAAAACACCGTTCAGGACTTCCTTTTCGTTATAGCGCAGCAGCACATCATAAGATCGTTTCAGGAATTCCGGGTCAGAGTTGAACTTGGCGAAACCGTAATGGAACCCCAGCACACAAAGAATCGACTGGCTGGTAACATCGGTAAATGGATCGACTGTTTTCGCCGTGCTGCTTTGGGTTACATAAACGTCTTTCTCTGTGACGATCTTGTCAGAAAATCGCACGGCGTAGTCCTGCCACTCCCATTGCGCACTTTCGAGCAACAGAAGGTCAACAACCCCATCCGCCAGAGCCTTATAGCGCCTGCGTGACGATGTTTCGACAAGCTGAAACTCATAGTCATCCTGCAACCCGTTCAGAAGCCCTATCAGCAAGGGAACCATGCCATTTGGTTTGCCGTTTTCGAAATAATAAACAACACCGTATTCATACGCGCCGACTTTAACCGCAACAGGCTCGGCCGCCTTTGCCGGTGCACCACCATCGGAAACAAACGCCGCCAGAAGTGCTGCAAGCATGATGCAAAAATGTCGAATTATTCGAAAAGCTGCCACGACATCTTTCCCGCTATTCTCGGATCAATGAACCGTACGCCCCCGGCGCCCCAACCATTTGGCCACCGCGCATGCGCGTAATGCGTCCCTTTTATATACGGCGGTCCTGCCAGTTTTCCAGAAGGTAGCGTGCAATAGAAATTGGACGCGGCAAATTTATGCCCTTTTCTGGCAGGTTCGGCACCTCATCACGATGCACCCACATGGCAAATTCAATTTCATCCTGATCAATGGTGATATCTGTGGTTTCCGCCTCTGCTACAAACCCCAGCATCAATGATCCGGGAAACGGCCAAGGCTGGGATGCTACATATTTCGGGCGTTTGACGCGAATGCCAACCTCTTCATAAACCTCACGCGCCACCGCCTGCTCAAGCGTTTCGCCGGGTTCCACAAACCCTGCCAAAACCGAAACCATATTGGGTAAAAATTGCGGTGACCGGGCCAAAAGCACGTGATCTTCGTGATGGATCAGCATGATGACAGCCGGATCCGTGCGCGGGAAATGTGATTTTCCACAATCAGGATTGCTACATTCAAGACGATACCCGGCCTCGGCAACACGGTTCGCATGACCACATGCCCCACAGAACTGATGCCCGCGATGCCAGTTAAAAAGGGCGCGCGCCTGTGCGGCAAGGGCAGCCTCGTCACTTGAAAGAGCCGCCATACGGGTGCGCATATCGCCAAACCCGCCACCAAGGCGGCGCACGGCTTCCTCCCGATCCGAAATGACCGATGCAATATCCACGGCCATCACAGGGCCATTGCGATCGCGTCCAAGATAAATCCATTGGGCGGCCTCAAGATCGACGTCCAGATGCGGAACCGCCAAACCACCAATCACCACAAGCTCATGCGTATCCATGTCTTCGGGCCAGGCAAAAAGCGGATCACCGTCATAGCAGATCAAAATACGTAACGAGTCTTCGGCTAGTAGACTCTGTCGCCAGTTTACTGACTTTCGCAGCACCGCATCACGATCAAGATCAACGGATTCGTAAAACAGCCTGTCCATAAGATCGCGTATCCTTAAATTCCATTTACCAACCAACATCGCAGGCAAGCTGCTGTCCGGGCGGTATTTTCCGGGGCAACGGTGCCCGACATTAGCGCGCTGGCAGCCCGGTAAAAAGCCACGATTGCGCGAGGATCGAAAAAATCCAAGCCAACACTTGCGTTTTACTGTCTGCTGCGCGATATAGGGGGCGAGAGGCTGGCTGCGGACGGACCGCTCGCCAACCCGGTCAGGACCGGAAGGTAGCAGCCGTAACGAGTTTTTCCGGGTCGCGGTTCAGTCTCTCACCCTTTTACCTCTCCCCTTTGAATGTCGGCGATCCTCCATGCAACTGACCCTGTCAGGCATGATGTGGTTTTGTGTGGGAAATTTCCCACTTGGCCTTTCCCATGCGGGACTGAAACTGCTAAAACCAATCCAGTTTACAATATGTCGGACCGGATGAATGACGGATCAGATCGAGACCGCCAGCCAAGATACGCCCGAAGGTGAAGCCCCTGCGCCAGACGCAGCGACATCCCCGAGTGATGCCGCACCGGCAGCCAGTGCAACCAAGGCCGTGACCCCGAAAAGCGAATATCAGGTTCTGGCGCTTAAATACCGCCCGAAAACCTTTGATGAGCTGATCGGTCATGGCCCGATGGTCAAGACACTTTCAAACGCGCTTGAAAGCGGTCGTCTTGCCCATGCATTTGTTCTGACCGGGGTGCGCGGGATTGGTAAAACCACAACCGCCCGTATCATTGCACGCGCGCTTAATTGCATCGGCCCCGATGGTAACGGTGGCCCGACGATTGAGCCGTGCGGGGTGTGTGAACATTGCCGCGCGATTGCCGAAGACCGCCATGTCGATGTTCTGGAAATGGATGCTGCGTCACGTACCGGTGTTGATGACATTCGCGAACTGATCGAGGGGGTGCGCTATCGCCCGACCTCGGCCCGCTACAAGATATACATCATCGATGAAGTGCACATGCTGTCGAAAAGTGCGTTCAACGCGCTTCTCAAAACGCTTGAAGAGCCGCCAGAGCATGTGAAATTCATCTTTGCCACCACCGAAATTCGCAAAATTCCGATCACCGTCCTGTCACGCTGTCAGCGGTTTGATCTGCGCCGGGTTCAGATTGATGAACTGAGCGCGCATTACACCCGCATTGCCGGGTTGGAACATGCCGACATCGAAGAAGAAGCCGTCGCCCTGATTGCGCGTGCGGCAGATGGTTCTGTCCGTGATGGCATGAGCCTTCTTGATCAGGCGATTTCGCACGGGGCAGGCAAAGTCACCACCCAGCAAGTGCGTGATATGCTGGGTCTTTCGGACCGGTCACGTATTTTCGATCTGTTTGACTTCACCATGAAGGGTGAAATCAACGAAGCTCTTGAGCTGCTAAGCGCGCAATACGCCCTTGGCGGTGACCCGGCAGTAATGTTGCAAGACATGCTCGACCTGACCCATTGGTTGACCCGTGTAAAACTGTCGCCCGATGCTGCCAATGATCCCGGCGTGTCCCAGATCGAGCGTGAACGCGGTAAGGAAATTGCCGCCAAGCTTGCCATGCCGCAATTAACCCGCGCGTGGCAGATGCTGCTTAAGGGGCTTGAAGAAACCCGGATTGCACCGTCGCCCATTCAGGCGGCTGAAATGATCCTGATCCGGCTGGCCTATGCTGCGGAAATGCCATCGCCCGGTGACCTGATCAAAAAACTGCGCAGCGACATGGCCAATACCGGTGCGAACGCACCACAAGGTGGTGGCAATGGCGGCGGTAACGGCGGTGGACCCGGTCCACGTATGCAGGTTGTTAATGGCGGCGGCAGTGCCGCTGCGGTGGCGCAAAGTCGCCCCGACCCGCTTGGCGCCCCTGAACAGGTTGAACAGCCGGTTTACGCCAAAATGCCCGAAAGCTTTGTCGAGGTCGCCGACCTTCTGGCAAAGGACCGGGAAACGACCGGTATCGCCATGCAGGTCAAAAACTATATGCATCTGGTGAAGTTTGAGCCGGGCCGGATCGAATTTCGCCCGGCACGCGGTGCGCGTTCAGACCTGTCGACGCAACTGATCAAGGCAATGAATAGCCTTACGGGGCAGCGGTGGCTTGTCAGTGTTTCGGAACGCGAAGAAGGTGCACCGACCTTAAAGGAACAGGAACTCGAAGCCCTTGAGCAGCGCAAGGCAGATGCCTCGCACGACCCGCTGGTCAAGGCGATCATTGAAGGTTTACCCAAAGCCAAAATCGTTGCCGTCCACCTACCACCCGGCCAAGAAGAAACCGCCGGTGAAGAGGACGAAAGCGGTTCAGTATATGACGATGCGTTTTATCTCGAAGGAGACGACGAGCTATGAAGAATCTTGCAGGGATGCTCAAACAGGCCCAGCAAATGCAGTCCAAAATGCAGGACATGCAGGAAGGTCTGGTTGAACTTGAAATCGAAGGTCAGTCCGGTGCGGGCATGGTCAAGGTAATGCTGAATGGCAAAGGCGAAATGCGCGGCCTTTCGCTTGATAAAAGCATTGTCGACCCCAACGACACCGAGGTTCTCGAAGACCTGATTGTGGCTGCCTACAACGATGCCAAGGTCAAGGTTGAAGCCGCGGTTCAGGAAAGAATGAAAGACGTTACCGGCGGCATGAACCTGCCGGAAGGTTTCAAACTTCCGTTCTGATATCCCATCGGATCATTTAAAAATTTCGCGCATTCATCGCGCAAAATGAAGGGTGGCATTGCGCCGCCCTTTGTTTTTGATACAAGCTAAAGCATGTTGCATTAAGAACGGGGTCACGATGACCGGACGGGAAATCGAAAATCTGATCAAACTTCTGTCGCGCCTGCCGGGCCTTGGCCCGCGATCCGCACGCCGGGCGGTGTTGCAGATGCTTAAAAAACCCGAAATGCTGATGCTCCCGCTTGCCGATTCCCTGCGTGCGACGGCAGAGGCCATGACCACATGCAACAATTGCGGCAATATCGATGTCACCGACCCCTGCCACATCTGTGCCGATTATAACCGGGGACCCGATATCATTTGCGTCGTCGAGGAAGTCCAGGACCTTTGGGCGCTGGAACGCGGTGCGTCTTTCAAGGGGCAATACCATGTCCTTGGCGGCACGTTATCGCCACTTGATGGGGTTGGCCCGGACGACCTGAAGATTGATCAATTGATCAACCGGGCGCGCGCAGATGCAGTAACCGAGGTCATCCTTGCCACCAATGCCACAGTTGATGGCCAAACCACCGCGCATTACATCACCGAACGGCTGATGGAAACCGGGGTCAAAGTCACCCGTCTTGCCCATGGCGTGCCGGTTGGGGGCGAGCTTGACTATCTTGATGATGGCACGCTGGCCGCAGCCCTTCGATCCCGCAGCGTGGTTTAACCGCCCCATCCGGCAGCATTGCAATAAAAAAGGCAGCACCCCATGCTGCCTTTCGAATTCTATTCGGTCTGGGCGCGATTATTCAAATCAGTTATGCCCTCAAATCCAAATCAAATTAGGATTTTGCCGCCGATGTTTTTTCCGCCGCCAAACGGGTTGCCAGTTCATAGCCATAGGCACCTGCCCCGGCCATCACTGCATCGGCAACCGGGCTGATCCAGCTTTTATGACGGAATTCTTCGCGCGCATGCGGATTGGAAATATGCAGTTCGATGATGTAGCCATCGAAGGTTTTTAGCGCATCGTGAATGGCCGCCGACGTATGGGTATAAGCCCCGGCATTGATAATGATTGCGGCTGATTTTTCACGGGCTTCGTGGATCAGATCAATGATCGCACCTTCATGGTTCGACTGACCGAACCGCACAGTGACATTCAAATCCTTGGCCAGGGCCGCACATTTTGTTTCGATGGTTTGCAGCGTGTCATAACCATAAATCTCAGGCTGGCGTTGCCCAAGCAGGTTCAGGTTCGGTCCATTGATGACAAGAATTTCCGGCACGCTCATGTGTATTCCCCTGAATCCAATTTTTATTTCGCACCGTCGCTGCGACGGTTCATCCGTGTCTGGGACGCCAGTCTGATCGGTGCATTGGCCGCCCCGAAACCACGATACGCCCGACGCTCCACCAGTTCAAAGAAGAAACGGTTGGCAAAGGTCTTGGTATAGGCCTGATAATATTCACCTTCGTCGTCGCGGTCATACAAAATATTACCCGCGCGCAGCCGGTCAAGCAATTGTGGCTCAAGCCCGAAACGCGCTTCGATGTCGTCATAATAGTTTTCAGGGATCGGTAAAATTTCAACACCGTTTTTCTGACAAAAAGCTACGGTTTCGAAAATATCGTCGCTTGAAAATGCCAGATGCTGAACCCCACTCCCAAAGAACTCGTTTAAGAACTGGGAATGCTGAGTATTGGGGCTTTGCGACCCATTGAGGATCAAGCGCAAGGCATCGCTTTGCACCACCTGACTTTGCACAAGCCCGCCGGGATCAGGAATATCAAGAGTTGGCATTTTCCCCAGATCAAAGATCGAAGTGAAATACAGAACCCAGGCCAACATTTCCTCATATTGCATCGAATAGGAAACATGATCGACAGCGCGCAGTTTTGCTTTTGCACCGTCTTTCGTCGCTGGTTGGGCAGAATCAAATTCGACATCCCAGATACGCGAAAGTTCGCTATGGTCATCAAGGAAATAGACCAGACTGCCGCCAACACCGCGGATGGCTGGCATTTCAATTTCGCCCTCGCCAACCGCCTGACTAAACGGTGCCGCCAGCAAGGATTGCGCCCGATCAAGGGTTGCCTTGGCATCATCAACCTTAAGCCCGACCGCACAAACCGACGGGCCATGCACGATGTTATAGGAATGCGCGAACCCGTCCTTGTCGCAGTTGATCACAAGGTTGATATCGCCCTGCTTCCACCAACTAACCGCCTTTGATTTGTGGCTGCCGCGTTTTTCAAAGCCAAGCCCGGTCAACAGATTTGCCAGCTTTTCTGCGGTATCTTCCTCAACCGCGAACTCGACAAAGGCGACTTCCTTGGCATGCGCCTTGGGCGGCAGAATGGCCGCCTTTTCACCGACCTTAACGCCTTCAACCCCATCGCCAAGATAGATCAACGACCGCAAACCATCCTTCGCGACAGTCTTGGTCGAACTGGACCGGAATTGATCATTAAAGATTTCAAGGGATAACGGGCCGTCATATCCCGTCATGGCAAGATTGCGCATAAATTCACCCAGCGGGAAGTCCCCCTGACCCGGGAAGCATCGGAAATGGCGGCTCCATGACAGCGGATCCATTTCAAGGATCGGGGCATCAGCCACCTGAACCAGAAAAATCTTATCCCCGGGGATCGATGAAATCGCATCAAGCGGCACCTTGCGCGCAATGATGTGGAAGGTATCAAGCACCAGACCGACATTGGGATGATTGGCGCGGCGCACGACTTCCCAACTATCGCGATAGTCACTGATATGCTTGCCCCATGACAAGGCCTCAAACGCGATACGAAGTCCGCGTTTGGCCGCACGATCCCCAAGTTCCGCCAAATCCTTGGCCGCGCGATCAAGGCCGCCCAGTGACTGGGGCGAGACGTTCGAACAGACCATCAAAAGGTCGGTACCGAGTTCTTCCATAAGATCGAACTTACGCTCGGCGCGTTCAAATGCGCGGGTACGCTGAGGCTCAGGCATACCTTCAAAATCGCGGAACGGCTGAAAGGTCACCAGTTTCAGTCCCAGATCGCGAATTGTCTTTCCAACATCGGCGGGCGATCCATCAAAGGACAGAAGATCATTTTCAAAAATCTCGACACCGTCAAAGCCGGCAGCAGCAATGGCATCAAGTTTTTCCTGAAGATCACCAGACAACGAAACTGTTGCGATCGAGGTCAGCATATTATCCCTCCGGGATGCACGTGTAAGGCACCGGGTCATTCACCGCAGGGATTTAAAACGTGATGCGCCGTGACGGCGCACGGCCAGTTTAATCCTGCGGACGACGCCGGTAGGTTTCGATATGGTCGGTCAGTTTTGCAATCGCGCCATCAAGGTCACGCGCCAGCGCGAGGTCATAAATCGCGCGATGCTCGTCGATAATGTCATGGGCGCGAAAGCCATGCGTCTTAAGCTCGATCACCACATACCGGCGGAATTGATCGAAAATTTCGCGGTGCAGCCGCATGTGCAGATCCGATCCGCACGCCGATATCAACGCCTGATGAAACTCGCGGTCATACTGGCTCCAGCGGACCGTAAGCTCGCGGCTTTCTTCGGAAAGCATCTGCTTTTCAATCGAGGACAGTTTGTGATGGGCACCCGCAACGCGGGCTTCCCACTCGACATCCCCTTGGTTGATCGATGCGGCCAGACCTTCGCATTCAAGCAGCAACCGCATCGACGTCAATTCCTTGAAATTGGACGGCGATGTTTCAACAACACGAAACCCCTTCTGGCCTTCGACAAAGACAAACCCAGATGCGACAAGGCGGTTTAGCACTTCGCGCAGCGTATTGACCCCGGCGTTATAACGTTCGCGCAGGGCATCAAGCTTAAGCTTCACGCCGGGCTGTAACTCGCCATACAGAATGTCATCGCGAATTTCGTTATAGACCGTTTCGGCAACTGTGCTGCTGCTCATCGTGTTCCCCTAACCGGTCAATGCCTCGGGATAGGCATTGAAATAATCCTGTCTTGCAGCATCGGCATCAATTTCCGCCCCGCTGAAAACCTCGAATGCTTCAATACCCTGAAAGAAGAAGAGTTCAAAGCCGGTCATGACCTCAATCCCCGATTTCGTCGCTGTGCGCAGGAACGCCGTCTCGACCGGGGTATAAACCGCGTCGAACGCCCATTTCTGACCGCCCAGCAAGTCGACGTCAAACGGACACCCCGGATACTGGTTCATCCCAACCGGCGTACAATTGATCAGTCCATCGGCACTGCGCACCGCATCCGACAGGTTTTCTGCGCTGACAAATTCGGCCTGCGCATCCGCCGCCGTTAACGTTGCGACCAGTTCTTCCCCACGCGTGATGTCCTTGTCATGGACCAGGATTTTATCAGCTCCCAGCCCACGCAAACCAAACGCGCTTGCAAGGCCAACACCACCCGCACCAAGCTGCAAGACCGTTCCCGGCTTTGCATCCCCGAACTGCTTTTTATAGCCGCGCATAAAGCCAACAAAATCGGTGTTGTCGCCTCGCCAGCCATCTTCGCGAAACACAACCGTATTCACCGCACCAAGGGCTGCTGGCAAACGTTTACGCGGTGTGATCAGTTTGCGGGCACTGGTTTTATATGGATGGGTGACATTGACCCCCGCATAACCTTTTTCCGAGCAGGTGGTCAGCTGTTTGATCAGATCGAAATCCTCAATCTGGTCGCTGTCGAGATAGTCGTAACTAACATCCATCCCGCACATACGGCCGAGCAACACGTGCAGTCGGGCCGACTGGCTGCGTGAAATGCCTTTACCGATAAGACCGAGTTTCAACATGGGACGGTATCCTAAAATCCAAACAGTTCCGGCAAGAAGGTGACAATGCCCGGAACAAATGTGATGACCAGCAACACAAACAATTCAACAAGGAAGAATGGCATAATCGCCTTGATCATTCGGGCCATGCCAACACCGGCAATCGCATCGGCAACAAACAGGCACAAGCCCATCGGCGGTGTGATCAGGCCAATCATCAGATTGAAAATAACAATGATGCCAAAATGGGTCGGATCAATACCAAGGCTCAGCGCAATCGGATGCAGGATTGGCACCAGCACCAGCATCGCTGCAATGCCCTCAAGAGCAAGACCAACCACCAGTAACATCAGGTTGATCAGGATCAGGAACATGGCCGGGCTGTCGACATAGCCCAGAACAAACTGGCTGACCGCCTGTGGAATACCGGCAAACGTCATGAACCAGTTGGCCGCAGCCACCGTCCCCATAATGATCAGAATACTTGAAGAATCACGCATCGCACCGGAAAATATCCCCGGAAGGTCGCCCGGTTTGAGTTCGCGAAACACAAACAACCCGACAACGAGCGCATAAAACACCGCAAAGCTGGCCGCCTCGGTCGGTGTGACAATCCCTGCAAGGATCGACCCGATGACAAAGATCGGCATAAACAGCGGGATCACACCGTTCCAAAGCGCACTCAGCTTTTCACGGAAATTCATCCGTTCGCGCGGGGTGGCATAGTTCTTTACAAAGAACCGGACATAAATCGACAGCGCCATCGCCAGTAACAAGCCCGGAACAATCCCGGCAAGGAACAGGGCGGGTACCGACACATTGCTTGTGATCAGCGCATAGATGATCACGGGAATACTTGGCGGAATGATCGGGCCAATCACCGAAGATGCTGCCGTAAGCGCGGCGGCAAAATCACGCGGATAGCCTTCCTTTTCCATCGACGGGATAAAAATACGGCCAATGGCCGAGGTGTCCGCCACCGCCGAGCCGGACAGTCCGGCAAAGATCACCGATGACCAGATATTGACCTGCGCCAAACCGGCCTTGGCATGACCAACAAGCGCGTTGGCCAGATTAATCACACGCGATGTAATGCCACTGGCATTCATCAGTTCTCCGGCAAGAACGAACAGCGGAATTGCCAGAATGGTAAAACTGTCCATGCCAGCGAAAATGCGTTGGGGCAGCAAATCGATGCTAAAGGTGCCAGACCCGATATAGGCGGCAATGCCAAGCGCAATCGCAAATGCGACCGGTGCGCCAATCGCCAGTAAAACAAGCAGGGTAACGCCGGTAATCATGCTTCACCCCCGGTCGGCACGGCCTTAAAGAACGAAATAATGCGTAAAATAGCTGCGATCACGAGACAGATACCGCCAACGGTGATCGCGATTTGCGCCCAATACATTTGAATGCCAATACCAGATGCGACAATGCCACCACGTTTTCCGGCAAAAATCAGCCCGGCATAGGCAAGGATGCCGCCCAGCACCAATGTGGCGACATCAACCAGCAAACTGATCTTGCGCCGGAACTTCTCGGGAACGGTATCAATGACAATGCTGAAAGTAATCTGTTTGCCCTGCAGATAGGCATAGGCAACGCCAAACATGCAGCCATAGATCATCGCATATTTTGCGACCTCCTCGCTCCATTGCAGGGGGGCGGAAAACAGGTAACGGCTCACACTGCCAGCAAAAACAACGCCAAAAACAACGAGGATACTGATCCCCGAAAGTCCGGCGAGCAAACGCATAAACGCAATTTCGACGCGTTGCATGGGGGTCCCCCGGATCATCGCGGACAACGGAATGCTTTTAGAAAAAGCATGGTGGCGGGAGAAAAGGACGGACCAGGCTCAAAGGAGAAACACCCGGTCCGCCAAAACCAATTACATCGAGGCTTCTGCTTTGGTAACAGCGGCCTGCAGCTTTTCAATCCACTGCGCATCAATCTGACCCGAAAGCCATTCGATCACAGCCGGCTGTGCCGCATCACGGAACGCTTTGAGCTGCTCTGCGGTCGGCGTGGTCACTTCCATGCCTTCCTCTGCCAGTTTGGCAACGCCTTCTGCGGAATTGAACTGCTGAATTGCACGGCCAACGTTTGATGCAACACCCGCAGCACGACGCAGAAGCGCCTGATCTGCTTCGGACAGATCCTGATAGATCGCTTCGTTTACGACAATAAAGTCGGTGCCATAAACGTGACGATCAAGTGTGAGGTACTTCTGCATTTCGTAGAATTTGTTGGCATAGATCACGCTGATCGGATTTTCCTGACCATCAACCGTACCGGTGGTAAGGGCGGTCGGAACTTCCGGCCACGGGATCGGGGTTGGCTCACCACCAAGTGCCTTGACCATCTCGACAAACAGCGGAACGGTCATGACACGAATTTTCAGACCTTCCATATCCGACGGCTGGGCAACAGCACGTTTGGAGTTGGTAAAGTTACGGAAACCAGTTTCACCATACGCCAAGGTGCGCAGGCCGGTTTTTTCCAGGCAATGTGCAGCAAGTTCCTTGCCGAAATCACCATCCAGTACGTTCCACGCCACATTGGCATTCGGGAAAACATACGGCACATCAAGGACGGCCGCTTCTGGGCAAACCTTTGAAAACGGGCCTGAAACCATCGACATGGCCAGCGTACCGTCCTGGGTATTTTGCAAAAGGTCAGTTTCGCCGCCAAGCGAACCGGCGGGGAACAGGGCAACCTCAATACGGCCACCGGATTCTGCTTCGACAATGTTTTTAAAGACCTGCGACGCGGCCCCTTTTTTTGAGGTGGTCCACTCTGCCGGATCAACGTGGGCAAAGTTCAGCGTTACGTCAGCAGCATGCGCCGAAAACCCAAATGACGCAGCAGCCATAGAAACGGCACCAAAAAGGGCACCCTTGGAAATCATCTTCATTACGTCCTCCCGATTAAACAAAATTCCGTAGACCTTGGTTGCTTCAAACAGTCTTGTTGTTTTGCGGTCCCTTTTCGGAATTAGGATAATTTAAAAAATATAGGAGATTTTGTCAAACATTCTATATTTTTACCAAAAACAGCCACTTACCCCGTCAAACGACACAGAACCGATGATCAAAACCCTCATCAAGGTTGCCGATTAGAGATTGGAATTTAAGGATGGGAATGCGAATCGGCTCGGTAAATGAAGCCGGATCATTTCGACAATCATGCCAATAACATGACCCTCGAAAACTGCTTGCTGTAAATTCCTGTATTTGTGCTAGTTTAACTGTGAAATTGATCCGATGAACGCTGACATAAAACCATTTCCAAAGTGAATTCTGTGAACACTCTCACCGGCCCCACATCACCCCAGCTTGCAAAAATTGCCTCGCGTATTCTGGCGGGCAGCTTCCTGTTTGAGGATCTTGATCCTGAACTGCTTGAACAGCTGTCTGCTCAGGCCACTGTCCGCCGCCTTGAAGACGGTCAGTTGCTGTTTGAAAAGGGGGCTGCGGCAGACGGCCTTTATGCTGTCGAAGCTGGCAAGGTTCGCATTTCATCGGTGTCGGAAACCGGCAAGGAAATCGTTTTGAACGTGCTCGCCCCAGGTGCGGTGTTTGGCGAAATCGCCCTTTTGGACGGCGAACCGCGCACCGCAACCGCACGCGCCGTTGGTCCGACGCGCTTCCTGTTCATTTCGCGTGATGCCTTCTTTGAAATATTTGACCGCGAAGCACCGTTGCGCCGCCATATCACGGCTCTTCTGTGTCGTCGTTTGCGCTGGGTCAGTGATCTGCTCGAAGATGCCAACTTCCTTGATCTTATGGCGCGCCTGATCAAACGCATCCTGTGGCTTGCCGAACGCCATGGCGGCCCGGACCCCGAAGGCATTCGTATTGCCCTTCCGCTGTCACAGCAGGAGCTTGGCCTGATGCTTGGTGTGACGCGCGAAGCCGTCAACAAGAAACTGCGCGAACTTGAAAAGCGCGACATGATCACGCGCCGTGACGGACGTCTGGTGATCAAGGATGCAGACGGGCTCAAACAGCTTCTTGCTGATGCAATCAAGAACTGACCCCACGCTCTCATTGTTTGACCGGCTTGTCGCACGTGAAGAAAAGCGCGGACTGATCCTTGTTGCGTTTTTGCGCATCTGCATGCTGGCCTTCATCCTGCTTTTGTTCAGCAAACCGGATTCTCCAACCGGCACGCTTTATACCCTGCTTGAGGTTCTCGGCTGGTTCGTTCCCGGTGTTTTCATTCAGTTGCTGGTCGCAGCACGTGGCGGCAAATGGGTCTGGCTACTGTATCTTTTGGCGGTCGTTGATGCTGGCCTGATTGTCTATGTTTCGGTCGTACCTGATCCCCTTAATCCGCTCACTGACCATCCGGCATGGCTGTATGGCTTTGTTGTGCGTGATCGCGGCGTTGTCTTTTCAATGATCATGATGGCGCTTGTCATCATGACCTTTTCGCCGCGCCTGATCCTTTGGTTCGGTTTTTGGCTGTTTATGGCATGGGTCGCTGCAATCGCCTGGTTGATGCACCGGCCCGGCGTTATCGTTTCGCAGCATTTTGGCGATGACTGGAACCCGACAAAGCAGGAACTGATCGATACCTACAATCTACCGGAATTTGTCGATATCTCTGCCTTGGCCGAACAAGTGGTCATTGTTGTCGTGTTTACGTTGGCCTGCGCTGTAATGGTTTCGCGCTTGCGTGTTTTGATCAACCAGTTTGCCGCTGCCGAACGCGCACATGGCAATCTGGCGCGCTATTTCCCCATCGCACTTGCCGACCGCCTTGCCGACCGCGACGAACCCATCCGGGTTGGTGAACGGCGTGAATGCGTCATCATGTTTGCCGATATTATCGGGTTTTCCGGCTTTGCCGAAAAACGCGATCCGCAAGACGTCATGAAATTCCTCAACCAGTTTCACCAGATCGCCACCACACAGATCGGTGCCTATGGCGGCATTGTCGAAAAATATATCGGTGATGCGGTGATGGCCAGCTTCGCCGCCTTTGATGACCTCCCGTGCCCCGCATCAAATGCCCTGTGCGCAAGTCAGGCCATCGTGTCGCAGGTTTCTGAATGGCAAGCTCGCGAACCCGCAGATGACGGCTTACCGCTCCGGATTGGTGTCGGGCTTAATTTTGGCCCCGCCGTTGTGGGGGACATCGGACAGCGCGAAGCCGTAACACCGGCGGTAATCGGGGCGAGTGTCAATCTTGCCGCCCGGCTTGAACGTGCAACCCGCAAGCTTGAGACCGATACCGTGATGAGTGAAAGTTTCGCCAACCAGATACGCAACGAAAGTTCCGTTTCGGGATCTGTTTTATTGCGTCATTATCAACAGCATGAATCCATTCGGGTAAAAGGATTTAGTGACCCAATATCTGTTCTGTTTCATCGTGAACTTGAAAACTAGCTAACTTCCATAGCCGTTATTGCAATAAAGCCTTGAAATCGGGCGATACAGCCCCAAAATGCGTTTTATCTCATGCACATGTGCTGACAACTGATCAGCAGGAGGAAGCGATGGCTACACCCGAAGCACCGAGTACCCCAACATCTGGAACGGTGCCGTCATCTGTACGGTTAAAGACCCTGTTTGGTGATCGAGAATTTGAATGGGACAAGGCCATTTATTTCCCCACCGGCCTAAAAGGCTTCCCTGATCACAATGTCTTTGCGCTCGCAAGTTTTCCTAGTGATGGCACAACCAGTTTTCTGTTGATGCAATGCCTGACCGAGCCGGAACTGGCCTTTATCGTCGCCCCCTATAACATGGAAAGCGATACAATCAGTCCGGAACATCTCGCTCAGGCCTTCACCATTCATGGCATCAAAAAGAATGACGGCGCTGTGCTTTTGATTGTCACTTTGCACAAACCCGAAGATGGTAGCGATGTTTCAATGTCGGTCAATCTTCGTGCACCGATCATTATCGATACCGAACGTCAGTCGGCTTATCAGCACCATTTACCCGAGGCCGGGCGGTATGACTTCCACCACATTATCAAATAAATCGTAACGATCGGACAAACCCGCACCGATGTCCTGATAAGTCAGCAGGGCATCGGATTTCTGTGCCAGAGATTGGACTGGTCGCGGCAAGACCACAGCCGTAACCAACCAGCTGAGAACAAATTTAGGTTGGCCCATTCCCTTCCTTGATCCTGCCATGTTTTCGCGTGAAAGTGGCATTCATGAAACCACATTAACCGGACAAGGGATCGGGAATGTCTGTAACACTGCGAAACCGTTTTGCACTTGCCGCACTTTTGGGTACGGCTGTTTTTTTTGGTCCGGATATCGAGGCCGCGCGCGCGCAAGACGCCTCTGAAAACCGGGCCAAGCTCAATACATCAATTCCCGTTTCGGCCACCAACCGGACAAAATTGCAGCTCAGCGTCTATCCCGGAAATCTGGCGATGGTTGCCGAACAGCGCACCGCCGCCATCCCCGAAGGCCAAAGTATCCTTCAGATTGACGGTCTTGCGCCCACGGTGATGGATGACTCGTTTCTGATCGGCACGCCCAACAACAGCGACCTCGTCTGGACGTCGCTTCGCAATTCGATGAATGGTGCTGATACCATCACCGCCCTTCTGCGCAATCAGATCGGCAAGGAAGTCATCATTCGTCGCGATGATGACCTGATTGAAGGCACCTTGCTGTCCCTGTCGGGCATGGCGCTGGTGCAAACCGATGCCGGAATTGAACAGGTCCCGGTCAGTCAGATTATCATCAGTAAGCTCCCCGATGGCTTTTCCCCCGATCCATCAATTGAGGCTGAAATTGCCACCACATCGGCCCTTGATCATCTTTCGATGGCCTATCTTCTGGGCGGGATTGGCTGGAGCACGTCCTATGTCGGACACTATGACAGTGATGCCAACAACCTGACACTGTCGGCCATTGCACGGGTAACCAATCAATCCGGGACGGCGTTCGATGATGCGCAATTGCGCCTGGTGGCAGGTGATCCCAACCGGGTCAGTCAAACACCGATGTATGCTGCCAAGGCTGCGCGTTCTGAAATGATGATGTCATCAATGGCCGATTCATCTGGTGCCGCACCGGACCGCGAAAGTTTTGAAAACCTGCATGTCTATGGCCCATTTGACGGCCTTTCGATGCAAGATGGTGATACCGTAATCTTGCCGTTGATTGATAAACAATCCCTGCCGGTCACCCGTCGCGCCATTTTCAATGGCTCAAGCAATGCTTATAATATGGGCCAAAATGGCGAACCGGACTTTGTCCGCCCTGATCTTGAAATCAAGATAACCAACAAAGGCGGGGCGGATAATCAAAGCCCTTGGCCAGCGGGCATCGTACGCATCTTTGCCAACAGTCAATCGGGCGACACCCGCTTTGTCGGTGAAGATAACCTGTCGTTGACCCCGGTTGAACGCGAAGCCACTCTTCGCCTTGGTAAGGCCAGTGATGTTTCGGGTACGCGCCATGTAACATCCTTTACCCGTAAGGCACGCCCAAACATGCCCGATGCGGTCACAGCGGACCTTGAATGGAAAATCAGCAACACCAGTTCGCGTTCAGAAACGATCACAATTTACGAGAACATGCCAAGTGACTGGGTCGTTAATGCCGAAAACCACAAGCATGTCCTTGTGCAGCCCGGCCTGATCCGTTGGGACATCGACGTCCCGGCCAATCAGGAAATCACCGTCAGCTGGTCGGTCAGCAGCATCAATTAAGCCATCAAGGGCGCAACCTTGTATGTAAGGTTGCGCCTTGATCTTCTTGAAGGGCCCGCTTGCCGTCACAACGGCGCATCATCGCTCTGTGGTCCTTTGCTGTTGTAAAACGCCTTTGCCAGCGGCAACAGCAACGCCGCATCGGGAACCTGACCGGTGTCATCACACAATTCGGCATAAATACAAATCAGTTTGGTCAGCAAGACAAAAGCTTCCTGATCATTCATCCCGGCAAACCGGCCGAGGATACGGATCGCCTCACCCGCCGCATCGCGTGCCAAATCCAGTTGACCCGCACCGCGCATGGCCAAAACCAGTGCCGCCAGTGAATAGCCAAGATCCAACCGTTCCAGATCATCCTTGCGTCCGACACAGCCATTCAACCGATCCCGACGCAGTGCAACCGCCTGAGACGCTGCATCTATCGCCCATTCCCATTGCCCTGCATCTAGCTCAAGGGCCGCGCGGTTGTTCAGGCTAAGTGATAATCCGGCAATCGCCGCATCGCGCGCCTTGGGTAAATGGCTGGCAAAAAGCTGATCGGCCTTATCAAACAGGCTCAGGGCATAATCCCGTTTACTGTGATGCTGACTGGTCGCCATCTCCAGATACAACCTTGCCAAGGTCAGGGATCCGGGCTCTGTCGCCTCAATGAAGGACAAACGCAACGCATATTCGTCTGATTTGTCCTGCATGTTTTTCCCGCCACCCCGTGTTTGCTGTCTTATTTTCGCGCCCCACCGCCCAATACCGGTGTTACAAGCAAAGACGTTCGGGCAAGGTGCCTTGTGAAGGAGGGTCAATCAGCGATAAGCTGTTTGCGGACCATGAACGGCCTGATACATAATCTGTTTTTACATTTGCCCCACAGTCGGAAAACAGCCCCGCATGAACATGTCGAGTGAAACCCTGCGTGCCCTTTACGGCACTTGGCGCATTGCCCGTGGCGATGCCAACGGGCTGACATTTTTTGATTTTTCCCTAAACGGATTTTGGCGATCCTTTTTGGCCGCCATCATCGTATTCCCGGCTTTTGCCTTTTTACGCTGGCATGATTTGCTTGACGCACCGGAAGATTTCCCGGTCGGACGCTATATGACCGTCGAAGTTGTTGCCTATGTCATTAAATGGCTGGCATTTCCGGTCTTGATGTACCAAGTGATGCCAATCTTGGGGCGCACCGAACGATATATCGGCTTTATCACGGTCTATAACTGGTCAAGCGTCCTGCAAATGGCGGTGTATCTTGTCGCACTGTTGCTGGGCGTTTTGTTCCCCATGCTGGGACCGGGCGGATTTGTCATGGTCGCGGTCATCGCGATGCTGGTCTACGGCGTTTATATCGCGCGTTTGACCCTGTCTGTTCCGATCCCGACGGCCAGTGCGATTGTCATGGCCGATTTCCTGTTATCCATGGTGATCACATCCATCGGTATCCGACTGGCACTTGGACAGTTATTCTAAAACCATAAACCGCAAAAAAATCATCCTCATCAGGGAGAAACACACATGAAACCGGTTCTTGCCGTCACCCGCCGACTGCCCGACGCCGTCGCGAAACGGGCTGCGGAACACTATGACATCCGAACGCAGGAAGATGACGATCCGCTGTCGCGCAATGAAATTCTGACCCTGTGCCATGGTGCGGATGCCGCCCTTGTATCGGTTGGTGACCCGATTGATGCGGCGTTTTTTGACGCCCTGCCAGAAAGCGTCAAAATCATCGCCACCTTCTCCGTCGGGACCGATCATATTGATCTGGCCGCGGCGCGCAAAAAGGGAGTGATCATTGGCAATACGCCGGGCGTCCTGACCGATGCCACCGCCGATATTGCGTGGCTACTGATTCTCGGTGCCGCACGCCGCGCCAGCGAAGGCGAGGCCGAAGTCCGCAACGCCACATGGTCAAGCTGGCGCCCGACCCATTTGATGGGCACACAGGTCACCGGCAAGAAGCTGGGCATCATCGGCATGGGCCGCATCGGACAGGCGGTTGCCAAGCGCGCCCGCGGTTTTGATATGGACATCCATTATTTCAACCGGAGCCAACTGCCCAAAGATCAGGAAAATGGTGCCACCTATCACAGCAGCATGGATGATCTGCTGCCCCATTGTGATTTCCTGTCACTGCATTGCCCGTCGACCCCGGAAACCAAGGGTATGGTTAATACCGACTTCATTTCCAAACTGCCCGACGGGGCAATCATTGTGAACACCGCACGCGGCGATGTCGTCAATGACAAGGACCTGATTGCCGCATTGAAATCGGGCAAGCTGACAGCGGCGGGGCTGGATGTATTTGCCGGGGAACCGAATATCGAACCGGCTTATCGCGATCTTTCCAACACGTTTCTGTTGCCCCATCTCGGCTCAGCCACGGTTGAAACCCGCAATGCCATGGGCTTCCGTGCGCTTGATAACATTGATGCCTTTGTTGCCGGCAAGGACGTACCCTTCACGGTTTAACACTGCGCACAAACCTCTAAGACATCATGCAAAAGGCGCCGAAATCCGGCGCCTTTTTCCGTGATCGGGAAAGCGATCCGCACAGCACCTATCCGTGACGTAACGCAAACATCAACAGATCAAAGATCGCTTTCTTCGCCCGCAGGCAAGATACAGGCGATTTCACGCCCGTCGCGGCTGATCTTGACCCGACCACCGTGTATCTCGACCACTGCGCGCACCATCGCCATGCCAAGAGCGCGGCGGGCTGAAGGGCTTTCGCCGTCGCGCAATCCTTCAAACAGCATCGGCTGCGGGGCTTCATCCGACAGCGATATTGAAATTTCGATATCCTCACCGCGTCGGCGCGCCATGACGGAAACTTCACTGCCTTCAGGGGCGGAGCGCAGGACATTGGTCACAAGGATGAACAGGGCCTGTTTCAACCGGCGTTCATCGGCCACCATCCAGCCAATATTGCGCGAACAATACAGCCTGAGTGACACATTCAATTCGGCCAACCGCGCACGGGTCAGGGCTTCAAGCGAACGTAGCAACCGTCTGGGATCAACCGTATCCAGTTCAAGCGCGACCTGCCCCGATCCAAGGGTCGCCAGATCGCGCATATCATCGACAAGGGCCAGCATGCTTTGGGCTTCGGACCGGATGGTTTCAACCGACCGGGCGACATTGCCGTTTAAATGCGGGATCAATCGATCCGACTCGCCATTAATATGATCAAGCGGCTTGGTCAGTTCGCGCGATACGGTGGAAATGAAGTCTGATTTCATCTGATCGGCAGTGCGCAGCGCCTCGTTGCGTTCACGCAGCGCACGTTCCACCCGAATGGTATCGGTAACATCAATATAGGACATCATCACCGCCCCATCGGGCAACGGCACAATGGCAAAATCAACAATGGAGTTATCAGACCGCTCAAGCCGCCCATTCATCGGTTCGTGGTTGGTGATGCGGGCCACCATCCGGCTTTTGAATTTGTCCCAGTCATCGCGTTCACGCCAGTATTCACGCGACTTTTCAACCACCTCGGCCAAATGCGGGGCCGCATCAAGAAACGCCGGATCAAGCCCCCAAAGATCGGCAAAACCATGATTGTGCAGCCGTAAACGACCATCCCCACTGATCACGCCAACCGCTTCATGCAGGCTTTCAAGCGTTTCACGCTGAACCGCAATCAGGGTGTTATAGCTGCTTTCAAGCACCAGTTTGTCCGTGACATCTTCATAAACAAACATCAGCCCGCCAAACGGATGGGGTGATGTAAACCGGCGCAGCGTCATGCCATTTGGCAAATGCATCAGATCTTCTTCTGATTTCAGAAGATCGGTAAACCGTTGATTTTCAGTATTGCGGAACTGGTTGAAATCGGTGACTTCGGGCAATTTACGTTCATCGCGCAAGCGCCGCAAAACATCATCATGGGTCGGTTCGGACCACAGCCATTCGTCATCAAGATCCCAAAGCTTGGTAAAGGCGGTGTTAAAGAAAATAAGCCCCTTGTCTCCGCCGTAAACCGCAATCGCCGTTCCAAGGTTTTCGAGAACTTCGGCATGTGCGCGAATATGACGCGACAGATCAGACTGCAATTCCTCGACCGATGTGCAATCAATCGCAAACCCGATCAGTTCATCCGACGCATCGGGGTTTTGTGACAGCATTTCGGTAATGCGCAGCAATTTGCGATCACCGCGAATAACCACGTGATAATCACGTGTCAGATCCTCGCCATTGCGCTGCACCGATGCGGCAAGCGAACGCCCGTGATCGGGAATGATACCTGCACCAATTTCCGCCTGATTTTCAAGCACGTCCTCGATGCTGGACCGCTCAACCGCATCGGCATAAGCCGCATTGCAATCAATCAGCCGCAATTCACTGTCACGCCGCCAGACAGGGAACGGCAAGCTATCAAGTAACAACCGAAGTCCGGAAACCTCATGTTTAAGAACCTGAAAATCACCAAACTGGTTTTCGCGTTCACGGGTATGGCGGGTTTCATCACGGAACCACAATCCGTGTGCCAACACATCGGCCGATCGGTCCTTGCGCGCGGACATCCCCGTCACATGGTATTTGCGCTCATCAAGGGTGTTCACCCACTGTTCAAACCGTTCATGTCCGGTTTTAAGGCCGCGCACCCGTTCCTTAAGGAGCTTGGCATCCTCATCGCGCAATTGATCAAGCAAATCGGGAAAACGTCCATCCGCGCCAAGGCTAAAGGCCCGCTTTAACCCCGGGCTTGCTCCCTCAGCAAATCCTGTATGGCTCCAGTAATAAACCGGGTCCGGACCGGCAAATAAAAGCTGGGTGAAAAGTTCTGTTTCACCGGCCAGTTCATGTTCGTGATCTTCGACTTCTTCAAGATGGCGGCGCATGCGCAAAGACAGTCGCCAGCCAACCCAGGCTGCAATCGCCGCACCGATAAATGCGGCCAATCCAACCACCAGCCAGTCGCGGTCGCTTAACCCCGCAAGGCTGCCAAAAATCGTCGCACCAATACCGGCATTGCCATCCGGTTCCGATACAATCGCCGGGGCATTATCAAGTCGAAATTTATCCTGCGCATGAAGTTGCGTCGAAACAACAAGCATGGTCAGCGCACCGCACGCCCACTGCCAGACTGCCGACAGCCGAAATCCGGGATATTTGCGCGAAAATACCTTCACCTGTTCCTTTCGCCGAACTTGATCAGAAGCTTGATCGGATGCCTGCCGTGTCACGTGTTGTTAACCGTTTGTGTTTATGAGCTATTATTATGGTGAAAACGGGGTGCTTTTACCACCGTTTCGCATCATTGCAGCAACAGCCTTGGCTGGAGCCGCATTTCACGGGGTCATCCCATGGAAAAACCGCGATGACATGGCGTATGAATCGGGCTATGTCTGCGGTGTCGTCGTTAACAACAGATACAGCGTACCCGTCCCGAATATGAGTCTAAAACCGCAGCTAGATCTTTTTGCGAAGCACGCGGAGGCAAAGCCTGCCGCGTCACAGAAGGAATCCGCCGCGCTCAAGGCTTCCAAGGATGCCGGACCGGAAATTCGCGACCTGTTCGATACCAATTTCAATGCCGCTGACATCGCCGAATGGGAACTGCTGTTTCGCGATGCACCGCAGTATAATTACCATTTCAAACGATCCCAGATCGCCTCGGCCTTTGACCGTCCGCTGCACAAAAAGCTGATTGCATCGCACGCCTTTGAACGGTTGCGCGAAATCTCGTTTTTGGGGGCGATTGATTATCTGTTCCACCCCAATGGACGTCCGGCCAATATCCGCCATTCGCGCTATGATCACACCATTGGTGTGGCCCTGCTGTCGCAGCAATATTGCCGCTTGATGGATTTGTCGGAGGCTGACCGCGACCTTCTCGGTGCGGCCGCCCTTTTGCATGATATTGGCCATGGTCCGTTTTCCCATACGCTGGAACCGGAATTTGCCCGGCGGTTCAACCGTAATCACCACCAACTGACCAATCAGATCATCACCGGCGAGGTCCAGCTTGATCTGTCGGTCAATCATCTGCTGGTCAAACATGGCGTTGATCCCGACGAGGTGATCGCGCTTCTGTCGAAAAAATCGACCCACCCGCATGCCAGCCTTTTGTCCGGGCCGGTCAATATCGACACGCTGGAGGGCATCAGTCGGACCAAGACATATGTCCATCCGAACTATGTCCATTGTCATCCGCGCTTACTGCTTGAAGCCGCCGTCAAACTTGATGACGAATCGCTCAAACGGCTTGATAAGTTCTGGCAGCTTAAAGAAGATATCTATCGCAATTTCATTTTTGGCCCGATGTGCTTTGCCACCGACCATTTATGCCGTGAGTTTGTCGTCAATAATGCCCCGGACTTTGCCGCCGATGACTTCCTGTTGACCGAAAAGGCGTTCTTGCAACGCCACCCGACCTTTAAAAAATTCCTGTTCAGTTTGAAAAACCGGATTGAGCTCGACGGGGTTGTTGATGCGGTTGATCAGAACAAATTCAGTGCCGCCGCCGCCATTCTTGAAGACAACAAAACCAAGGTGCCCAAGCGCGAATTTCACATCAACGCCGATGTCGATGTGAAATGCTTCGCCGACCTGTCAAAACGCTATTACGAAGAAAAAAATTCGTTCCTGCGCCGCGTCGGCAGCCTGACAGACCCGGCTCAACAGGCCGCCGCAGCCAGCCTGTTTGACTAGAGCTTTTTGACGAGAGCCTTCCCGGCCAATGACGCCCCCTAATCGCGCTGCAAAGATGCAATAAATGTCTGGTGGGCTGTTTCCAAATGCCGTTCAAGTGCAGCCGTCGCAGCCCCTTGATCCTGCCGAAGGATCGCATCAATAATCTCAAGATGCTCTTGCACTGCAAATCCATTGCGCCCGACCTGGTTCTTCTTCGACCAGCGATAGTGAAAATGGAAAATCACCGATATTGAATCCTGAAAGCCATCCATAAACCGGTTCCCGGCGGCAGCATTCAAGGTCCGGTGAAAACGGGTATCAAGCTCTGAAAACTCGGTAAACCGCGTATCGATTTCGCTGCGCAATTGAATGTGTTCCTGACGCAGGCGCAACAGCTTTCCCCAGAACGGCTCATCTTCGGGAATGTCAAAAATTGCACGGATGGCACGACATTCAAACATCCTGCGGACTTCATGAAGTTCCAGCGCATATTGCTCGGTGAAGCCTTCAAGGATCCAGCTGCGTTGTGGTTCCTTGCGGATAAAACCTACCCGGCTCAGCCCGATCAGAAATTCACGGATGGCAGTATTTGAAACGCCGAACCGCCGGGCCAAAGCCGCCTCGCTCAGGCGGCTGCCCGGGGCTGGTTGCGCGTCTTTCAGCCACATCATGAAATCGGTCTCAAGCCGTTCTTCAAGGCTTCTGATTTCTGAAATCGGAAAGTAATCGGACTTCTGAGGTTGGCGTAATAATACAATCGGAAAACTGTTTGATGAAATGAGGTTAATCTCGATTGCGCGCTCCAAAACGCGGCGCGCCAAAGTCCGGCTCACAACCAGTAACCGCGCCAAACCCGATATCGTATCAGGAGAATTCCCGATCGATACACTGTCGAGCCATGTGTTGAAGCTGGTCTTAAATTTTCGGTCTGAACGGGCCACGGCGATAACTGTCTTTTAAAGTGTTTTTTAAGCATTAAAGACAGTTGAGATGAATGGCAACTGTTCCCTAAGATGAAACCGAAAATAGAACAAAAAAAGAGTTCAAAATCATGGAGGTTACAATGTTCACCCGGAAACTCATCCGTGGCACCGTCATGGGCCTGACGGCCCTTGTTGCCCTTGCCGGAATGCCCAAAATTTCCAGCGCCGAGGAAGTTCTGAAATTCGGCCACGTCTATGAGGTCGACACACCGTATCACCGTGCGGCTTTAAAAGCATCCGAGCTGTTCGCCGAACGTACCGATGGCCGCTATAAGATCGAAGTCTTCCCGGCATCCCAGCTCGGCAAGGAAGCCGCCATCAACGAGGCGCTGACCCTCGGTTCAATCGACATCATCTATACCGGCGTTGCCTATCTCGGGCAGACATACCCACCGATTTCGATCTCCGATTATCCGTTTACGCTGCGCGGTTACGAACACTGGCTGAACTACACCAAGTCGGACCTGTTTGCCGAACTGTCGAAAGAATATACCAGTGTCACCGGCAACGAGATCGCCGGACTGGTTTATTACGGCGCACGTCATGTGACTTCGAACAAACCGATCCTGACACCGGCCGATATGAAGGGTCTTAAAATCCGCACCCCGAATGCCCCGGCCTATCAGATGTTCCCCAAGGAAACCGGTGCTAACCCGACGCCAATGGCCTTTTCCGAGGTCTATCTTGCTTTGCAACAGGGTGTCGTCGACGCACAGGAAAATCCGCTTCCGACCATTAAGTTCAAGAAATTCTATGAAGTGCAGTCGAACATCAATCTGACCGGCCACATCATCAACTCGTTGATCATGCTGGTGTCGCCTTCCACCATGGACAAACTCGGCGATGAAGACGGCAAAATTCTGCTTGAAACCCTTCAGGAAGCCGGGATCGGCGCATCCAATGAAATCGTGAAAAACGAAAATGAGTTGGCCGACTGGTTCCGTGAACAGGGTGTCACGGTCAATGAAGTCGACCGCGGCCCGTTCATTGATGTCATCGCCCCGCGCCTGAAAAGCGACGACATGCCTTGGGATCCAGAAATCTTTGAGCGCCTGGAAGCCATCAAAGGGTAACCCTAGCGTAACCTTTTTCAGCTTCCAGCCGGGGGAATTTTGTTTCCCCCGGTTGCGCCATGTTCGATTTCCGACGGAGACACACATGTCCGACATTAACGGGGATCTTTTCACCGAACAGGAAAAGCAAGAGGCCGACACACATGCCAGCCTCAAACTCACATGGGCCGATATTCCCGCGCTCCTGATTTTCTGTGCTCTGTTCGTGACCGTATTCCTGCAATTCTTTACCCGCTACGTGCTCAATGACTCCCTTGCATGGACCGAAGAAATCGCGCGCTATCTGCTTATTCTGGTGGCCTTTGTCGGGGCGGTGAAATGTCAGCTCGTCGACAGCCACATCCGGCTTGAAATCATCGACAAACTGGCCGGTCGGGCCCTGCCACGGCTTAAAATCATCGCCCTTACCCTTTCGGCCGGGTTCTTTGGGTTTGCCATCTATTCGCTCAACGAACTGATGACCAAAACCTCCTATCAGAAAATGGTCTCTCTCCCATTTCCCAAATATTACTTCTACGGGCTGATCATGGTCGCCCTTGGTGTGCTTGTCGCCGTCCACGTGCGGCAGATTTATGTGCTGCTGCGGAGTAAACCCTGATGAGCTTCCTTATCCTTCTGATATCGCTGGCTGTTTTTATTGCCGTGCGTGTCCCGATTGCCGTTGCACTTGGCCTTTCATCGCTCATTTACATCCTGATCGAAGGCATGCCGTCGGTTGTGCTGCTTCATAACATGATCAATGGCATGAACAGTTTCCCGCTGCTGGCCATTCCGTTCTTTATTCTGGCCGGTGGGTTGATGAATTCTGCAGGCATCACAAGCCGTATTTTCGCCTTTGCCCGCGCGCTTGTCGGTTGGTCCCATGGCGGACTGGGACATGTTAATATCGGGGCCAGCATTGTGTTTGCCGGCATGTCGGGGGCGGCGGTCGCCGATGCGGGCGGGCTTGGCGCCATTGAAATCAAAGCCATGCGCGATGCAGGATATGATGACGACTTTTCGGTTGGCATCACGGCTGCCTCCTCGACCATCGGTCCAATCATTCCCCCATCCCTGCCACTTGTTATTTTCGGGGTGATGGCATCGGTATCCATCGGTGAACTGTTTGTGGCCGGGATCATTCCCGGATTGCTGATGGCCGCATCCTTGATGGTGATGGTCTGGTGGATAGCGCGCAAACGCAACTACCCACGCGATGTCGCCTTTAGCCCAAAGCTCGTTGGATCGACGTTCCAGACCGCTTTCCTGCCGCTATTGACCCCGGTGATCATTGTTGGCGGTATTGCATCGGGGATCTTTACCCCGACCGAGGCTGCTGTATGTGCGGCAAGCTATGCCATCATTCTCGGCATGCTGGTCTATCGCACGCTCAGCTGGCAAAAACTGGTGCGCGTATCTGTCGAAACCATCGAAACCACGGCATCAATCATGTTGATCGTCGGCACGGCCAGTGTCTTTGCATGGATTCTTGCCGCCAATCAGGCCGCCGTCGTGTTTTCCGAAACACTTCTTGGCCTGACCCAGGACAAAACCCTGATCCTTTTGATCATCACGCTGATTGTTCTGGTGGTCGGTCTGTTTATGGAAACGATTGCCGCGATTTCAATTCTGGTCCCGGTGCTGCTGCCAATTTCCATGCAGCTTGGCATCGATCCGGTCCACCTTGGGATCATCGTGATCCTGAATTTGATGATCGGGCTTTTAACCCCGCCCATCGGTATGGTGCTTTATGTGCTTTCCAAGGTATCAGCCGTACCGTTTGAGCAATGTGCGAAGGCAACCATGCCGTTCCTCGTGCCGCTGATCGCGGTGCTGCTGCTTCTGACCTTTGTGCCGTCCATAACGCTGTTCCTGCCCGATCTTCTGTATCGGCAATAATCCACCCATCCAGACAGAGGCCCAAGCACATGACCACTTCATCCCCAGACAGCATTCTGTTGCATCCCGGCGACAATGTTGAAATTGCGCTCGGCAATCTGGCCAAGGGCACCCGGATTTCCCAAAGTGGGGTTCTCTTGAGTGCACCGGTCACACGCGGGCATAAAATCGCCACCCGCCCGATTGCGGCTGGCGACCCGGTGCTGCGCTATGGTCAGATTATCGGGGCGGCCACCACCGATATTGCGCCGGGCGATCATGTTCATACCCACAATATCGGCATGAGCGAACATCGTCAGGACTATGACTTTGCCAAGGATATCGCAGCACTGCCGGCGGCCACCGAGCAGAAATTCTTTATGGGGTATCCGCGCAGTGACGGACGGTTTGGCACCCGTAATTATATCGGTGTGCTGACCTCGGTGAATTGTTCGGGCAGCGTCGCGCGCTTCATGGCCGAACAGGCGGAAAAAACCAGTTGGTTTGCCGAACTTGAAAATGTCGATGGCATTGTGCCCATCGTCCATGGCAGCGGCTGTGGCATGGGCCGCCATGACGAAGGCTATGACACCCTGTTTCGTACCCTGTCGGGCTATGCCAAGCATCCGAACTTTGGCGGCATTTTGCTTGTCGGGTTGGGGTGCGAGGCCATGCAGGTCGAAGATTTGGTCGGGGCGGAAAAACTGCGTCATGATGGCAACTTCCATTACATGACCATTCAAAACAGTGGCGGCACCCGCCAAACCGTCGAACGCGGTGTGGATATCCTGCGCGACATCGCCCTTCGGGCCAATAAGGTCAAACGCGTGCGTGTCCCGGCATCCGAACTGATCGTTGGATTGCAATGTGGCGGGTCGGATGGATATTCCGGCATCACCGCCAACCCTGCCCTTGGATATGCTTCCGACCTTCTGGTCCGGCAGGGCGGCACCACCATTTTATCGGAAACACCGGAAATTTATGGCGCAGAACATCTTCTGACCCGACGCGCCATAAGCGTGGAAGTCGGCCAGAAACTGGTAGACCGGATCAACTGGTGGGAAAACTATACGTCTGTGCGCGGCGGTGAAATGAACAACAACCCATCACCCGGCAACAAACGCGGCGGCCTGACAACCATTCTGGAAAAGTCACTCGGGGCCGTTGCCAAGGGTGGCACCGCACCGCTGACAGACGTTTATCAGTTCGGCCAGATCATCGACAAGAAGGGCTTTGTCTTTATGGACAGTCCCGGATATGACCCCTGCTCGGTGACCGGTCAAATCGCCAGTGGCGCAACCCTGATTGCTTTTACCACCGGTCGTGGATCGGTGTCGGGATATATCCCAAGCCCGTGTATCAAGCTTTCGACCAACACGGCGATGTATGAAAACATGCACGAAGACATGGACATCAATTGCGGTGACATTGCCGACGGGAATGTCACCATCGAAGACAAAGGCCACGAAATATTCGAAATGTTCCTGCGCGTCGCATCAGGAACCGAAAGCAAAAGCGAAGCCCTTGGCTTTGGCAATGCCGAATTCGTCCCGTGGCAAATCGGCGCTGTGATGTAGGACGATATTGCTTGCCTGTTTGACTGATAACGATGCCCCGGCGTAGCATCGCGGGCATAAACCCACATCGGTTAAAAAGGACACAGCGGACATGGCTCGGAACCACAATCGGACTTTCGTGATCATCGGGCTTGGCACCGTGGGCAGTACGGTTGCCTCTGATCTGGTGCGATATGGCAATCACGTCATGGGCATTGATATCAACGAAAAATCGGTGGCCGCCCTGTCTGATACCCTGTCAGAAGCTGTCATTGCCGATGGCCGGGATGAAGAAGCCCTTCGCGAGGCCGGGGTCGATAAATTTGATGTGGCCCTGATTGCGATTGGCGAAGATCTGGAAGCCAACATTCTCTGCACGATGAATGTCAAAATGCTTGGCGTCAAAACCGTCTGGGTTAAGGCGATCAACAAGACCCATCACCGTATCCTGACAAAACTCGAACCGGATCGGGTTATCCTGCCCGAACAGGAAATCGGCCAGCACATCGCCCAGAAACTTCATAACCCCGCAGTCCGCGATTACCTGAGCCTTGGCAACGGCACGCATGTCATCAATTTTCAAACGCCCGACTCACTGAATGGGCAAACTGTCGATTCCCTTGATCTGGAAAAGACCTATGATCTGCGCTGTCTTGGCCTGTCACGCGGATCGGACTTTATCAGTTGCGAATCCGGTGCCGTCACCATCGCAGAAGGCGACAGGCTCCTGATACTCGGACGCCGTGAAAACTTGCGCAAATTCAGCGACGGCGTCTAAAAGCCATGCAAATCTTTTTTCCGAACCGCCCCGGAACGCCAATCCGCATTCCACCGCCGCTTTTGCTGTCGGTTCTTTATCTTGCCCTCATCCTCATCGGGGCGGGTGTTCTGTCTTTACCGATTTCGGTCACCACACCAACGACCTTTTCTGACGCCCTGTTTACCGCCACATCTGCGGTCACGGTCACCGGGCTTTCGGTGGTTGATACCGGCACAAACTTCACCCTGTTTGGTCAGGCCGCTATTCTGATCATGATACAGCTTGGCGGGTTGGGGTTGATGACCTTTGCCGCCCTTGTCCTGTCGGTTCTCGGCCTGCCGATCGGGCTTAGCCATCACACCTATTTGCGCGAAGACCTTAGTCAGACGTCCCTTGATCGGCTGGTCGGGCTGGTCAAAACCATCCTGCGGGTTGTTTTGATCTGCGAACTGATCGGGGCGGCTTTGTTACTTCTGGTTTTTGTGCCTGAGTTTGGCCTTATCAAAGGCCTGTGGTTTTCGGTTTTCCATTCTGTTTCGGCCTTTAACAATGCCGGTTTTTCCCTGATGCCCGACAGCCTGACCCACTGGGCCACCAACCCGGTCGTCAATCTGGTTATTCCCGGTCTTTTGGTAATTGGCGGCATCGGGTTCAGTGTCATTTCCGATATGTCACAACACCGCACGTGGCAGCGCCTATCAATGCACAGCAAAATAATGCTGTCGGGCACCGCCATTCTGACAATCTGGTCGGTGACGGTCTTTGCCATTCTGGAATGGAACAATCCCGGCACGCTTGGCGCCTATCCCAATATTTTCGACAAACTGCAAATCAGCTGGTTTCAAGGGCTGACCACGCGCACCGCCGGGTTCAATACTGTCGATATCGGCTCCATCCACGACACTACGGCATTGATGTTTGTACTTTTGATGGTGATTGGTGCGGGTAGCACATCGACCGCAGGCGGGATCAAGGTCACCACCTTTATCGTTCTTATTCTGGCGACCATTGCCTTTTTCAAACGCCACAATCAACTGCATGCCTTCGGGCGCAGCATTGGACTTGAAGAAGTCATGAAGGTGCTGGCTCTAACCATGATTTCCATCTTCGTCATCATGCTGGGCATTTTCCTGATCACCATTTCACATGATGGCGATTTTCTTGATCTGGTATTTGAAGTCACATCCGCATTCGGGACTGTCGGCCTATCGCGCGGCACGACCGGCGAGCTTGACACCGCCGGGCGCATCATCATCGGGGTGATCATGTTTATCGGCCGTGTCGGCCCGCTAACCCTTGGCTTTTTCCTCGCCCGGCGTGTTCCGCCACGGATTTCCTATCCCGCAAGTCAGGTCTATCTCGGCTAAAGTTCAATCAACGACAAACAAAGTCGCACCAGTTTGCGTTGATGACCGGTGGGCTTCGGCGTTGTCGGCCACCTGATAACTCATCCCCGGTTTCAGGGTATAGGTCCGGCCATCTTCAAGTTCGGTGACCAACTCGCCTTCGAGACACAACAAAATATGCCCTTTGCTGCACCAGTGATCAGCAAGATAACCCGGCGAATATGTCACCATCCGGACCCGGATCGGGCCAAAGTTCTGGGTGCGCCATGTCGCCATACCCGTGTCACCGCGATGCTCGGTCGGCTCAATACGCGACCAGTCAGTGGTCCCAAAGGGCAGATTGGCAATATCCATGGGGGTATCTTTCAAAAGGAAGGTAAGGCAGAACGCCATGCCAAACTATGCGCCCAACCCCCGCCCAGTCAATCACCTCAAACGCACATCCGCCATATCAGTTAAACGCGGTATTAATCTTTACCCTATAGGCAGATAGTGGGTGATCAACGAGTCGCACCAAAGGACTGACCGCATCTTGTTACCGGCAACCATCGCAACCAACCAAAATTACTCTGCACACCGTTTGGCGGAAATGCGCGACGCATTGGCTAAACGCCTGCATGGCGATACCTTTTGCGTGGTTGTGACCGGGTCCTATGGACGGCACGAAGCATCGGATCAATCCGACCTTGATTACTTCATCATCGGGCGTGAAGCCGAACGACGCCAAGCCCCGCACCGTGAAGTCGCCGATATTCTGGGCAAGATGGTCACCAAGAAACCCGCAGTAAACGGCCCGTTTTCATCTTATATCACCGCCGAAGAACTGGTGAACCGGATCGGGCTTGATGGCGACACCAATTCCATCACCACCAGGCGCTTGCTGTTTTTGCTGGAATGCGAATGGCTCTATAACGAGGCGGGTAAACGTAAATTCTTTGACGACCTGATTGCCAATTACGTCACGACCACGGTGACACGCGAGTCAATCGCGCGCTTTTTGGTCAATGACGTCATCCGCTATTACCGCACCATCAGCGTTGATTTTGAAATCAAAACCCGCGAAGGCGACGCCAGCAAGGCATGGGCACCGCGCCGCTTAAAACTCGTATTCTCACGGAAAATGCTTTATTTCGGCGGTATTATTGCGGCCGCTGAAACCGCAGACCGTGATTATGCGGGAAAACGCGAAAAACTGTCCGAACTTTTGCAGCTCCCGCCAATCACCCGTCTACAAACCGTGTTTGGCGAAAAAAGCCTTCCGGCACTCGACCTTTATGATCGGTTTTTGCGCGAACTTTCCGATCCGGACGTGCGTGCGCGGCTTGAAAAAGTCGGCCCCAATGACCGCAATGATGCCGAATTGCGATCCTTGCTTGATGCAGGCAAAAACTTCTCACACGAACTGATCACGCTTTTAAAAGGGCGCTATGGCCCGGATCACCCGATTCATGAAGCGTTGCTGATGTAGTCGGCGGCCCAGCTTGGGCTTTAACGTTTCTCGGTCACATGCTTGTGGTAATTCGACCGATCAAGGTCATGGACCTCGACACTAAATTGCACCGCATAATCCCCGACCAACCATTCCAGACGGTCACACAGGGCGGCAAGGGCTGCTTCGCCGGTGGCAAATTTCACCGCCTCACTCCGCCCCGACAGCAACCGAATATCAAGATGCACCATGGCACTTTTGTCATCACCATCCGCAATCACAACATTTTTAAGCGGTGATATCCGGGTTTTGAAGGACGCCAGTTCGGCGTCGGTTTCTCGTGCAATGACATAATGAAGATCGACCGCGAGCTTGCGCAACTCATCGGCAATCGGAAGTTTGGCAGAATATTCGATTTCAAGCTGCGGCATGATTTCTATCTCGTTGGTAGCGGCTTGCTCCTTCTAGCAAGGAACCTTGCCTGCTGAACACAAAAAAGCCGACCCGAATGAACGGGTCGGCTTTGATGCAAATTGGCAAAAACCAATTAGTAACGATAATGATCCGGCTTGAACGGACCTGCCTGCGGCACGCTGATATACTCAGCCTGTTCCTGCGACAGCTTGGTCAGTTTCACGCCAAGACGGTCAAGGTGCAGGGCTGCAACTTTCTCATCAAGGTGTTTAGGCAGGACATAAACTTCGTTTTTGTAGTTGGCGAAGTTTTTCCAAAGTTCGATCTGGGCCAACACCTGATTGGTGAAGGATGCCGACATTACAAAGCTCGGGTGACCGGTCGCACAACCAAGGTTCACCAGACGACCTTCGGCCAGAACGATCAAACGTTTGCCATCCGGGAATTCGACTTCGTCGACCTGCGGCTTAACATTGTCCCATTTGTAGTTCTTAAGCGAACCAATCTGGATTTCGGAATCGAAGTGACCGATGTTGCACACAATTGCGCGGTCTTTCATCGCACGCATATGGTCAAGCGTGATGATGTCGATGTTGCCCGTGGTGGTGACAAAAATATCGCCAACCGGTGCTGCGTCTTCCATCGTGGTGACTTCGTACCCTTCCATCGCGGCCTGCAATGCGCAGATCGGATCGATTTCGGTCACAAGAACGCGGGCACCCTGACTGCGAAGTGACGCAGCCGAACCTTTGCCAACATCACCAAAACCGGCAACAACACCGATTTTACCGGCAACCATGACGTCGGTTGCCCGTTTGATGCCATCGACCAGAGATTCACGGCAACCATAGAGGTTGTCGAATTTCGATTTGGTGACCGAGTCATTGACGTTGATCGCCGGGACCATAAGGGTGCCTTTTTTCGCCATTTCATAAAGGCGGTGCACACCGGTGGTGGTTTCTTCCGACAGACCTTTGATGTCTTCGAGAAGTTCCGGGTATTTTTCGTGGATCAGCTGCGTAACGTCGCCGCCATCATCAAGGATCAGGTTCGGTTTCCAGCCGTTCGGGCCGGTAATGGTCTGCTCGATGCACCACCAGAATTCTTCCTCGGTCTCACCTTTCCAGGCGAATACCGGGATTTCAGCCGCTGCCATTGCTGCTGCTGCCTGATCCTGGGTTGAGAAGATGTTGCATGAAGACCAGCGAACTTCTGCGCCAAGTGCCGTCAGCGTCTCGATCAAAACCGCCGTCTGAATGGTCATATGCAGGCAACCAACGATGCGGGCACCCGCAAGCGGCTGGGCAGCACCATATTCTTCGCGCAGCGCCATCAGGCCCGGCATTTCGGTTTCAGCAATCGCGATTTCCTTGCGGCCCCATCCGGCCAGCGAGATGTCTGCGACCTTGCAATCAGTAAAGTTCGACATGTCGTCTCCAATCAAACACAAATTGCGCATCCGCAATGACATCTGTCTTGCAGCTACGCCGATAAATTCTTTGGCAGTCGTTTCTTCGGCTGCGATGGAAGACATATAAAGATTTCTTTATATCTTTTTCAAGTCTTTTCTTGCATCAAATTTCAACGCGCAAAATTACATCCTGCTTTCGACCGACAAAAGTCGAGCAAGATCAAAAGGTCACCATAAATTGTATGAGGATAAAAACCGTCGTGAGTTTCGATCAGGCCAGATCGTTGAAATCATCAAGCATCATGGCGATGCGGGCCTGATCCCATTGTTCCATCACACGATCCGCCTGATGTTTGGAATTGCGCGTATCAAGACGCCGCAGACGTTGCTTAACCAGCAACAAATTCACCGGCGACATCGACAGATTGCGCAAGCCAAACCCAATGAATAATGGAATATAACGCGGATCACCGGCCATTTCGCCGCAAACACTGACCGGAATACCGCGTTCGTTTGACAGTTTGATCACATCGCGGATCAGACGCAGCACCGATGGATGCAACGGATCAAAAAGCCCCGCCACCTGATCATCGGTACGGTCAATCGCCAGCGTATACTGGGTTAAATCGTTGGTCCCAATGGCAAAGAAATCACATTCGCGTGCCAGCGTATCCACCGCAATGGCCGCGGCCGGGATTTCAATCATCGCCCCAAGTGGGGGCAGATCATCGGGGATTGCGTGGCCCTGTTTGCGCAACCGTTTGGCCACCGCCTCATAGATATGGCGTGCCCGCGTCATTTCATGAACACTGACCACCATCGGGATCAGGACACGCACCTGACCATGAAGGGACGCACGCAAAATTGCGCCAAACTGGGCTTCGAGAAGTTCCGGTTTGCGCAGCGACAGCCTAACACCGCGCAATCCAAGGGCCGGGTTCGGCCCGGTTCCCATATCCGCCTGAAGCGCAACCGCAAGCTTTTCACCCCCGATATCAAGAGTCCGGATCGTGACGGGCTTGCCATCCATGCGTTTTACGATATCGGCGAGTTCTGCGTATTGTTCGTCCTCATCGGGCAGGTAATCCTTGTTCATAAACATGAACTCGCTGCGCAAAAGGCCAATTCCGCTTGCCCCGTTTTCAAGGGCGGCGGAAAGTTCGATTGGCAATTCGATGTTGGCGTGCAGATCAATATCAACCCCGTCGCGGGTCGCCGACGGCACATCGCGCAAGGATGCAAGCTTGTTGCGCGCCGCCAGCCAATCTTCGCGACGCTGGGTATAATGGGCAATATCGGCATCAGTGGGTGCGAGAATGACTTCACCGCGCCCCCCATCGACAATGATCTGGTCGCCCCCTGAAACCCCGCGAATGATATCGGCCGCCCCAAGGACGGCGGGAATACCAAGTGAACGCGCCATAATCGCGGTATGCCCCTCGGCCCCGCCAAGGGCGGTGACAAAGGCGGTCAACTGTCCGGGTTCAAACCGGGCCATGTCCGCCGGGCTGACATCCTCGGCAATCAGGATCGCGCCGGTGGGTGCCATGTCGGCCGCCCGATCAGTTTCCCCGATCAAACAGCGCATAAGGCGCAAGCCAACTTCGCGGATGTCAGATGCCCGTGCGGCGATATACCGATCATCAATGCCCGAAAACTGATTGGCGATAACGTCAATGACTTCACTGACCGCATGCACGGCATTAAGCTTGCGCGACACAATCAGTTCTTCCGCCCCGCGCACCAGACGCGATTCGGTCAGCATATGAACATAGGCATCCAGCAGGAAACCAAGTTCCTCAGACGCCGCACTTCCAGCATTGGCAGATTGTGATTTCAGACGCTTGAGCTGATCAATACTTTGCGCAACGCCATCATGAAGACGTTTGCTTTCGGCCTGAACGGCGTCATCGGCAATCGGTTTACGGCTAACCTGAATATATTGGCGGTCCAGAACAAACGCCCGACCAATCACAATCCCGCCAGATGCCCCCAGCCCGGTTATAATCCGGCGGCCGGCCATTGCGTTTTCATCGGATATGGATTGGTCTTTTGGGGGAACTGTCAAACCAGATCTTCTGCCAACTCGTTCTTGTTATTTCCTGAAAGCCATCAGTTCTTTATACCGCAAAAAAGCAGTTATTCTTCGTCAAACTTGTCATCGACAAGCTCGTTTAAGGCTTCAATCGCCTTTTTGGCGTCAGGTCCGACAGCCTCGACCTCGATCTCGGTGCCGATGGATGCGGCCAGCATCATAAGACCCATGATCGAAACACCTGAAACCTCGGTACCACGGTTGCGCACCATGATCGCCGATTCAAACTCACCCGCCAGTTTAACAAATTTCGCCGCAGCACGGGCATGCAATCCGCGCTGGTTACTGATTGTTAAAATGCGTTTTTCCTTCTGCGCCATCTATGTCCCCGCGGTATGTCCCCACTGGCCGGACACGCATTTTTCACGTCCGGCCCTGATTTTATTGTTTTAAGTCTTATTCTTCGCCGCTGAGCAAACGCGATGCGACATTGATGTATTTTCGGCCCGCATCCTGGGCGGCATTGACCGTTTCGGCCAAGGTGCCTTCAACGCGAACAGATGCCAGCTTAATCAACAAAGGTAAATTTACCCCTGCGATCACTTCGACATGGGCCTGTTCCATAATCGAAATCGCCAGATTGGACGGGGTTCCGCCAAACATGTCGGTCAACAAAACAACGCCTTTACCACTGTCGACTTTTTCGACACTGGCCAGAATATCCGCACGACGTTGTTCCATGTCGTCATCCGGTCCAATACAGACCGCTTCGACATTTTCCTGCTCGCCCACAACGTGCTGCAAGGCAGATACGAACTCTTTCGCGAGATCGCCATGGGTGACAAGCACCATCCCGATCATGCAGTTTTCTCCATCTTCTTCACTCCCCCGAATTCGGTTCATCCGGCTTGTCACGATGACTGAGATGAACGTCATATCCCAGATCGGCAATCCAGTCATTGAGTATCCGCGCAGTATAAACCGAACGGTGTTGGCCGCCCGTACACCCGATTGCGATGGTCAGATAACTCTTACCTTCGCGGGCATAGCGCGGCAAAATCGGCTCAAGCAGGGCCCGCAGCCCACCGACAAATCCGGCAAAATCCGGATCTTCTTCGATGTAGTTTCCAACCGCTTTATTGAGCCCCGTCAAAAGACGAAGCTCGGGATCATAGTGCGGGTTGCGCAGAAAGCGAACGTCAAAAACCAGATCGGCCTCCGCAGGCACCCCTTGGCGGAACGAAAAGCTTTTGACAAAAACGGCCATGCCTTCGGTTTCACCGATGTGAAACTGGTCTTGCAGGATCTTGCGCAGTTCGGCTGATTTCAGGCGCGATGTTTCGATGGTCATGTCCGCCGTTGCGGCAATCGGCGCCATCAGGCGTTTTTCATGCTCGATCGCATCAACAAGCGGTCGATCATGCGCCAACGGATGGGGGCGGCGCGTTTCGGTGAACCGGCGCTGCAAAACCGATGTTTCGGCGTCCAAGAAAACCACAAGCGGATCAACGCCTTGTTGGTCGCGAAGCTCGGCAATGATTTTGACAAACTGATCAACACCAAAATCACGGGTTCGGATATCAAGCCCAATCGCGGTGGGTTGTTCCGGGTGCTTGGCCCCGGAAATCAGCGCAGGCAACAATCGAAGCGGCAGGTTATCCACCGCATCAAACCCGAAATCTTCCAAGATCTTAAGCGAGGTCGTCCGTCCAGCACCAGAAACCCCTGTCACCAGAACCAGCCGGTTTTTGGCATCAGTATAATCAGCAGCAAAACCGTCACGCATATCGGATCGATCTTGCGGATTTTCTGGCGATTTTTCTGAACGTTCTTGCAAAGCGATTTCCTGTTGAACTTAGGGTTCGAGCTGCATCTGACCCGTTGCGAGCGCCAAAGCTACCCCAATCTTGGCCTCAACCGCCAGATCAGATACGCAAAATTTCCACTTTGAAATTTCAATACCACACATAAGCTCGGTTTCCGGGACCGGCATGCGTTCGACATCCCCCGGATCATCAACCAGATCGACGACCAGCCGAACGTCGCCTTCAGGTTTGGTGGGCAGTCCACGCACCACACCAATCCCACGCACTTCGCACAGTCCGGCGATCTGGGAAGGGGAACGTGCAATCAACCGTCCGTCACGCGCAACTAGGTCGGTTCTGTCATCGGAGATAAGCACCGCCCCCTTTGACATCAGGCGCAGCGACAAGCTGGATTTTCCGGCACCCGATGCCCCGCGCACTAAAACAGCATGCGCGCCGATCAGGATACAATTTGCGTGAATTTGGGACATAATGGAAAACGATGCTTGGCTCATACCGCCTTGTCAAACCCCAAACGCCGGGCCCTATCCACACGCATAGATAAATGACCGATTACTGAGGGTTTTCCACCCCGTCACAGATCAATCAAGCGGCAACCGAATGGTAAAAACCGCCCCTTTGACCTCATTATTAAGCACCCGATTCTGTGCGCTCAGTTCGCCATTATGGGCCGACATAATCCGCTTGGAGATTGATAAACCCAATCCAGAATGCTGACCGAACTTCTCGGTCGATGGGCGCTCGGTATAGAACCGGTTAAAGATCGCCTCTTCCTTGCCCGGCGGAATGCCCGGTCCGTCATCCTCGATCGTGATGATCGCCTGATTCTTATCCCGCCATGCCCGCACGCGCACTTCCCCACCTTCGGGGGTAAAGGTAATCGCGTTTGAAATCAGGTTTCTAAACACCTGCGTCAATCGGCTTTCAAGGGCGGGAACAATCAGGTTTTCCGGCACCGCAACCTTGATGCGCGGCCCATCGGGGTTGGCATTGTAAAGTTCGCCCATTGTTTGCAGAAGCGGGCGCAGGTCAACCTCTTCGGATTCGGTCCGCGACAGTTCGGCATCCATCCGCGAATAATCGGAAATATCGCTGATCAGTCGATCAAGACGCTGCACGTCTTCGGCGATGATTTCCATCAGTCGGCGTTGTCGTTCCGGGTCCTTCAAACGTGTTGCGGTTTCCACTGCACTTCGAAGCGACGTCAGCGGGTTTTTAATCTCATGCGCGACATCGGCGGCAAACCGTTCAATCGCATCCATACGATCCCACAGCGTTTCGGTCATATCGCGCAATGTCGTCGACAAATCACCGATTTCATCGTTGCGATCCGACAAATCGGGGATGGCAAACTGACGGTTTTTACTGCGTCGGACCCGCTCGGCCGCGCGCGCCAACCGGTTCAGTGGCCGTGTAATCACTCCGGCCAGATAGATCGACAGAAGAACCGTGATCCCAAAGGCAAAGACAAAGATTTTAAGGATATCCAGCCGCACCGCATGCAGGGCGGTTTCAATCGTATCGCCACTTTTGGTCATCATCACCGATGCCAAAACCTGTTTGAACCGGGCGACCGGCACCGATACCGACAACACCCGCCGTCCTTGCCCATCCACCCGGACAACCCCGCGTGAATAGCCTGCAAGGGCGGCGCGCACTTCGGGGTAATCGGCCGCACTGGCAACCGGCGGATCGACATAAAGCGGCAAGGGTTGATCGCCTTCAAACAGGGCGAGCAACCCATCGGTCAGATTGCGCATGACTTCGGCGAAAAAATCGTCTTCGCCCGGTGCGGGAAGTTCTTCGGCCTGAATGGTACCGGCCCCAAACGACTTGATATTGCGACTGTCGGCAATCAGGTTGCCATTAACCGCAAACAAACGTGTGCGCGCACCGGTAATGCCGACAAGACGCCGCACCATTTCACGCGCAACTTCAAGCTTCACCTGATTGGTCGCATCATCACCGGAACTGACGGCAGATGTGGAAAGGGCTGCGGCATACATTTCCGCCTGAACCGCCATCGCCTCAAGCTCGGAATGGATCAATTCCTGCTTATAGCGGCCAAGATACAAGATCCCGGCAACGAGCACGAACAACGCCAGCGCATTTACCGCCAGAATACGCCACGTCAGCGGGGAAAAAAGTCCGTGACGTTCTTCTATGCGTGCTGTGCGCGTTTCGTGCTGGACCGTTGTTTGGTCGTCGTTATCTTCGGCGGCAAAGTCGCTCATTCAAACCCGCAAATTTGGTCGGGCCGGGAAAAACCCGGCCCGAAAAACGTGGTGTCAGCCCGCTACTGTGGCTGTGTCACGATAACGATATCCCACGCCATACAAGGTTTCGATTTCCTTGAATTCGTCATCGGTTTCGCGGAATTTCTTACGCAGGCGTTTGATGTGACTGTCAATGGTACGGTCATCGACATAGATATGTTCGCCGTACGCCGCATCGATCAGCTGATCACGGTTTTTAACGTGCCCCGGATGCTTGGCCAGCGCCTGAATAAGCAGGAACTCGGTCACCGTCAGGTTCACATGCAAGCCTTTCCAGCTGCACATGTGGCGCGACGGATCAAGCACAAGGTCACCACGCTGGACAACGTCATCCGATCCATTTGGACGAACGCCCCCCGCACGCATGATTTCCGCGCGCCGCAACAAGGTGCGAATACGTTCGATCAGCAAACGCTGGGAAAACGGCTTTTTGATATAATCATCCGCCCCCAGACGAAGGCCGGTCAATTCATCAACCTCGTCATCTTTTGACGTCAGGAAGATCACCGGCATCTGCGTTTTCTTGCGCAGATGGGTCAAAAGCTCAAGCCCATCCATACGGGGCATCTTGATATCCAGGACCGCCAGATCTGGCTCTTCCTTGGTCAGGGCGTGCAACGCCTCAGAGCCATCAGAATATGTAAGAACCTCATATCCTTCTTCTTCCAACGCCATCGATACAGACGTCAGGATATTCCGGTCGTCATCTACAAGTGCGATCTTGCTCACCTGAACCTCACCCTTTGGACAGATAAAATTTTCTCGTAACTCTCATAACTATACAAGTTACACCCCAATGTGGCGAAAAAATAACCACCTGAGGCATAATTAAGGCCTCTTCTCTTATGGCTTTGCCAGCCCTGCCCATACTTGTATCAGTTGACTTTCCGCTGCGGGGACAAATAACAATCATTCGTTCGGAACGGGCATGCCAACCAATCACAAACGCGCCGAACACCAAAATGATCCCTGACCCGCCGGGAGGCAGCCATTTTTTACTGGTTAAGCACCTATAGCCGCGTAACGCTCAGTCTGGCCGGGGTCATGATCGCGGGGCTTGTGGTATGGCTTGCCGTCAGTTCCACCGGCAATCTGACAATCAATGAACTTGAAAAAACCGCACAGGCCCGTCTGGCCCTTTATGACAGTTCATTGCGCGCCGCCATCGACCGGTATCGCTATTTACCCTATGTCGTCTCCCGCCATCATCAGGTCATTGATGCCGTCGCTGGCACCGGAAATGCCCACACTGCCAGCCTGTATCTTGAAAAGGTTAATGACCGGGCGGGTGCAGCAGCCCTTTATGTTCTTGATCAAAGCGGCATGACGATTGCGTCAAGCAACTGGAACACCGCCGACAGTTTTGTCGGCGAAGATTACAGTTTCCGCCCCTATTTCAATCAGTCCCTTGCCGGGCACGAGGGCTTCTTTTTCGGGATCGGTGTCACAACCGGGCGGGCGGGGCTTTTCATTTCCACCCCGATAAGCCGCAATGATCAGATCATTGGCGTTGTCGTCGTCAAACTGGAACTTGATGAGCTGGAAAAGAACTGGCAGGACGGCGGCGAGGTTGTCTTTGTCGCCGATGCCGATGGTGTGATTACACTGACCAGTCGGGGCGATTGGAAATACCGTACCTTGCTGCCTCTGTCGGCTGCGGATCGCGAACGCATTACACGCAACCGTCAATATGTTGGCGAGGACCTCAATAGCCTCGATATCGGCGGGCAAATTTCGGATGGCAAAGGCACGCTTGCGATTGGGTCGGAACAGTTTCTCTATGATGTAAAGAAAATCGACGGCAGCGATTGGCGGATTTTCTATCTGACCTCCATGAGCGACGTCACCGCCCGTCAGGGCACGGTGATGTTGATCACCATCATTGCATCCGGATTGATCATGTTGATCATTCTGTTCTTGCGCGAACGCGAATTAAAACTGGCTTCCCAACGCGAAGCCCTTGAATTCGAACGCATTCAAAGTCTCAACACCCGCCTTGAAGAAGAAATCACCGAACGACGCAAAACCGAAAACGAATTGCGCGGCACACAAAACGAACTGGTTCAGGCCGGGAAACTGGCGGCATTGGGCCAAATGTCGGCCGCCATCGCCCATGAAATCAATCAGCCGATTGCCGCCATCCGCACATTTTGCGCCAGCGCCAAACTGATGATCGAACGCGGCAAGACAGAGCAACTTGATCAGAATATTTCACAAATTTCGTCTTTGACCGAACGCATGGGTGCCATCACCGGGCAGCTTAAGACATTTTCGCGCAAATCAACCGGGGTTCTCGAACCCGTTGACCTTAAGGTCGCCCTTGATAACGCCCTGCAGCTGCTAAGCCCGCAATTGGAAACGGAAAACTGTCAGCTTGAACGCCATGAACTTCGCATGCCGTTAATGGTCCATGCCGATCTGGTGCGGATCGAACAGGTTTGCGTCAATATCATTCGCAATGCGCTTGATGCCATGATCGACAGCCCGAAAAAACGTCTTCGCATTGATCTGACAACGGCGGAGTCCAACGTGATCATGCGCATTTCCGACACCGGACCGGGCATGGAGGATGATGCACTGGCTCTTCTGTTTGATCCGTTCTTCACCACCAAGGACCCGGGACAGGGTGTCGGGTTGGGGCTTTCGGTGACATATGGCATTGTGCGTGACTTCGGCGGCAGCATAAAAGCCTATAACATGACGTCGGGTGGTGCGTGCTTTGAAGTCCGCCTGCCACTGCTTAGGGAACAAACATCGTGACGACCGACAATCAGACACCCCCGAAAAGTCAGGCACACATCATCATTGTTGATGACGATGAAGCCATGCGTGTGTCGCTGGCGCAATGGCTGGAACTGTCTGATTTTGATGTCACGGTCTATGCTGACGCCCGTGATGCGCTTGGCGATATGACATCTGATTTCGCCGGTGTGGTTCTGACCGATGTGAAAATGCCCAAAATGGACGGCATCAGTTTCACCAAATCGGTTCTTGCCACCGATGGCGACATACCGGTGATCCTGATGACCGGGCACGGCGATGTGCCCATGGCGGTCGAGGCGATGAAAAGCGGCGCCTATGATTTCGTCGAAAAACCGTTTGAGCCCAAAGACATTGTCGAAAGCCTCGAACGCGCGATTGAAAAGCGCCGCCTTGTCATTGAAAACCGCCAACTGCGCCGCCAGATTGCCCATCGCGGCAGCCTTGATGGCCGCCTGATCGGCAACAGCAAACAGATGTACGCGTTAAAGGAAGAAATCGCCAATATCGCCGCAACCGAAGTGCCGGTTCTGATTTCTGGCGAAACCGGCACCGGCAAGGAACTGGTCGCGCGTGCCATCCATGACCTTAGTGACCGGCGCGATGAAAAGTTCGTCGCGGTCAATTGTGCCGCCATCCCGGAAAGTACTGCTGAAAGTGAATTGTTCGGCCATGAAAAAGGAGCCTTCACCGGGGCTGCTGGGCAGCGGATTGGCTGGATTGAACATGCCATCAAAGGCACGCTTTTTCTCGACGAGATATCAAGCATGCCACTCGCCCTTCAGGCCAAACTACTGCGCGTGATCGAGCAGCGCGAAGTCGTGCGTGTCGGATCAAATTCACCGGTTAAAGTCGATTTTCGCCTGATTTGTGCCACCAACGAAAACCTGACCGACGCGGTTTCCGCCCGCCAGTTTCGCGAAGACCTGATGTTTCGCATCAATACGTTCGAACTGGCAATCACGCCTTTGCGTGATCGCACCGATGACATTGCCCTTCTGTTTGATATTTTTGCCGAACGTGCCGCTGAACGGTTTGAACGCCCCTATGACCGACCGGCACCATCCTTGATCGGGCAGCTTAAAAAACATGAATGGCCGGGCAATGTCCGTGAACTCAAAAACCTCGCGGAACGCTATGTTCTGCTTGTCGGCAGCCCCGAAGACAGATTCCAGCGGCTGTTCAAAGGCGGCTTTGATCTGGCAGAACCGGTTGCAACCGCGTTGGCACTTGCCGATCAGGTCAAACATTTTGAAGAACGCCTGATCCGCGATGCACTGGACCGTCACGATGGCAACGTCAAATCGGTGATGGAAGAACTCGATATTCCCCGGCGCACGCTCAATGAAAAAATGAAAAAACTGAACATTCGGCGCGACAAAATCGTCTAGGGTCTGAACCCACTTGAATGTTTAAAATGGCATCAGAACAAGCAAGACATGCAAGGAAGTCTCCGCCGCGCGGGGTATTGCCCCGGGCAAGGGGATTGACGCAGCAGGTCGCAGAGTGTCCTGATGCCATTTTAAACATTCAAGTGGGTTCAGACCCTGGCACAAAGATCATTCAGATCAATCGTTTGCCCCAACACCCGGCATCCAAGCGGCGCAAACATCGGCAATAATCCGCCGATCAAATACGGAAAATCAGCAAGATTTCGCCGATTTGGCAAACTCGCCCAATTCAAGCAATTGATTTATAACAGTAATTTTAATTCTCTTATTTGGCATACACATTGCACATTCGAGTACCAAAATGATAAAATAACGAAAATAAGGGAGGATACCTGACAGCCAGCCCACAATGGGCGGTATGCTATTGGCTGTTGCGCATTTCACCTTTTTTCATAAGATTTCAGCGATCTGCCTGTTGAACAATGCGTTGATGCATGTCCTTCTGGCAGGGTTCCGTTGGCTGGCGCACATTGTGCGAAACATGTCAGCATTTCACGGTGTCGCGATTGAAATCCAAAAATAACAGGCCCCGAAAAAGGGTCGTTTTCGATCCCAAAGATCAATAGTTTTGAAATGATCTTTTGAATATCTCGACGCACCACGCGTTAACCTAAGGGAGGACTACCATGAAGCTACGTAATCTGCTTTCTGCAGCAGCCGCAGCCATGATTCTCGCCGCTGCACCCGCATCGGCACAACAGCTTTCGATCGCAACCGGCGGCACCGGCGGTGTCTATTACCCCTACGGCGGTGGCCTGGCCGAACTGATCAGCAAATATATTGATGGTTCCACCGCAGTTGCCGAAGTAACCGGCGCATCTGTTGAAAACATGGGTCTGATTTCCCGTGGCGACAGTGACATTGCAATCGGTCTTGCTGACACCGTTTATGCTGGTTTCACCGGCACCGGTAAATTCGAAGACCGCAAACTTGACAACGTCCGCGCACTGGCATCGATCTATCCGAATGCTGTTCAGATCGTGACGATGGCAGACAGCGGCATCAACACGCTTGCCGACCTTAAAGGCAAACGCGTTTCTGTTGGCGCACCGGGTTCGGGCACCGAAGTTTCGGCCAAAACCCTGCTTGAAGCCAATGGCATCACCTATGATGACATCGAAGAACAGCGCCTGAACTTCAACGAAACCGCTGATGCGCTTCGTGATGGTGACATCGATGCCGGCTTCTGGAGCGTTGGCCCGCCGACCAGCTCGATCCTCAACCTCGCAACCACCCGCGACATCAAGCTGATTGCGCTGACCGACGAAGAAATCGTTGCAGCCCTTGATGCCGAACCGACTTTCGCACCTTATGCCCTGCGCAAAGGCATCTATGATGGGGTTGAAGCACCGGTCAACACCGTTTCGACCCCGAACGTCCTGTTCGTGAACGCAGAAATGGACGAAGACCTCGCCTATCAGATCACCAAAGCCCTGTTTGAGCATGTTGATGAACTGATTGCGATTCACCCGGCAGCCAACGACACCACCGTTGACTTCGCGCTGAACTCGACCCCGATTCCGATGCATCCGGGTGCGCTTCGTTATTACGAAGAAACCGGTTCACCGATTCCGCCGAAACTGTATCCATGATTTCGCTAAATTGGGGGCGGCCAGCATTGGCCGCCCTTACCATTCTTCTGTCGGCATGTGCGGGCCCGTCCCCGCGTACCGAAACGATACCGGGCACCGCAAACGACCAACTTAAGGTCATTGCGGACGATGGAACTGTTTTGGCCAGAACCACCATCCCACGCCAAACCGGCTGGTGCCTTTATTGGAACCATTCGGTAACCGGTGACGGGGTGATCGACTGTTACGTCGATGATCTGGGAAAAATGGTTCTACACCGTGCCTACCAACCCGATTTTGCCGCAGGTCTTGGCCATTTTCCGGGTCGTGGAATCCTCACCAGCGCCAAAGGTGGCGGTTACTGGATTGAGGATATCGACGAACCTGTGCCGGGCAATGCCTATGCCCTGCGCGTCGGAAGCCTTGCTGTTGATCATCGCATCGTCACAAATGATGGTGACGAAATCTATCTTTCAAAGATGGCTGAACACACCCGTGTCACCATCCGCCTTGATACCGGGGAATAAGTCTCATGTCTGAACCGGCACCGCTTCCATCCATGGCGGACAACCTGCCGCAGCCAAAACTGGTTGTGATGGCAATTTCTGTTGTCGCCGTAGCACTTTCCCTATTCCAGATGTATGGCGCGGGTATCGAACCGCTTGGCCTGTTCTATCAGCGCAGCATCCATCTGGCGTTTATCATGTTCATGTGCTTCTTGATGTTCCCGGTGTTTGGCGGCAACAAGAAGCGCGGCGTGCTGGGCTGGATTATTGATATCGCCTTCCTCGCGGGTGCCTTTACCACCGGCTTTTATCTTTCCTTCTATCTCGATGCGATTTTCAATCGCGCCGGGTTCTGGAGCGAAACCGATCTGATCATCGGCATCATAGCAACCATTACCGTGCTGGAAGCCAGCCGCCGTGCAGTTGGCCTTGGCATGACCGTCATCGGCATCGTCGCGATTGTCTATGCACTGTCGGGGCCACGCGGCGCACTGCCATGGGTCGGCGAATGGTTACCGGGTATTTTGTCGCATCGCGGGGCGGATGTAGATCGCCTTGTCGGTCAACTTTACCTTGGTCAGGAAGGCATTTACGGCCTGCCGATGGGGGTTGCTGCGACCTATATCTTCATGTTCGTGCTGTTTGGCGCGTTCCTTGAAGTTACGGGTGCTGGTAAATTCTTTATCGATATGGCCTATGCCGCCACGGGCAAAAAACCCGGTGGCCCGGCAAAGGCCGCTGTTCTGGCCTCTGCTGGCATGGGCTCGATCAGCGGATCGGCGATTGCCAACGTGGTCACCACGGGTGCATTTACCATTCCGCTGATGAAACGCCTTGGTTACCGTCCGGCACAGGCCGGCGGCATTGAGGCTGCGGCATCAACGGGTGGGCAGATTACCCCGCCACTGATGGGCGCAGGCGCGTTCCTGATTTCCGAATATACGCAGGTGCCGTACCTCGATATCGTCATGGTCTCGATCTTCCCGGCGATCCTGTATCTCGGCACGGTCTATCTGTTTGTTCACATCGTCGCTCTTAAGAACGGTATGCGCGGCATGCCGGTCGAAGAACTTCCTGATTGGAAACAGGTTCTCAAAGAAGGCTGGCAGTTTATTTTGCCGCTTGGGGTTCTGATTTACCTTCTGGTCCTGAACATTTCGCCCATGCGGGTCGGGTTCTGGGCAATCATTTCGGTGATGGCGGTTGCCGCCCTTCGCTATGTGCTTTGGTTCTTCATCGTCGCCCCGCAAAAGGGCGAAAAGCCCAGCCACGATGCGCTGAAATCTGCCCTTGCCAATGGCGTCAAAATCACCATCGCCGCCCTTGAGCTTGGTGCAAAGAATGCCGTTGCCGTTTCGATGGCCTGTGCCGTTGCCGGGATTATCGTTGGTGTGGTCGGCCTGACCGGTCTTGGCCTGAAATTCTCATCAATGATGATCGCGTTTTCCGGCGGTCACATTGTTCTGGCACTTATTCTGGTTTTGATTGCCAGCCTGATCCTTGGTATGGGTTTGCCGGTAACGGCATCCTATATCGTTTTGATCGTGCTGGTCGGCCCGGCATTGTCGAACGAATTTGGCATTCCGCTTCTGATCGCGCATCTGGTCGTGTTCTGGTATTCGCAGGACAGTAACGTCACACCGCCGATTGCCCTGGCGGGCTTTGCGGGGGCAGCGATTGCCAACGCCAGTCCCATGGAAACCAGTTTTCAGGCATGGAAATTTGCCAAGGGCCTCTATCTGATCCCCGCATTCATGGTGTTTAACCCGGAAATCATCGAAGGCGGTTCAATCCAGATCGTTCTTTGGACCGGCTTTACCGCGATCTTGTGTCTTGTGGCCTTTGCAGCCGCCCTTGAGGGTTATCTGTTTGCCCATATGGACATCGTTTCGCGGGTTCTGATTGTTCCGGCCACGATTGGTGTATTCTGGCCTGACCTTACCGCCGAGATTGCCGGGACGGTCGTCCTTCTCGCCGTTCTCGGTCTGAACTGGTGGAAAGGCAAAAAGGACGGCCCGACACCTGCCCCGGCGGCAAGTTAGAGCCATTCTGAAATCATCAGACAAATCATCTGGCAAAATGCCCGCAAGCTTATCGTTTGCGGGCATTTTTCGTTTACCACCCTACCCCCCCCCTACCCGACAGGGCAGTAGACAGGCCGTTTTTCGCGCGATAGTTTCCTCATACTATTAAACGCCACACCCAAAACCCCTGCTAGAAACCTCATGCAATTTATTCTTTTGCTTCGCCAAGCCCCAAGGCAGCTTGCCTTTGGCGCACTGCACAGTTTCGGGTCGTCCTTTGGACAGACCTTTCTGATTGCCCTGTTTGTGCCGTTCATTTCAGCCAGCCTTGCGTTGAATGAAACCGAATTTGCCAACATCTATGCCGGTATTACGATCGGCAGTGCGCTGTGTCTGCCAGTTGTTGGACGCTGGATCGATAAGGTCGACATCCTGTCTTACAGCTTGGCGACCATGGGGTTGCTGGCCCTTGGCTGTCTGATGATTGCCACCGCCAGCAACGTCTGGTGGTTGATTGCTGCCTTGTTTGTCTTGCGTCTGGCCGGGCAGGGTTTGATGACCCACGTCAGCATGACCGGCATTGCGCGGTATTTTAGCCGCCATCGCGGACGCGCACTTGCGATTGCCAGTTTTGGTTTTCCCCTGGCTGAGGCCATTTTGCCCGCAACCTTGCTGGCAATGATCGCGCTGTTTGGCTGGCGATATACCTATGGCGCGGCCGGGGTGTTTATCGTTCTGATCCTGATCCCGCTGGCCATCCTGCTGATCCGGTCCGATGCACGGTTTCGATCTGCACCAAGCAAAACCACACCCCAAACCCCTAAAGACTCGGCAACGCCGCACAAAACAGACAGCCTTACCGATACGGCGCAAACCGAACCAGATCAAACCAGTGCCGACACAGGTCATCCACGCCTGTTTCGCTCGGTCTATGTCTGGTTTTGCATGCCGATGCTGGCAACACCGCCACTGGTGATGACTGCGCTTTTTTTCCATCAGGGTGCCATTGCCAACCACAAGGGCATTGATCTTGGCTGGTTTGCCGCCGGTTTTACCGTCTTTGCCATTACATCCGTGCTGGGTGCCTTTGGCAGTGGACCATTGATTGACAAATATTCCGCCCGTCGCCTGTTTCCTTGGCATCTGATCCCGGTGATGATCGGGGTGCTGTTGCTGTCACTGGGGACACATCCGGTGATGATTTTGATTTATATGGGGCTGGTCGGCATCACAACCGGCTTTGCCACCACCCTTCGGACCGCCATCATCCCGGAATTGGTGCCACTTGATGAAATCGGCGCAGCGCGCAGCACATTAACCGCCATCATGGTTCTGGCATCCGCAATGGGGCCGGCGATTTATGGCTGGATGTTTGCCGCCGACATATCGATTGAGGTGATGCTGGGACTGACGATTGGTGGCATGGCGATTGTCAGTGTGATGTCGTGGATTTCCGAACGGCCGGGCTTTTACGTGCCGCCCGGTGTTAATCCACAAGGTGCTGAATAACCACCGCCAAGATCGAAACTAAAATTCAGCATCCAGACGGCCAAACAAAAAAATGGCCCGGATCACAAAAGTGACCGGGCCAGTCGGGAAAACAGCGTCAAAACTTGGGAGGAAGACGCTAGATAGAAATCAGTCTCAGCTTGCGGGAGCACCTCTTGGGGAGGAAAAATCAATCAGCGCTCAACCAGCAAGGTCGTAAGTTCAGTAGATTAGGCAGCACCGCCAACGGTACCGGCCGGATGTTTCGCGTCAGAAACCTGATCCGAACCTTTGAACAGGTTACGGAAGAAGGAACCGACGAACTCAGCGCGGAGCTGCTGACCTTTACGTACGCCAGCTTCGATTTCGGTGGCGGAGATGTAACGGGTGGTGATTTCTTCGTAAGTGGCCATGATGACCTCCTGATATTTCGGTGTGGGCGACAACCGTGTCGCTCTCGATGAACCCAATCTAATTTTCTTTACGGGGAAAGAGAATTACCTCAATATGCACATTACTTGTGAATGAACGTCATAAATAGGATCGTCGAGATATGGATCGCGCTGCTGAAATGGAAATCTTTGTCCATGCTGTCGAGGAGGGAAGCTTTTCGGCTGCTGCCCGGACAATGCGCCTGTCGCCATCTGCCGTGTCGAAATACATCTCGCGTCTGGAAGATCGGCTTGGCGCTCGTTTGTTGATGCGCACCACCCGTCAGCTCAGCCTGACCGAGGAAGGCCGCGCCTTTTACGAACGCGCACGCACGATCCTGACCGAGATCGAAGAAGCCGAAGAAGTCGTCACCCAGCTTTATGCCGCCCCGCGCGGCACCTTGCGGATCAATGCATCGGTGGCCTTTACCAAAATGCAGGTCGTGCCCCTGATCCCGGAATTTCTTGCGCGTTATCCCGATGTGCGCATTGAATTGACACTTGATGATAAATTCACCGATCTGGTCAACGATGGCTATGATCTGGCGATCCGATTGTCCGCTCTTGAAGATTCATCGCTGATTGCGCGTAAATATGCGGTCAACCGCCGCATGATCGTCGCATCGCCGGAATATCTGGAAAAGAACGGCATCCCGCGCAAACCGCAAGAGTTGGAAAACCACAACTGCCTGCATCTGTCATCACGCGAAAGTTTCAATGACTGGCATTTCGACACCCCCGATGGGCATGTGTCGTTCCGCGCGCAAGGGTCATTCTCGGCCAATGACGGGGACGTTTTGCACGAAGCCGTGGTTGCCGGTCTGGGTATGGCGCGTTTGGCCGAATATCTGGTGCATGAGGATATCCGGGCCGGGCGTCTGACCCCGGTTCTGACCGAATATGTGCACGATCTGGCATGGATTTCGGCGGTGTATCCGCACAAACGCCATCTATCGCCAAAAGTCCGCGCCTTTGTTGACTTTCTGGCCGAAAAATTCACCCCGGTTCCGCCGTGGGAGCTTGGTTTCCGCGATGCCCGTGCGGTTAAAAAGAACCCGGACGGCACCCCGGACACCCGCGCCATCCAAAACAATACCGCACGGTAAGAAGCCTATATCGCAAGAAATGTGCGGTAGGTGGCAAAATCAAGCCGGAATTGAAGTTCCGACGATTGGCTAAGGTCATCAAGAATGCGGTTTTGCCCGGTGCGGGCGAAGCCGCATTTTTCATAAAACCGGTGGCCTGCCTCAAACCGTGTGTCTGTCCACAGCATCACGGTTTCACAGTCGGAATGCTTGTCGCCAAGCCACGTCAGCGCCTTTGCCAGCAAACGCTGGGCAACGCCCTGCCCGCGACAGGATTGATCAAGATAAACCTTGTGAAGTTCGGCTTCGCGTGTCGGCGGATCATATTTGACGCCAAAACATCCCAAAATACGTCCATCGCGATCCTCAACCACCCACATCCGGCCATGTGACGCCCGAAAATCATCGGCAATGGCGTCGAGTTCAGGAAATTCGCCCGCCCGGTCAAACACGCAGCCGGGATACTGCGCAAACACCGTAGAAATCAGATCCGAAACACCATCCCCATCGGCATTGCGCGCCGGACGAAGAGCAAGATGTGCGATCGCACCCGCTCGTTTAGGGGCAATATCAGACCCGGTCATCAGCCCAGCACCACACCCTTGGCAAGCTTGTCATAGCCGCGCAGCACCGCGTCTGCATCCATCACCGCTTTACCAGGACGCTGAATACGGGTCGGGCGCAGCGCCCCGGTTCCACACGCAATCGAAAGCTTGTCATCGACAATCTCGCCAACCGGGCCGGTCTGATCGGTCACCTCAGCCGCCTGCACCTTGATCCGTTCCTTACCCAACTCGAAATAGGCCCCCGGCCATGGGGTAAAGGCGCGGATTTTACGTTCAAGCGCGCTGGCATCGTCATTGAAATCAAGTTTTGCCTCGGCACGTTCAAGCTTGGCGGCATAGGTCACGCCCTCTTCAGGTTGCTTGACGGGGGCAAGGTCACCGCTTTGCAATTTCGCCAGCGCATCAACAATCATCGTCCCGCCAAGGGTCGCCAAATCATCATGCAAGCCATTGGCATAGGTGTCCGCCGTGATCGGAATTTCGCCAACCGACAGCATATCACCAGTATCAAGCCCGACATCCATCTGCATGATCGTCACCCCGGTTGCCGCGTCCCCGGCCAGAATGGCCCGCTGGATCGGGGCCGCCCCACGCCAGCGCGGCAAAAGCGACGCATGAATGTTCAAACAGCCATATTTCGGCGCATCCAAGACCGCCTTTGGCAAAATAAGCCCATAGGCCGCCACCACCGCAACATCGAGATCAAGATCGGCAAAAGCCTGTTTTTCTGCATCGGATTTCAACGATACCGGTGTGCGAACTTCAATGCCCTGTTCTTGTGCCCATGCATGAACCGGCGTTGGTGTTTCCTTTTGTCCGCGCCCTGATGGTCGGGGCGGCTGGGAATAGACGCACACCACATCATGACCGGCGGCGACCAGATCCTTAAGTGCCACAAGGGCAAAATCCGGGGTTCCCATAAAGGCAATGCGCAGTTTGGTCATGTCATGCGTCCATTCATCGTCATATCGGTGGTATTTTTGATCGCTTGGCGGCAATTTGGCGCTATCTTGATCAAATGACAAGCCAAGCCTGCACCCAAACCAGCAATTCCGAGAAATACAGCGTCACCCACATCTGGCACGCCGATTGGAGCATGTCGGTCAAAGCCCGCTGGGTTGCCAAGGCCCGGAGATCCGATCATGGCTGGTTAATCCACGCGATTGAACCGGTCGGGATGCTCAATCAATTTCGCCAATCCCTGTCCGATCATGGCAGCAGCCAGTCAATCTGGCTGGGTCTTGATATGCCCATCGGGTTTGCCAATCGCTGGTATGAAGCCGCCGGTGTTGATGACTTCATCACCCTTCTCGGCTTCCTTACGACTCCCCAATGGCAGGACTTCTTTGACGTCTGTGCGACAAAGACCGAAATTACCCACAAACGCCCGTTTTACCCCAAATCATCAGGTGTCAAAGGCAGCGTCACACGCGACGACCTTGTTAAGCGCCTTGGCCTTTCTGAGTTCAAAGACCTCCACCGCCAATGCGAACATGCAACCGGTAACCGCAATGCCGCCTGCCCGTCATTCTGGACATTGGGCGCCAATCAGGTTGGCAAGGGCATGCTGCATGGCTTGAAAAGCCTGATCATTCCCGGCCATCAGGACGGCTTTAACATCTGGCCATATTCCGGTGATCTTGCCGCCTGCACGAACCGCCCCGGTACCACGCTCATCGAAACCTATCCGGCAGAGGTTTATGCCTGGCTGGGCATTGGCGATGTGACCAAGTCCAACCGCGACAGTCGGGCCATGGCCGTTGCCCGTCTCATTGCAACAGCACGCGACAGCGACATTGAAATCCTGCCTGCGGTGATTGACGATATCAAGGATGGCTTTGGCCCGGATCAAGGCAAGGATGATGCCTTTGACGCACTGGTCGGTGTCATGGGGCTGATCCTGATTGCCAATGGCAAACGCCCACAAAACCTGCCCATCGATGACATCATTCAAAATCGCGAAGGCTGGATTGTCGGCCTTGATGACTCAATGCTTCAGAAACAGCCAAAAGAAAAGGGCCGGAAAACCGGCCCTTGATCCATCGCAGCACTGATTGCTCAGGCAGACTTTTTGGTCTTCTGAAGCTTCTGAACCTTTTTCAGGATCATGTTGCGTTTAAGCGCGCTCAGATAATCGGTGAACAAAACACCATCAAGATGATCAACTTCATGCTGGATACAGGTCGACAGCAAGCCATCAGCTTCGATTTCCTGTTCTTCGCCATTTTCGTCAAGATAACGCACACCGACTTCAATTGGGCGCTCGACATCAGCATATTGGTCCGGGATCGACAGGCAACCTTCCTGATAGATCGAAGTATCCTCGGATTCCCAGATGATTTCCGGGTTGATCAGCTTCAAGGGTTCGGGCTTGTCCTTATCGTCGGACACATCCATGACCACCACGCGCTTCATCACCCCGATCTGCGGCGCTGCCAGACCGATACCCGGTGCGGCATACATGGTTTCAAGCATGTCGCTTAGAAGCTGTCTGATCTCATCATTCACCTCAGTGACCGGTTCGCACTCTTTCTTAAGACGCGGGTCTGGAACAATAAGAATTTCACGCAGGGCCATTGGTCTGTAATCCGATTTCGAACTGATATCTAAAACTGATCCCCATCCGGGGCGTCATCTGATTATAGCGAATTTCGCGCTTCGAGATAAGGTTTCCGTGACCGCAAGTCAAGCAAACTGCCCCGCACGACACAGACATCAGCCATGTTCGACGCCAGATTTGGGACCGGTTTGGGGCATATGCCGATCATGTAATCATATTATTCCGTGTCGGTTTCGCCGTCCGGACCGCCAATCAGCTCCATCTTGGTGATCTCGCGTACATGGGTTTCTGACGGCAAAGGTTCTTCGATCATGCGGTCGTCGGAAACGATGTGCTTTTCCTTCAATTTGCGCGCAGACACCAGTACCGAGCCTTCCAACGATCCCAATGTCTTGTTGTAATGCTTCACCGTGCTTTCAAGCGATTTACCCATCGATGAGAAATGCTTGGCAAGGGCCGCCAGACGGTCATAAAGCTGCAAGCCGATTTCACTGATATCGCGCGCACTTTCCGCCAGGGCTTCCTGTCGCCAGCCGTATGACACGGCTTTCAGCAACCCAAGCAAGGTGGTCGGCGTTGCCAAAATCACCCCATCGCGGAAACTGTCCTCGATCAAGCGCGGATCGCGTTCAAGGGCGGCTGAAAAGAAGCTTTCACCGGGCAGGAACAGCACAACGAATTCCGGACTGTCGACCGATTTCCAATAGGATTTTTTCGAAAGCTCCGAGATCACCTTACGCACGTTGGTCACATAGGTGCCCATCAAGGCTTCGCGGCGATCATCGTCATATTTTTCGTCAATCGCCTCAAGATAAGCCGATGTCGGCGCCTTGGCATCAACGACGATGTTTTTCCCGCCCGGCAGGTGAATAACCATGTCGGGTTTCTGGACACCTTCGTCGGTATTGAAATGCACCTGTTCGTCAAAATCGCAATGCTTGAGCATCCCGGCCAGCTCGACAATACGCCGAAGCTGCAACTCACCCCATTTCCCCGAGACCGACGAACTTGAGCGTAGTGCGGAGCTTAACGTCTGGGTTTCCTTGGTCAGCTTGGTTTGCGATTGCACCAATGTGCCGACCTGCTCGCGCAATTCGCCGTAAGCTTCCTTACGGTTTTTCTCAAGCTCATTAACCTTGGTGTCAAACGCCTCAAGCCGCTCACGGATTGGTTTGACCATGCCGTCAATTGCCTGCTGACGTTTTTCAAGGTCGCCTTTGGCCCCTTCTTGCATGCGCGAAAAGTTTTCGCGCGCCAGCTTCATGAACTCGTCGTTATTGACCTTAAGCGCATCGGACGACAGCGCCTTGAAACTATCAAGCAACTTGATTTTGGCATCTTCAAGCATCGCAAGCTTCTCTGCTGCGGCTTCGCGTTCTTTTTCTAACGCGGTTTCAAGTTCCGATCCCTTTTCGCGCCACTGATCAAGAATAGTGCGCAGTTCTTTCATCTCGGCTTCAAGGGTGGGCACCCGGTGGGCTGTGGTTTCGGCAATGGCGCGTTTTTCCGCCGCCTCGGCCAGTTTGTCGCGGGTGATCGCAAGCTCGCTTGCCAAATCACGACGTGTGGCTTCGGTTTGCTCAAGCTGCGACGAAACAAGGGCTGTGCGCGACTCTGTCTGGGCATCGGCGGCATCTTTGATGCGTTTGATCATTAATCCGCCAAATACGAGCGCCACCACAGAAGCCAAAACAGCCCCTGCGGCCAAAGATATCGGATCCATTGTCCCACCATTTCATTATCATCTGCGTTCTTTGTATCTGTTTTGTTCCGTCAAATCCACAACGCAACGTGAAAATAATCCGAAAGATCAGATGAAAATATTGTCGCACGGGCGCTGGCGAACGTCTAAAATTATACTATATTTCAAAGACATATATGGAATATGGCTTTAGATCATTGTCCAGGGCATCCCAGCCAACACCGTTCTCATGACAGCCCCGGCAAGACATGGGCGGGATACTTACCCCGGCAATCTGGCGATTTCTCGGTGAAATGCCCCCCGCCTTAAGTTGTATTCCATCAAGACCCCCGGCGCACTAGCATAGGCGCCAAGCGACAGGATCAGGTGTGCCATGCCGACGGGCCGTTACGGAACGGCCAGATGTGCATAACGTTCTGACCCTGAACCGCACCGGAATATCGTATCGATGCAAGACATCTATCTGCGAGCGGGCAGGTGTCCGGTACGAACGCACAGACAACAGGAAACGAACAAGAGGCCACATATGTCTGCGAACGTTTATCCCGTCCCCGACGACATCGCAAAAAATGCCCTGATCGACAAATCCAAATACGACGCTATGTACAAGCAGTCGATTGAGGATCCGGAGGGTTTTTGGGGCGAACACGGCAAGCGCATTGACTGGATCAAACCCTACTCCACAGTCAAAAATGTCAGCTATGACGCCAACGACCTTTACATCAAATGGTATGAAGACGGCACGCTGAACGTTTCGGCCAACTGTCTTGACCGTCATCTGGAAAAACGCGGCGATCAGACCGCCATCATTTTCGAAGGCGATGACCCCAGCGTTTCCGAATATATTACCTATCGCGACCTGCATGAGCGCACCTGCCGTTTTGCCAATGCGCTGAAATCGATGGGTGTCGGCAAAGGTGACCGCGTTGTCATTTATCTGCCGATGATCCCCGAAGCATCGGTTGCGATGCTGGCCTGCGCACGTATTGGTGCGATCCATTCCATCGTGTTTGGTGGCTTCTCACCCGAAGCCCTTGCCGGTCGTGTTGAGGATTGCGGCGCAAAAGTCGTGATTACATCGGACGAAGGCCTGCGTGGCGGCCGTGCGGTTCCGCTCAAACGCAACGCCGACGAGGCGCTTTCGCATCCCGGCGTGAAATCGGTTGAAAAGCTGGTTGTGGTTAAACGCACCGGCAAGGACGTTGCATGGAACGATGCGCGTGACGTCTGGTATCACGAAGCCTGTGCCGCCGCCTCGCCCGATTGCCCACCGACCGAGGTTAATGCCGAGGACCCGCTGTTTGTTCTCTATACATCGGGCTCAACCGGCAAGCCGAAGGGTGTTTTGCACACCTCGGGCGGTTATCTGGTTTATGCGTCGATGACGCACGAGTATGTCTTTGATTATCACGACGGCGATATTTACTGGTGCACGGCCGATGTTGGCTGGGTCACCGGCCACAGCTATATCGTTTATGGTCCGTTGGCCAATGGTGCCACGACCCTGATGTTTGAAGGTGTGCCAAGCTATCCGGACGCATCGCGTTTCTGGCAAGTCTGCGAGAAGCACAAGGTCAACATTTTCTATACCGCCCCAACCGCCATCCGTGCCCTGATGCGCGAAGGCGAAAGCTGGGTCAAGAAGGCCGACCTGTCATCGCTTCGTATCCTTGGCTCGGTCGGGGAACCGATCAACCCCGAAGCATGGGAATGGTATTACGAGCATGTCGGCAACCGCAATTGCCCGATTGTCGATACCTGGTGGCAGACCGAAACCGGCGGCATCCTGATTTCTCCGCTTCCCGGTGCGACGGATCTTAAACCGGGGTCGGCGACCTTGCCGTTCTTTGGCATTGAGCCGGGCCTTCTTGATAACGAAGGCAACGAACTCACCGGGGCCACCGATGGCAACCTTGTCATTAAGGACAGCTGGCCGGGTCAGATGCGCACGGTCTACGGCGACCATGAACGCTTCATCCAGACCTATTTCAGCACCTTTGCCAATGCCTACACCACCGGTGATGGCGCGCGGCGCGATGATGATGGCTATTACTGGATCACCGGCCGCGTTGATGACGTGATCAACGTGTCGGGTCACCGCATGGGCACGGCAGAAGTCGAAAGCGCCCTTGTCGCCCATCCGAAAGTCGCCGAGGCCGCCGTGGTGGGTGTTCCCCACGACATTAAGGGTCAGGGCATCTATGCCTATGTGACGCTGAATGCCGACGAGGAACCGACCGAAGAACTGCGGGTCGAGCTGGTCAAATGGGTCCGCAAGGAAATTGGCCCGATCGCCAGCCCCGATTACCTGCAATGGTCGCCGGGCTTGCCCAAAACCCGGTCAGGCAAAATCATGCGCCGTATCCTGCGCAAGATTGCCGCCAATGAATATGATCAGCTGGGCGACACATCCACCCTTGCCGATCCGGGTGTCGTCGATGACCTGATTGATAATCGTCAGAACCGCTAGGACATTCGCCAAATCCGATCTGAAATGCAAAACACCCGCCAAGCAACTGGCGGGTGTTTTGCTGCCTGCAACGCACCACAATAGTCTGACAATTGAAATGTTGTGGTTATGCAATACGCCCGGTCGCGTTTTCGCGCAGGTTTCGATGCAAGAAATCGATGAAAATGCGCACTTTCGCCGAAAGATTATGCCGTTCGGGATAGACCGCATAAATATCGGCATCCACATGAGCATATTGCGGCAAAACAAGCCGAAGCCTGTCTGCTTCAACATGGCGGCCAATATCCCACTCTGAACGCATCATGATCCCATGCCCGTCCAGCACCCATCGCAGGGCAATTTCACCGTCATTGCTGCTGAGTGTGCCATGCACCTTGACCGTTTCGGAATGCTGCCCACGTTGTAATTTCCAAAGATCATGCACATCCTTGTCCTGACGCAGGATGATGCAATTGTGATTGACAAGATCCGAAAGGCTGCGCGGGGTGCCATACCGTTTCAGATAGGATGGGGCGGCACACAGAAACCGCCGGTTACCTTGTAATTTTCGCGCCCTTATCCGTGAATTGGGTAGTCCGCCAAACCGAATGCCAAGATCAATCCCCTCTTCAACCATATTCATCGGGATATCGGTCAGAAGAAGCTGCACCTCGACTTCGGGATACAGGTGGGAAAATTCCGATACCACTGGCGCGACATACTCCCGGCCAAACCCGAATGTCGCATTAACCCGCAACAACCCCGCCGGTGTCTCGCTGGCATGGGACACACGCTGCTCCAGATCATCAATCTGGCGCATGATTTGTTCGGCACTCTGGAAGTAGGCATCGCCTTCACTGGTCAGACTGATCCGCCGTGTCGTGCGATTAAGCAGCCTGACCCCTAACCGGTCTTCAAGCTTTGCCAAACGTTTGCTGACCGCAGGTGGCGACAAGTTCAATTCCTGCGCCGCCGCAGACAAATTCCCCTTGCGGACCAGCAACACAAAGAACCCCAAATCGCTATCAACCGACATTATTAACCTTTGAGACATAATGAAGTGAAAAGTCGGAAATTATAATAAATCCCTCAAAAATATAAACTGCATGAGTCGGTCGGGCAAAGAACAAAAGCACAGTGAACACGTCCTACAGCGTTAAAATCTCCGATCCGACATCAGGGAAACACTGGCACAGAAGTCGGACACACCTTCGATTCCTTGATGCCAGCATCAGTCAAAAAACTGGTGAATTCAAATTCGGGAGGAATACCAATGCGTAAGCTCGCAATCGCGGCTACCATGGTCGCAACTTTGATTTCCGGCACTGCATTTGCGGAATATCCGGAAAAAACCATTAACTATATTATTCCGTTCAATGCCGGTGGTGAATCCGATGTTTCGGCACGTTTCCAGCAGGCATATCTGGAACAAATTTCCAGTCAGCCTGTTGTCATCCAATATATGGCCGGTGCTGGCGGTGCACAGGCGTGGTCGCAACTGAATGGCATGGAAGGTGACGGTTACACCATCATGGGGATCAACCTTCCGCATACCATTTTGCAGCCGATGGAAAAAGATGTCGGGTACGAAACCAAGGACCTGACCTATATCAACTTCTTCCACTATACGCCGAACGCCCTGTTCGTTCCCAAAGACAGCGAATTCAAGTCGCTTGGCGAACTGATCGAGTATGCAAAAGCCAATCCGGGTATGGTGACGCTGAGCGGGTCTGGATCAAATTCCGCCAACCATCTTGGTCAGGTTCAGTTTGACCAGCTTGCCGGGATCACGACGACATATGTTCCATTCAGCGGAACCGGCCCGGCCGTGACGGCTATTCTGGGCAGTCAGACCACGGGTGGCTTTAACTATGTCACATCGGGTGTGAATAACGGCGATGGCATGCGGATGCTTGCGGTTGCCTCGGAAAACCGTGTGAAGGCTTTCCCGGATGTTCCGACCTTCAAGGAACTTGGTTTTGACATTACCGGCGGTGCATTCCGCGGTGTGGCTGTTCCGAATTCAACCCCGGAACCGATCCGTGAAAAAATCTCGCAGATGGTCACGGATGTAAACAATAACAGCGAATTCCAGAAAAAGATGGAAGATGCCGGTTTTGTTCTGACCGATATCCCTTACGACTTCATCAATGATTTCGTTGCGGCCAAATCAGAAGAATACCGCGCAATCGCAGAGAAGCTTGGCATTGCCAATCGATAAGCGCGCGAAGCGACCAATAATAAACCTGCGACAATAAAAAAATCGGGATTGGAAAGGTCCATCGTCATGGAGCTCCTTGGCTATTTCGTTAACGCCCTGACACCGTTGAATATTTTGATGGCGCTTGGGGGCGTGGTTCTTGGCACGGTAATCGGTGCTTTGCCGGGATTGTCGGCAACTATGGCGGTGGCCGTTCTGGTCCCTTTTACATTCACAATGGATCCAGCTACCGGCTTGATCGCACTGGGTGCGATTTATACCGGGGCCATTTATGGCGGGGCCTATGCCGCCATTCTGGTTAATACACCGGGAACGCCATCTGCAATCGCGACCACCTTTGATGGTTTCCCGATGGCCAAACGCGGTGATGGTAGTCTGGCAGTAACACTGGCAACGCTTGCTTCTGTTTTTGGCGGGCTTGTCGGGGGTGTGTTCCTGCTGCTGCTGTCACCGCCGCTGGCCAAAGTTGCGTTGGCCTTTGGTCCGCCGGAATATTTCTGGCTGGCGATTTTTGGACTAACCCTTATTTCCGCCCTGTCGGTTGGCAATACTCTTAAAGGACTGCTGGGCGGCTGTGTTGGCCTGATGTTGGCAATGGTCGGGGTGGCTGTGGTTGGCGGTGATATCCGCTTTACTATGGGAACCCATATGTTGCTGGGCGGGTTCGATATTGTTTCCGCATTGATCGGTCTTTACTGTATTCCGGTCCTGATTGATCTGGTGGCCACGCCTGACCCGCACTTAAAGGTTGAACAGGGCAATCGCGGTATTCGTCTGCGCGAAGCGTTCGGCATTGCCTGGAGCAGCAAATTCAACGTTCTGCGCAGTTCATTGATCGGGACCGTGATCGGTGTTTTGCCCGGTGCCGGGGGATCGATTGCCGGGCTGGTATCTTATTCCGAGGCGCGTCGATCATCCAAACATCCTGAAACATTTGGCAATGGGGCACCTGATGGCATCATTGCCACGGAATCGGCCAATAACGCCACGGTTGGCGGCGGCTTTATCCCGACATTGGTGTTGGGCATTCCCGGCACACCGCCAGATGCGGTTATTCTTGGGGCCTTGCTGGTTCAGGGTATCAAGATCGGCCCGACCCTGTTCACCCAGCAAGGCGATATTGTTTATACCTTTATCTTTGGTTTGCTGATCGCAACCGCGCTGATGTTGCCGGCGGGGCTTTTGATCGGGCGTTATGCCTATAAGTCTATCGCATCCATTCCCAAAACATTGCTGGTGCCAACCATTGCGTTTTTAACCGTCGTTGGCAGCTTTGCCATCCATAGCAACCTGCATGATGTGCAGATGATGCTGGCGCTTGGTGTGATTGGCTGGCTTTTGAATCGCTGTGGTTTTGCGCCATCGCCGATTGTTCTTGGACTGGTGTTAGGTCAGATTGCCGAACAGGGGTTTGTTCAATCCTATCTGATTGGCAATGCGACCGGAAACCTTACGGGCATGTTCTTTGGCCGGCCGATCAGTCTGGCGATCGTGGTGCTGGCCGCATTTACGCTGCTTTATCCGCTGGTGTTTGCCAAGCGCAAGGAAAAAGCCCGGAAACGGGCACTGGATGCGGCGCGTAACTTTACCGACAGTGACGGCGAAACGACGCTGGCTGTGGCAGATGCGCCAAAACCCGGGTTTGAACCATTTGCGGGTGTCAAAAAGCTGATGGCGCAGCCGCGCGATGCTGCCGGGATGATGTTGTCAGTATTGTTGATCATTGTTGCCGTCCTGGCCTTTGCCCAGACATCATCGATGTCGCCGATGGGATCGGTGTTTCCAAGCACAATTTCGGTTGCCATCGTTGTCTTGTCCATTGTGCTTCTGGGTTTGAATTTCTTGCGCAAACCAGCGGCCAAGACTGCAGGTCACGGGGCAGGCGAAGAATCATCATCGCGGCGTTATGCCTTGGTCGCCGTCATGGCGGTTTGGGTTGCCGGTGTGCCAATAGTCGGGTTTGGTTGTATGGCGGTTCTGGCGTTCTTATTGCTGGCCCGGATATCCTGTTATGAGGCGATGACCCGGAAACAAATTCTTGGTGAGGCCGTAGCCGGCATTGTGATTGTCGGCGGTCTTTACCTTCTTATGGCGGAAGTTCTTCTGATCAGAATGCCAAAGGGGCTTCTGTTCTAGGACCATCGGTCACAAGAAAACTCCTTAACCTGCTAACGAACAGAGACTGAAAATGAAAAACTATCGTATTGCAGCCATCCCCGGCGACGGGATCGGTAAAGAGGTTGTTGCGGCCGGTGTTGAAGTTCTTGACGTGCTTGCCAAGCGCGACGGCGGCTTTACCATGAGCTTTGATAATTTCGGTTGGGGCTCGGACTATTACAAAAAGCACGGGCTGATGATGCCAGCCGACGGTCGGAGCCAGATCGCGGATCATGATGCGATCTATTTTGGCGCGGTTGGTGCGCCCGATGTGCCGGACCATGTGACGCTTTGGGGGTTGCGTCTGGCGATTTGTCAGCCGTTTGATCAATACGCCAATGTCCGCCCGACCCGTATTCTTCCGGGTATTGAAAGCCCGCTTCGCAATGTAAAGCAAAGCGAACTTGACTGGGTGATTGTACGGGAAAATTCCGAAGGCGAATATGCCGGTCAAGGCGGGCGTTCGCATGTGGGTTTGCCCGAAGAAGTTGCAACCGAAGTTTCGATTTTCACCCGTGCCGGTGTGACCCGGATCATGCGGTTTGCCTTTGATATGGCGCGCAGCCGTCCGCGCAAGAAATTGACCGTCGTGACCAAATCAAATGCCCAGCGCAACGGCATGGTCATGTGGGACGAAATTGCCAGCGAAGTCGCACAAGATTACCCGGATGTTGAATGGGACAAGATGCTGGTCGATGCCATGACCATGCGTATGACCCTGCGCCCCGAAACCCTTGATACGATTGTCGCAACCAATCTTCATGCCGATATTCTGTCTGATCTTGCCGCCGCCCTTGCCGGATCGCTTGGCATTGCGCCGACCGCCAACCTTAATCCGGAAGGCAAATTCCCGTCCATGTTCGAACCTATCCATGGGTCTGCATTTGATATTACGGGTCAAGGCATTGCCAATCCTGTGGCGACGTTCTGGAGTGCGGTGATGATGCTTGACCATCTGGGTGAAAAGGCCGCATCCGAACGCCTGATGCGCGCGGTTGAACGGGTCACCGCCAACCCGGACCTTCACACCCCTGATCTTGGTGGCAAGGCAACGACACGTCAGGTAACTGACGCGGTGATTGCTGCCATCCATGGCGAAAATAGCTAATTGACAGGCGTGAAGATGGGGGCAGGAAAAGTGCACGAATTGAATGATCCGACTTGGGTGAAAACCTTTCTGGTTGATCTTTTTAAGACCGCTGTCGATGCGGCCGACCCCCATCTTTGCCTGCCACATTTTCTTCCCGAGCCACCAAAGGGCAAAACCGTCGTCATCGGGGCCGGAAAGGCATCCGCCAAAATGGCACAGGCCCTTGAAAATCATTGGCAAGATGACCTTTCAGGTGTTGTTGTCACCCGCTATGGCCATGCAGTTCCAACCCGACAGATCGATGTCATCGAGGCCTCCCACCCGGTTCCCGATCAGGCCGGTTTAATGGCAACCCGACGTATCAGGGAATGTGTCGGAAACCTTTCGAAAGATGATCTGGTCATCTGTCTGATCTCCGGAGGCGGATCGGCCCTTCTGGTTGATCCCGCACCCGGCATCAGTCTGGCCGATAAACAGGCCATCAATCAGGCATTGCTTAAATCCGGGGCGCCGATTGACGAAATGAACTGCGTGCGCCGCCATCTTTCAATGGTCAAGGGCGGTAAACTTGCCGCTTTGTGCCATCCGGCACGGGTTGTTTCATTGCTGATTTCCGACGTACCAAATGATCAATTCCTCGACATTGCATCCGGTCCAACGGTGCCCGATCCAACGACATGTGCAGACGCGCTGCACATCATCGAACGTTACGGCATCAGCCTTCCCGATAATGTCCATAATCTTTTGCGCTACGGGGAAACCGAAACGATAAAACCGAGCGATCCGCGCGTGCAAAAGGCCGAGGCCAAGCTGATTGCCGCCCCCTACATGGCGCTGGATGCCGCGGCACAAAAGGCACGCTCTGCCGGAATTGATGCGCTGATCATCGGCGATTCACTGGAAGGCGAATCATCAGAACTTGCACGTTCGATGGCGAAAACAGTCAAACATATTGCATCACGTCAGAATATCAACAAACGCCCATGCGTCCTGCTTTCGGGCGGAGAAACGACGGTAACCGTCAAGGGAAATGGCCGGGGCGGTCGTAATGTCGAGTTCCTGCTCGCACTTGCGATTGCACTTGATGGCATGTCGGGCATTCATGCCGTTGCCGGGGATACGGACGGCATTGACGGAATCGAAGAAATCGCCGGGGCGTATATTTCACCTGACACGCTTTTGCGCAGCTCACTTCGTAAGATGGACCCGATCACCTATCTTGAGAATAATGACGGTCATAGCTTTTTTGAATCCCTGGATGACACAATCATCACAGGGCCAACATTGACCAACGTGAATGATTTCAGGGCAATTCTGATTTCCTGATTGATAAGAACACACGACGGAGGAAAACATCGTGACAAGCGCCACCCATAAAATCGCAGTCATCGCAGGTGACGGCATCGGAACCGAAGTCATGCCCGAAGGCATCCGCGTTCTTGAGGCCACCGCAGATGTCTTTGGCATCGATCTGACATTCGACACCTTCGAATTTGGATCCTGTGACTATTATCAAAAGCATGGGCAGATGATGCCCGACGACTGGCGCGCACAGGTTGGCAATCATGATGCGATTTTCTTTGGCGCGGTCGGTTGGCCCGATACGGTGCCGGACCATATTTCGCTTTGGGGGTCGCTGATCCAGTTCCGGCGCGACTTTGACCAATATGTCAGCCTGCGCCCCGCCAAACTGATGCCCGGCGTGCCCTCCCCGCTTGCCGGTCGCAAACCCGGTGATATTGATTTCTATGTCGTGCGCGAAAACACCGAAGGCGAATATTCCTCGGTCGGGGGCAAGATGTATCCCGGTACGGACCGCGAAATCGTCATTCAGGAAACGGTGATGTCGCGCACCGGGATTGATCGCATTTTGAAATATGCGTTCGAACTGGCGCAAAAACGCCCGCGCAAACATCTGACCTCGGCAACCAAATCGAACGGCATTTCAATCACCATGCCCTATTGGGATGAACGGGTGGTCGAAATGGCGAAAAACTATCCCGACGTCAGCTGGGACAAATATCATATCGATATCCTGACCGCCCAGTTCGTCATGAACCCGGACCGCTTTGACGTGGTGGTCGCATCCAACCTGTTTGGCGATATCCTGTCCGACCTTGGCCCGGCCTGCACGGGGACAATCGGTATTGCACCATCGGGCAACATCAACCCGGAACGTAAATTCCCGTCCCTGTTCGAACCGGTACATGGGTCCGCCCCCGACATCGCGGGCAAGGGCATTGCCAACCCGATTGGCCAAATCTGGTCCGGGGCAATGATGCTTGATCATCTGGGCCATACCGATGCCCATGACGCCATCATGCACGCCATTGAAAACATCCTGCTCGATGAAACGCTCCGCACCGCCGACCTTGGCGGATCGGCCGATACGATCACCTGTGGCAAGGCGATTGCCAAAGCCGTACGCGACAACGCCTAGGCAACGCACCTATAAAAATCCGTCCAAATCCGGCCTGATCCCCACCTTCCGGGGGTTGGGCCTTTTTCGTCTGCCCGCCCATACAAAGTCCGTCATCAAGGACTGCGATGCGCATGCCTGCTCTTCCGTCCCAAGGTTGTGCAAAAACTTAAATTAGTATAGGTACAGCCCTGCTGCGACGCAGCACCTTAACGGGCAGGCACGCAGACCCGGTCGCCGACCAATATGGCCGACGGGTTGACGCCATACCGCCTGATAACATTCCAGCCCCGGGGACAGCCCCCCGAACCGAATGGGCTTGACGGAGACGGAGATTTTCTGTGAACAGCGATTTTCTTCCGCGTTTGCGGGCTGAATGGCTTGGCAATATTCGCGGCGATGTGCTTTCGGGCCTTGTGGTGGCACTTGCCCTGATCCCCGAGGCGATTGCCTTTTCAATCATTGCCGGGGTTGATCCCAAGGTCGGGCTGTATGCCTCCTTCTCAATCGCCGTGATCACCGCGATCTTTGGCGGGCGTCCGGGTATGATTTCGGCCGCGACCGCGGCCACCGCTGTTTTGATGGGCTCGCTTGTCCGTGAGCACGGGCTTGATTACCTGCTCGCGGCAACGGTTCTGGCGGGCGTTATCCAGATGGTGGCCGGCGCACTTCGCCTTGGCAGCCTGATGCGCTTTGTGTCCAAATCGGTGATGACCGGCTTTGTCAATGCGCTCGCCATTTTGATCTTCATGGCGCAGCTCCCCGAACTGACCAATGTCAGCTATATGACCTATGTGATGGTTGCCGGTGGCCTTGCCATCATTTACCTGTTCCCGCGCATTACCAAGGCCATCCCGTCGCCACTGGTGTGCATTGTGGTTCTGACCCTTGTGTCGCTGGCAATTCATGCCGATGTGCGCACGGTTGGCGATATGGGCGCATTGCCCGATGCCTTCCCGGCAATCTATTTGCCCAACATTCCGCTTAACCTTGATACCTTCCTGATCATCCTGCCCTATTCGGCAGCGGTTGCCGCCGTTGGTCTTTTGGAAAGCCTGATGACCGCGCAGATCGTTGATGAGTTGACCGACACATCGTCAGACCGCACGCGTGAATGTTACGGTCAGGGCATTGCCAACTTCTTCACCGGTTTCATCGGGGGCATGGCCGGCTGTGCGATGATTGGTCAGTCCGTGATCAACGTCAAATCGGGCGGCCGTGGCCGTTTGTCGACCTTCCTTGCGGGTATTTATCTTCTGATCCTGATTGTGGTTCTGGGCGATCTGGTGGCGATCATTCCGATGCCGGCTCTTGTTGCCATCATGATCATGGTGTCCATCGGGACATTCAGTTGGTCATCGATCAAGGACCTCAAACACCACCCGCGCAGTTCGTCGATTGTGATGCTCGCCACCGTGATTGCCGTGGTTGGTACGCACAATCTGGCGATTGGTGTTCTGGTCGGTGTGTTGCTGTCGGGTATTTTCTTTGCCTGGAAAATCGCGCAGATTTTCCGCATCACCAGCACGCTTGATGATGCTGGTGCGCACCGCACTTATGAAGTCCGTGGTCAGATTTTCTTTGCCTCGGTCGAAGACTTCACCAAGGCATTCGATTTCCGCGAAGCACTTGATAAAGTCACCATCGATGTCAGCCACGCACATATCTGGGATATTTCAAGTGTTGCCGCCCTTGATATGGTCGTGTTGAAATTCCGTCGTGAAGGGGCCGAAGTCGAATTGATCGGTCTCAATGAAGCCAGTGAAACAATCGTCGATAAACTGGCCATCCATGATAAGCCCGGCGCGCTTGAACGCCTGATGGGCCACTAAGCCCACAGGGCAAGGGAAAAGGGAAACGATCATGACACATCTGATCGCATTGATTGACGGATCGGGTTATTCGCAAAGCGTTTGCGACCTGACACGCTGGGTGGCCGAGCGCACAAGCGCATCGGTTGACCTGATGCATGTTCTGGGCCGGCGCGGTATAGGTTCCGAACCCGCTGATCTGAGTGGTAATCTTAAGCTTGGCGCACGCACAGCCTTGCTTAAGGAACTTTCCGATCTGGATGAGCAAAAAGCCAAGCTTGAGCTCAAACGCGGGCGACTTCTTCTTGAAGAAGCCAAATCCGGGCTTGAGGAAGGTGGGCTTAAAACTGTCGGCACCAAATTGCGCCACGGCGATCTGATCGAAAGCCTTGCCGAATTTGAAGGCGATGCCGATTTGATCGTGATTGGCAAACGCGGTGAAGCCGCCGATTTTGCCAAACTGCATCTGGGATCGAACCTTGAACGGGTTGTCCGTGCGGCCACGAAGCCCGTACTTGTCGCGTCACGCGCATTCAAACCTATCGAGAAATTCCTGATCGCCTTTGATGGCGGCGAAAGTGCCATGAAGGCTGTGCGTCACATTGCCGCGGGCAAGCTGTTTACCGACTTGCCCTGCACCTTGCTGTGCGTTGGCAAATCAACCGACAGCCTGCAGGAAAAACTCGATCAGGCCGCAGAAATCCTGCGCACCGCAGGCTATAGCGTCAACGCCGAGTTCGCCGCAGGCGAACCCGAAGACGTCATCAAGGACCGGATCAAAGCCGACAACATCGATCTTCTGGTCATGGGTGCCTATGGCCATTCACGCATCCGCAACCTGATCATCGGCAGCACCACCACCGAAATGGTCCGGTCCTGTCAGGTTCCGGTGATGATGTTCCGCTAAGTCGGGCAAAACGCAATCATCAGACAAATAAAAAGCCCGGCAGATCACCTGCCGGGCTTTTGTCATACATAACGGATTTCGCGTCTTAGGCTCAGGGCCTATTCAGCGGACCAGAAAACGTCCAAGATTGGCGTTGATCTGACGTTCAAGTTCGCGGTCCAGATCCATCAGAACGGTTGCGGTTTCGTCGTAAATTGCCTTTTCACGCTCGGCGACCGACATTGATTCTGAAAGTGTGTGCGACCGTGCGGCCATGGCCTGCACTTCGCCCTTCTGAACGCCATTGGCATCAAGAAGTTCAAGCTTGGCGGCAACCTTAAGCTCGATATTTTCTGACTGATCATCGGTAAAGGCACCTTTGATGCCCTTGGTCGTTTTAAGCGCGTTTGACGTGATCGATGCCTCGGTCACGGAATAGCGCAGCATGTCGCTGGTACCGGCCGTCTGGATACGGTCATCGGGCCAGTTCATTGCCATTTTGCCAAGGCTGAAGGGCAGGCTGTTGGCCATGGACCCATTTACTTTTGAATCCCACGCAGCAACTTTTTCAACCGGCCCGGCGGCAAACACAATCGGTTGAAGATGACGCCAGGTGACATCGGGGTAATTTGCCACCGGCGTGCTGGTGCAGGCCGCCAGCAGCGCAACCATGACACCGGCAATGCTTGCGCGCATGCCATTGATGGACAATACCTTCATGAAATCAAACTCCCTCGTCATTCAAAACTCATACAAAAACGTCACCATGGATTTGGTTATCCATGGTGACGTTGCGTGATGATTAAGGCAAGCCTGTGACAGGCTAATGCGCTGTAATCTTTTTATGAACTTTGCACGTCATCGGCCTTAAAAGCCCGAATGTCTGCTTCGTTAAAGCCATAACGCGTGTTGCAGAACTGGCACGACACCGCAACTTCACCGGTGTCACTTTCGCGCATCGACAGCAATTCGTCGAGCGGATAGGTCACAAGCGCACCTTCGATCTTTTCGCGCGAACAGCGACATTTGAACCGCAATTCCGCCTGTTCGAACACACGTGGTTCTTCATCATGGAACAGGCGCCAGATCAAATCATGTGCCGACAGTGAGATATCGACAAGTTCGGTTTCCGTCGCACTGGTCATCAGGATTTTTGACCTGTTCCAGTCCTCGGCAACCTTTTCGCCTTCTTCCGGGGTGGCGGCATCGCCAGATGCACTGACCGGCAAGCGTTGCAGGAACAATCCACCAACCCACCAGTCGGCATCAATCTCACCCTGATGAACTTCAAGTTTAAAGGCGGTTTCAAGCTGCTCGGACTGGCGGAAATAGGCCTCTGCACATTCCGAAAGGGTTGCCCCTTCAAGCGACACAATACCCTGATAGCGTTCATGCTCATCGCCCTGATCGACCGTAAAGGCAATATGCCCGCGGCCCATCAGTTTAAGAACCTGCCCGCGAAGGGCTTCTTCCCCGCCTTCTTCGGCGGCAATCAGGGTATTGAGGCGGTCTTCATCAACCCGAAGACACGCCCGTACATTGCCCTCACTGTCAACATCGACCACCAGCATGCTGATCGGCCCGTCCGACGATGTCTGAAGGGTAAACAGCCCGTCATATTTCAACGACGACGACAACAGCACCGCAAGGCCAATCATCTCACCCAAAAGGTGGTTGGCCAGCGCAGGATAACTATGCTGACCAATGATGGTCTGCACCGTCGGGCCAAGGCGCGTAAAGCGGCCACGGATGTTGGAATGATCCAGCGTGAAGGGCTGGCAAAAATCGACAGCGATCTGCATGTTCGGCTTCCGGTTGTTAGAGTCAGGACTCATTAATCTGATTGACCATTACAAACAAATTAATGAGTCCTGACCCTAGGTGTTTGGGGCCGTATAACAAGTCCGACCCATCATTGTCGAGGCGCTTTCATCAAACGCCCGCTTACATAACTCAGCATGGCAAAAGGGGCAGTCAAAACTGCCCCTCTGCGAATTCGTAATGCCTTATTTAGGTTGCCTACTCAGGATGGCAAGCCGTTAAAGCAGTATAGCAGAACCCCTTTCTGCGCATGCAGACGGTTTTCGGCTTCGTCAAACACCACCGATTGCGGGCCGTCGATCACCTCGTCGGTGACTTCTTCGTTGCGATGCGCTGGCAGGCAATGCATGAAAATCGCATCATCCTTGGCCTGCGCCATGGTTTTGGCGTTGATCTGATAAGGAGCAAGCGCTTCCATGCGGGCATCGTAATCCTCATCCCCCATCGAAACCCAGCAATCTGTAACAACAACATCAGCACCGGCCAGCGCACTATCAAGGTCGGTCATCCGCACCTTGCCACCATCGACATTGGCGGTCTCAATCATTCCCTGATTGGGGCGATAGCCCGCCGGGCAGGCCATATCCATTGAAAAGCCGAATTTCGACGAGGCATGGATAAAGGATGCCGACACGTTATTACCATCCCCGACCCAGGCAAATTTAAGCCCGTCAAGACGGCCTTTATGTTCCTTGATCGTCATCAGGTCGGCCATGATCTGGCACGGGTGGCTTTGATCGGTCAGGCCATTGATCACCGGCACCGTGGCGTATTTCGCCATTTCCAAAAGTTTGGATTCATCGGTGGTACGGATCATGATCGCATCGACAAAACGCGACAAAACGCGCGCCGTATCGGCAATGGTTTCGCCACGGCCAAGCTGGCTGCTGTCGGCATCAAGCACGACAACATCACCGCCAAGCTGACGCATGCCGACTTCAAATGACACGCGTGTACGGGTCGATGGCTTTTCGAAAATAAGGGCCAGAGTTTTACCCGCAAGCGGCTTGTCCCCAAACGGGGCTTTACCCGCTTTTTCGGAATCCCCAAGGGTCAGAATATCGTTCAGCGTGCCCGACGGCAGCACATCGATATCGAGAAAATGGCGAATATCAGTCATAAATCAATCTTCCTTACTGCGCGCCATTACGACGCGAGAGCAGCCGCGCACGCATCAATTGCGGTCAGCGCCTCGTCAACATGGGTTTTGGTGATGTTAAGCGGCGGTATAAGTCGCACCACATTGTCGCCTGCCGGAACCGTCAAAAGGTTCAACTCACGCAGTTTGGCAACAACTTCACCGTTGTTTGGCACTGTTTTCATGCCCAAAAGAAGGCCCCTGCCGCGTACTTCTTCGATAAAGCCCGGATGCTTGCGCGCAATCGCATCAAGCCCATCACGGATCAAGCCGCTCATCTCAAGCACATGGTCCAGGAAACCGGGTTTCAGAACTTCATCAAGCACCGCATTGGCCGCCGCCGTTGCCAGCTGATTGCCGCCAAAGGTCGTCCCGTGCATGCCCGGCGAAAAGGCCGCAGCCGCCTTTTCATTGGCCAAAAGGGCACCGATCGGGAATCCACCGCCAAGCCCCTTGGCAGAAGACACAATATCGGGCTGCATGTCCGACCATTCATAGCAAAACAGCTTGCCGGTCCGGCCAATGCCGGTCTGAACTTCGTCAAACATCACAAGCAGGCCAAACTCGTCAGCCGCCTTGCGCACCCCTTCAAGATAACCGTCTGGCGCCTTGCAAATCCCGCCTTCGCCCTGAATGGGCTCAAGCAAAATACCGCCGGTGTTTTCGGTAATGCCATTGCGCAATTCATTGAGATTGCCAAAGGCCACCCGGTCAAAACCATCAGGCATCGGGCCAAAGCCCTCACGGTACTTTTCGCTATAGCCCGCGGTCAGCGTGCCCAAGGTCCGGCCATGAAACGCATTGGTCGCGACCAATATGCGGTTCTTTTGCGCATGGCCCGACACATGCTGATACCGGCGCAGCATCTTGATGCCCGCCTCGTTGGCTTCCGCACCGGAGTTACAGAAGAAAACCGTATCGGCAAAACTGTTGGCAATCAGTCGTTCGGCCAGTTTCTGCTGACCGGGCATCTGATACAGGTTCGATGTATGCCAAAGTTTGCCAACCTGTTCGGTCAGTTCCTTAACAAGATGCGGGTGCGAATGGCCAAGGGTATTGACCGCAATACCCGACCCGAAATCGAGGAATCGTCGGCCGTCCTGCGCAAAGAGATAAGGTCCAACACCTTTCTCAAAGGCCAGATCGGCCCGCGCGTAGGTCGGCATGACGGGAGTAATCACTTTTTCATTCCTCAAATTCGGGTAGAAACACATTCTTGACCGTTTGGTCAGCTCCGGCAGAATACCGGGAAGCCGGGGAGTATCAAGAGATTCCTGATGTCTGTCAACGCCGCAAAACCCCGTAGACCGCACAGCACAAACTGGCCACCACAATGAAAAAGGGCAGCATCCACGATGTGATGCTGCCCGATTGATTGGTTTTGCGCCAGACCGCGCTGTTTGGCGTGGTTACGCCTTAAGCTTATACCCGCTTTTGATCATGCGATAGCACAGCAACCACAACAACGCATTGACCGCTGCCAACACAACAACGCCGGTCATGATGGTGCCGTCCGAAATGCCGGTAAAGCCATAGCGGAACCCGTCAATCATGTAAAAGAACGGGTTGAAATGCACCAGAATCTGACCCGCTTCGGGCAGGCTGTCCGCACTGTAAAACGTGCCAGACAGGAACGACAGCGGAGTGACGACAAAGTTGGTGACCACGGCGATATGGTCGAACTTCTCGGCCCAGACACCGCCCGCAATCCCCAGAAGGGCCAGCATCAAGGACGCAGAAATCCCGAAATACAGGATCGCCCAGATGTTATGGATGCGGATATCGACAAAGAACGCCATGACAATGGCGGTAACAGCACCCACCATCACACCACGGGTCACCGCACCAAAGGCAAACCCGGCAACCATTTCACCGGCTGACAATGGTGGCATCAAAACATCGACAATATTGCCCTGAACTTTCGCAATCGTCAGCGAACTTGATGAATTGGCAAAGGCGTTTTGGGCCATGGTCATCATGACAAGACCAGGCGCGAGGAAGGTGGCGAAGGCAATACCATTTACTGTCTCAACCGCCCGGCCAAGCGCCAGCAGGAACACAGCAAGAAACAGAAGACTGGTCACAACCGGCGCGCCAATGGTTTGCAGATGCACATTGAGGAAGCGTCGAACTTCCTTGGCATACAGCGTCCAAAGACCAAGCCAATTGACCGCGCCCATCTGACGTGGGGCTAGTTCACTCATAGAATTTCCTTCGGAAAAATGCAGACAATTGCCGGTAAAATAGGGAGAGTAGGGTACTTGTTGCAAGGGTGCGTATTCATTCATGATGGCGAACATGACACAAAAACAGCGCCAAGGCCCGGAAACCCTGGAGTCTGACGGTGAAAACAAGCCGGTCGGAAATGCCCGTTTTTCGACTTCAAACCGGAAAAACACCCAAAACGCCAAGGACAAGCAGCGCGAAGCCAACCGCCCGCGCCGTGTCACGCGTGATTATCTGATGAATTATGCGACCTGGTATCTTGAACGGTTTGCCGCCTCACGTGCCCGACTTGAAAAACTGATGCGCGGTAAAATACGTCTGTCGGTGGCGGAATATGGCACCGATCCCGAAGAAGCCGAAAACTGGATGAAGTCGGTTCTAAGCACATGCGAAAAAGCCGGTTTTATCAATGATGACGCCTATGCCAAGGGACGGGCAAGATCGCTTTTTCGCAAGGGCAAAGCCATGCGGGTTATTGCCGCTGACTTGTCATCACGCGGGATCGCATCCGATCAGATTGATACCGCACTCAAGGATCTTAAGGCCGAGGCCGAACAAGCCGCCTATGACGAGGTCCGCGGCACCGACCCCAACATTGCCGCGGCCGCTGCCTATGCCCGTCGTCGGCGTCTTGGCCCATGGCGACGCCCTGATATCCGCGATGAAAAACGTGAAAAGGATATGGCCGCCCTCGCCCGTCAAGGGTTTGGCTATGACACCGCCACCCGCATCATCAACAGCGACCTTGATGAACTGAATGATCTGTTGTCGATGATTGACGGCATTTGATCGCCGGATCAAAGGCGGTTATCACTAATCCATCCTTTTGCATCCCTGTTGATACGGAGACCCCAGACATGATGGTCCGCATCTATCACAATCCGCGCTGTTCCAAATCGCGTCAGACACTGGCCCTGATCGAAGAAAAAGGCATCACACCCGATGTCATTCTTTATCTCGACACACCGCCGTCCCCGCAAGAAATGTCGGAACTGATTGAGATGCTCGGCATGCAGCCCGAAGACATCCTGCGCAAAAAAGAAGCCCGCGAAGAAGGCATTGCCGATCTGCGTGGCGATGATCTGATCGAAGCCCTATGCGCCCATCCGCGCGCCCTCGAACGCCCGATTGTAGTCAATGACCACAAGGCCGTTCTGGGCCGTCCACCGGAAAACGTGCTCGATATTCTGTAATCGGCGACAGGCTGCATAGGGTGGTTGCGGCCACCGAACGGTGGATTCGCGCCTGCGCGGGAACGACGGTGGCATAAAACCGTCCATCTTTTTCGGGAAACACCCGTAACATCAAACGCCTGTGCCCATTCGGCACGGGCGTTTTTCGTTATTAGTAAAAGTCTAATACCCCGAATGCCATTATGTCATAGGCTCAGAAACGCATAAACGAACCGCACCTATCAGGAGGCCTTTGATGATTGCCGCATTCGCCCTGATCCTTGTTTGCCAATTGTTTGGCGAAGTCATATCGGAACTGTTTGACCTGCCGGTACCCGGACCTGTGATCGGTCTGGTTTTATTGTTCTTTGGCTTGCTGATCAGTCGCAAACCGCCAAAGGTCCTGACCGATGCGGCCGATAACCTTCTGATCCATTTTTCATTGCTGTTTGTCCCCGCCGGTGTCGGCGTTGTCACCCAGATTGACCGGCTTAAGGGCGATTGGCTGCCGATTGCGGCGGCTTTGATTGTCTCGACCTTGCTCGCCATTGTGCTGACCGCGATGCTGATGTCAAAGCTTCTGCCCAAACAAACCGATGTATCTACCCCAGATAGCGCAAAGGATGCATCGTAATGGAAACCGACATCACACAGCTTTGGGTTTATCTGTCGACCAAACCACTGACGGGACTTACCATCACGCTTGTCGCCTATTCCATCGGGTTCTGGCTGTATCAGAAAAGCAACCGCAACCCGATGTGCAATCCGGTCGTGATTGCCATTGCCCTGATCGCGTTTCTTCTCAAGGTCACAGACACCCCCTATGCCACCTATTTCGAAGGCGCACAGTTTGTGCACTTCCTGCTTGGCCCGGCCACCGTTGCCTTGGCCGTGCCGCTGTTTCGTCAGACCGAAACGCTTAAACGCGCCATGCCGGTGATTGTCTTTGGCGTTTTATTCGGATCCTTGGTTGCCAGTGCCAGCACGGTTCTTTTGGCGTGGGCTTTGGGCGCAAGCCCGGAAACACTGGCGTCATTGGCCCCAAAATCGGTGACCACCCCGGTTGCCATGGGCATTGCCGAAAACATTGGTGGCGTTCCCGCCCTGACCGCGGTCTGCGTCATTGCCACCGGTATTGTCGGGGCAACACTTGGCCCGATGGTGATGAATATGGCGCGATTGAAAGACTGGCGGGCACGGGGCTTTGCCATGGGCGTCGCATCGCACGGCATTGGGACCGCACGCGCCTTTCAGGTCAATGAAACGGCGGGGGCTTTTTCCGGATTGGCGATGGGGTTAAACACCATGGCAACCGCCATCACCATCCCGTTTTTGTGGCACTGGATATTCGGGTAAGACAAATATCATCGGGCCAGAGGAGCACGGTACCGGGTATCACGCCCGGCAAGGCGACGCATGCGCAGCCCATCACGAATGTTTAACCCGATCAGAACAAGATTAACCCCACCGGCAATCAATTCAACCGCCTGAAGCGGGACAAACAGGCCGTCCAGGTCACCACGATTGGCAAGGATCGCCAAAGATACGGCACTTGGGACAAGGATGAGAAGGCCATTGGCCGCAATGAATTTCATCCTGCGCAGTTTGAGTGCCAAAACACCGGAAATATGCCCGCGCGCCAAACGAAAACCTGACGCACCGGTCGCAGCCAGTGTGGGAACAAGCAGCAGTACCCCCCACGCAACTGCCGTTTTAACAGCAACGATTTGAACATGTGATCCACCAAGTTCGACAAGCACCGTTGCCAGCCAGAACGTAGCAATCAAAAGGAACACCGCCCCACCGGCAATACGGTGAAGGGTGCGCAATAGAGTGTTTGTTGATATGGACATCGTCATCTCTTTTTGAACAAGGATTGCGATGTGGCGCCACACGTATTTAAATAGCATACTATATATTACATAGCAAGCTATGCATTTAAATGCACACAGGAGCCTCCATGCCGCTGAAACGAACCCAGTCTGCGGGGTATATGACCAATTGGGCTGCACGCCTGTTTGCGCGTGCCATTGACCAGAAACTCAAACCCATGGGCATGAGCAGTGGATACCTGCCGGTTTTCTTTGCGCTGGTGGATGGCACGGCACGCACGCAAAAGCAGTTGGCCCTTGGTGCTGGCATTGAACAGCCCACCATGGCCGCGACGCTCAATCGCATGGAACGCGATGGATGGATCGAACGGGAAAAAGACGGCGAAGATCGCCGCATTACCCACATCCGGTTGAGTGCTGCGGCCCGTGACAAGGCACAAGACATTCAGGCCATCGTCAATCAGGTCAACGAAACCGCCCTGTCAGGCTTAAACAGTCTGGAACAACGCGTTTTGCTGGATGCGCTGGGCAAGGTCACCACGGCCCTGACCCGCACAGAAGAAAACCAGAAACACCCCGTACCGAAATAACATGCCGACTTACCCATCAGTGTGGCGAGATGCCCCGTTGCGATGCGGGCGGTAGCATCGGGTGAGCCGAAGCTCACCCGAACGTTTTAATTAACCTGCACGCAACTGCGACAGAAACTCTGAAACAGTATCCTGCAGGGTATCAATCTGCTTGGCCAGATCGCCAACGGTCGCATCAAGTTCGCCCGCCGCAGCACCGCTGCTGCTGGCGGCTTTATGGATTTCGTCGATGTTGGCAACCACTTCGTTCGATCCGGAAGATGCGCTTGTTGCACTGTTGGCGATTTCGTTGACGGCCGAGTTTTGCTCGGACACGGCTGACGCAATGCCGTTGGCAATTTCGCTGATCGACGAGATTGTCTGGGTTACCTTCTCGATGGCTTCCACCGTGACCTTGGTTTCATCCTGAATCGCCCCGATCTGCTGGGCGATTTCATCGGTGGCCTTGGCCGTCTGATTGGCAAGGTTTTTGACCTCTTGGGCCACAACGGCAAAGCCTTTGCCCGCCTCACCGGCGCGCGCGGCTTCAATCGTCGCATTCAGGGCCAAAAGGTTGGTCTGCGATGCGATATCGTTAATCAGGCTGACAACCTGACCAATGCGCTCGGCCGCCTCGGCAAGACCGCCGACCATTTCATTGGCCCGCGATGCCTCACCCACAGCAGCCTCGGCGATAGAAGTCGACTCGTGGACCTGACCGCCAATCTGGCTGATTGATGCCGACAGTTCTTCGGTTGCCGCGGCAACCGTTTGAACGTTACGGGCCGAATCATTGGCTGCTTCTGAAACCTTCTGGCTTTGATTGACCGAATGATTTGCAGAATCACGCATTGAGTTGGTTGATTTCAACATACCACCGGTCGCCGCACGAACTGATGTGACGATCTGACCAATAGACTGTTCGAGTTCAACCGCGAGCTTGTTGCGCTGATCAATCGCTGCCTGTTTGGACCGTTTTTCTGCAACAACACGAGCTTCTTCGGCTTCGTCGATTTTGGCCGCCGTTTCACGCCAGCGCACCAACCCGTTGGCAATCAGTCCAATCTCGTCCTTGCGCTCGGTAAAGGATACCTCTTCGCTGAAATCGCGCTCAACGAAACGCGAAATCGTCTGACTAAGAACTCGGAGCGGGCCAAGCTGCCAACGCAGCAACAAGAACAGAAGGAACGCCGAGACAACGGCAATGATCACACCAACAATGGCGATACGCGCTTCGATCTCACCAGCAACAGCAGCGACTTCTGCCTTTTTAATACCAACATACAAAATGCCCAAAACATCGCCAGCCGGCGTCATGATCGGACTGTATTGCGTGACATATTCCGTACCAAGGATAAGCGCTTCACCGCGGAACGTCTTGCCCGACATGATCGGCGCGTACGCCGCACTGCCTTTGCCAAGCATGGTGCCGACCGCACGTGTACCATCGGGTTTTATGATGTTGGTTGAAACACGGATAAAATCTTCTTCCGCCGGGACATAGGCAAACACGGTTGCCGTTTGACCGGTGGCCGTGCCAATGCGGTCAATCAGGGCGTGGGAAGATAAATCAGGGATTTCCGGCATCACCAGTTTGGATGTTTCGCCATCCTTGGTGATCACCATGTTAAAGTCGGGGTTAGCATCCTGTAGCAACAATGCTGCAACACGAAGATTGAGTTTTTGCGACGCCAGACTGTCACTGGCGACCTGTTGATCGACACGCTGCATAATCAACACGCCCAGCAAAATGATCCCACTCATAAGAATAAGAACGGCAGCTAAGGCAACTTTAAGTACCAAACTTTTCGACATGCTCTCTCCCTAATCACCATCAAGGACAAAACCAGAAGATCGACAGTGGATGGTTCTGTCCACATTTCATCAATAGCTTAGCGCCAGGATCAAGGCCCGAACCTAACCCATTATAAGGTATACAATATCAGAATTAACCTTTGCGTATAGTTGTTTATCCTGTTGCATAGGCTCGCACCTGCACAATTGCCTCAAATCACACGGCACATAAATTAGGGGCACGGGGACGACGTATCGGACACACCGACACGCCAGAACATGACGCACGCCAAATCTGGTTATCTTTGGGGATGTCGATTATGAAGAACGGGGCGTCAGAAAACCTGAATGTCGCCAGCCAGCAGATGTCGCAAATGAATGCAGCAGGGTCTGGGGGCGGGGCTTAGGCTCAGGGCCTAGTAATCAACCTTGACGAAATACAATCCATCCGCTGGTGCGGTAGGACCACCTGCTGCACGGTTACAGGCCTCAAGTGCTTTTTTCACCCTAATCGGCTTCCAGCTTCCTTTGCCAACCAGAACCAGTGTCCCAACCATGTTGCGCACCTGATGATGCAGGAACGACCGGCTTTCGGTGTGGATGCGGATTTCAAGTGGATCTTCGATGCTGCGCGTGACTTCCAGTTTTTCAAGCGTCTTGATCGGGCTGTTGGCCTGACATTCGCTGGCGCGGAAACTGGTGAAATCAAACGTGCCAATCAGGTGCTGGGCGGCTTCGTTCATCGCATCGATATCAAGCGGCTTGTAAACCCCCCATGCCAGCCCGGCTTCAAAGGTCAGCGGGGCGCGGCGATTGATGATGCGATACATGTAGTAGCGTTTTTTTGATGAAAACCGCGCGTGGAAATCTTCGGTAACTTCATCGCACAGCTTTACCGCGACCGGGGCCGGTTTAAGATAATGGTTGATCGCATTCATCACCGCGTCGGCCGGGTAATATTTCGGTAAATCGAAATGCACCACCTGCCCCAGCGCATGCACCCCGGCATCGGTGCGGCCCGATACATACACGCGCACGAATTCACCGACGAAATCCTCGATCGCGGTTTCAAACACCTTTTGAACCGAAATCACTTCGTCCTGATACTGCCACCCGTGATAGGGGCGGCCATCATATTCGACGGTGCATTTGTAGCGTTGCATGGGCTCTCGAAACTTGTTGGAACACCTGAGCCTTCGGCTCAGGACGGCGCGCACCCGTTATATCCGGGCTGATAAAAGAAAACGAGGGGCTTTGACACCCCTCGTTCCAATCCTCACACAATTAAATGCGTGATTATTTCAGATCGTCATTGCCGTAGCCAAGGCGCAGACGCAGCGCATTGAGCTTGATAAAGCCTTCTGCATCGTGCTGGTCATAAACGGTGTCGGCTTCGAACGTGACGTGTTCTTCGGAATAAATCGAGTTCGGCGATTTACGCCCGGTAACCGTGACGTTGCCTTTGTACAGATCAAGGCGCACCGTGCCGTTGACCGACCGCTGGGTGTCATCGATCAGACGCTGAAGCGCCTGACGTTCCGGCGACCACCAATACCCGTTATAGATCATCTCGGCATACCGCGGCATCAGCTCGTCTTTAAGATGACCCGCATTGCGGTCCAGCGTGATGCTTTCCATCGCGCGGTGTGCGGTGAGCATGATCGTACCGCCCGGTGTTTCGTAAACACCACGCGACTTCATGCCGACATAACGGTTTTCAACCAGATCAAGACGACCAATACCGTTTTTGCCAGCCACATCGTTAAGGGCGGTCAACAAGGTGGCCGGGCTCATGCGTTCGCCGTTGATCGCAACCGGATCGCCTTTTTCGAATTCAATTTCGATGGTGGTGATCGCATCGGGTGCGTTCTGCGGCGAAACCGTACGCATGAACATATTTTCGTTCGGCTTCGTCCACGGATCTTCAAGCGCCTTGCCTTCGTAGGAAATGTGCAGAAGGTTGGCATCCGTCGAATAGGGCGGCTCATCGCCACCGGCTTTATCGGCTGAAATCGGGATCTGGTGCTTCTGGGCGAAGTCGAGCAACGCGGTACGCGAATTCAATTCCCACTCACGCCACGGTGCAATCACCTTAACGTCGGGCTTCAGGCCATAATAACCAAGCTCAAAACGGACCTGATCGTTGCCTTTGCCGGTCGCGCCGTGTGACACGGCATCGGCACCAACTTCCTTGGCGATTTCGATTTGGCGTTTGGCAATCAATGGCCGCGCAATCGACGTCCCCAGCAGGTAAACACCTTCATACAGGGCATTGGCGCGGAACATCGGGAAGACGTAATCGCGGACGAACTCTTCGCGCAGATCTTCGATGAAGATTTGCTTCACGCCGAACATCTCTGCCTTTTTACGGGCGGGCTCAAGCTCTTCGCCCTGGCCGAGATCGGCGGTGAAGGTCACGACTTCGCAGTTATACTGTTCACGAAGCCACTTCAGGATGATGGAGGTATCAAGCCCGCCTGAATAGGCAAGCACCACCTTTTTGACCTGATCGCTCATTGCAGTGACGCCTTTCTTTTTCAATACACTTCAGGGATCAATACACTTCAGGGAATGGCACACGCGTGCCCGGCTCCCTGTCATAGTTCCCTGCCATAGACGCAATCTGTTGATTGCGTCGGGCCCCGAAAAGCCTGTAAGGCGCTCCGACGGCTCTTTATGCAAAATCTGCCCCATCTTGCACAAAGAGCCCTAGACCTTGAGCGCGGAGTATAGGAAAACACTAGTGAGGGGCAAGACCCAAGATTGGGCTTGGTGCCAAAAAGGCGCAAAAACCCGTAAAATATTGCCTCGCTTTTGGAAAAAACCGCTCCGAATGCTCAAAAACACCGAAGAAACCGAAATAGACCTGCCCAAAATTGGCCCGCTGCCGGTCCGTTTACGGCCCAGCGCGCGCGCGTCGCGACTCAAACTGCGGATTGATCCGGCGTTTGACGGGGTCGAAATCGTCGTGCCCACCGGAATTTCACGAAAAGTCGCCCTTTCGATGCTGGACCAGCATAGCGATTGGGTAGCCGCCCACATTCAACGTTTGCCCGACCGCGTACAATTCGTGCCCGGCGCGTGGATTCCGTTTCTGGGCGAAGACCACGCCATCCGCGCCGTCCCCGATGCAAAACGTGGTGTCTGGGCCGAGGCCGGGGTGATCTGGGTATCGGGATTGCCCGAACATACCAACCGGCGTGTGACCGATTTCCTGAAAAAACAGGCCAAACTTGAAATCGCCCCGCGCGCCCAAGAATATGCCGACCAAATCGGTAAGAAAATCAATCGGATATCGCTGAAAGACACCCGCACCCGTTGGGGCAGTTGCTCCTCAAACGGCAATTTGGCGTTTAGCTGGCGACTCGTTCTCGCCCCCGAAGATGTGCTTGATTACGTCGTCGCCCACGAGGTCGCCCATCTTCAGGAACTGAACCACAGTGCGCGGTTCTGGGCTGTGGTGGATGATCTTTATGGCCCGTCAAAGAAACAGCAACACTGGCTTAAACGAAACGGCTCTGCCCTGCATCGATATGGTGCCGGAAGTTGACTGAGTAAGTTAACCAACTCAATCCATACTGCCCTTACAGGATGCGTCCCATGCTGATCCCGATTGAAACACTGGCCATCTTCATCCCCACCGCCCTGGCGCTTAACATGACGCCGGGCAATGACATGCTGTTTTGTCTGGGACAGGGGATTAAATCCGGCCCGGTTGCCGGAAATGCCGCAAGTCTCGGGATTGCCACCGGTGCGATGATCCATACACTTTTGGCCGGACTGGGACTGGCCGCACTGGTTGCGGCCCATCCGGTTGCGCTTGAAGTTTTGCGCTGGCTTGGCATTGCATATCTGGTGTGGCTGGCGATCAATGCCTTCCGATCCGGTGATCAAAATCTGGCACCAGCCAAAACCACACAATCATCCGCCTTTCGCGCATGGCGCGACGGGATTGTGGTTAATCTGCTCAACCCGAAGATCATCGTGTTTGTGCTGGCCTTCATCCCGCAATTTGTCGATGCGTCGCGGGGGTCGGTGTTAGTACAGTTTTTGATTTTCGGCCTGATTCTCAATATCGGTGGGACGATCATTAATTGTCTGGTGGGTGGATTTGCCGGGAAACTTGGTGTGACATTATCGCGATCAAAACGGGTGGCGCGCGGCTTTCAGATTTTTACCGGATGCGTGTTTCTCGGCCTTGCGGCCAAGCTGGCGTTTGATCGGCGCGGGTGAATAATCATCCGCATTATTCATTTTAGATGAATAATAGCCTTCAGCCCACATCGGGCTGTAAACTATTCGTTACACCACACATCCGCTTTCACGCAGATGGGGTAATTCTGCCCGCAAGAATCCAAGGAAGCTTTTCTCGACCGCGCTCAGTTCACGTGATGCGGTGAACAATGCCACGTCCCAGTCAATGACCGGCGTTAAGGTGCGCGCAACCACCTTGGTCTCATCGACCAGCAAGGCGGCAAACGGATCAATCACCGCAATCCCGACATTGCGTTCGACAAGGCGCGAAATGGTGCGAATGGTCCGGGCCTCGACCGCGATTTTGCGCGGCCAGCCAGCAATCTGGAAAATATAGTCGATTTTGGTGCGCAAGGGTGATCCGATCGACAGTTCGACAAAGCGTTCACCGCGCAGAAGGTCGATATCAATCGTTTCAAACCCGGCCAGCCGATGCCCCACCGGCATCAAACAGACCGCACGTGACTGTGCGAGCGGGGTGACCACCATATTGGGGTCCTGCAGATCAAGGGTAATGCCGATCCCCAGATCACATTGCCGGGTTGTGACCATTTCAAGCATGCCTTCAAGCCCGGTGTCGGTGATGCTGATCGAGACATTGGGGTGGGCCAGTTTGAATTTTGCCACCACATCAAGAAGATAGGTATCGACATAAATCGGCTGTGCGGCGATGCGGATGGAGCCCAGCTGATCATTGGCAATCGCGCGTGCCTGCGTTTCAATTTCATGAAGTGAGTTCAGCGACCGCAAGACAGTTACATGAAACTGATGGGCCTCATTGGTCGGCACCAGTTGATTGCGTTTGCGGTTGAACAAGGAAAATCCGACAGACTTTTCAAAGCTGTTGAGCAAACGGCTGACCATTGGCTGGCTGATGTTCATTGCCTGTGCTGCCTTGGTGACCGACCCATGGGTCATAAAGGCATTGAAGCTTTCCAACTCGCGCAGGTTCATGTGACGGCCTCATTTTTTCAGTATGTAAATTAGTTATACTGGAATTAATTTTTTGCGCCAACAGTTATGGATTGTCTATGGATGGTGCATACAAAAAGAAAAGATCGAGCTCCGGCAATACTGCCACCACCACCCAGGGAGACATGAAAATGTTTCAAAAGCTCAAAAAAGCAGCCGGCGTAGCCGCCGCCATCCTTGCGACAACCACCATGATTTCGACCGCCCAGGCAGATGCCTATCCGCAAAAAGCCATTACCCTTGTTGTGCCTTATGGTGCCGGTGGTGCGTCAGATCTGGCAGGTCGTGCACTTGCCGAGACCGCACGTCATTACACCGATGAACAGCCGATTGTGGTTGTCAACAAGACCGGCAATGGCGGCATGAACGGTGCCCGTTTCGTGACCGAACAGAAACCCGATGGTTACACCCTTTTGCTGTCACGCGTTGGCATGGCGCTGTATCCGGCAGTCTACGAAGACAGCCCGGTCGCATGGGACGATTACACCTTCCTGGGTATTCTCGAATCGACCCCGATGATCCTGGCAGTGAATGCCAATTCCGACGTCCAGACCGTTGATGATCTGATTGCCAAGATCAAAGACAGCGACGGCGCAACCACCTATGCCGCATCCGGCCCCACCGCGATTGATGGCTTCTCGGTTCAGGCACTTCTGTCTGATCTTGATCTTGACCCGCTGACCGCATCCACCCTCGTGCCATACAAAGGCGGCTCTGCGTTGGCCGCAGCCCTTCTTGGCGGTCACGTTGACTTCCTCGCAATTGCCGCTGGCTCCCTGATGCCCCACATCGAAGCCGGTAAAATGCGTCCGCTGATGGTCTATTCGCCAAAACGTATGGCAGCCCTGCCGGACGTCCCGACAGCCAAAGAACTCGGCTATGCGCAAGCTGGTCAGGTTGGCGGCTGGAGCGGTCTGTATGCGCCTAAAGGTCTTCCGGAAGATGTTGTAGCAAAATGGACCGAAGTCCTTGGCAATGTTGCAACCGACGAACAGTGGCTCGACCTTGCAGCGAAACGTGGCTCGACCTCGGTCATCGGTGATGACGATCCGTCGGCTTACGTCAAAAGCCAGTTCGAACTTTATAACGGCATGGCCAAAAAGTTCGGCTACATCCAGTAAGGCGTTTTTTTTAACGTCCTGTAATTTTCGACTTTAAATGCGAGACGGAACCATGAACCAAAATCGCGATTTCTACGCTGGACTGGTCGCGACGGTATTCTTTGCCATCGTCCTGTTCGTTCTGATCCCGATCTATGTGAAGGTTCCGTCTTTCATTCCCGGCTTTGCCCCGCCACCTGATATGTGGCCGCGCGTTGTTGGCGTGATTGGCCTTGTCATGGGCATTCTGGCCCTTGTCCTGGCCTTTCCAAAATCGCGCAAAGCCAGCGGTGAGCAGGTCACAAGCCTTGGTTTCTATGTGAACCGAAACAAGGTTTTCATAACCCGTTTTGCCTTGTTGCTGGTTCTGTTTGTCGCCTTTGTTTATGGCCTGCCGGTGATCGGTTTTGTGCCGGCAACCGTTCTTTTGCTGGGCATTTTGTTCCTGATGACAGGTAATTTCGGCAACAAGTTCTGGATGATTGGTCTGACGATCATTTTCCCGGTTTTGCTGTATCTGCTTTTTACCGAAGTCACCCATACGCCCTTCCCCGAAGGCATGCTGTTTTCTGGCAGTCTTTCTGGCAGCCTTTCTGACCTCGTAACCCTGATCTGATCGAAAGCCCCATCGTTATGTGGAATGAATTGCTTTTCGCCTTCCAGTCTGTGGCAACGTTACCGAACTTTCTGGCGATGTTTGCCGGAATTTGGGGGGGCGTGATTATTGGCGCCATCCCGGGCATGACCGGGACGATGGCCGTGACACTCGCACTGCCGTTTACGTTTTATCTGCCGCCGGTGACCAGTCTTTTGCTTTTGGTGGCGCTCTATAAAGGGTCAACCTATGGCGGGTCGATTTCGGCCATCCTGATCAAGACGCCCGGCACCGCATCCGCCGCCTGTACCGTTCTTGACGGTTACCCGCTGGCCCGTGCGGGCAAAGGTGGCAAGGCGCTGAACATGGCGCTGATTTCAAGCTGTATCGGCGACTTTATTTCGAACATTTCGCTGTTCTTCCTTGCCATGCCTTTGGCGATGTTTGCGCTGCGCGTTGGTCCGCCGGAATTCTTTATGCTGATGGCGTTTTCGCTGACCATCGTGGCGAGTATTTCCGGCCGTTCGCTGGTTTTGGGCATCATTGCCGCCTGTCTTGGTCTGTTGCTGGCAACGGTTGGCGAAGACATCTATGGGTCGTACCGGTTTGCACTTTCCGAAGATATGAAATCAGGCCTTGGCATGGTGCCGGTTCTGATTGGCCTGTTTGCCCTGCCTGAACTGATCAAAATGATCGTGTTCCGCCCGGAAGACAACAGTCAGGCGATGAAGCTTGGCGATAACCGCCTGACCCTTTCGGAATTCCGTGGATCGATCAAATCGATTTGCCGGGGGTCGGTCATTGGCGTGATCCTTGGCGCCATTCCGGGCATTGGCCCGTCAACGGCGGCCTTTTTCTCCTATAGCGAAGCGCGCCGGACATCGAAAAACGGTGACAAGTTTGGCGAAGGCGAACTGGAAGGCATCGCCGCATCAGAATCGGCCAATAACGGCGCCTGTGGTGCGACCATGATCCCGCTTCTGGCCCTTGGTGTGCCGGGCGATGTGATTACGGGCGTGATGCTGGGTGCGTTTATGATCCACGGCCTGACCCCGGGACCGCTTTTGTTCCAGAACAACCTTGGCGAGGTTTATTCGCTGTTTATCGGCATGCTGTTTAGTTCGCTGTTCCTGTTTATCGCAGGCAAGCTGACGGCAGGTGCCTTTACCAAGATTTCGCGCATTCCCCAGACCTTGCTGCTGCCCTGCATCCTGATCCTGTGCGTTTATGGCATCTATTCCATCGGCGCCAGCCCGTTTGACGTCACGGTTCTGCTGGTGATGGGTATTGTCGGCTTTGCCATGATGTTGCTGAACATCCCGGCCGCCCCGTTCCTGATCGCCTTTATCCTTGGCCCGATGTTTGAAGACAATATGCGCCGGTCGCTTGCGATTTCGCGCGGTGATCTTGGTGTCTTCTTCCAGTCCTGGATTTCATGGGGCTTCTTCATCCTGACCATTCTGTTTGTCACTTTGACCATTCGTCGTGAATGGAAGAAATGGCGTGACCGTCGCGCATCGGCGCAGTCGGCTTCCTGATCCGAGAAACGAGAAACATAAAATGAGCAAACCCAATATGTCCCGCCTCCATCATGCCATTGATCTGCTTGGCAAGCTGGTCGCGTTTGACACCACGAGCAAAAACTCGAATCTCGGTCTGATCCATTTTGTTCGCGACTATCTGGCACAATATGGCATCGAAAGTACCCTGTTTCATGACGAAACCGGTGAAAAGGCCAACCTGCTTGCCACCATCGGACCCAAAGGCGTTCCGGGCATTGCCCTTTCGGGGCATACCGATGTCGTGCCCGCGTTGGAAAACAGCTGGATCAGCCCGGCGTTTGAACTGACCGAACGTGACGGCAAGCTGTTTGGTCGCGGATCGGCCGACATGAAGGGCTTTTCGGCCTGTGCGCTGGCGATGATCCCTGAACTGGTCAAACGCGATCTTGCGATCCCGATCCATCTTTGCCTGTCCTATGACGAAGAAGTCGGCTGTATCGGGGTTGGATCAATGGTCGATCATTTGGCCGCTATGGAGACCCCGCCGCGTATTGCCGTGATTGGTGAGCCGACCGACATGAAGGTCATCAACGGTCAAAAGGGCAAATATTCCATGCGCGTGACCGTGACGGGAACAGCCGGGCACAGCTCGTTTGCGCCCAACCATGTCAATGCCATCGAATATGCCAGCCGCGCGATCAACATGATCGCTGACAAGGCCCGTGATTTCGAAGAAAACGGTCCGTTTGACGATGATTTCACCGTCCCGCACAGCACCATGCTGACCACGACAATTGGCGGCGGCACAGCCACCAATGTGACGCCCGATCATTGCGAATTCACCTTTGAAATTCGCCATCTGCCCGAACATGACGCCGAAGCGGTGATTGCCGACATCCAGCAAGCCATCATGGAAACGCTGGACGTCGAAATGAAGACCAAGGAACCGGAAACCGGATTTGCATGGGAAAAGATCTTTTCCTATCCGGGGATGGGCGATTGCACCGATGCACCGGGCTTTGAGCTGGTCAGCAACATCATCCCCGAAATTTCGGGCAAGGTGTCTTATGGCTCCGAAGGCGGGGTGTTTGAAAAGCAGGGCAACATCCCGTCGATCATTTGCGGTCCGGGCAGCATCAAGCAGGCCCATAAACCCAATGAATTTATCGAAATTTCGCAAATCGAGGAATGTCTGGACTTCCTCGAAGCGCTCACCGATCAGGCCGTTGCGGCCTGATATCCTCGCCATGGGACAGGGTCATATCCCTGTCCCAATCGGGTGCGGTGCATCAGGGGTGATCCACCCTCTTCCCTGAGTTAATGCGCCCCCCGACAGGTGAGAACTCCCTGGCTGCATCGCCCCCCAAGTTGGTGCAGCCAAAGCAAACCAAACTTAGACCGGTTCGTGAAAACGATGCCGGTCTTTTTTTGTGCTTTTAGCGGAGAGAAGAAAAAATAAACCTGTCCCCTTTTTTGCGTACAAGAAAAAGAATCAAAAAAATTTCGATGTGCAGCTATGTGTATTTTTCTGGATTCCGATGGTGCAAGAACAACTCTAGATAAACACGCATATTTAAAATGCACATAAACATAAGTGGAAAATATATTTGAAAATCTGTTCCCGCCAATATCAACAAAATTAAAGTAAAAACAGTACAAGGAAGAGAAACCTTCCAATTAAATGAATTTAATTTTTTTGATAAAAATAACGGATTGGCGTTTACAAAAAACAATCGGTCAAATCTCATCATTAATGCTACTGTTATAATAAATAAATGAATTAAAATATTTTGACTGAAATCAAAAAAAGACCCATATACTATATAAGAAAAACTCAATAACAGACCAAAGATATTCATTAATTTCTGAGGCATCATATTTCTTCTCCTCACATCAGGAAAAAGGGACAGTCCCCTTTTACAATTTTCTTTTGCCGCATATACAACTTAAACCACATAGAAATTTCTCTTTAATCAATTTGAAGTTTTAGACGATTAAAGATCAGGCGAACAATTACTGAAGATAAAATTTGAACAAAAATTGCTAACAGCAAGAATTTAAAAGTGTACCAAGAAATCATAAACCCAAAAACTGCAAACACCAGAACCACAAGAACCACGTCTATTGCCGCAATACTCATTAAGCTTTCCGTAAATACCTTAAATAAAATCAAGTAGTATAACAAAGATACTACAAAAAAAATCATCCCAAAAAACACACCAAGCCAAAAATTCCCAACTCCAATGTAAAAGTACAAAAAAATCAATGAAGTCAACGGAACTGACTTTATGATATGGAAAAAATAAGCTCTCATATTTCCCTCAAACTCTCATCCCGATACCGCAACATCGGCCCGAGTACATACTCCAGTCAAAAAGGGGACAGTGCCCCTTTTGATATCGCAGGAAAGCGCCCGGTTACTGCTTTTCATTGCCCGAGCTGTAACCAGCGGTGAAATCGCGCCAGCTGTCATCTTCGCCCATTTTTTTTCGACCGGGCCAAGGCAGCCTTGCCAAGGGAGCGGACCGGCAGGGTTTGGTGCGCATGGAGCATGAAATCACGAAAGGAAAAGGGTACAACCCCTCTTTTCTGGGATATAAAATAATCTAAATATGGCTTGAGGTGGAGTGCTAAAGCAATAAACAGGTCCGATTTTCAATCAATTTATTAACGATTATCATCTCGTTGCGTATCAGAAAGGGAGTTCAAAAAATAAAATGCTTTGTTAATATTTTCAAAAATAACTTCATTTCCAGATTTGTATCTGGATAAATCTTCTATCGTTTTTTCATAGAAATCGTAATTAATTGAATTTCTTTTCACGACATCTTCAATATGCCAACACACATCTAATTCTTTACAGTAAGCGATACCTATATATCCAATTCCAAAATCTTTCTTCATTACTGAATTGATGTACATACGGAGCAGAAGAAACTGACTTTGACTATCGCCGTCATATGCTCCCGAATGATGCGAAAATTTGAAAAACCCAATATGAAGATCCAAATAAGTATTACTATCCTCACGATCTACAATAAATAATTCTGAATTCATTCCATTATAAGAAAACCTAAACTTACATACTTCGGCGCCGCATTCAGAATATGTTAATTCTGCCATATTGCCGTTATTTTCTTTTTTAAAATTGAAGACGTAATAAATACCACGAAACTTATTACTGATCGAAAAATCACTGGGCGTAAAAACAGGGATTCTTCCATCCGACCATTTTGCGAAACTTGTTTGCGTTCCTCCGCCTATGATCAACACAGACAAAAGAATAGCGGTTAGAAACCTTCTGATTCTAAAAGAAGTTAGCTTCATTATCCGCCCCTCCAAATCTCATCACGAAAAGGGGACAGTCACCTTTTCCTCATTTTCTTTTAGCGGAAAGAGGAAAAAATAAACCTGCCTCCCCTTTTTGGTCCGGTCCGAATCTATAACCCGTTGAAATCGAGATATATTCCCGCCTTCGCGGCAATGCCGGGCGGGTTAGATATGAGGCCGCTCACAGACAGCCCCAAGAAGACCGCCTGTGAGTCGATATCGGCGATAAAGGTGCAAAAACTTTTGCGCCCGATTATTGCTTTTCATTGCCCGAGCTGTAACCGGCGGTGAAATCGCGCCAGCTGTCATCTTCGCCCATTTTTTTCGACCGGGCCAAGGCGGCTTTGCCAAGGGATCGGACCGGCAAATTCTGATGGGCATGCAGCATGAAGTCGTGCCACAACTTGGCGGGGAGATCACCGCCGGTGACTTCATCCATCGGACTGCCATCATCATTGCCCATCCAGACACCGGCCACCAATTCCGCGGTATATCCAATGAACCACGCATCGCGATAATCCGATGTCGTGCCGGTTTTTCCGGCAGCGGGCCGGTCAATAATCGCGTTGCGGCCCGTGCCCTTGGCAATGACAGAGGCCAGCATATTGTTCATTTCACCGGCATGCAGCGGGTTCATCAGGCGCGACGGGAAATCATCCGTGCGTTGATATAAGACCTCGCCGCTCCGTCCGGTGATCTTGCTGACGGCGTGCGGGAACACCGAAAAACCGCCATTGGCGACGATGGCATAGGCACCGGTAAGTTCCAGCATCGAAACTTCGCTGGTGCCAAGGGCAAGGCTCGGTTCTCTGTTTAAGGTTGAGGACACGCCCATATCGCGTGCCTTCTGGATGACCTTGTCCAAGCCGACTTCCATGGCAAGCTGCACCGCAATCGAGTTGTTTGAGGTCGCAAGCGCATCACGAATGGACATGGTGCCGTGGTGTTTGCGATCAAAGTTCCGCGGCTCCCAGCCATTGATCGAAATTTCGATATCGCGCATCCAGTCGTTCGAGCCCAAACCGTTGTCCAGCCCAGCCAGATAGGTAAAGAGTTTAAACACCGATCCGGGTTGACGGCGGGCTTGCGTCACACGGTTATACTGACTTTCGAAATAGTCCCGTCCGCCAACAAGCGCACGCACCGCCCCATCAGGGGTCATTGCCAGAAGGGCGGCCTGACCGACACGTTTTTGCACCGCACCGGGGCTTGTAAGCGCACGTTCAAGGTTGAATTCAGCAACTTCCTGAAGACGGGAATCAAGCGTGGTGTGGACCTGAAGGTCCTGATCGACATAGCCGACATAATCGCGCACACGATCAAGAACCCAGTCGGAGAAATAGCGCACACCCGGTCCTGTATTTGCCTTGCGCGCGGTGCGTACGCGGGTTTGTTTGGCCCGGTCTGCGCGCGCCTTGTTGAGCGCCCCGGTCGACACCAAGGCATCAAGCACAAGATTGGCGCGCTCCGCGGCCTGAACCGGATCAACCATCGGATTGTAGCGACTTGGTGCCTTGGGCAGGCCGGCCAGAACAGCCGCCTCATAGAGGTTCAAGCGCCGTGGATCGGTGCCAAAGTAGTGGCGCGCGGCCGCATCAATCCCGTACAGACCTGATCCGAAATAAATCCGGTTAAGATACAGCGACAGGATTTGCTGTTTGTCGAATTTGAATTCAAGCCAGATCGCCAGAAGGACTTCTTCGATCTTGCGGCCAAAGCTGCGTTCGGGGGACAGAAACAGGTTTTTGGCGAGCTGCTGGGTAATTGTGCTGCCGCCTTCGGTAATCCGGCCTGCTGTCAGGTTGGCCCAGGTTGCGCGTAAAATACCGATGATGTCGATGCCAAAATGATCGTAAAACCGGCGGTCTTCGATGGAAACGAACGCCTGACCGACATAATCGGGCAAATCACGTACTTCGACCGGATTGCCATAGCGGTTGCCATAGGTGGCAAGTGTTGCGCCATCTATACTGATGATACGGATCGATGGTTTGCGTTCGCTGGCGACATCAAAACTGACTTTGTCGGGCAGCCCGTACCCGTAATAAGCCACGACACCACCGCCAAGCACCATGACCCAGATGCTGCCAAGGACGATGAAACGTGCAATGGCCTCTGGCCCGGGGATCAAATCGCCCATGCGCGAAAACAAACTGCCTTTGCGCTTTCCAGCGCTGCTGACGCGTTTTTTCGTTTTGGATCCTTTGGCGGCCGCGCCCTTGCGGACGCTTTGCCGTCTTTTAAATTCTCTTTGGGCCACAAATGCACCTTTTGGTCAGATACGAGCGCACGGCAACTCGATCCGTCTCGTGGACATCATCGGGACATATGTCCCAACGGCCAGACAGACGAAGTCGCCGCGTTAACCGGCGTTTTTTATATTGTTATGCCCCAACCGAGGAGGGAGTCCCCCGTCTCCCCGCTTTGCGACGGTTTTATCAATTATTGCCGTTCAGGTCGCGCTTCCACAGATCGTTCACCCCGTCGTTTTCCCGACGTCGCTGCGATGATGCACGGATCATTGAACGGATGGCCAGACCATCATGCGCATCAAGCATAAATAACCGCCACAAAGACGCAAGCTCTACATCCCCGCGCACGGCCATTCTACTGTTATCGTCATTGCCAGCCCAGACCACCGTGGTCAGATCAGATGTAAACCCGACATACCACGCATCCGACCCCCCACCCGCGACCGTGCCATACCCGGCAAAGGGCCGGTCCAGCCTTACTTGCGGATCGGTCACACTGGCGTAAAGCACATATGAGCCCTGAATGGCCTCGTCGGTTAGTCTTTTTTCCTGAACCAGATCTTCGCGCTGATACAGCGCGGCTTCGTCAGTTCCGCTATACGACACGCGGTTGATCACCGTCATCTGAGCCGGTTTGCCGGAATTTTGCGGCAATGTGTGAATGGCGGCAATTTCGCCCATCGTTACCGGATCAAGACCGACCACGGTTCGGATATCTGTTGAAAGCGGACTTTTGACACCAATCGCATGGATGTAATCACGCACATCAAGCAAGCCGTAGTGATCGGCAAGGGTTGTTGGCACGGTATTGACATCACGGACGAAGGCTTCGCGCAGTGAAATCTGGCCCATATATTCGTGATCAGGATTGATCGGCCGCCACCCGGCAACCGCCATGCGATTGTCCCGAACCCATTGGGCCGGATCGCTGTTTTGGTTTAGCGCATAATAATAGGTGGCGATTTTAATCATCCGGCCGGGCAAATGCCGCACGTCGGTTGCCCGGTTGCGCTGAAACGGGCTGTAATTCGCCCCACCGATGATCGCGCGAATACGCCCATCCGGGCTGATGGAAATAAGGGCGGTTTGATTGGCACCCTTGGGTTTGATGCGAATCTCGGAAACCTCGCGCACGACATCCTGGGCGAGCTTTTGCACCTTAAGATCAATGCTGGTGACAACATCGATATCGCGGCTGCTGTATCCGACAATATCGGCGACTTCTTCAAGAACCATGTCGACCAGATAGCCCGAGACAACATGTTCTTCGTATTGAACATCGAGCTTTGGCTCAAGCAAGGTCAGGGCGGAAACCCGATCCTTTTCGATGAATTTGTACTGACCCAGTTTTGCCAGAATATCGTTGGCTTCCGCGGCGGTTTCACTGGAATGCAAAAGCGGATCGAATTTAACAGGATCGCTCATGGCGGCGGCCAGAACGGCGGCCTGATGCAGGGTTATGCGCTCTGCCGGGCCGCCGTACCAAAGGCGTGATGCCGCGGTAATGCCAAAAATGCCCCGCCCGATATAGCTGCGTTCAAGGTAGCTGCGCAGGATGGTCTTTTTGCTGAATTTCATTTCCAGCCAAAGTGCGACGAGGAATTCCTGAAAATGGCGTCCCGCATTGTTGGCTTTGGTCTTAAAGAAGGTTCGCGCAACCTTCATCGTGATGGTCGACCCCGATCCGGGGTCACCGCTAAAGATCCGGGCGAAATCACGGCCGGAAACGCCCATGTGATTAAAGAAGTTCGGATCGGTTGCCGCGACAAAGACGTTTTGCACCCGTTCGGGAATGGTTGTCAGCGAGACATCCTGACTGTAGCGCCCCTCGACGGTTTCCAGCAACGCCCCGTCATAGCCCAGAATACGGACTTGCGGGCTGCGGATCATGTTGCGGCTGAGATCGAGGTTGGACTGAATGGAATACATAATGCCAAACAGCGATCCCACGACCAGCGTCAGGCAAAAGCCGATTGTGATCATGCGCCGACGCCGCATGCGCCGCCGTATAATCCGCATTTCGCGTTCGGCTATTTTCTGCATTGCGGAATTGGCTGCTGATTGCCCACCGCCTGTATGGTCTTCGTCTTCCTCGGCCACGCCAAAATTCCGTAAATTGCCCGTATTTTATATTGTTCCCCAACAGTAAAGCGACAAGCTGTTAAGAAAATACTTTAACCATGACAATTAACCATACGAACGTATCGAAAATCGTCGCCACACCCTCCCGAAGGGAACCGGTTGCGTCATGACCGGCGGATTTCTCTTGCCAGATTGGCGCACAATCCCCGATAAGATCAGCAGGGCAGGCGATGGCGTCGCCAGCGTGAAATGCGCGCCCGACATCACCCATACACATCCTGAACGCCGGGATCTTGCTTTGTCGTTGTCAAGACAGGGGGAGGTCTCATCCCCTTTGAGGCAGCGCCGATAAGGAGATTTTGCGAATGGATCGCCCAGAATTTTACCGTTTCCATCAAGGTGACCGCATTCTGCCGTTTGCGGCGTCAGAATATGAGGCGCGCCTTGCCAAATTGCGCACCATCATGGCCGCGTGCGGTGTTGACGCGTGCGTTTTCACCTCGATGCATAACATTGCTTATTATTCCGGCTTTTTGTATTGCGCGTTTGGGCGGCCTTATGCGCTGGTCGTCACACCAACCGACACTGTCACGATCAGTGCGGGCATTGATGCAGCCCAACCGTGGCGCCGGTGCCATGGCGATAACATTACCTATACCGACTGGCAGCGACATAACTACTGGCGCGCGGTTCGGTCTGTTACCGGGGTTGGCAAAGTTGTCGGCTATGAGGGCGATCATCTTAGCCTTGCGCAAAAGGCGTTGCTTGACGAGTTTCTTAACCCCGCCAGCAGCCGGGACATCACCGCCGACACCATGCGTCAGCGCATGCACAAATCACCCGCCGAAATCGCCCTGATCCGAAGCGGGGCACAGGTGGCCGATGTGGGGGGCTATGCCATTCGCGATGCCATCAGGGAAGGTGTGCGCGAGATTGATGTGGCCATGGCCGGGCGTGATGCCATGGAACTTGAAATCGCCAAACGATTCCCCGATGCGGAATATCGCGATACGTGGGTGTGGTTCCAGTCGGGCATCAATACCGATGGTGCGCACAATCCCGTCACGGCGCGCAAACTCCAGCGTGGCGATATCCTGTCGCTGAATACCTTTCCGATGATTTCGGGCTATTACACCGCCCTTGAGCGGACCTTGTTTGTCGGTGAGGTCGATGACGCCAGCCTGAAAATCTGGCAGGCCAATGTCGGGGCGCATGAATATGGCATGTCGTTGCTTAAACCCGGGGCGTCCTGTGCGGCGGTGACAGAAAAGATCAACGCCTTTTTCGCGGAACGCGACCTTTTGCAATATCGCACTTTTGGCTATGGCCACAGCTTTGGCGTGCTGTCGCATTATTATGGCCGCGAAGCCGGGCTTGAGCTGCGCGAGGATATCGACACGGTGCTTAAACCGGGCATGGTGATCAGCATGGAACCGATGCTGACCATTGCCGACGGGAAACCGGGTGCGGGTGGCTACCGCGAGCATGACATTCTTGTCATCACCGAGGATGGCAATGAAAACATCACCGGGTACCCCTATGGCCCGGATTTCAACGTGGTCGGGTAAGCCCGATCAACGTTGATCACGCATAAAAAAACGGGCCTGCATGTGCGGGCCCGTTTTGATTTTATGCGGTTCATTTTCAACGCAGCGCTGGAAAATTCAAGCCACGCGCGGGCAGAGATATTGTTGCCGACAACACCGCCGCATCAGCTGGCAAATGCCAATTGAACCTTTACCGATTTGCTGCGATCCCGCGCAACTTCAAAGGCCTCTTTGGCGGTTTCGAGCGGGAAGGTCTGGGTGATGATCGGTGCGACATCAATTTCACCACGATCAATCATGCCAACAGCCTCGGCAAATTCGGTGCTGAAACGGAAGGTCCCGGTAATCGTGATTTCCTTGGCAACCAGCGGATTGAACGGTACGGGCATTTCACCGGCAACACCGACCTGCACAAGAATACCCTGCGGGCGCAGGGTGCTGATGGCTGTGCGCAATGCGGCAGGCGCAGCAGAACATTCCAGACACACGTCAAACTGCCCCTTTTCGGCTTCGTAAGGTGTGAGCTCGTCAGCGGCTTTGGCAATATTGATTGTCCGGGTTGCCCCCATTTTTCGCACCACATCCAAGGCAAAGTCCTGCAAGTCGGTCACGACAATTTCAGCTGCCCCGGCAAGCTTAGCCGCCGCCGCACAAAGACTGCCAATCGGTCCAGCCCCGGTAATCAGGACCCTTTTACCTGAAAGATCACCAGCACGGGCGACGGCATGCAGACAGACCGCAAGGGGTTCTGCACAGGCAGCCCGGCCGATATCGGTTTGATCGCCAATGGCAAAACATTGGCCCTGCCCAACATTGACCAGATCGCGAAACGCCCCCTGAATATGGGGCATGGGCATGGCGGACCCGAAGAACTTCATGTTCAGGCAATGCTGTTGCAAGTTCTGCTGGCAATAACGGCATGTGCCGCATGGATGACTTGGATTGATGGCAACCTTTTGCCCAACAGACAGTCCGCTGACATCCGGACCAAGTGCGACAATTGTTCCGGCGGCTTCATGGCCAAGGATGATCGGTTCGCGCACCCGGATCTGGCCGATCCCGCCTTCGAAGTAGTAATGCATGTCCGATCCGCACACGCCACCGGCCCCCACACGGACAAGCACTTCATCCTTGATCGGATCGAGGGTGGCTTCGGTATCGATACGAAGATCATCTTGGCCATACAAACGGCAAACACGTGTTTGCATCGGTTACTCCATCAAGGACGGCAGCCAGGTTGACAGCGCCGGAATATAGGAAACAAGAAACAGGATCGTGATATTGGTCAACAGGAACGGTGCAAGTGCCCGGATCACGGTGGTGACCGGCGCCTTGGCGATGTTCGCGCAGATGAACATGCAAATGCCCACCGGCGGCGTTGTCAGACCAATCATCAGGTTCAAAACAGCAAACACCGCGAAGTGGATCGGATCGACGCCAACATTGGTCGCAAGGGTCAGAAGCGGCACGAACAGGATGATCAAGGCGGCAATCGTTTCCATGAACATGCCAACAATCAGCAAAACCAGATTGATCAGCAAGATCACGGCATATTTGTTATCGGTCACAGACAAGACCGCATCTGAAATCATCTGCGGAATGCGTTCCGACACCAGTATCCAGCCAAAGACATTTGCCAGCCCGACAAGTGCGAGAATGGCCGCCGCAGTCACCGCACTGTCGATGACAATTTTCGGTACTTTACGCAAAGGCAGTTCGCGATAAACAAAACAACCAACGATCAAGGCATAGAGACTGGCAATCACAGCCGTTTCGGTCGGGGTGACAATGCCGCTGAGCAATCCGCCAATGATCAGGCCCGTCATCGCAAGCGCCCAGAAGGCACCGGTAAAGGAACGGGCAAGCTCGCCAAAGCCCTGCCAGGGTTGGTGGGGGAAATTGCGTCTTACGGCAATGATGTAGCAGGTCACCATCATTGCAAGCCCCATCAGAATGCCCGGGATGGCACCGGCGATAAACATCTTGCCAACGGAAATGCCCGACAGCGCGCCAACAATGATCATCGGCATGCTGGGCGGAATAATCGGTCCGACGGTTGATGATGCCGCCGTTACTGCCGCGGAAAACGCCGGGGTATATCCGGCACGGATCATGCCCGGGATCATCATCCCGCCAATTGATGCCGCGTCCGCAACCGCCGTTCCGGAAATGCCGCCAAACAGCATTGATCCGGTCACGTTGGTCAGGCCAAGGCCGCCCCGCATCCAGCCGACCATGGCATTGGCGAAACGCACAATGCGCGGTGTGATACCCCCGCCATTCATCAGATTTCCGGCAAGGATAAAGCCCGGAATACACAGCAGGACAAACACATCCATGCCCGCAAAGAGCTTTTGCGGGATAACGACAAGCGGGATGCCTTCAAGCAGAAGATAGCACAGCGAGGACAGACCCAGTGTCACGGCAACGGGAAGGCCAATGACAAGGCCGAGGGCAAAAACGCCAAATAGAATTGCAAGGCTCATGGGAAGTCCTTTGTCGTATCTTCGGCTTTTCCATCAGAAACGCCGGCGATGATCCGGATCATGCGCAGAACCGCGAAAAGTCCGAGAACGGCAAGTAAAATGAAAACAACGGCGTGAATGAAATCCATCCGAACTCCAAGTGCCGGCGACGTCTGAAGGACACCAATGGAAACGAACATCCATGCCGGAAACAACAAGACCAGACAGAACCCGGCGGTGAGTGCTGCGGAAACAAACATCAGCCAACGCTGGATCGGCAACGGCAGCAAATCGCAAACGATGTCGACATTGACCAGATCACCATTGCGAAACGACAGCCCAACCCCGAAGGCGGCAAGAAACAGAAGCGCATAACGGGTGAGTTCTTCTGTCCAGACCGGAGAACTGGGCAAAAAGGTCCGCGAAAATACCTGTGTCAGAACAGTAAAGATCAGAAGACCGAAAGCGGCCCCTGTTCCAACCCGGCAAAGTGCAATGATGAACGCGTATAATCTGGCTGAAAGCACGTTACTTCCCCGTCGGAAAAGGTTCGGCCGCAATCACGCGGCCGAACCGGCAATACTCAGTTTGCGAAAAGATCTTCGACAATCGGACGGATTTCGTCGGAGACATTTGCCAAAACAGCGTCTTTGGCCTTCGACGCAAAGGCTTCTTTGTCGATTTCGACAAAGGTCATGCCCTTGGACTGCAGTTCTTCTGTCAGACGTTCCTCGTCGGCAGCAAACAGATCACGCTCATAGGCTTGGGCGCGTTTTGCGGCTTCCATGACGGCGTCCTTGTCAGCATCCGACAATTTAGCCCAGGTGATTTCCGAGATGGTCAGGTAAATCCACGAACGGACATGCTCGGTCTTGTTCACGAATTTCTGGACTTCGTCGAAGCTTGCCGATTCAATCAGCGCCAATGGGTTTTCCTGTGCGTCGATGGTACCAGCCTGCAAGGAGGTGAAGACCTCGGAGAACGCCATTGGTGTTGGCTGTGCCCCCAGCGACTTCCAAACATCAACGAACAGCGGAACGTTTGGAACGCGCATTTTCAGGCCATCCAAATCATCGGGAGACTTGATCGCGCGGTTGGATGTCAGGTTACGAGGACCACGGGCAAAATAGGCGATTGGACGGATGCGGGCCTTTTCGATGATCTGCTGTTCAATTTGATCACCGATTTCACCACTGGCAACAGCATCCATGTCTTCAAGCGTTTTATAAGCGTAAGGCACGGCAAGAAGTGCTGCCTTTGGTGCCCAGTTCTGAAGGCTTTCACCGGTAATTGTCATATCGACGGCACCAAGCTGCATGCCGTTGATCAGATCAATTTCCTTGCCAAGCGTTTCATTCGGGAAGACCTGAACTTCAATACGGCCATCGGTGAGGGTTGAAAGCTCCTCGCCAAATTTTACGGCGGCCTTGTGCCAGGCGTTCTGTTCGTTGGCCAAGTGACCAAGCTTGAGCGTCATCTCTGCTGCGATTGCAGAGTTGCTCATAAGGATGGCGGCGGCGCCGGCGAGTATCAGTTTTTTGGTTGTTTGTATTGTAAGCATCTGTTCCTCCCTGTTTGGTGATGCCTTAGGGTGACGACGCAATCGTGTCGGCGTCGTCGAAGAGCTCCGTTCTGGAGCGCGCAATATCAGGCAGCGTATGCAAGATTTCACGAAGGTGTTCACGCATGGCTGCGCTGGCTTGTTCGGGATCACGCGATGTGATGGCCGAAACAATTTGGACGTGCTGATCAATGATTTCTTCCATCGGAAACTGGAAGTAGCTGAGGTAACGCACGCGGTCGAGTTGGGCACGGACATCCTCAACAACCTTCCAGGCGTAGGTTTTTCCCGCTGCTTCTGCGAGGCTGCGATGGAAGTCGTGATCAAGTTTCAAGAAAGCACGCGCATCGCCTTTCATCGCTTTGCGCTGATCGCGGATCAGATTTTCAAGATGCCCCAAAAATACGTCGTTCGGCTCTTGGGCGACGAAGCGCGCGATATCGGCTTCGACCGCCTCACGGACAAAGCGGGCGTCAAGAACAGCTGCGACAGAGATTTTTCTGACATACGTGCCGCGTTGCGGGCGAACCTCTAAAAGACCTTCGTCAGAAAGCTTGATGAACGCTTCGCGGATGGGCTGGCGGCTAACATTGTAATGTTTTGCAAGTTCGGCTTCGGACAGGCGCACACCGGGCAACAAATCCGCACAAACAATCCGTTCACGGATAATGCGGTGGATCTGCGGCCCAACGGCCTGATCGTTCGTTACTTCCCAGTCGTTTTCTTTAGGGTCGCCCATCAAACTCTCCTTGCCTTTCTGATTCATGATGCATACTACCATACTAGTCAACAAAATTATGTCGTGATATCATCCAAGCAGTTATAGTCGCGATTGCAGACACCACGCCAACACAGAGAGAAGCATATGAAACAAACCTGGAGATGGTTCGGCCCGCACGATTTGGTCAGCATTGACGATATTTGTCAGGCGGGGGCGCACGGCGTGGTATCCGCCCTTCATCACATCCCCAGTGACGCGGTCTGGACTCCGGACGAAATTGCCAAGCGTCATTCAGAAATTGCGACCATGAAAGACGGTTCTGCATCTGGCCTAACCTGGGATGTTGTTGAAAGTCTTCCGGTTTCAGAATCGATCAAACGTCAGGTCGGCCCATGGCGAGACCATATTGAGGCCTATAAGCAAAGTCTGCGTAATCTGGCAGATTCCGGGATCAGTATTGTTTGTTATAACTTTATGCCCATCCTTGACTGGACACGTACCCATCTGAACTGGCGCCTGTCAAACGGGGCGACCTGCATGCGATTCGATCTGGTTGATTTTGTCGCGTTTGACCTGTGCATTCTTGGCCGTGCGGGTGCGGAAAATGACTATCCTGCCGAAATCATTGCCGAGGCAAAAACCCGGTTTAATGCAATGTCCGAAGACCGGCGCGCTGAACTGGAGCGCACTGTTGCCTTTGGCCTGCCGGGGTCCGTGGAAAACCTGACGCTTGATGATCTGCGCGCGTTGCTTGAGACCTATGCCGATATCGATGCCGATACGCTTCGTGCCAATCTGGTCGCATTTCTTGAAGAAGTCGTTCCTGTTGCACGTGAGGTCGGCATTCGCATGTGCTGCCATCCTGATGACCCGCCCTTTGGGCTTTTGGGGCTGCCCCGGGTCATGTCGACCGAGGCCGATTATGCCTTTGTCATGCAGGCCGTGGATGTTCCCGAAAATGGCATCACGCTTTGTTCGGGATCACTTGGTGTACATCCGGGTAATGATTTGCCCGGTATGATGAAACGCTGGGGGTCGCGCGTCCATTTCATTCATTTGCGGAACACCAAACGCGAAGGCCAGAATCTGCCGTGCAGCTTCTATGAAGCCGAACATCTGGATGGCGATACCGACATGGTTTCGCTGATTGAGCAGATCCTGCGCGAGGAAGCGTTGCGCAAATCCGCCGGACGATCCGACTGGAACATTCCCATACGCCCAGATCATGGTCAGGACATCCTTGACGATCTGAATCGCAAGGGACAACCGGGCTATCCGGCGATTGGACGCCTTAAGGGACTGGCCGAACTGCGCGGTGTCATGACGGCATTGTCGGCACGGCTTGATCGGCTTGGGGGTTAAAAAATGAACACCTCTGATGCTTCTGATGTGACTTTACACCCCAATCCAGCCGATGCCGCCGATGCCACCAAGGCCGGTATCGTGCATATCGGTATTGGCGCATTTCATCGCGCCCATCAGGCGGTTTATACGGATGTGGCCATGGCCGCCAAAGGGGGTAACTGGCGCATTATCGGTGTCAGTTTGCGCAGTACGGATATTGTTGATGCCTTAAATGCGCAAAACGGCACCTTTACACTGATCGAACGCCACCCGGACGGCCCCAAAGCACGTAAAATTACCAGCATTTCGCATGCAATTGCCGCCGCACGGGATATCGCACCGGTTTTAGATGCGCTTGCCGACCCGGCAATTCGGATCGTGACCATCACGGTAACCGAAAAGGCTTATGGGATTGATCGCGTCTCGGGGACGGTTCAGACCGAACACCCTGCGGTGAAACATGATCTTGCCAACCCTGACACGCCTTGCGGACTTCTTGGTTTGCTTGTTGCCGGACTAAAGCGTCGCAAGGACGCTGGTGTGCGGGCCTATACAGTTGTGTCGTGCGATAACCTTCCATCGAACGGGCGTTTGCTGCGTGCGGGTGTGATTGATTTTGCCAAGCACCTTGATCCGGATCTCGCGATCTGGATCACGAACAATGTTTCTTTTCCCGAGACCATGGTCGACCGGATCACCCCGGCGGCAACAGCGGCGACCCGTTCTGATGCCAAGCATTTGACGGGCCTTGATGATCCTGCGGCAATTGAAACCGAGCCGTTCTCTCAATGGGTGATTGAAGATGCCTTTTCCGATGGCAGGCCGGCATGGGAAGAAGGCGGTGCGATCCTTGTTGCCGATGTTGAGCCCTATGAACGCATGAAGCTTCGCATGCTTAATGGCAGTCATTCGCTCATCGCCTATATGGGGCAACTGGGTGGATACCGATATGTGCGCGACGCGATGGCAAGCGATGCCTTTTCGCGTCTTGTGACGCTGCATATGGAAAATGCGGCGTCGACGATGCCACCCTTGGCCGGGATTGATTTTTCCGATTACGGTGCGGATCTGGTGGCCCGGTTTGCCAATCGCGAAATTGCCCATGAAACCAACCAGATCGCGATGGACGGCACAGAAAAACTTCCGCAGCGGATTTTTGCCCCGGCCTGTGATCTGCCACCGGGAAGCACCCGGCTGGGCACATTCGCGCTTTGTTTTGCCGCGTGGTTGGCCGTCATGCATCACCGCATTAACGCGGACAAAACCAGCGAGGTTGCCCAACAGCTCAATGATCCGCGTGCCGATGAAATTATCAGTGCCTTGGGCGATCATCAGGACCCGGCAGTCATTTATGAAAAACTGGCGCATTTGCCGGGATGGATGCCCCAACAGTTGCAAGACGATGGGGTATGGCGCAGTGCTGTGATCGCGCGACTGTCCCTATTGATGTCAGAGGGTGCGGATGCGGCACTCAAGCGTGAGCTTGCCATATGACACTGAAACGATTTGTCGCCGTTGGCGAGTGCATGATTGAGATGTCGGGCGGCACCGATGGTCATTGGAAAATGGGCATCGCGGGCGATACTCTTAATACAGCCTGGCATTTCCGTAACGCGACGAATGATCGCGACTGGCAGGTTCGTTATGCCACCGCCCTTGGCGTGGATCGATATTCAGACCAGATTTCAAAGTTCATTTCCGATGCGCGGATTGACGTTAGTGCCATCCAGCGCCTGCCGGGGGAACGTCCGGGCCTGTATCTGATTGATCAGGAAAACGGTGACCGGGTTTTTACCTATTGGCGTGAGAATTCTGCGGCGCGAAAGATGGTTGACGATATCTCGATGCTCACGGCAGCATTTCACGATGCTGATGTCATCTATTTGTCGGGCATTACGCTTGCAATTCTAAGCGAGGACCGGCGCGCGGCATTGATTGATTTGCTCCGACAACAGCCGACACAAACCCAGATTGCATTTGATCCCAATATCCGACCGGCACTTTGGGAAGATCAGCAAGCATGTAAAAAGGCCCTGTCTGAGGTTGCGGCGATCACAGACGTGATCCTACCCAGCTTCGATGACGAGGCGGCACTGTTTGAAGATCGTACCCCGGAAGAAACAGTCATGCGCTACCGTGATCTTGGCGTCGCCGAGGTCGTGGTCAAGAATGGTAAGGAGCCGTGCACTTTTCTAAAGGATGACCACGTGGCATGTCTTGAAACTCCGCCGGTTTCAAACGTGGTTGATGCCACCGGGGCGGGTGACTCGTTCAACGCCGCATTTTTGGCCGCACGGTTTGACGGCAAAGACACCACAGATGCCATCCGACATGGGCAAGCCCTGTCTGCAAGAGTAATTCAGACACATGGCGCACTGCTGACGAGAGAATGAATTGAATCTTGAAGCCACTCACAAAGTGCTGGTCTTTGCTGCACGCGCTTGATCAGATCAATGCCGCACGCGTGCTATGCCGCGCCAGCCGGAAGGTGTCAAAGAACCTGTTGCCCGATATGGCTTGATGAAATGACTTCTCGCAGTTTTTCCGGTGCGATTCCGACCTTGGCACCAAGGGACGTCGCTTCGGAAAAGAGGTCGGCATAGGACAGGTTGATGAAATTCATCAGAAGTTTCATCTTGTGACCTTCGCCAGTCTCGCCGATGCGCGTGATGGTTTCTGCCCAGCATGCGATGACAGGCCGGATATGTGGCAGAACATCCCTGTCACAGCCAAGCATCGTGCTCAATTGACCGGCTTCGGCCTTAGCGGGTGTGCCCGCCATCGGGGCATCGACAAAATGGCCGCCCTTTGCACGCAATTGGGCGGCGAGCCGTTTGGTCATGTCAGGATCCGAGGTCGAGGTATCGACAACAATCAGGCCCGGTTTCGCACCCGCCAGAATACCGTATTGTGACCGCATGATCACTTCAATCTGGGGCGCGTTTGAAAGGCAGATATGGATGATGTCACACACTTCGGCCAACTGTTTCGGGTTGATCGCCTCTTTCGCGCCCATCGACACAAGGTCTTCGATGGGGGTGCGGTTCGAACGCCCGCGCACCCACAATTCATAACCGCCCTCGAGGATGTTTTTGGCCATGCCATGCCCCATAAGACCAAGGCCGATAAAGCCGATAACCGGTTTATTACGCATATGATCTCTCCTTTGTCTCTTATGGAACTTTGCACGACGCCTGCCCATGACCCCGCCCGGATCGTATCAGTATGCCCATTCACGAATGGCAATTCCGCGTTCCACCGATTTTCACGCCACGTCCGGTTAGTCCTTTGAAATAAATGATAAATATGGGTGCATTTATATCTGGAGAAAACGAAGAGTGCCCGAGGGAGGTCAGGCACTCTTCTTTAAGATGTTCGTATTTCATTCCTGCGCGACTTCAACCCGGTTCGGGAATTTGGATCGCCGGGTTTTTGCGCAAGAAACAAACATCTCATGGGGTCGCGGCCGCACTGTTGACGTGAATGGCATAAACACTTGTTGTTGCGGTAATCAGCAACTCGTTGCCACGTGGGCCACCAAAGCTCAGATTGGATACGGTTTCCGGGACCAGAATTTTACCAAGCAGTTCACCGCCCGCATCAAAGCAGTGCACGCCATCTGCTGCGGAAGACCAAACATTGCCATGACAATCGACACGAAACCCGTCCGGGATACCCTTATCAATCGTTGTAAAAACACGACCATTTTCAAGCATGTTGTTGGCATCGACATCGTAAACACGGATGACCGACGGCACGCTGTCATCGTGACTTGATCCTGATTCGGCAACGTAAAGCAGCTTCTCATCTTGCGAAAACGCCAGGCCGTTTGGCTGGGTAAACTCCGTTGTGGCCTGCCATAGTTCGCCCGTTTCAGGGTCAAGACGGAAAACGTTGCGATGGCTTTGTTCGGGCGTGGATTTATGGCCCTCGTAATCAGAAAGAATGCCGTATGTCGGATCGGTAAACCAAATCGACCCGTCAGATTTGACCACTACGTCATTTGGTGCGTTGAGCGGCTTACCGTCAAACTGATCTGCCAACGTGATGATTTTACCATTATGTTCGGTCCGGGTGACGGATCGCGTCCCATGCTGACAGGTGATCAGGCGCCCTTGCCGATCCTGGGTATTGCCGTTGGCAAAGTTTGAACTGTCGCGGAAAACATTGACGCTACCGTCACACATCCAGCGATAAATTTTCTGATTGGGAATGTCGGAAAACAACAGGCACTGATGTGCTGCGAACCACACAGGTCCTTCGGTCCAGAGGTGCCCGGTCGAAATCCGGCGCAATGCGACATTTGCCAGAATAAGATCACAAAAACGCCGATCGATAATTTCATATGGCCCATTCATACCCGACGCCCCCGCTTACTGGCCAGTACGACCACAGACACAATAATCAACCCGGTCAGCATCAAGCGAACCCCGGCACCAAGCCCATAGGAATTGAGCATCGATACAATCAAAAACATGAACAATGCTGCCGCCCAGATGCCCGGAACATTTGAATTCCCCCCGGCAATCGACGACCCGCCAATGACAACCACGGCAATCGACATCAGCATATATTCCGTTCCCATGTTCAGGTTCGCCCCGCCAGAGAAACTGGCCAGCATGAACCCGGCCACACCCGCCAGAACGGCACAACTCACATAGACCCCGAAACGCACGGCATTAACCGGCACACCGCCAAGGCGTGCTGCACGTTTGTTTTGCCCGGTTGCCAATATCCACCGCCCTGCAATCGCCTTTTCCAGAACGCACCAGGCCAGAACAGACACCAGCAACGCAACCCATGCAGCATTGGGAATACCAAACGTCCCACCGGTTGAAAAATCGGCAAGAACCTCTGGCGGTTTGATCCGCAAACCGCGGTTTGACCAGATCGCCAGTGACTGGAACAGGAAGGACGACGACAATGTTGCAATGATCGGCGGAATACGCAGCAACATGATCAGGGAAAAGTTAAACAGCCCGCATCCCAGACCAACCCCGATTGCAATCGCAAGACCCGGAACAACCAGCGCCCCATCTGTTGCCATGAATTTCAACGATAAGGTCGCAGCAAGGGTCATGCTTGCCGGGATCGAAAGATCCACATTGCCCGGCCCAAGTGTCACAACAAACATTTGCCCGACGCCAACAATGACGGCAAAGGAAGCAAAGGTGAATGCGGCATAAAGCAAGGCGCCCGCCCCGCCGCTGCTTGAAACAACCATCAGCGTTGCAATATAGGTCGCCCCTGCCGCGATATAGGCCCAGATCCAGGCTTTTCGCGACATCATACCCAGCAGGTAACGCGCACCGCGCTTTTCATGCTGTGTCTCGCCGGTTTTGTTCAACATGCTCATATCAGTGCCTCCCGTCGGGTAAAGACAAGACGCACAGCCAAAACGATGATCAGGATTGCCCCCTGCGCACCGATTTGCCAATCGGGCGAAAGATGCAGGAATGACAGGAAACTGGCCGCCAGTGTAAGGGTAAGCGCACCGATAACCGCCCCAACAGGCGATACCCGCCCGCCGGTGAATTCACCACCGCCCAAAATCACACCGGCAATCGATAGCAGCGTGTAACGCAATGCAATATTGGCGTCCGCCGATGTCGCAAGGCCGACAAGCGCCATGCCCGACAACACACAGAAAAGTGCCGCCACGCCGTAAGCAAATGCCTTAAGCCCCATAACCGACCAGCCGGAGCGTTCAATCGCCTGTTCATTTCCGCCAACGCCGCGCAACAAAACACCCAGTGCCGAACGTTTGACGAAGTAATGCATGATCGCCGCAATCACGATCGGCGCAATGATTGCCACAGGCAGGAATGGCGTCTTTGCCGTCATGAGTGCGCGTAACCAGTCGGGTGCCGATCCCCCCGGGGACGGCAGAACAAGGACGGCCATGCCCGACCAGAAAAACGACATGCCAAGTGTCACAACGATTGCGGGCAAGCCGCGCGCATAGATGATGGCGCCCATCGCGGCATAGACAAGGATCGCACCAAACAGGATCGCGTAGCCGACCACGGGATCGGTTTGTACGAAGGTCGCCGTGATACAGGCGCAGAAACTGACAAACGTGCCGATGGACAAATCAATGTCATTGACCATCAGGATCATCATTTGGGCAATCGTTGCCAAAACAACCGGAACAGCGAGATTAAACAGAAGATTAAGCCCGAAATAGCTCATGGCGCGTGGCTGCATATAGAAAACGGCTGCCAACAGAATTGCCAGCGACAAGACCGGTAATAGAATGCGCAAATGATCGCGGCTCATTGACCGGCCTCCTGCATTTCAAACGATGCGCGCAGCATGTTTTCTTCTGTGATTTGATCGCCTTGCAGTTCGGCGGCAATTTCGCTGTCACGAAAGACAAAAACGCGATCACATTCGAGAATTTCGTCGGTTTCGGTCGAATACCACAGGAATGTTCGTCCTTTTTCAGCTTCGGCACGGATCATGCGGTAAACTTCCTTCTTGGTACCAACATCAACACCACGCATTGGGTCATCCATGACGACAATCGGGGCCGATGAAGCCAACGCCCTGGAAAACAGTACTTTTTGCTGATTACCGCCAGACAGGGACAAAATCGGGTTTTCAAGATCATCTGTTTTTATGCCGATCTTACGGTGCCATTCGTCGGCAACTTTCCGTTCCGCTTTGCGGTCGACAAGGAACGTTCGACTGAACTCGACCAACGTTTGCAAACTCAGGTTTCGCATGATCGACCACAGGGGCATGACACCATCACGGCTTCTGTCGCCAGCAACAAAGACGACGGCGGGATCACGTGACGCAGACCAGTCCGATGTGCGGTCCAAGAAACACTGCGCCAAAGCTTCTGCCTGTCCATGACCGGCCAGTCCGGCCAGTCCAACAACTTCGCCCTGACGTGCATTCAGACCGTTTTCCATGCGCAGAACTTCCGGTCCGAATTCCTGTCGTCTTTTGGCTCCGGTAACTTCTGCTGTGTCTGGCACGACATGGCCCATCGCATCGACAAGGCCATCGCGGGTAAAATGCCGCGCGTCGTTGTCTTGGGTGATGAAACCGTCTTTCATCACAACAATGCGGCTGGCGACATCAAAGATTTCACCCATCATGTGGGAGATAAAAATGATGGCTCCACCGTCGGCACAGAACTTCTTGATATAGGCAAGCAACTGATCGGCAATCGCGCCATCAAGGGACGATGTCGGCTCATCAAGGATCACCAACCGCGCGTCGATATCGCGCCTCGAAAACGCAATGGCAATTTCCACCATCTGGCGGTCGGCAATCGGCAAGTCGTCAACCACGCTATACGGATCAATCGCGTTTCCCGGAAAAACCGCATCCAGCGATGCCCGTACGGCAGACGCAGCATTTCGCCGCCAGGCCCGCCTCGGCATGTTGCGGTAGGGAATGCGATAGTTCTCCAGAACAGTGAGGTTTGGACAGAGCGAGAGTTCCTGAAACACACTGCGTATTCCGGCATTTCTGGCCAGCAGGGCATTGCGAAAATCTGCCGCACTTTGCTCGCCGTCATAACTGACGTCGCCGCGCGTTGACGATAAACGGCCATTAATGACGTTTACCAGTGTCGATTTACCCGCACCGTTATGGCCGACCACCCCAACGCATTCGCCCGGCAGGATGGTCAATTCAACATCGTTGAGGGCCTTGACCGCGCCAAAGGACACCCCGACATCGGCAAGAGTAATGATCGGCACCTTTTGGGTGCCGATCATTTTCTGGTTTTCCACCATGATCCTATCGCCTTACTTCGCAGATTCAATCAGGCTTTTCGCGTCATCGAGCGAGTATTCCACATTGGCAACCGAGCCAACCGGCGTTTCAGCAAGAATCTCTTCGAGCGTGTCCTGATCTACGCGCAGGAATGGCACGGTCAGGTCTTTGGGGACTTCGTTGCCATCAAGAACCTGCTGAGCAACCCAGAACGCCAGCGTACTGACACCCGGCGCAATGGAAAGAGATGTGGTTTCATACCCATTTTCATCTTTCTGTTCTTTCCACCAGTCCAGTTCATCGCGACGGTTGCCCATAACGATGGTCGGGGTCGGACGGTCTGCTGCGGCAAACGCCTGAGCCGCACCGTATCCGTCGCCACCCTGCGTTACGACAGCCTTGATTTCCGGAAGGCTGGGAAGAATACCGGCAACGGCCTTCTGCGCGACATCCTGTGCCCAGTCACCATGCACGGACCCAACAATCTTGAAGTCGGTGTTGGCAACTTCTTCGTGAATACCAGCACTGATTTCATCATCAACAAACACCCCGGCAAGCCCACGGATTTCAAGAAGATTGCCGCCTTCCGGGTAGCGTTCTGCAAGATACTTGACCTGATCGCGACCCATTTGTTTGAAGTCGACCGCAATACGCCATGCACATGGTTCAGTCACGATACCGTCAAAGGACACAACCGTAATACCAGCATCGCAGGCCTCTTTAACCGCACCATTGATTGCGGTTGGCGATGCAGCGTTTACAACAATTGCGTCATACCCCTGCAAAATCATGTTCTGAATCTGGGCTGCCTGTTCAGTCGCCTGATTTTCCGATGTGGTGAAGGCATCAGCCGCGGCAACGTGACCATCTTCGATTGCCATGTAGGCAACCTTTCCCCAGCTTTCCAGCATGGCTTGACGCCAAGAGTTACCGGCGTAGTTATTTGAAAGAGCTATCTTTTTTTCAGAAGTGTCGGCCATTGCTTGACCAGAGACCAACACAAAGGTCCCGGCAACTGCGCCGAGAAGCATTGACTTGAGTTTCATTTTTCCTCCCTGACGTGACTGCGCCACGTCGTGACTTGAACGAGCCGTTTTGAACGACATTTGATTTGTTTTATCTTTAGAAAGGCGATTTTGGGTTATTGCATTTAAACCGTAAAGAGCACTCACCGCACCAATGCTGCGGGACCACCCCCCTATATTGCGGGTTCCCGCAAGACAGTCCTGCCCTATCGCAATATGATGACTGACGGAGGAAACATTCATGTCGGATCTTGCCCATTATCTGCGCATTTCCAATCTTCTTGCAGGCAATCTAAATATCCACACCGCATTGGGGTCCGTGAAAGCCGAAATCGACAAGATTATTGAATTTGATCATCTGGATATCTGCTTAACGGACACAGACAAGACGTGGAACACGTCCTATGAAGTCGGCCTTCAAACAACCTGGAGCACCTCCAGAACGTTGGTAAGGCAGTCGCCGGTGCGTGATATTCTTTTGGGAAAAACCGATCACCTTCTGACGGGCAATGCTCTTAATGATCCGCGGTATGTTTTCCCCGGTGCGGAAAGTGCCCCCATCCTGCATCACGAATTTCGCAGCCGGGTCAATGTCGCGATGAAGGTTCTGGGCGAAGTTGTCGGATCGCTTAATTGTTCGTCGAAAAAAGAAAACTTCTATGACGAACGTCATGTCGAGCAGGTCCGCATTCTGGCCGATATGCTGGCACCTTATTTTTATGCGTTGCGGGCCAATGAAAAGGCCAACACAGAAGCGGTATTTCGGGCTCGAATTTTGGCGCGCGAGGAAGGGTTAAGGCTTGGGGCGCTGAGCTTAACTGATGCGCTCGAAGCTGAACGTCAACGGATCGGGATGGATCTGCATGATCAGACACTGGCCGATTTGACGCGCATCGCACGCGATATCCGCCCGGGCCTGACAACTGTGCAGCATCATCGCCTGCAGCAGCAGATACAGAACATGATCCAGGACTTGCGCGACATCATCGACACATCGATCCCGACAATCCTTGAACTTTTTGGTTTTCAGCATGCGGTACTGACCCATATGGAGCGGGCCGTCAGCCGCGATTGCACGCCACAGTTTGACGTCGAAGACCAGACAGGCGGAAAGGTCGACGCATTACCCGAAACCACCCGAATTGCCATTTTCCGGATATGTCAGGAAGCCATCAATAATGCCGTACTCCATTCAGGAGCAACGCATATTTCGGTTGTTGCGTCGTGTCAGGATCCGCGCGGAGATTTGAAAATCGAGATTTGCGACAATGGCCAATTCCAGACCCGCACAGGAAAACCCGGCAGTGGTTTCGCCCATATGAAAACCCGCGCGCACCTTATAGGTGCAAAGTTTGAACACAGTACCGAAGATGGGACGCGAATAACCGTAAAGCTGCCTCAAACAGCACAAGAAGCCGAAAGGGCCGAACATGAAGATTTTGCTGGTTGAAGACGACAAGATGCATGCCGATTTCCTAAAGGAAATTGTCGAAAATGCCCTGCCGGAACTCAAGGAAATCCTGATTGCGCGGGATGGTAAAGAAGCCGAAGTCCTTGCACAGCAGTCCGGAACGACGGCCATCGTGATGGATCTGCGCATGAAGGAACATAACGGGATTGATGCCGCCAGAACGATCTGGGCCCGGCGGCCGGACACCCGTATTCTTTTTTGGTCGAACTACTCGGACGAGGCCTATTTACGCGGCATTGCCCAGATTGTTCCCAATCAAGCGGCTTATGGGTATGTGCTGAAAACAGCGTCACAGGAAAGAATGCATCTCGCCTTGCGGTCCGTCCTGATTGAGGGACAAATCGTTGTTGACCGCGAAGTGCACCAGATACAGAACCAGCAGATGCGGTCACGCAATACCCTGACCGAGTTTGAATATATCATCCTGCTTGATATCGCACTCGGCCTTCCCGACAAGGCCATTGCGACACGGCGAAAATTATCACTGCGCACCGTTCAGAACCGGCTGCTGTCGCTTTACAGCAAACTTGATGTCGAGGCCCTTGATCAAAACCATCAGGACATTGTACTCAACAAACGCGCGCGTGCGGTCTCAAGCGCCATTGCCAGAAAAATCATCAACCGCGAAGGCTTGGCTGCGGCAGACAAAGAACTGCGCACTTGGCTGACCCAAAGATAACAGACCGATAAATCACGACCGTAACATCGACCCCATTAGACAGTCCCGATGTGCACGAGATTGTTGAGCTCGAAATCTTCGTCACACATACCAAAAAACGGGCCAGCTTTTGCCGACCCGTTTCCAGTTTTATGCGTCAATTCACAAGACGGCCTGACGTTACACGTCGAGGTTGGCAACCTTAAGTGCATTCGACTGAATAAAGTCACGGCGTGGTTCAACCACATCGCCCATCAAGGTCGAGAAGACTTCTTCGGCCTCATCGGCGTGATTGACTTTGACCTGCAAAAGCGAACGGACATTCGGGTCGAGCGTGGTTTCCCAAAGCTGATCGGGGTTCATTTCGCCCAGACCTTTATAGCGCTGTACAGAAATGCCACGACGGCCAAATTCCATCACCGCGTTGACCAGATCGACCGGACCGTTGATTTTCCAGCTTTTGTCCTTGGCAACGAATTCGGCACCCTTTTCAAAGAGTTCACGCAATTCGCCCAGAATACCGGCAAGGGCGCGGGCTTCGACGGACCGTAGAATATTGCCATCAATCACGTGGCGCTGCTCAACACCGCGCAACATACGCCACAGAACGATTTCGTCCTGCGGAGCTTCGCCGTGCCAGCCGCGATCATAATCTTCTTCGAGGCTATCAAGATGCTTGGCCAGCGTTTCTGCGGCTTCGCGGCGCTTGGCATCGTCATCAAGCAAGGCCGGGTTGAGTGCGCCTGCAAGTGTTGCCTGCTCCAGAACCGAAATCGGCAGTTTAAGCGACAGCGGTTCAAGCAGCGACTTGGCTTTGCGCGCCAGTTCGACCACCCGCACCAGATCAGGACCGGCAACCTGCACACCACCGGTCAGGGTCAGAACGGCTTCTTCGGTACCCTGTGCGGTCAGGTACTGTTCCATTTCCCGGTCGCCCTTAAGGTACTGGACCGAGTTACCGCGCTTGGCGCGATAAAGTGGTGGCTGTGCGATATAGAGATAGCCACGTTCGATCAGTTCAGGCATTTGACGATAGAAGAAGGTCAACAGCAGGGTTCGGATATGCGCGCCATCGACGTCAGCATCGGTCATGATGATGATTTTGTGGTAGCGGGCTTTTTCAATGTTGAAGTCATCGCGCCCGATCCCCGTCCCCATCGCAGTAATCAGGGTACCGATTTCCTGACTTGAAAGCATTTTGTCGAAACGCGCACGTTCAACGTTAAGGATTTTACCACGCAGCGGCAAAATCGCCTGGAAACCACGTTCACGGCCCTGTTTGGCCGAGCCACCTGCGGAATCACCCTCCACGATGAACAGTTCGGCTTTGGACGCATCGCGTTCCTGACAATCGGCAAGTTTGCCCGGCAGTGACGAAATATCAAGCGCACCCTTACGCCGCGTCAGCTCACGCGCCTTACGGGCGGCTTCACGTGCGGATGCGGCCTCAACCACCTTGCCGACGATCTTGCGCGCATCTTGCGGGTGTTCTTCAAGCCACTGAGCGAGCTTGTCATTGACGATGTTTTCAACAACCGGGCGGACTTCGGATGACACCAGTTTGTCTTTGGTCTGCGACGAGAATTTCGGATCAGGAACCTTGACCGAAATCACACAGGACAGCCCTTCGCGCGCATCATCGCCCGACAGATTGACCTTTTCCTTTTTGGCAATACCACTTTCCTGCGCATAGGAATTGATCTGACGGGTCAGAGCCGCACGGAAACCGGCCATATGCGCCCCACCGTCACGCTGCGGGATGTTGTTGGTAAAGCACAGCGTGGTTTCGTGATAGCTGTCGTTCCACTGCAACGCCACTTCGACGGTGATGCCGTCTTTTTCGCCGACAATGACAATGGCTTCTTCGATCTGACGGGTTTTATTGCGATCAAGATATTCGACAAACGCCCGAATACCGCCTTCGTAATGCAGCTTTTGTTCGACCGGCTCGCCGCTTCGTTCATCACGAAGCGTCAGGATCACGCCAGAGTTCAGGAACGCCAATTCGCGCAAACGGTGCTCAAGGGTCGGGAGATCAAAATCCGTCATGGTGAAAATTTCACCATCTGGATAGAACGTTACCTCGGTCCCGGAAAGCGGTTTGCCGTCTTCGGTCAGCGGCGCATCGCCGACAACTTCCAAAGGCTTGATCGCATCGCCACCGGAAAATTCCATGTAGTGTTCTTTGCCATTGCGCCAGACGCGCAATTTCAAAAGGGTCGACAGCGCGTTGACAACGGAAACGCCCACCCCGTGCAAACCACCGGAAACCTTATAGGAGTTTTGGTCAAACTTACCGCCGGCGTGAAGCTGGGTCATGATGACCTCGGCCGCGGAGACGCCTTCTTCTTTATGCATGTCGGTCGGGATACCACGACCGTTATCGCGGATGGTCGCCGAGCCGTCACCATTGAGCTGTACCCAGACGGTATCACAATACCCGCCCAAGGCTTCGTCAATCGCGTTATCGACGACTTCATAGATCATGTGATGCAAACCGGTTCCGTCATCGGTGTCACCGATATACATGCCCGGGCGTTTACGCACCGCTTCAAGGCCTTTGAGAACCTTGATCGATTCTGCACCGTACTCCTGCACGACTTCGGCAGTATTCGGGGCTTCTGTTTCGTTGGTCATAGCGTCAACAACCTCGGCATTCACGGAGTGGTTTCTAGGGTCAGTGTGGCATCTTCCACGCGGAAAAATTGCGCACGACCGTCCAAACCTTCAAACAGCGCCCGGTCCGTACCTGTCATCCAGGCTTGGACGCCAAGCGCCACGATTTCATCAAACAGGTGTTTGCGGCGTTCTGCATCCAGATGCGCAACCACCTCGTCAAGTAACAGCAGCGGGCCAGCCCCGCGTGCTTTTGTCTGCAGGCGGGTATTGGCCATGATGATCGCCAACAACAACGCTTTTTGTTCCCCGGTGGAACATTGATCGGCTGACTGGCCCTTTGCATCGTGCCACACCAGAAGATCACTGCGTTGCGGGCCAACAATCGCCCCGCCATAGGCTCCATCACGTGACCGTCCGTCGCGCAATGCCGCCCGCATTTTGTCTTCGACCTCAACCGCCGGAAGATTTTCCAGCCAGCTTTCAAGATCCCCCGCCAGCGCCATGCGCGCCGCAGGAAACGGTCCGACCGCCATGGTCCCCGCCCGGCTTAAACGCGCCAGAAGGTCGGCTCTGGCGACGGCAACGGCGATTCCGTGGCGCACCATCGAGTCTTCGATAGAGGCCAGCCATTTATCATCGCCCTTGCCTTCCTTAAGCAGCTTTGCGCGACTGCGCAGGCTATGCTCGTAGGCGGCAACCCGGCTGCTGTGTTCTGGATCAAGGCCATAGACCAGTCGATCCAGAAACCGCCGCCGTGCCGATGGTCCGTCCAGAAACAAACGATCCATTTGCGGCGTTAACCACACAGCGGCACAGACCCGACCCAAGGATGCCTGACCGCGTTTTGTTTCACCGTCAATGCGAACCGCCCGGCGTTCACGTCCCTGTGCAAGGGCTGCCGGGTCAAGGCCACTTCCGACCTGAAAGGCACCATCTGGCGTTTCCAGATCGGCCGAGACGGCCCAAGCGCGGGTTTCACCATCCGGGTTTGCGGGAAAGTTCCGCGCAATTTCACCCAGTTTGGCGCGGCGCAAACCACCGCCTGGCGACAACAGCGACACCGCCTCAAGCAAGTTGGTCTTGCCCGCCCCATTTGGTCCCGTCAACACAACCGGCGTGCTGTTTAACGATAGCCGCAAGCTTTCGTAACAGCGAAATTCGCTCAGCTGGATGCGGGAAACTGCGAGACGGTTTGTCATCGACGCACCGTCTCTTGGCATGAGGTTATTGGCAAGAACAGCCACTGTGTTGTGCGCTTACCGTCAAACACGCATCGGCATAAGAACATACAATGCCGAAAGGTCATCGGTATCGCGAAGGATGGTCGGCGACGATCCGTCCGACATCAGAAGGTTGAGCGTATCGCCCTTGACCTGTTTTGCGATGTCGAGCAAATAGCGCGAGTTAAAGCCGATTTCGATATCCTCGGCGTCATAATTGATTTCAAGTTCCTCGGACGCAGTCCCATGTTCCGGGCTTGATGCCGAAAGCGTCAGAGTCGTGCCCGAAAGAACAACTTTGACCGCGCGCGATTTTTCAATCGAGATCGCCGAAACACGGTCTACCGCATCGGCAAAGCCCTTGCATTCGATATCAAGCGTCTTGTCATTGCCCGACGGAATGACACGCTCGTAATCGGGGAAGGTCCCATCGATCAGCTTGGAGGTCAAAATCGCCTTACCGAAACCAAAACGGATTTTGGTATCAGACATGGCGATATCAACTGCCTCGCCGGTTTCATCAATCAGTTTACGCAATTCCCCAATGGTTTTGCGTGGAACGATGACACCGGGCATGTTTTCCGCCCCATCAGGAAGCGGTGCCTCGACACGCGCCAGACGGTGACCATCGGTCGCAACCGCACGCAGGATTTTCGTCCCTTCGGCGTCGGTGGCGTGGAAATAAATCCCGTTGAGGTAATAGCGGGTTTCTTCGGTCGAGATCGCAAATTCGGCACGATCAATCAGGCCGCGCAGTTCCGCAGCAGCCAGGCCAAAGCTGACCGGCAGATCGCCACCCGACATGACCGGGAAGTCATCGACCGGCAGCACAGCGAGATTAAATTTCGACCGACCGGCCGACAGGGTCAAACGACCTGCACCCGGCTCAAGCGAGATTTGCACTTGCGAGCCTTCCGGCAGCTTGCGGACGATTTCATACAGGGTATGTGCGGGCGTGGTCGTCGCGCCAGCTTCAGCAACTTCCGCGGTCGTTGTTTCAACGACCTCAAGGTCCATATCCGTGGCGGTCAGGGAAAGCTGGTCGTTCTCTGCCCGCAGCAAAATATTGGACAGAATCGGAATGGTGTTGCGGCGTTCGACCACACTTTGAACATGGGTCAGCGATTTCAACAGAGCCGCGCGTTCGATGGTCAGCTTCATGCCCGTCCTATCCGTCTGTCAGTATTGGTTTAACAACTTGATTTTTAATAGGTTTTCTCACCTGACCCCCACCCTTACGGGTGAGGAAGAGGCATTATAACATGCATGTCGGGAAATCGAAGGATTTTTACGGCCTAAACCCAAGCAAATAAAAGGAGTCGACACCCCAAAAAACACCCAAAACGCGCAAACCAGCGCATACCGTGCGACTCCCGGTTTTTCGCATATATTTCAGGCCGGAAAACCCATTGGATTCATTGCATAAAACCCAACAAAAAAGCCGCCTGTTTTTGGCGGCCTTGATGAAAAATATCAAACAGCGATCACCCTTCGAGCATCCGCCGCAAAAGATCGATGTCTTCTGACAATGACGGATCAGTGGTGTGCAGTTCTTCGATCTTGCGCACCGCATGCATGACGGTCGTGTGATCGCGCCCGCCAAACTTGCGTCCGATTTCGGGCAGTGAATGGGTTGTCAGTTGCTTGGACAGATACATGGCCACCTGACGTGGACGTGCAACCGCACGGGCACGGCGGGCCGAATGCATGTCCGATACCTTGATGTTGAACTGTTCGGCGACGCGCTTTTGAATTTCCTCAATCGACACCCGGCGCTCGGATGCGCGCAGGACGTCATGGAGAATATCCTGAACCATCTCAAGGCTGATCTCGCGACCGACCAACTGGGAATGGGCAATCACGCGGTTAAGTGCGCCTTCAAGCTCACGGACGTTGGCCGTAATTTTATGGGCCAGGAATTCCATGACGCGCTGGGGCAGCTCAACCGCCTGACGTTCCGCCTTGGATTCGAGAATCCCCAGACGCAGCTCATAAGTGGTCGCATGGATGTCGGCCACAAGGCCCGATCCAAGACGCGAGCGCAGGCGCTCTTCGATATCTTCAAGATCAGATGGTGACTTGTCGGCAGACACAATGATCTGACGCCCCTGATCCACCAGCGCATTGAAGGTGTGGAAGAATTCTTCCTGGGTCGAGTCCTTGCCCGAGATGAACTGAACATCATCGACCATCAGAACATCGACCGAGCGGAACTGGTCTTTGAAATCAACGGTGTTTTTGTCACGCAACGCGCGGATAAAGCGATACATGAACTTTTCGGCCGACAGGTAGATCACTGTGCGGTGCGGCTGTGTCCGGCGGATATGCCAGGCAATCGCATGCATCAGGTGGGTTTTACCAAGACCAACCCCGCCATACAAAAACAGCGGGTTGAACGGCACCGATTCGGCCTCGGCCAAGCGGCGCGCTGCGGCGTAGGCAAACTCATTTGGCTTGCCGATGACGAAATTATCAAAGGTGTAGCGCGGATCAAGGGCTGCTGAAATGCCGTCATCTGACATGCTGGCAATTGCCGTGCGGCCATTTGACTTTTGCGGATGGGCGGGCTGCTGCGCGGTATTGGCCGCACTGCTGGTCCGGGAATTTTGCGAGTCGCGATAAGACGCATTTTGCGCCGGACGGGTTTCGGTCGCATCAGATGTGCGACGCGCGCCCGCAGCCCCGGCATTGGCCACAGAGACAATGTTGATTTCGATGAAATGAACATTGGGGTCTTCGGCGTGCCAGAAGGCCTGAATACGGTCCAGATAGTGCTGCGTCACCCAATCACGCATGGCCCGGGTCGGCGCGCCCAACCGGGCCACACCGGCTTCAACACCGATCAGGGCAACAGGCTCAAGCCAATAGCGATACGCCGTTGCGCCAAATTCGGCGCGCAGCTTTTCACGAATGACTTGCCATGTTGCTACCGCATGATCGTCTGGTGCTGCCTGCTGCTCACCCGACATCCCCCCACTGGTCTGTCCGAGAGCTGATTGCGTTCCCCTTGCGGCGTGCTGCACTGTTAGAACCTTTCCCCGCTATCCCAATTTCAACACCAACAAGACTGCAAAAGACAAAACAGTACTGCACCGCGTTCATCACGTTTGTGATCAACACGCTGGTCTTCCGCACTATCCTGGAAGCGTACTCGCGCCTTTTGTTTTTTGGTTCTTCGTCACGGACCGCTTTGCGCGGCCTGCGAAGTCGCAACACTGTACTGATGCGACCCACATCAGGCAAGGCGATCTTTAACAGAACGTTAAAAGGATTTCGGGACCAAAACGGCCCTTGATTCCTGCGGTTTTTTGCGCAAGCGGAATCATGGAACAAAAGGTGATTCACCGAAATCCGGGCAGCGAAAAGGCCGCACCAGAGGTGCGGCCTTCGACTCGCCATCCCGTAAGGGATAAATTAAAGCGCTTTAATGCGTGCAGTCAGACGCGAAACCTTGCGAGCAGCGGTGTTCTTATGCAGAACGCCAAGCTGTGCGCCACGCGCCATTTCCGGCTCAGCGATTTGCATCGCAGCCAGAGCAGCATCTTTGTCGCCAACGTTCAGCGCAGCTTCGACCTTCTTAACGTAGGTACGAATACGGCCGATACGTGCACCGTTAACGATTGCACGGGCGGCGTTGCGGCGAATGCGCTTCTTGGCCGATTTATGGTGAGCCATTGCGAACCTGTCTCTTCAAACAAATGTTACGTAATTCGGAGCGCGGCTTATAGCGCCGGGCGCACCCCTCGTCAACCCCCGATACCGTCCTAGCGCCTCATTTTCTGCGGCTTAGGAGTCTTTGGGGCTGCAATACAGATATGCAGCCGTGGAATCAGGGGTCAACTTATAACGATCCCGGCACAATCAACGGTGCTTGAAATCAGCTTTTCTCTTTTCCACAAAGGCTTTCATGCCTTCTGCGCGATCTTCAAGCGCGAAGGTCGAATGGAACTCACGCCGTTCGAACATCAGCCCTTCGGTCAGGGTCATTTCATAGGCCTTGTTGACCGATTCCTTGACCTTCATCGATACCGGCCCCGAGAAGGAGGCGATTTTTTCGGCCAATTGCATGGCTTCATCCATCAGCGAGTCGGCCGGAACGATTCGCGCCACCAATCCGGCACGTTCGGCTTCCTCGGCATCCATCATCCGCCCGGTCAGGCACATTTCCATGGCCTTGGCTTTGCCAACCGCACGTGTCAGACGCTGCGTCCCACCCGCACCGGGAATGGTGCCAATGGTGATTTCCGGCTGACCGAACTTTGCGGTATCGGCCGCCAGCATGATGTCGCACATCATGGCCATTTCGCAGCCACCGCCGAGTGCGAATCCGGCAACCGCCGCAATGGTCGGCTTGCGACAGCTTGCAACACGAGTCCAGCCTTTGGTGATGAAGTCGTTTTTATAGACATCCATATAGTCGTAATCAGCCATTTCCTTAATGTCGGCACCGGCGGCAAAGGCCCGGTCCGATCCGGTAATGACGATGGCACGGATGTTGTCATCGGATTCGAAATCATCAAGTGCAGCGCCGATATCGTCGATCAAGGCCGCGCACAGCGCATTCAGCGCCTTGGGACGGTTGAGGGTGATCAGCCCGACATTGCCCTTTTTCTCCGCGATGATGTTTTCGTATGTCATGCCTTAAGATCCTTTTGTCGCAATCAAGGCCCGCATTTTTCGGGGCCGATTCGCTTGAAACCATATTTTGATACTGTTTTACCGATTTTAACGGCAGACCGCAACCGGACGTCTGTATGGATGGGTATATTTCAGGTGAACCAGCAAAGAAACCAGCACACCCATCCGATATATTTGGGCGGGGTACGCAAGAGGGAGAACGATGTGCCGTCTGACAGGATGTTATCGCTGACAGGTCGGGCAGAAGAATGTTGAACGTCCGGCCTGCACCATGCGTTCGATGGTGCTGTCACACTCCGGCGCGTTGCAACCATCGCCTTCGCGGCCATACACCCGGAAATTATGCTGAAAATAGCCAAGCTCGCCATTGGCCTGACGATGATCCTTCAGGCTTGATCCGCCCGCAAGAATAGCATCTTCAAGCACAAGTCTGATTTCACGGTACAGACGGTCGATTTCCGCAAGCTTGAGGTCCTTTGCCAAACGGTTCGGCGCAATGCCCGACCGGAACAGGGCTTCGCAGACATATATATTGCCAAGCCCCGCCACCAGCTTCTGATCCAGCAACACGGTTTTGATCGGGCTGGCCCGCTTGGCGATCCCGGCCGCCAAGACCGCCGAGTTAAACGCATTACCAAGGGGCTCAGGCCCAATGCCCGCCAGCATTTTATGACTGGTCACCTCATCAGCGGCAATCAGGGTAATCACGCCAAAGCGCCTTGGATCGGTAAAGCGTACGACCGCACCACCTTGCATAACAAAATCAACATGATCGTGTTTTTCAGGTGCAGGCACCGCGGCAGTCCGGTCATCATGGATCGTCATGCGTCCGGACATGCCCAGATGGATCAGTAAAACCTGTCCGTCATCAAGATAGCCCAGAATATATTTCGCCCGACGGGTCAGCTGATCCACCTTGCGCCCGGCCATCCGGTCGACGAAGTTTTCCGGGAAGGGGAACCGCAGATTGGGCCGACGTTGCACCACATGGTCAATAACATGGCCTTCCATCACGGGGGTCAGGCCTCGTGTAACTGTTTCGACCTCTGGCAATTCGGGCATCTGCGTCCTCAATCTTTAACAAAGCGGATACCATATCTAGATGCCGGTCCAATGATTGGCAAGCTGCGTCAGCGTGTGGTTTTGCAACATCAAGACCCTCGCACCAGAACGCGCGTCATTCTTACAATAGACGCCGGTGCCAAAGCTCTTATGATGGCGCGGATTATTCACACTGACTTTAACATAATGTCCGTCAGGCTCTCCTGACCGCCGCCCCACAATATGGAATTTCAAACGATGGAATTTGGTTTCGACCTTCTCTTGATCATGTTTGCCGTCGCAGCACTTGCCGGATTTGTCGATTCGATTGCCGGTGGTGGCGGGTTGATTACCATCCCGGCCCTGCTTTGGGCGGGGATAACTCCGGCACAGGCGCTTGCGACCAACAAACTGCAAGGAAGCTTTGGCAGCTTTTCCGCATCGGTTAGCTTCATTCGCAAAGGCCATGTCGATCCGCGTGATATGGTGCTGGCGATTGCACTGACCTTTGCCGGGTCGGCCCTGGGCACCGTTCTGGTTCAGATGCTTGATCCCGGCATTCTGATGACGATCCTGCCGGGTCTCTTGATCCTGATTGCGCTTTATTTCCTGTTCTCCCCACGTGTCGGGGACATAGATGCGCACCAAATGATCAGCAAAGGTGCCTTTGCCTTTACGGCCGGATTTGGTATCGGATTTTACGATGGGTTCTTTGGGCCGGGTACGGGGTCGTTCTTTTCCATCGCCTTTGTCGCCTTGCTTGGTTTCAACATGACCAAGGCCACCGCGCACACCAAGGTCCTGAACTTTACATCGAACTTTGCGTCCCTTGTCATGTTCATTGCCGGGGGTGAAGTCGTCTGGGTCATTGGTCTGGTGATGGCAGTTGGTGCGTTGATTGGTGCACAGATCGGATCGCACATGGTGATGAAGGTCGGTGCGCGCCTTGTGCGTCCGCTGCTTGTTGTCACCTCTATCGCGATTTCGATCAAACTGATCATTGATCAATATGGCCCGACACTTAGCCAAACATGGGATCAGGTGTATCTGTGGATCGGATGATCCTTGGCACTGCCCCAATGAAAAACCCGTCAACCAACAGGCTGACGGGTTTTGTTTTAAATAATCTCGGAATCAGGCGCTTGCACCACTTTCGACAAAGACTTCGGCGCGACGGTCAAGCAGATGGCTCCAGATGGCAAACATCAAGGCCAGCACCGCAATCACCGCACCAAGCCATGGGAGGTGTTGATAGGAAACCCCGTGCGTGATCGCCAATCCGCCAAACCAAGCCCCACCAGCATTGCCCAGATTAAAAGCACCCTGATTAAGAGTAGAGGCCAAATTAGGCGCATCGGAGGCCTCGCTTACCACGCGCATCTGAAGTGGGGAGACCAGCGCAAAGGCAACAATACCCCACACCATCACCGTGATAACAGCCGGAACGAAGGAGGTCAGGGTTTCGCTAAAGACAGCCAGAACACCAATCAGCATGACAAAGGCAATGATAATGGCCGGCATCAGACGCCAGTCACCCAAACGTCCGCCGACATAGTTGCCCACCGTCAGCCCCACCCCGAACAACAACAGGACGTAGGTCACTTGACGCGGAGCAAGGCCGGTAACTTCGTTGAGCATCGGGGTGATATAGGTAAAGACACTGAACAAGCTGGCAGCCGACAAAACACTGATCAGCATGGCAAACAGGACTTGTGGCTTACCAAGCGATTTTGCCTCGGCCAGAAGACTGCCGGTTGAGGCGGCAATTTTGCGCGGCAGGGCAAAATAAAGCGCAATGGCGGCAAACACGCCAATGCCAACAACCGCCCAGAAAGTCGACCGCCAGCCAAGTTCCTGACCCAGTGCGGTTCCAAACGGAACACCCAGCACGTTGGCAAGGGTTAAACCCGAAAACATCAGGGCGATGGCCTGTACGCGCTTTTGCGGCGATACAAGGTTTGATGCGACGACCGCGCCAAGGCCAAAGAAGGCCCCGTGGCAAAAGGCGGTGATCACGCGGGCGGCCATCAGCAACCAGTAATCTGGCGCGATCGCACACAGCAAATTACCAACGATAAAGATCCCAATCAGCAGCAACAGCGCCCGGCGCCTGTCCATGCGTGCCGTTGCAATCGCCAGAAACGGCGCGCCAAATGTCACACCCAGCGCATAGCCCGTCACCAGCAACCCGGCATCTGGAATGCTGACAGCAAGATCACGTGCGACGTCGGGTAGAAGTCCCATGATGACAAATTCGGTGGTCCCGATGCCAAAAGACGCAAGCGCAAGCGCAAGAATCGGGAAGTTCCCGAGCAAACCCCAACGGGCAGAAGCAGCAGCCATGTCTGAATATCCAGTGAAACGTGATGGCCTGGAGCGCCCATCGCGTTTTGTGCAAGTGCGAGATAGCCATCTTGCACGGTTTCTTGAAACGATTCAATTGTCTCTAATTACGCCCAATGTGACCATCGCGAAAATCGCATGGCGCTATGCAGCATAATCAGCAGGTCGTATGGGAGCGGGAGTGGTGGGAGTGGCGGCAATGGGTTAATTGCTTAATGGGCGATTGGTCCACCAGATCATCTGCTCATTAAAAAGGCCCGATTTGACATCGGGCCTTCTGCATTTGAGTTTTGAGAGGTCTCAGGATACCTCGGCAACGATCCGACGTGCGGCATCAACCGGATCATCGGCCTTGGTGATCGGGCGGCCAATCACCAGCACGTCACTGCCCATGGCAACCGCATCGGCCGGGGTGACAACGCGCTTCTGATCGTTACTTGCGGCCCAGGCCGGACGAATACCCGGTGTAATCAGCTTGAAGTCAGGGCCACAGGCCGCACGTACAGAAGTGATTTCACGTGCCGAACAGACAACCCCGTCCAGCCCGGATTTTTGAGTGAGTTCGGCCAGCTTGACGACACGCTCGTCAATCGGCCCTTTGAGCCCGACATCGTCAAGATCGTGCTGATCCATGCTGGTCAGGATTGTCACCGCAATCACCCATGGGGCATCTACACCGGCCTTCGCCGCTGTTTCACGCGCGGCTTCGCCAGCACGTTTCATCATCTCAATCCCGCCTGCGGCATGGACATTGACAATTTTAAGCCCCATCGGCGTTACCGCCCGAATTGCACCCGCCACCGTATTGGGGATGTCATGATATTTCACATCCAAAAAGATCGGCATGCCCACTTTGGCAACAGCCTGCACACCCTGTGGCCCGTGGGCGGCAAAGAATTCCTTGCCGAGCTTTGCCCCGCCAATCACGCCCGAAAGCTTTGAGGCCAGATCAATCGCATGATCAAGATCGGTTGTATCAATCGCGCAAAAGATACGGTCTTTGGGGGAAATGCTCTGGGCCATGCTGGGTGTCCTCCTGCGGGGTTTGATGGGGGCGTCGGCCCACAATCATCAAACGGGACCAGACATGACTTAGCCGATTTAGCTCAAAAGGCCAATGTCAAATAGGACAACAGAGATGCATGGGGCCATGCGATGTGGCGCGGTCAATATAAAAAAAGGGCCCCTGATGGAGCCCTTTGATTTGAGGATCTGAGACGATCTTAGCTGTGGCCAAGCGCCTTGTGGTCCGATTTTGGGTGATCGGCCTTTGGCGTTTCATCCTCGGCCTTGACCCGTTTAAGTTCGCTGTCCATGCGACGTACGGCACGACGATGTTTGCCATGCACAAGCCATTCATACGCCAGACCAATGCCCAGCCCGACCAACAAGGCAACCATGATCGGCAAGAACAGCGGCAGTTCAAGTTCGTAGGGCAGTGGCCAAAGTGACAATGTCACAGCAGCCCGGTTCGATACGGCGAAAACCGCAATCAGAACCGCAATCGGGATGGCAATAATCCAGTAGAGGACGCGCATTACTTAAGCTCCTTGTGCTGGTCGATGTGCGTCATCTGCGTTTGAGTGCGCACATTCAAGACCAGCTGCAGGTCACGTTTGACAGTCAGACCGGTAGTATGGGGCAAGAACCAGACAAAAGCCATGCCCCCAACGGCACAGGTATCCCTGTGCTATGGTTGGGCAAGCCCATGACCAAAGTCACGTTCGTCGGTCACATGGAAAAATCAGTTCAAACGTTCGCGAAGCTGTTTACCCGTTTTGAAATAGGGCACTTTTTTCTCGCCAACCGGGACCGCGTCGCCGGTGCGCGGATTGCGCCCAACGCGTGCGTCGCGATGCTTGACGGAAAAGGCACCAAAACCGCGAAGCTCGACCCGGTCTCCGCGGGCAAGTGCGTCGGTGATTTCATCAAAGATCGTCGCAACAATCCGTTCGACATCTCGCTGATACAGATGCGGGTTCATTTCAGCAAGGCGGGCAATCAGTTCTGATTTCGTCATTTCCAGGCCCCATCCTGTTCGTTCTAACAGTCTCACTCAACCACGGATTAGATCATCCTATCAGGAAACTCTTATTGAGGTTGCCAGACCGTCAGCAAACCGTCAAGTTTAAGCCCCTCAGATGACAGCACTTTTCCGAGAGTTCCCTCAAGAACCGTGGTCATCAGATCGTCTTCCGGGTACTCAATTTCAAGCGGCACAATCTCCGCTTCGGTCGTGACACCAGCTTTATCTTCAAGCCAGCGCACAGCTTCACGACGGCCACCGATTTCATCAATCAGTCCATTGGCAAGCGCTTGTTGTCCGGTATAGACACGCCCGTCAGCCAAGGTCTTTACGGTATCCATCGGTAGATCACGTCGTTCGGCCACCATCCCGACAAACACGTCAAACATGTCGGAAATCAGGCTCTGCATCGCCGTTCGTGCGGCATCGTCTGTTGGCTCAAACGGATTGGGCACGGCTTTGAGCGGACCACTTTTAACCGTCAGCGGCTCCACACCAAGCTTTTCAAGCGTTCCGGTAAAGTTCATCGATTGGAAAATCACCCCAATCGAGCCGGTGACCGTTCCGCGACGTGCAACAATATGATCTGCGGCAATCGCCGTCATATAACCGCCTGATGCGGCAACGGTTCCCATCTCGGCAACGATGGGACGGGTTTCACCGATACGGCGCAGCGCCTCAAAAAGTGTTTCGCCCCCGACCATCGTTCCGCCGGGGCTGTTGATATGGACAATCACCCCGACAACGTCCGAGTCTTCTTCAACAGCGGCCAGCGCATCCAGAAGATACGGGTCTTCGGTAATCACACCGTCGATCGTGACCTCGACAATCCGGGGTCCAAGCGTGCCAAACACACCCTTGTTCAACCCGGTTCCGGCCAGACCAATCAGGATTACGGCCAGCACCGCAATCGCGGCAACAACCCGCCAGCGAAACACCGATTTTTTCAGTCGACGTCGATCAAGAAGGATATCGGCATCGAGTGCCATGGACGGTGCCCCAGTTCTAATTGTTCAATCAATCACTTACGGGGCGTGCCCCGCAAAACCTGTCTTTTCAAATGGTTTTTCTCAGCACAGAAGGCAAGAACAAAAAGCGTTTAAAATCAAAAATTTCGCGAATTTATACCTTTGCCTGCCCATTCCCGCGAAATGAACGGCAAAATTGAAGACCATATACAGTTTTCAGTGGCGTTTTCGCATGCATGCCAGTGCGTTTGCCAACAGACAGACACAGTGATGACGGGTTGAACCCGCAGGATGAGGAAGAGGGAGAGAATCTGGCTGGGTGCTTAAAGCACAGAATTGCGCGAGAGCTGGTAGGTCAAATACTGGAAATCAGGGACCGGGAAAAAGTACCGAAAGCACAAAAGAAAACGGGCCGCGCACTGCGCGACCCGTCTTTTCGATCCACACAATGTGCAGATCGTATTTTGTCGGAAGCTGGCTTATTCGCCGGTTTCCTGTTTCTTGCGCAGAGCTTCGCCGAGAATATCGCCGAGCGATGCACCGCTGTCTGCCGAACCGTAATCCGCCATTGCTTTCTTCTCGTCAGCAACTTCGAGTGCTTTGACAGAGAGGGAAACTTTGCGGGTTTTGGCATCGATCGCGGTAACACGTGCGTCGATTTTTTCACCAACTGCAAAGCGTTCCGGACGCTGTTCTGAACGCTCGCGCGCCAGTTCAACTTTACGGATGAAGCCTTTCAGCTCGGTGTCGCCAACAGACACCTCGATGCCACCGTCGTTAACTTCGGTGATTTCACAGGTGACAGCTTCGCCACGTTTAATGCCGGTGACAGCTTCTTTGAACGGATCGCCCGAAAGCTGTTTGATGCCGAGCGAGATACGCTCTTTCTCAACGTCAACGTCAAGAACCTTGGCTTTGACGACGTCACCTTTTTTGTATTCTTTGATGACTTCTTCACCAGCGCGGTCCCATGACAGGTCCGAAAGGTGAGCCATACCGTCGATACCGCCGAGCAGGCCAATGAACAGACCGAATTCGGTGATGTTCTTGACTTCGCCTTCGATCTCAGACTCGACCGGATGGGCTGCAACGAAGGCATCCCAAGGATTCGAGGTGCACTGCTTAAGACCAAGCGAGATACGACGTTTCTGTGCATCAACGTCGAGCACCATGACTTCGACTTCCTGCGAGGTCGAAACAATTTTGCCCGGGTGGATGTTTTTCTTGGTCCAGGACATTTCGGAAACGTGGACCAGACCTTCGACACCAGCTTCGAGTTCGACGAATGCGCCGTAATCGGTGATGTTGGTAACGCGGCCTTCGAATTTCGAACCGACCGGGTATTTGGCTTCGACACCTTCCCACGGATCAGCTTCAAGCTGCTTCATGCCAAGCGAGATACGCTGGGTTTCGCTGTTGAAGCGGATAACCTGGACTTTAACAGTCTGGCCGATCTGAAGGGCTTCTGACGGATGGTTGATACGTTTCCAAGCAATGTCGGTAACGTGCAGCAGGCCATCAACGCCACCAAGATCGACGAATGCGCCGTAATCGGTGATGTTTTTGACAACGCCGTCAAGAACCTGACCTTCCTGGAGGTTCTGGATCAACTCAGCACGCTGTTCAGCACGGGTCTCTTCGAGAACTGCACGACGCGATACCACGATGTTCCCGCGCGAACGATCCATTTTCAGGATCTGGAACGGCTGCGGGTTGTTCATCAGCGGGGTAACGTCACGTACCGGACGGATGTCAACCTGGCTGCCCGGCAAGAATGCCACGGCGCCCGACAGGTCAACGGTAAAGCCGCCTTTAACGCGACCAAAGATGGTGCCGTCAACGCGTTTACCTTCGGCGAACTGTTTTTCAAGCTCGACCCAGGATTCTTCGCGACGCGCTTTTTCACGCGACAGAACGATCAGGCCATCTTTGTTTTCGTAACGATCAACATAGACATCGACGGTATCGCCAATGTTTACTTCGCCGGTACCAAATTCTTTAAGCGGAACGCGACCTTCGGATTTGAGGCCAACGTCAACGATTGCGTCATCGTCAGTTTTCTTGACGACCGAACCGGTCATCACGCGACCGACAAAACCTTCGTCTTCAGAACCAAGGGTTTCGGCCAACAGGGCGGCAAAATCTTCGCCAGTTGAGAATTGTGCTTCTTCAGCGGTGGTCATAAACCAGACTTCCTTTCGAGTATCGTCACTAATATTCTGGCCAACCGGTTGTATCCGGTGGTCTTTGCCGCAACATCGCGGCGATCGTGTCAGTCAACGTCCAAACCCGGACAGATATAAAAGGCGAACCTTCCATACGCGAAAAGGTGAACGCACAAGTCGTTCACCTTAGGGACAGGTCATATGACCGGCACCTCGGGATCGTTCATCGCCTGACGGTTAAAACGCCCTTTGATCAGTCATCCGCACTCATATGAGTATGGATATGTGCCATAACGGCGTCATACACTGCGTTGGCATTCAGACGGTCCGTATCAATGTGGATTGCGTCTTCTGCCATCTTGAGCGGTGCGACATCGCGGGCACTGTCTCGGGCATCCCGTTCTTCAAGCTCTTTAAGAACGCGCTCGTATATAGCAGCGGGATTTTTTTCCTGCAACTGTTTGAACCGACGGTTTGCACGTTCTTCGACCGAAGCGGTCAGATAAAACTTGATTGGGGCCTCGGGACAAACAACCGTTCCAATATCGCGACCATCCAGAACAGCCCCGCGTTTGCCGTCCGGCGGGGTGGTGGCAAGACGGCGCTGAAAATCAAGAAGTGCCGCGCGAACCATTGGAATTGCTGCAACTTTTGAGGCAGCAGTCCCGACTTTTTCGCTGCGCAACGCATCGCCGGACAAATCATCCGCCTTGAGGTTTTCGGCCACTTTAACCGCAATTGCCTCATCCGCAGGGTCGGCTTTTTGGGCCAAAACTTTTGCGCCGGTTGCGCGATATAAAAGTCCGGTATCAAGGTAAGCATAATTCATTGCGTCCGCGACTCGACGCGCCAAAGTCCCCTTGCCGGATGCTGCCGGCCCATCAATGGCGATGATCATTTGCTTCGCTCCCTGTGTGTACCTGATTATATAGTTGCTCTCTATATTGGGTCAGATTGATCAGGAATGCAGCGCAAATTTTGCGCCCATGTCACCCATCAGCTTTTCAAAGCTTGGGAAACTTGTGGCAATCGGGTTGGCATCATCCACCGCAACCGGTTTTTCCGCCCCAAGACCAAGCACCAGGAACGACATTGCGATCCGATGATCAAGATGGGTTTCAACCATGCCACCGCCCGGAACTGCCCCGCCCGTCACAATCAAATCATCGCCTTCGATCCGGTGAATAACGCCGTTGGCCTCAAGCCCCGCGGCAACAGCGGCCAGACGATCCGATTCTTTCACGCGCAATTCTTCAAGATCGCACATGCGGGTTTCACCCTCCGCATAGGCCGCGGCAACGGCAAGAACCGGATATTCATCAATCATCGACGGCGCGCGATCTGCCGGAACAACAATCCCCTGCAGACGATTTTTACCGGTCACGACAAGATCACCGATGGTTTCACCGGCTTCTTCGCGTTCGTTGGTGATCGTGATGTCGCCGCCCATTTCAATCAGGGTGGTAATCAAACCGGTGCGCAGCGGGTTCAAGCATACATCGCGAATGGTCACGTTTGAGTCCCGATGGATCAGGGCCGCGACCAGCGGGAATGCTGCCGAACTCGGATCGGTCGGAACAACAATATCAGCAGCCTTCATTTCGGCAGGCCCCGTCAGGCTCACCGTACGCCCACCGTCATCATTGACCTTCACATCCACATCGACCCCGAAATGACGCAACATGCGTTCGGTATGATCACGTGATGGTTTGGGCTCAATCACGGTGGTGGTGCCGGCGGTATTGAGCCCCGCCAGCATCACGGCCGATTTCACCTGGGCGGATGCCATTGGCAATGTGTAGGTGATCGGCTTTGCCTCATCAGTCCCAATGACGGCCATTGGCGGGCGGCCGCGATCACGGGTAATGAATTTCGCACCAAATTCGGCCAGCGGATCAGCAACACGGCCCATCGGGCGTTTGCACAACGACGCGTCGCCGGTGAAAAAGGTCGTGATCGGATGGGTCGCAACAATGCCCGCCATCAGACGAATGCCAGTCCCGGCATTGCCCATGTCAATCACACTATCGGGTTCGCGAAGTGCACCAACACCAACCCCGGTCACATGCCATGTGCCATCATCATCGCGGGTGACGGTCGCACCCAGTTTGCGCATGGCGTCCGCCGTTGCCAGAACGTCTTCACCTTCGAGCAGGCCGGTGACCTTGGTCGTGCCAATCGCAAGACCGCCAAACATCAAGGACCGGTGGGAAATCGATTTGTCACCCGGAACCCGGATATCGCCTGAAATCGGACCTGTTTTGGCCGATGAAAGCGGGCGTTTGGTCTGCGAAGAACTCATGGAGCCATACCTGTCAGTAACGATTTGATCATCATTTGTGGGCCAACTTGAAAAAGCATCGCGCTGCAGCCTTGGTTTTAGCGCTCACGAGCCATTCAATCACCGGGGCAAAGCTCTAGCACAGGCAATTGTAACGCACCAGTATCGAACCCAAATTTTGACAGGTGAATTACACCATTTATGAAGCAAAATTCCATCATCGTCACAGTGAATGGGAAATAGCGTAATTTCCTTTTGACAAGGCGGCAACAAGATGGCAATTGGGCTTCTTAGACATGATGATACGCGCAGCTTCGCAGCACCTTGCGCTTAACAGCCATACTCTTCGAAGATCACGGTAATTAAGAGGATTTGCCGTAATGTCAGCACGCGGTAAGAAACGTCACTGCCTCGCCTGCGGTACCAAATATTACGATTTGAATCGTACCCCGGTCATCTGCCCCAAATGTGCTACGCCAGATGGCGTGACAAAGGTCAAGAAAGCCGCGGTTGCCAAACCGGCACCTGAAGAAGACGAAGATGTCGATGACGTCAACGATCTTGATGACAATGATGATGTGGATGTCGACGACGACATTCTCGAAGATGCATCTGATCTTGGTGAAGATGACGATGATCTCGGAGAAGTCTACGAGCACGTCGAATCAAACGATGATGATCGCTAAGATTTTTTGAAAATAGGTCTTGCCAAGATTTGGTGAACCTTCTAAATATGCGCCGCGCCGCAGCCCAAACCTTGGTTTTGTTGCGACGCGGACAAAGTGGGGCCGTAGCTCAGTTGGGAGAGCGCTACAATGGCATTGTAGAGGTCGTCAGTTCGATCCTGATCGGCTCCACCATTCAAAACCCGTTGCCTTTGGCGACGGGTTTTGTCGTTTCGGGGCTTATTTGACTGGCATCTGTTCCCCCACCCCATGGAAGAAATGCGGATGATGCACTAGCATGCATAACCAGCACATCAGTGGGGCAGTTCACCCCATCACGATAATCAAACAGGGAGAACACGATGAGCATGGTTTGGACCGTTTACTTGTCAGGCGAAATCCATAGCGATTGGCGCGAGCGTATCGAGACGGGTGTTAAGGCACTGGACCTTCCGGTGGAGCTGGTTGCCCCGATCACGGTGCACGAAGATTCAGATGATTGCGGGGTCGCCATTTTCGGGCGAGAGGACAACAAGTTCTGGCATGACCGAAAAGGTGCGCAGCTCAACGCCATGCGTACCAAGAGCTTACTGGCCGGTGCTGACATCGCAATCATCCGCTTTGGCGAGAAATACAAGCAGTGGAATGCGGCTTTTGATGCTGGCCAGGCGGCGGCCCTGGGCATCCCGTATATTACGCTGCATCCGACCGAGCATGATCACGCCCTTAAAGAAGTTGACGCTGCCGCCAACGGTGTTGCGCGCGAGCCTGAGCAAGTGGTTGATGCACTGGCCTATATCATCCGTGGTGACATGCCAAAGTCATAGGGTCAGACCGCGGATCTTTTTCTATGACTTTGCTTCGGCGAACGCCCGAATGCGCCGCGTGGCTTCGCGAAGGTCCTCATCAGGCACGGTAAGGGCCACACGGATCAGGTTTTTGGCGTTTTCGCCAAAAGACGTGCCGGGCATGACGGCGACTTTCTGCTCATCCAGCAGACCCCATGCGAATGCTTCGCCGTCAAGCCCGGTCGCACCGACATCAATCATGGCAAACATGCCCCCCGATACCTTGCCGGGTTTGAGGTGCGGGCAACCGGAAAGCTCGGTTTCGATCAGATCGACGCGGGACGCATAACTTTTGCGCATCCGTGCGGCAGTATCGAAATTCCCGCGCAGCGCCACCTCGGTCATATCGGCGATAAACGGCTGATTGCCAAACAGGATGGTTTCGGAAATCGGCAAAACCTTGGTGCACAGCTCCGCCGGGCCAACCGCCCAGCCACTTCGAAACCCGGTGGCGGCAAAGGTTTTCGAGATTGAGGACACGACAATTGTGCGACCCCGCAATGCGTCGATTTCAAGCGGGGAGGCAAAGGCGCCGTCAAAAATCAGGTCCTCATAAACCTCGTCACAGACAATCCAAAGGTCATGCTCACAGGCAATTTTACCAAGCTCAACCAGTGTCGTGCGATCCAGCAAAGCACCAGATGGATTGTGCGGGGTGTTGAGCAACAAAACGCGGCTGTCTTTGGTGACCGCGGCGCGCAGGTCACCCGGCTGCATGATGAAGCCATTTTCAATGCCCAGCGGAACGGGTTGAAGCACCCCGCCCGATGCCCGGATAATCCCGGCATAGGTCGCATAATAAGGATCGCCGACAAGAACACCCTGCCCCGCATCGACCAATGCGGTGATCACGGTATAAAGGGCGGTCTGGGTGCCGGGAAAGCACAGGACATTGTCCGGTGCGATATCAGGCCAGCAGGGTTTGTATTTATCGACAATGGCACCGATCAACCCATCCTCGCCACGGCCATTGGAATAATGGGTGCGACCGCGTCGCATGGAGGCTTCGCACGCGTCGATCAAGGCGGGATCAATCGGAATGTCGGGCTCGCCAATCGTCAGCTCGATGATTTTTTCGCCCACTGCCCCGCGGTCACGCGCGGCGTTGTGAACTGCCCATTTCGCACCACCAAGTTCGGCGAGACGATCGGTAATTGCGGCATATCTCATGAGACTTCACTTTGTGGTTGCTGGGACGGTTGAGCATTGGCAAGTACGCCGGACGGAATTCCCAAAAGACGTTCACTGGCCTCGATCACCAAGTCGGGCAGAATATCCTGACCATACAGGCCGGAATTCAGGGCTCCTTCCATCCACAGACCATCAATCAAACCATTCAGCGCAATCGCATGGCGCTTGCAGGCGGCAATACTGTGCGGGCGTTGATGGTTGATCAGAACAGGCTCGATCAAGGTTTCAAGAACATTGAGGAACTCGCGATATCCGTCACGATGAATTTCCGCGAAGTCTGCGTCATGACGGACGCGCCCGATAAACGTCGCCCAAAGCGATACTTTTTCCTCGGACATATTGGGCGTCGTCATGTTTGCGCGCAGAAACCGCGCCAACTGTGTTTCAGGGGCCGCCACCGTGTGTTTTGCACTTTCGCTGGCCTGTGCGGTGAGTTGGCCGACGAGATAGGCATAGGCATTTCGGATCATATCGTCTTTATTGCCGAAATAATGGCGCACCAAGCCCACCGTCACCCCGGCTTCTTCGGTAATCCGGCGCACGGTCGCGCCATGCAGCCCATGGCGGGCAACACATGTCAGTGTGGCCTCCATCAAAGAACGGCGGCGGTCATCAAGGGAAAGACGCTGGAAAGTTTTTCTGCTCATTACCTGTTTCCGAATGGCGTGCGGATCGCGTGTCGACCTGCCAGTTATTATACAATTGATTAATTACAAAAGATAATCAAGGCTGGCGCAATTCTAATAGCCCTGCGCCGAATTGACCGACAGACTAAGCGGCGCGCCCGACAACAGCTCCCGGGCAGAGAGCAGGACCTGCTCAGACACAATATGAGGCATTGTGTCGCTTGCGATATGCGGGGTGATGCGCAACCGCTGATCTTGCCAGAATGGATGGTCGGCTGGCAGGGGTTCGGTGCGAAATACGTCCAAAGTTGCGCCGCTCAGCTGTCCGCTTTCAAGGGCGGCGATAAAATCTGCCTCCGCAAGATGTTCGCCCCGACCGATCTGCACAAGCCAGGCTCCCTTGGCCAGCCTGCTAAATAAATTGGCGTTCAGGACGTTTTCGGTATGGGCTGTCAGCGGCAAGGTATTGATCACCACATTCATGCCCACGACCGATTCGGCAACGGAATTATCCCCGGTGAAATAGGTAACCCCCGCAATCGGGTCTTCTGGCGGGCGGCGACAGGCGACGGATACCGCAAATCCCACCGCCGCAAGTGCACGCACAATGGCGGCCCCCATCGACCCATTGCCCAACACGACAACTTTAAGGTCGGCAGGGGCGCGGATTGGCAAAGGATCCCAGTTTGCTGCCACCTGATTGCGTGCCATTTGGGGAAATTCACGTTCAAAATGGACAACTTCATGCACCGCATAACCTGCCATCAAGTGGGCCTGATGCGGATCGCGAACCCTGCAAACTGCAACGTCTTTGTTAAGACCAGAATGATTAAGCAACGCATCAACACCCGCGCCAACCGACATCGCCATTTCCAGATTGGGATATGGCGCAAAGGCATCTGGCCCGGGCAACCAGCATGCTGCAAAACGAATGTCTTCGGGGCGGGTGACCTCGTCAGGGTTCAGCAGACAAACGTCGGGGGCCGCCCCCCCGAAATCGAGCGAATAATACGTTTTTAGATCCATCGTTTCGCTTAAAAGAACACCATAAATCCGCTCGGCGGTCGCCATAAAGAAAAGTCCCCAAAGAAAGTTTGCGCAAATGCTCCAACCTCAGTTAAACAAGTGTATATCAAAGAGTAAAGCCGTTTGATCAAATCAGGTGAGGACAAAATGCAAAGTGCTAATCAGAAAGAAGCCGGAGCAAAAGCTCCGATGAGCGATGCTGAAAAGCAGACCCGCATTGAACTTGCCGCCTGTTACCGGCTTGCCGCCCATTACAAGATGACCGATACCATCTACACCCATATCTCGGCGCGCGTACCGGATGAGCCGGGGCATTTTCTGATCAATCCTTATGGTTTTATGTGGGAGGAAATTACCGCTTCATCGCTGGTTAAAATCGATGTCGATGGCAATAAAATCGACGCCTCGCCACACCGGGTAAACCCGGCAGGATTCACGATCCATAGCGCGGTTCATATGGGTCGCCACAGTGCGGCATGGGTGATGCATACACATACGCGTTCAGGATTCGCAGTGTCATGCCTTGAAGAAGGACTGCTGCCGCTGAGCCAAATCGCGCTGCAGTATTACAGCCAGGTCGGCTATCACGATTATGAAGGCATCGCACTTGACCTTGACGAGCGCGGCCGGATCGTTGACGCACTTGGCGACAACGTCGCTCTGATCCTTAGAAACCATGGCCTTCTGACAGTTGGCGAGACCGCCGGACAGATGTTTTCCAACATGTTTTACCTCAACCGGGCGTGCGAGATTCAGGAATCGACCCTGTCCATGGGCCGCCCCCTTAAAAAAATCGATGACGCGATCATAAAGCGGGTATCCGAACAATTTGGCCAGATGGCCTATGACGATGGTGACCTGCTTCTTGAATGGGACGCACAGATGCGCCTTGCTGATCGACTTGATCCGGGCTTTCGGGACTAGGCCCTGAAACCCACTGGTAATTTTTCTGCACCCCAACTCCGCAGGAAAGACAGGTGCGACGCAACATAGCGCGCCCGTTATTTTGTGCGCCGCAGAGCATGACGTGACCATGGGCCATAATTGATTAAAATTTAATCGAATGATTGTAATGCATAAATTGTAATCAAATACGTCCTTGACACCCACCCAGCACCTCCATACCATTGATCTCAACAACGGTCAGGCCGATCACATATCGGCATGTTTTGGGGCCGGTTTGGAACATCTGAAAAACGCAGATTCCAAATCTATCGCATTTGAATACAGCACCTTGTACCGACGCACGGCAGGTGTAATGCGCAAGAGCTTAAAAACCAGAACGGGTTAGTTGACAAAATTGGCCCTCATGACCGCCCGGTGGGCAAAGCAGTGGTATGATGGGGTTTCCTGTCACACGATATATCCACTGCCGACGTTGCCATTTGACCGGGGTTTGCACATTGGTCGAACGTGTTCCTGTTTGCGTGGCTCCGCCGGAGCGAAGGAACATTAACCGCACCGACATGACACCACCGTCTTCGGGCGGTTCGCCGACGTTCCTACTCGCCAGACAAGGAGAACATGGCATGCAAGACTCAAACACAATCGATTGCAACGGTTTGTCCCCAGCCCCGACTGTCCTGCGAATCATGCAGGCGCTCATTGGGCGGAAAGACAGCAATGTGCCACTGAATGTTCTGGTTGGCTCGGACTGCGATTGTGCACGCCTGTCTGTTTCACTTGGCGATCTGGCTGACGATGTCCAACTGGCAAGCAATCTTCGCCAGTTTGCGACCATCAATTAAAGACAATTTCAAGCCCCGCCTGCGCCGGCCATAGACCCCGGCCAAACTTCCATTTTAGACGCCCAAAGGCGTCACGTCGTGGCTATTTGGCCACGACGAAAACAAGGTTCTTGCGTATCGGCCGTTTCGGCACAGGACTGTCGGCCATCGCTGACAGCCGCAAGGGTTCGCTACGCCTTTATGCCTGTGCGATGTGGTGGTTTCGCCCATGACGATCACTTTCCCGCCTCAACCCACGACCGGTTGATGTGCCACAACAGGAAGCATTATGTTTGAAGACCCTGCCAACGACACCGCCGAACGCCATCGAAAGCAAGGCACGGAACCCGAGGCACCAGATTTCGCCTTCGATCCAGATGATCCGTGGACACAGACTTTTCAGGCAGGGCTTGAACGGGCCGACCTTAAGGGAAAAACCGTCTATGAGGTCGGTGTTGGCACGGGTGTGAACCTCGCATTTATTTTGCGCACCTGTGGCGCGGCACGTGCGTACGGCAGCGATCTTGACCCGCGTCTTGTCATGCTGGCCGAGCGCAATCTTCGCAGCTTATCGCCGCAACACGCCGAACATTTTGAGCCCGTCCACGGCAGCGTCAGCCTTATCGATACGGACGACGCACGTAGCAAAATCACCAAGACCGATGTTGTGATTGCCTGCATCCCGCAAGTCGGTGAACCAAATGACCTGCGCCTGACAGCTTTCCGAAAGGCACAGTCTGTCGAACTTCCCGACGGCGCGGAGACACAAGCCGAAGATCATATCGCGCATTATTACCCGTGGACCGCTTTTGACGAATATCCCTACAACTCTGTTGGGCTGGGGTTGAACGAAGCACTGTTGCGCCGCATTCGTCAGCATGCCCCCAAGGCACAGGTCGTGATGAATTTCGGGTGCCGCATCGGATCGGACATTATTTTTGAATGCTTCGAGGCCAATGGATATCGTCCTGAAAAGCTTGCGTCAAAAATCGTGCACCAACATGTCGGCACAGATATTTCGTTCTTTGTAGCCCTCGAAAAGGCCCTATGCGGAACCGACCTTGAAAAACAGCTTGTCTGCAAATTCTATGCTGACCCGGATGGCACACACCCGCTTTCTGCCACGGACGCGCAGCGCCTGATCGAAAAAGACCCGCATGTCGATCTCTATCACGAAGTCAGCGTCATTCGCGGAATCCCCATCGAGAACTAGGGTCTAAACCCATACTCAAAACCCGCAACCAAAGGCTGCGGGTTAAGGTGTTTCGGCGTACTTTTCGAAGAGCCAGATCAATGAACCGTTTGCGCGACCGGCAAGTCTTGTTCGCTCAATTGCGCAACATCGCCCGCCAAAAGGTCCAGCCCGTCGGTCGCGCGGACCACCATGATGCGACCTTCAACCGGGCTTCCCTTTTCCTGACGCAATGTACCGTATGCATCAGACAGAACAGTAAAGCCGCATTCACGCAGCCATTCATCCATGGCCCGTTCGTGATGACGGAACCGCTGACCGGGGCCAAGGTCATAGGGGAAGACATCCCCGTGCTCGAGGCTAAAGACCATAAGCCCGCCCGGTTTCATGCGCGCATGTGCCGCGCGTAACGCAGGCGCAAGATCGCCAAGGTAGTTCAGCACATCGGCCGCCACCACCAAACCATAGCCGGTCCCAAGCGCGTCGGGCATTGCAGTGATATCCCCGGCAATCAAGGTCCGATACAGGCCCTTGGCCTGTGCGCGGTTGATCATGCGTGGTGACAGGTCAATGCCATCAATCATGTCGACCGCACCGCCAAAGACTTCTGCGACAAGCCCGGTACCACAGCCAAGATCAAGAACCTCAATCGGACCTGCCATCGCATCGAGTTGCTCACGAACTGCTTCAAACAACAGTTCCGGACCCCGATAGGACAAGCGATCGCGCAGGCTGATTTCAAAGCGCGGCGCATAATCATCAAACAATGCGCGCACGTAGTCAGGCGGCAAACGGTCCCGCATGGCAGCCGCCCCCAAAAGGGTCAGGCGCACTTCACCGCCCATACGGTCAATCGGATCAAGAATAAGATACTGACGGTACGCCTCAATCGCGTTTTCGGCCTCACCCGCGCGCTCATAGATGTCGCCAAGGGTAAAGTGGGCTTCGTCCCACCTTGCATCAGCCGAAATTGCCGCTTGTGCCACTTCAGCAGCAGCAGCGTAATCGCCCTGCGCAACCAAGGCCAGGGCAACATCAAGTCGCCGACTGGCCAACAGACGATCTGTACTCATCTCTATTTTGAAATCCGAAAAGACCGCAGCACAATGCACGCGGCGCCTCAACCGTATGTCGCTATATCTGCCAATTTAAGGGCTTTGGCAAGATGGTAATAAATCATCGGCAAAGGCGGATAACACACACAGCATTTTAGCACCCTTTGGTGCCTCGGAATTCTTACTTTTTGGTCTCAATACTTCCTCTTGAAATTGACAAATTAATTATTGCGCATATTTTAATATAAATAAATTTCACAACGGATATTGAGATGGAAAATTTCACACCCGTTTCTGCGTTGATTGGCGGTGGACTGATTGGTTTGGCGTCAGGCATATATCTTTTGCTCAATGGCCGCATCGCCGGGATCAGCGGCATCGTTGGTGGTTTGCTTGGACGTGGCGGCAATGACACCGGTTCGGCAACCTTCGAACGGCTTGCCTTTGTGATCGGATTGATTGCCGGTCCATTGTTTTTGCTGATCGCATCCCCGATCACGGCCACCAGCCTGGTCACAAGCCCGATGCCAATCATCGTGATTGGTGGTCTTTTGGTTGGCTTTGGCACCACACTTGGCAGCGGCTGCACCAGCGGCCATGGCATTTGCGGCCTGTCGCGGTTTTCAACGCGTTCGCTTGTTGCAACTGTGTCGTTCATGGGGGCCGGTTTTGTAACCGTGCTTGTCACCCGCCATCTGATCGGGGGACTATGATGCGTATTTTTGTTTCCCTGTTATGCGGCTTGATATTTGGTGCGGGGCTTTATATTTCCGGCATGATTGACCCGCAAAAGGTTCTTGGATTCCTTGATATCTGGGCCATCGCCGATGGCGGCTGGGACCCGAGCCTTGCCTTTGTAATGGGTGGCGGATTGATCGTCGCCATACCGTTTTTCCAGTTTGCCAAGAACCGCGACGAAGCACTGTGTGGTGGCAAAATGGGGCTTCCAACCAATCGCAAGATTGATCGAAAGCTTATCGTTGGGGGCCTGCTGTTTGGCGCTGGCTGGGGGCTTGTCGGCTATTGTCCGGGGCCTGCGATCAGTGCGCTGGCATTTGGTCAAACCGATACCATCATTTTCGTCGCTGCGATGCTGGTCGGGATGGTCGCCTGCCGTGTTAGCCGCCTGAACTAAACGGCACGTACAGACCCAAGTGACGACAGACCGTGCAACCGCCCGCGCCCAAAGCCGGGTGGTTTCGCATTTCTGGTTAAAAATTGTCTGAAATCTCGCAGGATCGGACTTGTCTTTGGCGCTAAAATCTCATACCTGCTGATAAGCGCCACACCAAAGTGCAAGAAGGTTCTGCATGAAAATCGGTATCCTTGAAACCGGGCTTGCCCCGGAAGAACTTCGCGAAGAATTCACAAGCTATCCAAGCATGTTCGAAGCGCTTCTTGGTGCGGTTGACGCCAGTCTCACTTTTGAAACCTGGACCGTTCTGCAAGACCAGTTTCCGGCATCGATCAACGATGCAGATGGCTGGATCATAACCGGGTCCAAGCACGGCGTTTATGAAAACGCACCGTGGATGATCGAACTGCAACAGTTCCTGCGCGACACAGTCTCGGCCAAGCTTCCGGTGTTTGGTATTTGTTTTGGCCACCAAATCCTTGCGACCGCCCTTGGCGGCAAAGTCGTCAAATCCGAAAAGGGGTGGGGCGTTGGTGTTCATGAATATGCTGTGACAACAGGCGAAAATGACTGGCTGGCCGACAGCGCGCCCACCATGCGCATCAATGCGTTCCATCAAGATCAGGTCGTCGAGCTGCCCGAAGGTGCCACCGTCTGGGCACAGTCGGATTTCTGCCCTTACGCCGGCTTGCAATATGGTGAAAATGCCGCATCGATCCAGCCACACCCGGAATTCATGCGCCCTTATGAACAAGCACTTCTCGAAATGCGATCCGACCTGCTGCCTGATGATGTACATAAGGCGGCGATGGCCTCGCTTGAAACGCCGATCAGCAGCACCGATTTCGCCAAATCAATTGTCAAATTTATGACCCGCAAGCGCGTACAAAACGCCGCCTGATTGCCGTCAAAATATTGATCAAGACCCTAAAAGCCACCTTCATCCGTTGGTGGCTTTTTTCATGACCGTTTTCGTGCAACGCTTTATCAACCAAAAGTATTGTACGCTTTTGGACAATTCATGGTTTGATGCACACTCATCCGCAAACATTGACCATCGAAGACCCTTTGCACGCTGCAACACTCAACAGACACGAGCACCCGACAAGATGATCCAGAACCTGCGTCTGTATTCAGGACTGACAATGTTTGCCTATGTCCTGACCCATCTGCTTAATCATGCAGCGGGGATCATATCGCCGGAATTTATGGAAACGGCGTCTGATTTCAGCACAGGACTCTGGAAGTTCCCACCGCTTGAAATTTTGCTTCTGGTGTCACTTGTCACCCATTTCATCTTGGCCACGGGCCGACTGACCGGCCGCCGGTCGCTGCGCCTGCGCAAATCGGAATGGGCGCAGATGATCTTGGGGCTTTGCATCCCGTTTCTTCTGTTTCGCCATATCATTGCAACCCGCGTCATTGATCTGGGATTTGACGTTGAATCACCCTATGAGCGGGTATTGCTTGATCTTGCGGTATTTCTACCCAGTCAGGGCATTCTTCAAGCCATCACCGTCATTGTCGTCTGGACCCATGGCTGTATCGGCATTCATTTCTGGCTCCGGGTTAAACCGTTCTATCCCAAATGGCGCAATGTTTTGGGCACGCTTGCCATTCTGATCCCGGCTCTGTCATTGGCAGGCTATGGTGCCGCCGCGGCCGAGATCATGCGCCGGGTCGAAGAAGGTGGCCGAAAGTATGTTTTCGGTGTGCTTGAAGCAGCCAATGTCAACGATGCGGCTATTGCCTTTTACGAGAAGATATTAATCCCCTGTATCATCCTGACCATCGCATTGGCCGTCGCCCCCTTTGTCGTGCGCCAAGTACGCCAAACCATTGACCGGGTCAAACGCGGGCCAATATTGAATTTGCCAAATGGCCGCACAATCCGCGTTCCCCCGGGGGCCACAGCCCTTGAGGCGCTGCGCGATGCTGGCATTGCGATGGCATCGGTCTGTGGTGGGCATGGTCGCTGCACGACATGCCGCCTGCATTGCGGATCAGGTCTTGATCAGCTTGCCCAGCCCGGCCAGATTGAAGCCGCCGCCCTTAAAAGCATTCAGGCACCCCATGGCATGCGCCTGGCCTGTCAAATCAGACCGCAGAACGATCTGGCAGTTGTACCCTTGATGGCGCCAAACGCATCTGCCCGCGATGGCCGCCGCCCCGGCGGGCTGTCGGGCAGCGAACGTCAAGTGGTCTCGATGTTTATTGATTTGCGCGATTCGACCCGGCTGGGTGAGATGAAAATGCCCTATGACGTATTGTTCATCCTCAATCAGTTTTTCGCCGAAATGACAGAAGCACTGCGCAGCACAGGCGGCTATTACGCGCAATTTACCGGCGACGGACTGATGGCGCTTTATGGCCATGAAAGCGACGATACCGAACGCATGATCCTCAATGCCTTTGAAGGGGCGGCCGAAATGTTGCGCCGCATCGAGGGGCTTAATGACCATCTGAAATCAGAACTTCCCCATGCCTTACGGATCGGGATTGGCATTCATATGGGCAAGGCAATTGTGGGGGAAATGGGCCCACCGGGCCGCGAAAACATCAGTGCGATTGGCGACACCATCAATACCGCGGCACGGCTTGAAGCACAGACAAAGGGACATGGCGTTCCATTGGTGATTTCAAAGACCCTGTTTGACCATGGGCCAATCCCGTTACCCGAGAATGCCGTGCTTCATGAAGTCGCACTGCGCGGTAAGGATCAGTCTGTTGCCTATTATGCCCTTGATGCCATGCCAGACTTAACCGGGGCAATGACGCGACAGGATCAGAAGCCCGCACTGGCAACCTGACAAACCGACATATCGGGTTTTGCAATGCAGCGTTTCCAAGTCAATTGATACAGGCAACACTTGACTATTTCGGTGAAAACCACATTTATTCGAATATAAAGTACCGTTCGGTGCCGATAGGATCGGGTCGAACAAACAGGCGCCCAAAAACGCATTCTGCGTGGGGTCTGACCACTACTCACACTCGCTCTGACGGAGGAGGTGCTGCAAATGTCACGAATTTCCATGTTCAACAGCCCGCTATTGCTGGGTTTTGATCAGATTGAACGCGTTCTCGATCAGGTTTCAAAAACCAAGGCAGAAGGCTATCCGCCCTACAACATCGAACAGATCAGCGAAAACAAGCTGCGCATTACCGTTGCAGTTGCCGGATTCGCCGAAGACGATCTGTCTGTAACCACAGAAGACAACCAGCTCATTATTCGTGGCAAGCACACCGAAGAGGACAATGAGCGTATCTATATCCACCGCGGTATCGCGTCACGACAGTTTCAGCGTTCCTTTGTGCTGGCAGAAGGTATAGAAGTCGTTGGTGCTCATTTGGATAATGGATTGCTTCATGTTGATTTGAACCGGCCTATTCCTGAACCCGTCGTGCGTGAGATCGCCATTGGGTCAAACAAGAAGAAAGCCGTATCATCGCGTACAATCGACATGAAAGTGGATGACGAAGACAGCAAAGCCGCCAACAAAAGCAGCGATGCCTAATAAGGAGTGGTTCAAATGACAGACCGCACTGCACAGCTCAGCCCAAAAAGCACCCCACGCGGGGCGCAAGACACCGGCCTGTTGTCGAATGTTGATTTCGCCATGCTTGGTATCCATGATTTCGCCTATGTCCGCGAAGTCCCAAGCAACGAAGAAGACAGCGAAGAAATGGTCTTTGGTGTTTTCACCGCTGACGGCACGCACATTGCGTCCTTTGACAGCCATGCTGTCGCGAATGCGGCAATCCGCCAGCATGATATGGAACCGCGCGCGGTGCATTAAACCGGGTAAGAAAAATCGCTCAGTTGCCCGGTCCGCCGGGCAACAATTTCCCGTTTTAGGCGTCACAGCCATTGAACACTTCATCCTGCAAAACCCATATCCCATCCAACTCAATGGCCGAGCGCCACAACTGGCGGCTTATTCCAAATGCATCAGGCATTGAAAATGCGCCGCTCCTTGTTGTCTCGCATGGATTTGGAACCGATCATCGCAGTTGGCGATTGCTCCTTCCCGAGCTTTTACATCACTACGATGTAGGTGTTTATGATCTGGCCGGTGCCGGATCAAACGGTGCGCAGAGCTTCGAGCCAGATCGACATACCTTGATCAATGCTTATGCCGACGATCTTCTCGATTTGCTGAACGAACAGGAAATCAGCCGCTGTCAAATTTTGTGTCATTCAGTCAGCGGAATGGTCGCATTCATTGCAGCATCAAAAAGTCCGTCATTGTTTGAACGCATATTCACGATTGCCGCATCTCCGCGTTATCTTGACGATGACGGCTATCGTGGCGGGTTTTCACAGGCAGATTTGGATGGATTGTTTGCCGCAATGGAAGGAAACTTTGAGGCATGGGCAAATGGTTTTGCCCCTCTGATTGTTGGAGAATCCTTCCCTGCATTCATAAGGGAATTTACCTCCGGGCTATTGCAAATGCCGGCACCCATCGCCCTTCAAACAGCAAAGTTTATTTTCCAGTCCGACTTTAGAAACCTACTGACGGATATCACGGTGCCTACCGTTTTGATCCAGCCAAACAGCGATCTAGCCGTTCCCATTGATGTTGGTCGCTATCTTCATGAAAAACTTGCAAAAAGCGATCTGCATATCTTGGACAGCACCGGTCACATGCCCCATTTAACTGCCCCTTATGCGGTTTTGCATCATCTACGCCCGTATTTCCCACGTTAATGATCATTGGTATAAGATTTATCTGATCTCGATCACCTCACCAGGCACGGCGATGCGGACCTGATCATTGTGCCCGACAATTCTGGAGATCTCCGCGCGGGCGTCGCGCTTGATGTGATACAGCCAGAAACGTGCGCCGGGCATGTCAGATGCCAGTTGCATCACCGTTTCAAGATCACAGTGTGCTGAATGTTGCGGATCATGTTTGGTCAGATAGGTTTCCTGAAACACAAGGTCGGCACGGGTAAACAGTGCGGCGGTTTCCGCCGTTACATTGCCATCCCCGGAATAGGCAAACCCCTTCTCGGCAAAGCGCAACAAAATCGCATGGTTCTGAACACTGTGATCGGACCGGGCAAAACGGCATTCAAACGGACCAATGCTGGTGGTATCGGCAAGTGCATGCCAAATCACCTCAAAAGGCCATGCTGACCCCAATCCGGTAAAGCCAAGCTCCATCAGCTTTTCCAAATGGCTGCGCAGTTGCGGCGTGCACAGAATATGCAATGGTTTTGATCGACCGTCATCGCGCCAGTTCAACATCACCGGCACCAAACCAAAAACATGATCGGGATGCATATGGGTGAAATAAATGGCGTCTATCGCATCAGGGTCGGGATATTTTCCCATCACCAATCCGGAAACCGTCGCCCCACAATCAATCAGCAAACGGTATTCGTCTGCTGTCACCACAACAGATGAGTTTGCGTAATTCGGATCAAACGCTTCGCCAACGCCCAGAACATCAATGCGCAGATGGTCGCTTGTCATTGCCCCTACCGTCCATTTCCTACGTCGTTGGTGAAAGCATATTAGGCTCACTATTTTTGCGACTTCCTCGCAAACAACGCAAGTGGTTCTGAAAACGATGTTGTGATCGTCTTCAAACTGTCACGCAAACAACAAGGGATGGAACCGATCGGTTCCATCCCTTGTTTATTGAAGAAAAATTTGGATTGATTTGGTGATCACCGCGCCAGAACTTCTGCAGCCTCACGTGTTTTGTTGACCGATGACGCCACGGCATCGCTGGTCAAGCGGATGGATTCGAGATTGCGTGACAGGTCTTCGACCGTGCTGGCCATATCACGCATGTTCGCACTGACCCCATCGGTCACAGTCGTTTGTTCGGCCACTGCCGAGGAAATATTGGTCACATCGTTGCGCACGGTTTCAACCGAGCTACGAATGGTCCGAAGAGCACCGGCAACCTCGGCTGAAATCGACTGGATACCGGAAATTTCCTGTGAAATGTCCTCGGTCGCACGTGCGGCCTGATTGGCAAGGTTCTTGACCTCGGTAGCAACAACGGCAAATCCTTTACCCGCCTCGCCTGCACGCGCACTTTCAATCGTCGCGTTAAGCGCCAGAAGGTTAATCTGACCAGCAATATTGCGGATGACTTCGACAATGCTGCCCATTTGATCGACCACATTTGACATGCGATCGGTCATTTCATTTGCGGTTTCGGTCTGATCGAATGCCCGTTCGGTTTCACTTTGCGACTGCGTCATGCTGCGCGAGATTTCCGAAATCGATGCGGCAAGTTGCTCTGCACTGGCCGCCACCGCCTGGGTGATGCCCATGGTATTGTTCGAGACATCAACGCTTTGAACAGTGCGCTGATTAAGGTCGTTGATATTACCGTCAATCTCGGCAAAGTTTCCGTCGATCATTTGCTTAAGGTTCAAAAGCAATTTGGTCTGTTCGGTAACATCGGTGGCAAATTTAATCACCTTGATCGGATTACCAACCGCATCTAGCACGGGGTTATACGTTGCCTCGATCCAGATTTCCTTACCACCCTTGCCCACACGGTTAAATTGACCCGCTTGAAACTTGCCTTGATTAAGGCTCTGCCAGAATGATCGGTATTCCGATGTGTTCCGAAATTCCTTGGGCACAAAAATGCTGTGATGCTTGCCTTTGATCTCATCAAGGCTGTAGCCCATCACCGACAGAAAGTTTTCGTTGGCATTCAGGATATTACCGTCCAGATCAAACTCAATCACCGCCTGCGACGAACTGATCGCCTCAAACACACTTTGCAAAAGTGCACGTTCATTACGACGTTCGGTAATATCGCTGGCAAACTTGACGACCTTGATCAACTTACCCTTGCCGTCAAACACCGGATTGTATGTCGATTCCAGCCAAAGCAACTGACCATTTTTGCGCTTGCGCGGGAAGGCACCGCTTAAAAATTCACCGCTGCCGAGCTTCTTCCAGAACGACTTATACTCAGCCGTATTCACGATTTCTTCGGGCACAAACATCGAATGATGCTTCCCGACAATTTCATCAAGTCCATATCCCATGACTTTCTGGAAATTATCGTTCGCAGTCAGAATTTGACCATTCATGTCAAATTCAATACGCGCCATCGACCGGCTCAGTGCTGCAGCAACCTGTTCTTCTGCCTGCGCATGTTTACCGCTGTTTAAAAAACCAAGTACCACTCTTAAAACCTTTCGAAATTGCGCAATGATGCGCACCTACATACCTACCTATCCTTTTGAAGGACTCGGTAGAATCATCGCCATCAAAATTCATTGCCGAAACCAAAAAATTCGTGGAATCAATTCCACGAAATCGGACTCAGGCAACATAACCATGGCCTATCTGCGGGAGAAATTTTGCACTCGGCGACAGATCATCTTGTCCAGACCTCAAAGCATTTTTTGTGCTGCCAATGTTACGGGCGCAAAAATTTGCAATTTAATTCAATGACCTGTCAAAGTTCGCCAACACATGTGATGTAAGAAAACTTCCCAACTTAGGGCCTTACACCGCACCGTTATTTTCTCTTCATCATATCGTACGACGAAAGAAATAATTCGGATCAAATTTTATCAGTCGCCCACTCCCAGAGCAATTGATCAGTAAATTAAACATATACTTTTGAATAGTTCAACTGGCAATTGCGCAGGACTGATCCGCCAAGTGGTGAAATTTGGCCTTCATCATCGGATTGTTTTCGCATCGCTTGATGTTTTCAGAACACATCCAGATGCTTAATCAGAATCCTGCAATACATGGCAAAGACCCACCACTTGCAGAATATGATGTTTGACCATTGTGGAAATGACAGAAAACACAGATGTCGCGAACGGTTTTATCGTGCTGGACCGATCGCAATATGCGGGAGTCGCTCAACAAAACAGGACTGTGATGATCGCGCTCCAGACATCTTGATGATGCGTTGTCAGTCGCGGAGAAACAGTAGAAACTGGAACCTTACGCTGGCCATTTCACGATATAGCGGGTCAGATCAGGATGAGCTTCTTCTTCGGGGATGCACATGCCCTGTACAGACATGCCGGCATTGATCGGTGACTTCGGATCGCCCGTCACCAACGGATGCCAATCAGGAAGGCCTTTGCCCTCGGACAGCAACCGATACGCGCAGGTCGATGGCATCCACCCCAGTGTGTCGACATTTTCCTTTGAAAGCTGCACGCAATCAGGAACATGTTGCGTCCGGTTGGGGTAATCCTTGCACTGGCAAGACTCGCAATCAAGCAGGCGACACGCGACCGACGTGTAGTAGACGGCATCATCATACTCGTCCTGAAGCTTATGCAGGCAGCATTTACCACACCCATCACACACCGATTCCCATTCTTGCTGGGTCATCTCGGCAAGTGTCTTAACTTCCCAGAACGGTTTGTCGGATCGTGCTGCCATGTCTTTATCGGTCATTGTCTCTCTCGCATCGGCAAAGATGCCATCCAATATATTGGAAACCCTTCGCATCCATCAAGGCCGCTGCTTATCACATCCGACAGGATCGACAATAAGGTAAAATGCCCGAACGGAAAACGGGGTCCTGTCCCTAAGCCCCTTGCACGCGTGCGGAAATCACATGAAAGAAAGAACCAAACACAGTGCCCCGAACCAAACCGGCAGGCCCAAGGGCATCACCCGTTGCGTTGCTCATCTGGCAGAATGGCGTGCCGTCTTCCAAAAGCGTGCTGGCATAATGGAACTCATGCCCGCGCAAAACTGTCCCGGCTGGGCCAAACGGTGTCGGTTGTGTCAGAACCGCCTCGCGGTAGCCCAGATGCAGCTTTCGGTCGGCAAAACTGGTTTCAACCGCCAGAAGCCCCAGCATCTCGTGACTGTGGCCATCGGCATCGATCAACCGATCACCCAGCACCATATAGCCCCCGCACTCGCCGTAAATCGTAACACCGTCCTCGGCGGCCTTGCGCATCGCCGATTTGAAATGCGTTGCCTGGGCCAGTTGGCCTGCAAAAAGTTCGGGATATCCACCGGGAAGATAAATCGCGTCGGCTGACGGGTCCGGGACTTCATTGTTCAACGGGGAAAAGAACGATAACTCCGCCCCGGCCAGCTTCCAGCCATCCAGAAGATGAGCATAGGAAAAGGCAAACGCCATGTCGCGCGCAATCGCGATATGTTGCCCCAAGGGCGGAACGTTCGCGGATGCTCCGTCAACACCCGGAACACAGGGTTTTGCCAGAACTGACGGTGTTACCAACCGTCGAAAGGCCGCCAGATCAACGTCGGCGGCGATGATATCCGCTGCCCGGTCGAGAAACCCATTGAGCTCATCATGTTCACCGGCCTGCACAAGACCAAGATGACGTTCTGGCAATGTCAGATCAGAACTGCGGCGCACGGCACCGATAATCGGAATATCGGGCAGGTATTTGGAACAGGCATCAACAATCATCTGTTTATGGCGGTCGCTGCCAACCCGGTTGAGGATTACACCGGCAATGCGGGTATCGTCGCGAAACTTGGCAAACCCGGAAATCAGGGCTGCGGCAGATGCCGATTGCCCCTTCACATCCACCACCAAAACAACCGGCCAATTCATCGTTGCGGCCAGATCGGCCGTTGATCCGGTGCCATTGGCGGCCCCGTCAAACAGCCCCATCACCCCTTCGCACACCACAAACGCATTTTCGTCATGCTGTGCGGTAAGGTGACGGGCAACAAGGGTGTTGAGCTGATTGCGGTCCATCGCCCAGGGATCAAGGTTGATGCAACCTGTCCCGCAGGCCGCCGCCTGAAAGGCCGGATCAATGTAATCAGGCCCGGTTTTGGCCGCCGCAACCGCAATCCCCTGACGCTTGAGCGCACGCAGCACTGCAAGTGTAATGACGGTCTTGCCACTGTTTGACGACGGGGCGGCAATCACAACGCCGGATGTTTTGTCATGCATTTAACAGTACTCCGGCCTTCATCGCGCAACCCCCACACCAGCCCGTCTTTTCTGGCTTACCCATTGCTTTTGACGGCTTCGGTGATGCCCTTGGCCATATCTTCGGGCGCGGTACCGTAGTTAAAGTGGCGAATAAATTCACCATCGCGGCCCATCAAATAGACAAAGGACGAATGATCCATCAGATAAGAATCGGTATCTTCCGGTTCGCCTTCCGGGATCGATTTGGCGTAATAGATGCGATAAGCCTTTGCCGCCTCGGACGTTTGGGCAACCGTACCGGTCAAACCCACCATACGATCATGGAAATGCGGGACATAGGCCCCAAGCGCGCCAATCGTATCGCGTTCCGGATCAATTGAAATAAAGATCGGGGTTACCTCGGCGGCAGTCTCTTCTGGCATCATGTCCAGTGCCGTGCCCATGACCTGTAATTCGGTCGGGCAAACATCAGGGCAGAACGTATAGCCGAAATAAATCAGCATGTATTTTCCAGCGTAATCCTGCTGGGTGACCGTATCACCGTTCTGATTGACCAGCTCAAACGGCCCACCGATGGCAGCCGCACCTGATGACTGCGTTTCTGAACCCATCATCATCAGGCGATAGGTCAGACCAATGCCGAGTACCAGCGCAATCGCCAGAATAGCCAGAAGCGTCTTTTTGCTCATGCGCCTTACCTCTTTCCGTGCATTTTTCTGTGGCCCGTGCGCGGCCACGAGAAGCATTCAAAACTGTGCGGGCACTATAAATGCCCTTTGTAATCATGCAAGCATCACAGCTGTGCGACAGCTCACACTTGGCCAGACATCTTCAGGTTTTCAGGGATTTGTTGTTCGAAATCTGCCTAGCCAAAGGATTGTGATGCCAGAACAAACAGGATGAGTGCATTAACAATCATCAATCCGCGTCCAACAGGCACCATCAATGCGCGAAACCGCCCGGCGGCATATTGGCCAACAAACCCGGTAACAAACAGCATCGGCACCGTGCCAAAACCAAATACCGCCATCACCATGGCACCACTTGCCACGCCGCCCGACGCCGCGGCCAGCACAAGCGCACCATACACCAGTCCGCAGGGGATAAACCCCAGCATCAATCCCAGAAGATACCCCCGCAGCCCAAATGGTGCGGCAAAAAGGGGACGAATGTGCCTCCCGATCAATTGGTTCCACCAGTCACCGCCAGTCTTGCCAGATGTTTGGGGCAACAACCCGCCCAAATGGGGTACCAGCCCCATGACCCCGAACACCAAGAAGAACACACCGGCCAGTACCAACAAGACCGGACCAATCCACCAAACCTGCACCAGAACCGACACACTATCGGCAAAAAAGCCCGCCAAACCGCCCAGAACGGCATAGGTGGTGATGCGCCCGAGCTGATAGGGCACCAAAGCCGCCCCGGTCAGTCGGCGAAACTCACTCATTTTTTCGAGAGGGAGTTGCTCCATGCGACTGGTGACCTGGCTGATGACGAACGGCCCGCACATGCCGACACAATGGGTCACACTGCCAACCAGACCGGCAATCAAGGCCGTCAAAAGCACCCCGCCATCATCTTGCAGGATTTGCGCACATTGTGCCCAGCCGCTTTCAAGGATGCGGATCAGTATTTGCTGTTCGTCCATGATCCATCCCGGTTCATTCGGTGGATATGATTGTGACAATCAGCGATACAGCCAACAAGGATATAGATCAATTCGCGACAGGGAATCGACGCAGGCTGAATACATTAGGCTCAGGACCTAATCTTTTTGCGGATCCGCCGGGGTCGAGATTAACTCAAGAATCTGTTCGAACGGCACAGTCCGGACCTCTTTGACGTCATCTTGCGGGGACAACCAGTTCAGGCGATCACGCAGGCCAACCACTTTACCAAGGATACAAACCGCAGGCGGTTCAACCCCCACCCGTTCAACATCGTCAGCCGCCTTGGCAAGGGTGGTAATCAAAATACCCTGTGCTGGCGTGGTGGCCTGATTAATCACCGCAAGCGGTTCATCGCCGGACCGGCCATTGGCCATCAGCTCGGCTGAAATCCGGCGTAGGTGTTTCATCGCCATATACATCACCAACACCGGCGATCCATGCGCCAACGCTGCCCAATTGATGTTATCTGGCACATCGCCGCTTGATCCATGACCGGTGACAAAGGTCACCGATGAATTACAATCGCGGTGTGTGGTCGGAATCCCGGCATAGGCCGCACCGGCAATCCCGGCGGTAATGCCCGGCACAACCCGGAACGGCACATTGTGATCGACAAGGGTCATGCCTTCTTCGCCGCCACGCCCAAAGACAAACGGATCGCCGCCCTTAAGGCGCAAAACACGCAAATCTTTTTTGGCATAGTCAACAAGTTGCAGTGAAATGTCGGTTTGCTTGGACGACGGACGTCCGCCGCGCTTACCGGCGTAAACACGCTGCGCATCGGGCCGCAAAAGGTTTAGAATCCGCTCATCGACCAATGCGTCATAGACAACCACATCGGCCTGTTGCATGGCATTGACAGCATGAAGCGTCAGTAAGCCCGGATCACCCGGACCCGCCCCAACCAGCCAAACCCAACCCGGCTCAAAGACCGGAAAATCAAGACCAAGTTTAGTCATTACGCATTACTTTTGTTCGAGCCAATCAGCCCCATCTGTGCAGGACCGCATCAAGAAGATATGTTAAACAATAATCAGACGATAGGTCCAACATATTTCCGAAAATTTATAGTATTATTCTAAATACCACACAGAAAAGTATGTTTAATAGAAAAACTCTGTTCGCAGCCGCTGCTGCCCGTGCCATCAATAAAGGGTACGGTGACGTGATTAACAGGAAAAAATCCGACTGATGGCCAGAAAACCTGATGGACCGCTGCGCAAAGGATGGACAACGGGGGCCTGTGCCACCGCCGCCACCCGTGCTGCGTGGCAGGCCATGTTGTCTGGTCAGTTTCCAAATCCGGTCACCATTACATTGCCACGCGGTGAAACACCGTCCTTTGCCTTGGTCAAAGCCGAAACCGGCGATGGCTGGGCCCGTGCCAGTGTGATCAAGGATGCCGGTGATGATCCCGATGTAACCCATGGGGCGGAAATCATCGCAACCCTGCGCCACGGCAAACCGGGCAACGGCATTACGTTTCATGCCGGTGACGGGGTTGGGCGCATTACCAAACCGGGCCTTCCGTTACCCGTGGGCGAACCGGCAATCAATCCAAAACCACGCGAAATGATGATTGGCCAAATTACTGAACTGGCCACAGAGTTTAACGTGCCCACCGATGTCGAAATCGAAATTTCCATCCCCGGCGGGCAGGAAATCGCCACCAAAACGTGGAACCCGCGCCTTGGCATTGTCGGGGGATTGTCGGTACTTGGCACAACCGGGATCGTCATTCCGTTTAGCTGCTCGGCATGGATCCATTCGATCCACCGGGGCATTGATGTCGCGCGTGCCACGGGCCGCACCCATGTTGCCGGTGCGACTGGCAAAACGTCGGAAGCCGCCATTCGCACCTTTTACGACCTGCCCGACGAAGCCATCCTTGATATGGGTGATTTTGTTGGCGGTATGCTGAAATACCTGCGCAAAAATCCGGTCGAGCATATCAGCATCTGTGGGGGATTTGCCAAACTGGTCAAGCTGGCCCAGGGGCATCTCGATTTGCACAGCAGTCGATCACAGGTTGATTTCGACCGATTGGCACAGACCGTCAAGCACTGCGGCGGTGACGCGATGCTGCAAGACGCCACCCGAACAGCAAATACCGCCAAACAGGTGTTGGAACAATGTCAGGCAGCAAACGTTGATATTGCAGACACGATTGCGCGCCAAGCATGCGAGTCCGCACGCGCAACACTTGATGGCGCAACTGTGGTCGAAATTGTCATCACCGATCGCGATGGTAAAATCATCGCCCGCCATAGTCCCGGTGATTTCGACACATTCCGACCGTCTGTGAAAAAATAAAATACGTTCGGTCTGTCTATTCCGACAGACCCCGCAAAGCCCGATTTCGGGCCAAAACCAAAAAGGTCATTTCTTATGCCGCGTCACCGATCCGCCAAGCGCCCGATGCATATCCTTATTTTCGGCGGAACCGGGGATGCAAACCGAATTATACGCAGCCTGCAACACGAATTTGGTCAGGATATCCGGTTACAGCTTTCGCTTGCCGGGCGGACCAGTGCACCGAGCATACCCGACGGTGTTCCGGTGCGGATTGGCGGTTTTGGTGGGCCCGAGGGCATCATCGCGCATTTCAAGACCGAAAAAATCGATCTGGCCATTGATGCGACCCACCCCTATGCAACCGCAATATCAGCCAACATTGCCAAGGCCTGCCACGCCGTTGCGATGCCCTGCATCCAGTTTCATCGACCTGCCTGGGCGAAAACTGAACAGGACAACTGGATCATCGTTAATTCGATTGAGGAGGCCGCACGTATTTTGCCTGACCATGGCACGCGTGCACTGATCGCAAGTGGGGCGAAAAACCTGCATGCCTTTGAAGGTCTGGAAAAAACATGGCTTCTTGTCCGCACCGTTGATGCCCCGCGCGATACATTTGATCTGGCTTATGGTGAATGGCTGTTCGCACGCGGCCCCTTTAGCGTCGAAGGCGAGACCGAACTTCTCGAACGCAACGAGATTGATGTCATTGTCTGTAAGAACAGCGGTGGCAAAGCAACATTTGCGAAAATAGAAGCCGCACGTGACCTGAAAATTCCCGTTATCATGATCGCCCGTCCCGGTGGGGAGCCCGTTTTGCAAGCGCCAGATGCCAAAACGGTTGTTCAAAATGTGAGAAACTTTCTTGAGCAATTCTGACCTTTTGACTTTGGACACAGCCTATAAAAACCAAAACCCCGCCGAGTTATTCGGCGGGGTTTTGATTTATCAGGTCATCTTTGCCGGTAATCCTTACCCGACATAGCCAAACATGCGCGGCAGCCACAGCACCATGTCGGGGATAAGAACAAGCACAATCAGCGCACACAGCAACGCAAAGACGAACGGCCAGATTTCGCGGATAATGTCACGCAGCGGAATGCCCGTCACCCCGTTCAAAACGAACAGCAAGATGCCATACGGCGGCGTGATCAATCCGATCATAATGTTGATGGTGATCACCACCCCGAAATGCACCAGATCAATGCCCAGCATGCTTGCCGTTGGCAAAAATAGCGGCACGACAATCAACAGCAATGTCGTGGCATCAAACAAGCACCCCAACACCAGAATGATCAGATTGATCATCAACAGGAACATCAGTGGCGACATCTGCGTCGCAGACAGACTGTCGGCAACAAGGGCGGGAATATTTTCGCTCGCCACCAGGTAATTTAGCACCAGTGCCGACGCAATGATCAGCCCGACAACGGATGTCGATTTTGCCCCGTCCAGCACCAATGCATAGAAATCTTTCCAGCTGACCGAACGGTAAAACAATCCGGCCAGAACAAGCGCATAGATGGCCGCAATCGCCGCTGCCTCGGTCGGGGTGGTGACACCACCATAAATCCCGTACAGCAAAATGACCGGTAACATAAGCGCCGGAAAGGCCCGCATGGTCAGTCGCGGTATTTTACGCAAAGGTACGACTTCATCACGTTTGAAATCACGTTTGCGCGCGACAATCACATTCAGCACCATCAGAACCAGAGCCATAAACAGCCCCGGCACAATTCCGGCCAAAAAGAGATACCCGATTGAAGTTCCCGATATCAGCGCATAAAGGATCATCGGGATCGACGGCGGGATAATCGGACCAATCACACTTGAGGCGGCCGTCAATGCCGCAGCATAGCCGCCGGGATAACGGTTATCACGTGTCATCAACTCAATAATGACACGCCCAATGCCCGCCGCATCGGCAATCGCCGACCCGGACATGCCCGAAAAGATCACACTGGCCAAGACATTGACATGCGCAAGCCCACCACGAAACCGCCCGACAATCGCAATACAGAATGTCAGTAAACGATCACTGATCGTCCCGGCATTCATGAAATTGGCCGCCAGAATAAACAGTGGCACGGCAAGAAGAACGTAACTGTTAAACAGGCCGTTCAACGCCTGTTCGGCGACAAGACCAACGTCCTGCCCCGACATAAACATATAGGCAATCGATCCGGCAAAGGCCGCGATTGCGATGGGCATGCCAATTGCGCCAAGCAAAAGAAAGGCACCAAGGCTGATGAGGAAGGCCATGCTCATGCCGTTGGCTCCTTGATATCAGGCACGTCACCGGCAATGGCGGCAAGTTCGCGATCACAACTGTCAGCCCGCATCAAACGCCACAGCGACATCACACCGCGAATGATGAGCGCGGCCATAAAGACCGGGAAAATCGCATAAACATAATCAAGGGAAATGCGCGTCACCGGGGCTTTTTCAATCCGCATGAACATCACGTAGTCGACAATCACCGGGAACCCGGCAATGAAGGCAACTGTGATACATCCCAGACCAAGTATCGCCATCACCCGCCGACCACGGGTCGGCGCCATCAAAAACAGCATGTTAAACGACACATGGTCATGTTCACGCAACAGGAAGGCAGACGTCCAGAACACCAGCCAGATATAGAGGATAATGCATACCTCTACGGTCCAGCCCAGCGGGTTGTTCAGGACATACCGCGCAAAAATCTGCAAAAGAAAGGTCCCGAACATCGCGATGAACAATGTCACCGCGACAAGTTCGGCACCTTTTCTAAAATGTTTGCTCAGATCGGGCACGTGTCGATCACTTTACCGCGTTGATCTGATCAACAATGCCGTCCGGCCAGTCTTGCGCGAACTCGCTCTCAAGATAGGCGTCCTGCACTTTTTTACGGAATGCCGGAACGTCGGGTGCATACACCTTCAGGCCTTCACTCTTAAAGAAGTCGACCAGTGATTTTTCGTCGGCAATCCGCTTTTCATTATTATAGGCGGTGGCAACAGCCGCGGCTTCCTGAACCTTTTCCTGCTGCTCAGCACTCAAATCGTCATAGGTGTCCTTGGCCATCGACAGGAAAATCGCATCGACCAGATGGTCAGTCAGAACGATCTGTTTGGTGACTTCATAGAACTTCACCGCCTTAACCGTCGGCAGCGGATTGTCCTGACCATCAATGGTCCCGGTCTGAAGGCCGGTGTAAACTTCGCCAAAGGCAAGCGGGGTGGCATCCGCGCCCAGTGCATTGCCAAGGAACAGCCACGCATCGGAACCGGGCATGCGCAATTTCACGCCATCAAGATCATCAGGCGTGGTGATTTTCTTGTCCGAAGCAAGGTTAAGCTCACGGGTGCCAAGATAACCGACATCAAGAATTTCGATGTTCATGTCATCGGCAACCATTTTATAGAACTTCTGGCCGATATCGCTGTTGAACACCTTTTTCTGATGGTCCGGGTCGCGGATCAGGTAACCGGCGGTAAAGACCGACCATGCCGGGATCTGTTTGGCAATGTCCTGTGCGGAAATCATCGCCATATCAAGGTTGCCACGCTGCATGGCGGCGGGTTCGGTCCCCTGTTTGAACAGGCTGGCATTCAAATGGATTTCAACATCAAACTCGCCCGGTGCGGTTTTTTCCAGCTCATCCTTGAAGACAGTCAGCATCTTTGCGTGCCAGTCCGACTCAACCGCCGGGGTCGAAATACGCAACTTTACCGGGTCGGCGGCAAAGGATGATGTCGCACTAAGAGCCAGCGTGCACAACGCGGCAGAGGCAATTTTCACAAGGCTGCGCCCTGTCAGTAACTTGGTCATTTGTTTCCTCCCTGACGGGTAAATATCTGATTTTCTACGTTATCGTTCTTATTCTTGATCGGTTGGCAGACGAGAATCAACAACATCTGCACTAACACGATACCTATTGTATAACTAACATGTTAGTGTTAGACAACTGATTACATCACAACAGCCAAAACGCCATCTCCTTTGGCGCCAGACAGGAACGCTCCATGACCGCCCCCAGAACCGAAAAATTCGGCATCTCCGCCGCCATCACCACCCCGTTCACCCAAACCGGGGCGGTCGATACCGCACTGCTGTGCGCGCATGCGAAATCTGTTCTTGATCAGGGATGCGCATCGGTAACGCTTGGCGGCACCACCGGCGAAGGTCCGTCACTGTCATTGAGTGAAACAATTCCGGCGTACAAGGCACTGACCGCCGCATCGATTGATCCGTCCAAGATCGTTTTTGGCATTCTGCAATCGGCCTTGCCCGATGCCATCGATGCCGCACGTCAGGTATCGTCACTGGGCTGCAAATACATACTGGTTGCCCCACCCTATTATTTCAAAGGGGTCAGTGATGCAGGGCAGGTCGCGTGGTTTGATCAGTTTTTGACCGCAATCAGTGACACCGGATTGAACGTCATTTTGTATCATATCCCACAAATGACAGCCGCCCCGATCACCCCGGACATGGTGGGTGCCATTATCAAAGCCCATCCATCGATGATTGCCGGGGTTAAGGACTCATCTGGTGACTGGGACAATGCGATGACCCTGCTCGACCGGTTTTCTGATCGTCATATCCTGATTGGCGATGAGCGCATGCTTGGGGCCGCGATCAAACGCGGCGCATCGGGTGCCATCTGTGGTGTTGCCAATATTGCACCGGGCCTTCTGATCCCGCTTCTTGATGGCAAGGAACCTGATAAAAACCTGACCCCGCTTGTCAATGCGCTGCTGGAATATCCGGTGACCCCGGTGATCAAGGCCCTTGTCGCGCATGTCACAGATACGCCTGCATGGCGACGTGTGCGCGCGCCGCTTGTCGAACTCGATCAGGGGCAGTATGAGTTGATAACAAATACCTATAATCGCCTGTTCGAATCCGGGAACGATTGATGAATGACGCCAAACGGCAGCCACTAAGACAAAGCAGACGCAGTGAAGCCTATGACAGCTTCACTGAACATCTGTTGGCCCGCAATATTCGACCGGGCCAGTTTATCTCCCAGCGTGAGCTGGTCGAGATTACCGGCATGCCGCTTGGCGCCATTCGCGAACTGATCCCCCGGCTTGAGACCGATGGCCTGATCACCACCGTCCCCCAACGCGGAATGCAGGTGGCCCATATCGATCTTGATCTTGTCCGCAATGCGTTTCAGCTGCGTATCTTCCTTGAGCTTGAAGCCGCACGGATGTTCACCGTTCAGGCCAGTGACGAAACGCTGGCGACCTTGCGTAAAGAACACGAAGACGTTCTGAAAGCAGCGGAAAACGGCATTACCACCGAGCTTCTTGAACATGCCCAAAATGTCGATTGGTCCCTGCATGACCAGATAATCGATGCGCTCGATAACGAAATTATTTCAAAGATTTACAAGGTCAATTCCGTCAAGATCCGCCTGATCCGACAGGAAAGATTCCGTCTGACCGAAAACCTTTTGCAAGACGTGATGACCGACCATCTGGCGATCATTGCCGCCTTTGAAACCCGCGACCCGGAACAGGCCGCCACCAGCCTGCGCCAGCATCTTGAAAATGCGCGCGGACGTGCACTTGGTCTTGGCGACCGGTAAGCCAAAAACCGGTTATCCCGTTTTCCCAAACAAAAACCGGCCGGAACAACGTTCCGACCGGTTTGCGCCATCCAATGGATGGAAAGTTCGATGCCCGCGGTTACCCGCGGTTAAACGAAACGACGGAACTCGCCCGATTTACGCGGCGGGCAGAAACGTTTCAAATAGGTCGGCGCAATAGCCTCAACACTATTTGGCGTAATGCCAAGTTCGGCAAAACCATCTGATCCTTCGGACACCACATTGTCGGTTTTAAGCAACCGCACCTGATCAAGCGTCAATGGCGGCACCGGCAACAACTGCAGGAAGAACGCCTTGATTGATGCCAACCAGAACGGAACGGGCATCAGAATGGCGCGCTGACGGGTGATGTGCAGCATGTCGCGCATAAGCGCCATAAACGAATAGACTTCCGGTCCACCCAGCTCATAGGTTTTGCCTGCTGACTTGCCTTCGACCAGTGCGGTCATGAAGGCATCGGCAACGTCACCAACATAAACCGGCTGGAATTTCGGACCACCGTCGCCCAGCATGTCGATCTTGCCTTCGCCCAGATCAACTTTCGGCAGACCCGGCGCGCCAATCACCGGCAACACCGGCGAGAACCGCGCAAGCGTCGCAAATTTGTTCAGGAAATTGTCGTCGTGGCCAAAGATCACCGACGGGCGGAAAATCACCGCATCGGCAAAGGCATCACGAACAGCCTTTTCACCGGCGAGTTTGGATGTCGCGTAATTGGCACTGGTGTTTTTATCCACCCCCAAGGCCGACATATGCAAAAGCGTTTTAACGCCACATGCCTTGGATTCTTCGGCAATGCGTTTGGCGGCTTTGACGTGAACATTCAGGAAATTGTTTTTCCCGCGCTCATACAAAACACCCAGAAGGTTGATCACAGCTTCGGAACCGTCGATTGCCTCTTTGATCGAGTCTTCATTGCGCACATCGCAATAAACCGGAACCACCTGACCCAGATAGCCCATCGGTTTGAGTTTTTTCACACGTTCAAAGCTGCGCGTCGGAACGCGGACGATAAACTCACGCTCAAGCAGACGCTTGACGATATGACGTCCGACAAATCCGGTCCCGCCAAAAACGGTTACGATACGACGATCCATGCTTGCTCTCTCCTTGCCGGTGTCATTGTCCGCGGCGCATTTCCAAGAAAGACACACCGGCGTTAGGTGCCTTCAAGACCGGGTGCGGAGGCCGGTCTGATCAAAATCGGTCCTATGGACACTCATATTGTCACATATGTGGGCAATATGAGTGTCCATAGGCTCTTGGGTTATATACGACGCTAAACCCGCGTCAACAATGCGCTTTTGTTAATCAGCATCACCGTTGGCGGTGTTTTTTGCCAATAATTGATCATAAAGCGCCAAAAGACCGGCCTGATAGTCAGGGTAGCGCAGCTTCACACCCAACTCCTGCTTGATCCGGGTATTTACGACGCGTTTGTTATCTTCATAAAAGCTTGCCGCCATCGGGCTCAGCGTTGCGCTAGCAAAATCTTGTTCAGCAGGGGGATCAACGCCCAACAATCCACAGGCATGCGCAATCACATCCTGTGGCGGGGCGGCATCATCATCGCACACGTTATAGGCCGCGCCGCAATTGGGCTGCTTGATTGATGCCAGGACGGTCTGCGCAATGTCATGGACATGAATGCGCGAAAACACCTGACCGGGTTTGACAATCCGGCGCGCCCGCCCCGATTTCACAGTTTCAAGCGCGTTGCGTCCCGGGCCATAAATCCCGGCAAGGCGGAAACTTTGCACGCACAAGCCATGACGACGGCCAAGATCAAACCATGCCTTTTCCGCCGCAACCCGCCTGCGCCCGCGCTTGCCACTTGGCAATAATTCGTCGTCTTCGGTGACTTCGCCGCCATCGCGGTCGCCATAAACACCCGTGGTCGACAGATAGCCAATCCATGTGCCTTCGGGCAGGATCGCCAGATCGCTACCATGATGGTGAATGACCGGATCTCCCATCCCGCCGGGCGGGGCAGAGATCAGAACATGGGTCACGCCTTTTAGGGCCGCACGGATATCTTCAATCGGCTGATCATCGGCAAAGATAAACGGTTCAATCCCGTGTGATCGAAGCAGTGCTGCTTTATCGGGGCTCCGCGTCGTTCCGGCAATCTTCCATCCATCCTCATGCAGGGCATCTGCGACAAGGCGGGCGGAAAATCCCATCCCGAAACAAAACAGCTTATTGGTCATAAGGGCCTCTGCGCGTTGGCATTCATATGCGGGTCTGAACCCAATGGATGGACCGCACAGTAACGGTCCCGCACGGTCCAGACAAAACCTTTCCGGCACCTTTTGCCGCAGGCCGGAAAATCGCAATGAATAAGACAATCATTATCTTGCCGTTTTCATGCTGTTTTTTGGGCCGTCATACATTCAGGCATGGTCGTCTAGGGGCATTTTCCCCTATGCTGCATGCTGCCGACTTCGCCAGACAGGGAGCTTCTTTCGCCATGGTACGACGCCCGGCTCGCAGATTTTTAAGACAGGCATCTCCGCTTTTGATTGCGGGTATGATCGCAATTGTCTTTGCGCCCGACGCCATTGCCCAGACCGACAGCAATGGCGGCATGACCAATGAAGAAGCCCAGCAATATAAAGACTGCCTGAAACTGGCCCAACTCAAACCTGAAGACGGTTTTGAAAGTGCGATTGCATGGCGCGACATGGGCGGCGGCGAACCCGCCCGCCATTGCGTGGCCGTATCGCTGATGTCGCTTGGCAAATTCGAAGAAGCCGCAACCAGGCTTGATGCGCTTGCCCAAGACAGCACTGCCGACAGAGGCGTTGTTGCCGGTATGCTTGCCCAGGCCGGACAGGCATGGATGTTGGCCAACAATCTTGAGTTTGCCTGGCGCGATCAAACCCGCGCCCTTGAGATTGTTAAAAACGACCCGCAACTTTGGATCGACCGGGCAATGGTGCTTGGCATGGCCGGGGAATATTGGGAATCGATTGACGATCTCAACAAGGCGCTTGATCTTGAACCCGATCAGACGGATGCGCTGATTTACCGGGCGACGGCATGGCGGATGCTTAAAAGCTATGATCTGGCGATGACCGATATCGAAAATGTCCTTGCTCAGGAACCCGGCAATGTTCAGGCCCTTTTTGAACGTGGAAACCTGCATCGGATACAGGGTGAAAACGATCTGGCGCGCCGCGATTGGTTAAATGTCATAGAAAATTCAAACGGAACCCCTGTCGCTGATGCGGCAAAAGCGAATATAGAGAAGATGGATGTTCGCACCGAATCAGAATAGGTTCGCTGCGACCTGTTTGCTTTATATGTGGTCGGTGTGACAGACCGTCGACCATAACCGGATAACACCGGATACCTTTGGGGGCCCAAATGCGTCGCACGCTTGCCTTAACTGCCATTGCCGCGTCCATCGCACTTGTTTCTGCCACGTCTTTGGCACAGGCACGTGACCAGATCAGGATTGTCGGATCCTCGACCATCTTTCCGCTGACCACCAAGGTCGCCGAATATTTTGCCAAAACCACCAATGCCCCGGCACCTGTCGTCGAAAGCACCGGTTCTGGTGGCGGGTTCAAACTGTTTTGTGGCGGCATCGGCGAAGAATATCCCGATATCGTTGATGCATCGCGCCAGATTACCGGATCGGAAACCGCGATTTGCGCGGCCAATTCCGTCAACAACATCAGCGAGATTAAAATCGGCTATGACGGCATTGTTCTTTTGGGGTCGCACGATGCACCGGCCATGGCGCTAAGCGCCCGTCAGCTTTTCTTAGCCCTTGCCCGGACCATTCCGGTTAAGGGGGCAAGCGTGCCCAACCCGAACGAAAAATGGTCGGACATCGACCCGTCCCTGCCGGATTTGAAAATCCGCGTGTATGGCCCGCCGCCCACCTCGGGCACCCGTGACCTGATGGGCCAGCTGTTGCTTGATAAAGGCTGTGCAACCTTTTCCGATATCGCCAGCCTTGAGTCATCCGACCCCGACAGCTTCCGTCTTCTGTGCCGGACCCTGCGCGAAGACGGTGCCTATATTCAGGCCGGCGAGAATGACCGCCTTGTCATCAGCAAGCTGGAAAAAGACCCGACATCCTATGGCGTGATGGGCTTTAACAATCTTGATCGCAACCGCGACAGGCTGCAGGGCATCCCGATTGACGGTATCGAACCTGATTATGACACCATCCTTGATGGCAGCTATTCCGGGTCACGTCCGCTGTATCTCTACATCAAGGACGATCATCAGCAGCTTGTTCAATCGCTTGGTGATTTTGTCTCGACCTATGTGTCTGACGCAGTGATTGGCGACGAAGGTCTTCTGGCAGACAATGGTCTGGTACCCTTGACCGCCGATGAGCGCAAAGAAACCCATGCGCAGGCCGCAAAGTTTGCCGGCAACTAGGGTCTGAACCCAGTTGAATGCTTGAAATGGTCGCGAGGAATTTGTGCGGATATCAGGAGCATTACCACAGCAAGGCTCGCTGCCTTGCAAGGTGATGCGACGTAATAGCCCGTGCAAATTCCTCCGATCCGAAGGACATCAGGACACTCTGCGACCTGCGGCGTCAATCCCCTTGCCCGGGGCAATACCCCGCGCGGCGAAGATTTCCTTGCATGTCTTGCTCGTTCTGATGCCATTTTAAACATTCAATTGGGTTCAGACCCTAATCACATAACACGCACATGAATTAATGCGGCCGGGCCAATCAGTCCGGCCGTTTTGCCATCCAGACCTGATTGGTGGCATAGCGCGGCGGGTTGCCTTTGAAATCAGAAAATTCCGATATCGAAACGAAACCGCAAAGTTCCAGCATCAACCGCATTTCACTGCGATGGACCCAGCGCAGATGATGCCACGCATCTTCGCGCCGAATAACATCCCCGTCGACACCGATTTCCTCAAACCGCCAATGTTCATCGAACCGCTGGGTCAGGGGATCATTGGTGCGTTCCATCGCGGTAATCCGCAAACGACTTCCGGCCTTACCGATGCCGTCGGGCATGGGAAAAATCGGAAGTTCAACCACCTCTGGGTCACCTTCGGGCAGGCAATAACGCAAATCAGGATCGATCAGATCAAACGCGATAACCCCACCGGGCTTGAGGTGCGCAAAAGCACGTTCAAGGGCACGGCGCTGATCATGGGCATCGGTAACTTCCTGCAAGCCGCGAAACGGGATGATGATCAACCCAAATTGCTGCCCCTGATCCCGGCCCTGATCCCGGCCCAGATCAAAATCACACATGTTGGCATGGTGCCATGTCAGCTCAGGATAGTTGGTGCGCGCCTGTGCCAGCATCGCCTCGGACAGATCAAGTCCTTCGACAGAAATGCCCAGTTTGGCAATGGCAGCCGTAATCCGCCCGGTTCCACAGCCAAGCTCCAGAACCTTACCCTCACCCGGCCCGACAACCTGCGAGGCGATGTTGGTATAAAACGGAATGGGATCTTCGAAAATTTTACGATCAAGATCAGCGCGAAGATCGTAACTGGCGGTATTTAGGCCCCCGACAGGGTAGAATTCATCGTAATTGGATGAACCCGTCATTCAAAATCCAGCTCGGCATAATGCGGGGATGCCGGGAAACTTGCCTGCCGATCAGCCAGAATATCGCGCATCGACGGTCGGGATTTAATCCGCATATACCAATCTTTGGCGCGCGGATGTTTTGACCAGTTGATGTCGCCCATGTAGTCGATCACTGAAATCTGTGCGGCGGCGGCAAGATCGGCCATCGTCAGATGATCGCCCGCAAGCCAGTTGCGCCGTTCAAACAGCCAGCCGACATAATCAAGATGATACGCCGCATTGGTTCGCCCCGCACGCAGCACCTTGGTATCGGGCGTGCCAGTCGCAAAGAAGCGTTTTAGCAACTTCTCACCGAGCAAATGGTCGGTGACTTCGCGGTTAAATTTGCCATCAAACCACGCGACAAGGCGGCGGATTTCAGCACGTTCCTTGGCGTCAGAACCAAACAGTTTCAGATCGTCTGAATAGACTTCATCAAGGTATTCACAGATGACAACCGAGTCACACAGAACCAGCCCGTCCTCATCCTGAAGAACCGGCACTTCGCCTGCGGGATTAAGCAACAGAAATTCGTCGCGCCGCTCCCAGACCGGCTCGGCCTTCAATTCGAAATCGAGCTTTTTCTCGGCCAAAACCAGGCGCACTTTGCGCGAAAACGGCGATAGCCAAAAATGATGTAACTGACGCATAAACGTGAAGATACCCGACCAAGGATGAACTTTTTACAAAGACCGGACTGTTGGCGCGGCTTCTTTTTTAAAGCCACCCGCGACATTCGTTTCAGTACCGGAATTTCAAATCTGTCAAACCACGCGGCACAGATTAAGTAAAGAGCTTCTCATCATTAGAACGGTGATTTTGATGCTTTTTATCCACATTGGCACCTTACCCATACAAAGAAGCCTATCTGCCCCGGCTTTTGGCCAGTTCCAGCATCCCGTCAAGATCAAGACAGGCTTCCAAATGATCGGCCAATTCATCAAGGCTGGCATCAATCGACGCTTCAAAATTCATCCCGCTTGAAACACCATCGCCGCCAATATGCCCAAGATAGGCTTGGCGAAACGCATCGCTGCCAAACAGCCCGTGCAAATAACAGCCCATCACCCGACCATCGGCACTGATGGCCCCATCAAGAACCCCGTCCGATGCCCCCCCAAACCGCAACCAACTGCGCGACCGATCCGGGCCATTGGTCTGCCCCATATGAATTTCATAGCCCCAAAGGGCGATATTTGGCGCTATGCCCTGATCATCGCCAACCGTCACCGCCTCAGTCTTGCGAAGGGTTTTATCCCCGGCCATCACCGTTTCAATGTCAAGCAGGCCCAAACCGGCTTCACTGCCCGGCTGCCCCTCAACCCCGTCCGGGTCACGCACCATCCGGCCCAGCATCTGATAGCCGCCACAAATCCCGATCACATGCCCACCGCGACGATAATGGGCGGCAATGTCCACATCCCAGCCCTGATCTTTCAAGAACCTCAAATCGGCCAGTGTCGATTTGCTGCCCGGTAGAACCACCAGATCACAATCACCGGGGATCACTTGGCCCGGCTTGATCAGCAACAATTCAACCCCATCTTCGGCCGCCAGCGGGTCAAGATCATCAAAATTGGCAATGCGGGGCAAATGCGGAACGGCGATGCGCATACGTGCATCACCATTGCTATCACGGTGATATTTGCCTGCATTTTCCAGCGCAACACCATCCTCAGCCGGCAGTTTATATGCCCCCGGCCAATATGTTGCGATACCGTAACTTTTGAGGTTTCCGTGCTTGGCAATGATGTCGGTTGCCGGTTCAAACAGGGACACATCACCGCGAAACTTGTTAATCACATAGCCCTTAAGCCACCGGCGATCGTCCGCAGACAAAAGCGCATATGTCCCGACAATCGATGCAATCACACCGCCCCGGTCAATGTCGCCGACCAGAATAACCGGAATTTCCGCCGCCTCGGCAAAGCCCATGTTGGCGATGTCCGATGCCCGCAAATTGACCTCGGCGGGTGATCCGGCCCCCTCAACCAGCACCAGATCGGCATCGGCTGCCATGATCTCGAAACTTTCAAGAACCTTGGGCAACAAGTCACGTTTTAGTCGGTAATAGTCGCGCGCCTTTGCCGTGGTCAGGACCTTGCCCTGTACCACCACCTGCGCGCCGATATCTGATTGGGGTTTGAGCAACACCGGGTTCATATGCACCGTGGTTGCCACCCCGGCGGCGCGCGCCTGAAGCGCCTGTGCCCGGCCAATCTCCCCGCCATCATCGGTCACGGCAGCATTGTTGGACATGTTTTGCGGTTTGAACGGGCGCACCCGCAATCCACGCCGGGCATAGGCCCGGCAAAGCCCTGCCACCAGCAAGGATTTCCCGACGTCCGAGCCGGTACCTTGTAACATCAGGGCAGGGACAGATCGCACAGTCATTCCGGCTTCAAAACTTTCATGTAAACAGGCTTACATATAGCCATCATCACCCGGCAAACCGCGCCGTCCCCTTGATCGGATAGCAATCAGAACTCAACGCCAATCTGCGCCTTGATGCCTTGTTCGCGGAACGGATGCTTGATCATGGTCATTTCAGTGACCAGATCGGCGGCTTCAATCAGGGTGTCGGGGGCATTGCGCCCGGTCAGAACCACATGCTGATCAGGAAGCTTTTCCGCCAAAGCCCCCAAAACATCCTCAAGCGGTAAGAAATCATAGCGCAGCACGATGTTGATCTCATCAAGGATCACCATCGAGAAGCTGGGATCACGCATCATTTCGAGTGCCTTGTTCCAAGCATCACGCGCAAGCGAAATGTCCTGTGCCCGGTTTTGGGTTTCCCAGGTAAACCCGGCCCCCATGGCGTGAAACTCACACAAATCAGGGAATTTTTTCAGCAATTTGGCTTCACCAGTTTCCCAGCCGCCCTTGATAAACTGAACCACGCCAACCTTCATGTCATGCCCGACACAGCGCATCGCCATGCCAAAGGCCGAAGATGACTTTCCCTTGCCCTTGCCGGTATGGACAATGATCAGGCCCTTTTTATCGATCTTCTGGGCCATCATCTTGTCGCGCGCAGCCTTGATTTTCTTCATCTTTTCGTCATGGCGCGCATTAACGTCCACGTCTGGCTGGGTCTTGTCGGTCATGGTTTTATGCCTTTGTCTTTTCGGGCCGTATCGCTTTGAACATTTGCTGGCGAACAATGCGGCGAAGCGGCCCCGGGATCAAGGGCAGTTTTGCGGCGCACGATCAAGATCAAGATGGGCGATGACGCCCTGAAACCCCAGTTTTCGCGCCGCCGGGCATAGGCTTTGCGGATCGGTACCGTTTTCAGTTTCTTCAAGATACTCAACTGCAAACACCGGCTTTCCCAAGGCGTGATAGGGCACAAATTCCCCCATAAAGCCAAGCCGATAAGCTGATTCCAGCAAGGCAAAATCCATCTTTTCAACCAGTTCGGGCACAAGCTCAGACGCATTTTTCTGCCCGATGGCAAGGCCGCGCGCATGGGCCTGATCAATCAGCCAATCGATGTAGCGCAGTTGATCCACCCGCGTCAGGGTAAACCCGATTTCCTTGCTGCTGTCATCGGCCTCATAGGCATCGATGTTATCAGGCTCAACCGCCAGAAACCCCTTATCACGGCAAAGATCAAACCGGTCGCGCATGACATCGGCAAACCGTTCGAACCGGCTGACATCAAGCCAGTTTTCCCCCGGCCAGCCCCAATAGGCATTGCCAATCACATCGGATGGGAAACGATCCCGGTCATCGCGCCAGTCTTCGACCGCCCCGACATTGATATAACAAATGGGGAAAACCCCGGCATCGCGCCATTGGCGCACTTGTGCTGCGGACGTTTCAAACAAGTCACTGCCAACAACCCTGATATCACCCGCCAGATCAATATCGCCCTGTAACTGCCAGTGAAACGGCCCCGTCGGGACCTTTGGCCAGTCTGGTGCTACAGATGTTTGCGCCATGGCAGGCACACTTAAGCCGCTGCTGACACCGACGCAAAACGTCATAATCGCACATAAAAACAGGAATTTAGCAGTATGCATAAGGGTGCCTTGGCTGTGTTAGCGCAATTTTGCCCTCCCTCTGGCGATTGCACAACCGCGTAAATACAATGCAACGCAAAAGAAAAGCGCGATCCATAAGACCGCGCTTTTCCGACCCCATATCGGGGCACTTCCCCCACCCAGAAGAAATCCTTCGGGTGCTGTTAAGGCAAACCGATTGCCTTATTAAGACTGTGACAGACCAAGATCACTGGTTACCAAATCGGCCCATTTATCGGGTTCACGCATATCGATGTTGCGCAATTCCGGGCGGCGCATCCGGGCCTTGTTAAACATTTGCAACCGATCACCGGGCGACATCCGGCGCAGACGCATCAAGGCCTTGCGTACTGCATCGTTGGCCGGTCCGGTCGGACGCTGGAAACTTTGTTCGACCACTTCAAGTCGGCGTTCAAGCCAGTTGCGGCTTGCCACAACCTGCTCGATCAGGGCTTTGAATTCGCGCACAACCGGGAAATGATCCATATTAAGGTGGGCAGTTGAAACCGCAGCCCGCCAGACTTGGCGCTCAACCCCTTGCAGATAGCGCCAGTAAATTTTCACCTTGGCGTCGATTTCCACTTTGGTTTGGTCCGGGCCGGGCAAATGCCGGGAAAGTTCGCTCAGTCCCCGGTGAAGTTCCTCGAAGCTCACCGGAAGATGCTGGCCATTAAACCGTTCGCGCACACTCAAAACAGCCGGGATCGCACCCCGTGCAGGACGATAGCGTCCTTGCCCGTGCAAATCGGCACGCAACCAATGTGGAATATCGCAATCGGCAATCAGGAAATCGATGATGTCCGTATGCCCGGTATGTCCGGGCAAGGGGGTCTGCGCATAGTCAGGCAGCCTGACATCAGGTCGAACGCTGGTCGTCTTTTCCATCGCGGCCTCCGAACTCTTTGATCGGTCTGCGTTCCCGCGCAGGCGATCCGAATGGGGTGCCCCGTCCCTCACAACTTATTAATAGTTGGTTAATAGAGATATGGTGCGTAAACGAAACGTTTCAACTGCCGATAATGTTCCCGTGGTAAATTTGTTGTGAGTCTGATGTGTGGTGGTATCCCTTAGGCACGGTCACCCAGATCGACCGAAACACTGTTGCGCCGTGGCTGCCACAAACCGCGCTCAATCGCTTCACGCAGGCGATCGCGGATATCGCGCAAGGCATCTGGATTGTGCTGATCAATAAAGTCCCGCACCGTCTCATCACCAAGATATGCGTCATAGACCAGATCAAAATGATGATCGGCCACACAGCGGGCAGTCGCCGCAAAGGCAAACAGATAATCAACCGTTGCAGCAATCTCGAACGCGCCCTTATAGCCGTGGCGCATCACCCCGTTGATCCATTTCGGATTGACCACGCGGGCCCGCACCACACGGGCGATTTCTTCTTCCAGGGTGCGGATTTTCGGGCTTTCGGGGCGAGAATGATCGCTGTGATACACCACCGGCTGCTTGCCCGACAGGCTGCGCACCGCTGATGTCATTCCACCTTCGAATTGATAATAATCATCCGAATCCAGAAGGTCATGCTCGCGGTTATCCTGATTATGGACAATCGCATCAACCTTCGACAATCGGGTTTCAAACAGCCCGCGCGCTGCCTCACCCTCGGCTCCGTTGCCATAGGCATAACTGCCCCACGCCAGATAGGCATCGGCAAGATCGTCTTCGTCTTCCCACAGTTTTTCGTCAATCATTGCCTGCAAACCGGCACCATAGGCCCCCGGTTTGGACCCAAACACCCGAAATGTCGCCTGTCGTTCGGCCTGTGCATCATCAAGCCCCTGATCGCGCAGTTTTTGCCTTTCCTGCGCGACCCGCGTGGCAATCGGATTGCTTTCGGCGGGTTCATCGGTCTGGGCCGCCACCGCACGCACCGCACTGTCAAACAGGTCAATCAAACCGGGGAACGCATCACGGAAAAACCCTGAAATCCGCAACGTCACATCGACACGTGGACGCCCCAAAACCGATGCTGGCATGATTTCAAACCCGGTCACACGGCGCGACGCACTATCCCACGTCGGGCGCACCCCCATAAGGGCCAAGGCCTGCGCAATATCATCACCGCCCGTACGCATATTGCTCGTCCCCCAGACCGAAAGCCCAAGGGCGGCGGGCCATTCGCCGTTATCCTGCACATGACGTTCGAGCAAAAGTTCGGCCGATTTCCACCCCAACTGCCACGCAGCTGGTGTCGGCACGGTGCGGGTATCAACCGAATAGAAATTCCGCCCGGTCGGTAAAACATCGGGCCGCCCACGGGTCGGTGCCCCCGATGGGCCGGGTTCGACAAACTTGCCCGCAAGCCCACGCAAAAGCCCCGACACCTCAGCATCGCCACAGCTGACAACAGCGGGTCGAATATTTGTTTCGATATCGGTTACAACGTCACACACCGCCGACCACAGCGGATCAGGCGTAACAGTGCCATTGACCAGATCACGCGCCAGAAGCTCAATCCGCTCCACCGTATCGCCGGTGGTTCGCCACGGCCCGACATCATCATAATGGGCCAAACTATCGGGTTTTATGCCCGGCCAGAATTCGGCGAAGGCACAATCAAGCGGATCAAACCCGGCATCGCCCAAAATATCCTTGGCAATCGCACGGTGAAGCGATGCCTTCGGTCCGCTGTCCGATCCACGCGGCAACCGCGCCAATGCCACCAAAAGATCGGTCAGAAGATCGCCTTCCGGGGCCTTGCCAAAAATATGCAAGCCATCGCGAATTTGAAGTTCTTTAAGCTCGCACAGATAGTTATCAAGTTTGGCCAGCGCACTTTGTTCGTCTTCGCCCGCCTCAATCCCGCAATCGCGGTCCAGCCCGATCTGAATGGCCAACTCAAGAATATCACGTTTCAGGAGCACCAACCGGCGCGGGTCAACGGCTGCGGCCTCAAAATACTCATCAACCAGTGCCTCAAGGTCTTTGAGCGGCCCATAACTTTCGGCCCGGGTTAACGGCGGGGTGAGATGATCAAGGATCACGGCCTGTGCGCGGCGTTTGGCCTGCGTGCCTTCGCCCGGATCATTGACGATGAACGGATAGAAATGCGGGGTCGGGCCAAACACCGCCTCGGGGAAGCATTCCTCGGACAAAGCCAGTGACTTACCCGGCAGCCATTCCATATTGCCGTGCTTGCCAAAATGAATGATCGCATCGACGCCAAATTCATGGCGCAACCAGATATAAAACGCGAAGTAGTTATGCGGCGGCACCAGATCGGGCGAGTGATAACTTTCGAGCGGATCAATGTTATAGCCGCGTGCGGGCTGCAACCCGACCACGACATTGCCCATCGGCAGGATCGACAGCGCAAAGCTATCCTGATCGGCGATATAAAACGGGTCTTTTGTCGGATCACCCCACGCATCAAGCACGTGCGCCTGAATGGAGGCCGGTAAGCCGTCAAATGCCGTTTGATAGGCCGCCCGCGAAAGCGTCACCCGAATTTCACGGTCCGCCAGCGTTTTGAAATCATTGGTCGGCCCGGCCTTGACTGCGTTGATCAAGGCATCGCCATCCGTCGGAATGTTTTCAAGCGCGTAGCCATCCGCCTGCATGGCACGCAGGGTTTCAATCATCCCGGCCGGCGTATCAAGCCCAACCCCGTTGCCTAGGCGAGCATCCTTGTTGGGATAGTTCGCCATCACCATCGCGACCTTGCGCGATGAGGCATCAAGTTGACGCAACCTGACCCAATTGGCCGCAAGTTGGGCGACAAATGCCACGCGGTCGCGCACCGGGATGTATTTCACCAAATCAATCTGGGTCAGCGGATCCTTGCCAGCCGACCCCTTGAACGACACCGCGCGCGATAAAATACGGCCATCCACTTCGGGCAGAGCGACATTCATCGCAATGTCGCGTGCGGCAAGGCCATTGACGCCGTCGCGCCAGCTTTCTTCACTGCCACCGGAAAGGACGAGTTGAAACACCGGTACATCGACCGCATCGAACGGCCCATTTTTTCGTTCTGATCCCGGAACAGAAATCGAGAATCCGGTGGTGTTCAGGACCAAATCTGCCGCTGTTTGCTCCAGCCAGTCACTGACAAGCGCACCCGCCGCCGGATCCTTGAGGCTGGAAACAAAAATCGGCAATGGATTCAGATGATTGTCCTGAAGTTCTTCAACCAGAGCATCAATGACATCAAGATTGGCAGCCTGCACCAATGACCGATAGAAAATAATCGGCGTAACTGGTTGATTTTCAACCCATTGTTGGCGGATTTCAGCCAAATCGACATGCGCATTTCCCGGCCAATATCCCCCGGCCTTGACCAGTGGGGCGGCGGGTTTCCACTGCCAGTTAACAGATGAATTCAACTTTTCATATATAAGACGAAGTAAATTCTCGGAATTTTGTGGCCCGCCTTCAATCAGATAGCGCCAGATATGCTGATAGTCGGCCCCCTTGACGGTCGAAAGCGACAGCAGCTCCGCATCGGGTTGATCATCCCCTGGTAATAGCAAAAGCGGAACGTCATTTGACCGGGCAAAGGCGACAAGCTGCTCGATGCCATACGCCCAATATCCCCGTCCGCCCAAAATGCGCACGATGATAAACTTGGCCTCGCACAACACATCTTCGACATACAAATCGACCGACATATTGTGACCAAGCTGCAAAAGGCTGGCCAGACGCAAGGACGGAACATCACCGCCAAATTCTGCTGTCAGTCGCCCTTGCGCGCCAGCAAAACACGCCAGTTCAGATTCTGCCGCCGACAGGATCACGACATCGCCGGGCTCCTGTCCAAGATCGACGGCTTCACTGCCGTCTGTCACCATTCCGGGCTGTGCTGCCAGCAAATGCATTGAGGTTTCCGTCTCTTTCTTTCGTGTCTGAATCTACTCAGACCGGGCCGAAGACCAACCCGAGGATCACGACCATCGGTATCCGCAATCCGCACGCATCCCCCGACGAGCCAAGCCAAGGCCGGGGAATGCGGGCTTCACGGCGTCATGCAGACGTGAAACACGGCCTTGCACCGATAGGACAAAACAGTGTTTCACGTGAAACAAAACAAGAACAAATGATCTTACGCCGCCTTGATCGCGGTTTCAATCGCCGCACGATCCAAGCCATGCAGGCCAATCACCACAAGTTCAGACCGGCGGTTTTCGCCGTCCGTCCACGGGCGGTCAAAGTACCGCTGGAACCGTTCGCCAACGCCTTGAACCACATGGCGCATCGGTTTGCCCGGCACATCCAAAAACCCCTTGATACGCAGCACATCAAACTGACGTACAACTTCAATCAAACGCTTTTCCAGAACCGCCGGATCGGTGACCGCATCAAGAGACACAACGAAGCTATCAAAATCATCATGGTCGTGTTCATGGCCATCATCATGATGGGACGGGCGGCTATCAAGATCATCCTCGGCCGCGGCACCCAGCCCCAGCAAAATGGCATTTTCAATGCGTGAATGATCGGTTGCGATAATTTTGACTGACGGGCGTTTCAGTTGGGCACGAATGTCGGCTTCAACCTTGGTCCGTTCGACGTCACTCAGAAGATCGGTTTTGTTGAGCACAACCATATCGGCGCAATGCAGCTGTTCTTCAAACAGTTCTTCAAGTGGGCTTTCGTGATCAAGGCTGTCATCAGCTTCGCGCTGAGCCTGAACCGCATGATGATCATGGGCAAACAGCCCGTCGCGCAGCGCCGCACCATCAAGAACGGCAACCACACCATCAACCGTCACACGCGATCTGATTTCTGGCCAGCTAAACGCTTTGACCAGTGGTTTTGGCAGGGCCAGACCAGATGTTTCAATCACGATGTGATCGGGTGGGGTCTCGCGGTCAATCAAGCCCTGAATGGTCGGCAGGAAATCATCGGCCACCGTGCAACAAATACAGCCATTTGCAAGCTCGACCACATCATCTTCGGCGCAGCCTTCAATGCCACAGCCATTGATGATGCCGCGATCAACACCAAGATCGCCAAATTCATTGATGATCAGTGCAATCCGTTTGCCATTGGCGTTTTCCAGCATGTTGCGGATCATGGTGGTTTTGCCTGCACCGAGAAAACCGGTAATCACAGTTGCCGGGATTTTACCCAATTGAGCCATTCTCAAATTCCTTAAATTTCAATTTTTTGTGGGGTTATTTGACCTGCATCGGAATGCCGGCAACCACCAGCGTTACCCTGCCTGCAAGTTCGGCCATACGTTGATGCAGCCGTCCGGCGTGATCGCGAAAGGCCCGCGCCATGGCATTTTCCGGCACGATCCCGAAACCGACCTCGTTTGACACAAAAACAACCGGAATGTCGAGGGTCGGAACCAGATCGCACAGATGATCAAATTCGGCCTCGATATCGCGGTCTTCAAGCATCAGATTGGTCAGCCATAAGGTCAGGCAATCAACCAGAACCGGCTGTGCGCCGGGCTGATTGCATGCGTGAAGGGCGGCACAAAGATCAAGTGGTTCCTCGATCGTGTGCCAAAGGTCGCCGCGTGTTTGTTTGTGAAGGTCGATGCGGTTGGTCATTTCCGCATCCCAGGCCCGTCCGGTGGCGATATAGGTTCCACCTCCGGCTTGTCCGGCCTGTGTAATGAGATTTTCGGCAAACCGGCTTTTGCCCGATCGGGCACCGCCAAGGATCAAATGTATCCCGGCAAGCGGTTCTGTATGGGTCATCGCGTTTTCCTCGCCATGGCCTCCCACCGAGGCCGGGTTGCGTCGCCACTACGCAAGATAGACAAGAATAGTGACACCTTCGGCTGGTTTCCTGGCTGCGGGCATGAAAGCCATCCGCCTTCCCGGTTTCCCGGTGGCTGGCGCAAATGCGCCCGGATCGCCCAACCCGATACAGTTGCGGGGGCAGCATCGGCATTTCACCGATTTCCCATCACCGAACGGTGCGCCGAACCTAACAGCTTTGCCTGTTCTGCCAAAGCGCTATCTCCGACCTAACCATAAGGTCAGTATTTGACAGAATTGCCTGCTTGAGACCCCCGGTCATTTAAGAGAACATAATATTATCACGCTGGAATGAGAGCCATAACAAGCGCCAGCCAGTGTGATGACCGGGGAAAAAAACAATCATAACCCGGTTGGTTGCAGTGACATGCAACTTGGAACTCTTGGGGTTAACTGGATATTTGCAAGATCAGATGGCAATTCATGCGCACCTACACAAAATCCGTGAACTAAAAACGCCAACCTGGATTACCTCATCACGCAAAGACATGTGGCTGGGGCTTCTTGAACGTTTGAACACGCAAGACAGAGCGTTTCATAGATTTCTTGATGACTACGCAACAGATGACGACATCACGCTCGCACGGCGCGATGTGCGTAATATCTTTGCGCAAGATGCCGCAACCGGCGTCATTGCGACCATTTTCTGGTCCCATGCGCGCGGGATGCGTGTGAATGCCTTATCACTCCTTGTCCGCGACCTTCCAACATTGATCACATTGATGTCGGTAGCCGATTTTCGCAATGATGAGTTAAATGAACTGCTGGCCCAGCCCGGCATTTCGGTCCCGACAGCAAGCAAAATGCTGTCTGCCTGTGGCAAAACCTATTGTGGTATGCCCGCTGCGATCATTGATGACACCATCATTCAGGTCATCGAAAACAGCACCTTTGCCAGTGATTTTCCCAACATTGCGGAACTGCGTAACAAATCACGCAGCCGCCCGGTCCCCTATTACGAGGCGTACCTTCGTGATGTGACCGCGCTTTGCGAAAAATACGACATTACCAGTGACATGATTGACCGTTATCTTGCCGAATATGCCTTGGGCAACACGTCGCAAAACGCGGAATTACAATCGGCATAGACATCCTACATGTCTTAGTAGCGCTGATTGACCGCCGTTACGCGCCAGCCGGGTTGATCAACACCGTCAATATATTCCAGTCGTGTTAGCCCAAGTGTATCGATGTGAAACGACAAGGCGGTTTCAAGCGATAGGCCAAGTGCATTGGCAAGCACCGCACGCACAGTCCCACCGTGGATCACGGCGACAATATCGCGTCCCGCCCAATAGCGGTTTAGCCGAGTGAAAATCGGCCCGACACGGGTAACAACATCAGAGAAACTTTCCCCGTTCGGCGGATGCTGACGGGCGAAATCCGTCCAGAATTTTGTTGTTTCGCCTTTGGGTAAATCATTCCAATGCTGCAATTCCCAAGCCCCGAAATGTTGCTCGGCAAGGGCTGTTTCGCGCGTTGGAAGGACGTCTTCGTCAATCAGTTCCTGCAATTTAAGGGCGGTATCAAGTGTGCGCGATAAATGGCTCGTCACCCAGACGGCATCTTTTGGCAAATGGCGGGCCAGAGCACGTAGTGCTTTTTCGTCTGACAAATCAACGGGCATGTCGCTTCGGCCATAGACCAGCCGCTCCGGGTTAAGAACCGGTGCATGACGGACCAGCCACCAGCGTGTTGTTTGACTTTTCATAGTTCCCCCACGGACTGCGTCTTTCTATCGGCCCGAAGATAACGACATCAGATACCTCTTAGATATTGCCCATCGTCGCGACAAATCCAATAGCGACAAACAGTTCAGCCACCATTTGTGTCGCCCCCAAGACATCCCCGGTTTGTCCGCCAATTTGCCATCTGGCGATCCCCCCCATCAAAGCCGTCGCCAGCATCGCAGCCACAACAACCGAAGCCATCACGACAGGCCCGGACAAAAGCCAAACAATCGCGATGGCAATCGCGACACCCAGCATCACATGACGCCATTTGGGTTGACCGGCATTCTTGCCAAGTCCGTTATCACGCGCCGGCGAAAGAACCGTCATTAAAACCGGCATCACACCGCGCGATGCCACCGCCATCACAAGCAAAAGCATAACCGCCTGCCCAGCGTCAGCAGCCCGCACCAGCAACGCAATGCGCAGCCCAAGACACAAGACAAGGGCCACCACGCCATATGTGCCAATACGGCTGTCACGCATGATTTCAAGTTTTCGAGCACGATCAAGCCCGCCACCAAAACCATCGGCGCAATCGGCCAGACCATCTTCATGCATCGCCCCGGTCAAAAGAACCAACGCAAGGACGGCGACAATGGCAAACACCACCGCACTTTCCGTCAAATAAGCTGCCAACTGGGCCGGTATGAGGGCAATACCTGCCAAAAACAGCCCAACCAGGGGCCAGCACCAGACCGACCGGGCAATCAGGGCCGGGCGAAAATCATTGATCCGGAAAACCGGCACCCGGCTGAGCAGCACGAGCGCACGAAAGAAATCAGACACCACCGGAATCTTACCTACAACAAAGGTGCTGTCTTCTGGTGGGTTTTCGGCGCCACCATCAGAACTTTGCATATTTGTTTCGTTTTGATTATGATCTTTAGATGCCGTCATTTTTCGATTTTCGATCTGGTGTTATGGTAACCATAGGCCTAGGTTGAGGCCTCAATTATTTAGAAGGTTTCGTTGTTGTCCAAGGACGGCGGATCAAAACACTTTTCACTGCCAGCTTAAGCTGTTTGTCCCCAAACGACAGCCTATCGCGAAACGTCCTAAGCAATTGGGCTCTCAACCTAATCTTTACCGTAACAGAAGCCAAGCGGAACACGCTTGACGCCACCGCCTGCCAGCCGGAGACCAACATGTTCAACCCGAAGCATCCGCCGCAAAACCTTGACGAAATCCGCGCCCTCCTTGCCGACCTGCCAGCAGCAGACAGTGAGGCACAGGCAGCCGTTTTGCAGCGTGAGCCAACTCTGACAAAACCGGCCGGATCGCTGGGACGGCTTGAAGATTTCAGCCTGTGGCTGGCGGGGTGGCAGGGAACGTCGCGCCCCAATATGTCGCGCCCGCGCGTTACCGTATTTGCCGGCAGCCATGGTGTCGTGACACAGGGTGTTTCGGCCTTTCCGGCCACGGTCAATCAGCAGATGGTTGAAAACTTTATCAATGGCGGGGCCGCAATCAACCAGATTTGCAAATCAGTTGATGCCGAACTGCGTGTGATGGAAGTGGCCCTTGAAATTCCCACCAATGATTTCAGCCAAGAACCCGCCATGGATGACGAAGGTTGTGCGGAAGCCATGGCGTTTGGCATGAGTGCGATTGAAAAGGGGCTCGATTTGTTTGTCCCCGGCGAAATGGGCATTGGCAACACCAGCTCGGCTGCGGCCATTGCGCACGCGCTGTATGGTGGTGAGGCTGCTGACTGGACCGGTCGGGGAACCGGAATTGATGACGAAACCCTGACCCGTAAAACCCGTGTTGTTGGTGATTCCATCATTCTGCATAAAAACCAGATGCATGACGGGCTTGATGTTCTGCGCTGTGTTGGTGGACGTGAAATTGCCGCCATGGCCGGGGCGATTATTGCCGCCCGTTTTGCGCGTGTGCCGGTTCTACTTGATGGATATGTGTCCTGTGCGGCGGCCGCCGTCTTGGCCGCCATCCGCCCCGATGCGCTTGATCACTGTCTGGTGGGCCATGTGTCGGCAGAGCCCGGCCACAGCCGCCTTATTGAAAAGCTGGGCAAGAAGGCGTTGATTGATTTCGGGATGCGCCTTGGCGAAGGATCGGGTGCCGCATTGGCGATCCCGCTTCTACGCGCGGCTGCGGAATGCCACAATAACATGGCGACCTTTGACAAGGCAGGCGTTGACGGCAAGGATTAGGACTTAAAGTCTGAACCCACTGCGCAAAGCCGAACATGCAAGACAATAGCACCGATTAAATCGGTGCTATTTTTTTGTCCGTTCGCTCATCAGGTGTTCAACATGGCGGCCCTGGAACATGGTGATATTGATCCCGTGACCAAATTTGATCGCCCGTTCATCATCACAGCGACACAGGATCACACGGGTATCTCCGGACTCGGCAACCGCATCACGCATGGCTGTTTTATGCTCGTCATCCATGCTTTCCATGTCCGTATCCCAGATCATTTTGATCATATCAACGCCAAGTTTGTTGCGGTTGATATAGGGCAGCGACAGGTGACTGATGCCGTCAATACAGATGCGATAGCCACGATCCCGGCAGAAATCACGCGCAAAGAAAAATGCCCCAAGATCAGCAAAAATATCGATCTTTTGTAGTTCCAGAACAATCGTGCCGCGCTGACCGGCCTTAACGTTACTATCGAACGTCAGAAAATCGGGGGATAACAGGGTCGATACATTCAAATTAATACTGACCGACCCGGTAACCGATGCATCATTGCTCCGCGTGAGCAATGACAGCATGCGACGATCAAGAATTTCGGTCAGATGCTGAAACAGCCAGCGGTTCGACAACACATTGACATCGGGCAGCAGGGTTTCCTGCAGGTCCTTAATCGAAATGAAGAGTTCGTGGAAAACCGGCGTCGGATTGGCATCCCCGACCACCGCACAAATCGCCTGACGGCGCATCAGATTTGATAAATCCGCACGCCGCAGGGATTCGTCAATTCGGCCAAGGATTTTGGGCGTTAACGGCATCCGATCATCACCATAATCGGGATGATCATTGTGACGTTCGGCGGCCTTGCTGACCACACGCGGACGATTGGCGTTTGAACGCACCAATGTCTGGGTCAGATGCAGGAAATCCTTATATTCCTGCCCGACATCGAAATAATCGGTAAAGGTTGCCGGTGCGCCACTTTCATCCTTGCCATCGCTGATCAGCGGATCATCGTTAAACAGGAATTTCAGCCGGAAAATGACCGCATTGACCTCATCCATCTCGGCGGCATCGAAAATGAAAATCAGATCCTGATTGGACAGGGTAAAGATGCGCCCGGTGACTTCAGGAACGATTTCTTCAAACGCGCCAATGGCCGTGCGAATATGATGGTCACGGCGGTTAAACGCCAACAATTTTGAAAAATGCACATGAATAGCCCCCACCCCTTCCTTACGCCGTTCAAGGCGTCGCACATAGTCGACGAGGAAGGCTTCAGGTGATGGAAGTGAGCTATCAGACATAAATGTGATGACCAGATTATTGTTTTGCCGGAAACGGGGCCGTTATCCTGTCCGTTTCATGATAGAGTCTGTCGATTAACATCTTATGTATTTATCATTCCCACCTATTGAAACCAAAGGTGAAAATCGAACAAAATCAGGCAGTGTCATGACAAAGATAAGTCGTAGCTTTCCACTATTCAAACTGATAGTTTCAGCCCGATTTGGCATTCATTGCCACATCATTTCTACAAGCTGATTGCCCAGCATCACTAGTCCCATATCTCAGGATTTGGAAAAAATGGATATCAAAGCCTTTTTCGATGCTGAATTTGACGAGCATCTTGATCTGGTCAACAAGACCCGCGAAGCAACCCGCGATGCATTTATCGAGTTGGTCGAGATTTGCACCGATGCCCTGAATGACGGCAACAAGTTGCTGTTTTTTGGCAATGGCGGATCAGCTGCGGACGCGCAGCATATCGCGACCGAATTTACGGTGCGCTATATTCATGACCGCCGTGCCCTTCCGGCGATTGCGTTGACGACCGATAGCTCTACATTGACGGCAATCGGCAATGATTTCGGGTTTGATCATTTGTTTTCGCGTCAGATTGAAGCACTTGGCAACCCTGATGACGTCGCGATTGGCATTTCGACATCGGGCAACAGCAAGAACGTCAATCTTGGCTTGGCCAAGGCGCGCGAGATGGGACTGGTTGCGACCGGCTGGACCGGCAAGACCGGCGGCGACATGGTTGATCTTTGCGATCCAATCATGATTGTGCCCAGCAATACCACCGCCCGTATTCAGGAAATGCACATTCAGATCGGTCAGATGCTGGTGGGCGCACTTGAGCATACCCTTGGTCTGGCCAAGAAATAATTCGACCCTTTCGCGATAACGACACAGCAAAGACATCAAAAATGACCGATCTCAGCCATCTGGCCCTTCAGGTTGAACAACTCACCAACGCCAAGGTGCTGTGTATCGGTGATGTCATGCTCGATCGGTTTGTCTATGGCTCGGTCAACCGCATTTCCCCCGAAGCCCCGATCCCGATCATTCGGGTCGAGCGCGAAAGTGCGATGCTGGGCGGGGCGGGCAATGTCGCGCGCAATGCCACCGCCCTTGGGGCGGCTGTGCAGTTCTTATCCCTGGTCGGTGATGACCTTCCCGGACGCGAAGTCATGGAATATGTCGCCAATGACGCCGGCGTTGAACCCTATATCCAGACAGAACGCAACCGCCCGACCACGATCAAAACCCGCTATATCGCCAGCGGACAGCAATTATTACGATCTGATAACGAAACCACATCGCCCATTGCAGCAGATACCATCAGCAACCTTTCCGCCCTTGCCGGTCAGCTGTCCCCTGACGTCGAAGCGATCATTCTGTCGGACTATGGCAAGGGTGTCTTGCATCCGGATGTTGTCGCAAGTGCAATCAATGCGGCCCGTGCGGCAGGCAAGCCGGTAATTGTTGACCCCAAAGGGACCGATTACAGCATCTATCGCGGGGCCACGGTTGTGACGCCAAACCGCGCCGAAGCACAGGCCGCCACGGGCATTGCCGTTAACAGCGACGAAGATGCCATTGCAGCCGCCACCAAAATCATCACCGATTGCGGCATTGATAACGTCCTTCTGACCAGAAGCCAGGACGGCATGACACTGGTGACCAAGGACGGTGAGGCCATTCATCTTCCGACCGAAGCGCGCGAAGTTTTTGATGTCTCAGGGGCCGGGGATACAGTTGTTGCCTGCCTTGCAGCGGCGATTGCGGCGGGATCGAGCCTTTCGGATGCGGCGCGCATTGCCAATGTGGCGGCAGGCATCGTGGTTGGTAAAATCGGCACGGCGATTGTCTACCCCGATGAGCTGATTTCCGCCCTGCATCATCATGACCTGATGATTGGGGAAGCCAAACTGATGCCGCTTGACCGTATGGTGGATCGTGCGGAACGTTGGCGGCGTAAGGGATATAAGGTCGGCTTTACCAATGGCTGCTTTGATCTTTTGCATCCCGGTCATCTCAGCTTGCTCAAACAGGCGCGTGCGGCCTGTGACCGGCTGATTGTCGGGCTTAATTCCGATGCATCGGTCAAACGGCTTAAGGGGGAAGCCCGCCCGGTTCAGTCCGAAGCGGCCCGTGCGGCTGTTCTGGGATCGCTTGAAACCATCAGTGGCGTGGTGATTTTTGGTGAAGACACCCCGGTTAACCTGATTTCGGCGATCAAACCCGACATTCTGGTCAAAGGGGCCGATTACACGATTGATAAGGTGGTCGGGGCCGAGATCGTTCAGGGGTATGGCGGCAAAGTCGTTTTGGCCAATCTGGAAGACGGTTTTTCAACCACATCGACCATTGCACGCATGAACAAGGGCAAGGACTGACCTTAAGCGTCATCCGGCCACGGCATCACGCGAAGATCCGGCCAGATGCTTTGCCATCTGGCGGTTTTGGCCTCATAGACCTGACGGATCGGCAAGACCGGGTTGGGGCTAATCGTGCCGCTTAAAACCGCATCCAGCCCAAACGGCGCATACAGACGATATCCGTCGGCATCTTTGCGCAGTCCGATGGCGGTTGTGCGATAGGCAAACCGGTCAATTCCGTCACTGGCGGCATTCACAACACCATATTCAATGCCGTACTTTTGGCGATACCAGATCGGCACGCGGGCCTGATTGCGCACTTCAATCCGGATTGGCAGGTCTGACAACAGCTCGGCAATCGCGGTAATGACGTTATCCTCGGCATCCCAACTGGTATCGGGATCGTAATAAAATAGGTCGTAATCAGCTATTTCGTTTTCCGCCGGACGATTGGTTGATACATTCCAGAGCGATTGCGCCAGACACCCGGCGGTCAGCCACCAATCATCAAACCCAAAATCACAAACCCGATCCAGAATGATGCGATTGAACCGGTTGCGCAAAACCAGATCAAGGAAGGTCTGCCCGTTCGCAACCTGATCGACTGGGACGCCGGTACTCATAGCACAACCCAAAGCGCCTTTAGCGCAACCGGCCATGCCGCATTGATTAGGCAAGATATTGTATAAAGCGAAAGAGCGCGGTCGATATCAGCTGCCGACGCATCGCGCCTGCCCGACCCGATATAGGGATCATCAACGACCTCATCACCATACTGGCGCGGCCCGGCAAGCGATAGACCGAGCGCCCCGGCAAAGGCAGCTTCCTGCCATCCAGCATTGGGGGATTTGTGTTTTTTGGCATCGCGCATCAATGTGTGCCATGCGGCCCGGCCACTGGTTTTTGAGCCCAGTGCGGCGGCCAGACAAATCACCACCCCGGCGACACGGGCCGGGATGAAATTAACCACATCATCAAGCCGGGCGGCAAAGCGACCGAAATACAAATAGCGGGCATTGCGGTGACCGATCATCGAATCAAGGGTATTGATCGCCTTATAGGCACACAGCCCGATGGGCCCACCGAGCACATACCAAAACAGCGGGGCGACCACGCCATCGGAAAAGTTTTCCGCACAGCTTTCAATCGCAGCCCGGCTGACCCCGGCCTCATCCAATGTGTCGGGATCGCGCCCGACAATCATCGATACCGCTGCACGCCCGCCCGAAAGCCCATCCTTTTTCAGCGCGACCGATACTGCCTTAACATGCTGATACAGTCCTTTTTGTGCGATCAAAACCGCCAGCAGGAAAACCTCGGCCGCATAAAAAACATCGCCGATGGCTGAAATCTGCGCAATAACGGCCCCAAACAGGCCCGCCGCACCGATCACCGCAAGGCTGGTGATCGTGCCGCGCACGATCAGGTCCATATTGCTGCGGTCAGACCGGTTCAGGCGTTTTTCGAACCAGCCAATCAGGTTCCCAACCCAGACAACCGGATGGGGCACCCGACGAAACAGCCAGGGAAAATCACCACAGATCGCATCCAACACCAGTGCCAGCACCAGTATTGTGAAAAGCGGGCCGGAAAATCCGGACGTTGGGATCAGAAAATCAGTAAGAAACGCATCCATGGCGGCAATGTGCGCGGTGACAGGCAAACCGTCAATCACAATGAGATTTTCGCATCATAACGGCCTGTAGCTACACCGCGATTTGCAAAATTTGGCTTAGCTTGCTAAAAGAAATTCATACAAAATGAATTTTCTTCATACTATAACTCACTGTCATTTTGATGATCCCGTGATGCGCCTTGTTCGTATCAAATTTAAGTAAAATAAATCCCAAGAGGCATTTCGCACACACAACATCTTTGGCATGCCGATGCATTCGCCACACAATAACTGGTATTTTTCGCAACCGACCCATCTTCGGCACATGTTATGTTACCTGCCGCTTGCATTCCGCAGGCCAATCGGTGAAAACGGGGGTGGCTTCGGGTACCGCGATTGCGAAACCGCATCGCGCAGCACCACCATCAGAGAGAGACAAAGGAGCAGCCTTTTATGTCCCCCAAAGGCGCAGTAATGATTTGCGGTCACGGTTCGCGCGACGAACGCGCGGTTTCACAGTTCAACGCCATGGTTGAAACGATGAAACAAACCCATCTGGCCGACTACGATGTCGAAAGCGGCTTTCTCGAATTTGCGCACCCGATCCTGCGCGATGGCTTTGAAAAGCTCAAAGCCATGGGCCATAAGAAGATTTATGCGCTTCCGGGCATGCTGTTTGCCGCTGGTCACGTCAAAAATGACCTGCCGAGCGAGGTCAATAATTTCGCCAATGAAAACCCAGATATCGACGTAAAATTTGGCCGCGATCTGGCGATTGATCCGAAATTGCTGAGTGCCGCCAAAGACCGCATCGAAGAAGCACTTGCCACGGCTGACGACAGCATCGCGCGCGAAGATACGCTTTTGATGGTTGTTGGTCGCGGCACGAACGACCCGGATGCCAATTCGAACGTCTATAAAGTCGCCCGGATGCTGCAAGAAGGTCTTGGTTTTGGCCGCACCGAAATCAGCTATTCCGGCGTCACCCATCCGCGGGTGAATGCCGGTCTGCGCGAAGCGATGAAACTGGGCTATAAACGCGTTGTCGTGTTTCCCTATTTCCTGTTTGCGGGCATTCTGATCGACCGGATTTATACCCACACCGACGAAGTTGCCGCCGAGTTTGGCGATGTCGAGTTCATCAAGGCCGGGTACCTCAAAGACCATCCGATGGTGCTGGCAAGTTTTGCCGAACGGTTGGCCGAGATCGATACCGGCGATAACAACATGAACTGCCAGCTGTGCAAATACCGCGAACAGATCATTGGCTATGAAGGCGATGTTGGCACGCCGCAGGTTGGCCATCATCACCATGTGATGGGGATCGGCACGGACGGTGGTCATGGTCACGGTCATGGGCACGGGCACGGACATCACCACCACGGTCATGGACATAGCCATGATCATGATCACGGGCACAGCCACGATCATGCCCATGACGACGCGAAATCGACCGGTTCATAACCGGTCGACACGACCACCTGAAAGGCGCGGCAATGTTTGACTATCTGCGTGATCCGCAGGAAATCTATGCCAAAAGCTTTGCCACCATCGAAGCCGAGGCCGACCTTGCCCGCTTTTCAGATGATCAGCGGCCCGTTGCCATACGCATTATTCATGCCTGCGGCATGGTCGAAATAGCCGATCAGATTGCCTTTGGCGGCGATGTCATTGCCAATGCCACCGATGCATTGCGGAACCGCAAACCGATCCTCTGTGATGCGGAAATGGTCCGGCATGGCATCATTTCGCGGCTGCTTCCGGCGGAAAACCCGGTTCTGTGCACCTTAAATGATGGCGATACCCATGGGCTGGCCCGTCAGATGGGCACAACCCGCTCCGCCGCCGCGGTTGAGGCGTGGGCCGATCATATCGAAGGTGCAATAATTGCTATTGGTAATGCGCCGACAGCACTTTTCCATCTGCTTGATGCCATTCATCATGGCCGCATGGCCAAACCAGCCGCGATTATTGGTATGCCCGTCGGGTTTGTCGGGGCGCGTGAAAGCAAGGATGCGCTGATTGAATATGCCGGAGACGTTCCGTTCATCACGCTGCGCGGGCGATTTGGCGGCAGTGCTGTGACCGCCGCCACCGTAAATGCCCTGGCGCGGCTGGCCCGCGATGACGGAGCAACACCGGATGGCACCCCAGGTCGCACGGCAGGGGTATCATCATGAACGAACAATCTCCGTTAAAAGGCCGCATCACGGTGATCGGCATTGGCGAAGATGGCTATGACGGCCTGTCGCCCATGGCGCGCAGCATCCTTGAAAATGCCCGGATCATATTTGGCGGTACGCGCCATATTGCCATGTTGCCCGGAACCAACACCGCAACCCAAAACAAATGGATCACCCCGTTTGAAGCCAATCTTCCGATGATTGAGGATTGCCTTGAACAAAACCCGGTGGTTCTGGCCAGTGGTGACCCGATGTATTTCGGGGTGGGCAATACGCTGATTAAATATTTCGGGACCGAACCAATATATGCCATTCCGGCACCATCAAGCATTTCACTGGCGGCATCGCGGCTGGGCTGGGCGTTGGCCGATTGTGACGTGATTACATTGCATGGCCGCGCCCCGGAAGGGATCCGGTCGCATTTGCGCCCGCACGGCAAGCTGATCGCGCTCAGTGCCGATGGATCGACCCCGGCCTTGGTCGCGGTGATGCTGTGCGAGGCAGGATTTGATCAAAGCCGCATGACGGTTTGCGAACGGCTTGGCGGATCAGAAGAACGCATCACCACCCAGACCGCCCAAACTTGGCAGTCCACCGCAACCTCGATGCCCGATGTCAAACCGGTTGATCCGTTAAACCTGATCATGATTGACCTTCAGGCTGGCCCAAAGGCCCGGCCGCTGCTCAAAGGACCGGGCTTGCCTGATGATGCCTTTATCCATGACGGCATGATCACCAAATCGGAAATCCGTGCGCAGACATTGTCATCATTGGCCCCGTTTGACGGTGGGGTATTGTGGGACATCGGGGCGGGATGTGGATCGGTTTCAATTGAATGGATGCGTATGGGCGGTGTTGCAGTCGCGATTGAGCGCGACGCAGAACGCTGTGCGATGATCGGCAAAAATGCCATTCGCCTTGGTGTCCCGGGCATTGCGGTTGAAGAAAAATCCATCGAAGAAGCCCTTCTGTTCGCAGATCGCCTTCCCGTTCCTGATGCCATTTTCATTGGTGGGGGCATTACCCATGACGGCCTGCTTGAGAAATGCTGGGATGTCTTGCCAGTACACGGACGGCTGGTCGCCAATACGGTGACGCTGGAAGGCGAAGAAAAATTATTACGTTTCTATAATAAAATGGGTGGCACGCTGTCGCGACTGTCGGTATCCCGACTGGTCCCGCGTGGCAATTTTAAGGGCTGGAGCAACCTTGCCCCCGTCACCCACTATGTCGGAGTAAAAGCATGAACCGTGCGGAACCATTATCCGCAAGCCCCCAAAGCCATCCGGTCACCGGAACGGCTTATGGTCTTGGCATCGGTCCGGGGGAGCCCGATCTGATCACGTTAAAAGCCTATAACATCCTGCAAAAGGCCGATGTGATTGCCTATCCCGCCCTTGAAGATGGCGTTAGTCTTGCCCGGCAAATCGTCGATACGCACATCCCAAAAGGCCGCACCGAAATTGCCATTCGCATCGAAATGGGCAAACCGGCTGATCCGATCTATGACGCGGCTGCGCTTGAAATTGGCCAGCATCTGGCGGCGGGTAAAACTGTCGCGGTTTTATGCGAAGGCGATCCGTTCTTCTACGGCAGTTTCATGTATCTGTATGGCCGTCTGGCCGATGCCGGGCATTCGGTTGAAACTGTCCCCGGTGTCAGTTCGATGATGGCCTGTGCCGCACAGCTTGGCGCCCCGCTTGCCGCCAAGAATGACGTTTTACAAGTCATCCCCGGACCACTGGATAAAGACCGCCTGCGCACGCAGCTTGGCAATACCGATGCCGCCGCAATCATCAAGCTTGGCCGTCATTTTACCAAAGTCCGCGATGTGATTAATGAGCTGGGCCTGACGGATCGGGCGCGCTATATCGAACGCGCCACCCTTGATAGCCAGAAAATGGTGCCATTGGCCGATCTTCCAGCCGATGCCACAGCCCCGTATTTTTCGATGATCCTGATCCACCGTCGCGGAGACGCATGGCGATGACTGCTCATAACAGCTCAAACACTCCGGTACCGGCCTTGCCGACCCATCCGATTGCCCCGATTGCGGTGATTTGCCTCACACAGCGTGCCCTTCCGATGGCAAAACGCATTGCCGCCAGCCTGCAGGGCGCGTCAGTTCATGGTCTGCGCACCCGGGTTTCGACCAAGGATGTCGATGTCGCCTTTGACGATACCATTGCGCATCTGCAACGAACATTTTCATCCGATCATGTGATCATTGGCGTCTGTGCATCGGGCATTCTGATCCGCGCACTCGCACCGCTTCTGGCCGGAAAGTGGCAAGATGCCGCCGTGCTTGCCGTTGATGAAGCCGGTAAAACCTTTATCCCGCTTTTGGGCGGACATCATGGCGGTAACCGGCTGGCGCGCGATTTGGCAGACCGCCTTGGTGGCATTGCGGCCATCACAACACCGGGCGATGCCATGCTGGGTCTGGCCCTTGATGAGCCGCCCAAGGGGTGGAAACTCGGCACGCCTGAAACGATCAAGCCCGCGACCGCCGCCCTTTTGGCCGGTGCATCCGCGCGTCTTGAGATTGAGGCTGGGTCCGGCGCATGGCTGACCAACAGTACCCTTCCTCAGTCTGAGGACGGCACCATCCTGATCACGGCAACCGCACGCGAAGGTGCCGATGATGACGCGATCAGTGATGTATCAGATACCGCCATTACATATCACCCGCCGGTCCTTGCGCTGGGTGTTGGATGTGAGCGCGGCTGTCCAATTGATGACTTGTATGATCTTGTCACGGAAACGCTGGCCGGGCAGTGTCTGAGCGTCAAGGCAATTGCCTGTGTCACCTCGATTGATCTTAAGGCCGACGAGGCGTGCGTCCATGAACTGGCCCGCCGCCTTGGTGTCCCGGCCCGGTTCTTTGATGCGCAAACGCTTGAGGCTGAGGCAGACCGGCTTGTCACCCCGTCTGATGTGGTCTTTGCCGAAACCGGCTGTCATGGTGTTGCCGAGGGTGCCGCGCTTGCGACCGTTGGTCCAAATGGCAAACTGATCGTTCCCAAACACAAAACCAAACGCGCGACCTGTGCGGTTGCCTTGTCACAAGATGACATCACACCTGAAACCGTGGGCAAAGCCCAGGGCAAGCTTTCGATTGTCGGCATTGGGCCGGGTCAAACCGGCTGGCGCAGCCCGGAAGCCTCCGACCTGATTGGCCGCGCATCCGATATTGTTGGCTATCAGATGTATCTTGATCTTCTGGGCCCGCTGATTGACGGCAAGGATTGCCATCATTCCGATTTGGGTGCCGAAGAAGCCCGCGCACGCCATGCGCTTGAACTCGCCGCAACCGGCAAGGACGTCGCACTGATCGGGTCGGGCGATGCCGGGATTTATGCGCTGGCAACATTGGTGTTTGAATTGCTTGATCGCGAAGACCGCAGTGACTGGAACCGGGTTGCAGTTCAGGTGTCACCGGGGATTTCCGCCCTTCAGGCAGCGGCATCGCGGATCGGGGCACCGCTGGGCCATGATTTCTGTGCGATTTCGCTATCGGACCTTCTGACCCCGCGCGACGATATCCTGCGCCGTCTTAAGGCCGCTGCCGAGGGCGACTTTGTGATTGCATTCTATAACCCGGTATCCAAACGTCGCCGCGATTTGCTGGCCAAGGCGCGCGATATCCTGCTCGACCACCGCAATGCGGATACGCCCGTGGTTCTGGGCCGTCAACTGGGCCGCCCGGATGAGGAAATTACGGTCGTTCCGCTTTCGAAACTAGAAGTCGATATGGTCGATATGCTGACCACAGTTCTGATCGGGTCCAGCAACAGCCGCCATATCACGCGCGGCGAAAACCAATGGGTCTATACCCCGCGCGGCTACGCCAAAAAGGGCCCGGATGCTGCCAATGCCCCGGTTTCAAGCAGCACGTCCACATCCAAAAACGACAAGGCAGAATAATGACCGTTCATTTTATTGGCGCTGGCCCCGGCGCCCCGGACCTGATCACGGTACGTGGTTTGCGGCTGATCGAAAAATGCCCGGTGTGTCTGTATGCCGGGTCGCTGGTGCCCGAAGAAATCGTCACATCGGCCCCGGAAGGTGCGCGCGTGGTTGATACCGCATCGATGCATCTTGATGAAATCATTGCCGAAATCGAAGCGGCCCACGCCAAGGGCCAGGATGTTGCGCGTGTTCATTCGGGCGATCCGTCGATTTATGGTGCAATCGCCGAACAGATCCGCCGACTGGATGATCTTGGCATTGCCTATGATATTACGCCGGGCGTTTCGGCCTATGCGGCCGTCGCAGCCGAAATCGGGGCAGAGCTGACCCTGCCCGATATTTCGCAAACCGTGATCCTGACGCGCACCGCCATGCGGTCATCAAGCATGCCAGACGGCGAAAGTCTCTCGGAACTTGGCAAATCGCGCGCAACACTGGCGGTGCATTTGTCGATCAACAATCTGGTCAATGTCGTGCGGGACCTGACGCCGCATTACGGCGCGGACTGCCCAGTGGTGATTGCCTATCGTGCGACATGGCCTGATCAGCAATATATCTTTGGCACGCTTGGCGATATCCGTGCCAAGGTCAAAGGCAGCGGCATTACCCGTACCGCCCTGATCATGGTGGGTGACGTTTTCGGGCGAAAAGACTTTACCGACTCCCGACTTTACGCCGCAGACCACACGCATGTTCTACGCCCGGCCAAGGCATAAGAAATCCGGGCGGGCACATGTCCGCCCGTTTTTTGCACAAAGCACCCAAGCACGAAGTTTATTTTTTGCGCAGAACCAACAATTTGCTGAAAAATATGTCATTTCAACCGTGAACATCCTTGACCGCCCCTTGCCCGGACGCCTTTAATCAAAAGGTAACTAAGGGAAGAGTGCATGTTCAATGAGATGAAGATGGACGACCAGATTCGCGAACCTTATCGCGCGTTGGTTGAATGGATGGAAGCAAGCGGCCCCGAGGTTCTTGAACAAAAGCGCCTCGAAGCCGAAACTCTGTTCCGCAAGATCGGGATTACATTTGCCGTTTACGGCGAAGGCGGCGATCCCGAACGGCTCATACCCTTTGATTTGATCCCGCGTATTTTTACCGCTGGCGAATGGCGTAAGCTTGAACGCGGTGTCAAACAGCGCGCGCGCGCGCTCAACACATTTTTGTATGACGTCTATCATAATGCGGAAATCATCAAGGCCGGGATCGTTCCGGCCGATCTGGTTTTCAAAAATGCGGCGTTTGAGCCCGCCGTGATTGGCATTGATCCACCGCGTAAGGTTTATAGCCATATTGTCGGTGTCGATATTGTGCGCACCGGGCCAGAAGATTTTTACGTTCTTGAAGACAACTGCCGCACACCATCTGGTGTGTCGTATATGCTCGAGAACCGCGAGATCATGATGCGCATGTTCCCGGATCTGTTCAAAAGCCTTCGGATCGAGCCGGTCGAAAGCTATCCCGACATGTTGCTCAAGACGCTCAAAAGCATTGCACCCGACAAATGTGATCGCGATCCCAATATTGTGGTCCTGACCCCCGGTGCAATGAACAGCGCGTATTATGAGCATTCCTTCCTGGCCGACCAAATGGGTGTCGAACTGGTCGAAGGACAGGATTTGTTTGTGTCCGACGGCCGTGTTTACATGCGCACCACACGCGGGCCGGAACGGGTTGATGTGATTTATCGCCGCATTGACGATGCCTATATCGATCCACTTTGTTTCCGCCCCGATTCAGTACTGGGTGTGCCGGGCCTGATGAATGTGTATCGATCGGGCGGGGTTGCCATTTGTTCGGCACCCGGAGCGGGTGTTGCTGATGACAAGGCGATCTATACCTATGTCCCCGATATGATCCGCTTTTACCTTGGTCAGGAACCGATCCTTAATAACGTGCCGACGTGGAAATGCGGCAAGCCTGATGATCTGAAATACGTGCTTGAAAACCTTGGTGAACTGGTGGTCAAGGAAGTCCACGGGTCAGGCGGCTATGGCATGCTGGTTGGCCCGGCATCGACCAAGGAAGAACAGGTTGCCTATGCCGAACGCATCAAGGCCGATCCGGGCGACTTCATTGCCCAGCCAACCCTTGCGTTGTCTGCCTGCCCGACATTTGTTGAAAGCGGCATTGCACCACGTCATGTCGATTTCAGGCCATTTTGTCTTGTTGGCGACAACATTCGTCTCGCACCGGGGGGATTGACCCGGGTTGCCATGCGCGAAGGGTCGCTTGTTGTGAACTCGTCACAGGGTGGCGGGGTCAAGGATACATGGATCATGACCGATTAAGGAAAAGGGGGTTTAGAGATGCTTAGTCGTACTGCTGACAACCTTTTCTGGTTGTCGAGATATGTTGAACGGGCTGAGAATATGGCCCGTCTGATGGAAATGGGCTATCGCATGGCGCTGATGCCTGCGGTCGGTGATGGCAATCGATCTGAATGGGAATCGGTTTTGTCGGCGTCGGGCTGCCATGCGGGATACGATCCCAACGCGCCGCTGCGCCAGGAAGAGGTTGCCAATTTCCTGATCTTTAGCCGGGAAAACCCGTCATCGATCATTAATTGCTTTGAAGCCGCAAGGGCCAGTGCGCGCGCCATGCGTACAGCCATTACCGCCGAAATGTGGGATGCTCTCAACAGTTCATTGATGGAGCTTCGCCGCCCATCAATGCACAATCTGGCCAAGAACGAACTTCCCGAGTTTATCGACTGGGTGAAAAAGCAGGGTGCGCTTTTCCGTGGATCAACAGATTCCACCATTTTGCGCAATGACGGCTATGACTTTATCCGTCTGGGCACCTTTATCGAGCGGGCTGATAACACCGCGCGTCTTCTGGATGTTAAATATTACGTTCTACTCCCTGAAACCAGCATGGTTGGCGACGGGGTTGATAACTATCAATGGACCACGGTCCTTCGTGCCGCATCGTCATTGCGCGCCTTTCACTGGGTGTATCGCGATGATTATTCGCCCTATCGCATTGCGCATTTCCTGATCCTTAATCCGTTCAGCCCGCGTTCGCTGGCCCATTGTGCCGAACAAATTACCCAGCACCTTGAAAGGCTGGCCCGTCATTACGGGCAACGCCACCCGGTTCATGGGCAGTCGGTCGAGATGTATTCAATGCTGACCCAAAGCGACATGGAAGAAATCTTCTCGACCGGGTTGCACGGTTTTCTCAGTGATTTTCAAGGGCGTAACCGCGCACTTTCGGCGGCAATTGCCGAAACCTACCATTTCGGGGGACAGTAAAATGCGCCTGACAGTCGAACATCACACCCATTATCGATATGAATCACCCGCGCGTCATGTGGTGCAAAGCCTGAAACTGACGCCGGCACAATTTGACGGACAAAAAATCCTGAACTGGTCGATCAAGGCGGAAGGCTGCCTGATCGGCTCTGAATTCACCGATGGAAATGGCGACATTATCAGCACACTGACCGTCGGCGGCCCGGTCGATGGTATTGATATTTTTGTTTCTGGCGAGGTTGAAACCACCGATACAGCAGGCGTTTTGCGCGGGCACAAGGAACGCGCCTTCCCGGACGTCTTCCTGCGCTCAACCCCGATGACGAAATCAAGTTCAGCCATTCGCAAACTGGCCGAAAAGGCCGCCAAAAAGACAAAAGACTCCTCACTTCTTGACCGCGCGCATGCCTTGGCCGATGCGGTTTCAGACGCGGTTGTCTTTGCACCGGGCACGACGGATGTGCACACCACGGCGGCGGATGCGCTGGCCGATGGTAAAGGGGTTTGTCAGGACCACGCGCATGTGCTGATTTCTGCGGCCCGTCATCTTGGCATCCCGGCGCGCTATGTTTCGGGATATCTGTTTGCCGATCTGCATGGCAAAGCCCACGAGGCATCGCATGCCTGGGCCGAGCTTCATTTACCTGAATTGGGCTGGGTCGGATTTGATGCGGCCAACCGATGCTGCCCAACAGATTATTATATTCGTCTGGGGTCTGGACTTGATGGGCAGGTGGCCACACCTATACGGGGCGTACATACTGGTGGTGCTAACGAGAATTTGGATGTAACAGTGGTCGTTGCGCAATCACAACAATAGCCGGACCCGTTAAGACATGACCTACTGCGTCGGTTTGATGCTGAAAGAAGGATTGGTTTTCCTTTCTGATACCCGCACGAATGCTGGCCTTGATAATATTTCACGCTATCGCAAGATGTTTACCTGGGAAGTTCCGGGTGACCGCGCGATTGTGGCACTTTCGGCTGGCAACCTTGCGATCACACAGGCCGTCATGAGCACATTGCATGAAGCCATTGATGATCCCGATACGAAGCCCGGCGATTGCATCCTTAGCGCGCCCAGCATGTTTTGTGTTGCCGAGCTTGTTGGTCAGGCGATGCAAAAAGTTCAGTTGAAATACCATGACACGCTTGAACAGCATCATGAAAGCAGTGCGGCCTCGATCATGATCGGCGGGCAGCGCAAGGGCGGCGATCAACGCCTGTTTCTGGTCTATGCCGCCGGAAACTTTATCGAGGCCACCGAGGACACGCCATACCTGCAAATTGGCGAGCATAAATACGGCAAACCGATCCTTGATCGTGTGATCACCCCGGACACCCCGATCCACGAAGGGGTTAAGGCTGCCTTGCTGTCGATGGACTCGACCCTGCGTTCGAACCTGTCGGTTGGCATGCCGCTTGACCTTGCCGTTCTGCCCGATGATGCATGTGAATTTTCAGAATTACGCCGGATCGAAGCCGAAGACCCCGGTTTTCATGCGCTGTCATCTGCCTGGTCAACGGCCCTGCGCGATGCCTTTGCCATGATGCCAGACGAACATAGCACCCCGTCAGACGACTAGAGCGTATTGCATTTAATCTGCGTCATTTTGTTTGTTTTTGGCGTGCCGTTTGGCACGGAACAAAGACGTGGAACATGCGCCCCGCCAATAAAATACCGGCGGGGAATTTGCATGCTCGACAAGTGCGTGCATGCAAATTATCTATAAAATCATGAAAAACGAATCCGACACCACGATCACCGGGCGCATCACCCGTGCCTTGGCCGACCGCATTATTTCTGGCGACATCGCGCCGGGCACCAAATTGCGTCAGGATCACTTTGCCGAGGAATTTGGCGCCAGCCACGTACCGGTCCGCGAAGCATTCAGGCGGCTCGAAGCGCAAGGGCTTGTCGTTAGCGAACCACGCCGGGGTGTCCGCGTTGCCAGCTTTGATATCGCCGAAGTGCGCGAAGTTGCTGAAATGCGCGCATCACTTGAAGTTCTGGCCCTGCGCCACGCAGCCCCGCACCTGACCAGCGCGATCCTTGACGAGGCAGAAGCCATCAACCGGGCCGGGGAAAATGCCCCGGATGTCCGGGCATGGGAAGAAGCCAACAAGGCCTTTCACCGCATCATTCTTGAACCGTGCAACATGCCACGTTTGATGGCGACGATTGACGACTTACATGCCGCAAGTGCGCGGTTCCTGTTTTCGGGATTTCGCATGGAATGGGAAGCCCCGACCGATCAGGATCACCGCGCCATTTTACGCGCCCTGCAGGAACATCAGTTTGATGTGGCGGCCGCGACCCTTGCCCGTCACGTCAAATGGATCGGCACCAAAACCGGGGCCAAACGACATATGCGCGCCCCTTCGTAAGCCAAAATTACCCAATTTTCTGGTCTGATGATTGGATGGATGCCACGACCGGCATCTGCCTGAGCCGTATTATGCGTAAATTTTGCATTTTTATAGATAATTTTTAACGTTTAAATTCAATTAGATAGATTTGATCCGACGAGTTACTCCACAAATTTCGCCGTTTAATGAATTTTGGGATTGATTTTAAGCACCAATGACGCCGTAATTAATAGATCAGATTCATTTTTATAGATAATTTTGAATTGCGGTCTTAAGGAGCACGTCATCATCATGGTAAATCCCGTTTCACATGCGACATCTGCACCATTGAACAATCCGGTTTTAGCCGGGGCAAAATACTGCCTGATGGTCGTGCTTGGCGTCGCCTTGATCACTGCAAGTGCCAAAACCACCGTGCCGTTCTGGCCCGTCCCGATGACCTTGCAAACCATGGCGATCATGGCAATTGCAGTCGCCACCGGCCCGCGCATCGCCGTTGCAACCATGCTGGCCTATCTGGCGGCGGGGGCAACCGGCTTACCCGTCTTTGCCGGAACGCCGGAACGCGGGATTGGCATTGCCTATATGATGGGCCCAACGGGTGGCTATCTGGCCGGATACCTGATTGCGGCGGGCTTTGTCGGCGCGCTTGCGCGTGGTCGCGGTGCGGTTGGGCGCTTTGTCGTGATGATGGCGGGCATGGTGCCGGTCTATCTTTTGGGGCTAGCAGGGCTTTCGGGTTTTGTCGCATCGGAAAAGGTTGTTGCGCTTGGCTTCACCCCATTCATTCTTGGCGACACCATCAAGATTGCGCTGGTGGCGCTTGGCGGTGCTGCGATCACGCGCCTGACCAAGCGTAAACCGTCAAACCGCGCTGACGCGGCCTGATCCCATGACAGCAGGATCAACCGATATGGCAACGGCCCACCGCACCCTTTGCGGCGATGCGCCCAAAACCTCATCCGATGCAGCGCGCCATGACTGGACGGTTGAGGCGGTTGAGGCGATTTATCGCAGCCCCCTTCTTGAACTGCTGGGCCGGGCCAATGCCGTGCATCGCATCCATCACGATCCGACGCATGTGCAAAAGGCCAGCCTGCTGTCAATCAAGACCGGCGGTTGCCCGGAAGACTGTGCTTATTGCCCGCAATCGGCCCACCACCGCGAGGTCATACTGGGCAAGGAACAGTTGATGGACCCGGCATCGGTCATTGAAATGGCAACCCGTGCGAAGGATGCAGGCGCGGATCGTTTCTGTATGGGGGCGGCATGGCGCCAAGTGCGCGACGGGGCCGCATTTGACGCGGTGCTTGAGATGGTGCGCGGTGTGCATGATCTTGGCATGGAGGCCTGTGTCACGTTGGGGATGCTCCGCCCCCATCACGCGCAACAGCTTAAACAGGCCGGACTGACCGCCTACAACCATAACCTTGATACCAGCCCGGAATTCTACGACCAGATCATCACCACGCGCACCTATCAGGATCGGCTTGATACGCTGGCCGCCGTGCGCAGCCACGGTATTGATTTGTGCTGTGGCGGGATCATTGGCATGGGTGAAACCATCCGTGACCGGGCATCAATGCTTCAGGTTCTGGCCAGGTTTTCGCCCCATCCCGAAAGTGTGCCGATCAACGCCCTTGTTCCAGTGGCGGGAACCCCACTTGCACATCGCGATCCGATTGATCCGCTGGAACTGGTGCGCATGGTTGCAACCGCACGCATCGTCATGCCGACATCGACCGTGCGTCTTTCCGCCGGGCGCACAGACCTTAACCGCGAAGCACAGATCATGTGCCTGATGGCCGGGGCCAATTCGGTGTTTTACGGTGAAAAGCTTTTGACCACACCCAATCCGGAAGAAGACAGCGACACCGCCCTTTTCAAGGCATTGGGTCCGATCGCGGCCTAAAACAGTTCAACCCCCGAACCCGTACCGCCCGTACGGGTTTCAATTGGCGAAGCTCCTTTAATCCGGGGGCTTCGCCATTTTTTTAATCGGCGGGTATCTATGGACAGGAAAAAGGGATCAGTTGGCTTCGGCCGTTTCGCGGGGCTGATAGATAAAGCCATGGGCCGGATAGATACGGCCAAAGGTGCCAAGCGTGTTCATCATGCGCACTTGCGACCAGTCATTATTGGGCGAAACGTCAACCACGGGCTGACGGTAATGGACTTTGCCGCGTGTGCGCGAATCACCACCCCAGTTGGCCTGATTTACCAATATCTTGCGATCATCAAGAATGGCCGAAACAACCGCAACATGGCCCAGTTTCAAACGTGATGTTTTACGCAAGGTCAGGACCGCACCAACTTGGGGCCGATGTCCACGTGCATAATTCTTGTTGCCAGCCTGCGCCCACCATGTCCAGGCATCACCATAAATCTCGATCCCCGAGACTTCACGGGCATAGGGCACGCATTGCAAAAACTTGCTGGTCGGGGCAAAGCTGTTGAGATGGGAGTTCGGCACGCTAACATTGGTCAGGAGCTGAACCGTATCACTGGGCATCGGCCCATCAGACCGGGAAACCGATTTTGCGGTGGTAAAGCATGCAGACAGCATCAAACACAATCCGACGATCCCGATCAGGCGCATCTCAGTTCCCCAAAAACATCACAATGAATGACCTTAGCCCGACAGGGTTTAAGTAATTGTTTATTGTTGCCCGTCATTGGCATGACATCGGCATTTAACGACGCGCGCCAATCTTGCCAATCCGATACAGCCGCCACAGGCCAATAAGGGCGGTACACAAGATCAAAACGCCTGACCCGCGCGCGGTATATTGAATGTTACCGGCCTCAGATATCGCGCCAAGCAACGTCCCACCCAGCGCCATGCCGCCAAAGCTGGTTGCGCTCCAGAAACTCATTACCCGACCGCGCAGCCGGTTATCAACGGTCAGTTGCAGGGCGGTTTGCGACCCCACCCCGACCAACGTCAAACCCCCACCGGTCAGTGCAACCAGAACAACTGCCATTTCGTACCATGGGGCAAATCCAAGCCCCAGCATCCCGACCGATGCGCCAAAGGCACCATAAATCGTAATGCGCTGATAATCGGCCGCGTTCGATCCGACCCGTGACAGGAAAAAGGTCGATGCCACCGCCCCGACACCGCCCGCAGATGCCAGCATGCCAAGCCCGGTGACACCACGTTCATAGACCGCCTCGGCAAAGACCGGCATCAGTTCGACCATGCCGGTTCCCACCAGCGACACAAAGCATGACAACGCCAATACAGACCGGATCATCGGATGGTGAATGGCATAACGCGCGCCATCGACAAGCGATGCCCAGATGCGCCGACTTTTGGCATCGGGCGCGCGGTCCATATGGATCGTCACCACCGAAATCACAAAGATCATTGGAAGGTAACTGAGCGCATTGATCATAAAGGCCGCACCCGTGCCCCATGTCGCAATCACAACCCCACCAACAGCCGGCCCCACCAGACGCGAAATATTGAAATTCATCGCCGCATAGGCCACGGCCCGGCTCATGAATTCGCGCTTTACAATCACCGGCACCAGTGACAGCCGCACCGGTGTCATTGCACTGCCCAGAATGCCCATGGATCCCGCCAGAACCACCATCCACGGCAGGCTCATCATGTCGGCATAGGACAAACCCATCAGAAGGAACGACACAGCCGCCTGCCCCAGATTGATCACCATGGCGGTACGGCGCAAATCAACCCGGTCGGCCATCACCCCGAAAATCGGACCAAGGAAAAACGCCGGTGCAAAATTCAATGCGGCAATTGTCCCGGTCCAGAATGCCGATCCGGTCAAAGACCATGCCAGCCATGACATGGCGATTTTCTGCACCCACAGGCCTTGGGTCGTGATGCATTGCCCAACCAGAAACAGGATAAAATTACGATCAGAAAAGATCGACTGCGGACGTGTATCGCCCGACGTGGAAACCACGCGCGTTGATGATGGCTCGGATTGATCGGGAGCAGGTGACGGCAAGGAGACTCCAATCGTCAAAAGACAGGCAGATCAGGTTTGGCAAGGACGCAAGGAGGGATGGCACAAAAGCGCCCAAGAAGTCGCACACCGCCAATGATCTATCACAAAGACGATAAGGGCGATTGCCCGATTATACGAAAGACATGCCAGATTGGCATTAATTCTTCGCAATTCATTTGTAGAATACCTTCCCAAAGCAGATCAAAGAACACATATCAAAATCGGGAAACCTGCCGGTCCAAACAGCAAGAAAGCCGGAGAACGTCCTCGAACAGCCATTGTGACAGCGCCGGGGTATCGCACCGAATGAACCAGTCTTTCCGCGAGATCGAACGCGAACAATTCGCTATTAATCCGAAAACGTGCGAGTGGACGCTGCGCGCGATGACCGCCCTTCGCGCCAATATCGACATCAATATCAAGATGCATGGTGCGCAAGACCATCTGGCACAGGGCGATATTTTCATGTTCAACCATTTCGCCCGGTTTGAAACCTTTATCCCGCAGTATCTGATCGCATTGGAAACCGGTGTTTATTGCCGCTCCATCGCTTCGGGCGAGTTTTTTGCGCAGGACAATACCTTTTCACGCTATCTGCGTGCGCTGGGCGGGGTGCCCAACAATTATGAACGGCTGTTGCCCTTTCTGGCCGAGGAAATCCTGCGCGGCGGCAAGGTCGTCGTCTTCCCCGAAGGCGGGATGGTCAAGGACCGGCGCGTCACGCTTAATGATCGCCCGCATCCCAAACGTCCCGATTACAGTGTCTATTCCCGATCCGCCGACGCCAGACGTGCCCACCATACCGGTGCCGCCCTTCTGGGACTTTGTATTGATGGCTTTAAAATCGGTTTGTCCGCGCTGATTGCCAAGGGCGATACGCGTGAACTTGCCCGCTGGGCTGATATTCTTGAGGTCGAAGAGGATGTTCTTCGCACCGTTTTGGCCAAACAAACCTTGATGTTTCCGGCCAACATTACCTTCCATCCGTTGCGTGTTGATCAAAACATCCTTGCCCGGGCGGCGGATATGTTTACTGGCGGGCTGAGCCCGAAAATGGCCGAAGAAATGATCATTGAAGGCAACCTGATGTTCAAACAGACCGATATGGACATCCGTCTGGGCGATCCGGTTGACCCGCGCGGTCAGTTTAACTGGCTTGATCGGCGGCTTCTGGCACGGCGCGTACAACGCGCGGGCAGCATTGATGATTTATTCAAACCGGCCAAAACCCTTGAAACCCTGCCAGACCGGGTTACGCAATATGCCCTGACGCGTCATATCGCGCCGCTTCGCGATCACTGCATGGCGGTGATGTATTCCAACCTGACGATCAACGTCAGTCATCTGGCGTCACGCCTGATTATGATGTGGCTTGATGACGGGGTCACGGAAGTCGATATCGAACATTTTGACCGCACGCTTTATCTAGCGATCAAAAACATCCAGCAGGTCGATACGGTTCATCTGCATCGCGGCATGCTGAACCCGGCCGATTATATCGGCATCTTTGATTTGAAGTGTCCGCAAATCCGGTTCTTTATCGACAGTGCGGTTCAACTGGGCCTGATTGAGCGCCGTGACGGAAAATACTGCTTCCTGGAGAAATTACAGGCCGAAGCCGGGTTTGATCAAATCCGCATGGACAACCCGATCATGGTTTATGCCAACGAAATGTCACCGATCCATGCGGTGTGGCAGGCACTTGAACGCGCGCGTGCCGAAGTTGATAACCTGACAGATCGCGACATTGCCCATCGCCAGTTCGATGATGAAATCCGGGCGTGGCAATGGAACCGCAAAAGATACGAAAAACGCAAGTACGATACGATCAATTCACAGGAAACGGCCACCGCCGACAGCCGCCCTTACTTGAACCTGCCCAACGGAAATGAGCATTTCACACTTGGCATTTTGCTGGTGCACGGGTTTCTGGCATCCCCGGCTGAACTTTATGAACTGGGCGAAAAATTTGCCGCACAGGGACATGCTGTCATGGGGGTACGGCTTGCCGGTCATGGGACATCGCCCCATGAATTACAAAGACGCAAATGGACCGATTGGCTGGCATCTGTGCGACGTGGCTATGACATTCTCGCACCGTTCTGCGACCAGATCATTATCGTCGGTTTTTCCACTGGCGGTGCACTGGCAGCAATCCATGCAAGTTCCCATCCTGAAAAACTGACCGCCTTGGTTCTGGCCGGAACACCGCTTAAGTTCCGCAATCGCAATCTGATGTTTGTGCCGTTGCTGTATGGTGCGAACAAGCTGATGGGCTGGATGCCATCGGCACAGGAAATGCTGAGTTTCCGAACAAACGAGTCGGAACATCCCGAGATCAATTACCGTAACATTCCCATCGGCGGATTGTATCAATTGCGCCAGGCGGTGGCGGAAATGCAGCGTTGCCTGCCCGATATTGAATGCCCGACCCTGATCTTGCAGGGTGATGGCGATCAGGTGGTTGATCCGGCCAGTGCACGCATGATCAAACGCCTTGCCACCGGAATAACCGATCTGGATGTGCAGATGCTGAAATCCGATCGCCATGGCATCCTCAATGAGGATATCGACAATGCGCAGGAACGCATCCTGCAATTCGTCGAACGTCATGTCGAAGCGTCACATCGCATGCCCAAGGCGATTTCGGCAGAATAGCGTCATGGCCTAGCCCGCCACGGCGGGAATAAACCCTCTCAGGTCTGTTTGGACATGGATGAATGTCAGTTGAATGGTGCAAGACACTTCGGCATCAGGGCTTGATATCTTTTGGGCGCCATTTGCGTCATTTGCACCATTGGAAACCTCGATCATCATCATTGCGCAACTTCCACCACCAAGGCATTCTATGCTCCGTTATCCCCACTAACATCGGGGCAAGCCCCATAAACGGAGCCCTCCATGAGCAGCTTTGGCGCAGAAGTTATCTGGACACGTTCGGCAACGGAAAAGTTTACCGACCGCCGGTATTCCCGCGGCCATGTCTGGCGATTTGATGGCGGGGTCGAAATCCCGGCGTCATCATCGCCGCATGTTGTGCCGTTGCCCTATTCGGTTGAGGAAAATGTCGACCCCGAAGAAGCCTATGTCGCCGCACTTTCGAGCTGCCACATGTTGTTCTTCCTGCATTTTGCGTCTGATAGCGGCCTTGTCGTTGACCGTTATGTCGATGCTGCCACCGGGGAAATGGCAAAGATCGATGGTAAAACCATGATCACCAAAGTTGCGCTTAAGCCAAGTGTGACCTATCTCGGCAACGCGCCGGACGCAGACCTTGAAGCCGACCTTCATCATCGCGCACATGAAGCCTGCTTTCTTGCCAATTCGGTCAAAACAGAAATCACGGTGACCCCGGTATCATAACCGGCACCACCGTGTATTCCTGACCTTAGGTATTCGGGCAATCAGCTGATCGGTTTTTGTGCGCATATGGCATAGCGATGCTGTGCGCCGCGCTCCAGCCCCTTGGCAAAGCTGATGTGTTTCTTTTGCGCGCTGTGGATTTGCTTGAGGTCGAAATCAACCGTGATCGGGTCAAACCCGGTTTGGCGGAGCATTGCTGAAACCTCATCGGAGCGTGCGCCACCCGAAAAATGCACGCGGGCCAGAATATCACGATGGGTTTTCATCTGTGGTGCCACCTCAGCCGCTTTGCGCAGACCAAGTGACTGCATGACATCGGCCATCGCCTTATTGAGCTTACTGGCCCAGGTTGATGAAACAAAATCACCATCGACCACCAACAGTTTTCCGCCCGGTTTAAGCACCCGGAACCATTCAACAAATGCTGCCGCCGGATCAACCAGCGTCCAAACCAGATGGCGTGTCACAATCACATCATAACTGTTGTCTGGCTCAAGCGTATTTTCCGCGTCGCCGAGCAGGAACTGGATATTTGAGCCACGCTGTTTTGATTTGGCGCGTGCCTTTTCAAGCATGGTTTCAGACCAATCAAGCCCGGTCACCGCAAACTCAAGATCATGCATCAGATGGCTGATCACAGCGGTCCCACTGGCAAGGTCAAGGGCGCGGCGACCATTCCCTTTTCCAATGTGACGTTCAAAAAGCGCATGCCACGCCGCCCGTTCCGTTTCAGAAAAGATTTCGTGACCGGGTTGTTCGTCAAAAGTCGCCGCACGCATCGACCAATATTCTTTGATCTCGTCACGCAGGGAGTAATTGCTGGCCTCATTCATGGTGTCTTTATGCCCTCAACAGCGGAAAACGCGAGATTTCCGCGATTTGTCTCGATCTCTCACAGATGTTCAAATTGCCATTTCGCAAATAAATCGCATTAGCATTGCGAAAAACATTGATTTGCATTCTCAATAACTGATAATCCCGCATCAGGGCAATCCTAAATGAGGGAACGGGAATGAAAATTTTTGGTGCAATTGCAGCGCTGACGATGTTGGTTGCGGGGTCTGTACAGGCCGCCGAATCGGTTAAAATTACCGACGTCGCCGGGCGGGAAGTTTCTGTAAACCTGCCGGTTGAACGCGTAATCCTTGGCGAAGGCCGCCTGATTTATGGGTTGGCAACGCTTGATAGCGAAGATCCTTTCGCCCGTGTTGTTGGCTGGCGCGATGACCTGAAAAAGGCCGACCCGCAAACCTATGACATCTATGCTGCGAAATATCCGCGCGTTGATGAGATTCCGACCTTTGGTGGCATGAAGGATGGCACGTTCGATGTCGAACAGGCGATCTCGCTGAAACCTGATGTCGTGATCATGAATCTCGAATCCAAAGGTGCCACCGAAGATGGCGGTTTTGATGAAAAACTCGCCGCCGTTGGCATTCCGCTGGTCTATATCGATTTTCGTGAAGCCCCGATCAAGAACACCGAAACCAGCATGAAAATTCTTGGGCAACTGACGGGAAAGGTTCAGAAAGCCGACGAATTCATCACCTTCCGCAGTGATCATATCAACGAAGTCACCGCACGGCTTGCCAAGGCAAATCCGGAAAAACCCAATGTCTTTATCGAACGTGCTGCGGGCTATTCCGAAGAATGCTGCATGTCGTTTGGCAACGAAAACTTCGGCAAAATGGTTGAAATGGCCGGCGGTATAAACATCGCTGCTGCGATCATTCCGGGCACATTTGGCACCATCAACCCCGAACAGGTTGTGGCATCAAACCCCGATCAGGTAATTGCAACGGGTGCCAGCTGGGAAGCCTATTCCCCCGGTGGAGCCTGGGTTGGACTTGGCCCGAATGCCGATATGGTTGAAGCCCATCGCAAACTTGTTGGCCTGACAGAACGCCCGGCCTTTACCGGCATCAAGGCCGTCGAAAACGGCAAGGTTCATGCGGTTTGGCACCAGTTCTATAACAGCCCCTATCAGTTCGTTGTTATCGAACAGATGGCCAAATGGCTGCACCCGGACCTGTTTGCCGATATCGACCCTGAAGCAACCTTCAAGGAACTTCACGACCGCTTCCTGCCGATTGATTATCAGCCGGGTTATTTCATCTCCATTAGCGATACCGTCACAAACTAATGACACCCAAACAAATATCTGTCGAAGCCGGGAGCGTGCACTACAAAGCACGCTCCTTGCGTCGTTTTTTGCTGCTGCTCGCGATGGGCGGGGCATTGTTTCTCTCGTTTGCTGTCGATCTGGCGACGGGACCGGCGAACTATCCGCTGTCTGATGTGATTGCCACCTTGCTTAATCCCGGGGCTGCAAGCGATCAGATGCGCGTGGTGATCTGGGAGATCCGCATGCCGGTTGCGCTAATGGCGCTAACTGTCGGGGCGGCCCTGTCGACGGCTGGTGCACAGATGCAAACCATCCTTGCCAACCCGCTTGCAAGCCCCTTTACGCTTGGCATTTCGGCCGCCGCCGGATTTGGCGCGGCCTTGGCTCTGGTGCTGGGCGTCGCGCTCGTGCCGTCCCTTGTTGAATTTATCATTCCGATCAATGCCTTCATCATGGCCATGGGCGCAGCACTGATCATTCATTTCTTTAGCCGTATGCGCGGTGTCACGGTCGAAACCATTGTTTTGCTGGGCATCGCACTGGTCTTTACCTTCAACGCGCTTCTGGCCCTATTGCAATATCTTGCCAGTGAGCAGGCGTTGGCTGCTGTTGTCTTCTGGACCATGGGTAGCTTGGTGAAAGCCACCTGGACCAAGGTTGCGGTCACTGCCGCCGCCGTTGCGATTGCCCTGCCGCTGTTTACCAAACAAGCATGGGCCTTAACCGCCCTTCGTCTGGGCGATGCCAAGGCAGAAAGTTTCGGCGTCAATGTTCAGGGTCTACGCCTGCGCACCATGCTGATCGTCAGCCTTCTGGCGGCAATCCCGGTATCGTTTGTTGGCACCATCGGCTTTATCGGGCTGGTTGGCCCGCATATCGCCCGCATGCTGGTGGGCGAAGACCAGCGCTTCTTCCTGCCCGCTTCGGTTCTGTGCGGGGCCTTGATCCTGTCGGCCACCTCGGTACTTTCCAAACTGCTGATCCCGGGTGCGATCTTGCCGATCGGGGTGATTACCGCCCTTGTCGGTGTGCCGTTCTTCTTCTCGTTGATTTTCGCAAGTCGGAGGAAATCATGGTAACGCTGCAACTTGAAAATATCGGAGCGCGGTATGGCAAGGTTCAGGTGGTTTCGGGTGTTACGACACCGTTGATCAAACCGGGCACTGTCACCGCCGTCATCGGCCCCAATGCAGCAGGTAAATCCAGCCTGTTCAAACGCATTGCGGGACTGGCCAAGGGGGAGGGCACGGTCGACACCGGGTCTGCGGCCAAACAGCGCAACACCATTTGCTATATGCCGCAGGATACTGGATCAACCGCCGTTTTATCGGTCTATGAGTCCGTCATTCTTGCCGCCAAGCAGGGATCAAGTTTACGCGTGCGTGATGATGAACTGACCCGCATTGATGGCATTCTTGCTGCCTTGCGCATTTCAGACCTGTCGGCGCGCAATCTGGGCGAACTCAGCGGCGGACAACGCCAATTGGTTGCCATCGCCCAGACACTGGTGCGGGACCCGAAAATCCTTCTGATGGATGAACCAACCTCGGCCCTTGATCTGCATCGCCAGATGGAGGTTCTGTCTTTCATGCGTGATATCGCCAAAGGGCAAAACATCATTGTCCTGATCGCCATTCACGATCTGAACCACGCGCTTCAATATTGCGATCAAGCCATGGCGATCCGCGATGGCCGCATGGTGGCTTTCGGCCCCTGTGCCGATGTCATCGACAGCGACCTGTTGCGCGATGTCTATCAGGTCGATGGCCATGTCGAATATAATTCGCTTGGTCATGCTCACGTTGTCTTGCGCGGCCCGCATGATGAAACCAACAGCCGCCATAGCACAGCCGTGATGCATAATCCCGTCTCGGACATGTCACTGGCTGCTCAATAAGCATTCGCGAGAATCTCTGCTGACACGGATACATGGACGTCAGGACAAAACACATCGTTCTGACGTCCATTCTACGCCCTGTACATTGAAGAGACTTGGTATTTATCAGCCCTGCAAGGCGTCCAAGCCATCCGCCACCATGACCGGATCAAATTCCGTGATCGTGTAATCGGCCAGATCATGTTGATGAAACGGATCACGGGTCAGTTCTTCTTCAAGTAGAGCCCGGTCGCCCTTGGCAAGGATCACCCCGCCATCACGCGGAATTTTGCGTCCGGACGCCAGAAACATCCCCTTGGCATAGGCTGATTTCAGCCATGCGATGTGCCCGTCAATATGGGCGTCCACTTCTTCAAGCGGGACTTTGTAGCTCAGCGAAACAACAAACATCTTTCGTCCAGTCCATTATCTTGGAAAACAAGGACGATCAACATACCCGAAAACCGTCAGATATGTGGATCAGGATGACGCTTCACCAACGCGCTCGATCAACCGTTCAATCCGCTGGGCATGGGCATTTTCAACCCGCGCCAGACTTTCAAACCACGCGGCAACGTCATCAAGGCCTTCTTCCCGCGCGATACGCGCCATTTCCGGATAGGTCTGATCGGCTTCAGCCCGTTCTAAGGCCAATGCCGCTTCCAGATTGAGCTTTGTCGTGCCCAATGCCTTGCCGGTCGTCGCATCACCGGTTTTTTCCAAAAATTCCAGATGTCCGAACGCATGACCAGTTTCCGCCTCGGCAGCGGCTCGGAACAGCTCGGCGGCGTCGGTATCGCCTTCGATATCAGCCTGCTGGGCGAAATAAAGGTATCGACGGTTGGTTTGTGCTTCTGCGGCAAAGGCTGCGCGCAGATTTTCCTCGGTACGTGTTCCCTTAAGCGCCATGTGCGCTGTCCTTATATTATTGTTCGCAAAGATCATTTGTGTGGATGCATGCGAAAGGTATCAAACAAAACAGGCGGCAAACCCTTACGGTTCTGCCACCCCTGTATTTGTCCTGAAATCGTTCTGCGTCAAGCAGCATCAAACCAATTTGCACCACCTGACGGCAGATTTCATCAGCCTGTCACCTTGTACCCAAATGCCGAAATTACCCCGCGACCAAGGTGCTGATCACAGCCAAACATACCGGGGCAATCAGGCCGCATTCCGTGTCGCTGAATTGCGTTTCAAGCGGAAAACAAGATCAACCGACTGCAGTTCCGTGCCGCGCGGCATGTTGGGAATACCGGCAATCTGAATGGATTCAGCGGGAATGTCTGACAGCATGCCGTCTTCTTCGCAGTAAAAATGATAATGCGGGGCGGTGTTGGTATCAAAATATGAACGGCCCGAATCAACCACGATCTCATTAAGCAAACCGGCATCGGTAAACTGGTGCAAAGTGTTATAGACCGTTGCCAATGACACCTTGATGGTGTTGGTCATCGCTTCGGAATGAATTTGCTCTGCTGTGATATGGCGATGGCCATCTTCAAACATCAGACGGGCCAGGGCCAGTCGCTGCCGGGTGGGGCGCAGATTGGCCTCTTTAAGGCGATTAAGTGCATTGGTGTATGGACGCCCGGTGGTGGCGGTACGCATGATCTTGCCCCTTCACTTTCCTGACGGGCCAATATTCATTTACGGCCCCGATCAATTCCAAGGCTACCTTAGGGAACCTCTGCGCGCGGTTCTTTGATTTTGATCAACTCCAATCACATCAATCCGCGGCATGCGCCCATAAAAAAGGGCCGGTGAAAAACCGGCCCTTTGAAATGATCTGACAGATCGGTGATCAGTCACCGGTCATGATGCGATCAACAAGCTGTTTGACGCTCGGAATGTTGCCGTTGGCATAGAACGGGTCTTCACCAAACTTGTAGGCATTATGGCCGGCAAACATCAGTTCGTTTTCAACCTTCGCACCGTGCGCAATGTTCTGAAGCGTTTTTTGAATACAGAAAGAACGCGGATCAGCCCGTTTGCCGGTCGTGCCACTGTGCTGTTCCCAGTTGGAGAACTGGCACTGTGACAAACAGCCCATGCAATCGATCTGGTCTTTCTTAACCGTCAATGCGCTTTCAGGTGTCAAAAACACCATGGTTTCATCCGGGGTCGGCATGCCTTCGGTGTATCCGGCATCAAGCCAGCCACGCACCTTATCGGCATCATCTTCGCGGACGTAAATCGGACGCCCACGACGGCCCAGCGGAATACCGACATGCAGGTCTGCTTCGGCAGTACGCGAATAGCGCACCTGACGATCAGACCGCTGATGCAGGTCTTCGAGGAAGGTGTTACGCACCGCCGAGCTATAGAAACCCGTCGGGCTGAATTTATGCAGCGATACATCGCCATCCTGAAGGCTGGTCAGGCGCTGTTTCCACTCGTCGGAAATCTCGCTTTCCTGAGTCAGAAGCGGACGGGTACCAAACTGGAAGGCCACCGGGGCAACTTCCGGATTGTCGATCCAGTCTTCAAAATCACGCAGGAACCAGACACCGCCAGCCATAATGATTGGCACATGGTTCAGGCCAACCGAATTCATGAATGTACGCAGGTCACGGACACGCGGGAACGGATCTTCGGGCACAAGCGGATCTTCGGAATTCGACAGACCGTTATGGCCACCGGCACGCCATGGATCTTCATAAACCACACCGCCCAGCCATTCCGGGGTCTTTTTATACGACCGCAGCCACAATGCGCGGAAAGCACGGGCCGAAGACACAATCGGATAATAGTGAACGCCATAGTGGGCTGAAATCTGGGCAATCTTGTAGGGCATGCCTGCACCACAGGTCACCCCGTGAATAAGGCCTTTGGCACCTTCAAGCACACCCTCAAGGATCGGCTCAGCGCCGCCCATTTCCCACAAAACGTTCATATGCAAACGGCCTTCGCCGTTCCGCATTTCGTGGGCAATCTGAGCCTGTGCAATGCCGCCGCGAATACCGTACGCAATCAGTTCCTGATGGCGGTCTCCGCGGGTTTTTCCTGCGTATTCGATCGGAACCATGTTGCCGTTCTCGTCATACGAGTCAGCATTCACAGCGGAAAAAGTCCCGATACCGCCGGCAGCGGCCCATGCGCCGGAACTTTTGCCCGTCGATACAGCGACGCCTTTGCCACCTTCGATAACTGGCAAGACTTCTTTACCCGACATGACGAGCGGATTAAGGGCTTTCAAGTTCGTCTCTCCCATTCGGCAATTTGCCAGCGACACCCCTGCATCGCTTTGACTGTCGGACGACGTTACATTTTTATCGTCGTCCGGCATCCAATTTGCTTATTCGGCGTCGCCTGCTTCGAGGTCTGCACCGGTTTCCTGGTCGACACGTTTCATCGACAGTTTGATCTTGCCGCGATCATCGAAACCGATGACTTTGACTTTAACTGCATCGCCTTCTTTCACGATATCCGAAACCTGTTTGACACGCTCAGGTGCCAGTTCGGAAATGTGAACAAGACCGTCGCGGGCGCCAAAGAAGTTTACGAAGGCACCAAAGTCGACAGCCTTAACGACCTTACCATCATAGATATGATCCAATTCAGGTTCTGCAACGATTGATTTGATCCAATCAACAGCTTGCTTGCCTTTTGCACCATCGGTATGTGCGACAGTGATCGAACCATCATCTTCGATATCGACTTTTGCGCCGGTCTCTTCGCAGATTTCGCGAATAACCTTACCGCCCGAACCGATGACATCACGAATTTTGTCTTTCGGGATCGAAAACTGGGTAATGGTCGGTGCATTGCCCGATACTTCACCACGTGCTTCCGGAAGCGCCTTGGACATTTCACCAAGGATATGCAAACGGCCGTCACGTGCCTGTTTCAGGGCGATCTGCATGATGTCTGCGGTCACCGAGGTGATCTTGATGTCCATCTGCAGCGAGGTGATGCCGTTTTCGGTACCAGCAACTTTAAAGTCCATGTCACCAAGGTGATCTTCATCACCCATAATGTCAGAAAGAACAGCAAAGTCGTCTGATTCCTTGATCAGGCCCATCGCAATACCCGCAACCGGACGTACCAGCGGAACACCGGCATCCATCATTGCAAGCGAGCTTGCACACACCGTCGCCATCGAAGACGAACCGTTTGACTCGGTAACTTCCGAAACAATACGGGTGGTGTACGGGAAGGTGTCTTTGGTCGGCATCAACGGATGCAGCGCACGCCATGCAAGTTTACCATGACCGATCTCACGACGGCCAGGCGACCCCATGCGGCCAGCTTCACCAACCGAGTACGGCGGGAAGTTGTAATGCAGCATGAAGCTTTCACGGTATTCACCGTCAAGCGCATCAACAATCTGCTCGTCCTGACCGGTACCAAGGGTAACAACAGCCAGTGCCTGCGTTTCACCACGGGTAAAGATCGCAGAACCATGCGAACGCGGCAGAACCGAAACTTCGCCCATGATCGAACGAACGTCAGCACCGCTACGGCCATCAATACGTTTGCCGGTTTTCAGGATCGCACCGCGAACGATGTCTTTTTCCAGATCCTTGATGATCGACGAAACTTTGCCTTTAAGCCCATCAGGAACTTCATCACCAAGTTTCTCGACGATTTCAGCTTTGGCAACCGAAATGGCAGCCGAACGTTCCTGTTTGACAACATGGCTATAAGCTTTGGTCAGGGCATCGGTGCCAAGACCAGCAACTTTTTCGACCAATGCGTCATAGCCTTCTGGCAGTTCAGCAATAGCGCGCGGCTCTTTGGCAGCGTCTTCAGCAAGATCGATGATCAGGTCAAGAACGCCCTGGAACTGATCGTGACCGAATTTAACTGCACCAAGCATGATTTCTTCGGACAGCTCGGATGCTTCGGACTCAACCATCATCACGCCATCGCGGGTACCCGCAACAACAAGATCAAGATCGCCTTCTTTAACCGAGTCGGTCGCCGGATTGAGGATGTACTCACCATCTGCATAACCAACGCGCGCAGCACCAATCGGACCGAGGAACGGCAGGCCAGAAATCGTCAGCGCAGCCGAGGTGCCGATCATGGCAACCACATCCGGGTCGTGTTCCATGTCGTGCGACAGAACGGTACAAACGATCTGGGTGTCGTTGCGATACAGCGGGTGGAACAGCGGGCGGATCGGACGGTCGATCAGACGCGAAACAAGCGTTTCTTTTTCCGAAGGACGGCCTTCACGTTTGAAGAAACCACCCGGGATTTTACCCGCGGCAAATGCTTTTTCCTGGTAGTTAACCGTCAGTGGGAAAAAGTCGACATCCGGGCGCGGCTGTTTGGCGCCAACGGCAGTACAAAGAACAACGGTCTCACCATAGGTGACCTTGACAGCGCCATCGGCCTGACGGGCGATTTTACCGGTTTCAAGGGTCAGAGTGGCGTTGCCCCACTGCATTTCCTTACGGACGACATTAAACATTATTTTCTCTTCCTCTTACAAACATCTGACGGACCCGTAATCATACACGAGTTCCGAACACATTAATTATGAGGCTTTGGTAACAGCTTCATAATTAATGGGTCCGGATTAAGCATCTGGTCGGCCCATCCGACCCTACTTCCCGTGTTCTGATCCATCAGAACAATAAAAAACGACGGCGGAGGTCACCCTCCGCCGTAGTTCGAAATCAGCGGCGAATACCGAGACGTGCAATGACGGCCTCGTAACGCGACTGGTCTTTGCGCTGCAGATACTTCAGCAGGCGACGACGCTGGCCGACCATCATGAGAAGACCACGACGGCTATGGAAGTCGTGTTTGTGTTCTTTCATGTGTTCGGTAAGGTTCTTGATCCGTTCGGTCAGGATTGAAACCTGGACTTCGGGGGAACCGGTGTCACCGTCTTTCTGAGCGTATTCTTTGATCAGCTCGGCTTTGCGTTCAGCAGTAATCGACATCAGGCATCCTTTCGCCTTTAGAGATTAAAAACACGTACGGGCCGAATTTCGCCACCACTTATCTCCGCCAACGCAACAGCGCGGTTATGGAGCATGGCACAGACGATTTCGTCCTGCACGACGGGGTTTTCGAGGGCACTTCGCTTTGCAACCGGCAACAGTCCTACGGACTGGCCAGATGAAAGGCGTTGCGCCTCGACTTCGGTCAGGGCCAGCGCCGGGATGTCGTCCAGCGCGGTCTCAACCGGAAGCATTTTCTTCAACACCTCTTCGGGGTCCATTTCGAGCAGATCCTGCAAGCGAATGGAATCACCCTCCGAAAACGGCCCCGCCGAAGTCCGGCGAAGCGCGGCGATATAGCCAACAGTACCAAGGCGCAGCGCAATATCGCGCGCCAAAGATCGCATATATGCCCCTTTGCCCGATATGACATCGAACACAGCATGATCGCGATCTGGCATATCGACCAGTCGAAGATCCTTGATCAGAATCGGACGTGGTTTTAACACCACCTCTTCATCGCGACGCGCAAGATCATAGGCACGCTTGCCGTTGACCTTGATCGCCGAAAACTTTGGCGGCACCTGCTGAATTTCACCCGTGAATTCATTCAGCACGGCCTTAATTTCGTCTGCGCTCGGACGATGATCAGACGTTTCGATAACGTCGCCTTCTGCATCATCCGTGCTGCGTGCTTCGCCGAACTTCAGCGTAACACGATAACTTTTGCTGCCATCCATGACATAAGCAACCGTTTTGGTTGCTTCGCCAAAGGCAATTGGCAACACACCAGACGCCAATGGGTCAAGTGTCCCGCCATGTCCGGCTTTGGCTGCATCTAACAGACGACGCACCTGATTGACCACGGTTGATGACGTGATCTCCAGAGGTTTGTCGACCGCCAACCAGCCATTAATGCTTTTACCGCGACGACGACGCGCCATCAGTCGTCCTCATTTTCCGGTTCGTTTGAACCACCATCCGCAAGATCCTGAGCAACGTGCGGATCGCGCAACAAAGCTCCGATATGGTCGGCGACATCAAAACTTTTGTCTTCGATAAATCGCAATGCTGGCACATATTTCATGTGAACCTTCTGGGCCACATGATTGCGCAGGTGACCCTTCTGGCGCGTCAGCGCCTTGAGCGAGGCTTCCGCCTCACCCCCGCCAAGCGGCGTGAAGGATACCATAGCATTGCGCATATCCGGTGAAAGACTGACACCCGTAATGGTGACCGGGCGACGGGTCAGTTCCGGTTCGTAAATATCGCCGCGTTCCAACGCCTGCGACAGCGCCTGGCGGATTTCTTCCGCCACTCGGAGCTGTCGCTGACTTGGTGCTTTGGCTGGTTGCTTCGCCATTTCAGATCCTCACCGCCTTACAGTTCGACGGCGATTTCCTCGTTTTCGAAGCACTCAATCATATCGCCTGCCTGCAGATCATTATACTTGGCGAACGACATGCCACATTCATAGCCCTCACGGACTTCTTTGACTTCGTCCTTGAAGCGACGCAGGGTCGACAGCTCGCCGGAGTGAATGACCACGTTGTCGCGCAAGAGACGCACACCTGCACCACGTTTGACGGTACCTTCGGTAACCATACAACCAGCGATCTTGTTGCCAGAGATGGTGAACAGGTCGCGGATTTCGGCGTAGCCCAGGAACTTCTCGCGAACTTCCGGCGACAGCATACCCGACAGCATCTTTTTAATGTCATCAGCAACATCATAGATGATCGAATAATACCGAATATCAACGTTATCACGACGCGACTGTTCGCGGGCCTGCTGGTTTGCACGCACGTTAAAGCCGATGATCAGCGCATTCGATGCACGGGCAAGTGTGACATCCGACTCGTTAATTCCACCAACGCCGCTGTGCAGGACACGAACCGAGACTTCTTCGTTACCAAGCTTCTGCAAGGTCCCGATAAGCGCCTCGACCGACCCCTGAACGTCACCCTTGATGACAATCGGAAGTTCTTTAACTTCACCGCTCTGCGCGAACATGTTCTCAAGTGCGGATTTCTTCATCGCCGCAGCCTGCGTTTCGCGGATACGACGCTGACGGAAATCAGAAACTTCACGTGCTTTTGCTTCGTTTTCAACAACCACGAAGTCATCACCCGCTGCTGGAACACCGTTCAGGCCAGTGACCTCAACCGGCATGCCCGGAATGGCATCGACAACACGGTTACCGTGATCATCAACCAGCGCACGAACACGGCCCCATTCTGCACCCGTGACAAAGATATCACCGGTTTTCAGGGTCCCGCGCTGAACCAGAACGGTTGCGACCGGACCACGGCCTTTTTCCATACGTGCTTCGACAACAACGCCATCGGCAACACGTTTGGGGTTGGCTTTAAGGTCAAGAACCTCAGACTGCAGCAGAATGGCTTCTTCAAGTTCGGTAAGGCCAAGACGCTGTTTGGCCGAAACCTCGACAGCCTGAACGTCACCGCCCATTTCCTCGACCACAACTTCATGCTGAAGCAGCTGGGTTTTAACCCTTGAGGCATCGGCACCCGGTTTGTCGATCTTGTTGATCGCAATAATCATCGGAACACCGGCTGCCTTGGCATGGCTGATGGCCTCGATCGTTTGCGGCATGACCGAGTCGTCGGCTGCAACAACAAGAACAACGATATCGGTAACCTTCGCACCGCGCGAACGCATTTCGGTAAATGCCGCGTGGCCCGGGGTATCAATAAAGGTGATTTTCGCACCGGTTGCCATGGTGACCTGATAGGCCCCAATGTGCTGGGTAATACCACCGGCTTCGCCACCGGCGACATCGGTTGCACGCAGCGCATCAAGCAAAGAGGTTTTACCATGGTCAACGTGGCCCATAACGGTCACGACCGGCGGACGACCAATCAGATTGTCGTCATTTTCATCAACCGATACCAGCGATTCTTCAATATCAGCATCTGAAACACGCTTCATGTTATGGCCGAATTCTTCTACCACAAGCTGGGCGGTATCTGGATCAAGGCTCTGGTTGATGGTCGCCATAACGCCCATGCCCATCAGGGACTTGATCACGTCAGCTGCACGTTCGGCCATACGGTTGGCAAGTTCCTGAACAGTAATGACGTCAGGAACGACCACATCACGCACGACTTTCTCCTTAGGTTTCTGCGGGCCCTGAGCACGGGCCTTGGCTTTGGCCTGCTGGCGTTTGATCGATGCCATTGAACGACGACGACCACTTTCGTCACCGCTCATGGCATTGTTGATCGACAGTTTGCCACGGCGACGGCCATCATCGGTTTTGGCGCGCGCAGCCCCACCCTTTGCTTCTTCTTCGGCACGCTTGCGTGCTGCCAAACGAGCATTTTCCTCGTCGATTTCCTTGCGGCTTTTAGTCTTGGCAGCAGCAGGGGCCGTACGACGACGCTCTTCAGGAACCAGCGGTTCGGCCGGTTCACCAGGCATGATTTCTTCAGCTGCTTTTGGCTTACCAACCGGTTTTGGTTTGGAAGGTTTGCCTTTGGCTGTTGATGCCGCAATCGACTTTTCAACGTCTTCGACAGACATCGAGCCATCTTTAACCGGAGCATCTTCTGCTTTGTCAGCAGCTTCTGCCGCTTTGGCTTCTTCTGCCTTGCGGGCGTCTTCTTCGACCTTGCGCGCAGCTTCTTCGCGTGCACGCACCTCGGCATCCGCTTCATCCTGCTTGCGGCGCTCTTCAGCAGCCTTCAAAGCAGCCATGCGGGTTGCACGCTCACTGTTGGTCAGATTGCCCTGATCTTCAACAACCGGACGCTTTTTTACTTCTTTAACCGGTTCCTTTTTAGCTTCCGGTGCCGATTTGGCTTCCGGTGCTTCTGGCGCCGCCTGTGGCTCCTCGGCAACGAAATCCTTTTTCACTTCACGGAAGCGACCGGATTCGTTCTTTTCGAATGTCCGCTTCTTGCGCACTTCGACGGTCACAGATTTTGACCGTCCATGTGAGAAGTTTTGGCGAACCTGCCCTGCCTCGACCGTCTTGCTCAATTCAAGTTTCGATCTGTTGAGGCTCAGCGGTTTCTTCTCCTGATCGCGATCACTCATAATCCGTCCAACTTCCTCATTTCCTGCGGGATCGACTTCACATGTCGACCCTGTCCTGTCCGTCCGGCGCACGCCTGTTGTCAGACTGCGCGAAATCCTTCAAGCCGCTTCAAGGAGCGACCCAGCCGTTTGGCCAGGCCTCCTGGCGCAACGGCCACATGTACTGCTTTTTCACGACCAAAAGCCGCGCCGATTTCAGCAGCGTTCAGAACGGAATAAATCGGCAGATCCCGGGCCTTGGCCTCGATCTTGGATTTTCCGTCTGCAGCACCATCGCGTGCTGCCAATATCAGAGCCGCACCCTCAGCAATTTGGGCACGTGCTTTTTCAAACCCGGCAACGGCTTGACCGGCACGTCGTGCAAGCGACAACAGATCAAGACATTTCTGCGTTAGCAGCTGCTCGATCCGGTCAGCAAGCTCGGGGTCGATCACGACTTTTTGCCGCGCTGCCCGGGCAAAGGCATTCTTTGCACAGGCGGTATTTATCACATCCCGCGACGGGCACAACCATAATCCCCGTCCCGGCAACCGTTCCTCAAGATCGGGAACAACCGAACCATCTGGTCCGATTACAACCCTGAGAAGATCTTCCTTGGCCCGGACCTCGCCGGTGACAATGCACCGGCGTTCCGGAACCTCGGCTACCTTGCCGCCTTTGCGATGCGACATGGCGTCCTCCGATCGGCCTTAGGCCTGTTCGCTTTCAACTGCTTCGTCAGCAGTCTCAACGGTCTCTTCTTCAAGACCTTCGAACCAGCCAAGCTTGCGACGGGCTTCCATGATCATGTCGTTCGCCTGATCCATGGTGATATTGTCGGCATCGCCGGCAAATTCGATCAGCTCGTCACTTGCCAGATCGGCGAAATCTTCAAGGTTTTTAACCTCGTTCTCGCCAAGACGCACAACAACTGCCAGCGACAGGCCGTTAAATTCGACCAGATCGTCAGCAACCTTAAGTTCTTCGCGGCGTTTCTGAAGACGTTCAGCTTCGTCCGACAGGAAGGTCCGTGCACGGGTACGAAGTTCCTCGGCGATTTCTTCTTCGAAACCTTCGATTTCTGCCAGCTCGGCCAACGGCACATAGCCAACTTCCTCGATCGAGGTAAAGCCTTCGGCGACCAGGAGATGGGCGATAACTTCATCAACATCAAGTGCCTTGATGAACATTTCCGCACGCTTGCGCGCTTCTTCCTGACGACGTTCGCTTTCGTCTTCTTCGGTCAGAATATCGATATCCCAACCGGTCAGCTGAGACGCCAGACGCACGTTCTGACCACGACGGCCAATGGCAAGGCTCAGCTGATCATCCGGCACGACGACTTCGATACGATTGGTTTCTTCATCCAGAACAACCTTGGTGACCTCGGCAGGCGCCAATGCGTTCACAACAAAGGTTGCCGGGTCTTCCGACCACTGAATGATATCGATTTTTTCGCCCTGCAATTCGGCAACAACCGCCTGCACACGCGAACCGCGCATACCGACACAGGCACCGACCGGATCGATCGAGGTGTCTGACGACTGAACCGAGATTTTAGCGCGCGAACCCGGATCACGGGCCACCGATTTGATTTCGATAATACCGTCGTAGATTTCCGGTACTTCCTGGGCAAAAAGTTTGGCCATGAAAGCAGGATGGGTCCGCGACAGGAAGATTTGCGGGCCGCGCTGTTCGCGGCGCACATCCAGGATCACCGCACGAACGCGATCGCCTTGACGTACTGTTTCACGCGGGATCAGCTCTTCGCGGCGCAGGATGGCCTCGGCACGGCCGATATCAACCAGAACGTTGCCAAATTCAACACGCTTGACCAAGCCATTGATGACTTCGTCGGCACGATCTTTGTATTCTTCGAACTGACGTTCACGCTCTGCGTCGCGCACTTTCTGAACGATAACCTGTTTGGCGGTCTGTGCAGCGATACGACCAAAATCAATCGGCGGCAGCGGATCAATCAGGAATTCACCCAGATTGATGTTTTCATCACGGATACGCGCCTGTTCGAGCGACATCTGCGTAAAATCGTTTTCGATGTCATCGGTGACTTCAACGAAACGTGCGAGTTTGATCTCGCCGGTTTTACGGTCGATATGGGCACGGATGTCATGTTCATGGCCATATCTGGAGCGGCCAGCCTTCTGAATGGCCTGCTCCATTGCGCCAAGAACTTCATCACGATCAATGCCCTTTTCACGGGCAACGGCATCAGCAACTTGCAAAAGTTCCGGCCGTGGCATTCCCGAAGTGGCTTCCATATCCAACCTCTATTCTGCGGTGTCGTCAGTCCGGCGTTGGCCGGTGACATGCGCGATCAATTCATCCGTCAACACCAATTTCGACTTCGCGATATCGGCCAGCGGCAACAAGACACGTTCGCCATCAACAATCAGGGCGACCGCATTATCTTCAATCCCATCCAGCAAACCGCTGAAACGGCGACGACCATTTTGGGCCATCGTCAGTTCGACCTTTGCCTCAAACCCCTTCCACACTTCAAAATGCGGTGCACGGGTTAAAGGACGGTCGATACCCGGGGAACTGACTTCAAGGTGATACGCACCTGAAATCGGGTCCTCGACATCCATAAGGGCAGAAACAGTACGGCTGATTTCGGCGCATTCAGTAACATTGATGCTGCCTTTGGCGTCCGCACGATCTGCCATGATCTGCAGGATATTGTGGTCCTGTCCGGTCATGGAGACGCGGACAAGTTCAAAACCCAGCGCGTTGATCGACGGTTCAATAATTTCCGTGACCTTCGCCATCAACGGGTCTTTTAACTGCTGTCCAATCAGTTCGGCCATATAGCGATGCCATACCCCAAAATGCACAAAAGAGCGGGCGCAAGGCCCACTCTTTGTCCGGTTTTACAAAAAGCTTGGCGGCTTTATACAGCCGGTTTGCGCAGAAATCAAGTCGGGATACCCACCAGCAGAGCCTTTCAACCTTGGGATTGCGTGTCAGCCGTGCGCGCGGCCTCGACCATCAGCAGATTACGGAAAAATTCAAAGGCCGCACAGGCACCATCGCGAACCATCTCATCTTCATTCTTTCCAAGTGCCAAGCTATTGACCTGATCGACAAATTCACGCCAATGACGCCCCCGGCCATCTGCATGTGCTGCCAGATGACGCGCCCCGAAATCAGCAGTAAGACCGATCCCCGCAGCCGCCTTTAACAAAAAGGCAGCACCCAGCGATGATCCTTCACAAACATAAAGCCAGCCAACACGCGCCATTCCGATCTGCGCTATATCTTGGCGACTCCTGAAATCAGGAACCTCACATCCCATGTCGGCAATATCCTTTGACACAGCAGCATATCGGCTTCGATCTGCCAGCCCCGGCATCAGTTGGTTCAGGTCATCGGCCACATAAAGCGGCCGCATTGCACGATGAAATATATATTGCAGCCGAAGAAACCGGGTATAGTTTTCCCGACTGTCAAAGGGTGCCATTGCCATCACCATATCATCAACACTCTGATGGTCGGTCCGCGTTGATTGTTTCAGCTCAGCCAATCGCGTCGGCTGGCCTCGCATCGTCTCTGGTTGTGATATCTCGTTCACGTCAAAGCCCCTCGTGACTGTTCTATTTGCCTAAACTGGCTGCTGGTAAACAGCCCATAGAATCTGAAACGATCCGGACCACGCGATATCTGAACGCCGCAATGCTTTCCTGTGACATCGGGATGTTAATCCTCTCGAAAGGCACGCGCGAACTGATCCGACAAAGGTTTAAAAAGATAACTCAGCGCAGAACGTTCTCCGGTTGCCAAAAAGGTTTCAACAGGCATGCCTGGGACAAGCTCCTGCCCATCAAGTTTGGCAAGTTCACCAGCCCCAATACGCACGCGCACCACATAATAACTCTCCCCCGTCAGCTCATCGCGATCCAACTCGGCGGAAATCCGCGACACTTCCCCAGACAATTCCGGCGTTGTCCGCTGGTTAAACGCAGTAAAGCGTAGCATCGCGGTTTGACCAGGCATGACCTGTTCGATATCACGCGGATTAACATGCGCTTCGATCACCAGTTCATCGCGGTCAGGCACAATCCCCATGATCCGATCACCACCGGCAACAACACCGCCCACCGTATGAACAGCCATCTGATAAACCGTCCCATCATAGGGGGCACGAATGTCAATCCGGCGCAGTTGATCATTAAGCGCAATCTGGCGTTGCTGTAATTCGGCAAGCTGCTGATCAATATCGGTCAGTTCGGACAGAACGTCTGTCTGACGGTCACGATCAAGTTGCAAAATCTGCATTTCAGTTTCGGAAATCTGCATATGGGTCGCCGCAATTTGCGCAGTCAGTTCACCATGAGTCCCGTCGAGACTAGCCCGCTCCCTGCGTAACGCCGCTACCCGCGTAATCGGAACAAGTTGCTTGGCATACAGCATCTCTAACCCGCCTAGTTCATCAACAATGTGCCTGCGTTCCTCTTCATTTGCTGATTTCTGTGCCGTTAATCCGACGATTGTTTCGGAAAGCTGGGCCAGTTTTTGCGCAAGCTGTTGTTTTTCACCTTCAAGGCTGCTGCGCCGTGCCGCAAACAGGCGTTTTTCGGCACTTACCAATTCAGAAAGCTTGGCATCCTGCTGTCGACTTTTAAAAGCATCCGGCAGGGACAGCTCATCATTTACATCGCGTTCTGCGACCAGACGCATCCGACGCGCTTGAAAGGCATCAAGCTGGGATTCGACAATGCCAAGACTGGCACGCGCCATTGTATCATCGAGCCGGATCAAAAGATCACCGGCCTTAACCTGATCACCGTCATGGACGTGAATTTCACCAACGATGCCACCATCGGCATGCTGGACATCCTTGACGTTGCTTTCGACCACCATTTTACCAGATGCCACCACGGCCCCGGAAAGCTGGGCAAGAAACAGCCACACCATCAAACCTGCCATCAAGGCAAAGACAATCCCGCCGCCCCAAAACATATGCTTTCTTAATGCCAGTTGTGCCGCAGATAGACCCGTCTGTTGCCGGCCTGCTGCCGAGGGGGATACGGACATCGCACGCACAGATGAAACACCGATCATGCTGTTTCTCCTACCTGTCGGACGGTTTTGCGCAAGATGTCATCGCGCGCACCAAAGGCGACCTGACGTCCGTCCTGAATAATGGTTGTCAGGTTAACCGTCGCCAGTGCACCGGGACGATGCGCTATCAAAACAACAATGGCACCACGTTCACGCGCATCGCGGACTGCCTGCAAAAGCGACTGTTCACCCGCGCTATCAAGATTGGAATTGGGCTCATCAAGCACGATCAGGAACGGATCTCCAAATAGGGCGCGTGCCAAACCAATCCTTTGACGCTGCCCCCCTGACAGAACCACACCACCGGCCCCGACTTTGGTGTCATAACCATTGGGCAGGGACTGGATCAGGTCATGCACACCCGCAGACCGGGCCGCCGAAACGATATCTTCGGATCTGGCATCAGGGATAAGCCGGGCAATGTTGCGGGCAACCGTGTCGTCAAACAGTTCAACATCTTGTGGCAAATACCCGACATGACGCCCCAGCCGTTCAGGATCCCAATGTGATAATTCAGCCCCGTCAATGCGGATGGAACCTCCCCGAATGGTGCCAATGCCGACCATTGCCCGCCCAAGAGTCGATTTTCCCGATCCGCTGGGACCAATGATCCCCAAACCATCTCCGGCCTTAAGCACCAGATCATTAACCCGCAACAATACTTTTTGGGCATGTACAGACTCCCCACCCGACGTTGCCACTACAAGATTTGAGATTGTCAGACCTTGCGTTGGCGCAGGCAACTGCATGCGTTCGGAATGAGCGTCCTGTTTACTGAGAATGTGATCCAGGCGGGTGCGCGCTTGTCGGGCTGCGACAAACCCCCGCCAATTGGCAATGGCCTGCTCGACCGGTGAGAGTGCGCGTGCGGTCAGGATTGATGCAGCCACCATGGCACCGGGCGTGACTTCCTGCCGGATCGCAAGATAGGCCCCAAGGGCAAGCACAATGGATTGCAACGCAAGCCGAATGACCTTGATATAAGCCGAAAATGTTGAATTAACGTCGCCAACGACGGTGTTTTCCCTCAAGTAGCGATCATTTTGCTGACCCCATTGGTGCCGAAAAGCCCCCAACATCCCCATCGCCCGAATGGCTTCGGCGTTACGGCACCCTGCTTCGACCAGATTGCTTCGCACGACTGTTTGCGCATTCATGTGCGCGACCTTCTTACGGGTCACCAGTTCACTGACAAATGTCAGCGTTATTAAAACAATCCCGCCGACCAACGCCAATATGCCAAGCCAAGGGTGGAAAACAAAAACAATCCCCAGAAAAAGCGGCATCCACGGCAGATCACAAATCGCAATAGGACCGGCCCCACCAAGGAATTGGCGAATTTGATCAAGGTCATTGAGTGGCTGCGCCGTTTCCCGACCATTGCGCAAGCGAATGGTAAGCGTCTGTTCCAATGCCTTTGGCCCAATCTGCTCATCAACCCGCCAGCCAATCCGCACCAGCATGCGGGCGCGCAGGGCATCCACACCGCCCAGAAACAAATAAAGACCGATCACAAGACCAATCAACGCCAGAAGGGTCGGGACACTCTGACTGGCCAGCACACGATCATATACCTGAAGCATAAAAAGCGGGCCCGTCAGCATCAGCAGGTTTGAGACACCGCTCAATCCTGCGACAACCCAGAACACACGGCGCAAAGATGCAATCGCGGATCCAATTGGCGATTGGGACGCACCATGCGCAGTGTTTTGGGGGGACATTTTGCCAAACACGTTTTTTATATTCCAAAGATGTTTTATGTTGGGGTGGGTGCCGCTGTTACGCGGCACCCTGCATCAAGACTTTGCGCCCGTTCCGCTGCTTGTGGGACGGGCCGTTTTGTTAAACGAAGTCAGTTGCGTCGATATCGGTGTAATCAACACCGGTCAGCGTGACCGTGCCATTGGCATGGGAGATCAGCGCATTGCCGCTGCCATCATCGGCAACAGTGACCGAGGCATAATCGATATCAAGAAGATCGGTACCGTCGGTAAAATCGGTCACGGTGTCGTCACCGAAATCTGCTGACGTATCGAATTCGAAGGTATCCGCACCGCCATTGCCGGTCAGAACATCATCACCGGCCCAGCCGCCGATGACGTCATCACCAGTGCTGCCGTTGATTTCGACACCTTCAGATGCAAAGACCGACTGCAGTTCCGAACTATCACCACTGAAAAGCCCGGTCAGAACCGTACCGGTTTCACTCGAACTCAAAGCAAGCCCGGAAATATCGACGCTCGAATCGCTCAGATAGTAATCACCATTGGCATCCTGAGCCTTGGTTTCACCGAACGAAAGCTGATCAAGATTACCAACGATCTCATGCGTACTGATGTCATAGCTGAAATCGGTGCCACTGTTGGATGAGGCCAGGAAACCGCCCGTATAGCTCGAACCGCTGTCTTCATCGCTCAAATAATATTGTTCGCCCTGAAACAAACCGTTGCCATTCAGGAACTCACCATAGTTGAACAGACCCTTGGAAAAGTTTGCATCAAAGTCTGAAAGCATACCTTTGAAGTCCACACCGTTTCCTGATCCATCTGCATTCAGATCAATCGTGATCGTCATTTCGGAATCTCCTCGTTGTTTGTCACCCCAACCATTGAAGCAACAAACATGAGAATGACTCTTAGTTTCATAATGAGTCAATATGTTTTTTTGTTTAAAAACAATTAGTTAATAGGAAGCACCAAAACACCGGCCAGGGAATTTCCTGACCGGTTAATGCCATTTAAATTGCCTTGTGACCTAGAAATTACCGCTTAAAGTCACAATCGCCGTCCGTCCCGGTGCAGCCGCATATGTTCCCCCTGATCCCTGAACGTAAGCTTCATCAAGCATGTTGTTCACCGCAAATCGCAGCGAGACATTCTCGTTGACTTCATAGGAGCTGTAGAAGTCGAACACACGATACTTGAAATACTCGCCGACCGACGTTGACAGTGTTGCATGGCCAATATTGTCTTGCGGGTACACAAATGTCGCGCGCATCCCCATGACCAGATCTTGATCAAACAACCTGAAACCGCCATCAAGTGTGTATTTTCGTTTTGGCGGTGCATAAACACCATTAAGGCTGGATGCAGATCCATATTGATCTGCGACCGAAAGGGCTGCTGCGGAGTATGTGGTATCAAGGATGTAGGGGTCATAAGTCCCCTTAAGGTCCATGTCCGAGGTCGTCAGTGTTCCACCGAGAAAATACTCACCGCCATCATAGGCCATCTCAAGTTCGGTACCGTGGATATAGACTGGGTCGGACAGGTTCACCATACCAGCCGCCTGATAGGTCCCGGTCAAACTGGCCAGAAGAAGCGATGGAGTCGGCACATAGCCCATGGTGATGTAGTTATCCACCGTGGTACGATAATAAGCAACTTTGGCCCGGAAACCGTCGCCTTGTTGCAAAACATTGTCGAATTTGAAATTCGCACCAATTTCCTGTGTACGCGACTCTTCAGCCTTAAGATTAGCATTTGAGAAAAAGGAAAGCGGTACACCGCCAAGATGCGAACCTTTCAACATCGTCTCCATCACAGTCGGAGCACGAAAGTTTTCACGATAATTGGCGAACAACTGGATACCATTGACAGGTGTAATGCCGAAACCGAATGACGGGGAAACCTTGTCTTGGACCAAGTCAATATCAAGAGACGCATCATTGTCAGTCGCACATTGATTTGCCGAGCCAAAGAAATTTGGAACCGCTTCACACCAGTAAGAATCTCCATCCAGAGCAAACCGGTCATAGCGAACACCTGCGCTCAGCTCAAACAGATCATTCCAGCCATATGTTCCCGTTAGATAGCCGCCGTAGACATCCCGCTGACCGGCAGGCGTATTGCCTTCAACTTGATAAGGAAGGTCGCCTGAACCACCTAAATCTTCGACTTCCGAACGTGTTGTGGCTTTGTCGTGGAAAAACTCGGTCCCATAGCCTAAACCAAATTCACTAAGCCCATCTCCAAACCGGGTCAGATCAAATTCGCTACGGTTCGCGATATCGCCGCCCGCTGTGTCCACTGTAAAAAGATTGGTGTAAGGATCATGCTCGATCGCGCCTGCCGCGCTGTAGCGGGCGGGCCGATACTGACTGTTTTCGGTGCGCGTCCAGAACAGATTGGTATCAAGATTCACCAAATCCGTTTCCGGGTTCCAGTTATGCTTAGCTGTTAAAGTGTCGGTCTTGGTCTCATTGAAGTCTGTTTTTTCGTTCGCGATGTCATTGGTTTTGGCATAGTTGCTTTTTGATCCGACATATCCAAGATTGAGCTCCTGATCTTCGGTCAAATAGATATTTGCCTTAACCAATCCAGACGTCTGACGCAGAAAAGTGTAGTCGGAACGGGAACTGTCTCGATCGTGGTATGTTCCGTTGCCGGTAACAAACAAACCGGGATTATGTGTACCAGCCCGATAATTCCCTATCACCTTACGGCTGATGGTTGCCGAAACATCAAGTTTCGGTGAAATCCGTGCACCGGCGGATGCGTCACCAGCAAAATCGTAGCTGTTGGTACCGTGACTAATATTGACCTTGCCGCCCCAATCCTCATCATCATCAAGGATATCATTGGTATTCAGTGTCCGCATGGTCACAATACCGGCTGAACTCCCCGCACCACCATTTTGATTAAGGTTAGATTTTTCAATCTCAACTTCTGCCAAAAGTGCTGGATCAAGATAGACGCGCGATGAAGCACCGTGAGAGGCTTGGTTATAGTTCTGTCGTGCCCCGTCGATATTAACGTTTACCCGGCCCATTTCCTGCTGACCGCGGACATTGACGGTCAATCCCGGATCACGGGCATCGTTTGAAATGTCGACACCGGCAACTTGATTGAAAATGTCGCGTGCTTCCCGCACAGGGGATTTGCGCATGCTTTCCTGCGTAATCACGGCAATCGACCCAGGTGTTTCATAAACCTCATCAGGAACGCCGTTTGGGCCCAGATTACGAATTGCTGCCGTTACCGTGATTGGCTCTGTGATATTTGCCGAACTCTGCGCATTGTCCTGCTGTGGATTTGCAATCGAGATGGTGCTTTGGTTGATCACACTCCATGCCAAACCGCTTTGGCGAAGCAAAATATCGAGCGCGCTCGCAGTGGTCATATCACCATTCACACCGGCGCTTGTGGCGCCATCAGGCAGCACACCGTCAAACACAACATCCACGCCGGAAATACGCGAAAAAACAACCAACGCACTGCTTAATGACTGTGCTTCGATATCAAAGCGATGTTGCCCAGCCTGCAATCGAGCCGGTCCAGTATCAGCCTGTGCCAGTTCCGGTCCCTCTCGCGTTTGCAGTAAACTTTCATTTTTGGACTGCGCCTGGGCAACGGCAAAACCCGGCGCAGACATCACGATACCAGCACTCAATATTGCGGCCACGACCAGATGCGAACGCCCCAATGATGTTGTTGCCCCAAGCAAATTTTTATTCATCGTGCTGCACACACGACCCACCCCGTCGGAAGGCATATTCAATTTCTCCTGATTTCTCAGAAATGCAAATGCGTCGCATTCATTTCCTGTTACTTTCTGAGACGAAGAAGAAAATCAGTTATCTGAAATTAAATGATTTATTATGAAAATAATTTTCATTCTCATTTAATTTCAGAGGCTATCCATTGCATGCGGGAAGGTTTTCCAGGGAATTATGCGGCGCGAACAACCGTAAGATAGTCGGTGAATTGATCGACCTTTATCGACAAAACTGTCGAAAGCGCATCCAGAACATGCCGTGACCGGTCGAGATCAACGACAATTGTTACCTTGCGCGATTTCAAGGCGTCTCCAAGGATGACGATCTTGCCATCTTGCCAGCGTTCAAGAATATTGACGACGTCGTCAAGACGCTCGCCAATAAACACAAGTTGTCCATTCCGCCAGGCAAGCGCATTGCCGACATTGACCTTTCTTGGATCGCTGACCCAACCATCGCCATATCGAACTTCCTGCCCGGCCTGAACCGGCTTCATGGTTCCGCCAGCCCGTAAGACAAGACCATTTTGCTCGGCGATCACGGTTGTCGTGCCAGCGTAGTTTGCCACATCAAACCTGCCGCCTTCCGACCAAGTGGCTCCGCCAGTCGCGGCAACAAAAAAGTTTGTCCCTGCAACTCGATGGTCAAACCAGGCCTCACCATGATGAATGGCGACGCCTGAAACACCCTGTTTCGCAACAAGTGACAAGGACGTATCGCTGGCAAGCATCGCTTTAACACCGCCCGGTAGAACCATTTCGCGGCGCTCACCACTGGCTGTTCTGATGTCTGCCAAGGGATGGAACCGATGCGCAGTCCATCCAGCGCCGACAACCATAGCGGCAATTGTGCCCCCCAGAAATGCCCGACGGCCAAGATTTCTGTTGGCGTCAATTTGCAAACTGGAACTACCATTCCACAAACGTTCAATTTCATCGAAAGCATGAAGGTGACTCGGATCTTCGGCGACCCAGCGCGCAAAAGCTTTTCGGTCATTTTCCGTTTCACTGCCATCAAGAAGCAACGCAAACCAATAAGCGGCCTGATCGCTCACGGTTCTTGGCATGGTGTCAAAATGTGTTTCCGGGATCATATCGGCATCGCCGTTCTTTATAAAACTCCCCCGCAAAGACGCAAATATACGCTTTGATGTGCGGGACCTGATAATGAGACGAGCGGGATTTGAGGATTTCTGATCTGGCGATCATTTTTCTTATGGTTTTTCCATCGCCTCTTTGACAACGCCTAAGGCCTTGACCATCCGACTGAACGCCGTTTGGGTCGGAATCCCCAACTGCTCGCCAATCTGGACATATGTTTTGCCTTCGACACGGGCCAAAATAAAGACATCACGCAATGGTCGGGGCAGGGACTCAAGCACCTTTTGAAGGTGACGCAGCTCCTGACGAGACCAGGCAATCTGTTCCGGAGACGGGGCGTCGTCGGCGATGACTTCAAACGCCAGTTCAGAATCCTGCACAAAGGTCAGAATGCGTTCGCGTCTGAAATGGTCAATGACAAGATTGTTGGCAGTTCGATAAAGATATGATTGCGCAAAACATTGCTCAGGCAGGCTCGGTGTTGCAACAACCCGAACAAAAGTATCCTGCACAATATCATCGGCAAGATGCCACGATATCCTGCGCTGCCTCACAAAATGTAACAAGCGCCCGCGATAGGTTCTGAACAGATTATTGACATCCCAGTGCGTCACGGTCTGGACCTTTGGAATTGACCAGCAGCCACAGAAATCCCGTAACATTGGAATGTGGGCATGCGGTAACGTCAAGCAAGTTGAATGCTCTACTTATCGCATATGAAAATCATTCTCAATGAAAATTTGCAACTTTTGATACAGATGACCCACGCTCATTCCCAGTAAAGGCCAGAAAATCACATTTTACTTATTCTGGAAGATCAGACGCAAGGCAGCAAAGAGCCTAAAGCATACTATGCCGCGCGTGGCTTACGCCGGAATCGCAGATAGTTGCATTTCTTGCCCTGACGCAGCGCCTTTTGCTCATAGCGGGTTTTCACCCAGTCTTCGGGTGGTGTGCGCCAGTCATCGGCACCTTCGGCCAGCCATTCAAAATCGGGATGGTTGTGCATGTGTTGCAACGTCCAGGAGATATATTGCATATCGTCACTGGCAACCCGGAACTCGGCACCGTCTTTAAGCAGACGCGCCAGCAGGGCCAAGTTTTTCGGGCCGATAAAGCGGCGTTCGGAATGGCGCTTTTTGGGCCACGGATCGGGAAACAGCAAAAACGCCCGATCAAAGCACGCATCAACAAGCTTATAGAGCAACGGGCGCGAGTCATCGGCGATGATCCGCACATTGGTCAGGCCACGCTCATCAATATGACGGACAAGACTGCCCACACCATCCAAAAACGGTTCAGCGCCAATAATACCGACATTCGGGTTGGCTTGCGCCTGACCCGCCAGATGCTCACCACCCCCAAAGCCGATTTCCAGCCACACCTGATCGGGCGTGTCATCGAAGTAGCTGTTGGGATCAACACCGTTCTGATCAGGATAGCCAATGCCAAACTTGGGCATCAGTCTATCAAGAAGCACACGCCGCGTATCCTTAAGCGGCCGGCTGCCACGGCGGCCATAAAAGTTCGGGCGGTCCGGTGTCGGGATGGGTCGGTTACTGTTGCGCATTATCTTGTCTGTCAGAACGGAAACGAAAAAGTTCGAAGCATTAAAATCAAACGGGCGGCTCCAAAACCGTTCGGAGCCGCCCGCGTCATATCATGTCAGGCAATTTTAGCAAATCGCCCTTTTGCAATGCTGTTGCCTAGGCGCCAAATGCCGACTTGAGATCACCGACCAGATCGGTACGTTCCCAAGAGAACCCGCCGTCTTCGGTTGGCTTACGACCAAAGTGACCATAGGCAGAAGACGGGGTATAGATCGGCTTGCACAGCGCAAGATGTTCTCGAATGCCGCGCGGGCTCAAATCCATCAATTGACGCAGAACACTGCCCAGTTTGATCTCATCGACATTACCCGTGCCGTGGTTGTTGACATACAACGCCAACGGCTTGGATACGCCAATCGCATACGCAACCTGGATGGTGCATTTTTCTGCCAAACCAGCAGCAACCACGTTTTTCGCAAGGTAACGCGCAGCATAGGCCGCAGAACGGTCAACCTTCGTCGGATCTTTACCCGAGAATGCGCCACCACCATGCGGAGCAGCACCACCGTAGGTATCCACAATGATTTTACGACCGGTCAAACCGGCGTCACCATCAGGACCACCAATAACAAAACGGCCCGTCGGGTTGATGTAAATCTCGTCTTCTGCTGGCAACCAGCCACTTGGCAGGGCTGCTTCGACATAGGGCAGAACCAGCGCACGAACGTCGTCCTGGCTCAGGCCATCAGCATGCTGGGTCGACACCACAACCGAGGTCGCACCAACCGGTTTGCCATCGACATAGCGAAGCGTCACCTGGCTTTTGGCGTCCGGGCCAAACTGGGCTGCGACGCCAGAATGACGATCTTCCGCCATGGCACGCAGAATGCGGTGCGAAAACTGGATCGGGGCGGGCATCAATTCATCGGTTTCGTTACATGCGTAACCAAACATGATGCCCTGGTCACCCGCGCCAAGATCTTTTTCGCCAGATGAATCAACACCTTGTGCAATATCCACCGACTGCTCATGTACATGGCACTCGATCTCGGCGGTTTTCCAATGGAAACCTTCCTGCTCATAACCGATGGCGCGAATGGAATCGCGGGCCTTTTCGATCATGACTTCCTTGGTCACACTTTCAGGACCGCGGGTTTCGCCCGCCAGCACCACACGGTTGGTGGTCGCAAGCGTTTCAACGGCAACACGCGAATCTTCGTCTGCGGCCAAAAATGCATCAACAATGGAATCGGAAATGCGGTCACAAACCTTGTCAGGGTGACCCTCAGAAACGGATTCGCTGGTAAAAAGATATTCGGAAAGTGACATTAAGACCTTCTCCGGTAATGGGTTTCCAAAACTGGACCGGAGGGCTCTCAATACATGTCTGTATCGATAGCGCCCACTTAGCCTTTTTTTGTGTGGTGGCAAGCGGTCCAAATCCGTCCACAATCTGCAAGCTTTGTTGAAGCTGCATGACGCTTTTGCCTGATGATCTTTTTAAGGTCAAGCATCATTGACGCAAAAACGTAACCGGAAAATTGCATCGCGTGCATGCGATCCGGGGCTACAAAGAAAAAGACGCATTCCCGATGACTTTGGAATGCGTCCTTGAATTTGGGCAGGTTGTCAGATCGACTTACTTCTGGTCAGGCTCGACCGCGGCAATTGTGCCCATCGATTTGACCAGTTCAAAGACTTTCTTGCGCTGGTTCGGATCAGTAATCCGGTAGTAGGCACGCACAAGTTCGAGCGTTTCACGCCGGTTCATCGGATCATTGTCAAACGGGTCCGGGCTTTCGGACATCTCGCGGCGCTCGTGAACCGATTTCGACGAGATTTCATCGGGCATATCATCAAAGAAGAACGATACCGGCACTTCAAGAACACGCGACAGATCATAAAGGCGCGACGCCCCGACACGGTTCGCACCACGTTCGTATTTCTGAACTTGCTGGAAGGTCAACCCAATGGCTTCGCCCAGTTTTTCCTGGCTCATCCCCAGCAGCGTTCTGCGCAACCGAACGCGTGCACCAACATGAATATCAACAGGATTGGGTTTGCCATTGGCAGTCCGGCCACGACCGCGCCCACGCGTATTTTTTACTATCGTGTTTTCATCCTTAGGCGACATGTGCCTTTTTCCTTCTCTCACTCCGACCTACCCGTCTTTATTTAGATGGGACAATCTCTAGACGGTTCGGTGCTTTAGACAGCCGCTTAAAGGGATTTTAAAAACCGATTATATCCCATAACGAGAACGGCGAGGAAGGCAACAATACCGTAAAATAGAATATCACGCCACAAAGAATATACTGTTGTATGGTTTTGATTGCTCAAAAGGGGGTGCACCAAGATATTACTTGTACTTAAGGGCAGTTCCGCAAGTTTTCGGCCATAAGGACCATACATAATTGATACGCCAGTATAGGCCGCCCGGATCAGTGGCAGGCCTTCTTCGACGGATCTAAAGCGCGCTGCCGCCAGATGTTGATAGGGACCGGCACTCTTGCCAAACCAACCATCATTGGTGACATTCAAAAGCCATTCTGGGCGATTTGCATCATCAACAACCGCACCGGGGAAAATCACCTCATAACAAATCAAGGGTGAAAAACTCGGAATCCCAGGCACTTCGAGTGTTTTGGGCCCCGGACCAGCGGAGAAATCTGTCCGTCCGGCGGTTAATTTGGGAAATGGCAGGATGGACCGAAACGGCACATATTCGCCAAAAGGCACAAGGTGGAATTTATCGAAACTGGCTACGATATCACCACTGGAATCAACAACCTGAACGGCGTTCCAGACCTTGTATTCGTCTGTATCACGCGGATAGGTCCGCGGTGCACCGGTAATCAGGATATCATCCGGCCCCAAAACATCGGCCATTTGCGATCGCGCCACAGGTTGATCTTCAACAAAAAACGTCGCCGCGGTTTCCGGCCAAATCACAATGCGCTTTTGCGCCGGATCCATGCCTGCAGGCCTGCGTGACATATCAATTAATTTGGTAAAATGCTGGCGTTGCAAATCAGGGCGCCATTTATCACGCTGCGCGATATTGGGCTGAACAATCTGAACCACCGGCACATCGGGATCAATCTGCGCTATTTTATCCGTTTGGACAGGCCCCACCAGCGAAAGACGTAAGGCTCCACCACCCCAAAGGGCAACTGCGATCAAAACCCCGGCAAGGGCCGCTAACCGACCGCGTTTTCCCGCAATGACAGCCGCAGGTAACGTCGCAAAAAGCGCGGTTACCACCGATAGACCATACACACCGACAACCGACGCAAATTGCATTGGTGCCGCATCAACTGCCCAAATATGCGCCAGCAAGTTCCACGGGAAACCGGTCAGGATATGGCCGCGCAGATATTCCGCCACCGCCCAGAAAACGGCCAAAAGCACAGCACGGCGCACCAATCCGTCGGTCAAACGCCAACTGGCCCAAACAGCCAGCATCGGGAAAATCGCAAGCCCGCCGCCAAGCCCCAGCAGAGCAAACGGGATCATCCAGCCATAAATTTCCGGCTGAACCAGAAAGGCATGGCTGACCCAGTAAAAACCAGCAGCAAAATGCCCTGTTCCAAACCACCAACCCGCTGAAAGTGCCCCCTTGTTGCACCGAACCCCTTCAAGGCTCCAGAGCAGCACGGCAAAACAAACCGGCAATACCGGGATCACAAAAAAGGGCGGCAGCGCCAATACCGCAACCGCCCCGGATATCAACCAGACAAAACGCCTGCGCCAGCCAGACAAGCCAGCAAGGCGTGCCGCCACAGTGTTAATCATCCGTTTTTTCCTGATTAGAAGTGCCATCACCGGGCACAAGCGTGTCACGACGCACCATATGAATGCGCAATCTGCGAATGCGGCGCGGATCAGCTTCAAGCACTTCGAACTGAATTCCAGTGGGATGTTCGATCAACTCGCCGCGCGCCGGAACCCGACCCGCCAGAGAGAACACAAGCCCGCCAAGGGTGTCGATATCTTCGTCTTCTTCATCATCAAGCAACCCAAAACCCAGCTTTTCTTCAAGGTCTTCGACCTCAAACCGGGCATCGGCGATATAGCACCCGTCAGACAGGCGGATCAGTTTCGGCGCCTGATCAACGTCATGTTCGTCATCAATCTCGCCGACGATTTCCTCGACAAGGTCTTCAATCGTAATCAGGCCATCAATGCCGCCAAACTCGTCAACCACCAACGCCATATGCGTGCGCGACAGCCGCATTTCCGACAACAGATCAAGCACACGAATGGCAGGAGATACAAACAACACCCGGCGGACGAGGGCATTCAGGCTGTATTCACGCCCAGCTGCAACACAGCCCAGCACATCCTTGATATGCACCATGCCGGCAATTTCATCGAGTGTATCGCCATAAACCGGCAGACGCGAATGCGCCTTTTTGACCATCACTTCAACCAGCGCATCAAGCGTAATGGTCTTGGATACAGCAACGATATCGGCACGCGGGATCATAACATCCTCGGCCGTCATATCGCGCAATGCGATGATATTTTCAAACAGGGACCGTTCATGAAGCGAGACGGGCTCGTCATCTTCTTCGGTCCGCTCGGCCAGCTCTTCGAGCGTATCGCTCAAAGATGCCTCACCGTTGCGTGGCTTACGCTTCAACCCAAGGGCCGAGGCCACATTCCCCCACAAGGAGCCGCCGTCGGCTTCCTGACTGATCTCCTCGCCGATGCGAGGGCGCATACTCTCGTGGTCGTCGTCGCGTTGACTACTGTCGTTCATTGGTCGGGTTCGAAATCCTTTAAATCAAACAAGCTGTTCAAACAGGTTCATCTTCAATCGGCTCATAGGGATCATCAATGCCAAGTCGGGCAAGAATTTGACGTTCAAGGTCTTCCATCTCTTCGGCTTCATCATCAACCATATGATCGTAACCGACAAGATGCAGCGTACCGTGAACGGCGAGATGAACCAGATGATTTTTCAGGGACTTTTTTTGCTCGATCGCTTCGCGCGCACATGTTTCGCGCGCAATGACAATATCCCCAAGCAAAAGCGGCATATCAGGCGCCATCATAAACGCCGCCGCATCATCGGCACTTTCAAGAGCAGCAAAGGACAAAACGTTGGTCGGTTTGTCCTTATCACGGTAATCGCGGTTCAAAATACGCACCGCAGCATCATCGGACAGACGCACACCAATCTCAACCATCGGAGCAACCGACAATAAGGACGCCCCGTCGCCTTCATCGGGGGTACCATCCGTTGCAACAGCGTCATCGTCCCAAAGCGCACCATCGGTCAACGCCCCATCAAGGGCGGCAACAATCGCCGCTTCAATCGCGTCAATTTCGGCCTTTTCCCAAGCACCGGCCTCAACGTCGAGATCAAGATCAAGCGGTGCTGTCATTTTCCGCGCCCTTGTCTGCACCATCCTTGTTGCCGCGATAGCCTTTTTTAAGCCGGTCGCGCAGAGCATCCATCTCGTCATAGGCCTGGACGATCTTGGTCACCAGATGGTGGCGCACAACGTCGCGCTGATCAAACTTGATCGTCGCAACACCCTTAACGTCGCCAATGGTTTCAAGCGCATCACGCAAACCCGATTTTGTGCCATCAGGCAAATCGACCTGCGTCATATCACCGGTCACCACCATGCGCGATCCTTCACCCAAACGGGTCAGAAACATTTTCATCTGCATCGGGGTGGTGTTTTGTGCTTCGTCAAGAATGACAAAGGCATTCCCAAGTGTACGACCGCGCATAAAGGCCAGCGGAGCGACTTCAATCTCGCCACTTTCCATACGCTTGACCACAACATCGCCCGGAAGCGTGTCGTGCAAGGCGTCATACAGCGGACGCAGATACGGATCGACCTTGTCTTTCAAATCGCCCGGTAAAAAGCCAAGACGTTCGCCCGCCTCAACTGCGGGACGCGACAAGATGATGCGATCAACCTGACCAAGGATAAAGGCCTGAACCGCCATCGCCACCGCCAGATAGGTCTTGCCCGTACCGGCCGGACCGATGCCAAAGATCAGTTCGTTATCAAGGATCGCCTCGACATAGTCTTTCTGACGTTTCGACCGTGGTGAAATGCGGCGTTTCTTGGTCTGAATGGTCAGACGCGATCCGCCAAACATATCCTTGGTCTGGCCGTTCCACGGATCTGTATCATCAGGCTCGGACAAACGAATGGCACCATCGACGGTTTCAACATCAATCAAATCAACTTCCTTGTCGCGCAGACGGGCATACAGCTGAGCCAGTACCTTTTTGGCCTGAGCAACTTTTTGCGCGTCCCCGACAAGCGTCACGACCAAGCCACGGCTCGATACCTGCACCCCGGTACCTTCGGAAAGGCGGGTCAGGTTTTCGGCCTGTGATCCATAGAGCAACTGCGCAAGCGCGTTGTCTGAAAACTCAATCTGGTCCTGGTCTTTGGTCGGGGTCTTTTTGGGTGCCGCTTTTTTGGTCACCGTCTTTTTAGCTGCGACTTTAGGTTTGGTGGTTTTAGCCGAGGTGCCGCTCACGCAACGTTCCTTTCAGAATCCTGATCTTTGCCCGTAACCGGGGTATCGACCAGCTCACCGCCCAGTGAATTGGGCCGTGCTTCAGTAATTTTCAATCGAACGATCTGGCCCAGTGCTGTCTCTGGCAAACCACTGACATGGACCGGCTGCATATAGGGGCTTTTGCCCACCAGCTGACCTTCCAGCTTGCCAAACCGTTCCAGCAGAACGTCCATTTCCTTGCCAACACAGTTGTGGTTAAAGGCAAGCTGCTGTTCGGCCAGCAACGCCTGTAACCGCATGATGCGTTCGGTTTTAACCTTTTCAGGGACTTGCAATTCCATCGCCGATGCCGGGGTTCCCGGACGCGGGCTATATTTAAAACTGAACGCCTGAATAAAGGTAATTTCGCGCACAATATCCATCGTGTCTTCGAAATCCTTGTCCGATTCGCCGGGGAATCCAACAATAAAGTCCGATGATAACGCCAGATCCGGGCAGGCGTCTTTGAGCCGCGCCACAACGTCGCGATAGTCGGCAACATCATGCTTGCGGTTCATGGCCTGCAACACGCGATCGGATCCCGCCTGTACTGGCAAATGCAAGAACGGCATTACTTTTGGCAGATCACGGTGGGCCGAAATCAGATCGTCATCAACGTCACGCGGATGCGATGTGGTGTAGCGAATACGATCAAGACCGTCGATGTCAGACAGTTCCCGCAACAATCGGCCAAGCGTCCATTCCCCGCCATCGGGTGCGGCACCGTGATAAGCGTTTACATTCTGACCCAACAGCGTGATTTCGCGCGTGCCTTGCGCCGCAATCTGGCGAGCTTCATTGATCACATCCATGCCCGGACGCGAATATTCCGCCCCACGGGTATAGGGCACGACACAAAACGTGCAGAATTTATCGCAGCCTTCCTGAATGGCCAGAAATGCGGAATAGCCATGCTTGGAAACCTGTTCGGGCAGGTGGTCAAACTTTTCTTCGGCCGGGAAATCGGTATCAATGATGCGATCGCGCCCCTTGGCACGGTTTGCCCGTGCGACCATTTCGGGCAACCGATGATAAGTCTGCGGACCAAACACCATATCGACAATGGGTTCGCGGCGCATAAGCTCCGCCCCTTCGGCCTGCGCGACACAGCCCGCAACCGCGACAATCATCTTGTCGCCGCCATTGGCTTCCTTGGCTTCTTTGTGTTTGCGCACACGCCCCAGATCGGAAAAGACCTTTTCAGCCGCCTTTTCACGGATATGGCAGGTGTTAAGGATCACCATGTCGGCGTCCTTTGCACTGTCGACCGACTGGTATCCCAGTGGCGCCAAGACATCCTGCATGCGCTGACTGTCATAGACATTCATCTGACAGCCATAGGTTTTTACAAAAAGTTTCTTCGGTTCAGTCACGCCAGATCCGTTTCGCTCTCTCAAACGCCAAAAAGCGGCGTGACGAAGTCACACCGCAAAGGGTTCGGACTTGTTCCCAAGACCGCAATGATAGATCAGATGTATTTAGAGACCCGACGCAAAATCGCAAGGTGCGTAAAATCAGTCAACTTTCTGCGACACAGCAGGCCATGCCAGTCTGATCCATTAACGAACATTCGATACCACGGCGACATGCTGAGTCAAACACATCAAACAAACTCACCGTGTTTTTTAGAAGTTTTCTTAAATATTCCGGCAATATCGACGGCTATAGCCACCTTGGCGAAACACTCAGGCACCAAACTGTCGGTCTGGACCAAACAGACGAAAATCTTCGCAAATAATCGCCAGCGGTGAAAACCCAACCAGCTCACCAGACAGATCACTGTCAATTAACTGGACCGGTACTCCTTGATGGATACCGCGCAATGCGGCCTGATGTCCCTGGGCAACCTTGGCTTCGCACATCCGGGCCAGTTCCTTGCGCGATCCGGCGGCATCTGCAAGCGTCACCGGCGGATGCACCACAATTTCAACCGTCACCTTGCCAAGGGCCATAAACTGCCACAAGTGCGGTGCCAGATCCATATCCCCATACCAGGAATAGAAAGCCCGTAGATCACGACCAATCGGCGCACCGTCAAGACGGGTGGCCGCGATTGAAACCGGTTGGAACTTTACCTGTGATCCATCCGGAAGAGTGCGTTCAGCCGCCGCAAACAAAGTGGATTTAAACGGCAGAACCCGGTTGCCATCATTGCTGGTTCCTTCGGGAAACAGGATCAGCTTATCGCCATTATTTAACCGTTCACTCAGCTGGTCGTTCTGATCACGTGATCGTACGGCTCGGCGTTCAACAAAGGTTGAGCGCGACAGTTTGGCCAACAGGCCAAACACCGGCCAGCTGGCCACCTCGGTTTTGGCAATAAAGCTTGCCCGGGTCAGGGCCCCCAAAACCGGGATATCAAGGTATGATGCATGGTTGGCAACAATCACGCCCGGCCCATCCATCAAATCACCGCCCGATACCCGAACCTCGATATGAAGGATCCGCAGGCACAGCGCGTGATAAACGCGCGGTAATTGTTCTGCCAATCGCATATTACATGCGATGGCCACCATCTGGACTGGCAGCAACACCAGTGTCAAAAGCATATAGGCCGTCAGCCGGATAGCGGCACACACATAGCAGTTCACGATACCCTCGCGGTGCGTTCGTAATGCTTGTAATAGCGATCGGTTACCTTTTCGGTTGGCAACACGATGCAGATGTCAGTGGTGTTGAACTGATGATCAATCACCGCCCCGTCGCCGACAAAACCGCCAAGGCGAAGATACCCCTTAATCAGCGGCGGCAAGTCACGCAGTGCCTGACGCTGATCAATGCCACCGATTTCGGCACGCATCATCGTCTCGTACCGTTCTTCGATGGCACGGGGGCGCATGTCTTCAGGGGCGAGGTGATTGTGATGCAGATAGGTCAGCACATCGCTAAAGGCGTCCGGGTCGGTCCCGTGGAAGGATGCACAGCCAAACATCAATTTGATATCGTACTTAAACACATAGGCGGCAATGCCCTGCCAAAGAAGCTGCAACGTTGGCATGGTGCGGTAATCGGCCTCAACGCAAGACCGGCCCAGCTCCATGATTTCGCCGGTTTCCTTAACCGCATTGAGCATGCTTTCGATGTGGTATTCATCCGCACTGTAAAAACCGCCATGTTCGTTGGCAACCGACTGGCGCAACAAACGATACGTTCCAACAACCGCGTCAGTACCCGTACCACGACCATGATCAAGAACCAGCAGGTGATCGCACAACGGATCGTAATGATCAAAATCACGCTGTTGTGCTGCCATTTCATCGCTTGGCTGCGCACCGCGCTCTTCATAGAAAACCTTGTAACGAAGTTTCTGGCTGGCAAGAATTTCGTCTACATTCTCGGCGAGGCGTACCTCAAGCCGCTGAGGCTGTCTTTCGTCGCGCATTGCAACACCCTTTCGTTCATCTGCGCGGATTTTGCGCAAGATTTGCGTGAAGGGCGAGTGAAGGGTTTGTGAATAAAGCGTAACAAAAATATGAAGGCCATCTGCTCGAATTGAACAGATGGCCAAAATTTTGTCTTTGTTAAGCGCAGTTGAACTTAACTTTTATTTATCGTCTTTCGAAGGAACACCATAAAGTTCAAGACGATGACCGACCAGTCGGTAGCCAAGCTCGTTGGCAATCTCTTCCTGAAGCTTTTCAATTTTGTCGTTCGAAAACTCGATAACATCACCCGACCGCATGTCGATCAGATGATCGTGATGCTCTTCGGTCAGTTCTTCATACCGCGCACGACCATCACCGAAATCATGTTTTTCGAGGATATTCGCCTCTTCAAAAAGACGAACGGTACGGTAAACAGTGGCAATCGAAATCTTCGGATCAATCTCGGTCGCACGGCGATAGACCAGCTCCACATCGGGGTGGTCTTCGGACTCTGACAGCACACGGGCGATAACCCGGCGTTGGCCTGTCATTTTAAGGCCCGAGTCGATGCATTTTTGCTCGATGGTTGATTCTGCAAGCATTGTCTTGTTCTCGTTTCCGGTTCCGCCTGTCCCCAAGCCGGGATGTCCCAGCCTTTGCTCTCTTGTGGCTCAATATCGAAAAATCTGCCACATATCGCAAGGTCGAATTCGCGTTTATTTCCAGATCACAGGCCAGATCATAGGGTATGACATAAAATCTGCGTCTTCCTGTGGCCCCTTGCCACCTGCGCTGCGAGACGCTACTTCATCATCGCACCTGCCAGGAGACAATCATGGACAATCCCGCCCCCGATCAGAAAATCGACATCACCAAGGATGTCTGTCCGATGACCTTTGTGCGCACCCGCCTCAAACTTGAAACCATGGCCACTGGCCAGGTTCTGGAGGTAACTCTTCGCACCGGCGAACCGTTGAAAAACGTTCCACGTTCGGTGAAAGAAATGGGTGACGACGTCATCGATCTGGTCGAAATCGCGGATATGCCCGGGACATATCGACTGACAATCCGCAAAGGATAATCAACTTTCAAGCCCGAATGAGGGCTTACCGTACAACAGGTTGAACATCAAGACCACACTAATCATGTGGGTATACAATATTAAAATGCGATCAACTTGCATGTCATGTTTTCCCCACCCGGCATGGACGCAAAAACCAGCAAATCAATCAGTCACGTACCAGATGATGTTCAAGCACCAAGGCATCGACCTTCTGCCCATCGCGCCTGTCATAGTATCTTTTACGACGGCCAATTTCGGCAAAGCCAAACCCGCGATACAGCCTTAACGCCGGCTCATTATCAATTGCGACTTCAAGTAGCATGCGCGTCACATCATCTGCGCGAAGGCGTTTTTCAACCCCGCTCAGCAGCTTTTTACCGACACCCAACCCACGTGCCGACGGCGTGACAACGATTGTATTGATTTCCGCTTCGTCCAGAACCGCCTGCACCAACACAAATCCCAACGGGATATCAGCCCCATTGCGGGCATTGTCACCGGGCTGAAATGCCAACAATCCAAACGCACCGGGCACATCGAGTAACCGCGTGATCGCATCCGCGTCCCAGCAATCATCAAACCCCTGTTCGTGCAAAGCCGCCGCAACCGACGCAAAAGCCCCGGTCAAAGCCACCAACTCGATGGCTTTTGGTTTTTTTGACGGGGAGGAATTATTGGCATGATCCGATCCCGCACGACCCGGTGCTGGACCGTTTGGTGATGTGCGGGTCATTTCTTTTTCTGCGGTCCCTGATCTTCGATCCGGCGTGCATCGGGTGCGCGCAAATACATCGGAACCGGGGCAAGGTTTTCACCACTTTCCCAACGCGACGCGGCAATCAGTGCAACATTACCTGCGCGCGGTAAACTATGGGCCGTGCAATCATAAAACGCATCTGGCGCATGGGCAGCAGCAGTTAACAAACGCGGTGTTGCATCCCCGGCCAAAATCGTATCGCCGGGTGGTGCCATCATCAGAGCCTGACGCGGGGCAACACATTCAGGCGTGCTCAGCGGTCTTTTTTTGCCATCAAAGGCCTGCGCAAAAATCTCGTTTCGCTTGCTATCAAGGGCGACCAGAATATTGCGCCCCTGCTGATCACGTTCAGACACGCCGTATGCCACGGCTTCGAGCGAACTCACCCCGACCACCGGGATTTTGCGTGCAAGACCAAGGGCACGTGCGGTCGCCAGACCAATGCGCATTCCGGTAAAGGCGCCCGGACCAACCGTAACCGCGATGCCATCAACCGCATCAAAGCCGATGCCCGCTTTTTCAAGGCTTTCAGCGATGAAGCTCATCAGGTGCTCGGCCTGTCCGCGCTCCATATTGGCAAAAAGTTCGCCTTTGACCTCACCATTGATCAAAACAGCCGTCGTCAGCGACGTTGAGGCAGTATCAATTGCCAAAAGCGTCGGGCCGGATTTCTCCGCTAATTGTGATGCGGTTTGCGATGCAGCGTGATCTGCGCTATCTGAAGAACGCGACTGACCCGTCAGCATCTTTTTTATGTAATCGGTGAACGACAAGAACAGGGGGCCTCCGGCGATGGCGCTGGTCGAAATTACGCCACAAGAATATGATGTCGAAATTGATATCGTCTATGCCACGGATCGTAACTTCACCGGGGTTCCGATATATACACGACCTGCCTGCTATCTTCATGCGGATGCGGCAAAATGCCTGAAAAAGGCATCCGCCATGGCACGTCGTCAGGGGTTGAAGCTTCGCATTCTTGATGCGTTCCGCCCTCAGGAAGCACAACGCGCCCTGTGGAACCATTCGCCCAACCCCGATTTCGTCGCCAACCCGGATTTCGGATCGCCACATGGTCGTGGTGTTGCCATTGATCTAACCCTGATTGATCAAAACGGCAAGGAACTGGATATGGGGGCAGGGTTTGATGAAATGCATGACCGGTCCTATCACGGCTCGGATTTGATTTCCAAAACCGCCGAAGCCAACCGTTTTATCCTGCTGGGCATCATGGTCAGTGCCGGGTTCGAGTTTTATGACCACGAATGGTGGCACTATCAATTGCCCAACGCCGCATCGAAGTACCCGGTGATGTCAGATAGCGCCCTTGGTAACCCCATGATGGCCCGCTAGGCCAATACAGGCGCGAAGTGCTTTCCGAGCGGTCAGGCCTGCAACAACGCCTGACCACTTTGTGGATCAAACAGCGACATCCGGGCCCCATCGATAAGAATTCTGGTATCCGAACCTGATCTGAAAACCTGTTCAGGACCGCATCTTGCCGTGATTTCCGATCCTGCAACGGCAAGTCGAACATACTGATCCGGCCCGGTCGGTTCGGCCAGCAACACCCGCGATGCGATCCCGGCATCATCAAACAAAAGATGTTCGGGCCGGGCCCCCAGCGTTATTGGTTGCCCTATAAGGTTGCGTGCCTCGGTCGGGACGTCGACCAGCGGCAATTGGCCTGCTCCGCTGTCAAAGACGATATCCGAACCATCCTGTAACATTTTGCCAGAGATAAAATTCATCGTCGGAGCACCAACAAAGCTGGCGACAAAATGGTTGGCTGGTCGACGATAGACGTTTTCAGGCGTGTCCGCCTGCTGAATTCTGCCCTTTTCAAGCACCACAACCTTGGTCGCGAGGGTCATCGCTTCGATCTGGTCGTGGGTGACATAGACAATCGTTCGTCCCAGTCGTTCATGCAGACGTTTCAATTCAACGCGCATATCCGCACGCAGCTTGGCATCAAGGTTTGAAAGCGGCTCATCAAACAGAAACACCGACGGTTCGCGAACCAGTGCGCGCCCGATCGCCACGCGCTGTTGCTGCCCGCCCGAAAGCTGAGATGGTTTGCGATCCAGAAGCGGCGTGATTTGAAGAAGTTCACCAACATCGGCAACCCGCTTTTCAATTTCATCCTTGCGCATGCCGCCCATTTTAAGGCCAAAGCCGATATTCTTGCGCACCGACATGGTCGGATAAAGGGCATAGGACTGAAACACCATCGCGATATCGCGCTCGTCCGGCTCCAGTTCGGTTACATTGCGCCCGCCAATATGAATTTCTCCACCCGTGGTCGGTTCCAACCCGGCAATCATGTTCAGCAATGTCGATTTGCCACACCCTGAAGGGCCCAACAGCACCACAAAATCACCGTCCGTGATTTCAAGGTTGATGTTTTCCATCACTGTCAGTCCGGCATACGCCTTGGTTACGTTGCGAAGTTCAACACCATTCATTCTGGTTACCCTTTCACCGCACCTGCGGCAATTCCGCGCACAAACAGCCGCCCCGACAATAGATAAACCGCAAGCGTTGGCAGGGCTGTCAGCATGGTTGCAGCCATATCGACATTATATTCCTTCTCGCCGAACTGCGATCCGACAAGGTTGTTAAGTGCGACGGTCATCGGTTGACCCGATCGCCCGCCAAAGGTCAGACCCAACAGAAAATCATTCCAGATATAGGTGAACTGCAAAATCATCGCGACACCCAGAATAGGCAACGAAAGCGGTAACATCACGTGCCAGAACAATCGCCAGAATCCCGCCCCGTCGATCCGTGCTGCTTTCAACAAATCCTCTGGAACGGTTTTAAAGAAGTTGCGAAACATCATGGTGGTAAAGGCAACGCCCCAGATGACATGCACCAAGATCAACCCGGGTATGGACCCAAATATGCCAAGCTCGCGGATCATGATGATCAAGGGATAAAGGGTCACCTGCGGGGGAATGAACATACCAACCAGAAGGGCCGCAAACATCACATTGGCCCATTTCATTTTCCACGCCGCCAGCGCATAACCCGTAATGGCCCCGAGCCCGACCGACAGGATCAGCGCCGGAATCACGATCTTGACCGAGGTAAGAAATGACGATGAAAGCCCGCCGCATTGATCACCAAGCGCCTGACTGCAATCGCCAAACCAGGCCTTGCCCCAAGCCGCAAATCCGGGATCGGCGGGCAGGGCAAAGATGCTGCCATTACGGATCTCATCCATCGATTTTAACGACGTTGAAATCATGATGAAAACCGGCGCCATGATCATGATGGCGGCAAGAATGAGCAGCCCATAAAGGGCAAGTCGATTATAACGCATGCTCAATGCCCCCGCCCGCCGCGCTCTTTTTTGAGCTCGAAGTAAATATAGGGCGAAATAACCGCGATCACGGTACACAACAGGACAAACGCACCCGCCGCGCCAAGACCAAGTTCCTGCCGGTTAAGAATATGATCAACCACGAACCGCGCCGGCAAATCAGATGAAAATCCCGGCCCGCCACCGGTCAGTGCAACAACAAGGTCAAACGCCTTCATGACAATCGCACTCATCAGGATAAATACCGTGAAGAAGACGGTGCGCAGCATCGGGGTAATGATGTGCAGATAGACCCGCCATACCGGAATGCCATCAACACGCGATGCCTTCCAGATGTTCGGATCGATATTTCGAAGCCCGGCAAGAAACAGTGCCATGCACAATCCAACCTGTTGCCAGATACCAGCAATTGCCAGCGTATAGATCGCGCGGTCCGGCCGGACGATCCAGTTGAACTCGAAACTGTCCCAACCCAGCGCACGTACGGCTTCCTGCAAACCCAGTCCCGGGTTCATCACCCATTGCCAGATCACGCCCGTCACGATGAATGACATCGAAAGAGGCAACATGAAAATGGTGCGGTACATGCCTTCGGCCTTGACCCGGCGATCAATCAAGATCGCCAGCAAATAGCCAAACACCATGCAGCCACCAATGAACAGAAACCCGTGGATCGCCAGATTCTGCATCGACGTCCACCAGCGTTCATTGGCAAACAACCGAACATACTGGTCAAACCCGGTAAATTTATAGACCGGCAACAAACGTGACCGCGTCAGCGAAATCACAAAAGTCCAGATAATGAATCCGTAAAAACAGACAATCGTAATGGTCATGGCAGGGATAAGCGCCATTCTGGCGGTCCATTGCGGACGCCAGCGCCGCCTGCCTGTCTTCTGGATCGCATCGTTCTCAACTGAACGCTGCAACACACCTTGTGCCGGATCGGCCATAAACATTCTCGCTTCTTTGTAAAGGTGCCGCTGCACCCGCCTTAGCGGTCACGCAGCAGCACATCCCTGCAAAGTATTGCGCAGTCCCAAACCTTACTTGGCGTAGGAAATTGCTTCGTGGAATTGTTCCTGACCCTCTTTCGGGCTCATGTCAGCACTGTTCCAGAAATTGGAGATGCTGTCATCAATCGCACCCGAAACGGCACTTGGCACCCCGAACAGACCGGTACTAACCAGATGGGTCTTTTTGTCCTGAAGGGTTTTGATGGCCGTTTGCGCACAAGAATCAAAGCTGTCTGAGGGCACATCCAGACGCGCAGGGATCGATCCCTTTTTCATGTTAAAGGCAATCTGCACATCTGGCTCCAGCATGACTTGCGCCATTTTTTCCTGTGCGGGGGTTGCGTCTTCGCCGTCCATTGCCGAAAAGGCAAAGGCATCCACAGTCATGATATAGGCGGTATCAACAGCAGGTGCGAAGGCGCAACCAACCGTGGTGCCCGGCTCGATCCCCGCGGCAATGATTTCGCCCTTGGCCCAGTCACCCATGAACTGGAAAGCCGCATCGCCCTTGATCACCATATTGGTTGCTTCGTTCCAATTCCGGCCCGGACTTGATTCATCGACAAAGGGTTTAAGCGCGGCAAAGGTTTCAAACACCTGATGCATGGTGTCGGATTCCAGAAGGTCATCATCAAGCGTGCTGTAAAGATCGGCATAGAATTCACGTCCGCCAACACCCAAAAGTACACTGTTGAACATGATGCGTTCCTGCCAGGGCTGCCCACCCAGACCAATCGGTGTTACGCCAGCCGCCTTGAGCTTCTCGGCCGCCGCGATAAAGTCATCCCAGCTTGTCGGCACATCAATGCCGGCGTCTTCAAGCACAGCCTTGTTATAGAACATCCAGTTTTCACCATGGATGTTGATTGGGGCGGCGATGTAGTTACCGTCATATTTTGCCGCCTTGACGATCAAAGGCGGCAATTTTTCATCCCAGTTTTCTTCATCGGCAACCTTGCCAACATTGGCCAGAAGGCCCTGATCGGCAAGTTCACGCAATTGTTGACCGATGGAGAACTGAAACACCGCAGCCGGATCACCGCCAAGCATACGGTTCACGGCTGCTGCACGGGCGTTACTGCCCCCGGCAATCGGGGTATCAACCCATGTGCCACCTTTGGCCTCAAACGCCTTGCGCACTTCGGCAAGGGCGGCCTGTTCACTGCCGGACGTCCACCAATGCAGGACTTCTGCCGTCTGGGCATGAATCGCACCGGCAGATACACCGACGCTCAGAAATGCCGCGCATGCTGCGGCTGTGGAAAATTTCTTCATAACGGATGTTCCTCCCTAATAGGGTACGTTCAATGCCGACTTCTTGATGGTCGAAAATTCGTAACGTTTCGATTTTTTTGATAAGCGCTTTATTCGCTCTTGTCAATCAACAAAACCCGCCCATAATAGGGACAAAATGAAACATCGGTATTTTTTTGCCGATTTTTTCGAAACGTTACGATTCTGGGCGTACTCAACAATGGCTCCCGGAACAGGGCAAGGAAGCGAACATGACCAAATCATTTCCCGACGGTTTCCGCTGGGGTGTCTCAACATCCAGTTATCAGATTGAAGGCGGTGCCAAAAATGACGGGCGCGGTGCCACCATCTGGGACACCTATTGCGCAACACCGGGCCGCGTTGCCAATGGCGACAACGGAAGCATTGCCTGCGATCATTACCATCGCTGGGCAGAGGACCTTGATCTGATCAAGGACCTTGGCGCCAAACATTACCGCTTTTCAGTCATGTGGCCGCGCGTCTTGCCCGAAGGAACCGGCAGGGTAAACGAAGCAGGCATTGATTTTTACAGCCGCCTGATTGACGGCATGCTTGAACGCGGCATTGAACCATGGTTGTGCCTGTATCACTGGGACCTGCCCCAAGCGCTTCAGGACCGAGGCGGCTGGACAAACCGCGACATTGTTGACTGGTTTGGGGATTATACCGAACTTCTTGCATCCCGGCTCGGCGACAGGGTGAAATCCTGGGTAACATTTAATGAACCCAATGTGGTTGCCTGGGTCGGTCATGAAGAAGGTCGGCACGCGCCGGGCATTGTTGACCCGCGCGCAGCCATGCGAACCGCTCATCATTTAAATTTATGCCATGCGCGCGCCACCAAGATCATCAAAGGCCATTTCCCCGAAGCCCCGGTTGGATTCGTTTTGCCGATGCATAAAGGCTATACATTGCCAGAGCGCCGGGAACAGGACGCACATCTGGTCGATCTGTTTGAAGCAAAATGGAACGGCGCGTTCCTTGATCCGGTCTATTATGGCCGTTACCCGGAGCTGATTTTGGACCGGATGGAACCCCACATTCGGGACGGCGACCTTGAAGCCATAAAAACCGAGATCGATTTTCAGGGCGTAAATCAGTATTTCCCAAGCTATATCGAAGCCGCAAGCGACAAGGCCTGGCCGTTTAAACATGCCGAACCACCAAAATATTTCCGTCGCACCGAAATGGGGTGGGCAATTGATGGCGATTGTTTTTATCGCACGCTGAAAATCTTGCAAAACGACTATGGTAACCCGCCGGTCTTTGTCACGGAAAATGGCGGGGCCTTTATCGACCTGCCTGACGCAAATGGTAAAATCGACGATCAGGATCGCATTGCCTATCACAATGAATATCTCTCGGCCGCTTTACGCGCCATGAAAGAAGGCGCCAATCTTCAGGGATATATGCCTTGGTCTTTGCTCGACAATTTCGAATGGGCGTATGGCTATCAAAAGCGGTTTGGCTTGGTGCATGTCGATTACACCACCCAAAAACGCACCCCAAAGGCGTCCTTTGAGTTCATGCGCAATGTGATCAAAAGCAACGCATTGCCTTAACCATGGCCGGGCGATTAGATTGTCCGCCACGATACCGCTCGCCACGATCACAAGAACGGACCTGCATATGCCCGCCTCGCGCCCGAACCTTCGCACGATTGCCGAACATCTTGGCCTGTCGGTTACGACAGTTTCACGTGCGCTCAAAGACGGGCCCGAGGTCAAACCCGGCACAGTGGCCAAGGTAAAGGCCGCAGCCGAACAAATCGGGTATCAGCCCGATGCGCGCGGCGTCATGCTGCGCACGGGCAAAACCATGCAGGTCTGTTCAATCCTGTATTCCCCGGAAGTTGGCGATTACGGCGATCCGGGGTTTCTGGCACAGGTCGAAAGCCTGGCGCAGGGATTGGAGGCGGACCGCTATTCGCTGGTGGTTCTGGCGCAAACCAGTAACAAAGATCCGCTTGAACCCGTCATTCGCGTCCACACCCAACGCATGGCCGATGCGGTGGTCTTTTCGCGCACCACATCCCAGGACAGCCGGGCAAAATATTGCCTGCAACATGATTTTCCATTTGTCAGTTTTGGCCGGACCGAACTTTTAACCCCGCATGCCTTTGTCGATCACGATGATGAACAGGCCGCCTATGACGCCGTCAAACGCCTGATCGCGGATGGCCACCGCAAAATCGGCATGATTGATCCACCGGAAAACCTGACCTTTTTTGGGTATCGCAAACAGGGTGCGCGCCGCGCAATGACAGAAGCCGGACTTGATCCCGAAAGCCTGATCTGGATGCGCTCCGATGTATCCGTGCGCGCCGCCCGCGATGCTACCACGGCACTGTTTCGCACCCAACGCGATGCCACCGCAATTGTCTGTGCCAGCCAAATGACCATGATCGGCGCACTCGAAGCCCTGATGGAACTGAACATGGACACCATCCGTGACGGGATCGGGGTTGTCGGATTTGGCGGCATGCCATTCCGCATGCTGTCAAAACAAAAACTGGCCTACTACTACCAGCCACAACGGCATGTGGGTGAAGTCCTTGCGCGTCATTTACACGATCTGATGGTCGGCGTGCCCGCTCAGGAACTGCAAACACTTTTGCCTTATCGACGCATTGATGATCTTGCCGCCTTCCGCGAGGGGGAGGATTTTTAAAGTCCGGCGCCCGAACCATCCTCGCTAGTCGCGTGCGGCATCCTTGTCGCTGATCAGGCGCACCAGCATCCGTTCAACCGGTTTAAGCACAATCAGAACAAACAGGGCCAAGACCGTGGCGATGATCACGATGTGCCACGCAGCAAGCGCACAGGCAATGCCAAGGGCGGCGGTGATCCAAACCGTTGCCGCCGTTGTCAGACCGGAAACCGTCATGCTTTTGGGCTGACGCATGATCACGCCAGCACCGATAAAGCCAATGCCGGTCAAAACACCCTGCAACAAGCCCTGCACAACGCGTGAAAGCGCATCAGGATGGTCAATCAGATCCTGAAAATGTACCGCAACGACCGACACAACAGCCGCCCCCAGACTGACAAGCGCCAAGGTCCGCATGCCGGTCGGCTTGCCGTTCACATCGCGGTTAAGCCCGATGATCATGCCAATCACCGTCGCCGCACACAGCCGCAGCACCATATCGATGACGCCAATATCAAAATATTTCTCGGCCGTCGCAAAATAGGGAAGGTCGGTCAGCATAAAACAGGATCCGCACAGTTTCAGGAATTCCCAAAACGCGGCACGTTCGAACAATGTTCCGACCCCGCGCATATGGAGCCGGTGTTCAGGATCAGATTTTCTTACCCGGCCCCACCATATCATTGCCCGGCAAAGCACCGCCGTCCATGTCACCTGCTTCTGCCATCAACCAGTCAAAGAACAGGGATATCCGCGGATCACGGTCGGGTGGATCAAGGGTAATCAACACATAATCGTAGCCAGTCGGGGCCATGCCAAGCGGGGAAATAAGACGCCCCGCTTTTAAATCGTCATACACCAGCGGCAAGGGACCAATCGCCGTACCAAGCCGGTTCACAGCCGCCTGAAGCGCAAAAAAGAAATGATCGAAATACTGTTCGCTGGCGGCGGTGGCTTCATTGCCACTGGCGCGCTTCCAAACCTCCCACGCATCCGGTCGGGTCCGGGCATGTAGCCAGCGGGCATTGGACAGATTTCCCGCAAGAATTGTTTCCCAGCAATCCGGATCACACACCGGCCCGGCATGTTCGGCCCAAAGACGGGTGGTGATGTACTGTTCTGAAATACCGTAATCCGCCCGCCGGATCGCCACGTCACAGCCATCGGCCAATAAATCCACCGGCCCACCGGCAAGGCGCAGGTCAATATTCAAGTCCGGGTTGGCTTCGCGAAATCTCCCCAAACGCGGCATCAGCCAGCGCATGGCAAGGCTGGGCTCGCACGATACCGTCAGGATCGGCGATGCTCCGTCATGACGGTGAATATCCTCAACCGCGCCATCAAGTCCGTTAAGGGCCGCACTGGTAGCCTTTAACAACCGTTCGCCCGCCGCGGTTAACCAGACCCGCCGGTTTCGCCGCACGAACAGCTCAACCCCCAATCGGTCTTCGATCTGGGCCACCGCCCGGCTGATTGCCCCGTGGGTCAGATGCAATTCTTCTGCGGCGCGCGAAAAGCTTTGATGACGCGCCGCTGCCTCAAAGGCGGGCAGGGCGGCAAGCGGCGGCAGATGCCGTTTTCTGTGAATATTACTCACAATAAATCCCGGTATTTTTCGATTTAATGGCCTTTGAAACAGTTTGATACTGATTTTACGCACAGATCAAGCCCCATCAAAGGACCGTTCCGTCATGCCCGACATCACCGCCGATATCCGATCCATGGAAATCATAGCCGTTGGCATCATCACCGTGCTTGCCGTAATCAGCCCCGGCCCCGATTTCGCCATGGTCACCCGCATCGCCCTTACCCGTGGCAGGCGCGCCGGGGTTTTCTGTGCCATTGGGATTGGCAGCGGCGTTTCAGTTCACCTTGCCTATACCCTGATTGGTCTGGGGGTTCTGTTTGCCAGTAATATCTGGGTGCTTAACAGCCTGCGCTATCTGGGGGCGGCTTATTTGATCTGGCTTGGTTTATCGGCCCTGTGGCCTGATATCCGCAAACTTCTTGGCCGCGCCAAAGCCGCCAATACCATGGATGTTAGCGCTAACATGGCAGCTTCCCAACCATCAGGAACGTCGGCACCGGGTACAGATCAAACCCGGAACGGGTCGGCCTTCTGGGTCGGGTTTGCCTGCAATGCGCTGAACCCCAAAACGATGCTGTTTATCGTTTCCCTGTTCAGTCAGGTGATTTCGCCCGACACACCCATCATCCAGGAAATCGGATACGGCATTTATATCGCCGTCTGTCACATGTTCTGGTTCGGGTTGGTGGCGGTCGCATTGACCTTACCCGCCGTGCAGGCCCGCATTTCTGCAATCAAAATCTGGATCGAACGGGCCGTTGGTTTGTGTCTGGCCGGGCTTGGCATCAAGCTTCTGGCCAGCTGAGATCAGATAAACAGCATCTCGCCATTTTGTTTGGCGTCGTTAAGGAATGTCACAACACCGCCGGTCTCAATCGAAAGCTCATCTCGGGTAGCTTGATCTTCAAGGCCCAATGCGCGCAAGCCCATTTCACAGACCATGAATTTGCCATCCAGTGATGCACAGGCGCTCAGCAATTCTTCGAATGTGCCGATCCCGCGCGTCGCATAGGACAAATCGATTGAAGTCGCGGTGGCCCCTTGGGCATCCGTGCGCAAATGTCGCCATCCGGACGGGGCCAAAAGCGCACGGCTGGCTTCCATGGTGAAAAACAGCGTGACTTCGCGGCCTGTGGCAAGGGCAGACGATGCCATTACGAGTGCGTAATGAACTTTTTCAAAGCTGCCGGAAAATACCACCAGCGACAGTTTCTTTGGACTTTCGGTCTCAGTGTTCATGGATCGACAGGTCCTTGATCGTGGCGTTTTGTGAACAAAGCGGGCAGCCCGGATCGCGGGGCACCTTGATTTTACGATAGGCCGCCGACAGCGCATCGACAATCAACAACTGACCCGAAAGCCCATCGCCAATGCCCATCAGTTCTTTAAGAACTTCGGTGGCCTGCATCCCGCCGATCATCCCAACCACCGATCCCAAAACGCCACCTTGCGCGCAGGACGGAATGGCGTCCTCGGGCGGGGGCGCATGATAAATACAGCGATAACATGGATGGGGCGCACCCAGATGGGCCTTGAATGTCGAAACCTGCCCGTCAAATCGCAATGCTGCGCCTGACACCAGCGTCTTGCCCGCCAAGTAGCAAGCGTCATTAAGCAAAAACCGCGTCTCGAAATTATCTGACCCATCGGCAATCACATCATAATCGCCAATCAAATCCATAACGTTGCCCGCATCAAGCCGGGTGTTATGGGCATGCACGGTGATTTCCGGGTTCATATCGGCCATGGTTGATTTTGCACTGTCAACCTTGGGCGTTCCGATATCGCGCATACCATGCGCGATCTGGCGTTGCAGGTTGGAAAGTTCCACCGTGTCGGCATCAACAATGCCAATCGTGCCAACCCCGGCTGCGGCCAAATACATCGCAAGCGGGGAGCCAAGCCCACCGGCCCCGACAATCAGCACGCGCCCCCGTTTAAGCATCATCTGCCCGGTGCCACCGACCTCTTTAAGGACAATGTGGCGGGCATAGCGCTGCACTTCATTTTCGTTGAAGTCAAAATCAGTCACGCGGGCGGGTTTCCTGTCAGATCAAATGCAACAGAGTAAAATCTCTGACTTCTGGATATAGCGTGGCGATCCCATCACTCAAGCAAAAGATTTGTTTTTCCCTGAACCACTGTCTTTTTCACAACCTGTTTCAGGGCGACACACACCAATACTTAGGCACATACCTAAATATTCTTGACGTAGCCCTGAAACTCAGTTTACTAAGGCACATGCCTTATCATTCAGACCCCCTTGATCTTGCGTTTCACGCCCTTAGCGACCCGACCCGCCGTGCGGTGGTCTCGCGGCTTGCCAGCGGTGAGGCGTCCGTAAGCGACTTGGCCGCGCCTTTCAACATGGCGCTACCGTCATTCACCCAGCACCTCAAAGTACTTGAGGAGTGCGGCCTGATCGCCAGTGAGAAGCGCGGGCGCAGCCGTTGGTGCCAACTGGTGCCAGAACGTTTCAACGAGGCGGCAGTCTGGATGGAGGCGGAGCGTCGACGCTGGGCCGAACGGCTGGATCGACTGGAACTTCATCTGGACAATCAGGAAGAAGGATGATGGACGATATGAAAAATCCGATTGAGACTTGGTCGCTGGACCGCGAGATCGTGCTGGCAAAGCTGCTGAACCATCCGCGCGACAAGGTCTTCGCTGCCTGGACGAACCCCGAGGCGCTGGCGAAATGGTATGGCCCAGAAGGCCTTGATATCGAAACCAAGGAGGCCGACATCCGCGAAGGCGGGGTGTGGCGGTTCGACATGGTCGGCACGTTCGAAGGCAAACCACAGCGCTTTGAAAACCATGTGCGCTTTCTGGAAATCATACCGAACGAGCGGATCGTCATGGACTATGGCACGCCCGATCCCAACGACCCTGAACGGTTCCGCATGACAGTGACTTTCGACGCGCAAAGCGACGGCAAAACTGTGGTGACGTTGCGCCAACTCCATCCGACCCGCGAACGACGCTTGGCGGTCATTGGCTTCGGCGCGGTGGAATACGGCTTGCAAACGCTCGACGGTCTTGCCGTCTGGCTCGACGGCTGAGCCTTGGTTGATCAGATTGGCAAGTGGTGGTGTGCACAACATCCTCAATAAAGAAAGGCCCGAAGCATATGCTCCGGGCCTTTTTTCCGACTGTCATTTAAGACAAACGCCTTATTGCAGACCGTCAAACAGTGGGGTCGACAGATAACGTTCGGCAAAGCTTGGAATGATGATGACAATGCGTTTGCCAGCATTTTCCGGCTTCTGACCAAGTTCAATCGCTGCCGCAACTGCCGCACCTGACGAAATGCCGGTTGGCAGGCCTTCGATGGCGGCCAGTTTGCGCGCCGTGGCAAAAGCGGTTTCATTGCCAATGGTCATTACGGTATCGATAAGATCTTTATTCAGGTTGCCCGGAATGAACCCGGCGCCAATGCCCTGAATTTTATGCGGTCCCGGTGCACCACCGGAAATAACCGGGCTGTCTTCCGGTTCGACGGCAACGATCTGAATGTTCGGGTTATGCTTTTTCAATACGTCAGCAACACCGGTCAGCGTGCCGCCAGTGCCCACACCCGAGACAAAGATATCAACGTTGCCGTCGGTATCTTTGAGAATTTCCTGCGCGGTGGTGTTGCGGTGAACTTCCGGGTTGGCCGGATTATCAAACTGCTGCAACATGATCGCACCATCAATCTCGGCCACCAGTTCTTCAGCACGGGCAACCGCGCCTTTCATGCCCTTGGCTGCCGGGGTCAGATCAATCTTTGCCCCCAGAAGCATCAGCATCTTGCGCCGTTCAATCGACATGCTTTCGGGCATGGTCAGAATAAGGTTGTAGCCCTTGGCCGCTGCCACAAATGCCAGCGCAATACCGGTATTGCCCGAGGTCGGCTCAACCAGGGTGGCACCCGGTTTGATCTTGCCAGACTTCTCGGCGGTTTCAATCATTGCCAGACCGATACGATCCTTGACCGATGCCAGCGGGTTGAAGAATTCAAGCTTGCCGATCAGATCCGCTTTTACGCCTTCTGCTTCTGCCAGACGCGAAAGGCGAACCAGCGGCGTTGCACCGATGGTGTCGATAATGCTGTCGTAAATCTTACCGCGAAACTCAGTCATGTTTTCCTCGCACTATTTTGTATTTTACCATCATGCACATACTCAATTTGTATTTAAACCGCTATTGCCCCGTGTCAAATGGGCTTTGGCGATTTGTACAGGATATGGCGTTTGATGGCGTACCCGTTGCCTGTAGATTTTAACGAACCGCAGCGGTTTCTTGTTGATTTAAGATACAATACACCACCGTCAGTTCAGAAGACTAAATAATGAAATCGGGGGATTCTTCGATCCCGCTGCGCAAACCGGCATCCCGTGCCCGATTGCACAAATCCTCGACCGTGATTTTCGCCAGTTGTACCATCATTTCATCTTGCAACTCGCGCCATAATGGCCGGACGACTTCCTTGCCAAGCGGCGATCCTGCCGGATCTTCAATCGGGTCATCGGATGTTTCCATCGCACGGATCACCGACACAATATCAGAAAGCGTGATGCGACGGCGTTCGCGCGCCAATCGATACCCACCGCGCGGGCCGCGTACACCCACCAGAATGTCAGCCCGGACAAGCTGTTGCAATGTCTGTTCAAGATAGCGTTTCGGGATGCCCTGACGCGCGGTGATATCGCGGCTTTGTACCGGTTCACCCGCCGCGTTATAGGCAATATCGACAACCGCCTCGATCGCAAACAGCATTTTCTTAGAAAGCTTTAACATCTTTTCTCGCTACTCCCCTTGTGGCCCCGACATCCCCCCAGATGCCATCTGGACCTGATTTCGACAGAGCATTCTTTGCATTACCCGCTGGTTCCAGCGGACCGTTCAAGCAGATACCGCACCCTTGGTACCAGTTGACCCAAATCCACCCGATCCACGCGCCGTTTCATCCAGATCATCAACCGCCTGCCACGCCACCTGTGTCACCGGTGCGACAACAAGCTGTGCGATGCGCATGCCGCGTTCAATTTCAAATGCCGCATCCCCGTGATTGATCAAAATGACTTTAATCTCACCACGGTAATCGGCATCAATCGTACCCGGGCTGTTGAGCACCGTGACACCATTTTTCGCCGCCAAGCCTGATCGCGGGCGGACTTGTGCTTCAAATCCGACAGGAAGCGCAATCGCAATACCTGTTTCAATCATTGCCCGTTTGCCCGGCGCAATCACCTGAACACCGTCAATCGCCGCCTGCAAATCGACGGCCGCCGACTGTGCCGTTGCATAATCGGGCAGCGGCAAATCCGCACCGTGAGGAAGTCGTTTCAAATTGACGGTCAAGCGCGTCATGGTTCTTCCTTGTCTTTTGTATCGCCGCCCCCGAAAGGGTCTAGTGGCATGGCAGTATGCTGATCACCTGTGCGCAAGCATCAGGCAAAATGGTCAATGATGCGCGCAGTCAGCATCCGGGCAACGCCGGTTTTGCTTTGACGTGGCCAGCGTTCATCGGTTTTTTCATCATCATCGGTAATCAGGCAGATTTCGTTCTGATCGCCACCAAAAGTCCCGGTATCGGGCGCAACATCGTTGGCCAGAATCCAGTCACAGCCCTTTCGCGTCCGTTTGGCGCGCGCATGCTCGGCAACATTTTGCGTTTCGGCCGCAAAACCGATCACAAGGGCCGGGCGGGTGGGGCCGGACGCACTGATGGTTGCCAGAATATCAGGATTTTCCAAAAGCTTCAGATCAGCGATCACGCCTGATCCGTCTTTTTTCATCTTCTGGTCCGCCGCATCTGCGGCACGCCAATCGGCAACAGCGGCGGCAAAAACCGCAATATCAGCCGGAAGCGCGTTTGTCACCGCCGCCAGCATCTCGCGCGCGGTTTCAACCCGCACCAAAGTAACCCCAGCCGGATCAGGAAGCGAAACCGGGCCGGACACCAGCGTCACATCAGCCCCCGCCTGCGCCAGAGATTCGGCAATCGCATGCCCCTGTTTGCCCGATGACCGGTTGGCAATAAAGCGCACCGGGTCAATCGGCTCAAAGGTCGGACCGCTGGTGACAATCGCCTTTTTGCCCAAAAGCGGCTTGGGCGCGTCAGCCGCCTCAAGGAAATCAAGCACGCTGGCAATGATTTCGGCTGGTTCAGCCAGACGCCCGGACCCAAATTCGCCACACGCCAGATCACCAGAAGACGGCCCAACACGCAAAATACCCCGGCTTTCAAGGGTTGCAATATTGGCCTGTGTCGCAGGATGGTTCCACATTTCAACATTCATCGCCGGTGCAATCATCACCGGCTTGTTGGTCGCAAGCAGGGCCGTGGTTGCCAGATCACCGGCCTGTCCGGTGGCCATTTTCGCCAGAATATCCGCACTTGCCGGAGCGACCAGAACAAGGTCCGCCTCACGCGACAATCGGATATGGCCCATTTCCGCCTCGTCGGTCAGGGAGAACAAATCCTGATAGACCTTGTTTTCCGTAAGTGCTGCAACCGACAACGGGGTGACAAACTGCGCACCGCCTTTTGTCAGGACCGCGCGAATGTTAATATCGCGGTCGCGCAACCGACGGATCACCTCAAGAACCTTATAGGCAGCAATGCCGCCCGAGATGATCAGAAGGATATTCTTTCCTGTGAGAGCACGTGGCACTGTGGTTACCAACTATTTACGGTTAAGAAGTGTGGTTAACCTACATTGTCGCATGATCACGTGCAAGCACCCAAAAAACGCAATGAAAAACGCCGCAAATCCGTTTGAATCTGCGGCGTTAAAACGATGCGTTCGCGATGATGGCGTTTATGGGACGGTATAAAGCATCCCGAACCACTGCCACCGTGATTGCGCGCCAAGGGCGGTGCAATTAATCCGCCAGCGACCAGACGCCACCGGACCATCCATGCGAATTTCGATCCGCTCATCGCCAAGCCGGCTCATGGTTGCCTGCCCATCAGACGGATAGCATGACACGTTTGGCGCAGGCTCCTTTAACGTAAAGCCAAAGGCTGGCGGGTTTCGTGTCAGGGTATAGTCGCCCGGTGTCACGTCGCTCACCCGCAACGGCAAAGAATTTGCCGCCAGGCTAAAGCGTTCCATCGCACCATAATGCTCGTTAAGGGCAAAACGCGGCAGATACATGAAATCTGACTCGTCGCTCATCGCACCACTTTGCTGACCAAACGCCGCCTTGTACCCGGCGTCCGTGACCGCCTTGATCACGTCATCATTTGCCTCACCGTAAGGATAAGCAAAGATTTCCGGGACAAAGCCGAGTTCTTCTTTAAACCGCTCTGCCGAATGGTCAAGTTCGGCTTTGACTTCATCAATCGGAAGGTCGGGCAAATGGGAATGATGCTGGCTATGCCCGCCAATCGTCGCCCCGTCGCGCACCATTTCGCGCACCATGTCCCAGGTCATATAATTGGAATAACCTGCGTCGATCTGCTCGCTTGAAACAAACACGGTAAATGGCATGTTGTTTTTACGAAAAACCGGCCATGCCAGCTCATAGACAGAACGATAGGCATCATCAATCGTGATCCCGATTGTCCGGTCGGGCAATCCGCCGCCGCCTTGAAGGGCGGCCACAATCTCGGGCACGCCCAGCACGGTGTAATTGCCGTTGGTCAGTTCCTTGATCTGGGCATCGAACTGCTCGGTGGTGATGTTGGTCGACGGGTAATCATTTTCGCCAAAGCGATGATACATGAAAACCACGGCCGATTTCGCATCACCGGTCGGTGTTTTGGCCGTCATTGCGTCATTGGTCGTTGTCGCCGCGGCATCATTTACATCGGCATTCGCCTGATCGGTCGTCACAGTTTCGGTCGGCACCGACTCCGCGCTAGAATTTGTTGTCTGATCGTCAGCTGATTGCGCCAGTACATGACCGGCACCAAATGTCAGTCCGACGGCGAATGAAATACCAACCACCACACTGCGCAGCATGGACATGGAAGTCATCCGTGTCGACGCGGTGGCCAATGCGTGCCCTTTGGCGTCAAATGTCATTTCTATTTCCAGTATTCTGCGAACCACTCCTCGTGGCGGACACCTGGTTCATGGCACCTCGCCCCAACATTGTGACCTCCGGCCACAGGAAGCGTCCCGTTTTTCGAGATCATCTTTCATATGAAAATACCAGTGAACCACTTGTTTTTCCACATTTCATATGGATAGGGCATGCACGGTTGCGAATTGTCCCTGTATGCTTAACTTTATGAAAGAGTCCTAACCCCCATCCAAATTGAGAGGTTCCATGCTTGATTCCACTGCACTTGATCTTCTGTTTCACGGCGCGCGCACCCATACCCAATGGCTGGACCGCGATGTTGATACCGACCTTCTCAAACAGGCGTGGGATCTGGCCGTGATGGGACCAACCAGTGCCAATTGCGAACCAATGCGGATCAGTTTTGTAAAATCCCCTGACGCCAAGGCACGGCTTAAACCCTGCCTTGCTGCCGGTAATGTTGATAAAACCATGGCCGCACCGGTCACCGCCATCATTGCCCATGACATGGAATTTTATGAAAAACTGCCCGATCTGTTCCCCCATACCGATGCCCGGTCATGGTTTGCCGGAAAGGATGATGCGATTAAAACAACGGCGTTTCGCAATGGGTCGCTTCAGGCGGGCTATTTCATTCTGGCTCTGCGCGGTCTTGGGCTTGATTGCGGCCCCATGTCGGGCTTTGACAATGCAAAACTGGACACGGAATTTTTTGCCAATACCCCGGTTAAAAGCAATTTCCTGATCAATATCGGTTACGGCGATGCAGCCAAACTGCATGAACGCAGCCCGCGTCTAAGCTTCGATCAGGGTGCCCGTATCCTTTAAGGACACAGCGACACCTCACAACGGGCAATCGTTGCCATCCGTTCCTGCGTCTGCGGTCTTTTTCAGGATCGCAGACGTTTTTTTTCAATTGCTTCATGACCTTGAAAACTGTCATCAAACTTTTATTTGATCTTTACCAGCGTATAACCATTTTAGGTCCACTTTTAGACCTGCGTACAGTAACAGGTCATCATACCTTCTCAACAGGAGCGTCAATTGGGTTTCAGCCAATTGTTACTTACGGCTTTGGCCGTTGCCTTTCCAGCAGGCATTGTATTCGTCGTCCTTGCGGCGATGGAACTGCTTGGCTGGGGCACGGCAGTCGTCGCCGCGACGCTTTCCTGGTTGGGAATTGCTGCGATACTGCGCATCTATTTTGGCGATTTGCGCCGGGTTGCCCGCTACGCCACCGATCTGCGCGACCGGTTCCGGGGAACACCGCCACAGCATCTTTCCTTTAGCGCGGCGTCTGAACTCTCATCGCTTTATACCCAGATCGCCAGTGCGTTTCGCGAACGTATTTCACATCTGGAAACCCAGACCAGCACCGATGCCGAAATCCTTGATCACCTGCCCAATCCGGTGGTGATGGTCAACCGGCACCGGGTTGTTACCGGGTTCAACCAGGCTGCACGTGGGTTGTTTCATAATCTTGAAACCGGGCGCGATCTCACGCGTTTTATCCGTGATCCGATCCTTCTGGACGCGTTTGATGATGTTGCCAACGAACGCGAAACCATGAAGCATGCCGAGTTCATTCTGGCCAGTGATGCACACCGTCATTTTGACGTGCTGACCGCACGCCTGCCCGCAGCAACCGGCGACCGAAATTTTGTTCTCAGCTTTTCCGATCTGACCGAGCTTCGCAAACTTGAACAGATGCGTGCCGATTTCGCCACCGATGCCGGCCATGAATTGCGCACACCGCTTTCAGTACTGCTGGGCTTTATCGAAACGCTTGAAGGTCCGGCCAAAGATGATCCGGATGCCCTTGCACAATTCTTGCCTGTGATGCGCGATCAAGGCCTGCGCATGCAGCATCTGATCGAAGATTTGCTGTCGCTGGCGCGGATCGAGTTGAACGAACATACCCCGCCGTCCGAGGATTGCGACGTTGGTAAAATCATTGGCAAGGTTGCTGAAACCCTTGCGATGAAAGCCGATGCCAAGGGCATGAAGATCCGCGTTGATCATGCGCTTGATAACACCGAAATCGTCGGCGACGAAAAGGAACTGACACAGGTGTTTGTCAATCTGGTCGAAAACGCCATCAAATACGGTCATCCCGATACCGATGTCGAAGTTTCGATTACCTTGGCCAAAACCCCACCCGGTGCGCTGGCCCGGTTCCGCCATGACCGTATCATGGCCGTCGCCATCCGCGACCATTCCGACGGCATCGCACGCGAACACCTGCCGCGCCTGACCGAACGGTTTTACCGGGTTGATACCGCCCGCTCACGTGCGGTTGGCGGAACGGGCCTTGGTCTGGCCATTGTTAAACATCTGGTGCAACGCCACCGCGGCACCATGATCATCGACAGCGAACAGGGCGTTGGGTCGGTCTTTACCGTCTATCTGCCGGCCAAGGCCAACAACAATATCCGCAAATTGCACAGCGCCTGACCCGTTCAGACAAAAAGGCCAGCACCGAAATGCTGGCCTTTTTTAATGTAAGTCGTTTTCTTATTCGTTTCGGCTACAGAATAAACTTCGAAAGATCGGTATCTTTCGACAGCTCTTCGACCTGCTCCCGGACATAGGCGCCATCGACTTTGAACGTCTCGCCCGCCCGATCGGTCGCGGTAAAGCTGATATCATCCAGTAGCTTTTCAAGCACCGTATGCAGGCGGCGTGCGCCGATGTTTTCGACCGCCTCATTCACACTGGCCGAAATGCGGGCAATTTCATCAATCGCATCATCGCTAAAGTCCAGTGTGACGTCTTCGGTCTTCATCAACGCAATATACTGCTTGATCAGGGAGGCTTCCGGCTCCATCAGGATGCGACGGAAATCGCCTTCGGTAAGCGCCTTGAGCTCCACCCGGATCGGCAAACGACCCTGCAATTCCGGCAGAAGGTCCGATGGCTTTGCCAGATGGAACGCGCCCGAACAGATAAACAGGATATGGTCGGTTTTGACCGTCCCGTGTTTGGTTGAAACGTTGGTGCCTTCGATCAGCGGCAACAAATCACGCTGCACGCCTTCGCGCGACACATCGCCGCCACGTTCCGACCGCGCGGTGATTTTATCGATCTCATCAAGGAATACGATGCCGTTCTGCTCGACATTATCAATCGCCTCGGCAGTAACCTTGTCATTATCAAGCAGCTTGTCGCCTTCTTCATCAATCAGACGCTCAAAGGCTTCTGTGACAGTCATGCGTTTGGGCTTGGTATTGCCGCCAAAGGCCTTACCGAACATGTCGTTCAGGTTCATCATGCCCATCTGGGCACCGGGCATGCCCGGAATATCGATGGTCGGCATCGAAGACGAACTGCTTTCCTGAACGTTGATTTCGATTTCCTTGTCCTGCAATTCGCCTTCACGCAGCATCTTACGGAATTTCTGGCGGGTATCAGCCGACGCGTTTTCACCCACCAAACCATCAAGAATACGTTCCTCGGCCTGCATTTCTGCCTTGGCCCGGACCTTTTTGCGCATGGCCTCACGGGTCAGATCAAGCGACACCTCGACCAGATCACGCACAATCTGTTCAACATCACGCCCGACATAACCGACTTCGGTGAATTTGGTGGCTTCGATCTTGATGAACGGTGCATCGGCAAGCTTTGCCAGACGGCGCGCAATTTCGGTTTTACCCACCCCGGTCGGGCCGATCATCAGGATGTTTTTAGGCAGAACTTCATTGCGCATGGTGTCGTCAAGCTGCTGCCGACGCCAGCGATTGCGCATCGCAATGGCAACCGCGCGTTTGGCTTCTTTCTGACCGATAATGTGGCGATCCAGTTCGGAAACCGTCTCGCGCGGGCTGTAATTCTGGGTCATTTTGGTGTTCCGTGTTGTTATTGCGACGGATGCGTGATCAGGGCCCGAAACGGCGCCCTGCCTATTTCGCATCCTCGATTTTTTCGAGCGTGACACTGCCATTGGTATAGACGCAAATCTCACCGGCAATCTTCATCGCCTTACGTGCGATTTCCTCGGCGGTCATGTCCTGATCCATCAGCGCACGGGCAGCAGACAAGGCATAATTTCCGCCCGATCCGATGGCGATAATGCCGTCTTCAGGTTCCAAAACATCACCCTGACCAGTCAAAACCAGCGAAATGTCGCGATCAGCCACCGCCATCATGGCTTCAAGCTTGCGCAAATAGCGATCTGTGCGCCAATCCTTGGCCAGTTCAACACAGGCACGCATGGTTTGGCCCGGATGACGGTCCAGTTTGGCTTCAAGACGCTCAAGCAGGGTGAAGGCATCCGCCGTCGCCCCGGCGAAACCGACAATGATGTCACCTTTCTGGCCAATCCGGCGGACCTTGCGGGCATTGCCCTTGATCACGGTCTGGCCCAGCGACACCTGACCATCACCGGCCACCACGACTTCATTCCCCTTGCGCACAGACAGGATCGTCGTGCCGTGCCAGCTTTGTTGTTCGCTCATGAATTATCCTTGAATATCATCCAATGCTTCGACCAAGAGTTAGCACGCACAACCGCCCGGTCAAGGGCCAAGGCCGATCATAGGGTTTTGTCGAATGGCAAATACTGTTTCAACGCCAAGACCCATAAAAAATTCAAGGCACAGTGCGCTAACTTGCTTTAGGCTTATGCCACAAAAGAATTTCAAAGAATGCAGGACCCAAACCCATGAGCAGCACCGATCTGACCCAATCCCATCTTGGCAAATGCATCCTTGCGGGGCAGGGAAAAATCAAGGCGGATCTGGTCCTGCGCAATATCGGGTTGCTCGATGTCATCACCGGTAACGTCACTGTGACCGACATCGCAATCCTTGGCGACCGCATCGTCGGTACCCATGACAGTTATGCTGGCGAGACCGAGATCGATTGCACCGGAAAATTCGCCGTTCCGGGCTTTATAGATACCCATCTGCATATCGAAAGCTCATTGGTCACCCCGCTTGAATTTGACCGCTGTGTCTTGCCACACGGTGTGACCACGGTTCTGTGTGACCCGCACGAAATCGCCAATGTTCTCGGTGCTGACGGGATTAAGTACTTCCTTGAATGTGCTGAACAGTCGGTGATGGACATCCGGGTCAACCTGTCATCCTGCGTTCCGGCCACCGCCTTTGAAACGGCGGGCGCACGGCTTGAAATCGAAGATCTTCTGCCGTTCCGCGATCATGAAAAGGTCGTCGGGCTGGCTGAAATGATGAACTATCCCGGCGTGCTCAACCTTGATCCGGGCATCATGGCCAAGCTCGAAGCCTTTCAGGATGGGCATATTGATGGCCATGCGCCGCTGGTGCGCGGGCTTGATTTGAACGGCTATATGGCCGCTGGCATCCGCACCGATCACGAAGCAACATCGGCCGACGAAGCGCGCGAAAAACTTGCCAAGGGCATGGCGATCCTGATCCGCGAAGGATCAGTCTCCAAGGACCTCGAAGCACTGGCCGAGATTTTGGATGAAAACAGCTCTAGCTTCGTGGCCCTGTGTACCGATGACCGCAATCCGCTTGATATCGGCGAAGAAGGCCATCTTGATAGTCTGGTGCGCCGCCTGATCGGACATTTGAAAGCCCGCAATTGCCCGATCCATCATGCCTATCGCGCGGCATCTCATTCCGCTGCGCGCATTTTTGGCCTGCGCGATCGCGGTTTGATCGGCCCGGGCTGGCGGGCCGATATCGCCATTCTCGATGATCTTGATACCTGCGATGTTAGCGCTGTCATCGCCGCGGGCCGCCGTGTCACCAACGATCTGTTTGCCAAGCGCAAAACCATCGACCCAGTCGGCCTGTCATCCATGAAGGCCACCCCCGTTGATGCGGCCGCATTTGCCTGCGACCCCAAACCGGGCCAAAACCAGACCCCGGTGATTAAAGTCAAACCGGGCTTGATCCTGACCTTCCGCGACGAAGCCACCCTTGAAATTGGCGAAAATGGCCTCAAACCCGATCTGGATAACGACGTGATCAAGGTCGCGGTCGTCGAACGCCACGGCATCAATGGCAATATCGGCAGAAGCTTTGTACGCGGCTTTGGCCTTAAACGCGGTGCGATTGCTTCCTCGGTCGGGCATGACAGCCACAACATCACTGTGGTCGGTGCAAATGATGCTGACATGGCGGCTGCGGTCAATCGCCTGATTGAAATGGGCGGCGGCTTTGCCGTTGCCGATAACGGCAAAGTCACGGCTGAACTGCCGTTGCCGGTCGCAGGCCTCATGAGCCTTGAGCCGTTCGAGGTGGTCGAAAAAGACCTGATTACGCTGCGCGCAGCGGCCAAGGATTTGGGCTGTGTGCTGCCCGAACCCTTCCTTCAGGTCGCGTTCCTCGCCCTCCCGGTCATCCCGCATCTCAAAATGACCGATCGCGGCCTGTTTGATGTCGATAAGTTCGATTTTGTTTGAGGGTTTTGCGGTGAAGACCGCTTTAATCACCGCAAAATTTGCGGCAAATATGCTTGCCTTCACCGCAATCTCTGCTGCTCACACCCTTAATTACTACTAACAACCAAGCGAAGCTTTGGTTTCTTGAGCTCTGTTGGTGTTTCCAATCCGTGCATTTTTGCAAACTCAGCAGGAAGCGTTTTAAAAGCTTCTGCTAGCTCCTCAAGCGAGTATCCAAGATCATGCATGTGCATATCGACTAGATCACCACTAAGCTTCGGAAAATCGAATTCGATATCAAACTCTTCCGGTTCACGGGTTCTATAGCCGCAAAAGCTCATTTTTTTCCATAGCGACACAGCTTCGTCACCAGACAACGTACCCAAACTCTTGCCACGATAAATAAGAGCTGACATCGCAGCACCCCACTTCAGCTTAAGTAAGCCCAAATAGGGTAAAGTCAGTTTCTTTCTCAGGTCTGGTAAAACCCCAGCCCGAGGCATCAAGAGTTCCGCAGCAAACTCATTTGCTTCCTTTTCCATCTCCTCCGAAGGATACGGATGCAAAACAACGTGACCATATTCATGCGCTAGACTAAAACGTAACCGGTCAGCTGGACGATTCTTGTTTAGCAAAACAACTGGCTGCATACCTACAGGGCGAAGCGTCAGACCATCAATATCTGCATCACCAAAATCGCTGAATATTACAATTACGCCAGTAGCCTCAACGTACTTCGCGAGGTTCTCAATTGGCCCTTTGTCAAGCTGCCAAGATTGACGAACTTTTTCAGCTGCTTCAGACGCACTACTCACTGCTTCTGCAAAATCGGCAGCACCATTCCGGTCACTAACAATTTCGAACTGAAGAAGTTTAAATTGGGGCTCCAGTTCAATCGCATCTAGCATACGGCGAAGCTGCATTACATAATGGTTCGCCATAGCAACGACTGCATCCTGATCTTTGACGGAGACAGAAGCTTTTTTTCTGAAGGCAGCACCGTGCAAGCTAATTGGGCGACGATAGAGCGGCTCCTGCTCAAAGAAGAAAGCGGACGGGAATCCCAAAACACGCGCTATCGATTGGATTTCCTCCATAGACAGCGCGTCTCTAGTGCCATTTTCAATACGTGAAATCGCAGCTTGCGGAACACGTGATTCATTGGCGAGTTCTGTTTGGGTTTTTCGCCTTCTCTTACGAGCTAGGAGCAGCATTCCTCCGTTTATTTGCTTTCCGGGCATGTTTATTAGCCTCTCCCAAGGCACGTTCTCTAATTTTCAACGCAGACCCAACTTCTGGCATTTTCTGCGGTTGGACTGGGGCAGATTGCGCAACATAGCTTTCATCAGCCTTAAACAACTGAATGCTTCGTCGGTCAACACCATCCGAAAATACAAGATGAAGGCTTTCCACTGCAGTTCGCACACCGTTCAAGTGATAAGCTAAGAAGAGCAACAACCTTTTTGGTGCAACAACATCAAACCCTTGAAATCTCGGCTCCACAGCAACGTCTTCCGAAGCGTATTGATGTTTTTTCTTGCGAGTGCCTCCTTGAGGACCAGCATTATGTAGTTCAAGACATACAGAACGCTCTTCGCCTTCAATCTCGACCTTCGCTACAATCTTGTTTCCTGGCCCGACAACATCTTTGATCAACTTGAAACCCTCAGAACCTAGTTCTGAGGCGGCAAATGCACTGGGAAGAGAGGAGTGCAGAGCATTCCCAACTGCCGCCCGGTCATCCAAATCAAAATGCTCGGTTTGCGCCAATCCTCTAAGAGTAACCTTGAACTGCTCGGCCAAATGCCAAAGCTTATTTTCAAGTTGGTCTGCTAGAGCTTTTAGTATGTCTTGTCGATCCACTACATCACCTAACACCATTGAATATTGCGATCCGATAGTTAACAAATGCCTGATTTTTTTAATTATGTCAATTTTTATTCAAAAAATATTCACTCTCTGAATATTTCTATTCCGACGATCATAGTTCAATACAAAAAAGAAACACTGATACGCGAAATGCGGTAACGTCCTAACACTGGCATTTGCGCCAGTTTGTTGCTACATACGTCCCAACATATGCATCCCTATCTGCAGGAAAGGAGCTTTGCATGCGCAAGGCCCGCGTTGAGCGTAATACAAACGAAACCCAGATCACGGTTGAGCTGAACCTTGACGGTACCGGCGTTTATGACGTCGAAACTGGCGTTGGCTTCCTTGATCACATGCTCGAACAGCTTTCACGCCACAGCCTGATGGACCTTAAGGTCCGGGCCAAGGGCGACCTGCATATTGATTTCCATCACACCACCGAAGATACCGGGATTGCCATTGGCGAAGCCTTTGCCAAAGCACTTGGCGATAAAAAGGGCATCAACCGGTATGGCAGTTGCCTGTTGCCGATGGATGAGGCGCTGACTCGTGTCGCGCTTGATATTTCAAGCCGCCCGTATCTGATCTGGAATGTCGATTTTAACCGCGACAAGATCGGCGATATGGATACCGAGCTGTTTCGCGAATGGTTCCAGGGCTTTGCCCAGGCCGGCGGCATTACGCTGCATGTCGAGAACCTCTATGGCGAGAACAATCACCATATCGTCGAAAGTGCCTATAAGGCGCTGGCACGGTCGCTGCGTGTGGCAATTGAAATTGATCCGCGCAAATCCGATGCCATTCCGTCGACCAAGGGCACACTTGGTGGATCACTTTGATCTGACGTGATCTGATCACATAAAGATCGGGAGTATACCGGTGGGACATTGGTGCCACCGGGACCAGAAAATCGGTTTTCGATGCAGGTTTACACAGTCCATATCCATCCCGGCGATGCCGACCCGATGGAAAACGCCATCCTGATCCGCGAAGGGTTCAATTTCTGGGCCTTTCTGCTGTCGGGGCTTTGGGCGTTGTATCATCGTCTGTGGCTTGGCTTTTTCGCAATTGTCGCGGTGTCGTTGGCGTCCGGCCTCTTGGTCCGGCTGTTTAACGGCGGGCCGGAAATGGACTTTGCGTTGGCCCTGTTGACCGGCATCGGCTTTGGCCTGATTGGCAATGACCTCAGGCGCCGCAAGCTTGCCGCCAAGGGCTGGAAAATGGTCGATATCGTGGCCGGTAAAACCTACTCTGATGCCGAATATCGCTGCTTTGCCAATCTTGGCAGCCAACGGATCAGAACAGCCCACCTTGGCACCGCGCAATTGGCATCACCGCCGCAAACTGTTGTCTCCACCCCCTCAACCGGGAGCCCATCCTACCCATGAGTGTTGCGATTATTGATTACGGCTCAGGCAATTTGCGTTCGGCTGCCAAGGCATTTGAGCGCGCCGCCCGTGAAACCGGATTTTCCGACGATATCATTGTCACCAATGACCCTGAAAAAGTCCGCAGCGCCAGCCATATCGTGCTTCCGGGTGTTGGCGCCTATGCCGATTGCCGGGCCGGGCTTGATGCGGTGACCGGCATGGTCGATGTGCTGAACGAACAGGTGATTAAGGGCGGCAAGCCGTTCTTTGGCATCTGTGTTGGCATGCAGTTGATGTCGTCTGTCGGGCGCGAATTTGTCACCACCGATGGCCTTGACTGGATCAAGGGCGAAGTGGTTGCGATTGAGCCAAACGACCCGACCCTTAAAATCCCGCATATGGGCTGGAACGAGCTTGTTCTTGATCCCGCCGGGAAGGCACACCCGGTGATGAACGGTATTTCGGATGGCGATCACGCCTATTTCGTACATAGCTATCACATGCATGTCGCCAACCCGGCCGAACGGCTGGCATCGGTGTCGTATGGCGGCGATTTAACTGCAATGATTGGACGCGACAATATGGTCGGCACCCAGTTCCACCCGGAAAAAAGCCAGCAAACCGGCCTTACCATCATTGGGAATTTCCTGGGATGGAAACCATGATCGCACCAAGTGATACCATTCAGGATGGCGTCATGGCCGAACATGTCACCCAGCTTTCGGCGGGGGATCTGTCCGACATCGTTGATGCCTGCACGCAGGCCATTATCGAAGGCGGCGGCTTTGGCTGGCTGACCCCACCAGATCGCCCGGATATGGAAAAATACTGGCGTGGCGTTTTGCTGATGCCTGGGCGCAACTTGTTTGTTTCGCGCGTTGATGGCGTGATTTCCGGCGCGGCACAGCTGATCGAAACCCCGGCCAACCTCGAAGCACAGCGCCATTCCGCACAGATTTCCGGCCATTTCGTTGCCCCATGGGCGCGCGGGCGCGGCAATGGCAAGGCGATTGTGCGTGGCATCGAATATTTCGCCCGTGAAGCTGGCTACAGCGTTTTGAAACTGGACCTTCGCGAAACCCAGACTGCCGCCATCGCGCTTTATAATGGGCTGGGATACGTCCGTTGGGGGATCAATCCCTATTACGCGATGATCGACGGCAAGATGGTCGAAGGCTATTACTACACCAAGAAAATACAGGACACCGAGCAGTGAATCTTTATCCCGCAATTGACCTCAAAGACGGTGCCTGCGTTCGCCTTTTGCGCGGCGACATGGACAAGGCGACCGTGTTTAACGATAACCCCGGCGCACAGGCCGGTGAATTTGTCGCCGCCGGGTGTCACTGGGTCCATATTGTTGATCTAAACGGCGCCTTTGCCGGGGAACCGGTCAATGGGGCAGCGGTTGATTCCATTCTGGCCGCCGTTGATGGCAAAGCCAGCACTCAGCTTGGTGGCGGTATCCGCACCATGGAAACCGTGGATTACTGGCTGAACAAGGGCATTACCCGCGTTATCCTTGGCACCGTGGCGCTGCGCAATCCTGATTTCGTCAAGGAAGCCTGTGCCAAATGGCCGGGCCGGGTGGCTGTCGGCATTGATGCGCGCGACGGTTATGTCGCGGTCGAAGGCTGGGCTGAAACATCCGAAGTCACCGCCCTTGAACTGGCGCAAAAGTTTGAAGATTGCGGCGTTGCCGCCATCATCTTTACCGACATCGACCGCGATGGTGCGATGGGCGGACCCAATATCGAAAGCACCGTGGCACTGGCGTCGGCCATCTCGACCCCGGTGATTGTGTCGGGCGGGGTATCATCGCTTGATGATCTGATTGCGGTCAAGGCCCACACCGATGCCGGTATTGATGGCGCGATTTCCGGACGTGCCCTTTATGATGGGCGCATTGACCTTACCGCGGCCATTGCGGCCTTGTCCTAACGATACACACAGGAAACCGACCATGCTGAAAACCCGTGTCATTCCCTGTCTTGATGTTAAGGACGGCCGCGTTGTCAAAGGTGTCAATTTCGTTGATCTGATTGATGCCGGCGATCCGGTCGAACAGGCGCGTATTTACGATGCCGAAGGTGCCGACGAGCTGTGCTTCCTTGATATCACAGCATCCAGTGACAACCGCGACACCATCTTTGACGTGGTCGCGCGCACCGCAGAAGCCTGCTTTATGCCGGTCACCGTCGGCGGCGGGGTAAGGTCGCTTGATGATATTCGCAAATTGCTTCTGGCCGGGGCCGATAAAGTTTCGATCAATACCGCCGCGGTCAAAAACCCCGATTTCGTTCGCGAAGCCGCCCGCAAGTTCGGATCGCAATGCATTGTCGTTTCGATTGATGCCAAATCAACCGGCCCGGACAAATTTGAAATCTTTACCCATGGCGGGCGCGAAGCCACCGGGATCGACGCCGTTTCGTTTGCAAAACAAATGACTGAATATGGCGCGGGCGAACTTCTGGTCACCTCGATGGACCGCGATGGCACACAGTCGGGCTTTAACATCCCACTGACCAAAACCATTGCCGACAGTGTGCATGTGCCCGTGATTGCCTCGGGCGGGGTCGGAACCCTTGATCATATGGTCGAAGGGGTGCGTGATGCCCATGCATCGGCGGTTTTGGCCGCATCCATCTTCCATTTTGGCACCTATCGCATCCGCGAGGTCAAAGACCACATGAAGGCGGCGGGCATCCCCGTGCGTGAGGAGTAGAAAATGCCAAACCCGCAAGATCAACATATCCTTGATGCGCTTTATGCCACCGTGGCCGCGCGCAAGGGTGCCGACCCCGACACCAGCTACACCGCCAAGCTATTTGCCAGAGGCACGGCCAAAATCGCCCAGAAAGTCGGCGAAGAAGGCGTTGAAACCGTCATTGCCGCATTGGCCGAAACCCCGGAAAAAGTCGCGTCCGAAAGTGCCGATCTTCTCTATCACCTCATGGTGCTCTGGGCCGATCAGGGTGTGAAACCACAAGATGTCTGGAACATTCTGGCCGAACGTCAGGGCATTTCAGGCATTGCCGAGAAAGCCGCACGCGCCGACGACTAGGCCAGTTTACGGCGCCATCATCTGTGCAATCGCAGCTCCATCATACCGTCATGCCCGCGCAGGCGGGCATCCAGCGTGCCGCACCGGACCTCGCCGGGACGGACAGCACAGCAAAACAGCCATCATTTTCTGAAAATCCAAATTGCACCCAAAGCAAAGCCTGTTCAATATGGCAGCCATAAACCAAATCTAGCGATCAGGAGCCCCCAATGGCCGTCAAACCCTATGACCCGGAAAACATCTTTGCCAAAATCCTGCGCGGCGACATCCCGTGCAGCAAGGTCTTTGAAGACGACCATGTGCTGGCCTTCAACGACATCGCGCCACAGGCCCCGACCCATGTGCTGGTGATCCCAAAAGGCCCATACACGTCCTATGACGATTTCGCCACCCATGCATCGGATGCCGAAATCATCGCCTATACCCGCGCGATTGGAAAAATTTCGGCGGCTGCCGGTGTGAATGAGGACGGCTACCGCCTGATCGCCAACACCCGCGAACACGGCCGTCAGGACGTCCCGCACCTGCATGTGCATATCCTGGGCGGTGAAAAGCTACCGCTGATGTTACCCAAGGCATAAACACCTGAAAAATCATGCAAAAGGCAGGGCACCGCTGCGCGACCCTGCCTTTTTTATCCCTGCAACAAAACGCATTTTCCAACCATGACCGCACTCACCCCGACAGCATCTGAAATCTTTGCCGCCCTGCCCGGCGACTGGACGCTTGAACGCGATCTGGGGGATGTCGGCCAGTTTGTTGGGGATGTGACGTTCCATATGGCCGAGCCGGACAAACCCAATGTCCTGCGCTATCGCGAGGAAGGGTTTCTGACCCGCACCGATGGTCAACGGTTTGATGGTTACCGCGAATATGATTTTGTGCTGCATGAAAGCCCGGCCTCAATCGAACTTCTGTTTCGCGATCCGCTCAGCTTTGGCAATCGCTATGTGATGCTGCACTTTGGCGAAGATGCCGACGAAGGGCTTTGTGCACGCGACATTCATCCGTGCGGGGATGATTTTTACCATCACTGCATGATCTGGCGTGATGCCAATCATTTCGAAACAAAAATAAAAATCACAGGCCCGAAGAAAGACCATTTTCTGCACAGCATCTATCGCCGTAAATCTGGCACCTGATTCCGCAATAAATGCACCTATTTCCAATTGGTTAGGGCGATCCGAGGGCACCGGACCCCATCGCAGCTTCGCGCAAGACCCAATCGCGAAAGGCGCGGGCTTCTGGCCGGTCCAGCCGGTTCTCCGGCGTGATCAGGTAGTAAGCACCATCACTTTGCAAGGTCGCGTCACAGACGATTTCAAGCCCACCCTCGGCCAACGGCCCTTCGATCAGGACACGCGGCAAAAGCGCCAAGCCCATGCCCGCCTTGGCGGCCTCAATCAGCATAAAGAAATGCTCAAACCCCGGTCCCGGCGCCCCGGTGATGGCAACCCCATGCGCCAATCCCCAATCATGCCACGCCTTGGGCCGGGTGGTATGGACCAACCGTGGATGATCGGAAATCAGGGCTGCAAGGTCGCCTTTCCGATCCGGCGTGACATATCCCGGTTTGGCGACAACCACCTGAATTTCATCAAGAATCTTATCAGATTTCAGCCCCGGCCAAGTCCCATTGCCAAAATACAGCCCAACATCCAAAAGCCGACTGCCAAGCTCGGGGCTGCGGTCCGGGGTGGCGAAATTAAGCGCCAGGGTTTCGATCACCGGGCGAATATCCGGATATTCGTTTTGAAAGCGGTTTAATCGTGGGATCAGCCACGCACTGGCGATGGTATGCAATGCCCCGATCACCAGTTTACGTTCCCCCGTCCCATGGGTGACCAGATCAAGGGTTGCGGCTTCAATCTCGTCGAGCGCCCTTCGCAATGTCGGTAAATAGGCCCGTCCAGCATCCCGCAAAGTAAGTTTCGGCCCATTACGATCAAACAGCGCCATGCCAAGGCTGGCCTCAAGGTTGGCGACCTGCTGACTGACAGCCCCGGCTGTCACCGATAATTCATGCGCCGCACGGGCAAAACTGCCCAACCGGGCGGCTGCCTCAAACGCGCGCAGCGCATTGAGCGGCGGGGTGGTCGGACGCAGCGCCATATCAATAGATTTCCTGATGCTAAATGCAGAACTTCTGATTTTACCGGCAGTATTATGCTGGTTTAGACTGTTTCAAACAACACAGCATTAGATAATCTTAGGAGAATCCCATGTCCTTACCCCCGTTCCATCTGGCCTTCCCGATCAAATCCATCGCCGACACCCGCGCGTTTTACATTGATATACTGGGCTGTGACGAAGGTCGCTCGACCGAGGCGTGGATTGATTTTGATTTCTTTGGTCATCAGCTGTCCGCCCATGTCCGGTCTGAGGCCGGGCAAAACGCCGGGTCGGGCACGGTCGATGGCGATGCGGTGCCAATCCCGCATTTTGGCGCGGTTCTGGAATGGGACGTCTGGCATGGTCTGGCCGAGCGCCTGAAAAACGCCGGGGTAACATTCCTGCTGGAACCGAAAATCCGCTTTGCCGGTGAACCGGGCGAGCAGGGGACGTTTTTTGTTGAGGACCCGGCGGGAAATGGCGTGGAATTCAAAACATTCCGCGACCCGGCGATGATCTTTGCCCATTGATCTCGGGGGACGGTACAATCATCGAGGCATCCCCACGCCGAACGGTTGACCAACGTCCTTAACTGCTGCCATCAATAGACGTGCTGGAAAACACACCGGAACGCTTTGCGATCTGGCGCGTTTATATTGATGGACCCCCAAAAACCGGCACCCTCATTTGTCACCGCATCAGGAGAAAGCCCCATGCCAACCAATACTGCCGCGCCCAATATCCTTATTTCCGCCGCGGGCGAAGACGCCGATTGGAAAAAGGCGCTGGTTGAACGGCTGCCTGATGCCAATATCGTCACGGGCGACGACAATTACGATTCCGCAACGATTGACTTTGCCCTGTTCTGGAAACAGCCGCAGGGACTGATCAAAAACCTGACCAACCTTAAAGCGATCTTTTCGCTGGGGGCCGGGGTCGATCATGTTGTCTCATCGCCAAGTCTGCCGAAAAACATCCCGGTCATCCGGCTTGAAGATGCGGGGATGGCCGATCAGATGGTGCAATATCATCTGTATGCGGCCCTTCATTTCATGCGTGATTTTGATGTCTATAGCGCCCAGCAGGCCAAGGCCAACTGGACCCAGCATGACGTCGCACGCATTTCAAAATGCCGGGTTGGTGTCATGGGGCTGGGCGCCCTGGGCGCGGCCGTTGCCACCGCGCTTTCGAACCTTGGCTTTGGCGTTTCAGGTTGGAGCCGCTCGATGAAGGCGATTGAGGGCATCACCACCTTTGCCGGTGAGGATGCCTTTGACGAATTTCTGGGCGAGGCCGATATTCTGATCTGCCTTCTGCCGCGCACGCCGGAAACCGAGGGATTGCTTAACAGCGAAACCCTGTCGCATCTGCCAAAGGGGGCTGCGATCATTAATGCCGCACGCGGTGCGATGATCAATGAGGCCGACTTGCTGCGTGCGATTGATACAGGGCATCTGCGCGGTGCGTTTTTGGATGTTGCCGTTACCGAGCCGCTGCCCGAAAGTCATCCGTTCTGGGATCATCCGAAAATCCGCATCACCCCGCATATTGCCGCGGCGACCCGGGTTGAGGAATCGGCCGATCAGATTGCGCAAAACATTGATCGCATGGCACGTGGTGAGACGCCAACCGGCCTTGTCGATCGTCAAAGTGGCTACTAAACGCGCGGATAGATGAATTGACTTGCCGGGCGGGGTGCTTTCTGGGAAGAAACAGCACCCCGCCCGTTTTACCTCATAGGACACCCCATGTCGGCCAAAACCTTTGTCGCCCTTCGTGTTGACTGCGATGCCCAGACGGCTTTTGACGTGTTTACCAACGAGATTGATCTTTGGTGGAAGCAAGGCCCGCGCAACCGGCTGATTGGCAATCGCCCCGGCGTCATGCAATTTGGCGAGCGCGATAATGGCACGCGGTTTTTACAGGAAGTCGATAAACGTCGTCCCGATTTCGTGGTCGAGGCGGGCAAAGTGATCCATTGGGACCCGGCCAAACGGCTGGCATTTGAATGGCGCTGGCCAACAGCAGACCGCAAAGAACCTGTCACCCATGTTGATATCCGCTTTGCGCAATCTGGTGACGCCACGCGCCTGACCCTGACCCATAGCGGGCTTGAGGCATTATCCGCGGCCCACCCGGCACGCAATGGCCTGAATGACAACCGGTTCAAGCCAATGATGACCCATTACTGGCAAGCCCATCTGGTTTCATTGCGAAATCGCATCAAACAGCTTTCCGCCCATGAAGGCCCGGCGTAATCTTTGTGGGTTAGATATCCGCCTCGGCCAGAATATTGGCCACCCAATCGACAAACACCCGCACCCTGACTGAAAGCTGACGGTTTTGCGGATACAGGATGCTGACCGGCATCGGATCGGGCGGAAATTCGGGCAGGATATCCACCAACCGCCCGGCTTTAAGATCATCAGCAACCCGATAGCGCGGCACCTGAACCAAACCAAGCCCGGCATAGGCGCACGCCGCATAGCTATCCGCGCTGGTGACCGAAATGCTGGCCGGAAGCATCATCTGGCGCACCGTGCCATTGACTGTGAAATCAAGCGGGATCGGCTTGTCATCGGCACCTGACAGAAAGCACACCATCGTATGGCCCTGGGTTTTCAGGTCTTCAAGCGTTTCGGGCATGCCCGTGCGGGCGATATAATCCGGGCTGGCAACGGTTGCCTCACGCAAGATGGCAAGCCGTCGTGCAATCATTGACGAATCTGACAATCCGCCACTGCGCACCACGCAATCAAATCCCTCATGCACCAGATCGACAAACCGGTCACCGTCACTAATCATCAGATCGATACAGGGATAGCGTTCCAGAAACTCCGGCAGACGCGGAATGATAAATTTGCGCGCCAGCGTGCCTTGTAAATTCACCCGCAAAAGCCCGCGCGGATCCGTCCGGCGAAAGATACCATCGGCTTCTTCAAGCTCGGCCAGAATATCGACACACCGCCGGTAATAGGCCTCGCCATCGAGTGTCGGCACCACGGTGCGCGTCGTACGATCAAGCAACCGGGTCCGCAGACGCGCTTCAAGGCGCTGGATAGAATTGGTCATGGTCGCACGCGGGATCAAAAGATCCCCGGCCGCCTTGGTAAAGCTTTTGCGCTCCACCACCCGGACGAAATTGCGCATTTCCTCAAACCGGTCCATCGCCATGTCTCATTGTTATCAAAATTCGAACAGTCAATTCGAATATAGCGCAATTATCCCAAATGTCATCTCGGTCATAGTGAGCCCATCGCGCTTACATGCACATCCACCAAGGAGAAATTTCATGTCTGCCATGGAAAACAGAACCGCCATCATCACCGGCGCATCACGCGGCATTGGTGTCGCCCTTGCCAAACGATTGGCCGCAGATGGCTTTGCTGTCGTGATCAATTACGCCAATTCTGCCGCCGCCGCCGAAGAATTGGCCGAAAGCCTGAAATCTGATGGGCACAAGGCCCTCGCGGTGAAGGCCGATATCGCCCGACCAGACGCCGTCACCGCCCTGTTTGACAAAACCATTGCCGAATTTGGCGGGGTGGATGTCATTGTCAATAATGCTGGTGTGATGACCACACAGCCGATTGCCGAGATGAGTGACGCAACCTTTGATGCGATGATGGACATCAATGTACGCGGCACATTCAACATGCTCCGCGAAGGGGCGAAACACCTGCGCGATCATGGCCGGGTGATCAATTTTTCAACCACGGCCCTTCATCTGAAATTGCCGGGCTATGCGGTCTATAACGCCACCAAGGCGGCGGTTGAGGCCATGACAGCGGTCTATGCCAAGGAACTGCGCGGCCGTCAGATCACGGTCAATGCTGTGGCCCCGGGCCCGGTTGCAACCGAACTGTTCCTGAATGGCAAAACCGATGAGCAAATCGCCCAGTTTTCCAAAATGCCCCCACTTGAACGACTTGGACAGCCCGACGATATCGCCGGGGTGGTTTCCTTCCTGGCTGGGAAGGACTCTGGCTGGGTTGATGGTCAAACCCTGCGCGCCAATGGTGGGTTGGCGTAACTCAAACATCGCCTACCCCTGAAACCGGTCTGGCATCAGGTTATCGCAGGTGATTTCCCCCACCCCCGCACCTGCGTTTGGTCTGATGCCCGATTTGGTTGAATGCTGGGCCGTTATGATGCCGCCGCGTGGTTTCACCGGCGGCATCATTGCTGTTTTAACCAAGCCCCCATCGCGAAAAACGATATCAAATATCCTGTTGTATCTGTCCATTGACCGGGTTTTGCAGCATGATGGCCCGCAAACACCCGCACCAGACGCCACCACCCAAGAGAACCCCGATGATCAACAGCCCCACGCCGACCGAAATCACTTTCCGACCGGCCACCCGCGATGATCTGCCCGCCATCGTTGCGCTTCTGGCCGATGACGAAAAGGGCAAAACCCGCGAAGAATGCACCGATCCTTTACCCGATGCCTATTACGCCGCCTTTGACGCCATGACATCGCAATCGACCGCAGCCCTGCCCAACCAGTACCTTCTGGCCTGCCAAGGCGATGATATTGTTGGATGTTTGCAGTTAACCCTGATTGCCGGATTGTCGCGACGCGGGCAATTGCGTGCGCAGATCGAAGGGGTGCGGGTATCAAGCCGCCATCGCGGTCAAAAGATCGGTGAAAAGCTGATTTTAGAATCTATTTCGATATCGAAATTACTTGGCGCTGTCCTGATACAGTTCACCACCGATAAAACCCGTAAGGATGCCCATCGGTTTTATGAACGGCTTGGCTTTGTTGCCAGCCACGAAGGCATGAAAATGGCGCTCGACCCGGCGTCATCATAAAAATATCATCCCAAAACTGATCGATTTTGCCTTTGTCCAACCATGTTGTTGGTCAAATCTGGTAGTCTGACCATGACGATCTTGGTAAAACACACAGACGGAGGTTCACCATGAATTTATCCGACTTGCAGGAAATGGCCCGTAATCGCGGATTTTCCCATGTTTTCAGTGCATCGGGCGCCCTTGTCACATGTGACGGGAAACAGGCGAAGTATCATGCCGATGACCTGACCATCATCGATTCCAGATCCGTCGATGCCGGCACCGATCCCGGTGATGATGCCACCCTTTACATGATCGAGGCCAATGACGGCACACGCGGCATGCTGATTGTCCCTGACAGCTTCCACACCGATGCCGACAAGGCGGATCTGATCGATCATTTACGGCGAAAGCATTCCTGATCTCTGGAACAAGTTGTCTGGTCTGGCGTTTTCTCTATATCGAACAAATTGCGTTTCAGGAGGACCAAATGACCTTGGCTGATCTTCAGGCAAATGCCAAAGAACACGGTTTCGAACATCATTTCATGTGTGAAGACGATGGTGCACGCAGCGACGGCACCGGCCACCTTTACCAACCTCATGAATTACGTCTGGTGCATTCCAACAGCACCGATAACGGCACCGATCCCGGCGATGACGCCACCCTTTACATGATCGAGGCCAATGACGGCACCAAAGGCGTGATGATCATCCCCAACAGCTTCCACGCTGATCCGCAAGAAGCCCGTTTGATTGATGTTCTGCGTAAAAATCGACAGGAAAACGCCTCGTAACCTTAAGAAATGGTCACAAGGCTCACGATCTTGTGTCACCGCGACAGCGTGCAATTTCGCAAAATGAACACAAATAAACACCTGTCGCGACATAAAAGGTCAATAGCTAAGGCTCAGGACCTAGACTAACCATAAACACACCGTATCGAGGCAGACACGCACATGTCGGATCTTTTGCCGTTTTTTCGGGCCTGGGTAACCGATCCCAGACGGGTTTCGGCCATTTCGCCATCCAGCCCCGCACTCGCGCAGTTGATCACATCCGAAGTCGTCCCCGGTCAAGGCCCGGTTCTTGAACTGGGGCCGGGCACCGGGGTCTTTACCCGTGAGCTGCTTAAACGCGGACTACCCGAAAATGATCTGACCCTGATCGAAGCGGGACCGTATTTTTCCCGTCTGTTGTCGGACCGTCATCCCGATGCCCGCATCTTACAAATGGATGCCACCCGGCTGGCAAAGGCCGGTCTTTATGCCCCTAGCACGCTTGCCACCGTCATTAGCGGCCTGCCGCTTTTGTCGATGAAACCGCGCCAGATCATGGGAATACTGACCGGTACTTTTGGTTATTTGCGCGATGATGGTGCGTTTTACCAGTTCACTTATGGCCCGCGCTGTCCCGTCCCCTCGGCCATTCTCGGTCGTCTTGGTTTGCGCGCCACGCGCATTGGAACCACCGTGCGCAACATGCCGCCCTCATCAGTTTACAAGATTGAACGGCTTCAGCGCGCCCGCGCCTTGCAATCTGCATAAGCGTTATATTTCATTCACTTAACAATCAAAAACGCCCCAGAACCCAACGGGTTTAACATCGGGTGGCGCATTTTGCGCGCATATCACCCTTGACAGAGCTTCTTCTGATATAGATAGTTCGGTAACTGAACGAATTAAATAAACCAAACAATAATCAGATCAATCAGGAGAGGTCGGTGAGCGAATCCTTGCGCATTTCCCGGAAGTTTTCCCAACGTGCCGTGATGGAGGTCATCGTCCAGAATGGCCCGATTTCACGCGCATCCATCGCCAAACAAACCGGGCTTTCCAAACAAACAATTTCGGAAATCGTCCGTCAGCTTGAAGAAGCCGGCTGGGTACAGGAAACCGGGCGCACCACCGGCCATGTCGGACGTACCGCTGTTACCTATGAATTGATCCCCGATGCGGCCTTTATCGCCGCTGTGGACCTTGGCGGGACAAAGGTCCAGGTCGCCATTGCCGATCTCGCCTGTCAGGTTTTTGCCGAACAAGTCGCCCAAACCGATCCGCGTGGCGGACAGCATCTGATTGATCAGATTGCCGAGCTGTGCTGGCAGGCCGCCGATTCCCAGAAGATCGATCGCAACCGCATTCGCCTTGCGGTCATTGGCGTACCAGGTGCCCCCGACCCCAAGAGTGGCAAGGTGTTGCTCGCCCCCAATATTGCCGGATTTGAGGACATGGATGTCTTTAGCGCCTTTGAAAAGGCGTTCGGCTTTGATGTCATGCTTGAAAATGACGTCAATCTGGCGGTTCTTGGTGAAAACTGGCTCGGCGAAGGTCAGGGGATTGATAATCTGGCCTTTATCGCGCTTGGCACCGGCATTGGCAGTGGCCTGATGGTCAATGGTGAACTGGTACGTGGGGCGGGAAACGCCGCCGGTGAACTGGGTTTCCTGCCATTTGGCGCCGATCCGTTCGATACGGAATCCATTCGGGCGGGGGCCTATGAACGCATTGTTGCCTCTGTCGGCATGATGCAGCGTTACACGGCCCTGACCGGGCGCGATGTCAAAGTCCCGGCGATCTTTGATGCCGCCAATGACGGCGAAGATGCTGCCAATCAGGTTCTTGATGAAACGGCTCGCTACCTTGCATTCGGGGTCGGTGCGATCACAGCCATCGCCAACCCGGAAAAAATTATCATTGGCGGATCAATTGGCAACCGCCCGGAAATGATTGCCCGCACGCAAAAATTCCTGCCGCAAATCATGCCCCAACCCATCACAATCGTGCCCAGCAGCCTGCATCAGCGTGCGGCCATCGTCGGTGCCGCCGCCATCGGACTTGGTCATCTGCATAACACCTTTTTCGGGGCGGATGCCCCCGACGGGCGCATTTCCCTGCCGCCTGCCAGCAGTGTTTCCCTTAAGGGGGCAAGCACATGACCAAAACCAACGATCTGCACAGCAAACTGGCGGCCTTGCTGGACCGCGAAGATGCGCTTGATCTGTTTCGCGGCGCCATTGGTGCGCAAAGCATTACCGGCAACGAAGCCAATTTCGTCGCCTATCTGTCCAAACAGATGACCAACCGCGGGGTCGAAGCCATCACCACCGCCGAATTTGAACCCGGTCGCCCAAACATCTGGGGTGAACGCAAAGGTGTTGGCGAAGGAAACACTTCGAAATCGAAACGACTTTTGTTCATCGGCCATACCGATACGGTTCATGTCGATGGCTGGCGCGATCACTGGAAGGGGACTGAGCGCGAAGATCCCTTTGGTGCGCCGTTGATTGATGGCGAAATCTGGGGCCGGGGATCGGGCGACCTTAAGGCCGGGATTTGCGCATCGCTTGCCGCACTCAGTCTGCTGGATGCGGCGGGTATCAAACTTAAAAACGATCTGGCTTTTGCCTATGTCGGCGATGAAGAAAGCGGCCAGCCCGGATCGGGTATTTCCGCCGGGATCAAGGATTACACTCACCGCATTGCCGCAGGTGAAATCGCCAAGCCCGACTTTACCGTTTATGTCGAACCAACCCGTCTGGCGGTCTATCCGGCCCAGATCGGCTTTTACATTGCCGACATCAAAATCACCGGTAAATCGGCCTATTTTGGTGTACCAGAACTGGGCAAGGACGCACTCAAAGCCGCCCATTCCGTGATGTCCGCCCTTTGGAACCATTCCGATGATCTAAAATCACGCGGCCATCATGACCTGATCGGCGAAGGCTTCCTTCTGATCACCGGATTGACCGGCGGCGGTTTCATTGCGGTACCGGAAGAATGCAAACTTTCGCTAATCCGTAAATTGCTGCCCGGCGAAAGCCTTGATGACGCAGCGCGTGAAATGGAACAGGTCATTCGCGGCGCGATTGCTGATCCGGAAATTCAGGTGTCGATCAGCTATCCGGCGGGCCGCGACCATGCGCTGGGCGGATCGGCGGCTGAAATTGACCCGAACTTGCCTGAAGTCCGCGAATTGTCAAACGCCGTTGCCACCGCCATGGCCGGGCGCGGCAAGATCGAAGGTGCGCCGTTTTGGTCGGAAACTCCGTTCTTTGTCAATGAGTTGGGTACCCCGGCAGTCTATTGCGCGCCGGGTGATATCCGAAACTGCCACACATTCGAAGAACGCGTCGATATCGAAGAATATTTTGCAGGCATCGTCGCCTTTGCCTGCTTTATGGCCCGTTACTCAGGGATCGCAGACTAACCGTCCGGCGACACAAGACACGTTAAAGCCAAGACAAAACAACGAAACCACAAAACAAAAACACACCATCTATCAGAGGAATGGCTCATGTTGATTAAGGGATTGCTTAAAACCGGTCTTATTGCCGGATTCATGATGAGCAGCACTGCTGCCTTTGCACAAACCGTTGGTCCGAACGGCGAAACCGCCACCCCCAGTGCCGAAATCACCCTTTCGGATGCCGAATTTTCCAGCCTAAAGGAAAAAGGCCTTAAGGCTGCCTTGCTGTGGCATACATCATCGGATTTCATCAATGCGGTATCTGCTGGTGCAACCGATGAATTCGCCAAAGCCGGGGTCAAGATTGCTGTCACCACCGATGCCGGTTTTGATGCCGCACGTCAGCGCAGCGACATCGAAACGGCCCTGACTGCAGAACCTGATATCATTCTGGCCTTGCCGCTTGATCCGGTGACATCTGCTGCGGCTTTCCGCGAAGCAGTTGAAAACGATACCAAACTGGTGTTCCTGTCCAACCTGCCGTCTGACTATAAACATGGTACCGATTATGCCGCCATCGTCACCGATGACCTGTTTGCCATGGGCAAACAGGCTGCGGATGCACTGGCCACAGAAATCGGTGGCAAAGGCAAGGTCGGCTGGATTTTCCATGACGCGACCTATTACGTCACCAACCAGCGTGACAATGCGTTCAAAACCACGATTGAAAATAACTATCCGGACATCGAAATCGTCGCTGAGCAAGGCATCACCGACCCGGCCCGCGCCGAAGAACTGGCAAATGCCATGCTGCTTCAGAATCCCGATCTTGATGGCATCTATGTCACATGGGCCGAACCGGCTGATGGCGTTTTGGCGGCCCTACGTGCCAATGGCAACAAACACACCAAAATCGTCACCCTTGATCTATCCGAACCGGTGGCAATTGACATGGTCCGTGATGGCAATGTAACGGCAATTGTCGCCGACAAGGCCTATGAGTTGGGCCGCGCCATGGCGGCAACCGGCCTTAAGGCTATTTTGGGCGAAGAAACCCCGCCCTTTATCGTTGCGCCGGCCTTAACGGTGAAAAAAGAAAACGTCCTGGATGGCTGGAAAGAGTCGCTTAACCGCGATGCACCGGACTCCATCATCAAAATGATGAACTGATCACCTGCTTGCCGGGCGGTACCTCATCGCCCGGCAAACGGACACCGATAATGTTTTCTGACCATCCATCGACACCCTTTGCTTTGCCGTTCCGCCCAAGGAAGTGACCGATCATGTCCCAATCAAAACCCGGCAACCCGACATCTGCCAACGCCGCCGCAAGCAGATCACTGCGCCAGATTGTTGGCCGGATCAATCTGCAGCAATATGTCGTTTATTTTGGCTTTCTTGCCATCTTCCTGTTCTTTGCCATCACACTGGGCGACAACGGGTTTTTAAGCATCCGCAATCTGTCAAACATCGTGCTGCAAACCGCCCCGGCGACCATCCTTGCGATTGGTCTGGTGTTTGTGTTGTCGGCGGGTGAAATCGACCTGTCGTTTGGCTCCATCGTTGCCGTTTCCGCATTGGCTGCCGCCGTGGTCATGAATGAATACGGGATGGTGGCCGGCATTGCTGCTGGCATGGGGGCTGGTCTGCTGGCCGGGGCAATCAACGGAACGGTTGTCGCCTTTGTCCGTCTGCCATCATTTTTGGTGACCTTGGCAACCATGGGATTGTTTGCCGGGATTGCCCGATCAATGACCAATCTGCGCTCCATCCCGGTTCTGGATGGCGATTTTGCCGGTTTCTTTGGATCGGGCAGCTTTTTAGGCATTCCTTCGTTGATCTGGTGGACGGTTCTGGCCGTTGCAGTTGGTCATTTCATTTACCGCGAAACCCGGTTTGGCGCCCATGTCCTTGCCACCGGTGACAACCCGCAGGCTGCCAGTGTGTCGGGCATCAAGGTTGCGCGCATTCGGCTTTATGTCCTGATGCTGTCGGGCGGATTGGCCGGACTTGCCGGGTTGCTCTATGCCGGGCGTTTGCAGGCGGCCAAATACACGCTTGGCGAATCTGATCTGATGACCGTGATTGCCGCTGTCATCGTCGGTGGAACCCTTTTGCATGGGGGGCGGGGGACGATCATCGGTGCGCTGATTGGATCGCTGATGATGGGGATGCTCAATAACGGGCTGATCCTGATGGGGCTTTCGGTGTCCGATCAAATGATCGTCCGGGGCCTGATCATTCTGGCCGCCGTTGCCGTCTCGTTGCGCGAAAAAGCGCGATAAGCCCAAAAAGCAGGAAAAAAACCATGTTTCTTGATGTCTTACGCCGTCGCAATCCGAAATTCGTCGAGGCCGCCATGGCCCTTCACCGTGACGGCAAAGTGCCCGCCAATGCCTATATCCTTGATCTTGATGCGGTTGAGGCCAATGCGCGCACCTTGAAAACCGAGGCCGACAAACACGGTCTGAAAATATTTGCCATGACCAAGCAGGTCGGACGCGCCAGCTCGTTCTCGCATGCCGTGATGCGTGGCGGCATTGACCGGTCGGTCGCGGTCGATATGGCCTGCGCGCGCGCCACTCATAATGCCGGGCTGCGCGTTGGGCATCTGGGCCATCTTCAACAGGTCGCCAAATTCGAAGCAAACGCAGCCGCCGCACGCTTCCGCCCCGATTATTGGACCGTCTTTAACGATACCAAGGCGACCGAGGCCGCCACCGCCGCCCACAAGGCCGGGTATGTTCAGGATATTCTGGCCCGCATCCACGCCGAAGGCGACACCTTCTATCGCGGCCATGAAGGCGGGTTTAGCGCCGGTGACATCACAGATATTGCTGATTTCATTGATGATTTGGCGGGCGGACGCTTTGCCGGAATTACAACATTCCCGGCCTTACTGTTTGATCATGACAGCCGCAAGGTCCTGCCAACCCAGAATTTAACCACGCTGACCAAGGCCGCCGAACGTCTGGCAAAACATGGCCGTTCTGATATCGAAATAAATGCGCCGGGCACCACATCCTCGGTCCTTTTGGCCGGTCTGGCCGAGGCGGGCGCAACTCAATGCGAACCAGGTAACGGCATCCACGGCACCACCGCCCTTCATGTGGTTGAAGACCTACCGGAACTGCCTGCTGTGCTGTATCTGTCCGAGGTGTCCCACCTGTCGGGTGGTAAGGCTTATTGCTTTGGCGGCGGGTTCTATATTGATCCGATTTTCCCCGATTATGACGTCCAAGCCATCGTTGGCGATGAGCCAACCACCGCGGCAACGGCATTGCGATCGGTTGAAGTACCCCCGCCCTCGATGATTGACTATTACGCCATGATCGATGCCACCGGGCCAAAGGCTCCGAAACCGGGCGATACCGCCATATTCGGTTTCCGCGGGCAGGCCTTTGTCACCCGTGCCTATGTGGTTGGGGTATCGGGTATTTCGACCGGTAATCCGGTTGTTGAAACCATTGAAAACAGCTTTGGCGAAACCACCGCATGGCCGGTTTAGGAGACATCTCATGAGCAATACAAAACCGGTCCTGAGCCTCAAAGACATTCAGAAGCATTTTGGCGCGGTCACCGCGATTGAAAACTTCTCCCTTGATATCCATCCCGGGGAAATTGTTGCCCTTGTCGGTGATAATGGCGCGGGCAAGTCGACCCTGATCAAGATCATCTCGGGCGTTTATGCGCCCAGTTCCGGCACCATCACGATTGAGGATGAAACGGTGTCGATGGCCAGTGCCGAAATTGCACGGTCGCATGGGATTGAGGTCGTCTATCAGGACCTCGCCCTTGCCGATCAGCAAAGCGTGTATATGAACATGTTTCTGGGCCGTGAAATCACAAACAAAATTGGCATGCTTGATCGCAAAACCATGATTTCCGAAACGCAGAAACTGGTTGATGAACTGGATGTCCGTATTCCAAGCCCGCATGCCACCATCCGTGATCTTTCGGGCGGTCAACGCCAGGGGGTTGCGATTGCGCGGGCCACGCGCTGGGCGAAAAAGGTCATCTTGCTTGATGAACCAACGGCGGCATTGGGTGTTGCTGAAACCGCCAAGGTCGAAGAAATCGTTGAATCACTGAAACGGCGCAATATCGGTGTTCTGATCATCAGCCACAGCCTTGATCAGGTTTTCCGTCTGGCTGATCGCGTCTGTGTGCTCCGCCGCGGTCAGCAAATCGGCATTCGTGAAACAGCCAAAACCGACAAAAACGAAATCATCGGCATGATCACCGGCTTACAGCAAAGTGATGCGGCGTAACCCGGACATCCATTGGAACGCCCACCTCCAGCCGAGACGGCTTGGCTGGGGGATACCCTATCAGATATCAGCCTAACTGGTTTCCTCAACCCGCCGGAAGGTATCAGGATAATCCATCACCAAGCCAAACCGATCCAGTTCCAGCTCGGCCTTGAATGACCGGAATAATCCTTCGTAGCGATACCGCCGATCCACAATCAAACAGGTATAGCGCTGCTGTGCCGGGACGGGAAGAAACGCCCCTTCAATCTGGCTTGGCAGTGGGACATAGGCCGCGACAATATCCTGACGGGCCTTTGGCGCCAGCCCAAGCCGCTTGATCGCCAAGGTGTTGGTGGCCGGGGTTACACCAATATCAACATCAAAGCACCCATCAAGCGACGGCACCGGCCGGTCGCCAAGGATGTCATGCCAATGACCGTCCCCATCGGCCACAACATGCAACGTTTGACCACCAATATATTTGACCAGCACTTCACGTGTCCGACATTGCGCGTCCGCACGCACCGAGTAATAGGCACCATATTTGCCCCCGCGCATGCCTGAAACCACTCCTTCAAGGATCAAATGCGCGTCATCCTGAACAAGCGTGCAGCGTTCAAGCCCCTGTCCCTGCCAGTTGGTCCAACACACCGATGTCCGCATTCAATCCTCTCCTCTGTGCAAAATGTCGTCAAACTCCGTCGCCACCGCATGTTGGCGATTTGGGCAAGCAACAACGGAAAATTTCTTACCGCCGATACATCATCTGCCGGTAATTCAGCGCCTCGGCAATATGGGGGCGTTTGACAATGCCACTGCCCGCCAGATCGGCAATCGTGCGCGCAACCCGCAAAATCCGGTGATATCCACGCGCCGAAAGCTTCATGCGCCGGGTGGCATCCTGCAACAGTTCTCGCCCGGCATCATCGGGGGCGGCCGCAGTTTGCAGAACCTCGCCATCGGCCAAGGCATTGGTTGAGATATGTTCGTTTTTATATCGTAACATTTGAAGTTCACGCGCCAGAAACACCCGTTCGCGCACAGTCGCACTGGTTTCGCCGTTTGCCGGCAAATCAAGTTCTTCAGGCTTTACTGCCGGTACATCAATCTGAATGTCAAACCGGTCCAGAAGCGGGCCGGAAAGCCGCGCCTGATAATCCTCGCCACAGCGTGGGGCCCGGCTGCATGCAAGGTCATTATCACCCAGATACCCGCAACGACACGGGTTCATCGCCGCCACCAGCTGCACCCGCGCCGGATAGGTCACATGCGCATTGGCGCGTGCCACTGATACCTGCCCGGTTTCAAGTGGCTGACGCAGCGCATCGAGTACATTTCGCTGAAATTCCGGCAGTTCGTCCAAAAACAGAACCCCGTTATGAGCCAACGACATTTCGCCGGGTTTGACCCGATGGCCGCCACCAACCAGTGCAGGCATCGATGCAGAATGGTGTGGTTGCCTGAACGGCCGCGTGCGGATCAACCCGCCTTCGGGCAGCAATCCCGAAACCGAATGAATGACCGTGGTTTCAAGTGCTTGTCTTGCATCCAGATCAGGTAAAATACCCGGAAGACGTGCGGCCAGCATGGATTTCCCCGATCCGGGCGGGCCGCTCATCAATAAATTATGCCCGCCAGCAGCGGCGATTTCGAGTGCCCTTTTGGCACTTTCCTGTCCCTTGATGTCACGCAGGTCTGACACCGGACTAGCCGGGGCGACATTGGCAACGGCACGTGGCCGGGCGAGAATTTGTGTGCCTTTGAAATGATTGATCAGGCTGACAAGGTTCTTGGGCGCCAGGATCTCAAGATCGCCCGCCCAAAGCGCCTCTGCCCCATTGTCACACGGGCAGATCACGCCAAATTCCTGCATGCTGGCTTCCATGGCGGCGGGTAAGACCCCGCCAACACTGGTGATGCTGCCATCAAGGCCAAGCTCACCGAGGGCTAAAAACCGGGCGATATCCTCATGGCCGATAACATCCATCTCGGCCAGAAGACCCAATGCAATCGGAAGATCGAAATGCGACCCTTCTTTGAGCAAATCGGCCGGGGCAAGGTTAATCGTGATGCGCTTGGGTGGTAAGGCCAGCCCCATGCTTGATAAGGCGGATCGCACCCGTTCGCGGGCCTCGGACACGGCTTTATCAGGCAATCCAACAACCGAAAACGCCGGCAGGCCACTTGCCATTTGCACCTGAACATCCACGGCAATCGTTTCAATCCCGGCAAAGGCAACCGTTGTAACCCGCGCTGTCATGTTGGCTGATCCCCATAACCCCTAGTTGTATCACTTTGACGGGAAATGGGGATCAAGGCAACATATCGTTGGGTGACAGGGGCTTAATGGTCAACTTACCCCCGAAACTTACGACCGACTATTCTGGCGCGTAGTCGGTATTAACCATCCACGGTGTGCCGAATTTGTCATTCACCAGTCCAAACCCCTTGGACCAGAAGGTTTCCTCGAACGGCATCACCACGGTGCCGCCCTCGGCCAGCTTGTCAAAAAGCTGTTTGCCCTCCGCCGCATCGGGGAAATGCACGGAAATATTCATGCCCTGCATCGCGGTAAAATGCTCCGGCGGGCAATCGGATGCCATGATGTGCCAGCCATCCCCCATCAAACAGGCATGGGCAATTTTATCGGCAAAATCGGGCATGTCCTTGCTCATCGGCGTATCGCCAAACGGCATGGCGATCAGTTCGCCACCCAGAACGGATTTATAAAACTCCATTGCCGGGCGGCAATTTCCATCAAAGTTGAGGTAGCTGATAACTTTCATTGGGGCATTCCTTTGTGAAAATCGCAAGTGTGGTGGATGTAAAATTACGGCTGTAACCCGAACTGGGCCTCACAGTTTTCAAGATCAAACGGCACGGAAAAATGTTCATGTGCGATGCGCCATTGCCCATCGCGCTTTTCAAGGTGGCTTGTCGCCCGCATCCAACTGGCCTGTTCGCTGCCATCGGCTTCACGCACGCCACAACGGATCAGAAAATGCGCCACCGCCAGATGGCCTGACGCACGGATAACCGGTTCCTGTGACTGGAAAATCATCTCGCGCTGATCGGGCATACAGCGTTGCCAATGTGCGCGGTACGCGGCATGACCGTTAAATTGCAGCGGTCCGGCCGCGTCATAAGAACATATATCATCATGATAAAGCACCATGATCGCATCAAGGTCGCGCGCGCTGGCCGCATCAATCCAGCGGTCAAAAACGTCTTTGATCTCCTGATAATCCTTGCTGGTCGGATTTTTCATCAGACGGTCCTTTGGTTGGTGGCGAAAGGGGACTGAAAAGTATTCTTGTGTGTATTTCCGGGCCTTACGGCGCGGCAACTGCACGCTCAAGTGCTGCGATATCGATCTTTTGCATGGTCATCATCGCTGTCGCCGCCCGGGCGGCGACATTCGGGTCGGCATCGGTCATCAAATCAATCAAGCGGGTCGGGGTGATTTGCCAGAAAACGCCAAAACGGTCCCTGATCCAGCCGCAATCACGCGGCTCCCCGCCTTCGGACAAACAGTCCCAGTAATAATCGACCTCTGCCTGATCCTTGCACTCGACAACAAAGGAAACTGCTTCGGTGAATTTGAAATCGGTTGGGAAATTAAAAGCGGTAAATTTTCGGCCAAAAAGTTCAAAACCAATGGTCAGAACACTGCCTTCCGGGCCGGGCCCCGCTTTGCTTGCGCGCATGGTCTTGCCGATCTTTGCCTCGGCAAATACAGACGCATAAAAATTGACGGCATCTTCGGCACAGCCATTAAACCATAGAAACGGGCTAATCTTTTGCTGCATGGGGCATCCTCCTTGCCACAAAACAAATGGCACTTGATCAAAGCGGTCAAACCGGGTGGTTGATGAGTGTTTTATTGTATTCCCGTTTGACAAATACGTTGATATCAACATAATAATCTCATGTCAAAAAAAGATTTCAACCACAGCGATAGACCCGTACCGTTTGCCGATACCCTGATGGTGCGGGACTCGTGCCTGTGCCTGCATGTGCGCCGGGCGGCACGCACCATTGCGCGACGGTTTGACGATGCTTTTCGTCCGTTTGACCTGACCAGCGGGCAATATTCGCTGTTGATGTCGTTGAACCGGCCATATCCACCGCATATGAAGGATGTCGCCGACCTTTTGGCGATGGATCGCACCACATTGACCGCCAACCTCAAACCGCTTGAACGGCGCGGTCTGGTGGCAATTAATCCCGACCCAAAAGATAAAAGGGGCCGTTTGCTCACACTGACCGAGGATGGCTTGGCCCTTCTCGCGCGCGCCTTTCCCGTCTGGGAAAAAACCCAGCGGGACCTTGAAGGACTGGTGGCCCATTCAGATCCAAAACAACTGTTGGCGGATCTGATCAGTCTGTCTCAGGAACCAAAGCAGGAATCGGAAAAATAGGTTTCCAACGTCTTACGCGGTTTCAAGCCGATATTTAAGAAACGCTTTCCCGTCATGGTCCACCGGACCAACAAAACGGGCACCAATGCGCCGCAAGGCCCCCAGTTTCGTGCGCGACGGCGGCAGCAGAAAGGTGACAAAGGGAATGCGCGGGTCGGATCGGGCAAAGGCAAGCGCCTTGCGCGTAATCATCATGCCCAGCCCAAAGCAATCAGGCCGCAGCACCAACCCGAAATCCCATTCATCGCCTTCTTTTTGAAACCCGCCCCATCCGGCGTAATTCCCGTCATGCAGGATCGCCCAATGACCGAGCCCGTCGCGCTGCCAACAGGCATCCTTGGCAGCCCTGAACCGCACGTAATCATCATCACCCCACGCACCTGTCAAAAGCGGCATGTGAACACCCATGCGCGGATCAGACATATGGGAAATCACCACATCAGGGGCGACATCGCCAAGTGGCACAAAGGCAATTGCATCACCTGACATCACAGATCGGCTACGCATCGGGCTGGTCCAGTCAATCATCAAAAAAGGCGCAAAAGACACCCGTCCATTGCGCCGTTCCCTGATTGATCTGTCAATTGCCCGAACGATCACGCCCGATCACAATCGGTCAGACCCTATTCGTCCGATGTGCTGCCATCACGCGGCGGCAGGAATTCCTTGCGGCACGGAACAGCTTCTTCGTTGACCACAGTCCAGCCAAAATTGCGAAACTTGCCAAAGCTTTCTTTTTTCATCGTGATGCCGCTTTCCTTGTGCTTACGCACTTCGCGGGGATCTTCACCGTCAATCTTGTCGGCACGGATCCAGGCCCGTTCACGCATTCCTTTGGTGATCGTCGGTTCGGTCATACAGGCTCTTTTCATCGATTAAGTGGGTAAACCACATCATAACGCAATCTGGCTTGGTTCGCGATGGCTTTAACCGATGCGCAGGCGTCAATCAATTGACTTCGCATCGGTGTCATGGGGCAGGTGAAAAACGGTCTCGGTAAACGCTTCACGTTCAGACATGATCGCCATCCAGTCGCGCACCCGCACCGGAATGTCAAACCGCCGGTCCGGCCAGCGAAAATCAATATAATACAGCCCCACCAGAACCGAATAGGTGCCCAGATGCGCATCTTCGGTCCGCAAAGACGCCAACCCGTCCAAAATCGCATCGATGCTGCTTTGAACAGCCTGCGCCTGTCGCTCCATTACGAAATCAGAACGATCATCTTCGGGGCGCTGGGCATCGGCAAACAGCCGCCCGGTCGCCGCCATCATGCCATCGGCAAGTCCTTGCCATTTCAACGCATTCAGCCGGGCGATACCGTCTTGCGGAATGATGCCATCCGACGCCCCGGAAGCACGCGCAACCTGATCAAGGTAATCACAAATCACCGCAGACTCATACACCGCCATGCCATCGGGCAGGATCAATGTCGGGACCTTGGCCAAAGGATTGTGTGCGCGAAGCGCATCATCGGTCCATGGATCAATCAGGATTTCACGCACCTGTTTTTCCAGACCCAATTCACGCAAAGCCACGCGCACCTTGCGCGAAAATGGTGATGTTGGCGCATAATAAAGCTGCATCGTCAAAGCCCCTTGCCGTGATCTGCCCTGATCCGGGCGTCCTCCTAGACCTTAAGGTCCGGTGTCCAGCCAATCCCTTCGAGATGCCATTTCGCATCCCAGTTCTTACCTTTACGGGTCAGTGTAAGGTAATTTCGCGCCGCACAATAGACACCTTTGCGATCGGGCAGCGGTTTTAACTTTGTCGGGCGTTCAGGCAACGGATGATCACCGATCCAGGCCAGCAATCCCAATGCCCGCGCAAATGCCTTGGGTGGGGCGGTATGGGAAATGCCCGATGCCACCAGTTGATGGATGGTTTTGCCCATGGTTTCAAAAGTGCCCCGCGTGGCGACATGAATTTCACCCGACACGATCGTGATCTCGTGATCATGATCGTTGGCAATACGTTCAAGCAGTTCAAGGAACCGGCACCATTCGCGGCGATGCCAACGGCTTTGCCACTGATCACGCAGGTCATCTTCGTATTTCTGGGCACTGGGCATCATATACAGGAAAAATTCCACCAGCGACAAACGCGGACCAATTACCGGCACGCTCGACATCAGCAAAATGCGGTTGCCCTCGGGAATGCTCTCAAGGGCCGGGGCAATATCGCGCCAGCCATGATCGCCCATGATGACTTCCGGTGTCCGTTCAGATCGCAAATCTGGCGCGATCACGGTCATCCCGGGGAAATCAACCTTCCACGCAAGACTTTTGCCCGACCGGTCAAGCACCATGTCGGGCAGACAATCGGGCTCGGTGTCAGGCAGACCATCAGACAGGCCATCTGGCCGCCCATCGGCACTGGTACCAAGCTGCATCAAACAGAATGCCTCACGTGCGCAGGCAAACATACCGCGCGCCACCGCTGCCCCTTGGAACCATTTCTTGTGACTGCCCCAGCCATCAAAAATATCATGGTCATCCCACATCATAAGCGACGGAACCCGTGCGAGCATGTGGCTGATCTGCGGCTGGTCATAGATCGTCAGATAATAATCAAGATAGAATTTCAAAACCGCATCGCGCATCTCATCGGAAAAGGCGGTTGCCAGCTTTTGCCGACGCCGCGCCTTGTTCCAGGCGATAATCTCCGGGTGGCACTGCCAGACCCCGTCGGCATAAATCTGATCCCCACCATGCAGCAAAAGCGAAAAGGGCCGCTTTTCATGCTGATCAGCAAGGTCACTCCAAAGCGCATTGCGTTCCTCAAGCGGCCGGTCAAGATCGCCGTCTTCCTGCCCGTTGCACGACACAAATCCGATGTGTAAATCCGATGCCATTTCGGCACAAACATGGTATGTTTCGTTTCCGAAACTATAATTCGCATTAGGAATTGCTGGCAGGCCAAAATCAAACCGCCAGTAAGACCGGCCAAACAGGGTTGCCAGTTTTTCCGGCGTGACCAAGTCACGCCCCATTGCACGCAATTCCGGTACCTTGGCCCCCTCGGGTGCCACGATCAGGGCTGCCAACCGGGTGGTTGTGCCATCACTGCCACGCGCAAACAAAAACGGGCCAAACAGACCGTCACGGGAAGGTGTGGAAACCTGATTTTCTGTCATGCGGTCCTGTTACCTTGGCCAAAGATGCTCTTAAATCATACGCTTGATACGGGTTTTGGTTCCAGCGTTGCCTTTTGGATGGCGCAATCACACCAGAACAACATGCACAAAAAAGGGCAAGCGACCTTGATCACGTCGCCCAAAACTCGCTTCACGGATGTACATCCTCAAATTCAGTGATTGAGCTGCAAGGGCAATCGTTTACGCTACGAACATCAAGATACCAACCGGCCGTGACATTGAGGAGAACGCCCTTGGCTTCACAACGCCCCAAAGCAATCCCGACCGTTCAGGTCGATGACGATACCGTTCGCGTGACCGAATGGCATTTTCCCCCGGGTGCGGAAACCGGCGGTCACGTCCATGAAATGGACTATGTCGTTGTCCCGATGACCACCGGTGATCTGACCATTGAAATGCACGACGGCACCATCGTCACATCGCCGCTGACCGCCGGGAAATCTTATGCCCGTAAAACCGGCGTTGCCCATAATGTCATTAACGACAACACGTTTGCCTTCACCTTTGTCGAAGTCGAAATCAAACCTACCGCCAAATAACCAAAAAAAGGGCAGGTACCAATTGCACCTGCCCTCAATAAATAGCGTCGCCTGCGGGTTGAACCTATGCCAGCCGACTGTCAATCGCATCCCAGATCAGGCTTTCAAGCTTTGATCCGTCAAAACGGTTCACTTCCTGCAACCCGGTTGGCGAGGTGACGTTGATTTCGGTCATGTAATCGCCAATCACGTCAATCCCGACAAAGATCAAATCGCGCTTTTTAAGTTCCGGGCCGATCCGCTCGCAAATTTCGCGTTCGCGGTCGGTCAGCATCGATTTTACCGCCACACCACCAACATGCATGTTTGATCGTGCTTCGCCCTCGGCCGGGACGCGGTTGATCGCGCCAACCGCCCTGCCATCGACCAGAATGATGCGTTTGTCGCCTTTGCGCACATCGGGCAAATAGGCCTGCACCATCAATGGTTCACGCGACTGGGCGGCAAAAATCTCCAGCAGGGAATTTAAGTTCTCATCGCCGGGTTTAAGGTGGAACACACCCGCCCCCCCATTGCCAAACAGCGGCTTGACGATGATGTCCTTGTATTCTTCGCGGAAATCCCTGATCCGGGCGGCGGAGCGCGTGATCATGGTCGGCGGCATCAGGTCGGGAAACTCGGTGACAAAAATCTTTTCCGGTGCATTGCGCACATGCCCCGGATGATTGACCACGAAGGTTTCCGGGTGGATGGATTCAAGCAAATGGGTTGCTGTGATGTAATTCATGTCAAACGGCGGATCCTGACGCATCAGGATAACATCGGTTTCCTTTGCCAGATTAATGATCCTGGCATCGCCCAGCTCATAGTGATTGCCCGCTTCATAACGCAAGGTCATCGGGCGGACTTCGGCCAGAACCCGGCCCCGGTCATAAAACATGTCGTCGGGATGATAATGCAAAAGATCATATCCGCGTGACTGGGCCTCAAGGCCCATCACAAAGGTCGAATCGCCTTTGATATCAATGGATTCAATCGGATCCATCTGGATGGCAACGATACGGCTCATGAAATGCGTTCTCCTCTTCACCGGTTTGTATCAGCCATGTCGCAAATACGGCACAAAGCCGCCAATTGTGATCATTTGCGGGCACGGCTTGACCCGGCTGGCCTTCCCGGCCAAATGATGCGATATGTTATTCGCTCTTGTGGGTATTCATTTGGCAGGATTTTTATCATCTGCCATTCATGTTCCGCAATCGCGTTAAGATATTTGTTCCGAAGATCAGGCAGGCAAGACAGGCATATGACGTTTTTCTCCAAATTCTCGCAGACCGCTTTTCATACGTTCGGCAAGAAATCCCGTTCGTTGATGGCCGCCTCTGTGCTGAGTGCCGCTATCGGACTTGGCGCGATCACAAGTCTGACCTTGCTGCCAAATGCCGCCCATGCGCAGTCTGCTGATATCAGCCCGGAAATGATCAAAAAGATCGAAACCTATATGGGCGATATCACCACTCTTCGGGCTGATTTTGTTCAGATTTCATCGGATGGCGGGGCCGCCGAGGGCAAGCTTTACATGCAACGTCCGGGCAAAATGCGGTTTGAATATAACCCGCCAGCCCAGATATTGCTGGTCTCGACCGGGCATGATTTCATTTACTATGACAAGGAAATCAACGCTCCGACCTATTTCGATATTGATGAAACCCCCGCCGGGATCATTCTGGCTGAAAACATTTCCCTGACCGACAAGGTTAAAATCGTTGATTACCGCCGCACGGCCGAAACCATTCGTGTCGAACTGGTGCGTAAATCCGATCCGGGGGCGGGCAGTGTGACCCTGGTGTTTGCCGAAAGCCCGATGCAGTTGCGCCAGTGGATCGTCACCGACCCGACAGGGATCGAAACCACCGTGACCCTTTTCAACACCGAAGAGCACGTTTCACTTGATCCCGAGCTGTTCAAATTTGATCGCATCTGGCCAAATCAGCGCAACTAACCCGAAAATTTTCATCACCTGACGATCACGATCTGATGAGCGCAAAGCCGCTGGTCAAACCGTAAAATGATGTGATTCAAACCCTTGCAGACATTAGGGTTTCGTAACGATCTGCCTATCCTGATCAAATCGCCGCAAACGGCAAAAAATCTTGCGTTTGGGCCCTGGGATATCTGGCAGAAACCGGCTCTGATCCCTATATGAAAGACTGTCACAAGGTTCCTGATAAATGAATGGAACCCGGTGTGAGGATAAGGTCTCCCCTACCTGTCCTCACGCTCCAGATTAACGGAGCGCTGGCGTTCGGTCTTCCCCCCTGGCCGGACGCCTTTTTTTTGCCCAACCCGAACGATATGACGGTTTGCGCATAAAAATGGCCAAAGAAATTTCCCGCACAGGCAATAGATTTCACGCGCTGTTAATTTTCATTGCCTACTACTTTAAGGCATGATTCCCTCGTGGCGAGATTTTCCGCCAACTGAAGACACAGGACCGACACGTTCGATGATCAATGACTTTATGAAATCCGTCGCGCAATTCTCCGACCCGCGTTTCCGCAAGGTCGTGCTGATCGGTGTTGCTGGCGCGCTGGCAACCATTGTCGGTCTTTGGCTTCTGATCTGGTTCGGACTGAGTTCGATCACCTTCTTTGCCGATGGTGGCTGGCTTGAAAGTGCCGCCGACTGGATTCTTGGCATTGGCCTTGCCGTGCTTGTTGTCCTGTTGTTTCCCGCAGCCACGGTCCTGATCTCGAGCCTTCTGCTCGATCAGATTGCCGATGCGGTCGAAGACAAACATTACCCGACCCTGCCCGAAACCCGCCCGCAACCCATCAGCGAGGCCCTGATCAGCGGTCTGAAATTTGCCGCAACCGCACTGGCCCTTAACATTTTGATATTGCCGCTGCTTTTGGCGGGACCGGTCTATATCATCGCCTTTTACGGCATGAACGGTTACCTTCTGTCGCGTGAATATTTTGAACTGGTCGCCATACGCCGTTATGATGCGCGCACGGTTGAGGCCATCCGCAAAAGCCGCCAGAAAAAGCTATGGCTTGCCGGTGTCGGCCTGACCTTTTTAATGACAATTCCGCTGGTCAATCTGGTCGCACCGATTATCGCCACGGCCTTTATGGTTCATTACTCTGTTCGCCTGGGAACATATGTCCCGGAAACTGCGGTCTGACGTTCTGCAAATTGCTGTCGGACCGCGCGCCGAAATACCGAAACAAAGACTCAAAGGATCTGGTCATCCAATGTTTGGAAAGAAAAAAGCCAACAAAACAGTCGACAGCCGTCCGGCTTCGTCAGATACATCTCCCTCAGGAGAGTCAGGTGCTCTTTCCGCGGCAAACAATGAGACCAAGATCGAGTCTTCTGACGTCGCCAACAAAAATAGCGTCAATACCGGCCCTGCCGTAAAAACAGAAAAACGTACTGAGCCGCAGCTTTTCAGCAAGCCGCGTACAAAGGATGAACCACAAATGTCCAGTAAACCGCACTCCACCAGCTTCCGCCCGGAAATCCCAAAACGCCCGCTTGAGATTCCAACCCGCGGCAGCTCAGGACGCCCAGCCAGCGCCAGTCACAATTCCGACGGCAAAAAGCTGACAGTTGGTCGTGATATCCGTCTGGCTGGCGAAATCGGTTCTTGCGACGTTTTGGTCGTCGAAGGACACGTTGAAGCCCAGATCAAGGATTGCGCACGTTTGGAAATTTCCAACGGCGGCACCTTTGTCGGTTCAGCTCAGGTTGACGAAGCCGAAATCAGCGGAAAATTTGACGGTGATTTGAACGCACGCCGCGTTGTGATCATTGGCTCGGCTGAAATCAGCGGCAAAATCACCTATGGCGCGCTTCAGATCGAAAATGGCGCACGCATCAAGGGCAGCCTTGATTACGTCGAAAGCAGCGATGATGGCACGTCACGCAGCGGCAACAGTGCGGCAATCACCATTCCGCGCAAATCGGACGATTCCTGATCCCGTGTTCGCAGTGCGATCAAATATAACCCAGCCCCGAACGCATGCCTGGCGTGCCTTCGGGGTGGTGTTTCTTCTGGCCGTGATCGGCGCAACGCTCACCGCGTGTGGTGGAAATGCAGTGCCACCGGGCACCACCAATACAAGCTACGGCAAGACAGCAACCAGCACTGTATCTGGTCCCAAAACGGGGACCGTGGCCGGCAGATCGACAAAATCGATCACACAAGACGTCCCGCGCCGTAGCCAAACGCAAAAACCCAAAACCACTCCGAAAAAAACAGCCGCCATTCCGTTTAAACCCATCGCGGCCGAAACGCTTACCGGGTTGTCGGAAAAGGCTGTTTTGGAAAAAGTCGGCGAACCGGAACTGATGCGCGGCGAAGGTGACATCCGCGTCTGGCAATATCGGTCTGATGAATGTTCGTTTGATATGTTCTTTTCGCCCGCTGCACAGTCAGATGCCAAAACCGATGACCGCGAATTGCATCATATGCTGGCCCGAATGCGCCGCGGGAACGAAAAAATCTCCATCCAGGACTGTCTTGATCAGGTGCGGAAACAACGTCTTTCGCGCGGATAACGTCTTGTGTGATCGATTTTGCCGATACGATCTGATTTCCTTGGTTGAATATTTACCTTTTGTTGGCAGGGTCGATAAGCAACCTCATAAATTCGCCACATCAGGCGACTTTATTCGTCCAGTCATGGTCCTTTAGGGTCTGTACGCAATTGAATGGCTAAACACGTTTTAGAACAGTCCATTGCGTACAGATCCTAAGGGCCCGTCCCGAAACTTCTAGACACGATACGCGACCTCATGAAAAAACACGCCCATCGTCTCGTCAGAACTTCGCTGGCTGCTGCCTTTATCGCGCTGATAAGCACTTTTTGCGTGGCAGTCCCTGTCACCAGCGCACAGGCCCAAAACACTCCCAAGCTGATTGATGTCTTCGGCAAGTGGGAAGCCTATACCTATTCCGAGAAAGGCCAAAAAGTCTGCTATATGGGCAGTCAGCCAACCTCGGCAAAAGGTGATTATACCCAACGTGGACGGATTTACGCGATGGTCACCCATCGTCCGTCGCTTAAGCTTCTCAACGAAGTCAGCTTCATCACCGGCTATACCTATAAGTCTGATAGCAAGGTGGATCTCCGAATCGATTCCACATCCTTCAAGCTGTTTACCCATGATGATTCCGCATGGGCCTCGACCAGCGAAGGCGATCAGAAATTGATCAAGGCCATGAAAGCCGGATCAACGATGGTTGTTGTCGGCTACTCATCGCGTGACACCAAAACCACAGACACCTATTCATTGTCCGGGTTTACTGCCGCCTATAACGCGATTTCAAAGGCTTGCAGCGTCAAGCCGGTGAACTAGGCACAGCTTAGGGGTCAGGCTAGATAAACGCAGGGGTTCACCTTCTGCGATACATATTGCAACCGTGATTGCGCATGCGCGATGGCTGCAATGTGAAATTTATCATTTCTAAATTGGCTCAGCCCCGCTATATGCGGGGCTGAGTTCATTGCATTTGGATTTTGCGTGCCCGCGCACGCGCTCTGATCGATTTTCTGCTATGATCACGAAAACACAAGGCACGTTGTGCGTGATCGGCGAAATCACCAGATAGCAACATGACACACGACCACCAGAACCAAGAGAGAGACCGGGATGACCGACGTCCTGACTGAAAACGCATCCGCACTTCCAGCCGACGCCAGCACTGGCACGTCTGGCACTGGCACGTCCGGCACCACCGGTCCTTCGCTGTCCGACTTCGTCACGCGCGCCGCCAACGGGCAGGCAGCCGACGGGCGTCGCGATCTGGTGGGCATCCCCCGCGAAGAACTGACCGAACTGATGGCCGCCATGGGCGAAAGCAAGTTCCGCGTCAAACAGCTGTGGAACTGGGTCTATTACCGCGGTGTCACCGACATCGAGGATATGACCAACATTTCCAAGAAACTGCGCGATCGTCTGGCACAGGATTTCTATGTCGGGCGTCCGGTGCTGACGGCCGATCAGAAAAGTACCGATGACACCCATAAATGGCTGATGAAGTTCCACGACGGAAATGAAGCCGAAACTGTCTATATCCCGGATCGCAACGAAGACCGCGGTGCGGTGTGCATTTCATCGCAAGTCGGCTGCACGCTGACCTGTAAATTCTGCCACACCGGCACCCAGCTTCTGGTCCGCAACCTGACACCGGGTGAAATCGTCAGTCAGTTCATGATTGCGCGTGACAGTTATGGCGAATGGCCAACCCCGTCCAACGGTATTCGCCGTCTGTCAAACATCGTGATGATGGGCATGGGCGAACCGCTGTTTAACTATGAAAACGTCCGCGATGCGCTGCGCATTGCCATGGACGGCGAAGGCATTTCCATCTCGCGCCGCCGTGTGACGCTGTCGACATCGGGTGTGGTGCCTGAAATCGTGCGCTGTGGCGAAGAACTTGGTGTTGGTCTGGCGATTTCACTGCATGCGCCCGAAGACGACCTGCGCAACGAAATCATGCCGATCAACAAAAAATACCCGCTTAAGGAATTGATGGATGCCTGCCGGCATTATCCGGGCATGTCCAATTCGCGGCCGATCACCATGGAATATGTCATGCTCAAGGGCATCAATGACAAGCCCGAACATGCCCGCGCACTGGCCAAACTGGTCAAAGGCGTTCACTGCAAGTTCAACCTGATCCCGTTCAACAAATGGCCGGGGTCGGATTACGAATGCACGCCGACCAATGACATCAAGAAGTTCGCCCAGATTCTGCTTGATAACGGCTATGAAGCCCCAATCCGCTGGCCGCGCGGGCGCGATATTCTCGCTGCCTGTGGTCAGCTCAAATCCGAAAGCCAGCGTCAGCGCAAATCACGCGTTGGCGCAAGTGCGGGTGGCTGTGCCAAATCGGGTGACAGCGACGAAGGTGTGGTTGCCGCCCAATAAGGCCCCCCGCCAAAAGAGCTTCCACACAGATCAACACCGGACGGCACATCGCCTCCGGTGTTTTTCGTATCTGCAATCTGCACTAAATCACGATTTAACGATTTTGATGCAAAGATAATCACAGTTTAAAGGCTAAAATAATAAACAAAATACTTGATCAAGATGTTTTAAAACATCTTGATCAGATTAATTTTATTTAAAAAGGTCCGGTACTTACTCAGATGATGTGATGTCCGTGACATCAATATTCATCGACAAAATACCCCCAAGTCCGCCAACCGTCATATCAGAAAGCCGCCAGCAGGTTTCGTCATTATCAAGCCGGTCAAGATAGGCGTCACGCGCTTTTGCATCGACAAAATCAAGCGTGTAGCAATGCGTGAAACCTTGATTAAGCCCACCACCTTGCAGGTTTTTGCCCCCCGCAAACCCGACCATACCCGGTGTCGCCACAGCATTGGCTTTGATTGCCCCAAGAACGTCTTTGATGTCATCGGGTTTTGTAACACCAGAAAACTGCAGCAGGACAACATGGCGGATCATTGCGGAACCTTTTTTGGCCAACTGGCCGGATCAATGGTTTTGGGCAGCAACACAAATTTCTGACCGGTTCTATTCATATGTCCGGCAAACAACGCCGCGTCATCCCCCGGGCCAAAGAAGATATCCCCGCGCACCGGCCCGCGAATGGCCCCGCCGGTATCCTGTGCCACCATCAAACGATGAAACGTGCGATCCGCATTCATTGGATCAGACGTTTCCAGCCACACCGGAACACCCATCGCATGGAACCGGCGATCCACCGCCAGCGACCGGCCCGGTTCAAGTGCCACGCCTTGCGATCCCAGCGGCCCGGCATCGGGATCATCGGGATCGGTTTTAAGCGGCTGGAAAAACACAAAGGATGCATTGGTGTTCATCACCGCATCGGCCTCATCAGGATTGTCATGCAACCATTTTCGGATGGTCTGAAGCGACACGGTTTCACGGGTTAACGCCCCGCGCTCGATCAATTCACGGCCAATCGCGTAATAGGCCTGGCCATTGGTCGCGGCATAGCCCACCCGCAATACGCTGTCATCGGGTAAAACCACGCGTCCCGATCCCTGAATTTGCAGGAAAAACGCATCGACCGCATCATCAACCCAGACCATTTCAAGATTGCGCCCCGAAAGCGCCCCGCCTTCGATTTCAGCCCGGTCGTAATAGGGTTTCAAACTGCTGCCCGACAGACGCCCGACCAGCTTTTTGCCTTTAAGCTCGTCGCTAAACTCGCCGAGATCGACCGATACCATGTCATCAGGTTTTAGATAGATCGCTGTCTGATATTTGCCGTCCCGCGTCAGGTTGCCGCGCAGTTCCGGCTCATAATATCCGGTAAACAGCCCCTCGGATGTCTTGCCATTGCCGACAAGATACGGGGTAAAATCACTTTGGAAGAACGCCCGTGCGTCGTCTTTGCGTAGGGTATCAGCATCCAGTGCGAGCGCGGTCTCACATGGCCCGCGCCACTGGCCAATCGTCCCCATACGGGCATCTGGCCCAACCCCACGGTCATCGTCGCGGCGGACCATCGCCCGACATGACCGCTGAAACGCACGGACCGATCCGCGCATGTCATCGCGTTGCCAGCCATCAAGTTGGCCATACGGCACCGCGCGCAGGGTCAATTCATCTTTTTGTGGGGCCGGTTCTTTCTCCGTTTCTGTGATCAACCCGCTGATATCGGGCCAAAACATCCACACAAGGGCACATATCACCCCGACAAAAATCGACAAAAAGGAAAGGCTGCGCGACAGAACCAGACGTCTTTTCAAGATGGAACCCGTTAAATGCAAAGGCCAAAAATACGAAACCCGCGCTGTTGCGAAGACACAACATCACGCCAGTCCGATTTTCCAGAAACATGTTTAACAAGCCGATAATCCCGGGCGAATGTTTTGCCGCCAAACCGCAATAAAAAGCTGATTTCCACGTGGCCCATTAAACACGTGGCCGATTAAAAAAGGCGACCCGTCTGATGCGGGTCGCCTGATATCGTGTGTTTGGATGTAACCGGTTACGCGACGGCTCGTCAGATTACGCCGACGGTTCGTCTTCCGGGGTTTCGGTTGCCACCAGCTGCCAGTTCGGATCATTGTTTTGCGTATTGCGCGCAAACGTCCAAAGGTCTTCGGCTTCAACCACCTGATTGGGATCGCCCGAAACAACGTCGCCTTCGGCATTGCGAATGACCGAGACTTCTTCGGAAACAAATTTGACCGTCACATACGCCGTACGCTCTTCAAAGCTGGCATCATGGATCGTCGCACTTTTAATTCCGACCAGCGTCGTTTCCTCGTGCTCACCCTTTTCAGAGCGCGCATCGATCGCCGCAGAGAAATTCTTGTAAACCTCGGCCGACAGAAGCGGATTAAGCGCGTCCTTGTCGCCCTTGGCGAAATACTCAACAATCATTTCAAACGCCATGCGCGCGCCATTCAGGAAATCTTGCTGGGTAAAGCTCGGATCAGCCTTTTGAATTTTCTGCAACGTTGCGAACGTCCCAGATGGAACATCTGACTGCGCGTCTGCGTTTTCAGAATCCGGCAGGCGATAAACGTTATCGGTCTGCGGCGCAGCGCCATTCTGGGCGGTGCTGCCATTGTCTTCGTGCTTTTGACGGCCAAAGACATCGGACTGGTTCTGTTTTTCGTTGCCGGTACGACGGCCAAGAACACCGCGCAAACGCAGCACGAGAAAAACAGCGATCAGAGCGAAAAGAAAAATATCGAAATATTGCAAGATCCGGACTCTTGATCTTTGAGGTTTCAAAAAGGTCGCGTTTAACAAAACGACCGTGGACGAGAAATGGTATGAACCCAACCAAATGCAAGGGCAACCAATCATCACACCTTAAATGTGATCATCTTCACCCTCGAAGATGTCTGTTACGGGCAAACTGCCGTAATTTCGTCGCGTTATATATTTAATTGTTCGACAATTAGTTATCTACAGAGCATAGCAGATTAATCGGAAATAACTGAAATCCAAGTTGTTTTCTGTAATAATTATTCAGATGAACATGATCTGGCGGTGACATCCGCCGCAAATGTCGAACCAACAAGCGGGTCATTCCCCAAATATCGGAGCAATAATGGGCGTGTATTTTCTGGCCATCTTTGTCGCCATGCCGATCATCGAGATCGCCGTATTTATTCAGGCAGGCGAAGTCATCGGTCTGTGGCCGACCATTGGTGTGGTTATTCTGACCGCAATTCTTGGCACCACACTGATGCGTGCTCAGGGATTGCAAACGCTGGCCAAAGCACAAAGCCAGATGGATCAGGGTGAAATGCCCATCGGCGCGATGTTTGACGGGATTTGCATTCTGGTGGCCGGTGTGTTGCTCCTCACCCCGGGCTTTGTCACCGATACCATGGGCTTCCTGCTTCTGATCCCGCCGCTCCGTCAGGTTGTCGGCGCCAAACTGATCATGAAGCTGGTCCAGTCGGGCAATATCCGCACGAACTTTGGCGGCGGACCCGGTGGCGCTGGTGGCGCTGGTCATCCGGGCGGCTCAGGCCGCGCTGGCGGCGGTCAAAACTCCCGTCGTCCGGGCAGAGGACCGATCATTGATGGCGACTTCGAAGATGTCAGCCCCGATGATCACCCGTCCTCATCAGATCGCGACAAAAAGGACAGCAACGATCCCGATCAGGGTCCGCGCAATTTGCCCCCGCACAATTCATAAGAAAATCACAAGACCAATCCCATAACAGCATGTTGCCTGTCATTTCCGGGCCATCGCCCGGTTTTGACATGGCGGCATCGATGATTGCCCGGTAGAACCGCAGAACCGTGGGCTTTAGACGGCATCTGATTGGCTTGCCCGCATGGTTAAGACATGCTACCCCAGATCATCTGCCGCAGGGTTGCGGCGTCAGAAACAAGCATTTCAGCCGGTATTGTTCAATATCGAACGCCACATTTACACAAATTTGCGGTGTGCTCTGTCCTTCGGGCCTGAATGGCTTATTTCTGATCAAGACCGACTTTAATGGGAGCGAAACTTAATGGCCGAGAATACCACTGGTGCAGAGCAGGGCGGCGAAAAGAAGCCCGCGGCAAATCCGATTACGATCCATACCCAGTACATCAAGGATCTTTCGTTTGAAAATCCGAATGCACCGGAAAGCGTTGCCCTTCAGGAGCAGCCAAAAATCAACATCGATGTCGATGTCGAAGCCCGCACCACCCAGGATCAGAAGCTTCATGAAGTGACCCTTAAAATCAACGTCAAAGCCGACGTTGCCGATAAGGTCGCCTTCATTGCCGAACTTCAGTATGGTGCCGTTGTGACGCTCAATGTCGAAGAACAGCACCGCCTGCCAGTTCTGATGATCGAAGTGCCGCGTCTTCTGTTCCCCTATGTGCGCAAAATCGTATCAGACCTGACCGCCGATGGTGGCTTCCCGCCACTGATGATGCAGCAGATTGATTTTGCTGATCTTTTCCGTAAGAAATTCGCCAAACAGATGGACGGCCAGCCTGCGGGCAATGCCTGATCCTCTATTTGGTACGATACCAAAACAAAGGCCGCCAATCTGGCGGCCTTTTTATTTTAATATCGTAATAAATAACCACTGCCGACCGAAAGTACCGGGTCCAAAAGTGTGATCAGAACGGACGTGCGATCACCATAAAGACGATGATAACCATCAGGATCGTCGGGACTTCGTTGAAAATCCTGAAGAATTTCTGGGATTTGGTATTGGCATCGGCCTCAAACGCCCGGCGATAGCGCGCCAGCATCATGTGCGATACCGTCATCAGAACCACACACAGCAATTTGACGTGGAACCAGCCTTCGGTCATCACACCGGCTGCATGGATCAAATAACCGCCAAAAATCCATGACGCGATCATCGCCGGATTCATGATGGCGCGCAACAAACGCCGTTCCATCACCTTGAATTTCTCACTGGCTTCCGAGCCGGGTGCAACTTCGCAGTGATAGACATAAAGACGCGGCAAATAAAGCAGCCCCGCCATCCAGGAAATAATGCTGATGACATGCAGGGATTTGATAACGCTGTAACTGTCCATCTCTCTCTTCTCTGAATGACGTTTGCGGGTGGGATGGTTGTCGTAATCTTCGGGATACCAAAACCATATCAGCAAACAGGCCGGTTCCTAAGCGGTAACCGGCCTTATTTTTAACGATGTCTGTGCTTATGCGCCGCCAGGTTGCTTGGCAACTGCACAGGAATGTTCGTCCGGGCACCACCAACCGCGCGTTTCAACCGTGTAATCATCCGATCCGTTTTGATCGAGTTCAACTTGCGTTTGTTTCACAACCGAAACCAACCCGTTAATGAACTTCGGATGTGAGCACACGGTGCGGACCCGTTCATAGATCGGCACGTTTTTCTCATGCGCCAGTTCGCCGTATTCGATATCAAGCTCAACCAGCGTTTCGGAATGCTCGGTGACAAAGGCAATCGGCACAATCACAAGCCCGACACCTTCTTTGCCGGCTCGCTCGATCTCGGTTTCGGTCGACGGACCAATCCATTCCATCGGCCCAACCCGGCTTTGATAGCAAACCTTCCAGTCGAGGCCCTCAATCGCGAGTTTCTCAACAACCGCGGCAGAGGTTTTTTCAATCTGCGACTGATAGGGATCACCGCGCTTGGTGATCACCGCCTTGGGCACACCATGGGCTGAGAACAACAACCGTGGAGCGGCAATACCAAGTTCTTTGGCCTTTGCCACCGCCGTATCATAACCGGTTTTGATCATCTCGGCCGAGGCATCGATAAAGCCCGGATTGGTCGGATAACAACACGCGGTTTTAATCGGCGCGCTTAGCCCCACCTTATGGCACGCCCGTTTCCAATCCTTGACCGACGATCCGCTGGTCGTGGTTGAAAACTGCGGATACAGCGGAAGCAGAATTTGTTCATCCGCGCCCCATGCCTTGACCTCGGCAGCCGTCTGATCGGCAAACGGCTTCCAATAGCGCATGGCAATGAAGCAGCGATTTTCGTACTTGGTATCACCCTCATCGGCATTCAACGCCGCCTGAAGGGCATCTGCCTGTTCCTGGGTCAATTCCAGAAGTGGTGATTTACCCCCGATATGGGCATAGATTTCCTGTGCGACCGGCGCGCGCCGATGCGAAATCAATTTGGCCAGCAAATATCGAAACGGGTTCGGCAGGCTGATAATCGCCGGGTCATTGAACAGATTGAACAAAAACGGCTCGACCGCTTCCGGGCTGTCCGGCCCACCGAGATTGAAAAGAACAATAGCGCGTTTCTTACGCGTCGTTTCGGACATTTGGCGTATCCTTCATGGCGTTTTGACCAGTTCCCGACAAACTGGAAATCTTGATCACTGGATAAACCCGTCCCGCTCCAAAGGCCTATTCTGGTCAAACAAGCCGCGGACGCAACGGAATTAACCCACTATACGCATTGAATTTTCCAATCGATTTGATTGATTTCAAAAATCACAAAATAAAACGCAGTTATTTCAGTCCATTCATCGCCGGACGGCTGAAATAACTGCGTGCAGGTCTTATTGGCTACGGATGAATTTCACCAACTTATCGACATTATCGGGCGAGGTTTCCGGGGTAATGCCGTGGCCAAGATTGAAAATAAACGGCCCGTTTTTCAACGTTTCAAGGATACGGCGCGTTTCATCAATCATCTCATCACCACCAGTGATCAAATACATCGGATCAAGGTTACCCTGCACCGGACCAAGCTTCTGAAGGTTTTCCGCGACCCATTTCAACGGCACACCACTATCAAGCCCAACCGCAGTCACACCTGTTTGTTGCTTGAAATCAATCATGTGCAATCCGGCACCACGCGGAAAGCCAATGATCGGCAAATCCGGATGAACGGCGCGCAAACTGGCGACAATCTTTTTGGTCGGCTCAATCACCCAGCGTTTAAAGCCGTTCTCCGACAAAACGCCACCCCAGGTTTCAAACAGCTGGATGCATTCCGCCCCGGCCTCAACCTGTTTGAGCAAATATTGCGTTGTCGCCTCAACCACAATATCAATCAGCTGGTCAAACCCTTTGGGATCGCCATAGGCAAACCGACGGATATTGGCAAAATCCTTACTGCCTTTGCCTTCGACCATATAGGTCGCCACGGTCCACGGACCTCCTGCGAACCCAATGAGGGCGGTATGGTCGGGAATGGCGTCAGAAAGCTTTGAAACGGTCTCATAGATGGGTCCAAGCGATGCATGAATGCCATCAATCGACAATCTGCCAAGGCCTGAAGCATCACGGATGGGCTCAAGCTGTGGGCCTTCACCCTGCTTGAAGGCCAAATGCTGTCCAAGTGCCTTCGGAATAACGAGGATATCGGAGAACAGAATTGCCGCATCGAAGTCATAGCGCCGAAGCGGCTGCAACGTGACTTCGCAGGCAAGATCAGGATTGTAGCAAAGATCAAGGAACGACCCTGCCTCGGCACGTGTCGCACGGTATTCCGGAAGATAGCGACCGGCTTGGCGCATCAGCCAGATGGGTGGCACCGGCAGTGTTTCACCATTCAGGGCACGCAAGAAAGTCTTATTCGAATTGGGCATCTGGTTTCCTGTTTCTCTGTCCCGATCGGTTTTTATCGCTGACCAAGGCCTGACCCCCGGGCTCAGTGCCCGTGGCTCAGATTTTGATCTTCTGACCCCGTTAATTTTGTCCTGTGGCCTTGGCCGGGACGTTTTCCACGTTCTGCCTACCAAACCCTTATTTAATTAAAAAGGATGTTGTTTGTAGGTGGATACCTGTGGATAACAGGGATTAAATTTAACGCACAGTTTATTCACAATTCGACTCGGGAAAAATGATCCATCTCAAGCGGTCTTGGGGAAAACTGGGGACGACTCCGAACGACTCCCAGACTCTGCCTTGGGATAAGCTCGTTTTGAAGAGTGGGGATAACGTGGATAAAGCTGGTTTTTGCCTCTTTATCCCTGCTATTACGGGAAAAAATAATCAGTTATCCCGCTCGGGACAGAGGGTATGAGAAACTTTGTATGACGGGGAGGATAAATCCTGTGGAAAAAATGGACCCGGAGTCGCACCCGTTATCCACATTAATCCACAGGGGCGACTCCGTACCCCTAACTCCGGGTTGGACGAATATGCCTTATCCATCCGTCTAGTGATCGAAATATCGAACACCTAAAATAAAGAGTGCAAAAATCGCTTGGGCGGCAAAAAGTGGATAACTACGTGCTTGCATCGCTAAAAATCGCCAAAAGACGGATGGGCCATGGCCGAAACAGATAAAATTTTCCATCTTCATCTGGTTTCCGATTCCACCGGCGAAACGGTTGACGGGGTGGCACGGGCCTGTATTGCCCAGTTTCCTGATGTCCGGGCCCATGAACATGTCTGGTCGCTGATCAGAACCGACGCCCAGCTGGCGCGCGTCTTGGCCGATATTGAACGCAATCCGGGCATTGTCCTTTACACCGTGTTTGACAGCGAAATCCGCCGCAAACTCGAAGAAGGCTGTCGCCGTTTACAAGTTCCGCACAGCCACGTCCTTGATAATACCGTGACCATGATGGCCGGTTATTTGGGGCAGCAATCACGCGGCCGCACGGGCGCACTTCATAAAATGGACGAGGAATATTTCAGCCGGATCGAGGCCATTGATTACACCCTGTCGCATGATGACGGGCAGTCTGGCTGGGATCTGGAAGAAGCCGATGTGGTGATTGTTGGTGTTTCGCGCACGTCAAAAACCCCGACCTCGGTCTATCTGGCCAATCGCGGCATCAAAACCGCCAATATTCCGTTTGTGCCGGGCTGTCCGCTGCCGCCCGATCTTGATCAGCTTAAAAAGCCGCTGATTGTTGGTTTGATCAAGGATGTCGATCAGCTGGTGTCGATCCGCAAAAACCGCCTGCGCCAAATCGACCGCGGCGAGGGCGGGGATTATGTCGACCCGGTTGCCGTGCGTGATGAAGTCCATCAGGCGCGGCGCTATTTTACCGATCGCAGTTGGAAGATTATCAATGTAACCCGCCGCTCCATCGAAGAAACGGCTGCCATGATCATGGCGACCATGTATGACCGGCGCGGTCATTAGAAAACCTGCTTTGATCCGAAACTCTATATCCGGACACTCTATATAGAGTGACGCAAAATTCTTGAATTTGGGAAGTACCGCATGAACCACCGCCTCATTCTGGCCTCCAGCAGCAAAACCCGCCACGCCATGCTTAAAAATGCCGGGGTCGATTGCGATGCCATTGCCTCGATGATTGACGAGGAAGGCTATAAACAATCAATGAAGGCCGAGGGTGCCAATGCGGCGCAAGCCGCCGAAACACTGGCGGAAATGAAGGCGCTGCGCATGTATCGCCAGCAACCCGACGGCATTGTGATTGCCGCCGATCAGATGCTCGAATGCAATGGCATCTGGTTTGATAAGCCCAAAGACCGCGACAATACCCGCGCACAGCTTCTGGCCCTGCGCGGTAAAACCCATCAATTGGTCTCAGCCGCTGTTATATATAAAGAAGGCTCACGCATATGGGGCACGATTGATACCGCCCATCTGACCATGCGCAATTTCACCGAAGAATGGCTTGATTGGTATCTTGATGCCGCGGGCGAGGACATCTTTGACTGTGTCGGCGGTTATCAGCTTGAAGGCATCGGTGCCCAGCTGTTTACCGAGGTGCGCGGTGATTACTTTACCGTTCTGGGCTTGCCCCTCTTGCCCCTGATCGGTTTTTTGCGTGATCATGGTGTTCTGAAAGCTTAATAATAGCAGTGGCATAGAATAAAAAACCATCAGGCAGGAACACCATCGTCATGACATCACGCATTCCTTATCGCACCCTTTCGGGCAATTCGCGTCTGGCCGGTGTCATGGGCTGGCCCGTCTCGCATTCCAAATCGCCGCGTTTGCATGGCTACTGGCTGGCGAAATACGGTATTGATGGCAGCTATATGCCGCTGCCGGTTGAGCCGAAAAACTTTCAGGCCGCGCTGAATTCCCTGCGCAATCTTGGGTTTTCCGGGGTTAATGTCACCATTCCGCAAAAGGAAATGGCGATGCCTGAATGTGATGAATTGTCTGAACGTGCCCGGCGCATCGGGGCGGTCAATACCGTCACCTTTGCCAAGGATGGCCGGATGCTGGGCGATAACACCGACGGGTTCGGTTTTATCGAAAACCTGCGTCAGGAAGCCCCCGATATCGCATTTTGTTCCGGCCCGGCGGTGGTGCTGGGGGCAGGTGGGGCGTCGCGGGCGGTTTTGGTTGCCCTGCTTGATGAAGGCAGCCCGGAAATCCGCATTGCCAACCGGACCCGCAAACGGGCTGATGATTTGGCCGCGGAAATCAACGATCCGCGCATTACCGTGATCGATTGGCCGGTCGCGCCGACCGCATTGGAAAACGCATCACTTGTCGTCAATACCACAAGCCTTGGCATGGTCGGCCAACCCGCCCTTGAAATTGATCTGACAGGATTGCCGCAATCCGCCCTTGTCACTGATATTGTCTATGCACCGCTGATGACCGATTTGCTGATGCAGGCCAAAAAACGCGGTAACCCGATTGTCGATGGTCTGGGCATGTTGCTGCATCAGGCCCGGCCAGGCTTCCATCGCTGGTTTGGAATTGATCCTGAAGTGACACAAGAACTGCGCGACTTTGTCTTATCGCCTGATTAAGCATTCAAGAGTAATCTTATTATGATAATAATGGGACTTACCGGGTCCATCGGGATGGGAAAATCAACCGCGGCCGGGATGTTTCGCTATCTCGGTGTGCCGGTCCATGACGCCGATGCCACCAGCCATGATTTGATGGCACCAAAAGGTGCGGCTTTTGATCTGATTGCCCAAGCTTTTCCGGGTATCATCCGCAATGGCCGGATTGACCGAAAGCTCCTCAGCAAAAAGGCCTTTGCCGATCCGGGTGTTTTGCGCACCCTGGAAAAAATCCTTCATCCCTTGATCCGGGCAGCCGAAATCCGGTTCTTGCATCAACAACGATCCCTTGGCCGCCACCTTGTGGTGCTTGATATCCCGCTTCTGTTTGAAACCGGTGGGCAAAACCGCTGTGATAGTGTTGCGGTGGTATCCGCCCCGGCATTCATTCAACGCCAACGTGTCATGCGTCGAGAAGGGATGACGCCGAGCAAATTTTCCGCCATCCTGTCAAAACAGATGCCTGATTTTGAAAAACGACAGCGCGCTGATTTTATCATCCCGACAGGGCTGGGGCGTGCCGTGACGTTTGACCATATTTGCGGAATTTGTGCCCAATTTTTGTGACCCTCTATGACCCTCTATGACCCTCGGACCCTGATACATGCGTGAAATCGTCCTCGATACTGAAACCACCGGTCTTGACCCGTATTCCGACCATCGTTTGGTGGAAATTGGCTGTATCGAACTGATCAATCACATGCCCACCGGGCGTCAGTATCACCAATATATCAACCCGCAACGCCCGATGCCCAAAGAAGCCTTCGACGTGCACGGGCTTGGCGATGATTTCCTGAAAGACCAGCCGGTCTTTGCCGAGGTTGCCGATGATTTCATCGAATTTATTGGCGATGATTCGGTTCTGGTCATTCACAATGCGCCCTTTGATATGAAGTTCCTCAATGCGGAACTTGGCTGGTTGAACAAACCCAAAATTCCCATGGAGCGCGCCCTTGATACCGTGCAAATGGCGCGCAAAAAATTCCCGGGCTCCCCGGTCAGCCTTGATGCGCTGTGTCGACGGTTCAAGATTGATAACTCCAACCGGACCCTGCACGGCGCCCTGCTTGATTCCGATCTTCTGGCGGTGGTCTATCTTGAACTTCTCGGCGGGCGTCAGCACGGCCTGTCGCTTGATCCCAATGCACGCGGCGATGATGACGACGGCGCGGAACGCGTTCTGGGGCCAAAGGAAAACCGTCTGGAACCACGCCCGCACGTGATCAGTGACACTGAGCTTGCCGCCCACAAGGCCTATATCGAAAGCAAGGTTATCGATGCGGTGTGGCTAAAAACAAAAGAGGCGTGATGTGATTAATCGCTTTTCACGGTGGGCAATTCGGTCGAACGGATGGTGTTGGTATCGTGTGAAGGCTGTTTTTACGTCTCTGTGTGTTCTGGCGATTTTAAATCCAGCCATCGCCACTGCTGAAGACGATCCGCTGGGCAATCCCGTGTCGGGGTTTGACGGAACCTATAAAATCCATCTGTCTGAAAACCCCAAAGTCAGATCATCGGGCCGTCCCGAACCTGGTTATTTTGACAGTCTTGTCACTGAAGTTTTCAAAAAGGCCGGAATCCCGAGCCAGCTGGTCGCGCAAGTCCCGTGGAAACGGGTGATGGAACTGGCAACCAAAGACGCTGGTCACGTCATTTATCCCACCACACGCACAGAATCGCGCGAAGATGCCTTTAACTGGGTTGGCCCGATCAGCCGGACAATCTGGAACTTATACGGGATTTCGACCAAAAACTGGGGCGAACTGGGGTTTGAACGGGTGTTAAGCGAAGCCCGGATCGGTGTGTTGTTGGGATCGGCCCGCGAAGGATATCTGCAGCAACGCGGTGCGGCGCAATTGATCTTGGTCCCGCGTGAAGAATTACTGTTGCCGATGTTGCTGGCCGATCGGGTCGATCTGATTGCCATCGGCGGCAATATTTTGCGTCATTATATTGACGCCATCGACATCAGTGATACGCCCGGAAAACTGCCAAAAATTGATGGGGCATTGGCCTATCGCAGTTGTTATCTCTATGCCGCCGTCAGTGGTGATGTGCCAGACCGCGATATTCAAAAACTGCAACAGCAGCTTGATGATTTCAAACGCGATGGATTTTTTGTTGAAAACCGCCGCAATCACGGCCTGTCGACCAATCAGTCAGGGTCGTTCCTAAGTGCCATGCTCGATCTTGATAATAACGGTGTCAGCTGTGTCGATCTGAACGGCGATGGCGACGACGACTAGACCGCCAATTTGGGTGCGTTTTGTTTGACTAAAAATCTTCAAACAGGCGTGGCATCAGCACGCGAAAGGCTTTATGCCTTTGCAAACTGATACCGGGTCTGAGGCGGTTTTCAATTCAAACCCCTTGGTCTAACGGCTTCTTATCCTGTGACAGGCAGCGTATTTTCTTGAAAACCATGGGGTTTTTGCGGGAAAATTGCGCCGGGCACAGGAATTGGCACAGGAATTGGCACAGGAATGGGCACAGCAATGGGCCGCAGCAGAGCGCACTAAGGTTAATCGATCTGGTCCGATGACACAGAAAAAGACGCAGAAACGACGCCGTGCCGTCAATGAAGAGGAAAAGGCCCTGTGGGAGGTCTTTACCCGTGACGTCAAACCCTTGCGCACTAAAAAGCGCAAAGGCGGAGATGCCGTGTTTGATCCTGATGACGACGGCCATATGAGCGATACCGCCATCCCATTGCCCGACAGTCTTGCCGACAACCTGCAAAAATCCGAAGAAAACCGTGCTGTGCGCAATTTGCCCTCGGCGCGCAATGCCGATCGGGGCCCGCAGGTCAAAAACCGTAAGCTCGAAGATCTTAAACCCGGTGTGACCGACGGGATTGACCGCTCCACCGCCAATAAGTTCCAAAAAGGCAAAATGAGCATCGATGGCCGCATCGATCTGCATGGCATGACCCAGGAAGTCGCCCACAATGCGCTCAATTCCTTTATCGAAGACAGCTGGCGGGCGGGAAAACGCTGTGTGCTGGTGATCACCGGTAAGGGATCGCGCCCCGATGAATATGGCCGCACCGGGCTTTTGCGGTCGCGCACCCCGCAATGGCTGAGCGCCCCGCGCCTGCGCACCCGCATTCTTGCCATTCATCAGGCCCAGATTCAGCACGGCGGGGCCGGGGCCTTTTATGTTTTGTTGAAACGGAGACGCCCGTGACACCTTTTGGCAACCGCATCAGGGAATTACGGGCCCGCAACGATGTCACCCTGACCGATATGGCAAGCGCATTGCAGCTCTCACCGGCTTATTTGTCAGCCCTTGAACATGGCCATCGCGGTCGGCCCAGCCCCGGTCTGGTGCAGCAGATTTGCGGCTATTTCAATCTGGTCTGGGATGAGGTTGACGATATCAAACGTCTGGCCCAGCTTTCGCACCCGAAAATCACCGTCGATACCGCCGGGCTGGAACCCGAAGCCACCGAACTTGCCAATCTTTTGTCTGAACGGATCGCAGGATTAAGTGACGATCAGTTGTCGCGCATGCTCGACATTGTCCGCGAACGACCATCCTAAGGGCTTTAGGGCAGGGAAACTCAAACCGATCCGATGCTGGACCAAATGCCGGACAAATTTACTGTTCTGGTTGAGGCATTTTGACACGTTTTATGACCCTAAAACCGCAAGTTGGTTACAGAATCGTGTTTTTTGTGCATCAGAGGCACTAAAATAGCGACATTGCGCGAAACACGGTTTGACTATTGTGATTATCGCGGTTATCAATCGGGGGTGTTTCGATCCAGAAACATGAAAAAACCCTGCCTTTATGCAACTACAAGGTTTCGAACCGTCCGCACGCCCCAGCATTTGCCTGAGTGCCTTGCCCGACGGTCAACCGCACATCCTATCCTATCCCATTGACGTCTTCGCCCTTCCGGCAACCACAGATCATTAAACGCACATATGCATCTTCAAGACCTTAAAAAGAAATCACCGACCGAGCTGCTTGCTCTGTCCGATGAACTTGAAATCGAAAATGCCAGCACACTCCGTAAACAGGAGTTGATGTTCGCCATTCTCAAACAGTTGGCCGAGAACGACCACGCCATTTTTGGTCTGGGTGTTCTTGAAGTGCTGCCGGATGGCTTTGGCTTTTTGCGGAGTCCCGAGGCAAACTACCTTGCCGGACCCGACGATATTTACGTCTCCCCCAGTCAGGTGCGCCGCTTTAGCCTGCGTACCGGTGACACGGTGGAAGGCCAGATCCGCTCGCCCAAAGAAGGCGAACGGTATTTTGCGCTGCTCAAAGTCGACAAGGTCAACTTTGACGCGCCCGAAAAAGTCCGTCAGCGCGTTAACTTTGATAACCTGACCCCGCTGTATCCTGACGAGCCGCTCAAGATGGAGCGGACCATCGATCAGGAAGGCAACAAGGACACCACCAACCGGGTGATCGAACTTGTTGCCCCGCTTGGTAAAGGTCAGCGTGCCCTGATCGTGGCACCGCCCCGGACCGGTAAGACCGTGATGCTGCAAAATATTGCGCACGCGATCGAGGAAAACCATCCCGAGGCCTATCTGATCGTTCTTCTGATTGATGAACGCCCAGAAGAAGTCACCGACATGGACCGCTCGGTCAAAGGTGAAGTCATCAGCTCAACCTTCGACGAACCGGCACAGCGCCACGTTCAGGTCACCGAAATGGTGCTTGAAAAGGCCAAACGCCTCGTCGAGCACAAGCATGATGTCGTCATCCTGCTCGATTCCATTACCCGTCTGGCGCGTGCGTATAACACCGTCGTGCCAAGCTCGGGCAAGGTGCTGACCGGGGGTGTTGATGCCAACGCGCTGCAACGTCCAAAACGCTTCTTTGGTGCGGCCCGTAACATCGAAGAAGGCGGCTCGCTGACCATCATCGCGACCGCCCTGATCGATACCGGCTCGCGCATGGATGAGGTCATCTTTGAAGAATTCAAAGGGACCGGTAACTCCGAGCTTATCCTGGATCGTAAACTGTCTGACAAACGTATCTTCCCGTCGATTGATATCCTTAAATCGGGTACCCGTAAGGAAGAACTGCTGGTCGACAAATCGGTTCTGTCGAAAATGTGGGTTCTGCGCCGTATCCTCAACCCGATGGGGCCACAGGACGCGATGGAATTCCTTTTGGGCAAGCTCAAAACAACCAAAAGCAACGACGATTTCTTCGATTCCATGAACGGCTAGGCCAACCCTTTGGTTCTAAACCGTTATGTGACAATCATCTGATGATTAAACGGGGCCTTTCGGGGCCCCGTTTTTTTGTTGCCTGACGCGTATGATGGTCATTGTTTCACATGAAACAGTATGGCTTGAATTCTGCTGTCCCGCGATCATACTGCTATCTAGGCTGAGGACGTGGGAGTTAACGGATGAATGGTGTCGAAATTGCCACGGTCATGTTTGGTATTGCGCTGACGCAGATATCGCCGGGGCCGAACATGATGGCGGTGTCTTCGGCTGCGCTGTCAGGTGGGCGGCGGCCCGGTTTGCTGAGTGCGGCGGGCATTGCGACGGGCGTGTTCATATGGTCGGTGCTGTTTGCCTTTGGCATCGGTGCCGTCATTGATGCTTTCCCGCAAACATTGACCGCGATGAAACTGCTTGGCGGCGCCTATTTTCTGTATCTTGCCCTGAAATCCTTGCGGGCCTGCCTGAAACACAGAAATGGCCTGCAACAAGGGTTTTCTGCCGGTCAAACCGCGCAGCGGTCGGGTCTTGATGCCTATCGCACTGGACTTCTGGTGGTGTTGACCAATCCCAAGGCAGCACTGATGTGGGTGGCGGTATCGATGTTTCTGGCCACGACACATGGGGCGCACGCCGCATTGGTTCTGATTGGGGGGATGGCGGCGATGTCGGCACTGGTGATTTATGGCACCTATGCCGTGCTGTTTTCGACCGGCGTTGCCGTTCGGGCCTATCAGCGGTTTTTCCGAACAATTGATGGCCTGTTCGGTGCGGTTTTCGGGGTGATTGGCGGACGTCTTTTGATCGATGGCCTGCGCGATTTGCGCAATTAGGGTCAGATCCTCCTCGACAGGATTTACATCAGCACCAGTGTCACCTCGGCCCCATATCCGTCCAGCCGTTGCTGCTCGACCATCGCGTCGCCGGGATCGATGCTGAGTTTACCATCGCCCAGACGAATGCCAATATGGTGCGGGCCGTAACACAGGGTAATCGCCAGCTCATCACTGGTTTCAAGGGTGCAGGTCGCGCTGTCCCCACCGGCTAAATGATGGGGCGGGGCACTGTCCCAACCGGTTTGGGGCGCCAGACTGGTCAGACTAAGTGCCTGTTTGGCATTGCCATTGCGCAAGGTCAATTTCAGCTGCATGGCATGGGACATGGTGGGCCTCCTTGGTCGGGACGTTGGTGAACCGGGGCATAATCCCTATGTAGGAATTGATTTTCCGATGCGATAGGGGATCAATGCTTGAAACCCGCCAACAGCCATGTGATTCTGATGGTCTTCATTCACGACGGTTGCGAGCTTGATGCAGCTTTTACTCAAATCAGTTGATTTTGCCGCCCGCGCGCACCGCGATCAGCGGCGCAAAGGCCCGGCAGAAGAACCCTATATCAACCACCCGATTGAGGTTTCGCGCCTGATTGTCGAATGCGAACCACATACGCACGAAGACATCCTCTGTGCCGCCATCCTGCATGACGTGATCGAGGATTGCGGCGCGACCCGCGATGAAATTGCCGCCTGTTTCAATGATACGGTCGCCGATATCGTGTTGGAAGTCAGCGATGACAAGGCCTTGCCGCGTGATGAGCGTAAAGCACAGCAGATCGAAACCGCCCCCGACCTGACCGAGGCGGCCAAACTGGTCCGCCTTGCCGATAAGGTCGCCAATGTCGGGGCGATGTTGACCGACACCCCGATTGGCTGGGACGAAGACCAAATCCTTGCCTATGTCACTTGGGCCGAGGCGGTTGTCGCCCCATGCCGTGTGGTCAGTGACAATCTGTCAGAACGCTTTGACGCGATTGCGCGCGATGTCCGGGCCTTCCACACCCCCGAAGAACAACAAAAGGCAGAAGCCGGGGTTTAATCCAGCCTCTGCCTTTATTTAAATCTAAGATTATATATCTGATCTTAGATAATAATTTTATACTGTAAGGACAATCGATCCGTTGGTTTTACGGCCTTCAAGATCATCATGCGCCTGCTTGGCATCTGCCAACGGATAGGTCGCTGTAATGTCGATTTTGACCGCGCCGGATTTCAGCACATCAAACAGATCATTGGCCGTGGCCAGCAATTCTTCGCGGGTCGCGGTATAGTGGAAGATGCTGGGTCGGGTCAGGAAATAGGCACCGGGAGCCAGCGCCTTGATCGGCACGGGCGGGACAGGCCCGGATGACTGACCAAAAGTAACCATCATGCCCAGCCGTTTCAGGCATTTAAGCGAATCATCGAATGTGTCTTTCCCGACCGAATCGTAAACAACTTCAACGCCTTGGCCCTTGGTGATTTCCATCACCCGTTCGGACACCACTTCATCGCGGTACAGGATCGGGTAATCGCAACCCTTTGCCTTGGCAATCTCGGCCTTTTCGGGCGATCCAACCGTGCCAATCACGGTCGCACCCAGATGCTTGGCCCACTGACAGACAATCTGGCCAACACCGCCTGCGGCGGCATGGATCAAAATGGTGTCGCCCTTTTTAACGGTGTAGGTCCGGCGCAAAAGGTATTGTGCGGTCATGCCCTGGAGCATGGCGGCTGCGGCCAGTTCGAAACTGACATCATCGGGGATTTTGACCAGCCCCTTGGCCGGCATGACGCGGGCCTCGGCATAGGCACCAAGCGGCTGCGCGGCATAGGCCACCCGATCCCCAACCGAAAGGTCCGTAACCCCGGCACCAACCGCCTCAATCACGCCAGCCCCCTCAAGCCCAAGCCCGGATGGCAGGGACGGGGCCGGATACACACCGGAGCGGAAATAAATATCGATATAGTTCAGGCCAACGGCCTTTTGCGCCAGGCGGACTTCACCTTCGCCCGGTGCGCCAACCTCGACGTCTTCAAAGCGCAGCACATCACTGCCGCCGGTTTCATAAAAGCGGAATGCTTTGGTCATTTAAGACCTCCCGTTATTTGTTCGCGTTCTGTGAACGTCTGTTGCGTCAATGGCAGGAGTGTAGGTCAGAACTTGGTGTTTTGCAGCAGGGGATTACGCCGAACTGTTGTGCAGTGATGCAGACGACAACGGGCGCGCGCCGGACGACTGAAAATGTCGGTGGCTTCTTGCGGGCTCCTGACTCATCCTGTCATGAGCTTCTGCTAAGCTTCCTTGCAACGGGTTTTGCTCTTGATGAGCAGAAGCTTATGTATTTTCGGGCGTAATTTGGTCTTTAACGGGGAGTTTTATGATGTCTGTGATCAGTCACATCACATTGGGAACAAACGATAAATCGCGTTCTAAAGCCTTTTATGACGCCGCTCTGGGGGCCATCGGCTTTAAACGCGTGCCCAAGCCCGCTGAAAAGCCTCTGGCGTATGACCGTAATGGGCAAATGCCGACCATTTATATCTATACGCCCGAGGATGGCCGCCCGGCGACTTGGGGCAATGGCACCCATGTCGCCTTTACCGCCGACACCCGCCAACAGGTCGATGCCTTCCACGCCGCCGCCATGCAAAATGGTGGCATGGATGAAGGCCAACCGGGCTTGCGCAGCCATTATGGCCCGAACTACTACGCGGCCTATGTCCGTGATCCCGATGGCAATAAATTACAGGCGGTCTGTTACGCCAGCGGTGACACCGCATAAAGTACCGGCATCTGCGCAACGATTAGGCGGTAGCGGATTAAAGATCAAAACTACCCTGATCATCGCCAAGCGGAAGGTCGACACCTTCGATCTTTAAAAGTGCCCGCTTGGTTTCAAGTCCGCCATCTCCGGAATAACCACCCGGCTTGTCGCCCGATGCCAGAACCCGGTGGCAGGGAATGATGATCGGGATCGGGTTGAGCCCGCAGGCGGTGCCAACCGATTGAAATGCCTTGGGCGATCCGGCGGCGGTGGCAAGGTCCTTATAGGTCGCGGTTGACCCGGCCGGTATTTTGCGCATGGCGTCCCAGACCGCCTTTTGGAAATCGGTGCCATCCGGGGCAAGCGGCAGATCAAAATCGCCGCGTTTTCCTGCAAAATAATCCGCAAGCTGCGCTTTGGCGTCTTCAAGAACCGGGCTTGTTTCCATCTCTTCGACAAAACCCCAGTCGAGTGCGACGATCACACCGTCAAATTCAAAGATGGTCAGCGGGCCAACCGGGCTGTTGATCGAAATCTGGGGCATGGTCTGTCGTGATCCTGTTAAAGACGGGCAGGGGCATGTGCGGCGGTGGCGCATACCCTCTTGCCCGTCAAAGCCGTGTATAAGTGCCTTATGCCGCCTTGGCCGGTAGGTCGGCAAGCAATTTGGTAAGGTCATCAGGTGTCGTCACCGGGGCGGAGCACACCGGCCCCTGACAGACATAGGCGGTTTCCTTGCCATCAATCGCGGTTTTGCCAGATGCCGGGTGACCTGCGGGCAGGGTATCGGTTTCTGACAGGATGGTAATCGCCCGGTTGGGCAGATAGGCGGCAAAGATCGCACGGCGCATCTCAAGATAAATCTGGCTGCGGTCCTTGGCAATCAGGACAATTTGCACCGGGTTTTGCAGCATTTCCGCGGCCAGAAGCAATCCCGGCATATTGGGGAACTGTTCGGTCAAACGCCCGCCAAAGGCCGAAAGCGTGATTTCCGTGCGGTCGCGATAGGTCGTATTCCCGGTCAGCGCAAAAAGCTTGGCCAAATTCTGCGCCATAATCGCATTGCCCGACGGGACTGCGTTATCCATATGCGGTTTCTGACGGACAATCAGGTCCGTGGCATCCGATGCCGACTGAAAATAGCCGCCTTTGGCATCGGCAAACAGGGTTTCGACAGTTTCTGACCATGCAACCGCCTCACGCAGATAGGCATCCTCGCCAAAGCATTCAAACAGGCGCAAAGCAGCCCGGATCATATGGGCGTAGTCTTCTAGCATCCCGGTATGCTGGGCTTTGCCGTCGCGGTAACTGTGCAGGAACCGGTCATTTTTCATCAGGGTATTGGTGACGAAATTATAGGCCAGCTTGGCGTAATCCAGCCAATCGGCGCGCTTGAACGTCATGGCGGCTTCGGCCATGGCGGCAATTGTCATCGCGTTCCAGTCGGTCAGAGCCTTGTCATCCCAGCCCGGACGGATGCGCTTGGCGCGTTCGCTCAGCAATATTTGGCGCAGGTCCGCCAGTTTTTCCTCGGTCGCCTCATCGGCAAGGCCCAAGCCCGACTGGGTGCGGTTAAGGATGGTATTGCCTTCCCAGTTGCCGTCTTTTGACACGTCATAGAATTTCTTGAACAACGCGGCATCATCGCCCAGAAGCGCGTCAATTTCGGCCTCTGTCCAGACATAGAACTTGCCTTCGACCCCTTCGCTGTCGGCATCAAGGCTGGCGGTAAAGGCGCCACCCGTGATGCGCATTTCGCGTAAGGTCCAGGTGATGGTTTCTTCCACGCGCCTTGCATACAGCGGATTGGCATCAATGCGCCAGACATCGCACAAAAGATCAATCAGCTGCGCATTGTCATAGAGCATCTTTTCAAAATGCGGCACCAGCCACTGGTCATCGACCGCATAGCGGGCAAATCCGCCGCCCAGATGGTCATAAATGCCGCCCTGACACATGCGATCAAGGCTGTGTTTGACGATGCGTTTAAGTTCATCATCGTCGCTGCGCACCCCGGTCCGCCAGATCAGCGACAATAGGCTGGGCTGCGGGAATTTCGGCGCACCGGTTGTGCCGCCATTTTTGGCATCCATGATCTGCAAACAGCCATGCCCGCAACGATCAATCATTTCCAAGCTCGGCACGGCACCATTGGCCCCGCTGTTCATTTTTTGAAGGGCTTGGGAAATCTGCGTGACGTTGTGGCGGATATCTTCGGGCTTTTCGGCATAAAGCTTGGCGATGGTTTTAAGGACCTCATCAAACCCCGGGCGGCCATAACGCGCGGTTTTGGGAAAATACGTTCCGCCCCAGAACGGCTCCCCATCGGGGGTCAAAAACATGGTCAGCGGCCAGCCGCCCTGTTGACCGAGTAACGCCAGCGCATTTTGATACACCGCATCCAGATCGGGGCGTTCTTCACGGTCAAGCTTGATGTTGACGAACAACTCATTCATCAGCCCGGCCATGCCGTCATCTTCGAAACTTTCATGGGCCATGACATGGCACCAGTGACACGCCGCATAGCCGACAGACAAAAGGATCGGCTTGTTGGCGGCCTTGGCAGCAGCCAGAACCTCCGTGCTCCAGGGTTGCCAGTGCACCGGGTTATCTGCGTGCTGGCGCAGATAGGGGCTGGTTTCTGATCCAAGATTGTTTGTCGCGAGATCCATGTCATTTCCTGTGCCGCCAATCGGGTGGCCGGCGTTTGGTGGGCAGGTGCGAATCATGTGGCGTTCATGATCCGTAACTCTTTGTTATGGTGTTTATCCTAAGGGTAGAACCATCATACTTAAAGGCCAACGGCGGTAATTCTTTGTCGGGTGACCCGATAAAGTGGTTTTTGCGGCGCGGATTTGCCGATTATGCCCGGTTATGCCCGATTATGATTGAGATGCCGCCGGGGCAAGTCATAATGATTGCGACCAGATAACAGAAAAGAACAAGGAGATCGGGGCGATGAAAGTAACCGTCGATATAGATTGCAGCCCGGAAGAACTGCGCACCTTCTTTGGCTTGCCAGATGTTCAGCCGATGCAACAGGCGATGATGAAAGAAATCGAAGACCGCATGAAAGCCAATCTTGCGGCGATGGACCCCGAAACCATGGTCAATACCTGGCTGCCTCAGGGCATGCAGAACTGGGATCAGATGCAAAAGGCGTTCTGGGGTCAGTTCAACGCCGCCGGACAAGCCGGGCAGGGCGGAAAACCGGGCAAAAAAAGCGATAAGGACTGAATTGTTGAGCGACCATTACTATCAGGCACATGTGTTTGTCTGTCAGAACGAACGCCCAAACGGGCATGAACGCGGATGCTGCCAGTCCAAGGGTGCGACCAAACTGCGTAATTACATGAAGGTCCGCGCCAAGGAACTGGGCCTGCCGATGACCCGGATCAATACCGCCGGGTGCCTTGATCGTTGCGAATTGGGGCCGGTGATGGTGATTTACCCCGAAGGTACGTGGTATCGCTATGACAGCATGGAAGACATCGACGCGATCCTGACGGACCACCTTGTCGGTGGGCAGGTGGTCGAACGGCTCCGGCTTGCGGTGGATCAATGACGATCGTGACGTCGTCACGGTCCCGGGTTTCTAAGGTTTTGACCGCCAAATTTTCCGACACCGATTGCTGTGTCGTGACTCCTGAGCAGCCATCATCTCAAACCGTCACTCTCGCGTAGACGGGAGTCCATGGTGCTGCAAGCGCCGACCGCTTGTCTTCGTGCCTAAACGCGATCTGGATACCCGCCGTCGCGGGCATGACGGGTGACGGGGAAAACTCTCTGAAACAGTTTTTATTCTTCTGTTCCGGCCTTAAAGACCTGTTGGTATTTAAAGCGATATGTTGACCTTTCGGTCTGTCTGACCGATATCGACAGCACAGATTGACCGATCGCGTTGCCACGCCATCACGCAGGCCGCAGCGGTTGCCACAGCCAAAACGACGGACAGATGATGATTGCACACCAAAACACCATTTTTGCCCTGTCATCCGGGGCCGGACGCGCCGGCGTTGCCGTCATCCGTCTTTCGGGTCCTGCGGCGGGCCAGACGCTCTGTGCGTTGCTGGGCCGTGATCACCTGCCCAAACCGCGCCAGGCGGTCTATGCGCCGATCCGTGATCCGCAAACCGGCGAACGGCTTGATGATGCGGTGGCGATCTATTTTGCTGGTCCGGCCAGCTTTACCGGCGAAGACGTGGTGGAGCTTCATACCCACGGTGGGCGGGCTGTCATTGATGGGGTGCTGGAATGCCTGTCGCGCCAACCGGGCCTGCGGATTGCCGAACCGGGCGAATATACCAAGCGCGCCTTTGAAAACGGCAAGATGGACCTGACCGCCGCCGAAGGCATTGCCGATTTGATCGATGCCGAAACCGCCGCCCAGCGCCGTCAGGCCGTGCGCCAGATGGCCGGGGAGTTGGGCGCGCTATATGAAGATTGGCGCGCACGCCTGATGAAGGCGCTGGCCCATATTGAGGCCGATATTGATTTCCCCGACGAAGATTTGCCCGACGGGATTGTACCGGTGGTGCGCGGCGATTTGATCGCGGTGGGCGAGGCAATCACCCGCCATCTGGCCGATAATCGCCGGGGTGAACGTCTGCGCGAAGGGTTCCAGATTGTCATCCTTGGCGCGCCCAATGCCGGGAAATCAAGCTTGCTTAACCGCCTTGCCCAGCGCGATGCCGCCATTGTATCGGAAATTGCCGGGACCACACGCGACATGATCGAAGTCCATCTTGATCTGGGTGGGTTCCCCGTCACCATGGTTGATACGGCTGGCTTGCGCGAAAGTGGTGATGTGATTGAAACCGAAGGCGTGCGGCGTGCAACGGCACGGGCGGATAATGCCGATTTGCGGCTTGTGGTGATTGATCGCGACGACTGGCCGACCATTGATCCCGAAGCCGCCCGTTTGATTGATGGCAGCACCATATTGCTGATCAACAAGGTCGATGATCTTGGCAGCGCCGATATTCCCAAGGTTTGGAACGGGACATCGGCGGGCGGGGCCAAGCTGGAGCTTCCCGTTTTGCCCATATCGGCCATGACCGGGCAGGGGATGGAAAGCCTCTTGCAACTGCTGGAGACTCGCGTAAAAGAAGGGCTCGATTTTGCCGGTCCCGTACCCCTGACACGGTTGCGGCACAGGCGCGCACTTGAAAGTGCCAGCGACCATCTGGATCGCGGAATGAAGACCGATATCGCCGAACTTGCTGCTGAGGATGTACGCCTCGCGGTGCGGGAAATCGGCAAGATTACCGGACGTGTCGATGTGGAAGACTTGCTTGATATTATCTTCGGCGACTTCTGTATCGGCAAATAAGATTACCAGAAAGTGTTTCACGTGAAACATCGGCCGTTCCGATGACGCGTGTTTGACGTTTAGAACCCCTAAAAGGTTCGATCCCGCAAAACGACGGCGGGGGATGGAATGAGGAAGTCGATGTCTCAGACTGAGCAGCAGAACCGTTTTGATGTGATTGTGGTTGGTGGTGGCCATGCCGGTTGCGAAGCCGCAGCTGCCGCTGCGCGCATGGGCGCAAACACCGCACTGGTCACGCACCGCGCCGATCGCATCGGGGAAATGTCGTGTAACCCGGCCATCGGTGGTCTGGGCAAGGGACATATGGTCCGCGAAGTCGATGCGCTGGACGGGGTGATGGGCCGTGCGATTGACCGGGCTGGCATTCAGTTCCGCATGCTCAACCGCTCCAAAGGACCGGCCGTACGCGGACCGCGTGCACAGGCCGACCGCAAGCTGTATCGTCAGGCGGTGCAGGATATTTTGGCTGAACAAGAAAACCTCACCATCCTTGAAGGCGGTGTTGAAGACCTGATCATTGATGAGAACCATCGCGTTGCGGGTGTGATCACCGGCGATGGCAGCAGCTATCATGCGGGCGCAGTCGTTCTGACCACCGGCACGTTCTTACGCGGGCTTATTCATATCGGTGAAAAAACCACGCCGGCTGGCCGCATTGGCGATGCGCCGTCGATGGGGCTGTCCGAGACGCTGGAAAAATACGATTTCAAACTGGGCCGTCTTAAAACCGGGACACCGGCGCGCCTTGATGGCCGCACCATTGATTGGGCCAGCCTGCAGGAACAGCCGGGCGATACACCACCCGATCCGTTTTCCTTCCTGACCTCTAAAATCACCGTGCCGCAAATCCCGTGTCATTTGACCTGGACGACGGACGCGACCCACGAAATCATTCGTGCCAATCTGCACCGCGCGCCAATGTATAGTGGCCAGATCAACAGCAGCGGCCCGCGCTATTGCCCGTCGATTGAAGACAAGGTCGTGCGCTTTGCCGAGAAAAATCAGCACCAGATTTTCCTGGAGCCCGAAGGCTTGGATGATCCAACCGTCTATCCGAACGGCATTTCAACCTCATTGCCGGAGGATGTTCAGCTCGCCATGCTGGTCACCATTCCGGGTCTGGAAAAGGTTGAAATCTTCCGTCCCGGCTATGCGGTGGAATATGATTTCGTTGATCCGCGTGAATTGCGCCATACGCTGGAAACCAAAAAAATCGCCGGGCTGTTCTTTGCCGGGCAGATCAATGGCACGACCGGCTATGAAGAAGCCGCCGGGCAGGGGCTTGTCGCCGGGGTCAACGCAGCACTTCTATGTGATGGCGGCGAACGCGAATTCCGGCTTGATCGGGCGGACGCCTATATCGGGGTGATGATCGATGATCTGGTGACGCAAGGGACGCGCGAACCCTATCGCATGTTTACATCCCGCGCCGAATACCGGTTGATGCTGCGCGCCGATAACGCCGATCAGCGGTTGACCGATCGCGGGCTTGAAATTGGTTGTGTCGCATCGACCCGTGAACAGGTCTGGGGCGATAAAAAAGCCGCGCTTCAGGCTGCCAAGAGTGACGTGTCCAGCTTGGCCGAAACACCCAATACGCTGGTGAAATTTGGCATCAAGATCAACCTTGATGGCGTGCGCCGCAGTGCCTACGACCTGCTGGCTTATCCTGATATCGACTTTGACACCCTGACCAAGGTCTGGCCGCAGCTTGCCACCATTGATCCGGCGATCAAGGAACAGGTGGCGATTGATGCACAGTACAAAGGCTACCTTGACCGTCAATCTGCCGACATTGCGGCCTTCCGCCGGGACGAAGAATTGCGCCTGCCACGCGGTCTTGATTTCGATAAGGTCGGTGGGTTGTCGGCGGAAATCCGCATTAAGCTGAAAGAAATTCAGCCGGAAACCATCGGCGCCGCATCGCGTATTCCCGGTGTGACCCCGGCGGCGGTGACCGCCCTGTTGGGTCATATCAAAAGTCACAAGCATCAGGTCAAAAACGCCCGCAGCGCATAAGGGCTTTAAGCGATAGACGTGTAGGCGCGCGAGGCACCCCGACGCCTCTAACAAAGTTCGTACCATCGACAAAGATCAACAGCCCGGTCGGTTTGCTCCGATCGGGCTGTTTTCGTTTAGGCCAGCGCAACCAAACACCACACCTAAAACGCCAAGCCGTATCTACGTCCTTACGGGGTAACCTTTGAAGGCGAGGGGGTAGGTCATCCGAAGGAAGTAAGGTATCTTTCAATAAGATCAGCCCGCGCCCTCAAACGCCAAGAATCGATCTTTCTGCCCGTCGCAAAGGGTCATCTGGCTAAACGGACACCTGTTCAAATTTGGGCTGGCTCTAGGCTGGTTGATGTCCGAAGGGAAGAGACAAGCGGCGGGAGAAGGTTGCCAAATTCTCGACAGGATACGAACGTCAAGCCTCTGAGGTTGAGGGCGGCTTGGGGGCTGGCTGGGCGGCAAAGAATTTCAGCAAAGATTATTTTGTTGGACAGGCAGCGGTTCGGCGGACATCGCTGCCAGCGACCAAGAGGTAAAGGGTAGGTGTCTCGATATTCAGATGCGTGCCCGCGAGCGCAGGCTCATGAGGAAGTAAGCCGATGCATTTTTCTGACGAAAAACATCTTTTTCAATGTTTCACGTGAAACATTTCGGCAAAAATTGATCTATTTTCGCTGCTCGGAGCGATAAAAAGATGCGTCAATGTGAAGTCAAAGCTGGCGTGTTTTGAAAACGCGGCGTATAAATCGTTTATGCAATCCATTTCCGAACCCGTAAAAACATGGTTTGAGCGCGATTTGAGTGTTTCACGTGAAACATTGGACCGCTTGAACCAGTATGCAGACCTCGTTGTGAAGTGGCAGCCGCGAATTAATATTGTCGGCGCCAGCACAGCAGAAGACGTTTGGGGACGTCATTTACAGGATTCTGCGCAGCTTTGGCCGCATCTTCAGGACGTCGCGACCACTGGTAAAATCGTTGATTTTGGGTCTGGCGCTGGTTTCCCCGGCATTGTCCTTGCCATTTTAGGGGCAGGGAATGTCACGATGATGGAATCCAACACCAAGAAAACCGTCTTTCTGATGGAAGCCGCACGGGTGTGTGGTGTTCTTGGGCAGACCAAGATTGCCCGCGAGCGAATCGAAGCGGCCCAGCCGTGCGAAGCCGATGTGGTGACGGCGCGTGCTTTCGCACCCCTGCCAAAACTGTTGGAATTTGGCCAAAGACACCTGAAACCGGGTGGCCATTATGTGTTGCTAAAAGGACGTGCCTTTGAGGATGAACTGGCGGACGCACGCGACGCTGGTTGGACATTTGATGTAACCACGCATGCCAGCCTGGTCGATCCGGACGGCGTTGTGATGATCTTAAAAGGAGTGAGCCGGTGACCGACGTAATTGACTTGCCGCTTTCGACCAAAGCCAAGGGTGAAGGACATCGCCCGCGCATCATTTCAGTGGCCAATCAGAAGGGTGGGGTTGGTAAAACAACGACAACGATCAATCTGGCGACCGCCTTGGCAGCCGTCAACCAGCGGGTTTTGATTGTTGATCTTGACCCGCAGGGCAATGCCAGCACCGGTCTTGGGCTGCGCCCGTCAGACCGTCAGATCAGTTCCTATGACGTGTTGATCAATGGCAACACCCTTGAAGAAGCGCGGATTGATACGCCGATCCCGCGTCTGAGCATTGTGCCCGCGGGCATGGATTTGACGGGGGCGGAGATTGAGCTGGTTGATTTCGAACGGCGCGAAACCCAGCTTAAAGAATCGCTGGCCCGGTTGCCGCATGACGTTGATTACGTGCTGATTGATTGTCCGCCGTCTTTGGGGCTTTTGACCCTGAATGCACTGGTGGCGTCTGACGCAGTTTTGGTGCCATTGCAGTGTGAATTCTTTGCCCTTGAAGGCATTAGTCATCTGGTGCGCACGATCAAGCGGGTCAAAAAGGCGTTTAATCCGGATCTTGAGATTCAGGGCATTGTTCTGACCATGTATGACAAGCGTAATAACCTGTCTGCACAGGTTGCCAATGATGTACGTGATTATTTTGGCGATGTGGTTTATCGCACCGTGATCCCGCGCAATGTTCGGGTATCGGAAGCACCAAGTCACGGCACGCCGGTTCTGGTTTACGATATGAAATGCCCCGGTTCACGGGCCTATCTTAATCTCGCCAGTGAAGTCTTGAAACGCGAAGGGGTGAAAGCATGAGCGAAGCAAAAAAACGTGGGTTGGGTCGCGGGCTGTCGGCTCTTCTGGGTGAAGAAGACGAGGATGTCGGGGTTGCCGTTGCCGCCAATGCCGACGCGGCGGTCGCACACCCGGGGCCGGGGGGCACGACGCAGCATATTGCGATTACCGATCTGAAACCGTCGCCGTTCCAGCCGCGCAGTAATTTTGACGATGAAGCAATCGATGACCTCGCGGCCTCAATCCGCGAGAAGGGTATTATCCAGCCGATTCTTGTCCGTGCGTCGTCAACCGGCGAAACCACCTATGAAATCATTGCTGGCGAACGGCGCTGGCGTGCCGCGCAGCGCGCCCAGCTGCATGAAGTGCCGGTCTTGGTGCGCGACTTTGATGACCGTGAAACGGCCGAAATTGCCCTGATTGAGAACCTGCAGCGTCAGGATCTTTCGCCGCTGGAAGAAGCTGAAGGCTATAACCGGCTGATGAGCGAGTTTGCCCATACGCAGGAAGCGCTGGGTCAGGCGCTGGGCAAAAGCCGAAGCCACATCGCCAACAGTTTGCGCCTGCTCGCCCTTGCCGCACCGATCAAGCAGATGCTGTCAGACAAAGTTTTAAGTGCTGGTCATGCGCGTGCTTTGCTGGGTGCTGAGAATGCGGTTGAGTTGGCAACCCAGATTGTCAAAAAGGGCCTGAACGTCCGCCAGACGGAAAAACTGGTGAAAACCGACGGCGGTAAAACAGCCCGTCCGAAGAAGTCATCAGGGGGGCGTTCGGCCGACAAAGACCCAGATACAGTGTCTCTGGAACGTGACCTTAGCAACATGTTGGGGTTGGCGGTTAATATCGACTTTGACGGGGCGGCGGGTAAAATCTCCATCCGCTATGAAACGCTTGAGCAGCTTGACGATATTTTACAGCGCCTGACCCACGGTAAGGCAGGGGAAATGGCGGGTGACGACTCCAGTGCTGATCTGTCTGATTCGGATGAAAACGAATTCGACTCGATGTTTATCGAAGACGATGAAGCCGGTAGCGGTGCGGAAAATGATGATGAGGATGCGCTGACGGTTGAGCTCGAATCGATTGCCGATGCGGTGCATGGCACTGAAGACAGGGCTGGGGACGTGCTGGACGACGACCTGATCATGGATGATGAGCCCGAAGGGGATGCGCCGATCGAACAGGAAGAGGTTGGCGAAGACGCGCTGGAGGAGGTGGCCGATGGCACCGGAAAAAAGCCGGAACGTAAAATCCGCATGCAAGATCTTGATCGCGACAAGATGAACGCGCTCAAGGCTCTTAAGCAAGAGCAGGATAAAGCCAGAGCCAAGGCTAACGGGACTGAGGTTGTAGTGAAGCGCATTCTTTAGGGTTTAAAGCCCCGTTATACCGTCTCAGCGTCGATTTGAACCGGGTTATAGACTCATACGAAAAGAGAAGGGCTTTAGAAACCGGGGACTCGGCGCTATACAGCCGCTCTGCGCACTTTTGGCGCGCATTCTGGGTGTTGAATCATGCCATTTACAGGTTAAGTCAGGCTTTTCCCGAGGCTGCCCTGTGATGTTTTAGCGACGTGCCTGCTTTTGCCGGGCGACGGCGATTTTGATCATGGCACGGTGCGCGATGGTTTCAGGAACGGCAAGACTACTTTTGCAGTCTTTTTCTGCCTCAAGCAGGATTTGCAGCGCGCGTTGCAAGGTTGGAACGGCCCAATTGTTCAGGTTGGCCCGGAACTGATCGGCGGCCTTGAAAAACAGCGGCGGGCGCAGGGATTTCATTGCCTGTTCAGTATTGGCTCCTTGGGTGATCTGTCCTTTGACCAGATGCAGTTTCTGGAAATATCCGAGCATCATGCGAAGCGCGCCAACAGGATTGAGGCCTTCTTCGGTGAGGCGGGTAAGGGCCGTGTCGAGATTGACGACATTGCCCTGTGAAACGGCTTGTATGACATCGTCATAATGGCGGGCTGAGCTGTCGCCAACGCAATCCATCGCATCGGCCAGTGTGACTTGACCGTCCTTGAACGCATAGAGGGCGAGTTTTTCAAGCTCGCTTCGCGATATCATGCGGTCCGAGCCCAGATTGGCAACCAGATAGCGGGTCGCATCGCGATCAATGCGCAGTTTGTGATCTTCCATCACCGCACTGATCAGACCTTCAAGGTCGCGGCCGCTGTCGGCATAGCACGGAAGGGCCATGCCGTTGCCGGCCTTTTCAACCGCCTGACGCAATTTGGAACGGGATGGCAAACTGCCAGCTTCGATCACGATCAGGGCGTCACCCGCAGGGTCTTTGAGGAAGTCGGCAATTGCCGCGGCCTGTGCATCGCCAATGTCGCGGAGTCGGATGACGCGACGCCCGCCACCAAAACTGATGGCGGCGGCTTCGTCGCGCAGGCGGCTGCTGTCTTCTTTTAGCTGGGCACTGCCCATTTCGATTACCCGAAAAGGATCCTTGAGGTCTTCGACGACGGTTTTGGCAAGCTTTACCGCACGTTCGCGCACAAGACCTTCGTCCTCGCCATAGATCAGCACCAACTGTGCCTTGGCGTCTGGCGCACGGAGAAAGGTTTCGACCTGGGCTGCCTTGAGTTTCATCGGTTAGATACGTCTTCCAGAGAAGGTCTTACGGAATGGCGCGCAGGCCAACGGCAACCTGATTGGCGATTTGCTGTGCCAGATTACGCGCGGCGTCACGACGGGCGGCTTTTTCTGCTTCGAGGCTGGCAAAGTCCGAATCGACAATGTTGTAACTAGTGCGTGCCCTTACGAAGCCCTGACGCAACAGTGCGGCGTCGGACTTGCGGGTTAGTTGATAGGTTGCTTCAAGCAAATAGTCGGCAATTGTTGCTTCGTTGTCTTTGGTAAAGCCCTGTTCGCTGGTCGACTCGGATACTTCTACGTCCAATGTGTAAGCAGGATTGGAAGCCTGACCGCGGGGGGTAAGAGTTTCGATTAAAAGGTTGCGCGTAATTTGGCCGACACGGTCATTGATCAGGGTGACTTCGACCTGTGACATATCTACAGCGGTGCTTTGTCCACTGCGATCTTCTGCATAGAGCGGGCGAAAGCCGCAGGCACTCAGAGACATCAGGGCAATCAGTGTGAGTGCTGGGAAAATGGCGCGCAATTTCATTCAATAGAACCTTTTATCCAAGGAGCTTTCATCAGACCGTGGCGACACAATAGGTCGTAACCGATAAAAGGGCAAAACAGAGTGAGATTGGCAAGGAAAGAATGAAGAGCATCCGGGCTTTCCGAGAGGCCGTTTTGCACACTTTGTGTTTCGGAATGAGCTGTCAGGTTTTGAAACATTTTTCGAAGATTGGCGATTGCGACGTTACTCCGTCCTGCCATCAGTGCCGGATATAGTGTGGCAAAGGTGCTTTCAGCTGTTGCCGGGATTGTGTCAACGCATCCGGTCGCGGGTTTTGCATCAGCCAATGTACGCCAGACCAGACGCAGCCAGCGCCAATGGCCAATCAGTGCGTTTTGCGTGATCTGAAGCGGTCTGTGCAGCGGGACATCTGCCAGCAAGGCAAGGGTGAGGACATCAAGACCAACTTCCTGACACATCGTTCGGGCATCTGGTACAACAAAATCCGTGGTGACTTTTCCCGAAGTTGCCGGGGTCGCGACAAATTCCCCGCCAGCCATTGTGGTGATGGACGCGGCAAGTATCTGGCGCAGGGGGCTGAGCGGTCCGGAAAGTGCTGCATATATATCGGGGCGTTGCTGTTCAACGAAGAACCCCCAATCGCGCATCAGCGAATGGGGGTTGTATTCAGGCGATATATATAAAGAGGTATCGTCCATCAGCCTACTCGGCGGTTGCGCTATCGATTCGCAACTGGCGGGCGCGGGTGAGGATGGCGTCTTCCATCGATGTGACTGTACCCGGTTCGACCACGGCATCCTGCCACTGATTGGGGCCGACATTGACTTGGCGGAAAACCGAAACCTTAATCGCGTCCGACCGAAGGGCTGTGCCAAGGATATAAGCCGTCAGTTTGAACCGCTCATTTGGCGTTTCACCGGGCGTATACCAGTCGGTAATGATCACGCCGCCAAACGGATCGGCTGAGTTAAGTGGCATGAAAGAAAGGGTGTCGAGGGTTGCCCGCCACAGGAAGCTGTTCACACCAATGCCCGATCCAGTGCCCTTTTTGGAATCCTCTCCGCCAAACAGGCTCAGACTATCACCGAAGACTGTGCCACGCTCTTTCTCTTGGGCGCGGGTCATGGCGCGGCCATTTACGCGTTCATCGGTGTTTGCCGATCCGGGAAACTGGTCATAGTCGACAGAACTTGAAGAACAGCCCGCCAGCACGACAGCGAATCCGGCGCAAAGTACCAAAGATTTAAACGAAGACAAGGTCACCATTTTCGGCCTTTAAGATCATTGGAATGCAAAATTTCCGCGAATATAGGGCGGATCGGGTTTGTGATCAAAGAAAACCGGTGTGCTTTTTGTGCCACAGTGTTTGATCAATGTATCATTTTGGACACAGTGTTGCTTGACGGTGCGATCATTTGGTGGCTCCATGCTTCTCGAACCGGGCGGCATAAGCTGTCCAAATAATTTTTGTAGCGTAAAACGCTTGCAAAGACGTTGAGGGAAAAGATGAAAAAGATTCTTGTTGCTTCCAGCGCACTCGTCGCTGTCGCATTCGCAGGCCAGGCACAGGCTTCCGAGAAAATCAGCCTGTCGGTTGGTGGTTATATGGAACAGTGGATTGGTGTTGCTGATCAGGACCGTGGTGAATCACGTAACGCTTTCCAGTCCGACACCGAAGTTCACTTCTCGGGTTCGACCACCCTTGATAACGGTATCGAAGTTGGTGCCAAAATCGAACTCGAAGGTGAAGGCGGCAACGCAGGCACCATGGTTGACGAACAGTACCTGTACGTTAATGGCGGCTTCGGTCAGGTCAAACTCGGTGCCGAAGACGGCGCTGCTGCTGACATGGGCATTACTGGTCCTTCTGTTGGCCCGGTTGGCGTCAACGATGGCGATCTGCCGAACTGGGTTGCTATCAATGCTTTCCCTGACACCGTTCCGGCTGGTGGCGATTCCAAGCGTCTGACCTATTACACCCCGGTTATGGGTGGTTTCCGCGCTGGTTTGTCCTATGCGGATGATGACTCTTCGGAAAACAGTGACACGGTAACAACCGGTGACAACCGCGTTTCCGGTGGTCTTGAATTCCGTCACGACTTCGACGGTGTTTCCCTTGGTGTTTCGCTTGTTGGTGAGCACATGGGTGAAGGCGAATGGTACGGCCTCGGCGCAACCGTTGGCTTTGGTAACTTCACCGTTGGTGGTTCTGTTTCTGAAACCGATGGCGAATTCGGCCAGGGTCAATCAGCCACCCAGGTTAGTGACACTACCGATTTCGAAATCGGCGTTGCTTATGCAATGGATGCAGCGTCTGTGTCCCTTAGCTATGGCTATGGTGAGAACGAAAGCACCGCAGCTGGTTCCACCGATGCAGCGACCAGCGGCGTTGATGAAATCAACACCGTTGACCTCGGCCTTGCTTACACGCTTGGCGCTGGCGTAACCTGGAAGTCTTCTATCTTCTGGTTCGATGACAAAGGTCAGAATGCTGGCAATGCTGACGACAATGACGGTTACGGCGCTGTTACCGGTCTTGCTCTTTCCTTCTAATCCTTAATCGGATTAGCTGAAAAGTTGAAGGGGGTGGATTTTCCACCCCCTTCTTTTTTTGTTTGTTGCTATGTTGAGCAAATCCTAAAGCGATCAAACTTCTGGTGGGACGTTAGGATTTTGCGGCTAATAGATTTCTTCGCGGTTTCGGGTTCTAGATAAGTGGGTTGTTGGGCTTTCCGACCGTTTTTTAACGATGGCTTACGTCAAACCGGTTCTGGCAAAATCGTTCAAGTGGTTTCCCCAAGGTAAGAGGCTAGGTCCTAGACCATCCACAACGTCCACACATGCCGCATTATCATTTCCTCAATCGCTAAATCCCTGTGACTTTTCAATCGACTGTAGAGAATATGCTTTTCATCATATTTAAATGACCATTATTTATTTATATCACTTATTTATGTGATTTTCTGATCATGCAGGTGTTTAATGGTAAAACAATAAGACGATTGATCAGTAAAAAGATCTACTTTGCGGCTAGTTGCGTGACAAAAATGCAACATTGCGATATATAAATAACTAATGGTCATTTATTGATATTGACCAAGGGTCATTTGATTGGTTTTATGGGTCTCGACAGATCGAAGGGCCGCTCGGTTCATTCCCCTTCGTCTCAAACCAATTTTTATCTCGAGGGTTATGATGAAAAAGATTCTTTTTGCTTCCAGCGCACTCGCCGCTGTTGCTTTTGCCGGTTCCGCACAGGCGTCCGAAAAAATCCAGCTTGAAGTTGGTGGTTACATGGAACAGTGGGCTGGTTTCTCTGATCAGGACAACACCCCGTCAGGTGGCCGTAACAATGCATTCCAGTCCGATACCGAAGTTCACTTCTCGGGCAAAACCACCCTTGATAACGGCATTGAAGTTGGTGCCAAAATCGAGCTCGAAGGCGAAACCTCTGGTGACCAGATTGACGAACAGTACCTGTTCGTAAACGGTGGCTTTGGTCGCATCGAAATGGGTAAGAACGACAGTGCAGCTGACTCAATGGCTCTGCAGGCACCGTCGGTTGGTCCGGTTGGCGTCAACGATGGTGATTTGTCAAACTGGGTCGATGCATATTTGATCGATACCATCCGTTCGAGTGGCGATCAGAACCGCGTTAGCTACTTCACCCCGTCCTTCGGTGGTTTCCGTGCCGGTGCGTCGTATGCTGACGACAGCCAGCGCAATGGTAGCAACAGCTACAATGGCACAGACGGCGGCGGTGACAGCATCGTTTCTGGTGCACTTGCCTTTGATCATGACTTCAACGGTGTTGCTCTTGGTCTTTCTGCCACCGGTGAACATTCAGAAGACGGTTACTGGTACGGTCTTGGTTCGACTGTTGGCTTTGGCAACTTCACCGTTGGTGGTTCTTACGGCCACACCGAAGACGACTACGGTCTGAACGCCACCAACCAAGACCTCGATGCGTTTGACCTTGGTGTTTCCTATGCGATGGACGCCGCAACCGTATCCTTGGGCTATGGTTACGAAGAAGTTGACAACAGCGGTGATATCAGCACGGTTGACCTCGGCATGGCTTACACCCTTGGTGCAGGCGTGACTTGGAAATCTTCTGTCTATTGGTTTGACCAGGAAGCAGACAGCACCAACAATTCTGCTACCAGCGGCATCAGCGGCGACAATGACGGCTACGGTGTTGTTACCGGTCTGCGTCTCGACTTCTAATTCTTCGGAATTGGATTACAGATGTGAAGGAGGTGGCTTTGGCCGCCTCCTTCTTTTTTTGTCTGCCTGACGTGTTTGATGCTGATGATTGCACCGAATAAGATGCGATGACTTATGGCGTCGCCAGTATTTTCAAATCTTCGTCGAGAATTTGAAAAATCGCATCTGGATCAGACTGCAAATGCGATACACAAGGTACGGTTGATGAGACAACCATCTTTTCGGCCAAAGCTTTGTTGCTGGCTGCCGGAAGGTTGCCAAGTTTTTCAAACGGGACTTTCAGGCTGCCCATGCAGCCGATCTGGCCATCGGAGGTCGCACGGAGTTTGGCAAGCCCGCAGGGGGCGGCACAAAAATCACCGCGATAGGTGCTTTGCCAGTTGCGTAAATTTGTATGGCGGCCTTGCAGGACCTTGGCCGCGGCGGATGTGTAAATCCCAAGGCCCGGTGTTTGAAACAGCTTGGTGATGTGGGCCGGGCCGCTGTCGGCCAGCACGACGTAATCCTGTTTTTCCATAAAACCGATCAGTTCGCCAATCGTGCGAAATCCGTCAATGATGGTGACATTTTCAAGCTTATCGGCGGCAATGCTGTCTTTATAGGCGCGCATGACCCCCTGATAGGCATTCAAAATAAGCGTGATCTGATGCCCGGCATTGCCCAGCATTTGCGCGATGTCGCGGACCAATGCCGGGGGCAGGGTGCGCAAGGGGGATGAGGCCATGGGCAAAATGCCGATGTTCATGCCGGGCTTTGCCATTGGTTGGCGCGCCGGCAGGGCAATCGGTGATATTGCAAAGGCCGTGCACAGGGATTCTTCGGGGTTAACCGGCATCAGGGTAATTGTATCCCAGCCTTCCATTTCGCTGAGATCAATCACGTGATCAAAGCGGGCGAGCTGTTTTGACGATATGAACAGTTGGAAGATTTCGATGTCGGCAACCGTGGCGAAAATATCCGATGCGCTGGCACTGTTGAGCACAGCTATTTTTGCATCCGGGTATTTTTGCGCAAAGGCGCGAAAGAACAACACCATGCCAACACAATCGCCCAGTGCATCATCGGGGATCAGAAACAAAACACTGGATTTGGCAAAGTCGGTTTCCGACCATGCCGCACGGGGCAATACCCGGGGGTGGAAAGCATCTGACTTGATCTGGACCGAGGGTGCGGTCGCCAAGGCCTGCTGGCGCAACAAGGATGTGGTGCGGGTGAAATAAATCGGGCTGCCGTCCGAAGATTGGCCCAGTGTCGGGCTGACATTGGGCAGGCCGAACTGAAACGGCGCCCTGGATGCGAATCGGGTGAATTTTTTGCGGGCAGGGTGCAGCTTATGGCGCGGTTTTGCGGGCATTGCGGGGCGATACTCCATGCACCGGCGGGGGTGATCAAGCCCCAGAAAACCCGATCCCGGCCAAAGACGCAAGGGCTGACCCGCGCAGTTTCCCAACATTTTTGCGATTGATTCCACCAAGTCCAATCGGGCTGATGGCGTGATGTGCACAGATGTGCGCAATACGTTGAACAACGCCAAACGGCATGGTGGATGCGCCGGGGTGGCTTTGGGTCGCAAAAACCGGCGAAATGAACAGGCCGTCGGGGCGAATGTTCGCTGGCAAAAGGCACAATTTCCGGGCTGTCGTCATGCTGTGACAGGCGGATGTGACGATCAACCCGTCTGGGATTTGTCGATAGATCGATGGCGACTGCCAGATGCGATATTCGGGCAAATGCACCCCGTCGGCGCCAAGGGTCAGTGCGAGTGCAACGTCATTGGCAATCAGCATCCGGTGGCCCAGACGGCGGCATTGCGAACGCAGTTTTGCCGCAAGGCTGGCCCGGTCAGGGTGATCATAATGGCGAAAAACCACCATGCTGTGACGGGGCAGTTTTGTAATTGCCGCAACCGGATCGGGCAGGCGGTGATCATCGGTCATGAGGATAACCGGTGGGAAAGGGCCATTGGTAACGCAATTGCGTAAATTCAGTTGGTGTGCCTGCTTTAACAGGGAGGCGTCCATTGATAGTATCCCGATTTCGTAAGGCGTATTTCAAACCATTAGGATCCATCATCCATGAGCGATCATGATCTGTCATCTGGCAATAGTGATGTTGCACAGAACCTGCGCGATATTCAGGACAATATCAATGCCGCCTGTAAGGCTGCTGATCGTGATCCAACGTCGGTGACCCTGGTCTGTGTATCCAAAAACCACGCAGCAGATCATGTGCGCACGGCATTGGTTGAAGGACGGCGGGTTTTTGGCGAAAACCGGGTGCAAGAAGCGGCTGGAAAATGGCCGGGCTTGCGCGATGAATTTCCCGATGTGGAATTGCATCTGATTGGGCCGCTTCAGACCAATAAGGTCAAGGACGCCGCCCGATTGTTTGATGTGATTGAGACGGTGGATCGGCCAAAACTGGCCCGTGCATTGGCAAAGCACCGGGACACGACAGGCGAATGCCCGGATTTGTTCATTCAGATCAATACCGGTGAAGAACCGCAAAAGGCTGGTATCGCCCCCAATGATGCGGATGAATTTATCGCCATGTGCCGTGATGAGTTGAATTTGCCAATTACGGGGTTGATGTGCATTCCTCCGGTCGATGAAGAACCAGCACCGCATTTTTTATTGCTGGGAAAGATTGCCGACCGTCACGGGATTGCGATCAGAAGCATGGGCATGAGCAGTGATTACGAGGCCGCAATCCGGTTTGGTGCGACACATATCCGGGTTGGAACGGCAATTTTCGGGTCTCGGGGGTATTAATCGGCACTTCAGGCAATTTTAAAGGGGCTGAATTTGATATTTTCCCCAAAATTCAGCAAAAATTGCGTTTAAAGTGCAATAATCATGCTAATTACCGATGGAAACTGATTTTTCGGGTTTCTGTGGATAATCAGCCCGATATCCAAGACGCGCGACATTCAAGTTTGTGACAAAAAATCCCGCTTTTTATCGCGGGATTTTTTTAAACCGATGATCACGCGATGGTCCAACCTTACGGGATCAGCTTGTAACCACCCGGCTCGGTGACCAGAATCGTCGCGTTTGACGGGTCTTTTTCGATTTTCTGACGCAGGCGATAGACATGGGTTTCAAGCGTGTGGGTGGTAACCCCGGCGTTATAGCCCCAGACTTCATCAAGCAGCGTTTCGCGGGTGACCGGCTTGTCGCCTGCACGGAACAGGAATTTCAGGATCGAGGTTTCCTTTTCCGTCAGGCGGACTTTCTTTTCGCTGACCGTTTCGATCAGAATTTTTGCACTGGGCTGGAAGCTATAGGGGCCAATGACAAAGACCGCGTCTTCGCTTTGTTCGTGCTGGCGGATGTGAGCGCGGATGCGCGCCAAAAGCACATTGAGGCGGAACGGCTTGGTGACATAATCATTGGCACCTGATTCAAGGCCAAGGATGGTGTCGGAATCACTATTGGCCCCGGTTAGCATGATAATCGGGGATTTGACGCCCGCACGGCGCATCAATTTGCAGACATCGCGGCCATCCATATCGGGCAGCCCGACATCAAGCAAAATCATGTCAAAATAGGCTTCTTTCGCGGCATCGAGTGCATCCTTGCCACTGTTGGCGACAACACATTCGAATTCCTCGTGCAGTCGAAGCTGCTCGGTCAAAGACTGGCTGAGTGCTGCATCATCTTCAACGACGAGAACCTGTTTACCTGTCGACATTCACCATCCCTTGCTGCTTGTCAGAACCCGGATCAATTTCTTGATCAGACATGGCGCTTCGGCGCGCCATTGTTTTTGTGGAATATCCGTTCATGCGCCGCCATATATCTGGGGAGAGCGTCGCATAATGCTATTTCAAGAACAAACTGTTTTCATTTTAACCCATTGACCTCTGCCCGACCCGGATTAATTAATACATCCCAACCACCAAACGCTATGATCTGTTGGTTGGCCGCGTCACAAAACCTTGAAAGATGTCTATCTTCCTGCGATTTTGCGCGAGACATCAGAATAAACCCGATTGAACTGTTCGCTTATATTAATCATTACGGCCCGTTATCTAGCCCCTTACGACCAGATCGCGATGTTGTGATCGCTTAAATGGCCTCTGACCCCTAACGATAAGATAACAATGACCCAAAGCTTTGCCGCCACGGCCCAGAATGACAGCAATTCAATCCCGGCCACCGATCTGGTGACAGTATCGCGTGCGGTTGCGGATTTACGCCGCGGTGAAATTGTTCTGGTTCAGGGCCATTTGGACGGTGCGGTCCATAGCGTTGCGGTGATTGCCGCCGAGCCCTTGTCGCAAGCCGGGTTTGAGCGCCTGTGTGACATCACCCACACCACCGAAAGCCCGGCAATTATTTTGCCGCGGGTACGTGCAAGATCCCTGGGCGGTGCGTGCGAACAAGACTCGTTTGTGGCCTTTGTCAGTAAAAGGCAGTCAGAGATTGATGCGGCCCGTTTGGGCGAAATCGCCAATCCATTGCTTGATCTTGATCAGTTGCCTGCAGGCGACTGGCGTGCGGTGAGCATGGCTGAAACAGCGGCAATCCGGTTGGCGAAGCTTGCCCGGTTGTTGCCCGCTGTTGTTACGGTGCCAGTCGGGGCCGATCAGCTCGAAAACTTGGCCCGCGCGCAAAATTTACTCGTTTTGCAATCTGAAAGCATTAATGGCTACGAAGATGCATCGGCCGCGAGCCTCCGCGAAGTCAGTCAGGCCCGTGTGCCGCTTGAAGATGCGGAAAATGCCACGGTGATTGCCTTTCGCCCCGAAGATGGCGGTCAGGAACATCTGGCCATCGTGATTGATGAACCGGCCAAGGATCAGCCTGTTTTGATCCGGTTGCATTCAGAATGCTTTACCGGCGATTTGATCGGGTCGCTGCGCTGTGACTGCGGGCCGCAATTGCGCGGGGCGATTTCGGAAATTGCCAAAAGCGGGCAGGGTGGCATTATTTTGTATCTGCGTCAGGAAGGGCGCGGCATCGGGCTTGTCAATAAGCTGCGCGCCTATGCCCTTCAGGATCGCGGGTTTGATACGCTTGATGCCAACGAGGAACTTGGCTTTGATGCCGACGAACGGGTCTATCGCCCGGCGGCTGAAATGTTGCGCCAACTGGGTTTTGGTTCTGTCCGGTTGCTGACCAACAATCCGGAAAAGCTTAAAGGGCTTGAAGGTTGGGGCGTTAAGGTTGCCGAACGTGTGCCGCACAAATTCCCGTCCAACGGCCATAACGCGTTTTATCTGCAAACCAAGAAAGACCGCGCGGGTCACCTATTCTAGGCAATCGGTGCAGAACGGCCTGCAAATAAAGGTTTCCCTGCGCTTCGATGCTCACGTACTTTAAGTACGCTGCGCTTCGGTGCTCGTGAATCCTTCATTTTCGGCACGTTCTACCCAGATTGGTCCTTTCGGGGCCTTACCCGGCAGAAGATTCCGACGGGCAGGTTTGTGTCGGGCGGTGCTTTGATAAATTCCTTTGAAATCAATGTGTTGATCTATGCCAAAACTGGCACTCCTTTTGCAAAGTATGGGGCAAGAGGAGGACAAACATGTCGATTGGTGCAGATTGGCGGCAAAATTCGCCCGGCAGTGTTGCGGGCCTGACCAAGGATGTTGCGAACAACAAATTCGCAAATTCGGGTCCGGGTGAGCAGCTTGTTGATGGCGCGCAAGAAGGGCGCGACTTTTCCGAATATATGTTCGGCGAAGACGGGTTTGAGTTTTCCGATGTGCTCGACGTGATCAATCCGCTGCAACATATTCCCGGTGTCGGGATGCTGTATCGGTCACTCACCGGCGATGAGCTGGGCAATGGCGCCCGCGTTGTTGGCGGCGGTTTGTTTGGCGGTGTCTTCGGACTGGCGGGGGCGGCAATTGATGCCGTTGTTGACGCGGTCAGTGGTGAAGATACCGGCGCCCATGTGATGGCCTTCCTTGGAGACAGTTTTAATGGGGCGCCAACCGATGACGGCACAGCTGTTGTCGATGCAGCGCCGTCTGGCGCGGATGCGCCCGATGCGGTGACGGCCCGTGCTGATACCATTGCAAATGCTTCCTTTGACGGGACATATCAGGGTGATCTTGTTCTGCCGTGGATGGCGGGACAGGCAAACCAAGGCCGACCTGCGGGAGTTGCTGCCACAGCAGCAGAACAATCGACGATCGTTCAGGCCGCGCCTGTGGGGGGTGTTGAATATGCCGCCCTTGATGCGGGGCCGCAAAATGCCGCTTCGACCATTTCCGGGCCAAAGGCATCTGATCTTAATACCCCATGGGCGCAAGCAACACCGGCTGCGACTATGGCCGAAAACGCACCCCAAAAATCAGCTCAAGCTTCTGCCTCAGCACAGGCCTCAGCGCAAAGCACGACTGCGCTTCAGGAGATGGCGCAGGCGGTGCAGAGTGATCCAGCCGAACTGGCCGTTGCCATGGCATCGGCTGGCGGCAATAGCCCGGTATCGAGCTTGACCCGGACAACAGCGGCGACCCATTCGCCGCAGAATGGCAGCAACCCGATCCGCCCGGCATCCTTTAGCAGTGAAGGCGGCGATACGGTGTGGGCCCGGGCACAAAGCAGTGGCCGTGTTAGTCGGACCACCAACAGCTTTGCCCTGTCACCGGAAATGGTAGCCCACGAATCGCGTCAGGCGAAACAGGCCGCTGCCAATGTTGATGCCGTTGAGGACATGAGCGGGCAGCGCCCATCAACCGATCAAAACGCGCTCCGGGAAAATTCGGTAAGCCCGGCACAGGCGTTTGCTGATTTCAGGAATGGTGGAACGCCATTGTCAGCAGCCGAAATGGCGGCAAAGTTTAACGCGGCCCTTGGCCGGGACTCGTCGCAAGCCATGGCCCAAACCCCGGCACAAGAAACTGTATCATCGGGCAACACGTCCGCCGCACAGGGTAAAATTTCCGGAAGCTTTAACCGCGATACCAGCAGCAACAGCGTTGCCCAACACGAAGAGACTGCGGCAACGCCCGTCGTGCATCCTTTGATGGAGCAAGCGACCAGCCATATCAACGGCGATGCGCCGGTGGGTGCCTGGTTTAGCCAAACCATGATGGATGGTCTGAAGAAATATCAGGACATGCAGCAGAACCGCCAAAACCCGGCAAACGCCATTTAATCGACGCCTGCGATATATCGTTTCTGGCTTGAAGCTTGTCTAATCTTGATCGCCGTGGATAATCCAGCGATGTCCATCATTAAGCTTGCTGTCGCCCAGACACGTGTTTCTCGTGACATTTCCGAAAATGGTGTTGCAATACGGCGCGCCATGAAAAGTGCTGCGCATCAAGGCGCACGTGTGATTAATTTTTGCGAAGGTGCCTTGTCAGGGTACGCAAAAAGCCAGATTGACCGTCCAGATGACTGGGCGACTTTCGATTGGGAACAGCAAGAATCAGAACTTGCGGAAATTGCAAAACTGTCTGGCGAACTTGGCATTTTTGCCGTGGTCGGAGCGGCACATTGCCATACGGATTCAGATTTACCGCACAACAGCCTTTATATTTTTGATGATAACGGTGCCCATTTGGCGCGGTACGATAAGCGGTTTCTGTCAAATACAGAACTTGATGGCTGGTATGTTTCAGGTACGAAGCCCGTAACATTCGACGTGGATGGCTATCGGTTTGGATGTGCCATCTGTATCGAATGTCAGTTTCCTGAGGTTTTCCGTGAATATGAACAAGTCGGCGCAGATGCTGTTCTGTTTTCGTCATATGGTCTTGGCGCGTTTTTCGACATTGCCCTGCAAGCACATGCTGGTTTCAATTGTATGTGGATGAGTGTCGCGACCCCGATGCAAAGCGCCGATGCCGGTGCGGCGGGTATCATTGGTCCAGACGGCGGATGGATTACCCGATGTGTCGGGCCGAATTCTGCGGACATGGATTTGGTTATCACGAGGCTGGATCGCGATGACCCTGTTTTCGATGTACCCTTGAACAAGGCCCGACCATGGCGTGCGAAAGCCAGAGTCGGGAAGATCTATAGAGATAACAGGGGTTTCTGAGATCGGATTGGACGCGGTGCCAGAATGTAGGTGGCTTAACTCCTCTGAAATGAAAAAAGCCCGTCTGTCATGCTTGAAAAGCTTGGACAAACGGGCTTTTGGTGTTTCAGGCCGAGGCTGTTTATGAATTCAGGAAGCCGACGGTTTCCTTGACGTCGCGCAGGATCGGCTGGGCGATGGCGTTGGCGCGCTCCGCACCCTTGGCCAGAACCGCATCGATATAGGCGTTGTCGTTGTTCAGACGGGCCATTTCTTCGGTGATCGGGGCCAGTTTTGTTACCACCACGTCGGTCAGGGATTGTTTAAAGCCCGAGAACTGGGTGCCACCATGTTCTGCCAGAACCGCATCGACCGTGCTGTCGGTGAGGGCTGCAAAGATGGTGATCAGGTTCTTGGCTTCCGGGCGGTCTTCAAGACCGGCGGCCTCGCTTGGCAGGGGTTCCGGATCGGTTTTGGCCTTGCGGATTTTTTTGGCCAGCGTGTCGGCATCATCGGTCATGTTGATGCGCGCCATTTCCGACGGATCGGATTTTGACATCTTTTTCGAGCCATCGCGCAGCGACATCACCCGCGTTGCCGGACCCAGGATCAGGGGTTCTGGCTGCGGGAAGAAGCCTTCGACCTCGTAGTCATTGTTAAATTTCAACGCGATATCGCGCGCCAGTTCAAGATGCTGTTTCTGATCTTCGCCGACCGGAACATGGGTGGCTTTATAGGCCAGAATGTCAGCGGCCATCAGGCTGGGATAGGCATAAAGACCAAGAGACGCGTTTTCGCGATGCTTGCCAGCCTTTTCCTTGAACTGGGTCATGCGGTTGAGCCAACCGATGCGTGCGACACAGTTAAAGATCCACGCCAGTTCGGCATGGGCGGAGACCTGACTTTGATTGAACAGAACATGTTTTTCCGGGTCAATGCCCGAGGCGATCATGCTGGCCGCAAGTTCGCGGATGTTGGAACGCAGTTCTTTGGGGTCTTGCCAGACTGTGATGGCATGCATATCCACAACGCAGAAGATGCATTCGAAATCTTTTTGCAGAGCAACCCAGTTACGGATTGCGCCAAGATAGTTGCCAAGATGAAGGTTACCGGTGGGCTGAGCGCCCGAAAACACACGTTCCATGATGCTGTCGTCCATTTCAATAAAAACAAAACCGGGTTTGCAAGCTCCGCCAGGTTGTGGACACCCGCCGGCGGACGAGCTGCAAACCAACGCGCGGAGTTAAGCCGCCTGACCCGATTTGGTCAAGCAGCTTGTCGGTAAATGCGGGGTTTTAGGCCAATTATTCCTGTGCGGTGGGTTTTCCGCGCTTCAAGGTTGCTTTGAGTTCCGAGAAGCTGGTCGCACCGAGCAGCTGTGCGCTTAGCGCGTACACTGCAATCCCGCCACAGACACAGGTGGCCATGATCAAGATGCGCGTGATTGAGGTGGCATCATTTTGCCAGAACATATCAATGGCAAACCAAAGGGCCGCCCCCATCAAGGCCGAGGTGATCAGAATGCGCGGGACGCGTTTAAGCAACCGGGCATCAAAGGTCAAATCGCCGCGTTTACGCAGCAAATAGCCCAGCAAAAATGCATTGACCCAGACCGAGGTCGATGTGGCCGCAGCAATGCCCAAATGTCCGAATTGCGGCATCAGAACAATGATCAGAACAATGTTGAGCACCATGGCAAAGATGCCAATGCGGATCGGGGTTTTGGTATCTTCGCGGGCGAAAAAGCCCGGTGCGAGGACTTTAACCAGAACCGATGCCGGCAGGCCAAAGGCAAAAATGGTCAGCGCCAGACCGGTCATCTGGGTTTCGCTTGCGCCAAAGGCACCGCGTTCAAACAGGACATTGATTACCGGAATGCCCATCACGCCAAGGGCAACGGCCGCGGGCAGGGTCAGAAGCAGGGCGATTTCAATGCCGCGATTTTGGCTGTACATGGCAACTGCGGGATCGGTTCCCTGTAACTGGCGCGACAGGGTGGGCAACAAGGCCGTGCCAATCGCAATGCCAATCACGCCTAATGGCAGTTGCTGAACCCGGTCGGCGTAATACAGCCACGACACCGCGCCGTCAGAGACCAGAGAGGCCAGCATGGTATCGATCAAAAGGTTGATCTGATACACCCCGGCACCAATCATGCCCGGGATCATGCGTTTGCCGAGCAATTTGACCCGGTCATCAATTTTGGGTCGCTGCCATTTAATGGCAAATCCGGCACGTTTGCAGGCAATCACCAGAAAGATAAATTGTGCCACCCCGGCCAAGGCAACGCCCCACGCCAACGCGTGGGCAGGGGTTTCGGTAATGGGTGCGAGACCCAGTAGCGCGCCAATCAGACAGATGTTCAGGATAATCGGGGCCGCAGCAGCAGCGGCGTAGCGGTGCAGGGTGTTGAGAACACCCGACATCAGTGCGACGGCGGAAATAAACGCCAGATACGGGAAGGTGATGCGCGACAGTTCGACGGCAAGCGCGAATTTTTCCGGGTCTTCGGCAAATCCGGGGGCAAAGACATACATCGCCCACGGCATGATGATTTCAATGATCGCGACCAGAAAACCGGTGATGAGCACCAGCATCGACATGGCGCGCGCGGCAAATTCACGTGCGACATCAAGTCCGCGTTTTTCGATGTCCCCGGCCAGAAGCGGAATGAAGGCGGCGGAAAACGCGCCTTCGCCAAACAGGCGGCGAAACAGGTTGGGAAATTTAAACGCGACAAAAAACGCATCGGCAATGCCACCTGCGCCCAACATCCCGGCAATCAGGATATCACGACAGAACCCCAAAAGGCGCGAGATCAGGGTAAAGCCACTGACGGTGGCGATGGAGCGTACAAGCGACATTGCGTGTTTAATCCGTTTCAAGGAGCCGGTATCAGCTTGGTATCGGCATCGGGGAAATCTGACAGGGGAAGGTGAAGAAGTCGTAATCACGGCGGCCAACGGCACGAATCTTTGTCACAGAAATATGAAATCTATTTGTATGATGATTCTTTTCCGCAACTGTGACAGCCGTCACAGAAAAATGCATTCAATAACGATAAGTTCCCTCTTGCTGAGATTCGTTGGGACGCGAGCCTCATTATTTGGATGGTCGGGGATTATAAGGGAATCCACCTTAACCTGCTGCACTCCGAGGAAAGCGATGTCGTGAATAACAGGTCACGACGTCAGTTTTGGATTGCCCTTCCCCGTCCGTCTAAAATTCCAAAAGATACGCGCTTAAAAATAGTCGGCTAGTTCGACTGGATTTGATCCTTTCTGGGGTGTCACCTTGCGTGGCACAGGAGTGGGGATCAAACCGGTCGAGCGGCGTTAGACTGCGACCGTCAGGACAATGATCCTGACGGTCGCCTTGATGCCCTGACCCTGCATTTGGTGCGTGTGGTCCTAATTGTTCTGGATCGCCTGAGTAAGGGTTTCCTTGACCTGCACAAACTTGGTGCGGCTGTCGATTTTAAGCCCGAACACATCCTTCACATAGAAAACGTCAACGGCGCGTTCGCCAAAGGTCGAAATGCGGGCCGAGGCGATTTGCAGTGACAGATCGCGCAACGCACGGGTGATGTCATAGAGCAATCCTTGGCGGTCGCGGGCGGAAATTTCAATCACCGTGTGGGTGCGGCTGGCCTTGTTGTCGATAATGACATTGGGTTCGACCTTAAAGACGGCGGTTCTGTGCTTGTTATCTTTGATCTGGCGGCGTTCGAGTTCCTGACTGGGGCGCACGCGCCCGGAAATCACCTGTTCGAGGGTTTCACGCAGCTTTTCAAGCTTGGCCTTGTCGTTAAAGGCTTCGTCGTTGGCATCCTGAATAAAGAAGGTATCCAGCGCCATGCCATCGGCCAGTGTCAGGATTTTGGCATCGACAATATTGGCCCCGCACAGCGCCATTGACCCGGCAATCTGGGAAAACAGCCCCGGATGGTCGGTGGTGTGAACGGTGATTTCGGTGGCGTCAATTTCAGTATCAATGCGCACATCAACCGTGATGTCAGCGCCACTTTTCTTGGCGTCGCGGGTCAGATGGGCGTGATGAACGTGAACGTCGGTATCAAAACTGAGCCAATAGGACGGATAACCGCGATCAATGAAATCTTCGATGTCATCGGTTGGCCAGTCGACCAGTGCTTCACGGAGCGCCATCTGGGCATTGGCAACGCGTGAATCGCGGCTGTCGGCATTGAGCCCGCCGGACAGGCGATCCTCGGCAGCATAATAAAGTTCGCGCAGAAGGGTGGCTTTCCAGCCATTCCAGACATTTGGTCCCACTGCCCGGATATCGGCGACGGTAAGGCATAGCAACAAACGCAAGCGTTCCTGCGATTGTACCAGGTCACCAAATGCCTTGATCGTCGTCGGATCATTGAGGTCACGTTTAAACGCCGTCAGGCTCATCCACAGGTGGGCCTTGACCAGCCATGCGACGGTTTCGCTATCGGCGGGGGATAATCCCAGACGCGGGCAAAGCTTTTCGGCGACTTCGGCACCCAGTTCGGAATGATCGCCACCGCGTCCCTTGGCAATGTCATGCAGCAACACCGCGACATAAAGTACACGCCTGGAAATCACCTTGCCCATGATGCGGGTGGCCACCGGGGCATCATCGACCAGTTCGCCATTTTCAATCTGATTGAGCACGCCAATCGCGCGGATGGTGTGCTCGTCCACGGTATAGGTGTGGTACATGTCATATTGCATTTGCGCCACGACACGGCCGAAATCAGGGATAAACCGCCCCAAGACCCCGGCTTCGTTCATTTTACGAAGGACAATGTCGGGGTTTTGACGCTGGGTGAGGATTTCAAGGAAAACCTCGTTGGCGTCCGGGTCGTTTTGCAGCTTGTGATCGATGTGCTTTAAGCTTTGGGTGACCCAGCGTAGCGTTTCGGGATGAATGCCGACCCCGTTTTGATTGGCCACCAGAAACAGGCGCAAAATCTTGATCGGGTCTTTTTTGAAAACATTGAGGTTTTCAACCGTTAGCCGGTCATTGCGCAATTCGAACCCGTCGATTTCCTTGGTGCCAAACAGTTTGCCGGGAAACCGGATCAGCGGGCGGCGCTGATGGCGTTCTTCAAGGGCGGCACAGAAAATCCGGGTCAGGTTGCCGACATGTTTGACCATCAGATAGTAGTGCTTCATGAACCGTTCGACGCCCGATGCCCCGGCATGATCGGTATAGCCAAGGTGTTCGGCGATATCGCGTTGCATGTCGAACGTCAGACGGTCTTCTTCGCGATCCGACAGATAATGCAGCCAGCAGCGCACCGCCCACAGGAAGTTCTGGGCCTTTAAAAACCCTTGCGCTTCTTTGCGGGTCAGGACTTTTAGATCGACCAGTTCCATCGGGGAATTGACGCGGTAAAGATATTTGCCAATCCAGAACAGGGTATGTAGGTCCCGCAGGCCGCCTTTGCCGTCCTTGACATTGGGTTCGACGACATAGCGTGAATCGCCCATGCGCACATGGCGGTCATCGCGTTCGCCGAGTTTCTTTTCAATAAACTCAAGGCCGCTGCCCTTGACCAGTTCATCCATGAAGCGTGCACGAAAGACGTTATAGGTTTCCTCATCGCCCCAGACGAACCGGCTTTCGAGCAGGTTGGTGCGGATGGTGATGTCCTGTTTGCCCATGCGCAGGCAATCATCAACTGAGCGGGTGGCATGCCCGACTTTCAGGCCAAGATCCCACAGCATATAGAGGATGAATTCGACAACCTGTTCGCCGTGCGCGGTTTGTTTGTAGGGAAACAGAAACAGGATATCGACATCGGAATGCGGCGCCATATCGCCCCGGCCATAGCCACCGACCGCGACCACCGACATGCGTTGTTCATTGGTCGGATTGTGCAGCGGATAGATAAAATTGGTGGCGAAATCATGAATAAGGCGGACAATCTGATCCATCAGGAAGCTGTTGGAAAAGACGGTATCCTGCCCGGAATTGCTTTCTTCGAACCGGGCACGGATGACGTCACGTCCGCTTTCCATCACCGATTTCAGCTTGGTCAGAAGGGCGCTGCGCTGTTTGAAGTTATTCAGATCGGGATCATTGGCAATCGCCGTGAGATCGGCAAAGACCTTTTTGCGGTCAATGATTTCGCGCTGTTTCTTGATTTTATACATAGCGGGCTGCCGTTTCCTTGCGCCTTTTTGACTGCTGGTTCTGCAATACCATTTTTCGCACCATAGCGGGAATTGGTTTTGGCTGCATCAGTGCATGTGCCATGCCAAAGGCCGGACCGGCATGATCATGCGGATGCTGGCCGGCGGTGCGGTTAAATCAAAACAGGCACCTGCCTGATATGGGGGCAAGGTGCCTGTTTTTCATGCGCTTTGCCGCAATTGGCCGCGACCTGCGTTTTATCGGCTTATCCGCGCAATGCCTGTAAGCGATAGAGCGCCTCAAGCGCTTCGCGCGGGGTCATGTCATCGGGATTGATATCACCAAGGGCATCGAGCAATGCCTTTTGATCGTCCGACAGGGCAGGTGTGGCTGCGCGGTCTTCCTGTGCGGCCTGCTCAATGGCGGCGGCGAACAAGGGCAGGTCATCGGCCAGTTTTGAAACCGCGCCGCCCTGTTGGCCCTTTTCAAGGGTTTTAAGCACCTGTTCGGCGCGCTTGATTACGGGTTTTGGCAGGCCGGCCAATTGTGCGACGTGAATACCATAAGACCGATCCGCACTGCCCAGGCCGACTTCATGGAGGAAGACAACCTCGCCCTGCCATTCCTTGATCAGCATGGTGTGGCATGACAGATGGTCCAGCTTGGCGGCAAGGGCGGTCAGTTCGTGATAGTGGGTGGCAAAAAGACCACGACATTTGTTGATTTCATGAAGGTTTTCGACGACTGCCCACGCAATTGACAGACCGTCAAAGGTCGCCGTCCCGCGGCCAATTTCATCCAAGATCACCAGCGACCGGTCGGTTGCCTGATTAAGGATCGAGGCGGTTTCGACCATCTCAACCATGAAGGTCGAACGACCGCGTGCCAGATCATCAGCTGCCCCCACGCGTGAAAATAGCCGGTCAATCACGCCGATATGGGCCTTGGCCGCCGGGACAAAGGCCCCGATCTGGGCCAAAACGGCAATCAGGGCGTTTTGACGCAGGAAGGTCGATTTACCAGCCATATTTGGACCGGTGATCAGCCACAGGCTTTGTTCATCCTCAAGGCGGCAATCATTGGCGACAAAGGGCGAGTCGGCATTTTCGCGAAGGGCCGCCTCGACCACCGGGTGACGCCCGGCGGTAATATCAAACGACAGGCTGTCATCAATTTGCGGGCGGATGCAGTTCCGATCACGCGCCAGTTCGGCAAGGGCAGCAGAAACATCAAGCCCGGCGAGTGCCTGCGCACATTTGGCAATGTCGTCGGCCTTGGCAAGAACGGCCTGAACCAGTTCTTCGAACAGTTCAAGTTCAAGGGCGAGGGCCTGATCGCCCGCCTTGGAAACCTTGCTTTCAAGTTCGGACAGTTCCACGGTCGTAAAGCGCACGGCATTGGCCATGGTTTGACGGTGAATGAACTCATCAACTTCCATCATCTTGTCGGCATTTTTGGCCGACACTTCGATGAAATAGCCCAGAACGTTGTTGTGTTTGACCTTAAGGTTGGCAATGCCGGTTTGCTCGGTATAGCGGGCCTGAAGATTGGCGATCAGCTTTTTGCTTTCGCTTGAGAGCATGCGCAATTCATCAAGTGGGGGATGATATCCCCCGGCAATAAAGCCGCCATCGCGCGCCATCAGCGGCAGGCTTTCGGCAATGGCGCGGCGCAGAAGATCAATCAGATCGCCGTGATGGCCCATGCGGGTGACGTGATCGGCAAGTGATTCAGGTTGGGCGGTCAGGCCATCATTGCCGCCATCGGGCTTCTCAAGCAGATTGCCAATGGCAAAGGAACACGCCAGCCCATCGCGCATGGCGGCCAAATCGCGCGGCCCCCCACGCCAGACGGATAAACGAGACAGGGCGCGTTCAATATCGGGGCATTCGCCAAGACCGGACCGCAAATCAGACCGCAATCCATCGCGATCATGGAAATATTCGACCAGATCAAGGCGTTTGTTAACGTCATCGGCACTGGTCAGCGGGGCCGACAGACGGGCGGCCAGCAAACGCGCACCGGCCCCGGTTTTGGTGCGGTCAATGACCGACAGCAACGATCCCTTGCGATCCCCTGACTGGGTCTGGATCAGTTCTAGGGATCGTCGGGTGGCGGCATCAATTTCCATTGCCGCCCCGGCGGCAAGGCGGGTCGGCGGGGACAGGCGCGGCATCTGACCTTTTTGGGTCAGTTCGACATAGTCAATCAGGGCACCTGCGGCAGACAGTTCGGCAACTTCAAAGCCGCCAAAGGCGTCGAGTGCCTCGACCTGATACAGCTTTTTCAGGCGCAATTGCGCGTTTTCGGCATCAAAGCGCGCAGAAGGCTGCGGGGTGATGATGTTTTTATATTCGGAATAAAGGTCAAAAACGTCCGGGCGGTTGAGCAACCGGTCGGAAAACAGGATTTCACCGGGATCAAGACGCGCAAGTGCGGCGGGTAATCCGCCCATATCGGTCGGCTGAACGTAAAAATCACCGGTCGACATATCAAGCCATGCCAAGCCAACCTTGCCGCGCAGTTCGGACACCGCAGCCAGATAGTTGTGTCGGCGCGCATCAAGCAGGCTGTCTTCGGTGAGGGTGCCCGGCGTGATCAGACGGACGACACCGCGTTTGACCACGGATTTGGCCCCGCGTTTTTTGGCCTCGGCCGGGTCTTCCATCTGTTCGCAGACGGCGACACGGAATCCCTTGCGGATCAGACGCTGAAGATATGTTTCGTGACTATGGACGGGAACACCGGCCATGGGAATTTCGTTACCTTGATGCTTGCCGCGTTTTGTCAGGGCAATATCAAGGGCTTCGGCGGCTTTGACCGCATCGTCAAAGAACAGCTCGTAAAAATCGCCCATCCGATAAAACAGCAGGCAGTCCTGATACTGTTCCTTGATTTCAAGGAACTGGATCATCATCGGGGTCGCACCCTCCAGAGAAAAGGATGGTGCGATGGGTGTGGTATCGGATGTGTCAGCGATATTGTTCATGATGGTTTTGATAGCAAACCCTGAAGGCATTTACGAGGGGCAAGGAGCCGCGGTGATAAAACTTGATCTATGCCATTGCAACGCCTGAATTTCCGTAAAATATAGATAGTAAGGGATCTTTCGTTCCAGACGGCATGATGGCGTGAAAACGAACGGATGACCAGTCATCAAGGAGACAGCAAAATGTCAGAAGACCAGACCACAACGCAGGCCCCGGAACTGGTAGGTTTGTTCGACACCAAAGACAGTTTTGACGCGGCCGTGCGCGAATTGCGCGATAGCGGTTTTAAGCGCACGGATCTTTCGGTTTTGAGTTCCCACGAATCGATTGATGTCGCCGGATCAGACGGGCGGTCATGGGGGGATGTGCTGACAGCACTTGTCGGGGAAGTCAAATATGAGGTGCCCTTGGTAGCATCGGGCGCGATTGCGCTGTTTGGTGGTTCGGCAACCGCGCCGGCGGCAATTGCGGTGGGGGCTGGTGTTGGGGCGGTGGCCCTGCGCGAATTTATCGGCGAAGTCACATCCACCCCGCATACCGATGATTTTGCCCGTGCGATTGATGCCGGGTCGGTGATCCTGTGGGTGCGGATTGCCCCGGACAATAAAACCGGTGAGAGTGCGGCACAGGCGATTTTGCAAAAGCATGGTGCGACCAACATCCACCTGCATCAGGCAAAATAACGCCCGATTGCAGGTTAGGCACAGTTGAAAACGATCCTGATTTTAAAGGCGGCCCATGGTGGTTGCCTTTTTTCACTCTGTGGAATGATTGGATAAGGGGGCATTGCTTGGCAAAACGGGGGCAGGTTGGTGATGTTGGGGGCGATGTAATTATCGCACTGAAAAAGAACGATAATTCCGCCAGATCATTGTCTTGATGCGGTCTGTTATGGCGGCGAGGATACAAAGAGATGGGCAGTTCTGACCTGCCCAAACAGGGGGTTGTTGCGGCGCAACATACGGAAAACGCTACGTAATTCTGCGGTTGCCGTTAACGTCGCCTTTGACCATGGGCGCGAAGCCTGTTTTATTGTTCGGTTCGATGAGGCGGTCCCACACCGCAAACTTGTCGAACGAAATGAACTACACACAGCTTTCCATCCCACCACGCAAGCGTCAGTGAAAACACAATGTCAGATTCAGAAATCAAGGTTCGCGACCGCGAAGCGCTGCTGTTTCATTCCAGCGGCCGTCCGGGCAAAATCGAAATCACGCCGTCCAAGCCGCTGACCACCCAGCGCGATTTGTCCCTGGCGTATTCGCCGGGTGTTGCGGTGCCCTGTCTTGAAATCGCCAAGAACCCGGCGACGGCATATGATTATACCTCCAAGGGCAACATCGTTGCGGTGATTTCCAACGGCACCGCCGTTCTTGGCCTTGGTAACCTTGGCGCGCTGGCGTCCAAGCCGGTGATGGAAGGCAAGGCTGTTTTGTTCAAACGCTTTGCCGATGTTGACGGCATCGACCTTGAAGTTTCGACCGAGGATGTTGACGAGTTTGTTAATTGCGTGCGTTTCCTTGGCGCATCGTTTGGCGGCATTAACCTTGAAGACATCAAGGCGCCGGAATGTTTCATCATTGAACAACGCCTGCGCGAAATCATGGATATTCCGGTATTCCATGATGATCAGCACGGCACAGCGATCATTGCGGCATCGGGGTTGATCAATGCCTGCGACCTTACCGGGCGCAAATTGAAAGACATCAAGCTTGTGATCAATGGCGCTGGTGCGGCGGCGATTGCCTGCTGCGAGTTGGTCAAAAGCATGGGTGTGTCGCACGATAACGTTATTATGTGTGACACGCGCGGCGTGATCTATAAGGGTCGCGAAGATGGCATGAACCAGTGGAAATCAGCCCACGCAGCCGACACCGATGCCCGCACGCTTGACGATGCGATGGATGGGGCGGATGCGTTCTTTGGTCTGTCGGCCAAGGGGGCGGTGACGACCAAGATGGTCAAAAGCATGGCCAAAAAGCCGATCATTTTTGCCATGGCCAACCCGGACCCGGAAATCAGCCCGGAAGAAGTTGCATCGATCCGCGATGACGCGATCTGTGCCACCGGGCGCTCGGATTATCCCAACCAGATCAACAATGTGCTGGGCTTCCCGTACATTTTCCGTGGTGCGCTTGATGTGCAGGCCTCAACGATCAACGAGGACATGAAAATTGCCGCAGCCCATGCGGTGGCGTCGCTTGCGCGTGAAGATGTGCCTGATGAGGTGGCCGCGGCCTATTCCGGGCGGCGTTTGCAATATGGTCCGGAATACATCATTCCGGCCCCGTTTGACCCGCGCCTGATCATTGCAATCCCCAAGGCGGTGGCACAGGCCGCGATGGACAGTGGTGTGGCGCGTCGTCCGATCATTGATATGGCGGAATATGAAAATCAGCTGCGCGGGCGTCTTGATCCGACGGCGGCACATCTTCAGCTGATTTCCGATTATGTGCGCGCACATCCCAAACGGATCGCCTTTGCCGAGGGCGAAGAAGAAACCGTTATTCGCGCCGCTGTTGCCTATCGCAATTCGGGTTATGGCACGCCGATCCTGATCGGGCGCGAAGACCGCATTCATGCCAGTGCCAAAAACCTTGGTATTGAAACGCTTGAAGGGGTGGAAATCAGCAATGCGGCCCTTTCGGATCGCAATGCGGAATATGCCGAGTTCATGTATGAACGTCTGCAGCGCAAAGGGTATCTGTGGCGCGACTGCCAGCGGATGGTGAACCAGAAACGCAACGTTTTTGCTTCTGTCATGGTGGCAAAGGGCCATGCAGATGGCCTGATCACCGGGCTGACCCGGAACTTCAATCGCAGCTTTACCGATATTGCCAGCGTGATCGACGCGAAAGAGGGCGAAATCCCGATGGGCCTTTCGATTGCGATTGCCAAGGGCCGGACGGTGTTTATCGCCGATACCCGCGTGCATAATGTGCCCAATGCTGAACAGCTTGCCGAGATCGCCATTCAGGCGGCTGAGAAGGCCCGTCAGCTTGGTCATGAACCGCGTGTGGCACTGGTGTCGCATTCGACCTTTGGCAACCCGTACAGCGAAGATACCGACCGTATCCGTGAGGCGGTTGGCATTCTTGAACGCAGCAATGTTGATTTCGAGTTTGATGGCGATATGGCGGTGGATGTTGCGCTCGATACCGAGCTTTTGAAGCTGTATCCGTTCTGTCGTCTGTCGGGTCCGGCAAACGTTCTGGTGATGCCAGCCCTTCATGCGGCGACGACTGCGTCCAAACTGCTTGATAAGCTGGGCGGTGGGACGGTGGTTGGTCCGGTGATGATCGGGCTGGAAAAACCGGCCCAGATTGCCCAGATGGGGGCAACAGTCAATGATCTGGTTAATCTGGCAGCGCTTGCCGCGCATGACGCCGAACATAATTAAGACCGGATTGATCGACGGTTGAACATGGCGGGGGCGCATAGGCATCCCCGCCATTTTTTATGACGGATTGGTTTTGACGGTGGCCAAAATACGTTTGGGGTTACTCAATTGTCTGGCCAAATACCGCAATGGCAGCGCCAAGGGTCGCAAGGGCCAGATACCAGATGACTTTGGGCAAGCCTGATTTCTGTTTGATGGCGATGACGGCGGCGAGCCCCGATTGCAGGCCGTAATAGATGGCAAACCCGCGTGAGGCGTAATTTACAATTGCGAAAATATCGGCCGCCCATGTCAGGGCAATCCCGATTATGGCCAAAATGAAATAAGCCTGTGGTTCGCTGATGCGATTGCGCGACAGTTCGGTAAACAATCCGCCCGAACCGCTGGTGTCGGCGATGGCGGCACTAAGCTGTGAGGCCAGGGCGGCAGCAACCAGCAAGAAGGGCAGAATCGGCGCGACGATCTGCATCATATTGATGATGCCGGTTTCGGTCATCGACATTTGCTCGGGGCGAAACACATAGGCAATCAGGACAATGTAGACCACGTAAATCACGGTCGAGAGCCATTGCGCCATGCGCATCGACCGGATGCGTGTTTGCGCATCATAGACCGCGCCAAGATACCGGGACGTTTCAAACCCCTGTACGGTGATCAGCAACCCCAGCGCCATGGTTATGGCCGGCCAACCGGTGACGGCTTCGGGGTTAAAGATCAGCGTCTCATGGATTGCCTGATCGCCAAAATTGACAATCAAGCCAATCACCAGTCCGGCAATGATGGCCAGTTTGATGGCGACGGAAAAATATTCCATCCGTTCGAGGCTTTTAAAGCCGTTGGTGCAGCCGATCAGAACGATCAGGATGAAAACGCCGGTGGTTAAAAGTTTCGCGTCAAACCGGCTATCAAACGGCGTCATGCTGAGCGCAAAGGCGCCGAGTAAATTCAGGTAATAGGAAACAGAAATAATATAGGCAAATGCCAAGGCCCAGGATGAGATGGTCTCAATCCTTTTGGCCAATGTGCCGTGCTGGCCTGTGATGATTGCGTCTTCGCCTGTCGCAATATTGGACCGGATCACGCCGCCAAACATGTAGGCGACAACACAGAGCCCACCCATGACCCATGGCGCAAAACCGCCAAATGCATGGCTTAGAACCGGGCCAAGTAACAAAAACCCGCTGCCGATGATTGAGGCCAAAGGGGTGACAACCGCGCGCCAAAGGGTGAAATGGGCGATACGTGGCAGCACCAAAACCACACCGACAGCAAGTGTCGTTAATGCAATGATCAAATCAAATGTCATGGAGGTTTATACCAAGGATCATTTTACCAATGGTGACCATAGGCGATACAGGAGAGGCATTTGATGCAGAGCCTTGATTTCAAGCAGAATATAAGGTGTCGCGAGGTCATAAGATAGTGCGGTTTTACCGAGCGTATGTGGAAAGGCCCGCGATTGTGATAATCTGTTCCAGACTTGAACGCAGTGTCCTGAGCCTAAAAGGGCCAAAGTAAAAATATGACGTTTGTCTTGGCCTGATTTTCGCCGCATGGCGTGGGTAAAATAAGGTCATCTTTGCCGTTCTGTTAGAAAATAGGAAATTTTTCATGGGCCAAATGACCCGATTTTTTGCCGTTTTGATGTTGTTCCCGTTGCTTGCTGCGTGTGAAGGGGAACAGGCCAAAGGCCCAACTCCGGATGAAATTACCACGGCTGTGATCGAACGTTTCCGCGAAGACCCCTATGCCAAGGTCGGTCATGTAGAAAATGTTACCAAGACCAACAGCATTTCCGAAGACGATGACGAAGTCATTGCCATGGTGCGTTACGAACTGGTGTTTGACCGTACGGTGTCGGAATTTGCTGATGACGTAACGGAAAAGGGAAAAGCAGCAGGGGATGTGGATGCGGTTGGCGATACCGTTAGCGACGCCATTGATCTGGTGAAAACCAAGATGCTGGCCCTAAAGGAAGGCGCGTTCAAAGCCGGGGACCGCCGGGTTGTTGAAAATGAAATCCGTCTGGTGAAATCCGAAAAGGGCTGGATTTATCGCGATCGTCCTTAAGCGGCGAACTGAACGTTTTGGTCAAATAAAAAAGGGATCCATTTGGATCCCTTTTTTGTGACCTTTGTCATGGTGACAGCAGGTCTGATCAGTCTTCAAGAAATGCCAGAACCTTTGGCGGGGGTGGCACGTCATCTGCGGCAAACGCCAATCCGTCAAGGTCGGTCAGATCGTTGACCCGCATGATGGCATGCAGGCTATCGACATATTCTTCGCCGCGTTCGGAATATTTTGTCAGGGTGGATGCAAGGTCCCAGCCTGTGACCAACTGCCCGTCGGCGCGCAGCTCAGCGCGTTTTTCGCGCAGCACCTGATAGGCCGGATGCGAATTGATGTTGCGTGCATAGGCCCGCACACTGTCCATCAGGCTGGCAAAGGCCTTGATGACGTGGGTTTTGCCATCTTCGCGATCTTCGGGAACAATGCCTTCGTCATCGCCCCACGCCCATTGACCAAACAGGGCATTGCCCTTGCGCACGAAACGCGACGTGCCCCAACCGCTTTCCTCAGCCGACTGGGCGAGCATCAGGGAGGTCGGGATAATGTCGATGCGTTCAAGCAAGGCCGTGATGCCACCATCGGTCACGCGATAGCGTTTCATCAGTTGTTCGACCCATTGCTGATCATTGGCGTTGACCGGGATGCCGGAAATACCTTTGGCCTGAATGGCCATCAACCGTTCACGACGGACAATGATTTCCTCGTTCACGCGCATCGAGAGCGGCAGCATGATGCGGAGGAAAAGCTGTTTACGTTCATCGACCGATGCCAGTTCGCCAAGCCCTTTGGGAACGCGTTTGATGTAAACGCGCGGGACTTCGGTAACATTGGGCAGGCGATAGCCGATGCTTTTGAAGTACTGGCCCAGTGCGATGACTTCAGGACCCCGGCGATAGGCCGGTTTGGTTTTTTTGACAACAGCATCATCAATCACCTCCACAGAAGTTTCTGTGTCGGGGCTTGTTGGTACTGGCGAAATATCAATTCCGGCGAAAATGCCAATATAGAGTAAGCTGACCGCTCCGACGAGCGAAGCGAGCGCAATTTTACGGTAATTTCCAGTTTCTGCGCTAGTCATCATTCTATCTCCAGGGTCACTAGGGTCAGGACCTATTAATTAAATGCGTTCTGCATCATCCTGTTTATTTGTGGGTAGGAGCTTGTCCTTAGGAAACCGTATGGTTTTCAAGGACTAACGACGCCCTCCACAAATAAACAAGATGGTGCCCGAAGGGTTTGGACAAAAACATCCCCCCAGTCCCGATATCAGCTTGAAAAGGCGTAAAGCCTTTCCTGCTCTGATATCAAACCTGTTTGAACGTTTTTGTTCAAACAGAACGCAATGAATTAATAGGTCCTGACCCCTACACTGTCCGTCCCAAGTGGCCGTTATCTATGCCTGCCGACGGCGTTGATCGCAACGGACAATATTCCCAAGGTTGAGAAGTCCCCGCGATCCTTTACGTTCGGCGCGCAATAAGAACGCCCGGCGCACAGAAAAGTTTGCGCCGGGCGTAAGAATTTTTTAACGACTCGGAAAATTAGTCAGCCATGACGGGTTCAACAGCCTGAACTTCAGGCACGTAATAGCGCAGCATGTTTTCAATGCCCATTTTCAGGGTGGCGGTGCTGCTGGGGCAGCCGGCACATGCGCCGTGCATTTCAAGGTAAACAACACCGTCTTCGAACTTATGGAAGACAATGTCGCCGCCATCCTGTGCCACGGCCGGGCGGACACGGGTATCAAGCAGTTCCTTGATCTGGCTGACCAGCTCGTTGTCACCTTCGGCCGCGGTGCTGGCACCGGTTGCGGCATCCGAATTTTGATCAAGAACCGACTGACCAGAGGTGTAATGCTCCATGATCCCGCCGAGAACCTGGGGTTTCAGGGTCTGCCAGTCTTTGGAGTCGTCTTTGGTGATGGTGATGAAATCACCGCCCAGAAAGACACCGGCGATGCCATCAACTTCAAACAGCTTGCGCGCCAGCGGCGATTTTACAGCTTCGTCGCTTTTGACGAAGTTTGCTGTGCCCAGACGGCCCATAACCTCTTCGCCCGGCAAGAATTTGAGCGTCGCGGGGTTCGGGGTCGGTTCGGTTTGAATGAACATGGTTGCTTGTCCTCTCACTCTGATTGCCGGGGCGAATGCTCGCCCGCTCGGCAATCTGCGTTTCATATGGTTAGCCCTTAAATGGGGCAAAAAGGCGAAAAGATCAAGTCGCAGCGCGCGGGTCAGGTATTCGCAAGCTGCGATAGGGGGCCAAAATGACGACTAGCGCTGTAGGATGCTGCTGATTTCGCGTATCTGAGTGCGGGCCCTGAGCAGGTAAAAACCAAGTCCTGCCAGATGGTTGGGGAAAATGATGCCATCTGCTGATCCATTGACCACCACCAGCGGGTCAAGGGCGGCAGCGGCCTGAAGAGATCCAACCATTTCGGCCCATGCCGGGGCGACCTGGCGCTCATTGATGACCTGTTCGAAATCGGTGCCAAGATCGCGCAGGATCAGGCTATAGGCATAAAGGCGGCCCTTGGTGGCATAGAACACGTCATCAGCCGTACGATCAAAGACCGACGGAGCGTCAACCTTGTCGTCAATCACGGCCGATGCCGAACCAAGATCATTGGCAAACCGGTTCAGGGTTTCCTGCAGGTTATCGGCACGGCGTTCAAAAACCGCATTTCCGTTGATCAGGCGCTGATTATATTTATCGAGCGAACGGATGGCGTCGCGATACTGCTGTTCGGAGGTGACACCGGGCAGCAGCGATACACTGGGATCAAACACCCATTTGTCACCACGGAATTTCAACAGGCCCGCGGCATTATCAAGATCGGGATCGACCTGACTTGATCCACGTGTGCGGCCAATCTGATCAGACAGCTCGATCGAAAAGCGCGACAGGGCATAGATAATGCCGGTCTGGAAGTTTGGCATATTGTCAAGAGCCCCGCCGGGCAGGAAAAACGGATCATTTGCCGTCCAGCGGTTCTGATTAACTTCGCGGTCAATCAGCGCAGCTGCGGTGTTGACCGCATGGCTGCCACCTTGGTAATTGCCAGAAAAATCCGGATTATCATCGACGTTGTGGATCATTGCCATGCCTGCGGGATAATATACCGCGGCGACAAGAACGATTATGGCAAGGCCGCGCAGCCAGAATTTGCGCGATCCGAAAACACCTTTCAGACGCGATCCAAAACCTGCTATGCCACCTTTTTTATAGAGATAATCGTCTTCAATCATGACCTGTCCTGTAATTATATCCGGCCAATGAACCTAGGATGTCAGCGCTCAAACGGCAAGTGCATGATTTTACGGATTGATGGTGATGTATGTGTCATACGTTGCCAGACGCAGAACTGTTTCCAGATCAGGTTCTGACAAGGCGACGCAGCCTTCTGTGCCACTGTAACCGGGTTTGGCGACATGCATAAAGATTGCAGACCCTTTTCCGGGAACCGGCGGGTCATCATTATGGCCCAGCACAACCACGATGTTATAGACGTTATCGTCACGCCATAGCTTCTCATGGCTGGCATCGAACGGCAGGCGGACCGGGCAGTTATAGTCACGATGGGTTGGGTCGTCGCACCAGCCATCGGCAAAGGAAATTGTTGTTACCGGCAATTTGGTGCGCGGGCATGGCCTGTGATCCGCGCGATACATCACGTAGCGCAGCCGCCAGCGACCGGTCGGGGTTTTGCCATCGCCTTCGGTTTTATCCTTGGCCTCAATGACACCATTTACCCCCAGCGCGCAGCGAAAAGCATCATCACCCACGCGCAACATGCCATCCGACGAGACAGAAATCTCGACCGGCTGGGAAACAGAATGTGCGATGGCCTCGCTTTGCATTCGATCAGTTTCCTTGTGGCAATGGGCAATGTCGTCTTGGACAGCGTTTCAAATCGATGTTCATTAGCTGTCACAGGGACGGTGCAAAACAACAACGGTAGAAATGTGGCAAATCGAACGTTTCGCAAGTCCGTTCACAAATCATTGATACGATTAATTTTGCGGCCTGGCCTTGTCAGTCTAAAAAAAAGACCTGTCGATAGGGCGGGGAATGGCGTGTTTGTCTGTATTTTAGATATGGCAAGCCAGATCACATTTCGCCATAGGTGAAAAAAAACAACGCCCTGCCATGGGGCAGAGCGTTGCTGGAAGATCTATCGCTTGGCGTCAGACCAATTACTTGGCGAGACGGGTCACACCTTCTTCGATCAGGCTGGCGGCTTTTTCAGCGCCTTCCCAACCGGTGACTTTGACCCATTTGCCTTTTTCGAGGTCTTTGTAGCGCTCGAAAAAGTGCTGAATCTGGTCACGGAAAATCTGTGGCAGATCTTCATGCGATTTGATGTCGGTGTAATAGGGGTCGATCTTGTCATGGGGAACGCAGATCAGTTTTTCGTCCTGACCGGCTTCGTCTTCCATAATCAGAACACCGACCGGACGGGCCCGGATCACCGAACCAGCAACAACAGGCTCACGGAACATGACCATGGCATCAACCGGGTCACCGTCTTCACCAAGGGTGTTGGGGATGAAGCCGTAATTGACCGGGTAGTACATCGAGGTATGCAGAAAACGGTCAACGAATACCGCACCGGAATCCTTGTCGACTTCGTATTTGACCGGACCGCCCTGCGGAATTTCGATGACGACGTTGACGTCCCACGGAACATCTTTACCGACTGGAATCTTATTGAGATCCATCTGGGAAAATCCCTTTCGCTTTTATAAAGGCATGCCCCGAATGATCGGGACGACTGTTTTCGGCTTCGAAGGTGCGCAAATGCACCCGAAGGAGAATGATGCCGCCCTTTTATCGCGAAATGTTGCCAGTTCCAAGGGGGACCGGAATCATACTTTTGATCAGAACTTTTTAAGCTGTGGCTGAAAGGGGCATGAGACCACTTTTATTTGGAAGGAAGCGGTTCTTGTCTGTTTCAAGTTCTTTGAAATAATTGCCGTTATCGGCTTTGTTTGCATGGCGTTGGCCAATGGAGCGACCATGATAAAGATGAAGCACGGGGGAATCGAACTCAACATTTTTGCGCTTGATACCTGATCTTATCATCCGCAGCACAAAGTCAGAGTCCTCCAAGCCGTGGCCTTCAAATGCTTCGTCAAACCCACCGATTTTTAAGATGTCCTCACGGAAAGCGGCGATATTGCAACCTTGCGCCTTCTTCCAGCAATTTTCATGCGCCCAAAGACTTTTATTGCTTTGCGGCATGCGCATGAACTGAAATGGACGATTACAGTTTCCAGTCAAGCCGAGCATGAACAATGCTGCGCGGGGCCATTTGTGAAAGTTCAGTCGGTTCTTCATCGCAAATTTGGTAAAGCGTTGTTTCAGGAAAACGCGCTTACCAGTAACAAAACAACCAGCCTGTGCTGCTTTTCGATGCCTTGATACGAAGTCAGGCATCAAGCAACAATCGCCATCAGTGAAGACGATGATGTCCCCTTCAGCCATAGCAATTGCGCCATTTCGTACCCGAGATAGACGATAACCGATATCTTCCTGCCAGAAATGCTTGATCGAAACGGGTGAAATTTTCTGCATCCGGGCGATGGATTCTGCTGTGGCAGGGCCTGAACCATCATCTGCGACGATTACTTCGAAATTAGTGTCTTGCTGATCTATCAAAGACTGCAAAACCATCTCAAGCGCTTCGGGCCAGTTATAGGTCGAAACGATGACAGACACCTTATGCACGTATTTCCCCTTTTCTACGTGTGAAATATCGTCCTGAAAATCCGTTTCCAATCTTTCGACTAGAGAGTTTTTCTTGCTTATTGGTGGATCAACATGAAAGCTGAGAAGGACATGGTTAACCCGAAATCATTTTGGACGAAATAACCTATAAAACCTTAAGACATGGTTTTCATGTAAAAATTCCAAGAATGTTTAATGATGTCATGCGCTGAACCATATTTCGGTTGCCAGTCTAGCAGCACTTTTGCCTTCGCCGGATCTGCAACTAGTTTTGCGGGGTCACCTGGCCGGCGTGGCTTCAGAGACACTGGAAATTTTTGACCTGTAATGCTTTGGCAAAGCTCGATAATTTCTTTTACAGAGTAACCTTTTCCGGTGCCGATATTTATAATTTCAAAAGTTGTATTTTTTCGGGAAGTGAGATTCTGAACTGCCTTTACATGGGCGTCTGCAAGATCATCCACATGGATATAGTCACGTATACAGGTGCCATCAGGGGTGTTGTAATCACCGCCAAATATTTTCATTTCGCTGCGTAATCCAGCGGCAGCTTGCAGCGCCAAAGGAATGAGGTGGGTTTCCGGATCATGTCTTTCACCTGCGCGCCCTTTTGGGTCTGCACCTGCTGCGTTGAAATAGCGAAGGGCAATTGCCTTAAAGCCATATATTGCGAAATAGTCAGCAAGCATGGTTTCGACCATTGCCTTGGAGCGTCCATAAGGGTTTTCAGGACGTACCGGTAGGCGTTCATCAAGCAGATCAAGGCCGGCATTGCCATAAACCGCAGCAGTAGAAGAGAAAACGATGTGCAGGCAATCATGACGGCGCATTGCATCAAGCAGGTTCAGGGAGCCTGCAACGTTCACGTTATAAAACTTTGATGGTTCATGCATTGAGAGGCCAGCTTCAATCAAGGCCGCCATGTGAATGACGGCGGTTGGCTGAAACTCACTGAATGTGCGGTCCAATTTCTCGCTGTCGCGAATGTCTGCCTGAATAAAGGGTATATCGGGTGCAATTGCATCGCGGTGGCCATTTGACAAATTGTCAAAGACAACAGGACAATAACCGCTTTCGCGGAGTTTGAGACAAATATGTGAGCCGATATATCCGGCCCCGCCTGTTACCAAAATATTCTGCATGAATAATAAGTACTAAATTCCGTTAATGTGGCGGCAAGATCGTCGACAAATCAATTACAAAACCTTGCGCCGCGCAAGCGAAGCAGTTTTTGGATTGATCAGTTCGCGGATCCAGTTGGCGGCTTCGATGACGACCGGGTCTTTTTGTCGGGCCGGGCGGATCAGCAGGCGGTACCACCAGTGCGAAATGAAATCGGGGAAATTCAGTGCGACCAGCTCACCGCGTTCGACATAGTTGCGCGCAACGACATCGGTGCTGGCAACGATGCCCTGTCCGGCCCGGGCGGCTTCCAGCGCCCAGATATGGTGGCTGAAGGTCCAGCAATCACTGAGCGCGAAGCTGGCATCCTTGAACCATTGTTCGATCTGGGAAAACTGTTCGCTGTCGCTGTCGATCAGCAAAATGTCGCGCGGACTGAGCTGCCCGACGTCAATTTTGCAGGCATCAAGCCCGCGTTTTTCCAGCCATTCCGGGGCGGCAAAGGCAGTATAAACTTCGGGTGTCAAAAGTTCAGTGATCCAGTTTTCCGGACCCGGCAGGTCTTTGGGGGCGATTTGCAGGGCCAGATCAATCTCAAGCGGATCAAGGTCGTCATCAAATTCAATCTTGCGAAACTGCACTGGAATATCGGCGGGTAGACGACCGCGCAGATTGTCAAGTTCGTACAGCAAAACCGTCAAGGCCGGGGTGGCTAGCGCGCCAATGCGGATGGCCTTGCCTTTGTCGGGACCGACTTCGCCAGTGATATCAGCAATGCCGTCCAGCGCCTCGGTCAGGCGGGGTAAAAGAAGCTCTGCGGATTTCGTTGGGCTAAGGCCACGGCCCTTGCGGGTAAACAGCACCACGCCAAGGTTTTCTTCCAACTGACGCAGCTGATGGCTGATCGCACTTTGCGTGACATGCAATTCCTCAGCCGCCCCCTTGACACTTTGGTGGCGGGCGGTGGCTTCAAAGGCGACAAGTGCGCGGAGCGGTGGCAATTTGCGACGCATGGGGCATATCCGTCAGGGCTGATTTTTGCAGGGCTTTACTGTCTATCAGGATCGCTCACGAAGTGGGGCAAAAAAATCTCAGCAATGGCTGAAAACTCCTCATTCGTATTTTGTGAAGTTTGCAGGCAGGATCATGGTCATAAGGGTTTCCGGCCTGCTTTATAAAGATGTCTCCTTGCGCCACCACGCAGCAGTCTCCCCGGGCTGCCGGAAACCCCCATTATCATTTTCACTCAGGAACGATCATGACCGAGACGCTGTTGCGCCTTAGCGGAAATGTCCGCGGTGTTTTGTGGATGACTGCGGCGATGGCATCGGGCGTTTGTGTCGATGTCTGTGCCAAGCTGGTATCGCATGATGTGCCGACCGCGCAGATTCTTGCGATGCGGGCGCTTACCACGGTTCCGGTTTTTCTGATCATTGTGATGTTTCTGGGTACCCGTCTGGTGCGCACCAAACGCCCCATGGCGCATGTTGCGCGTGGGTTGTTGTGGTATGGATCGTTGTTTTTCGTGTTCTTTGCCCTGCGGCAAATGAGCATTGCCGAGGTCAATGCCTATTTGTTTATCGAGGCCCTTCTGACCGTGCTGCTGGCGGTGGTGATTCTAGGCGAAAAGCTGACGGCGCGTAAACTGATCGCGACCCTACTTGGACTGGTCGGGGTGTGGGTGATGTGCGCGCCACGTATGGACGGCTTTGGCGTGCCACTTGGTGTCGGCGCGGCACTGATCGGGGCGTTTTGTTTTTCCGCCCAGACCTTATTTGCCAAGGTGCTGACTCGCACGGAAACCAATTTTTCAATGCTGTTCTGGCCGCAAATCATTGCGGTGATGATCTGGGTACCGATTGCCATGGTCACCTGGCATCCGGCGTCTTTGGCCGACTGGCTGTATTCATCGGGTGCCGGGTTCTTTGCCATGATGACCAATTACATGGTGTTGCGTGCGGTGCGTGTGGCCGATGCCAGCGTGGTGTCGCCTGCAGCCTATACCGCGTTGCCGTTTTCGGTGGCCATGGATTTGATCTTTTTTGACATGCTGCCGATGCCGGTCATTTTCATCGGGGCGGGGATTGTCGTGCTGGCGGTGATGTTGCTTGATTACAAGGGCGGCGCGGCCCCGGTTGAGGTTGATGAGGCCGCCAGTATCGGGGAGGATAATCCGTCCCCGAAACCGGTCAGTGTCAAAACCTAAGGCTTATTACCTGCCATGTCGTGATGAGCGTGTGAATCATCGGGTGCCTGATCGCGTGGTGTCATGCCGTAATCACGGATTACCCCGGCCACCCGAAGGCGGTAATCGGCAAAGACACGGTTGCGGCCCTCATGCTGGGCCGCCCGGTGTTCGGCAACATTGCGCCATGCCTTGACTGCATCCTCATCGCGCCAGAACGACAGGGATAAAACCTTGCCCGGTGTGGTGAGAGAGCTGAACCGTTCGATCGAGATAAAGCCATCCATGTCTTGCAAAATCGGAAGCAACTCGCCAGCGATGGCGAGATATTCGTCGTAATGCGCCTTATGCGGGGTGACTTCGAAAATCACGGCGATCATGGCTTGATAAGCTCCGTCTGCGGGCCAGCATGGGGTGTAGAGGCAATTTTCAGAAACTGGCGTTCTTCGCGCAGGATGAATTTTTCGCGCTGGGCGAATTGATAGTTTTCCTGACCTAACGGATCGGCGGCTAGTTTTGCGCGATAGGCCTCATAGGATGCCAGATCGGGCAAATGATAGATACCATAGGCGGTCGAAACCGATCCTTCATGTGGTGCGAAATAGCCAACAAGGTCTGCCCCGCATCGCGGGATAGCCTGCCCCCAATTGCGGGCATATTCGATGAAGGCGTTCTTTTTATAAGGATCGATTTCGTAGCGGATAAAGCAGGTGATCATGGGGGAGTACCTTTGGTTTGCGGGTGGTGAAGCAGGGCATGTGTACCTTGCTTGGAAAGGCATAGCGCACCCAGCCTGAGTGATGTTTCGATGCAGATCGAACTATCGATATGGACAGGCCGGACAAAGGATTGTATTAAATGTTATGTTATAACGTTACATTAAATAGGGGCATCTTTTGTTCAAAAATATTGCGCGCGCCGCCATGGTGAGCGGTGTGGTTATGATGCCGGTTTTCGGGATATCAGTCGCACAGGCTGCCGATGAAACACGGCAAGCATGGCGTCTTTTTGTTACTAACCAGCAAGAGGGCGGTGTTACCGTTGTTGATCTGGAGAAAAAGGCGGTTATCGACCGGTTTGATACAGCTGGCTATGTGACCCATCTGGTGCCAAGCGAGAGTGGAAAGACTCTGGCGGCAGTTCAAATGGATCATGATGCCGTGGCGGTGATCGATAGCGGGATTGAGGTTTTCTCCCACGGGGATCATGCTGATATCGACATTAAGGATGTGACGTTGCTGCCGGTTGGCATAAATGGCAAACGCCCGGTTCATGCGGTTCCCCATGATGGCGCGTTCTATATGTTTTTTGACGGAGAGGGTGTTGCAAAGGTCTTTGATGAAAAGGACCTTCTTGCGGGGAGCTCTGCTCATGGTGACGTGAAAGCGACCGCACCTCATCATGGTGTGGTGGTGCCGATGGGCGATTATTATCTTATTTCCGAACCTAATCTTGCCGTTGAAACCAAGCCGGGCAGCTTGCCGCCGCGTTTGGGGCTTAAGGTTGTCGACCCGGCGGGCAAACAGGTTGGCGATATTCACACCTGCACGGGGCTTCACGGCGAAGCCTACTCGGCCGGTATTGTCGCGTTTGGCTGTAAAGAAGGGGTGATTACTGCCCAGCTGAGCGGCAACGATGCGCCAGCGATCAAGATGCTGTCTTATGGCGACGATATGCCAAACGGACGTGTGGGCCATTTGGCCGGTGGCAAAGCCATGCAATTCTTCCTTGGTGATTATGGTGCGGACAAGCTGGTGGTGATTGAGCCAACCGAAGATGCCCCCTTCCGGCTGGTTGACTTGCCGGTGCGCTATGTTCATTTCGCGCTTGATCCGGCACAGGTGACGATTGCCTATGTCTTTACCGAAGACGGGTATCTGCATGCGGTTGATGTTCTTGATGGCAAGATTGTCCGTTCGCAACAGATTACCAAGCCCTATAGCAAGGACGGGCATTGGCGCGACCCGCGGCCCCGCATTGCGGTTGCCGGTGATGTGATTGCCGTGACTGATCCGCGCGAACATCTGGTGCGGCTTGTCGATGCCAAAAGTTTTGCCGATAAGGGCGAGATCACGGTTGAGGGGCTGCCGTTCAACATCGTTGCGGTTGGCGGGTCCGGGCTGTCGCACTAAGGCCGCTATCCCTTCGATGCATCAAAATGCAATGAAGCGGGCAGATATCGGTTCTGCCCGCTTTTTCACATCACACCTTTGGCTTTGTTGCCCGACATTCATCATTCGATTATCATCGAACTATGAAAGAAGGACCCGATATTGCCCGCGTGGCCGCATTGCTTGGCGATCCGGCACGCGCAAATATGCTGACAGCCTTAATGGGCGGCAAAGCATTAACCGCAACCGAATTGGCACAGGAAGCCGGGGTGACGCCGCAAACCGCAAGTTCGCATCTGGCGAAACTTGAAGCCGGACAGATTGTGATCCCGCGCAAGCAGGGTCGGCATCGCTATTTCACGCTGTCTGGTCCCGATATTGTCGAGGCGCTTGAAGTCATGATGGGGATTGCCAATCGGGTCGGGCATAACCGGGTGCGTACCGGCCCCAAAGACCCCGAATTGCGTCGCGCACGGGTGTGTTACGACCATTTGGCGGGGGATATGGGGGTAGCGCTGTTTGACGGTTTGTCAAAACGCAAGCTTATCAAGACCGATTTGAATGGAGTGGCTCTGACCGATGCCGGTGTGGATTTTGCCAACGGGTTTGGCATCGATCTGGCGGCGTTGCGCCAAAATCGCCGTCCGTTATGCCGTGAATGTCTGGACTGGAGTGCCCGGCAATCGCATCTGGCTGGGTCGTTCGGGGCGGCGTTGCTGGATCGGTTTTATGATTTGGGTTGGGCGCGGCGTATGAGCGAGTCGCGGATTGTCCGGTTCAGTGCCGAAGGGGAGCAAAAATTTCGCGAACTGGTCGGAGACTAAAGGTCAGCCTTTTAAAAGCGCATCGACAAAAGCGGGGACCAGTTCCGTTGCCGGGCCATAGGTGCTGTGGTCAAACAGGGTGGCACCCGTGCTGGGTTCAAGATTGAGCTCCACCGTTTCGGCCCCGGCTTCTTCATGGGCAACTTGAACAAATCCGGCTGCCGGATAGACATTGCCCGATGTGCCAATCGACATGAACAATCCGCAATCACCCAAGGCGGCATAGATGCGGTCCATCTCAAGCGGCATTTCGCCAAACCAGACGACATGTGGACGCAGACCACCAGCTTTGCCACACGCCGGGCAGGCGGTTTCCTTGGCGAGGTCGTCTGCCCATGCGGTCAGAAGATCACAGTGATTACAGCGGATTTTAAGCAGTTCGCCGTGCATATGGATCAGGTTTTTTGATCCGGCCCGGCCATGCAGATCATCAATGTTCTGGGTCACCAGCAAAACATCACCGGGCCATTCGGTTTCAAGCCGGGCAAGTGCATGATGGGCGGCGTTGGGCTGGATATTCGAATCCAGAAGAGCTGCGCGCCGGTCATTGTAAAAATGATGGACCAGATCGGGATTATTGACGAAGGCGTCGGGGGTGGCGACGTCAGAAATATCATATTTCGCCCAGATACCATCGGGATCGCGGAATGTATGCAACCCGCTTTCCTTTGAAATGCCAGCCCCGGTCAGAATGACAATCGGGGCGGCTTCATCGCGCAGGATGTCAATCAGGTCGGGACGAAGTGGCATGGGGAGGTGTCCTGTCGGGTTGGCAATCAATGTTTTTCGCGGGCATGACGACTGTAGAGGGATTCAGAGTAACCGTCTTGAGAGAGTACGTCATTCCCGCGAAAGGTGGGAATCTCTGTGCGTCTGGACTCAAAACGGCCCCGCCAAGTATGTCTGGCAGGGCCGTTGATAAACCCGATCCGCTAAAACCGGTTTATTTTGGTGCTGTCGTGCTTAGGCCGAGGTATCGACATTCCCGCCCGGAGTGTCGTCCTTGGGCGCTTGCTCAGCAGGCGGGTTTTTGGTCACACCGACCATGGCAGGGCGCAGCAAGCGGCCTTTGAGCATATAACCGGCCTGCATCACCTGTGCGACATGCCCGTCCGGATAGTCCGGGTTCGGCATTTCAAACACGGCCTGATGCTTGTTCGGGTCGAGCTTTTCACCAAGCGGCTCAAGCTTTTCAACGCCATTCTTTTCAAGCGCCTTAAGAAGCGTCTGTTCGGTCATTTCAACGCCTTCAAACAGCGTTTTCATCGCCGGATCGGCATTGGAGGTGTCGCCAGCAGCATCAAGGGCGCGGCGCAAGTTATCCCCAACGTCAAGAAGCTCACGGGCAAATTTGGTAATTGCGTAGTTGCCAGCGTCCTCGACATCCTTTTTGGCGCGGCGGCGGGTGTTTTCCACCTCGGCGGCCTGGCGCAACAGACGGTCTTTCAGTTCTGCAACTTCGGCTTCAAGGGCGGTGATCGGATCTTCGATCACGACATCTTCGTGCTCAGCCGCGTTCGCCTCTGCTGCGATATCTTCGGCTGCGGCCTGCTCTGCATTTACATCGTGCAGATCGTCCGGGGTGTTTTTTGCGGTTTCCGACATGGCTAACCTATGTACTTTCACGTTTATGCGGCCTGACACGCAGCGCCGCGATTTATCCAATCAGTCGACCGACCAGTTTGGCGGTGTAATCGACCAGCGGAATGATCCGGGCATAATTGATCCGGGTTGGTCCGACAACCCCGATTGCGCCCACAATGCTGCCTTCGGCGTTTTGATAGGGCGAAATCACCATCGAAAGGCCCGATCCACCGAATAATTTGTTTTCCGACCCGATGAAAATCTGAACACCCTGGGCGTCCGTCGTCACATCGAGCAGTTCGATCATCTGATCGCGGGCCTCAAGCACGTTAAACAGGCGGCGCACGGATTCAAGCTGTTCAATCGTATCGATATTTTCCAACAGCTGGGATTGACCCTTAACAATCAGGGACGATCCCTTGATCCCGCCAGCCCATGTTGCAAGGCCTGCATCAATCAATCCGGCTGAAAGGTCGTCAAGCTCCTGGCGCAACTGATCACGTTCCTGGGTGATCAACAGGCGCGCATCGTCAAGAGTCTTTCCAGCCAACCGGCTATTTAGATAATTCGCGGCTTCTGTCAATGCCGAACCGGGCAAATCTGTTGGAACATCAAGGATTCGATTTTCAACGTTGCCGTTCTGCGACACCAGGACAGCAAGAACCTTGCCCGGTGAAAGCCCAACAAATTCAATTTGTTTGAGCCGCAATCCATCGGTTTTTGGGGCGACAACAAGCCCGGCACAGCGCGACAGCCCCGATAACATGGTGGTGGCTTCGCCCAGCATCTGATCAAGCGAATATCCCGCCTGTTCGCAATTTTTGGTCAGTTGATCGCGTTCGGCATTGGGAAGGTCACCGACCTCCATCAGTGCATTCACAAACAGACGCAGGCCCTTTTCACTGGGCAACCGTCCGGCCGAGACATGCGGGGCCACCAGCAATCCCATGTCTTCAAGGTCGGACATCACATTGCGAATGGTCGCCGCCGACAGGTTTTCAGACATCCGGCGTGCAATCGAACGTGACCCGATGGGTTCGCCGGTTGCGACGTAGGCATCAACGATCTGGCGGAACACTTCGCGTGTCCGCACGTTCATATCGCCAAGTAGAGTGTCGTCGAAATGCGCCATTTTCTGTGTGTGACCATAGTTTGCGCAAGATTGCGTCAAAAGGTGATACGAATTTAGTCAGCCCAAGTCCAACCGTCAATCGCACCGGATTTGCAGTGAGAAGCGCAAGGGTACCATCAATCAAGTACTTAGTTTCAAAACCCGTCAAAGCGCAATGCGAATCGCGCCAATTATCACGGGGAAACTGCTGGACCTTTGGCGGGTGTCATCTTACTTTGGGCGAAATTTCAGATTATTCGCGTTGGTCGCCAAGGCCAGTGCCGTACAGACAAACAAGAGGTTCCCACTCATGCGCCCATCCGGCCGTACCCAAGATCAGCTTCGCGACGTTTCGATTGAAACCGGCATTTCTAAATATGCCGAAGGGTCATGCATGATCAAATTTGGCGATACCCATGTCATTTGTACGGCAACGGTCGAGGATAAGGTACCGGGCTGGATGCGCAATTCCGGCAAGGGCTGGATTACCGCAGAATACGGTATGCTGCCACGTGCGACGGACTCGCGCATGAACCGCGAAGCCGCGCGCGGTGGTCAGTCGGGCCGGACTCAGGAAATTCAACGTTTGATCGGGCGTTCGATCCGGGCCGTGACCGATATGAAGGCCATGGGCGAAATGCAGATGCGCCTTGATTGTGATGTCATTCAGGCCGATGGCGGCACGCGCACCGCATCAATCACCGGTGCCTATGTTGCCGCCCATCTGGCATTTCAGGGTGTGCGTCGCCTTGGCCTGCTTAAGGAAATCCCACTGACCCAGCCGGTTGCAGCCATTTCGTGCGGTATTTATAACGGCAATGCGGTTCTTGATCTTGATTACGCAGAAGACAGCAATGCCGGGGCCGATGCCAACTTTGTTTTGGCTGGCAATGGCGGCATTGTTGAGGTGCAGGCAACAGCAGAAGACGTGCCGTTTGATCGTGCAGCGTATGATCAGATGTTCGCGCTGGCCGAAAAAGGCTGCAAAGAGCTGTTTGCGAAACAGCGCGAGGCGCTTGGCCTTTAAGGTTGCTGATCTTCGTCTCATGCTGGCCTGCAAATGGCGGGTCGCTGCGCTTCCGATGCTCACGTACTTAAGTACGCTGCGCGTCGGTTCTCGCGACCAACCATTTTCGACTCAGCATAAAACGAATCTCAACAACCTTATTTTGCTTTAACCCCATTTTGAAAATCGCTTTCAGGCAAGAACATGGCCCGTCGCTTTACGGAAAAAAAACTGGTTATCGCCAGTCACAACAAAGGCAAAATCAAGGAAATCGGTGACCTTCTCGCACCCTTTGGGATTGAAGTGTTTTCCGCCGGTGACCTTGATCTTCCCGAACCCGAAGAAACCGAAAAGACCTTTATTGGCAATGCGCAGCTAAAATCGACTGCGGCGGCCAAGGGGGCGAACCTTCCGGCATTGGCCGATGACAGCGGGCTTGCGGTATCGGCTCTTGATGGGGCGCCCGGTATTTATTCGGCGCGCTGGGCCGGGCCGGACAAGGATTTTGATATGGCGATGGAAAAGGTCCAGAACGGGATCGGCAGCCATCCGGATCGCCGGGCATCGTTTATCTGTGCGCTGTCACTGGCGTGGCCTGATGGGCATGTTGAGAATTTCGAAGGGCGGCTTGAAGGCGACATCGTTTGGCCCAAGCGCGGCCGTCATGGATTTGGCTATGACCCGATTTTCCAGCCCAAGGGATATGATCAAACCTTTGGCGAAATAGAGCCAGCCATAAAGCATGAAATGAGCCACCGGGCCGATGCGTTCGCGCAATTGGTTGCGGCCTGCTTTAAATAAGTCTCTGGGCAGATTATCGCCCTGCATCGAACATATGCACGCATCGCTGATGTCATGATCGGCGGTGCGTGTTAGTTTATCGGCCAACATTCCCGTATTTGAAAAGAATTTCGCGTGTCCGCAACCTCCGCTGAAACCGTGCCGTTTGGCATTTATATCCACTGGCCGTTTTGTCTGTCGAAATGCCCCTATTGCGATTTCAACAGCCATGTTGCCAACAGTGTCGATCATGTGCGCTGGCGCAAGGCATTGCGCGCCGAACTGGCGGCGGGTGCAGCGCGCCATCCGGGCCGGACGGTGGGATCGGTGTTTTTTGGCGGGGGCACGCCGTCGCTGATGGATCCGGAAACCGCGGGTGCCTTGATCGATGACATCAAGACGTTCTGGAACGTGACTGATGATATTGAAATCACGTTGGAAGCCAATCCGGGGACGGTTGAAATCGACCGGTTTTCGGCCTTTGCCGCCAATGGCATTAACCGGGTGTCGATTGGCATTCAGGCGCTCAATGACCGTGACCTCAAATTCCTTGGGCGGTTGCACAGTGCTGAGGAAGCCATGCGCGCGCTGGATGTTGCGACATCGGTGTTTGACCGGTTTTCGTTTGATCTGATCTATGCCCGCCCGGAACATGACCCCAAGGCGTGGCGCAAGGAACTTCGCGAAGGGCTTGCGATTGCCAATGGGCATATCTCGCTCTATCAGCTGACCATCGAGCCGGGCACACAGTTTTACACCCTGCATCAGCGCGGTGAGTTGGTCGTCCCCGACGAAGACCTTGCGACCGAGCTTTATGAGATTACGCAGGAAGAAACGCAGGCGGCTGGTTATGGCTGTTATGAAGTGTCAAACCACGCCAAACCGGGGCAGGAAAGCCGCCATAATCTGGTGTATTGGCGCTATGGCGATTATCTTGGTATCGGTCCCGGCGCGCATGGCCGCGAAGCGATCATTCAGCCAGATGGCAGCACAGTCCCGACGGCGGTCCGCCGCCACCGGGCGCCCGATATCTGGCTGGACCGCGTGGAAAAGGCCGGGAACGGCACACAGGAAGAAACCGTGCTTGAGGCCGATGAACGCCTGCTTGAGATGGTGATGATGGGCTTGCGGCTTAATGAAACCATTCCAACAGCCCGGTTTGAGCGGATCATTGGCAAAGGCCCGCGCGATGTTTTGGATAATGCGCGGCTTGAAACCCTGATCGGATCGGGGGATTTGATTTGTGATTCGGCCGGGCTTCGCACCACCGATCAGGGTCGGAACCGTTTGAACGGTGTATTGGGCTACTTATTCGACCCTGTAGCGTGATGTAAGCGACGGCATTAAAATGCCCGAAACCCTATGAAAACCGTGATGTTTCCGATATGGAACAGGCATCAGCCGCGTGTTGTGGAAACTTGCGGGGTTTAGTTTCATCAAACCATCAAAAAGGTGGTTGACACTTCAAGCTGACCGCGTATATTCCGCCCCGTTCCAGCGCATAGCGTCGGAACAAAACCACAAGCCCCTATGCCCAGGTGGCGGAATTGGTAGACGCGCTGGCTTCAGGTGCCAGTGGCCGCAAGGTCGTGGAAGTTCGAGTCTTCTCCTGGGCACCATACCCCAGCACATTGATGATGTGCTGGGGTATTGTCGTTTTGGGACGGAATACCATTCTTGGGTGTGCAAAGCGAAGCAAATGCACGAAAAACCCCACAAATGGCACGACTTTTGCGTCGCGACGCGCAGTTTGCTGTGTTAAGAACAGGAAAATCATGACATTTGGAGCACCGCGATGACCAATTTCCTCCATCTCGGAGATCTGCCCGATGACCTTGACCTTGGTAAGGTTGTGGCAATCGACAGTGAGACCATGGGCCTTAATCCGCACCGCGACCGTTTATGTGTCGTGCAATTGTCGAGCGGCGATGGCGATGCCCATCTGGTCAAGTTTGATGGGGAAGATTACAGCGCGCCGAACCTTAAGAAATTGCTGGCTGATCCCAGTGTTCTCAAGCTCTTTCATTTCGGGCGTTTTGACATTGCGGTGATGGACAAATACCTCGGTGTGCGCTGCGCGCCGGTTTATTGCACCAAAATCGCCTCCAAGCTGATCCGCACCTATACCGACCGTCATGGTCTGAAAGACTTGCTGCGCGAGCTGGTCGGGGTCGAGATTTCCAAGCAGCAGCAAAGTTCCGATTGGGGGGCGCCTGAGCTCTCCAAGGATCAGATTGATTACGCCGCATCGGATGTTTTGTATCTGCATAAAGCCAAGGAAGAGCTGGATCGGCGTTTGGCCCGCGAAGGGCGCACCGAACTGGCGCAGGCGTGTTTTGACTTCCTGCCAACGCGCGCGACACTGGATCTTTCGGGCTGGGACGAAACTGATATCTTTGCCCACTAGTTTTCTGGCCGTCTGCAGATATTTGCATATCGGTTAACCGCCTGTGAATGTCGGCTGTGCTAGGCAATTGACCCCCGCACCGGGCAGGTTCATAGTTTTGGCAAAATGGCCGTGCATGTTGGTCAATACGCCTGACGTTCCGGGCGGGAAACGCAAACAAGAAACAGATGACAGTGACCCCAGAAGCCAAACAAAACGCCCCACAAAATGTCGGACATACCCCTGCACCTGCTTCCAGTGCCGATCTCGCTGTGGCGCGCCGGGTTCTTGAGATCGAAGCAACTGCCCTACACGAACTGGCCGAATCGCTTGATGGTGCTTTCTGTGCGGCGATTGACCTGATTGAGGGGCTTAAAGGTCGCCTTGTGATTACCGGGATGGGCAAAAGCGGTCATATCGCCAAGAAAATCGCTGCGACCTTTGCCTCGACGGGCACACCATCGTTTTTTGTCCATCCGGCCGAAGCCAGCCACGGTGATCTTGGCATGATCGGCAAGGATGACGGGGTTTTGGCACTGTCCAATTCCGGTGAAACCCCGGAGCTGTCCGATATTATCGCCTTTACACGACGGTTTAATGTCCCGCTGATTGGCATGACGCGCAAACCGCACAGCTCGCTTGCGATGCAAAGTGACTGCCCGCTGGTGTTGCCCGCAAGTCCGGAAGCCTGCCCGAACAAGCAGGCGCCGACGACCTCAACCACCGCCATGCTGGCCTGTGCCGATGCATTGGCGGTGACCTTGATGGAGCGTCGTGGCTTTTCCGCCGAAGATTTCCGCACATTCCATCCCGGCGGCAAACTGGGTCAGCGGTTGCTGCATGTGCGCGATGTCATGCATCCAGCCGACAGCCTGCCATTGATTGCCAAGGATGCCCTGATGTCCGAGGCGCTTGTGACCATGACCAGCCATTCGTTTGGCTGTGTCGGGGTGCTGGGGGATCGCGGTGAGCTGATCGGGATTGTGACCGATGGCGATTTGCGCCGTCACATGGCCAATAATATTGTGGCGATGAAGGTAATGGATGTGATGACGGCAGGGCCGAAGGTGACCAGTGAAATGGCACTTGCGGTCGAAGCACTTGCCATCATGAATGATCGCAGCATTACCGCCCTGTTCGTGCTGGATGAGGCGCAAGTGCCTGTTGGACTGGTCCATATCCATGATCTGCTGCGGTCGGGGGTTGCCTGAGCATGGCCGAGGATCGGGCGCAAAAGGCTGAGAAAGCGGCGCGTGACGCACGCAGCCGTGACCGGCTTCCGTCCGGGCGGCGCGATGTACGGATCAATCCGTTTCGCCGGATCATTGTAACGTCGCTTAAACTCGTTTTGCCATTGATCGCGCTTACCCTGATGGCGTTGGTGGTGTTATGGCCGCAGATCGAACAGGTTCAGGACAGTGGGTTTCGTCTTGGCTTTTCCACGTCTCCTGAGGATTTGATGGAAAATGTTGCCATGTCCAACCCGCGCTTTTTCGGTGTGGATGGCAATCGGCAGCCGTTTACCGTCACCGCACAGGAAGCCATCGAAAACCAGGCCGATGACGGTCACGATGATCATGTTTACCTTGATACCCCACAGGCCGATATCACGCTTGAAGACGGGTCGTGGATTGCGCTGACGGCCAATGAAGGGTTCTATACCGAAACCGATGGTGTGCTTGATCTGGTCGGGGCGGTGAATATGTACCACGATAACGGGTTTGAAATTCACACCCAGAAAGCTGAAATCGAAATGAACGTTGGCAACGCCAGCGGATCGGTTCCGGTTGATGGGCAGGGGCCGTTTGGCACGATCAAATCGGATTCCGGGTTTGAACTGGAAGACAAAGGGGCGGTCATCCGCTTTTTGGGGAACGCCAAAATGGTGATTTTCGATAGTGCATTGAAAGGGAAGTCATGATCGCAACGGCGCGTTTGGCCCGCACACAGGCAGCCGCAGGGCGTTTATTGGCAACGGCCCTTTTGGTCGGAAGCATTGTGGGTGTCAGCACCCTGATGCAGGCCACCGTGATGCAACAGGCACATGCCAATCCGCTGGGGCTGGCACAGAACGGCAGTGGCGGGCTTGAGGTTGAGTCTGATAACGGCATTGAATGGCGCCGCAATGAGCAAATCCTGATTGCGCGCGGCAATGCGGTGGCAAAACGCGGAACATCGCGGGTCGATGCCGATGAATTGCAGGCATTATATCGGGATCGCGATGGCAACAGCGAGATTTACCGCATCATTGCGACCGGCAACGTCAGATTATCATCTGATACCGATGTCGCGACCGGCGATAAGGCGGTTTACGATATTGATCAGGCGGTTGTGGTGCTGACTGGTGAAAACCTGAAATACCAAACCCCGAAAGAAACCCTGACGGCGGAAGAAAGTCTGGAATACTGGGAAACCGATCGGATTGCGGTGGCCCGTGGCAATGCGGTTGCGGTTGCCGAAGACCGGACATTGCGGGGCGATACATTGACTGCACGGTTCGAGCCGGGCGAAGGCGGGACCAACGAACTGCGCCGCATCGATGGCGACGGCAATGTAACAATCCGCACACCAACCGACTTTGTCATTGGTGATCAAGGGGTTTATGATGCTAAAACAGGTATCGCTACTTTGATTGGATCGGTTAAGATTACACGCGGCGAGAACCAGCTGAACGGGGATCGCGCGGTTGTTGATCTGAATACCGGCATCAGCCGCCTGACGACCAATGGCACAGGTGGCAGCAAAAACCGTGTCCGGGGCCTTCTGATCCCAGAAAAAGACGAAAAAGACGGCCCGGCAGACGCCGGGACAGGAAATTGAGGAAAGGTCGGTAATTTGTTCTGGTCGCGCAAAGGCGTAAAATCCGACACAGCAAACGGGCAGGCTGCATCTTCTGTGGAGGGCGGGCCGCGTTTGGTGACCGCGAACAAGGGGCTGGTGGCGCATAATCTTGGCAAAAGCTTCAAGAAACGCCCGGTTCTCAAAGACGTGTCGATGTCTGTGCAGCGTGGTGAGGCAGTTGGTCTTTTGGGGCCAAACGGTGCGGGCAAGACCACCAGTTTTTACATCATTACCGGACTGATTGCCTCTGATCGCGGGTCGATTTCGCTTGATGGACGCGACATTACATCGATGCCGATGTATCAGCGCGCGCGCCTTGGGATTGGCTATTTGCCACAGGAAGCATCGATTTTCCGCGGCATGACGGTCGAACAAAACATCATGGCCGTGCTTGAGGTGGTCGAAGATGACCGCATCAAACGCGAACAGAACCTTGAAGACCTTTTGGCAGAATTTGCCATTGAGCACCTGCGCCGGACACCGGCACTGGCATTGTCGGGCGGGGAACGCCGACGTTGCGAGATTGCACGTGCGCTTGCGGCCCATCCGAACTTTGTTCTTCTGGACGAACCGCTGGCCGGGATTGACCCGATTGCCGTGGGGGATATTCGCGATCTTGTACGTCATCTGAAAGATCGTGGCATTGGGGTCTTGATTACCGACCACAATGTGCGCGAGACTCTCGACATTATTGACCGGGCATATATCTTGCATGATGGCCGGGTTTTGATGGAAGGTGGTCCCGATGAAATCGTTAGAAATGACGATGTTCGCAGGGTTTATCTGGGCGATCGTTTTAGCCTGTGACCATTTCTTGGGGGGAATCGGATTGACACGGGGTAGTGCATAAATGGCCCTGAAGGCGCGGCTTGATCTTCGCCAGTCCCAGTCTCTTGTCATGACGCCGCAATTGCAGCAGGCGATTAAGCTGTTGCAATTCAACAATATTGAACTTTCCAATTTCATTGACAGTGAGCTGCTTGAGAATCCGCTGCTGGAACGCGCGGACCCGGGGCAGACGTATGCCGAATCGGGCGATAGCGCGGTCGGCAATGGCGACGACGGGATCGATCAACGCACCAGTGACAATTTCACCGACCGCGATGACCAGTTCGGTACCGACCGCCTGACAGCCAGTGAAACCATGGGGGCGGGTGACAGTCCGCTCGATGTCGCCAGCGACGCGCTGTATGACGGCGAGGGCGAGATTTCCCAAAATGGCGCGCCTGTTTCGGGCAGCCATGACTATTCCGCGCCCTATAGCGGCGGTGCGGGCGGCGGCGGTTCAGGTGGGGGCAGTGGTGATGAACTGCCCAGCCTTGAACAAACCCTTGCCGATGAAGCAACGCTTCGTCAGTCGCTTGATGATCAGCTCAACATTGCATTTGCCGATGCAAGGTCACGCATGATCGGCAGTTATCTGATCGATATGCTTGATGATAATGGCTATCTCAGTGGGGAACTTGACGAGGTGTCATCCTCGCTTGAGTGCGACCTTTCGGATGTGAAGCATGTTTTGTCGGTAATGCAGGGGTTTGATCCGGTCGGGATTTTTGCCCGTGGTTTGGCCGAATGTCTTGAGCTGCAATTGCGCGATCTAAACCGGTTTGATCCGGCAATGGCGGCCCTACTGGCCAATCTTGAATTGCTGGCGAAACGCGAATTTGACCGGTTGCGCCGGATTTGCGGTGTCGATGCCGATGATCTGCACGACATGATCGCCGAGATCAAAACGCTTGATCCACGCCCCGGCCGCACGGCCGACGGTGAAGTGGCAACACCGGTGATCCCCGATGTTTTGATGCGCGCTGCGGGCAATGGCAACTGGCATCTTGAACTGAATACCGATGCGCTGCCGCGGGTTTTGGTCAATGAGGAATATGTCGCGGAAATCGGGTCTGGTTTGCGTGACCGCGAAGAACGCGGCTTTATGAGTGAAAAACTGCAAACCGCCAACTGGCTGGTGAAGGCCCTGCATCAGCGCGCGACCACCATCATGAAGGTGTCGACCGAAATTGTCCGCCAGCAGGACGGGTTCTTTAGCCACGGGGTGTCGCATTTGCGCCCGTTGATCCTGCGCGATATTGCCGAGGCGATTGGCATGCATGAAAGTACGGTATCGCGGGTGACCAATGGCAAGTTTATGTCGACCCCGCGCGGGATGTTTGAACTGAAATATTTCTTCACCACAGCGATTTCATCATCGGTGGGCGGAGATTCATATTCGTCGGAATCAGTGCGTCACCGGATCAAGTCATTGATCGATATGGAAGATCCGAAAAAGATTTTGTCAGACGACAAACTGGTCGAACTTCTGCAAAAGGAAGGGATCGACATTGCACGCCGAACAGTGGCAAAATACCGCGAAGCGATGCGCATTGCGTCCTCTGTTCAGCGCCGTCGCGAAAAAAAATCACGTGCTTCCTAGCACTTTTTTACCAGAAAAATGCGCCATAAGGTGCTGTAATTTAAGGTAGAATACCCATATCTTGACTTGGCTATTACGAGGGAATATGGTGCGCCCACCTGATTGAGGGGCTCCAAACATCCATATGTACTGGGAAGTCACTCAAAGAGGGATAGGCGATCCATGCAAATTACGGTTATCGGTAAGCAACTTGACGTAGGAAATGCTCTTCGCGAGCACGTCGTCGAGACCTTGGACCCTGCGGTAGAGAAATATTTCGATCACGCGATCGAAGCCACGGTGACACTCACCAAACAGGCGCATCTCTATCATACGCAAATTTCGGTCCATGTCGGCAAGGGCATGATGGTGCAGGCCAAAGCATCGGCGGATGAAGTTTATCCTGCCTTTGATGGGGCCTGCGACAAAGTGGCCAAGCAGTTGCGGCGCTATAAAAGGCGCCTGCGTGATCATCACGCCAGCCGGGACCATCATGAGCAGGCCCGCCTAGATGCGATCCACTATGTGATCGCGCAAGAAGACGATGATCATTCGGATGACACTCACGTAAATGGCTATGAACCAGTGATTGTTGCCGAAACGCCCGATCGCATTGATACGCTTTCTGTTGGGGAAGCGGTCATGCGGCTCGACTTGGGGGACATTCCGGCACTTATGTTCCGGAATGGCAAACATGGCGGATTGAATGTTGTGTACCGTCGTGCCGACGGAAATATCGGGTGGCTTGATCCAGCCGATGAGGAAGCCGGTGCAGCGTGACGGACGCGGATTCTGAGCCAAACAACGCAACGCGAAAAATGGACATATCATCTATTCTTACCCCGTCCGGGGTTATTCCGGCACTGCGGTCCGGTGCGAAAAAGGCTGTGCTTGAGGAACTTGCCGAGAAAGCAGCCGAAGTTACCGGACGCGATGCAAGCGAGATTTTCTCTGTCCTGCTTGATCGTGAGAAACTAGGCAGCACTGGCGTTGGCGGTGGTGTCGCAATTCCGCATGGCAAGCTGAATGATCTTGATCGGCTTTACATGGTCTTTGCCCGTGCTCAGAACCCGATTGAGTTCGATGCGGTTGATGAGCATCCGGTGGATTTGTTCTGCATGTTGATTGCGCCCGAAGAAGCCGGTGCGGATCATCTGAAGGCGTTGGCGCGGATTTCCCGCCTGCTGCGCAATCAGGGCATGTGTGACAAGCTGCGTGGTGCGGGCTCTGCTGATGCGATCTATGCGCTGCTGACACAGGATGAGGCCGAACAGGCCGCCTGAAAAGGTCAGTGATCGGCGGGTAATCCCCGTACGCACAGATAACAGCCCAGAATTTAAAAAAACCGGACGCCCGTTAAGGCGTCCGGTTTTGCTTTATGGACGGCATGCAAGAGCGATCAGCTGTTGACCATCAGCCCTCAGCTTCGGCTGGCGTACGATCCTTGTTTGGATTTTCCACATCGGTTAAACGGCCCGCCAGAACGACAAGGTACAATACCGGAATGCCGATGATGGCGGTGCCAATGAAGAACCAGCTGTATCCGACCGCATCAACAACCGTGCCCGAGAACCCGGCGAGGATCTTTGGAAACAGGGTCATGATCGAACTAAAGATCGCGTATTGCATGGCCGTAAAGGAAATATTGGTCAGGCCTGACAGATAGGCAATGAAGGCCGCCGTTGCCAAACCACCCGACAGGTTGTCGGCCATGATCACCACGGCAAACATGATGGTGTTTGCCCCCATATGGGCCATAAAGGCAAACAGGATATTGGTGATAGCCGAAAGTAACGCCCCGACAAACAGGATGCGCACAACCCCGTAGCGCACCGACAAAACCCCGCCCATGAAACTGCCGGCAATGGTCATGAACAGACCAAATGTTTTGGACACGGCGGCGATTTCTTCCTTGGAAAAGCCAAGGTCGGTGTAAAACACGTTGGCCATGACCCCCATGACGATATCGGCAATGCGATAGACGCCAATCAGGATCAGGATAATGATCGCGGCCTTGCCATAACGATCAATGAAGTCCTTTACCGGTGCGATATAGGTTTCACGCACCATGCCCGTCGGAGTGAGGCCGACCCGCGTGGTCAGCCAAGCGACCAAAATGGCAACGGCAATCGAAATCGCAAGTTTGAGGGTGCCGGCAATAAACCCGGCAAGCTCGCTGATCATGCCACCATCGCGCAAGATGGCTTTGAGTGGGTCGGTGATGTCCCCGGCATAGAGATTGGCAAGGATGAAGGCGATGACCGTGACGGCAAACATCGCAAGAAATCGCACGTAATCGGATGTTTCGTGGAAATACTTGCTGTCGGTGCGGTTTACGGCCGGTTCACGGATCAATAGCGTTGTAATCACCCCGATACACATCGCAAGCGCCATACAGCCGTACGCCATTGTCCAGGCAAAGGGTTGGTAACTGCCTTCGGCTTCAAACAGCCCGGCAATGGTGAGCGCCCCGGCGCCGGCAACGATCATGCCGATGCGATAGCCGCCAATATAGGCTGAACTCATCATCGCCTGAAGATCGGTATCGGCGGCCTCGATGCGATAGGCATCAATCACGATATCCTGTGTGGCCGAGGCAAAGCCAAGGGCAACGGCGGCAAAGGCCATCATGGTAAGGTTTTGTGCCGGATCGGTCAGCCCCATCCACAGGATGGCGCCGATGATGCACCCTTGGGCAATGATCAGCCAACTGCGCCGACGCCCCAGAATACCGTGCAGGACCGGGAAGGGTAGCCGGTCAATCAGTGGCGCCCAGACGAATTTGAACGAATAGCCAAGGGCGGCCCAACTGAAATAGGTAACGGTGGAACGATCCACGCCCGCTTCGCGCAGCCAGATCGACAGGGTGGAGAAAATCAGAAGGATGGGAATGCCCGCAGACAAGCCCATAAACAGCATTGTGATGACACGTGGATGGATGAAGGCGCCAAAGGCCTCGCTCCAGCTTCGTTTTTCTGCGCTGTGCATCAATTTCCCCCGTTTGAATGCCACGTGGACACAAAGTAGGGGAAACTGGTTAAGGAATGCCGAAATCGTCCGGCTATGATGCAAAGGACCCTAAAGGGCCTTAAACGCAAAAAAGGCCGATCCATCTGGACCGGCCTTTTTCAATTCAGGTGCGAAACGATTAGACGGTTTCGGATTCTGATTTACGGCTTTCGCGTTTGCGCACGTTCGGATCGAGGTGCAGCTTACGAATACGAATGCTTGTCGGCGTTACTTCGACCAGCTCGTCGTTCTGGATGTAGGCAAGGGCCTCTTCCAGGGACATGCGGCGCGGCGGGGTCAGGGTGATGGCGTCATCCTTGCCCGATGCACGAACGTTGGTCAGTTTTTTGCCTTTGAGGATGTTAACCTCAAGATCATTGTTACGATTGTGTTCGCCAATGACCATGCCTTCGTAAACGCGTGTGCCCGATTCGATGAACATTGCGCCACGATCTTCCAAGCCCCAAAGAGCATAGGCAACCGCGTCGCCCTGATCGTTTGAAATCAGAACGCCGTTACGACGGCCTGCAATGGCACCTTTGACCGGGCCATAGGAATGGAACACACGGTTCATAACGCCGGTACCGCGGGTATCGGTGAGGAATTCACCGTGATAGCCGATCAGGCCACGCGACGGTGCGTGGAAGATGATACGGGTCTTGCCGCCACCTGATGACCGCATGTCGGTCATTTCGGCTTTGCGCAGGCTCATTTTCTCAACAACCGAACCAGCGTATTCTTCGTCAACGTCGACCTGAACTTCTTCGAACGGCTCAGACATGACGCCGTTGATTTCCTGGATCAGAACGCGCGGACGCGAGATCGAAAGTTCATAGCCTTCGCGGCGCATGGTTTCGATCAGAACGCCAAGCTGAAGTTCGCCACGACCGGCAACTTCAAAGGCGTCTTTATCTGCGGTTTCACCGATCTTGATCGCGATGTTGCCTTCGGCTTCGCGCTCGAGACGGGCACGGATCATGCGGGATGTAACTTTGTCGCCTTCCTGACCGGCCAGCGGCGAGTTGTTGACCGAGAAGGTCATCGCCAGCGTCGGCGGATCAATCGGCTGACTTGCAATCGCGGTGGTGATTTCGGTCGAGCAGATGGTGTCGGCAACGGTTGCGTTGGTCAGGCCCGCAATTGCGATGATGTCACCAGCATTTGCTTCTTCCTGAGGCACACGATCCAGACCGCGGAAGCCCATCAGTTTGGACAGACGGCCGGTTTCAACTGTGCCATCGCCGCGAAGAACCTTAACCGGCATGTTGAGTTTCGCACGGCCCTGCGCGATACGACCGGTCAGGATACGACCCAGGAAGTTATCGGCATGCAGCATGGTCGCAATCATTGCGAACGGTGCGTCAACGTCTGCCTTCGGAGCCGGAACATAGCTCAGAACCAGATCCATAAGCGGGGTCAGGTTTTCTTTCGGACCTTCTGGTGCTTCGGCAGCCCAGCCATCACGGCCAGATGCATAAAGCGTCGGGAAGTCGAGCTGTTCATCGGATGCTTCAAGCGACACGAAGAGATCGAAAATCTCGTCGAGAACTTCTTCGGCGCGCTCATCCGGACGGTCGATCTTGTTAATGATGACGATTGGCTTCAGGCCAAGCTTCAGGGCTTTACCCAGAACGAATTTGGTCTGTGGCATTGGGCCTTCGGCCGAGTCAACCAGCAGAACAACACCATCAACCATCGACAGGATACGTTCGACTTCACCACCGAAATCGGCGTGGCCCGGGGTATCAACGATGTTGATACGGGTCTCGCCCCACTGAATTGCGGTCGGCTTTGCCATAATGGTAATGCCGCGTTCGCGTTCCAGATCGTTGCTGTCCATGGCGCGTTCATCAACGCGCTGGTTATCACGATAGACGCCCGACTGGCGGAACATCGCATCGACGAGGGTGGTTTTGCCATGGTCAACGTGAGCGATGATGGCGATATTGCGCAAGTTCATTGGCGCGGACTCCAGAATAAAAATGCCGCGCGCCGGGATGTGTCCCTTGCGCATCGGTCAGTAAAAGTTTCAAGGCCAGTAGATATTCAGCCGCCCTAAGACCGGGTTCATCCGGTCGGCAAGGTCAAACCCGCGCAATTTGCGCAGCACGGCACATGCTGAATGTTTACTGGCCCAAAGACATTTTGCAGGCTGGCTCGAAAGCTGCCCTGTCATAGCCAATGTGGAGGCGAATGACCAGCCTCGTGCACGCCATGCGGGGTTGATTTTTCTGCAATGCGGGCTGTTTGCGCTAAACTCTGTATAAAGTCAATGCTTGTGTGCAGTGCAAAGCCACGGAATCTGTGCTGTTTGCCAAAATAAAACGGGACGGCAAACAAATATTGCCGTCCCGTGAAATCTTTCGAGGCTTGTCTCAGGGCATGTAAATCATGTCCTGCAAACCGCTCAAATGGCCTTGTTGATCAGGTCCTTAAGGTCGGCAACCGGGCGTGCGCCCATATGTGAAATGACTTCGGCGGCGCAAATCGCACCCAGCTGACCACAGGTCGCAAGGTCATGCCCCTTGGTGTAGCCATAGAGGAAACCCGATGCGAACAAATCACCAGCCCCGGTGGTATCAAGTACGCGCGCGACAGGTTCGGCGCTGATTTCATAAAGCTCGTTATCTGAAACAATCACCGCACCCTTTTCACTGCGGGTCAGGGCCGCGACCTTGCAGTGTTTGCGCACTTCGGCCAGCGCTTCTTCAAAGGTTTCAACCTCATAGAGCGACTTGATTTCGTCTTCGTTGGCAAACAGCACGTCAATATGGTTATGCACCAGATCGCGAAACGATTCGCGATGACGGTCAACACAGAATGAGTCAGACAGGCTGATGGAAACCTGACGGCCTGCTTCGTGGGCGACCTTGGCGGCCTTGATAAAGGCGTCCTTGGCTTCTGGACGATCCCAAAGATAGCCTTCCATGTAGGTCAGCTTTGCCGATTTGATCAGATCCTCGTCGATGTCTTCCGGGCCAAGTTCCGCACAGGCACCCAAAAAGGTGTTCATGGTGCGGTCACCATCCGGGGTGACAAAAATCAGGCAGCGCGCGGTCGGCGACCCTGTGGTTGACGGGGTGGAATTGAACTGCACACCAATTGCACGAATGTCATGGCGAAACACCTGACCGAGCTGGTCATCGCGGACTTTGCCGATATAGGCGCCTTTGCCACCAAGGGCTGCGATGCCGGCCATGGTGTTGCCAGCTGACCCGCCCGACATTTCCATGCCCGGCCCCATCTGTTCATACAAACGATCCGCATCATCCGCGTCGATCAGGGTCATAGAGTTCTTAACCAGATTCAGCCGTTTGAGGTCTTCTTCCTTGCAGTTGGCAAGGACATCAACGATGGCGTTTCCGATCCCGACGACGTCGACTTTGGTGTCGTGCATGTAATTCATTCCTGCGATGTGTGCGTTTGCGTGTTTGATTCGTACGGTATGGCGCGTGGGCCTTCAGCGTAACGGGCCGTTTGGGCATGTGCCGAACCGGACCGTCTTTATATAATAGGTGACGTTATATCATAGGGGCCATTGGGCATTGGCGGGAGTATAGGCATTGCAATTATTGGTGCAAGTGTTGCGACCGTTTCGTGACCGGTCGTTTAACCTCGCGTTAAGGACCTGAAAAACTACATACGATGTTTTTTGCACCGATTTTGAAACGAGATTCCCGAGCCTGCAGTTTAAACATCGTGCGATGAGTCAATTGAATCCCATCCGGCGCGGAAGAATGAATCATAAGTCCCGGAAAACTGCCAGATTTCGCAAATTAGCGGTCCGTGATGCACAACAAGGGACATTCCCCGGATTTGAGGGTGAGAACGGAGCAAAAATACGTAAACAAGAATTTTTAACTGTTTTTAATCTCGGATTTTACCTGCATTCGATTTCTTTGAGGCAGCGGACAAACTGGTTTGTATTGAAATAAGAATAATAATTTATCTGTATAATGATCAGTATAGATAATATTAATTAATCTAACATAGCGAAAAATGGCATTTTAGCATGCTGTGCCGGTTTGTGGCCGACCAAGCCTTCATTCGAGTCAATGGTCGCTTGAGGAGGGGGTGTCAGACGCGTTTGTGGTGTTGGTAACCGACATCAAATTGGGATAAAGCGGGATTGGCGCATTGTCCTTTGCGTCGTTTTTGACACTGTCATCATCTGTGACGGCAGGGGCTTTTGTTGTGGTGAGCCCATCGGTGTGGCAGAGGACATCAAGTCCAAGCCGATCGCGTAATTCTTCGATAACTGCTTCGATTCTGGTGCGATGAAGGGGGTCTTCACATAGGGCCACAAACTGTTCAAAGGCGCCCAGCGCCTTATGATCTTCATTAAGGCGGGCATACAGTGCGCCGAGCTGATGCCACAGGCCTTCATGGTCGGGTGCGATCAACAGGCTATGCTCGATAATGCGGGTCGCATGGGTCAATTCCCCGGCACGAAGCGCACGAACCTTAATGTTGTTTTGAAGTCGTAACAAAATAGAAACGTCGGAAGATTCGCAATAATGGCGGGGTTCGAGTTCGGCATCGAGACCACTAAACGATTTTAAAAGTTCGCGTAGCTCGGCCGGGCCAAGGGCAATGCCGCCATGGAACGGGTCAATCATGCGGCGTTTGCCATTTGACTGCAGACGCAACAGAAAATGACCCGGGAAATCAATGCCGGTAATCGTAAAGTCACAACGGCGCGCCACATGGATATAAAGCATGGCCAATGCGACGGGCAGACCACGTTTGCGGTCCATGACCTTCATCAGATCGGCGTTTTCCATGTCATCATAGTTTTCCGCATCCCCCTGAAAGCCATGTCGGGTCGGGATGACAGATTGCAGCGTCGATACGATTTGTTCGATGGAGGCCTGTGCCAAGGTTTCTGGCGCCAAGGTGTTGTTGTCTGGCGCCACCTTGGCGGATGCCACTGTGTCGTGCCCGGATTTTGCCAACAGGGCGGCAAGATCGGAACGAACCTGATCGGCCAGATCATCAAGCCGGGCAAGATACGGTGCAATGTCGCGTGCGTTGTTTGGATCGTTGATCCGCGCAAAACGCAATGCGGCTTCTGCTGCCGTGGCGTCGGGCTTATTGCCCTTGCCATAATCGACAAGCCATTGGCGATCCGGATCGGTCGGGTCTGTGATGTGGCGAATACTGTTAATAGGATCAGGTTCCTTGCCGGTTTGCATCATTTTTCAGGCGAATATGGCTGACCACCCGTCTAACATAGCTGGTATCGCGGGCATGTGCGATGACGCGATTGCGTTCAAGGTCATCCTGGGCAATCCCCATCAGATGCACCGTGCCCTTTACGGTTTCGATGCTGTAATTGATCGCAAAGACATCGGTATCAAACATCAGGGCTGTTTTAATGCGGGTCGTGATCAGAAGGTCATTGGCATTGTCCATGAAGGATGCACCTTCGCCGACACTGATTTCATTAAGCACACTGCGTACACCACCAACCTGCCAGGTGAGTTTCACGGCTTCAAGTTCGTCCGTTGCTGATTTGACTTCACCGGCCAGTAGAACTTCGCCTTCGACAACTTCGATCTCGATATTGAGAAACAGGGATTCGTCCTGTGCCAGAAACTTTTGCCAGATTTCGGCTGTAATTGCCGTGTCGCTTACTGCCCCTTCAAACCCGCGTTCCTGAAAGGCCGCGACCCCGGCGGTTGCCCCGGCCCCAATGGCCATCGATGTGCAGCCCGCCAACGGCAGAATGCCAAAACCGGTGAATGCCAAGGTTAGTAAAATACAAAAACGCCGCTTGGCATCGCTTGGCCGTGTGCCAATGAAATGCCGGGCTGTGTCATATGCTGACGCCATATGCCGAAGTCTCGTCCCGATTCCCCAAATAATGTCCCATCATTACCCCATCGGGTTAAGGAGTTTTAAAATCCGGACCGGTTTATCAGAAAATATGCATTTTATCTTTGCCGGAGCCTTTTAATTTCGGGGTATTCAGTGGCGATGAGGGGCCGCCAGTTCCGACCAGCGTCCTGGTGTCAGGCCAAATGCCTGACGGAAATGCCGGTTAAAATGGCTTTGATCGGAAAATCCGGTTTCAACTGCAATGCCCGCAAGCGGTTGACCCAGCGTGATCAGGGCGCGGGCCTGTTGCAGGCGCCGCATGATCAGATAGCGATAGGGTGTTGTTCCGAAACGGGCGCGAAAATGCCTGATCAACCGATAACGATCCATGTCGGCCACCTGTTCAAGTTCGTGCGATAGAACCGGGCGATCAAAATTGGATTCAAGGAATGCGCGTACCTGCTCCATCTGCAGGCTTGCATTGTATCGCGATTGTTTCAGGGGTGTTTTGGCATGTTGTGAAAGACGATGTGCGATGTCGGTGACGAATTGATCGCGCAACAATGGATCAACGTCGCTTTCAAGTTCACCCAAAACAGATGCAAGGATCGCCCACAGTGCAGGATCGTGAATGATGGGATCGCCGACAAACGGCAGGGATGCTGTTTCATGATCAAGGCCGCGCCGCAAAAGGGCCGGTTCAAGATAGAGCATGCGATACTGCAATCCATCATCGGTGCCAGCGCCGCCATCATGTAATTCATCGGGATGCAGCACAATGACGTTGCCCGGATTGCTGGCGCGATATTCGCCACGATAATTAAACGTCTGCACCCCGCGCATGGTAATGCCAAGCGCATAGGTGTCATGGCGGTGTGGGGAAAACATATTGCCAAAGAACTGTGCTTCGATGCGCTCAATCCCGGGGGAGGCAGGGGCCGCAATGAACCGCTCACGCGTTTTGCACAAACGTTCAATACCGGGTTCACCGTCCTGTTCTATTGCTTCTGTCATGACCTGATAACCCAACCGGATGGAGGACGCATATGTTCGAGACCAAAGTGGCGCTGGTGTTGCGCGATGATTTGCAGATGTGGCAGTCACTGAATGTGACGGCCTTTCTGATGAGCGGCATTGTCGCCCAAACACCTGACATCATCGGCGAACCCTATGTCGATGCGAAGAACAATCTTTACAACCCGCTGTCACGTCAGCCGGCCATCGTTCTGACGGCGGATGCGCAAACCATTGCGAAAATTCATCAACGCGCCATAAACCGTGGCATTCGGGCATCTGCCTATATCGAAGAAATGTTTGCCACCGGCCATGATGGCGCCAACCGGGATGTTTTTGCCAGACTGGCCCCCGATGACGCCCAGTTTGTGGGTATTGGCATTCATGCCGACAAACGCATTGTCGATAAAATCACCAAGGGGGCAAAGATGCATCCCTAAGATATTGGGGGTGTGGGTATCGGCAAATTAGCGCGGTTCTGTATGCCAGGCATTTTTCAGATGTTCGATCCGGTACCATTTGCCAACAATCATCAGATCAAGACGCAAATCACCCTGATGGCCAATGTGCCCGGCATAAGATTCAAGCGCACGTGCAATGCGGTTTTGCTGTTGCGGGCGGATGGCCAGAAGGGCATCGGCGCGATTGGTGCGGTTTTTAACCTCGATCGCGGCGATCAGGTTTGCGCGCTTGGCGATGATGTCAATTTCGCCAAGCGGGCTGCGATACCGGGTAGCAAGAATGCGATATCCCTTAAGACGCAACCAAAATCCACACAGGGTTTCTGCCCGACGACCGGCCTTTTCTGCCCGTTTGCGTTTTGATTTATCACCGGGTGCTGGGGGGCGAGAACGCGACGGGGCCATGGCTTAGTCGTCCGATGGTTTGGCAAGTGCGAGCGCACGATTATAAAGGTCGCGTTTTTTAAGCCCGGTTTCCTTGGCAAGGATATCGGCGGCATCCTTGGTGCGGTGGGTTTTGATCAGGTCGGAAAGTCGGGCGTCGATGTCTTCGGGGCTTGGTTCATTCCCGGTTTCATCGGCCGGGCCGACAATGACCACAACCTCGCCCTTGGGCGCACCTTGTTCGGCGTAATGGGCGGCTAATTCATCAAGTGTGCCGTTGCGGACTTCTTCGAACATCTTGGTCAGTTCGCGGGTGACCGCGGCTTCGCGCGTACCACCAAGCATTTCAGCCATATCAACCAGACTGGCGGCAAGACGTTTGGGGCTTTCAAGGAAAATCAAACTGCCGGGGATCGGGGCAAAGCGCGCCAGTTCCTTTTTGCGCGCCATGGTTTTGGGCGGCAAAAATCCGGCATAAAAGAAATGATCGCTGGGAAGCCCCGACAGGATCAGGGCGATAATCGGGGAGGAAGCGCCCGGTGCTGCGGTAACGTTAAAGCCTTCGGCCTTACAATCGCGCACCAGTTTATAGCCCGGATCATTGATCAGCGGCGTGCCTGCATCGGAAATCAGCGCCAGTCCCTGACCCTTGCCAAGTCGGTCCATGATTTCCGGCCGTAATTTGGCGGCGTTATGTTCGTGATAGGCAATGCGTTTGGTTTTTACCCCATAGCGCGACAGCAATTTTCCCGATGTGCGGGTGTCTTCGCACAGGATAATATCGGCGCGTTTGAGGATATCGAGTGCGCGGAACGTAATATCGCCCAAATTTCCGATTGGAGTAGCAACAAGATAAAGACCAGATGAAAGTGGTAAATGGCTTTCATCATGTTTACTTGATCGGTCGCCCGCATTACCCTGCGTGCGAAACGAGTTATCGGGAGGTGAGAGTGGATTCTCCGAAACGTCATCCGGGGCAAAATCAGGCGCCGCGTCGTCAGGCGTTGAAGAATTTTGATCGGGATTCGGCTTGGTGCCGTGTCGTGTGCCGGACGGCATCTGTGTTTGTCCTCTCTATCGGGCTAGCCGCATGTAGTGCGACCACGAGTATCACGGACCTGTTTGGCATGCAACGAGACGGGGCACCGGTGGAAACCGCCAACGACCCCGGCGCGAATGCGACCCGCGCACCGGATCAGGGATTGATCCCGGATGCCAATCCGTGGACAAACGATGCCGCCTTGCCAGAAGGGGTAGGCGAAGAAATCCCGACATTGTTTAATGATGAGGCCGCAACATCGGAAAAACGTGTTGCGTTGTTATTGCCACTGTCAGGGCAGAATGCCGCCCTTGGCCGTGCGATGCGCCATGCCGCCGAACTGGCAATGTTTGATATCGCCGCGGATGATTTCATCTTGATGCCGATTGATACCGCCGGGACCTATCAGGGTGGGCAGAATGCCGCGCGTCAGGCGATTAATGCTGGTGCCAAGATGATCCTTGGTCCGCTGTTTTCCGAATCGGTAAGCGGTGCCAGCGAAGTTGCCAAATCGGCCAATGTGCCGGTGGTGGCCTTTTCCAACAACCGACGGGTTGCGGAAAATGGTGTGTGGGTCAACGGTTTGATCCCGGAAGACCAGATTGCGCGTGCGGTGGGCTATGCCACGACGCAGGGCAAATATCGTTTTGCCGCCCTGTTGCCGCAAAATGATTACGGTCGTCAGATTGCCGGTGCCTTGCAAAGTGTCGTGTCGCGCGTTGGCGGTACACTTGGCCGGGTTGCCTTCTATCAGCCGGGGTCCGAAAGCCTTCAGCAAACCATCCGCGATTTTGCAAATTATGATGCACGGCGGGCGAATTTGCGGGCGCGCAAGGCACAGTTGAATGCCGAAGGCGGGACCGCAGCCAAACGCGCACTGCGGCGTCTTGAAGGTGTCGATACCCTTGGTGAGCTTGATTTTGATGCCTTGATCCTGCCGGCAACCGGTGGGGACTTGCGTCAGGTATCGGCCCTTCTGGCCTATTTCGATATTGATCCATCGGTGGTGCAGTTTATCGGAACATTTGGCTGGAACGATCCGGGCCTGTTTACCGAACCAGCCCTTAAGGGCGGAATTTTTGCCGCCCCGAACCCGGAAAACTGGGAACTGTTTGCGGATCGGTTTGCGCGCACCTTTGGCGATCAGCCGCCACGTATTTCAAGTCTGGCCTATGACAGTACCGCTTTGGCGGCCTTGATGGCGCGTGATGAAAACAACATGTCCGAGGCGGCGTTGACCAACACCAGCGGATTTGTCGGGGTGGATGGTGTGTTTCGCCTGACCCCAGATGGTCGGTCTGAGCGGGGGTATGCCATCATGCAAATCGGGCCAGAGGGGGCAAAGGTCATCGCCCCGGCCCCGGCCAGCTTTGATCAGGTATTCTGATTTGATCGGGTAAAACCGTATCGACAGTATGACGCAAAACGCCTGCCGGATTATGCCCCGGCGGGCGTTTTGTCTTTGAAATTGCACAGATCATTAACAATGCAGTCGCCACAACGCGGCTTGCGCGCCTTGCAGATATAGCGTCCATGCAGGATCAGCCAGTGATGCGCATGGGTCATAAAGCGCGAAGGCACCTTTTTCATCAGTCCTTTTTCCACCGCCAGAACCGTCTTGCCATTGGCCATACCGGTGCGATTGCCCAGACGGAAAATATGGGTATCAACCGCCATGGTGTGTTCACCCCAGGCAATATTGCGCACCACATTGGCGGTTTTACGCCCGACACCGGGCAGTTCTTCAAGCGCGTCCTGATCGTTGGGCACGATGCCATTATGTTTCTCGACCAGAATTTTGGCCGCGGCCATGACGTTCTTGGCCTTGCCGCGATACAGACCAATGGTTTTAATATGACTGATCAGGGCTTCTTCGCCCAGATCAAGCATGTCTTGCGGGGTTTCAACGATCTGAAACAGCTTCTTGGTGGCCTTGTTCACCCCGATGTCGGTTGCCTGTGCTGATAGGGCGACAGCAACCAAAAGCGTATAGGGATTGGTGTAGTCCAGTTCCCCCTTGGGTTCCGGGTCGGCATCAGACAGACGCTGGAAAAAGGCGTCAATCGCGGCTTTGTTCATCGGGCGGGCCATGGCAGAGAACTCTTTCTTGGTGCCGCATTTTTGCGGTCGATTTAGGGAACAGCATCTTGTTGAAATGCGGGTTCCGTGATCCGATCTCTTGATCTGCTATTATATAAACGTGCAGGTTCAAAAAATCGAATTCTGATTGCAGCCCGGTCAAGACCGGGCGCAAAATCGCCGCGTACAAGCCGACCACGATCAGAGGGATATATAGTGCCCGCCGTACCGCGCAGTTCAAAACCGATCTTTAGCATTGCCCTGAGGCCGCCGCGTTCCCTGTCACGGCGCGGGGCGCGCAATGTTGTTTTCCTGCTGGCGGGGGCGACAACGACGATTGGCTTGATCTTTTGGTCGGTGGGGGCGTGGCCGGTGATCGGCTTTTTGGGGGTTGATGTGATTTTTCTGGCCCTGGCATTTCATTTCAGTTTCCGGGCGGCACGCGAAGAAGAACGGATTGAGTTGCATCCGGGGAATTTGCGGGTGACGCGAATCCCGGTGCGTGGCCGACGTCAGCAATATGATTTTCAGCCATATTGGCTGCGCGTTGTTCTTGAACGAGGCGAAGACGCGCAGTGCAGTCTTTTTTTGCAAACACATGGCAAAAGTCTGGAAATTGCCGGTTTTCTCGGGCCTGATGAAAAGGCCGATCTGGCCTCGCGACTTGAAGACGTGTTGCGTAAAAACCGTTGCTATCCGGCGCAAAACCCTGCCTGAGAAATTAGATTTGCGCGTTTTGCAACCCGGTTATGACCGATTTGAAAAGCGCGAATTTCAAGGATCAAAACTGGCCTTATGCGCCAATTTGGCGTTCTGGAGCGGGTTAAAATGCCCGTCATTGGATCAAAATCGGCGTTTGATCACCAAAAACACCCAAGATTCCCTGTTTTGACCGCTTGCGACTTTGTGGGGACTTTCATATATAGGTGCGCGGGGTAACGAAGAACCCCCAGAAAAATTACGTGTATTAACACCATTGGTCCCAGGAGGTCCTGCGCGGCGCTTCATAGCGAAGGCTGCGGGACGGACCGGCCGCTAAAAGAGGAACTTACTATGGGCAAAATTATTGGTATCGATCTTGGCACCACAAACTCATGCGTTGCAGTCATGGACGGCAAAGAAGCCCGCGTGATTGAAAACAGTGAAGGTGCCCGTACCACACCATCAATGGTCGCATTCACCGATGACGATGAACGTCTTGTCGGTCAGCCTGCAAAACGTCAGGCTGTGACCAACCCGGAAAACACCCTGTTTGCGATCAAACGTCTGATCGGCCGTCGCTACAGCGACGCTGAAGTCGAAAAAGACAAGGATCTGGTGCCGTACAAAATTATTGCCGGTGAAAACGGTGATGCATGGGTTGAAGTCAATGGCGAGAAAATGGCCCCGAGCCAGATCGCAGCCATGGTGCTTCAGAAAATGAAGGAAACCGCAGAAGGCCATCTTGGCGAGCCGGTGACCGAAGCCGTGATTACCGTACCTGCGTATTTCAACGATTCGCAGCGTCAGGCAACCAAAGACGCCGGTAAAATCGCCGGTCTTGATGTTAAACGTATCATCAACGAGCCGACGGCAGCTGCCCTGGCCTATGGCCTGGACAAAAAAGAAGCTGGCACCGTGGTTGTTTATGACCTTGGTGGCGGTACTTTTGACGTGTCGGTTCTGGAAATCGGCGATGGTGTTTTCGAAGTTAAATCAACCAACGGCGATACCTTCCTTGGTGGTGAAGACTTCGACAAACAGATCATTGATTACCTTGCTGACGAGTTCAAAAAAGAACAGCAGATCGATCTTCGTAAAGACCGTCTGGCCCTGCAGCGTCTGAAAGAAGCTGCTGAAAAAGCCAAGATCGAGCTTTCCTCGTCGATGCAGACAGATGTGAACCTGCCGTTCATCACCGCAGACGCATCGGGTCCGAAGCACCTGAACATCAAACTGTCGCGTGCGAAGCTTGAAGGTCTGGTTGGCGATCTGATCGAACGCACCATGACGCCGTGCAAAGCCGCATTGAAAGATGCCGGCATCACCGCAGGCGAAATTGATGACGTGATCCTGGTTGGCGGCATGACCCGTATGCCGAAAGTTCAGGAACGCGTGAAAGAGTTCTTTGGCCGTGAGCCGCACAAAGGTGTGAACCCGGACGAAGTTGTTGCACTTGGTGCGGCGATTCAGGGTGGTGTCTTGCAGGGTGACGTTAAAGACGTCCTGCTGCTTGATGTTACTCCGCTGTCGCTGGGTATTGAGACCCTTGGTGGTGTCTTCACCCGTTTGATCGACCGTAACACCACGATCCCGACCCGCAAGTCGCAGACCTTCTCGACCGCTGAAGACAATCAGACGGCCGTGACCATCCGCGTCTTCCAGGGCGAACGTGAAATGGCGGCTGATAACAAGATGCTTGGCCAGTTTGATCTGGTTGGTATCCCGCCGGCACCGCGCGGTGTTCCGCAGATCGAAGTGACCTTTGACATTGATGCCAACGGTATCGTCAACGTGTCTGCCAAAGATAAGGCAACCAACAAGGAACAGCAGATCCGCATTCAGGCATCTGGTGGTCTTGGCGATGACGAAATCGAAAAAATGGTCAAAGACGCGGAAAGCAATGCCGAGTCTGATAAACAGCGTAAGGCACTTGTTGAAGCCCGTAACCAGGCCGAAGCCGTTGTTCACTCGACCGAGAAAAACCTGACCGAGCATGGCGACAAGGTTGACGATGCAACCAAGTCAGAAATCGAAAACGCCCTGTCGGCTTTGAAAGAAGCCAAGGACGGTGAAGATGCCGATGCGATCACCGCAAAGGTCAACGAACTTCAGCAGGCTGCGATGAAACTTGGCGAAGCCATGTATCAGGCCCAGCAGGCAGAAGACGGTGGCGCAGAAGGTGACGCTGCGGATGCAGGTGCGTCAGCACAGGCTGATGACGGTGTTGTTGATGCCGACTTCGAAGAAGTCGACGACAACAAAAAAGATAAATAAGACGACCGCAGAGGTCGTCTTTAACGACGCCCTGTAAATAAAAATCGGGCCGTTCCGGACGCAGAAACTGCTGGGACGGCCCGACCGTATTTCGGAGTTACAGATGGCGAAAGAAGATTACTACGAGCTGTTGGGTGTCAGTAAAGACGCCAGCGCGGCCGAGCTCAAAAGCGCCTATCGCAAGCAGGCCATGAAATTCCATCCGGATAAAAATCCGGGCAATACCGAAGCCGAAGTTAAATTCAAGCAGGTCAACGAAGCGTACGAAATCCTCAAGGATGACGAAAAGCGCGCGGCCTATGATCGTTTTGGTCATGCTGCCTTTGAACAGGGTGGTCCCGGTGGGGGCGGCTTTGGAGGTGGTGGCTTTGGCGGCGGCGGTTTCGGTGGCGGCGGATTTTCCGATGTCTTCGACGAAATCTTTGGCGCTATGGGGGGCGGTGGTCGCCGTGGTGGCGGTGGATCGTCGCGCGGTGCCGATCTGCGCTACAATATGGCGATCACGCTCGAAGAAGCATTCGAAGGCAAGAAAGCCGAAATCACCATTCCGGGATCGGTTTCGTGTGAAGAATGTGACGGTACCGGTGCAGAAGCCGGTTCCCAGCCTGTGACCTGCCCGACTTGTAATGGCCACGGTAAAGTCCGTGCCCAGCAAGGGTTCTTTACCATTGAACGCACCTGCCCGAGCTGTCATGGCAAAGGCAAGATCGTTAAAAACCCGTGCAAATCGTGCCATGGTGTCGGTCGCGTTGAAAAGGAAAAAACCCTGCAGGTCACGATCCCGCAAGGGGTTGAGGACGGCACACGTATTCGCCTCGCGAGCGAAGGCGAAGCCGGAACCAATGGGGCACCGGCGGGTGATCTTTATATCTTCCTTGATATTGCGCATCACCGGTTCTTCCAGCGTGAAGGGGCGAACCTGTATTGCCGGATTCCGATCCCGATGGGCAAGGCTGCCCTTGGTGGCACCATCGAGGTGCCGACCATTGAAGGCACGCGCACCCGGATCAACATTCCAGCCGGAACCCAGTCGGGTCAGCAGCTTCGGCTGCGGGGCAAGGGCATGACCATCCTGCGGTCTCAGGCGCGCGGGGACATGTTTGTTGAAATCAGCGTCGAAACGCCGGTCAATCTGACCGACCGCCAGAAAGAACTTCTGGAAGAATTCGACGAGATTTCGCGTGCAGAAGGCTCCAGCCCGGAAAGCGAAGGCTTCTTTTCCAAGATGAAAGAAATCTGGAAAGACCTGACGGACTAGGCACCATGCAATATCGTTCCGGTTTTGGAACGAAAAAGGATTTAACCCCACTCTGTTATGCGGAGTGGGGTTTTTCTTTGGCCGGATGGCTTGGCCAAGGGTGGCTTTTGACGAAATCAATAAAGGTCCGCAAGGGTGTCGGGACAAGCCGACGTCCCGGATAATACAGTTTGGGTCCCGGAAACCGCGGCCACCAGTCCGACAGCACCGGGACGAGTGCTCCGCTGTCAAAATAGGGCTGGAGCCAGTCTTCAAACAGATAAAGGATGCCTGTGCCCTGACAAGCGGCCACAGTCGCAAGGTCGGTCCCGCCGCCCGGTCGGACAAGTAACGGACCGGTCGGGTTGAGTTCGATGGTTTCGTCGCCGCGTTCAAATTCCCACGGATGTAGTGCCCCGCTGGCAAAGCGGCCACGCAGGCAGGCATGGTCCAGAAGGTCACGGGGATGTTCGGGTATGCCGTGCTGTTTTAGATATCCGGGCGATGCGGCAGCGGCAAAACGCTGGCTGCGCGGGCCAATCGGAATGGCGATCATGTCCTGTTCAAGGCTTTCATCATACCGGATGCCGGCATCACATCCTTCGGCCAGAACATCGACAAAGCTTTCTTCGGTGATGATTTCGACCCGGATACCGGGATAGGCGGCCAGAAAGGCCGGGATGATATCGGGCAGGACAAGACGGGCGGCACTGACCGGGACATTCAGTTTAAGGGTCCCGACCGGCCGGTCCCGATAGCTGTTAACGACATCAAGTGCGAGTTCCATTTCATCAAGTGCTGGGGAAAGCCGTTGCAACAGTCCTTCTCCGGCCTCGGTCAGGGCGACACTGCGCGTGCTGCGGTTAAACAGCCGCACGCCAAGTTGCGATTCAAGGCGGCGAACCTGATCGCTTAAGCGCGATGCGCTGCCGTTGCTCAGGCGGGCACCTTCGCGAAAACCCCCGGCGCGCGCGACCGTGACAAAGGCGGTGATGGTGGCCAGATCCAGTTTCATTGTTCCAAATTCCGTACAACCTGTATCAATTGTACCGGATTGTTGATCACGGGAATAGGCGTTAGCGTCCTGTCAGACAGAAATCCTGATAGGAAGGAGAATTCCCATGACCATGATCGAACAGGCAGGAACATTTGCGATTGGTGATTTGACGGTGAACCGCATGGGCTATGGCGCGATGCAGTTGGCTGGGCCGGGGGTGTTTGGCCCGCCAAAGGACCGGAATGAGGCGATTGCGGTTTTACATGCCGCCCGCGAAGCCGGGGTCAATCACATCGATACCAGCGACTTTTACGGGCCGCACATCACCAATCAACTGATCAAGGAAGCGCTTCATCCTTATCAGGATGATTTAGTGATTGTGACCAAGATCGCGGCAAAACGCGGCGATGATGGTGCTTGGTTGCCAGCCCTGTCGCCCGACGAACTGACATCGGCGGTGCATGACAATCTGCGCAATCTGGGCATTGATGCGATTGATGTGGTCAATTTCCGCTCCATGCACGGGCTTCATGGCCCGGCGGAAGGATCGATTGGTGAACCGCTTTCGGTTCTTGCCGAGTTGCAAAAACAAGGCCTTATCCGTCATATCGGCCTGTCGAACGTCACCCCGACCCAAATTGCCGAAGGGCGCGAGATTTGCGACATCGCCTGTGTCCAGAACCAGTACAACCTTGCCCATCGCGATGACGACGGTTTGATTGACGATCTGGCGGCGGATGGCATTCCCTATGTGCCGTTTTTCCCGCTTGGGGGCTTCTCGCCATTGCAGTCAGAAACCTTGTCACAGGTTGCCAAACGTCTTGAGGCATCGCCGATGCAGGTCGCGCTTGCGTGGTTATTACAGCGGTCCCCCAATATCCTGCTTATTCCGGGGACATCGTCGCGCAAACACTTGTCACAGAACCTTGCGGCGGCGGGTTTGACGATCCCGGCGGATGCGATTGCCGAGCTTAATGCGATTGCGGCACAGGCGGTGACATCAGCCTGAATGGGCTGATGCTGGTCTTTTGCGCATTTCCGGTGATTTCATCGTGCGGCGGCATGTGATAAAGCAATCACACGTTTGAAATTACGGATCCTAGGAGACCGGAAATGAAAGTCGGGATTGTTGGTTGTGCTGGCCGGATGGGCCGGATGCTGGTGAATGAAACGGCCAAGACCAAGGGCTGCGAAGTTGGTGGCGGCACGGATCTTCCGGGCAGTTCATTCATTGGCAAGGACGTCACCTTGATTGCCGGTCTGGAAGAAAGTGGCGTTCTGGTTGGTGACGATCCCAAGGCGTTGTTTGAAACCGTTGATGCGGTGATTGATTTCACCGCCCCGGCGGCCACCATGAAACACGCGAAACTGGCGGCTGAAACCGGGACCATCCTTGTGATTGGTACGACCGGGCTTTCCAATGACCAGAAAGACGAGTTGAAAGTTGCGGCGCAAAACGCCCCGATCATTTTTGCGCCGAACATGAGTGTCGGTGTCAATCTTGCCTTTGCACTGGTCGAAAAGGTGGCGGCGGTTCTTGATAAGGACGTGGCCGACATCGAAATCGTTGAAATGCATCACAAGCACAAGGTCGATGCGCCGTCAGGGACCGCCCTTGGCCTTGGTGAAGCCGCTGCCAAGGGGCGTGGTGTTGTGCTTGATGATGTGTCGGTGCGATCACGCGACGGGCATACAGGTGCGCGTGAGGACGGCACAATCGGTTTTGCGACGCTCCGCGGTGGCGATGTTGTCGGTGATCATACGGTTGTCTTTGCCTGCGAGGGTGAGCGCATCGAGATCACCCACAAGGCATCCTCACGCGAAGTGTTCGCCAAGGGGGCCGTGCGGGCCGCAAAATGGGCCGAAGGCAAGGCGCCGGGACTTTATTCCATGCGCGATGTCTTGGGGCTTTAAGCCTGACATCGGACGTGTCACAGCCGACTTTATACCGTGAGATGATTAACACCGGCCAGAGACATCAGGCCGGTGTTTTTATTGGCTATTGACGGCTTTGGTTTCTGGTCGCAAAGGCATTATGTTGGCAACCGCATCGGGGATGCATGCGGGGGGCATGCAGCTTAACCGGCCAAGACCCTTGTTAAAGGCATCACGTTGCCTAAGGCCCTGTGATGAGGGCGGGAATCCGACATGCAATGTTTGTTCGATCACCAGATGCGGGTTGTAGATAACAAGGTTTTCCGCATCGCGAAGGCCGGGGTTATTGTGAAGAAGATAGCGGGCAACATTGTGATCAATCACGGCCACTTCGACATGGCCGGTAATGAGTTGGCGCAGAAGAGTTTCATCGTCGCGCATACCAAAGGAATTCATGCTGGTGCTTTCGAGCATGGCGACCAAGTGTGATTCATAGCCATAGCCCTTGACATAGCCGACGGCATATTCTTTGAGGTCGCTAAGGTTTTCCCAGGAAAATTCAGTTGAACGCAAATGTACAAAGCCGAGCGGACTGGTGCCGATTGGTTCGGAAAACAGGAACTGACGACGCCGTTCAGGGTTGTCATAAAGCGGAAATATGGCTTCAAACCCGCGATTGTTCAGGATGTTTAAAAGTGCGCGTTTCCAAGGATAGACTTCGATTGTGTGGTCGATATCGACCTGATCAAAGGCTGCGGTTACCACACGCGATAGAAGTCCACCATCCGGCAGATTGACAGTGCTATAGGGCGGCCAGTCCAGCGTGACGAGGTTAATAATCGGTTTTGTCGAATGTGGTGGGTCATCGGCGCGTACCGTTGGGATCGACACTATCAGCGCAACACACATGATCAAACCACCCCACATAATCTTCTGGGTGATCAATCGGCGTTGCACCGGAACACGCATTGTTTCCTCCCTCTGCCCGCAGAAACCTATCCATAAGTGGTGATTCCGGTCAAGGTTCGAAAGGCTATTTCATTAGATTTATATTGTATTAATTGGTGTATTGATCGTGTTTATAAACAATCACAGATGTTTAATAAGGATTATTTAATGTAGTGGTGCGACGGCAAGGCGCAGGGCCAAGTGGCCAAAGAAAAACCTCGGCATTTTGACAGATGCCGAGGTTTTAAATGATCGAGGGGGGATGATCTAATGCGCATCCGCCCAGCTATCGCCAATGCCCGCATCGACAATCAGCGGCACCGACAGATGGGCGGCATTTTCCATGACATCGCGGATGATCTTGATGGCTTTTTCGGCCTCGTCTTCCGGGGCTTCAAAGATCAATTCATCGTGGACCTGTAACAGCATCCGGGTTTTAAGGCCGGCATCAACCAAAGCACCGGGAACCGCGATCATTGCACGTTTGATGATATCGGCAGCCCCACCCTGAATCGGGGCGTTGATGGCGGCACGCTCGCCAAAGCTTCGGCGCATGCCGTTTTTATCATTGATGCCATTGATATGGATGTTGCGGCCAAACAGGGTGCGGACATGGCCATGTTTTTTGGCAAATTCCTTGGCCTGATCCATGTAATCGCGAATGCCGGGGTAAATTTCGAAATAGGCTTCGATGAAGGCCTTGGCTTCTTTTTGGCCAATGCCGAGCTGATTGGCCAGACCAAAGGCAGATATGCCATAGATGATGCCAAAGTTAATTGCCTTGGCCTTACGGCGCACCATCGGGTCCATGCCCTCAATCGGGACACCAAACACCTTTGATGCGGTGGCGGCGTGGATATCCTCGCCGTTTTTGAACGCTTCGCGCAGCGCATCAATTTCGGCCACATGGGCCAGAAGACGCAGCTCGATCTGCGAATAGTCGGCAGAAATAAGCTTGCAGCCCTTATCGGCAACAAAGGCGGTGCGGATTTTCCGGCCTTCTTCGCTGCGGATCGGGATGTTTTGCAGGTTCGGATCGTTTGACGACAACCGCCCGGTATTGACGTTGGTTTGACCGTAGCTTGTATGAACGCGCCCAGTCAGCGGGTTAACGTGATTTGCCAAGGCATCGGTGTAAGTACTTTTAAGTTTTGACAGTTGGCGCCATTCCAAAATTTTGGTCGGCAGGTCATGACCGAGTGCAGCCAATCCTTCAAGAACGTCAGCACCGGTTTGCCATGCGCCGGTTTTGGTTTTCTTGCCACCCGGCAGGCTCATTTTATCAAACAGAATTTCGCCGAGCTGCTTGGGACTGCCAAGGTTGAACGGTTCACCAGCCATTTCATGGATGGTTTTTTCGAGTATCGCCATGCGTTTGGCAAAGTCATCCGACAGGTTTTTAAGGATGTCGGTATCAACCTTAACCCCCAGCCGTTCCATTTTGGCCAAGACCGGCACCAACGGGCGGTCCAGCGTTTCATAGACGCTTGCCATATGTTCCTGAGCAATACGGGGTTTAAGTAACCGATGCAGGCGAAGGGTGATATCGGCATCCTCGGCGGCATAGTCCAGCGCCTTATCAAGCGGGACCTGATCAAAGGTGATCTGGGTTTTGCCCGACCCGCAAACCTCCGAGAACTTTATTGGCTGGTAATCAAGATGCAGGTCAGCCAGTTCGTCCATGCCGTGTCCGTGGCTGGTGCCATCAAGGACATAGGACAGCACCATGGTGTCATCCATCGGGGCGACATCAATGCCATGACGCGACAGAACAATCATATCGTATTTCAGGTTCTGACCGATTTTCAGAACACCGGTGTCCTGCAACAACGGTTTGATCAGCTCAATGGCGCGATCAAGCGCGATTTGTTTGGGGATGTCGGCCTTGGCAGGGGCCTCTTTGGCATCGCCAAAATCAAATCCGCCTTGCGTGCCTTTGGCTTCGCTGTTCTCAGCACTCTTGCCGTGCCCCAGCGGGATGTAACAGCCATTTCCAGGCTCTGTCGAAAGTGAAATGCCAACCAGTTTGGCCTGATGGGCATCAAGGGACGTGGTTTCGGTATCAACCGCAACTGTCCCGGCATATTCGGCCTTTGCAATCCAGTGCCTTAGACGTTCTTCATCCTGCACAAGTTCATATTCTGCCTTTTCGACATTGATTTTATTGACACCGACACCGGGCTGGGTCGGGCTTTCAAATTCAATATCGCCGCCAAATTTTGCTTTTACTTTAGAAAGCAGTGATTTAAAGCCATGACTTGCAATAAAGCTTAAAAGAACTTCTGCGTCGGGTTCTTTTAATTCAAACCCACTGATCTGCTCAACCACTGGAACGTCGGTTTTCAAGGTGACCAGACGTCGGGAAATACGGGCCAGTTCGGCATTCTCGATCAGTTTTTCGCGGCGCTTGGGCTGTTTGATTTCGCCTGCGCGCTCCAGTAGAGAATCAAGATCACCATATTCATCAATAAGTTGGGATGCGGTCTTAATGCCAATGCCCGGAACACCGGGGACGTTATCAACAGAATCACCGGCAAGTGCCTGAATATCGATGACTTTGTTTGGAGAAACACCAAACTTCTCCATCACCTCGGCAGCACCAATGGTACGATTCTTCATCGCATCAAACATTTGCACCCGGTCGGTGACAAGCTGCATTAAATCCTTGTCCGAAGACACGATAATGACGTCAGAACCTTCGGCTTCGGCCTGACGGGCATAGGTCGCGATCAGGTCGTCGGCCTCATATCCTTCGAGCTCGATCGACGGCAGGTTGAACGCCCGGGTCGCATCGCGGATCAGGCCAAACTGCGGCACCAGTTCTTCGGGCGCTGGTGGGCGGTGTGCCTTGTATTCGGGATAGAAATCATTGCGGAACGTCTTGCCCTTGGGGTCAAAAATGACCGCCATATGGTCGGGCTTGGTGTCTTCGCGCAGTTTCATCAGCATGGTGCAGAAACCATACACCGCGTTTACCGGCGTGCCGTCCGGACTGGTCATCGGCGGCAGGGCATGAAAGGCGCGGAAAATAAAGCCGGAACCATCAACCAGTACGACGCGGCGCGGTTTTTGTCCGCTGGACGTCTTGGTGTCGGATGGGGCGGAATCTGTCATGCGTCTCTTGCTCTTATGTTCGAGGATAATGTTGGCCCGCAGAATGCCCGATCCGTGTCGGTAAGTCGAGGGCGCGGTGTCGCCTACGATCAAAAACCGCGCCTGTCTCCTGACAAAAACGGGTGGCAAAGTGTCGGCCTTTGACGCTGGGTTGATGTATATTTCGATATCAAAACAAATAAGCTAAATACCGGGGGCTGGACGATTTTTGGCGGACGGTCTGTTTGTGCTTATCGTTCTGCTGCGGTGTTGCTATGGTGATGTGATAACTTCATCCCAAGGGACATGGGAGATCCGGTTCGTGGCCCGGAAAACAAGCAAGCCGGAATTTAGCCCAAAGGGCATCGGCGTTGAAACTGCAGGTCCGGTACGTGAGCTTTCAGATGATATGAGGCTCTCGACCCGGCAAGGCAAAAAGAAGCAAGGTGATCGTCGCGGGGTAGCTGCGAACGATACAGGATGGCGCCGATTTTTTAGCGTCAGTGCATGGCTGCGTTTTGTCCTGACTTTTGGCAGTTTTGGGTTGGTTCTGCATGGCTTGTTCATTGTCTTTGGCGTGTATGAACGCAATGAACGCCTTGCAAACTTTGATCATTTTGTCTTGCTGATCAAACTCGTGGTGTTTGTCGCGTTGATGTATCTGTTTTACGCCATGCTGATGCATTACGGGCCCATTCGGCACAAGGTTCGGGGCATTTTCTTTTTGGCGCTTGCCCCGGTGGCCGCCCTTTGCATTTTTATGATCTATGGCGGCGGTGCCCTTTTTGGCAGTTTCATCCCGGTTTTGCAGTTCTTGATCCTGACCATCGGGGTCGGTGGATTTCTGCTGTATGTCCTTGGTTATACATGGATAACCGGACGTAAGGTGCGCCGTGAAACGGTAAAATATGGCGATTTCACACCGGCAGGCGACCCAATAGGCTCGGCGGGTCATGGTAACCTGCCGCCCGGTGTGCGACAGGATCGCCGCAAAGTCCACAAAGCAGGCAACCTGCGGCTACGCAGTACCGATGGCCGTGGTGATGCAACGGGCGGGGGATCTGGAAACGGCAATGGTGGCAAGGTCCGTTTGCCGGAAATCTAACGCATTCTGAACCATGAGCAGCGGAGGACCTTTATGCGCCGCGACTTGATTTTTATCCACAGCGCAGGAAAACAGGGCGGAGATGACGGCAGTAGCCGGTTTCTAGCCCGGCTTGAAGCCGCGCTGGACGGCCAGTTTCGCATTGTCGCACCGGAAATGCCGACCCCGGAGCGCCCCGACGTTGAACTATGGCTTCGCGAAATTGACCGCGTGGTTTCCAACAGCAAGTCTGATGTCCGACCGGGGGCGGTGCTTGCCGGTCATTCGCTTCGTGGGTCAACGATTTTGCAGTATCTCGGGCGAAATCGTGAAATATACCGTGATGATAACTGGTTATCGGCGGCTTTTAGCATTTCAGCACCGTTTTGGGGCCTAAAAGACTGGGAAGTGACGGATTTTGCCTTGTCTGCACCGGAAATTGCCGCATTACAGGGTCTAAAAGACCTGTATTTCTGTCACAGTGCGGATGATCGCATCGTGCCAGCGGAACATCAGGACGCTTACACTGATCATTTTCCCCATGCGGGCTGCATCCGGCTTAGATCAGCCGGGCATTTATTGTCAGACGGGGATGCTGACGATCTGATTGAAAAGATCGCCGCATTCGCCTGATCAGGAATGATTTTCCAGAACGACACCGGCCAGATACAGCGACCCAAGGATCAAAATCCGCGATGGCGCCGGGGTTTCTGTCAGCAAAACCTCAACCGCGTGTTTGAGGTCGTTACAGGCGTGGCTTTTGGCAATGCCGCAATCACGCCCGGCGTTTTGCAGGGTGGTGGCATCATGCGCCTCATGATCGCCGGGAATAACAATCCCCGCCAAGGCCGATACATGGGGTGCCAGTGGTGCCAGAAAGGCCACAGGGTCACGGTTATCAAGCATACCGACAATCACAAGCGTATCGCCCTTGGGCTGTTGTGACAGCCATTCAGAGATCACCTCGGCAGCGGCGATATTATGGCCGCCATCCAGGATAAGCTCACAATTTTCCGGCAGGACGTCGATCAGCGGACCTTTTTTAAGGCGCTGCAAGCGTGCGGGCCATTGTGCTGAGCGCAACCCATTGGCCAGAACATCCACATCCATGCCATCACTGCCGGGTATATTGGCCTTGCGCACCGTGGCAATCGCCGTGGCGGCGTTGACATATTGATGCCGACCGGGAAGGGCAGGCCGTGGCAGGTTTAATGTGTCGCGCCCGATGCGCAGCATAAAACCATCAGCCGTTTCGTCAACGACGTCAAAATCACAAAAGATCGGCGCGCCAATCGTGTTGGCATGACGGGCAAGCGTATCAAAGGCTTCAAGGGGTTGCGGGGCGAGGATGCTGACCACGCCCGGCTTCATGATCCCGGCCTTTTCAAAGGCAATTTTGGCAATCGTATCGCCAAGGAACCCCTGATGATCAAGCGAGATTGGCGTGATCACGGTTGCCGCAGGGGTATCAAGCACATTGGACGCATCCACCCGTCCGCCCAGTCCGGTTTCAAGGATCAGAACATCGGCGGGAATGCGCGCAAAGGCCAGAAATGCCGCGGCCTGTGCAATTTCAAAGAAGGTAATGGAATCGCCGTTATTAACGGTTTCGACTTCTTCAAGCAGGTCACAAAGCGCCTGTTCGGAAATCTGCGCACCGGCAACGACAATACGTTCGTGAAAACGCACAAGATGCGGGGATGTCGAGCAATGAACCCGAAGGCCAGCCGCCTCATAAATCGCGCGCAAATAAGCCTGGGTGGAGCCTTTGCCGTTGGTGCCAGCCAAATGAATGACAGGCGGCAGACTCAGGTGCGGATTTCCAAGCTTTTCAAGAAGCCGGGTAATCCGCCCGAGTGAAAGATCAATGACTTTCGGGTGCAACTGACCAAGGCGTGCAATGATTGCATCGCTTCGGGCTGTGTTACTTGTCTGTTTTGGCACCTTTGGTGTCCGGCTTTTTCTTGGCATCCTTGATCGGGACAATCGACGCACCGGGTTTGGTGCGGCGGATCATGTCAATCAGGCGGCCAAAGGTCGCGTTCAATTCGTTGCGCGGAACCACCATATCGACCATGCCATGGTCCATCAGATATTCTGCTGTCTGGAAGTCGTCAGGCAGTTTTTCGCGAATGGTGTTTTCAATCACGCGCCGACCGGCAAAGCCGATCTGGGCACCGGGTTCGGCAACCTGAATGTCACCGAGCATGGCAAAGGATGCCGAAACACCCCCTGTGGTCGGATCGGTCAGCAGCACGAAATAGGGCAGGCCCTTTTCCTTGACCTTTTCAATCGCAGCCGTGGTGCGCGCCATCTGCATCAGGCTAAGGATGCCTTCTTGCATACGTGCACCGCCCGATGCCGGGACAATGATCAAAGCCGCATCCTGAACCGATGCCAGTTCGGCCGCGGCAACGATGCCCTCGCCAACCGCGATCCCCATCGATCCGCCCATAAAGGAGAAATCGAAAACGGCAATCACCGTGGCATGACCACCGACCTCACCATGGGCAACAGCCAGCGCATCCTTATAGGTTGCTTTGGCTTGAGCTGCTTTGAGGCGGTCAGTGTATTTTTTCTGATCGCGGAATTTCAGCGGGTCAACCGGAACATTCGGCAGTTCGATGGTTTGGTATTTACCCCCATCAAACAGGAGTTCAAGACGGTTTTGCGCGGAAATCCGCATGTGATGCCCACAATGCTGGCAAACATGATTGTTCTTTGCCAGGTCACGGTGGAAAATCATCTGTTCGCATGATTTGCATTTGTGCCAAAGATTTTCGGGCACATCTGTCCGGCGAACAAGTTGTTGAATCTTGGGACGGACGAATTCAGTCAGCCACGACATATCGGATACTGATCCTTAGGTTCTGTCTATATCGGTTCTTTTACAAACGCACAGCGATTGCTTATTTGCGTGCGTCCCGGACCCCGTTTGCCAGTTCGCGTACAAGGCCGGTAACCATAGAGGCGGTCTTATCGGTGGCCTTGCCGTTTTCGTCAAGACTTTCGGCAATTTTTGATACGATTGCCGAACCAACAACAGCTGCATCGGCCTGTCTTGCGACCTCGGCGGCCTGTGCGGCTGTCTTGATGCCAAACCCGACTGCGATCGGCAGTTTGGTATGACGACGCAGGCGTTCCATTGCTTCGATAATCTGCTCATTGCTTGCCGAACCGGCACCGGTTACCCCGGCCACCGACACATAGTAAACAAAGCCGGATGTATTCTGAACAAGTTTCGGCAAACGCTTGTCATCAGAGGTCGGTGTGGTCAGTCGAATGAACGATAGACCTTTTTCGACGGTCGGAACACAAAGCTCTTCGTCTTCTTCGGGCGGCAGATCAACAACAATCAGGCCATCAACCCCGGCATTGCGCGCATCTTCAAGGAATTCTGCCACGCCATAGATGTAGATCGGGTTGTAATAGCCCATCAGAATGATCGGCGTTTCGTGGTCCTGATCACGGAAACCACGCACCAGCGACAGCGTTTTGCGCATGTGCATGCCCGCTGCAAGTGCACGGTTCGATGCTTCCTGAATGGCGGGGCCATCGGCCATCGGATCGGTGAACGGCATGCCCAGTTCGATGATATCCGCCCCGGCTTCTGGCAGGGCCTTGAGGATTTCAAACGAAGCTTCGGGGTCCGGGTCACCCGCCGTGATGAAGGTTACAAGACCGGCACGGCCTTCTTCCTTGAGCTTGGCAAAACGTTTTTCGATGCGGTCTTTGCCGCCAATGATTGCGTCGCTCACAGTTTAACTCCCAGTGCTTCAGCCACGGTAAAGATGTCTTTGTCACCTCGGCCGCACAGATTGACGATGATGATTTTATCCTTGCTCATCGTCGGTGCGATTTTGATGACATGTGCCAGTGCATGGCTGGGTTCGAGTGCCGGGATGATGCCCTCACATTCAGAACACAGCTTGAAAGCAGCAAGGGCTTCCTTATCAGTAATCGCAACGTAATTGACACGCCCGATATCCTTAAGCCAGCTATGTTCCGGGCCAATCCCCGGATAATCAAGACCGGCCGAAATCGAGTCTGCCTCGGTGATCTGACCATCATCATCCATCAGAAGATATGTACGGTTGCCGTGCAAAACGCCCGGTGCGCCGGCCGTCAGGCTGGCGGCATGCTTGCCGGTATGAACACCGTGACCAGCCGCCTCGACGCCAGTGATTTCGACATCCTTGTCATCGAGGAACGGATGGAACAGCCCGATGGCGTTTGATCCCCCCCCGATGGCGGCAACCAGAAGATCGGGCAGGCGACCTTCGGCTTCCATGATCTGTTCCTTGGCTTCGTTGCCGATCACACACTGGAAATCACGGACAAGTTCCGGATAGGGATGTGGGCCAGCCGCGGTGCCGATGATGTAAAACGTGTCTTCGACGTTGGTAACCCAGTCACGCAATGCTTCGTTCATCGCGTCTTTCAACGACCGCGAACCCGACTCGACCGGTTTGACCTCAGCCCCCAGAAGCTTCATGCGGAACACATTGGGCGACTGACGTTCGATGTCTTTGGCCCCCATGTAAACCGTGCAGGGCAGACCAAAGCGCGCACAAACGGTGGCGGTTGCAACACCGTGCTGACCCGCACCGGTTTCGGCGATAATGCGGGTTTTACCCATGCGCATGGCCAGAAGGATCTGACCAATACAGTTATTGATCTTATGCGCGCCGGTGTGGTTGAGCTCGTCACGCTTGAAATAGACCTTGGCCCCGCCAAGTTCTGCTGTCATGCGTTCAGCGAAATAAAGCGGGCTTGGACGGCCAACGTAATATTTCAGATAATAATCGAGTTCCTTTTGGAACTCCGGGTCATTCTTGGCGTCCTTATAGGCCTGCTCAAGCTCAAGAATCAGTGGCATGAGCGTTTCGGCGACAAAACGGCCACCGTAATTACCAAAATGCCCGTCCGTATCAGGAAGGGTGCGGTAGCTGTTGGGCTTGGGCGATGAAGACGTCATAGAAATTCCCCGTGGATAGGCCGCAATTCCTGCGGCGTAGGCTGGTGACGACCGATTAATCCGCAAAGCGCTGACGAAATGTGTCGCGCTGGCTGGTTACAATACCCGCAAACGGGCGTAACGGATTAATGGGCTGCGTGATCGGCCTGGGATTTGTCGAAGATATATTTTTTTGAGCAGTACGGGCAGACGATCTCGCCTTTTTCCTCAAGATTGAGGTAAACGGTCGGGTGGCCAAGGTGACCTTTTCCGCCGTCGCAGGCTACATTCAGAGTGCCGACTTTGATTTCTTCGGTGAGCTTCATATATCCAGTTCCAAGTTTTGTATGGCCATCGGGATTGGCCACGCGATGCGGTCAGCATTGACCCCGGTTTAACGGGGATGATACCGATTGCGCATATTCAATCAATACTTCCGCATGCTCATGGCGCTCCATGGTCTTAGCGCAAACAAGCGATGCGGAAAAGAGTGGAGATCACTGACACATGACTGCAATGCCCGACTATGCCATCGAAGTCGAAGGCTTGACCAAGGTCTATACGGGGTCAAACGGCGAAAAACTTGCCCTTGATGATGTTTCACTGAAGATTCCCCGCGGGTCTTTTTTCGCGCTTCTCGGACCAAATGGTGCCGGAAAGTCAACGTTTATCAACATCTTGGCCGGTCTTGTCACCAAGACAAACGGCACGGCAAAAATCTGGGGCCATGATATCGAGGCGGAAATGCGCGCGGCGCGTTGCGCGATCGGGATCGTGCCACAGGAACTAAATTTGGATGCATTTTTCACCCCGCGTCAGGCGATGGAATTGCAGGCTGGCCTCTATGGCGTGCCCAAACCGGAACGTCGCACGGACGAGATTCTTGCCGCCCTTGGTCTGGCAGACAAGGCAGACTCGTACTCAAGATCGCTTTCGGGCGGGATGCGTCGCCGCCTTTTGGTTGGTAAGGCCATGGTTCATACCCCACCGGTTCTGGTTCTTGATGAACCAACCGCCGGGGTCGACATCGAATTGCGTCAGCAGCTTTGGGCCTATGTCAAAGAACTGAACAACGCCGGTGTGACCATCGTTCTGACCACACACTATCTTGAAGAAGCCGAAGAACTGTGTGACGAGATCGCGATCATCAATCAGGGCAAAGTCATTGCCCATGAAGATAAGCGTAGCCTGCTGCGCCGGATTGATCACAAAACCCTGATCCTGACGGTGAATAATGAACTCAATGCGGTTCCCGATGTGCTGGCCCCTTGGGGGGCGGAGCTTCGGTCGGAAAACCAGATTGCGCTGCATTATCGCCCCAGCAACACCCAGATGACCGAAATCCTCGAAGCCATTCATGGCTGTGGTCTGGCGGTTAAGGATCTGTCGACCGAGGAAGGCGATCTTGAAGACATCTTCCTGATGCTGACCCGCGATAATAATGCCGCGCGGGCCGGTGCGGCGGCGTAGGCTGCCGCGCGGTACCAGAAACTCAGGCGGCCCTTGCCCGTCATGATCGATATAAGAACCCCGCAATTTGTTGCGGGGTTCTTGTTTTTGGCTTTAACATGAATGTCTTGTCTGAAACCTTTTCCTTCGGAGTTTCTGTGTTCGTCACTCAATTATTCCGTCGGGTCTTCCGAAGGATTTCGGTTCGCTTTCTAGCATATTTGATGGTGCCGGGGGTGGTGCTGATGCTGTCAGCCTGCGCACCTTCTGTGCATTCCGCCGGGCCGCCAATTGCGCAAATTGCATTAACCCCCGACAGCTTTCAGACAAGTGATGGAACCCGGCTTGCCCTGCAGTCATGGGGCGCACTTGATCACCCGTCTGCGGTGATCCTTGGCCTGCATGGCATGGGCGATTATGCCAATGCGTTTATGGAACTTGGCGACGCACTTGGACCGACCGGCATTGCTGTTTACGCGTATGATCAGCGCGGGTTTGGGCGCAGCCCGACGCGCCCGTTCTGGGCCGGAACACGCAGCATGGTTGATGATGCCAGCGACATGCTGATTTTGTTGCGTGCACGTTACCCCAATGTTCCGATTTATCTTTTGGGCAATTCCATGGGCGGGGCTGTGGCGATTGTCACCGCAGCGACCCGGCCGTCATTGATGGATGGGGTCGTGCTGGCCGCCCCGGCGGTTTGGGACCGTAACACCATGCCGTGGTATCAAACCTTGCCGCTGAGTATGATGTCCTATGGTCTGCCGTGGTTGCCGCTTACAGGTCAGGGGCTTGATATTTGGCCGTCCGATAATATTGAAATGCTGCGTCGTTTGTCACGCGACCCACAGATGATGTCTGCGGTGCGGGTGGATATGATTGCCGGGGTGGCCGATTTAATGGATTTGGCGCACGCGCGGGCGGCGGACATTACAGTTCCGACCCTGTTATTGTCGGGTCAGCAGGATCAGGTCATTCCGCCCGATGCCATTGATGCGATTGATCGTGACCTTCGGGCGCAAAATTTACCACGCTATTCCAGATGTTTGTATGCGTCGGGCTATCACATGGTGTTGCGTGACCTCAATGGGCCGGTCGTGATTGGCGATATTGGTCGCTGGATCACATCATTGGGGACGGCAGAAAATTATTCCTGCACACAATCATGATTGCTTTTTGACCAAGGAAAGCCGATCAGGTAGCCTTTTTAATCATTTGCGCGGTGTCGGTTGGGTTGTTTAACGCTCTTTCAATCCCGATATGGCAGCAATAAACGCGCTTTGTGCAGCGATTTTTCGGAGGATCAGGACCGCCATGCTACGGACCGTTCGGGCGAAGTTCCTGGGTGTTGCGGCCTTTTTTGTCGTGTGGCTGGTTGTGGCCACCGGATTCTCTGTCATTCAATCGCTTGGCATCAATGGCGACCTCGAAGCGGTGTCGCGCTATGTCACGCCGGTCAAGGATGCGATTTCGGATGTGCGCGCGCGTCAGCTTGAACAGATTTCGCTGATTGACCGCTATATGCGGGTGGTCGAAAACGATGGCCCGCACGCGCCGCTTTTGAACGGTCTTGAGATCGAAATCAACGCCAAGCAAACCCAGATCGAACAGGCATTTCGCAAGGCATTCACCTTTGCCGCCCTTGGCCGGGCACAGGCATCGGGGCATTTCGATAACGGCGTTCTGCTTGATCTTGATGTCCGCATGCGTGAGTTCGCTGATGTCTCGGCGCAATTTTCCCTTGGCGTTGAACGGTTGCTTAGCCGGGTCAGGGATGATGATTTGATGGATGCCCAGCGTCAGGAAAATCTGGTGCGCGGCCTGCATCGCAATATCGTGCTTGATCTGCGCAATGAGATTTTATTGCTGGAAAAATATGCCGCCGATACGGTCGAAAACGTCTCGTCACGCGAAGATTTCCTGATACAGGCCGAGTTTATCATGATGCTGGCCGCCGTGGTGATTGGCGTGTCGCTGGCCTATTACATGGCCCATGCGGTGGTCATTGCCGTGCGTCAGGTTACCAATGCGCTTAATGCGGTGCAGTCGGGCAAACTTGACGCCAGCCTTGATTTCAAGGGCAAGGGCGATTTTGCCCGTCTGGCCGATGCGTTTAACCGCATGACCCGCGAATTACGTGTGCGGTTCCGCATGCGGGAACGGTTTGGCAAATATGTCGATCCGAAAATCGTCAATAACCTGATCAGTCAGGAAACCGCGCTTGAAACCTCTGAAAAGCGGGTGATGACGGTCAGTGTTGTCAATCTGACCGGGTTTGACTGGCTGGCCGAACATACCGCCCCCGAAAAGCTGGTGGATTTCCTTAATGATTATCTGACCGCCATGACCGAACCGATTTCCGGACACAGCGGGATTATCGACAATTTCGTCGGCGACCGGGTGATCGGGTTCTGGGGCCCACCGTTTTGTGGTGAAGGTGCCCATGCCGGTCATGCCTGTCAGGCGGCACTCGAACAGGTCGCACGCTTTAACGCGCTTAAAACCAAATATGCTGATCTAATTGGTGATCACGGGCTTGATATCCGTGTCGGAATTGCGACCGGCGAAGTGGTTGTCGGCTCGATTGGGACGGATAAATCACGGGCCTATACGGTGGTTGGCGATTGCGTGAACTATGCCAACCGTCTGGAAAAAGCCAACCGGGTTTATGGCACGCGCATTCTGGCATCCCATGAAACCGCCAATATGGCGACGGGTGACATCGAAATGCGCGACCTTGACCATGTGGTGCTGCTGGGCACGGAAAAAGTGGTCTATCTGTATGAAGTGCTTGCAGCCGGTGGACAGCTTTCAGATGAACGCCAGGAATGGCGCAAGAAATATGAAGCCGCGATGGCCCATTACCGCGATGGCCGTTTTGAGGATGCCCGTCCGCTTTATGAATCCGTGATCGAATTTGACGACAGCGATTTTGCCGCCCAGCTGATGATGAACCGGATGGAACGTCTGGAACGCCGCGAACAGGACCGTGAATGGAACGGCACATGGGTGGTGCGTGACCCTTATGAACGCCGCGATGTCGAAAGCTGATTGCACGATGGCGGTGGCAAGAATTGCTTAACCCAAAGGCCGCTATGCTCGGCACCGGATTTGGTGAACAGCAACCCGCAAAAATCCTTGCCCGCCGGGGATAAAACCTGTATCACCCAAACCGCTCGGGCCACTTGATCCAGACATGGCCCCACATATTGCGCACCCGTAGCTCAGCTGGATAGAGCGCTGCCCTCCGAAGGCAGAGGCCACAGGTTCGAATCCTGTCGGGTGCGCCAATTTCCAAGAAAATCTAAGAACCGATGCTCCTTTTGGGGCTGCTATTTCGTGTGTCTGGGGCTAATCTGCACGTCCTTACAAGTTTATGGACAGGGTTAGTTTGATGCGCGGATATCTTCATGATTTTGCAGGCCACAATGTGCTGTTTTCGATGGCGGCACCGGCGGAATATGGGGATTTTCTCAAACAGCGCTTTACACCCTTGATGATCGGGGTGGGGCCGGTTGAGGCGGCGATTAATCTGTCGGTGGCGTTGGCGGAGCTGGAAAATGCCAAAGACCTGCCTGACCTTGTCGTGACGCTGGGATCGGCCGGGTCGCGGACGTTGGAGCAGGCCGAGGTTTATCAGGCGATTTCCGTATCCTACCGCGATATGGATGCATCCGTGCTGGGGTTTGAAAAGGGCTGCACGCCGTTTGTCGATTTCCCGGCCGAGATCATGTTGCCTCATCGTATTCCCGGTATTCCCGAAGCCCGTTTGTCGACCGGGGCCAATGTGGTGTCGGGGGCGGCTTATGACGCGATTGATGCCGATATGGTCGATATGGAAAGTTTCGCCATTTTGCGGGCCTGTCAGAAGTTTGACGTGCCGCTGATCGGGCTTCGCGGGATTTCCGATGGCAAGGAAGAGCTTTCCAAGCTGTCGGACTGGACGGCATATTTACATGTGATCGATGAAAAGCTGAGCCGTGCTGTCGATCTGCTTAAGGCCGGATTGGAAAGTGGTGAGATCAGCCTTTTGAAAGGCTGATCTGCCTTATTGCCTTTTCGAAATGATCAACTGCCGGTGCGGATTTGATCAAGGGTTTTGATTGGCGTTAGGGCCTGTGGGTCAACCTGAATTTCAAGGATTGCGGGTTTGCCGGATGCGACCGCACGGTCAAAGGCCGGGCCGAAATCCTCGGTTCGTGTCACGGTTTCCCCATATCCGCCAAAGGCAACCGCATAGGCGGCAAAATCCGGGTTATGCAATTCAGTCCCCGACACACGGCCGGGATAATTGCGTTCCTGATGCATGCGGATGGTGCCAAACATGCCGTTATTGACCACAAGTGTGATGATATTGGCACCATATTGCACAGCCGTTGCAAATTCCTGCCCATGCATCAAAAAGCACCCGTCCCCGGCAAGACAGACCACCGGCCGGTCCGGATGGGCCAACTTGGCCGAGACCGATGCCGGCAGGCCGTAGCCCATCGATCCTGATGTCGGGGCCAGTTCGGTGCGGTATTTACCATAGCGGAAGAAACGATGCAGGAAGGCGGCATAATTGCCCGCCCCGTTGGTGACAATCGCGTCTTCGGGCAGCTTTTCGCGCAACGTCGCCACCACATGTGCCATTTTAACATCACCGGGCGTTTCCACCGGGGTTGAGAAGGCAAGATAAGACGCATGGGCGGCTTCGATCTGGGCGTCACGCGCACTGCCATCGACAGGTTCCATCATGGCAATGGCGCGGATAAACGATCGTTGCGATGCATTGATCGCGATATCAGGGCGATAGACGCGGCCCAATTCATCTGGTCCGGCATATACATGGATCAGTTTTTGGCGCGGGCAGGGAATTTCAAGCAGGCTATAGCCGCTACTCGTCATTTCACCCATGCGCGATCCGACCAGAATCACAAGGTCACTGTCGTGGATGAACGCGGCCAGTTTGGGGTTAATCCCGATGCCAACATCACCGATAAAGTGACTGTGGGTGTTGGGGATATAGTCCTGACAGCGGAAACTGGTGGCAATCGCAACATTGTTTCGAAGTGCAAACGATTTAAGGTTTTCCGTGGTTTCGCGGGTCCATCCGCCACCCCCGACAATCATCACCGGCTGCTTTGCCGAGTTGAGAGCATTGTGGAACCGCGCGACGTCTTCAGGGGCTGTTTTGGCTTCAATCGGGACATATGGTTTGGCGTCCGCAACCTCGGCCTCGGACGACAGCATGTCTTCGGGCAGGGCCAGTACCACCGGGCCGGGGCGACCCGATGTGGCGATGTGATAGGCGTGGCTAAGATATTCCGGGATGCGGTTGATGTCATCAATCTGCCCGACCCACTTTGCCAGCGGTTCAAACATCTTGCGGTAATCGACTTCCTGAAATGCTTCACGGTCGACCATGTCGCGTCCGATCTGCCCGACAAGCAGGATCATCGGTGTGCTGTCCTGATGGGCGACATGCACACCCGCCGACGCATTGGTCGCACCGGGGCCACGGGTGACCATGCAAATGCCGGGCTTTCCGGTCAGTTTGCCATGCGCCTCGGCCATGATGGCGGCCCCGCCTTCCTGACGGCAAATGATCGGATCAATGTCGGGATGATCAACAAGACCATCGAGAACCGCCAGATAACTTTCGCCGGGCACCAGAAAGACGCGTTCCGCCCCATGCAGGGCCAGTTGATCAACCAGAATACGTCCGCCGTGGCGCATTTGCGTTTTCGCCGACATGTGTGAAGAACTCCGTATGGTGGGGCTATTGCCTTAATGGGTTTTGCTTGTTGTTGGCGCGGTGGATGCGCAACGGCGATTTCATCACGGATCAGGGGCAAAGGTAAAGATATCAGGATCGAAAACACCGGGAAAATTCAACGCGCTGTCGAAGGTTTCCAAAGACGGGAGCTTTTGGCGCTAAATCCACAGCAGGATGTATCGTAAAGATGTTGGTTCGAAGTGTTTTGGTCTTGAGCCTAAAAATATCGTTCAGCAATCCGAACGATGTCGCCGGGCATGACGATGGTGGCCAGAGTTGCGGTTATGGCAATGCGGTCAGTGTCATTTCCGCGCAGGATTTCGACGTCATCTTCATCACCGCGATAGGTCATGCCGCCGCCAAGTGCAATGGCATTGAGCACATTCATCCCCGGCACATAGTCATAGGAGCCGGGTTTATTGACCTCGCCGACGATAAAGAACGGCCGAAAGGCAATGATTTCAACCGCGATGTCGGGCTGGCGTAAATAGCCGTCCTGATAGGCATCATGGACTTTCTGTCGGGTTTGGTCGGTCGTCAGGTTGCGAACATCGACCGACCCGATCAACGCCATATTGATCCGTCCGTTGGCATCGACGGTGAACTCACCCGATAGGTCTGCTTCACCAAACACCGTCACACGGACCGTATCCCCCGAATTGATGTGATAAATGGTTTGGGCATGTGCTGCCGGGATTGCGCTGCCCGAGAGCACGGTTAAGAAAGCCAGAACCATCATCAAAAGGGCGTTTGGGTGTTTAAGCATTCTACATCTCCAGCTTGAGGCTGAATTGCGTTTGAAAACGGCGATAGTCATGACCCGAACTGGTCGAGTTTCGCATGTCATGGGCAATCCCGGCATCAAACCGGGTAAAACGGTTGAGCTGATATGTCATGCCCAACCCGACGCCCGTCGTGCGGTCATGGCGCGTGGTTTGTCGGAACGCTTCGTCGGTATAATGTGCGTCTGCTGTGATCGAAAGAAAGCGGCGCAATTCATGTGAAACGGTTGCGCCAAAGTCAAAGGCCAGAATACCACTTGCCCCGGGCAGGGTTGTTTCGCGGACTTGACGCGCGGCTTTGACACCGATGCCAGTCAGCCGTGTGACAGCCCAATTCACATTGGCGCGCAGCGTATAGTCGGCAATATTGCCAAATGCTGGATCGGCGTAACTTTGGGTCATCCAGCCTGCGGCAACGTCGGCTGTGATCAGATTGGTCAGATCAAATCGCAGTCCCCCCAGCATCTGAAACCCGGCAGAATCACGTACCCGGCCGTCATCATCGGGGGTCCGGTCATATTGGCGTTGATTGAGGTTAAACTCGCCATAGGCCTCACGCCCCAGATCAAGGGGCATCAACACCCGGATGGTTTCACGGGTTTCAACCCGGTTGCGATCATCATTGGCAATGCGATTGCCATTTTGGTCGGTGGCATCATCAAAATCCAGACGGCGCAAGGCCAGTTCGGTCTGATAATGCAGATACTGGGTGATGTGTTGCGCGTTAAGGCTTGCCCGTACATCGTTAAAGACAACCGGTTTGGTTGCGCCAGTGGGGACATCATTTCCCCCGCGGGCATCATGGGCGCGGTGCCATTCAAATGTGCCGTCAAGAACGGTATTGGGGCCGATATCAAGCGCGATGCCGCTACGGACATCGGCATCCTGATAATTGTCGTCGTCAGAATCGGCATAAAACCCAAGTTCCGCACCGGCCCCCATGTAAAGTTTCAGGTAACGCCATTCAGATTGCAGGCGTAAACGCGGTGCGATTTCGGTGATGACATCTGACGTCGGAGCGTCGTCTGTCAGATAGATGTTGTCATCAAACCGTTCGCGGACAGAAACATCGGGCGATATTACAAACCGACCCATTCGTATGCCGGTGTCCTCAGATGGCGTGTTGGTTTGCGTGTGTCCCGATGTCTGGACAAGTGAAAGGGCTAAAACCGGCGCAAATACCGTAATTATCAAACGCCCGGCCGCCATCAGGTCACATCCCTGGTCTGAAGAAGCCTTGGGCGCTTTGTCGATGCGGTTAATGGCAGCAAAACCGTGCCGATCAGAATAGCCAGATCAAAGAGAAAATGCTGCTTTGAAATATAGGCAAGATCATGGGCCACACGTTCGGCCAGATGGTGCTGGCATGTGACGGGACCCCGCCAGCCCCGGATTTGCGCCCAGCCGGTCAAGCCCGGCTTTACTGCAAGACGGTCTTCGTATTCGGGCAGTATGGATGCAAAAAGAATATGGTCGGAAATTGTATGGGGTCTTGGACCCACCAGCGACATGTCCCCGCGCAAGATATTGAAAAGTTGCGGCAGTTCGTCAAGCCCACTGCATCTCAGCAACGACAGGATCGATTTTGACCCGTGATCAGGTAAGAAATCTTGCGATTGGTGAGGGCGCGCGCGCAGGGTCCGGAATTTGAAGATGGTAAAAATCTTCCCGTTCTGTCCGACGCGTTTCTGGGTAAAAATCGGCTGTCTAAAGCCGCAACTCCGGATCAGACCATAGACACACAGCATGAGTGGCGCACAGGCAACAACGGCGAGGCTTGCCAGCAATAGATCGCAACACCGTTTGAGGTATGGGTGCGGTGAACACACCGGCTTTGGCCGCCGCACGGATAATCGCGGGCATATGACACAGGACCGCGATGGATTTGTTTTGACGACAGCCAACCCCTTGATGCCCTCACATTTCCCTAATGCAGCATAGCAGCATGTTAAACTCAGGGTAGTGCAAAAATGATGTATTTCAACATGATATGTTGCGGGTCTTTGGTCTTGTCAGAAAATATCTTCGCCGTTATCCGTGTTCAGGATCGCAAAGACGGGATGGTGGATAGAACCGCTTTCATGAGTTGTGGCTGCCGGTTGACCCCGATCTTCGAGAAGATGGTTTTAAGATACGTCCGCGCAGAACTGTGCGAAATGCCAACCAGTTCGGCCGCCTGATCAAGCGAAAGTCCTTCTGCGAGTTTTTGGGTTAATTTTGCTTCTGAACGGGTCAGGCCAAACAGGTCCATCAGATCATCAATGGCCGGCGGGCATTGCTGTTGCGGGTCAACCAGAATGACCATAAAGCTTGCCAACCCATCGGACCTCTTGTCCATCCGGCGAACAAAAAGCGATAGCTTTTCCTCGTCATGTTCCAACGAAAAACTTTGTTGACGGCGCGGCGCAAGGTTGGTGGGAGGATGTAAAAAATGATCGAGCCCATCGGGCATCGGCGTGAAAACCAGATTGTTTTGCGTGCCGATCCGCACCAGCGATGATGTGCGCATCACCTCGGCGGCCTGGGCATTCATGTGCGATATCGTCTGTGTTTCATCAATGGCCACCACACCCAGTTGAAACAGGTCAAGAAATGCGGTGGGCAGGGACTCTTCGCTTTGCTCATCACGGCGTTTGAGTTCATCTGCAATTCCGCCCAAGATCGTCTGAAGGTTGGTGGGTTTGGGATAAAACCGGTACACGCCAAGTTCATTGACCGCCATCAATGCCGATTGCAAATCGGCATAGCCGGTCAGCATGACAATAATCAGATCATCACGTGTTTTGCGCAGGTGCGTTGCCAGTTCCAGCCCGGTCATGCCCGGCATGTGGATATCAATGACCGCGGCGACGATATTGGGCTGTGTCGTGATGGCATCCTGTGCGGAAAAAGGATCGCCAAAAAACACGCCATCCCATTCGGGCATCAGACGGCCAAAGTTGCGCCGATGCGATGACAAAAGGTTTTCGTCATCATCGACAAAGGCAATTCGGACCGGCGTTTTGGCAACCATCAGAAAGTGCCCTCCACAAATGGGGATATTGGACAAGCTACTCTGACACTATTCTTGGCAGCATCAAAGCATTGGCACTGATATCTGCCGATATCAAATGCCGTATCCGAGAAACAAACTGAATTTTTTGAGACGTCTGGAGTTTCCATTTATGGAAGTGGTTGGTTTGACACGTCCTGTCATTTTGATGGTTGATGATGATGAAAAGCTGCTGGCTGCGGTGCGCCGCACCCTGTCGGGCAGTTTTGATTTCGTCACTCATACAGATCCAGAAGCCGCCTTTGAATGGCTTGTGAACAACCGCGCCCAGATCGATCTGATTATTGCCGATCTCGTGATGCCGACCCTTGACGGGATTGGGTTTCTAAAAAAGGCGGCCCGCACAGCACCGACTGTCCCACGTATTTTGCTGTCGGGGAACGTTTCAAACATCTCGCTGCGCGAGGCCATCAATCAGGCCATGGTGACCCGTGTTTTGGCCAAGCCGGTGTCGGTTGCCGTTCTTAAGGATGCGATTGAGCGGGTCATTCAAACCAAATGCCCGGCGCCAAAGCCCGCGACTGCGACGGGAATTTCGCCAGCAATGGTCAGTGCGGCGATTGATCGTGCTGATTTCCGCACGGTTTTACAGCCCCGTTTCCGGGCAAGCGACCTTGCGCTATGTGGCAGCGAGCTCCTGTGCCGTATGCCATCGCTTGAGAAAGAATTTGGCATCGACGAGATTTTCGAGGCCTGCTGGGATCATCCGGTGATCGATCGTCTGACCAGCCAGTTGATGGCACTGATGATTGATCAAGCGCCGCGGTATCGCGCGCTGATGGAAGATGCGGCCAGCGTTGCGGTCAATGTTTCGGCCTATTCGCTTAGAAATCCCAAGTTTCTTGAGCTGCTCATCCGGTTTTATGAAAAAATGCGCATGCGCGGGGTTGGTGTGACTTTTGAAGTACCTGAACGTCAAATTCAGCCAGATGACCATGATTTGCTTGCAAGTGCTTGTCGCCTGCGCGAACGCGGTATTGCCTTGTTGATTGATGATTTTGGTTCGGGGAACAATTCGCTAGAATTGCTGCGTCATGAAGTCTTTGCTGGCATCAAGCTGGATCGGGATCTGATTGGCGGCATCATGACCGATTTTCTCGATGATGCCTTTGTTGAATGGATTGCGCGGGTTTGTTCCAAGCTGGGTCTGTCGATTTCGGGCAAGGGTATTGAAAATCGTCAACTTGTCGAAAAGTTACAGATCTACGGGATTACGGAACTACAGGGTTTCTATCTTGGCGGGCCGGTCTCACTTGAAGAATGGGAAGCCGCGGTTGCGGTGCCGTTGAGTGCCTCTGGTTGATGGTTAAAGTATCAAAACGATATCCGGGCCATTGCGAAAGGACGTTCGGCTCAGACTTAAAACATGTATGGGAGTAGGGTTATGAAGATGAAATGCTGGGTGAAACTGCTTGTAATGTTTGTTGCGGTGACCGGCCTGTATGCAACGCCGGCAAAGGCTGGCAGCAGTGTGACACTGGCCAAGACAGACGGTACATCGGTAACGATTTCCATGGAAAAGCTGATGGAAATGCCGGTAACTGAATTTTATACCTCGACGCCATGGACCAGCGGGATTCAAAAATTCCGCGGTGTGGATTTTAAACTGCTGCTTGATACCGCGGGCATTGATGCAGATACAGTTCGGGTTTCAGCACTTAATGATTACAGTGTCATGGTGCCCGCCAATGTTTTGCGGACCGATGGGGCGATCCTTGCCTATCATATGAATGATGCTGAGATGTCGGTCCGTGAAAAAGGTCCGTTCTGGGTTGTCTTCCCCTATGACAAGGATGTTCGGTTCCAGACCGATGCATATTGGGCCTATTCCGTCTGGCAGGTGAAAGCGATTGATGGCCAAAACTAAATCATTCTTTGCCAAGATTTCGGGACGGACGGTATTTGCCGTCCTGGTCTTGTTTCTGATCCTGTACGCGGTTCTGTCGACATCAATCGTCCATAAACTCGAAGATGAACGGTTTACTTATCGTGAAAACTTCGTCTGGGCGGTGTTTCAGGTCCAGCGACAGTATCTTGTCCTGCAACGCGATATTCAGGCCGCATTGGCAGCACCCGAGGTGACCGACGAAGCCGTCGAAAACATCATGCTCGGCTATGAGCTTTTGGTCAGCCGTGTCTTTTTGTTGCGCGACGGGGATGGTTTTACCGTGCTGTTTTCCGTACCCGAAGTCACCGACCTGATCGCAACACTCGAAAAGCAGATCGTGGTGATTGATGATGAAATCGTCGTGATGAGCGAACCGCATGAACTGATTACCGAACTGGCCCGGTTGCTCGAACCTTTGGGTGATCCGCTTCAGCAGGCGGTGGTGCGGACCACCAATTTTGTCTCGGTCTATAACACCAATAATATTTCCGGGGTGAAGAACGATATCGAGACATTGTCTTATCTGTTCTTCTTTGGCGTGTTTGCCATGGGGCTTTTGGGGTTATTTATGATCCGCCAGCGCCAGCGCGCCTTTGCGGCGGATATCGCCGCACAGAAAGCCCGTCAGGAACAGCAAGTCATCGAAGAAGCCGCCGATTACGCCAAAATGCATGCGCTTGGGACGCTGGCGGGGGGCGTTGCCCATGAAATCAATACACCGGCGCAATATATCCAGAACAATCTTGAATTCCTGTCTGACAGCTTTGCTGATTTGATGGGCGCGATCAAACGCGACAATCCGGCAGACGACGCGCGGCTTGATCTTGATAAGGGCAAGATTGATTTTCTGACCGCAGAAGTCCCGATGGCGATTGATGAAAGCATTCAGGGTCTTGACCGCATTGCTGAAATTGTCCGGGGCATTCGCAAATTTGCCCATCCCGCGACCGATATTGTCGAACGGATTTCAATCACCGAAGAAATCGATACGGCCATCACATTGACGCGCAATGAGGTTAAACACATCGCCGATCTTGAAGTCGGTATGCAAACCGATGTCACCGAAATCAATGGACGTCGCAACCATCTGTCTCAGGCCTTGATCAACCTTATTGTCAATGCGTCGCAGGCGATTAAGGAAACTGGTCAGCGCCGTGGCCGAATTGATCTTGTGGTCAAATCCGATGACAGAAATGTCTATATCCATGTGCGCGACAATGGTGGGGGGGTTCCCGACACAGTGCGCGACCGGATTTTCGATTATTTCTTTACCACAAAGGAACGCGGTGTTGGTACCGGGCAGGGGCTTCCGATTTGTCGCAAGCTTCTTCAGGATGATTTTAACGGCGATTTGACCCTGTCAGACGATTATCACGGCGGGGCAGAATTCGTGATCCGATTGCCAAAACCCGATCAGGATGACGCGGTCAGCCGCCAGACCGACCACGAAGGGCCAAGTGATCTGGGCCTGCTGTTGCGTTAAACACGCCGCCAAAGCTTACCGGGCTGCGATCCGTTCTTGGGGCAGATGGCGTTCAAGGCACATCTGTTCCCACTGCGGCCAAATGGTTTCGGCCTGGCATTTATGAATAAATCCGGTCGCTAGGTCATACTTCATGGCCCGGCCCGCACCATCTGTCCCGATTTTGCGGGCGAAATGCTGGGCGGCATAAACCATCAGAAGACTTTCCGAATGATGGGTTGGGGCTGATTCCGGGCGGTGATGAAACGCAATGTTTTCCACAATTTCGTGGCGGAATCCCCAAAGCGCGCACAGGCATGCCGATACGGCAGGATGGGCAATCCCGATTTCTGCGATCTCGGCTGAGACGATGTCACAGGTATCGCGGTCCGCAGTTTCGCGGCTTGATGCGTAAAGGTCAGGCCGTATGCGCGCAAAGATGTTTTCGCCAATATGACACAGCAAGGCCGCCGCCCGGACATAGTCAATAAATTCGGATGGATGGTTTTGTTGGCGTGCAATGTCGGCGGCGATTTGACCCAGAATCAGGGACCGATGAAGTTTGACATCAATTTGGTTAATCGCAAGCCCGTTGGGCGCGCCCATTTCGGCCCAGAGAATGCAAAGTGCCTTGGTGCTTTCAAAGCCCAGCATGTCGACCAGATCAATAAAATCGATGGACGCGTTTTGCGCAATAAGGCCTTCACGACGGGCCAGTTCACGGGCAAGGGCGGTTAAGCCCGGGTGATCATTGGCAAAGTCAGCCAGTTCCGTATGACTGTGTGGGCCGCGAAATTGCAAAATCAGATGGAGACGGTGAAAGACCGGCGGCCAGATTTGATCGTCGGGCATGCATTGCAGCAAATCGAGCAATTGCGGGTCACGCAGATAAGCCTGCAAAATCAGACCGCGTTCGACGGCATGAATGATATCGGTATCGGTGCACGGTTTGGCAAGAAAATGATGGGTGGCCGCGGTGCCATTTTGAATTGCGGCCTCATCAGCATAACCAGACAGCAGGATACGTGATGTTTGTGGAAATCGTTTTGCAACGATCCTAAGGAATTCGGCACCATCCATCACTGGCATGCGCATGTCGGAAATAACCACATCGGCGGGCTGCTGATCGAGTTTATCCAGCGCGTCTTTGGCGCTGCCACAGAACGCGATTGTCCAGTTTGGCCGTTTAGTTATCATTCGACGGCGAAGGCCGTTCAAAACGTTGGGATCATCATCGACAAAGATGATGGATATACGTTCGGTCATGGGTGTCTCCACGGGCCTTGTTGGGTGATGGCAGCAACCATATGGTCGCGTAGCCGATGACGTAATCTTCAACCTTTCCGCACGTTCTCAATACCCCCAAATGAGGATAAAAATAAAAACGGGCACCTTTTGCAGGCGCCCGTTTTGAGTAGATATGTTGGCTTTGGCGATCCGTGGATCAGAAGGCATAGCCAATTTTCTGATCGACCGAGAATTTGCCGCCGCCCCGGATCAGAACCGACAGAGCCAGCAAACCCCACATCAGTGGCATTTCAAAACCACCCTCGTTCCAGAAATAGCCAGTTGGCAAATGGGTGCTGACGGCAATCGCCATAAAGACCACAACGGCTGCGGCAACCGGTCGGGTCAACAGCCCCACTGTCAGCATCAAGCCACCGACAAATTCCAGAAGTCCGATCATCAGCGCAAAGGCAAAGCCCGGCACAAACCCCATGCTTTCAAGCCAACCGGCTGTTCCTTCAAGGCCATAGCCGCCAAAGGCACCAAACAGTTTCTGTGCGCCGTGCGGCACCATCAAAAGGCCGGTTGTCACACGAATGATGACAGGCGACAGGGGCTCAAGCACATTCCATAGCGGTTCAAGCGCCGGAATGATCGCACGCGGTTTGTTATGTGAAAACTCACTCATAACGTTCTCCAATATATCGCCTGTCCGGTGTTGCGGATCAGGGGACCATGTCAAAAACAAGGGCTTCGGCGTTTGTGGCGTCGGTGAAAACAAGTTCGTCTTCATCCTTGATCGCCACACCGTCACCAGCGTTCAGGCTTTCGCCATTTACGGTCAGACTGCCGCGTGCGACCTGCACCCAGGCAAGACGTCCTTTTGCAATCTTGTGGTTGGCACTTTCCCCGTCATTAAGATGCGCGACATACAGATCGACATCCTGATGAATGGTGATTGAGCCATCCCGTCCCGTGCGGGACCCGATCAACGATAGACCAGAACCGGTATCACCGCGTGTGATTTCCTTTTCCTCGTACCCCGGCTCAAGTCCGGCGGCTTCGGGGATGACCCAGATTTGCAGGAAATGCACCGGATCGGTTTTCGAGTGGTTATATTCCGAGTGACGAATGCCCGTTCCTGCGGTCATGCGTTGCAGACGCCCCGGACGGATAACAGAACCGGTGCCGATGCTGTCTTTATGTTCAAGCGCACCCTCGAGCACATAGGAAATGATTTCCATATCCTTGTGACCGTGGGTATCAAAACCAGCCCCGGCAATGACGCGGTCTTCGTTGATCACCCGAAGCGGCCCCCATCCCATGCGGTTGGGATCATAATAATGGCCAAACGAAAAGCTGTGGTTGGAATCCAACCAGCCAAACTGTGCGCGGCCACGTGTTTTGGCGTCTATTTTGGTCAGCATGTCTGCCTCCATGGGTTGATGTGGTGTTGGAAGCACAATACCCTTTTCACAAAATGAGACAATTCATGTAATAATGCCCACAGCGTTGCATATTATGCGACAATTGAGGGTGATGTGCGGGGGAATGAGGAGCAGCCATGGACAAACTGGTTAGTTTGCAAACATTCATTCGTGTGGTCGAAGACGGCAGCTTTGCCGCGGCCGCGCGCAAGATTGGTCAATCACGCTCACAGGTAAACCGCGCAGTGGCGGCCCTTGAAGATGATCTTGGCGTGCAGTTGTTAAACAGAACCACCCGTCAGGTTTCAGTCACCCCAAGTGGTCAGGCCTATTACCAGCGGGCCAAGGGGATCCTTGCCGATTTGGGGGAGGCCGAAGAATCCATTCGCGAAAGCCGTGAAACCCCGTCTGGTGACATTCGTATCAATGCGCCAATGTCGTTTGGCACTTTGCATCTTGGCCCGGCATTGGTCGATTTTGCTGGTCTGTATCCGGATATTCGGGTCGAGCTGGCGCTAAATGATCACTTTATCGATCCGGTCGCCGATGGTTTTGACATGACGGTCCGCATCAGCCGACCATCGGAAACACTGGCCCTGATTGATCACGAAATCATTCCGATCAAGCGGGTTTTATGTGCGTCGCCGGACTTTATTCACACCCATGGGGAGCCAGATGACATTCGGGCCCTGACCACATTGCCCTGCCTGCATTACGGCAATCTGCCATCCGGGGCGAGTTGGAAAATGACCGGGCCGGATGGGCCGGTTGCGGTTCAGGTTAATGGGGTGTTTTGTTGTAACAATGCCGAAGTCCTGCGTGATGCCGCATTGGCCGGGTTGGGGATTGCCGAAATTCCAACCTTTATTGCCGGGCCGGAATTGCAAACCGGGCGGCTGGTGACAATCTTGTGCGATTACACGCCGCCGGAACTGTTTTTATATTTGCTGTATCCGCCCAGTCGGCAACTGTCATCGCGTATCCGGTTGCTGGTTGATTTTATGCATGAACGGTTCGGCGGTCAGCCACGCTGGGATTTGGTGCAGTAATCAAATTGATCAAAAATACGCTCGGGCCAATCCAACCGGTTGCACACTGCGTATTGACTATTAGGTTATCATTGAAACGTTTAGTCACGGTTGGGTCAGCATGACACAATTTGAAATGCCAACATTGATGATGGTTGCACATGGCAACAGTGGCAATGGCGGTGATCCCGCCGGGCAACTGGCGGCAAAGGTCCGCGATCGTTGGGATGGGCGTGTCAGTTTCGGTTATATGCGCAGTCAACCGTCTGTTTCAGATCAGCTTGACCACTTAAAGCAGTTTGGTGATGCCGACCGATTGATCCTTTTCCCGCTGTTTTTCAGCGAAGGCTATCTGGTGTTTGAAGAACTGCCCAAGAACCTTGAGGACGCTGGCCTGAACGATGCGGTGATCCTGCCACCGGCGATCAATTTGCCGGGCTTTACCCAAATGGTTGCCGACCATGTGCAGGATGGCATCGCGCGGCGCGGTTGGCAGGCATCGGATACATCGGTGTTTCTTGTCCCGCATGGTTTGAAAACCCTGACCGAAGCCTTGCCGGAGACGTTGCGGTTTGCCGATGACCTGTCGCGGTTCTGCCCGTCGGCGGAAATTGTGGTGGGCAATATCGAAGGTCACCCATCTCTGGCTGATTGGCGCGATTTGGGATCGCGCAAAAATGCGTTGATTGTCCCGATGCTTGCGGGCGGGGGCATGCATGCGCGCGATGATTTACCACAGTTGATTTCTGCGCGTCCGGGTGAGGAAATCGAAATTCTTGCGCCAATCGGACAGTGGGACGAACTGCCAACCCTCGTCATTGCGGAAGCCAACCGTCATGTTGCCCGGTTTGGCAAATATGCTGTGCCACTTGGCCCGACCGGTTATGATTTGTGGTCAGAAAGAATGGCGCGTTCGGCCTAAAGGCTGTTGTTGGTGATGGGCCGGGGATTTTATCCCAGAACGGGTTTGAATTTGGTTTCTGCCGACTTTTTCAACAGATAATCGCGAAACGTCCGGGCTGAACTTGTCAGGTTTTCATCGCCTTCATGGGCGATCAGCAATTGACGTTTGGCCCAGTCATCAGCAATCGGCGCACCAGAAATGTTCATATGCCCGACATATCCGGCAACAGAACTTTTGCGTAAGAACCCGATGCCCAGTCCAGCGGCAATCATCTGACGCAGGGATCCAAACCGCACGACCTTGATGTGCGGGTGCATGTCGAGTTTCAATTTCGATGCTGCTTCGCTGATCAGATCATCAATCACCCCGCCTTCGTGTAACGAGATGATGTCGTATTTGGCGGCGTCAGAAAATTTGACCGGTTTTGGATTGGTATCGTCGCTGATCAGGGGGTGACCTTTGGGGGTGACGACCCAGATCGGATCATCACAAAACACATCATGCTTTAAATCCCCACGCGGGCTGTTATCGGCCAGAATGGCCAGATCAGCCCGTCCTTCGCGGACGGCCTCGGCACTTTCGCGCGATGTCAGTTCGCGAACATCAACGGTGATATCGGGAAAGTCGCGTTCGAAATCAGCCAGAAAATTTGGCAGGCCGGTCAAAATGGCCGATGTGACGGCGGCAAGATAGATTTTGCCTTTCTCGCCAACATTGAAATCGCGCAATTCATTGGAAAGATGATTGAGGTCGCCCAGAAGCTTCTCGCCGTAGCGGGCAAAAATCTCGCCTTCTTCGGTCGGTTCGACCCCGCGCGGCAGGCGGCGCAACAGTTTGACACCCAGCATGGCCTCAAGCTCGCCGATGCGGCGACTGACTGCCGACGTCGCGATATGTTCGCGCCGTGCTGCTTCATTAATGCTTCCGGCGCGCACAATGGCGACAAACAACCGGATGGTAACAATATCAAACTTTTGCATAGAACCGTTTTCGGTGGTTCAACCAAAAGCGTCAAGCGCTTTGAACGTGCGGTGATTTGCAGATCGTTGCACGGGGCGCTCGCGAGGGTGAATTAACCCTCGACCTTGCGCCACGCATTGTTCCAATCCGCGGTCAGTTCGGCGTGATTTTTGGCCTGCGAAGCCTTCATGATCACGGCAACCTGAAGTGCGCGGACAAAGCTGGTGAACCAGCCGGTACGGACTTCACGTTCGATGGTGGTGCTGTCTTTAAAAGCAATCGTCGTCATGATGTTTTCCTTTACGGCATACTGTTCGTCTGCGGTGATTTCAGAAATATCAAACACCGGGTCTGACGACTATTCTCCTTTCACCGCTATCCCGTTCTTGTTTGGAGAACGATAGGGTTAAGGCATTGAAATAAAGACGTTAAATAGATACTGCTGTGCAGCATGATTTAAGCTTCCAGCCATCTATAGGGTATTTTGGAGGTGGGATCGGTGGGGATGGCTGGCGGGCATTGGCATGCTTCACGGGCCGGGTAAACATCTGCTATAGCTTGGGGTCAGACCCTAGATAAAGTTTTCACCACAAAGGCCGCAACCATGACTGCAATTGACGACAATCTTGCCTATGAACAGTCCAGTGGCAGTGGCCTGCAAAACCATCTGGGATACCGCTTGGTGGAGTGGTCGGAAAACCATGCTGTGATTGAGCTCGACATCAAGGATTATCACCGCAACCGCGGGGGCATTCTGCATGGCGGGGTTTTGGCGACTTTGCTAGATACCGTATCGGGGTATGCGGTGTGTTACTGCCCGGTGCCGGGAAATGTCCGTAAATCGGTCACACTGACCCTGACTACCAATTTCATAGGGGCGGGCACGGATGGGATTGTGCGTGTAGTGGGTCGGAAACAGGGCGGCGGGCGCAAGATCGTCTTTACCGAAGCAACCGCCTATAGCGCCGACGGTGATGTGATCGGAACCGCCGCCGGGACTTTTAAATATCAGCGTGGCAGCGATGATCCCAACGGTATCCCGCGCGACGCCTGACAAAGGTATTTGCATTCCTCATACAAAAAGGCGCGACCCTATGGCCGCGCCTTTCATTTGTGTGACCATTGATGGTCTTAGCTTGGCATTTGCCATTTGCCATTGACCAGACGCGGAATGTTCAGCGGGTTGGCATCCTGAATGGCGGCTGGCAGCAGCGCATCCGGGAAGGCCTGATAGGAAACCGGACGGATAAAGCGTTTGATCGCCAGCGACCCGACCGAGGTCGAACGCGAGTCTGTGCTTGCCGGGTATGGCCCGCCATGCACCATGGAATGGCAAACCTCGACACCGGTTGGCCAACCGTTGATCAGGATACGACCGGCACATTTTTCCAATGCCGGGCGCAGTTTGCCTGCAACGTCTGAATCGCCATCAACCATGTGAACAGTTGCGGTCAACTGACCAATCAGGGTTGCTGACAGGGCAATCATTTCATCAACAGTGTCACATTCAACAATGATACCGGCCGGACCGAACATTTCCTCGGCCAGTTCCGGGTTGGCTTTCCAGTCAGCCGCCGTGGTGCGGAAGATCGCCGGGCTGCCTTCGAATTTGCCATCAGAATCACGGCGTTTCAGCGCACAGGTGACTTTGCCATGTTTGCTCATGGCGTCGGTGACATCGTGATAGGCACTTGAAACACGGTCGGTCAGCATGGCAGTTCCGCCAACCTGACCAAGCTCAGAGGCAGCCGTGTCAACAAAGGCATCAAGATCGGCACCCTTAACCGCGATCAGAAGACCCGGATTGGTACAGAACTGGCCAACACCCATGGTCAGTGACCCGACCCAGCCCTTGGCAATTTCGGTGGCCTTTTCGCCCATGGCTTTGGGCAGAAGGAAGACCGGGTTGTTTGAGCCAAGCTCGCCGTAGAACGGGATCGGTTCCGGGCGCGATACCGCGATATCAAACAGCGCACGACCGCCACCGGTCGACCCGGTAAAGCCCACGGCCTTGATCAGCGGATGGGCAACCAGTGCCTGACCAACTTTGCGTGTGCCGCCATGGATCAGGCTAAACACGCCTTTGGGCATGCCGGTTTTGGCAACGGCGGCTTCAATTGCCTTGGCAACGACTTCTGAGGTGCCGGGATGGGCAGCATGGCCCTTAAACACAACCGGGCAACCAGCAGCCAGGGCCGATGCGGTATCACCGCCAGCAGTCGAAAAGGCCAGCGGGAAGTTGGACGCGCCAAACACACCAATCGGACCCAGCGCCTTGTTCATCACACGCAGATCAGGTTTTGGCAGCGGCTGACGGTCTGGCTGTGCGGTTTCAATGCGGGCTTCGAACCATGAGCCTTCTTCGATCCAGTCAGCAAAGAAGCGCAACTGTCCAACGGTACGGCCGCGCTCGCCGGTCAGGCGTGCAGCAGGCAGAGCTGATTCAAGGGTGCCGATTTCGGTGATTTCGTCGCCGCGTGCATCAATCTCATCAGCAATCGCGCGCAGGAATTCTGCGCGTTTGGCTGGCAGCATGGCGGCGAATTCTTCGGCACAGGCTTGTGCGGCGGTAACAGCCTGATCAACCAGTTCTTCTGTGCCGTGCTGAAATTTGGTTGGCAGTTTGTTGCCGGTTGCCGGGCTGTCGGCCTGAAATACGTCCGGCCCATTGAGCCATTCACCGGCGATATAATGCTGTCCACTAAGCATGTAGGTCTCCTATGAGATGTAAGTCCTGTGACTTTGTATGTACCGCGCGATCCAGTTCAGACCGCGGCAGATGCCAGGCATCGCGGCAGTCCAAAGGGCGCAGTCTTGATAAACTCGGCGCAGCTTAGGTTCTCGGCCCCCGGATGTAAACATCATACAATATGATAATATTGCGGCGGGGCCGTATTTGATGGTTTTTCGGACAGTAACAGGCTCATTTATGCTGGTCGAATATTTTATACAATGCTTGCTGGCTATCGGTTTAGGGTGGTTTTGAGGTTGCGACCGGAACGCGCCAATTGTCAGATTTTCGATATCAGGTCTGCGCCCGATGTGGTGCACGCACCTTGTGGCGGGTGACTTGGTCATGGTGTCGGCATGATCGGCATGCTGTCTGCCGCGTAAAACTGTCTAAGGGTAAAGCTGCTTCTTACATTTAACGGTACAGGACATGATGTTGTTCCCCGCGATGACCGGAGATGACGGGGATCATCATTGCTTTGCCCATGTTGACGGACGCATCACAGTCACAGTTAAGGATGTTGGCGTAGGGAGTTGTCCGGTTTGGCTTGGCTTGATTGAGCTTAGCTGGCTTCGGATCTTGGTGTGCGGCCAAAGATGCTGGCAAAGTCGGTTTTGCCGGGTTTGGGGCGCTGAAGCTGCAACCGGTCGCGGATGGCATCAAGATGGCGGGACATTTCGGCGGCTGCCACATCGGGATCGCCACCGAGTAATGCATCAAGCAAGCGGTCATGTTCGCTGTGAGAGCAATCAACCGGCTGCGGGCTTTCATACATCGCAATGATCAATGAGCTTCGCAAAATCAGCCGCTCCAAAAATTCCTCGATCACCAGATTGCCGGTCAGACGGGCCAGAAGAAGATGGAACTCACCCGATAAAATGATGGCGGCGCGGTGATCGCCGTCATGGTGGGCCGCATGTTCGCGCGCCAGATGGCTTCTGATTTGATCGGCACGTTCCGGCGTCATGCTGGTGGCCACTTTGCGGGCAACACCGTCCTCAATCATGCGGCGCGCAGAAAACACCTCAATCGCTTCGTTGATGGTGGGTTCGGCAATAAAGGCGCCGCGATTGGGCACAAGATTGATCAGTTTGTCATGGGCAAGCTGCAGGAACGTCGCACGGATTCGCGCCCGACTGACGCCAAACGTCTTGGCCAGATCTTCCTCGACCAGTTTCATGCCCGGTTCCAGCCTGCGATCAAGAATCGCATCGAGCATTTCCTGATAGATCATTTCCTCCGGGCGGAGCTTCCCGCTGCCCTTGTAGGCGCCCGAATCTTCGGCCTTGGCCATCGTGACGATTCTTTCCGTTCGTTCATGTTTTTTAGGTGTGGGTTTATTTCTACAAAATTGTTGACGATTTTAACAATAAAAAATCCAAGAGGTCAGTTTCATCCTTTTCCATATGATTGCATTAATAATCACCAATCAAACCAGAATGCGTAAAAAACGCGCAAATGATGTGCAGAAAACAAGCAGGGCTTCTGCGGTTTGTATGAATGTTTAAGCTGACTCCCGCACAAAACAGCCAATAAGAACAAGTGGCACGCATTTTGCCAGCAATCGACAATAATATTGTTAACAATTTTGCGTGCAGCGACGGGTGAGCGAATGAAGGGCGACGGAGCCATTGAATTGATTGCTGTCAGTAAGTTCTATGGCAGCACACAGGCGGTCAAATCCATTGATCTGCAAATTCCGGCGGGCGCATATTGCTGCTTGATTGGCCCTTCGGGCTGCGGAAAATCGACGACTTTGCGTATGATCGCCGGTCATGAAGTGATTAGCGAAGGCGATCTTTTGATCGGTGATCGCAATGTCACGGAACTGCCGCCGGTCAAACGCGGCACGGCGATGATGTTCCAGAATTATGCACTGTTTCCGCATATGACCTGTGCGGAGAACGTTGCCTTTGGCCTGAAGATGCAGGGTGTTTCAGCACCGGATCGCAAAGAGCGCGCCAAGGAAATGTTGGCGCGCGTTCAGATGGAACAGTTTGCCGACCGCAAACCTGATCAGCTTTCGGGCGGGCAGCAACAGCGTATCGCACTTGCACGGTCCTTGATTACAGAACCCTCGGTCCTTCTGCTTGATGAGCCGCTTTCGGCGCTTGATCCGTTTTTGCGTGCGCGCATGCGTGATGAATTGCGCCGGTTGCAGCAGGAACTTGGCATTACGTTCGTTCATGTCACCCACGCCCAGGACGAGGCCTTGGCCCTGTCGGACATGGTGGTGGTGATGGAAGACGGGATCATTCGCCAGAAAGGCAGCCCGCAGGAAATCTTCAATCAGCCCAAATCGCGGTTCATCGCCAATTTCATGGGCGGTCAAAACATTTTCAAAGGCACGGTTTCGCAATCCAGCCCGGCGGGCACCTTGCTTGCGCGTGGACCTGACAGCTTTTTCCTGCCTGGTTTTGCCGACGGAAAGGCTGGTGAGGAACTTGAATTCACCATTCGCACAGACCTGATCGGTCTGGACGAAAACGCGCCGGAAGATACCGAAAACGGGCAAATCCCTGTCGAAATTACCACGGTCGAGTACCTCGGGCTGTGGGTCAGGATCGTCGCGACGACAAGCGACGGCAAGGAGATAACTCTGATGAAGACCGAAAGTGAATTTCGGCAGGCGCCAGTAAGGCGCCAGGACAAGTTCATCGCCTATTGGAAGCCTGAACACGCACATGTTCTGGCGTAAACGAAAACAAACCAAACAAATTATCAGGAGTGCTTCACATGACGATCGACATCAAAAAATCAGCGAAGAATCTTCTTACCGATACCGGCGTTTCGCGTCGTGGCTTTGTTAAGGGTGCCGCAGTTGCGACCGGTGCGGCCATTGGATCGGGTGCGATTACCGGTTTTCCGACCATCTGGGCGCAAAACATCAAAAATGTAACCCTGCGCCAGTTCGGCACAGGTGTTTCCAACATCAATGCGGTTGCCGATAAGGTCAAAGAAGACCTTGGCTTTACGCTTCAGATGACCGCCCTTGATTCGGACGCGGTCGCCCAGCGCGCAGTGACCCAGCCAAATTCGTTTGATATCGCCGATATCGAATACTGGATTTGTAAAAAGGTTTTCCCGGCCGGCACCATGCAGCCGATGGACACCACCAAGCTTAAAAACTATGACGCGATTTCCAAGCTGTTCATTACCGGTAAACTGACCCCGGATTCTGAAATTGCCCAAGGCACCGCACCGCATAAGGTTGGTTTTGTCGAAGGTCCCGACAGCGTTGATTTTGCATCCGCACCGACCCAGTGGATGACCCTGATCCCGACCATTTACAATGCTGATACCCTTGGTATTCGCCCGGACCTGATCGACCGTCCGATTGACAGCTGGGCTGATCTGCTCGATCCGGCGTTCAAAGGCAAAGCATCGATCCTGAACATCCCGTCGATTGGCATTATGGATGCGGCAATGGTGTGCGAAGCCATGGGTGAAATGACCTATGGCGATAAAGGAAACATGACGCAGGAAGAAATCGACAAGACCATCGCGATCATGATCGAAGCCAAAAATGCCGGTCAGTTCCGTGCGTTCTGGAAAAGCTTCGATGAGTCGGTCAACCTGATGGCGTCGGGCGAAGTTGTTATTCAGTCGATGTGGTCACCGGCAGTTGCGGCCGTGCGTTCCAAAGGCATCGCCTGTAAGTACCAGCCGCTTAAAGAAGGCTACCGCGCATGGGGTGGCGGTATTGGTCTTGCCAAGCACCTTTCGGGTCTCGAACTGGAAGCAGCCTACGAATATATCGACTGGTACCTTTCGGGCTGGGTCGGTGCGTATCTGAACCGTCAGGGCTATTACAGTGCGGCGCCAGAAACTGCGAAAAAGTTCATGTCCGAAGACGAATGGGGCTTCTGGATGGAAGGCAAAGCTGCCGAAGGCGATATCCTCAGCCCAGAAGGCAAGGTTATGGAAAAAGCCGGTGCCGTGCGCGATGGCGGTTCGTACGAAGAGCGTATGGGCTCGGTCGCATGCTGGAACTCTGTCATGGACGAGAACAAGCACATGATCCGCAAGTGGAACGAATTCGTCGCCGCATAATTTGGCGACTGACATTGTCGGGCGCGGTTTATACCGCGCCCGACACCCAATTGGGTTCAGACACTAATTGATTTCAAATGCCAGACTTGATCATTGCTTATTTGACCATTTATTCCGGCAGGCATTCAGGGACAGACCATGGCTTCTGATACGTCCAAACGATCGTCTTATTTTCTGATCACGCCCATGGCGGCGATCTTTGCGGTCTTTCTTGTCATTCCGTTGCTGACCATCGTTGTTGTCAGTTTCTGGGATTATGACGAATACCGAATCCTGCCTGATTTTATTTTAGAAAATTATAGCTACTTGCTCGGATCCTCTGTGACCTGGAGCATCTATCTCAATACCTTGAAATATGCCGCCTTAACGTGGGTGTTTACCCTTCTGATCGGCTTTACGGTGGCCTATTTCCTGGCCTTCCATGTCCGCAGCCTGACGTGGCAGATCGTGCTGTTTATGCTGTGTACCATCCCGTTCTGGACCTCAAACATCATTCGCATGATTTCGTGGATACCGTTTTTGGGGCGCAACGGGCTTTTAAACTCCGCACTGATCAATATGGGCATTGTCGATCAGCCACTTGAGTTCCTTTTGTTTTCCGATTTCGCAGTCGTGTTGGCAGATGTGCATCTCTATACCCTGTTCATGGTGGTACCGATTTTCAATTCGATGATGCGAATTGACCGGTCGTTGATCGAGGCGGCCCGCGATGCCGGGGCCAGCGGGTTTGAAACCTTAAAATCAGTGATCGTACCGCTGTCCAAACCGGGCATTGCCATCGGATCGATTTTTGTCATCACGGTGGTGATGGGGGACTTCATCACGGTGCGTTTGATGAGTGGCGGGCAAAGTGCATCGGTTGGTTTGCAGATTTCCAATGAAATCGGGCTGTTGCAATACCCGGCCGCCGCAGCCAGTGCGGTGGTACTGTTGATTACGGTTCTGTTGATCGTGACCGGATTGTTGCGGTTGGTTGATATCAGGAAGGAGCTGTAATCATGGCAATGTCGCGCAAGACCCGTGAACGGCGTCCGACGAGTTTTTACTTCCTTGCCGCGTTTTTTACCCTGTTTGTCCTGTTTCTCTATGGGCCGATGCTGACGATCTTTATCCTGTCGTTTCAGGGCGTGAATGGTGGTTTGACCTTCCCGATGAACGGATTTTCGTTCCACTGGTTTGGCAATCTGTTTGAACGTCAGGCGGTCGGTGATTTTGGCGGGTCGTTTTTACGGTCCCTTAAGCTTGGCCTGATTGTCATGGTGGTCACCGTGGTTGTGTCCTTTATGGCCGGTCTGGCATTCCGCCGCCGGTTTAAGGGCGACAGTATTGTGTTCTATCTGGCGATTGCCAGCTTGATCGTGCCCTCGATCCTGATTTCGCTGGGGATTGGCTTGCTGTTCAACATCATCGAATGGCAACCACAATGGTTCACATCCGCCCTTGGCGCGCATCTGACATGGACCTTCCCGTTCGGGCTTTTGATCATGTTTGCCGTGTTTAACCGGTTTGATCCGTCATACGAGGAAGCCGCACGTGATTTGGGGGCGAGTAACTGGCAAACCATTCAATATGTTGTCTTGCCGATGGTCGGGCCGAGTTTGATCGGGGTGGCGATGTTTTCCTTTACCCTGTCTTACGATGAATTTGCCCGCACTTTGATGACGGCAGGCGCGCTTAATACCCTGCCGCTTGAGATTTATGGCATGACCACCAATGTCACGACGCCGGTTCTGTATGCGCTGGGCACGGTGACCACCGGGTTCTCGTTCCTGGTGATCGCACTTGCCCTTGGATCGGTGGCGATCCTAAGAATGCGCAAAGGGCAAAAAGCATGAGTAAGATCGCGGTTATCAATCCCAACCTTTCAGAGGGGTTCACCCGAAAGGTTGGCGATCAGGCACGCAGCATTGTTGGCGTGAATACTGATATCATCGCGCTTAATCCGCAATTTGGCCCGGCCAGCATCGAAGGATATTACGACGAGGCCTTTGCCAGTGTCGGATTGTTGTCAGTCATTCGCGACCTTGAAGCCGCACCCGATCATGCGGCCAATCCGATTGGCGGGTATGTGGTTGCCTGTTTTGACGATACCGGGGTTGATGCGGCACGCTGTTTGACCAGCGCACCAGTTTTGGGCCTGTGCGAAGGGGCGCTTCGCATGGCCGCCGCCGTGGCATCGCGTTTTGCCATTGTCACCCCGATGCCGGTATCAGTCCGTCCGCTTGAACATCTGGTCGCGAAATACGGCGCGGCATCGCAATGTGTTGTCCGTGCGGCGGGTGTCCGAACGCTTGATTTCGAAGGCGATGGGGCAGACGCGGCCTATCACGCGCTTAAGAAACAGGCAAAAGTCAGCCTGACAGAAGACCGGTCAGAAGCCATCGTTCTGGGGTGTGCGGGCATGACCGATATTGCCGATCGTCTGCATGCAGACCTTGGGGTTCCGGTAATTGACGGGGTCAGCGCGGCAGTCAAGATGATTGAGGCCATGGCGATGCTGGGTCTTCGCACAAGCAAGGTCGGGGCTTATGCCAGCCCGCCGCTTAAGACGTATCACGGGATGTTTGCCGGTTTCGCCCCGCAAGGTTGAGCAACGAGCGCTCAGCTTTGTTTTAGGGCCTGTTCGACCTGTGCCAGATGGCGGCGCATGGCGTCTTCGGCGCGTTTGGGGTCGCGCTGTTCAATCGCATCGACAATTTCACGGTGTTGCGCACTTAGGTCGTTGATCAGGCTGCCGGAATGGCTGCTTTCGCGCATGCGGGCCCATGCCGCATCGCGGCGCACGGCGTTGACGGCCTCAAACACCGCCAGAAACAGGGTGTTTTTAACCGATTCCGCCAGTTTCTGGTGAAAGGCCGCATCCCATTTTTCATATTCGCCCTGTGTGGTCGCGCGGGCCGCATTTTCGACCATGGTGCGCATGGCATCGATATCGCCCTGTGACGCACGAAGGGCGGCAAAGCGGGCCATGGACGGTTCGATTTCCTGACGGACTTCCATGATTTCGAACGGGCTGGTTTTGGTGGCGATGCCTTCAAGCTTGCGCAGGCGCGGGGTCGGCGGGGTGCCAACAAAGGTTCCTTGTCCTTGACGGCGCCAGATCAGGCCTTCGGCCTCAAGCAAGTCAAATGCCTTGCGAAGGGCGCGGCGGCCAACATCAAGTTGCTCGGCAAGGTGACGTTCTGCAATGACGCGCCCGTCTTTGACGAAGCTGCCGTCGGTGAAGCCTGCTTTGAGTTTCTCGGCCAGTCCCTGTGTCGCGATATCATGCATTGTCGTTATTCTTTTTATGGCGATCCCTATTCCGAACCAATCCGCACCCATTTTTTGCGGTGTCATTTCCCAGAGGACTGGTTCGGCTTTGACGTTTGTCTGAACTGATATCAGTTAATCAGATCATAGAACATCCGCAATGATGTCACAGCCAGAAACAGGCCAAAACACATGCGCAATGCCCGGCGTGGAATGGTGTGAGCAATGCGTGCGCCAATTGGTGCACAGAGCACGGTCATCGGGATCAAAAGGGCGGCTGCCAGAACATTGACATAGCCGATTGAGAATGGTGGGCGCCCGTCAACACCAATGCCCGACATGGCATAGCCAATCGTGCCGGGGATGGCGATGATCAAACCGATGGCCGCAGACGTGCCAACCGCGCGGCGGATGTCATAGCCAAGGAAATTCAGCACCGGCACACAAATCGTGCCGCCGCCAATCCCCATCATGGCCGACAGGCTACCGGCAATCACACCCAGCACGGCCCAGACTGACTTCGGTGGATTTTTGGCCTCATCCGTTTCGCGGTCCTTGACCAGGATCATGTTGGCGGCCACCAGAAGGGCAACAACGGCAAACACAATTGTTAGAACCCGACCATCGGCAAGGCCGCCAATGGCGGTCCCAATGATCACACCAACGATAATGGCCGGTCCCCAGTGTTTCAGAAGGGCCGTATCAACCGACCCCTTCTTGTAATGGCTTCGGGTGGATGAGATGGCGGTGGCGATGATTGTGGTCAGCGAGGTGGCGACCGCGACCTGCATACGCAGCGACTCGTCGACCCCCATGGTGGTCAAAAAGTGATAGAGCACCGGCACAATAACAATGCCGCCGCCCACACCGAGAAGCCCGGCCATGATCCCACCGACAACGCCGGCAAACAGCATGGCAGCGCCCCAAACCAGATAGAGGCTCATGGTGCCTTCAATTTCAATCATCTCAAACCAATCCAAACCAATTTTGCGATTACATCTGTATAGGTACTAACGCCAGTGGTTACAGATTGGCAATAAATTTGCGCAACAATACGTGAAATATCGCGAAAAATACGCATAAATGCGTTTTTAGGCTTGCGGATACAATATTCAGATGACAACAATATGCCGACAAAATGACGGAACCAAAATTTAATTGGTTTTGATTGATTCGAATAACTCATCAGGAGGCACTTACCATGTTCCGCAAGATTGCCGTTGCCGCCGGTTTGATGGCTGCTGCCATTGCCGGCCCGGCGCAGGCGCAAGACTATCCGACGAAACCAATTGAATTCATCGTCCCATGGGGCCCGGGTGGCGGCAGTGATACGCAGATGCGTCTTGTTGCACAGGGTCTTGCCGAAGAAACCGGTCAGGCAGTTCCTGTGATCAACATGCCCGGCGTTGGCGGCAATGTTGGTTTGGCAGAATTCGCCAAACGTCCGGCAGATGGTTATACGATTTCGCAGATCCACGAAGGCCTTCTGATCTCAAACGGGACCGGCATTACGGACCTGAACTGGGACAGCTTCATGCCGATCGCGCTGGTGACCTCGTCGCCGCAGTATCTGACGCTGTCAAAGAACGACAATTTCTCGACCTTTGAAGAAATGGTTGCCTATGCCAAGGATCATCCGGGTGCCGTCCGTGCGGGTGTGACCCTTGCCGGTGTGCCGCATTTGCACATGGCCATGATCGAAGATGCTTTTGGCATTCAGTTTTCCTATGTCGGGTATGAAGGTACCGGTCAGCGCATCCGTGCACTGGTTGGTGGCAACATCGACGTTGCCATCGGTGACGTTTCATCGGCGGGTCAGTTTGTTGAAAATGGCGATTTGATCTTTGCCGCTGTTGGCATGCCAGAACGTACCGCCGAAGAGCCTGATGTTCGGACCTTCAAGGAACTTGGTCAGGATCTTGATCTTGCTGTGACCCGTGGTGTCGTTCTTCCGAAAGGCACGCCGCAGGACGTTGCAGATGCGCTTGAAGCACATCTGGAAAAAGTCATGCAGAACGAAGACGTCCGGACCAAAATCAAAAATGTTGGTTCCGAGCCGGTCTTCCTTGGTCAGGACGCATATAAAGCCTATCTCGGCAAACTGTCTGACACTGTTAACCGTCTGGTTGGCAAGCTCGCAGGATGACGAACGGGGCTGAGAAATCAGCAGCAGCGGGTGCAGATGCATCCGCTGCTTCTCGTGCAAGGGCAGAATTCGCACGGCTGATTTCATACATCGTATTTGGTTTGGGGTCGGTTTATCTGTCCATCCGGGCGAGTGCGTTGCCGACATCACGCTGGGAACCACTTGGCGCGGGGTCGTTCCCCAAGCTGGTTTTTGCCGTTCTGGCGGTCTTGTGCCTGATTTCGGCAGTTCGGACCGTCATTGATCTTCGCAAGACCGGTCACCTAAGTGGTCTTGGGGAGGCTTTGGCGGAATGGCTCAAGGTGCGCCGGTTTGCCTTTGCGCTGTTTGGCTTGCTGGTGATCTATCTTGGTGTATTGCCCTATGCCGGGTTTTCGCTGGCGACCTTTGCCTTTCTGCTGATCACGCAGCTTATGATCGCAGGTATTTCGAAAAAGACCGTCATTCAGTCCCTGATCGCCGCCCTGATTTTCTCGGTTGGCTTGAATCTGCTGTTTGCCGAAGTCTTTAACGTGTTTCTCCCGCGCGGCGTGCTGTTCGCGGGCTAACAGAAGTTTACGATCATGTTGGATGCATTTCTTGCCGGTGCCCATCAGGTTTTCGCATTCGATACCCTGATTTATATGCTGATTGGTTCCGTTGCCGGGATCGTTGCGGCGGCCATTCCGGGCTTTACGGTTACGATGGCAATCATTCTGACCTTGCCGCTGACCTTTGCCATGGATCCGTTGCAGGGCGTTTCGGTGATGCTGTCGGTCTATGTCGGTGGCTATACCGGCGGTTTGATCAGTGCGGCCCTTTTGGGGATTCCCGGAACACCAAGTTCGGTTGCCACCACCTTTGACGCCTATCCGATGGCGCGTGGCGGGGAACCGGGGCGTGCGCTTTCGCTGGGTGTCTGGTCATCGTTCTTTGGCACGATCATTTCGACCATCATTCTGATTGTTGCCGCACCGCCATTGGCCCTGATCGCGGTTAAACTTGGTCCTTGGGAATATTTCTCGTTGATCGTGTTTGCGCTGACGATTGTTGCATCGCTTGTCGGTAATTCACTGATGCGTGGCTTGATTGCCGGTGTGATTGGCCTTGGTTTGGCAACCGTTGGGCCCGATCCGATGATGGGACGTCCGCGTTTGACGTTTGACTCGGACATTCTGATGCCGGGCCTGCCGTTTCTGATTGTCTTGATCGGCATCTTTGCCATCAGCCAGCTGATGGGGGAAGTCGAAGATGATGGCAAATCAGAAACCAAGGGGGCGTTGATCCCCGATGTGATCGAATTCAAGACCTGGGCCGTGATGCGCGAAGTTCTGATGCATCCGGTAAACCTTATTCGGTCCTCCCTGATTGGGGTGTTTATTGGGGCACTTCCCGGTGCCGGTGGCTCGATTGCCAACCTTCTGGCCTATGATCAGGCCAAGCGCAGCTCCAAAACCCCGGAAGAATTCGGCAAGGGTACGCCAGATGGTGTGATCGCGTCGGAAGCCGGGAACTCTGCGACCGCAGGCGGTGGCCTGATCCCGATGATTGCATTGGGCATTCCCGGATCGGCGGTTGATGCGATCCTGATGGCGGCCCTGATGGTGCATGGCATTTCGGTTGGCCCGCGCCTGATCATGGATAATGCCGATCTGGCCTATGGTATGTTCATTGCCATGATTGTGGCGTCATTGATGATGCTGGTGGTCTGTGTGCTGTCGATGCGTCTGTTCCTGCGCGTGACCGACATTCCCAAGCAGTTCATCGTGCCGACCGTGATGATTTGCTGTGTGATCGGGGCGTTTGCGCTCAATAACCGTGTGACGGACCTGTATCTGCTTGGTGCGATTGGTCTGGTTGGCTATGGGCTTAAATCGCTTGATTACCCGCTGGCACCTTTGGTGCTGGGCGTGATTTTGGGACCGATTGCCGAAACCAACCTGCGCCGTGCCTTGATGAGTGAAGGCGACTGGACGGTGTTCTTTACCCGTCCGATTTCGGCGGTATTACTGGCCGCAGCCTTGCTGTCTGTCATTTTCAGCATCCGGTCTGTTTTGAAGATGCGTAAGAAAAACCGCGCTGTCACCGATGAACAAGACGGCGATTAGGAGACTCCAATGAAACTTCGTCATGACGCGCTTTATGCCTCACGCCGGTCACCGGTTTTGGCGCGCAACATCGTTTCCACGTCCCAGCCACTGGCCGCACAGGCCGGTTTGCGCATGTTGCTTGCCGGGGGCAATGCGGCGGATGCGGCGCTGGCATCGGCCATTGCACTGACCGTGGTGGAACCGACCGGCAATGGTCTGGGATCGGACGCCTATGCGATTATTTGGGATGGCAAAGAACTGCATGGGTTGAATGCATCTGGCCGTGCGCCCGGAGCATGGACCCCGGAACGGTTTGCCGAGGCTGATAAAATGCCACAGCGCGGTTGGGAATCGGTGACAACGCCGGGTGCGGTTTCCGCATGGCGCGAAATTTCCGATAAATTTGGCAAACTGCCGTTTGAAAAACTGTTCGAACCGGCTGTTGAATATGCATCGCGTGGCTTTGCGGTTTCCCCGATCATTGCGACCTTGTGGGAAAAAGGCGGTCAGACGCTGGGCAAGCAGCCCGGTTTTGCCGAGGCGTTCCTGTCCGGTGGCAAGGCGCCAAAGGCCGGTGAGTTGTTTGTCAACAAGGCCGCCGCTGATAGCCTGATTGATATTGCCCAGACCAAGGGCGAAAGCTTTTACCGGGGTAAACTGGCGGACAAAATCGCCGCCTTTGCCAAGGAAAATGGGGCAGCCCTTTCCGAAGACGACCTTGCCAATCACAAGGCCGACTGGGTTGGCACAATCTCGCAAAGCTTTGGCAAGGTGAAGCTGCATGAAATCCCGCCAAACGGGCAGGGGATTTCGGCCCTGATTGCCTTGGGCATTCTGCGCCACACCAATATTTCTGATTATGAGCCCGACTCGGTCGAGGCGCTGCATCTTGAGATTGAGGCGATGAAACTGGCGTTTGCCGATATGCGCGCCTATGTCGCCGATCTGGATTACATGACCGATGTGACGGTCGAACATCTTTTGTCTGATGAGTATCTGAAATCGCGGGCCGCACTGATTGATACGAACACAGCACAGGATTTCAAGGCCGGTGCGCCCAAGCATGGCGGGACTGTCTATGTCACCGCGGCCGATGAAAACGGCATGATGGTGTCGTTTATTCAGTCGAACTATATGGGCTTTGGTTCAGGCGTTGTGGTGCCGGGCACGTCGATCAGCCTGCAAAACCGCGGTCATGGCTTTAGCCTGACACCGGGCCATCCCAACCATGTTGCGGGCGGAAAACGTCCGTTCCAGACGATCATTCCGGCGTTCCTGATGGGCGATGACGGCAATCCGGTGATGAGCTTTGGCGTCATGGGCGGCCCGATGCAGTCACAAGGCCATTTGCAAATGACCCTGCGCACCCAGCTTTGGGGGCAGGACCCGCAAACGGCTGTTGATGCACCGCGCTGGCAGGCGCTTTCGGGGCTTGAAGTTGCGGTTGAGGCATCGCTTGGTGCAGACGTCATTGACGGGTTGAAAGCCAAGGGCCACGCCATTGCGGTTGAGACACCAGACAGCACCAATTTTGGATTTGGGGGCGCACAATTGATCGCCAAAACCGATGTTGGCTATGTCGCGGGGTCTGATCCGCGCAAGGATGGCTGTGCGGTTGGCTATTGATTAAGAGGTCTTTCAGATCGGCATTCGCAGTCATCTGAAGTCCGGGTCGGCCCTGAAATGGGCCGACCCTTTTTTATGGACGGCATAAATGCACAGCCTGCCATTTAAAGTCACGGTTCTGTCAAGGCGGAAATCCCCGCATTTCAGGACCATAGCCCATGCAAAAATGCCGCTTTGCGTATAGGGTGGATGGGCGTAATTCAGATCATACGTGTAGGGTGTGTTATGGGAGACTGCGAATTCTTTCCCTTATCGCGACACATTCCTGCCTCGTTTTTTGCGCACAAACACAATCAGGATTCCAAAGAAGTCCATTGGTTGGGTAACTCAAACGAGAATGATGCAAAACAGTCAACGGCGTTCAGCGCTGAGCTTGAAACATGTCCTTCTGGTTGCATTTGCAGCCGGATCCATTGTGCTGGGCACATCACATACGGCTTTGGCGCAGGATAGCAAACCTGCGGCGGCGTCGCAGGGTGATGCCGTGGTGCCGGCAAAGCCGAAGCCCGGTGCGGCAGCGGTTGCAACGCCTGTGGCAGACGAAACAACGCCTGTGGCAGACGAAGCAACGCCTGTGGCAGACGAAGCAACGCCTGTGGCAGATGAGGCTGCGCCATCGGGCGCGGACGTCGTCCCGGTGCAAGATCCGGAAAATGAACCCGCTCCGCAAAACGACACAACGGCGCGCCCAACTGACGCAACACCCCCGGCTGCTGTTGATCAGGACAAGCCGGTTACGTCTGTTCCGGTGGCATTTGATCCGAAAATGGTGATTGATCGTGCCCGTGCGCTGGCGGCAAAGCCGTTTGAGGATCCGCATCGTGATTTGCCCGACGCCTTGGCCAATCTGAGTGCGGAAGAATACGACCAGATCAGGTTCAAGTCACAAAGGGCGTTTTTCAGTCAGGCAAATTCCGGCTTCTCGCTTGAGCTGTTCCATCCGGGCAACATGTATGACGTGCCGATTGCGATCAATCTTGTACGCGATGGCAATTTGCAGGTTGTGCCCTATTCCGCCGGGCTGTTTGATTTTGGCGAGGCCGGATTGTCGGGGAATGATTTTTCGACACAGGGCTATGCCGGGTTCCGGCTGCGCTATCCGTTGTCCGATGTCACCAGCAACGATGAACTGGCGCGGTTTTTAGGCGCGTCTTATTTCCGTTTGCAGGGCGAAGGCCAGTCGATTGGTCAGATGGCACGTGGGTTGGCGCTTGATCTGGCCGGTCCAACCGGCGAAGAAGTGCCAGTATTTCGTGAATTCTGGATTGTGGCGCCCAAAAAAGGCGAACGCAAAATCACGGTTTACGCGCTGCTTGATAGTGCGCGCGTCACCGGGGCCTATCGGTTTGACATCATACCGGGTGCGGACAGCAAAGCCGATATTCGTGCCAATCTGTTTTTCCGCGAAGGCATTGAGAAGGTCGGCCTTGCGCCATTGAATGGCATGTTCCTATTTGGCGAACAGCGTCGCCGCACCTTTGAAGATTATCGCGGCGAAGTGCATTCAAGCGATGGTCTTTTGATCAATAATGGTCATGGTGAATGGCTGTGGCGGCCACTTGATAACCCGGTCAACTTGCAGATCAGTTCGTTCCTTGACGAAAACCCGCGCGGGTTTGGATTGTTGCAGCGTGACCGCGATTTTGACCATTATCAGGACCTTGATCGTCGTTTCGATCAGCAACCCGGCTATTGGGTGACGCCCAAGGGCAACTGGGGCAAGGGTCATGTCGAACTGGTTGAAATCCCGATCCCAAGCGAAAGCAACGACAATATCGTTGCCTATTGGGTGCCGGAAACCAAACCCGTGGCAGGCGGTGAAATGCAGATCGAATACAGCATTACCGCAACCCGTGACGGTGATGATCTGCACCAGATGGCACAGGCGACAGATACCCGGATCATGCGGATTGCACCACAAGGCGATGATGAGCCGGCCAAAACCCGGTTCGTTCTGAACTTTGCTGGTGGTGATCTTGACTATTTCACTAAAAATATCGCTAAGATGAAGGCAAACGTCAGTGCAGCCCATGGCACGGTTGAAAACATCCGCCTGATGGCCGATCCGGAAAACGGCGGGGTCAGGGTGATATTTGATCTGCTGCGTGACGGCGATGTTGCCAGCAGCGATTTGCGTGCGTTCCTTTTGTATGACGAACAGGTCCTAAGTGAAACCTGGACGATGCCGTGGGTCTTTTGACCCGGTTTTCAGAACCGTCCATCAGACCGCTGATCACAGACATATTCAGGTAGCCCCAAATGAACCGGATTTCTGATCCACAGAACGACCCGACGCCCGATCATCCGAAAGGCAGTCCAGACGATGCGGTCGCCTATGACCCGGCCGTCAGACTGCGCGGGCCGGGTGTTGGGGCACGGCGTTTCTTTCTGTTTGGCGCATCGCTTGCCGCAACGGTCTATGCCGCGTGGCTGATGGCCGATGTCTTGGGGGCGGACCAGTTGACCATCATGGAAATGGTGGTGGTTGCGTTCTTTAGCATCAACTTCGCCTGGATTTCACTGTCGTTCTTTACCGGTATTGTCGGGTTGATCCTGCGCGGGTTGAAGCTTGATGCGATTACGCTCAAACGTCTTAAACCCATTGCACGCAAAGGGCCGCTGCGATCCAAGAACGTCGTTGTGATCCCGGTGTATAACGAGGACCCCAACCGCGTGTTCGCAGGCCTTCGCGCAAGTTATGAAAGCCTGGCGGCCACGGGCGAAATAGATGCGTTTGATTTCTTTGTTCTGTCTGACACGCGCGATCCCGATATCTGGATTGCCGAAGAAATGGCATGGGCAAAGGCCTGTACCGATCTGAATGCACGCGGCAAGATCTTTTTCCGCAGACGGGCCGAAAACACCGAACGAAAATCGGGCAACCTTAAGGAATTCTGTGAGACCTATGCGGCCAATTACGATCATATGATCGTGTTTGACGCCGATAGTGTGATGTCAGGCGATGCCATGGTCAACATGGCCTATCTGATGGAAAACAACCCGGATGCCGGGATTGTCCAAAGTCCGCCGCAGCCGACCGGCCGTCAGACGCTGTTTGCCCGCATCTTGCAATTTATCTCGCGCGTCCACGGCCCGACCATGTCGGCGGGTCTGTCATTCTGGTGCATGGGCAGTTCGAACTATTGGGGCCATAACGCGATCATTCGGGTTAAGGCATTCATTGAATGCTGCGGGCTTCCGGTTCTGTCGGGCAAGCCCCCAATGGGCGGTCATATCCTGAGCCACGATTTCGTCGAGGCAGCCTTTATGCGCAAAGCTGGCTGGCGGTGCTGGTTGATCCCGCAACTTGAAGGCAGTTGGGAAGAATTGCCGCCCAATCTGATTGATTTTGCCATTCGTGACCGTCGTTGGTGTCAGGGCAATATGCAACACGCCCGCCTGATGGTGGCCGATGGGTTTAAACCGCTGAGCCGACTTCATTTCTTTATGGGGGTGATGAGCTTTGCCTCGTCGCCGCTCTGGTTGTTGCTGTTGTTAAGCTCGACCATTGCCACACTGCAAAATACGCAGCTGACCTATAGCTTCTTCCCCGGACATTTCACGATGTTCCCGCAATGGCCGGTGGACCGGTCGTTTGAAATGCTGGTCCTTTTGATCTTTACCATCGGCATGCTGGTGCTGCCCAAGATCATCTCGATCCTGATGGTGTGTCTTGGTCGGGATCGCAAGCAGTATGGCGGGGTAATGGTGCTCATGAGTGGCCTGCTGGAAACGCTGTATTCCGCGTTGCAGGCGCCGATCATGATGATGTTGCATGCGCAATTTGTGTTTTCGGTTCTGACCGGCAATCAGGTTGGCTGGGATGCGCAGGAACGCGACGATGCCGGTGTGCCATTTCGTGCCGCCCTTAAAACCCATCGCACGATCATTGTGATCGGGCTGATTTGGGGGGCGATTGCCGTTTTTGTTGATACGGCATTCTTCTGGTGGCTCTCGCCGATTTTGGCCGGTTTGGTTTTATCGCCGTGGTTAACGCATTATTCCAGCAATCTTGCCATTGGCAAGGCCGCACGCCGGATGAAGCTTTTTGTCACACCTGAAGAATATGACAGCCCCGAAGAACTGCGCGCCCTTGAACGGATCACGGCTGAAAATGGTGGCGGTGGTGACGTGAAGGACGGGCTTTTGCGCCTGATCGAAGATCCGTATGCCAATGCGCTGCATTCGGCATTGCTTCCCGCGCGTAAACCGGATGCCCGCACCGCGATTGAGATTGGCATTATTTATGAAAAACTGGCACGTCTTGGCATTGAAAGCCTGACGCGCGATGAAAAGCTGCTGATCTTGTCCTGGCCGGTCAAGCCGCTGGATCAGATCATGGCGGGACGGGATGCGTCCGCGGAAAAATCCCCGGACGTTCTGTCGTAAGATATTGTTTTAAAACAATACATATCGCCACAAAAACGCCCAGATTTGAGCAAAATATCCCGACTTTTTAAGGTGAATATCATTCTTAACGAACAGTTAATCACCGATGACTGCTTAAGCTTCTTAGGGGCCAAAAAAAATGACTGATCTGACCATTGCATCACAGGGCTTTTCTTACGCTTCTTTTGAATCGGCGGCGATGACGCGCCTGATCGAAGATACAGCACATGCTTGGCTGCGGTCTTTTGGTTTGACCAATGCATCCGCCAAGCAGCGCTTGGTCACAGCACTGCGCGATGCGCTTGCGCAAGACAGCTTTGCGGCAAATGACCGGACAAACATGCAGGACCTTCTGGATCAAGCCGCACATGACACGATTGGTGGCTGGTTTGCACAGGTAACCGGTCAGCATGATTGCTATGGTTCGGGAAAATTCTCGATGCTGCGCTGTGCCTTTTTGTCGGCCAATCGCGACGGCATCTGGTCAGAGCATTTTCTTGATCAGACTCGCACCCATCATGATCTGGCGATTGCGTTGTCGGTTCAGATGATGTTGCCGACACCAAGTTTGAAATCATGTGAAATGCCGCGCCAGACACTTGAGCGCCGCGCTTCCTGATACAGAACGTATCCTTCGCTCTTTTGCTTTTTCATCTTAACCCTCAACGTTGATATGCAAAGCCTGAAGGATTGGCACCGCCACATATGTTGGCGGTGCTTTTTTGTGTAAGCAGGTCCTGACTCTGGGTAAATTTCCAAAAAAAGAACCCGCCACAAAGGGCGGGTTGAGTTCAGCGGGCGAGAAACCTGATAAAACCACCTAGGTCAAATCAGGCCCCTGCAAGACGCCAAAGCACACACTACTTCGGCGCCAAACGGTGTTCAGGCGGCTTTGTGAAAGCGGCCAAGTTTTTCCAGAAGTTTTGCAACCTGCGGGTCGTTCTTGCCGTTGCGGTCAAGCTCAAGGAAGAAGTCCGGATAGGGCGATTTGCCCGGTGTCAGGTTGTACTGTTCAAAATCAGTGATGCCGATGGCCTCAAGGACGGCTTCGTCGGTAAAGAACCCGCCAGTAACCTCGCGCGATGGCGCGGTTAGGATGGCGTGCGCGGCGTCGGCAATAATTTCAGGTTTGCGCGCACGGCCCTGTTCCAGTCCGGGGATCATGTTCAAGGCGGCCGTTTCAATCACGGTGACCGGCCACAATGAATTCACCGCAACGCCTTCGTCGGCAAACTCGGCGGCCAGACCCAGTGTCACCAGGCTCATGCCGTATTTCGAAATGGTATAGGCTGTGTGATTGGCAAACCATTGCGGTGACAGGTTGGGCGGCGGGGACATGGTCAGGATATGGGGATTGTCTGACTTTAACAGATGCGGCAGGCAGGCCTGCGCACAGGCAAAGCTTGCCCGTGTATTGACCTGATGCATCAAATCAAACCGTTTCATCGGTGTTTGCAGGGTCGGGGTCAGATTGATCGCACTGGCATTGTTGATCAGGATATCAATGCCGCCGAATGTCTCGACTGTTTTGGCAACCGCCGCAGCAATCTGGTCTTCTTCACGAATGTCGGTTTTAAGCGCCAGACCCTTGCCACCGGCGGCGTCGATTTCGGCGACGGTGCTATGGATGGTGCCGGGCAGTTTCGGGTGGGGTTCATCGGTTTTGGCAATCACGGCGATGTTGGCGCCGTCACGTGCCGCGCGCAGGGCAATTTCCTTGCCAATGCCGCGTGACGCGCCGGTGATGAACAGTGTTTTGCCTGCAAGATTTGCCATGGATGTTTTTCCCTGAATTCTTTTTATGATTTACCAAACTGGGGGCTGCGTTTTTCGACAAAGGCGGTGACACCTTCGCGGAAATCGGCACTGACCGCACAGTCGGCAAATGATGTGGCCTCAGCAGCGAGTTGGGTGGAAAGATCGTTTTCCGGGGCGGCGTTCAACAGCGCCTTGGTCCGGGCAATCGCATCGCGGGGGCCATTGGCCAGACGGGTGGCATATTTCGCGGTGGCCGATGGCAATTGCGCAGCTGGAACCACCCGGTTGATCAAGCCGTAATCAAGGGCCTCCTCCGCACCAAACCGATCCCCCAAAAGGGCAATTTCCTTGGCCTTCTTCATGCCGACCAACCGGGTCAGCGAATGGGTCGCGCCCCCGTCGGGGGATGTGCCGATATGGATATAGGCGAGGGTGAAAACCGTATCCTCGGCGGCAACCGCAAGGTCACAGGCATTCATCAGACTGATACCAAATCCGGCAACAGCCCCTTCAAGCTTTGCCACCACAGGACGGGGCAGGGCATGAATGCGGGCAATAATGTCGTGCACGCCGCCAATCATGGTTTCGATCAGCGGGCGGGCTTCATTGGTGGGGGTTTGGGCCATCTGATAAAAGAATTTCACATCGCCACCGGCCATAAAGGTCCCGCCCGATCCTTCGATGATGATCGCACCGATATTGGTGATGTCAGCTTCGATCTGATCAAGGGCGTCGGACAGTCCGGCGACCATGGCCTGATCAAGCGCGTTCATCCGCTCAGACCGGTTGAGCGTGATGGTGGCGATTTCATCGGTTATCGACAGCAAAACGGCGTCATTCGATGCCATGTGACTTCCTCCCGCGGGCTTTTGCCCGGTTTTCTTTCTGTGTTACCTGTGCATCAGGCCGCAAGGCGTGCTTCAATCGCACTTTCCATATCCGGCCAGCCCGAAAGCCAGTCGGGCATCAGTGGCGATGTTTCATCCGCACCAACAAGACGGCAAATTTCTTCGGGCCGGATGATGCCTTCGGGGCCAACAAACACCGCCTTTACAACACCAAGGGCAAGGGTTTTTCCGTTCGCAACAAAGCGTTGTTCAAGATAAAAACCCTTGTCATCCCAATAAAGTGCGTGGGTTTCCACAGCAAACTTCTGAAACGGTTTGATGGCGCGTTTAAACCGCATGGTGGAGCCCGATACCACCGGCTGCCATTTGCGTTTAAACATCTGTTTGGCGATGCCATTGCGCAAAATAAGCTCGGTCCGGCCAAGGTCCATCAGCGCAAAATACCGCGAATTGGTCATATGCACGTTGATGTCGAGATCAAAAGGCCACGCCCGGAAATGCAAAACAGATGGATCCAGCGGATCAAGACGGGACCGCACCAGCGACAGGATCAATACCCGGATCAGTCGGAAAATAAGGTTCACGACATGCCTCCGGGCATGGATGCCCTGTTATCCTCAATGCGGTCCGATGCCATGATCAGAAAAGCTCCTCATCAAGTGCCATCATGTTGCGCGACCCCGACATCATCTGGCTAAACAGCGCCCCTGATTGCGGCAAAACCCGTTCCATATAGAATTTCGCCGTGATCAGCTTGGCCTTATAGAACCCGTCCGGGTCATCATCGCGTTTGGCCAGTGCGATTTCAGCCATGCGAGCCCACATAAAGCCAACCGCGACCAAGCCAAACAGACGCAGGAATTCAGATGCGGCGGCCCCGGCTTCATCGGGGTTTTTCATGCCGCGCTGGGCCAGTTCACCCGTGATCTGTTGCAGGCGCATGAACGCCTTGGCCAGCGGCTGAACGTAATCGCCCAGTTCCCCGTTCGATACGTTGGCTTCGATATATTCCTGTACCGGGTGGAAGAACCGGCGCAGGTAACGGCCTGCCTTGGCCGGCATTTTACGCCCGACAAGATCAAGGGCCTGAATGCCGTTTGTGCCTTCGTAAATCTGGGCAATGCGGGCATCACGGACATATTGTTCCATGCCCCATTCGCGGATATAGCCATGCCCGCCAAAGACCTGCACGCCCAGATTGGCGTTATCAAAACCCCAATCGGTAAACAGGGCTTTGACAATCGGGGTCATCAGCTGAACAAATTCGTCTGCCTCTTCGCGTTTGACCGGGTCATCGTGATGTTTGGCGGTATCAAGGGCGCGTGCGACCCACATGCCCATCGCCCGACAGCCTTCATTGGTGGCCTTGGCTGTTAGCAACATGCGGCGCACATCGGGATGCACAATGATTGAATCAGCCGCCTTGTCAGGCGATTTCGCCCCCGTGAGCGCACGGCCCTGAAGACGGTCCTTGGCATAGGCGCGCGCGCCCTGATAGGCCGCCTCGCCAAGACCAAGCCCCTGAATACCGACCGACAGGCGTTCCTGGTTCATCATGGTGAACATCGCGGGCATGCCCTGATGGGGTTCGCCCACCAGATAGCCAACTGCACCGTCAAAGTTCATCACACAAGTCGATGATGCCTTGATGCCCATCTTGTGTTCAATCGAACCACATTTGACCGCGTTGCGATCGCCCAGTGATCCATCATTCCCGACCATGAATTTCGGCACCAGAAACAGCGAAATACCTTTGGTGCCCTTGGGCGCATCGGGCAGTTTTGCCAGTACCAGATGGATGATGTTTTCGGTCAGGTCATGCTCGCCTGCCGAGATGAAAATCTTGGTCCCGGTGATTGCATAAGACCCGTCATCAAGCGGTTCGGCCTTGGATTTGATAATACCAAGATCGGTCCCGCAATGCGGTTCGGTCAGGCACATGGTGCCCGCCCACGTACCTTCGACCATTTTGGGCAGGAATTTATCCTTCAATGCGTCTGATGCGTGGCTGTGCAGGGCGGCATAGGCGCCAAAGGACAGGCCGGGATACATGCCAAAGGACAGGTTGCTCGAACATATGATTTCTTCGACCAGCGCATTGATCGATTTTGGCGCACCTTGCCCGCCATAGGTCGGGTCACAGGCAATGCCGGTCCAGCCACCTTCGGCAAAGGTTTTATAGGCTTCCTTGAAACCTTTGGGGGTCGTAACGACCCCGTCATCCCAGTGACAGCCTTCCTCATCGCCCGACCGGTTGATCGGATAGAGGACTTCTTCACAGACCTTGGCGGCTTCTTGGAGAACCGCATCGACAACGTCGGGGGTGAAATCCTCGCAACCGGGCATCTGATTGATGTCGTTATAATCAAACAGCTCGGTCAGGACGAAGCGCATGTCGCGTAAGGGTGCTTTATATTCTGCCATTTTCCGTCTCCTCGTCCTTAATTCCGCAACGGCTTGCCGGTCAGCAACATATGCTCGACCCGGGCCATGGTGCCTTCATTGCGGACCAGCCGCATGAAACCTTCGCGTTCCATTTCAAGCATGTCGTCTTCGGACAGTTCTTCGGTGACGTCGGTATCGCCGCCCGAAAGGACCTTTGCCAGTTCCCCGGCCACGACACGGTCGTAATCGGTGGCCTTGCCAAGACGGTGGAAACCATCGACCGCCATTTCAAACGCCACACGGGCACTTTCACCGGGCAGGCGATAGGTGAACTCCTCGGGCGCTTCGTAGTCCTCGACCATCGAAAGGGCACGTTGCTTGGCATCGGCCAGCAACCGGTTGCGGTTCATGGTGATGCCGTCTGATTCGCGGAAAAACAGGTTTTCCTTGGCTTCCATCGCCGATTTGGCAACGGTCGCGACCGAGATGATTTCAAACGCCTTGGCACTTGGGGCCATCGGGCCTTTGACGAATTTCGGATTTTCCGTCCAGCGACGGATCATTTCCTTACATCCGCCCCATGCCGGGATCAGGCCGACACCGGGTTCAACCAACCCGATATAGGTTTCGCCGTGCGCCTGAACCGCATCACAATGAAGCAGAACCTCACAGCCACCACCAAGGGCAAGACCACTTGGCGCGCCAACAACCGGGAAGGGTGAATATTTAAGCGCCTTGTAGGTTTCCTGACCGGTTTCAACCAGATTCTCAATCTCTGGCCATGCGGCGATATTGGCGGCAAACAATGCCAGACCAAGGTTCGCCCCGGCGGAGAAATTGCTGCCTTCGTTATAGATCACCATCGCCTTGAACTGCTTTTTGACAGTCCGGATCGATGTTTTGATCGCACCAAGCACGTCGGCATCAAGCGCGTTCATTTTGGTATGGAATTCAAGACAGGCAACCCCATCGCCAATATCCCAAAGCGATGCGGCGCGGTTTCCGGCAACCGGTTCGGATTTGCGTTTGATGTCTTCAAGCAGGATGACCCCATCCGGGCGGGTGACAGCGGTATATTCCCCGTCAAAGCCAAGATAGAAAAGCTGTCCGTCTTCGACCTTATAGAACGATTTGCCCGCCGCCTTTTTAAGCAATGGCGGGACGTCAACGCCGTCTTCCTCAAGCATCGAAATCAGCACATCAACGCCAATGGCATCAATCAGCTCAAACGGGCCGGTTTTCCATGCATAGCCAAGCTTCATCGCATCATCGACATCGACAATCGAATTGGCCGCGACCTCGGCAATAAAGGCGGCATAGGCAAGGGTCTTGCCCATGACAGCGCGACCATATTGACCGCCCTTGTCGGTTGCTTCCATCATTTTACGCGGGTCTTTGCCCGCCGCACGCACGCTTGAAACACGGGCCTTTTCGGATGTGGAAAATTTACCGGTTTGCAGATCAACCGATTCTTTGACTTTCCCGCCACCATCGCGGTTCAGGCGGTAAAAGCCGCCCTTGCCCTTACGCCCGGTATAGCCATCGGCAATCAGGGTGCTGACCAGTTCACTTTCGCGGTAAATGGCGTGGAACGGATCGGATTTATCAAGCGCACCCGCCATGCTGGATTGCACATGGGGCATCAAATCAAGACCCACCAGATCCATCAGGCCAAACACCCCGGTTTTGGGAATGCCAAATGGGCGGCCAATGACGCTGTCGGCTTCTTCGACGGTCAACTTACGGTCCATCGCCTCGACCATGGCGGCCTGAATCCAGTAGACGCCAAGACGGTTGGCAATAAAGCCGGGCTCATCGTGGCAGGTCACACAGGTCTTGCCCAGTTTGCGATCGGCAAAATCGGCAACCATGTCGATCACGCCATCACGGGTCGCATCCGATCCCACCAGTTCCAGCAAACGCATATAGCGCGGCGGGTTAAAGAAGTGGGTGATGATGAAGTCCTGCGCGAACGTCTTATCCATCCCGTCAATCAGGGTGGCCAGCGGAATGGTCGAAGTATTTGACGAAATCACCGATCCCTTGGCACGGACGGCATCGATTTTACGATACAGGTCCTGCTTGATATCAAGGCGTTCAATGACGGCCTCGATGATCCAGTCACATTTGGCAATTTTATCAAGGTCATCGTCGATATTGCCGCATGTGATCAGTTTGGCGACCCGTTTGGACATGAACGGGGCCGGATCGGTTTTTAGCATTTTGGCAACCGCACCCTCGGCCACCGCATTGCGGTTTTTGGCCCCGTCGGGAACGATATCAAGCAACAGGACCGGGGTCCCGGAATTGGCGATATGGGCGGCAATCGACGCCCCCATAACACCGGCGCCGATCACGGCAACCTGTTTGATGTCTGATGTTACGTTGGGCATTACATCGCCTCCAGAATGGTCGCGATCCCCTGACCCCCGCCAATGCATTGCGATGCAAGGGCGTATTTGCCGCCATCACGTTTCAGGATGGCTGCGGCCTTACCGACAATACGCGCACCCGTGGCACCCAGCGGATGACCAAGGGCCAGCGCACCACCGTCGATATTGACCTTTGCCCCATCCAGACCAAGGTCGGAAATGCTGGCCATGGCTTGGGACGAGAACGCCTCGTTTAGTTCGGTGACATCAATGTCGGATGCGGAAAGGCCGGCACGCGACAGGGCCTTTTTCGAGGCACCCACCGGGCCAATGCCCATGATTTCAGGCAGGCACCCATCAACTGCAACCGATTTGATCCGCGCAAGCGGGGTCAGGCCGTGTTTTTTTGCATAGTCTTCCGAGCAGACCAGAACCGCCGATGCCCCGTCGGTCAGCGGCGAAGACGTGCCCGCCGTCACAACACCATCAGCCTTGAATGCCGGTTTCAGGTCGGCAAGGCTTTGCGCGGTGGTTTCAGCGCGGATACAGCCATCTTCGGAAACAACGCCGTCCTTGGTCTGGATCGGGATGATTTCATCGGTGAATTTGCCAGCCACCTGTGCGGATGCCGCCCGTTTGTGGCTTTCAACCGCGAAGGCTTCCTGATCGGCGCGCGACAGGCTGTATTTCGCCGCAACATTTTCAGCCGTATCGCCCATGCCCATATAGGCCTCGGGCATTTCCTTATACAAATCCGGGTTGGGCAACGGGTTAAAGCCCATCATCGGCACACGCGTCATGCTTTCGACACCGGCACAGATAAAGACATCCCCGGCACCCATCGCGATGGCACCCGCCGCCTGATGGATCGACTGCATCGATGACCCACAGAACCGGTTGACGGTAACCCCCGCGACCGAGCGCGGCAGGTCGGCCAAAAAGGTCACCAGACGGGCAACGTTAAAGCCCTGTTCGCCCTCGGGAAAGGCACAGCCAAGGATCAGGTCTTCGATGTCTTTGGGATCGATCCCGGTCTTTTCGACCAGACCTTTGACAACCTGTGCCGCAAGGTCGTCAGGACGGACCTTGGCAAGAGCCCCTTTGCGGGCGGGGGTAAAGGGTGAGCGGACATATCCGGCAATTACGGCGTTGGTCATGGCGATGTCTTCCTTCCTGAGCTGTCCTCTGTCCGGGTATCATTACGAAACCGGTTCGAGTCCTTTTTCTTCAAGCGCATCAATCGATTGTTGTTCGATGTCGCGCAGTTCATCCAATGTGACGTCCAGGGCCTGGCGTTGTTCTTCCAGATCCGAAATCCGTTCCCGAACCCGGCCAAGCAGCATTCTGATCTGCTCTGACTGGGTGGGATCCGCGCCATAGAGATCAAGATAATCAGCGATCTCGCGCAGGCTGAACCCCAGTCGCTTGCCGCGCAGAATGATCAGCATCTTGGCGCGATCCTGCCGGGTATAAACCCGTGTGGTGCCTGCACGTTGCGGATTTACGAGACCCTTTTGTTCGTAAAACCGAATGGTGCGTGGCGTGATGCCAAGATCAGCGGCCAGTTCCGGCACGGTGTAAAACCGGTCGTCTAATTTCGTCATGTTCTCGCCCCCCATGGTATCTATTTTTCACTTAACGTCAATTAGTTTACGTTAACGTCACATTGATTTTTTCTCTATGTGTGATGTGACGTTAACGCATTGAATTTATTGATGTGTTCCCTCACGTTTTAGGCGTTCTTCCTCAACCAGCTCTTTTTTCGACAATTTGCCGACCATGGTTTTGGGAAGTTCTTCACGGATTTCAATCTCGCGCGGCATTTCGATTCGCGAAATTTTATCATCAAGGAATGCTCGCAAATCTTCGGCGGTGACATCTGTTACGCCATCCTTCAGACGGACAAACGCCTTTGGTGCCTGCCCGCGATAGGGATCGGGCACGCCAATGCAGGTGACCTCGGCGATCTGTTCATGCAGATAAAGGGCTTCTTCAATTGCGCGGGGATAGACGTTGTATCCACTACACAGAATGACGTCCTTCAACCGATCAACAAGGAAGGTATATCCATCCTCATCCTGATAGCCGACGTCGCCTGTGCGGAGCCATCCGTCGACAAAGGTTTCCTCGGTGGCCGCCGCATTTTGCCAGTATCCCGGCATGACGTTTGGACCCCGAACGCACACCTCGCCCTTTTCACCCAGTGGCACGGGTTGATCGGAATTTTCTAGCGAGCGGATTTTGATCTCTGCACCGGGCATTGGCAGGCCGATGGATCCTTCCTTGTTTTTGCCCTTGACCGGGTTGCAGGTGCAAACCGGGCTGGCTTCGGTCAGGCCATATCCTTCAACGACTTTCGATCCAGTGATTTCTTCAAACCGGTGTTTGACTTCAACAGGAAGCGGCGCCCCGCCGGAAATACAGCACCGGATGTGCGACAAGTCATGCTTTGGCGTTTCGTCCGAATTGTTGATCGCCGTATAGATGGTCGGTACACCGGGAAAGATCGTCGCCTTTTTCTTATCAAGTGCCTTAAGCAACGCATCGAGTTCAAAGCGCGGCTGCAACACGAGTTCCGCACCCAGATTGACCGATGTATTAAGCGCCACGGTCATGGCAAAAACATGGAAGAACGGCAGGACGCACAAGGTGACTTCATGCCCCGGATTGGCGTCGGGCATCCAGCGGGTCAGCTGATCAACATTGGCACTGAGGTTCGCATGGGTCAGCATGGCCCCCTTGGGGCGACCAGTGGTGCCGCCGGTATATTGCAATACCGCCAGATCATCGACGGCGACATCAACCGCACCCTCCATCGGCTTGCAGCCAATGACACGGTCATAGGGGATGTGACGCAGGTCGGTCGGGACGTCGGCCAGTTCGCTGCGCTTGAACAGTGAAAACAGCACGCTTTTGATCGGGGGCAGGATGTCGCTCATTTCGCAAACGACAATCCGTTTCAGACAGGTCTGATCCAGACAGGCCGCGACCTTGGGATAAATCTGTTTAAGGTTCAACGTCACCATCAGGCGACAGCCGGAATCCTCAATCTGATAGGCAATGCCGCGTTTGGCATATAACGGATTGAAATTGACGACCACGCCGCCGCATTTCAGGATGGCGTAGTAACACACCACATAATACGGCGTATTGGGCAGGCACAAACCAACCTTGTCGCCTTTGCGGATGCCAAGCTGCTTGAAACCCTCGGCGGCGCGGTCAATCTGATCCTTGATGGTTTTGTAATCGTAAATCCGACCCAGAAAATCAAGACAGGGACGGTTGGGAAAACGTGCTGCGGCCCGGTCGAAAATCTCATGAACCGGGCAGGTGTAAACCGGCGAGCTTACGTCAACGCCATTGATCAGGGTCGGGGATTCTTGAACGTTCATCTGGTTCATTCGCGTTAACTCCATTACGTTAACGTCACTTTGCGGGCAAAAAAAAGCAACCCGGACGGGACGGCATCGCCGCCCCGTACCGAACAGTATAGCAGATCAGAACTTGAAGTTCGCCTGCAGGGCGATGATGTCGACGTTGGCTTCGTAGTCCGCAGCAAAGTTGCCAAGGGTGGTCGACGTATGATCGACACGTGCCGTTTGCGCGAAAATGTGCGTGTACCCAAGGTTCACATCAACCCAATCGGCCACCTTGTAGGTGGTGCCCAATGAAACCCAATAGCGATCGGAGTCCGGCAAGCGAACATTTCGGTTACGTGTCTTGATTGGGGTTTCGTCATAGGCAATACCGCCGGTGAATGCCCAATTTTCATCGTACTGATAACGTGCACCAAGTGCGCCGAACCATGAGCTTCCCCAGCTGTAATCTTCTGTGGTGCTGCTGCTTGATGCGAGTGATGAGTTGATTAAGCCATCATACTGAAACACCAAAGAGTCGACCGAGTTCCAGTTGGTCCATTGGACATCTCCCATAACCGTCCATTGATCAGTTATGTCATGGGAAAGACCAAACGCAATGGCTTCCGGGGTCGTGATTTTTGCTGTCGTGTTACGATCAGTGTAAGGCGTTACAAGCCCTTTGGCGGCACTATCGAACTTGATCGTGCCTTCCAGTTTATGCTCGATCTCCGAGTTGTAGGACAAACCGATGTTAGTGCTGTCGGTGAGTTCCCAGTTTAAACCGGCTGTCCAGCCGTAGCCGATATCGTCACCGTTAAGTGTCGAGTTGCCCTCGGCTTTTGCGCCACCCAATGCCGGGACTGCCTTTTTAAGCGTCGCTTCGAAGCGTTGGACTTGCGGACCTGCACCGATGGACAGGCCATTGTCAAATCGATAGGCAACAACCGGTTTGATGTTGACGGTTTTGATTTTCGACGTTGTTCCATAAAAACGTCCAGCAAAATCAGAATCGTTGTCTGTCACAAGTCCCCACGGCGAGGTAACTGAAACGCCCAAGTTAAGTTGGTCATTCAGTTTCCAGACGGCATGTGCATACGGTACGACAGCATCCTCCGCCATATCCTTATAGCCACCACCCGTTTGGGCAATGGAGGTAAGCGCGCCATCCGTTGCGACAATATTCTTTGCTTTTGCAACAGGTACGATGAGTGTCGCACCTGCGCTGTAAGACGTTTCATCGTATTGACCGACAGTGCCGGGGTTGTAGGCCATTGTTGACGCATCAATGGAAAGCGTTGTCATACCCGCAAAACTCGAACCCTGCAGCGTGCCACTTGTTTCGCGCACTTGAAAACCAGATGCCTGTGCGGTGCTGGCGGTGGCAAGCGCACATAGAAGTGCGGTACCCGATGCCGCCCCCCAGAGGCAGCCTTTCTTGAACTTGGACATAAAGTTTCTCCCTTAATCGTAAAACGCTTTAATTTCTGTGACCAAAGCGCCCGCTGTCATTCTTGAAGGGCTATCGCATCGACCCGAACAAAATCGATGTCGTAACCCTTTCTTTTAAAACTGGTTTTAAGAAGATATCCGTCGCTGCCATACCAAAGGTCGCGTTCGACATCGCCGGACATTTCGTAATGGGTCGCCGGTGTTTCCCGGTTTTCGATCCTCAGTTTTTCGTCGCCGACCTTGTTGATTTGCACCGCATAAGGTTCGGCGTTGATGACGCTATAGAGATGCGATTTGGCGGTGACGTCTTCAAGCCACAAGGTCAGTGGCCAGGCGCCGTCACAGGCATTGCGCTTCCCGACACCTTTTCCGGCAACATCATAGCAATCTGCCTGATAGTCCGCCTGATAGGTGTAGTGTGTGCCGTCATCATTGGTGGTGGTTTTGACCGATACCAGTTGATTGCCGTGCCATTGCTCGGTCCGCTGGTGGTCATAGTGGAATTGAAGAAACAGCACCCGGACATCGGTCAGGGTTTCAACCTCAACCGTGCGGCCATTTGCCGTTTGGGTGATGTCGACTTTCTCATAGCCAATCGGTTCCCCGTCCTTAAGAACGCGGAAATTCAGGATGTCACCAGCATAAGCCGATGACGCCATAAGAAGGGCGACAGATCCTGCCGCCAAAGCCGATACGGTGCGTTTTAAGACGCGGTTCCGCATGGTGTTCCCCCGTAGAACAGATCAGTCCAGCATGGACGATAATTTCGCCGCAACTCCCATGGATCCCTTGATCTTGAGCTTGCCCATGGTGAAGGCCAGCATCGGATCGAGTTTTCCGTTGATCAGTTTTTCGAGGTTGGCTTTTTTGATTTTCAGAATGCAATCCGCATCCGACAGGTCATCATCGGTGATTTCCGGCTCGTCACCGGTGGCATCGACCACAATCTGACCGTCATCGCCGCAATCAAATGCGACAACAGCATTCAGGCCGCGCAACTGCGGCAGTTTCTGTTTTACGGTTTCGAGGATGTCATCCACGAACGCCTCCCTCTTAAAGACGATGTTTTTTTATGATTGTGGCTCAACTGTAACGGAATGTGACGTTAACGTAAAACAAATTACGATAGAGGGAGGAATATAACGAATAGAGCTTTGAAATTTAACAATTTTAAGATGAAAAACATCTGCTTCGGAATGCAAAAAAGCCCGGCGTTGCCGGGCTTTTGAAACATAAATAGCCGTTATGTAATCTGATCAGGGGGCGCGTGATTACGAGACAATCTGCCACGATCCGTCAGGCTGCATACAGGCCGTGCCATAGCTTTCCTGTCGTTTTCCGCTGATGACGGTGGTCGCGGTATACTCGCGGCAATAACGGCCTTCGCTGGTTTCCCAGCTGCGTTGCGGGACCATCTGATATGGTTGGCCCGACTCCGGATTGCGCCAATGGACTGATTGCCCGTCTGGAACCTGCTTCAGGGCATAACCGGTACAGGCACTGTCGGCCTGATCAAGGTTCTGACCAAGGGCATACCCACCCAATAGGCCAAGAATGGCGCCGCCAATCATTGCGGCATCCCGGCCATCACCCTTACCAATAGTTGATCCAAGTGCGGTGCCCGCACCCCCGCCAACAATCGCGCCAATCACATCGCGGTTACAGCGCAGGAAATTGCCGTCCGGAACAAACAAATCCCCCCGGCTCGTGCGATAATCACGGTCATAGTGCCGCTTATGGCCATGCTTTGAGGCATGCTTGTCACGGTACCCATGTGCGGGGGCCCATGGCGGCGGATCGGCTTTCGCCGTTGAGGGGATGGCGACCGGCGTTGAAAGACTTATCGCGGCTGCCATCAGGATGATCTTCTTGATCATTTTCGGGCCTCTTCGTTTTCATGCATGATGTAACCGACACCTGTGCCGACCGCCCCGCCAATCACCGTGCCGCAGGTAACACACCCGCCGGTAAGAACGGTTCCGACCGCACCGACACCCGCACCAATTGCCGCACCGCTTAGCATTTTCTGATTACGGTCATTCAGGCCGCTACAACCCGAAAGGCCCAGCGCACCTGCAAGGACGACGATCATGGCTGCCTGTCGCATTTTCGATACCCTTCCCGTTTGTTTTAACCCGTGTCATTGCGACAGGCTGAACCAGAATTGGGAACAGGGTTGGGCGCCTTTGCGCGGAAAATCGGGCAGATAAGGCGATCCAAAGGCAAAATACATTAAGTGTTTGAATTGGCGATTGTTTTAGGGAAAAGCCGATGAGGCCAGATGCATGAAACGTCAAATGTGCCGCGTAAAAAGGGCGTTTTGCTTGTCAAAGCAACACTTTGAACCCTGTTTTGCAGTCGATGACAGGGGGAGATGCTTGTGCATGATCCGGCGCTTCATTTCCGTTGAAACGGTTCAGCCAAAAAGATAGCTTTGCGGTCAATTAAAGCTGGCAGAACGTCGCGATACATTGCGGGACAAAGTGCCCGCACCATTCAAAGGAAACGTCATGAGCTTTGCGGCGTGGTTGTCGGTTGCAACCATCTGTGTTCTGGGGGCAATGACACCGGGGCCGAGCCTTGCGGTTGTGTTGCGCTATTCGGTTGGTCAATCGCGACAGGCCGGTTTTGCCTGTGCGCTGGCCCATGGGGTGGGCATCGGGTTTTATGCCGTCATCACCATGACCGGCCTTGGTATCCTGTTTCAAACCGTGCCAGTGTTTCATAATGCGGTCAGCATTCTCGGCGCGCTATATCTGATCTGGCTTGCCATCAAGGCATGGCGTGCAGCCGGGTCGGGGGAAAAGTTCAATGTCGAAGGAGCCGGGCAACTGTCCGGGTCGTTGACGCAGGCCGCACGCGACGGGTTCATGATCGCGTTTCTCAATCCCAAGATCGCGTTGTTTTTCCTGGCATTGTTCAGCCAGTTTGTCTCGCCGGAATTTGAATGGGGCGGCAAGTTTTTGCTGGCATTCACCGCTGCGGCGATTGATGCGGGCTGGTATTGTCTGGTGGCGATCGGGCTTTCGCATGGGGCGGTTTTACCGTGGTTGCGTGACCATGCCGCATGGATTGAACGCATCATCGCGGTTTTGTTTGTTGTCGTTGCCCTGCGTGTTTTGTGGGGTGTGGTTTTATAAGCTCCATGCATGATGCTCGGACCGTGATGCAGGGCCTTGAGACAGGCTGATATCACGCTGTTTCTGTTGCTGTCCCCGGTGCGGTGATGCTTGAATTTCCAAAAAGTTCTTGATTTGTTCTTTTGTTTGTGACATAAGGGACAAATCAACAGGACAAAACCGCCTGCACCGCACCCCGCAAGACATCATGTTTTGCGGGTTTTTTGCGTTTGGCCGCATCTCAGGGAGACAGACGATGCAAGGAATTTCGGGTCACAGAAAGCTCACGTCGGCACAATCGATCAGATTTAACGCACAGCGCATTCGGATCAGACCACAGGGTCAAGACCATTGCCAACACCATAGCCAAGACCGTTTCCAGAACCTGTTGCATTCAATCTGTGCAAGCCAGTATGGTCATGCGCGCCACCCCTCGACCTTACCCGGATCATCCCAGATCCAGACGGAGCCCCCCGATGACTGACAAAACTGCCCCCACGGATGAACCGCAAAATAATGCCGGGCGCGGGTTTCATCGCCTTGGTGCCCATATCGGGTTTCTGATCGCGATCCTGCTTCTGGCAGCCAATATGCGCGGCAGCATTGTCGGTCTTGGCCCGCTGGCCGAGATTATCGGAACCGATCTTGCGCTTTCGGGAACCCAGCTTGGTCTTCTAACGACCTTGCCGGTATTGAGTTTCGGGGTTTTGTCGATCTTTGCCCCCCGGCTGGGGCAAAAATTCGGGCTTGAGGCGACTTTGCTGGCGATGCTGTTTTTCATTGCCGTCGGGCAGGGGCTGCGCGCCAGTGGTGCCTATGACATCATGGTGGTTGGCACGATCATTTTGGGGGCGGCGATTGCCGTTTTGAATGTTCTGACCCCATCGTTGGTGCGCCGAAGCTTTCCGACCCGTGTGGCACTGGTGACAGCACTTTACACTTTCACCATGTCGACCGGGGCGACAGTTGCGGCGTTTATTTCCATTCCGATCCGCAACGCGGCCGATGGGGATTGGCGCTGGTCACTTGGTATCTGGGCGGTGTTTGCAGCGATTGCCTTTATCTGCTGGCTGCCGATGTTGCGTTATCGCCATAAGGCGGTTGCGCCGGCATCTCTGGTCAAAATATCGCTGTGGAAAAATGTCGAAGCCTGGTGGCTGGCACTGTTTTTCGGGTGTCAGTCCTTGATGTTTTACACCGGCACGGCGTGGGTGGCCAAGGTCTTCATCGACAGCGGCATTTCCGAGGCCGAAGCCGCAACGCTTTTGACCCTTTTTAACGTGTTTGGCATTCCGGCCGCCTTTGCCGCCCCGCTGATCTATTCGAAGTTCCGCAATAAAAAACTGGCGATGTTGTGCTTGCACATTCCCTTGATCATTGCGGTGCCAGGCTTTGTCTTTGCCACGACTGAATTGCCGTATCTTTGGGCGGTCTGTCTTGGTCTTGGTCAGGGCAGCATGATCAGTATTGCCCTGACGCTGGTTGGGATGCGCGGGGCGGATCCGCAAACCTCGGCCCGTCTTTCCGGCATGGCCCAGTCGGTCGGCTATTTGTTTGCGGCCATTGGTCCGGTTTTGTTCGGGGCGTTGCATGATCTTTTGGGCGATTGGCAGGTTGCCCTTTACTTCCTGTTTGTTGTGGTTGCGATCCAGATATGTGCCGCCATGCGTGCCGGGTCGCCCGAGAAAATCGGCGGAGAATAAAACCGCGCACTGCGTGACCAGAGATAAAACACCCCGGCATGAAGTGATCCATGCCGGGGTGTTTTGGTGTGTGTGACAATCATCACAAGGTGTTCTTGACTTGCATTCGCAACAAGAATATAGAATGCAAATCATTATCAATTACATTAGAAATAGATAAGGAGTTTGCGATGCCCCACATCGCAGCCAGACCGTCAAAAAATGACAAATCCGGCGCGGTCAAATACATGCAAATCACCGAGTTGATGGGGGATGATCGGGAAATCATCATTATTCATCAGGGGGATGAATATCACCTGCGCCTGACATCGAATAACAAACTGATCCTTACGAAATAACAGCGTCCGACGACGCGATCCTTTTCAACATAACACCTTCCGCCAGCCAGCGCGCCAGTGCCCTGCACAAGCCAGCCAGCCAGCCAAAAATGGTCCAAAGCTGCCTTACAGGGGAACATCATGGTTCGAAGCACTTCTGCGCGCCTGCTTATGGCGTCAGTATCCATTCTTGCGCTTTGCGTTTCAGCGCACGCTCAGGACGCCACCGACGAAACACCAAAAACAACCGTCGATCAGACATCCGATGACGCGGCGCAATCCGTGCCGGAACGGACAATTGTGCTGGATGCGATTTCGGTCACGGCCAGCAAAACAGGCACATCGGTGATTGATGCCCCGGCATCGATTTCGATTGTCGATCAGGAAGAACTCCAACGCCGTCAGCCAGATAATCTTGGCGATATCCTGCGCGGGATGCCCGGTGTCGAGGTTTCTGGTGGTCCGCGCAGCACAGTTCAGATGCCGATCATTCGCGGCCTGACAGACAACCGGGTTGTCATCCGGGTCGATGGGGCGCGGGCAAACCTGAATGTCGGGCACAAAGGCGGTCTGTTTATTGATCCTGAGGTCGTAAAGCAGGTTGAGGTGTATCGCGGCCCGGCATCGACCATGCAGGGGACGGGGGCACTTGGCGGTGTGTTGGCTTTAACAACAGTCGATGCCAATGACATGCTTGAACCCGGTCAAAATATCGGTGCACGCGTCAAAGCTGGTTATACCTCTGTGGATCACGGGATGACATGGAACGGCATGGCGTATGGTCGCCCGACCGACAATTCCGACATTCTTGTCAGTGTGACGCGCAAGAACACCGATGATTTCGAGGCCGGTAACGGTGAAGAGCAAGCCTATACCGACGATGATTACATCAATGGGTTGTTCAAGGCCGGGCTTGATATCAATGATGTCAGTCGCCTGACCCTGTCGCTTCAAAGATATAGCGATGATCATGAATTACCCTCTGCACCCGATGGCACCAGCACTTCCAATCTGACGGACCGTGAAAGTACCCAGACCACGGCTGTTGTTGGGTATGAATACGATGACAGTGCCAATGACTGGGTCGATGCAGAAGTCCGGCTGTATGGCATGGACAACGACATCCATGAAGTCCGCATCAGTGATGGTCGCGACGACCGGCGCGAACTTCAGACAGTTGGTCTGGAAGGCAGCAACACCGTCCGTTTTGACCTTGGCAGCGGGGAGCTTTTCACAACGATCGGTGGCGAGGTTTTCCGCGACAGTCAGGAAGGGCGCCGGGATGGGGAGCCAACACCGGGTTGGTACCCGGATGCGGAAATGCTGATTTCCGGTGTTTATATCGACAACACCTATGCGGTGACCGAGCGCCTCGAACTCGGCGCAGGGGTCCGGTTCGATTCCTTTGATCTTTCGGCAGACGGACAGGAAGATCGCACCGATCAGGCCGTTTCCCCACGCTTCTCGGCCAGCTATCGGGTGACAAGCTGGATGCAGCCTTATGTCAGCTATGCCGAGGCCTTCAATGCCCCGACGCTCAATCAGCTTTATAATGACGGGCTCCATTTCTCGATGGGGCCGGGCAATAACAACTTCTTTGTCCCGAACCCAAACCTTGATGCCGAAACCGCGAAAACCTGGGAATTTGGGACAAACTTCAAGGCTGATGACCTGATCGTTGGCGGCGATGCCGTGCGGGCAAAGGTTTCGTACTTCCGCAACAAGGTCGAAGATTACATCGAACAGTCGACCGACATTGCCGGGGGCACGACAAGCAGCAGCAACTTGCCAGAAGCCGAAATCAAGGGCTTTGAGGCCGAGTTGACCTATGACACCGGTGTTGTTTTTGCGGGTCTTGCCGCAGCCCGTATTCGCGGCGAAAACGCGCGAACCGGTGAATATCTGTCCAATATTTCTGGCGATAAGGTTTCAGTTTCCGGTGGATACCGCTTTGTTGACGAGGGTGTCGAAGTTGGCGGTCGTGCCAACATGGTTGACGCACAAAACCGTGTTCCCGACGACGAAGATGAGCGCGATGGCTATGCGACGTTTGATCTGTTTGCCAACTGGCATGCGGATGATGTTGTTAACGGCCTGACCGTCAATTTTGGTGTCGATAACATCCTCGATCAGAAATATCGCACCAGTGCCGCGACCCTGTATGAGCCCGGCCGCAACGTCAAAATTTCCGCAAGCATGAAATTCTAATCACCGCCGATCAGACGATGCCGCCTCTGCATCGTCTGATCTTTAAGGAGGGTCTTAAACGCCATGACACAAAACAATTTTAAAACAGCCGATGAAGCCTGGTCTGCGTTCTCTGCGGGCGCGGCAAAAGGCTATGCGGTGGACATTGCCGCCGAACTTGGTTTGACCGAGGGCGAACTGGTTGCCGCAGGCATTGGACAAAACGTAACGCGTCTTGATGCGGACTGGGGCGATCTGATTTCCCGGCTGGAAGAGCTGGGCGAGGTCAAGATCCTGACCCGCAACGTCAATGTCGTGCATGAAAAAACCGGCACGTTCGGCGCGGTCAGCATCAACGGTGAAATGGGCCTTGTTCTGAACGGGGATATTGACCTGCGCCTGTTTCTGGGGCGTTGGGGGCATGGGTTTGCGGTTGAAACCCATAATCCGCGTGCGGGACGTCGGCGCAGTTTCCAGTTCTTTGATCACGATGGCACGGCCATCCACAAAGTCTTTTTGACCGGTCATTCCAATGAAGCGGCCTACGACACCCTGATTGCCGATTTTAAGGCCGAAAATCAGATGCCGGGTATTGAGACCTTACCACCCTTGCCCGAACAGGTGACCCGCAAGGATGGGGATGTTGATGTCGAAAACCTGCGTGCCCATTGGCGCAGCATGACCGATGTCCATCAGTTCCACGGATTGTTGAAAGATTTCAATGTTGACCGCCATCAGGGCATGCGACTGGTGGGCGAAGAATTCGCCGAACGGCTGAGCAATGACGCGCTTAAAACCCTTTTGGAAACGGCGGCAAAAAGCGATCTGTCGATCATGGTGTTTGTTGGCAACAGTGGCGCCATTCAAATCCATACCGGGCCGATCAATACCATTCGTGAAATGGGCGACTGGATCAATATCATGGATCCGAGCTTTACCCTGCATCTGCGGATGGATTTGATTGCAGAAGCCTGGATCGTGCGCAAACCGATCCGCGAAGGCACGGTGACAACGATTGAGCTGTATGACGCAGAGCTAAACAATTTCGTGATTTTCTGTGGTGAGCGCAAACCCAAGGACCCGGAAAATCCCGATTGGCAAAAACTGGCCGAAAGCCTGCCGCGCTATTCATCAGCAGCGGCCAAAGTGGCGGAGTAACTCATGCGCGCGATTTTTGGATTTACGCTGGCCGTCATCGGGTTGATTGGCTTGTGCCTGCCGGCATTTTCGGCTGAGCAGCCCCAACGCGTGATCACGGTGGGCGCACCTGCGACCGAGATTGTCTTTGCCCTTGGGGCCGGGGACAGCGTGATTGCGACCGATACCACAAGTACGCGGCCAGACCCAGTGCCAAGTTTGCCCAAGGTCGGCTATATGCGCCAACTGGCAGCGGAGGGCATCATCAGTCTGAAACCCGATGTGATTGTGGCGGTGGAAAAGTCCGGTCCCGATCCGGTGTTACAGGAACTGACCGATCTTGGCATCAAGATCGTCAAACTGCCATCGCTTGATCGGATGGAAAACCTGCCCAATGCGATTGCCATGGTGGCAGAAGCCCTGGGGCGTCAGGATGAAGCGGCCCTTTTAACCAAACAGGTGAACGACGATATTGCCAGTCTGGCCAGCCTTGCCACCAACGATCACCCAAGCATCGTTTTCTTGATGGCAGTCGGTCATGGCAAGCCACTTTCAGCCGGGAAAAACACAACCGCAGCTGAAATCATCGATTTGATTGGCGGGCGCAATACCATGGCCGCGTTTGACGGTTTTAAACCGGTGTCATCGGAAATCATTGCCGCAGATACATCGGATTATGTTTTGGTCGCCCAATCAACAATCGATCAGTTGGGCGGAATTGACGGATTGAAAAACCATGCGGTTCTCGGCCTGAACAAGGCCGTGGAAAAGGGTCATGTCCTGACTGTGTCGTCGTCGACGATTTTGGGTTTTGGTCCGTCATCGGCATCGGAAATCCGGGCTTTGGCGACGTCCCTGCATCAGGCTGAACAGGCACAGTGAGCGGCGTGAAGAAGATGGTGGCATCGCCTTGGATGCACATACCAATCAATCGGTCGGTCATGGTTCTGATGTTTCTGGCAGTGGGGCTGCTGGTGGTGACGGTGATCTCGCTGGGGACGGGTGGTGCCCCGATTGATCTGGGCGATGTCATCCATCACATCCTGCACCGCATGGGTTTGATGGGAACGGGGATTGAGGCATTTGATGCCCGTGTCCTTGATCATTTGCGGCTGCCCCGGATTCTGCGCGCGATTATCATTGGGGCGGGACTTGGCCTTGCTGGGGCGGTGATGCAAAGCCTGTTTCGCAATCCAATTGCCGATCCCGGCATCATCGGGGTGTCGGCCAGTGCCGCCTTTGGCGCGGTGGCGATGATTGTTGCCGGTCATATCATTCTGGGCAGCTATTACCCGGTTGTGGGGCCATATGGTGTGCCGGTGGCCGCATTCGCCGGGGCTGTTTTAGCAACCGGGGTGATCCGGGTTTTATCGCGTCAGGACGGGCATACCGATGCGGCGATCATGTTGCTGATCGGGGTGGCGATCAATGCCATTGCCTTTGCCGGGGTGGGTGTTTTCACCTATATGGCCGACGATGCCCAGTTGCGCAGCCTGACATTCTGGCAAATGGGGGCATTATCGGGCAATGGACCGGCGGACGGACCGGCCTTGCTGATCATCGCCGTTGGTGCGGGATATCTTGTCAGTCTTGGGACGTCGCTGAACCTGTTTTTACTGGGCGAAGCCGAAGCCCGCCATCTTGGGATCGAGGTTGAACGTCTGAAACGCCGGGCGACCGTGGTGACCGCGCTGGTCGTCGGGGCGGCGGTGGCGGTATCGGGCATTATCGGCTTTGTCGGGCTGGTCGCCCCCCATCTGGTGCGCTTGGTCACCGGGCCGGACAACCGTTATGTCCTGCCCGCATCGGCGATTTGCGGGGCGGCGATCCTGACCGGGGCGGATGCGGTCGCCCGGATCATTGTTTTGCCGGCCGAATTGCCGATTGGGCTTGTCACCGGGATTGTTGGCGGGCCGTTTTTCCTGGGCCTTTTGATGCGTGAAAAGAAAAGGCGGCGGATATGAGCCTGACGGCGCACAACATCAGTTTTCTGGCCCGTGGGCGGTATTTGTTGCGCGATATTTCCGTGTCATTGGTTGCGGGGGAAGTTTTGGCGGTTTTGGGGCCAAATGGGGCGGGGAAATCGACCTTGTTAAAGGTTCTTGCCGGTGAACACGGCGTTGCCCACGGGACCGTCACCCAGAACGGTCGCGATGTGTCAAAGCAGCCCGCACTGACACTGGCGCAGGAACGTGCGGTGATGCCACAAGCAACGTCAATGACATTTCCCTTTGCCGTGCGCGATGTTGTGGCCCTTGGCCGGTCGCCGTTTCGCAAGATATCAACGCGCAAGCATGATCAGACACTGGTCGAACGGGCGATTGCCCTTGCCGATATCGGGCATCTGGCAGATCGCGCCTATCCGGCGTTGTCGGGCGGGGAAAAACAACGCGTCCACCTTGCCCGCGCCCTTGTGCAAGTGTGGGGCATGGATGATAGCAACCTGTCAGAAACGGCACCGACCAACGATAAAATCCTTGCGCCAAAGAGCGATCAGGCAAGGTTTATGTTGCTTGATGAGCCGACATCGGGACTTGATGTTGCCCATCAGCATGCGCTGCTTTCGGTCGCGCGGCGCGAAGCCCGCCAGAACGGGGTGGGGGTTTTAATGATCCTGCATGATTTTAATCAGGTCACGGCCTATGCCGACCGGGTTGCTGTTTTGCAGGGTGGGGAAATGGTTGCGCAAGGGGCGGTGGGCGATGTTATGACGCCTGACTTGCTTTCGACTGTTTTTAAAAGCCCCATCCGGGCGATCCCCGATCCAGATGGTCCAGAGGGTGCGGCTGTGCTGGTCAGTCAGGCGGCGTCGGGGTGAATGTCGCGGGCTTCTTCGGCCAGTTGCTTTAAGGCGGCCAAAACATCCTGCGTTGCATTTTCCATCTGGGCAAAGGCCGTTTCGGCGGCGTCCTGATCGCGATTGGCAAAGGCATGAAGGGCCGCGTGACCCGCGGTATGCTGGGCTTCGTGCGGGGCACGGACGGCCGCAAATCCGGGCAGTTTGCGGAACGGATCGGCTGCCGGGCTGTCGTACCATTTGCCAAACCGGCAGGTATCAGACGTCCCCATCTCGACCTTGTCCGCATCGGTGAGGCCAGCCAGAACTTCGGCGACGGTTTTGAAATAGACCGCATGTTCGGCGCGTGCACTTCGGATCGTGCGGTTGGGGATGTCATATTGCACCAGTTCGGAAACCTGCTGATCAATCAGGCCTTCGACCTCGCCAACGGTTTCAATGGCCGACCGGATCGCACTGACCTGCCCGCCGGTTTGATTGGCAATGCCGGTGATGCCATCGCGCACCGCATCGGTTGCGATGTTTTGTTCGCCCAGAATATTGGAAATATCGGCGATGCGCTGGGTGGTGTCTTCCATCTTGGTGCCGATTTCACCCATTTCACGGGCAACTTCCCCCATGACATCCTGCCCACGTGATACCGCATCGGTGCCAAGGTTCATGGCATCGACAATGCCGTCTGTTTCGCCCTGAAGATTGGCAATGCGTTCGCGGATGCTTTCGGTGGCACGTGCGGTTTGCTGGCTTAGGGCTTTGACCTCGTTGGCAACCACGGCAAAGCCCTTACCGGCTTCGCCTGCGCGGGCGGCCTCGATGGTGGCGTTAAGTGCCAGAAGATTGGTTTCCGATGCGATGGCTTCGATCTGTTCAACGATTTCGCCGATTTTTTGCGACGCCTCGGCCAGAACATCAACCCGTTTGGAGGCATCGCTGACCGCATGGGCGATTTCGTCCATGCTTGAAACGGCTTCGCGCACGGTTTCCTGACCGGTGCGGGTAACGGTAATGGCATCCTGTGCATTTTGGGCCGCCACCTTGCCATTTTCGGCAATGTTGCTGATGCCTGAAACCATCTGATCGACGGCAGCCGAGATTGATTGTGCCCGGCGGTCAACGTCCTCGATGACATTCATCATTCGGGCATTGGAAATAGCACTTTCATTAATCGCGACCGATAAATCCATGGTGCGATCAAGTTGCTGATCGGCAAAGGCATTTTCCGACGTGGTGTGGTGTTTGCCTGCACTGGCATCGCAATAGGCCGTCAGGGTCAGTTCGATATCAAGCAACATCACCGATGTCAGGGACGTGACAATCCGGGCCGCATCCCCCGACCGCCAGCGGAATTTCAGGATGATTGTTTCAATCAGCGCATCGGTAACGGCGTTATAAGCGGCAATGTAAAGCTTTGGGGTAATGCCGTATTCTTCGTGGCGTTGACCAATTTCAATCGATTGTCGGACGAACGCGTCGTCGAGTTTGCCATCAAACAGGTTTTGCCAGTGGGTTTGCAGGCTGTTGGTGAGGTCTTTACGGACCGCATCATCAATAACCGCCTGATGTGGGGAGGGGTTTTGCGAAATGATTTCGTAGAACTGTGCTGCCCGTTTTGCTGACCCACCCTGAACATCACGGGATGCCTTGTGCAAAATCTCAAAGGTTGCGGGCAAAACATTGTAACGTTCAAGACGATCCTCGAGCAGCGACACAACCTGAACTCCCTTTTCCCCATGACAACCTGGCAGTTCTGCCAAGCTTCTTACCTGTCAGCCTTTTGATGGCTTGTTTAGGGTCTGAACCCAATATGTAAGCACAGGAACTGTAGGGTTCAGCGTTTCAATCGGCAATCTCTTTTACAGTCGCCTGTGAGGAGACCAGCGATTGTGGGCGGGTAAGCTGTTCCTGTTCAGTTTTGCAGGTGGCAAGTAACCAGTCGCGAAACGCCCGGACAGCAAAGTTGTTTTCCTTTTCCTGTGGATAGACCACGTAATAGGCGTGATGGTTGGGGATTGAGACATCAAACGGGGCGACCAAGCGCCCGCTTTCAAGTTCTTCACGCACCAGAAATTCCGGCAAAAGAGCCAGTCCAAGTCCGGCAACAGCGGCCTGAATGACCATGTGGAAATGTTCAAACCGGGGACCGGCCAACTCATCAACCACGGCAACGCCAGTTGCGGCCAGCCAGTCCTGCCATGCGCGCGGACGGGTGGAATGTTGCAGCAATGTGCAATTGCGCACCCGTTCACGGGCAATGGGCAAATCGTCGTTTTCTTTCAGTATTTTGGGTGCGCAGACCGCGATCAGGGTTTCGCCCATCAAGCGATGGGACTTGCAGCCCGGCAGATTGTCATCGCCAAAATGAATGGCGATGTCGATGCCTTCGCGGTCGAAATTAAATTCGCGGGTCTGGGTGATCAGGTTTAACTGAATATCGGGCCATGTGGCTTTGAAGTCCCCCAGACGCGGCACCAGCCAGCGTGCGCCAAATGTCGGTAATGTCCCGACCGTGAGCATCCCGCCCGCATCGGAATAGGCCATGACCTGCAAGGTTGCGGCCTCGGCCCGATCCAGAAGATCGCGCACCTGTGCGGCGTATGCTTCGCCCGCGGCGGTCAGTTTCAGGCGTTTTTTGATCCGGCGAAACAAATCCCGCCCGAGATATTCTTCGAGCGCGCGGATTTGGCGGCTAATCGCACTTTGGGTCACGTTCAATTCTTCGGCGGCCCGGGTGAAGGAAAGATGGCGTGCCGAACTTTCAAAGAATTGCAGGGCCGTTAAAGATGGCAGGACGCGACGCATGGGGCAAATTCCGGTTCATGACTAAATGGAATGATGTGGTGCGAATATATCGTTTGTTTGCTGTTCTTCCAAGGCGTACCGTTTTAAACGGTTCCAAGCCCCCGCGTGCTGCCAGATGAAGCGTTCGGGTCATGGGCCAGAGCGCATGATTATCGGGAATTGATAATTATTTGGAAGGAGAAACCCTTTCAAGACCCTTTTTCGGTCATCCTGCGCATCCTGAAACATCAAGAACGGCCAGAAGGCCTGCACAGTTTATCGGGTAGAAGGCGAGAATGGGTTCAGAAGCGCAAAATTACGATGTGATCATTGTCGGTGGTGCGGTTATTGGCAGTTCCATCGCATGGCATCTGACCGGACGGGATGACTTCAAGGGCCGGGTTCTGGTGATCGAAAAAGATCCCAATTACGAATTTTGTTCGACCGCCTTGTCAGCCGCATCAATCCGTCAGCAGTTTTCAACCCCGATCAATATTGAAATGTCGGGGTATGGCATCGAGTTCCTGCGCAATTTGAAACGCGACCTTGACTCGGACGTTGACATTTCCCTGCATGAAAAGGGCTATCTGGTTCTGGCCACCAATGATGGCCGCGATATCCTGCGCCATAACCATGCGACCCAAACCGAATTTGGCGGCGATATTGTCTGGATGGAGCCCGATGAGCTGGCGGCCAAATACCCATGGATGAATACATCGGATTTGGCGGCGGGTTGTTGGGGCCGCACGGGTGAGGGATGGTTTGATGCCTATTGCCTGATGCAGTCATTCCGCAAACAGGCGCGCCGTCGCGGTGCGGAGTATATCGACGGTGAAGTGGTCGAGGTCCTGCGCGATGGCGATCAGATTACCGGTGTTGTGTTAAAAGACGGTCGTCGGTTTGGCTGTGGCCAGCTTGTCAATGCGGCGGGAACCGGGTGTTCCAAACTGGCCGGAATGGCGGGCCTTGAAATCCCGGTCGAGCCACGCAAACGTTGCATTTTCGTGTTTGATTGCCGGGATGCGGCCGACATCAATGCCAGTTGCCCGATGCTGATTGATCCAAGCGGGCTTTATGTTCGCCCCGAAGGCGAATTTTTCATCACCGGCATTGCCCCGCCCAAGGAGCGTGATCCGGAATGCTGGGATTTTGACGTCGATCACAGCCTGTTTGACGACATCATCTGGCCGGGTCTGTATGAACGGTGCGAACGGTTTGAGGCGATCAAGGTCATCAATGCCTGGGCCGGGCATTATGCCTATAACCTGCTCGATCAGAACGCGATTTTGGGCCGCCACACGGACGTTGCGAATTTCATTTTCGCCAACGGATTTTCCGGCCACGGATTGCAGCAAAGCCCGGCAGTCGGGCGCGGGATTGCCGAACTGATCACCACGGGGGGCTATGAGACCCTTGATCTGTCGGTGTTTGGCTATCAACGCATTCGCGACAATGCGCCGGTGCTTGAGCTCAATGTTATTTAATTTAGTTTAATTCGATTTCGTAACGATATTGCGAAATCAAACCTTTAACCCAAATGGCCGGAGCACGCCCCACATGCCCCGTGATGATCGCACCACAGAAGCAAACGCCAGCACCATGCTCCGTGATCGCAAGACCGGGTCGGTGTCTGAGGGTGTGCGCAATCTTCATCCGGTCTATCTGGATCGGGCGTTGAATGCCGAGGCCTGGGATGTTGATGGCAACCGCTATATCGATTTTATCGGCGGGATCGGGGTTTTAACCGTCGGTCATCGCCATCCGGTGGTGATGGAGCGGGTGGCCAAGCAGTGCGACCGCTTTACCCATAGCTGCTTTAACGCGCTGCCCCATGAGCCGTATGTCGCGGTGACCGATTGGCTGGCGGCCAATTGCCCGATTGAAGGTCCGGCAAAATCCATGCTGACCAATTCCGGGGCCGAGGCGATGGAAAACGCGCTTAAACTCGCGCGTGCCTTTACCGGGCGGACCGGGGTGATTGCCTTTGAAGGCGGTTTTCATGGACGGACACTGGCGACCTTGGCGCTGACGGGGAAAACCAAGCCTTATAAAACCGGGCTTGGCCCGCTTCCGGGGCCGGTTTGGCATTTGCCATATCCCTGCCCAGAAACCGGTATATCGGTTGAGGATGGCATGGCCGCCCTTGCCAAACTGTTTGCGGTATCGGCCGATCCCGCATCGGTGGGCGCTATTGTGATTGAGCCGGTGCAGGGGGAAGGCGGTTTTCGCGCCTGTGATCGGGAATTTTTGATCGAATTGCGGGCGTTCTGCGATGCCAACGGCATGGTTTTGATTGCCGATGAAATCCAGTCGGGCTTTGCCCGCACGGGCAAGATGTTTGCCATGGAGCATGCCGGGGTGGCCCCTGATATCCTTGTGATGGGCAAGGGGATCGGCGGGGGCTTTCCGTTGGCGGCGATTACCGGGGCGAAGGATGTCATGAGTGCGCTGGCCCCTGGTGGGCTTGGCGGGACGTATTCGGGCAATCCGGTGGCCTGTGCGGCGGCGACCGGGGTGTTTGATGTTTTGCGCGATGAAAAGATTTTGCTGCGCGCCAAGCAGCTTGGCGAGAAATATGCCACCCATATTGCATGGTTGCGCGATCTGCCCGGTGGGCATGTGATTGGCAATATGCGCGGAATTGGCGCGATGCGCGCCTTTGAAATCATTGCAGATGACGGCACACCATCGGCCAAGCGTCTGCAAACCTTGTTGCAACGGGCCCGCGCAAACGGGCTATTGTTAATGCCAAGTGGTGAACACGCCAATGTGGTGCGCCTGCTGGCACCTTTGACCATTCCGTTTGATCAGGTCGATGAGGCCTTTGCCATTATCGGCAAATTGTTGCCTGAACTGGCCGGAATTGCGGATTGAGCGGTCGGCGATGATCGCCAAAGAGTTTTAAAAGAAGGGAGTTTTACTGTGAGTTACACATCCATCCTGACCGAGCTTGGTCTGTCCGAGGCAGAGATTGCCAATGGCACGCTAAGCGTTCAGACCCCGGTTGACGGTTCGGAATTCGCATCTGTTACCGAAACCACGCCGGCCGAAATGCGTGATGCCATTGGTAATGCCAAAAAGGCGTTTGGCGCATGGCGTCAGGTGCCCGGCCCGCGCCGTGGTGAGCTGGTGCGTATTCTGGGCGAAGAGCTGCGCGCAGCCAAAGAACCACTGGGGCGTCTGGTGTCGCTTGAATGTGGCAAGATTTATCAGGAAGGTCTTGGCGAAGTTCAGGAAATGATTGATATCTGCGATTTCGCAGTTGGTCTGTCGCGTCAGCTTTATGGTTTGACGATTGCGTCCGAACGTCCGGGCCACAAAATGATGGAAAACTGGCATCCGCTGGGTGTTGTTGGCCTGATCACCGCGTTTAACTTCCCGGTGGCACCATGGGCATGGAACACCGCCCTTGCGCTGGCGTGCGGCAATGCCGTGATCTGGAAACCGTCGGAAAAAACCCCGGTTACCGCCCTTGCCTGTCAGAAGATCCTTGAAAAAGCGATCGCGAAATTTGGCGATGCCCCGGCCGACCTGCATCAGGTGGTTGTTGGCGACCGTGAAATCGGTGAAATCATGACCGACAGCCGGGATGTTTCGCTGATTTCGGCAACCGGTTCGACCCGTATGGGCCGCGAAGTTGCCCCGCGTGTGGCCCAGCGTTTTGGCCGCACCATCCTTGAGCTTGGTGGCAATAACGCCATGATCGTCACCCCGTCAGCCGATATCGATATGTCGGTGCGTGCGGTGGTGTTCTCGGCTGTTGGTACCTGTGGTCAGCGCTGCACGTCCCTGCGTCGCCTGATTGTCCATAAGGATGTCAAGGACGAGCTGTTGCCGAAAATCATCGCGGCTTACAAATCGGTTTCCATTGGTGATCCGCTTGAAGACGGTGTGCTGGTGGGGCCGCTGATTGACGAAGACGCCTACACCAACATGCAGGCCGCCCTTGCCAACGCCAAAAAAGATGGTGGCACCGTCCATGGCGGCGAACGCACACTGGAGTCCAAATATCCGAATGCGTTCTATGTCACCCCGTCGGTGGTTGAAATGCCCGGTCAGACGGACACGGTGAAGCATGAAACCTTTGCGCCGATCCTCTATGTCATGACCTATGAGACGCTTGAAGAAGCCATCGCGCTTCAGAATGACGTGCCGCAGGGCTTGTCGAGCTGCATCTTCTCGACCGATCTGCGCGAAACCGAATTGTTCCTGTCAGCCGTCGGGTCTGATTGCGGGATTGCCAACGTCAATATCGGCCCTTCGGGTGCGGAAATCGGCGGTGCGTTCGGCGGTGAGAAAGAAACCGGTGGTGGACGTGAGTCCGGTTCGGACGCATGGAAAGGCTACATGCGCCGTGCGACCAACACGATCAACTATTCCCGTGAGTTGCCGCTCGCACAGGGTATTAAATTCGATATCTGATCGCGTGTCTGATCAGGTTTGATTACAGAAAACACCGCCGGGAAACTGGCGGTGTTTTTGTTTGGGCGGAAGCGCGATAGAATACGATATGTGACATCGCAAACAGAGGCCCAACCATGAGCAAGGATTCAAGGACGGTAGATGAAGATTATCAGGAATGGCAAGTAAAGCTGATCGCTGAACGCTTACAAAGCATTGAGGAAGGCACTACGTCGATGGTGTCGCATGACGATGTTGTGGCGATGTTTGAGAAACGGTTTGCTGACAAGCAAACCCGATGAATTCCGAACACGAAAAAAGCGGCCCCCGAAGGAGCCGCTTTCTTTAATTCTGTCTCAAAGCGTAAGGCTTGATTAGCCAGCTTTGGAGAAACGTTCTGCGACATATTCCCAGTTTACCAGGCTGTCGAGGAACGCTTTGACGTAGTCAGGGCGCGCGTTGCGGTAATCGATGTAATAGGAGTGTTCCCAAACATCACACCCGAGCAGCGGGGTCTGACCGTGGACCAGCGGGTTTTCCGCATTCGGGGTTTTGGTCACAACCAGTTTGCCCGATTTGTCCATTGCAAGCCAGCACCAGCCCGAACCGAACTGGGTGACACCGGCCTGTACGAAGGCTTCTTTGAAGGCATCGACAGAGCCGAAATCTTCGACGATTTTCTTTTCCAGTTCACCCGGAAGGTTGCCGCCGCCATTTTTCTTCATCATCTTCCAGAACTCGATATGGTTCCAGTGCTGGGCAGCGTTGTTGAAAAGACCGGCTTTGGCCGCGTCACCATAGGAAGCAACAACGACTTCTTCGAGCGACTTGCCTTCAAGGCCCGACCCTTCGAGCAGCTTATTGCCATTCACAACATAGGCGTTGTGATGTTTGTCATGGTGAAACTCAAGGGTTTCAGCCGACATGACTGGTGCAAGCGCGTCGTGTGCATACGGAAGTGCTGGGAGTTCAAATGCCATGATACAGTTCCTCGACTTTCATTATTGGTCTGTGCGGTAACGCAACATATCCCTTTTTGCGCGCTGGATGAAAGTTAAATTCCCGTGCAACCTGTTGTAAACCTTTGTTGCGGGCTTTCATCATCGCGGCAAAGAAGATGTCTGTCGCCTTTATCTAGGACAACAGCGCTTTAATGCAATGTCGCGTGTGGCAACGGGCGATTGTCCAACCCTGTATGATGAACTTGTCAGATGGAAAAACGTTCCCAAAAGATCGCAAATTTTCCATCCGGCATCGGGGATGGGGACGGGGACAGGGACGGGGAAGGGGACGATACCGCCGTTGTGTTGATCGGGAGTTATTCCTTATACAAGGCGACCATTTGCTGGATGTCGGTGCCATTGCGGATCATGACATCGTATTCGCCCTTTGACAGCGATGAGATATCAAGCTGGCAGGGGAAGCTTTTGCAATTTCGATTAAAGGCAATCGTGCCATCCTGATGGCTTAGAATCACCTGACCCTCGGGTATTTCCGAATAGACAGTCACACTGTCGGTGGTCGGTTTCGGGGCGATCTTGATTGCAGCCAAGGCGGCCGTCGTGCCCATGAAGATAGAGGCCAGGGCAATGGCAACCGGTTTGCTACGCAAAGATTTCAACATGATATCCCTCGCGCGTTTGTGCATTTTCCATGCCCCAAAGATGCCCCCCGAAGCAGAAGAATTCGCGGCGCAATTGAGGCATTTCCGTGCCGGTTCGTGCTTTGAGCGATGGGCAGCCATGCATGGGCCCAAAAATTCAATGCCCGCAACCATTTACGGAAACGGGCATTGGGCAGAATAATGCAAATATCTCTGGTTCACATGGCACATTCGCCAGATTTCAAGGGGCAAATGCCGACTTTGTGGCCATAATTTCGGTTGCGATTTTATGTGCCGCGGCCTCGGGATCCGGGTGCCCGCAAATCGCCGAGACCACGGCAAGCCCGTTGGCACCTGCGGCAAAAACCCGATCGACATGGTCCTGTTTAAGTCCACCAATGGCAACGGATGGCCGTTTGGCAATCTTGATCAGGTGCGCCAAACCGTCAAAGCCGATGGCGGGTTTGTGATCGGGTTTGGTCGCGGTGGCAAAGATGGGGCCGACACCAACATAATCGACAATCGAAGGGTCAACCTTGCGGGCGACTTCCTCATTTTCAATTGAAAGGCCGATGATCTTGTCACGGCCAAGGCGTTCGCGGGCGGTTTGTGCGGAGATGTCATCCTGACCAACATGAAGGCCATCGGCGCCAATCGCGATGGCCGCATCGATATCGTCATTCACAATCAACGGCACACCGCTGCCCGCCATGGCATCCATCAATTCACGCCCGATCCGGATAAGGCCCTCGGTGCCGACTTTCTTGTCGCGCAACTGAACAATCGTTGCCCCACCGGCGATTGCGGCCATGGTGGTTTCAACCATCGAATGGGTCCGGCACAGATCAGGGTCGAGAACCAGATACAGCGAAAGGTCAAAGGACGTCATTGGGCAGTGATCCGGGCGTTGGCGTTAAAAGTTTTTGCATCAAGGGTATAGAGCCCGTCGACAAAGGCCGTCATGAACGATGCCGGGCCGTTTGCCGATTTGGCGGCAATTTCGCCCGCAACGGCAAAATTGGCAAGGGCGGCAACCGTTGCCTCAAACGCCTGATCCGGCGCGATGGCGACATAGGCGCCGGTAAGGGCGGTCAACGCACAGCCCATGGCGGTGATTTTCGGCATCAGGTCCGATCCACCGGCAATGCGCACAGACCGCGTGCCATCGGTGACGAAATCAACCTCGCCGGTGACAGCCACAATCGCCTTTTGCGCGGTGGCAAGGGTGCGTGCGGCATCCTCGGCCTGTTCGACCGGATCGCCACTGTCGACACCCTGACCGGCACTTTGTCCGCCGCCAAGGGCGATGATTTCCGATGCATTGCCGCGAATGACGGTGGGGTTGAGTTTAAGAAGCTCGGTCGTCGTGCCCTGACGATATCCGGTTGCAAAATGTGCGACCGGATCAAGTACCCATGGTTTGCCTGCAGTGTTGGCCGATTTTGCCGCGGCAATCATGCCTTCGACCCAGTTGGGCGACAGGGTGCCGATATTGACGGTCAATGCGCCGGCGATGGTGGCAAATTCACCGGATTCTTCGGGCGTGTGGACCATGGCGGGGGAGGCGCCCGCCGCCAGCAAAACATTGGCGGCGTAGTTCATCGCAACATAATTGGTGATGCACTGGACCAGCGGATTGGTCGCACGCATGCGCTCATATAGATCGGTTGTGGTTTGGGAAAGGTCGGTCGTCATATCGAGGCTCCAATGCGTCTAGTGTCGCAGCGTTGGAGACCCAGTTCGAAGTCGGAATGATGGAGAACGTTGTTTAAAATGTTGGCAACGTTCGCACCGTCCCTACGCCAGTATGAACTGGATCAGGTTCAACGGGTCACTGCGCATGTGCTTTGATCGCACGGGGCAGTTTCTCAGCCTCCTGTCGAGGCTCCCCTTGGTGAACCTGCAACATGGGTTTTTCCGTGCTTTGTGTCAATTCACCCTATGTATGGTGCGCGATATCCGAAGGCCTAAAAAAAGCGGCGGGATGGTGTTTGCCCTATCCCGCCGCCTTTTATATTCCGATCAAAACGCGGGGTGCGCGTATGCGGATTGCCTATTTACGGCGTTCCATTGCGGCCTTCAGGGCTGCGGCCATTGCACCACCAGCGTCGCCAGATGACCCAGAAGATGACCCACCAGCAGAATTCCGCGCAGAATTCCCGCGCGCATTATGTCCGCCGCCAGCACCGCCAGCATTGCCGCGATTGTGGTTGGGGCGGGTGCCTGAAGGTGCCTGCCCGCCGCGCGGGGCGGTGGCTTGGCTGTCATTGCGGCGTTCGCGTGTGCCTTCGTAATCCGGTGCCGATTTCATCGACAGCCCGATGCGTTTACGCGGGGCGTCCACTTCCATGACGGTGACAGAGACGATCTGACCGGCCTTGACCACCTGACGGGGGTCTTCGACGAATTTATCGGCCAGTTGGGAAATATGGACCAAGCCATCCTGATGCACGCCAATATCGACAAACGCCCCGAAATTGGTGACGTTGGTGACGGTTCCTTCAAGCTTCATGCCGGCTTTCAGGTCCTTGATTTCATTGACACCATCGGTGAATTTGGCGGTCTTGAATTCCGGGCGCGGGTCACGGCCGGGTTTATCAAGTTCGGCAATGATGTCGCGGATGGTTGGCACACCGAATGTGTCGTCGGCGTAATCTTCGGCGCGCAGCGTTTTGATAAAGGCCGAATCGCCAATCAGATCGGCAAGCGATTTGGAGGCCTGCGCGCCGATCTTTTTGACCAGCGGATAGGCTTCCGGGTGAACGGCAGATGCGTCGAGCGGATTGGTGGCCCCGCGAATGCGCAAGAAGCCCGCACATTGTTCAAACGCCTTGGGACCAAGACGTTCGACCTTTTTAAGGTCAGTACGCGACTGGAACGCGCCGTTTGAATCGCGGTATCCGACGATATTGCGCGCCAGTGTTTCGCTTAAGCCCGCCACACGGGTCAAAAGCGGGATTGATGCGGTATTGAGGTCAACACCGACCCCGTTCACGCAATCCTCAACCACGGCATCGAGCGATTTGGCCAGTTTGGTTTCCGATACGTCGTGCTGATACTGCCCAACCCCGATGGATTTTGGTTCGATCTTGACCAGTTCGGCCAATGGGTCCTGCAAACGGCGCGCGATTGAGGCGGCCCCGCGCAGGGATACATCCAGATCGGGGAATTCTTCGGCGGCAAATTGCGACGCGGAATAGATCGACGCACCCGACTCATTGACAATCACCTTGGTCGCGGTCAGGGCCGGGAAGCGTTTAAGCATCTGACCGGCAAGGTCATCGGTTTCGCGCGAAAACGTGCCATTGCCAATCGCGATCAGCTCGATCTTATGACGCGCGGCAAGGGCGGCCATGGTGTTGATGGCACCATCCACATCATTGCGCGGCTGGAACGGATAAACGGTTGCGGTATCGACCAGTTTGCCCGTGGCATCCACCACGGCAACCTTGACCCCGGTGCGCACGCCCGGATCAAGACCCATGGTGGCCTTTTGCCCGGCAGGGGCGGCCAAAAGAAGGTCTTTGAGGTTGTTGGCAAAGACCTTGATCGCGTCTTCTTCAGCGCTGTCACGCAGCGACCCAAACAGATCAAGCTCAATCGACAGCGACAATTTGACCCGCCACGTCCAGCGCACGGTATCAACAAGCCATTTATCCGCGGCCCGTCCCTTATCGGCAATCCCGACATGGGCGGCGATCATGATTTCGGCCCGGCCTGCCTGACTGCGCGGGCGGGCTTCGTCCTCGGCCCCCAAGGTCAGTTTAAGTTGCAGGATGTCTTCGTTGCGCCCCCTGAACAGGGCAAGTGCGCGGTGCGACGGGCAGGTTTTGACTTTTTCCGAATGTTCGAAATAGTCAGAGAATTTCGCCCCTTCGGCCTGTTTGCCCTCAATCACGCTGGCGGTGATTTCACCGTCATTCCACAAAAGGTCACGCAGTTTGGCAACAAGGTCGGCATCCTCGGCAAAGCGTTCCATCAGGATTTGACGTGCGCCATCAAGGGCGGCCTTCGTGTCCTCGACGGCCTTGTCCGCATCGACATATTTTGCCGCCTCGATTTCCGGATCAAGGGTCGGGTTGCTAAACAAGCCATCGGCCAGCGGCTCCAGCCCGGCTTCGCGGGCGATCTGGGCCTTGGTGCGACGCTTTTTCTTATAGGGCAGGTACAAATCTTCAAGACGGGTCTTGGTGTCGGCCTCGTTAATGGCGGCTTCAAGTTCGGGGGTGAGTTTGTCCTGTTCGCGGATGCTTTCAAGCACGGAGGATCGGCGGCTTTCAAGTTCGGTCAGATACCTCAGGCGTTCTTCCAGCGTACGCAATTGGGTGTCATCAAGCCCGCCGGTCTTTTCTTTGCGGTAGCGGGCGATAAACGGAACGGTCGAACCTTCATTGAGCATCTCGATGGTGGCAATGACCTGTTCGGGGCGAACCGAAAGTTCTTCGGCGATACGCTGAGGAATTGGACGCATGGTTTCTCCTTGTTTTGCTCGTATGCCTGAAATAGCGGCTTTGAGGGCACACGGAAAGAGTCAGTTTTCGCCAAATTTTTCCATCAGACCAGAATACGATTCCACGTTTGATTCCAAAGGATTGAAATCCCATGCATTTTGCGCGGTTCGGCTGCGCCATACGCAGGCTTGCCCAACGGTGGTCAGGACGCTATTTCTTGGGCAAATGTGAATTACAGGGTGCAGGCCCTAAAACAGGAGAAGCCGAATGACCGGAAAGTTTCGCGAGACCGTCATTCATCAGGTAGAGCCAAAAGAAAAGGCCGAACCGAAAACAAGTGAAGAAAAGAACGAAGAGATCGCGGGGGCCGATATGGCACCGGCCTTGTCACAGGATGCGATCAACGCCCTTGCCGAAGCCAAGGCCGCAAAGGAAGCCGCCGCAAAACAGCGCGAAATCGGCGGCCCTAAAGGCCCGGAACCAACCCGGTTTGGCGATTGGGAAAGCAAGGGGCGGTGTATCGATTTCTAAGCTAACTGGCTTTTCTATTGATACCGCAGGTGATTGAATAGTGCGTTCGCAGTGTGCGGTCATCACGCTTTACCAGTTCTAGAACATCACCCGATTGCAAAAGAGCATTAAGTTCACGCAGAACAAGCGCATGGGCAAGGCCGAGAAGGCGGGCGAATGTGCGGCTGTCGCGGGCAATATTTTGCTCTGCTGCGATGATGATGCCTGCCTGTATCGGGGTAAGGTCGGGTTGCGCGGTACAACGGCGCGCAACCAGATCCATGAATTGTTCGCTAGCGGGTGCCGTTCCGGTCACGCCGCTGTATCTTTTTGAAACGATACCATGACCGATTTTGATGTTGGCGTGTCGCTTTGATCCCCGGCACTGCCCAGCGGGACAAGCACGTTTAGTTCCGGGTAATAGCCCGCAACACTGCCGCGCGGGATATCGTATGAAACGAGCCGGAAATTAGGCGCAATACGTTCGATGCCATCATCATATTCGCCAATGACATTCACCCGGTCGCCAGATTGTGCACCAAGCGATGCAAGGTCGTCGGGATGGATAAAGATGACGTTGCGTTCGCCGTACACACCGCGATACCGATCATCAAGACCATAGACCGTCGTGTTGTACTGATCGTGCGAACGGAATGTCTGAAGCGCGAAACGGGTTTGTGCGGTGCGGGCCTGCTGGTGCACGGTGCTGGCAGGAAGGGTGCCGGCAAAGAAATTGGCCTTGCCGGTCGGTGTGTTCCATTCCCGGTGTGCGGCACTGTTGCGCAGGAGGAACCCGCGTGGTGTGCGCAGACGGGTGTTGTAGTCGTCAAATCCCGGAATGGTGGCTTCGATATGGCTGCGGATGCGTTCGTAATCATCGGCAAGGGCAGGCCATGACACGGTCTTGGTGCCAAGGGTTGCCTCGGCAATCCCGGCGATAATGCCAACTTCGGACAATAGATACGGCGATGCCGGGCGGTTGATGCCCGCCGACCCGTGGACCATGCTCATGGAGTCTTCGACGCTGACGACCTGTGACTGACCGGCGGAATTCAGATCAATTTCGGTCCGCCCAAGACACGGCAGGATAAAGCTGACCTCGCCGGGCATCAGGTGTGAATGGTTGGGCTTGGTCGCGATGTTGACCGTCAGTTTCAGGTTTTTAAGTGCCTTGGCGACAAGGGCGCTGTCGGGCGTTGCGCGGGCGAAATTGCCGCCAAGCCCGATGAAGGCCTTGGCACTGCCATCCAGCATCGCGCCAATCGCACCGAGCACATTGTGGCCGTGTTTACGCGGTGCGGTGAAGCCGAATTCCTTTTCCAGTGCATCAAGGAAGGCATCGGCGGGTTTTTCGTTAATGCCAACGGTGCGGTCGCCCTGCACATTGGAATGTCCGCGCACCGGGCAGAGTCCGGCACCGGGTTTGCCGATATTGCCGCGCAGAAACATGAAATTGGAAATTTCACGAATGGTGGCCACGGAATGCAGATGCTGTGTGACACCCATGGCCCATGTGCAAATCACATTTTCTGCCGACATATACACATTTGCCGCCTGTTCGATGTCGTGTCGGGACAGGCCCGACTGGTCTTCGATCTCGTCCCAGCTTGTGGCATCGACGGTGGCGCGATACTCGGCAAAGCCTTCGCAATGTTCACCAAGGAAATCATGATCAAGCACGGCTGGATGACCCGCCGCAAGGGCGGCGTCTTCGGCGGCAAAGACGGCCTTGCTCATGCCGCGCACGGCGGCCATGTCCCCACCGAGAAGGGGCTGGTAATAATGGCTGGCGATATCGGTTGATCCGCCTGACAGCATTTCAAGTTTGGCCTGTGGGTCGGAAAACCGTTCCAGACCGCGTTCCCGGACCGGGTTAAAGACCACGATTTCAGCCCCACGGATGGCGGCCCGGCGCAAATCACCCAGCATGCGCGGATGGTTGGTGCCGGGGTTTTGTCCCAGCACGAAAATGGCGTCTGCCTTTTCGAAATCTTCGAGCAGGACCGTGCCTTTGCCAGCGCCAATCGCCTGACGCAGGCCAATGCCACTGGCTTCGTGGCACATGTTGGAGCAATCGGGGAAATTGTTGGTGCCATAAAGGCGTACGAACAATTGATAGAGATAGGCTGCTTCGTTACTGGCCCGGCCGGATGTGTAAAACTCGGCCTGATCGGGGGAATTCAGGTTTTTAAGAATGCCCCCAATTTCGGCAAAGGCATCTTCCCACGCGACCGGAAGGTATGTGTCGCTTGGCGCGTCATAGCGCATCGGGTGGGTGAGGCGGCCATTCAGTTCCAGCTCATAATCGGAAAGCTTGCGCAGCTCAGAAACCGTATGTTTGGCAAAGAATGCCGGTGTGGCGCGCTTTTGCGTTGCTTCCCACGACACGGCTTTGACACCGTTTTCGCAAAACTCAAACGATGATCCATGCTCGGGATCGCCCCACGCGCAACCGGGGCAATCAAAACCGTTGGGCTGATTTGCCTTAAGCATCGTGCGTGCACCGCTAAGGGCGCTGCCGCTTTGTAAAAGCTGCTTACCGCAACTTTTCAGCGCACCCCATCCACCCGCAGCCGATGATTTCTTGCCAATAAAGATTTCATTCATGGGGGCATCTATTTGCGATAACGCAAATTAGGTCAAGTATGCAGACCTAATGGGGTGATAGAAAAAATTTATCAAACCCTTATGCACTGATTTTAAATGCGCATAAAACGCATTCAGGGCCGAAACCAACGATGTGGTTCCGGCCCTGATAAAAAACATGCGAGGGTGTATGTGGCTTAGGCGCCGCGGATTGCCTTGATGTTGTTGGCGTATTCGCCCGGTCCGCCTTTGAAGGTGGCCGAACCAGCGACCAAAACATTCGCGCCAGCCGCAATGACCTGCGGGGCGATTTCCGGGTTTACGCCACCATCGACTTGAAGGTCGATGTCGCGCCCGGTGGCATCGATCATCTTGCGGATGCGTTTGATTTTTTCAAGCTGGCTTGGGATGAACTTCTGACCACCAAAGCCCGGGTTGACGGTCATGACCAGCACCAGATCAACCATGTCCATGACGTATTCAATCACAGATTCCGGGGTTGACGGATTGAGCGACACACCGGCTTTTTTGCCCAGCGACTTGATCAGTTGCAGGCTGCGATGCAGGTGCGGGCCGGCTTCGGCGTGGATGGTGATGATGTCGGAACCGGCATTGGCAAAGGCTTCGATATAGGGATCGACCGGTGCGATCATGAGGTGCACGTCAAACACCTTGTCGCTGTGCGGGCGCAGCGCCTTGACCACGTCCGGGCCAATAGTGATGTTGGGCACAAAATGGCCGTCCATCACATCAATGTGGATGTAATCCGCACCGGCGGCGTCAACCGCGCGGACATCAACACCCAACTGGGCGAAATCGGCCGAAAGGATCGAAGGGGCAATTTTAATGTTCGACGTGGTCATGCGTCACGGGTCCTGAAACACTGCGGGATATGGGAATTTGGCGCTTGTCTTAACGCAAAAAGCCCGCCCTGTCATCCGAATGGACGGTCATGGCAGTCTTGTTTGTGGTTGCGTGGCGCATTTGGCTGTGAAATCAGCCCTTTTTGACAAGTCGCGCGCAGAAAAAGCCATCCATGCCGCCGTATTCCTGCATATGGACCGGCAGAACGCGCAGTTCGCCATCTTCGTTGATCGCCTCATCCCAGCCGCCGAGTTCTCCGGCAGTGATGGGTTTGCGTTCGTATTTGGGATGATCGGCCAGGAACGATTTGATCTGATGTTCGCCTTCTTCGGGTTGCAGCGAACAGGTGCAATAGATCAACTCACCGCCGACATTCAAAAGCTTGTCAGCCTGATTGAGCAGTTTGGTCTGGATCGGCAAAAGCGATCGCATCAGTTTGTCGTTCTGACGCAACAGAATGTCGGGATGGCGGCGAATGGTGCCGGTTGCAGAACATGGCGCATCGAGCAAAACCGCATCCGCACGCGGGGTATCCGGGGCCAGATCGGTGGCGTCCCCTGTGACAACGGCCGCCCCCAGTTCCACACGTTCGAGATTTTCATAAACGCGTTTGAGGCGACCTTCGGACTTATCAACCGCAATCGGGCTGCTGCCAAGGGATGCCAACTGCATTGTTTTACCACCCGGGGCGGCACACAGGTCGTAGATCGTTTTGTCTTTATAGGCCGAAAACAGGGTGGCCGGAATGGCGGCCGCTGCATCCTGTACCCACCATTTGCCATCTTTGTAGCCCGGAAGGTCGCGAATGCGTCGGCCACTTTCAAGCCTTACCGATCCGGTCGGCAGGACAAGGCCATCGACCTGTTCGGCCCAGTTTTCCGATTCTGAACGGTCCTTGATCGACAGATCGAGCATGGCGTGGCCAAGGCTGGCCTCGGCGATGCCTTGCGCGATTTCGGCACCATAGGCCTTTTTCCACGATCCGCGCAGCCATGCCGGGATGTTAAGTTGCCAGTCTTCGACCCCTTCGGGCCATTCAAAGCCATCGCGCTGCAAACTGCGCAGGACCGCATTCACAAGCTTCACATATTTATGCAAACCGGCATCGCGGGTCAGGTTGACCGTGCTGTCGACGGCACCGTAATCGGATGTGTCCATAAAGAACAACTGTGCAACGCCAAGGCGCATGATGTTGGTCAGGCGTGCGGCAACCCGGTCCTGTGGCGGTTGATAGCGCGGCGCCAGAACCGCATCAATTTCGCCCATATGGCGCAATGTGGTGCCCAGCAAATGGCGCAGGTAATTGCGATCCAGTGACGGCAGACCATAGCCATGCTTTGACAGAAGTTCGTCCAGTGTCACTTCGCCGCCACGCAGTTCCTGCAGCGTTTTTAGCGCCAGCATGCGTGGATCGGGTGCCTCGACCGCAGGATGGCGGGATGCATTGCGATGGGCGGGACGGGAACGGCGTTCAGTCAAAGGGGTATCTCCGGTTTTATGTTATGACTGTAGTTAAGGCCGCGATAGCCAAGTGTAAAGCACCAAGCATCTGTTGGGTCGGCATGGCTGACCTGCCAATCACCACGATGCCGGGTTGAAAAGCCTTGCGATGGGGGCTGTCCCCGGCTACTCCAGACGCAACAATCTGCTGATGGCCTGCCGGTCGTAACCCACGGGCAAACCATGGGCCAATCAGGACCGAAACAAGGGATCACCCAAACGATGACGTTTGCCGGACTTGCGACCTTTTCCAGTATTTTTCTGATCGGTGCCATGTTGTTGACGTGGGCGGTGCTGGTGTATTTGCGGCGCAAGGCGATTTTGGACATGCCCAACCACCGGTCCAGTCATGCCGTGCCGACCCCGCGTGGCGGTGGGTTGGCGGTGACCCCGCTTTTGATAGTTCTGGTGGCAGTGGTGTTTATTCATACCGGGGTGCGCGATATTGGTCCCTGGTTGATGCTTGCCGCCGGGGTCGGACTTGGCGTTTTAAGCTGGCTTGATGACCGGCATGATTTATCCGCAGCGATACGGTTTGCCTGTCAGTTTGTGGCGGTGATCATTGGTGTCTTTGCCATTGATAAGCCGGTTCTGGGCGGGCTTGTGCCGGTTTGGTTTGATCATGTTTTGGTGGTGCTGGCGTGGGTCTGGTTTATCAATCTGTTTAATTTCATGGACGGGATTGATGGCATTACCGGGGTTGAGGCCGGGTCGATCGGGCTTGGTGTGTTTATCCTCGCCTTGTTGATCCCGTTGCCGCAGTTCATCGGGCTTGGCTATATCGGGCTTGGTGTCACATCGATCATGGCCGGGTTTTTGATCTGGAACTGGCATCCGGCCCGGTTGTTTTTGGGCGATGTTGGATCAATTCCGCTTGGCTTTATTCTGGGTTGGGTTCTGTTGGAGCTGGCGGCCGAAGGGGCGTGGGCGGTCGCGCTTATCTTGCCGTCATATTACCTGTTTGATGCGACCATAACCTTAATCAAGCGTGCACTTCGCCGCGAAAAAGTCTGGCAAGCGCATCGTGAGCATTTTTATCAACAGGCGACCCAGCGCGGGCTTAAACATTCGACCGTCTCGGCGATGATCGGGATTACCAATCTGGTGTTGATTGCGGTGTGTTTTACCGAGTTTGATACGCCGGGCTGGATGCGGGTTGTGGCAGCCGCCATGGTGGTGTTTGGGCTGGTGGGCATGATGTTGCGCATGCCGGTCAAAGACCGCGCGCAACCGTAAGCAAAAACAGGCACGTGCGGAGTGCTTGACTTGTTTTCAGGTGGGCGCGAAAAGAAAGGCTTATCCGTCTTCGGGTGAAGCGGGTATCCTTTAAAAACAGATAAAAACAGAAAATTGCCGGTAAGGGACCGCATGTCGCGCATTTTACAGCGAAGCCATATTGCCTTTGGTCATGACATTGTCATGGCCGCACTTTCTTTCCCGCTGGCATTGTATTTGCGGGTTGGCGAGGGCGTGCAGTTTTATGCCTTTGACAATATCCTGTTTTCAGCCGGTGTGTTTACCCTGATTGCGGCGGCATCCTTCTGGTTTTTTGGACTTTATCGCGGTATCTGGCGCTATGCGTCGCTCAATGATCTCACACGGATTGCCAAGGCGGTCAGCGTTGCTGTGGCGGCCTTGTTTGTTATCTTGTTCCTGACCACCCGTCTGGACTGGATTCCGCGTTCTGCCCCGCTTATTCAGTGGTTTTTGTTGATGGCGTTGCTGGGTGGGTCGCGGTTGGCCTATCGCATCGCCAAGGATAAATCGACTGCGCGTGCGCTGGTGCGTCAAGGTACGCGGCGTCTTTCGGTTCTGTTGATCGGGGCAGGCGACGAAGCAGAAGCCTTTATCCGCGAAACACAACGGTCTGCCGACACCCCGTTCAAGGTGATCGGGATTGTCGCGCTGACGGAAAGCCGTGTCGGACGCAATATGCACAATATTGATGTGCTGGCGACGGTTGATCAGCTTGAAGAAACCATTCAGAAACTTGAAAAATCGCGCCATGGTGTGCCGCGCCGTTTGGTTTTGACCGGTGATGCGCTGCGTCATCCTGACAATGCCAAATGGCTTGAGATTGCCGACCGATATGGCATGACGTTTGCGCGGTTGCCAAAATTGGGGGATTTGCGCGAAGGCCTTGCCGATCCGCTGCAAATCCGCCCGGTGGCGATTGAGGATTTGCTGGGCCGTCCGCAGGCGCGTCTGGATCGTGACCGTGTCCGTGACATGATTGGTGGCAGGCGCGTGCTTGTTACCGGTGCGGGCGGATCGATTGGGTCCGAACTGGTGCGCCAGATTGCCTCTTATGGTCCGGCGAGCCTGACACTGGTCGATGCCGGGGAATATAATCTCTATGCCATTGATATGGAAATGGCGGAAAAATACCCGGACTTGCCACGTGAAAGCGTTCTGGGGGATGTTCGGGATCGCACACGGATTGATACAGTTTTTGATGACGTCAAACCGGAAATTGTTTTCCATGCGGCGGCGTATAAGCATGTGCCGCTGGTCGAGCATAATCCCAACGAAGGTATCCTGACCAATACACTGGGGACGCGCAATGTGGCCGAGGCCTGCCGGGCGGCCAATGTTGCGACGATGGTTTTGATTTCAACCGATAAGGCGGTTAATCCGGCTAATGTCATGGGCGCGTCCAAGCGGCTGGCGGAATGTTATTGTCAGGCGCTTGAAACCTTGCCCGATGATCAGCGCAGCATCACGCGGTTTGTCACCGTGCGGTTTGGCAATGTGTTGGGGTCGACCGGATCGGTTGTGCCGCTGTTTAAGCGCCAGCTTGAAGCCGGGGGGCCCTTGACCGTGACGCATGAGGGCATCACACGTTACTTCATGACCATTGCCGAGGCGGTGGAGCTTGTCCTGCAATCGGCTGAACTTGGCCGTCGCGGTGTGACAGAAGGCGGTAAAATCTTTGTTCTCGATATGGGGCGCCCGGTCAAAATCGTTGATCTTGCACGCCAGATGATCTTGCTGTCGGGCTTGCAGCCGGGCAAAGACGTCGAGATCAAGGTCACCGGCCTGCGCCCGGGTGAAAAGCTTTATGAAGAACTGTTCCACGATTCTGAGCCGCCTGAACCAACCGAGACGGACGGTGTGATGTTGGCCGCCCCACGGGTTGTTGATTATGATCTGATCAAACAGGTGTTTGAAGCGCTTGAAACCAGTGCAACCAGTCGTGATACCCACGCCACTTTGGCGTTGATCAGTCAGTTGGTGCCGGAATTCCAGCCACCCGAGATCGGGGTTAAATCGATCTTTGCCGATAACGCCAAAGCCGTAACAGGTCCGTCTGCCGAGGATGGCAGCGATCTGGATCAGGCCGCGGGAAGATCGGCCTAGTCGTCTTTCCAGTGACACCATTTTCCATTTTTGGGATGCCTCATAAGAGTTCATTCTTATTGCGAATGAACTCGTGCGGAATTGTCGTTTGTCAGGGGTGTTTTACGCCAATATCTTGCGCCCAGAATGACAAACAGGAATGACCTTGTTGCGAAGGCATTCCGAAATTCCAGTCCGTTCCCGTTCTTTGGAGGCTCCCATGTCGGCAGATGCTTTGGTCCATCCCGATGAAATTCGTTCGATGTTTTCCAGCGCCATGTCGGACATGTACCGTGCCGAAGTGCCGCAATATGGCACCCTCCTTGAACTGGTCGCAGACAAGAATGACGAGACACTTAAAGCCGACCACGCACTGCATGACAGCCTGACCGGCAATGATGAATTGGACCGGCTGGATGTGGAACGCCATGGTGCGATCCGGTTGGGCAAGGCCGAAGAACTGTTTACCATGCGCCGTCTGTTTGCGGTGATGGGCATGCATCCGGTGGGTTATTATGATTTGTCAGTGGCGGGTGTGCCGGTTCATTCGACGGCGTTTCGTCCGATTGATGACGCGGCACTGCGGCGCAATCCGTTTCGGGTTTTCACATCCCTTTTGCGGCTTGAGCTGATCGAAGATGAAAACCTGCGCCATGACGCCCAGCAGATTTTGGCGGCGCGCGATATTTTCACCGCCGATGTCATCAAGCTGATTTATCTGGCGGAAAAGAATGGCGGGTTGACGCAGGTGCAGGCCGAACAGTTTGTGACCCAGGCGCTTGAAACATTCCGCTGGCACAGTGATGCGACGGTGTCGCTGAACTCATACCAAAAAATGCATGATGCCCACCGTTTGATTGCCGATGTTGTGTGTTTCAAAGGGCCGCATATCAATCATCTGACACCGCGCACATTGGATATTGATGCGGTTCAGAAAACCATGCCCGAACGGGGCATTTCACCCAAGGCGGTTGTCGAAGGTCCACCGACCCGAAAATGCCCGATCCTTCTGCGCCAAACCAGTTTCAAGGCGCTGGAAGAACAGGTCTATTTCGTGGGCGACACCCCAAAAGGCACACCGGGAACCCATACCGCCCGTTTTGGCGAGATTGAGCAGCGCGGCGTTGCCCTGACGGCGAAGGGGCGGGCGCTCTATGACACGCTTTTGGCATCCGTCCGGCAGGCTGTTCAGATCAATGCCGGTGGATCAAATGCGCGCGATTACGAAACCGAGCTTTGCGAACGGTTCGTTGCCTTCCCCGATGATTATGAAACGCTTCGGGTCGAAGGATTGGCTTTCTTTAAATACAGCCCGACCAAGGACGGTTTGGATGCCGCGCGCAATGGCAAATTGGCGGGAACAGCCCATGAGTTGGTTGATCAAGGATATCTGCGTGCGGACCCGATCATTTATGAGGATTTCCTGCCCGTGAGTGCGGCTGGTATTTTCCAGTCGAATCTTGGTGGAGATGCGCAGAAAAATTATCAGACCCATTCCAATCAGGATGAGTTTGAACAGGCGCTTGGGGCATCGGTTCGTGATGAGCTGGCACTTTATGCGAAAACCCAGCAGGTTTCTATTGACCGTGCATTCGATGCATTGGGGCTTAAGAAAAGCGTTGCTTGATTAGGGTTGGCGTATCGAGCCGATTGGTGCGGGCACGTACATTAAAGGTTCACGGCATTTCCTGAGTTTGGAAGGTGGATACGGCACGCATTGTCGTGTCATCTTTTTCGTTGACCAATTCATACCCCAATGGATATATGTTGATTCATAGTCATTGGGGTATGGGTTATGTCAGACACGCACACGATCCTTTTCAAAACGCTTTCCGACCCAACGCGACGGGCAATTTTTGAGCGTTTATGCCGAGAAGGGGACAAAACTGTCGGGGCACTGACAGAGCATGCGGGTGTCTCGCAACCGGTTGTCTCAAAACACCTTCGTATTTTAAAGCAGGCAGGCTTGGTCAGCGGCCTACATGAAGGCCGCCAAACCCATTACAGCGCACAGCCTGATGCGTTATCCCCCCTCAGGGACTGGACCGCGCAAATGGCTGAGTTCTGGGAGGGCCGTTTCGATGCGCTTGAAAACCTGCTCAAACGGATTGATCAATGAAAAATACCACACCGGAAACCCGCTCTGTCGTTGTTGAACGGGAACTTGCCTTTCCGCCTGAGAAAATATGGCGTGCTCTTACGCAGCCGCATCTCATCGCAGAATGGTTGCTGCAAAATGACTTCACGCCAGTTTTGAATCACAAATTCAAACTCAGTGCCAGTTGGGGTGAAATTGACTGTCAGGTTCTGACGATCGAGCCTGAAAAAACACTCACATACACATGGCAGGCAGATGGGTTGGAAAGTGTTGTGACCTGGACATTGTCGCCTTCTGCCAGTGGAACGCTTCTGCGTATGGAGCAAACAGGGTTCAATCCAGAGAAACAAAAGCTGGCATATTTTGGTGCCAAAAGCGGGTGGCCACGCTTCTTTGGTCAGTTGGAACAATTACTGTCGCAAATCGATTAAATTTATCCCACGCCTGAGGAGCTTACGATGAACATTTTTTTGTGGATTTTGCAGGCTTTACTCGCCGTGCATACAGGTATTGGTGCGGTTTGGAAGTTTTCAAATTCCGAACAAAACATTCCATCTCTGAGTGCTATTCCTCATGCGGTATGGATGGGGCTGATTGGCGTTGAACTGCTTTGTGCGGTTGGGTTGATCCTGCCTGCAATCAATAAGCAATTTGCCATTCTCGTGCCTGTCGCGGCCTTGGGTATTGCAGCAGAGATGCTCCTCTTTTCCGGGATGCATTTGCGATCAGGTGTAGAGCAGAATGGGCCGATGTTTTATTGGCTGGTTGTGGCGGCCATATGTGGATTTCTTGCCTATGCCAGAACGTCACTCTCACCGCTTTAGAGCCGCGGTATCAAATAGAGCTATTTTGCTGAAAGCCGCCATGCAAGAATTCGGGGTCCACTTTTTGCGCTGCACATGCTAAAGGTCCGCGCGAAACATGGTTCGGACTCATTGATCATGTGTCGGCCCGGGTTTCTGCCAAAAGGCCGGTTCGCCCGCAATTGATACCATCGGTATGCACGAGCAGCCATACAGCACGGTATCGCATCGGGCCGATATATCATCAATGGGTCCGCGACCTTCATCACATATTGATGCATGAAAGCGAACCCAATGACTGCTCGTATTGCGCGCGCGCTTATTTCCGTTTCCGACAAGACCGGTCTGGTCGAATTTGCCAAATCCCTTCATGAACAGGGTGTTGAAATCCTGTCGACCGGTGGCTCTGCCAAGGCGATTGAAGCGGCCGGTATCCCGGTTAAGGAAGTTGCCGATCACACCGGTTTTCCTGAAATCATGGATGGTCGTGTCAAAACGCTTCATCCGAAAATTCATGGCGGCCTTCTGGGCCGTCGTCCGCTTGCCAGCCATATGCAGGCAATGAAAGACAACGACATTGCGCCGATCGATCTGGTGTGTGTGAACCTTTATCCGTTCGAAGAAACCGTCGCCAAGGGTGCCGATTTCGATACCTGCATCGAAAACATCGACATTGGCGGACCAAGCATGATCCGTTCGGCAGCCAAGAACCATGAGTCGGTGACGGTTGTTGTCGATCCAGGCGACTATGACCGCGTCGTTGCCGAAATGAACGACAATGCCGGTGCCACGACGGCGGAAACCCGCCGTGTTCTGGCCGCCAAGGCATTTGCCCGCACGGGTGCCTATGACTCGGCGATTTCAAGCTGGTTTGCCGGTGAACTGGGTGAAACCTTCCCGCAGCGTTTGAATGTTTCGGCCGAACTGAAGCAAACCCTTCGTTACGGCGAAAACCCGCATCAGCAGGCCGCGTTTTACACCAATGGTAAAAACCGTCCGGGTGTTTCGACCGCGACCCAGCTTCAGGGCAAGGAACTGTCGTTTAATAACCTGAACGACACCGATGCCGCGTTTGAACTGGTGTCCGAATTTGATGAAAAACCGGCTGTTGCCATCATCAAGCACGCCAACCCGTGTGGTGTGGCAGAGGGCGAAAGCCTGATTGATGCTTATCACAAGGCGCTGTCATGTGATCCGGTGTCGGCTTTTGGTGGTATCATTGCGGTCAACCGGACCCTTGATAAAGCCACGGCCGAAGAAATCGCCAAGCTGTTTGCCGAAGTGGTGATTTGCCCGGATGCGGATGATGCCGCCCGTGAAGTTCTGTCGTCCAAGAAGAACCTGCGTGTTCTTATTACCGGTGGCATGGCCGATCCGGAAGGCGAAGACATGACGCTGCGTTCGCTGGCGGGTGGGTATCTGCTTCAGAACCGTGATGCGGGTCGGGTCAAACGTGACGAGCTTAAAGTCGTTACCAAGCGCACGCCGTCCGAGGCCGAGCTTAATGACCTTCTGTTTGCCTTCCGCGTTGGCAAACACGTCAAATCAAATGCGATTGTGTATGTTAAAGACGGCAAGACCGTTGGCGTTGGTGCGGGGCAGATGAGCCGCGTTGACAGTTCGCGTATTGCCGCGTGGAAAGCCGAAGAAGCCAGCAAAAATGCAGGCGAAGATGTCGTGCGGACCAAGGGGTCGGTCGTGTCATCTGATGCATTCTTCCCGTTTGCCGATGGTCTTCTGGCAGCGGTCAAAGCCGGTGCGACGGCGGTGATCCAGCCGGGTGGTTCGATGCGTGACGAAGAAGTCATTGCAGCAGCCGACGAGCACGGTATTGCCATGGTGTTTACCGGCATGCGTCACTTCCGCCACTAAGTGCGACGGTGATTTAGGCATTAAAAAACCCCGGGGTTCGTCCCCGGGGTTTTTGTTTTGATAGGTTTGCTTAGGCTAAATTGACCAATCGGACGTCTTAAAGGGCAGGTTGATTGCCTTTTTGCGGGTTGTTGGCGCCGTTGCCGTCATCATCGTTGCTGTGATCAATGATGGTGGCGCTCTGTCCAATGGCAACCGGGTCCTTTGCGGCGTCCTTTGACGGTGGATTGCCTGCATCGGGCGCGGTTGATGTCGGCGCCTGATGCACGCGAAGGGGGCTTCGCCATTCAACACTGCCAAACGAATGACAGGACGGGCAGGATACCACCCAGCGATCGGTTTCCGCCCCACAGGCCCCACAGCGCCAATCGGGATCCGGGTTGGCGTGGCTTGCCTTAACCAGAAGGTCGCGGGCCTTCGCACCATCCTGCTTTTCACGCAATTCCAGATCGGCCAGCAAACGGTAATGGCGGGCTTCTGTCTTGCGGGTCATCGCCTTTTCAAGGTTGCTGCGCGCCATGCCCCACAGATCGGCCAGAAGGGCGGCCTCGGCCAGAATAATCTGGCTTTCGACATGGTCCGGGTTGGTGGCAGCCAGTTTTTCAACTGATTTGACCTGTGCCAGCGGATCACCGGTCAGCGTTTCAAGATAGATCGCGCCAAGGGCGGCAGACGGCGTTGTGCGCCAGCTGTGCAGGATAACGTCGCGGGCTTTGGCTTCCTGTTTCAGGTCACGATAAAGCCCGGCCAGCAAAACAGCCGCGCCGGTAAAGTCATCTGCCGAGTTCAATGCCTTACGCAGAAGTTTGATGGCTTCGGTATTTTCACCAGACGCGATGGCGTCTTCGGCCTTGGCGGTAATCAGAAGTGCACGACGACGTGTCAGTTCCTTTTCACCAAAAACCTCGGCCTTTTGCGCATCAATCAGCAGGCTAAGCGCCCGGTCCCAACGTTTGGATGTCAGCAGCAAGTCAAACAATGTGACGATCACAGCCGGATTGCGCGGGCGCAGACGGTGTGCGCGTTCGGCGTAATCAAGGGCGTCTTCGCGGTCATTGGTCTTAAGTGATAATTGCAGCAAGCCACGCAGACCAAAGAACGCCGAGTCTGGTTTTTCAAGCATGGCTTCAAACTGGCGCTTGGCCGCATCGTTGTTGCCGTCAAGTTCCGCTGCCTGTGCGGTTAAAAGCCGTGTCAGTGTATCGTCTTCAAGATAACGGTCCACCGCACGGGTATGTTTAAGCGCCTGACGCACATCGCCCGATGCCAGTTCCAGCAACCCCATGGTCAGGGCCTGCTGGCCTTTTTTACGCCGACGACTGCCAAGCAGACGACCGACCCAGCCCGGTGAATTGGCAATGATGGTCCAGCCACGCCAGATCAGAACACATATGGCCGTCAGGGCCAAAAGGGCCAAGGCGACCATGCCAATCGATCCGTCAAAGCGATAACCAAGCCAGACCACCGTCATTCTGCCGGGATTATCAGCAAACCAGACAGTGCAGCCCACCAAGACGGCCGTAATCAGGATAAAGGTCAGCAGGCGGATCATTGGCTATCCTCCGACCCGGTCAGAAGATCAATCGCATGCGCACTAAGCGAGGCGATGGCGCTGTTGAGAATTTGACGATTTTCCGCAGCCGCCAACCAGTCGGCAACCGCGACCGATGCATGGTCACCTTCAACACCCTGAAGGGCGGTAATGGCAGCATCAAGGTCGTCATGCTCAAGCGCGTTTTCAGCCGTTACCAGACGTCCTTCAAGTGATTCCTCGCCTGCCGCATCGACACGGCGGATCGGGATCAGTTTTTTGATGTTGGCCCACGTCGCATCAAGCACGCTGCCCGAATGATCATCGGTGGCGGCCTGAACGGCTTCCTGTGCCATGACCGGGAACGACTGACGCAGTTTTTCGATGGTCGGTGCCCCCTGATCGGCAAGCGGTTTAAGGGTGGCAATCTGTTCAGCGATAAGGGGGTCATCGCCGCTGCTGCGTTCAAGCTGATTCAGGGCGATGATGAAAGGCCCACCGCGCTGCAAAGCATCGCGCAGGATGGTGACGGCCATGGCAATTGCCTGTCCGCGGCTTTCAACCCGAAGGCCAGCCGTTGCGCGGACTTCTTCTTCCATGGTTGACAGGCGTGCGGACATTTCACGCATTTCGTTGGCGACACCGGCAAGTTCGCTTTCGACGCGTGCAAGTTCTTCGATGGGGGCGGTACGGGTTTCAATTTCCGCCATGCGGCGGGCAACTGTGTTGTTCAATGTGCCGCCGCGTTCGCTGTTAAGGCGTTCGCGCAAGGCATCAATTGTGCCTTCAAGCCGCGAAAGGCGTTCGGTCAGTTCCGGATCAACAACAACCGATCCATCCGGCAGGGGGGATGCGCTTGAAACGCTATTTGTATCACCATCAACCGGGGGAAGACTGTCTTCTTCGCTGACCATGCCATCGTCTTTTTCGGCCATGGTTGCGTCTTCATCCGGGGCCGGGATGGTATTGTTCTGATCGTTCTGATCAGTCATTTCCGGCTGACTTGGTGCATTGGTCGCTGTGATTGCACCGTCATCCTTGAACTCTTCGGGGGTTATTTCATCAAGAATAACCGTCGGCACATATTGGCTCAAAACCGGCTCTGCATCGCGCCACCAGATCGCACGAGTCAACCAGCCAGCGGCAATGGCACCGACAATAATGATCACAAACAGCAAAAGTGCCTTGCCGCCCACACCCTTGCGCGAGGCAGCAGAACTGTCGGTTTTGCTGCTTTTGTCACTGGATTGGCTGTTGCGATGGGCCGATGCCGGTTTTATTTCCGGTTTGGCCGTTGCCGATGATGTTACGCCAGGTTTGTCTGTCGGCTTTGATCCCGGCTGGGAGGGCGATTTTGCCGTATCGGGTTTTGCACCAGATTGTGTGTCGGACTTTATGCCGGACTTTGTGCCTGTCTGGGCGTCTGTTTGGGCCGCCGTTGGCTTTGATGCGGGTTTCGCATCCGAACTGGCATTGCCGCTGCTATCGACAGAGATGGTCTCGGTCGATTTCTGGGTGTCGACCGGTTTTGCGGAAGCGTCTGATTTTGGCGTTTCTGGTTTTTTCACGATCGGACCATTGCAGTTTGCGGTTGTTCCATAGCGCAGTTATACGCTGGAAAATGACTGATCTAGTATAGAAAGAAGGTATTCCTGTGTTGGCTTTGATGCAACGTACGTTCTTTGCCATGTAAGGTCGGCAGTTCGCAATTGCACTGCAGGACTGAGACAAATTGCACAGGTATCTGTCAGTTCCCCTTCCAGCTTGTAGCTTTTGACCAGTTTAACAAAGGTTTCGGCTGTGCGGGGAGAGAAAAATAAAACTGCATCAATATGATGCGCTGCGATGGCATCTGAAATCTGTTGTGGCAGGGTCTGGCTGGCGTGGGCGGTATAGACGATTTGGCGGTCAATCTGATACCCGCCGTCGCGCAGGATTTCGCCCAGATCACCTGCCGTCTTGCGCGCTGCGGGATGGAAAAGCGGGCCCATTGCGGGACTAATCCGTTCCCGGATCAACGCGGCGAGATCGTGGATATCGCCATTGGCACTTTCGATCCGGTTAAACCCCATATCAGCGGCCAGACGAGCAGTGGCATCGCCAACACACAAAGCCGTTTGGTAGCGGTCCTGTGACAGACGGGCAAAGGCCCGCAACCCGTTGGCGGATGTAAAAATGAGGGCCTGATACGGGGTCGGGTCAAAAGGCCTGGTTTGTGCGGGAAACTCAATTTCCAACATCGGCGCAGACAGAACCCGGTAGCCACGCGTTTGAAGGGATGCTTCAAGATCGGCGGAATCTGTTTTGGGCCGGGTGTTTAAAACCAGTGGTCCCATTTTCTGTCCCGTTATGTTGTGAGTCAGGCCGAAATAAAGTCCGGACCACCGCGTTGTTTAAGCTCTTCCCCGGCATCTTTTCCCGCGGCAGATGCGGTTGCCATGTCTGGCTGTGCAATATGGCGTTCGGTATCAAGCCGTTCGCTGCCATCCGGGCGCACGATTGAAACCCGCAACCGCATGCTGCCATCCTCATGATACTCGGCAAGGGCGGCAATCGGGGTGCGGCAGGAGCCATCAAGCGCGAACAGGGCAGCACGTTCACCCGCGACACGGATTGCCGACTTTTCGCAATGAAGGGCGGATATCCAGTCTTTGGCCTGTTTGTCATCCTCACGGATGGTGATGCCAATTGCCCCTTGGGCAACTGCGGGCAGCATATCGTCTTCGGCAATTGGGGCGGTGGCAATTTCGGGTTGGCCCAGACGGTTCAAACCAGCCATCGCCAGTAAGGTGGCATCGACCTGTTCTTCGCCAAGTTTGCGAAGCCGGGTCTGTACATTGCCGCGGAATGTGATGACCTTGAGATCGGGATATTTGTTCAGGATCATGGCCTGACGGCGCAGCGACGCCGATCCGATCACGGACCCGGCAGGCATTTCGGCAAAGCTTTTATATTTCAGCGAAATAAATGCATCACGCACATCTTCACGCGGTAAAATCGTCGGCAGGATCATGCCATCAGGCAGGACTGTCGGAACGTCTTTCATGCTGTGAACAGCAAGGTCAATGTCGCCCCCCATCAGGGCATCATCAATTTCCTTGGTAAACAGTCCCTTGCCGCCAATTTCCGACAATGCGCGATCAAGGATCTTGTCGCCAGTTGTCGTAATGACCGTGATGGCGATTGCACCTTCACTGGCAAGTTCGGGATGGGCGGCGGCCAGTTTATCACGGACCTCGTGCGCCTGTGCCAATGCCAAGGGTGAACCACGGGTGCCAATGCGAAGTTTTGCTGTATCTGTCATGACAGGAGTTTTAGTCTTAAAGTTGTTTGAAAACAAGGGGTGCGGCGGTCTGCGTCTTGGTAAAAATCGATTGGTATGACGGTGCTATTATAGTGTCAGAAAATGCGATTTCATTGACGTATGTCGGTCTAGAGAGAGTTTCGACAGTTTTGCGAGGCGTGGGTAAATGGGCGGCGAAACAAACCCTTTAGACTGTCAAAATAGGCCTGAAACGCGATAACTGCATATGGCAAATGCGCCCGTCGGGGGTGGAAAGCAGGTAAAGTTTCCGCTACATCATCCCCAAGCGTAGTATTGTCATCCCAAAGCCGAGGGTTTCGGCGCACCCCTGACCGGATCAAAAGCATGATCGTACTTGGTATCGAAACAAGCTGTGATGAAACGGCCGCTGCTGTTGTAAACGACAAGCGCGAAATTTTGTCCAACCGCGTTTTATCCCAGCTTGATGATCATCGTCCCTATGGCGGCGTGGTGCCCGAAATTGCGGCGCGCGCACATCTTGAGCATCTTGATCGGCTTGTCGCCGAGGCGATGGATGATGCCGGTGTCGAGTTTGATGATCTTGATGCGGTTGCCTGTACGGGCGGACCGGGCCTGATTGGCGGGGTGATGGTCGGGACCATGACCGCCAAGGCCATCGCCTTTGCCGCGCAAAAGCCGTTCATGGCGGTCAATCATCTTGAAGGTCATGCGCTGACCGTGCGGTTGACCGACGATGTTGCCTTTCCCTATTTATTGCTGCTGGTCTCAGGTGGCCATTGTCAGGTTCTGATTGTCGAAGGTGTCGGGCGCTATAAACGGATTGGCACGACGATTGACGATGCGGTCGGCGAAGCCTTTGATAAGACCGCCAAGATGATGGGACTTGGCTATCCCGGTGGTCCAGCGCTTGAAAAAATTGCGGAAAAGGGCAACCCGAACCGGTTTGGCCTGCCGCGGCCCTTACGTGGTCGTCCGGGGTGTGATTTTTCATTCTCCGGGCTTAAGACGGCGGTTCGCAATTACATGGACGGTTTCCCGGTTGAACAGCAAACCGAGGACGTCAAAGCCGACCTTGCGGCATCCTTTCAACGTGCGGTGGGCGATACCCTGATTGATCGGGCGCGCAACGCTGTATTCGAATTCATGCAAGATTACCCGGCGGGTAACACGCTTGTTCTGGCCGGTGGGGTTGCGGCGAATAAATATCTGCGTGGGCGTTTGACCGAGCTTACCGATCAGGCGGGCATGAAGCTGGTTGCGCCACCCCTTGATCTTTGTACCGATAATGCCGCCATGATTGCATGGGCCGGGCTGGAACGGTTCCGTCTGGGCGAACGTGATGATCTTGATTTCAAGCCACGCCCGCGCTGGCCGCTGGACCCCGAAGCCCCCAAGCGCCCCGGTGCCGGGGTTAAGGCATAAATCGATTCGATTAAAAACGACCTCATATTTTGCCCGGAAAACAGATCATGAAAAAGCGCATTACAGTTATCGGCGGCGGCGCCTGGGGAACGGCATTGGCCATACAGGCCGTCCGTGCGGGTGCGGATGTTGAACTGATTTTGCGCAATCCCGATCTGGCCGAACAGATCAACGCCAATGGCGAAAATGATCTTTATCTGCCCGGTGTTTCGTTGCCCGGCGCATTGCGGGCAACCACGGCCTATGACGGGTTGCGCGATGCGGATGCGGTTTTATTGGTGACACCGGCCCAGCATTTGCGTGAAACCCTGACCAAGCTTGCGGCCCACTGGACCGACGATCTTCCGGCTGTGATTTGCTGCAAGGGGATCGAAAAGGAAACCGGGGCATTGATGGCGCAGGTTGTGACTGAAACGCTGGGCAATGTGCCGGTTGCGGTTCTTTCCGGGCCAACCTTTGCCAAGGAAGTTGCCACCGGGTTGCCTGCGGCGATTACCCTTGCCTGCGAAGATCGCGGCTTGGGCAAGCGCCTTGTCGAACTGATTGGCACACCGGAATTTCGCCCCTATTTCAGCACGGATGTTGCCGGGGTTGAAGTTGCCGGTGCGATCAAAAACGTTCTGGCGATTGCCAGTGGCGTGGTTGCCGGGCTTGAGCTTGGCGATAATGCGCGCGCGGCCTTGATTACGCGTGGCATTGCTGAAATGTCACGGCTTGCGGTTGCCATGGGCGGGCGGGTTGAAACCATGCTGGGGCTTGCCGGGCTTGGGGATTTGACCCTGACCTGTACCGGGACATTATCGCGCAATTACACGTTTGGTGTTGCCCTTGGACAGGGGCGCAAGTCTGCTGATATTCTGGGCGAACGCCGTTCGGTGACCGAAGGCGTTTATACGGCGGCCTCAATTACCGCAGTTGCGATGAAATATCAGGTCGAAATGCCGATTTGCACGGCAGTTGATCAGGTTGCCAACCATGGCAGCGATCTGCGCAGCACGATCAATGGGCTTTTGCAGCGTCCTTTCCGTGATGAACTTGAGGCCGCGCAGTAGACTTTTCGCACATACTGACCACAAGCAGGTCATTGGCGATTGGTTCAGCTTGAGAATGGGGCAACCTTCTGTCACTTTACGGGTATTGAACCCATAAAGAAGCAGGAAACAGTCCATGCATTTCTATATCCGTTGTGTTGATAAACCCGGTCACCTTCACGTGCGTAAAGCCAACCGTGATGACCATCTGGCCTATATCAAAGGCGGTTTTGCCGAGCGTATCGTTGCGGCGGGCCCGACCCTTGATCCTGATATGGAAGGCATGAATGGTTCGGTCTTTATCATCGAGTTTGATGCGATTGAAGATGCGCGCGAATTTGCCGCCAATGATCCATATGCCAAGGCCGGTCTTTTTGAATCTGTTGTGATCCGTCCGTTTAAAAAGGTCTTCTGATCCATGGCGTATTGGCTGATCAAAACCGAACCGGGCAGCTGGTCGTGGGACGATCAGATCAAGAAGGATGTTGAAGGGTGGGATGGTGTGCGCAACCATCAGGCTGCCAAGAATCTCCGCACCATGAAAATTGGCGACAAGGCGTTTTTCTATCATTCAGTGAATGAGAAACGCATTGTTGGCATCGTTGAAGTGGTGCGGGAATTTTACCCTGATCCGACGGATGCAAAGGGCAAATTTGTTCAGGTTGATTTCAAAACGGTCAAGCCGCTGAAATTACCGGTTACCCTTGCCGACATCAAGGCCGATCCACGGTTTGCCGAGCTTTCGTTGCTCAAGCAATCTCGCTTGTCGGTCATGCCGATTGATGATGCGTCCTGGGCGGCGATTTGTGAAATGGGTGGTGTCGCACCATGAGCGATTTGCCCAAAGCAGGCACAGTTTTGTGCGCGCTAACCGATCTTGATGCGACCGGTGCCAAGGGCATTAATCTTGGCGGGACGGGCATTTTTGTCGTGCGCAGCGATGAAGGTGTTTTTGGCTATGTAAATAGCTGTCCGCATATCGGTGTGCCGCTTGATATGGAACCAGATGAATTCATCAGCGACTTTGGTGATGAAATCATCTGTTCGACCCATGGGGCGCGGTTTCGCATCCAAGACGGTGAATGTGTTTCTGGTCCCTGCACAGGCGATGTGCTTGAACCGGTTGCGGTTAAGGTCGAGGACAACCAGGTTGTCCTCGCCTGACACTTCGTGGTGGCAAAGGCGGTTGGATTATCCTTTCGCCTTTGCCAAAATTTCATCGAGATGTTTGGTAATGACGTCGAGCTGATCAGGTTCGGACAATCGATGATCGCCGGTCTTGATCAGATCAATGCGGACATCGTCGGTTACCAGTGCGTCGGTCAGACGAAGGGCGGTTTGCCACGGTACATCGGGGTCTTTCATGCCTTGAACCAGACGCACCGGGCATTTGATTTCCAGTGGTTTGCGCAAAACGAGCTGATCGCGGCCATCCTCTATCAGATTGCGTGTGATGGTATAGGGATCGTCGCCATAGTCGGTGGGTTCGATCAAGGCGCCGTCTTCCATAATCGATTTTTTCTGATCGTCGCTAAACTGTGCCCACATCAGGTCTTCGGTAAAGTCAGGTGCGGCCGCGATCCCCACAAGCCCGGCAACCCGTTCTGGTCGGGCAAGGGCGACCCGCAACATGATCCAGCCGCCCATCGATGACCCGACAAGAATTTGTGGTCCGGTGGTAATTTCATCAAGAACGGCAATGGCATCCGCCGCCCATTGGCCGATTGTGCCATCGGCAAATTTGCCTGACGATTGTCCGTGACCACCATAGTCAAAGCGGGTATAACCCAGCCCCTGCCGGATGCAGTGCTCCTCAAGGTGCGTTGCTTTTGTACCGGTCATGTCTGACATGAAACCGCCAAGGAACATAACGCCCGGCATCTTTAAAGTCCGGGAATTGGCGGCTTGAGTGTCAGATTGCTTGCCGGGCGTGTGATGGTATGCGATTTTCAATCCATCCCGCCGGTCGAGATGTTGGGGGTGTTCAAGCTGCGGTTTAGGCATGTCATGTGTCATCCGGGGCGGAGTCCTTGGATGTTGGTGGTTGGAGTTGCATGAGCGCGTCAGAAGTAATGACTGAAGCAGTCTATCGATCAGAGCCCCGAGCGCAAGGCGGGGACTATCGTCCTGCCGTAATTTTACAGGTTTTGCCAGAACTTGACGCCGGTGGGGTCGAGCGCGGAACGGTTGATATTGCCCGTGCCATCGTTGACGGTGGCGGCAAGGCGCTTGTCGCATCCCAGGGGGGACGGCTTGAGCGCGAACTGGACCGCTTTGGGGCCAAGCATATCAATTTGCCGCTGAAGTCCAAAAACATCCTGACCATGCGCAAGAATATCGACGCACTGGTGAAGCTTATTTCGGACGAAGGTGTGGACATCATCCATGCCCGTTCGCGTGCACCCGCCTGGAGTGCCTATTTTGCGGCGCGCAAGGCCGGAATTCCGTTTGTGACGACGTTCCACGGGACGTATTCCGGGTATAAAAATCCGTTCAAGCGCCGCTATAACGCGATCATGACGATGGGGGATCAGGTTATTGCGATTTCCCAGCACATCGCCACCCACATCAACAAGTATTACAAGGTTGAACCAGATCGTTTGAATATCGTTCCACGCGGAACGAATGTTGATCTTTTCAATCCCGAAAATGTCAGTCAGGAACGGCTTATTGCGCTGTCAAACCTGTGGCGTCTGAATGGCGAAGAATATGTGATTATGTTGCCGGGTCGTATCACGCGCTGGAAGGGGCATGGTTTCCTCATTCGTGCCTTGCCGGCGGTTCTTGAGGCCCTTGGGCATCGTCGTGTGCGGTGTCTGATTGTTGGATCAGATCAGGGCCGGACCGGTTACCGCGACGAAGTGCTGCAGGTCACGAATAAGCTTGGGCTTGAAGATGTCGTACATATTGTCGACCATTGTGCCGATATGCCTGCGGCCTATATGCTGGCCGATGTCGTTGCCTGCCCGTCGATTGAACCCGAAGCCTTTGGCCGTATTCCGTCCGAGGCACAGGCAATGGGACGTCCGGTTGTTTCAACTGCGCACGGTGGGGCGATGGAAACGGTTCTTCCGGGCGAAACCGGGTGGCTTGTTACGCCCAATGAAGTCGAACAGCTTTCACGCGCACTTGTTCAGGTTCTGAGTATGACGCCTGAAAAACGCGCGACCCTTGCGGCCAAGGGGCGTCAGCATGTGATCGATCATTACTCGCTTGAACAGATGGCCGAACAGACACTTGGCGTTTATGCCAAGGCGCTTAAGCGCGTTCACAGGAATGCAGCATGAACGACGATATCATGAGTATGCCAGTTGATCCGGTTGTTACAACAGCCGGTAAAGAACTGGCGGTGGATGCGTCGGCAACGGGCAAGCGTATTCTGGTGATCAAGCTTTCTGCACTGGGCGATGTTATTCTGGCAATGGGGCCGTTTGCGGCGATCCGTGCTGCCCATCCTGATGCGCATATCACGGTTCTGACCACACGGCCGTTTGTCGATCTGATGAAAGCCAGTGGATTTTTTGATGCGATTGCCATCGACCGTCGCCCAAAATTGACCAATCTGCGCGAAGTTTTTGCCCTGCGCCGTTTTCTGCGCAACGGTAATTTTGACCGCGTTTATGATTTGCAAACCTCGGACCGGTCCGGGTTCTATTACAAATTGTTCTGGCCAAGCCCAAAGCCCGAGTGGTCCGGAATCGCACGTGGATGTTCACACCCGCATGCAAATCCCGAACGCGATAGCATGCACGCGCTTGATCGAATTTTTGACCAGCTTGAATATGCCGGTCTTTCGAAGGTTCCTGTTCCCGTTCTTGCCGGACCTGACATTGATCTGGATCGTTTTGGCATTCGCAGTCCGTTCGTTCTGATTTGTCCGGGCGGCGCGCCGCATCGCCCGGCAAAGCGATGGCCCGCAGAACGGTTTGGGCTTTTGGCCAAGAAACTTGCTGATTATCGCTTAACGCCGGTTCTGATCGGAACCGAGAAGGAAAGCGACGTCCTGGGCAAGATTGATGCCATGTGCCCGAAGGCCCGCAATCTGATGGGGCGCACCGGGTTTCTTGACATTGCATCGCTTGGTGCGCGGTCGGTTTTGGCGATCGGCAATGATACGGGGCCGATGCATATTGCGGCTGCCGCAGGGGCGCCATCCATTGTCCTGTTTTCGCGCGAATCGGATCCAAAATTAAGTGCACCGCGCGGAATTGGCGCAAATGCCGTTAGCACCGTTCGCGAAAGTGACCTGCGGGAATTAACCGTTAATCGTGTGATGGAAGAAGTGCGCCGTCGTCTTGATTTGGACGAATAAAAAACCGGTAATGGCACAATAAGCACACCGTTAATTCAAAAGCGCGGAAATTGGCGCTTTGAAAGGTTTTGACTTGCCTAAAAACATTGCTTTCTGAGCGCACCGGGATATGCTAGTGCAGGTCTAGTGAAAAACGCGGTTTCATAGAAACGCGGTTTTCCATATTACTCTTTCTGACCGATTTGTTTGATTACCATAGGAGATTATCCATAGCACGACCACGCAAACCGATGCAGCCGACCAAGGATGGTCCGCGCGTCAATGAGGATATTAAAGCCCGTTTGATCTGTGTTGTCGACGCTGAAGGCAATATGTCGGATCCGATGACGGTGCGTGAAGGCGTTGAAAAGGCAGCAGAAGTTGGACTCGACCTTGTCGAAGTCGCTCCGAATGCCGAACCGCCAGTGTGCAAGTTGATCGACTACGGCAAGTTCAAATACGAACAAAGCAAAAAGCAGAACGAAGCCAAAAAGAAACAGAAGGTTATCGAAGTCAAGGAGATCAAACTCCGTCCGAACATCGATATCCATGACTACAACGTCAAACTGCGCGCCGCGCAGAAGTTTCTTGGCGGTGGTGATAAGGTGAAAGTTACGTTGCGCTTCCGCGGACGTGAAATGGCCCACCAGGATCTTGGTCTTGGCATGCTCCAGCGCTTCTCGGGGGATCTTGAAGATCTTTCCAAGCCGGAAATGATGCCGAAGATGGAAGGTCGTGTTATGATTATGGTACTGGCGCCGCGTTAAGACGCGGCGTTTTGCCGTTCTGCCCAAAGAGGTCCAAGCCAAAGAGGGAATGCCATGCCAGCCGTAAATGATCTTCTGATCGTTGGTGTTGATGACGACCCGAAAAGTCTGGTTCTTCTGAAACGAATCGTCGAAAGCGGCGGTTATCAGTTTCAGGGGGTTTCCTCTGGCAAGGACCTTTTAAAACTCCTGAAGTCGGCAAGGCCGCGCATCATCCTTCTGGATATCATGATGCCCGACATGAACGGGTTTGAAACCGCACTTAATGTGCGGACCCATTTCCCCAATCTTGCCTGCGCGATCATTTATGTCACGGCACGTCAGAGCGAAGAAGACCTGCGCGGCGGTGTTGCCGCCGGGGGCAACGATTTTGTCCTTAAGCCGGTCAATCGCGAAAAGCTGATGACACGAGTCGAAAAATGGATCGGCCGCGCCCATAACATCAAAACGGCGGTTTGACGGTTCACCTGTAATCTGCACCTTCACGCATTGCGTTTGAATGCCAGCCCTGTCGGTATCAGCCGATGGTGGAGTGTGTTTATGGGATAAGTGGGCGCAGGGCTGTGATCAGCGAATCAATATATAATGTCAGGATCGAAAAGCTGATAACGCCGACGGCTGTGGTCACCAGAACAATTGACGAGCTTCTAACGATATATCGGTCATAGGTTGTTGCGATGACAAAAACATTCCCCGCCGTTGGTAAGCCTGCAAGCAGTAAAACAGCCTGTGCCTCCAGCCCGGAAACGGTTCCAAGAGTATAAAACGCAATGAAGACGGCCACGGGATGGGCAACCAGTTTGGCAATGCTCATGACGGCTAGCTCGGCACGGTTTTCGGCAATCGGACGACCGACAAGTGCGACGCCAATGGCAAATAGTGCTGCCGGCCCGGCACTGCGTCCCAGAAGTTCCAGCAGATAATCCACACCGTCTGGCCAGCGAAGGTCAAGAATGCTGGCCGCAACGCCGGTCAGAATCGCGATGACAACCGGATTAAGCAACGTTCCGCGCAGGATTTTGCCCAATGGGTTTGTGCCATCGGCATGTTTCGCTGTTTCAAGCAGGAACAGCGAAAGCGGCAACATGAAAATCAGATCAAACGACAGGGCGACAATCAGGGGAACAGTCGCCTGCGTTCCAAGCAACCCAATGATCAGGGGTAAGCCCATGAAACCGACATTGGGCATGGTGCTGCCAAAGGAAAAAAGCGTCTGGCAGGCGGGATCGAGTTTGAAGACACGTTTTGCAATAAGCCGCGTTGCGCCATAAACCAGAAGCGTTGCCCCGCCGTAAGCAAGCAAAATGTCGGGCTGCCAAATCTCTGATGGTGTCCGGCTGGCAAGGGCGCGAAACAAAAGGGCAGGCAAGGCAAAGTAAAAAACAAAGCCATTGATGCCGCGCATCCCTTCGCTCGAGACGATCTTGGTCTTTCCGCCAATCCAGCCAAGGGCAATCAGGCTGAAAAAGGGCAGGATGATAGATGTAATTTGTGCCATGCGACCTGTGATATAGAGGCGAGAGAATGAAACTGGGCGGGTTTATTTGATCTGTCGAATGCACAATGGCGGGGCAGAGCCGCAAAAAGCAAGGGCAAAGGGGCGAATTGGTCCTTGAAAAAGGCAAATGCTGAGTCTATAACCACCCGTCCCCGAAACAGGTGGTGAGGCTGGAAAGTTTGTTATGAACTTTCAGGGCATGCCCAGCCGCCGTAGGGGATTTCGTTTTCATTGCATATGCAAGGATAGAAAAATGCCCAAGATGAAGACCAAAGCGAGTGCTAAAAAACGCTTTAGCCTGACTGCAAGCGGAAAAGTGCGTCGCAACGTGGCAAACAAGCGCCACCTGCTGACTGCAAAACCTACCAAGATGAAGCGCCAGTCGCGTGGTACAGAGATTCTCTGTGACGCCGATGCCCGCATTGTCAAAAAATTCCTGCCGTACGGTTAAGGTTAAGGAGAGTTAAATGGCTCGTGTAAAAGGGGGCGTGTCTTCACACGCCCGTCACCGCAAGGTTATTAATGCTGCCAAGGGTTACCGAGGCCGCCGCAAGAATACTTTCCGCACTGCCGTTCAGGCTGTGGAAAAAGGTTTGCAGTATGCATACCGCGATCGTCGCGTTAAGAAACGCCAGTTCCGTTCACTCTGGATCCAGCGTATCAACGCCGGTGCACGTGAAAACGGTCTGAGCTATTCGCAGTTCATGAACGGCCTTAAGAAGGCTGGCGTTGAACTGGACCGCAAGGTGCTTGCTGACATCGCAGTGCGTGAACCTGAAGCTTTCAAAGCTCTGGTTACACAGGCGCAGGCTGCACTCGGCTAATAAACCTTTGTAATAAGGTTTATATAGGCACTTGCCTGATTTGATCGGGGGCGGCCATATTGGCCGTCCCCTTTCTTATTTTACGTTCTTTTTGTTTTTGAAACCCAAGCCAAAGCGTCGGAAGTTATGGAAAACATCGAAGCATTGCGCGAAGAGGTTCTGGCGGAAGTCGAAAATGCGGCCGATCTGGCTGTACTTGAAGATGTCCGCATCAGCGCCCTTGGCAAGAAAGGCCGTATTACCGGCCTGATGAAAAACCTTGGCAAGATGGACCCCGATCAACGTCGTGAATTTGGTCAGACGCTGAACGCGGTCAAAGACCAGGTTGCAGGCGCAATCGACACCCGCAAAACGGCCCTTGAAGATGCCGCCCTTGAGGCGCGCCTGTCGGGTGAGCGGATCGACGTTACCCTGTCGTCACGTCCTGATGAAACGGCAGGCCGTATTCACCCGATCAGCCAGACGATTGACGAAATTGTCTCGATCTTTGGCGAGATGGGCTTTGCACTGGCCGAAGGGCCGGACGTCGAAGACGATTTCCATAACTTTACCGCGCTTAACATTCCGCCGGAACATCCCGCGCGCGAAATGCAGGACACTTTCTATCTGCCTGAACGCGAAGACGGGTCGCGCCTTGTGCTGCGGACCCATACATCGCCTGTGCAGATCAGAACCATGCAAAACAAAACCCCGCCGATCCGCATCATTGCACCGGGGCGCACATATCGTTCCGATAGCGATATGACCCATACGCCGATGTTCCATCAGGTCGAAGGTCTGGTGATCGATAAAAAAACGCACATGGGGCATCTCAAGGGCTGCCTGCTTGAGTTTGTGAAAACCTATTTCGAACTTGATGACGTGCCGGTGCGCTACCGTCCAAGCTTCTTCCCGTTCACCGAGCCGAGTGCCGAAATGGATATCGGCTGTTCGCGCAAAGGCGGGGAACTCAAGATTGGTGAAGGCGACGACTGGCTGGAAATCCTTGGCTGCGGCATGGTGCATCCGCGCGTCCTGTCGGCCTGTGGTCTTGACCCGGAAGAATATCAGGGCTTTGCCTTTGGCATGGGGATTGAACGTATTGCCATGCTGAAATACGGCATTCCCGATCTTCGTACCTTCTTCGATACCGATCTGCGCTGGCTGAAACATTATGGTTTCGTGCCGCTGGATGTACCGAACATGGTAAGGGGCTGAGATTATGAAATTCACACTTGATTGGCTAAAACAGCACCTTGATACCGATGCGTCGGTTGCGGTGATTGCCGAGAAACTGACTGATATCGGCCTTGAAATCGAAGGGCTTACCGATCGTGCAGCAGCCCTTGCCGACATTCGTGTTGCCCATATCGAAGAAGCCGGACAGCATCCGGATGCAGACCGTTTGAAGCTGTGCCGGGTCAATACCGGCGAGAAAATCATTCAGGTCGTTTGTGGTGCACCAAATGCGCGCACTGGCATCAAGGTTGCCTTGGCTCAGCCCGGTGCGATCATTCCGATTGATGGATCGAAACTGAAACCGGGTAAAATCCGCGGTGTCGAAAGCCAGGGGATGATGTGCTCAACCCGTGAGCTGTGCCTTGGTGACGATCATGACGGCATTATCGAGTTGCCCGATGATGCGCCAATTGGTGCACCAGTTGCCGGTATCTTGGGTGCGGATGATACGATTTTTGAAATCGGTCTGACACCGAACCGCCCCGATTGCACCGGTGTGCGTGGTATTGCACGTGATCTGGCCGCAGCCGGTATCGGTACGCTTAAGGCCGACCCGCGTCAGGAAGCCGTTTCAGGTACATTTGACAGCCCGGTTGGTGTCACGATCAGTGACGACATTGCATCGAATAATGCGGTTCCGGCATTTTATGGCCGGTATATCCGTGGTGTGAAAAATGCCCAAAGCCCAGATTGGCTTAAAGCCCGTCTGGAGGCCATCGGCCTGCGCCCGATTTCGGCCCTTGTTGATATCACCAATCTGGTAACCCACGATCTGGGCCGTCCGTTGCATGTGTTTGATGCCGATAAACTGTCGGGTGACATCAATGTGCGTTATGCGACCAATGGTGAAAAAATCGCGGCCCTTGATAACAAGGAATACGCGCTTTCCGATACCATGGTTGTCATTGCTGACACGGCAAAGGCACTTGGCATTGGTGGCATCATTGGCGGCGAAGAAACCGGGTGCCTTGAAGACACAGTAAACGTGTTTGTCGAATGCGCCCTGTTTGATCCGATCAGCGTTGCCAAGACCGGTCGTAAGCTTCAGATCAATTCCGATGCGCGCTATCGTTTCGAACGTGGCGTTGATCCGCAATCGATTGCTTGGGGCATGGAAGTCGCCACCCATTTGATTACGGAAATCTGTGGTGGTGAAGTTTCGAACGTTGTCAAAGCTGGCGAAGTGCCAAACCCGCGCAACAGCTTTGATCTGCGTATTGACCGTATTCGTGAGCTTGGCGGTGTTGCGGTTGAGGCTGATCGTGTTGTTGAAATCCTGACATCGCTTGGCTTTGAGGTCAGTGGTTCAGGCCCGGTCATTTCCGCCGTCGCACCGACATGGCGTCCTGACGTGATTGGCGAAGCCGATCTGGTCGAGGAAGTCCTGCGAATTGTCGGTTACGACAAAATCCCGACTGTTGCGTTGGAACGCGAAAGCAGCCTGCCGGTACCGGCCCTGTCGCCGATGCAAAAACGTGTTGGTCTGACCCGTCGTGTTCTGGCGTCACGTGGCCTTTATGAGACCGTGACATGGGCCTTTACGGACTCGCGTTGGGCAAAGCTGTTTGGTGAGCTTAAAGACGGCCTGTATCTGGCCAATCCGATCAGTTCCGACCTTGATGTGATGCGGCCTAATGCGCTGATCAATATGATCGCGGCGGCCGGACGCAACCACGCACGCGGGTTTTCTGATCTGGCTTTGTTTGAAGTTGGGCCGGAATTCTTTGGTGATCAGCCGGGTGATCAGCGTCTTGTGGCGGCGGGTCTTCGTTCTGGTGCCACCACAGCACGCAGTTGGACCGGTTCGCGCCGTGACGTTGATGTGTTTGACGTTAAGGCCGATGCAGAAGCGCTGCTTGAGGCGCTTGGGACCAATGCGGCCAATGTGCAGGTTTCTACCGACGGTGCGCCAAGCTGGTATCATCCGGGACGCTCAGCCGCCTTGCAGCTGGGTCCGAAAAACGTTCTTGGGTATTTCGGTGAGTTGCACCCCAAAGTGCTTAAGGCGCTTGGTGTTAAAGGTCGTGTCGTGGCGTTTGAGCTGTTTGTCGAAAACGTGCCGATGCCAAAGAAAAAAGGTACGGCCCGTCCGGCGCTTAACGCATCAAGCTTCCAGTCGGTTGAGCGGGACTTTGCCTTCTTGCTTGATCAGGATGTGAAGGCCGAAGCCATTATTAAGGCTGCGCGCAGTGCCGACCGTAACCTGATTGTCGATGTGACGATCTTTGATCTTTATGCCGGCAAAGGCATCGAGGATGGCAAGAAATCATTGGCATTTTCGATCACATTACAGCCGACCAAGGCAACCTTGACCGAAGAAGAAATTGATACGGTCAGCAAAAACGTTGTCGCGGCTGTCGAAAAGGCAACCGGCGGATCTTTGCGGGCCTAGTTTGGCACCAAGTCAGTAAAACATTTAAAAACGGGTCGCTTTCGGGCGGCCCGTTTTCTTTTATCGGGGATGCAAAGTGTGGCTAATGCCAAGCGGCCGGGATAAATTTACCGACCGGGGCGCTTGCGCAGGATGGCATATTCTTCCTCGTCGAGATCAAGTGCGATCAACTCGGGCCCGTTGCTAAAGATGTGCCATTCCATATCGGTGTCATCGCATTCGATGCTGAGCTGATCGGCCATGCTGTTCCATGTGCATTGTTCGCGATCGTCATCGGCATCAAGGCGCCCGACACCATTGTCATAAAGATGCAAAACCAGAAGCTGCTCATCCTCGTCAATCGAATAGATGGCATATGTTTCGTTTGCAAAACGGTAGTTGATTTCCCTGCCATCCAGCCGCCGCCATCCGCGCGGCAATGGCTCCCCCGGTTCGTGCTGGGCAAAGAAGTTGGCAAGGGTCTGCATGTGATTGTCATTCATGGTGCGCATGTCCGAGCCACAGGCGCCAAGCGTAAGTAGCCCCAGCATTGCGACAGATGTCAGGATCGAACGACGGTTGCGGGCAAAGCTTATGGTCATGTTTTCCGTAACTCCCTTGGTGCCAGAGCGAGGCAGCTTTTTCCCTGCGTCACGCCTATGCCGACATACCAAGCAATATGCTTGCCATTTGATGCCGGGTTCTAGCCGTCGTTATTCAGACCGGCTGGCACGGAGTGTAAAGATGAATGTGGCGCCCGGATCACTGATCGGGCGGGTGGTATCAAGCCAGATTTTCCCGCCGTGCTGTTCGACAATTTTCCGACATAGCGAGAGGCCAAGCCCGGTTCCGGAAAATTCATCCTTATGCAGGCGCTGGAACAGACGGAAAATACGCTGGGCATGTTCGGGGTGAATGCCAATGCCGTTGTCACGCACTGAAAAACGCCAGAAATCACCCGACGGCGTATCGGGTTCAACCGTAATGTCAATATGGGGCGGGACGCCCGGACGCCGGTACTTGATCGCGTTTGACACAAGGTTCTGGAACAGCCGCGAAAGACCAATGCGGTCACCCATCAGGCTGGGCAGTTCGTTATGGGTTATGGTGGCATGTTCCTGACTGATGATTGTTTTAAGGTCTGCCTGTGCTTCGTTGAGGACCTGATTGCAGTCAACTGTGCTGAAATCTTCATTGGTGCCGGTTTTGGCGTATTCCAGAAGGTGGCTGATCAGCTTGTGCATCCGCTTTGCGCCATCAACCGCATAGTCGATATATTCGTCGGCTTCCTGATCAAGTGTACCGGCATAGCGTTTTTTCAAAAGCTGGGTATAGCTTGCGACCATGCGTAACGGTTGTTGCAAGTCATGTGATGCAACATAGGCAAACTGTTCGAGGTCCTCGTTGCTGCGTTTAAGCTGATCAAGGGTGTCGCGCAGTTTGTTGGCATTTTCCACAAACTCGGTGACATCGCGCGCGCTGCTAAAGGTCATGCCGTCAAAGGGCCCGATGGCATGCCACGAAAGCCAGCGGATATTGTCGTTGCGATCCCGAAGGCGCAGGATCTGCTTTGTGTCACCCGAATCACGCTTTTCGGTAAGGGAGCGTGATGAGGCAAGGGCGATTTGCTGGTCTTCGGGCTCGAACAGTTTGAAAAATGGCTGGCCGATCAGATTATACAGACGTGTCCCGACCAGTTCTTCGAACGCAGGGCTAAACCCGTGCAAAATTCCATCGGTATCAACTGCAATTGATGGTTCGGGCGTGTGGCGCAAATAGGTTTCGAACGGATTGCAAAGTTCCTGCTGTGCAGCGGTTTCAAGCAATAGAACGGAAATAAAATCACGTTCGTTCTCAAGGTACCTATGCGCCATAAGATAGAAACGCTGGGTATGGTTGGCATCAATGCGAATATCGACCATCGCGCCAATCCGCGCGTCCGGCCAGACATTGTCAATAAGCGGTCCGCGCAGTCTTGCCATTGAGGATGGCGTTAACCGGTCAAGGAATTCGGTTAGCAGCGGTTTGATGTTTTCATTCGACGGGCCAAGAATTTCGGGCCAGTTCATTTGTGTGACTAATTTCCCGTCAGCAGTATCGACCGGCCAGCTGATGACCGCACAGCCACATTCCGACAGAGTGTTTTCCGTCTCGCTGAAATGTTCGGCCAAATGGGCGGCGCGCAAATGCTGGCGCTTAAGGCGTTGCCACAGCCAGATCGCCAACCCGCACAGGATGGTCATGGCCATGACAAACAAAAGCGCGTGCAAAATGATGGCCTGGCGCCAGTTTTCCATCAGTTTTGATCGCGGGGTATAGGCAACCAGGATCCGATCAAGATCAGGCAGTTTGCTATAGGCCAGAATCATGACCTGTTGCCCATGGACGCACAGCAATGAATCGCGATCCGCAGGCTGCTTGACAATGTATTCCGCCAGATCGCCAATCAGATGTGGCGGGATATATCCGCTGACCTGTTCAAGTTGACCATTTAACAGCCCCACCGTGACACCGGAATTGTCATCAACGATTTTTTGCAGATCGACTGTGCTGTGTTGTAACAGCATCAACCCCAGTCGGTAGGCGGTTGCCTCAAGTTGGCTGCTGGCTTGGTCAACGGCGCTGTCATACAGCGTTTTCTGGATGAAGAAGAAGGAAAACAGCAGGACAAACACGCCGGTCATGGTCAAGAGCGCCAGCCTTTTGCGCAGCTTTGCCAAGCTGCGACGAGACAGGGTTTGCTCGATTGAGGTCATGAACATGTTGGCAGGCGTTCCCACTCGGACTGTTTCGGCTCATCCTTGTTAGATGGGGTGAGCTCTGACTAAAACCTATGTTCTTTTTCTGCGGTTGAAAAGCGCGTAGATGGTCTAAATCTTATGTAACGACAAAGAAATTGCGTCTGCAAACAGGGATTTGATGAATGCGGTGGCACCTTTGACGCAATGACAGGTGGATCGCGATGATGTTCGGTCGTGATGGCATTGCAAAACACTGGTGGGCATTTGCAACACAACGCTTCTATTTGCAGGCAAAAACCCCTATAAACCCGCTGGTGATTGATCCGGGGAATTGTTTGTTCAATTTCCTGACTGCTTTGCGGATCACATATGGCGGGTTTTCCTGTAAGTGTCACATCGTTTAGGCGATGTGTTTCATCCCAGCGTCGCTGCCAGAACATGGTGTGCAGACCGGGATGGATGCTTTCGGCTGAACCTTGCGTGTGACGGGTTTCGCGACAGTCAGACAACGACAATCACAGCGTTTCGATATTGTTTTGCCCCTTGGCCGAATGCGAGCCAACTTTAGTGCCAGAAGCAGCCATATGACCGACCTTAAGCATATTCGTAATTTTTCGATCATCGCACATATCGACCACGGTAAATCGACCCTGGCCGACCGTCTGATCCAGTTGACCGGCGGCCTGACCGACCGTGAAATGGCTGAGCAGGTTCTCGATTCGATGGATATCGAACGTGAACGTGGCATCACCATCAAATCACAGGCCGTGCGTCTTAAATATACCGCCAAGGATGGGGTTGAATATACCCTCAACCTGATGGATACGCCCGGTCACGTCGACTTTGCCTATGAAGTGTCGCGCTCTCTTGCGGCTTGCGAAGGATCACTTCTGGTGGTGGATGCCGCACAGGGTGTCGAAGCCCAGACGCTGGCCAACGTTTATCAGGCAATTGAAAACAACCACGAAATCGTTCCGGTTCTGAACAAGGTTGATCTGCCTGCCGCAGAGCCAGACCGTGTCAAAGAACAGATCGAAGAAGTGATTGGCATTGATGCCAGTGACGCGGTGATGATTTCGGCCAAAACCGGCCTTGGTGTACCAGACGTGCTTGAAGCACTGGTAACCCGTCTTCCATCCCCGACCGGGGATGCGACCGCACCGCTTGAAGTTTTGCTGGTCGATAGCTGGTATGACGCCTATCTCGGTGTGATGATTTTGGTGCGGGTCAAGGAAGGCACGCTTAAGCGCGGCCAGAAGGTCCGTTTCATGAACGCCAAGGTCACCCACACCATTGACCGTGTCGGGGTGTTTACGCCAAAACCGATCGCGCTTGAAGAAATGGGCCCGGGCGAAGTCGGCTTTATCAACTGCGGTATGAAAACTGTTGCCGAATGCGAAGTCGGGGACACCATTACCGAGGACAAACGCCCGTGCGCCAAACCGCTGGCCGGTTTCAAACCGTCCATTCCGGTTGTGTTCTGTGGCATTTTCCCGGTCGACACCAGCGAATATGAAACCCTGCGTGACGCGCTTGAAAAGCTGCATCTCAATGACGCATCGTTCCAGTTCGAACCGGAAAACTCGACCGCCCTTGGTCTTGGTTTCCGCTGTGGTTTCTTGGGGCTTTTGCATCTTGAGATCATTCAGGAACGCCTTGAACGTGAGTTCGAGCTTGATCTGATTACGACCGCACCGTCGGTGTCCTACAAGATCACCATGAGCAAGGGCGAAGAAATCCTGCTGCACAATCCGGCAGATTTCCCCGATGTCACCAAGATCGCCAAAATCGAAGAGCCATGGATCAAGGCATCGATCATGGTGCCCGACGATTATCTTGGCGGGATTTTGACATTGTGTACCGAACGCCGTGGTGTTCAGCTTGACCTGACCTATGTCGGGAACCGCGCAATGGTGGTCTATAAATTGCCGCTCAATGAAGTGGTGTTTGATTTCTATGACCGTCTGAAATCGATTTCGCGTGGCTATGCCAGCTTTGATTACGATATCGCCGGGTATGACGAAAGCGATCTGGTCAAGGTCTCCATTCTGGTCAACGAAGATCCGGTTGATGCGCTGGCATTGATGGTTCACCGTTCGGCCGCAGAATACCGTGGCCGTGAGATTTGCAAACGTCTTAAGGATCTTATCCCGCGTCAGATGTTCAAAGTCGCCATTCAGGCCGCCATTGGCGGCCGGGTGATTGCCCGTGAAACCGTATCGGCAATGCGCAAAGACGTGACGGCAAAATGTTACGGCGGTGACGTGTCGCGTAAACGTAAACTTCTGGAAAAGCAGAAAGCCGGTAAGAAAAAGATGCGTCAGTTCGGCAAGGTGGAAATTCCACAGTCGGCCTTTATCAATGCGCTTAAGATGGGCGACGATAAATAGGCGATTGCCGAAGTTTCGGTATCAAAACAAAGGCTGCATCCCATTGGGGTTGCAGCCTTTTTTCTTTGCTGTTTTCAGAAGTACCTTCGCTGCGCTATGGATGATCCAACCACAACACATATCGCAGGAGCCGACCCATGGAGCTTGACCGTCTGATCAAACAGGAAGAAGCACTGGTGTTTGACCGCTTTGACGAAGACATCGCATGGGCAATCGGTTCCAAACTGGTGGGGGTGGCACAGGCGCAAAACGCACCGGTCGCCATCAATATCCGCACCCCGGACCGCACCCTGTTTCACGCATCCCTTCCCGGTGCCAAACCGGCAAATGACGGCTGGGCGCAGCGTAAAAGCAATGTGACGTTACGCGAACATGAAAGTTCGATGCGGTTTGGCGTGACCCTGCAAACCAAGGGTAAAACGCTTGCCGATCATGGCCTTGATTTTGCTGAGTATGCCGATCACGGCGGCAGCTTCCCGATCCGGGTTTCCGGTGTTGGTGTCATCGGGGCGATTACGGTATCGGGGCTGGCCTCCGCCGAGGATCACGCAATGATTGTTGGCGTGCTTGCCGACTTCTTGAAGGTCGATGTGGTCTGATCTGATCCTGATCCATGACCGGGCGATCCGACTGGATCAACGGGACGGTTTATTCTTCCAGGATCGCCTGCACCTTGCGCGAGACCCATTTCGAAATGATGGTCGAGCCGGCAACAAGCAGGCCGATGGCGACCGCTGTGCCAATGACAACCACAAAACTGCCCGCCGAACGGCCATACATCATCATTTCAATTGCGGCCTGAAACGTCACCATCAACAACAAAGTTCCGAGCAGCAAGGTGCCTGACCCAAAAAGAATCAGCTTATGCATATTTGTAATGAAGCTCGGGTTCTTTTGGTCTTCCTGACGTTGTTCACTCATAAAGGCCCCCTTGATGGTGGTGTGTGCAGATTTCGACTGTCAGTGAAGTTTAGCAGCCTGACATGAATGCACCCTAAGGGCCAGAGCCAAAAGCCCTTATTTTTGAAGTGTTTCAAGAGGTCAGGTTTAAGCAGGGGATGTTTTAGCTACCCTGATCGAAATGATCGATGTCGGGATCAATCACGGAAAATTCGGGCAGGGCTGTGCTGACCCAAAGGTGCTTTTTCGCCTTAAAACGGGTCGGGTCATCAAAGCTGCCAAGGCGTAGATCGATGGTGTCAGCACTTTCGCGGCTCCACCATGTCAGGCTCGACCCGCATTTGGGACAAAATCCGCGATATTTACCCGGTGTGCTTTCGTAATCGGTCGGTGTGCCGTCCCATGTGACGGCATCGGTCCGAAAGCTGACAAAGGTTGAAACACCCGATCCACTATCCTTGCGGCACATGCCACAATGGCAGTGGTTGGCGCCAACCGGGTCGCCAGATGCAGAAAAACGCACCGCGCCACAGAGACAGCCACCAACATGGGTCGGGGTATTTGTGGTCATGGTGCGCTTTCCTGAAATGCGTTTGGGTTATTCGTTCGGAACACCTGTGGTGGTCGAATATTCGAAATGGAATTCCTTGTCCGGGAACAGGTAGCTGCGCGCGGCATGGATCGCACTTGCCCCTTCGGCAAAGCCCGACAGGATCAGTTTTAATTTATGCTCGTAATGGGCGATATCGCCAATGGCAAAGATGCCCGGAACCGAGGTTTCCATGGTCGCCTGTGTCACACCGATATGGTTTTTATCGACATTCAGGCCCCAGTCGGCAATCGGTCCAAGTTCCATGGCAAGGCCAAAGAACGGCAAAAGGTGATCGGCTTCAAGTTCGCGTTCTTCGCCCTTAAGCGTTGCGACAACAACATGCGACAGCACACCGTTTTCACCGCGAAGGCCCTTGAGCTGATAGGGAATGACCATCTCGATCTTCCCGGCTTCGGCCAATGCTTGCAGTTTTGTACTGCTGTCTGGGGCTGCACGGAATTTCGGGCGACGGTGGACCACCATGACCTTTTCGGCAACATCATGCAGCGACAATGCCCAATCAACCGCCGAATCCCCGCCGCCGGCAATCACAACCTTTTTGCCGGCAAAATCAGCGCGGCGTTTGACGTAATATTGAACCCCGCCGGAATCCTCGTAATCGTCAAGACCATCCATCGGCGGCTTGTTCGGGCCAAACGCACCACAGCCTGCGGCAATGACAACCGCACCAGCGTCAATTACCGTGCCGGTGCTGGTGGTCAGCGTAAAGCGGCCATCATCACGTTTTTCAAGTTTGGTGACCTGCTGACCCAAATGGTACGTCGGTTCAAACGGAGCAGCCTGCTTGGCAAGCTGATCAATCAGGTCCTGACCGGCGATCTGCGGGTGGGCCGGAATATCAAAGATCGGTTTTTCAGGATACAGCGCGCTGCACTGGCCGCCGACCATTCCAAGCGCATCAATCACATGGGATTTAAGCCCCAGCATACCGGCTTCGAAAACCGCAAAAAGCCCAACCGGGCCTGCGCCAATAATGGCAATATCTGTGCTGTTTGATGCGTCTGACATGTTTAATCCATCCAAATTAATCGGTACAGACCCTAAGCCCGGCGGTCTGCGGGAAAACTAACATGGGCGAAATAGCATTTGGGGCAGAATATCGCAATGTAAACCGGCCAAATTTGCCGCCACTGCCCGGTTTTGCTGTGACCTTTATCGCCACGTCGTAAAATCATTGCGAACGGGCGGCTTCACCCCCTACAAAAGGGGACCATACAACATCCTTTTGCCAATCGATAAACGGACATCATGAGCAAGACAGTCGCTGTCAGTGATCAAAACGGGACCGAAGCCCTTGCCGCGCAGCTTGCATCCATCGCCAAGGCGGGGGATGTGATCTTGATGCATGGCACATTGGGCATGGGGAAAAGCGCGTTTTGCCGCGCCTTTGTCCGCGCAGTGGCCGGGAACCCGGATGAAGAAGTGCCAAGTCCGACCTTTACGCTGGTGCAGGTTTACGAGTTTGATCCCCTGCCGGTCTGGCATTTTGATCTTTATCGTTTGTCTGACGCGGAAGAAGTTCATGAACTTGATATCGAGGATGCCTTTGCCGATGCGGTCAGTCTGATCGAATGGCCTGACCGGTTGGATTATCTGACCCCGCAAAACCGGCTGGATATTCATATCGAACCCGGATCGAATGAGGATGCGCGCGTGTTTGTGCTTGAACCCCATGGCGCAGACTGGGAATCGCGGATTGCCAATATGACGGGGAAAACTCAATGACGGGCACGACAGTCGAACAGGGGCGGCGCAACGCAGATCGTCAGGATTTTCTCGGCGCCTGTGGCTGGCAGACGGCACAGGTCATGCCCTTGGTCGATGACGCGTCAGCGCGGAAATATTTTCGGCTTGAACGCAAACATGACACCGCCCTTTTGATGGATTTCCCGCCCAGTGCGATCCATGTTGACCCACACGGCATTTACGAAAACCCGGAACGTCCGGCATCGGTTGAGCCGGTGTTACAGACGACGGCCTTGTTTGAACGCGCCGGATGGCGGGTGCCAAAAATCCATGCGTCTGATGTGAAACGCGGGCTTGTCCTGATCGAAGATTTTGGTGATGTCACCTTTACCCGTGCACTTCAGTCGGGCGGGACGATGGATGGGGTTGGGCAGGATGGGCTTTATCTGCGTGCGGTGGATCAGCTGATTGGGCTGCATCGGTTTTGTGATGCTGGCGCAGTGGCCGATTGCGGATTGGTGACCTATGGGGCCGACAATTTCCGGCGCATGCTGACCAGTTTTAAAACCGATTATCTGCCATTGATCATTCCAGATGCGCAGAAGCGTGATGCGGCGATGGTCGATTTTGATCGATTGCTTGATGATGTCTTGCCGCTGTGCTGGCGGGTTGGGGATGCGATCATTCACCGCGATTATCATGTCGATAACCTGATGCTGGTCGAGAACGGCGATGGAGGGGATGATTGCGGGATCATTGATTTTCAGGACGCCGCCATTGCCCCACGTCCCTATGATCTGGCGTCGCTTTTGCGCGATGTGCGCCACGACATCAGCCCGGATCTGGAAAGCCGGATGAAGCAATTCTATCTGGCGGCCTTCCCAAGTCTTGATCATTCCGATTTCGAAACGGCTTATGTCGCCAATTCGATGGTGCGTAATTTCAGGATATTGGGCCGGTTTGGCTGGCTTGCGATCAAGGCCGGGAAAACGCGCTATTTCGATTTTATTCCGCGCTGCTGGGATCTTATTCTACGCGGGGCGGTCGATGGGTTGCCTGCCTTGCATCACTGGGTGGAAACCCACATTCCTTATGATGCCCGTAAGGCTCCGAACATTAGCCTGAGCCCAACGCATTCAAACAAAAAGGCGCCTCAATGACCGGCAGCACACAGAAAGCACAGGCGATGGTACTGGCGGCCGGTCTTGGCAAACGCATGCGCCCGATTACCGATACGATGCCAAAGCCCCTTGTGCCGGTTGCGGGCAAACCGATGCTTGATCATGTGCTCGATAAACTTGCCGCTGCTGGCTTTGATCAGGCCGTGGTCAACAGTCACTATCTGGGTCAGATGATTGTTGATCATGTTGGAATGCGCAGCACACCCAAGGTTCTGACATCGCCGGAATCCGATTTGTTGGAAACCGGTGGCGGAGTGAAAAAGGCCCTGCCGATGCTTGATCGTGATCTGGTGCTGGTTGCCAATGCCGATGTGTTCTGGACCGAAGGGGCCGAACCGCTTTTTGATCGGTTGATGGCGGCATTTGATCCCGAACATATGGATGCGTTGCTGGCGCTTTATCCGGTGTCGGGGGCGTTTGGTTATGACGGGGCGGGTGATTTCTTCTGGCAGGTTGACGGGCGGTTAAAACGACGTGGGGACGCGCCGTCGGCACCCTATTTCTTTACCGGCGTGCAGGTTTTATCGCCGCGTTTGTTTGAAAATACCCCCGATGGGTCCTTTTCGCTAAATGTTGTTTATGACAAGGCCCTTGCGGCCGGACGATGTTATGGTCTGGTGCATGACGGGCGGCATTTCCATATCGGTACGCCAGACGCACTTGCCGAGGCCGAACCGATCATTGCGGGTGCATTGGAAGATGAACGGGCCAAACAGGCAACAGTCGGGGAGCTATAATGGCCGACCTGTTTGATTATATGGACGCATCTGATGCCTTCGCCCAGGACATGGCGAACCCCGAAAACCTGTTTTTTATCCCGCCGGGTGAGGCCTTTGCCGATCTGATTGCCAAACAGCTGATGACCGAAACCGCCGATCAGCCCGATGCACTGCCTGATTATGTTTTGATGGTGCCCAACCGTCGATCCGCCAAGGTAATGCGCGATGCGTTCCTGCGCCAGTCGGGCGGGGCGGTGACGTTATTGCCGACTATTCGACCACTCGGCGAGGCGGACGAGGATGAACTGGCGATTTATGGCGCGGGCGGGCAACAGGCTGCCCTTGATCTGCCGCCAGCCATCCCGGATTTGCAACGCAAATTGCTGCTGACCCGCCTGATCATGACCCGGTCGGATCATCGCGGTGAAAAACCAACCGCCGATCAGGCCGCCCGTCTGGCCGGGGAACTGGCCCGGTTTCTTGATCAGGTTCAAACGGAAAACTGCCAGTTTGACGACCTTAAGGGACTGGTGCCCGAAGAATTCGCTGAACACTGGCAACTGACGTTAGAATTCCTGCAAATCCTGACCCTGCATTGGCCGGGTATTCTGGCAACTCAGGATGTTAGCGACCGGGCGATGCGGCGTAATGCGCTGATCAAGGCGCAGATTGAACTGTGGCAGGACAATACCCCGCAAACACCGGTTCTGATTGTCGGCTCCACCGGGCCGTTCCCGGCCTTGCGCGATTTGATGGCGGCGGTTCTTGCCATGCCCAAGGGACGCGTGGTTTTGCCCGGCCTGATGTCGGGGATTAGCCATGAAGACTGGGCCGCCATTCAAGATGACGCCGCCCATCCCCAGCATCTTTTGGACAAGACATTGCGCCATATCGGGCGCAGTGCGGACAGTGTTTTGCCCTGGCCTGCGTTGGGGGACGACAGTGACATCACGATTGAACGCCGCCGATTGGCGCGCGAAGCCCTGCGCCCGGCCAAAACCACCCATCATTGGCGCCACATTACCGGGTTCGCCCCCGATGTTTTGGGCGGCGTATTACGCGTCGATTGTTCGGGGGCGCGCGAAGAAGCCACCACCATTGCGCTGATGATGCGCGACGCCCTTGAAAATCCCGCCATGACCTGTGCGCTGGTGACCCCGGACCGTGGTCTGGCGCGGCGTGTGGCAACTGAGCTGCGCCGCTGGGAAGTTGAAATTGATGATTCGGCCGGGATCCCCCTTCATGACACCGCACCGGCGATTTATTTACGTCTGGTGGTGCGCGCGGTGCAGGAAGAATTCGCCCCCGTGCCGTTGCTTGAATTGCTGAAACATCCGTTGTCGGCGGCGGGGCTTCCGCCTGAAACCTTTCGTGTGTTGACCCGTTTGCTCGAACAGTATGTCTTGCGCGGGGCGCGCCCGGGGCCGGGGCTGGATGGGTTGCAAACCGCCCTTGATGGCTGGCGCGATGAATTCATTGAACGGATGAAAAACAGTGGTTCGGAACATGCCCATGCCCGGATTGAACGCACCCGCGATGATCATGCGCGGTTGACCGATCTGGTGGCACGTTGTGCTGAATGCCTGACCCCGCTTGCCGATTTGAATGCCGATAAAACGCTGTCTCCAGTCGGTGCATTGCGCAGCCACATCATGGCCGCCGAAGCCCTGGCCGCCAGTGATACCCAACCCGGTGCGGATCGCCTGTGGCGCGGCGAGGCGGGCGAAGCCTTGGCCGATTTCGTCCATGAATTGCTCAATGCCCTTGGCGAGTTCGTGGCGATGCCCGGCAATCGCTACGGCGCGTTTCTGGATGCGTTGATGGCGGATCGTGCGGTGCGCCCGCGTTATGGCAAACATCCGCGCCTGTTTATCTGGGGCACGGTCGAAGCCCAGATGCAGCAAGCCGATTTGACCATCCTTGGCGGTCTGAACGAAGGCGTCTGGCCCCCCGAAGCCGGGGCCGACCCATGGATGAGCCGCCCGATGCGCCAAAAATTCGGCCTGCCTGCCCCCGAACACCGGGTCGGGCAATCGGCCCATGATTTTCAGCAGCTGTTTTGTTCGCCCAATGTGGTGATGACGCGTGCTTTGCGTGTTGAAGGCACACCAACCGTGCCATCGCGGTGGTTGTTACGGATTGAAAACATTCTGCGCAAATCCGGGGTTTCGATGGAAACCGCCGATGCCGCCGAGTGGCGCGCACTGGCCGAAACACTTGACGAGCCCGCCGACGAGATGCGCCGTAAAATTGGCCGTCCGGCCCCCAAGCCGCCGGTGTCTGCCCGCCCGCAACGTTTGTCCGTCACCCAGATCGAAACATGGATGCGTGATCCCTATGCGATCTATGCCCGCCACATCTTGGGGCTGCGCAAGCTTGACGGGGTGGACGAAGACCCCGGTGCCGCCGATTACGGCAACCTGATCCATGACGCCCTTGATCAATTCATCGCGCGTCATCCAGATCATTTACCGCCCGACGGTGAACAGGAATTGCTGATCATTGGCCGCGACGTATTCAAACCCCTGGCCGCCCGACCGGGGCTTTGGGCGTTCTGGTGGCCGCGGTTCGAACGGATTGCCAAATGGTTCATCCAGACCGAAGCCACGCGGCGCGGCGATGTGCGTAAATCCTATACCGAGCAATCAGGTACCCTTGATACGCCAAGCGGGTTTCAGGTGTATGCCCGTGCTGACCGGATTGATGCGCTTCGCGATGGCGGGATTGCGATCATTGACTATAAAACCGGTGCGCCGCCCAGTCAGGGGGATGTGGCAAACGGTTTTGCGCCGCAATTACCGCTTGAAGCAGCGATTGCGGAAAAGGGGGGCTTTGGCGATGTGCCGGCTGGCCCGCCCGCATCAATGGCGTTCTGGAAGCTTTCAGGTGGTGATCCGGCGGGTGAGATTGTCGAGATCAATACCAATCGCATGAAAACCACGCCCGCCGCACTCGCACATGAGGCAGTTGATGGGGTGAACGATCTGGCCGCCGCCTTTGCCGATCCGGCGACACCGTATCTCAGTGTGCCGCATCCTGATCATGCGCCGAAATATTCCGACTATGTTCATCTTTCGCGTCGGCGCGAATGGATGGGCAGCGAAGATGTCGAGAATGTCGAGGATGGCGATGTTAGCGCTAACATCAAGGCTGGGCCAGATGTTGGGGAAGGGGATAAGTCATGACCGAAATGCGCGGAACTGATCCCAATGTCCTGCAACGCAGCGCGTCTGATCCAAGTGCTTCTGTCTGGGTGTCGGCATCTGCCGGGGCGGGCAAGACCAAGGTTCTCTCAGACCGGGTTTTGCGTCAGATGCTCTCTGGCACCGAACCCCATCGTATTTTATGTCTGACCTTTACCAAGGCGTCAGCGGCCGAAATGGCCAACCGGGTTAATGAGCGTTTGGGGCATTGGGCGACGATGGAGGACCGCGCCCTTCATGACGACCTGACCAATCTTTCGGGTGCAGCCCCCAGTTCAGACGAAACCATGCGCGCGCGGCAATTGTTTGCCCGGGTTCTTGATGCGCCGGGTGGCATGAAAATTCAGACCATTCACGCCTTTTGCCAGTCGCTGTTGCGGCGTTTTCCGCTTGAAGCTGGTCTGGCGCCGCACTTTGAAATCATGGATGACCGAACAGCCGCCGAAACGATGGCTGCGGTGCAGGAAGAAGTTCTGGCCTTTGCCCGCACCGGGCGCGATGAGGGTTTGGCAGATGCGCTTTCGGTTGTGACCGGACAGGTTCGCGAAGGTGCCTTTGGCGAGGTTATGAGCGAACTTGCCCGTGAACGGGGTCGTCTTAAACGCATGCTGACCAATCTTGGCGGGGCGGACCGCATGCGTGATGCGGTGTATGCGGCCCTTGGTGTGCCGGTCGGGGTCAGCGAAGACGCGATTTTGCGAAAGGCCCTGTCAGACGATGCCTTTGACCGCGATGGGTTAATGCGGGGGCTTGCCGCCCTTGAGGCCGGAACCAAAACCGATCAGGCACGTGTGCCAGCCTTGGCGCAGTTTTTGGAAAAAACCAACGTCGAAGACCGGCTTTCGGTGTTTGGTGAGTATCGCAGCGTGTTCTTTACCGCTGCGGGGGAACCGCGCGCCAAACTGATCACCAAGGGGGCGGCGGAAAACCATCCGATGGGGGCTGATGCGCTGGAACACGAAGGTGCCCGTCTGATTGAAATTGATCGCCTGCGCAAGGCTGCGGCCATGGCCGGGGCGACGGCGGCCTTGATCACCATTGGCAACGCGATGCTGGACCGCTATGCGACGAAAAAGGCGCTGCATGCGCGCCTTGATTACGATGATTTGATCCTGACCAGCCTGAGCCTTTTGCAACGTCAGGCCGGCATGGCGGGCTGGGTGTTGTTCAAACTCGACGAAGGCCTTGATCACATCCTGATTGACGAAGCGCAGGATACCAACCCCGAACAGTGGGAAGTGGTGCGTATTCTTGCCGAAGAATTCTTTATCGATGCCGGGCGTCATGCCGATAAACCCCGCACCATCTTTGCCGTTGGGGATGCGAAACAATCGATTTACAGCTTCCAGCGGGCCGATCCGGAAAAATTCGCCGAAATGCGACGCTATTTCCGCGAACGGGCCCAGCAAATCGAAGCTGCATGGCGCGAAGTACCGATGAACATTTCATTCCGGTCCACCGATGCGGTTTTGGGCACGGTGGATCGTGTCTTTGCCGGGCCGGTTGCCAAACAGGGCGTTGGCGATGAAGGCGATGATGTCGCCCATAGCCCGTTTCGGGTTGGGCAGGCCGGCCGGATTGAACTTTGGCCAGCGGTTGAACCCGAAGAACGCACGCCTGAAGACCCATGGACGCCACCGACCCGGATTGTGCGCCTTGAGGACCCGGAAATCAGATTGGCCCGGGTTATTGCCGGGCGCATTCGCCATGCGATTGATGAAGGCGAAATCCTGACATCACGCGGGCGTCCGGTGCGGGCCGGTGACTTCATGATTTTGGTGCGCCGTCGGACCGCCTTTGTCGATGAAGTGGTCAAGGCGCTTAAGGAACGCAATGTGCCGGTGGCCGGTGTTGACCGGATGCAAATCACCGATCAGTTGGCGGTAATGGACTTGGTGGCGTTTGGTCGGTTCCTTCTGATGCCCGAGGACGATCTGACACTGGCCGAAGTTTTGAAAAGTCCGTTGATCGGGCTTGATGACGATCAGTTGTTTGAAATTGCCCACAATCGGCCCAGAACCCTTTGGCATGCGCTGCGTGAAAAGGCGGCCATTGTTGAGGACGGATCGCCGTTCGCACGCGCTTACGGGTTTTTGTTCAAATGGCTGGGGCGGGTCGATTACGAACGCCCGTTTGAACTGTTTGCCGAATTGCTGGGCGGGCGGGGCGAAGATGCCCGTGGTGTGCGTGCGCGCCTGGTCGGGCGGCTGGGCATTGAGGCCAACGACCCGATTGATGAGTTCCTCAACCTTGCCATGGGCTATGAAGCCGATCATGCCCCGACCTTGCAGGGGTTCTTGCACTGGCTGATGGCCGGCGATGCGGAAATCAAGCGTGACCTTGAACAAAGCGGGCGCGATGAAGTCCGCATCATGACCGTGCACGGGGCTAAGGGGCTTCAGGCCCCCATCGTCTTTTTGCCCGATACCATGCAGGTGCCAACACAGGCCCCCAACCTGTTTTGGCAGGAAGACCGCAATTTGATGTTCTGGTTACCGCGCGTCGCACTTGAAACCGATGTTGTGTCGCGCCTGCGCGATGCCATCGCGGTGAAGCGCGATCAGGAATATAACCGGTTGCTTTATGTTGCGCTGACCCGTGCCGAAGACCGGCTTTATATCTGTGGCTGGCAGGGACGCCGCAAGGCGCCGGACCATTGCTGGTACAATCTGTGTGAACAGGCGATGGAAGGCTATGCCAAGTCCGAACAGATTGATCTTGGCACCTATTCCGGGTCCGGCTGGTCTGGCGAAGGGTGGATATGGCAAACCGATCAAAGTCAGGCGCCCAAACCCGACCGTGTGGCGGCAAATGATGCGCAGGAACAGCCCCGTGCACGCACGTTGATCCGTGCGACGGCACCGGTTGAAACCTTCCCGCCCAAGCCGCTGGCACCCAGCAAAATGATCGAAGACGACGAAGTTTTCCAGTCACCCTTGGGCGGGGATCAGGGGCAAAGCTTTAAACGCGGTCTTTTGATCCATAAGCTTCTGGAATTGTTGCCAGACCTTCCGGTGGATGCCCGCCGTGCAGCCGCCGCACGGTTCCTTGCGCAATCGGTGCATGGTCTTGAGCCCGATCAGCAGGGCGAAATTGCCGATGAAACCCTCCGCATTTTTGAAAACCCCGACTTTGCCCCGGTCTTTGCCATAGGCTCACGCGCCGAGGTGCCGTTGGTCGGTGTTGTGGGTGGGGATGTTGTTTCCGCCCAGATTGACCGCCTTGTGGTGCGTGACGATGAGGTCATGATTGTCGATTACAAAACCAACCGCCCGCCGCCGCGCGATGTGGAGGGCACGCCCAAGGCATATCGTCGTCAAATGTCGATCTATCGTGCGGCTTTGCGGCAGATGTATCCGGGCAAGAATGTCAGGTGTTTTATCCTCTGGACCAATGGGCCGTGGATGGTTGAGCTTCCCGATCATGTTCTGAATTTTGGCTAAAGGCTGCGACTCTGCAGAAGTCTTGGCTTTGCGCTGGTGACATTGCAGCAGATCGCCCAATGCGCTTGACGTTTGCGTCAGTGCTGCCTACCTTGGCCTCATACAGCGGATCGAGGTGTGTGGGGGACGACCCCAAGCCTCGTAACAACTAGGATACTGAAAGTATGACCACGATTAAAGTTTCCGACGGTTCGTTCGATAGCGACGTTCTGGGTTCCAACGACCCGGTTCTGGTCGATTTCTGGGCAGAATGGTGCGGTCCGTGTAAGCAGATTGCGCCATATCTCGATGAAATCGCCGGTGAACTGGGCGGTAAGCTCACGATCGCCAAGGTGAATATCGACGAAAACCCGAACACCCCGGCAAAATACGGTGTGCGCGGCATCCCGACCCTGATGATTTTCAAGGGCGGCGAAGTTGCAGCGATGAAAGTCGGCGCACTCCCGAAAAGCGCACTTGTTGACTGGATCAACCAGTCGATCTGATCGCTTGATCGGAACAGAACTTAAAAAGGCGGGCTGAATTTCAGCCCGCCTTTTTTCATGTGTACGCGTCTATATCGTAAATGCTTCGCCTGCCGGAATACGGCGTTCCCAGATCATGAGTTCTTCAATCCGGGTTAGTCCAAACCGTTCAAGCGCCTTCCACGACGCGGCATTTCTTGCTTCGGCATAGCCAATAATCGGAACGTTCCACCGGTCTGCGACCAGCTGGGCCAGATGTCGACACATCAGGTCAACCGAACCGGTTCCCCAATGGCGACGCAAGCAGGTATATTGCGGTGAAAGAACGGAATCTCCCAGGTAGCTTAGCGTAATGCTGCTTGTAACTTCATCACCGAGTTTGGCGATGATGATATCATTGGCGTCAGCCTCAAAATTCTTGCGCATGCGCTCAGGCGTGCTGGGGTTAACGCTGTCGCGGTTTGAAAAGGCGCGGTTATAGATGTCTGCCAACTTTTCAAAGATTTCCGGATCAGAAGCGACATACGCATCATCAATCACAAGTGTTGTATATCCGCGTTCAACCGCCCGATCCGCATGTGGGAATTCACCAGACCGCGGTGGCCCGGGTTCACGCTTATAGCGATAGGTTCCGGGTATCTCGGCAAACCCCATCTCTGTCATTTTTGTGTGCGGCAAAGTCACTTCAGACGGGTTGTAAACGTGGTAACGGGTGTCACGCGTGGCGGTATTCGTGTTTTCCGTCGCAAGAACTGCGCGCAGTAAGCTTGCATTTGTTTCGGGGTTTTTGTCTTTGCCTTCGGCCGACATCATCACCAGAAGGCCGCCCTCACGGGTTTCCTTACGCTGGATTTTGACCGCCGCCTGCATCTTGCCGTCTTCGTCCTGAAGTGCATAGTCACTGCCTTGCGTTAGAATGGCGGCGGCCAGATCAATGGTTTGGTAGTACCGCCGCCCTTCTTCGTCGGCGATTTCCATGCGCAACGCGACATAGGGCGCGATGTTTTCCTGCGTGACGGCGACAAGTTGCATGTTGCTCAAAACTTCTCTTGGCTTAGGGTCAGGACCTATTAATTCATTGTGTTCTGTTTGAATAAAAACGTTCAAACAGATTTGATATCAGGGAAGGAAAGGCTTGATGCCTTTTCAAGCTGATATCGGGACTGGAGGGATGTTTTTATCCAAACCCTTCGGGCACCAGTCAATTTATGTGTGGAGGGTGTCGCTGTCCCTTGAAAACCATGAGGTTTCCTGCGGGAAATCTCCTACCCACACATAAATTGGCTGGTGCAGAACGCATTTAATTAATAGGTCCTGACCCTAAAGTCACAATTAGGGTCTTAGGTTTAACTATCAGTGCTTTAATACGCCAAAAGGTCAAGGGGAACAGATGGATATCGATCCGTTTTGGGCATCAATCGCGGCAAAGGCGGCTACCATTGATGAACGGCTGTCGGGAAAATACGTTCCTGCTCCCGGCAAGGATGAGGCATGCTATGCATCTCAGTCCGAAACTGACGATGCTCATCAGCGATTTCTGCAGCAATGGTGTGAATTTGCTTCTAACGGGGATGCTGACCTGTTTACCCGCCGTCTTGCCAGAGACGGTCTGAAGGCAAATGACGTTGCCCCGTATCTTGGGGATGTTGTGCTCCGTGCCGGAGAAGAACCCCCGGAATGGCTTGCGACCGCATATTGGGTATTTGACGCGATTGTATTGGGGGACGGTGATGCTGCTGGGGACTGTCCCCCCGATATTCGCAATGACGTGCCGTTTGCAGATTTGATCTGGCCGGTTGTCGTTGCTGCGCGGGCGCGGGTTCAGGGTTTTGATGCGGCCCTACTGAGTGTGGATGCAAGACACGATCTTGATCGTATTTTGATCCTGCGCTTGGCCAAGGTTTACACGCATACACTTTATGAAAGCTTTGAATCGTTTCGTCAGGCCGTTGGTATCAAGCCTGAAGACACATCCGGGCCGGAGGTCTATGACGCCTTCACATCTGCACTGCGCAGCGGACCCTTTGCCAATCTGGTGTCAAACCGCCCCGTCATGATCCGCCTGCTGGCAACCATTGTTGATCAGTGGATTGTCGTAACAGGTGAGTTCATCGACCGTTTGCGGCGTGATATGGCCGCGTTTGGGGTCCATTTCCCGGAACTTCGTGAAGTATCAGTTGTTCAAAAGATTACCGGCGGGATTTCAGATTCCCATGATCACGGGCGGTCGGTTCTGATCCTTGAATTCGATACGGCTGCCAAGATTGTGTATAAGCCGCGCCCGATTGGTGCAGAGCAGGCCTGGAAGGGCCTGTCGGATTGGTTGGTCAAGAGCGGTTCGGACATCCGGCTTGGTGCTGCGCAAACATGGTGCCTGCCAGATTATGGCTGGATGGCATATGTCGACCATGACGCAGCCCTGTCATCGGATCGGGCGCCTGCTTTCTATCGTGCTTCCGGTCAGTTGCTTGCGCTGCTTTACTGCCTGAAGGGCAGTGACATGCATCATGAAAACGTCCTGATTGCAGATGGGCGCCCTGTGGTCATTGACCTTGAAACACTGTTTCAGCCGGAATTGCGGTTTCTGCCGGGCGGCACAAAGGCGCTGCATGCAAAGGAACTTGCGACCCACAATTTTGGCAAAGGCGTGATTGCTGTGGGGCTGCTGGCGCAACGCAAAAACATTGCCGGGCATTGGGTTGATGACGGTGGTCTGGCCACATCGGTGCCAAAGCCGGTTCGCGATGTCCGGTTAACGAACATTAATCAGGGCAATATGATCTTTGAAACCGTCACAGTGGAAAAGCCGCTTTCCGGCTTGGGCATTACCATTGATGGCAAACCAGCCGATGCGGCGGATTACGTTACAGACCTTATCGACGGGTTTTGCAACACCATTAATTTCCTGTCTGATAACAGCGCTGCGTTCCTTGGCAAAGACGGGCCGCTTGGTGGATTTAAGGATGTGCGCATTCGCCATGTTTTGCGCCCAACCGCCTATTATCAGGAACTCGAATACGCCATACGTACGCCGCAAAATCAGCAGGATGGCTTTGTCTGGAGCCTGCATTTCGAAAGACTCGCACGTCGTGCGCGCTGGGATATTGATGATTATCCCGGGTGGGGCATTCTTGCCCACGAACGCACAGCATTAACCCGAATGGATGTGCCGCTTTTTACCGGTAAGACAGATCAGGATGGTGTCTGGGCCGATGGTAAACTTGTTTGCACCGATTTCACCGCATCGGCGGTGTTGCCCAACCTCCGTGATCGTCTGGACCATCTGAAAGCCAATCTGGAATATGATTGTGCAATTATCCGCCAGCATGCTCTTTCAACACGGTTTGCCAACTTGCCGCCGCGCAGGCCATGGACGGATACGCCTGTTTGCAGCGATGTCGCTGTCGCCGCCCACCAATCGGCCCTTTCCATCGCACGATACATCGCCGATCAGGCGATCCTGTGTGATGGCGCTGCGTGCTGGATGATCGCAGATGCCACAGCGGATGGCGCAGCCCTTCAGGTCACCGCGATGGGCGAGCAGTTTTATGAAGGCACCGCCGGTGTTGCCCTTTTCTTTGCCGGATGTCACGCGATTGATCCGAGTGGTGAATGGAAAACACTGGCTTTGGAGGCACTTGAAGCCCCACGTGCGACGGCAGACCAACTGAGTTCGGTCGGTGGGTTTGAGGGATTTGGCGGCCTTGTTTATGTGTTGGTACGCTGTGCCGATCTGCTTGATGCACCTGAATTGCGCGATGAAGCCATCCGAATTTCCGAATGTATTGATGATGTCGCTGTTGATGCGGACAAGGCACTCGATGTCATAAGCGGGGTGTCAGGCGCGATACTGGGGTTGCTGGCGCTTTATCGCGACACCGGTGATCGCGCCGTGCTGGATCGGGCTATAATGTGCGGAAAACATCTTCCCGACGACCCGGCGGCATGGACAGGTATTGGCGATCGCGTATTGGCAGGCATGTCCCATGGTGCTGCCGGGTCGGTTTTGGCCCTTTTGAAACTCTATCAGGCCTGCGGTGATGGGGCATTTCTGATCTTGGCCCAACGGGGTCTTGAGTTTGAACGCAGCCTGTTTGACCCGGTCGAAAAGGGATGGCCCGATTTACGCGGTGAAAAACCAGTTCGTGATCCTGTCCAATGGTGTCATGGGGCAGCGGGGATCGGTTTTGCCCGGATGGCGGCCCTTGATGTGCTGGATGCCCCGGCCATTCGCGATGAAATTGAAACGGCAATCGCGGCGGTTCTGGCAACCCAGGACGGGGGGCGTGATAATCTATGCTGTGGCCATGCCGGGCGGTTTTCAATGTTGCGATATGCTTTGGAACTTGGATGTGGCCCGGATGATCTGGAACATCGCTTTAATCATCGTTTGTCTGCGTGGATCAGTCGGCTTGATAACCCGGATATTATCGGCCTGATGGCGCGTGACAAGGTGTTTCAGACCGGCTTGATGCAAGGATTGCCCGGCATTGGACAGGCGCTTCTTGAAATCGCAGCCCCCGAAAAAATCAGACCGGTGCTGACACTGGAATAACTTTTCTGATTTTTCGGTGCTCCTTTTGGGCAAAGGCAGACAAGAAAAGCATACTAACACCCAGTTGACGATCGCGGTCTTGATCGCCTGTGTTTGTCTTTTGGCAGGGCATGATACGATCAGAACTCTACCCGCGAACCTGCCGTGAACGTGCGTTGCCAGCTGAAATGCTCCTGAACCGGATAGAGGCCAAAGCGTTCCAGCGCGCGACGCGATGCTGCGTTGGGTGTGTCGGCATAGGCAATGATGGGGAGGTTCCAGCGTCGGGTAACTTCCTTGACCTGATGTTTGCAAATCAGATCAGCCGCCCCGGTTCCCCAGTGTTTTCGCAGGCATTCCAATTCGGTCGCAAGAACTTCTTGGTCAAGTTTTAGAAAATGTGTGCTGGCGACAAGTTCGTCATCCAGCATGCAGATAACATAACCACTATCGAGTTGATGGTAATTTTTTTCCCGTTCCTCGGCGGTTATCTTTTGTGCATTGGGGCGCCTTGCAAAGGCCCGATCATAGACGTTGCTTATGCGCGAAAAAATGTCGGGATATTTCGCAATCAGATCATCATCAAGCACCATCGGGCGATAGCCAAGCTGTTCTCCCTTGGCGGCATGTGGGAATTCACCCGCGCGTGGTGGAGCTGGATCGCGGACATATTTGATGTTTTCTGAGTTCTTTGAAAACCCCATCGCGTGCATGTCTGCCTCGATAAAGGAAAGCCCGCTGGATGGATAAAGGTGGTAGCGGGTGTCGCAATCAACGGATGGTTGGTTTTCAGTTTTAAGCAATCGCGCGATCAGGTTGGTCAGATGCTTTTCGTCGCGCTTTTTTGGGTCAATCAACACGTAAACCGACATGCCATCATCATCAGTTTTACGTTTGATCGCGGCTGTGGCGACCACGACATCATCTTCCAGCAAGAAGTGATGAGACGTACTGGCAAGGATCATGGAAACCTGATCGGTTCCAGAAAGGTAGCTGGCGGTACTGGCGTCGACGACAGAAAGCCGGAAATCCAGATACGCCGCGACAGTGTCTTTTGTCACCGCAATGAGGGTTAAGGTCACGCATCTTTCCTTTGGGCCTGTCGGCAAAATGATGTTTCATCAAATGGCATTTTGGCAACAAGATCAATTTCTAAACAATTGTTTAGAAACGATTTGACGCAGTTGGCCGACCATCAGGATATATTGACATCGGATTGCAGGTGTCGTTCAATCATAGCGTGAATATCTTTAATGGTAATTTGGGGTAAAGAGCATGGTGCGAATGGAATGCACAACGAATGACCAGATGGCAGCCTGGCTTGTTTCTGGTGGTGCCGCTTCGGCAAAAACGATCATTGCAATGGACGATCAGGGTGTGGAATTGCAGGCGGCGATGCTGACGCGCTCACCACAGACCTGCTACAGCATTGGTCGTGATGACAACGGCCTTTCGGCTGCTGCTTATACCCATAGCATCGAATGCCGTACGCATCGGTAAGATACGGACATGACGGCGTTGCCACCTTAATTTCTGCTTCTGGTCTCAGATTTCGGTTTGTTGGAAGTATGTAGGATTAGCGGATAACTTTGGCGTGTTCTGGCGATGAGAAAGAGGCGGGCTGAATTTCAGCCCGCCTCTTTCTTGTGGGAAACGCTCTGAGGCAATCCAGGGAGACGGGTCCATTTAGGCACGCCGCGTTGGATGTGACGTTTACTTCGTCACGCATTCCCGAATTGACTTGTCCTCCCGATTGTACTTCTATTGGATAGTAAGTCTTTTCTTATGCAATTCAGGGATGAGAATCATGAACGCGATGGGAAATGCCACCGGCGATTTGATGGCCAATTGGATGACCAGTGGTGGGGCGTTGTTGGTGCAGGATGCAAACGTGACCGATAACCTTGACCAAGGACTGAGCACTGCTGCCAGCACTCAAGGTGCTTCTTGTGGATGGATTGACCCGGAAATCAGTGCTGCGCAAGGATCGCATCAGTTCAGGTGTGCAGTTTCGTAATCGGGTCGACTGACAGCGGCCTTGTGCTCCGGTCTTGCCGACTTGCCATGTGCGGACATCGACGTCGCCAACTGACGTTTTGAAAAGGGGTGGGCCGTGACAATGGCCCACCCCTTTTCAAATGCAACGGCCTTTAATACTCGTACGGCGAACCATCCATATTTTCCATCAGCACTTCGCGTTTGCCAACATGGTTGGCACCGGACACAACGCCGTTTTCTTCCATCTGTTCGATGATGCGTGCGGCGCGGTTATAGCCAATTGACAGTTTGCGCTGGATAAAGCTGGTGGATGCCTTTTTCTCGCGAAGCACTATGCCAACCGCCTGATTGTACAGATCATCGTCTGATCCATTGCCGCCCCCTGCACCAGCATTGCCGCCTGCCATATAGGCGGCAACCGGGTCTTCTTCGGGTTCTTCGGTAACGGTTTCAAGATAGGTCGGGTCGCCCTGATCACGCAGGTGCTTGACAATGCTTTCGACTTCCTCGTCCGATACAAACGGGCCATGGACACGCTGCAAACGGCCGCCCTGGCCCATGTAAAGCATATCGCCCTGACCCAGAAGCTGCTCGGCGCCCATTTCACCAAGAATGGTGCGGGAATCGATCTTGGACGTCACGGAATAGGAAATACGTGTCGGGAAGTTGGCCTTGATCGTGCCGGTGATCACGTCAACCGACGGGCGCTGTGTCGCCATGATCAAATGCAGGCCTGCTGCACGGGCCATCTGGGCCAGTCGCTGGATCGATGCTTCGACATCCTTGCCCGCCACCAGCATAAGATCGGCCATCTCATCGACAATCACGACGATAAACGGCAGCGGCTCCATCGGCAGTTCCTGATCTTCAAAGATCGGTTTGCCGGTTTCGGGATCAAAGCCGGTCTGAACCCGCCGTGTAAGCTGCTCACCCTTGGCCGCGGCTTCCTTGATGCGTTTGTTGTAACCGGCAATGTTACGCACCCCGACCTGGCTCATGGCGCGGTAGCGGTCTTCCATCTCGCGCACCGCCCATTTAAGCGCAACAACCGCCTTGTGCGGGTCGGTGACAACCGGGGTCAAAAGATGCGGAATGCCGTCATAAATCGACAGCTCCAGCATTTTCGGATCGATCATGATAAAGCGGCATTCTTCGGGTTTCAGGCGATACAGCAAGGACAGGATCATTGCGTTCACACCAACCGATTTACCCGAGCCGGTGGTCCCGGCAATCAACAAGTGCGGCATTTTCGAAAGATCGGCAATCACCGGGGTTCCGCCAATATCCTTGCCCAAGCTCATATTAAGCTTGCCGGTATTTTTTTCAAAATCACTCGATGCCAGAATTTCGTGCAAATGCACGGTTTCGCGGCGTGAATTTGGCAATTCAATCCCGATAACGTTACGACCCGGAACCACAGCAACACGGGCGGCAATCGCACTCATGGAGCGTGCAATATCATCGGCCAAGCCAATCACGCGCGATGATTTAACCCCGGCAGCGGGTTCAAGTTCATACAGGGTTACGACGGGGCCCGGGCGGACCTGAACGATTTCGCCCTTTACGCCAAAGTCCTGCAACACGGTTTCCAGAAGACGGGCATTTTGCGCCAGTGCTTCCTGATCAATCTGGTTGGCGTCGGCCGGGTCAGGCTCACTCAAAAGATCAAGCGGCGGGAAACGGTATTCTTCTGATCCAAGATCAAAGGATGCCTGACGCTGGGCGGAAGCCTTGTCACTGGGTTGCAGTTTTGCCGCTGGGGCGGCGACGATATGAACCGGCGGTTCGTGATCGACGTCGTCGTCAAGCTCGTCATATCCGTCGTCATCGCCGGTGTGACCAGCGGGCGGTTCGGACCGGCGGGTGGAAATGGAGGTTCCCATTTTGCCTTTGCCACTATCCATCGATGGTTCCTGCCGCGACCGTGCCGTGCGTTTGGTCCCCGGCTCATCGTTGGTTGATCCCGGAATGGCGGCCCGGGTCCCTGATACGACCTTACCGGCGGCATAGGAAAGAACACCCCCAAGGCGCGCCCAGTCAGACAGCGAATAGGCCATGCAAAAGATGGTCAAAACCATGCCCAGCACCATGGACGCCAGAGCAATCAGCGCACGCGCACCGGGAATGCCGATCATGGCAAAACCGGTTTGCAATTTCGAAAGCAGCAAATCACCGGCAAACCCGCCAAGACCAACCGTTAACGGCCAGTGCATGCCCGGTTCGATGGCAGCAGCGGAGGTCGCCACCAGCAACAGTGCCAGCGGCAAGACAAGGAAGCGTACCCACATCCAGTTAAACGGTTTAACCGCAATCAGCCGCATGCCCCAGCCCAGCAACAGCACAGTCAGCAATGCAGACGCCAAACCAAGGGTGCGCAACATCAAGTCCGCGCCATACGCCCCGACGATACCCAGCGGATTAAACAGCGTTGCCCGGTCACTGGCATGGTTAAACGACGGATCACCGGGATGGAACCCGATCAGCATGATGAAAAGGGTAATGGCCAAAAGGACCAGCCCAAGTCCGCAAATTCGCAAACCGCTTCGTTTCAGCAGCATCACAAGACTGCCGGGCATGAAGGCGGTTCCAAGAATGTTTGACTGACTGCTCATCTGGGTGTCCGTAACTGGTTATGGTCGGTATCTTGCGCGATAGTGTCGTCGATCATTTGGTCGGTGTTATGTCGGCACGGGTAACGTCAGTTTTCCAGTGCCTGTGCAATGCGTGTCAGACCGTCGCGCGTGGTTGCCAAATCATGCACCAGCGCGATGCGGATAAACTGTTTGCCCGGATTGCCGCCCTTGGCATCGGTGATCGAAAGATAACTGCCCGGAATGACCTTGACCCCGGCTTCGCGCCAGATTTTCTTGGTCGCGGCTTCGTCATCGCCAACATCAAGCCACAGGAAAAAGCCCCCCGGTGGACGATAAAATCCGAACCGGTTGCCAAAGATTTCCTCGGCAATGTCAATTTTGGCCCGATACAGATCACGGTTTTCCTGCGCATGGGCGTCATCGTTCCAAAGATCGACCGATGCGGCCATTACCGGCATCGGGATGGTGGCCGAACAATAGCTGCGCAGTGCGGTGAACCGTTTGACGATTTTGCGATCGCCTGCGACAAAACCTGATCGTAATCCCGGTGCGCTCGATCGTTTCGACAGGCTGTGAAACACAAGGACATTATCCATGTTCCCGCCCTGTGCTGCACAGATTTCAAGCGCACCTACCGGTGCGGCACGATCATAAATGTCGGCATAACATTCATCCATCGCCAGCACGAAATCATGTTTGCGCGCCAGTGCAATGATGCGTTCAAGGTAATCACGCGAGGCAATAGATCCTTGCGGATTGGCCGGTGAACACAGGAAAAACAGGCGGCACGCGTCTAACGTTTCGGTATCGATCTGATCAAGATCGGGCAAGAAGCCATTTTCAGGACCGGCGGCAAGCGGGACCATTTCCGCATCATTAAGCACAGCGGCCCCGCAATAGACCTGATAAAACGGGTTGGGCAAAAGGACCTTGGGCTTGGGGCCGGGTGTGTCTTGCGGGATGACGGTGGTCGCAATCAGATAAAGCGCCTCACGCGTGCCCGCCACGGGCAGGATATGGTCATCACGATCAAGCATGTCGGTGGGCAGATCATACCGGCGATCAAGCCAGTTTTTAATTGCCTCACGCAGTTCCGGCGTGCCAGCCCCCGGTGGGTATTTGTGCCAAAGGTTTGCATGTTTAACCATCGCATCGGTGATCATTGCAGGTGGAGTGTGCTGCGGCTCGCCAATCGACATCACCAACGGCGATTGTCCCGGTTCAATACCGTCAAGCAAGGCCGCCAATCTTGGGAACGGATAGGCAGGCAATTGATCGAGGCGTTCGTTAAACATGGTTGACGTCATTCCAGCTTGATCTGTGGCGCATCAGTGCGAAAGCCATGATGCGGATGCATGTTGGTTTAATATGGGCAATTTCCCCTCACTCTACCCCTATGCCAAAAGTGCAAAGAAAGATTTAAGAAGTGGCGTGTCTGAACGTAAAAAGCCCGGAAAGGTGCGCTTTCCGGGCTTTTGATTTTATGGTTATGTCTTTGGAGGTTTGCGACTAGCTGGCGCGCAAGTCATCCTCTGGATACGCACCGATCTTGTGGATCGACACATCTGCGCCATCAAATTCGTCTTCTTCAGACAGGCGAATGCCAATGGTTTTCTTCAATATCCCATAGACAGCAAACCCGGAAATGACGGCAAAAACAACACCCGCCAGCGATCCCGCCAACTGGGCGCCAAATGATACGCCGCCCATACCGCCAAGGGCTTCGAGGCCAAAGACGCCACAGGCAATGCCGCCCAAAAGACCGCACATCCCATGCAGCGGCCAGACGCCAAGCACGTCATCAATTTTCCATTTCGCCTGACACTGGTTAAAGCCCCAGACAAACAAAGCCCCGGCAAGCCCGCCGGTAACAAGGGCGCCAATCGGATGCATGACGTCCGATCCGGCGCAAACTGCCACCAGCCCGGCCAATGCACCGTTATGGACAAAGCCCGGGTCATTTCGCCCGGCCAGCAAGGCGGTTAAAATGCCGCCGACCATTGCCATCAGTGAATTAATCGCAACAAGCCCGGTGATGCCGCTAACCGATTGGGCGGACATGACGTTAAAGCCAAACCAGCCAACACACAAAACCCACGACCCAAGGGCCAGGAACGGGATGTTGGATGGCGGAATCCCAATCAGACTGCCGGTCTTGCTATAGCGTCCGCGCCGTACACCAAGGCAGATGACCGCACCAAGGGCGATCCATCCGCCGACCGCATGGACAACAATTGATCCGGCAAAATCATGAAACGGTGCACCAAAGGTGGCTTCGATCAGGTCCTGAAACCCGAAATTATTGTTCCAGACCATGCCTTCGAACAATGGATAGAAAACCCCGACCAGAATGGCCGTGGCGAAAAGCTGCGGATAAAAACGCGCGCGTTCGGCAATGCCGCCTGAAATGATGGCCGGAATGGCCGCAGCAAAGGTCAGCAGGAAGAAGAACTTAACAAGGTCATAGCCGCTTGAGGCAAACAGATGTTGTCCATCGACCATGGCGGAGCCGGAAAGAACGGTGGCACTGGCAAAGAAATTAACCCCATAGGCAACGCCATACCCGACAAAGAAATAGGCAATGGTCGATACCGCAAAATCGACAATGATTTTAACCAGTGCGTTGACCTGGTTCTTTTTGCGCACGGTGCCAACTTCAAGGAAGGCGAAACCGGCATGCATCGCAAGCACCATAATGGCGCCCATCAGGACGAAAAACACGTCCGAGGCAGTCTGGAAAGCCTCCATAAGGCATCCCCCCGTTTATTAAAAAGCGTTTCCTCTCGGTCCGTTCTTGCCGGGGCAGTCGGACTCTGGTTCGGAGCAGCCAAGATCAATTTCTGTGCCAACCGGGATTGGAAACGAATGCGGGTCATATTCTTCTAAGGGGGAGATCATGCTGTCGGGGGGAAAGGTACTTGGGGGCGGCAGGGACCCAAAAACGCATTATGCCTTTGCGTTGATCAAAATGCTGCCCAAAAAGGCAGCACACAAACAAAAGACCCGCCGGGCGAAAGACGCCGGGCGGGTCAGTGGTCTGACAGGCTGGGTACCGTGCGAACACGGTACCCGTCAGGAAATCGTATCGCTTAGAAGCGCTGCGAACCTTTACCGAATTCCGGATAAGCTTCGAGGCCAAGCTCAGCAGCATCGCTGCCCATTGCTTCGTCTTCTTCGGAAAGACGGATACCAACGGTGAACTTCAGGATCAACCACACGATGCTCGAGGCAACGATGGTGAAGGCACCCATTGCAACGATACCGGTCAGCTGAACACCGAACGATGCACCGTCATTGGTGAACGGAACAGCAAGCGTGCCCCAGATACCGCAAACCAAGTGAACCGAAACTGCGCCAACGACATCGTCGATTTTCAGTTTGTCGAGCAGCGGAACTGCAACAACAACCAGAACACCGCCGATTGCGCCGATGATGATCGCCGAACCAATGGTCGGGGTGTCCGGACCAGCCGTGATCGAGACCAGACCAGCCAGTGCACCGTTCAGTGCCATGGTGAGGTCGACCTTTTTGTAAAGGATCTGGGTCAGGATCATGGCAGCAACAACACCGCCAGCAGCCGCCATCGAGGTGTTGCCATAGATGTTGGCAATCGCGATGACATCAGCACCCGAGCCCATTGCAAGCTGGGAACCACCGTTGAAGCCGAACCAGCCGAGCCACAGGATAAAGGTACCAAGCGTTGCAAGCGGCAGGTTGGAGCCCGGCATCGGATGAACCGAACCGTCTGCGCCATACTTGCCTTTACGTGCGCCAAGGATGATCGCACCGGTCAAAGCAGCCCAGCCGCCGACCGAGTGAACAATGGTTGAGCCAGCAAAGTCAGCAAAGCCCATTTCCGACAGCCAGCCGCCGCCCCATGTCCATGCACCGGTGATCGGATACAGAACGCCGGTCAGAACAACGACGAAGATCATGAACGGCCACAGTTTGATGCGCTCGGCAACAGTACCCGATACGATCGATGCTGCGGTTGCAACAAACACCATCTGGAAGAACCAGTCGGATGATGCGGAATAGCCGCCCGAGAAATCACCCGCAAGAGCCGCTGCATCATCAGCACTCCAGAGGCTGATAGAACCGATCCAGCCGGTTACATCCATGTACATCAGGTTATACCCGATAAGGTAGTACATGATGCCTGCAACCGCGAAGAGCGAGATGTTCTTGAGCAGGATGGTAGAAACGTTTTTCGTACGAACCAGGCCGGATTCCAGCATGGCAAAGCCAGCTGCCATCCACATGACCAGTGCGCCACTGAACAGGAAGCTAAAGCTGTTCAGAATGTATTGAGTCTCGGCCGAAACGCCAGCGTCCTGAGCAAAGGCCGGAGAAGCGATTGCGAGAACGGCGGTGCCTGCAAGAGCGGCAAGGCCGGTTTTCTTCATAGGAATATTCATTGTGTCTCCCCTTGTCTCTGGACTTACAGGGCGTCGTCGCCGGTTTCGCCTGTGCGGATACGGACCGCCTGGCTCACATCAAGAACGAAAATCTTTCCGTCCCCGATTTTCCCGGTTTGAGCTGTTTTGGTGATAGCCTCGACAACCTGATCGACCAGATTATCCGTGATGGCGACTTCCAGCTTCACTTTCGGCAGGAAGCTGACCATGTATTCAGCACCACGATAAATTTCGGTCTGGCCTTTCTGACGGCCAAAACCTTTTACTTCGGTGACCGTTAACCCCTGAACGCCCAGTGCGCTAAGCGCCTCGCGGACTTCGTCGAGTTTGAACGGTTTGATGACAGCAGTAACAAGTTTCATATTGTGCGACCTCCCGGCATATCCGTTGAGTACCAACGTGGTAATCACGATTTCGCAGTCTCAACCCTCAAACCAAGAATCGTGCCAGACTCAAAATAATAAATGTAAGTAACTGTTTTAAAACGAAGAAATGTCAAATTTAGTCATTAGTGATCGTGAGGTCGCGATGATGTGCAGGATTAAAATATGCACAGAATCTAAGGTTGTTTAAAAAATGTGCATATTTTTTAATCAACCAAAGCGTCAGAAAAACCTGTTTTAGGTCAAGGCTCTGTCGCAGGGTCGTCGATAAGGTGCCGGCTTTGGAAAGTTACCCCGCAGGGAGTGGGCCAATCGCCAACGGATCGCGTACTTTCTTAAGGTGTTGGTCACAGTGCGGCCTTGTTCGCAGGGGTATAATTTCCTGCATTTTCTTGCCCGCTATGGCGACGCCGGGTAAACATGTGCCAAACGGATAAAAGGTCAGACAAAACAGGTTCACCTGTCGGTCTGACCCCACAGGATAGGGATTTTGCGCCATGCATGATCAGGACGTGATGAAGACGGATGTCATTATTTTGGGCGGTGGCCTGAACGGGGCGGCCATGGCGCTGTCGCTGGCGCACGGTGGGATGAAATCAGTGGTGATTGACTTTGCCGATCCCAAAACCATCCTGAGTGCCAATTATGATGGCCGGACGTGCGCAATTGCTGCCGCCTCGAAATCCGTGCTTGAGGTTATTGGTGCCTGGAAACACATGGCTGACGCGGCCCAGCCGATCCTTGATATCCGGATTGCCGATGGTCAAAGCCCGCTGTTCCTGCATTACGATCATGCTGATCTTGGCGACGCGCCACTGGGCTATATCGTTGAAAACCTTGTGACGCGCGGTGCCTTGTACCGGGCGATTGCCGAAAACGACCTGATCGAGATGTTGGCCCCGGCACGGGTTGAGGATATCGCGCGCGATCAGGGCGGCATGACCATCACCCTTGCCGATGGACGCGCCGTGCGTGCGCCACTTGCCATCGGGGCAGAAGGCCGCAATTCGATGCTGCGCGACTGGGCGGGGATCAAGACATATGACTGGAGCTATAAGCAAAGTGCAGTTGTGTGCACGGTTAAGCATAAGCAGCCTCATAACGGCCTTGCGGTCGAGCATTTCCTGCCGGCAGGCCCGTTTGCCATTCTGCCGATGACGGAAAACCGGTGTTCGATTGTCTGGACCGAAAGCACGGACCTTGGCAATTATCTGGTTAATCTCGATGAAGAAACCTTCACCGACGAGTTGCACCGTCGCTTTGATGGCTATCTTGGTGATCTTGAAGTGATTGGCCCGCGCTTTTGCTATCCGCTGGGGCTTCAGCATGCCTATCACTACACCGATGACCGGATCGCCCTGATCGGGGATGCGGCACATGGCATGCATCCGATTGCCGGGCAGGGCCTTAATATGGGCATTCGCGACGTTGCAGTATTGGCCGAAATTCTGGTCAATGCCCGTCGTCTGGGACGCGATATTGGCAGCATTGATGTTTTGGCCGAATATGCCCAATGGCGCCGGTTTGATAATACGGTGATGCTGGCGGTAACAGATGTGACCAATCGGCTGTTTTCCAATGATATTGCCCCGATCCGCTGGGCGCGTGACATTGGCCTTGCCGTGGTTCAGAAAATCCCGCCGCTTAAGAAAACATTCATGTCACATGCCATGGGATATGCCGGGACTCTGCCCAAACTGATGCAGGGAAAGTCGCTTTAAACAAGCAACCTGCGTCGTGTCCTCTGACCCAATGTGATGAAAAGGGATGCAGGGGTAGAGATAGAGTGCTTCGAACATGCGTTAGGGTTTAATATTTCAGGGTCATTTAAAGTCGTTCAAAATGTTGTCTTTTTTAATGAACCATTGTTGATTTGTGTCAACAAGTCAGCAATGGCTTAGGCGCAGGTTCCCCTCGAGTTAAATTTAATGACAGGGGACAGGACATGACATTTTCCCATAAACTGATGTTGTCGGCTGCTGTGGCGGCAATTTTTGGCGCAACCATGGTTGCCGGTGGTGCAGCACAGGCGCAAACTGCGGAATTCAAGACCAAACAGGCCGGTGATTTTCTGATCCGCGGTCGTGTCATCGGGGTGGTTCCGCAGGAAGACTCCTCTACGGGGGATATTGCAACCGGCGAAGCCAAGGTGGATAACGACTACGTTCCTGAGGTCGATTTTTCCTACTTTCTGACCGATAACATAGCTTTGGAGCTTATTGCCGCAACCACCAAGCATGATGTGAAATGGCAGAATCCGGATGTTGACCTTGGTTCGGTCAATCTTTTGCCGCCGACCCTGACCTTGCAGTATCACTTTATGGCTGATCAGCGTTTCAGCCCGTATGTTGGTGCGGGTTTGAACTACACCATGTTCTACAATGAGAAATCCGGTGCCGCGAATTCGATCAAATACGACGATGGCTTTGGCTATGCGTTCCAGGCCGGTTTTGATTATGCCATCTCAGGCCCGTGGTCGTTGAACGTCGATGTGAAAAAGCTCTTCCTCAATACCGATGTTACAGCAGACCTTGGCGGCACATCGCCTGCCAAAGTTGATGTCGATCTTGATCCATGGGTCTTTGGTGTCGGTGTTGGGTATCGCTTCTAAGTCTTCTCGAAAGCGGATCGAATGTGCCAGAGGGCGGCGACGCAGCCTCCCCGGCCGGTATAGAACGAAAAATCCTAAAAGCGGTCCTGTCATCTGACAGGGCCGTTTTTGTCTTTTCGCTAAGAGGGAAGGAGTATTAGGACGGTTTGCGCGGATCGCGTGACAGGCCACGGGCCTCGAGCGCGCGAAGGTAATCTGCCCATAGGGTATCTTGTGTGTCGTGTAATTCGCGCAGGTAGTGCCAACTGAAAAGTCCGCTGTCATGCAGGTCGTCGAAACTGATGCGGATGGCATAGTTGCCAACCGGAACAATATCTATAACGCCGACATGGCGTCGCCCGGGGATGATTTTCTTTTCCGACGGATGGTGGCCCTGCACCTCGGCCGATGGGCTTTCAACCCGAAGCAGTTCCGCACTAAAGCGTGACGAAACTCCATCATCCCAGACGATTTCCAGAATGTGTTCGTCACGCAGATAATTGATTTCAACTGGTGTGAAATCAGGTGTGAAACCGTCTTTGGCCATGAAGTTTAAGCTGCCTTAATCGTCGATTGCGCGGGCTTCGTCAGGCAGCATGATCGGGATGCCGTCACGGATCGGATAGGCCAGACCGGCTTTGGTGCTGATCAGTTCGTTATTGTCGCGATCATACTCAAGTGCCTGCTTGGTGACCGGGCAGACAAGGATTTCAAGAAGTTTCGGGTCTACCGGGCTGTGGGTCGCGGTCATAATGTGGCCTTCGGTTTGGTGGGCGTCGTGTGACAGGTCTGTGTGGCTTAGTTTGAATTGCTGTGCGCGTGCTTTGGATTGGCATGTGCCGCCATTTCAAGCAAGGTTGTCAGCATATCGCCGCGATCATACAGGGTTGTGCATTCGAGCAAAGCCTGTTTTTCAAGCGGGCTAAGCTGGCAGCCCATCGAAATGGTGGTGATCAACATTTCATCATCGCTGTCGGCCAGCGTATCCCAGCATGACCGCAAGGAATGCTGCGCAAAATAGACTTCCAGTGCCGTGCGCAGGCGATCACGGTTGATCGGTGCGTCGACACTGGGGATGTCCAGGTCATCTTTCCATGCGCTGAAATCACCACGTACAGTGCGGTAGCCGCCCTCATTCTCGGGCAGTTCTTCCACCACATTGAACCGGCAAACACCGGTCAATGTGATTAAAAAACGTCCATCATCGGTTTCGCTGAAGGCGGTAATGCGTCCCGCACAGCCGGTGTTGAAAATCGGCGGATTATCCTGATCAACCAAAAGGCTGGCACGCTGATCCGGCCTTGGCTGGATCATGCCAATCATGCGGTCCTGACCCAATGCATCCGTCACCATATTAAGATACCGCGGCTCAAAAACATTCAGCGGCAGATGCCCGCGCGGCAGCAGCAACGCGCCACCCAGCGGGAAAATCGGCATGGTGTCTGGCAAGTCCGAATACATCGGATCGAAGGGACCGCATATGCTCATGAAAATAACACCGTTGATAATGCTCGGCGTCCGGCGACGCTGGCGGGGTCTGATGGGCCCCATGCTTCAAAGAATTTAAGGAGCTGGGTGCGCCCCGCATCCTCGTTCCATTCACGGTCGGTGCGAATGATGGTGATCATGGCTTTGACGGCATCTTCGCGTTTGTTGGTCGCAAAGCAGGCCATGCCAAGATCGTATTGTGCCTGCAAATCAGAAGGATTGGCGGCAACTTTGGCGCGCGCGGCTTCAAGGTCTTCCGGGCTATATCCGGTTTCGGCCAGTTCAAGCGCACTGATGGCAGCCGCAATCGCGGGTTTGAGGCGATCAAGATCAGACATATTGTCAACGAAGTGGCGGGTTTCTTCAATTTCGCCCATACCAACCATACAGCGGATCATGCCGCCAATGGCAACTTCGTTTTGCTGTTCACGTTCAAGCACGCTGACATACAGGCTATGTGCTGTGGCGTGGTCGTCTTCGGCAAGGGCTGTGGCCGCCTGTTCAAGAATGGCTTCAATCGGGCTTTCAATCGGGCCGCCAGCAAGTTTTTCATAGAATGCGCGCACTTCGCTTTCGGGCTGTGCGCCCTGAAATGCATCAACCGGACGGCCATCCTTAAAGGCATAGACGGTCGGAACGGACTGGATGCGCAACTGCGCTGCCAGTTCCTGATTCTCGTCAATATTGATTTTGACAAGCTTCACCCGTCCACCGGCTTCGCGGGTGACTTTTTCAATCGTCGGCGTCAGGCTTTTGCACGGACCGCACCAAGGTGCCCAGAAATCCACGACAACAGGCACTTCCATAGACGGTTCGATGACGTCTTGCACAAAAGTTTCGACAGATCCGTCCTTGATCAGGTCGGGCGTCGTGTTGGTGGCAGGTTCCGGCGCGTTCGCGTCAAGAATGATGGACATTATCTTTAACTCACTAATTCAGGATTTAAGATGATGTTGCCATTGCCGTCCGACAAGAGGTGTAATGGCAATATTAGGTGTGTATTATACGTCAATATAAAGGACTAAAAGGTTTCTCAGACGTTTAGTTGGACTATTGGTCATCTAATTCGTTTTCAAAATCAATGATCTTTGCGTCATAGCCCAGTGACGAGACGAACCGCAACAGGTCCATAGACTGAATTGTCGTGGTTCGGTCATTCCGCAAGGGGTGAAAGTTCAATTTGTCGCCACTGGCCAGTTTGGCATCAAGTGCCAGATTAACCACGCGATCCTGATCATTGATCAGGGCAAAGGGCGTTACCGACCCCGGTGTCACGCCAAGCGTTTCGATCAGAAGTTCTGGTTTACCGAACGAAAGGCGCGCCGATCCAAGCCGTTTGTGCAGATGGTTCATACGGATTTGCGTGTTTTCCTCGGCCACCACCAACCAAAGAGCGTCCTTTTTGTCTTTGACAAACAGGTTCTTGGAATGCAGACCGGGCAGGTCGCCACGCAAACTCTGCGAATCCTCAACCGTAAACAGCGGCTCATGGCTGTGAGTCGTGGTTTCGATTTCCAGTTTTTCCAGATATTCGAAAAGCAGGGTTGATGGATCGCTCATGCTGTTTTCCTTGTGGATGTGATGCCAGAAGATACCCAAGTTGAAAACCGGACGCAAATTTGCGCAACGATGGTCGGATTTCGGCGATTGGACCCAGTAAAGTCAAGGAAAACCGCCAAAATTTCCGATGTGACACTTTCGTGGAAAAAAGGGTTGCAATCGCTCTTTGTTGGGCTATTATCCGCGCCGCTCCACAGGGGCAGGAAATACTGATGAA